>NZ_AP022568.1:2894497-5788994 GCF_010727605.1 Mycobacterium simiae
GCCGGCACCGATCGAGAACAACGCGTGCCACGGTATGGCGACCTTGCGGCCCATACGCCTCCTCCTGATGGTGAGCCCACGTCAGCCTAGAGGCAGCCAAAACCGATTCCAACAACCGTTTGGCCGCGTCCGAAAACCGCGTGCACCCAATTTGCGGAGGATGCGGGATTTGAACCCGCGAGGGCTGTTAACCCAACCCGCGTTCCAGGCGAGCGCCATAGGCCACTAGGCGAATCCTCCGTGGGCCATGGTAGCGGCTGGGTCAACGCCGAATATGCTGCGGCCGTCATCGGCGGATGGGCGCCAGGTATTACACTCGCCATGGACCCCGCGCGGCGTCTATCCTGTGAACTCCCCCAGGGCCGGAAGGCAGCAAGGGTCAATGGGCTCTGTCGGGTGCGCGGGGTCCCCTATGTCGGGGCCGCGCAACCAGTGCCTTCACCACTCGCCGGCCCGTCACTTCCCGTGTTCGACAGCGAAAGGCCCGCGAAAAGCCATGGCGGCGTTCGACTCTCTCAGCCCTGCGGAGCTCACCGCACTGCACACACGCCACCAGCAGAGTTATGCGGAGTTGCAGGCCAAGAAGCTGCACCTGGATCTGACCCGCGGCAAACCCGCCCCGGAGCAGCTCGACCTGTCCAACCAGCTGCTGAGCCTGCCTGGCGACGATTTCCGTGACGCCGAGGGAACCGACACCCGCAACTACGGGGGCCTGCACGGGTTGCCCGGTCTGCGAGCCATCTTCGGCGAGCTGCTCGGCATCCCGGTGCCCAACCTGATCGCCGGGAACAACTCCAGCCTGGAGCTGATGCACGACGTGGTGGCCTTTTCGATGCTGTATGGCGGTGTCGACTCGCAACGGCCCTGGAAGGACGAGCCGAGCATCAAGTTCCTGTGCCCTGCGCCGGGCTACGACCGGCATTTCGCCATCACCGAGACCATGGGCATCGAGATGATCCCGGTCCCGATGCGCGAGGACGGCCCGGACGTCGACTTGATCGAGGAGCTGGTGGCCGTCGATCCGGCCATCAAGGGCATGTGGACGGTGCCGGTGTTCGGCAACCCCACCGGCGTGACGTACGCATGGGAGACGGTGCTGCGGCTGGTCCAGATGCGCACCGCGGCGCCCGACTTCCGGTTGTTCTGGGACAACGCCTACGCCGTGCACACGCTGACGCACGACTTCCTGAGTCAGGTCGATGTGCTCGGGCTGGCCGCCGCGGCCGGCAACCCGAACCGGCCGTATGTCTTCGCGTCGACGTCGAAGATCACTTTTGCCGGAGCCGGCGTCAGCTTCCTCGGCGGCTCGCTGGGCAACATCGCCTGGTATCTGCAGTACGCCGGCAAGAAATCGATCGGCCCGGACAAGATCAACCAGCTCCGACACCTGCGCTTCTTTGGCGACGCCGACGGGGTCCGCCTGCACATGCTGCGACACCAGCAGATTCTGGCGCCGAAATTCGCCCTGGCACTGGAAATCCTCGAGCAGCGGCTCGGCGACTCGAAGATCGCGTCCTGGACCGAGCCCAAGGGCGGTTACTTCATCAGCCTCGACGTGTGGCCCGGCACGGCCCGCCGGACCGTCGCGCTGGCCAAGGACGCCGGCATCGCGGTCACCGAGGCGGGTGCGACGTTCCCGTACCGCAAAGACCCGGAGGACAAGAACATCCGGATCGCGCCCACTTTTCCGTCGCTGCCGGACTTGCGTGACGCGGTCGACGGCCTGGCGACCTGCGCACTCCTGGCGGCATCCGAGGCTCAGGTCGGTTCCCCGGCGCCGAGTGTGAACTGACGGCGCCAATCGTGCGCTGCGGGCGTCGACTGTGCGCTGGCGACGGCAAATCCCGGCTCAGCTTCAAGGGATGGATGCAACACATCTGATTGAGGAGTGTTGCTATGCCCCATCCGCCGTTGAGATCTGTGGTTCGTCAGTTCTGGGGTCACATCAGCGGCGGCCGGTCCGCTGCTGAGGCCGGTGTTGCCGCTGGCGTGTCGGAGCGGTCCGGCCTGCGCTGGTTTGCTGATGCTGGTGGTGTGAAACCACGACTGTGCGAGCCAAAGTTGTCTGGCCCGCGGCCGAGGCTGACGTTTGAAGATCGGATCGAGATCGAATTCGGTGTCAGGACAAACGAATCGTTGCGGTCGATGGGAGCTCGACTGGGTCGGCCGGCGTCGACCATTAAGCGTGAGATTGACGCCAACGGTGTGCGTAATCGCTATGACGGACGCAAGTCGGGGTATCGGCGCAAAGAAGCGTTCGGAGCCCGCCGCAGCGGCAACACTGCCCAGGTGGCGTATCGGGCCCTGGTGGCTCAGGCCCGCGCCGATGACCGCGCGCGTCGGCCTAAGCCGGCCAAGCTGGCCGGAAATGACCGGCTGCGTGATGAAGTGCAGACTCGGTTAGACGAGTTCCATAGTCCCAGCCAGATCGCAGCGATGCTGCGGCGCGATTTCCCCGACGATCCGGAGATGTGGGTGTCTCACGAAGCGATCTATCAGGCGGTATACGTGCAAGGACGCGGCCATTTGCGCCGCGACATCCACCGCTGTTTGCGCACCGGACGCGCCGTGCGTAAACCGCGCACTCACCCCGGCGAGCGCCGCGGCCGCATCCCCGACATGGTCAACATCAGCGAACGTCCACCTGAGGTGGCCGACCGCGCAGTGCCCGGTCACTGGGAAGGAGATTTGATCCTGGGCAGCACCGAATCGGGCTCGGCGATCGGCACCCTCGTCGAACGCAGCACCCGCTTCGCCTTGCTGCTGCACCTGCCCGACAACCACGGCGCCCAAGCCGTCCAGGACGCCATCGTGGCCAAGATGGCGCAGCTGGCGCCGATCCTGCGCCGCACCCTAACTTGGGATCAGGGCAAGGAAATGACCAACCACATCGCCATCGCCGCGGCCACCGAGCTCGACATCTACTTTTGCGATCCCCACTCACCATGGCAGCGCGGTACCAACGAAAACACCAACGGACTACTACGCCAATGGTTTGCCAAAGGCACTGACCTGTCGGTGTTCCCGGCCGATTACCTCGACTACGTCGCGACCAAACTCAACAACCGACCACGCCAAACACTGGACTGGAAAACCCCCGCCGAAGCCCTCGACGAACTACTGTCCCACCCGACCGGACCATCCACTGTTGCATCCATCGCGTGAGACCGCCCGGTGAAATCGCGCCGCGGATACACACTGAACGACGCCGATGCACGCCCGGCACTGCCGCGCCCGCATCGTCGTCGCGGTGGTGAGGGTGCGACACCTCCTCGGGCACTGCCGTGCCCGCATCGTCGTCGCGGTGGTGAGGGTGCGACTCCTCCTCGGGCACTGCCGTGCCCGCATCGTCGTCGCGGTGGTGAGGGTGCGACTCCTCCTCGGGCACTGCCGTGCCCGCATCGTCGTCGCGGTGGTGAGGGTGCGACTCCTCCTCGGGCACTGCCGTGCCCGCATCGTCGTCGCGGTGGTGAGGGTGCGACTCCTCCTCGGGCACTGCCGTGCCCGCATCGTCGTCACACGACGCCGGTAGCCTGCTGACCGTGGCTCTCTACCGCAAGTACCGGCCGGCAACCTTCGCCGAAGTGGTCGGGCAAGAGCACGTCACCGAGCCGCTGTCCATTGCCCTGGAGGCGGGGCGGATCAACCATGCGTACCTGTTCTCCGGGCCGCGGGGCTGCGGCAAAACCTCGTCGGCTCGCATCCTGGCGCGCTCGTTGAACTGCGTGCAGGGGCCGACGGCGACCCCATGCGGCGTGTGCGATTCCTGTCAGGCGCTGGCGCCGAACGCGCCCGGCAGCATCGACGTCGTGGAGCTCGACGCCGCCAGTCACGGCGGCGTGGACGACACCCGTGAACTACGCGACCGCGCCTTCTACGCACCGGCGCAGTCGCGGTATCGGGTGTTCATCGTCGACGAGGCGCACATGGTGACCACGGCGGGCTTCAACGCTCTGCTCAAGATCGTCGAGGAACCGCCCGAGCACCTCATCTTCATCTTCGCTACCACCGAACCGGAGAAGGTGCTGCCGACCATCCGATCGCGCACGCATCACTATCCGTTCCGGTTGTTGCCGCCCAAGACGATGCGGTCGCTGATCGGTCGGATCTGTGAGCAAGAAGGCGTCGTCGTCGACGACGCGGTCTATCCGCTGGTGATCCGCGCGGGCGGTGGTTCCCCGCGCGACACCCTCTCGGTGCTAGACCAGTTGGTGGCCGGCGCCGACGACAATCACGTCACCTATCCCCGGGCCCTGGGCCTGCTGGGCGCCACCGACGTCGCGCTGATCGACGACGCCGTCGACGCGCTGGCCGCCGCGGACGCCGCGGCACTGTTCGGGGCGGTCGAATCGGTGATCGACGCGGGCCATGACCCGCGTCGCTTCGCCACCGACCTGCTGGAGCGGTTCCGCGATCTCCTTGTGCTGCAAGCGGTTCCGGACGCCGTGAGTCGCGGCGTGGTGGACGCCCCGGAGGACGTGCTGGACCGCATGCGCGAGCAGGCGGCCCGAATCGGGCCGGCGACGCTGACCCGGTACGCCGAGGTGGTGCAGGCCGGACTGGGGGAGATGCGCGGAGCGACGGCACCGCGGCTGCTCCTCGAAGTCGTCTGCGCTCGCCTGCTGTTGCCGTCGGCGAGCGACGCCGAATCGGCGCTGCTGCAGCGCGTTGAGCGCATCGAGACGCGATTGGCGATGTCGCTGCCCGCGTCGGAAACGACGCCGGCGGCAAGGCCGCCCGCAACGGCGGCCCCGGCGGGTCCGCCAGCATCGGCAACGCCGTCGCGGCGAGTGAAGGCCGAGCGCACGCCCGGGCCCGCATCTGAGCCCGCGCCGACGCCGCCGCCCGTGAACGAGCCGCCGCCCGCATCTGAGCCCGCGTCGAGGCCGCAGCCCATGAACGAGCCGCCGCCCGCGCCGACGCCGCAGCCGGTCGCTGCCCAACCGGCCCGTGAACCAGGCCCTGAACCAGGCCCCGGCTCAGGCGAACTCAACGCCGCCGCGGTGCGCACGATGTGGCCGACGGTGCGCGACAAAGTGCGCCAGCGCAGCCGCACCACCGAAGTGATGCTGTCTGGGGCCACCGTTCGCGCGATCGACGGCGACACCCTGGTGCTCAGCCACGAATCGGCGCCCCTGGCCAAACGGCTGTCCGAGCAGCGCAACGCCGACGTCATCGCCGAGGCACTCAAGGACGCGCTCGGCGTCAATTGGCGGGTGCGCTGCGAGGTGGGCGGCCCGGCTGCCGCGGCGGCGGAAGCGCCGGTGCGAGGCGGCCCAACCCCGCCGCCCGCCGCGGAGCCGCCCCCGGTGGCGGCCGCCGAATCCGCTCAACGCGACGAAGAGGAGCACATGCTGGCCGAGGCCGGTCGCAGCGATCCGTCGGCGCCGCGCCGGGACCCCGAAGAGGTTGCGCTCGAGTTGTTGCAGAACGAATTAGGCGCGCGGCGGATCGACGGCAGCTAGGGCTGCCACCACGGCCGCAGCGGCAGGCTGTCCGTGCCCCGCGGCTCCACGTTGGCGGCCAGCACGTGATGAAGCTGAAGGTTGTTCTGCTCGAACGCGACTCGTGATGCCGCCATGTAGAGGCCCCACACCTTGGCGACCGGCAGCGACACCTCCTCGACCGCGGCGTCCCAGTTGGCGACGAGATTGCGGCACCAGTCGCGCAGCGTCATCGCGTAGTGGTGGCGGAAGTTCTCCGCGTGCAGCACCTCGAAGCCGCAGTCCTGGACCTCGGTGATGACGCGTCCCGAACCGGTCAGCTCCCCATCCGGGAAGACGTAGCGGTCGGTGAATCCGCCCGCGAAAGAGGTCTGCTTGTTGTCGTGGCGGGTGATGCAGTGATTGAGCAACAGGCCACCGGTGCGCAATTTCGATTTGAGGCACGCGAAGTAGGCCGGATAGTTCTTCACCCCGATGTGCTCCGTCAGCCCGATCGAGGAGACCGCGTCGAATCCCGTCTCCGGGACATCGCGGTAGTCGCAGTGCCGCACCTCGGCCAATGCCGAGAGCCCGTCGGCCTCGATCGCCCGCCGGGCCCACTTCGCCTGTTCGGCCGACAAGGTGACCCCGATCGCTCGGACACCGTGGCGGGCGGCGTACCGCACCATGCCACCCCAACCGCAGCCCACGTCGAGCAGCCGGTCACCCGGTTGCAACCGCAGCTTGTCGAAGACGAGCCGGTACTTGTTTTCCTGCGCCTCTTCCAGGCTGGCGTCGGCGTGCGGGTAGACCGCGCAGGTGTAGGTCATCGACGGCCCGAGCACCCACTCGTAAAACGCGTTGGAGACGTCGTAGTGATGGTGGATGGCCTCGGCGTCTCGCGTCTTGCTGTGCATCAGGCCGTCGGCGACCCGAAGCCATCGGGGCCGGGCCTCCTGCGGTGGTGGCGGGATCGGTACCAGCCGCTCGATGCCGATCGAGCGGACGACCTGCGCCAGCGTCCACGCCGACGGCCGCTTGAAGTCAACCCGGTCGGCCAGCAGCTTGAGCAGTTCGTAGGGGTCGCCGGGGTGCACCCCATAGGGCTGCAGATCACCCGAGATGTAAGCGCGGGCGATGCCGAGTTCGCCGGGCGCCGTTGCCAGATAGGTGGCGCCGCGCGGCGAGCAGAGGTTCAGACCGAGTTCGGCATCTTCGTGCCCGGCGACGCTGCCGTCGTACGCCGTGAACTTCAGCGGATACCCGCCACGGGCGGTGAAGACCTCCAGCACCTCGGCCATGCTGAGCTTGCCGCCGATACGGGTGGAGCGGTCGGGCTGTTTGGTTGTCGTCATCGCCGTTGCACCGCCTTCGCATAGAGATCTAGCAAACGAGAATCGGGGTCGTACGATTTTTTGACCGTCTTGTAGGCTTCGCCGCCGTACAGCTGGTCAAACTCCTCCCGGCTATAAAAGGAGTCGGAGTACAGCGACTTGTGCCCATCCAGCTCGCTGACCTTGGCCTCGATCGCCCGATTGGTGGCGCCCAGCCGGTCACCGGCCGGCACCGACGACCAGAAGCCGATGTTGACATAGGTGTCCCCGGGCGCGATCGGGTACAGCGGCCACCCGTCATGATCGCGAAGACGCAACGGGCACAGCCAGATCGGCGTAATCGGAACGTTGTCCAAAAACCATTCCACGAAGTCGCAGGCGCGCCGGACCGGGACCTCGACATCTTGGACCACCCGCTCGCGGGGCGGACGGCCGTGGCGCTTCTCGATGCGATCAGATATGTCGAAGCGGCGATCCAGGGCGACCAGCTTCCAGTACACGCTGCTGCGCCGGTACCGCCGCGGCCAGCACCGGCGTACTCGCGGGTTTTGCGCGCCGAATGCGCGTGAGCACCAAAACCAGTCGGTGTCCCACCGCCAGAAGTAGTCGTGCATGGTCAAACGGTCGTCCTTGGCGTGCGCCGCACCGGATAAGTCGTGCCGCATCGATTGGTAGTAGATGCGTTGCCCCGTGTAATCGCTGACCGGGCCCGGAGTGGTGGTTCGCCTGCCCAGGCATAGGTAGCTTTCGTCCGCGCTGAACACCACCCCGTCGAGGTAGTCGACGGCGATGTCGCCCTGCCCGCCGGTGTCGACGATGCGATCCATCGCCGCGATCAGCTCGGGCACCGAGCGGAATCGGATGTGGCGCAGCGCCACGAACGGCGTGATGGGCTCCAATTCGATCCGCAGCCGAGTCGAATAACCCAGCGTCCCATAAGAATTCGGGAAACACCGAAACAGGTCGCAGTTCTGGGTACGTGACGCGGTGACCAATTCGCCAGCGCCGGTGAGGATATCCATCTCCAGCACCGATTCATGCGGCAGGCCATTGCGGAACGACGCCGACTCGATACCCAACCCGCTGACCGCGCCGCCGAGCGTGATGGTCTTCAATTGCGGGACGACCAGTGGCGAAAGGCCGTATGGCAGCGTCGCCGCCACCAAATCCTGGTATGTGCACATGCCCGCGACGTCGGCGGTGCGGGCGTCTGGATCGACGCCGAGAACGCCGGTCAATCCGGACGCGTCCAGCCCCGGGGCGTCGCGTTTTGTGCGGTCGCGGAACAGGTTTGACGTGGGCTTGGCGAGCCGAACCGCGGACGTGGCCGGGATGGAACGATAACTCGCCATCAACCGATCAACGCCCGACGTGTGGGTCGAGTGTGCAGATCCTGAGATTGGCACCACCTATACCCTAGTCTTCGACAACACCACGTGCACCCGCGTGCGGGCGGCATCACAACAGAGGAGTCGCGCCTGATGGCACAGGTCAGCGCAGCCAGCACGATCCTGCTCAACGTCGATCCCGCGGCCACCCTCGCCGCGGTAGCGGACTACCAGAGCGTCCGCCCGAAGATCCTGTCCCCGCAGTACAGCGAATACCAGGTGCTGCAGGGCGGACAAGGCCAGGGCACCGTCGTCAAATGGAAACTGCAGGCCACCAAATCGCGCAGCCGCGACGTGCAGGCCACCGTCGACGTCGCCGGGCACAGCGTCATCGAAAAGGACGCCAACTCGTCGATGGTCAGCACCTGGACGGTGGCTCCCGCGGGCCCTGGATCCAGCGTGACCGTCAAAACCAGTTGGACGGGCGCCGGGGGAATCAAGGGCTTCTTCGAAAAGACCTTTGCGCCGTTGGGGCTGAAGCGAATTCAGGGTGAAGTACTGGCCAACCTCAAGAAAGAGCTCGAAGGCTAGGGCTGCGTCACCGCGCTTTCCAAAAACAGCCGCAAATGCTCGCCGTAGGCGCTCAGCGCGTCGGCGGTCAACATCTCCAGGTGCGTGCTGTCGACCGAGTACGTAACGATGTCCCCGGCGACGTACGGACGCCACACTCGTTGCTGAGCGCGCGCCGCGCGGCCGGTTCGCAGTCCACGCCACCGTGATCTCGGCCGGGGGCCGCGACCGTTTTCACTGCTGGTGCCCCCGGCGGCGAAGACGACCAGGTCGCCATCGAACACATCGGGCACATGTTGGGCCAGCCGTGCCTGGTTTGCCCGGACGCTGCGTACCAGGAACTCCAGCACCCCGGCCGACTGCTCGGGGAGGTCGACGCCGTTGCTCCGCAAAATGTCGGCCACGATCTGGCCGTCGAGCATCGGGTTCTTCGCAGCGGCCTTGGCGGTCAGCTTCGCGACGAACTTGTTCGCGGTAAACACCGGGTCAAGCAGGATCAGGCTGCGCACCACCCGGCCGCGGCGCTGGAGTTCGACGGCCACTTCATGGGCGACGACCGCGCCGAACGACCAGCCGAGAATCTGGTACGGCCCGTCGGGCTGGCGCGCTTGTATCCGGTCGGCGTAGTTCGCCGCCATGTCGCGAACCGAGGTGTCGTCGGCCTCACCGTCCTGCGGCACCTGGTTGATGCCGATGATCGGGCAATCCAGATACGCGCCTAGCGCCCGATACGACCAGCTCAGGCCCAGCCCGTCGTGAATGCAGAACAGCGGAGTCCCGGTGCCCTGCTGCAACACGTCGACCGGGAGGACCTCCGGGTCACTGTCCGCCGCGCCCAGTTGCTCGCTGAGGCTGCGGACGGACGGCGCATAGAACATGGTGCGCACCGGGAGGTGGATATCGAGCGCGGCGTTGACCGCGGCGATCACCCGCATCGCCGACAGGGAATCCCCGCCCAGATCGAAGAAGGAATCGTCGACGCCCACCCGCTCGATGCCCAGCACCTGGGCGTAGATGCCGGCGATGACGCGCTCGGTCTCGGTCTGCGGGGCCTGGAATGGCGTGGCGGCGAATACCGGCGCCGGCAGGGCCTTGC
Organism: Mycobacterium simiae; assembly: GCF_010727605.1. Classification (NCBI taxonomy): domain Bacteria; kingdom Bacillati; phylum Actinomycetota; class Actinomycetes; order Mycobacteriales; family Mycobacteriaceae; genus Mycobacterium; species Mycobacterium simiae. The sequence continues at coordinate 2,904,249 of NZ_AP022568.1, forward strand.
TGTCGATCTTGCCCGACGAGGTCAGCGGGAACTCCTCGAGCACCACGATCTGGGCCGGCACCATGTACTCGGGCAGCCGCGCGCTCAGCCGCTGGCGCACGGCGCTGATCTCCATGTTGGTGTTCGGGTTGTTGGCGTGCACGCCGCGCGCCGAACGCGGCAGGTAGATGTCGGTCAGGGCAGCTTCGGCCTCGGCCGGGGTGAGGAAGAGGGCGTCGAGGGTGCCGGGCTCGGCGCCCCAGGTGACGGCGACTTGGTACCCGGCGTTGGCGCCAAGCCGGTGCAGCTGCTCGGGGGTGACGGTGTCTGGTGCCGTCGCGGGCAGGGTCAACGCGTCGGTCAGCGGCAGCCCGTCGGCGAGCGCGCGGTCGATGCGGACGTCGGCGATCAGTCCGGCCCGGGGTATCCCGGTGACGCGCACCGCCGCGGGACGGTTGGCTGCCAAGCGGCCGTGCAGCCCAAGCAACCCCCCGCATTCGGTCCACGTCCACGCGGCCGCGGCGGCCACCGAGCGCACCGGCGCGGGAGATTTGTGGACGACCACGTCATAGCGATACTTGTTCAGCTCGTTGTCCGCCAGCCCCCGCTTGACCTGGATGTCCAGCCCGGCAGTGTCCGGATGGTCGTCGGCCCACGCCGTGAAAAACTCTGGCGCCAAGAGCAATTCAGGCTCGCTGACGACCGCTCGGTGGACGCGCTGACGGATCTCGGCGGCATCGCCGGTGGTGGTGCGCGCCAGCGCGACACCGGTCTGGAAGGCGTCCTGCAGGGCGTGGTTGCGGATATCGCCGATGAACAAGGCGCCGCCGGGAGCCAGCAGTTCCATGGCACGGTCGATCAGGTCGGTCAGATAACCGGCATTGGGGAAGTACTGGACGACGGAGTTGACGATGATGGTGTCGAAGTAGGCGCGCGGCAGCCCGGCCATCAGGTGTGCTGGCCGGGCCAGCAGCTGGACCCGATCGCGCCATGGCAGCTGCAACCGCTCCAGCGAACTGGCCAGGTTGTCGATGGCCACCGCCGACATGTCCGTGGCGACGTAGTGCTCAGCCAGCGGGGCGAGCTGGGAGAGCAGCAGCCCCGAGCCGGCACCGATCTCCAGCACCCGTTTCGGTCGTAGCGCCGCGATCCTCGCCACGGTCGCCGCACGCCACTCGAACATCTCCTCCAACGGAATCGGCGCACCGGTGTAACTGCTGTTCCAGCCTCGGAAGTCCATGCCGAACGGCGGAGCCTCATCCGTTGGGTAGTACAGCTCGTCGTATACGCCCTGCCACTGTTCGACGATCTCGGCGTCATGGTCGTCGCTGGTGGTGTGACCCAGGGTGAGATAGGCGATCAGGTGGTCGCCCGCGTCGCTGTGGTGCACGGTGGTGACGGCCTGGGCGACCTGCGGGCAAGCCAGCAAAACGCTTTCGATCTCGCCGAGTTCAATGCGGTAACCGCGGATCTTGACCTGCTCGTCGGAGCGGCCGACGTAGCGTAGTTGACCGTCGGACTGCCAGGCCACCAGGTCCCCGGTGCGATACATCCGTTCGGCGGGCATCCCGGGGTCGACGAATGGGCAGGCTACGAAGCGAGTGGCCGTCAAATCCGGTCGGCGCGCGTATCCACTCGCCAGCCCGCCGCCCGCCACATATAGCTCGCCGACCACTCCGACCGGCACCGGCCGCAGCCAGGCGTCCAGCACGAAGAACGCCAGATGTGCCAGCGGCTCGCCGATGGGGCTGACCGTGCGGTCGACGTCGCCGTCGGTGAGGACGCGGAACGAGGCGTGCACCGTGGTTTCGGTGATGCCGTACATGTTGATCAGCCGCGGGGCCTGCGGGTGGCTCTGCATCCAGCTCCGAAGGCGTTGTGGCTCAAGGGCTTCCCCACCAAACACCACCGTCTGTAGCTGGAGCCGCTCGGCGAGCGCGGGCTGCAGCGTGTCGGCGGTCTGCAGCGCGTAGAACGCCGTCGGCGTCCGGCTCAGCACACCGACGCCTTCCGCGGCCAGCAGCGCGTGGAAGTCCTCCGGCGAGCGGGCCACGGATTCGGGTACCACCACCAGCCGGCCGCCGTGCAGCAGGGCGCCCCAGATCTCCCACACCGAGAAGTCGAACGCCAACGAATGTGCTTGCGTCCACACCTGTTCCAGATCCAGCTGGCCGGACAGCGAGTGCAGCAGTTCGATGACGTTGCGGTGCGGGACGGCCACCCCCTTGGGGGTGCCGGTGGTGCCGGAGGTGTAGATCAGGTAGGCGAGGTCGTCGGCGTCCGGCATTGGCAACGCGGTGCCGGGGTGGCCCGCAATGCGGGGGTCGTCGACCGTGACGACGGCCAGGTCATGGCCGTCGAGCCGGTCGCGCAGCGCCGCGGTGGTGATCGCGATGACGGGCTCGGCGTCGGCGACCATGAAGCCGATCCGGGCGTCGGGATGCGCGGGGTCTATCGCCAGGTAGGCCGCCCCGGTCTTGAGCACCGCCAGGATTGCGATGATCGCTTCGGCGGATCGGGTGAACAGCAGCGCCACCACCCGTCCGGGGCCCGCGCCGTGGGCGGCCAGCAGGTGTGCCAGCCGATTGGCGTCCTCATCGACCTCGAGGTAGGTCATGGACAGGCCCGCGAACGTCACTGCCGGACGGCGGGGCGTGCGAACGACCTGCTCGGCCCACCGGCTCGGGATCGAGTCCACCGTCGGCACGGGCCGGGCCAACACCGCCCGGTTGCCCCAATCATGCAGGCGCGCAACCTCGTCGACTCCGACAAGATGCACCGACGACAGGCGCCGAGCGGGATCGTCGGTCACGGCCACCAAGACCCGGTGCAATCGGTCGATCACGGCGCGGATGGTGGTCTCGTCGAACACGTCGGTTCGGTACTCGACCGTCCCGTTGATCCCGGCGGGGGCACCCGCGTCACTCCAGTGTTCGGCAAGGTGGAACACCAAATCCATTCGAGCGGTGCGGGTATCCATGGTCAGCGGAGTTACCTGCAGATCGTCCAAGTCCAGTCCGGACGCGGCGCCGGCACCGTTGCCCGCGACGCTCTGCCAGGCCAGCATCACCTGCACCAGCGGATGATGGGTCAGAGAGCGGGTGGGGTTGATCCGCTCGACGAGAACCTCGAACGGTACGTCCTGGTTCTCGTAGGCGGCCAGGCTGCGCCGGCGGACCTGGGCGAGCAGCTCGTCGAAGGTGGGATCGCCGGTCACCTCGACCCGCAGCACCAGGGTGTTGACGAAGAAGCCCACCAGCTCATCGAGCGCGGGGTCGCGTCGCCCGGCTATTGGGAAGCCCACCGCCACATCGGAACTGGAACTCAGCGTCGAAAGCAGCATCGCCAGGGCGGCCTGAATCAGCATGAAGCTGGTCGCGTTGTGCTCGCGGGCCACCTCGCGCACCCGATGCTGCAGCTCGGCCGGCCATTCCAACGCCACGTGCGAGCCGCGATAATCGGCCACCAACGGGTAGGGACGGTCGGTGGGCAGCTGTAACCGTTCCGGCATCCCGGCCAGCGCACCCTCCCAGTACGCCAGCTGACCGGCGATGGGACTGTCGGTGTCGGCAAGCTCGCCGAACTGCGCGCGTTGCCACAGCGTGTAGTCGATGTACTGCACCGAAAGTGCGGCGCGGTCCGGCGCGCCGCCGCGCCGTCGCGCCCGGTACGCCTCACCGATGTCGCGGGCCATCGGCGCCAGCGACCACCCGTCGAAGGCGATGTGGTGCACCACGATTCCGACCACATGGTCGTCGGCCCCGATCGAATAGATCTGCGCACGTATCGGAATTTCGGCCGACAGATCGAATCGATATTTCGCCAGCGTGGTCAATTCGCCCAGCAGCTCGTCTGCCGGCAGCGACCGTACCGCGTCGTCGCCGCGCAGCCACAGCCCCGGCGCGGCCGGCAACACCTCCTGGTAGGGCACACCGTCGATGTCGACGAAGATGGTGCGCAACGCTTCGTGGCGCGCGATGACGTCGTCGAGTGCCGCGGCGAGCGCCGCGACGTCCAGTGCGCCCTCGATCCGGAATGCGGTCGGCATGTTGTACGTCGCGACCCCGCCCTCGAACCGGTACAGGAACCACAGCCGGGATTGGGCGAACGACAACGGAATCAGCGCTGGCCGCTGCCGGGCAACCAGTGGCTTGCGCCGCCCGACTTGGGTGGTCGCGACGAGGGGCGCCAATCGCGCGATCGTCGGCGCGTCGAACAACGAGTGCACGTCGACATCGGCGTCGAGGCCGGAATTGATCGCCGCGATCAGCCGCATCGCTGACAGGGAGTCCCCGCCCAGGTCGAAGAACGAGTCGTCGACACCGACGCGGTCGAGGCCAAGGACGCGGGCGTAGATGCCCGCCAAGATTTCTTCCGCAGCACCGGCGGGCGCGCGGTAGTTCCCGGCGTCGGCGAAATCAGGTGCCGGCAGGGCCCGCATGTCGAGCTTGCCGTTCGTGGTCAGCGGCAGCGCGTCCAGCACCACGATGGCGGACGGCACCATGTAGCCGGGTAACTTGTCCGCCAGGCTGTTTCGCAGTTCGGCCGGGTCGGCCGTCCCGGTGATGTACCCGATCACCCGGGTGCCGCCGGTGTCATCCTCGGCGGTGACGACCGCGGCCCGGGTGACGCCCTCCCCGGCGGCCAGGGCGGCCTGGATCTCGCCGAGCTCGATGCGATAGCCGCGGATCTTGACCTGTTCGTCGGCCCGGCCGACGTAGTCCAACTGGCCGTCGGGATGCCAGCGCACCAAGTCTCCCGTGCGGTACATCCGGGCACCCCGCTCACCGTACGGACAGGCCACAAATCGCTCCGCCGTCAGCGTGGCGCGACCGCGATATCCGCAGGCCACGCCGGCGCCCGCGACGTACAGCTCGCCCACCACACCGATGGGCACCGGCCGCAGCCAGCCGTCCAACACGAACAGCGCCGCGGTAGGTACCGGCGCGCCGATCGGCGCGGCACCCGACCCGGCGGTCAGCGGTGCACTCATCGACGCGTAGACCGTGGCCTCGGTGGGACCGTAGGCGTTGATCACCACCCGGCCGTCCGCCCACTGGTCCACGACGTCGGCGGGGCAGGCTTCCCCGCCCAGCAGCACGGCCACCGATTCCAGCCCCTGTGGCGTCAATACCGTTGCTGCCGAGGGAGTTTGGGTGAGAATCGTGACTCCCTGGTCGACCAGCAGGGTGTGGAATTCCTGCGGCGAGGCGGTCACCGACTCGGGTACCACGACCAGGCGGCCGCCGCCGAGCAGCGCGGCCCAGATCTCCCACACCGAGAAGTCGAAGCCGTAGGAGTGGCATTGCGTCCACACCTGTGCCAGCGGCAGGTGGGTGGGTGCCGAGGCGGCCAGGTGGGCCAGGTTGCGATGTGTCACCGCAACACCTTTGGGCACACCGGTGGTGCCCGAGGTGTAGATCAGGTATGCGATGTCGTCGGCGGTGGGGGGCAGCGGACTGGTGGCGGGTTGACGGCTTACCGCGGGATCGGCGATGTCGATGGTCGGCAGACCATATCCGTCGAGGCGCCCGCGCAGCTCGGCCGTGGTCACCGCGGCGATCGGTGCCGCGTCGGTGAGCATAAAACCGATCCGCGCGTCGGGATGGGCCGGATCGATCGCCAGATACGCCGCCCCCGCCTTCAATACCCCCAGCATCGCAACGATCGCCTGGGCGCAGCGGGAAAACAGCAGCGCCACAACCTCTCCCGGGCCGACACCATAGTCGGCCAGCAGACGGGCCACGCGATTGGCGTCCTCGTCCAGTTCGCGGTAGCTGTGGATGCGGCCGTCATGGCTCACCGCCACCGCGTCGGGGTCACGGTGCACGTGTTCGGCGAACAGTTCCGGAATCGACAGCGACGCGGGCGAATGCCGGGTCAACACCTGCCGGTTACCGAGCTCATCGATCACCGTCTGCTCGTCGGGGTTCAACAGCTGAATCGACGACAACCTGCGGGTCGGCTCGGTGATCATGGCCCGCAACACCTGCTGCAGCTGTTCGATCAGCGTCTCGACACTGTCGGTGGTAAAGACGTCGGCGTTGTACTCGACCCGCAGACCCAACTCGGTACCCGGCATGGCCTGCAACGTCAGCGGGTAGTGGTTGTACTCCCGGGCGGTCATTTCGCCGATGGCCAGCCCGTCGACGCCTACCAGGTTCGTGGTGTCGACCGGATAATTCTCGAACACGAACAGGGTGTCGAAGAGTTGGTCGTGTCCGGTGACGCGATGAATCTCCGCGAGTGCCAGGTGCTGGTGCTCGAGGGTGTGGTGGTTGGCGCGGTGCAGCTGCTCGAGCAGGTCGGCGGTCGTGCTCGTCGGCGTGCAGCGGGCCCGCACCGGCACGGTGTTGATGAGCAGGCCGACCATCGCGTCGGCGCCCGGGACGTCGGTCGGTCGGCCCGACACCGCGGTGCCGAACGCGACGTCGTGTCGGCCGGTGAGCCACATCAGCAACTGTGCCCAGGCCACCTGCAAGACGGTATTGACGGTGGTGTGGTGGGTCCGGGCGAGCTGATGCAGCGCCTCCGTCGTCCGCGTATTGACCCGCGATGTCTGTACTCCGCGACGGCCCAGCCCAATTCGCGCCGGGGGCCCCACCAGGGTGGGAGACTCAAAGCCGTCGAACTCCTCGCGCCAGGCCGCCTGGGCCGCGGCGACGTCGCGGTCGGCGAGCCAGTTGACGAAACGGCGATACGGGACGGCAGCGGATAGCCGTTGCCCGAAGTAACTGGCGAAGATCTCCTGCGCGAGGATCGGCAATGACCAGCCATCGAGCACGATGTGATGGTTGGTGAGGACCAGCCGGTGCCGGTCCGTGGCGATGCGGACCAACGCGGCCCGGAACGCGGGCGGGACGCTGAGGTCGCAGACCGCGGCGCGTTCCGCAGCGAAAATTCGTTCGACTTGACGATTGCTGACGCCGAATTCGAAGTATTGACATGGCAATTCGGGATCGGCGGGGATGATCTGAACCGGCTGGCCGAACTGGCGAGAGAACCGTGCGACCAGGTTGGGGTGGCGGACGACAACGGTGTGCATGGCATCGCGCAACCGGTCGGGATTCAGCGGCCCGGTGATGGTGATGTCGAGCTGCATTGCGTAGATGTCGTCGCGGCTGTTCTGGATCGCGCTGGCGTGGAACAACAGTCCCTGCTGCAGCGGCGTCAGCGGCAGGATGTCTGCCACGTGCTGTTGGCGGCACAGCTCGTCGATCTGCTGCTGGGTCAGCGGCGTCGGGGCGATATCCGACGGGGTCAGTCCGCCGCCGCCCCGCTGCACGTGCGCGCACATTCCGGTCAGTGCGTCGAACCACAGCCGGCTCAGCCGGTCGATGAAGGCGTCGTCCACCGCCGAGGTCGCCCAGGTCCAGGTGGCGTGCAGCTGCGGCCCGGTCCCGGTGTCCATGGCGACGGCGTTGAGTTCGACGCTGTGTCCCAACCGAATTGGCAGTGCCGAGGCCAGCGCAGCCAGCCCGGCACCTTCCCGGCTGATCTGCCACACGTCGTCGGAGAGTTCCGCGGCGCCGCTGAGCCGGCCCAGGTAGTTGAACCCGATGCTCGGATCGTCGCCCGTCAGGGCTGACTCGGGCGTGAGGTAGCGCAGTAGGCCGTAGGTTAGGCCGTCTGGCAGCGCACGCAGTTGTTCTTTGGCATCCTTGACAACCGCGCCCAGCGCGGGGTCTCCAGCGCACACCTGCGCCCAGGTCAGGCTTCCGACGTTCAGCGCAACGGGGTATTTGGTGGTGAACCAGCCCACGGTGCGGGACAGGTCGACCTGGCCGGACAGGTCGTCGTGCCGGCCGTGGCCCTCGACATCGATCGTGAGTGCGGCGCCGCCACCGGCCAGCAATTCGTTGCACGCCACCGCAAATGCGATCAACAACATGTCCCCAACGCCGGCGTGGAACGCCGCCGGCACCTCCGCGAGCAGTGCGCGGGTGGTCTCGGCGTCCAACTCACGCGTCAGCTGCCCCGCGGTGGCGTAGGTATCGCCGGCTTGCGGCGCGGGCAGCGCCCGCGGGACCGCCAACACCTGCGCCCAGCTTTCGGCATGGCCGGCCACCGCTGCGGTGTGGGCGTGCTCGGTGAGCAGGGACGACCAGCGGGCGAACGAGGTGCCGCCGGTAGGCAGCGCGATGGGCCGGCCGCTGTGGTGCGCAGCCCAGGCGATGTTGAGATCTTCCAACAGGATTCGCCACGACATCGCATCGACGGCCAGGTGGTGAACGACCAGCAGCAGCTGATGGGTCAACCGGGCCCACACCGCGCTGAGCACGACGCCGTCGGCGGGGCTCAGCCGGGCCCGGGCCGTGTCGAGGATGTCGCCGTCGAGCGCATCGACGGTCCGCATGCGGTCGCGGGCGCGCACGGCGCCCGGCTCGGGTACGGCCATGGTGCGGTCGTTTTCGGCCCGCAGCCGCAGCATGGGATGCCGATCCAGCAACGCCTGCAGGACCACCAGCGCGTCGGCTTCGGTCACCGCGGCCGGTGCCTGCACCACCATGGTCTGGTTGAACTGTTCGGTGGGACCGTCCACACCCTGCAGCCAGCGCATGATCGGGGTGGCCAGCACGGGCCCGGTCCCCTCGTCGACGACGTTGCCGTCCGTGGTAGCGATGGTGACGACGCGGGCAAGCCGCGCGACGGTCTGCTCGACGAAAATGTCACGGGGACGGCACAGTAAGCCGGCCTCCCGTGCCCGGGCCACGACTTGCATTGACAAGATGCTGTCGCCGCCCAGATCGAAGAACGAGTCATCGACCCCGACCCGGTCGACACCGAGCACCTGCGCGTAGATGGCGACGAGCGTCTCTTCGAGTTCGCCGGTGGGGGCGAGGTAGCGCTCGGTGACGCGGTAGTCCGGCGGGGGCAGGGCACGCGTATCGAGCTTGCCGTTCCCCGTCAGCGGCAGCGAGTCCAGCACCATCAGGGCCGACGGGACCATGTACGGCGGAAGCCGGTCGGTCAGGGCGGCGCGGGCCTGCACCGGGTCGGCGGTGCCGGTGATGTACCCGACCAGCCGAGTGGTGCCCGGTTGGTCCTCGCGGGTGATGACGACTGCGTGTTCCACGCCATCCAAAGCGGCTAGCGCCGCACGGATTTCGCCGAGCTCGATGCGATGGCCGCGAACCTTGACCTGATCGTCAGCGCGGCCGAGGTAGTCCAGTTGGCCGTCGGCGCGCCAGCGCGCCAGGTCACCACTGCGATACATGCGTGCTCCGGCGGCCCCGAAGGGGCAGGCGACGAATCGGGACGACGTCAACCCCGACCGCCCGAGGTACCCGCACGCCACACCGGTGCCCGCGATGTACAGTTCGCCCGTCACGCCGACCGGTGCCGGGCGTAACCACCGGTCGAGCACGAACAGCGCGGCGGTGGATACCGGCGCGCCGATCGGCACCACGGCCATGCCTGGGCTCAGCGGCGTGGTCATCGAGGCGTACACGGTGGCCTCGCTGGGACCGTACGCGTTGATCACCACCCGGCCGGGCGCCCACCGGTCCACCACGTCGGCTGGGCAGGCCTCGCCACCGAGCAGTAACGCCGGGGCCGGGATCTGTTGCGGTGCCAGGCCGGTGACCGCAGAGGGGGTTTGGGTGAGCACGTTCACAGCCTCGGCGAGCAGCAGGGCGTGGAAGTCGTCCGGCGAGGCGGCCACCGACTCGGGCACCACGACCAGGCGGCCGCCGCCGAGCAGCGCGGCCCAGATCTCCCACACCGAGAAGTCGAACGCATACGAATGGCATTGCGTCCACACCTGGCGAGCCGGCAGCGCGCGGGGTGTCGACGCGGCGAGGTGGGCCAGGTTGCGATGTGTGACGGCGACGCCCTTGGGCGTACCGGTGGTGCCCGAGGTGTAGACGAGGTAAGCGATGTCGTCGGGTGACGGCGTCGGCAGCGCGGCTTCCAGCGCGACGTCGGGTGTGGGGTCGTCGACGTCGAGGATGGTGAGGTCGTGCCCGGCCAGCCGGGCGCGCAGGTCGGCGGTGGTGATCGCGGCGGTGGGTGCGGCGTCATCGAGCAGGAAGGTGATCCTGGCGTCCGGAAGCGCGGCGTCGACGGCCAGGTAGGCGGCCCCGGACTTGAGCACGGCCAGCATCGCGACGATTGCGTTGGCCGAGCGTTCCAGCAGCAGCGCAACACAATGGCCCGGGCGCACGCCGCGCGCAGTCAGCGCGTGCGCCAACACGTTGGATGCGTCGTCGAGCGCGCCGTAGGTGAGGGTGCGGCCGTCGAAGGTGATCGCCGCGGTCTCGGGCGCCCGGGCCACGTGTTCGGCGAACAACTGCGGAACGGACGCCTCGGCGGGTATCAGTTCCAGTGTCCGCCGATTACTCAGGGCGTCGAGTCGGGCGCGCTCGTCGGTATCGACCACGGTGATCGCGGAGATATGCCGGGTAGGGTCGGCGGTGATGGCGTCGAGCACGTGCTCGAATCGCCGCAGCAGGGTTCGGATACTGTCGGCTTCGAACACGTCGGTGCGGTATTCCACGGTGCCGGAGATCCCGGCGGGTTCGCCGGTCTGCGCCCAGCGTTCCGTCAGCGAGAACGCCAGATCCATTCGAGCCGTGTGTGATTCGAGTGGTAGCGGGGTTACGCGGACATCGCCCAACGCCAACGCGGAGGCGGGGTCGTCACCGTAGCGGCTCTGCCAACCCAGCATGACCTGGACCAGGGGATGATGACTCAGGCTTCGGGTGGGGTTGAGGCGTTCGACGAGGACCTCGAAGGGCACGTCTTGGTTTTCGAAGGCGGCCAGACTTTGTCGGCGAACCTGCGTCAGCAGCTCGGTGACGGTGGGGTCGCCGGCGACGTCGACCCGCAATACCAGGGTATTGACAAAGAAGCCGATGAGCTGGTCGAGGGCCGGATCGCGGCGCCCGGCGATCGGGAAGCCCACGGCCACATCGGAAGTGGCGCTCACCGCGGATAGCAGCACCGCCAGCGCGGCCTGCACCACCATAAAGCTGGTGGCATCGTGGCTACGGGCCAGCGCGCGCACCCGCTGCTGCAGTTCGGCCGGCCACTGGACCGGCACACTGGCCCCATGCTGATCGGCCAGCGGCGGATACGGCCGATCCGTCGGCAGCGTCAGGCGCTCCGGCATGCCGGCCAAGGTGTCCTGCCAGTAGGACAGTTGCGCCGCGATCGGGCTGTCCGGGTCGTCGAGTCGGCCGAACTGGGCGTGTTGCCACAGCGTGTAATCGGCATACTGCACCGGCAGTCGCGCCCAGCGGGGGCCCTCGCCCACCACGCGGGCGGCGTACGCCTCCCCCAGATCGCGGACCAACGGCCCGACCGATAGGCCGTCGGCGGCGATATGGTGTACCACGCCCACCAGCACGTGCTCGTCGTCGGTGAGGCGAAACAGCGTGGCCCGTAACGGGATTTCGGCAGCGAGTTCGAAGGCGTACCGTGCCGCGACGTCGATCGCAGCCTCCAGCATCGTCGTCGACCAGTCGCTGGAATCTATTACCTGCCAGTCAAACTCAACGTTTTCCGCGGCCAGCACCAGCTGCTGCGGGATGCCCTGGGGGGCGACGATCAGCGTACGCAGGCTTTCGTGTCGGGCGATCACGTCGCGCAGCGCCGCGGCGAGTGCGTCGGCGTGGAGGCGGCCGGAGAGCCGCAATGCGACCGCCATGTTGTAGATGGGGGAGGGGCCCTGTAACTGGTCGAGGAACCATAACCGGGTCTGGGCGAACGACAGCGGCACCACCGCCGGCCGTTCGGTGGCCGACAGCGGTTCCAGCCAGCCGCGACCGGTGCCGATACGTGGTGCCAGTTGAGCGATCGTCGGCGCGTCGAACAGGGTGTGCACCTGCAGGCCTGCGTCCAGCCCGGCGTTGATTGCGCCGATGAGGCGCATGGCCGACAGGGAGTCGCCGCCGAGGTCGAAGAAGGAGTCGTCGGTGTTGATGTGGTCGTGGCCGAGGATTTGGGCGTAGATGCCGGTGAGGATTTCTTCGATGGCGGTGGTGGGGGGTCGGTGGTGGTGGGGGTGGTGTTGGGGTGTGGGTAGGGCGTGGGTGTCGAGTTTGCCGTTGACGGTCAGGGGCAGGGTGTCGAGGGTGATGATGGTGGTGGGGATCATCCAGGGGGGTAGGTGTTGGGTCAGGGTGGTGCGCAGGGTGGTGGGGTCGGCGGTGCCGGTGATGTAGGCGATGAGGCGGGGGTGGCCGGGGGTGTCTTCGCGGGTGATGATGGCGGCTTGGTCGACGCCGTCGAGTTGGGTGAGGGGTGGTGTGGATTTCGGCGGGTTCGATGCGGTAGCCGCGGATTTTGAGTTGTTCGTCGGCGCGGCCGAGGTAGTCCAGTTGTCCGTCGGGGCGCCAGCGCACCAGGTCGCCGGTGCGGTACATGCGGGTTCCGGGTGGGCCGTAGGGGCAGGGTAGGAATCGGGTGGCGGTCAGTGCGGGTTGGTGGTGGTAGCCGCAGGCCACGCCGTGGCCGGCTATGTAGAGTTCGCCGGTGACGCCGGGGGGTGTGGGGCGTAGCCAGGGGTCTAAGACGAATACCGCGGCGGTGGGTACGGGTGCGCCGATGGGGGCGGGGCCGGTGGCCGGGTGCAGGGGGGTGCTCATGGTGGCGTAGATGGTGGTTTCGGTGGGGCCGTAGGCGTTGATGACGACTCGCTGGTGTGCCCATTGGTCGACGACGTCGGCGGGGCAGGTTTCCCCGCCGAGTAGCAGCGCCACCGATTCCAGCCCGTGGGGGTCCAATAGGGCTGCGGCCGAGGGTGTTTGGGTCAACACGGTGACACCTTCGGCGATCAGCAGGTCGTGGAAGTCGGTCGGGGAGGTTGTCACCTCTTCGCCGACGATGACCAGGCGTCCCCCGCCGAGCAGGGCGGCCCAGATCTCCCACACCGAGAAGTCGAACCCGTAGGAGTGGCATTGGGTCCACACTTGCACCGCGGGCAGCTCCGCCGGTGTCGAGGCCGCCACGTGCGCGAGGTTACGGTGAGTGACCGCAACACCTTTGGGCACACCGGTGGTGCCCGAGGTGTAAATCAGATACGCAAGATCATCGGCCGACACCCGCCCCGCCCCCACGGTATCCACCGGCGGGCCGGCCGCCATCGCCTCGGCGATATCCACCACCGCCACCGCATGCCCGGCCAGCCGCCCGGCCAACGCCGCGGTGCTGACCGCCACCACCGGGGCCGCATCGGCAAGCATGAACCCGATCCGCGCATCCGGATAGGCCGGATCGATCGCGACATACCCGCCCCGGTCTTGAGCACCGCCAACATCGCCACGACCGCCTCAACCGACCGTGAAAACAACAACGCCACAACATGACCCGCACCCACACCACGACCGGCCAACACCGCCGCCACCCGCCCGGCAGCCTCATCAAGCTCCCGATACGTCAACGACCCACCCACACCACAAACCGCCACCGCATCGCCCACCCGCGACACCTGCACCCCAAACAACTCCGGCACCGACACCCCCACCGACACCGGCTCACCCAACAACCCCCAACGACCCACCCCCGCCAACCACACCCCCTCCCCACCATCAACCAACCCCACCGACGACAACCGACGACCCCCATCAACCACCATCGCCGCCAACACCCGCTCCAACCGACCCACCAACCCACCCACCAAACCCACCCCAAACACATCGGCGTCGTATTCGACGCGCAGGCGCAGTTCGTCGCCGGGCATGGCTTGCAGGGTGAGCGGATAGTGGTTGTATTCGCGCGCGGTCAACGCGGTGATGGCCAACCCGTCGGCGAGTGTCATGGACGTGTCGATCGGGTAGTTCTCGTACACGAACAGCGTGTCGAACAACTGGTCGTGGCCCACGGCGCGGTGAATCTCGTTGAGTGCCAAATGCTGATGCTCAAGAGTGAGGTTGTTGCCGTGGTGCAGTTGGTCGAGCAGGTCGGCGACCGTGGTGGTGGCCGTGCCGATCGCGCGCACCGGCACCGTGTTGATCAGCAGGCCCACCATCGAATCGGATCCGGCCAACTCGGCCGGGCGGCCCGACACCGCGGTGCCGAAGACGACGTCCTGCTGACCGGTCAGCGACATCAGCAGTTGCGCCCAGCCGGCCTGCAGCACCGTGTTCACCGTCGTGTGGTGACGGCGGGCCAGGTCGACCAACTCGGCAGTGGCCTGTGCCGACAGTGCGCCGGTCGCAACGCCGCGCCGGCCGGGCCGCACCCGCCCCGGTGGGCCAACCAGGGTGGGTGTGTCGAAGCCGGCCAACACTTCCCGCCAGGCCCAGACAGCGGCGTCGACATCTCGTTCGGCCAGCCAGGTGACGAACCTGCGGTACGGTGCTGCGGGCGGGAGGCGCTGGCCGTAGTAGCTGGTGAAGATCTCCTGCGCCAGGATCGGCAGCGACCAGCCGTCCAGCACGATGTGGTGATTCGTCAGGACGCACCGGTGTTCGTTCTGCGCGGTGCGGATCAAGGCGACCCGAAATGCCGGCGGTTCGTCCAGAGCGCAGACCGCCGCCCGCTCAGTGGCGCAAATCCGTTGGATTTCCGCCTCATCGGCGACCTCGCAATAAGCCCACGGGGCGGCGGGTTCGGCGGGAATGACCTGGACCGGTTCGTCGAACAGCCGACAGAACCGGGCGACCAGGTTGGGGTGCCGGACGACGACGGTGCCGACGGCCGTGCGCAGTCGATCGGAGTCCAGCGGTCCGGTAATGGTCAGGTCCAGCTGCATTGCATACACGTCGTCGGCGTTGCCGTCGGCCGCGCTGGCGTGGAACAGCAGTCCCTGCTGCAGTGGTGTGAGCGGCAAGATGTCGACGATCGCGTGTTGCCCGCACAGCGCGTCAATCTGTGGCTGGCTCAGCCGAGCGGGCGCGATATCCGAGGGGGTCAGCCCGCCACCACCGCGGCGTACGTGTGCACAGATGCCGGCCAGCGCCTCGAACCACAACCGGCTCAGGCGGCCGATCTGTTCGCCGGTCAGCGCCGAGACCGCCCAGGTCCAGGTGGCCTGCAGGCGCGGCCCGGTGTCGGTGTCGAGGGTGGCGGCGCTCAGTTCGACGGTGTGCCCCAACGGCATTGAGATTCTGGCAGCCGCGGCCGCGACTGCTATGCCGTCGGGGCTGACCCGCCATAGCTCGTCTGACAGCGGTGCCGCGCCGCCGAGTCGCCCGAGGTAGTTGAACCCGATCACCGGGTCGTCACCCGCCAGGCCCGCCGGGCCGCCGTCGGGGCGCAGATAGCGCAGCAGCCCGTAGGTCAGGCCGTCGGGCAAGGCGCGCAGTTGTTCCTTGGCTGCTTTGACCGCTGCACCCAGTGCGGGTTCACCGGTGCGTACGTGCTCCCACGCCAACGAAGCTGTTTGTAAGGCAACCGGATATTTGGTGGTGAACCACCCCACTGTGCGCGACAAGTCGACCTGGGGGGCGAGTTCTTCGTCGCGGCCGTGGCCCTCTACGTCGATGCCGATGGTTGCCGCCGTGCCGAGGAACTCCGTCCAGGCCAACCCGAAGGCGATCAACAGGATGTCTTGCACGCCAGCGTGAAACGCGGCCGGGATCTCACCGAGTAGCGCGCGGGTGAGGTCGGACTCGAGTTCCGCCGACAGTTGTCCCGCGCTGGCATAGGTGTCGTCGGGCGTGGGGGCGGGTAGCACCGGCGCAACCGCGCCGATCGACCGCCATGCTTGCTCGTGCTGCAGCATCGCTGCCGTGCCGGCGCGTTCGTGCAGCAGCGCGGACCAGGTGGCGAACGAGGTCCCCGTCTCGGGTAGCGCGATCGGCTGAGCGTTGCGATGCTGGGCCCAGGCAATATTGAGGTCTTCCAATAAGATTCGCCACGATACGGCGTCGACGGCCAGGTGATGAACGATGAGCACCAACCGGCGGGTCGAGGTGATCCACAGGGCGCTGAGCATGATCCCGGCGGCGGGGTTCAACCGCGCACGCGCCTGCGCCAGCGCTTGATCCGAATACCTGTCCACGACGCGCACACAGCTCTGCGTGTCGACGGCTCCGGCCTGCGGGACGCGCAGCGACCACCCGTCCGCTACGCGCAGTCGCAACATCGCATGGTGATCCAGCAAGGCCTGCAACAGGATTGCAACGTCGGCGTCGGTTGCTTCGGCGGGTGCCTGCACCACGACCGTCTGGTTGAACTCGTCGACGGAAGTGTTGATCCCGCGCAGCCAGCACATGATCGGCGTGGTCGGCACCACACCGACGCCGTCGTCGTGCGGGTCGGCTGCGCCGATCGTCACCGTGGCCACTCTGGCCAGCCGCTCGACGGTCTGCTCGACGAAGATGTCGCGGGGCCGGATCAACACCCCTGCGGCGCGGGCACGGGCGACCACTTGCATCGACAAGATCGAGTCGCCGCCGAGGTCGAAGAAGGAGTCGTCGGTGTTGATGTGGTCGTGGCCGAGGATTTGGGCGTAGATGCCGGTGAGGATTTCTTCGATGGCGGTGGTGGGGGGTCGGTGGTGGTGGGGTGGTGTTGGGGTGTGGGTAGGGCGTGGGTGTCGAGTTTGCCGTTGACGGTCAGGGGCAGGGTGTCGAGGGTGATGATGGTGGTGGGGATCATCCAGGGGGGTAGGTGTTGGGTCAGGGTGGTGCGCAGGGTGGTGGGGTCGGCGGTGCCGGTGATGTAGGCGATGAGGCGGGGGTGGCCGGGGGTGTCTTCGCGGGTGATGATGGCGGCTTGGTCGACGCCGTCGAGTTGGGTGAGGGTGGTGTGGATTTCGGCGGGTTCGATGCGGTAGCCGCGGATTTTGAGTTGTTCGTCGGCGCGGCCGAGGTAGTCCAGTTGTCCGTCGGGGCGCCAGCGCACCAGGTCGCCGGTGCGGTACATGCGGGTTCCGGGTGGGCCGTAGGGGCAGGGTAGGAATCGGGTGGCGGTCAGTGCGGGTTGGTGGTGGTAGCCGCAGGCCACGCCGTGGCCGGCTATGTAGAGTTCGCCGGTGACGCCGGGGGGTGTGGGGCGTAGCCAGGGGTCTAAGACGAATACCGCGGCGGTGGGTACGGGTGCGCCGATGGGGGCGGGGCCGGTGGCCGGGTGCAGGGGGGTGCTCATGGTGGCGTAGATGGTGGTTTCGGTGGGGCCGTAGGCGTTGATGACGACTCGCTGGTGTGCCCATTGGTCGACGACGTCGGCGGGGCAGGTTTCCCCGCCGAGTAGCAGCGCCACCGATTCCAGCCCGTGGGGGTCCAATAGGGCTGCGGCCGAGGGTGTTTGGGTCAACACGGTGACACCTTCGGCGATCAGCAGGTCGTGGAAGTCGGTCGGGGAGGTTGTCACCTCTTCGCCGACGATGACCAGGCGTCCCCCGCCGAGCAGGGCGGCCCAGATCTCCCACACCGAGAAGTCGAACCCGTAGGAGTGGCATTGGGTCCACACTTGCACCGCGGGCAGCTCCGCCGGTGTCGAGGCCGCCACGTGCGCGAGGTTACGGTGAGTGACCGCAACACCTTTGGGCACACCGGTGGTGCCCGAGGTGTAAATCAGATACGCAAGATCATCGGCCGACACCCGCCCCGCCCCCACGGTATCCACCGGCGGGCCGGCCGCCATCGCCTCGGCGATATCCACCACCGCCACCGCATGCCCGGCCAGCCGCCCGGCCAACGCCACGGTGCTGACCGCCACCACCGGGGCCGCATCGGCAAGCATGAACCCGATCCGCGCATCCGGATAGGCCGGATCGATCGCGACATACCCCGCCCCGGTCTTGAGCACCGCCAACATCGCCACGACCGCCTCAACCGACCGTGAAAACAACAACGCCACAACATGACCCGCACCCACACCACGACCGGCCAACACCGCCGCCACCCGCCCGGCAGCCTCATCAAGCTCCCGATACGTCAACGACCCACCCACACCACAAACCGCCACCGCATCGCCCACCCGCGACACCTGCACCCCAAACAACTCCGGCACCGACACCCCCCGACACCGGCTCACCCAACAACCCCCAACGACCCACCCCCGCCAACCACACCCCCTCCCCACCATCAACCAACCCCACCGACGACAACCGACGACCCCCATCAACCACCATCGCCGCCAACACCCGCTCCAACCGACCCACCAACCCACCCACCAAACCCACCCCAAACACATCGGTCCGGTACTCAACCGTGCCGACGATGCCGTCCGGGTCGCCGGTCGCGGTGTGGCGCTCAGTCAAGGAGAAGGCGAGATCCATTCGCGCGGTGTGAGTCTCGATCGGCATGGGGGTGGCGCGGACGTCCCCCAGCGCCAATTCGGCGGATGTGGCGCTCTGCCACCCCAGCATCACTTGCACCATCGGGTGGTGGGTCAGGCTGCGGTTCGGGTTGAGCCGTTCGACGAGGACCTCAAACGGAACATCCTGATGGTCGTAGGCGGCCAGGCTGCGCTGGCGAACCTGTGCGAGTAGCTCTCGGACGGTCGGGTTACCGCTGGTGTCGACGCGCAGCACCAGTGTGTTGACGAAGAAGCCGATGACATCGTCGAGGGCCGGATCGCGACGTCCTGCGATCGGGAAGCCCACGGCCACATCGGAACTGGAGCTCAAAGCGGAAAGTAGCACCGCCAGTGCCGCCTGCACCACCATAAAGCTGCTCGCGTGGTGTTCGCGGGCAAAGTCGTGCACCTGCCGCTGCAACTCGGCGGGCCACTCGATGGCCAAGCTGGCGCCCCGTTGATCGGCCACCGGGGGGTAGGGCCGATCGGTGGGCAGCTCGATGCGCTCCGGCATGCCGGCCAGCGCGTCGCGCCAGTAGGCGAGCTGTCCGGCGATCGGGCTACTGGCATCCTCCAGGTCACCGAATGCCGTCTGTTGCCACAGCGTGTAATCGGCATACTGCACCGGGAGTTCGGGCCACCGGGCGGGGTACCCGGCGCAGCGGGCAGCGTACGCCCGGCCCAGGTCGCGAACCAACGGCGCAATGGATCCGCCATCGGCGGCGATGTGGTGCACCACGCCCACCAACACGTGCTCGTCGTCGCGGCAGCGAAACAGGGTTGCGCGCATCGGGAGTTCGTTGGCCAGATCGAAGGGGCGCGTCACCGCGGCGCCGATCGCCGACTCCAGCCGGCCCGGCGTCCAGTCGCGCGAATCCACCGTGCGCCAATCCAACTCGGCTTGGTCGGCGGGTACCACCAATTGTTCCGGTACGCCGTCCGGCGCCGGGAACAGCGTCCGCAGGCTTTCGTGCCGCACCATTACGTCGCGCAGTGCGGCGGCCAGCGCGTCCGGGTCGAGGCGGCCGGACAGCCGCAACGCGACCGCCATGTTGTAGACGGGGGAGGGTCCGTGCAGCTGGTCGAGGAACCACAGCCGCGATTGGGCGAACGACAACGGCACCACCGCAGGCCGCTCGGCCGGCACCAGCGGAGTGCGGGGGCCGGCCTTGGTGCCCAGGTGCGGGGCCAACTGCGCGACGGTGGGCGCGTCGAATAGCGTGCCGACCCGAAGATCAGCGTCCAGCGCCGCGTTGATCGCCGCGATCGCCCGCATCGCCGCAAGCGAATCACCGCCCAAGTCGAAGAACGAATCGTCGACGCCGACGCGCGTGGCGCCCAGCACCTGACCGTAGATGCCGGCCAGGATCTCCTCGACGGATGTCGCGGGGGCGCGGTAGCGATCGACGTTGCGATAGTCCGGCGGCGGCAGGGCGCGGACGTCCAGCTTGCCGTTGACCGTTATCGGCAGCGTGTCGATCGCCATCACCGCTGCCGGCACCATGTAGGGCGGCAGTTGTTCGGCGAGCCGGGCGCGCAGCAGGACAGGGTCGGCCGTCCCGGTGACGTACCCGACGAGGCGTTTGCTGCCCGGCCGATCTTCACGGACGACCACCGCCGCCTGCGCTACCCCCGGTAATCCCTTGAGCGCCGAACGTATTTCGCCCAGCTCGATGCGGTAGCCGCGGATCTTGACCTGCTCGTCGGCGCGGCCGATGTACTGCAGTTGCCCGTCGGGGCCCCAACACACCAGGTCGCCGGTGCGATACATCCGCTTCTCGGGTGCGTTCGGGCCGGTGAACGGGCACGCCACGAACCGCGACGCCGTCAGCCCAGGCCTTTGCCAGTAGCCACATCCGACACCGTGTCCGGACAGATACAGTTCGCCGACCACACCGGCCGGCACCGGACGCAACCACGTGTCGAGCACGAAGAAAGCCGCCCCTGGCACCGGTGAACCAATCGGTATCACAACGTCATTCGGCGCCAGCGGCGCACTCTTGGATGCCCACATCGTCGTCTCGGTGGGGCCGTACACGTTGATCATGGTGCGGCCGGGTGCCCACCGGTCCACCACTTCGGGCGGGCAGGGCTCGGCGCCGATTACCAACGTCGCCGACTCCAGCCCTTCGACGGGCAGCGTCGCCACCGCGGACGGGGTCTGGGTGAGCACCGTCACCCGCTCGCCGACGATCAAGTCGTGGAAGTCGGCGGGTGAGCGGGTCATCGGTTCGGGCACCACGACCAGCCGGCCGCCGTGCAGCAGAGCACCCCAGATCTCCCACACCGAGAAGTCGAACGCGTAGGAGTGGAACTGGGTCCACACCTGCTCCGGCGTCAGCGGTACCTCAGCGTCCAGCCCCTCGAACAGCTGGGCGACGTTACGGTGGGTGACGGCAACGCCTTTGGGAACACCGGTGGTTCCGGAGGTGTAGATAATGTGCGCGATGTCGTCGGGTGCTGGTCCGGGCGGCGCGACGGCGGGTTGGGTGGCGAGGGCCGGGTCGTCGATGGCCACCACCGCCACCCCGTGTCCGTCGAGCCGCGACCGCAGCTCCGTAGTGGTGAGTGCGGCGATCGGGGCGGCGTCGGCCAGCATGAACTCGATCCGCGCCGCGGGGTGTGCCGGGTCGATGGGCAGATAGGCGGCGCCGGTCTTCAGCACCGCCAGAATCGCGACGATCGCCTCGGCCGAACGCGAAAACAGCACTGCCACCGACTGCCCCGGCCCGGCGGCCCGCTCGGCCAGCAGATGCGCCACCCGATTGGCGGCCTCGTCCAGCTCGCCGTAGGTCAGGGCGCGACCGTCGAAAGTCACCGCGACGGCATCTGGGGTGTTCCGGACCTGTGCGGCGAACAATTCGGGAATCGATGCGGCAACGGCCGGCCGGGTCAACGCCGCACGGTTGCCGACCCTGTCGAGATGGAGCTGCTCGTCCACGTCAAGCAGATCCATGAGCGACAGGCGGCGGACGGGCTCGGCCGCGGCGGCTGAGAGCACCCGTTGGAATCGCCGCAGCAGCGCCTGAACGCTCTCGGCGGTGAACACCTCGGCGTCGTACTCGAGGCGAACCCCCAGTTCGTCACCCGGCATCACCTGTAGCGTCAGCGGATAGTGATTGTTCTCCCGGGCGGTGTATTCGGTCACGGCGAGCCCGTTGACCCCGAACAGGGCGGGATCGACGGGGTAGTTCTCGTAGACGAACAGGGTGTCGAAGAGTTGGTCGTGTCCGGCGGCACGGTGAATCTCGGGTAGCGCCAAGTGCTGATGTTCGAGGATGTGGTTGTTGGCGCGGTGCAATTGCTCGAGCAGGTCGCTGGTGGTCGTCGCCGTGGTGATGGTGGCCCGGACCGGCACCGTGTTGATGAGCAGGCCCACCATCGACTCGGCGCCGGCCAGTTCGACCGGGCGTCCGGACACCGCGGTCCCGAACGCGACGTCGTGCTGACCGGTCAGCCACATCAGCAGTTGCGCCCACCCGGCCTGCAACACGGTGTTGACGGTGGTGTGTCGGGACCGCGCCAGGTCGGTCACGGCTCGGGTCGTCGCGGCCGGAATCCGGGCGGTGGCCACCTCGCGGCGGCCCAGCCCGAGCCGGCCGGGTGGACCGACCAGGGTGGGCGTCTGGAAGCCGGCAAACATTCCACGCCAGGCGGTTTCGGCGCTGTCGCGGTCTTGGCCGGCCAGCCATGTCACGAACCGGCGGTAGGGCGGAGCCGCGGGAAGTCGCTGCCCGTGATAGCTGGTGAAGATTTCTTGCAACAGGATCGGCAGCGACCAGCCGTCCAGGACGATGTGATGGTTGGTCAGCACCAACCGGTGCCGGTCTTCGGCGGTCCGGATCAATGCCACCCGGAACGCCGGCGGCTCGGTCAGGTCGCACACCGCCGCGCGTTCGGCGGCGCAGAGCAGCCGGAGGTGCTCGTCGGGCTCTGCGCCGTCGACGCCGTCCAATTCCAAGTATTGCCAAGCCAATACCGGACTAGCGGGGATCGCCTGCACCGGTTCGTCGAACTCCGGGCAGAATCGGGCGGCCAGGTTGGGGTGGCGGTCGATCACGGTGTCGACGGCCCGGCGCAGGCGGGCGGGGTCCAGTGCACCGGCGATGCCGATGTCCAGCTGGACCGCATACAACTCGCTGTCGCGATAGGTGTTGGCGTGGAAGAGGAGTCCCTGTTGCAACGGCGTCAGCGGCAAGATATCGGCGATCCGGTTCCGCCGGCACAACTCGTCGATCTGCTGCTGGGTGAGCCGGGCCGGGGCGATGTCCGAGGGGGTCAGGCCGCCGCCACCGCGATCGACGTGGGCGCAGATGCCGGCGAGAGCCTCGAACCACAACTCGCTCAACCGGCGCACCCGTTCGGCGTCGAGGGCCGACGTCGCCCATGTCCAGTCGGCGTGCAGCTGCGGGCCGACTTCGGTGTCCACGGCGCCGGCATTGAGTTCTACGGTGTGCCCCAACGGCATTGGGATTGCCGAGGACGCCGCGGCCAGCGACAGGCCGTCCGGGCCGATGCGCCACAGCTGGTCGGAATGCTGGCCGGCGCCAGCGCCGAGCCGTCCGAGATAGTTGAATCCGATCACCGGTTCGGGCCCGGTCAGGTCGACGTCGGGATTGAGGTAGCGCAGCAGGCCATAGGTCAAGACATCGGGCAGGGCACGCAGCCGCTCCTTGGCGTCCTTGAGCGCCACCCCCAGCGCGGTATCACCGGCGCACACCTGCTGCCAGGACAATCCGCCGACCGCCAATGCCACCGGGTATTTGGTGGTGAACCAGCCGACGGTGCGGGACAAGTCGATGTCGTCGGCCAGATGGTCGTGGCGGCCGTGGCCTTCCACCTCGATGCCGACGGGCACGGTGCCGGCGGCCAGGAACTCGGCGCAGGCCAACCCGAATGCGATCAGCAGAATGTCCTGCACTCCGGCGTGAAACGCGGCCGGGACCTCACCCAGTAACCGTCGGGTGGTCTCGGTGTCCAGGCACGCCGACAACCGTCCGGCCGTGGCGTAGGTATCGACCTCCGGGTTCGGTGTAGGCAGTGCGGGCGGCGTCGCGGCCACCTGCCGCCACGCCTCGGCGTGGGCCGCGAGCTCCGTCGTGCGGGCCCAGGTGCCGAGCCGCGTCGCCCAGCGGGCGAAAGATGTCCCAGTAGCAGGCAATGTCACTTGGTGCCCACCGTGGTGCTGCGCCCAGCCAAGGTTGATGTCTTCCAGCAGGATTCGCCATGACACACCGTCTACTGCCAGGTGGTGCACGATGAGCACCAGCTGGGATGTGGTCGTCACCCACAGCGCGCTCAGCATTTTCCCGGTGGCCGGATTCAGCCGTGCCCTGGCGCCAAGCACCGCGTCCTCGGACAGCTCGGCGACGGTGTCCAGGCAGCCCCGCGCGTCCAGGCCGGGCTGGGGAACCCATAGCGACCAACCGCCCGCGTCGTCACCGTCGACGCGCAGCCGCAACATCGCGTGTCGATCGAGCAGTGCTTGCAACAGCACCACCACGTCGGCCTCGGTCGCCGCGGCGGGCGCCTGCACCACGACGGTCTGGTTGAACTGTTCGGTGTCTCCCGCCACACCGGCCAACCAGCGAATGATCGGTGTCGCCGGCAGCTCTCCCGTGCCCTCGTCGACCGGGCCGCCCGCATCCGCTACCACAGTGGCGACCCGGGCCAGCCGGGCTACGGTCTGCTCGACGAAAATATCACGGGGACGGCACAATACACCGGCCGCGCGGGCCCGGGACACCACCTGCATGGACAGGATGCTGTCGCCGCCGAGGTCGAAGAACGACTCCTCGACGCCCACCCGCTCTAGCCCCAACACCTGGGCGTACACCCCGGCCAGAATCTCTTCGATGGCATCGGCGGGAGCGCGGTACCGGTCGGCGTCGTGGTACTCGGGCTCGGGCAGGGCGCGGGCGTCGAGCTTACCGTTGACCGTCATCGGCATGGCATCGATCGCCACCACCGCCGCGGGCACCATGTACGGCGGCAGCCGATCGGCCAGCACCGCGCGGGCTTGGCCGGGGTCGGCGGTTCCGGTGATGTAGCCGACGAGTCGTTTGACGCCGGGCCGGTCCTCCCGAGCGATGACGACCGCCTGCTCCACGCCCGCCAAACTAGCCAGCGCAGAACGTATTTCGCCGAGCTCGATCCGATACCCACGGATCTTGACCTGCTCGTCGGAGCGGCCCAGATAGTCGAGCTGCCCGTCGGGGCGCCAGCGCACCAGGTCGCCGGTGCGGTACATGCGGGCACCGCGCTGGCCGAACGGGCAGGCGGTGAACCGCGACGCGGTCAGGCCCGCGCGGTTGACGTAGCCACACCCCACCCCGCGACCGGCCAGGTACAACTCGCCGACCACTCCGACCGGCACCGGGCGCAGCCACTCATCGAGGACGAAGAACGCCGCCCCGGTGACCGGCGAGCCGATCGGCGGTACCTCCCGGCGCGGGGCGAGTGGTGCGCTCTTGGACAACCACATCGTCGTCTCGGTCGGGCCGTAGACGTTGATCATCACCCGTTCGCGTGCCCACCGATCCACCACCTCGGCCGGACAGGATTCGGCGCCGATCACCAACGTCGTCGACTCCAACCCATGTGGGTCGAGCATGGCGACGGCCGACGGCGTCTGGGTGAGCACGGTCACCCGCTCGGCGAGCAACAGGGCGCGTAGGTCGTCCGGTGAGCCGGCTACGGCCTCGTGCACCACCACCAGACGACCGCCGTGCAGCAGGGCGCCCCAGATTTCCCAAACGGAGAAGTCAAACGCATACGAATGGCACTGGGTCCACACCTGTTCCGGGGACAGGTCGAAACCCACCTCCAGTGAATCGAACAGCTGGGTCACGTTGCGGTGCGTAACCGCAACGCCTTTGGGTAGGCCGGTGGTGCCCGAGGTGTAGATGATGTGTGCGACATCGTCGGGGCGCGGTCCCGGGGGATCGATGTCGGGCTGGTCGTCAATGCGGGGATCGTCGACGTCGATGACCGGCAGGGGGCACCCGGCGAACCGCGACCGCAGCTCCCCGGTAGTGAGGGCAGCGACCGGGGCGGCATCGGAAACCATGAATGCGATCCGCGCCGTCGGGTGGGCGGGGTCGATCGGCAGATACGCCGCTCCCGCCTTGAGTACTGCCAAGATCGCGATGACGGCCTCCGCGGACCGCGAAAACAGCAGCGCCACTGACTGTCCCGGGACCGCGCCTTCGGACATCAATAGATGGGCCAGCCGATTGGCGGCCGCGTCGACCGCGCGATAGGTCATCGACCGCCCCTCGAACGTTACCGCCACCGCGTCCGGCGCCTGGGCGACCTGAGCGGCCCACAATCCTGGGACGGTTACCGGGTCGGCCGGCCTAGTCAGGGCGGCACGGTTGCCGATCTCGGCCAGCCGGGCGTGCTCGTCGGGGCCCAGCAGTCGCAGCGACGAAAGCCGCTGCGCCGGAGCGATTGTCATGGCGGCCAAGACCCGCTGCAGCCGCCCGAGCAGCGTTTCAACCGACGCCGCGTCGAACACATCGGTCCGATACTCCAACATTCCGCGCAGCCCCGCGGGCTCACCCGTCGCGGTGAAGTGTTCGGTGATGGAGAATGACAAATCCGTTCGCGCGGTGTGAGTGTGGATTGCGAAAGGGACCGCCCGCACGTCACCCAAGGCCAGCTCGCCCGGTTCGGCGTTCTGCCAGCCGAGCAGCACCTGCACCAGCGGGTGATGAGTCAGGGATCGGGTCGGGTTGAGCCGTTCCACCAGGACTTCGAAGGGCACGTCCTGGTGCTCGTAGGCGGCCAGGCTGCGCCGGCGAACCTGGTCCAGCACGTCGGCCATCGTCGGATTTCCGGCCAGGTCGACGCGCAGGACCAAGGTGTTGACGAAAAATCCGACCAGTTCGTCCAATGCTGGATCACCACGCCCGGCGATCGGAAACCCCACGGCCACTTCGGAACTCGCGGTCACCGCGGACAGCATGATCGCCAGCGCCGTCTGAACGACCATGAAGCTAGTCGCATTGTGAGCGCGGGCCAGGTCGCGAACGCGCTGCTGCAAATCGGCCGGCCAGTCGATGGCCATGCTCGCCCCGCGCTGATCGGCGACCGGCGGGTAGGGCCGGTCCGTCGGCAACGGCAAGACCTCGGGCATCCCCGCCAGGGCGTCTTCCCAATAAGTCAGCTGGGATGCGATGGCGCTGCCGGGGTCGTTTACGTCGCCGAATTGTCCACGTTGCCAAAGCGTGTAGTCGATGTACTGCACCGGCAAGTCGTCCCACCGCGGTGCTAGTCCCGCTTGCCGAGCCGTGTACGCCTCGCCCAGATCGCGCAGCAGCGGGGCCACCGACCAGCCGTCGGCTGCGATGTGGTGCACCACGCCGACTAGCACGTGCTCGGTGTCGTCGAGTCGGAAGAGCGTGGCCCGCAACGGGATATCAGCGATTGGGTTGAACGCGTAGCGCGCGGCGGTGACGATCGCTTCGTCCAGCTGGACGGCACTGGACTCGAGGGCATCGACGACCCGCCACGGCAACTCGACGCGATCGGCAGGCACCACGACTTGGTGCGGGGTGCCGTCGGGAGCCGGGAACACCGTCCGCAAGCTTTCGTGGCGGGCCACCACATCGGCGAGCGCGGCGGTCAGCGCGTCGACGTCGAGTCGGCCGGTGAGCCGCAATCCGACCGCGATGTTGTAGACCGGGGACGGTCCTTGCAGTTGGCCCAGAAACCACAGGCGGGACTGCGCGAACGACAGCGGCACCACCGCCGGCCGCGGCATCGCCGTCAGCGGCTCCGAACGCTGTTGGCCGGCGACGATGTGCGGCGCCAGCGCGGCGACGGTGGGAGCCTCGAACAGTGTCCGCACCGAAAGACCGCTGTTCACAACGGAATTGATCGCGGCGATCACCCGCATGGCCGACAGCGAGTCTCCGCCCAGATCGAAGAAGGAGTCGTTTGCCCCGATCTGCGACACACCGAGTACCTGGGCGTAGATTCCGGCCAGGATTTCCTCGACCGCAGTGCTGGGCGCGACGTAACGGCCGTTGTCGCGGTATTCAGGGGCGGGCAGGGCCCGGGTGTCGAGTTTTCCATTGACCGTCAACGGCATTGCGTCGAGGACCACGATGGCCGCAGGCACCATGTGTGCCGGCAGCCGTTCGGCCAGCGCGCCGCGCAGCTCGGCGGGATCGGCGGTGCCGGTGACGTACCCGACTAGGCGCTTGTCTCCCGGGCGGTCTTCCCGCACCAGCACGGCCGCCTGCTCGACCCCGGCCAGTTGTGCCAGCGCAGAGCGTATTTCGCCGAGCTCGATACGGTAGCCGCGGATTTTGACCTGGTCGTCGGAGCGCCCGATGTACTCCAGCTGCCCGCCGCTGTTCCAGCGCACCAGGTCCCCGGTGCGATACATGCGTTGTCCGGAGGCCCCCGGGCACGCCACGAACCGGGTAGCCGTCAACCCGGGCCGCCGTACGTAGCCGCAGCCGACACCGCGCCCGGCCACGTACAGCTCCCCGATCACCCCGGCCGGCACCGGGCGCAGCCAGTCGTCGAGCACCAGGAACGCGGCGCTCGGCACCGGTGAGCCGATCGGGGCCGTCCCGCCCGCCGTCAGCGGTGCGCTCTTGGCCACGTACATCGTGGTCTCGGTGGGCCCGTAGACGTTGAGCATCACTCGTCCCGGCGCCCATCGGTCCACCACCCCGGCCGGGCACGCCTCGCCGCCGATCAACAGCGCCACCGGGCCCACCGCCTCGGGCGACAGCGCCGCCACCGATGACGGAGTTTGGGTCAGCAGGCTCACGCGCTCGTCGACCAGCAGCGCCTGGAACTCCTCGGGCGCGGCGGTTGCCGATTCGGGCACCACCACCAACCGCCCGCCGTGCAGCAGCGCGCCCCAGATCTCCCACGCCGAGAAGTCGAACGCGTAGGAGTGGCACTGGCTCCACACCTGCGCTGGCGGGAGGCCGGCGGTGAGCGAATCGAGCAGTTGGGTGATGTTGTGCTGGGTGACGGCCACACCCTTGGGCGCGCCGGTAGTCCCCGACGTGTAGATGATGTGGGCTATCTCGTCGGGGGAGGGGCCCGGCGGCGCGGTGTCGGGTTGGGCGGCGATGGCGGGATCGTCGGTCGTGATGACTTGCAGGCTGTCGCATCCCTCAAACCGATCGGCTATCGCCGCGGTGGTCACCGCGATGGTGGGCGCCACGTCGGCGAGCATGAAATCGATGCGCGCACGCGGGTGGGTCGGGTCGATCGGCAGGTAAGCCGCACCGGTTTTCAACACCGCCAGGACCGCGACGATCGCGTCGGCGGACCGCGGAAACATCAGTGCGACGACGGTTCCCGGGCCTGCGCCATGTCTAGCGAGGAGATGTGCCAGCCGGTTGGCGGCCGCATCGAGTTCGCGGTAGGTGAGCGAGCTGCCCTGGCACGTCACCGCGACGGTGTCGGGGGTGCGCGCGACTTGCGCGGCGAACAGCTCCGGCACCGACGCGCGAACCGTGTGCCGGTCCAGCACCTTCCGATTGCCCCAGCGATCGAGGACCGCATGCTCGTCGGGGCTGACCAACTCGACGGACGACAAGTCGCGCCCCGAGTTGGCCGTCATCGCCGCCAACAGCCGATGTAACCGGTCCGTCAATTCCGCGACGTCGAAGTCCGAATACGGTTGCCCGGCACCGGCGGTGGTGAGGAACTGTTCGTCGCCTACGCCGACGAAGAACAACCCGAAATGTCCGATCGGGCCGAAACTGGTGTAGGTGGCTGTCGCCGGGATGCCGGCCAGGTTCAGCGTGAGCCGAGACGGAATGAAATTGACGACGACCCGATTCCCGCCCTGCCCGTTACCGCGAATACCGCCGTCGTCGCCGAGGGTATGTACGGGAAATCGCTGGTGGCGCAACGCGTCTCGGGTCTGGGTGTCGACGTGCCGGCAAAACTCGGCGACCGTCATCATCGGGGCCGTCTGCAATACCAATGGCACCACGCCGGCTACCATGCCGGGCAGCGACTTGGACTCCGGATGCACTCGCCTGCTCACCGGGAAGTCGAGTACCACCTCCGAACCGCCGGTGCAGCCGCGTACTAGCAGGGCGCACGCGGCCGTGAGCACCGAAGATCGCCGGACACCTAGCGCCTTGGACAGCTCCTTGATCCGGCCGACCACCGACGGATCCAACTGAACGGGCGCGGACGGTTCAGACGAATTTCGCCGGACCGCGCCTGGCGGGTAGTCCGGGGCCGGTGCCGACGGCAGATGGCTACTCCAGTAAGCCTGGTCGGCCAGGTAATCCGCGGACGCCTCGTAGTCCAGTTCGCTGTGTACCAGGTCGTGTAGCGACCCGAAAAACGGCGGAGACGGCGACGAACCGGAAACAATTGCGGAATAGATAGCCGCAATCCGGCGCCCAACCAGCGCAATGCCCAACCCGTCCAGGATTATGTGGTGGCAACACGTAAACCAGTAATATTCATCATGTTTCGTCCGGAAGAGCGCGAATTTGAGCAACTTCCCGGTGAGTGGCATCGGAGTGTGTTGCATCGACGATGCAATCGCGCGGGCTTGTTGTTCGGGGTCCGACGAGTCGCGTAAGTCATAGCAAGCCAGCTCGAAATCCGGGTGTTCGGTGACTTTTTGGAAAACCTGACCGTCGACCTCAAAGAAGACAGCCCGAGCTGCCTCCGCCTCGCTAAGCGCTTTGCTGATTGCCTGCTTAAGCAAATCCGGATCGACGGCGCCGCCGATTCTGACGAATAGACCGAGTTGCCAGTCGGTGCCGGTGTCACCCGTTTCTTGGGCGAGCCAAATGTCCAATTGCCGGCGCGTCAGCGGCAGGACACTGGCGTCAAGTTCCATCCGATCGCCCTTACCCAAAAGGCCTACGCAATATACGCAATAACGGCCCTATGCTGGCTCGAGTTGCGCATTTTCCGCGGCCGCACGCCGAGTGGCCGCCCTTTCGGACGGTGTTGGTTGTCGTCGACGTCTTGTTACTCACCGATGCTCCCCACACGTCTAATCGACATGAGTGGAACAAACCCTAGTGGACACAACCCAGCACCGACAGGGGTTTTGGCAAAGTTCCTGGAGTTAGCTGGCTGTTAGAGAGGAATTCGGCGGGCGTCCGCGCGCGCAAAGCGAAAATGCCCGTGCAGCAACGGATTTGCGGTGTACCGGAGACCCGCGCGAATCAGCGACCACGGTACCGTGTAACGAACCCGGCCGCTACTCGACAGCGATCGCGGGCCGGCTCTACCAATGAGCTCAGCGGGCCTGACCCTGGGTGGCCAGGAACCCCGCGACGCCGCGGACCAGCGCGTCGGCATATTTTTGACGTCCCTCCGGTGACTCCATCAGCCCGGAGTCCACCGGATTCTTCATGTTGCCGCACTCGACCAGGATTGCGGGGTACTGCGCCAGATTGAGACCGGTCAAGTCAGATCGGCCGTACAGCCCGCTCTGGCCGATGTAGGTGGCCGGCGGTATGCCGGAAGCCTGCATCTGGTCGCGCACGATGCGGGCATACTGCACCGACGGTCCCGCCTGCACCTGGTTGAGCGGTGGGGCCGAATAGTTGACGTGGAATCCCCGGCCGGACGGCGGCCCGCCGTCGGCATGGATGCTCAAGATCGCGTTGGGGCGCAACGAGTTGGCCACGTTGGCGCGTTCATCGACACATGGCCCCAAACCGGTGTCGTTGCCCCGCGACAAGGCGGTCCGCACACCCAACGCGTTCAGTGCCGCGCGTACCCGCAGCGCGGTGTCCCAGGTGAACGTGTGTTCTTGGTAGCCGCTGTTGGTCGCGGTTCCGCTGGTCTGGCAGTCCTTGGTGCCACCGCGGCCGGTCGTTACCTGCCGGCTGATGGAGGCGTCGTTGGCTCCGTTGTGGCCGGGGTCGATGAAGACGACCATGCCCGCGATGCTCGACGGGACCCCCCACGCGGCCGGGGTCGCGGCCGGGGTGACCGCTGTCGACGCAGCAATCACTGCCCCGATGACGAACTTGGCCCCGACACGCCTGCTCACTCGTAGATGCACGGGGCAAAGGTAACGTCGCGCAGTCTACGCTGGGTGTTTCGAATCGCCAGACATCCACAGGCGAAACCAACTCGAGACCAAGATGCGAGGGGATTGTCATGCAACCCGGTGGCGACATGTCGGCGCTGCTCGCCCAGGCGCAGCAGATGCAACAAAAGCTGATGGCGGCTCAGCAACAACTCGCGAATGCCGAAATCCACGGTCAGGCCGGCGGCGGCCTGGTTGAAGCCATCGTCAAGGGCAGCGGTGAGGTCGTCGCGGTCAAGATCGATCCCTCGGTCGTCGACCCCTCCGACGTCGAGACCTTGCAGGACCTAATCGTCGGCGCCATGGCCGATGCCTCCAAGCAAGTCACCAAACTCGCCCAGGAGCAGTTGGGGTCGTTGACCGCGGGTCTGGGCGCGCCACCGAACCCGGCCGGCCCATCGGCTCCACCGGCGCCGCCGATGCAGATGCCGGGGCTGTGACCCACATACCGACATGTTTGAGGGACCCGTCCAGGATTTGATCGACGAGCTGGGCAAGCTGCCGGGCATCGGGCCAAAGAGCGCCCAGCGCATCGCTTTTCATTTGCTGTCGGTCGAACCGCCGGACATCGACCGATTGACCGCCGTACTGGCTAAAGTCCGCGACGGGGTTCGCTTCTGTGCGGTGTGCGGCAACGTGTCCGACGGTGAGCGCTGCCGGATTTGCGCCGACCCGCGCCGGGACGGCTCCCAGGTGTGTGTCGTCGAGGAACCCAAGGACGTCCAAGCCGTGGAGCGCACCCGGGAGTTCCGCGGCCGCTACCACGTCCTGGGCGGCGCGCTCGATCCGCTGTCCGGGGTGGGCCCCGATCAGCTGCGGATCCGTGAGCTGCTCAGTCGCATCGGCGAGCGGGTGGACGGCGTCGACATCACCGAGGTGATCATCGCGACCGACCCCAACACCGAGGGCGAAGCGACGGCCACCTACCTGGTCCGGGTGCTGCGTGACATCCCCGGGCTGACCGTGACGCGGATCGCGTCCGGGCTACCGATGGGCGGCGACTTGGAGTTCGCCGACGAGCTGACGCTGGGGCGCGCGCTCACCGGTCGCCGCTCGATGGTCTGACCAGCGGCGGGCCGTCAGGCCTTGCTCAGCTGAAATTGCCTGGCGACGACCTGGCCCGGATCTGCACCGCACTCCGGTGTCGTCGTCTCGCCTTCCCCGGCCAGCGTCACGGCATCGAAGCTGTAGTTGACGGCCGCCGGAGCCGATGCGCCGTTGGGGCATGGCACCGGGGCCGTGCCGCGGTGCGTCCATCGTCCATTGGCGAGTTGGAATTCCCAGCTAATGACGAACGTCCCGCCATCCTGTGAGGTCGCCAGGGTGCAGTCGGATCCGCACGGGACGAAAAGCCAGGCGGTCGGTTTGTCGCTGCCCGCGTACAGGACGTTGTAGCGGCCGTTCAATACCTCCGGATTGGCGTGGGCCGGCGACGACGTGCTGACTGCAGCTGTACCGAGCAGCGCGGCACCGGCCACGAGACCGAACTTCGCCAGCCGGGCCGGCACGTCAGCGCGCCGCCAGTCGTTCGCGGCGCAGCTGGTCCACTTCGGCCAGCTGCAGCGGCGTCAGCTCGCCCACTACCTTGCCGAGCAGCAGGTCGGCCAGCTCCGGGTTGCGGGCCAGACACGGCCCGTGCATGTAGGTCGCGACGATGCTGCCCTGGACAACACCGTCGAAACCATCGCCCAGGCGGTTGCCCGCCCCCTTGGCGACCGCACCCAGTGGCGAGGCCGCGGGCCCCAACACCGTGCCACCACGGTGGTTCTCGAAGCCGGTCAGCGGCTGGGTCAGCCCGGTCAGCAGCGGCGTGCTCACCAGCTCACCGATCGTGCGTTGCTGCTGCGGCGTCGTGGTGGCATCCAGCATCCCCACGCCGTCGACGCGTTCTCCGGACGACGTCTCGTACCAGTGGCCGAGCACCTGGACGGCCGCGCAGATCGCCAGAACCGGCGCGCCTCGCTCCGCGGCACGTTGCAGGCCGGGGTAGCGCAGCAGATGCCGGGTGGCCAGCCGCTGCGCGTAGTCCTCGGCCCCGCCCAGCGTGTACAGATCCAGCGATTCGGGCACCGGGTCGTCCAGTGTGATCTCCACGATCTCGGCGGCGAGGCCCCGCAGCCGCAGCCGTTGACGCAGGACGACCGCGTTGCCGCCGTCGCCGTAGGTGCCCATCACGTCGGGCAGCACCAGTCCGATCCGCACCGTGGACAGCGACCCAGTGTCAGCCATAGCGGGCCACCGCTCGTTGCAGCTGCAGGAACGCCGTGTAGTTGGCGACGACCTCGACTCGCCCCGGCGGGCAGGACGCAATCGCGGCGAGCGTGTCGTGCACGAGGGTGTGCTCGACCCCGGCGTATCCCAGACGCACCGCCAGGTCCGTGCCCCGCTCGCCCGCCGCAACGACGGCTGCTTCCTCGCGCGGCTGTCCCTCGCTGGATTCGCCTCGTAATGCACGAGGCTCACCAGCGCGCTGTTGTTCCTCGCTGGATTCGCCTCGTGATGCACGAGGCTCACCAGCGAGATGCTCGAAGCGCACGTCCCACAGCCAGGACAAATCCTCGCCGTCGGGCACCTGGCCGTTGACCGCGATGACCACCCCGGCCGCATGCTTGTCCACCATCGACAGCGCTTCCTGCCACCCGGCCGGGTTTTTGGCCAGCAGAATCCGCGCGTCGTGCGCGCCGATGCGCACGGTGCGGTACCGCCCTGCCACCTCGTCCACGGCCGACACCGCCGCGACGGCTTTGGCGGGGTCGGCGCCCAGTGCGACGGCGGCCGCGACGGCCTGGGCGGCGTTACCCCTGTTCACTGCGCCGGGCAAGGCCAGATGCATGGGCAGTGCCAGCCCGTCGGGGCCATACAGCATGTCCCCATCTGCGGCGCCGAACCACCAGTGCGGGGTGGGGCGCTTGAAGTCAACGCCGGTGCTGTACCAGTGGCCCTGTTCGCGGACGATCACTTCGCCGCTGCGTGGGCAGCTGACGGAGTCGTTCGCCCAGGCGCCGCCGGCGGCCACCCACACCACGTTCGGGCAGTCGTAGGCCGCCGACGTCATCAGCACGTCGTCGCAGTTGGCGACGATCACTGCGGACGGGTGGCGGGCCAGCCCAGTCCGCAGCGTGCGTTCGATCACGTTGATCTCGCCGACCCGGTCCAGCTGGTCGCGGGACAGGTTGAGCAGCACGATGACGCTGGGCACGACGGCGTCGGATACGTGCGGCACGTGCATCTCGTCGACTTCCAGAGCGGCCAGGCCGGCGCCGCGATCGGCGGCCAGGGCGGCGACCAGGCCCGCGTCCATGTTCGCGCCCTCGGCGTTGGTGGCGACCGAGCCGAGCGTGCTCAACGCGGCCGCGATCATCCGGGTGGTGGTCGACTTGCCGTTGGTGCCGGTGATGACGACCGTGCGCCGTCCAGCGCCGAGCTGACGCAGGACCGAGCGGTCTAGGGTCATCGCGACCAGGCCGCCGATCATCGCCCCCGCGCCGCGCCCAGTCACGCGCGACGCCCAGCGCGCGCTCGCCCCGGCGGCGAGGGCGAGACGGGCGCGGGTGGTGACCACCCGCGCAGTTTAAGGGCGATCGCAAGCGCGGCGCTTTTGGCCGGGCGCTGCGGGTCGCCCTCGTCTGGTTCAGGGCGATCGCAAGCGCGGCGCTTTTGGCCGGGCGCTGCGGGTCGCCCTCGTCTGGTTCAGGGCGATCGCAAGCGCGGCGCTTTTGGCCGGGCGCTGCGGGTCGCCCTCGTCTGGTTCAGGGTGATCGCAAGCGCGGCGCTTTTGGCCGGGCGCTGCGGGTCGCCCTGAAACGGCGACACGGTGGTGCAACGACCGGGCGATGTCGGTCAGACGTGCCATTCTCAGTCCATGAGCCCTACGAATCCGGCTCCCTGGGGACGGCCGGCAAGCGATCCAGAGGCGGGGTGGGCCGTCATCGACGTCGAGACCTCGGGATTTCGGCCCGGTCTGGCCCGGATCATCAGCCTCGCGGTGCTCGGCCTCGACGCGAACGGCCGCGTCGAGCAGTCCGTCGTCAGCCTGCTTAATCCCGGCGTGGACCCCGGTCCGACCCACGTGCACGGGCTGACCGCCGCCATGCTCGAGGACCAGCCCCAGTTCGGCGACATCATCGGTGACGTCATCGAGGTCGTACGCGGTCGCACGCTGGTGGCGCACAACGTCGCGTTCGACTATGCGTTTCTGGCCGCCGAGGCCGAGCTCACGGGCGCCGAACTTCCCGTCGACACCGTCATGTGCACGGTCGAGTTGGCCCGCCGCCTCGATCTCGGCCTGGATAATCTGCGATTGGAGACCCTGGCCGCGCATTGGGGCGTGACCCAGCAACGCCCACACGACGCCTTCGACGACGCATTGGTCTTGACCAATGTGCTGGCCTCCGCGCTCAAGCGGGCCCGGGAACGCGACATCTGGTTGCCCGTTCACCCCGTGACGCGGCGTCGGTGGCCCAATGGCCGGGTCACCCACGACGAGCTGCGGCCGTTGAAGGCGCTCGCTTCTCGGCTGCCCTGCCCGTATCTCAACCCGGGCCCGTATGTCCGGGGCCGGCCGCTGGTGCAGGGTATGCGGGTGGCGCTGGCCGCCGAGGTGCGCCGCACGCATGAGGAACTCGTCGAACGAATCCTGCATACCGGACTGGCCTACACCGATGTAGTCGACCGGGAGACGTCGCTGGTCGTTTGCAACGACGTTGCGCCTGAGCAGGGCAAAGGGTTCCAGGCTCGGCAGCTGGGCGTACCGATGGTGTCCGACGCGCAGTTCATGGCGGGGGTGAGTTCGGTCGTCGGCGGCACCAGCATGGAGGAATTCGTCGACGCATCCCGGGCCGACGATCAGCTCGCCCTGTTCTGACAAGGCGCGATGCCGTTGCCGCAGCGGGTCGTCGGTCGACCTGCACTGGCAGCGCGTCGAGGCGCTGCGTGGCGCCGTCGGGCCACTCGATCGCTTCGGCGCGAAAGCGCTTATGGCGCAAATGCGTTCGTTAGGTGACGAGCAGTTCCGCCGGTACACGCTGGCCCGTTTCGAGCTGTTCATGGAGGGCGCCCGCCGCCCGCAGCTGCAGCCGTTTCTGCGAGACCTGCAG
Source organism: Mycobacterium simiae (assembly GCF_010727605.1). NCBI lineage: Bacteria > Bacillati > Actinomycetota > Actinomycetes > Mycobacteriales > Mycobacteriaceae > Mycobacterium > Mycobacterium simiae. The sequence goes on from NZ_AP022568.1 coordinate 2,940,570, forward strand.
GCCGCCGCGGTCAAACCGCCACGCTGATCTTCGAGGCGGCGGGCCAGTCCCCGACACCGGACGGATGGACGAGCTCAGCCGGCTGCTCAACGGCTACGTCTTCGGCGCCCTGACTATCCCCGGCGCCGAAGACCCGTCCGGGCTGGTCGACCGGCTCCTGGATACATACGTCGGGGGCTGACGCCGCAGCGTGTCCGCGGGCCGCTCCCCGTAGCGGGCGGTGTATACCGCGGCGAAGCGGCCGACATTGCCGAACCCCCAGCGGTGCGCCACCGCCGTCACCGTGGTGACGGACGGGTCGCTGTGCAACAGCGCCTCGTGCGCATGACGAAGCCGCACGTCGCGCAGGTAGTTCATCGGCGTCGTGCCGAGATGCCGGCGGAACCCATCCTGCAACGTCCGGACGCTGACGTGGCTCTGGGACGCCAACAGTGACACGGTCAGCGGCGACGCCGCTTCGGCCTCGATGAAGTCCATCGCTGCTCGGACCACCCGCGGGGTCGCGCGCGGCGAATCATCGACCAGGGCTTGGCGATCCGGATGGTCGACGCTGACCAGCAGCCCGCGCACCAGGGCGTCTACCAGCGGCCACCCGAGCAGCGGCTGATCAACCACACTGTCGCGGATAAACAGCTCGCGCCGCAGTAGCAACAGCAACTGCAGCCAGCCGTGCCCCGGTCCCGCACGTGTCGACATCGCGCCGTCGAAGTCGATCCGCGGTGCTGGCGTGTGTCCGAGGCAGCGCGCGAGCGTGTCCTCGACGAAACTGCGCTCGATCTTGACGAACAGTAACCGGCCGTTTTCCCACCGGGGAATCGCCGTCTCGCCCTGCGGCTGGTAGACGGCGGCCATGCCCTCGCGCACGGTCAGTTGCCCGTCGCGATGCACCGACTCCAAGTGACCCGACAGCGCGACGTTGACGTGGTAGGTGAGATGTTCGTCGCCGCAATTGATCCACACCGGCGCGCCGAAGACCATCTCTCCGACCGTGACGGGGCCGACGCTGGCGACGCGTTGCTGAAACGAAACGGTCGTACGGGGCTGCAGCAAACCGATTTTCTGGTGCGGATACATCGCCGCCCCGCACAGCTCGACGGCGTCCTCGAACGAGCGCGCCGACGCCCACCCCGCACCCGTCGGCGTACCGGCGTCGTGCTGCATGACCCTCCTTCTGAACTACTTCGCCTATCCAGACCGGGGCCGCCGCGGGGGTGCCTTGCTGCCGTACGCGCAAAATGGCACGGCTGCGGCGCGCAGTGGCTACCCGCCGGTCCGCGCCGACCATAGCCTCGGTCGGCATGGGCCGCTATGACTACTACGACTTCGTCGTCATCGGTGCTGGGACGGCGGGATGCGTCCTCGCCGCACGGCTGAGCGAAGATCGCGACCTGCGGGTGCTTCTGCTCGAAGCGGGCGGCGATCCCGGGCCGGACGCGAGCGTGCCCGGGATGTGGCCTGCGCTGCTGGGTTCCCACATCGACTGGGGTTTGCGCACGGTGCCGCAGGCTGGCCTCGGCGGCGCCGTCCTGCCTTACCCGCGGGGCAAAGCGCTCGGCGGTTCGAGTGCCACGAACGCGATGGCCCACCTGCGGGCCGACCGCGCGAGTTATGACTGCTGGATTGCCGAGGGGGCGCCCGGTTGGGGGTTCGACGACCTGTTGCCGTACTTCCGGCGCAGCGAGACCGCCGACGGCCGCGACCCCCGATTCCGCGGCATGCGCGGCCCGATGATCATCGAAGGCGCCCCACAGGTCCATCCGACCGCCGAGGCGTTCTTCCAGGCATGCAAGGAGCGCGGCTATCCGGTGTCCGACGACCTCAACGGTGCGCAGTCGGAGGGCGTGTGCTGGTATGACCGCAACATCGTCGCCGGGGTACGGCAGTCGGCGGCCGATGCGTACCTCCGCCCGGCACTGGGCAGGGCCAATCTCACCGTGCAGACCGGGGCGATGGTGACCGGACTGACGGTGACGGTCGGCCGCTGCACCGGCGTGACGTACCGGCTTACGGCCAGCGAACGGCACACCGTGCGTGCCGAGCGGGAGGTCATCCTGTGCGCGGGGGCGATCGGATCACCACAGCTGTTGCAGCTGTCCGGGATTGGCCCGGCCGCGGACCTGCGGCGGCACGGCATTGGCGTCATCGCCGACCTGCCCGGCGTGGGGGCGAACCTGTCCGACCATCCGCTCGCCGCGCTGGTGTATGCCGCGGCACAACCGGTCCCGCTGGGGGCCTACAACCACGTCGACGCGCTGGCGGCGCTTCGGGTAGACCCCGGCGCAACGATGCCCGACACGCATCTGCTGTTCGTCGACATTCCGCTGCCGCCGCCCGGGACGTCTGGCCCGGACCAGGGATACTCCATCGAGTTCGGCGTGCTGCGGCCGCATAGCCGCGGCTCGGTGCGCCTGGCGTCGCCGGACCCGACGGCAGCCCCGCTGATCGACCCGGGATTTCTCAGCGACGAGCGCGACGTCGTGCTGATGCTGCGGGCAGCCCGTGTGGCCCGTGAGGTGGGTGCGGCCGACGCGCTGGCGCGGTGGCGCGCTGCCGAAGTCATCCCCGGGCCGCAGGTGTCCTCCGACGCCGAACTGGTCGCCCACCTCCGGCGTGCTGTCGGCACCTACTTCCACCCGGTGGGCACCTGCCGGATCGGCAGCGGTGCCGACGCGGTGGTCGACACCGAACTGCGCGTGCACGGAATCGATGGCCTTCGTGTCGCCGACGCCGCAGTAATGCCGTCGCCGCCCGCCGCGAACCCGAACGCCACCGTCCTAGCCATCGCCGAAAGGGCTGCCGACCTGGTTCGCCAGACGGTGTAGCCGCTAGCCGCGTGCAGCGCGGTTGACCGCCGAGACGACCGCGCGCAGCGAGGCCGTGGTGATCGACGGCGCGATGCCGACACCCCACACCGTTTTGCCGGTGACCGGGTTGGATGGGCCGCGACCCGCTTCGCCCGGCTCCGCCGCGCTCGCGATCGCGACCGGGTTGGATGGGCCGCGACCCGCTTCGCCCGGCTCCGCCGCGCTCGCGATCGCGACCGAAACCTCCACATACGCGGCGGCCTGCGCGTCGTCACCGGCGCTCAGTGCATGCTCGGAGTAGTCCAGCACCGCAACGTCGAACCCGACGCCGCCCAGCGCGTGGACGAACGCGGCCAACGGTCCGTTGCCGGAGCCGCTCACCTCGGTCTCCACCCCGTTGATCTTGACGACCGCGGTGATACTGGTCATGCCGCCGTCATCCTCGGCAGCCTCCACCCGCTGCTTGATCCGCTCCAGCGGCCACACCGGTTGCAGGTACTCCTCGGAGAACGCGTCCCACATCTCCTTCGGCGACACCTCGCCGCCTTCGCCGTCGGCGATCTTCTGGATCACCTGGGAGAACTCGATCTGCAGCCGTCGCGGCAGCACCAGCCCGTGGTCGGACTTCATGATGTAGGCCACCCCGCCCTTGCCGGACTGGGAGTTGACCCGGATCACGGCCTCGTAGGTGCGGCCGACATCGCGCGGGTCGATCGGCAGGTACGGCACCTGCCAGAGCATGTCCTCGACGTCGGTGCCCGCGGCGTCGGCGTCCACCTTCATCTGATCCAGGCCCTTGTTGATCGCGTCCTGGTGGCTACCGGAGAACGCGGTGTACACCAGATCGCCGCCGTAGGGGTGACGTTCGGGCACCGCCAGCTGGTTGCAGTACTCCACCGTCCGGCGGATCTCGTCGATGTTGGAGAAGTCGATCTGCGGGTCGACGCCGCGAGAGAACAGGTTCAGTCCCAGCGTCACCAGGCACACATTGCCGGTCCGCTCCCCGTTGCCGAACAGGCAGCCCTCGATTCGGTCAGCGCCGGCCTGGTAGCCCAATTCGGCTGCGGCAACAGCGGTTCCGCGGTCGTTGTGCGGATGCAGACTCAGAATGACCGACTCCCGGTTGGCCAGGTTGCGGCTCATCCACTCGATCGAGTCGGCGTAGACGTTGGGCGTGGCCATTTCCACCGTGGCGGGCAGGTTGAAGATGATCGGGTTCTGCGGTGTCGGCTGAATGATTTCGCCGACGGCATCGCAAACTTGCTTGGCGTACTCCAATTCCGTGCCCGTGTAGGACTCCGGCGAATACTCGAATCGCCATTGCGTAGCAGGGTATTTCGCCGCCTCCTCGACACACTTGCGCGCGCCCTCGGTCGCGATGGCCTGCACAGCTGCCCGGTCGGCGCGAAAAACCACGCGCCGCTGCAGGATTGACGTCGAGTTGTAAAAGTGCACGATCACCCGGTGCGCGCCTTCGCACGCCTGGAACGTGCGCTCGATCAGTTCAGGTCGGCACTGGGTCAACACCTGGATGGTGACGTCGTCGGGAATGGCTTTGTCGGTGATGATTTCGCGGACGAAGTCGAAGTCGGTCTGGCTGGCCGACGGGAATCCGACCTCAATTTCCTTGTAGCCCATGGCGACCAGCAGATCGAACATGCGCCGCTTGCGGGCCGGGCTCATCGGATCGATTAACGCCTGATTGCCGTCGCGCAGATCCACCGCACACCACAGCGGCGCGCTGTCGATGACGCGGTCCGGCCAGGTGCGGTCGGCCAGCTTGATGGGCTCCACTTCGTCGGCGAAGGGCCGGTACCGGTCGACCGGCATTGACGAGCCGCGCTGCGGGTTCCAAGTCGGCTGGCCCGGCCGCGGCGGGCCCGCGGGTTTGCTCAGAGTTCGGGCCGAGACGTATGCATCGGCAATCTCAGAAAAGTTGGTCACGGTAATTGCTCCGGGATGTCAGAAGGGACTTCAGACCGGCGCATCGCGAACACCCGCGACGGGAAGCCGGTCTGGATCAGACCCCGTCGCGGCGTCCGAGAAGGAGCACCCGCTGCACGACCTGAACTCTACCGCGACCGGCGGCTGGGATGAAACTGAGCCGAAACCGCGCGGACTGGGAACCAAAACCGCAGGCCGTAGCCACCGCTAACGGGTCATTAAACGAGATGCGCCGCCACGTATTCTGAGGTGAACTTAAACCACGTCGGTGGGCGGGAAGGGCAGGCAGGAAAACAGTGGCGCTCGTCGTACAGAAGTACGGCGGATCCTCGGTGGCCGACGCCGACCGAATCCGCCGTGTCGCGGAACGCATCGTAGAGACCAAAAAGCAGGGCAACGACGTCGTGGTGGTGGTCTCGGCGATGGGCGACACCACCGATGACCTGCTCGATCTCGCGCAGCAGGTGTGCCCGGTGCCGCCGGCCCGCGAGCTGGACATGCTGCTGACCGCGGGGGAACGCATCTCCAACGCGCTGGTCGCCATGGCCGTCGAATCGCTTGGCGCCCGCGCCCGGTCGTTCACCGGGTCGCAGGCCGGCGTGATCACCACGGGTACGCACGGCAACGCGAAAATCATTGACGTCACGCCGACGCGGCTGCAATCCGCCCTCGAACAGGGCGACGTCGTGCTGGTCGCCGGCTTCCAGGGCGTCAGCCAGGACAGCCGCGACGTGACCACCCTGGGCCGCGGCGGCTCGGATACCACCGCGGTGGCCCTGGCCGCCGCACTCAAAGCCGACGTCTGCGAGATCTACACCGACGTGGACGGCATTTTCAGCGCGGACCCCCGGATCGTGTCCAATGCCCGCAAGCTCGACACCGTGACCTTCGAGGAGATGCTCGAGATGGCCGCCTGCGGTGCCAAGGTGCTGATGCTGCGCTGCGTGGAGTACGCCCGCCGTTACAACCTTCCGGTACACGTCCGGTCCTCGTACTCGGACAAGCTCGGCACCGTCGTCGTCGGATCGATCAAGGACATAGACATGGAAAGCCCCCTGCTGACTGGCGTCGCGCACGACCGCAGCGAAGCCAAAGTGACCATCGTCGGTATCCCGGACATCCCGGGCTATGCGGCCAGCGTGTTCCGCGCCGTCGCCGACGCCGACGTGAACATCGACATGGTGTTGCAGAACGTCTCCAAGGTCGAGGACGGAAAGACCGACATCACGTTCACCTGCTCGCGCGATAGCGGGCCCACGGCGGTGGCCAAGCTGGACGCGCTCAAGGAGGAGATCGGCTTCACGCAGCTGCTCTACGACGACCACATCGGCAAGGTCTCGCTGATCGGGGCGGGCATGCGCAGCCATCCCGGGGTCACTGCGACGTTCTGTGAGGCGCTGGCCAAGGTCGGGGTCAACATCGAACTGATCTCGACCTCGGAGATCCGCATTTCGGTCCTGTGCCGCGACACCGAACTAGATAAGGCCGTCGTTGCGTTGCACGAGGCGTTTGGGCTAGGCGGCGATGGGGAGGCCACGGTGTATGCGGGGACGGGGCGATAGATGGTTGCCATCGGGGTAGTGGGTGCGACCGGTCAGGTGGGCCAGGTCATGCGCAACCTGCTCGACGAACGCGATTTCCCGGCCGACTCCGTGCGGTTCTTCGCCTCGGCCCGCTCGCAGGGTCGCAAGCTGCCGTTCCGGGGGCAGGAGATCGAGGTGGAGGATGCCGCCACGGCTGACCCGAGCGGCCTGGACATCGCGTTGTTCTCGGCCGGGAAGACGATGTCGTTGGTGCAGGCGCCACGGTTCGCGGCGGCCGGGGTGACCGTGATCGACAACTCCTCGGCGTGGCGCAAGGATCCCGACGTGCCGCTGGTGGTGTCGGAGGTGAACTTCGCACGGGACGCGCACCGCAGACCCAAGGGCATCATCGCCAACCCGAACTGCACCACCATGGCCGCCATGCCGGTGCTCAAACCGCTGCACGAAGAGGCACAGCTGGTGCGGCTGGTGGTCTCGAGCTACCAGGCGGTCTCCGGTAGCGGCATCGCCGGTGTCGAGGAGTTGGCCAGCCAGGCGCGCGCCGTCGTCGGCAACGCCGAACAACTTGTGCACGACGGGCGGGCGGTGGACTTCCCGGCGCCCAAGACCTACGTGGCGCCGATCGCGTTCAACGTGGTGCCGTTGGCCGGTTCGCTGGTGGACGACGACTCGGGTGAGACCGACGAGGACCAGAAGCTGCGCCACGAGAGCCGCAAGATCCTCGGTATTCCCGATCTGCTGGTCAGTGGGACCTGCGTCCGCGTTCCGGTGTTCACCGGGCACTCGTTGTCCATCAACGCCGAGTTCGCGCAGCCACTTTCGCCGGAGCGTGCCCTGGAACTGCTCGCCGCGGCCCCCGGGGTGAAGGTCGTCGACGTGCCGACTCCCCTGGATGCCGCCGGTGTCGACGAGTCCTTGGTCGGCCGCATCCGCCAGGATCCGGGGGTACCGGATGGGCGTGGGCTGGCGCTATTCGTCTCGGGGGATAACCTGCGTAAGGGCGCGGCGCTCAACACCATACAGATCGCCGAGCTGCTGGCCGCAGCGCTCTGATCCGCCGGTGAGCGGCGGTCGGTTCACGCTGCTCGTTGTGCTGTGGTTGGTTGTCGCACAACCAGTTTGGTGTGTACACGCCGACCCTCCGGCGCCTGCGCCGGGGCCCATCGTGCGCCCCCTGGCGCCGGGTGAAGTGCTGCGCCTCGGGCCCACTGCCGGGACCGGCACTCCCACAAAGGATTACGGCATAGGCGCGACGGATCTCTGCGAATTCCTGGAATTCCCCACCGAACTGCTGCAGGTCTGTGGCGACAGCTTCGCCGGCCAGGGCGTGGGGTTCGGTGGCTGGTACTCACCGATCGCGTTGCACGTCGACACCGCTTCGATCAACGACCCCGGCGGAGTGAGGTACACGGGCGTCACCGGGATCGGCAAGCCGCTGTTGGCTGATCCCACCCCCGCGGGTGATTCGCAGCTGCCGGCCGGCGTGGTACAGATCAACCGGCGCAACTACTTGATGGTGACGACCACCAAGGATCTGAAGCCGCAGAGCTCGCGGCTGGTGGCGGCCGAACCGGCGCACCCGGGGTGGCAGACCGTTGCGGGATCCACGCGTGACGGGTCGTATCAGGGCGGCTCGCAGACCCAGATCAGCGGATATTACGACCCGATCCCAACCGACGAGTCACCGACCGGCTGGGTGTACATCGTCGCCAACAGCTTCACCCGTAGTCAGCCGGTTGTGCTGTATCGTGTTGCACCGCAATACTTTACGGACCGTTCGCGATGGCAGGGTTGGGCAGCCGGGCCGGGCGGCGGTTGGAACAAGCCGCCGACGCCGTTGTGGCCGGACATGGTCGGAGAGATGTGTGTCCGGCAGATCGACGGCAAGGCCGTGTTGTCCTACTTCAACGCCAGCACGGGCAACATGGAAGTGCGCGTGGCCAACGACCCCACCTCGCTAGGTGAGGCGCCGGTGACGACGGTGGTGCAGCACGACGAATGGCCCGAACCGGCGGAAAGCCTGCCGCCCCCCGAAGACAACCGGCTCGCCCAGCCCTACGGCGGTTACATTTCGCCCGGTTCCACGCTCGACGAGATACGAATCTTCGTCAGCCAGTGGGACACTCGTGCGCGGGTGGCCGCGCCGTATCGGGTGATCCAGTTCGCGGTCAATCCGTTCAAACCTGACTGAACCGGCCACCTCACCCGGGCCGTGCAAGTAACGGGGGGTGGCGATGCAGCTGCGTCACATCAATATTCATTGGCGTTCTATGCCATCGCGCCGTACCACAATCCCGACGGCAGTCCCAACACCAGCTACACATCGCCCGACACCGTCGTCCTGGACTTGTCCCATCCGGAGACCGTGTTGTACACCCTGCAACCAGAACGGACAACGGGCGCTGTGGCAGTCTGCCCCAGTCAGTCAGAATTGCTTGTGGGGCAACGGTTTACAGAAGCAGGGCGGCTTCATGGTGGTCGGCGCCGGCGAGATTCCCGATCACCACACGCTGCCGATTCAGGCCGCCACCGCGAGCACGCCGTAAGGGTTGTTGACTGCCACGCCGACTGCACTAGTAACGCCGCAGACCTTGCCGCAAGTTTACGGGCCGACCATCACCGGCATCCAAGAGATCGACGGCAAGGAGGTGGTCTCGATGCGGGGACCTCGTTTTGCCCACTTCTCCACGCCGTAGAACGCCGTAGAACGCCGTAGAACGTTGAATGTCGGTTCGAGGCTGGCGAGCAGGCAGCGGCCAGACGGAAATCCGTGCGTCGTCGGGTCGGCGGGCGCGGGGAGTCCGGGCCCATACGCCATCAACCGGACGGATGATGCGTGTGGTGCGCCGTTCACCCATGGTGTGCTACTCAACGTCGGCCAGAAGGTGAGCGTCCCCAATGCGACCTGCGCGGTGGGTCCCGACCGGCTCGTCGCATCCCTGGGCACCAGCAGCGGTCCACATGGATTCGTGCTCAAACCCTCCGGCAGCATGGCGTTCTGAGGCCCTATCGTCAGCCGGCCGCCTCGACCAAACCGGCGGCGAGGTCCGCACCGGAGAGGAAAGCGCCGTCCGAAACCGTGGCATCGGTCAAGCCGCTCTGCAGAGCGATTCCCCAGGCGAGGAGGGGTTTTGGCTCACAGCTGCTTCATAAGTAGCGCATAGCCGGAACTATTGGTTACACCCGCATCATTTGTCTCATGAGTGAAACATCTGACACCCCCACCACGCGGTCCGCGACCGCAACTGCACCGGCCCTGGCAGAGCCGGTCGTGCACCGACCCGCCAGGGTCTTCCAAGCGGCGGCCTGGGTCGCCATCGTCGCCGGGACCGTGTTCATCATCGCGGTCATCTTCTTCACCGGCTTCCTGCTCGGTAGGTCGACCGGACACCACCATGGCTTCCATCACCACCACAAGCACCACGCGATGTTTCATCCGCACCGCTGGGGTGGTCCCGGCGGTCCGGGTGGCGGAGCCATCGGCGGGCCTGGTGCCAACCAACCAGGTGGACCTGTCTCGGTAGCACCGGGTGCCCCGGGACCCAGCCAGATTCCGTCGTCGGTCGCACCGTCGCGCACGCCGTAGTCGCCAGACAACCGATCCGACTCAACTGCTCACGGGGTAACAGGAGGACTCCGGGGACCACAAATCAACAGGACAGTAGCCCGGTGCTCAGCGCAGCGCCGGGCTACTGTGCGTCTGCGATCGCGGCGGCCGGGCTCGAGTTCGGGTGAATTCACAGCAACTTTGCCGCCGACTGTGTTGCAGCAGTCCATCCGGGGGCAGTATTCAATGCATGAGCGAAACACCAGAACGCGGGATACAGCCGGCTGTCGACACCACTGCGCCTCCAGCACCGCCGCGGGCCAAGCCGCCCAAGCTCTACGCGGCCGCAGCGTGGGTGGTCATCGTCGCAGGCATCGTCTTCATCCTGTCGGTCGTCTTCTTTTCCGGCGCTATGATCTTCGGTTATCACCATCAGCGGTGCCACCATCACGGCGTGATGTTCAGACCAGGCGGCCCCGGCGGCCCGAGCCCGTGGCAGTACGGCGGACCGGGTGCCCCCGGCCCTTATCCGGGCAGTCCGTATGGACCCGGCCCCGCTGCGGGTCCGTTCGGACCTGGCGGCCCCGGCGGCCCGATTGCGGCGCCCGGCGGGCCGGGCGGTCCGGCACCGGCAACCAGCGCTCCGATCCCGGCTCCGCCGGGACCGCGTCCGTAGTGTCGATTCAGCAGCCACGACGGCCCGGCGCCCCTACGGGGTGCTGGGTCGTCGTGGTTTGACAGTGAAAGTTCTTGACATTGATTCGTATTCAGCCCGGTTGGGTACACATGGCACTGCCCTCGGCAGTGCATCAGCCCCATCCGACAAGGAGATGACGAGGAGATCTGAGATGACGGAGCGTTTCACCACGACGGATGCGGGGATCGCTGCCCCCAGCGACGAGCAGTCGCTAACGATCGGCCCCGACGGCCCGATTCTGCTGCAGGACCACTACCTGATCGAGCAGATGGCGCAATTCAACCGGGAGCGTATCCCGGAACGTCAGCCGCACGCCAAGGGCGGCGGTGCATTCGGTCAGTTCGAAGTGACCAACGACGTCAGCCAGTACACTCGGGCCGCGGTGTTCCAGCCCGGCACCAAAACCGAGATGCTGGCCCGTTTTTCGACGGTGGCCGGTGAGCGCGGCAGCCCGGACACCTGGCGGGACCCGCGTGGTTTCGCATTGAAGTTCTACACATCCGAAGGCAACTTCGACCTGGTGGGTAACAATACCCCGGTCTTCTTCATGCGCGATCCGCTGAAGTTCCAGCACTTCATCCGTTCCCAAAAGCGGATGCAGGCAACAAATTTGCGTGACCATAACATGCAATGGGATTTTTGGAGCCTGTCGCCGGAATCCGCGCATCAGGTGACGTGGCTGATGGGCGATCGCGGAATTCCCAAGACGTGGCGCAACATGAACGGCTACAGCAGCCACACCTACAGCTGGATCAATGCCGCCGGCGAAATCTTTTGGGTGAAGTATCACTTCATCACCGATCAGGGGATCGAGTTCCTCACCCAGGAAGACGCCGACCGATTGGCCGGCGAGGACGGCGATTACCACCAGCGCGACCTGTACGACGCAATCGAGCGGGGTGACTATCCCAGCTGGACGCTCAAGATGCAGATCATGCCGTACGAGGAGGCGAAGGACTACCGTTTCAACCCGTTCGACCTGACGAAAGTGTGGCCGCACGGCGATTATCCACTGATCGACGTCGGCAAGATGACGCTGAATCGCAACGTCACGGACTACCACACCGAGATCGAGCAGGCGGCGTTCGAACCGAACAACACCGTGCCCGGCACCGGGCTGAGTCCGGACAAGATGTTGCAGGCGCGAGGTTTCTCCTACTCCGATGCGCACCGCGCTCGACTGGGTGCCAACTATCGGCAAATCCCGGTCAACGAGCCCAAGGTGGAGGTCAACAGTTATTCCAAAGACGGCGTGATGCGCATCAAGAATGTGACCGATCCGGTGTATGCGCCCAACTCTTACGGCGGCCCGCACGCGGATCCGGCACGCGCGGCTGAGGTGCGCTGGCATGCCGACGGCCAGATGATCCGCGCGGCTTACACGTTGCACGCCGAGGATGACGACTGGAGCCAGGCGGGCACCATGGTCCGCGAGGTCCTCGACGACGCGGCCCGCGACCGATTGGCGCACAACATCATTGGACACCTCTCCAAGGGTGTGCGGGAGCCGGTGCTGTCGCGGGTCTTCGAGTATTGGCGCAACGTCGATCCCGATCTCGGCAAGAAGGTGGAGGAAGGCTTTCGGGGCCAGTAGTTCACCCGGGTGACGTGGGTGCACGGGTCGGCGTCAGCCTGGCATGATCGAACCTCATGATGCGGATCTCCGCCGTGGCGGTGAGCGCCGGTCTGGCGCTGGGCTGGTCCACCCCGACCGCGTCCGCCCATCCCTCCGATCCCGGTGTCGTGTCGTATGCGGTCCTCGGCAAAGGGTCGGTCGGCAACGTCGTCGGCGGCCCGATGGGTTGGGAGTCGGTATTCATGGAGCCCTTCCAGGGGTTCTTCGTCGACGTGCCCGACTGCAACAATTGGGCCGACATCGGTCTGCCCGAGGTGTTCAACGATCCCGACCTGGCGTCGTTCAACGGGGCCGTCACGCAAACGTCGGCCACCGACCAAACTCACCTGGTCAAGCAGGCGGTCGGGGTGTTCGCCACCACCGACGCCGCAAACCGTGCCTTTCACCGCGTGGTCGACCGGACCGGCGGCTGCTCGGGGCAGACCACCGCGATGCACCTGGACAACGGGCAAACGCAGGTGTGGACGTTCGCCGGCGCACCGGCAACGGCCGCCGACGCGAATTGGACCAAGCAGGAAGCGGGCACCGATCGACGCTGTTTCAATCAAACCCGGCTGCGCGAAAACGTGGTGTTGCAGGCCAAGGTTTGTCAGTCTGGCAACGCGGGCCCCGCGGTGAATGTGCTGGCCGGTGCCATGCAAAACGCGCTGGGGCAGTAGCCGGTGAAGTCGGGTGTCCATGCCAGCCGCGCCGTCCGGACCTGTGCGGACGGGAATATGTCGGGGCGATCTGGAAGATGAACTGATGGCGGCTATCGTTCGGATATCCGCCCAACATGTTGCTCGGCGTGCCTGGTCGGGCCCGGAGGGATCGTGATATGACGCTCGCCGCTATCACCGCCGCGGCCTCGCAACTCGACGTCGCCCGCCCCGCCGAATCGGCGTTGACCAGCTCCGAGGAAGCCGCCCAATACATCGCCGACGGGTGCCTGATCGACGGCCCCGCGGGACGTGTCGGGCTGGAGATGGAAGGGCACTGCTTCGACCCGGTTGACCCACACCGCCGGCCCAGCTGGGACGAAATCACCGGAGTCATCGACGCGCTGCCGTTGCTGCCCGGCGGCAGCGCGGTCACCGTGGAGCCTGGCGGCGCGATCGAATTATCCGGTCGACCGGAGGACAGTGTGCTGACCGCTATCGAGGCGATGCGCACTGACCAGGGGGTGTTGCGTAAGACCCTGGCCGACGAGGGGCTGGGACTGGTCTTTTTGGGCACCGATCCGCTGCGGTCGCCCAAGCGCATCAACCCGGGCGCACGCTACCGCGCGATGGAGGAGTTCTTCGCCGCCGGCCAGTCCGCCGAGGCGGGCGCCGCGATGATGACGTCGACGGCCTCGATTCAGCTCAACGTGGATGCCGGGCCGCAAACCGAGTGGGCCGCCCGGGTGCGGCTGGCCCATGCCTTGGGGCCCACCATGATTGCGATCACCGCGAACTCCCCGATGCTCGGCGGTGAATTCACCGGTTGGCAGTCCAGCCGCCAGCGGGTGTGGGGGCAGATGGACTCGGCGCGCTGCGGGCCGATCCTGGGCGCAAGCGGTGACGACCCCGGCACCGAGTGGGCCCGCTACGCACTCAAGGCGCCGGTGATGATGGTGCACAATCCCCAGGCCGTCCCGCTCACCCACTACGTGTCGTTCGCGGACTGGGCCGACGGCTCAGCGCAGCTGTGCGGCCGCCGCCCCAGCCTCGCCGACCTCGACTATCACCTCACCACGCTGTTCCCGCCGGTGCGACCCAGACGGTGGCTGGAAATCCGCTACCTCGACAGCACGCCGGACCAGTACTGGCCCGCCCTCGTGTTCACTCTGACGACGCTGCTCGACGACCCGGATGCCGCCGCCGCGGCTGCCGCGGCGGTCGAGCCGGTGGCGACCGCCTGGGATAACGCGGCCCGGCTCGGTCTGGCCGACCGGCGGCTGCGGGCGGCCGCCGTGTCGTGTGTGGCAATCGCGGCCGACAAGGCTCCGGTCGACCTCACTGACGCGATGCAGCGGTTGCTCGCCGATGTCGAGCGGGGCCGATGTCCCGGCGATGGCTTCTCCGATCAGGTCATCGACAGCGGCATCGCGGCCACGGTGTCGCAGCTGGCGCAAGGGGAGTTGTGACTTCGCGACAACGAATCGCCGACGATCTCGAGCGGGCGCGGGCCCGCACATTGCGGCTGGTCGATTTCGACGACGACGAACTGCATCGTCAGTACCACCCGCTGATGAGCCCGCTGGTGTGGGATCTCGCGCACATCGGCCAGCAAGAGGAGCTGTGGCTGTTGCGCGGCGGCGACCCCGCTCGCCCCGGGATGCTGGACCCGGCGGTGGAGGGCCTCTACGACGCCTTCGTGCATCCGCGCGCCAGCCGTGTCGACTTGCCGCTGCTGTCTCCCGAACAAGCCCGATCGTATTGCCGCACAGTGCGTTCCGCGGCGTTGGATGCGCTGGACGCGCTGCCTGACAATCCGGCCGGTGACCGTGCGGCCTTCACCTACGGGATGATCGTCAGCCACGAGCACCAACACGACGAAACGATGCTGCAGGCGTTGAACCTGCGCACCGGCAGCCCGCTGCTGCGCGACCCCGTCAGCTTGCCGCCTGGGCGGGCTGGCCTGGCCGGGACGTCGGTGCTGGTGCCGGGCGGCCCGTTCGTACTCGGCGTAAACGCCTCCAGCGAACCCTTCTCGCTGGACAACGAGCGCCCCGCCCACGTCGTCGACGTGCCGTCGTTTCGAATTGGACGGGTCCCGGTCACCAACGGCGAATGGCAGCAGTTCATCGGCGACGGCGGCTACCGCGATCCCCGTTGGTGGTCGGCACGCGGGTGGGAGTACCGGTCGAACGCCGGTCTTGCCGCACCGCAATTCTGGGGTTCTGACGGCCGCACCCGGACCCGGTTCGGCTACATCGAGGACATCCCGCCCGACGAACCGGTGCAGCATGTCACCTATTTCGAGGCGGAGGCCTACGCCGCCTGGGCCGGTGCCCGGCTGCCCAGCGAAATCGAGTGGGAGAAGGCCTGCGCTTGGGATCCGGCCACCGAGACCCGGCGCCGCTACCCGTGGGGGTCCCACGAGCCGTCAAGCGAGCTCGCCAACCTGGGCGGAACCGCGCTGCGCCCGGCGCCGGTGGGTGCCTACCCGGCCGGCGCCTCGGCCTACGGCGTTGAGCAGATGCTCGGTGATGTCTGGGAATGGACCAGCTCGCCGCTGCGGCCGTGGCCCGGATTTGTGCCGATGATCTACGAGCGGTATTCGCAGCCGTTCTTCGACGGCGACTACCGGGTTTTGCGCGGTGGATCGTGGGCGGTGGAAGCGGCCATCCTGCGGCCCAGCTTCCGCAATTGGGATCATCCGATCCGTCGGCAGATCTTCTCCGGGGTGCGGTTGGCTTGGGACGTTCCCGACGCGGGAGATCGCACCTGATGTGTCGTCACCTCGGCTGGCTGGGCGCCGAAGTCAGCGTCTCGACGCTGGTGCTGGATCCGCCGTTCGGCCTTCGGGTGCAGTCCTACGCACCGCGCCGCCAGAAACACGGCCTGATGAACGCCGACGGCTGGGGCGTAGGGTTTTTCGATCGCTCCGTCGCCGGCGGTGTGCCCCGACGCTGGCGCAGCGCGGCACCGCTGTGGGGCGACGCTTCGTTCGACTCGGTAGCCCCGGCGCTGCGCAGCGGCTGCGTGGTGGCCGCGGTGCGCTCGGCGACGGTGGGCATGCCGATCGAAGTCAGTGCCACCGCACCGTTCACCGACGGGCAATGGTTGTTGTCGCACAACGGCGTCGTCGATCGTGGTGTGCTGCCGTTGACGGCAACGGCCGAATCCGTTTGTGATAGCGCGATGTTGGCGGCTACCATCTTCGCGTTGGGCCTGGACGCGCTGGGTGCGACGATCGCGCAGATCGGCGCGCTCGACCCCCACGCCCGGCTGAATATCCTGGCGGCCAACGGTTCTCGCATGCTGGCCACCGCGTGGGGTGACACCCTGTCCATCCTGCGCCGCGACGACGGCGTGGTGTTGGCCAGCGAGCCCTACGACGACGACTCGGATTGGGAAGACATACCCGATCACCATCTCGTCGAAGTCACCGCGCAGGGTGTGACGATGACCCCGCTGGACGAGCCGAAGGGATCTCGATGACGCTGTCGCTGTCCAACCACCTGGCCGCCGACTCGGCGTATCACGCATTGCGCCGAGATGTCTTCGATGGCCTGCAGCGTGCGCCGAAGTCGTTGCCGCCCAAATGGTTTTACGATTCTGTGGGCAGCGAACTGTTCGACCAGATCACCCGGCTGCCGGAGTACTATCCCACCCGGGCGGAGGCGGAGATCCTGGGCGCCCGGTCCGCCGAGATCGCGTCGACAAGCCAGGCCGACACGCTGGTCGAGTTGGGTAGCGGAACGTCGGAGAAGACTCGGCTATTGCTGGACGCACTGCACCGGCGCACAGCCTTGCGTCGGTTCGTCCCGTTCGACGTCGATGCCGGCATCCTGGCGACCGCCGCCGCTGCCATCCAACAGGAATACCCAGGCGTCGAGATCAAGGCCGTGTGCGGCGATTTCGAGGAGCACCTCGGTGAGATCCCGGCCGGGGGCCGGCGCCTGTTCGTGTTCCTCGGGTCGACGATCGGCAACCTCACTCCGGGGCCGCGCGCCGAATTTCTCACCACCCTGGCCGGGGTTATGCAGCCCGGCGACACCCTGCTGCTGGGCACCGACCTGGTCAAGGACACCGGCCGGTTGCTGCGCGCCTACGACGACGCCGCGGGAGTGACGGCACGCTTCAACCGCAATGTGCTCGCCGTGGTCAACCGGGAACTGGATGCGGATTTCGACGTCGCCGCCTTCGAGCACGTGGCGCGGTGGAACGTTGCGGAGGAACGCATTGAGATGTGGCTGCGGACCGACCGACCGCAGCGAGTCCGGATCGGGGCCCTGGACCTGACCGTCGAGTTCGCGGCCGGTGAGGAGATGCTGACCGAGGTGTCCAGCAAGTTCCGTTCCGAGGGGGTAAGCGCGGAGCTGGCCGGCGCGGGCCTGCGCCGCCTTCAGTGGTGGACCGACACCGCGGGCGATTTCGGTTTGTCGTTAGCGGTCAAGTGAACGAGGCTGCGTCGCTGGCCGACCGGTGGCGGGCGGCCCGACCACCGGCGGCCGGCCTCCATCTCGATAGTGCCGCCAGCTCGCGGCAAAGCTTCGCGGCCATCGACGCCGCTGCACAGCACGCCCGGCACGAGGCCGAGGTCGGCGCATATGTGGCGGCACAGGCGGCGGCCACCACGTTGGATGCCGGGCGCGCCGCCCTCGCCGCGCTGACCGGAATGGCCGACGCCGACGTCATCTACACCACCGGCTCGCTGAATGCCTTGGATCTGCTGCTCGGTAGTTGGCCCACCGAGCGCCGGACCCTGGCTTGCCTGCCCGGCGAATACGGTCCCAACCTCGCGGTGATGGCGGCCTACGGCTTCGATCGACGGTTGCTGCCGACGCTCGAGGATGGCCGGCTCGCGCTCGACGACGCGGCGTTCGCCCTCGAGACCGACCCGCCCGATTTCGTCCACCTGACTCCGGTGGCCAGCCACAGCGGTGTGGTGCAACCTATTTCGATGGTGGTGCAGCTGTGCCGCGACCTGGGGTTGCCGCTGGTTGTCGACGCTGCCCAGGCGTTGGGCCAGGTGGACTGCGCGGTCGGGGCCGACGTGATGTACTCCTCGTCCCGCAAGTGGATGGCCGGTCCGCGCGGCGTGGGTTTCCTGGCCATCCGGGCGGACCTGACGCGGCGGCTGCGCCCCCGGCTGCCGGCGCCGACATGGTCCGAACCGGTGTCGGTGGCCCAGCAACTCGAATTCGGTGAAGCCAATATCGCCGCGCGCGTCGGGTTTTCGGTGGCGCTCGGTGAGTATCTGGGGTTTGGGCCCGCGGCGGTGCGGGCGAGGCTGGCCGAGGTCGGCCGCATCAGCCGCAGCACGCTGGCCGACGTGCCGGGATGGGCCGTGCTCGAAGAAGTCGAAGAACCAAGCGCAATAACCACTTTGGCGCCTACCGACGGCGCCGACCCGCAGCTGGTGCAGGATTGGCTGCTCACCGAACGACGGATCTTGAGTACCTTCGCGGGCATTCAGCGCGCGCCGCTGGCGATGACGGCACCGGTGCTGCGGATCTCCCCGCATGCCGACACCACCGCGGCGGACCTGGAGACCTTCGCCGAGGCGCTGATCGCCGCGACCGCCGCGACCGCCGCCTAGCGGGGTTCGACGCCAACGCCCAGCCTTGGCGCCGAAGGACGCACAGCAGCCGGGCATCGTGACGGTGTCATCGATTCAGACCTCCCGGTGCTCAGCAGGGCCAGGTGTGGACCGGCTCGTTGGCGTGCATGTGGTCGCAGTACCGGCGCAGCATCTCGGCGAGGGCGGCGGGTCGGGTCATGCCATCTTCTTCCAGCGCCTGCACCGTTGCGACCTGCCAGGTGGCGCCGTTGCGACCCGCCTTGGCCCGGCCCTCGATTACCCCGAGGAACCGCTCGCGCACCTCGGCGTCGACACCCCAGCGCCGGAGTCCTTCGTGGGCGATCGGCAGCAACGTGTCGAGCACCAAGTCGGCGGCCGCCACCTCGCCCCGGTCCGGCCAGTGCAGCCGGGCCTCGATTCCGTGGCGTGCCGCGGCGAGGAAATTGGCATGTGCCGCAGCAAAACTTATTTTTGTCCAGATCGGCTTCTGGTCTTCGGAGAGGGCGCGCAGGGTGCCGTAGTAGAACGCGGAGTTGGCCAGCATGTCGACGACGGTGGGACCGGCAGGCAACACCCGATTCTCCAGCCGCAGGTGCGGGCGACCGACTCCGTCCACCTCCAAGACGTCGTACACCGGCCGGTTCCACCGGTACACGGTGCCGTTGTGCAGGCGCAGTTCGGGCAGCGCGGGTACCCGCCCGGCGGCCAGCTCGGCGACCGGATCCTCGTCGGACAGCTCGGGCAGCAGCGAGGGGAAGTAGCGGATGTTCTCCTTGAACAGATCCAGGATCGAGGTGATCCAGCGTTCGCCGAACCACACCCGGGGCCGCACGCCCTGGACCTTGAGTTCCTCCGGCCGAGTGTCGGTGGACTGGGCGAACACCTCAATGCGGGTTTCCGACCAGAGCCGATGGCCGAAGAAGTACGGCGAGTTGGCACCCAGCGCCAGCTGCGGGCCGGCCATCACTTGTGCCGCGTTCCAGTTTGCGGCGAAATCCTCCGGTGCCACTTGAAGGTGCAATTGCATACTGGTGCAAGCGGATTCGGGGGCGATGGTGGCGGCCTCCCAGCTCAGCGGCTCCGGGCCGGAGATGCGGATCGGGATGTCCTCGCCGCGCGCACTGAAGATGGAATCGTTGAGCGCGGCGTACCTGGTCGACTCGCTCATCCAGCCGTCGCGGGATAGATGTTCGGGCATCAGGGTGGGCAGAATGCCAATCATCACGATGCGGGTGCCGTCCGATCCGGCCCGGATTTGTGCTTCGTTGAGGCTGGTACGCACCTCTGTCTCCAGGTCGAGGACGGTATGTCCGGGCAGCGGCCGGGGCGGCACATTGAATTCGATGTTGTAGGCACCCAATTCCCGCTGATAGGCCGGATCGGCGATCGCGTCCAGCACATGCCGATTCGACATGGCGGGTTGATAGTTGCCGTCGACGAGGTTGCATTCGATTTCCATTCCGGAAAGTGGCCGGTCGGAGTCGAAACGCGACTTGGTCAGCATTGTCTCGAAGACGTCCAGACAAAGCTGCACCTTGCGCCGGTACGCCCGCCGTTGTGCGCGGTCATACGTGGTGCGCTTGACCTCTTCGCCCACATCGCCGATGCAACAGGGTTGCCGGCGGTAACGCAAGAGCGGCGCGCCCGGCGCAGCGATCGGGGCCATGTCCGGCCGCATCGACCGGGCGGCCGGATGGGGCCGATTAGCTGCGGATCTGGTGGGTCGGTAGCCCATCATGGACGATGGCAGGACGTGTCCCAGTTCACGACAAAGGAGAGCAGGTGGCTGAGTTCGTCGCAGCTATCGACCAAGGCACCACCAGCACCCGCTGCATGATCTTCGACCACGGCGGCGCCGAGGTGGCCCGTCACCAGCTCGAGCACGAGCAGGTGCTGCCCCAGGCGGGCTGGGTGGAGCACAATCCGATCGAGATCTGGGAACGCACCGCGTCGGTGTTGATGTCGGTATTGAATACGTCGAAACTCTCGGCGAAAGATATTGCTGCGCTGGGCATTACCAATCAACGCGAGACGACGTTGGTCTGGGACAAGCGCACCGGGCGGCCGTACTACAACGCCATCGTCTGGCAAGACACCCGAACCGACCGGATCGCGTCGGCGCTGCAGCGCGACGGCAGGGGCGACGTGATCCGGCAGAAGGCGGGCCTGCCCCCGGCCACCTATTTCTCGGGCGGCAAGTTGCAATGGATCCTGCAGAACGTCGACGGGGTGCGCGCGGCGGCCGAAAACGGTGACGCGTTGTTCGGCACCGCGGACAGCTGGGTGCTGTGGAATCTGACCGGCGGGCCGCGGGGCGGGGTGCACATCACCGACGTCACCAACGCGAGCCGCACCATGCTGATGGATCTCGAGACGCTGGAGTGGGACGACGAGCTGTTGTCGTTCTTCTCCATTCCGCGAGAGATGTTGCCCGCGATCGCGGCCTCGTCGCCGAAGCAGCCCTACGGCGTGACGTTCGGCGACGGGCCGATCGGCGCCGAGGTGCCGATCGCCGGCATGCTCGGTGACCAGCACGCCGCGATGGTCGGTCAGGTGTGCTTGTCGGCAGGGGAGGCGAAAAACACCTACGGCACCGGTAATTTCCTGTTGCTCAATACCGGCGAGACAATCGTGCGATCCGACAACGGATTGCTGACCACGGTTTGCTATCAGTTCGGCGATGCCAAACCCGTCTACGCGCTGGAAGGGTCGATCGCGGTGACCGGCTCGGCGGTGCAGTGGCTGCGCGACCAGCTGGGCATCATCAGCGGCGCCGCGCAGAGCGAATCGCTGGCGCGCGAGGTTCCCGACAACGGCGGGGTGTATTTCGTCCCGGCGTTTTCCGGGCTATTCGCACCGTATTGGCGGTCGGATGCGCGCGGCGCGATCGTCGGGCTGTCGCGCTACAACACCAACGCCCATCTGGCTCGCGCCACGCTGGAGGCGATCTGTTACCAGAGCCGCGACGTGGTCGACGCCATGGAGGCCGATTCCGGTGTGCGCCTTGACGTTTTGAAGGTTGACGGCGGTATCACGCAAAACGAGCTGTGCATGCAGATTCAGGCCGATGTGCTCGGTGTGGACGTGGTGCGGCCGGTGGTCGCGGAGACCACCGCGCTGGGCGCCGCTTATGCGGCGGGCCTAGCGGTGGGGTTCTGGGCCGATCCGTCGGATCTGCGGGCCAATTGGCAGGAGGACAAACGGTGGACGCCGGCGTGGAATGACGACCAGCGCGCGCAGGGATATGCGGGTTGGCGAAAGGCGGTGCAGCGCACCCTGGATTGGGTCGATGTGTCCTAGCCGAGTGTCCGCCGGCGCTGTGCCGGCGGACACTCGGGTGCCGCGGGGTCAGTCTTCGCCGAGGATGCCGTAGATCTCGCGCCGCGCAGTGTTCAGGATCTCGATGATGCGCTGCTGCTGCTCGGCGGTGGCGGTGTGCGCGGATTGCGCGACCGCGCCGCACAACTGGCCGACGGCCGAGCGCAGATTCATCTGACCCGGGTCGGCGCCTTCGGCGATCTCGTCCCACGGTGGGGTCGCGATCTTCTCGGCCGCCGCGCGTCCTTGCTCGGTCAGTTCGAAAAGCTTTTTACTGCCGTGGGTTTGGTTCGCGGTGACCAGTCCTTCGTCGTCCAGCAGTTGCAGCGTTGGGTATACCGAGCCAGGACTGGGCTTCCAGATTCCGTTGCTGCGTTCGGCGATCTGCTGAATCATTTCGTAGCCGTGCATGGGTCGTTCGGCCAGCAGGGTCAGGATGGCCGCGCGGACGTCGCCGCGTCGGCTGCGGCCGCCCCCTCGGCGAAATCCGCCACGTCGCCCACCGGGGCCGAACCCGAAGCCCGCACCGAAGCCAGGGCCGAACCCCGCACCGAAGCCGGGCCCGAACCCCGCACCGAAGCCGGGCCCGAACCCGGGACCGAAGCCGCCGTCGCCGGCGTGCTCGCGCATGTTGTCGAGGAATTCTCGGCGGGCCTGCCGTCGGGCCATGTGCAATGCGCGTCGGCCGCCGCGGCCGGGGGGCGCACCGAGTCCTGTCGCGGGTCCAAGGCCGGCCGTATCGCCGTGGCCGAAACCGAATTCTTGGTGACCGGCGAATGGCTGGTCACCGGGAGTGAATGGAGTGATCATGGTTTGGTCCTCATGTTTTCGGAGGAGCGCACTGTTCGTGCGCCGCCAGTAGTTACGGAATATCACGATATATCGTAATCGATCGCGATGCAACGCTCGTGGTGGGAAAAGCCTCGTTTGTGCCCGACCCGGGCCGGGTACGGACTTCCGGATGAACGCAAAGAACTCCGACGTGAGGTTTGACCGCACCGGAGGGACGACGCCGGATCCGCGGCGCGAGGGCGGTCCGGACCGGCCCGTGTGGACGTGGGTGAATTGGGGGTTGGCGTTCTCCACGGTGCCCGCCGCCGCGATCGTCATGCTCTTCGCGCTCGGGGCGGTGATGAGCACCGACGGGTGCACCCAACGCACTTGTCCGAACCTGGGCCGCGGCGGGATCGATTTCGGGGTTGCGTTTTACGGGGCGCCGCTGGTGGCCTTCGTGGTCATCCTGGTGTCGTTTTTCACGGCCAGGCACCGCGGCGGGATTGCGGTGCCGCTGTTCGGCTGGGTGCTGTTGGTCGCCGACGTCGCGCTGATGGCGGCCGCGGTCGCGCGCTAGCGCGGCGCACGCTCAGGACGGCGGTGCGAAGCCGCCGGGCTGCTGCTGTGCCTGCGGCGCCGGCATCGGCTGGGGTTGCGCGGCGGGCACGGCGAACGGCGGCACGGCTGCCCAGGGGCCGGGCGGCGGGCCGGCTGGACCGGGTGGCATTGCCGGGCGTAGCCGCGCCAGCTCGCGGCGGTGCCGTTCGGCCAGGACGGCGGCCAGAACCAGCTCCGGCGGGGCGCCAGGCGGTGGCGGCGGGGCGATTCGGGACACCACGTCACCGGCGATGCGGTACGACATTTGCAGCCGCAGCTGGGGTTCGAGTTGTGGTGCGCGGGAAAGGAATTGGCGTGCCACCTCGGCTTGACCCGCGTCGAGGTTGGACAGCTGCAGCGACGCGGCCCACCACGCCAGGGATGGCGGCATCTGCGGCGGAGGTGTGAGCCGCGGTCCGCGCTCGCTGACGACGACGGTGCCGGCGAAGATGTCACCGATTCGTTTGGCCTTGGCCGAAAGGATGCTCGAGATCACCGCGGGGCTGCCGGCGAGCATCCAGATCTCCACCAGGGCTGCCAATGCGCGAAAGAGGGCCTGCCGGAAGCGTTCCGGGCCGCCGTCGTCGGACACCACGCGTAGCCCCATGATGATCTTGCCTACCGACCGTCCACGGGTGGCCGTCTCGAAGACCATCGGGTACCCGACGAGGACCACCACGGTGAAGATAATCAGGATGGCGGCGCTAAGCGCGCCGTCGAACTGCGTCAAGGTGGCCGCCCACAGCATGAGTCCGACCACATAGAGAAGGAAGATCACGAAGATGTCGATCAGCGCGCTCAACGCGCGCACCGGCAACTGGGCGATCTGCACGTCGAGCACCACCGCGTCCCCGGTCACCACCTCCGACATAACTCCGAACGGTACAGGTTTCACGGGTCTGGCCGGCTGGACTCGGCTATCCCGTAATTGCGATTAGGCTGCCCAAGGTGGACGTCGACGCATTCGTGCTGACCCATCGTGGCACCTGGGATCGGCTCGACCAGTTGATCAAGAAGCGCAGGTCGTTGACCGGCGCCGAAGTCGACGAGCTCGTCGAGCTGTATCAGCGAGTGTCTACCCATTTGTCGATGTTGCGGTCGGCCAGCACGATCGGCACCGATTCGCTGATGATCGGGCGGTTGTCCAGCCTGATCGCCCGGGCCCGCTCGGCGGTCACAGGCGCGCATGCGCCGGTAACCAGTGCGTTCGCCCGGTTCTGGACGGTGTCGTTCCCGGTGGTCGCCTACCGCGGTTGGCGGTGGTGGGTGGGCACCGCCGCGGCCTTCTTCGCGGTCGCGGCGATCATCGCGGTGTGGGTGGCCACCAACCCCGAGGTGCAGTCGGCGATCGGAACCCCAAGCGACATCGACCAATTGGTGAATCACGATGTCGCCTCCTACTACAGCGAACACCCGGCCGCGGCGTTCGCGTTGCAAGTCTGGGTGAACAACTCCTGGGTGGCCGCACAGTGCATCGCGTTCGCGGTGCTGCTGGGGTTGCCGATCCCGATCGTGCTGTTCCAGAACGCCGCCAACCTGGGGCTGATCGCCGGCTTGATGTTTCACGCGGGCAAGGGCGGCATCCTGTTGGGTCTGCTGATTCCGCACGGGCTGCTGGAGCTGACCGCGGTGTTTCTGGCCGGGTCGGCGGGGATGCGTCTGGGATGGTCGGTGATTTCGCCCGGAGACCGCCCGCGCGGGCAGGTCCTGGCCGAGCAGGGCCGAGCCGTGGTGTCGGTCGCGGTGGGACTGGTCGGCGTGCTGTTGGTATCGGGTCTGATCGAGGCGCTCGTGACGCCGTCGCCGCTGCCGACGTTCGTCCGCATCGGCATCGGGATCGCCGCCGAGGCGGCGTTTGTGTCCTATGTCATCTATTTCGGGCGCCGCGCCGTCAAAGCCGGCGAGACCGGCGACATCGATGACGCTCCCGACGTCGTCCCGACGAGCTGACTTCTACAGGCGCCCAGTCGCCTTCATCGCGAGATAACGGTCGGCCAACGCGGGCGCCAGTTCGGTGGGCGGCGCGTCGACGACTTCCACCCCGACCCGGCGCAACCGGGTCGCGATGGCGCGACGGTCGTTGCGGGATTTCTCGGCGGCCCCCGCGTCGTACACGGCGGCGGCATCGGAACGTCCGGTGGCCATTTGATCGACCCGCGGATCGGAGGCGGCCGCGATGAGCAGGTGGTGCTTGACCGACAGCTGCGGCAGCACCGGCAGCAGACCCTCGTCGAGCGCGGTGGCATTGAGATCGGTCAGCAGCACCACCAGTGCGCGCCGACGGGTACGCCGGGTAATGGCCGCAACCATTGCGCGCCAATCAGATTCGACCAGTGTCGGCTGTAGCGGGGCCATGGCGTCGACGAATTGGGCGAGCACCTCGGTGCGTGCCGCGCCGAACACGCCGGCCCGGCTCACCCGGTCGTGGGCGAGGAAGTCGACGTGGTCGCCGGCCCGGGAGGCGAGCGCGGCCAGCAGCAGCGCCGCATCCATCGACCAGTCGAGCCGTGGCCATCCCGCGGGGTCGGCCCCTGGATCAGAAGAGGTGGGGTCGACGCCGACGCGGCCCGCTGCCATGCGCCCGGTATCGAGCACGATCACCACTCGCCGGTCGCGCTCGGGGCGCCAGGTGCGGACCATCACGTCGGCGCGCCGCGCCGAGGCCCGCCAGTCGATCGAGCGCACATCGTCGCCGACGACGTATTCGCGCAGGGAGTCAAACTCGGTGCCCTGCCCGCGGATCAGGGTGGGCAACAGTCCGTCGATCTCGCGCAGTTTGGCGAGCCGCGACGGCAGATGCTTGCGCGACAGAAATGGCGGCAGCACCCGGACCTGCCCGGGGACCGGCCGCGACGACTGCCGCCCGGCCAGCCCCAGCGGGCCGACGGATCGGGCCGTGACGACGGCGGCGCGTTGATCGCCGCGCCGGGCCGGGCGCAGGTGAGTCTGGATCCGCTGCTCTTGGCCGGCCGAGATTTGCACCGGGTGAAGACGGGGCGTGGCGCGCGCACTGGGCGACCAGGCGTCGCGCACCTGACCGTGAAAGCGGCGCGACCCGTCGTTGTGAATTTCCAGAGTGACATCGACCGGCTGGCCAAGCCGAGCCGAGCTGTCCGGTGAGCGGACGTAACGCAGCCGGCGGGGGCTGGCCGCCAAGGCGATATCGATGGCCACCGCCACCGCCAGTGCCGCCAGCAGTACCTCGAAAACCCTTGCCGGCCACGGGGAAAGTGCGATCGGTATGACGCCCAGCAGCGCCACCAGGCCGGTGCGTCCGGTCAGGATCACTAGCGGGGCACCGGAACCGACGCCAAGATGCCGTCGAGCACTCCGTCGGGCGTGGCTCCCTCCAGTTCGGACTCGGGACGAAGCATCACCCGGTGCCGCAGCGTGGGCCGGGCCATCGCCTTGACGTCGTCCGGAGTGACGTAGTTGCGACCGGACAGCCATGCCCACGAGCGCGCCGTGCCCAGCAGGGCGGTGGCCCCGCGCGGTGACACGCCCAGTTGCAGTGCGGGGGAGGACCGGGTTGCGCCGACGATGTCGACGATGTAACCCAACACTTCGTCGGCGATGAGGACTTGTTGCACCGCTTGCCGACCGGCCGCCAATTCGGCGGGCCCGGCCACCGGTTTGATCGCGGACAAGTCGCGCGGATCGAAGCCGTGGGCGTGCCGACTGAGAATGGCGATCTCGGCGTCTCGCGGGGGCAGTGTCACATTCAGTTTGAGCAGGAAGCGGTCGAGCTGGGCTTCCGGCAACTGGTAGGTGCCCTCGTATTCGACGGGATTCTGGGTGGCGGCGACGATGAATGGGTCGGGTAATGCCCGGGCTTCACCTTCCACGCTGACCTGCCGTTCCTCCATCGCTTCGAGCAGTGCGGCCTGGGTCTTGGGTGGGGTGCGGTTGATCTCGTCCGCCAACAGCAGGTTGGTGAAAACCGGGCCCGGACGGAAGACGAATGCGGCGGTGCGAGCGTCGTAAACCAGGGAGCCGGTGACGTCACCCGGCATCAGGTCGGGCGTGAACTGCACCCGTTTGAACTCCAATTGCAATGCCGCCGACAGCGCACGCACCAAGAGCGTCTTAGCCACTCCCGGGACGCCTTCGAGCAGTACATGCCCGCGACACAACAGTGCGATCACCAGGCCGCTGATCACTCCTTCCTGTCCCACAACGGCTTTGGCGAGCTCGCCGCGCAATGCCAGCAGGGCATCACGCGCCGAGTCGGCGGTGGAGGTTTGAGCGGTCGGGGATTGCGTCACGAGGTGGTGACCTGCCTTTCGATTTCGTCGAGCGCGCGGGCGAGGTTGAGCAAATCATTGTCGGTGCCCGGCGGCGGGCCGAACAGGTGGTAAGAGACGAGTCCCGCGTCGAGGCCGGTCCGCTGTGCGACGGTCAGCACCACCGACTGCGGATGCGCGCCGGGCCCCAGACCCAGCCGGGGCGACAGTCGGTGCAACGTCGCGGCGCGCAGCGCCGCGGCCGCGCGGTCGCGGGCCCGGCGCGACCGGTACAGCCGGCCCCGGCCCTCGACCGTCTCCGAGGCGCGCACCACCACGGGCAGATCCTCGGCCACCAGCGGTCCGGGGCGACGGCCCTTCCACAGCGCGACCAGCAACACGACCAGCCACAATTGCCAGACGATCCAGGTCACGTTGTCCGGAATGAGGTCGAGAATTGATGCGGGAGAAGATGTTTCACCCTCGGCATGGTGTGGTGCGTACCAGATGAGACGGGGTCGGTCGCCCGCGAGGTTCATCGCCAGCGCGGCATTGCCTGCGTGCAGCAGGCCTTCGTTGGTCATGAAGTCGCTGCTGCCGACCGCGGTCACGGTGCGTCCGCCGTCCCGGAACCGGATCAGCACCCCGTCATAGCAGCGGGTCATGGTCCGGCCGTCCTTGGCCTCGAAGCTGTCGCTCGGTCCGAAGCGCACCGACCCCGCGCGAACAGCTTCGCGCAGGGTGCAATTCGGGTCGAGGTCGAAGCCGCTGGAACCCGAGACGCGGATACCGGGCAGCAGGGCGGCGCGGGTGCGGGCGGTCGGTTCGACCAGCAGCAGGTCACCGGGCGCAGCGGCCAGCCGCTGCAGTTGTTCATCGTTGGTGAGGTACTGACTTTGGGCCACCAGGATCAGGGTGTCGGGACGAGCCGATTTTTCGACGTCGTTGAGGTTCTCGGCGACGATGACCTGCACGCCGCCGTCGCGCAGCAGCGCCGCCAGCGCGTGGGCGCCATCGGTTCCGGTGGACTCCGGGTCCATGCGTGGTCCTGGGCGCGGGGCCGTCAGGTAGGCGCCGACCCAGGCGATGAGCCCCAGCGCGACCAGCGTGAGCACCACCCAGCGCCACGACCGCCATCGTCCGGTCCCGGCGGAGGCGGCCGGAGTGGGGGCCGAGACCATGGCCATCACCGCACCTCGGCCCAGGAATCGACCGGCACGGCATGGCCCGCGGTCGGCGCGGCGGCAGGTGCCCGCATGCGCAGGTGGTCGTCGAGGTCGACGATCATCTGATACGCCTCCTGGGTTCCGGGCACCTCGCCGTAGGTCACATCATTGAACGCCGTTGCGGCCTGGCCTAATTCGTCGGTCAGGTGCGGCAGCGCCGCACCGGCGTCGCGGGCCAGCTCGTTGGCGGTACGGCCCGGCACCGGGTTGAGTACGCCGGTCTCTTCGAGTTGCCGTGCCACGGCGCGCAACCGATGCCGAATGGCCGCGGTCCAATTGCCTTCCGCCGCATAGCGTTCCGCAGTCTCGCGGTGTTGGGCGGCGGTGAGCAGGGCGGTTTCGAACAGCTGGTAGTCGCCGCGCCGCCGAGTGCGCATGGTGCGCCGGGCGATGTGAACTCCGACCACCACCGCGACGGCGAGCAGGGTGAGCAGGACCGCGGTGGTCAGCCATCCACCGGGGACCGACGCGGTCTTCTGCAGCAGCCGGTACAACATTTCGTTGACCCAATCCAGGAACTGCTGGGGCGGCGACGCCTTGGCGTAAATCGGTTTGTTCAGCTCGATCTGGGCGATCTGATGTGCGTCATCGCGATCGATGTCAATGGAAGGCACTGTCAGCTGATCCTTCGCTCAGCCGTTGAGCGGCCGGGTCAGCCAGAGGTTGTCGGTTGAGGCGGCCGCGTAGGGGCCGCCCGCGGCGCCGGATTGCAACACCAGATCGAAGGCCTCGGCACGGATTCGGCGGTCGGTGTAGAGCAACACGATGACACCGGCGTTGAACGGCGCCGTGATGATCTGCCCGATCGCCGAACCGATGGACGTGATCACCGTGCCCAACAGCAAGACCCCGGTTGAGGGCATCCCGGCCAATATCACCTGGCCGACGATGCTGAACGGCGCACTGATCGCGCCGGAGACCACACCGGCCACGATGAATGTCAACAATCGGATGCCAAGGACTCGCCAGAACCCGTGTCGAAGCAGCGCGAAGGATCTGGTGATCGCGTCCAGCACCGGCAGCCGCTCCAACACGATCAGCACCGGGGCGAACAACACCACCATGTACAGGTAGACCATCAACGCGACCACGGCGAAGATCAGCGGGACGCCGAGCAGCACCGCTGCGGCCCCGTTGCCGATCGCCGCGATCACCGCGATGACGACAGCCGCCAGCCCGAACAGCACCGCCACGGCTGCCGCCTCCAGCAGCGCCAAGCCGAGCAGCGGAAGCAGCCGCCCACGGATTTTGAACCACGTTTCACCGATGGTGATCGTCGAGCCGAACACCGCGCGGCCAACGATGACGGTGAGCATGCCGGACAGCAGCATGCCGCCCAGCCAGGTGACGAGCAGGCCCGCGCCGGCCGAGCCCAACCACGCGCCGAAGACTCCCCAGTTAACCTCGCCCGGTTCGTCGCCGGAGAACTTGCCGAACGCGGCGACCGGCCCGACCGTAGCGATCAGCGAAATGATCTGCATGACCACAACGACGATCGCGGTCAGCCCCAGAGTGGCCTTCGGGTTGGTGCGGACATAGCTGACCGCCCCGTTGAAGATGTCGCTCAGGCTCAGCGGTCGCAGTGGAATGATGCCGGGTTTAATCGCGCCGGGTATCGGCTGGGTCGCGCCGTACCCCGTGGGGGCCCCGTAGCCGGGCGGCGGGCCGTAACCGGAGGGTGGACCGTAGCCCGGCGGTGGACCATAACCAGCAGGTGGACCGTAACCGGGAGGTGGACCGTAGCCCGGCGGTGGACCATAACCAGCAGGTGAACCGTAACCGGGAGGTGGACCGTAACCGGGAGGTGGACCGTAACCCGGGGGCGGGCCGTAACCCGGGGGTGGTGGGTAACCGGGCGTGGCACCGTAGGCGGGCGGCCCGTATGCCGGCGGGTAGCCGACCGGTGGGGGCCCTCCCGGCGGGGGACCGGCCGGATAGCCAGGCGGCGGCGTGCTCACCAGGTTCGGCAGCCGTAGTCGTGGGTCATGGGGTCCATCCTGTCGGCGCTCAAAGCTTTTCTCAATCATCCCGAGTTTTGCGTGCCGCCCCACTGGCCTGCACCGTCCGGACGCGTAGCGTTTCCAACATGGCGGAACTCAAAGCCCGGCTCCGGGCGGATCTGACCGGGGCGATGAAGGCCCAGGATAAGTTGCGGACCGCGACCCTGCGCATGTTGCTGGCCGCGGTCCAGACCGAGGAAGTTTCCGGCAAGCAGGCCCGGGAACTCACCGACGACGAAATCGTCAAAGTACTGGCCCGGGAATCCCGCAAGCGCGGCGAGGCCGCCGAGATTTACACCCAGAACGGTCGCGGCGAGCTCGCCGCCTCGGAGCACGCCGAAGCGCGCATCATCGACGAGTACCTGCCCACCCCGCTCACCGAGGCGGAGTTAGCCGATGTGGCCGATACCGCGATCGCTCAGGTTGCTGAGGCGATCGGTGAGCGTCCCGGCATGAAACAGATGGGGCAGGTCATGAAGGCCGCCACCGCGATCGCGGCCGGAAAGGCCGACGGCGCCCGGCTTTCCGCGGCGGTCAAAGAGCGGCTTTAGCCGCGCCCGCACACCCGTTTGTTCGTGCCCGTGCGGGGTACCCGGATTGTCATGACCAGGTTCGGCTACACCCTTATGACCGAGCAAAGCGGGCCCAAAGACCTTGTGCAGTACGCGGTTTCAGCCGAGGAACGTGGGTTCGACTTCGAAGTCTGCAGCGATCACTTCTCGCCATGGCTGACATCGCAGGGGCATGCGCCCAACGCGTGGGCGGTCCTGGGCGCGGTGGCGCACGCGACCGAGCGGGTAGGGCTCTACACCTATGTCACCTGCCCGACCATGCGGTACCACCCGGCGATCGTCGCCCAGCAGGCCGCCACCATACAAATCATGGCCGACGGGCGGTTCACGCTCGGATTGGGCAGCGGGGAGAACCTCAACGAACATGTCGTCGGCAAGGGCTGGCCGACTATCGAGCGGCGCCA
The DNA here is from genome assembly GCF_010727605.1 of Mycobacterium simiae. Taxonomy (NCBI): domain Bacteria; kingdom Bacillati; phylum Actinomycetota; class Actinomycetes; order Mycobacteriales; family Mycobacteriaceae; genus Mycobacterium; species Mycobacterium simiae. The sequence continues at coordinate 2,972,069 of NZ_AP022568.1, forward strand.
CGACATGCTGCGCGAAGCCATCAAAATCATGCGGGAGCTGTTCGGCGGCCGGCTGGTCGACTGGCGTGGCGAGTACTTCCAGGTGGACTCCGCCCGCCTGTGGGACCTGCCCGACGTCCCGGTCGGTCTCGGAGTTGCGATGAGCGGCGCCAAGGGCGTCGAGAAACTCTGCAAGCTCGCCGACCACCTGATTGCGGTCCAGCCCGACAAGGACCTGGTCGACGCCTGGCATGCGGCCCGTCAAACCGCCAACGGCGCCGAAGGGGGACGCGTGATCGGACAGATTCCGGTGTGCTGGGACCCCGACCGTGACGCCGCGATCGAACGCGCGCACGACCAGTTCCGCTGGTTCGGTGGCGGGTGGGCGGTCAACGCCGACTTGCCCACGCCGGCCGGGTTCGCCGGTGCTACGCAATTCGTGCGGCCCGAGGACGTCGCCGAAAGCATTCCCTGCGGGCCCGACCTCGACGCGATCGTGGACGCGGTCCGGCCATATTGGGAGGCCGGCTTCACCGATGTCGCGCTGATTCAGATCGGCGGGCAGACGCAAGAACTGTTCCTGAAGGAAGCAGCAGAACCCCTGCTCGATGCGCTGCGGGCGGCATCGCCGTAGCGGCAGGTTCGCGGAGCTGCGAGGCAAACGGGAGGGACCATGACCGATCAACCCGGCAACACAACCACGGCACTGGTGAACGGACTGGGCGGGGCCAGTCTGGGGCTGGGCCTCACCGAGATGGTGGCGCCCGGCAAGGTGGCCGCGCTCGCCGGCGTCGACGACACCCCGGGCACCCGCCGCGTCATACGAATGCTCGGGGTGCGCGAATGTGGCCATGGCGCCGCGTTGTTGGGCGGACCGAAATCGATGGTGTGGACCCGTGTGGCGGGCGACGTCCTGGATCTGGCGGCGCTGGCCGTGGGCGTTGGCCGGCGCGCTGCGGGGCAACGGAGGCGCGGAGCGATCGCGGGCATAGCCCTTTCGGGTATCGGTGCCCTCGACCTGTACGCGGCACTGCGCGCCACCCGCAACGGCGCGGTAAGCGCCGGACAACGGTAAAGGAGAAATGATGGGAAACCAATTGCAAGGCAAGACGATCGCGTTTCTGGCCGCCGACGGTGTGGAAAAGGTCGAGCTCGAGCAACCCCGCGCGGCCCTGGAGCAGGCGGGTGCCCACACCGAGCTGCTTTCGCTGAAAACCGGTGAGATCCAGGCGCGCGAACACGATCTCGAACCCGCCGGGCAATTCGCCGTCGACCGCGCGGTCTCGGATGCCTCGGTGGACGAGTTTGACGGACTCGTGCTGCCCGGGGGCACAGTGAATCCCGACAAGCTGCGCACCGACGACACCGCGGTCGCGTTCGTGCGCGACTTCGTCGGATCGGGTAAGCCGGTCGCGGCCATTTGTCACGGACCGTGGACGCTGGTAGAGGCCGACGTGGTGGAGGGCCGAACACTGACGTCGTACCCGAGCATCCGCACCGACCTTCGCAATGCGGGCGCGAACGTCGTCGACAAGGAAGTCGTGGTGGACAACAATTTGATCACCAGTCGCTCCCCCTCCGACCTCGAGGCATTTTGCTCGACCATTATCGAGCAGTTCGCGCACGCGACAACGGGATAGGTCCTGGGCAGCGGGTTGCTGGTTTCAACGCTTTCGATGTGGGCATTAATCACAACACGCCGTGATAGCCACGGCGACCAGCTCGAAAGGCCCACCGTTGACAAGCACGTACCCCGTTGTTTCCGATGTGTCGGTTGAACCCGCGGTGTATAAGCCACAAGACGACTCGCGATTACTGGTCCGCGCAATGCAATACAGCGGACTGATTCCCGGTCGGCGAGTATTGGATCTCTGTACCGGTAGTGGATTTGTTGCGATCGCGGCGGCCGAAATGGGTTGTACGAGTGTCACCGCATTCGATATTTGTCCGCACGCGGTGCACTCCACTCGCGGTAACGCGACGGTGGCGGGTGTCGAAATCGACGTCCGGGAAGGGTCGTGGATTGCCGCATTGAGGTGCGAACCTTTCGAGGTGGTGGTGTCGAATCCGCCTTACGTGCCAACCCCTTCCGAGGAAGACATCGACACGGTGGCTCCGGACGTCGGTCCCTCGTGGGCGTGGAATGCCGGTACTGACGGGCGCCGGGTACTGGATCCGCTGTGCGCCTCGGCGACGAATATGCTCTGCCGTGGCGGCTCACTGTTGCTTGTACAGTCGGCATTGGCCGGCGCACACCGGTCGCTGGACTGCCTGCGCTCGACCGGCTTGGATGCTGACATCGTTGCCTGCGAGCGTATTCCGTTCGGGCCGGTGCTGTCCGCGCGAGCGGGCTGGCTCGAGGAGATCGGCCTCGTGCCGCGGGGCTGCCGGGAGGAGGAGTTGGTCGTGATCCGGGCGGACAAGCCGTGAGCGCAACCCGGGTGCGGGTAGTCCCGAAGGGACCGATCCTGGTGTCGGGTCCGGCGCGAATCGAGATCGACGGCGGCGGTGTCGTCGAGTCCGATCGATTCATGGTCGCTATTTGTACCTGCGGGCGCAGCAAGGAATATCCCCTGTGCGACACCAGCCATCGCCGGTGTCGGCGTGTCGAAAGCGGCGACCCGAAACCTAACTGAGCGACCGGCGCAGCGAACTCTGCCCTTGCGTCCAGGACGCCATGATGCGCTCCGCTAGCCGGTCCTCCACCGCCGCGAACGCCCGCATGCCAAACACGATGTCGCAGTCCAATTTTGGCTCGCGGGCCACCAAGTCCGCGACCACATCGTGGCGCACGACCTGTTCGTGCACGGCGTCGGCCTCGACGTGTTCGCGGTAGAAGACGACGCAGGCTTGCGGCGCACCCATTCGCTCGAGCGCCTGGACCATGCGCCGCGAACCGGGCGACGAGGTGATCTCGGTGGCGGCGAAATGCCCGATGGCCGCGCCGCGCAGCCAGCGGTGCAACCCGAACAGTGACATCAGGTTGACCACCGCGAGCGCTTCGGCCGGAACAAACTCGAGGTAGCCCAGATAGGTCGGTTCCAGATCGGCCGCCGCCAGCAGGTCGGCGAACAGCCGCTGGTGTACGCGTTCGGGGTGTCCGGCGCCGTATTCATCGAACTCGACCGCCACGAACGCCGCCTTGGCGCCGCCGGTCAGCCGCGGAATGGCCCACGCGTGCGGGTCGCCCTCCTTGAGGTGGTACATCGACCGGTGCACAAAGTATTCGCGCATCTGCTGCCAGGTTCCGGTGTCACGCAGATAGTACGACGGGCCTACCACATTCGCGTCCTCGACCAGTTCGGTCGAGATCGCGTCCATCTCCTGCGCCGCCGTGCGGTCGATGGGTCCGACGTCGCGGCGCACTCCCGCCAAAAACGCGCGTTCGAGTTCGGCGCGCAGGCGCAACAGGTCGGGATTCCACTCCCAGGTCGGGTCCACCCCGGCGAAACCGCGGTAGTGCAGCTCGTAGCACATGCACAGGGCCAGTTGCAGGTCCAAGCCGTAGGGGTCCGAGTCGCCGACCGACGCACTCACCCGCGCGAGATGATCACCGGAGGGCGGGTGAGTCAAGGCGTGGCGCACGGCCGTCGATAACGGTCCGTGTGCTGCCGGAAGGGCGGGTTCGAGCATGATCGACGCGCTGGTCACCTTGCTGGAGGTACCACGATCGGCAACCCCGCAAACGGTGGCGGCGGCAACGGGTTGGCGCACCGCGCGCTGGTCAGCGGCCACCGGACCAGTCGTCGGGCGAGTCGGGCGCCGTCGGCAACCGGAACGTGATGGCGACGGTTGTTCCGGTAGGGCTGCTGTCGATGGTCATCGTGTCACTCATCGCCCTCATCAGCACCAGGCCGCGTCCGCTGTTGCCGGGGTTGACCGCCGGGGCCTTCCAGGAGCCGTGGTCGATGACACGCGCCCGGATCTGTCCGTCGACGGTCTCGACCTCTACGAGCGTGGTGCCCAGGCCGTGGCCGCGGTAGGCATGTTCGACGCAGTTGGTGCACGCCTCGTTGACGACCAGCACTATGTCGTCGATCAACTCGCGCGGCACGTCGGCGGCACGCAACCAGTCGGCCAGCCGGTGCCGGACCGTGGCCAATTCGTCTGCGATGGCGTGGGTTTCGATGCGCAGGGGCGCGTGCTGGTGCCGGTAGATCACCATCGCCACATCGTCGTCATACCCGGCCGGCGGAGCCAGTCGGCGCAGCACGGCGTCTGCGACTGCATCCAGCGGCAGTGTTCTAGTCTCCACCAAAACCTCGGCGGCACGGGTGATTCCGTCGTCGATGGACTCGTGCTTGCGCTCAACCAACCCGTCGGTGAACACGAGCATGGTGGAGCCGGAGGATAGCCGCCGGGAAATCTGCGGGCGCGGCCCGTCGCGGCGCACCGCGAGCGGGACGGAACGGGCATCGTTGAGCACCGAGGTGCCCGACGGTCCGGCGAGCACCGCGGGCATGTGACCGGCGTTGCTGTACTCCATAACCCCGGTATCGGTGTCTAGAATCGCCAGAAAAACGGTGGTGCAGTAGGCATTCGGAATCAGCGAGGCCGCTAGGTCGAGCTGCTCGAGCAGCAACGCGGGTTGAGCGCCGTTGATTAATAGGGCCCGGGCCGAACTGCGCAACTGGCCCATGGTGGCGGCGGCGGGCAGCCCTCGGCCCACACAGTCGCCGACGACGATGCCGATGCGGTGGGCGCCGATGGGCAACACGTCATACCAGTCGCCGCCGATCTCCAACGGCGGGACCGCCGGTTCGTAACGCATCGCGAATCCCGGCGGCGGTTGCATCGGCGGCAGTAGCGCACGCTGCAAGGTCAACGACGTCTCGCGCGCGCTCTCGAACTGCCGGACATGCTGCATGGCAAGGCTGAGGTGACCGATCAGCACCGTCACCAGGAGTCGATCCTCCGCACTCACCCAGCGTGGCGCGCCCAGCTCCAGCCACAGGGCGAGGTCTCCCTTGCCGGACAGCACCGCGACCAATCCTTGTGCCTTACCGGGCTTGTTGGGGGGTTCGACCGTCTTCGCGGTCAACGGTAGTTGCTGGCGCGCGTCTTGAAAGGTGTTGCGCAGCCACGGTTCCAGGCCTCGCCACGTCGTTTCGACGGGTTCACCGGCCACCTGGACGGTGGGTTCACCGTCGCCGGCCGGCCAGGTGACCGCGATGACGCGCTGGACGCCGATGGCGCCGCGGCACTCGTCGAGGGTGATCGACAGTAATTCGGAGACGCTTTTGGCGACGGCGACGGCGGTGGCCAACCGCAGCACGGCGCTTTCCCGTGCGGCGAACGCGCGTTCGGCGGTGACGTCGCGGATCGTGCCCACGTACATTTCGTGTTCGGCGCCGCTCTCCTTAACGATGTTGATGCTCACCATCACCCAGGCGAGGTGCCCGTCTCGATGCCGGACCGGTGTCTCGTACTGGGCCAGACCCTCGGCGCGCACCCGCGATTGTTGTTCTCGCGCAGTCTTTTTGTCGACGACCCAGGGGTGTGGCCAGCGATAGGGCAACCCCTCGTGCGAGTAGCCGAGGATTTCCTCGAAGGCGTGGTTGACCTCGATGATCGACCCTTCGTGGTCGGCGACGAAGAACCCCTCCTGCAACGAATTGACCAGTGCGGTGCGGAATTTATCCCGATGGGCGAGCACGTCGGCGCGGGCGCGCTGTTCGGCGTACCGCTTGGTGCCGTCGAGGAAGCCGCGCGTGGCGACGTCGAGCGGAGCCAGCGTCTGCAACAGGAACTCCAGTGCGATGGGTGCCTCGATCTGGATGTTCTGGGCGACGTGGAGAATCAGCCGGACGTGGTGCTCGACGATGTCGAGCATGCTGATCTGCTCCTGGAGCGCCCGGCGTCCAAGCTCGTGACCGACCGCGAGGGTGTCCTCGTCGCGTGCGGCCAAGTAGGCGCGCAGCGCCGCGTTGTACTGGGCGTGGAATTGGTCCGCAGCGGTCATGTCGGGGCCCCTCGGTGCCGCGCGGCGAGGACCATGGCGTCGTCGGTTTCCTTCGCGTGCTTTCCCAATATGTGGTCGGTGATCACCGTCGCAGGCGCGGCGAAGTCGATGCGCTCCAGGTGGTCCTCGGCGATGCCGTCGCTGGCGATCACGATCAGGTCGCCGATGCGCATCGAAACCACCTGAGCGGGACGGATTTCCGGGATGCGGTAGCCGACGATTCCGGCGGCCAGACGCGCGCTGGACCGGATGTGCACCCCGGTTGCGTCCTTGGAGACGAGGTTGGCACTGACGTTGCCCACCCCGGTCCAGGTCAGCGTGTTGGCCGCAAAGTCCACCCGTGCCAACGTCATTGCGACTCCCCTGGTCCCGCCCAGCACCCGGTGGCAGAGCTGGACCAAGACTTCGAGGCGCTCGTCGGCCGCCCGCTGCACCGCCTCGACGGCGCGCGTCGCGGCGGTCGCGGCGGCAGGCCCGTGGCCGAGGCCGTCGACCACACCGAACAGCGCGGCACTGCCGTCGATGCCGATCGCGATTTTCCGGTCGCCGCTGGTGTTTTCACCCGGGACCGGACGTCCGGCGTTCGCCCACTCGATCGGGCCCAGTCGGCCGTTTTCACGCACTGCCGGGGACCCACTTCCACATTTCGATGACAGTTCCCTTGCCCAGCGCGGATTCGACGATCAACCGGTCCATCAGCCGGCGCGCGCCCGGCAGCCCCATGCCCAGGCCGCGCCCGGTCGAGTAGCCGTCCTCCATCGCGCGTTCCACGTCGGCGATCCCCGGCCCGTCGTCCTCGGCGCGGACCACCAGCGCCTCCCGGTTCTCCCGCTCGGCGACCATGACCCGCACGGCGCCGCGGCCGGCGTAGCTGGTGATGTTTCGTGCGATTTCGGAGATCGCGGTCGCGATCATGGTGACGTCGGTCAGCGAAAAGCCGAGGTCCAGGGCGAGCTGATGACCGGCCTTGCGCGCGTCGACAATGTCGTCGGGATTGTTGATGGCGACGACCACAATGTCGGGGTCACACGCCACCGTCGCGCCCGATCGTTGATTTGCCAACTGCGCGTTGGCGATTCAGGAGGGCGAGACCCTCTTCGAGGTCTAGGGCGGTGTTCATGTCGTCGAAGGCCAGCCCCAGCTGGACCATCGCGAACGCGACCTCCGGCGACAGGCCGACGATGACTGTTTCGGCGCCGCGCAGCCGGGTCATATGCGCAATCGTGCGTAGTGAGCGCGCGGCGAACGAATCCATCACGTCGATGGCGGTGACGTCGACCACGATGCCCTGTGCCCGGAACCGGCTGACCCGTTCCATCAGATCTTCGCGCAGCTTTTCGGTGTCGGAGTCGGACAGGGCGGCCTGGACCGTGGCGATGAGGATCGAGCCCTGCTTCAGGATGGGGACTGGCATGTGGCGCCCGTGTCAGTCGTGTTCACCCGGGCTGCTCGCCGGTGCGCGTGACTTCGTAGCCGAGCAAACGTTCGGCCTCTTCAATACCACCCTGCAGGTCACCGACGGCGTTCATCTTCGACAGATCCAGACCGATCGTCACCAGCGTCAGCGCGATCTCCGAGGACAGGCCGGTGATGATCACGCTGGCACCCATCAGGCCCGACGCATCGACCGTCTGCACAAGGTGATTCGCCACGGTGGAGTCGATGGTCGGCACACCGGTGATGTCGATGACGACCACTTTCGCGCGGTTGGCCCGGATGGCGCGCAGCAGCTGCTCGGTGACCTGGCGGGCGCGCTGGCTGTCCAGCACCCCAATGATCGGCAGAATCAGCAGCTGCTCGCGCACCTGCAACACCGGTGTCGACAGCTCGCGGATGGCTTCCTGCTGTTGGCGGATGATGCGCTCACGTTCCTGCACGAAGCTGACGGCCACGGTATTGGCGATGCGGTTGGCGGCCGGTTCGTAGGCGTCTAGGACGCGGTTGAGCATTTCGAAGTCGGTCTGATACTTCTCGAACAGCGAGCGCGCGAGCACGTCGCGCAGCAGCAGCACGATGCCGACGACTTCGTCGGTTTCCACTCCTCGGGGAATGATGCGCTCGGAGAGGTCGCGCGCGTAGGCTTGCAGCGCCTCGACGCTACCGGTTTCGAGCACCTCGACGTAATTGTCGTAGACAGCGGTCGCTTCGGAGAACAGCTCTTCGGGTGTCATCGCGGTGAGCAATTCGGCCTCGGTGATGCGGCGCGCCCACTCCTCACGCAGGACCGTGCGGTTCTGCCGCAAATGCTGCACTAGCTGCGGTAGCAGACCTTCGCTGGAGATGCTCACGGTGGTGCCGGTGCTGCTGGAATCTGACATCTGGCCTCCCGAGTGCCGCGACGCGCTCCGCAGTGCGCAGGTTCTTTTGCGAGACTAGCCTGGTTTGACGCGACAGAGGTGTTGAGGGCATCTTCTTCTCGCAGTTCGTACGGCAGGTTAGGCTTGCACCACAGTTAAGGCCCGGACGAAGGATCGCCATTGTCAGCTCCTGATTCGATTACCACGTTGATTGCGGACCACGATGGGGTGTCTGTGGTCAGTGTCAGCGGTGAGATCGATTTGGTCACCGCGCCCGCCCTGGAGCAAGCCATTAGTGCGGTTGTTGCTGAAGGGCCCACGGCGCTGGTCATCGATTTGTCCGCGGTGGAGTTCCTGGGTTCAGTGGGGCTGAAGATCCTGGCGGCGACCTACGAGAAGCTCGGCAAGTCCGCGGAGTTCGGCGTGGTCGCTCGGGGTCCGGCCACCCGGCGCCCGATTCATCTGACCGGTCTGGACAAGACGTTCCCGCTGTATCCGACGCTGGACGACGCGTTGACGGGCGTGCGGGACGGCAAACTCAACCACTGACGTCACCGCATCAGCGAAAGATTGCGCCAGAAGCTCACCAGGCTGTCGGTGCCGCCGAACAACGTGGTGAAGTTCGTGGAGTCGACCAGGACGATGTCGGCCGCGCGTTGGCCGTCGGGCGGCATCCAGATCAGCGCGTTGAATTCGGTGTTGCCCGCCGCGGTGAACGGGTGTGGACGGGTCGGATCGACGCGTTGACGGCCCAGCACGCGCAGCGTATCGCCCTCGGGCGCCCTCAGCTCATAGTGCGGCAGGTGCGGGTGGAAGTTGAGGGTCGTGACATTGTCGAGCAGTCCTAGCGGATCCAGGTCCCGGAACCCGGTGAGCGGAGCGATCTCGCTGCCCCCGGCGGTGACCGCCGGTCGCAACCCCCAGATGTTGTGGACGGGAACGTCGAGCGCCCGCATCAGGGAACGGGTGTACTGGCTGAATCGCTGCTGGCGCGGCACTAACGGGTCGCCGTGGTGGGAGTATTCGATTTGGCGTTGTCCCTGGTCATCGGTGAAGCCGACATCGTGATGCGGGGCTAGCAGCAGGCACGTGCCGTCGCGCTGTAGCCAGCTTTGGATCGCCGCGATTTCGGCTGGCCGCGCTTCGTCCTGCCCGATTACGTGGTCCAGCCCGAACACCATCAACGTGTCGGTGTCGGCGAGGACCCGTTCGTCGACGGGCAAAAAGTAGCCGGCCTGGTCGATGCGCTGGAACACCGCGACCGGGTGACCCGTCAGCTCGCCGGCCAGCTGCTGGAAGTGCAGTGTCGAGCGATGGAACAGCTCCAGGGTTCCGGCGATGCCTTGCAGGAAGTGCGCCTCGTCCCATTCCGGGGTCTCGTACTTGGGCCACGCGACCCGGCGGACCTCGGTCATCGTGGAGAACCGGTTATCGAGCGCGGCGATGTCTCGCTGTGCTTCCCACGGATAGCTCCAGGTCCAGTAGATGCTGATGCGACGGCGGCCCGGGGTATGCCGGCGCGGAACCTGCGCCTGGTTGTAGGTGCGTGCGGGCGTAGTCATGGTGTCTCCACTAAGTCAGCGTGGCCAAATATCGCAGGCCGTTGAGGCCCGGCAGAAAGAAGTAGGCGCCGCCGGTGAGGGTGGTAAAGGCGGGCAGACCCCGCAGCACCTTGCGGATCGGACGCTTAGGGATTTTGAATTCCATTGTGCCGTCCTGCGTTCCGCAGATCGGATCGCGCTCGTTGCCCAGCTCGTGGAAGTTGTGATCGTTGATCCACACGTTCTGCGCGAACTCGAACTGGCGCACCAGGCTGGCGCAGATGATGAATGCCGCGATGCCGCGGTCGGTGCCGTCGTCGTCCGCACCCTCCGGCAGCGCCTCGCCGTAGGTCGCCCCCCGCCGGATTATCCGGTGCCGGTTCATGTTTACTGCCGTGTCGCGGGGATTTAGCCGGCGGATATGGGCCCCCAGGGGTACCGCGTATCCGAAGGGGTCCATCTCCTTGTAGTTGAAGTCGTTGTTACGCAACGAGTCTGCGCCGAGCTCCGGATCGTCCTGCTCCGGGGCAAGCACCAGCGGCGCGCCACTTCGCCATCGGCCCATCAGCTTCGCCGCCAGTAGATCCTCATCGGCGGGTGTGCCCGCCTGCTCGCGCAGGTAGTTTCGGAACAGGCCGACATGTTCTTGCAGGCGGCGATAGGCCATGTAGCTGCCATTACGCGAGAGTTCCGGTGGCTGAGGGAGATTAGCGACGACGCCCTCTTCGTCTGGATAGCCGAGGATGAATTCTCCTGCCTTGAGCGCCCCGCCCGAGCCCGGCGTGGGCTCTTCCCCCGTGCCCTCGATTACCGGCTGGGACAAGCGGTCCCGGAAGCCGAAGTGATCGTGGGCGTGGTCGAAAGGCGGTGTGGCGTTCAAGTCGAGATGCGACAACACTCGCACCCCGGGGCATCGCTCGACCAACTTCCTGTGCACGGCGGTGCACCGGTGATGCTCGGCATCGTTGCGGGCGAATAGGATTGCGATCGCATGCAGATCGTCGCCGGCCAGCCCGCCGCTCCAGCTGTCGGGGTGGTTTCGGCCGGTGTCGCCCAAGATGTCGGCCCGCGCCGCCATGCCCTCCCGAAACGCGTCCGGGAAACTGGCCAGCGAATCTTCCGGTACGCCCAGCGCCCGCAGGCCAGGCCAGGTGAACGCCAGGGTGATCCAGCGGTCTTGGCTGTCCATCGTTTTGCGGGCGTCCGACGCCGATTGGACCGTGTCGAGCAGTTCACTCAGCCATGCCTGGCCGCCGGCCGGATCGTCGAAAGACAGGAACTCGTAGCGTCCGGTCATCGCGGGCGTCCGCGTCACCAGGATGTGCTGGATGTTGTCGAGATCGAGCGTCACTGCATCTGGTCGAGCATGTCGGAGAAAGCGGCTTTAAGCCGCAGCGCCTTCTTTATCTCGTCGGCGCTGACGTATGGGTACTCCCCGTACTCGAGGAAACTGGGGCATTGGTGCTCGCGGACGAACCTGATGAACGCTTCGGGGTTGGTCTGCCAATCCTCGGGAAAGCCTTCAAGATTGGTGAACACGGTGGTCACACCCGACTGCGAGAACAGCTGAATCGCATCTTCGGTGTATTTGTCGAAATCGGTGTCGAAGATCCCCTGGTACTGGAAATGCAACCCCGAGCCGACGTCAAACAGTTGCCAGCGAAGATAGTGCAGGCGCAGCGGTGCGAGCAGATCCGGGTGCTCGGCGATGGCGGCCTCGATCACTTTTCCGTATTCGCGAATCGCGTCTTCGCGGCCGGGCTTGACCTTGGCGATGATCGAGAAGCCGTAGCATGCAGGCGTTCTCGGGAACACGGGTCCGTAGCGGCCGCGCTGAAGTTCGAAGTAGCCGTCGGCGGGAATCGCCATCGCCGCGGGCTTACTCCATTCGGGTTCGGTTGCCGACATCGAGTACTCCTCGGGTTAGGCGCGGCCTGGGCCACGGCCACATGTCATGAATGCGTGACGCGGACTGCCGCCATTGCGGGCAATCCCGCCCCTGCGAAGCCGGGGTGTCGGCGCACCGCGCGCGTGATCCACCTAAGTATCGTTGCACCGCCGGAGGGTTTCGGTGCGATGATCAGCGACATGGATGTCGACCACCCGGAAGACGACCAGCGGTGGGATCGGGACACGCGCGGCGAGACCGAGACCGAGCGGCTCGATCGCAACTGGAATAGCCTGCTGCAGGAGCTTCGCGTCGTGCAGACGGGCGTGCAACTGCTCACCGGGTTCTTGCTGACGCTGCCTTTTCAGCAGCGGTTCGATGTCCTCGATCAACCGATGCGGATCACCTATTTGGCGACGGTCGGTTGTTCGGTGGCCGCGACGGTGCTGCTGATTGCGCCGGTGGGTATCCACCGGCTGCTGTTCCGACGGCATCGCCTGCGGGTGCTGGTGTCGGCGGCGCACCGGTGCGCGTACGCCGGTCTGGCGCTGCTTGGGTTGGCACTGACCGGGGTGACGATCATCGTCTTCGTCGCGGTGGCCGGGACCACGGTGGGATTGATTGCCGGAGCGTGTGCCCTCATGATGTTCGGGTGTTTTTGGTGGCTGCTGCCGTTGGCGTTGCGCACCCGCGGCACCTGATCTGATCAGCCGCCGGGCGCCAGGCCGGCGATCGGAGTGGCGTTCAGCTGCGTGAGCAGATCCTGCGGATCGGCATAGACCGGCGAGGCTCCCGCTGCCGCTAATTCCTCGCGAGAGATGCCGCCGCTCAACACCCCGATGCAGGAGACGCCAGCGGCCCGAGCGGCGTGGGCATCCCAGACCGCATCGCCGACGAAGATCGCGTGGTCGGCGTCGACTCCGGCGCGGTCCAGGGCGACCTGCACGATGCCGGGCTCCGGCTTGGCGGTGTCGACGTCCCGCGACGACGTCGTCGCCGCGATCACGTCGTCGCAGTCCAGCACCTTGCGCAGCATCTGAAGTTCGTCGTCGGGTGCCGAGCTGGCCAGCACCACCTGCAGGCCCAGGTCCGCGACGCGGCGAAGCAACTCCTGGGCGCCCGGCAGCGGTGCCAGCAGCGGCGAGAGCTCGCGATAGTGCCGGCCGTGTCCCTCGCTCAGCCGGTCTTGAACCTCGTCGGGGGCGTTGTCGGAAAGGGTCCGGACCAGTGTCGAGCCGTCCATGCCGATGCACCGGTGGATGTGCCAGGCCGCCACCGAAATGTCTTCGGCGGCAAAGGCGCGTTGCCACGCATAGACGTGCAGGTAGTTGGAGTCGACTAGGGTTCCGTCGACGTCGAACAGCACAGCGGGAGCATTCATCGCTCCGGCATACCCGTCCCGCGGTCGTTTGACCCCTGTAGCCAGCGGGTAAGTGAAATAAGGGTCTGCTAAGCGCGCCCTCGATAAGAGTGCCGACTAAACGCGAATAGGTCTGGCCGACAACATATTTCGCGAGGAGTCCGATTTTGAGTTACCCAGTTGATCATGAACGTACTACGCGGCGGCATGCCGGTGAGACGCTGAAGAACCCGGCGAACGCGCCCGGCGTGGCCGCGATCGTGCTCGCCGTCGCGGCCCTGACCTTCGGCCTGTACGAGTTCGCCGCCCGCCAAGTGAGCGTGGGTGTGGTCGCGGTTGTTCTCGCTGTCGCTTTGGGTGCGTTCGGCTCGGTCTGGCTGGCTCGCGCGCACCGCAAAGTGCGTGAGGCCGAGCGGCAGCTTTCTGCCTTGGCTTCGGACGAGCCGCCACCACCGCCCACCAGTTAAGGACGGGTTCTCCCTCACCTGGTGAGGGGCCGGTGCGGTCGGCATACGCCTGAATTGTCGCGTCGGCAATTTTGTTGCATTCGATCCGTGTGGAGACCCCGCGAACGGGGTACCGACTGTGCCACGGGGGAGGACATCGACGTGCGTCGTCCCGCCACTGAGCCAGAGAGGTACGCCCATGAAGACCGCAAGCGATTACGACGCGCGCCGCGTGACCGAGCCCCAAGAGCCGGCCGAGCTGCGTCAGCTAGATCCCACGTTAGGGCCGTCGGCGGCGGTGGTCGACGAGGACCCCAACGATGTGCAGTTCTTCGAGCTGCCGGACGCCGACCTGTCCGGTGAAGAATTGGCCGTGACGGTGATCCCCCAGCAAGCCGATGAGTTCACCTGTTCGAGCTGCTTCTTGGTGCAGCACCGGCACCGGATGCAGTTGTCCAGCGCCGGGCTCCCCGTTTGCACCGACTGCGCCTGAGCGTCGGGCCTACACTCGAAGAATGCGCGGCATATTGGTGTTCGACGGGCGGTGCGGCGTGTGCACGCGGGCGGTCAACGCCTTGGCGCGGTGGGATCGCACGGGCATGCTGCGCATCGAGCCAATGCAGGCGCCGGGCATGGCCGAGCGGCTCGGTGTCACCGACGACCGGATGCTGAAATCGGCATGGTGGGTCGATTCTTCGGGTGCGATCTACGACGGTGCGCATGCCATGAACGCCGCACTGGCCGCGGCGTTGGGCACTCGTATCCCGCTGCAGCTTTACCGGATCCCCGGCGTGAGCGCAGTGCAGGACGCCGTGTACCGCTGGATCTCAACACACCGCTATCGGTTCCCGGGTGCGGTGCCGCTCTGCGAGGCCCAGCCCGAGCGATGCGCGTAGCCGTTGTCCGACAACCACATTCGCGTTGACCTGCGCCCGGACCGGGTAGCTCAATGCTGGGCCCATTCCCGCCCGCAAACCCGGCACTGTCGGATGGCCGTCGACCAATCGGGCTCACCCTCGGTCGGTTTACGGACCCGATGGGTAGCTTGGTCGCCGCAGCCGGGGCAGGTGCACTTCGCGCGGTAAGGCTCGACGGGCTGCGCGTGCATGAGGTGCAGATTTTCGGCCCGGGAGTAGGGCACGATGGCCAGCGCCGTGGGGCAGGGGCCGGCGCGGGGGGTGTCGAACCACAGCAACCCGCAAACCACCATCACCACCGCACCGGAGATGGCCACGATCACCAGAGGGATGTTCCACGGCCAATTCGGGGGGATCGGGGTGATTGCGAGGAAAAGCATCACCGCCGAGATCAGGAAACTGGCAACGGTGACCGGCTTGACGAACCGGTAGCCGCCGACCTGAAGCGCTTCCCACACTTCGATTTCCTGCCGGCGCTGAGCAATTTCTAAAAGTGTTGGGTGGTAGGGGAATTCGCCCTCCAAAGCCACTGAATCGAGTGGTTTGGCGGTAGCCTTTTGCGACCAGCGAATCTTTCGCGGTCCTCGAATCGGTCCGACCGGCGCCATGCGAGCAAAGTTTAACGTCTGCGGCGCCGTGGCGGTGCGGCCTCCAAGGCCAGGTGCCACTCGCTCGCCACGGTCGACAGGGGGCTGGGCGCCGGGTCTGTCAGCGGTACGACTTCACCGGCTGGATGTGCCGCACCGCGGCCTTCGAACAATGCGAGACACGGGTTGCCATCGAGGCTGGACGGGAACCTCACCGCCGCGACACCGGTATCGAACAGATCGCCCGCGATGGTCTGGGTGACGACGCGTCGGTCTGTCGTGATCTCATGTAGGTCAAGATGTTTCAGATCATAACTGACCAAGAGTTCCGCGTGCCGACGCTCGATCTGATGCCGGGTCCGGGCTTTGGTCAAATCGACCACGGGCCCGTCGAGTTCCAGGATCGCCCGCACCAACACGTTTTCCTGTCGCCATTTCGCGGTCACTGGTGCGGTGGCGAAGTCGGCGGCGGCCGCAGGCCCGTAGCGTTGGACATGGCGTTGCCGGGCGGCGAGGTTGGGCCGGAAGTCGGCGAGGACCTCGCGCAGGCAGGTCACCTCCGATTCGGCCAAATACAAGGTCCGGAAACGGTGTTCGATGTCGTCGAACCGATGGCTGAACCCGTACAGATGCCAGGGTGCGAAGTCGAGGGCGCTGGCGTGGTAGCCGACTCGCCACAGGAAGTTTTCACCGGCGCCGGCGCTCACGCCTGAAAGCTAGCAACCTGCCGCGCCGCTTGCACCACCATCGTGAAGTGCTTCGTGTCGGTCGCGGCACCCAGAACTTCCACGGGGGCTTGGTCGTCCAAGCGGGTGTTCGTTCCGAACAGCCACGCCCGCGCCGTCTTGTCGTCATAGGCGTCGACGAGCATCCGCACCACCTTGTATCCCTCGCGAAGGCGGCGTTCGGTCATCCCGTGCGGCTCCGGTCCGCCCGCGCGCGCGTAGCGGCCGATCTGCCTGGCGTCGGCCAGCCCGGCGATCGCGGCGGCAACCCGCTGCCCCACCGTGCCTTGCAGGTATGCCGCGATTTCGCCGATCGGGCGCGACGCCGCCTCGATATCGAGCTGCTGCGCCACAGATACCGTCAGAACGGGCATTGAGCGCCTCCACGGCTCGATCTACCGAAACATCTGTGCACAACTGTACCAGGAAATCGCCTGGAAAATACACCTAAAACTACACCCGGGGCCGTCAAAAGCCGCCGACGGCACCTCAGCGGGAAACCGATTTGCGCACTCTGTCGGTGCGCCAGGCTCAGTCATCTGGCGCCCGCGAAACTGGTCTGATGGACCAGTTTTTGAGTCGGGGTGGCGGGATTTGAACCCACGGCCTCTTCGTCCCGAACGAAGCGCGCTACCAAGCTGCGCCACACCCCGCTTGAAGCCTCGACAGCCTATCGCACCGGCCCGCCAACTCGCCAAACCGCTGGCCGGAAGCTAGATCCAGTTGCAGTTGCGTTCGAATTCGGCCAGTGCCCCCGCGGGATCGGTCAGATCGAGCCCCTGCTCGGCGACCCATTCGTCACTGAAGTAGGTGTCGGCGTAGCGGTCGCCGCTGTCGGCGATCAGCGTGACCACCGAGCCGCTGCGGCCCGCGGCCACCATCTCGGCCAGCAGCCCGAACGCACCCCACAGATTGGTGCCCGTGGACGGCCCCACCCGTCGCCCGAGCACGGCGCTGACATGGCGTGCCGCGGCGACCGACGCCGAGTCGGGCACCGCGACCATGCGGTCGACCACGTCGGGCAGAAACGAGGGCTCGACCCGCGGCCGGCCGATGCCCTCGATCCGTGACGACGCCGACAGCACCAGGTCGTAGCGTTGCTCCGCGTAGGCCGGAAAGAACGCGGAGTTCTCCGGGTCGACGACGCACAGGCGGGTGGCGTGGCGCCGGTAGCGAAGGTAGCGGCCGATCGTGGCACTGGTTCCGCCGGTGCCCGCCCCGACCACGATCCATTCGGGGATGCAGTGTTGCTCGTCGCGCAGCTGGGCGAATATCGACTCGGCGATGTTGTTGTTGCCGCGCCAGTCGGTCGCGCGTTCGGCGTTGGTGAACTGATCCATGTAATGGCCGCCGGTTTCGTCGGCCACACGCTGGGCCTGAGCGTAGACCTCGCTGGAGTTCTGCACGAAATGGCAACGGCCACCTTGTGATTCGATCAGTGCGACCTTCGCCGAACTGGTGGCGGCGGGGACCACGGCGATGAACTGAAGGCCCAGCAGCGACGCGAAGTACGCCTCGGAGATCGCGGTCGAACCCGAGGACGCCTCCACGATCGTGGTGCTCTCGCCGATCCACCCGTTGCACAGGGCGTACAAAAACAGCGAGCGTGCCAGCCGGTGTTTGAGGCTGCCGGTGATGTGGGTGGACTCGTCTTTGAGGTACAACGCAATGTCGACGTTCGTCGACCACGCCGCGGGCAGCGGATACCGCAACAGGTGCGTGTCGGCGCTGCGACGGGCATCGGCCTCGATGAGCCGGATCGCGTTGTCCGCCCAGCTTCGCGAGGCGCTGCGGACCGCGATCTCGGTCCGAGCGTTCAACGCAGCGATGCCGCGGGCTGGGAGCGGCCCCGGTCGCTGCGCGAATCCCGGCCTCCCATCGGGGCGGCGATCAACGTCAGCAGGGTCGCCTCCGGCCGACAGCAAAACCGCACTGGGGCGAACGGGGAAGTCCCTAGCCCCGCGGAGACGTGCAGTTGCATGTTCGCGCCCCACCGCGACGGCCCCTTGGCCCGGGTGCGGTCCAGGCCGCAGTTGGTGACCAGCGCACCGTAGAACGGCAGGCACAGCTGGCCGCCGTGCGTGTGCCCGGCCATCACCAGCTGGTAGCCATCCGCGGCGAATCGATCCAGTACCCGCGGTTCCGGCGAATGCACCAGTCCCAGGCGAAGATTCACGGCCGGGCTGGCCGGGCCCGCGATCGTCTCGTAGCGGTCGCGGTCGATGTGCGGGTCGTCCACCCCGGCCGCGGCGATGTGCAGGCCGGCCACCTCGAACTCGCGCCGCGTGTGGGTGAGGTCGAGCCAACCCCGCTCGGTGAAGGCCGCGCGCAAATCCTGCCAGGGTAGCGGCTCACCCTTCACCCGGTGCGACGGATTGATCACGTAGTTCAGCGGGTTTTTCAGCCGCGGACCGAAGTAGTCGTTGCTGCCGAAGACGAACACCCCGGGGCGGGACAGCAGATCCCCGAGGGCCTGAATAACGGCGGGAACCGCTTTGGGGTGGGCCAAGTTGTCCCCGGTGTTGACGACCAGGTCGGGCTCCCAGCCGGTGAGCTCCCGCAGCCAGGCCTGTTTGCGGCGTTGGTTGGGCAGCATGTGTAGATCGCTGATGTGCAGTACCCGCAGCGGGGTGGAGCCCGGGGACAGGACGGGCATGGTTATCTCGCGCAGGACGAACGCATTGCGCTCGACCACCGCGGCATAACCGATGCCGGCGACGGCCGAACCGAGCGTGACGGCGCCGGTGCGAATGAGGGTGGGCAATGCCCCGCGACGATGCGGTCCGCGCAGCGGACCGCCGAAGACGGGGGCCATTGAGCTTGCATCAGCCATGCGGGCAGTTTACTGCCGGTTGCGGTCCGGAGCGCCTGTCGCGCCGTAGCGCGGCTACGGAGGCGGTTGGCCCGGCGGCGGAGGCGGGGCGAGCAACGGAATGGTGATCGGTGGCAGGCCCGGGATCTCGACCACCTGCGAACCGACCGGCAGCGGCGCGCCGTCCGGCGGTGGCGGCGGCGCCGGCGGAATGCCGTTGCTGACCTGGATCGTGATCACCGACCCGGGGATCGTATTGCCCGACGGTGACGTCCCGACCACCTCGCCCAACTTCGCGCTGCTGTTGACGGAGTTGGTCTGGTCGGCCACCTGGAAGCCCGCATCTTTGAGACGGGTGCGGGCCGCATCCACGTCCATGCCCGCGACGCTGGGCACGCGTGAGCCCGGTGAGCCCTCGACGTACCGGGGATCGGTGGGCGGCAGTTTGACGTCACCGAAGTTCAGCGCGATCGGCTTCATCGCAGTGAACCAGGTGCGTGCTGGCTCGTTGCCGCCGTATAAGTCGCCCTCACCGCAATGCCGCAACGGCGACGAACACAGATCCGTCGGGTTGGGGGAGTCGTCATAGATATAGTTTGCGGCCGCGTAGTGGCTGGTGAAGCCGACGAAACCGGACGAGCGGTGCGCCTCGGTGGTACCGGTCTTACCGGACACCGGCAGGTCCCAACCTGCGGCACCGGCCGAGCCGGCCGCCGTGCCGCCGCCGGTAGCGTCCTTGCTCATCGCGTTGGCCAGCGTGTTCGCCAACCCCTCGGGCACCACCTGGTCACAGGTTTCGGTGGTGACGGCGACCTCATTGCCGTTGCGGTCGATCAGCTTGTCGATCGGGTTCGGCGGGCACCACACCCCGCCGGAGGCCAGCGTGGCCGCGACGTTCGACAGCTCCAACGCATTGACCTCGATCGGGCCGAGCGTGAACGACCCGATGTTCTGCCGCTTGACGAAGTCGGCGAGGCTTTCGTTGCTGTCCGGGTTGTAATCACGCGCCGTGCCGGGATCGGCGTAGGAGCGCAGCCCGAGCTTGATCGCCATGTCGACCGTGCGGGTCACGCCCACCTGCGAGATCAGCTTGGCGAACGCCGTGTTGGGCGAGGTCGCCAACGCCTCGGTCACATTCATCGAGCCGCGGTAATTACCGGCGTTGACCACACACCAGGTGTCCTTGGGGCAGCCCTTGGCTCCACCGCTACCCAAGCCCTTGGCCTGGAATCGGGGCGGTACGTCGAGGGTGGCGTTGATGCCCATCCCCATGTCCAGCGCCGCGGCGGTGGTGAAGATCTTGAACACCGACCCCGCACCGTCGCCGACGAGCGAGAACGGTTGCGGCCGCATGGTTTGGCCGGCGTCGACGTCCAGACCGTAGGTGCGGTTGCTGGCCATGGCCATCACCTTGTGCGACGTCTTGCCCGGCTGGATCACGCTCATCACGCTCGAGATCCCCGGCAACGTCGGGCTGGCGAACTTGTCGATGGCGGCCTTGACCGGGTTTTGCACGTCCGGATCCAGCGTGGTGCGAATCAGGTAGCCGCCCCGCGCCACCTGTTCCTTACTGATGCCGGCGCGGGAGAGGTATTCCTGGACGTAATCGCAGAAGTAGGCACGGTCGCCGGCGGCGATGCAGCCGCGCGGCAGCTGGTTGGGCTGCGGCAACACCCCCAGCGGGGTGGCCTTGGCGGCGCGCAACGCGTCAGCCTCCTGTGGGATGTTCTCGATCATCGTGTCGAGGACGAGGTTCCGCCGCGCCAGCGCGCCCTCGGGATTGGTGTAGGGGTTGAGCGCACTGGTGGATTGCACCATGCCCGCCAGCAGCGCCGCCTGCTGCCAGTTCAAATCCAAAGCGTTGATGCCGAAGTAGGTCTGGGCCGCATCCTGGACGCCGAACGAGCCGTTCCCGAACGAGACGAGGTTGAGGTAACGGGTCAGGATCTCCGGCTTGGTGAACGTCTTGTCGAGTGTGAGCGCCATCCGGATCTCGCGCAGCTTGCGCGCCGGGGTGGTCTCGACGGCCGCGCGCTTCTCCGCATCGGTCTTTGCGGTCACCAGGAGTTGGTAGTTCTTTACATACTGCTGCTCGATCGTGGACCCGCCGCGAGTGTCGACATCGCCGGAGGCATAGCCGGCCAGCCCGGTCAGCGTGCCCTTCCAGTCGACGCCGTTGTGTTCGGCGAACCGCTTGTCCTCGATCGAGACGATGGCGAGCTTCATCGTGTTGGCGATCTTGTCGGTCGGCACCTCGAAACGACGTTGCTCATACAGCCAGGCGATGGTGTTACCCTTCGCGTCGACCATCGTCGAGACGGCGGGTACCTGTCCCTCGAGGAGCTGGGCCGAGCCGTTGGCGACAACCTCGGAGGCCCGGTTGGACATCAGTCCCAGTCCACCAGCCATCGGGAACATCAGTGCGGTGGCGACGATACTGGCCAGCAGACAGCACCCGGCCAGCTTGAGAATAGTGAGTGCTGCCGGTGGCCGGTCTGACATGCGTACAGGGTAACTGCCAGTTCATACCCCCTGCGCTTCGAATCCGCTGTGCGGACCAACAAGCCTTGAGCAGCGTCTTTGCCGCCGGCAGCAACCTGGCCTTGCAATCGATTCACATATCGGCTACTCAAATCGGGTACCCAAAGACATGGCGCGACTTACGCTGGACGACAAGACGGCACGCCCGTCCCAAAAAAACCGTTATCGGACTGTTGCGCAATTGGCCCCTGACCACCTAACTTATACAGACGGTGAGATTCAGGTAACACCGAGCAGCACCATGTGGCGTAGATCGCAACGACGGTCTGCCAACCGAGGAGGGCGGTCGCACACCGCGACCGGGAGGAAGGGAACAGCTCGTGTCAGGAACACGACCGGCAGCACGCCGAACCAACATTGCGGCAGCACAGGGGGTACTGCACAGTGTGGATGCTGAAGAACGCATTGCCTGGGTGTCCAAAGCGCTGTGTAGGACCACTGATCCCGACGAACTCTTCGTCCGCGGCGCCGCCCAACGTAAGGCCGCCGTTATTTGCCGGCACTGCCCGGTAATGCAGGAGTGTGGGGCGGACGCGTTGGACAACAAGGTCGAGTTCGGCGTCTGGGGCGGCATGACCGAGCGGCAGCGCCGGGCCTTGCTCAAGCAGCATCCCGAGGTCGTTTCCTGGTCCGATTTCTTCGACAAGCGCCGGAACCGCGGCGTCAGCTGACGGGCATCCCGCCCACTCTCCGGGCTTCGTGACGCACTGATAGGCCCAACCTCGGTATTACGTTTTCGTTACAGCATCCGCCTTGTTGAGTGCGTGTCGATCAGCTCCGCAAATACGAAGTACGTTGTGCGCGTGCATAATTCAGGCTCATAACTTGGCTTGTGTCCAATACCGCACACTTCGCAACGGCCAGCAACCCGCCGTCACGAATTGCTAATGCCGTTTTGGCGCCCGCTCAGCGATCCGGTGAGCGGCTCCGGTTGACGCCGACGTAAAAGCAGGTCAGCGGGCCGCATCGGCCCCCACGGCGGTGATCTGATCGGCCAGCGCCCGCAGGGCTTCCAGATCGGACACGTCGAACGGCAGCGACGGAACACCCACCACGGGCACGTGCGGATTGGCGCCGGTGAAACGCGACAGCAGCCGGATCTCGCGCTTGGCCGTCTGGCCCCGATCGGCGTGGATCTGCAGCACCGCGGTGGTCAGGGTCGCGTTGGCGTCGTCCACGGACTTCAGCGACTCGATGCCGTCGATGGCCCGCTCCACCGGCAGCGAGCACAACAGCGGATGCGTGCGGTTCAAGATGAGGCCTGCCAGCGGCATGCTCTCCTGCGACAGCCGGTCGACGAAAAACGAGGCCTCGCGCAGCGCGTCGGGCTCGGCCGCCGACACCACGACGAACTGGGTACCGCGTCGCTTGAGCAACGCGTAGGTACGGTCCGCCTTCTCGCGGAAACCGCCGAACGTGGCATCCAGCGACTGCACAAACGCTGCCGCGTCGGCCAACATCTGCGACCCGAGGATCGTCGACATCGCTTTCATCGCCAAACCCATTGCGCCGGTGACCAATCGGCCGATACCACGGCCGGGCGCCAGCAACAGCCGCCACAACCGGCTATCCATGAAACTGCCCAGCCGCTTCGGTGCATCTAGGAAGTCGAGCGCATTTCGTGACGGGGGAGTGTCCACCACCACCAGGTCCCAGCGATCCTCGCCGAGTAGCTGGCCGAGCTTCTCCATCGCCATGTACTCCTGCGTACCGGCAAGCGATGTGGCGACCGTCTGGTAGAACTGGTTGTCCAAAATCGCCTGGGCCCGAGCGGTTCCGGAGTACTGAATCACCATCTCGTCGAACGTGCGGCGCATGTCGAGCATCATCGCGTGCAGCTCGCCGCTGACTTCGGGCGCCAGCGGGACCCGCTGCGGAGTGTTGCCGAGATCATTGACACCCAGCGCTTGGGCCAGCCGCTTAGCCGGGTCGATGGTCAAAACGCAGACATTGCGCCCATATTCGGCTGCACGTAATGCCATGGCCGCAGCTGTGGTGGTCTTGCCTACCCCGCCGGCGCCGCAACACACCACGACCCGATTCGAGCGGTCGGCCAGGATCGAAGCCAGATCAAGAGCTTTCGGGACCGTACTCATCGAACTCCCTGCTGTGCAAGCGATTCCGACAATTCGTACAGGCTTCCGAGGTCGATGCCGTCGGAGATGGCCGGCAACTCCAGCCGCGGCACCTGCAAGGCGTCGAGCTGCTGCGCAGTCTCGGCGCGCGCGCTGATCCGGGTCGCATGCTGGATGGTCTCGGTCAGTAATCCGGCAAAGTCGTTGTCGCCCAGCTCGATTCCCGCCGCCTTCAAGCCGGCGCGCACGGCGTCCGCGTCGACATCGCCCTCCGCGGCCTTGGCGAGATCGCCGGGTTCGAGATAGGCGGGAATGTTGCGGTTGACGATCACGCTGCCGATCGGCAGCTTCATTTCGGCCAGCTCCTCGATGGCCTCCAACGTTTCCTGCACCGGAAGCGCTTCCAGTAACGTGACCAGGTGGATGGCCGTCTGGTCGGAGTGCAGCAGCCGGACCACCCCCTCGCTTTGCGAATGCACCGGGCCGCCCTTGGCCAGATCCGAGACCGCCTTGGTCACGTCCAGAAAACGTGCGATCCGCCCGGTCGGCGGGGCGTCGACGACGATTGCGTCGTAAACCGGGGTCCGAGTCCCCTTGTTGACGCGCACCACGGTCTCCTTGATCTTGCCGGTGAGCAGCACGTCGCGCAGGCCGGGCGCGATCGTCGTCGCGAACTCGATGGCCCCGATGCGGCGCATCGCCCGCCCGGCGATCCCGAGGTTGTAGAACATGTCCAGGTATTCCAGGAACGCGGCCTCGATGTCGATCGCGAGTGCGTTGACCTGGCCGCCGCGCTCGGCGGTGGCGATCTTGAGCTCTTGATAAGGCAACGGCGGGACGTCGAACAGCTGCGCAATCCCTTGGCGGCCCTCGACTTCGACCAATAGCACTTTGCGACCGCCCGCCGCCAGCGTCAACGCCAGCGCCGCCGCGATCGTCGACTTACCCGTTCCGCCTTTGCCGGTGACGAAGTGCAGGCGGGCTTTCGAGAGGCGTGCGGGCCAGCCCACGGCAGCGCTGCCGCTAGATGTGGTTGCCACCACAGCATGCTAGCCGCTGGGATTTGGCCGATAAGCTCGCGGCATGACTTCACCCACCACATGGGAATACGCGACGGTTCCGCTCCTCACCCACGCCACCAAACAGATCCTCGACCAATGGGGTGCCGATGGCTGGGAGCTGGTCTCGGTGTTGCCGGGGCCCACCGGTGAGCAGCACGTCGCCTATCTGAAACGCCCCAAGTAAGGGGGCAGGTAGATGAGTGCGAAGGCTCGCCTCCAGCAGCTCGGCATCGCGCTTCCGGAGGTGGCCGCGCCGTTGGCCGCGTACGTGCCGGCGGTGCGTAGCGGCAACCTCGTCTACACCGCCGGGCAGCTGCCGTTCGAGGCCGGCAAGTTGACGCACACCGGCAAGGTTGGTGCGGACGTCACCCCCGAACAAGGCAAAGCGCTGGCGCGGATCTGCGCGCTCAACGCGTTGGCTGCGGTGGATTCGCTGGTGGGCCTGGATTCGGTGACCCTGGTCGTGAAAGTCGTCGGCTTCGTCGCCTCCGCCCCCGGATTCCACGGACAACCGGGCGTCATCAACGGCGCATCGAACTTGCTCGCCGAGGTGTTCGGCGATAGCGGCGCACACGCCCGCTCGGCGGTAGGAGTCGCCGAGCTCCCATTGGATGCGCCGGTAGAGGTCGAGTTGATCGTCGAGGTCGGTTAACGGCGGTGGCCAAGGCAGTCGAGACGCCGACGCATCCCGCCTACGGCCAGCTGCGGGCGGTGACGGACACCGCGTCGGTCCTGCTCGCCGACAATCCTGGGCTGATGACGTTGGAAGGCACCAACACCTGGGTATTACGGGGGGCGCGCAGCGACGAGTTGGTGATCGTGGACCCCGGGCCGGACGACGACGAACACATCGCGCGGGTCGCGGCGCTGGGCCGCATCACCTTGGTGTTGATCAGTCACCGGCATCCCGACCACACTGACGGCATCGACAAGCTGGTCGAGCTGACGGGGGCCACCGTGCGCTCGGCAGGCAGCGGGTTCCTGCGTGGATTCGGTGGCCATCTGCTCGACGGTGAAGTCATTGACGCCGCCGGCCTGAAGATCAAGGTGATGGCTACCCCCGGCCATACCGCCGACTCGCTGAGCTTCCTGCTCGACGACGCGGTGCTGACTGCCGACACGGTGCTGGGTCGCGGCACCACCGTCATGGACAAGGAAGACGGCAACCTCAGCGACTACCTGGAATCACTGCAGCGCCTGCGCGGGCTGGGGCGGCGGACCGTGTTACCGGGGCACGGGCCCGACCTCGGTGACCTGGAAAGCGTCGCCCAGGGATACCTGGTGCACCGGCAGGAGCGGCTGGAGCAGGTGCGCGCCGCGCTGCGGGAGCTCGGTGAGGATGCGGACGCCCGGCAGATCGTCGAACACGTCTACACCGACGTCGACGAGAAGCTCTGGGATGCCGCCGAATGGTCAGTACAGGTGCAACTGGATTATCTGCGCGACTAGCGGCCACTACCTGGCACTGCTCTTCCCGGAAAGCGTTGCGCCACAGGCATATCCACAACAACTCGAAGCCGGGACGTTCAGCCGGCCGACGGAACGCAAGAGCCCGAACAATAAACCGTTAGGTGCGCATCGGGGTGTCCGC
The DNA here is from genome assembly GCF_010727605.1 of Mycobacterium simiae. NCBI lineage: Bacteria > Bacillati > Actinomycetota > Actinomycetes > Mycobacteriales > Mycobacteriaceae > Mycobacterium > Mycobacterium simiae. Next base: position 2,997,851 of record NZ_AP022568.1, read on the forward strand.
TGGGCCCCGATCCTTCGCCCGTCTGTGCAGCCACCGGATTACTTCGATGCTCCCGGCCAACGCCAGCGCCACGACGAACGACACCGCGAACGCCAGCAGCGGTCGGCCCTCGAAGGCGTGCCCGCCGACAAAGCCGATCAGCGTGTTGACGGTCGCCCACAACACGGCGCCGGTCGCGTCGTACATCACGAACTGCCGATACGGGAATTCCAGCACGCCACAAGCGATGGTGGTCGCCGTGCGGCCGCCTGGCAGGAACCTCGCGACGATCACCACGGGGCCGCCGTGTCGCTCCAATTGCCGCTGGGCCCAGTCCAGCCCGCGCTGACCTCGCTCCCCTCGGGTGATCCAGCGCCGGGCCCACCCCTCGGCCGAGTGGCCGATGCGGTAGGCGATGTTGTCGCCGGCGAATCCGCCGAAAGCACCCATCGCGATCACCCCGGCCAGGATCATCGAGTGGTCGGCCGCCAGAATGCCGCCGGTGAGCAGGACCGTTTCGCTCGGCAGCATCGGCAGAATGGCGTCGAGCGTGCACAAGCCGAAGATCAGCGGGTAGGCCCACCAAGAGTGGCCGAGCGCGTCGAGCAACGAGTCAAACACCGCGCATCACCGCGCTCACGAGATGAACCCCTTGCGGGTGAACTGCTCGGCCTCGCCGCGGTCTACGGCCTGGTCGTGGCTGGCGGCCGCGCGCTCGAGTAAATCGATCAGGGCCGGCTCGCCGCGGACCCGCTGCTGATACTTCTTGCCGAGCGCCATGATCTGGTCGCGTTCGGCGAGCAGTTTCTTGAAGATGCGCTCGCGTTCCTCGGGGTCGTGGGTGTACTCGGAGTCCAGATAGGCCGTTGCGTGCCGCCGGGCGTTGGCGATCGCCGTCTCGGCCTTGCCACGCTTGCTGAGCAGCGACGCGACGAGCGTCACCAGCAGCACACCGAGGATCACCACCAGCGAGAGCGCCGTGCTGATCTCGGCCACTCGCACCGGCTCGCCGTCGTTGACGAAAGGGACGTTGTTCTCGTGCAGGGCATGCAGGATCAGCTTTACCCCGATGAAGCCGAGGATGGTCGCGAGCCCATAGGACAGGTAGACCAGCCGGTCCAGCAGCCCGTCGATCAGGAAGTACAGCTGCCGCAGGCCCAGCAGTGAGAAGGCCGTGGCAGTGAAAACGATGTAGACGTGCTGGGTGAGGCCGAAGATCGCTGGAATCGAGTCGAGCGCGAACAGGATGTCCGTGCCGCCCAGGGCGACCACCACCAGCAGCATCGGTGTCATCACACGCTTGCCGGCCACGGTGGTGAACAACTTGTCCCCGTCGTAGTGCTCGGTGGTGCGCATGACCTTCTTCGCCGCCCGGATCACGAAGTTGTCGGCTTTGCGCGAATCGTCGTCGTCCGGCTTGAGAATGCTCCCGGCGGTGAGCAACAGAACCAATCCGAACAAATAGAAGATCCAGGCGAAGGCATTGATCAGCGCGGCGCCCACAAAGATGAAGCCGGTGCGGGCACTCAGGGCGAAGACGATCCCAAACAGCAGCACCTTCTGCTGGTCCTCGCGGGGCACTCGAAAGCTGGTGATGATCATGAGGAAGACGAACAGGTTGTCGACCGACAACGCTTTTTCGGTCACGTATCCGGCGAAGTACTCCGAGCCGACGTCGCTGCCGGCGAACACAAACACGCCGACCCCGAACAGCACCGCGATTCCGACGTAGAGCGCCGACCAGACGGCGGCTTCCCGTAGTTGCGGGACGTGCGCCTTACGGACATGGAAGAAGAAGTCGAACGCCAGCAGGCCCGCGATGGCGAGCACGGTCAAAGCCCAAACCCAGGTGGGGACATTCATTTGCTACGTAACCCACCTTCTGTGCAGCTGCCTTCGCGGTCGTCACCTGTCGGTACCCGCTCTGCAGCCACACTAGGCGTGGCTTCGGCAAACTCAGATGTTAGAAGGGCGGGCGCTTCGGCCTGATTGTCCGGCTCCTCCTCGGCCCGCCGCGCGGGCCGCATCGTCGTCGAACTACCTCGCTCGGGGTCTGAGGCTCGCTCGGTTGCGCCCCCGCTTCGCGGGCGCTTACCTCGCTCGGCGCGCCAGGCGTTCGGAGTCCGAGATCAGCACGCTCTTGCCCTCTAGACGGATCCACCCGCGGTGCGCGAAGTCGGCCAGCGCCTTATTCACCGTCTCGCGGGAAGCTCCGACCAGCTGGGCGATTTCCTCTTGCGTCAGGTCGTGGGTGACCCGCATCGCGCCACCCTCCTGGGTGCCGAACCGCTGAGCCAGCTGCAATAGCTGCTTGGCCACCCGGCCCGGCACGTCGGTGAAGATGAGGTCGGCCAGATTGTTGTTCGTGCGGCGCAGCCGTCGGGCCAGCACCCGCAGCAGTTGCTCCGCGATCTCCGGACGATCTGCAATCCAGGCCCGCAGCGCGTCGCGGTCCATCGACACCGCGCGAACCTCGGTGATCGTGGTGGCGCTCGAAGTCCGTGGCCCCGGGTCGAAGATCGACAACTCGCCAAACATGTCCGACGGGCCCATGATCGTCAGCAGGTTCTCCCGGCCGTCCGGTGACCGCCGGCCGATCTTCACCTTCCCCGAGACGATGATGTAGAGCCGATCGCCCGGTTCACCTTCCGCGAAAACGGTGTGTCCCCGCGGGAAGTCGACGGGTTGTAACTGCTTGGTCAGTGCGGCGACTGCGCCGGGTTCAACCCCTTGGAAGATTCCTGCCCTTGCCAGGATCTCGTCCACTTTGCCTCTTCAGCTTTCAACGAAGTGATATAGGTGCCCACCACCTTGCCCGTGACGAGTCTAGAGGTAGGCCAACGTGCCAACGCTACACACGATTGACGTGTCTAGTCGCCCCAAATTCTGGATTAGCGGCCGAATGGGCATGTATCCGCATCGGTAATGCGCGGCCAGATGGGTCGGTGAGGTCCCCGATCGCGAGGGACTCGGCGCGGTGGCGGCCGATGCGGGGGGTGGGCGGTGTCGGCAGCGCCAACTGCTGGGCTTGTCGCCGATGGAGGTATTCCAGCGCCTCCGGCATCCCTTCCCTGGCGAGCGTGTGCATGTCCATCGGCTGCGCCTGGTCAAGGAACTCGTCGACGTCGGTCGCGGTGATCGACTCGCGCCCGAGTTCCCTTTCGAGTCGCCCGAGGCCAAGCGCCGCGAGCATCAGCAGCCCAGGTACGCAGGCCACCAGCAACCACAACACAAGGAGAGTAAACATGCCCAAGGTCTCAGCGAGGTTACGAAATCAGTACTCTGTCGTAGGTGACCGTGGCGCGGCCGTCTGGGCGTTCGAAATCGAAACCGGTCGTGTCCGACGCCAAGCCTGATTCGGCACTCGCGCGCCGCTGGGCCTCCGAAACCCGCGCCGCATTGGTACGGCGCGCTCGTCGAATGAATCGCACTCTGGCGCAAGCCTTTCCGGAGGCGCATTGCGAGCTGGATTTCACGACGCCGTTGGAGCTCACGGTGGCCACCATCCTGTCCGCGCAGAGCACCGATAAACGGGTGAATCTGACGACCCCAGCGCTGTTCCGGCGATACAGGTCGGCCGTGGATTATGCGCAGGCTGACCGCGACGAGCTGGAAAACCTCATCCGCCCCACTGGTTTCTTCCGTAACAAGGCCAGCTCGTTGATCGGCCTCGGCCAGGCGCTCGTCGAGCGCTTCGACGGCGAGGTGCCCTCAACTATGGAAGAACTGGTGACCCTGCCCGGCGTCGGACGCAAAACCGCCAACGTCATCCTCGGGAATGCCTTCGACATCCCCGGGATCACCGTGGACACCCATTTCCAGCGGCTGGTGGCGCGCTGGCGGTGGACCGCGGAAAAGGACCCGGTCAAGATCGAACACGCCGTCGGCGAGCTGGTCGAACGCCGCGAATGGACCATGCTCAGCCACCGCGTCATCTTTCACGGCCGACGCGTGTGTCACGCCCGCAAGCCGGCGTGCGGCGTCTGCGTGCTCGCCAAAGACTGCCCGTCGTACGGTCTCGGCCCCACCGAGCCGGCCCTGGCCGCACCCCTGGTACAGGGTCCGGAAGCCGAACATCTGCTCTCGCTGGTCGGTCTGTAACACGGCCTTCGGCCGCCTATGACGACGTTGACCAGACGAACTCGCTGGACCATCGCCGTCTTGGCGGTCGTCGCGGCGCTGGTCGTCGCGCTGGTCGCACGACTGCGTGACGACGTGCCGCCCTTCTCGGCGCCCGCGCCCTCACCCAATCGCGAACACCGGGATGCCGACACACCGGCTGCGTTGGCCGGCCCCCGGCAGCGGGCCGGCCTGCCGCCTTGCCCGGCGCCCGGTACCGGTCCCGGCCCGGCAGCACTGAGCGGTGTGCGGGTCGAATGCGCGGCCGACGGATCCACCGTCGATGTCGCCCGTGCGTTGGCCGGCCGGCGGGTGGTACTCAACCTGTGGGCGTACTGGTGCGCGCCGTGTGCCGCCGAACTGCCCGCGATGGCCGAATATCAGCGGCGGGTCGGGGCCGACGTCATGGTGGTGACCGTGCATCAGGACGAGAACGAAGCCGCCGCGTTGGCGCGGCTGGCGGAGCTGGGCGTTCGGCTGCCGACCCTGCAAGACGGGCGGCGGCTGATCGCCGTGGCGCTCAAGGTTGCAAATGTGGTGCCCGCGACGGTGGTGCTGCGACCGGACGGTAGCGTTGCGCAAACGCTGCTGCGGGACTTCGCGAGTGCCGACGAGATCGCGGCCGCGGTCGGAAGCGACGCATGACCAAGCTCCACCGCTCTAAACAGCCTGGGCAGGTGGACCCGACGAGGAGGCGCCGGTGAGTGCTGGGGGTGCCGCCCGCGCGCAGGGGACGGTTCCCCTGGTACCCGACGCCTGCCCGTCCTGGTTGCGGCCGCTGATGGACAACGTCGATCAGATCCCCGATGCCTACCGGCGCCGGCTGCCGCCGGACGTGCTGGCAATGGTGACCGCGGCCAGGGCGGCGGCGTCCGCACAGCGTGACGAGCGCGAGGCCGCGGTATTGGTGCTGTTCTCGGGCCCCGAGTCCGGACCGGCCGACGGGGGTGTGCCCGACGACGCCGACTTGCTGCTCACCGTGCGCGCCTCGTCGTTACGGCATCACGCGGGCCAGGCGGCATTTCCGGGCGGCGCCTCCGACCCCGACGACAGCGGACCGGTCGCCACCGCGCTGCGGGAAGCCAACGAGGAGACCGGCATCGACGTCACTCGGTTGCACCCGCTGGCCACACTGGAGAAGACCTTCATCGCGCCGTCGCAGTTCCACGTCGTTCCGGTGCTGGCCTATTCGCCGGATCCCGGACCGGTCGCCGTGGTCAACGAAGCCGAGACCGCGATCGTGTCGCGGGTTCCGGTGCGGGCGTTCATCAACCCGCAGAATCGCCTGATGGTGTACCGGGGCGACCTTGGCAACCGCTGGGCAGGGCCGGCGTTCTTGTTGAACCAGATGCTGGTTTGGGGATTCACTGGCCAGGTGATTTCTGCGGTACTCGACGTCGCGGGCTGGGCGAAGCCTTGGGACAGCAACGACGTCCGCGAACTCGACGACGTCATGAGGTTGGTCGGCGGGCAGGGCGGCCGATGAACTCGATGACCCCGTCGCAGTGGCTGGATGTCGCCGTGTTGGCCGTGGCCTTCATCGCCGCGATCTCGGGCTGGCGGTCCGGCGCGGTGGGATCGCTGTTCTCCTTCGTCGGCGTGCTGCTGGGCGCGATCGCCGGGGTGCTGCTGGCGCCGCACATCGTCAGCCACATCGCCGCGCCGCGCGCCAAGCTATTCGCCGCGCTGTTCCTGATTCTCGCGCTCGTCGTCGTCGGTGAGGTCGCCGGCGTGGTGCTGGGGCGGGCGGTGCGCGGCGCGATTCACAGCCGCACCATCCGAACGGCCGACTCCGTCATCGGGGTGGGTGTGCAACTCGTCGTGGTGCTCACCGCGGCGTGGCTGCTGGCGACGCCGCTGACCCAGTCGAAAGACCAGCCCGAGCTGGCGGCCGCGGTCCGCGGTTCGCGCGTGCTGGCGGAGGTCAACGACATCGCGCCGCCGTGGCTGAAGACGGTGCCCAAACGCCTTTCGGCGCTGCTGAACACCTCCGGTTTGCCGGCGGTGTTGGAGCCGTTCAGCCGCACCCCGGTGATCCCGGTCGAATCACCGGATCCCGCGTTGGCCAACAATCCCGTGGTGAAGGCCGCCGCGCCCAGTGTCGTCAAGGTACGCAGCCTGGCGCCGAGTTGTCAGAAAGTGTTGGAGGGCAGTGGTTTTGTCATCGCTCCCGACCGGGTGATGACCAACGCGCACGTGGTGGCGGGTTCCAGCAGCGTCCAGATCTACGCCAGCGGCAATCCGCTGGACGCCACCGTGGTGTCCTATGACCCGTCAGTCGACATCGCGATCCTGTCCATCCCGAACCTGCCGCCGCCTCCGCTGGCGTTCAGTGACACCGAGGCGAAAACGGGCACCAGCGTGGTGGTGCTGGGATATCCCGGCGGCGGCAACTTCACCGCGACCCCGGCCAGGATCCGGGAGGCGATCAAGCTCAGCGGCCCGGACATCTATCGGGACCCCGCGCCGGTGACTCGCGACGTCTACACCATCAGAGCCAATGTGGAACAAGGGAATTCGGGCGGACCGTTGATCGACCTCAGCGGCCACGTGCTGGGTGTGGTGTTCGGCGCCGCCGTCGACGATCCCGACACCGGATTCGTGTTGACGGCCGGTGAGGTCGCCAGCCAGCTGTCGCGCATCGGCGACACGCAGCAGGTAGGCACCGGCAACTGCGTCAGCTGATCGCGGGTCCGTGCACCTGCTCGAAGAACCTCGTCAGATGCTTGTTCACTTCTTCGGGCGCCTCTTCGTGACTGTAATGTCCGGCGTCGGCGACGGATACGTAGCGGCCCTGCGTCGTGAAGCGTTGGCTGCGGTTGATCGGGTCGGCCAGCACGTAGGGATCGACGTCGCCGCGCAGGTGTAGCAGGGGCACACCCAGCTGGCGGGACACCGATTTCATGAATCGTCGTCCCTCGCTGCGCAGCTGGCTGCGCACCGCCCAGCGCTGGTACTCCAGCGCGCAGTGCGCCGCGCCGGGAATTTGAATGGCTGTGCGCAAGTGACCGATGGTCTGTGAAAAGTCCTCGGAGGCAACCCATTTCCCGGAGCTGCGGCTGCTGACCATTCGCTCGATCTCGGCTCCGTCGTCGCGGGTCAGCAGTCGCTCGGGCCATACGGGCAACTGATAGCGCAACAGCGTCGACAGCAGTGCGGAACCCTGGTCGCGGCGTGTCAACGCCGAGCGCCGCAACGCGACGGGGTGGGGCGAGCTGATCAGCGCGATGCCGCGCACCAGCCGTGAATGCAATAGTGCAGTGGTCCAGCACGCCAGGCCGCCGTCGGCATGCCCGACCAGCGTCGCCGACGAATGCCCAAGCGCGCGAACGAGTCCGGCCGTATCACCGGCCAAGGTCCAGCCGTCGTAACCTCTCGGCGGCTTGTCGCTGCCGCCGTAGCCACGAAGGTCCACCGCGACGACACGCGCACCGGTCAATCCGCGCAGCTGGTGACGCCAGGACCACCAGAAGGAACCGAAACCATGCAGCAGCATCACCAGCGGCCGCGTCGCCGCTGCGCCGCGCGCCTCGTTGCCGTTCGGGAGCGCTTCGACGACATGGAAGCGAATGCCGTTGGCGTGCACGTCCAGATGCCGCCACGGGCCGTCGATGCGTACCACCGACGGAGCTGGTGCTGCCATCTACCAACCCGACGGATCGGACGGGCTGTCGTTGCCCGGCCTCGCGTGCCGTCCGGTGGCCTCGGTGAGCTCCTTGCTCTCCGAAGCGGCTTTGTCGTGGCCGGGGGCGAGTGCGGTACGAGTCTCCTTGACCGACTCGATCGTTTCCTGCGGTCCCCGGATCCGGCGCACCTTCAGCCATCCCAGCAGCGCCAGCACGGCACCGGCCACCACCATGAGCGCGAACACGATCAGGAACGCCGCCCAGCGCCACAACCAGTTGTCGAGCAGCTCGGCGAGAAAGAAGAAGAAAAAGAAGGTGGAGTAGAACAGCACCACCAGGGCGGCGATGAAAAAGACGCTGCCGGTGAGCCCTTTCTTGATGTCACGGGTGATCTCGGCGCGGGCGAGCTCAACCTCGGCGCGTACCAAGGTGGACGCCTGTGTCGTCGCCTCTTTGATCAGGTCACCGATCGACGGCTCGCCGTTGCGGGCATGCGGATCCGCTAACGGAATCGTGGTCAGGGTGCTCGGCACACCATTTTTGCGATCGACTTTGCTCACAGACGGTCCTCTCCGCTCAACTGCCCCGGCCGGTCATCGAGCCGTTGCACGGCCCGCATCGTCGCCGAGCCCGTTCGCTTCGTCGCGGTTTATGTTGCCATGTGCTGCGATGCCAGACGAGGCCAGCCGAGCACGGGCGGCCCGGCGCCACGCGGCTCCGGTCGACTCCTCGCCGGCGCGCATTCGTACAGCAAGAGGGCCGCCCGGGTGATCATCTAGACTGGCGCAGCTATTCTCCGACGTCCGGGCACCGATGGGGGTTACGCATTGCAGAGAGCACATCGGTGCGTGGTGGCGTTGCTGGTGACGGTGCTCGTATCTCAGCCCGGTTTGCCTGCAAACGTCGCGTCCGCTGACGACCGGGTGCCGATGGGTGGGGGTGCCGGCATCGTCATCAATGGGGACACCATGTGCACCCTGACGACGATCGGCACCGACACCGCGGGCGACCTGATCGGTTTCACCTCCGCGCACTGCGGTGGCCCGGGCGCGCAGATCGCCGCCGAGGCGGCCGAAGGCCGCGGGGTGCTCGGCAAGATGGTTGCGGGCAACGACGCTCTCGATTACGCGGTGATCAAGTTCGATCCGGCCAAGGTGGCGCCGGTGGCCAACTACAACGGCTTCGTGATCAACGGGATCGGTCCGGAACCCGTGTTCGGTCAGGTCGCCTGCAAGCAGGGCCGAACCACTGGCAACTCGTGCGGTGTGACGTGGGGCCCGGGGCAAGATCCGGGCACCATTGTCATGCAGGTGTGCGGCCGGCCGGGCGACTCCGGCGGACCGGTGACCGTCGACAGCATGTTGGTTGGGATGATCCACGGCGCGTTCAGCGACAGTCTGCCTACCTGTGTCATCAAGTACATTCCACTGCACACCCCGGCCGTGGTGGTCTCGTTCAACGCGGTCCTGGCCGACGTCACCGCCAAGCATCGGCCGGGCGCCGGATTCGTCCCGGTGCCGGCCTGAGCGCCGCGGTTACTTGGCCGACCTGATCGCGTCGAACACGCCCGGATCGAGCAGCGTCGAGGTGTCGCCGAGGTCGCGATTCTCGGCGATATCGCGCAACAGCCGGCGCATGATCTTGCCGCTGCGGGTCTTCGGCAGCTCCGGCACCACGTGAATCTCGCGCGGCTTGGCAATCGGCGAGATTTCCTTGGCCACCTGGGTGCGTAGCTCGTTGATCGTGTCCTCGTGCGCGTCGTAGCCGGCACACAAGACGACGAACGCGGAGATGGCCTGACCGGTGGTCTCGTCGGTGACGCCGACCACCGCGGCCTCGGCCACCCCGGAGTGGCCGACGAGCGCTGACTCCACCTCGGCGGTGGAGATCCGGTGCCCGGACACGTTCATCACGTCGTCGATGCGGCCCAGCACCCAGATCGCGCCGTCGGGATCGAAACGCGCGCCGTCGCCGGCGAAGTAGTAGCCTTTGTCGGCGAATTTTGACCAGTAGGTGTCCCGGTAGCGGTCCGGGTCACCCCAAATACCCCGCAGCATCGACGGCCACGGTTGATCGAGGACCAGGTAGCCGGTGACGTTCTTGTCGCTGTCGGGGTCGGGCTGCAGCGGATCCCCGTGGTCGTCGACGATCTTCGCCGAGATTCCGGGCAGCGGCGCCATCGCCGAACCCGGTTTGGTCACAGCGATCCCCGGCAGCGGCGAGATCATCGCCGAACCAGTCTCGGTCTGCCACCAGGTATCCACCACCGGAACGGCGTTGGCGCCGATGACTTCCCGGTACCAGCGCCACGCCTCCGGATTGATCGGCTCACCGACAGATCCGATCAGTCGCAGGCTGGACAAGTCATGGGCGTCGGGAACCTCGCGTCCCCACTTCATAAACGTCCGAATCATCGTCGGCGCGGTGTAATAGATTGTCACGCCGTATTTTTCGATGATCTGGAAATGGCGGCTGCGGTCCGGCGTGTCCGGCGTGCCCTCGTAGAGGATCTCGGTGATGCCATTGGACAGCGGGCCGTAGACGCCGTAGGTGTGCCCGGTGACCCAGCCGATGTCGGCGGTGCACCAAAACACATCGCTTTCCGGCTTGACATCGAAGATGGTGTGGACTGTGTAGCAGGACTGCGTCAGGTAGCCGCCGCTGGTGTGCACTATCCCCTTGGGCTTGCCGGTGGTTCCCGAGGTGTACAGCAGGAACAGCGGGTGCTCGGCGTCGAAAGCCTGCGGCGTGTGTTCCGGCGAGGCCGAGCCCACCACGTCGTGCCACCAGACGTCACGGTCGTCATTCCAGGCCACGTCAATTCCGGTGCGCCGCACCACCAGAACCTTCTCGATGGGGCTTTCGCCGTCCGGCCCGGATGCGACCGCTTCGTCGGCGTTGTCTTTCAGCGGTGCCGGCTTGCCGCGCCGGAACTGCCCGTCGCTGGTGATCAGCACCTTGGCCTGAGCGTCGGCGATGCGGGCCCGCAGCGCCTTGGCGGTGAAGCCCCCGAACACCACGCTGTGCATGACGCCCAGCCGCGCGCACGCCAACATCGCGATCACCGCCTCCGGGATCAGCGGCAGATAGATGGCGACTCGGTCACCGGCGAGCAGACCGAGATCGGTCAACGCGTTGGCGGCTTTGCACACCTCGGCCTGCAGCTCGGCGTAGGTCAGGCTGCGGCTGTCGTCGACCGGCTCGCCCACCCAGTGAATGGCGACCCGGTCGCCCAGCCCGGCCTCGACGTGCCGGTCCACGCAGTTGTAGGCGACGTTGAGCTTGCCGTCAGCAAACCACTTCGCGAACGGCGGCTCCGACCAGTCCAACACCTCGGTGAACGGCGTCGCCCACGACAGCCGGTTGGCCTGCTTGGCCCAGAAGGCCAATCTGTCCTGCTCGGCCTCGTGGTAGAGGTCTTCACGGGCGTTGGCCTGCTCGACGAAGTGCGCCGGGGGCGGGTACGACGACGGCCCATCGATGGGTGTGGCGGTCACTGCTTTACTCCTAATTCGAAGACCGGGGTTCAAGCTGGTCAGCCCTCTGCGAGCCTAGTCTTGCCGGTGGAATCCGCGCGCTTCAATTCGATGGCAAAGCCTGTAGTCATAACGGATAATCGCCGATGTGCGGGAATTGCGTGGGCCGGACGCGCGTCGGCCGAGCGTCCTCTTTGCTGCTGTGGCAACGAGTTACGCGCTGGGCACCGGGATCGGGACGCCGGCTCACGCGATGCCGATCGAAAGCGGCGATCAGGCCGAGCCGTGCCGTTCCGAGCAGGTCACCGCGACGGCCTCGCCGACTCAGGGCGCCGTCGGCCACCGTGCGGTAACCCTGACCTTCAGTCTTGCCGGCGGCGCCGAGCCATGCACCCTGACCGGCTACCCCGCGGTGGAGATGGGCGACCAGTGGCCGGAAGTCCATGCCACGCCCACGCCGCGCGGTTATATGGGCGGGCTGCCTCCCGGCGTCGACGGGCCGCCGACGGTGACGTTGTCGCTGGCCGGGCAGGGGCAGGCGATCGTTGAAGGGATGGCTGTCGACCGCCGCGGCGACCCGTGTCCTACCTACACCGAGCTACAGGTCAACCCGCCGAACACGGTGGTCGTGCTCCCCGTGCCGGTCACCATCGACGCCTGCGACGCGCAGGTGCATCCGGTGACCGCCATTCAGGGAGGGTGAGTTAGGGCTCGCGCGCCAGGCAGTAGACGACTGCGGGGCTGGGATAGCCGACGCCCTTGGCTCCCGCCGGACACCCAGACTCGTCGGTGCTGCCGTCAATGCGCGCGACGACTCGGACTTGCCTGGACGCGGTGGTAGAGCAGTTGCTCAACGTGATGGTGGGGTGGCTGGTGTCGGAGCCGAACTCATAACACTGACCCTGTTTGAGGTTCAGTGCGAAACACAGGATGGTGGAGCTGTCGGTGTAGCGGTCGTAGTAAGAGCCCTCGCGCCTTCCGTCGGGGCACGTGGCCGACGATCCGCCTTTGAAGGCGAGCTGGTATGTGTTCATCGGATTGGCGCAGTCGTTGTTGGTACTCGAACTGAACGACTCTGAGCGATAAGACGTTTGGGTGATGCATTCGCCGACCCGCATCGACGTGCGCTGCTGGTGCCTGGCGAGCCCGGTCGCGGCGTTGGCGACGTCGCCCAGAATTCCCAAGGTCAGCACGACGCTGCCGATCGTGATCAGGGTGGTGGACGATTTGCTGGCACGGCGCGGCGGCGGGACGTGCGGGCGCGGCGGCGGGACGTGCGGTGGATAACCCGGATACGCCGGCCCCGGGTACGGGTACGGGTACCCCATCGCCGGCGGGTACGGGTAGCCGGGACTCGGCTGTCGACGACTCCGTGAGCGCTCCCACAGGCCGATCACCAGAAGGGTCAATCCGACCAGCGGAAGGCCCAGCGCAAACGTCAGGCGGCCCGCCAACGCGGCGACGGTGTAGTCCGCAGCAACAACAGTGACCCCCATGGCGAGATCCTAGGTTGTCGAGATCAGATGACGCACTTCACCAGCGGTCCTGCGCGGTCGGCGCTGGCGCAGGCCCTAGGGTCACAGTCATGCATGGGATGCGGGGCAGGCCGGCCTGGCCGGCTGCCGCCGCCGTGGTTCTGCTGGTGGCCGGGTGCTTATCCGGTTGTGGGGGCGGTGCGCTGAGTCCCGAATTGGTGGTGGTCAACGGCGGCGAACCGCCCAACCCGCTGATCCCGACCGGCACCAACGACAGCCTCGGTGGGCGGATCCTGGACCGGCTGTTCGCCGGCTTGGTGTCCTACGATGCCGCGGGCAGGCCGGCGCCCGAGGTGGCGCAGTCGATCGAGACCACCGACAACATCAACTACCGCATCGTTCTCAAATCGGGCTGGGAATTCACCGATGGCTCACCGGTGACGGCCCATTCCTTCGTCGATGCCTGGAATTACGGCGCGTTGAGCGCCAATGCCCAACTGCAGCAGGATTTTTTCCGTCCGATCGCCGGATTCGAAGATGTGGCCGGCCCGCCGGGCGACGGCAAACCGACCACGATGTCCGGGTTGCATGTCGTCAACGATTCGGAGTTCACGGTGCGGCTCAAGGCGCCGACCGTAGACTTCATGCTTCGGTTGGGGCATAGTGCATTCTATCCATTGCCGGACAAGGCTTTTCGGGACATGACAGAGTTCGGCCGGCATCCGGTCGGCAACGGCCCGTACCAGTTGGCGGACAGTCCCGATGGGCCAGCCTGGGAGCACAATGTGAAGATCGACTTGAAACCCAATCCCCGCTATCACGGCAACCGCAAGCCCCACAACAAAGGTTTGCGGTTCGAGTTCTACGGCAACCTCGACACCGCCTACGCCGACTTGTTGTCCGGCAATCTCGATGTCCTGGATACCATTCCGTCCAGCGCTCTGACGATCTATCGGCGTGACCTGAGTGGCAACTGGGCCAGTGGACCCGTCGCCGTCAGCCAGTCGCTCGACACGCCATTGCGGTTGCCGCACTTCGGCGGCGAGGAGGGGCGGCTGCGCCGGCTGGCGCTGTCGGCGGCGATCAACCGGCCGCAGATCTGTCAGCAAATCTTCAACGGCACCCGCAGCCCGGCCCGCGATTTCACCGCCAGCTCCCTGCCGGGATACGACCCGCATATCCCGGGCAACAACACGTTGGACTTCAACCCCGAACGGGCCCGCCAACTTTGGGCTCAAGCCAACGCGATGTCGCCGTGGAGTGGACGGTACGCCATCGCCTACAACGCCGACAGTGGCCATCAGGAATGGGTGGACGCGGTGGCCAACAGCATCAAGAACGTGCTGGGCATCGATGCCGTCGGTGTGCCGCATCCCACCTTCGCGGGATTTCGTACCGAGATCACCAACCGCACCATCGACACAGCGTTTCGTGCCGGCTGGATCGGCGACTACCCGTCGATGATCGAGTTCCTTGCCCCGCTGTACGCGACCGGCGCAGGGTCCAACGACGTCGGGTACTCCAACCCGGAATTCGACGCCGCCCTGGCGACAGCCGAGGCCGCGCCCGACCTGCGTGCAGCCGATGTGTTGGTCAACGTCGCCCAGCGAATCCTGTTGCGCGACATGCCCACCGTGCCGCTGTGGTACTACATTGCGGTGATCGGGTGGTCACCACAGGTCAGCGGCGTCACGGTCACCTGGAACGGGCTGCCCGACTACGAGAACGTCGTCAAGGCGTAGCCATGGGGTGGTATCTCGCGCGCCGGATCGCCGTGCTGGTGCCCGTCTTCTTGGGCGCCACGTTGCTGATTTACGGCATGGTCTTTCTGCTTCCCGGCGATCCATTGGCCGCGATCGCGGGGGACCGGCCGCTGACGCCGGCCGTGGCCGCGCAGTTGCGGGCCCGCTACCACCTCGACGATCCGTTCCTGGTGCAGTACCTGCGCTACGTCGGCGGCGTCCTGCACGGCGACTTGGGCCGCGCCTACTCCGGGTTGCCGGTCAGTTCCGTTATGGCGCATGCCTTTCCGGTCACTATCCGGCTGGCGCTGATCGCACTCGTGGTCGAGGCAGTGCTGGGCGTCGGGTTCGGCGTGGTATCCGGCCTGCGGCGGGGCGGGCTGTTCGACGCCACGGTGCTGATCACCGGCCTGGTGATCATCGCGATCCCGATTTTCGTGCTCGGCTTCCTGGCTCAGTTCCTGTTCGGGGTCAAGCTCGGCATCGCGCCGGTCACCGTCGGCGAACGGGCGACGTTCGTGCGCCTGCTGCTACCCGGCATCGTCTTGGGCTCAGTCTCGTTCGCCTACGTGGTGCGGCTGACCCGATCGGCGGTGGCCGCCAACGCGGACGCCGACTACGTCCGCACCGCGACGGCCAAAGGACTGTCGCGGCCGCGGGTGGTGACTGTACACATCCTGCGCAACTCGCTGATCCCGGTCGTGACGTTCTTGGGCGCCGACCTGGGGGCGCTGATGGGTGGGGCGATGGTCACCGAAGGCATCTTCAATATTCACGGCGTCGGTGGCGTGCTCTACCAAGCCGTCACGCGGCAAGAGGCGCCGACTGTCGTGTCGATCGTGACGGTGTTGGTGCTCATCTATCTGATCACCAACCTGCTGGTGGATCTGCTCTACGCGGCGCTGGACCCACGGATCCGCTATGGCTGAACATTCCGGTTTCTGGCGTGAAACCTGGCGAAAGCTGCACCGCCGCCCCAAGTTCGTCGTCGCGAGCGTGCTGATTGTGCTGATTCTGGCGGTCGCGCTGTTTCCGACGTTGTTCACCCACGCCGACCCCAGCTATGCCGATCCCAGCCAGAGCCTGCGCAGCCCGTCGGCGGCGCACTGGTTCGGCACGGACCTGCAGGGCCACGACATCTACGCGCGCACCATCTACGGGGCGCGGGCGTCGGTGACGGTCGGACTGGGCGCCACCCTGCTGGTGTTCGTCCTGGGCGGGGCGCTCGGTGCGTTGGCTGGGTTCTACGGCGGCTGGATCGACGCCGTCGTCTCGCGCGTCACCGACATCTTCTTCGGGCTGCCGCTGCTGTTGGCCGCGATCGTGCTGATGCAGGTCTTGCACCACCGCACGGTGTGGACGGTGATCGCCATCCTGGCATTGTTCGGCTGGCCGCAGATCGCGCGCATCGCCCGGGGCGCGGTACTGCAGGTGCGGGCCAGCGACTACGTGTTGGCGGCTAAAGCATTGGGGTTGAGCAGGTTTCAAACGCTGCTACGGCACGCAGTGCCGAATGCCGTAGGACCGGTGATCGCGATGGCTACGATCGCGCTGGGAGTCTTCATCGTCACCGAGGCCACCCTGTCCTACCTGGGCGTCGGCCTGCCGACCTCGGTGGTGTCCTGGGGCGGCGATATCAACCTCGCGCAGACACGGTTGCGGGCGGGTTCGCCGATCCTGTTCTACCCGGCCGGTGCGCTGGCGGTCACGGTGCTGGCGTTCATGATGATGGGCGATGCGCTGCGCGACGCCTTGGATCCCGCGTCGCGAGCGAGGCGCGCATGAACACCTCGCAGTCGCCGCTGCTGACCGTCGAGGGCCTGAAGGTCAGTTTCGGTGATCATGCCCCCGCGGTGCGCGGCGTGGATCTGGGCGTCTTGCGCGGTCAGACCGTCGCCGTGGTAGGCGAGTCGGGCTCGGGAAAGTCCACCACGGCCGCCGCGATCCTCGGGCTCCTACCGCCCGGCGGTCGAATCACGGGTGGCCGCATCATGTTTGACGGGATCGACATCACCTCGGCGGATCGCCGCGTGCTGCGCTCCATCCGGGGGCGTCGCATCGGCTACGTTCCGCAAGATCCGATGACCAACCTCAACCCGGTCTGGAAGGTCGGCTTCCAGGTCCGGGAGGCGCTGCGGGCCAACACCGATGGTCGTCAGGCCCGCCGGCGGGCGGTGGAGCTGTTGGCTCAGGCCGGGATGGCCGAGCCGGTGAAACAAGCCGCCAAGTATCCGCACCAGCTCTCCGGCGGCATGTGCCAACGAGCCTTGATCGCCATCGGCCTCGCGGGGCACCCGCAGCTGTTGATCGCCGACGAGCCGACATCCGCGCTCGACGTCACCGTGCAGCGCCAAGTGCTCGACCATCTGCAACACCTGACCCATGAACTCGGCACCGCGCTGTTGCTGATCACCCACGACCTGGCGTTGGCCGCCGAACGGGCCGAGCGGGTCGTCGTCATGCACCGCGGGGTAGTGGTGGAAACCGGTGCTGCGCAATCCATCCTGCGCGAACCGCACCATGAGTACACGCGGCGACTGGTGGCCGCTGCCCCGTCGCTCACGGTTCGCAGCCGGACGTCGGCGTTGACCCAGGCGGACGACATCCTAGTCGGCACCGGGCTCACCAAGGTCTACCGGGAATCGCACGGTGCACCGTGGCGGCGTGCCGAGATTCGCGCTGTTGACGCGGTGTCGTTCCGGCTGCGTCGGGCCCAAACCCTGGCCATTGTCGGCGAATCGGGTTCGGGCAAGTCCACGGTGGCCCGGATGGCGCTCGGCTTGCTCGAACCGACCTCAGGCACCGTGATGTTCGACGGCACCCGCATCTCGGGCACGTCGAGCCGCGCGGTGATGATGGCCTTTCGCCGACGCGTGCAGCCGGTGTTCCAGAACCCGTACAGCAGCCTGGACCCGATGTATTCGGTGTTTCGAGCCATCGAAGAACCGTTGCGCATCCACCGCCTCGGCGACCGCCGGCAGCGCGAGCGGGCCGTGCGAGAGCTCCTCGACCAGGTGGCGCTGCCGTCGTCGGTGCTGGGCAGGTTGCCGCGCGAGTTGTCCGGCGGTCAACGCCAGCGGGTCGCGATCGCGCGGGCCTTGGCGCTGCGGCCTGATGTGCTGATCTGCGACGAGGCGGTGTCGGCGCTCGACGTGCTGGTGCAGGCGCAGATCCAGGAGCTGCTGAGTTCGTTGCAGGCCGACCTCGGTCTCGCCTACCTGTTCATCAGTCACGACTTGGCGGTGGTCCGGCAGATCGCCGACGAAGTGCTGGTGATGCGCGCCGGGAGAATCGTCGAGCAGGCCGCCACCGCGGAGCTGTTCACCCGGCCCAACCACAAGTACACCCGGCAATTGCTGGAGGCCATTCCCGGGGCATCCACCCCGTCCCGCTAGGTTGGCAAGCTGTGACGGCAGACCCGCTGGCCCCGCTGATGGAGCTGCCCGGCGTCGCCGAGGCGAGCGATCGGGCTCGCGAGGCGCTGGGCCGCGCCCACCGGCATCGGGCGAACCTGCGCGGCTGGCCGGTCACTGCCGCTGAAGCCTCGTTACGTGCGGCCCGCGCCTCCTCGGTGCTCGACGGCGGCCCGGTGCGGTTTGAAGACTTGGCGGATCAGGCCGGGGTCAGCGACCCGGTGTTCGGTGGCGCACTGCGGGTGGCCCAGGAGCTGGAGGGCGGCGGCGGTCTGGTGGTCAGGACATGGCAGCGGGCTCCGCTGCAGGCCTTGGCGCGCCTGCACATGCTGGCCGCCGCGGACTTGGCCGACGATGATCACCTGGGTCGGCCCCGGGCCGACTCCGAGGTGGGCCCGCGGCTGGCGCTGCTGGCCGACATCGTCAGCGGCCGCAGCCAAGTGCCGGCGCCGGTGATGGCCGCGGTCGCGCACGGAGAATTGCTGACCCTCAAGCCCTTTGGCAGCGCCGACGGTGTGGTGGCGCGCGCGGCCTCGCGACTGGTGACCATCGCCAGCGGGCTCGACCCGCACGGTCTGGGCGTGCCTGAGGTCAGCTGGATGCGCAAACCGGGCGACTATCGCTCTGCCGCAAGCGGATTCGCCGAGGGCACGCCGCGGGGGGTGGGCGCTTGGTTGGTGCTGTGTTGCCGGGCGCTGCAAGCCGGCGCGCAGGAGGCCTTGTCGATCGCGGAGTCTTTGCCGGGGAAGAAATAGCCCGGGCGAAAAAAGACTTGAACATGCAGAGCGGGCGACGCTCCGAAGTATTCGGTCCGCCGCCCGCTAGCACGGAACCCGGTTACCATGCGTGCACTTTTGGGCTGCGTGGGTGGCCTCGGCGATCTTGCGACGCTTCGAGCCTCAACCCCACCCAAAGGGTCGTCCAAGCTCTTCTGCTTTTTCGCAATTACGCAGGCCCGCAACACTTCTGCCATTATCGCGGCTATGACTCCGCGTGGGTGCCGGGTACCGTGCTGGGCGCCCGGGTTGGGAGATCGAACCTTCTCTTCCGGATCGACCTTGGCCGCACCGGGCTTCCGTGGTTCCTTTGTACTACTAGACCCTTAGCACAGCAAGGGTCAATTCTGTAAACATTGCGAATTCGCCGGCGATCGTATTTGCCGGCCGACGGTGTTCGGCGAGTCGCGCCGACGCTACAACGCGAAGCGGCGCAACAGTGAATAGGTGACCGCACCGGCGGCCAGCGCCGTGATGCTCACTGCCGCCGTGGTGGCGATCGCGGCGCCCGACGGCGCCGGGATCCGGTCGCGAAGCGACACCGGCCGGGAGAAGCTCAGCACCGGCCAACCACGTTCGGTCGCTTCCTTGCGCAGGGCGCGGTCGGGGTTGACGACACTCGGATGGCCGACGGCCTCGAGCATCGGCAGGTCGGTGATCGAGTCGGAGTAGGCGTAGCAGTGTTCCAGCGGATAGCCCTCGCGTGCGGCCAGCTCGCGGATGGCTTGCACCTTGCCTTCGCCGTAGCAGTAGAACGCGACCTCGCCGGTGTACTTGCCGTCCTCGACGACCATCCGCGTCGCCATCGCGTGCGTGGCACCAAGCGCACGGGCAATCGGCGCCACGATCTCCTCGCCGGACGCCGAGACCACGACGACGTCGCGGCCGCACAGCTTGTGCGCGGCGATCAGGTCCGCGGCTTCGGCGAACACCAGCGGGGTCACGATGTCGTGCAGCGTTTCGTTGACGATCGACTTGACCTGAGCGACGTCCCAGCCGGTGCACATGTTGGCCAGGTGGGTACGCATGCGGTCCATCTGGTCATGATCGGCACCCGAGAGCAGGAATATGAATTGGGCGTAGCTGGACTTCAGCACGGCACGTCGGTTGAGCAGTCCTTGGTTGAAGAACGGTTTGCTGAACGCCAGGGTGCTGGACTTGGCGATGATCGTTTTGTCGAGGTCGAAGAAGGCCGCGGTGCGGGCGTGCGAGAGCTCGGGTGCGGCGGTCTGGACGGAAGTTTGCTGGGGTGCGTCCGAGTCGGAGACGGTCACGACCTCAGCATAGGTGGATTGGCCTCGCCGTCCGCGTGCTTGTCGGTACAAGCCGCTGAACAGGGTGAAACGCACGAGGCCAACGGGGTTTTTGCGGCGAAAAGGGCCGCTCGGCAAAAAACCGCTATTGCGTCAATACGCACTGTCGTGTGTATAGTAAGCATTACTCGGCCTACGCCGAGGGTGTATCAGCCCGACCCCCCGGGGCTGATGCACGACGACCTCCGCCTCCTCCCCCCCTGGCGGGGGTCGTCCCTTTTCTGGGGTATTTTTCCCGGCATTCGAACCATCGCAATCTGCCCTCTGCGCGTTGCGGGCACACTGTTATCCATAGCACCGGCAGACACTCGCGGCACGTCTTTGTGCACACTGGCGTCTCTCTGCACAAATCCGGGTTTGGGACTGGTGTCCCATCCTGGCCTGCTTGCACCGTGGTGGGGTGACGGTCAGCACGGGCCCGGAGGCGAGACGTTCCGCCGGCGTTTTGGCGGTCCTGACCGACGCGAACCTGCGTGATGAGCTGGACCGGGTGGCCGCCGCAGTCGGTGTGCGAGTGGTGCACGCCGGCGGGTCGTCCATCGGTCGGAAAACCTGGTCGGCGGCCGCCGCGGTGGTGCTCGACGAGGCCGCGGCGCGACGTTGCGCCGATCTGCCCCGCCGGGCCCATGTGAGTGTGTTGAGCGCCGCCACACCCGCCTCGTCGACCTGGGCGGCGGCGGTCGCGGTCGGCGCCCAAGACGTCCTGACCCTGCCCGAGCGGGAACACGAACTCATCCGCGAACTCGCTGAGGCGGCCGAATCGGTCCGGGACGACCGATCGCGCGGCGAAGTTGTCGCGGTGATTGGCGGCTGTGGCGGGGCCGGCGCCTCGCTGTTCGCTGCCGCCCTGGCGCGCGTCGCGCCCGAGGCGCTGCTGATCGATCTTGATCCCTGGTGCGGCGGCGCCGATTTGCTGCTCGGCGCCGAGGCGACGCCGGGAGTGCGGTGGCCGGACCTGGCCTTGCAAGCCGGACGCCTCAACTGGTCGGCCGTGCGTGATGCGTTGCCGCGGCTCGGTCGCATGAGCCTGCTGTCCGGCACGCGGCACAGTTACGAGTTGGACGCCGGGCCGGTGCAGGCGGTGGTCGACGCGGGCAGCCGCGGCGGGGTCAGCGTGGTGTGCGATCTGCCGCGCCGGCTGACTGATGCCGCCCACGCCGCGCTGGATGCCGCCGACCTGGTCGTGGTCGTCAGTCCCTGTGACGTGCGCGCGTGCGCGGCGACGGCGGCGATCACCCCGGTGCTGGCCGCGACCAATCCGAACCTCGGGTTGGTGGCCCGCGGGCCGTCGCCGGGCGGCTTGCGGGCCGCCGAACTCGCCGACATCACCGGGCTGCCGCTGTTGGCGTCAATGCGGGCCGAACCGCACCTGGTCGAACGGCTCGAGCATGGCGGCCTGCGACTGGGACGGCGGTCCGCGCTGGCGGCCGCGGCGCGGCGCGTGCTGGGCATGCTGCCCCAAGCGCGGTCGGCGGCGAAAGGCCGGGCGGCGTGAGTGAGCCATTGATCGAGCGAGTCCGCGAGCGGCTCGCCGCAGAGTCCGCGCCGCTGGGTTCGTCGCTGCGCCCCAACGTGGTGGCCGCGGCGATCCGGGCCGAGGCCGGCGGGATGCTCGGCGATACCGAGGTGCTGGCCAATCTTCGGGTGTTACAAACCGAGTTGACCGGCGCCGGCATCCTGCAACCGCTGCTGTGCGCCGACGGCACCACCGACGTCCTGGTCACCGCGCCGGACGCGGTGTGGGTCGACGACGGAAACGGCCTGCGCCGCAGTCACATCCGATTTGCCGACGAGGCGGCAGTGCGGCGGTTGGCGCAGCGGCTCGCCCTGGCCGCGGGCCGACGCCTCGACGATGCCCAGCCGTGGGTTGACGGTCAGCTCACCGGGATCGGGTCCGGCGGGTTTGCGGTCCGGTTGCACGCGGTGCTGCCCCCGGCAGCGGCCGCGGGCACGTGTTTGTCGCTGCGGGTGTTGCGGCCGGCTACACAGGATCTGTCGGCACTGGCCGCGGCGGGTGCGATCCCACCGGAGGCGGCCGCGCTGGTCGCCGACATCATCGCGGCGCGGTTGGCATTCCTGGTCTGCGGCGGCACCGGCGCCGGCAAGACAACCCTGCTGGCCGCCATGTTGGGCGCCGTGCCGACATCCGAGCGGATCGTGTGTGTCGAGGATGCCGCGGAGTTGGCGCCGCCGCACCCGCACTTGGTGAAGCTGGTTGCGCGATGCGCCAATGTCGAAGGCGTGGGCGAGGTTTCGGTGCGTCAACTGGTTCGGCAGGCCTTGCGCATGCGGCCCGATCGCATCGTGGTCGGCGAGGTTCGGGGCGCCGAGGTGGTGGACCTGCTGGCCGCGTTGAACACCGGCCATGACGGCGGGGCGGGCACCGTGCATGCGAACAGTCCGGGTGAGGTCCCGGCGCGATTGGAGGCGCTGGGCGCCCTCGGCGGCCTGGACCGTGCCGCGTTGCACAGTCAGTTGGCCGCCGCCGTGCAGGTGCTGCTCCACGTCGCCCGGGACCGAACGGGCCGACGCCGGCTCACCGAGATCGCGGTGCTGCGCCACGTCGACGGGCGGGTCCACGCGGTGACGGCGTGGCACGCGGAGCAGGGGATGACCCACGATGCCGGTGCACTGCATCGCTTGTTGGAAAGCAGACTGCCGTGAGCGCAGTGTCGGCTGCAATGCTGTGCTTGGCGTTGGCGCTCTTGGTCTTCCCGGCGTCACGCGGGCGTCGGCTGGGCAGGGCGCGGCCGACGCGCCGACCGCTTGTCGTCTCGATCCGCGCGGCGGGCTGGGTGCCGGGGTGCGGCATCGTCGCGGCCGCGGTGGTGCTCCCGGTGGCGGTGGTGCTCGCCGGCGCGGTGGTGGTGGCCACGGCGGGCTTGCGCCTGCACCGCAGTCGCCGGCTGCGGCGGGCGACCGAAGAGGCCCGCACGCTGGAAGCCGCGCTCGACGTGTTGGTCGGCGAGCTGCGCGTCGGGTCGCATCCGGTGCGCGCCTTCACGGTGGCCGCCGACGAAACCGCCGGCCCGGTTGCCGTGGCACTGCGCGGGGTCGCGGCCCGGGCACGATTGGGTGCCGATGTCGCGGCAGGACTGCGCGCGGCGGCGCGGTCGTCGGCCCAGCCCGCGCATTGGCATCGACTGGCGGTGTGCTGGCAGCTGGCCAGCGAGCACGGGTTGGCGATCGCCATCCTGATGCGCACCGGGCAGCGCGATATCATTGAGCGGCAACGGTTTTCGGATCGAGTCAGCTCGGGCATGGCCGGGGCGCGCGCCACCGCGGTGATTTTGGCGGGCCTGCCGGCCCTCGGCGTCGTGCTGGGTCAGGCCATTGGGGCCCGCCCGTTGAGTTTCTTGCTCGGCGGGCACGTCGGCGGGTGGTTGCTGCTGGCCGGGGCGGTGCTCGGGTGCGGTGGTCTGCTGTGGTCGGATCGGATCATCCAGCGCGCGGGAGCCGGGACATGAGTACCGCGGCGATGCTCCTGTCGATGGCGTTGCTGCTGGTGCCCGGACCGTCGCTGGTACGCGCACGCGCTGGTGCGGCGCTGCCTACGCCACGACTTCGGCCGCCGAACGCGTCGGTGCGCGGACCGGACCCGCTGGCCGTTGCGTCCAGTTTGGACGTGCTCGCGGTGTGCCTGGAGGCCGGAATGGCGGTGTCGACCGCCGCGGCGGCGACGGCCGGGTCCGCGCCGCCCGAGCTCGGCAGAGTGTTGCGCCGAGCCGCTGATCTGCTGGCGCTGGGCGCGGACCCGGCTGTGGCATGGTCGATTTCGCCGGACGCGGCGAGGACGGCGGAGCACGGACAGATCCAGGCTCTGTTGCGGCTGGCCCGCCGTTCGGCGTCCTCCGGTTCGGCGCTGGCCGGCGGCGTCGCTGAACTGGCCGAACAGTCGCGCCACGATGCCACGCACGCCGCCGCCGCGGCTGCCGAGCGTGCCGGGGTGCTGATTGCCGGGCCGCTGGGACTGTGCTTTCTGCCGGCATTCGTCTGCCTGGGCATTGTGCCCGTCGTGGCTGGGCTGGCCGGGGATGTCCTGCAGTCGGGCGTGCTGTGAACGAGCAATACCCACCAAAGCGAAGGAGAAGTATTGGTGATCAACATGTTCCGTGTGGTCGCGGCGCGCCTGGCGGTGCTGGCGACCGACGAGTCCGGAATGTCCACGGTCGAGTACGCGATCGGCACCATCGCCGCCGCCGCCTTCGGTGCGATCCTCTACACCGTCGTCACCGGCGACTCGATCGTGTCGGCGTTGACGAACATCATCGGGCGCGCGCTCAACACCAAGGTCTAGTCGGGTGTTCCGGTGCCAGCACCGTGGAGGCGGCCTTGGCGATTGCCGCGTTGGTCGTGGTGCTGGTGCTGTGCCTGGCCGGCATCACAGCGGTGTCGATGCAGGTTCGTTGTGTCGACGCGGCACGTGAGGCGGCCCGACTGGCGGCGCGCGGTGATGACCGTGCGGCGGTGGACGTCGCGCGCCGGATTGCCCCCGGTGGCGCGCGCGTCCAGGTCCGCCGCGACGGCGACTTTCTGGTGGCGACTGTCGTCATACATTCGAATCTGTTGCCCGCCTTGGATATCAGCGCTCGGGCCGTCGCCGCGGCGGAGCCGTCGCAATGACCGGGGTGCGGCGACGGTGCTTGCGGCAGCGATGGTCTTGGTGCTGCTGTGTGTCGCGGGCGCGTGCGCCTACGTCGGGGCAGTGGTGGTGGCACGCCATCGTGCGCAGTCGGCTGCCGATCTGGCCGCGCTGGCCGCCGCGGCGGCACTGCCCGCCGGCGCGGAGGCGGCCTGCGCCCGGGCGAGCACGGTTGCGCGCTCACTACGGGTCGACGACTTCGGCTGCCGGGTAGACGATCTGGACGTCGTCGTGACATTAGGGGTGGCAGTACGGTACGCCGGGGTGGCGCGGGCCGCCGCCCGGGCGGGACCGGTGGAGGCGAGCGAATCAGTCGCCGGCGGCTGAGCCTTCCGTCAACCCGGCCGCAGCAAGCTCCTCCTCGCTGGGCAACCGCAGCGAGACCAGCCCGACGAACGTATCCGGTTCCAGCTCCACTTGATTCGCGGTGACATGCACCGGAACCCAATCGCCGTCGAGCCCGCGCATTCGCAACACCCGGCTGGTCGTGCCCTTACTGAACTCCCTTGTCATGGCAGATATTTGGGGAACATCGTCGGGGTGCACCTTCGGCCGGTCCTTGCCGGCGCCACGCCAGTCATAGAAGGTGCAGGGTTCGTCGAGCCATTTCAATAACGTCCAGTTGTTGAGGTCGACTAGTGCCCGGTGCACGCCGGCCTGCCGCAAACCGTTGAGGATTCGCAACGCCAGGTCGTCGGTGGAGATCACCGGGCCCTTGAGCTCGGCCCGCCAGTTCATCGCCCGTGCGACCAAATGGTCCCGGCCGTCGGGCCCGGGCTCCATCGCACTGCGCCCCACGAAACCGATTCGGATAGGCTGCCCTTGCCAGTCAGTGAGATCCCAAGTGCTGCAAAGAGTTAGTCCCGGCTCGGCCTTGACGGCCATGGCCAACACCTTGGTTTCGTTCGGGTTGAGCTCCCGCGTTGGCAGATCTTCGGCAAACGCCCGGCCGAACGTGACTTCCACTTCCGGGTTCTTACCGCTAATCGCCAACGACTCCCGGGTATCGGTGGCCACACCCATTGTCAGATCCCACTTTAGCGGGCCGACAGTGGGCCGCTCGGGTGGTTCGATGTCGGCTGGCCCGGTCCACACCTGCACACCGTGGATGAAATTGTCGGACATCACCACCGGCTCGGTGCGAATTACTCGGTCGCGCTTGGGTGTGATGCTAGTCAGTCCCTGGCCCGTGCGCATCGACTCCGCGATCGCGGTGCGCACAGCGGCGAGGTGAGGACTGCGGCGAAGGAAGGTTGTGATCGGGACAAGGTTCTTGAGCTGCCGTCCTTGTGCTACTACGGCGGGCTCGTCCCCCAGTGTCTCCACGAGCAACCAGTCGTGGGCCATGGCGTCAATTTTAATGCGCCGCGTGGACTACACGCCCGACCGGGCGGGCACAGGGTGCGCCAGCAAACCCGTCAGCAAACGCCGGTCGATGAAGCGAATCGCCTTCGCTACCGTCACGTTACTGATAAGTTTGCAAACGAGATCACAGCCTTGGTAGGTTTTCTGCTCCGGCCGTTGATCGCGCTTTGAGATAGCACGCTGGCGTTTCTTCAACAAAGAGGGACCGCACTCGGCGGCTGTTATATGCAGATCCATGGAGGTCGGCCGTCGAGGGGTCGGTCGCCGTCCGTGGATGGCTCAGCGCGATCGCTACGGCAACTCCGCAAGCACAAGTCGCAGGACCAGCACCGCTCCCGACTTGTCCAACGGGTCGTTGCCGTTGCCGCACTTAGGCGATTGCACACACGACGGGCAGCCCGTCGGGCATTCGCACGCTTCGATTGCCGCCGCGGTCGCGCTCAGCCAGGTGCGAGCCTGCTGGAAGCCGCGTTCGGCGAATCCCGCCCCGCCCGGATATCCGTCATAGACGAAAACACTCGGCAGGCCAAGCGGGCCGAGCGCGGTGGACAAGCCGCCAATGTCGCCGCGGTCGCAGCTGGCCACCAGTGGCAGCAGGCCGATCGCGGCGTGCTCGGCGGCATGCAATGAGCCCGGAATCCGGGGCGCATCGATCCCTTTGTGCGCCAATGCCTCCGGCGTGATTGTGTACATGACGGCGGTGGTGTCGAGGACCTGTTCGGGCATGTCCAGCTCGATGAAGTCGATGACCTCGCCGGAAAGGTACCGGCGCAGGTAACCGACCACTTGGTGGGTGACCCGGACCGGCACCACGCCCAACGTCACCGGGCCGTAGGTCCGTCGCTCGCCGCTGCCGGTGACCTGAATGTCGACGATCTCGCGGGCGAAGGTGGCATACCCGGGATCCTCGGCGTGCACGAACGCGATTTGGCCATCGAGGTCCAGCGAATCGACCACATAACTGTCACCTTGATGCAGGTAGACCGCGCCGGGATGGATGGACGCCGGGGCCTGGCCCACCCCGGTGCTGCCCAGCAGACGCCCGGTGTCGGCCTCGACGATCACGATCTGGCCGCCCGCCGAACCCCGGATGTCAACCGCACCATGCGGTTCCACGCCCGGGGCCGGAAAATACATTCCGCCGCGCCGGCGCAGCAGCCCGTCGTCGACGAGTCCCTGCGCTACCTCGGTGCCGCCGAGGTTTCGGACCTCGGCCTCGTCGAGTGGCAATTCCGTTGCCGCACATAGTAATTGGGGACCCAGCAGGTATGGATTGGTGGGGTCGATCACCACCCGCTCCACCGGCTTGTCCAGCAGCGCCGCCGGATTGTGCACCAGATAGGTGTCCAGTGGGTCATCGCGGGCGATCAGCACCACCAAGGCGCCCTGGCCACGGCGGCCCGAGCGGCCGGCCTGCTGCCAGAACGACGCCACCGTCCCGGGAAAACCGGCCAGCACCACCGCGTCCAACCCGGCGATGTCGACACCGAGCTCGAGCGCATTCGTCGTGGCCAGCCCGCGCAACTTCCCCTCGGCCAGGGCACGCTCCAGCGCGTTGCGGTCCTCGGCGAGATAACCGGCACGGTAGGACGCCACGGTGTGCGACAACTCCGGTGCGATGTCGTCGAGCCGGGCCTGGGCGCCCAGCGCGGTGAGCTCCGCAGCGCGCCGGGAACGCACGAAGGTCAGGGTCTGCGCGCCCTCGGCGACCAGGTCGGCCATCACCCGCGCCGCCTCCCCGCCGGCGGACCGACGCACCGGGGCGCCGTGTTCTCCGGTGACGTCGGTGCGCAGCGCGGGCTCCCACAGTGCCACGGTGCGTGCACCTTGCGGCGACCCGTCGTCGACGACCTCCTCGACGGGCAGGCCGATGAGTTCGGAGGCCGTTATGCCCGGCGAATCCGTCGTGGCGCTGGCGAAGATCACCGTCGGCATCCGTCCCGGCTCGGGGGCGTAACGCGCGCACAACCGCAACAGGCGACGCAGCACCATCGCCACGTTCGAGCCAAAAACTCCGCGATAGTAATGGCATTCGTCGACGATCACGAACCGCAGCCCGCGCAGCAACACAGCCCAGCGCGGGTGGTTTCGCAAAATGGACAAATGAATCATGTCGGGATTGGAGAACAGCCAACGCGAGCGCTCGCGCGCAAAACGACGTACCTCGGCCGGGCTGTCACCGTCGTAGGCGGTCGGAGCGACCGCGAAACCGGGTTGATTCAGCCGCGCCACCGCCGACGTCAGCGCGTGGGCGGCGCGCAGCTGGTCGTGCCCCAAGGCTTTTGTCGGGGACAGATACAGCACCCGAGCCAACGGATCCGTGCTCAACTCGTGCAGAACCGGGAGCTGATAGGCCAGCGACTTGCCGGACGCGGTTCCCGTACTGATCACGACATGGCGGCCCGCGTGGGCCAATTCGGCGGCCTGGGCCTGGTGTGACCAGGGCTCGCGGATGCCGCGGCCGGTGAAGGCCGCGACGACATCAGGATCGGCCCACCGCGGCCATCGATCGGGCCGTCCGCTGCGCGCTGGCAGCTCCGCGACGTGGCGCACCGGGTTTTCGTCCGGCGCGACCCCGGCGAGAGCGACGGCGAGCAGATCGCTGCCGAAACTCGGCACCTCGTACCCTCCAAAAATCCGTCCGTGGCGCAACTCTGTCGCCAAGACGTTGAACATGGTTGACTGTTTGCGGTCGTAGCTTCTGTGTTCGTGTCAAAACTTCGCAGGATCGACGTTGCGACCCGCGGTTCCTGCGAGGTTAACGTTCGGGTGACGTTCCGACGACTCCGCGAGGTATGGCGGCGACAACGGGCCCGGGGCACCGAAAGGCGGTGCTCCGAACCTTGAAGAAAAGGAAAGATCGAGAAATGCCACAGGGAACTGTGAAGTGGTTCAACGCGGAGAAGGGGTTCGGTTTCATCGCCCCTGAAGATGGTTCCGCGGATGTTTTTGTCCACTACACGGAGATCCAGGGTTCGGGCTTCCGCACCCTTGAAGAAAACCAGAAGGTCGAGTTTGAGATCGGCCATAGCCCTAAGGGCCCCCAGGCCACCGGAGTCCGCTCCGTCTAAAACGAGCAGATTCTGACGAAAACCCCCCGTGCAATCCGCTCAGCGGATTTCGCCGGGGGGTTTTCACTATCTATTCACGTTGTCACTATCTATTCACGGGCATGCAATCCGCCCCGCCGCCCGACCGGGCGCCGCGCCGAAAACTTGACGGCACGGATCGGGCTCCTGGCTTACTGTCGGTGAGGTGAGCCAGCTTTCCTTCTTCACAGCAGAGGCGGTGCCCCCCGCGGTCGCCGACCTGTGCGGGGTGCTGGCAGCCTCGGGGCAGATCGTGACGGTGGGAGCGCCGGAATCTCGCGGCGCCCGACTTTCGGTGGTGGTGGACCAGCTGTGGCGCGCCTCGGCCCTGGCCGAGATGATCGAGCAGGCCGGCCTGGTGCCCGAGATCAGCCGCACCGACGAGGACACACCGCTGGTGCGGACGGCGATCGACCCGGCGCTGACCGCGATCGCGGCCGAATGGATCCGCGGCGCGGTCAAGACGGTGCCCCCGCGCTGGCTGCCGGGCCCGCGCGAGCTGCGCGCGTGGACCATCGCCGCAGGTACCCCGGAAGGCGATCACTATCAGCTCGGGCTGGACCCACACGCCCCGGACACCCATTCGCCGCTGGCGTCGGCCTTGATGCGGGTCGGCATCGCCCCGACCCTGATCGGCACCCGCGGCGGCCGTCCAGCCCTGCGTATCAGCGGTAGACGCAGGCTATCGAGGCTGGTAGAGAACGTCGGGGAACCCCCCGAGGGCGCCGAAGCGTTGGCGCAATGGCCCCGGGTTTAGTCAGGCTGTTCGGGGAGTCGGTTTGCGTCCGCCCGCCTCAGGGTGCGAAATTGTCAGGTGCCCACACGGGAAGGAACGTTGGCGTCGCTGACCGGGGTCCGAATTCAGCGGAATTTCAGACGTGTGCCTGTCATTCTTCCTGCAGGCGGTCTCGAACGGAGACCGGGAAAGATATGGAGCGTAACCGTAGGTGGCTGACCCGACTTTAGGCCGCGAAAGCAGCGGCAATGGCAGCCGGCGGCGACTTGTGATTGTCGAGTCGCCGACGAAGGCGCGCAAGCTCGCGGGCTACCTCGGCTCCACATACATCGTCGAATCGTCGCGTGGCCACATCCGCGACCTGCCGCGAGCCGCCGCCGACGTACCCGCCAAGTACAAGTCGGAGCCCTGGGCCCGGCTCGGCGTCAACGTCGACGCGGACTTCGAACCGCTCTACATCATCAGCCCGGAAAAGAAGAGCACCGTCAGCGAGCTGAAAGGGCTGCTCAAAGACGTCGACGAGCTCTACCTGGCCACGGACGGTGACCGCGAAGGCGAGGCCATCGCCTGGCACCTGATGGAGACGCTGAAGCCGCGCATCCCGGTCAAGCGGATGGTGTTCCACGAGATCACCGAGCCGGCCATCCTCGAGGCCGCGCAAAATCCGCGTGACCTCGACATCGACCTGGTTGACGCCCAGGAAACGCGCCGCATCCTGGACCGGCTGTACGGCTACGAGGTCAGCCCGGTGCTGTGGAAAAAGGTCGCGCCGAAGCTGTCGGCGGGACGGGTGCAGTCGGTGGCCACCCGCATCATCGTGCAGCGAGAACGCGACCGGATGGCGTTCCGCAGCGCGTCGTACTGGGACATCGTCGCCCAGCTGGACGCCAGTGTGTCCGACGCGAACGCGGCGCCGCCCACCTTCGCCGCCCGGCTGACCTCCGTCGACGGCCTGCGGGTCGCCACCGGCCGCGATTTCGACTCGCTGGGCCAGCTGCGTAAAGCGGACGAAGTCGTGGTGCTCGATGAGGCCCGGGCCACCGAGTTGGCCGCGGGACTGCGCGGGGCGCAGCTGTCGGTGGCCTCGGTCGAGGAGAAGCCCTACACGCGGCGGCCCTACGCGCCGTTCATGACGTCGACTCTCCAGCAGGAGGCGGGCCGCAAGCTGCGTTTCTCGTCCGAGCGGACGATGAGCATCGCCCAGCGGCTCTACGAAAACGGTTACATCACCTATATGCGGACCGACTCGACCACGCTGTCGCAGTCGGCCATCAGCGCCGCGCGCAATCAGGCACGCCAGCTCTACGGCGACGAGTACGTGTCGCCGTCGCCGCGCCAGTACACCCGCAAGGTCAAGAACGCCCAGGAGGCTCACGAGGCGATCCGGCCGGCGGGTGAGACGTTCGCCACTCCCGACGCGGTGCGCCGCGAGCTCGACGGCGACGAATTCCGGCTCTATGAGCTGATCTGGCAGCGCACGGTAGCCTCGCAGATGGCCGACGCCCGCGGCACCACACTGAGCCTGCGGATCAACGGTCAGTCAACGGCGGCTGGGGCCTCGACGGACGTGGTGTTCTCCGCCAGCGGCCGCACCATCACCTTCGCCGGTTTCCTCAAGGCGTACGTCGAGACGGTGGACGAGCTGGCCGGCGGCGAAGCCGACGACGCCGAAAGCCGGTTGCCGCAGCTGACGCGGGGGCAGCGGTTGGACGTCCTGGAACTGACCCCGGACGGTCACTCGACCAATCCGCCCGCCCGTTACACCGAGGCCTCGCTGGTCAAGGCGCTCGAGGAATTGGGCATCGGCCGGCCGTCGACGTACTCGTCGATCATCAAGACCATTCAGGATCGCGGCTACGTGCACAAGAAGGGCAGCGCGCTGGTGCCGTCCTGGGTCGCATTCGCCGTGACGGGTTTGCTGGAACAGCACTTCGGTCGGCTGGTCGACTACGACTTCACCGCCGCGATGGAAGACGAGCTCGACGCGATCGCCGCCGGTAACGAGCAACGGACCAACTGGCTCAACAACTTCTACTTCGGCGGCGAGCACGGTGTGGCCGACTCGGTTGCTCGCTCCGGCGGTCTCAAGAAGCTCGTGGGCGTGAACCTGGAGGGCATCGACGCCCGAGAAGTGAACTCCATCAAGCTGTTTGACGATGATCAGGGTCGGCCGGTCTATGTCCGGGTCGGCAAGAACGGCCCCTACCTGGAGCGCACCATCCTCGGCGAGGACGGCGAGCCCAAGCCGCAGCGGGCCAACCTCAACGATTCGTTGACTCCCGATGAGCTCACGCTCGAGGTGGCCGAACAGCTTTTCGCCACCCCTCAGGAGGGTCGTTCGCTGGGCGTGGATCCCGAGACCGGCCACGAAATCGTGGCCAAGGACGGGCGATACGGACCGTATGTCACCGAGGTGCTGCCGGAGCCGCCGCCGGAGGACGGCCCCGACGGTGGAAGTGCCGCGCCGGCAAAGAAGGGCAAGAAGCCCACCGGTCCCAAACCTCGCACCGGCTCGTTGCTGCGCACCATGGATCTGCAGACCATCACGCTCGAGGATGCGCTCAAGCTGTTGTCGCTGCCCCGGGTGGTCGGTGTCGACCCGCAGACCGGGGAGGAGATCACCGCACAGAACGGACGTTACGGTCCGTACCTGAAGCGTGGCACCGATTCTCGTTCGCTGGCGACCGAAGAGCAGATGTTCACGATCACGCTCGACGAAGCACTGAAGATCTACGCCGAGCCGAAACGTCGTGGCCGGCAGGGCGCCGCGGCGCCACCGCTGCGTGAGCTGGGTACCGATCCGGCGTCGGGTAAGCCAATGGTGGTCAAGGACGGTCGATTCGGGCCGTATGTCACCGACGGCGAAACCAACGCGAGCCTGCGCAAGGGCGACGACGTCGCGACGATCACCGACGAGCGTGCGGCCGAGCTGCTGGCCGACCGGCGGGCCCGGGGCCCGGTCAAGCGAGCGGCAAAGAAGTCGACCCGCAAGGCCCCGGCGAAAAGAGCCGTCAAGCGCAGCTAGGCCGCGCGCGGTCACATGATTTCGCTGGACACTTCCTCGGCCGCATAGTCCGGTTTCGAAACCGAGTCGGGCGCAGCCAAATTCAGCGGCCGGGCCAGTTGAGTGGGTGCCGTGCGGCCACGCAATTCGACGACCTCGCCCACGTCCCAGCACAGCGCTTCGGCGTCCAGGGCGCCGCTGACGGCGATCGCCGACGCCAACACGTGCCCGGCCTCGAGTTTGGCCAGCTCGGTCAGCCGCGCCGCCTCGTTGACCGGATCTCCGATCACGGTGTATTCGAAGCGCGCCTGCGCGCCGATGTGGCCGGCGATGGCCCGGCCCGACGACACCCCGATGCCGAACTCGGCGGCGCCGATCACCGGCAGTAATTCGTCGTGCAGTTCGCGCGCGGCGGCCAGCGCACCGCCGGAGGCGTCGGGGTGCTCGATGGGCGCGCCGAAGATCGCCAGCGCCGCATCACCCTGGAACTTGTTGACGAAGCCGCCGTGGCGGCCGACAGTGTCGACCACCACCCGGAAGAACTCGTTGAGCAGGTGCACCACCTCGGCGGGCGGCCGGGTCGCGGCCAGCTGGGTGGAGCCGACCAGGTCGACGAAGAGCACCGCGACGTCGCGCTCCTGGCCGCCCAGCTCGGTACCCCGCTCGAGCGCGCGGCGCGCCACGTCTTCGCCGACGTAGCGCCCGAACAGGTCGCGCAGCCGTTGCCGCTCGGACAGGTCGCGGACCATGTCGTTGAATCCTGCTTGCAACAGACCCAATTCACTGGCGTCGTAGATCTGCATGTGCGCGTTGTAATTGCCGCGCTGAACCTCCGACAGGGCCCAGCGCAGCTGGCGCAGCGGGTCGGCGATCGACATGGCCACCAGCAGGGTGCTGATCAGCCCGACACCCAGCGCGGTCAGGGCCAGCAGCAGGATCGGGTTGAACAGGCTCTCCGGCGCCGCATGCAGCAGCGAGGCCTTATCGGCCACCACCGCGAGCACGATCGCCAGCAGCGGCACCGCGGTGGAAAGCATCCACGTCAAGATCTGGCGCAGGATGACGCCGGGTGCCTTGACGTTCTCCGGCACCCCGCTGCGCAAAGCCGCCACCGCCACCGGCCGCAATACCCGCTCGGACTGCAGGTAGCCGATGATCGCGGTGGCCGCCGCTCCCAGCGCGGTGGCCACCGTGACGACGGGGGCGGCGAACTTGGCCACCGACCAGCTGGCGACGACGAACACCACGCCGCCGATGCACCAGTACACGACGGTGCTCAGGGTGCGGTAGTACGGCATGCGCAGGGCCCGGCTGCGGGCGAGTTCGGTAGCGGCCGGGTCGGTTTCGGCGAGCATGTTGTCGCGCCGCTGCCAGCGAAAGACCGGCATCAGTAGCTTGAGGTTGACCACGACGCCAACCAGGAACAGCACGACCAGTGAGCTCGCGAAGATCGCCAGGTTGAGAGTCGGGAGATCCTGCAGTTGAATACGATCCTCGGGGGGAAGACCGTAGCGCAGGAAACCAAGCACGAAGAGCGCGCCGATGATGTCGGCCTGCAGCATGCTCAGCGAAAACAGCGGCCACGGAGTGCGCACCACCCAACGGACGAATGCGCTGATTCGCCCCGGTAGTGCACCTGCCGTTGCCACCAACCCACCGTATCGGTCAGTGGGGACTAGTCGGTAACCCCAAAATGCTTCGGCAAGTCGCCGGATCCTGGCAAAACACCGCCAGAGATCACGAAATCGTCGCGATCTGGTATCCGCACGATAGCCGTCGGTCCGTCTCACTAGTGTTGCCGATGATGTCCGGAGTGTTTACGCGGCTGGTAGGCCAGGAAGCGGTCGAAGCGGAGTTGTTCGCGGCGGCCCGCGCCGCGCGCCGTGATCCGGCTCACAGTGACGCTGATCGCGGGACTATGACACATGCATGGCTCATCACCGGTCCTCCCGGTTCGGGCCGCTCGATCGCGGCGCTGTGCTTCGCTGCGGCGTTGCAATGCACCGCTGCCACCGAGGACGGCGGTCCCGGGTGCGGTCGGTGTCGGGCCTGCTCGACAACGATGGCAGGCACCCACGCCGATGTCCGGCGGGTGATTCCCGAGGGACTGTCGATCGGTGTCGACGAGATGCGCGGCATCGTGCAGATCGCGTCGCGCCGCCCGACGACCGGGCACTGGCAGATCGTGGTGATCGAAGATGCCGACCGGTTGACCGAGGGCGCCGCCAACGCGTTGCTGAAGGTCGTCGAGGAGCCGCCGCCCTCGACGGTGTTCCTGTTGTGTGCGCCGTCGGTGGACCCCGAGGACATCGCGGTCACGCTGCGTTCTCGGTGTCGGCACGTCGCGCTGGTGACGCCGTCCACCGAGTCGATCGCCCGGGTGCTGATCGACAGCGACGGCCTGCCCGCCGACACGGCCGCCTGGGCCGCGTCGGTCAGCGGCGGTCACGTCGGTCGGGCGCGGCGGCTGGCGACCGACCCGGAAGCCCGCGAGCGGCGCGAGCGGGCGCTGGGGTTGGTGCGCGACGCCGCGACACCCTCACGGGCCTACGCCGCCGCCGAAGAGTTGGTGGCCGCAGCCGAAACCGAGGCCGTCGTGTTGACCGCCGATCGGGCTGAGGCCGAGACCGAAGAACTGCGCACCGCGTTGGGAGCCGGGGGTACCGGCAAGGGCACCGCGGGGGCGATGCGCGGTGCCACCGGCGCCATCAAGGACCTGGAGCGACGTCAGAAGTCGCGGCAGACCCGGGCCTCCCGCGATGCGCTGGACCGGGCCCTGATCGATCTGGCGACGTATTTCCGTGACGCGCTGGTGGTCTCGGCGCACGCCGACGGGGTTCGGGCCAACCATCCGGACATGACCGACCGGGTGGCCGCGCTGGCCTCGCACGCCGCACCGGAGCGGCTGTTGCGATGCATTGAAGCGGTGCTGCAGTGCCGTGATGCGTTGGCGGTCAACGTCAAGCCCAAGTTCGCCGTCGACGCGATGGTCGCCACCATCGGGCAGGAACTGCGGGATTGACCGCCCGCCGGCGATGCGAGCCGCGCGGCCGGGTGCACGGCGGCCGGGCGATCCGAAGTTGGGGGCGCGCCCTCGCCTGCCGTAGACTCGTGCCGCCCGGCGCGAGGGGATGCCGCCTTAGCTCAGTCGGTAGAGCGATTCACTCGTAATGAATAGGTCGGGGGTTCGATTCCCCCAGGCGGCTCCAAATTCGGTGTGCCTCGCGGTGACTTCGGTCACCGTGGGCCCGTTCCGGGCAGCGTTTCCGGGTGTGTCGCGTTGCAGCCTGCGTCACCGCTTGGGTGACTCGACTGTGAGCGAGGCTGACATGGACAAGCTAATCCGCTTTCCGATCGGGGAGGCTATCTGGATCGCCGCGGGCATCGTCCTGATGTTTGCCTTCGGTGATGCGTTCGTACTGTCGGCTCTCGCGATGGCGACCGCGACCATGGTCGCCGCGTGGTGGGCGTACCGGAAGGTCGAGCACGAGCCCAAACGGGCCACCGCGCCGGCGGCCTGGCGCGGGCCTGGCGCCGGGTAGTCACAGCGTGGCGGGTGGTTTCCGTCGTCGCTGCCCCGGGTAGGCCACCCCGGTGACCACCGCCGAACAGCCGCCACCAGAGGGCGACGACCAGCCCCCGCAGGTCTCCGAGGACCAGGACGAACAATCCGGTGAGCACGGCGAAGATGACGGCGCTCCCGATTAGGCCGGCGCCAGGAAGCCGACCGGCCCGGAGGCAATGCACAGTGCCAGCGCGGCCGTGTCCGCACGGACGGTGATTGCGTCGCCGGCCCCCGGCAGCCGGGCGAAGACGCGGTTCAGGCCGGGGTGCACCGGAACCTTGACGGCGGGCCCCTCCGAGAGCGCGACCGTCATCGAACCCTCGCTGTTGGCGAGGTAGTTCAGTTCGACCGTCCAGTCGGCGGGCAGCAACGGCCCGTCGAGCGTCAGGTGAGCCGCCTTGTCGGGTTGAGCGAAATAGCCGCAGTGCGGCATCGGGCCGGGCTTGATGGTCCGAACCCAGGTGACCCGTGCGGGGATCAGCCCCCCGGAACTGTCGAACATCCGTAATTGTGTTGTCGCCGACGCGAATTCGGGCCTATCCGGCAGGAGGGCGAAGAGGTGGCTGGCCAAGTTCTCCGGGTACACCACCCGCTGCAGGATCAGCGGATCGACCTCCTGATCCAGCATCGGTGCGGTCGAATTAGCATGCGCCGCGGTCAAACTCGCCTGTGCATTGCGCAGGTACGCTTTGGTGGGGTTGTCGCGCCAGCTGGTTAGAAACGTCGCGGTCGAGTACAGGCTGCTGACCACGAAGAGCGCGGCGAGGCCGGTCGTCACCGCAGTGCGGGTACCCGAAGCGTCCAGCCAGCGCGCAGCCGCCGGCCGATTCGGCGCGCACAGGCCAACCGCGGCCAATAGCGACAGCACGACGACGAGATCCGGCAAATAACGTAGGGTTTGGGCGAGTTCCAGCGCGGTGAGCTTCGACGAACGCATCAGGTAGATCGGCACCTGGCAGGCCAGCGCGTAACCTGCCGCGGTCAGCCAGACGGGCCCGATGCGCTGTTTGCGGAGCAGCGCGAGCACCAGCACCACGGCCAACGCCAGCCAGCCCAACACCATCACCGCCGGCGGTGGAGTGGCCCACGGCGACGCCGGGGCCCAGCGGCCCCAATGCCACGGCCCGCCAACCAGTCCCGGCACGATGCCGTGGGTGATGGACCGGGCCAGCAGATCTCCCGTCATCGCCAGGTCGGAACTCCACCGCCGCTGATTGACCACGATCAGATACAGCGCGATCCAGCAGATCGTCAGAATCAGCGACGCCGTCCACAACCGAACCCCGGCACGCCAGGCCGCGGCCAGCGCCGAACGTTGGCCGCCCACGTGGTAGAGCAATGCCACCACCGCGAAGGCGACGAACGGGATCACCGCGGCTTTTTCGAAGAACAGCAACCCGCCCAGGTAGGCCAGCGTGCCGCTAAGCGCGTACCGCTGGTTGCCGGTGCGCACCAGCAGCACCGCGTCGGCGCACACCCAGGCCAGCGCCGCCTGCATCGGCAGCGAGTTCAGCGCCGCCGCCCACCAGGCGAATCCCGGCACCCCCAACGGGGTGAAAAGCGCGAACGTCAACGGGATCAGCAGCACGCGGCGCCAGCCGAGCAGCACGTGCAGCGCCCGCAGCAGCGCCGCCGACGCCAGCAGCTGCAGCACCACCAGGCTGACCGCGGGTCCGGTCCAATCCAGCGGGGCCAGTCGGATCAACGCGCCCGCGATCAGGAAGGCCGCCGGCATCACGTGGCCGTCGTGGTCGTCGAACAGGTACGACGGCGCCAGCAAACTCTCGGATCCGGCCTTGCCGATCAGGATCAGGTCGTCCCAATAGAAGTAGCCACCGAATGCCAGCACCGCCCGGATCGCCAGCTGCACCGCGATCAGCGCTGCCGCCGCGAAAACGACGGACGGGATCCGGGTGAGGAGGGCGGGCATGGTTATTTCTTACCGGTCGGTATGGTGGGCCGGTGCGCGCACTGGTTACCGGGGCAGCCGGGTTCATCGGCTCCACGCTGGTCGACCGCCTACTGACGGACGGTCACTCGGTCGTGAGCCTGGACAACTTCGCGACGGGCAAAGCGACCAACCTCGAGCATCTGGCCGACGATGTCGCCCACGACTTCATCGAGGCCGACATCGTCACCGCGGACCTGGTCGCGATCCTCGACGAGCATCGACCCGAGGTGGTGTTCCACCTCGCGGCGCAGATCGACGTCCGGCGTTCGGTGGCCGATCCGCAGTTCGACGCCTCGGTCAACGTGATTGGCACGATCAGGCTGGCCGAAGCCGCGCGCCGCGCGGGCGTGCGCAAGGTCGTGCACACCTCGTCCGGCGGGTCCATCTACGGCACCCCGCCGCAGTACCCCACGCCAGAGACCGTTCCCGCCGATCCGGCGTCGCCGTACGCCGCGGGCAAGGTGGCCGGCGAGATCTACCTGAACACCTTCCGCAACCTGTACGGCCTGGACTGCTCGCACATCGCACCGGCCAACGTCTACGGCCCGCGCCAGGATCCGCACGGCGAGGCCGGCGTGGTGGCGATCTTCGCTCAGGCGCTGCTGTCGGGTAAGCCCACCAAGGTGTTCGGCGACGGCAGCAAGACCCGCGACTATGTGTTCGTCGACGACGTGGTCGATGCGTTCGTCAGGGCCGCCGGCGATGTGGGCGGCGGACAGCGGTTCAACGTCGGCACCGGGATCGAGACGTCCGACCGGCAGCTGCACACGGCGGTGGCAAACGCTGTCGGTGGTCCGGACGACCCGGAGTTCCATCCCGATCGGCTGGGCGATTTGAGGCGTTCCTGCCTGGACATCGGTGCCGCGGCAGACGTTTTGGGTTGGCGTCCGCGCGTTCAGCTCGAAGAGGGCGTGCGCCGCACCGTCGAGTACTTCCGCAAGGCGCACGCCGGCTAGCGCGGGTCGGGTGCCTGCGCGCTTTCCAGTGCTACCGCACGGGCCAGCCGCGCGTAGCGCAATTCCAGGTCCTTGAACCGCATGTAGGTGCTCAGCGTGGTGAAGCTGAACGCCATGATCAGCGCGTAGAGCATCAGGTCGGTGCCGCGCCGTACGCCGAACCAGTTCGCGATCACGGTGGTGTCGTCGGGGCGCAGCACGGCGTAGATGCCGGCGAGCACGAACAAGACGTAGCCGACCTTGACCCACGCCTTGGACCGCGAGCTTCTGCGGGACCGCAGCAAATACACCAGCAGCGCAATGATCGAGCCGATCAGCAGTACCTGGATCCAGTTCATCGTTGAGTCCTTCTCATCTCGGAATCCTGCCGCGCAGGAACCCGTCGAAAATGATGTTGACGCCGTTGAGCAGTGGCTGGCCCTTGGACCGCGAGTATTCGGTGTACAACACCTCGACCGGTTGTTCGGCCACCCGCCAATGGTTTTCGGCGACGAGCATGACGAATTCGTTGGCGTGACTCATGCCGCTCATGGTGATGTCGAGGCCGTCGGCCACCGTCTTGTTGAACACCCGTAGCCCATTGTTGGTGTCGGTCAGGCCCAGCCGGCGGCCGCGCCGGCTCAATCGCGCGGCGGTCTGCAGCACGAGCCGCTTCAGCAACGGCGGACGGGTGGTCTCTTGCCCGCCGAACCGGGTGCCGATGATGATGTCGACGTCTTCGGTAGTGAGCCGATCGATCATCGTGGCCACGTCCTTGACGCGGTGTTGACCGTCGGCGTCGAAGGTCGCGAACATCTGCGCCCCAGGCTGCTTGCGGGCGTACTCGACGCCGGTCTGGATGGCCGCTCCTTGACCGAGGTTGACCGGGTGGCGCACCAGATGCGCCCCGGCCCGGCGGGCCAGTTCGCCGGTGTCGTCGGTGCTGCCGTCGTCGACGCACACCACGTTGTCGAAGACCGAGCGCACGTCGGCGATCACCTCGCCGATGACGGTGGCTTCGTTGAAGGCGGGAATGACGATCCAGACGCCGGGGTAATGCGTTTCGATGCTCACCAGGTTAGCCAGGATCAGCCGGTTGGGCGCTCGGCACGCGCCAGGGCGAACAGGTGTACCGCGATTCCCACCAGCGGGCCGCAGCACAGGGCGACCACGGTGCGGGTCTGCAGCGGCAGCGGCAGGAGCAGCAACACCCCCGACGCCACCGTCGCGCCCACCCAGCCGAGTGCGTACCCGCGGTGCAGCGCGGCGGCTACCGTGGCGGCGCCGGTCAGGGTCAGCATCGCGATCGACACCGCCGCAGCGGTCAGCCATGCCAGCAGGGCGCCGCTGGCGTCGTACTGAGACCCGAAGGCGACCCGCAGCAGCCACGGTCCGAGCAGCCCGGCGGCTACCACCCCGGCCGCGCCGATGGCAGCGATGAGCATCGCGGGGGTCAGTAGCGCCCGCAGCCGGTTGCGACGCTCGTCGACGAAGTGTGCGATCAGGTTGCCCTGCATGGCGGTCAGCGGCACCAGCAGCGGTGCCCGGGTGAGCGTCACCGCGAGAATGATCACCCCGCCTTGTGCCCCAAGCTCATTCGACGTCAGCTTGAGCAGCACCGGGAATCCCATCACCAGGATCGCGCTGGCCCCGGCGGCGGTGATGGAATGCGCGGTGCCGCGCAGGAACGTCGCGGTGTCGCCCGGGGTGAGCAGCCGGGCCGCCGCGCGAGCGCCGGGCGCGGCCAGCAGGATGATCGCCCAGGCAACGGCGCCGGCGACGGTCGCCCACAGGTAACCGGTCAGATCCCAGCCCAGCACGAACGTCGTGGTCGCGATCGTCACCCGCATGACCGCGTCGGTCACCATCAACGCGCCGTACTGGGTCCATCGGTCGGTGCCGGCCAACATGCCCAGCAGCGTGGCGTGCACACAGAAACCGGCCAGCCCGATGGCCAGCAGGGCCACCGACAACCACCGCTCCTGGATGAACACCCGCCCGCTCCACAACGGCGAGCTGCCCGCGATGATCATGGCCGCGGCGACGCCGACCAGGGCCGCCACCCGCAGCGGGTGGTTGCGCGGTTCGCCCGGACATGGTGCCCCCGGGTGGGGGAACCGGGTGGCCCGGACCTCCCGCGTCGTCTCCTGCAGCAGTCCGAAGGCCGCCCCGGTGGCCAGGCCGAACGCCCCCCAGAACACGCCGAACACCGAGAAGCCGCTCGGAGCCAGGTCGCGAGCGGCCAGATAGATGACGGCGTAGCCGCACACCGCGGTGAGCGCCGTCGCGACACCTACCCGGGCCACACTGCCTCGTGCGATCGGTCCCTGGGGCGCTCCCGCGGCCGGGGCAGCACCCAGGGGCGCCGCCGCGCCGCCGATTTCGGTCACCGAGGCGGCGCCTTCGGCCGATCGCCCCTACCCGCCGCCACTATCGCCACAATCTGAAAATAATAAGTGCGCGACAGTAGTGTCTGGCAGCGACGACCAGCTTCGCCCTGGGGTGGGCGGCTGTCGGGAAGGATCCATGGCGGCGGCGCGCATCTTCGGGATTTCGCTAATCGTCACCGTGGCGGCCCTGGTACTCGGGTTCCTGCACGGCGGGCTCGACGCCCTGTATCTGTTGGTCGCCCTCGGCGTTCTCGAGGTATCGCTGTCCTTCGACAACGCGGTGATCAACGCGGCCGTGCTGAAGCGAATGAGCCCGTTCTGGCGGCGGATGTTCCTGACGATCGGGATCCTGATCGCCGTCTTCGGCATGCGACTGCTGTTCCCGTTGCTCATCGTGTGGGCCACCGCCGGAGTCGACCCCGTGCGCGCGCTGGAGCTGGCGGCCGCGCCGCCCCCGCACGACGCGCTGGAGTTTCCCGACGGGTCGCCCAGCTACGAGAAGCTGGTCACCTCCGCCCACCCGCAGATCGCCGCATTCGGCGGGCTGTTCTTGCTGATGCTGTTTCTGGACTTCCTCTTCAATGACCGAGATATCAAGTGGCTCAAATGGATTGAGGTGCCGTTCGCCCGGGTCGGTCGGCTCGCCGAAGTTTCCGTGGTGGTCGCGGCCGTCACGCTGGTCGTGGTCGGCACGCAGTTGACCCACTCCGGCGACGACCGCGCGACGGTGTTGACGGCCGGGTTGCTGGGTCTGGTGAGCTACCTGGTCGTCAACAGTTTGAGCCAGGCGTTCCGGCCTGCGGGTATCGATAACGAGGACCCCAGCGAGGCTGGGCTACTGGCGACGGGCCGGGCCGGGCTGACGCTGTTCGTGTATCTGGAAGTGCTCGACGCTTCCTTCTCGTTCGACGGGGTCACCGGCGCCTTCGCGATCACCTCGGACCCCATCGTGATCGCCTTGGGGCTCGGCCTGATCGGTTCGATGTTCGTCCGATCGATCACGATCTATCTGGTCCAGCAGCAAACGCTGGACCGTTTCGTGTACCTGGAACACGGCGCGCACTGGGCGATCGGCGCGTTGTCGGTGATCATGTTGCTGTCCATCGACGAGCGTTATCGGATCCACCAAGTCGTGACCGCCTCGGTGGGCGTTGTCGTGATCGGTGCCGCGTTGGGGTGGAGCGTGCTGCGCAACCGCCGTGCCGCCGGGGCCGGCTGACTCGCGGTGGGCGGTTAGTGCCCGGCTTCCTTGAACCGCGCGAACGAGCGCTCCACCTCGGCCTCGGCCTCGGCGCGGCCGACCCAGTCGGCGGCCTTGACGTACTTGCCCGGCTCGAGCGCCTTGTATTGCGAGAAGAAGTGTTTGATGACGTCCAGCTCGTAGGCCGGAACGTCGCCGATGTCCTGGATGTGGTCCCACCGGTAATCCCCGGCCGGCACGCACAACACCTTGTCGTCGCCGCCGGCCTCGTCGACCATCTTGAACATGCCCACCGGACGCGCCTCGACCAGCACACCCGGGAACACCGACTCGGGGAGCAGCAGCAGGACGTCCAGCGGGTCGCCGTCTTCACCGAGGCTGTTCTCGATGAAGCCGTAATCGGTGGGGTAGGCCATCGATGTGTAGAGGTAGCGGTCGAGCTTCACCCGCCCGGTCTCGTGATCGACTTCGTACTTGTTGCGTTGGCCTTTCGGGATCTCGATGACCACGTCGAATTGCACTGGCTCGGCTCCTTTGAAGAAAAGTCACTGGGTGGACCCGGGTAGGTCGGATACGTCGCGGATCACCCTAGTCGAGCGCTATTCGGCAGCTTCGGCAGAATAGGACCAAACAGTCAGGAGAGTGATGGGTCGTACTCGCTGGCGGAAATCCACCCAGGTCTTGATCGGATTGGCCGTGCTGGCGTTCGTCGCCGCCGTGGTGGCCGCCGCAACCTTTTTCACCACGGGTGGCCACGGCAGTAGCGGCAGCCACGCTCCGGTACCGCCGCCCCGGCCGCCGGTCCTGAAGCCGGGTGTGGTGCCCGTCGCCGATAATGCCGAGACGCCGTCGCCCGGTGGACTGGCGGCCGTGTTGGCACCCGTGGTCGCCGACCCCAACCTGGGCCGGTTCGGCGGCCGGATCACCGACGCGCTCACCGGCAACCAGCTGTGGCAGTTGGCCGACGACATGCCGCTGGTGCCGGCGTCGACGAATAAGGTACTGACCGCGGCCGCGGCATTGCTGACGCTGGATCGGCAGGCCCGGATCAGCACCCGCGTGGTGGCCGGCAGCGCGAACGCGCAAGGACCGGTTGTGCTGGTCGGCGCGGGGGACCCGACCCTGTCTGCCGCACCGACCGAGGTGCCCACCTGGTA
The DNA here is from genome assembly GCF_010727605.1 of Mycobacterium simiae. Taxonomy (NCBI): domain Bacteria; kingdom Bacillati; phylum Actinomycetota; class Actinomycetes; order Mycobacteriales; family Mycobacteriaceae; genus Mycobacterium; species Mycobacterium simiae. The sequence goes on from NZ_AP022568.1 coordinate 3,041,805, forward strand.
CCGCGGCGCCGCCCGGATCGGTGATTTGGTGGAGCAGATCCATCGCAGTGGCATGACCCCGACGGCCGTGCAGGTGGACATCTCGGCATTTTCCGGACCGACGATGGCGCAGGGCTGGGACCCGGCCGACATCGACAACGGCGACATCGCGCCGATCGAGCCGGTGATGATCGACTGCGGGCGTATCCAGCCGACCACCGTCAACTCGCGGCGATCCAAGACACCGGCCCTGGACGCCGGGCGGGAACTGGCGAAAGCGCTCGGTCTGGATCCGGCCGCGGTGAGCATCGGCACGGCGCCGTCCGGGGCACGCCAGCTGGCGGTGGTGCAATCCGCGCCGCTGGTGCAGCGGCTCGGCGAAATGATGGACCACTCCGACAATGTGCTGGCCGAGTCCATCGGGCGTGAGGTGGCGGCGGCGATCAATCGCCCGCGCAGCTTCGCGGGCGCGGTCGATGCGGTGACCAACCGCTTGAACACCGCGCACGTCGACACGACCGGCGCCACGCTGGTGGACTCCAGTGGACTCTCGGTCGACGACCGCCTGACCGCCCGGACCCTCGACGGGACAGTGCAGGCAGCGGCCGGGCCGGACCAGCCGTCGCTGCGCGCGCTGCTGGATCTCCTTCCCATCGCCGGCGGCAGCGGGACGCTGGCCGAACGCTTCCTCGACCAGTCCACCAATCAAGGCCCGGCCGGCTGGTTGCGCGCCAAAACCGGATCGTTGACCGCCATCAACTCGTTGGTCGGCGTCGTTACCGACCGCAGTGGGCGGGTCCTCACGTTTGCGTTCATCTCCAACGCCGCGGGCCCCAACGGGCGCAACGCGATGGACGCTGTCGCCGCCCGGCTGTGGACGTGCGGGTGCGCATGACGCAGTCGTCCGAACTGACCCTGGGTACCGCCGTCGATTGGGGCTTCGCCGCCACCGTCGGCGTCCGGTTGGCCCGGCCGGGTCCGCCGGCCAGCGATTACACCCGCCGCCAGGTCATCGAGGAGCTGGCGAGTTCGGCGACGCGAGCCGAACCGCTGGTGCGTGACGTCACCGGGTTGGTCACCGGCGGCGACGTGCCGGCGGCGCGCATCGTGGACCGGCGGGAGTGGGTTCGCGCGGCGGCAAACTCCATGCGGTTGATGACGAACGGCACCGAAAAGCCGCGGGGCTTCGTGACCGGCCGGGTCACGGGTGCGCAGACCGGGGCCGTGCTGGCGTTCGTGGCATCCGGCATCCTCGGCCAGTACGACCCGTTCGCGGCCGACAAAGAAGGCTGTTTGCTGCTGGTCTATCCCAACGTCATCGCGGTCGAGCGGCAGCTGCGGGTGGTGCCGGCGGATTTCCGGCTGTGGGTCTGCTTGCACGAGGTGACCCATCGCGTGCAATTCACCACCAACCCGTGGCTGCCCGACTACATGTCGGACGCGCTGGCGCTGCTGACCCGGGACGCGGGCGACAACTTCGGCGAGGTGGCCAGCCGGCTGTCGGACTACGTGCGCAATCGCGGACTCAGCGGCTCCGAGTCCGAGGGGGGCCCGACCGGCATCGTCGGGCTGGTACGCGCGGTCCAGTCTGAGCCGCAGCGTCACGCGCTGGATCGGCTGCTGGTCCTGGGCACGCTGCTGGAAGGCCACGCCGAGCACGTGATGGACGCCGTCGGGCCCAAGGCGGTGCCATCGGTGGCCACCATCCGCGGCCGATTCGACGACCGGCGGCAACGCAAACAACCGCCGCTGCAGCGGCTGCTGCGCGCCCTGCTGGGCCTCGATGCCAAGCTCAGCCAGTACACCCGTGGGAAGGCCTTCGTCGACGAGGTCGTGGCCCGGGTCGGCATGGAACGGTTCAACGCGGTCTGGTCGGGCCCCGAGACGTTGCCGTTGCCCGTCGAAATCGAAGAGCCCCAGCGATGGATCGATCGGGTCCTGTAGGACAGCTGCGCGGCGCTGTCGAGGCGTTCGCGACCACCTATCCGGTTGCCGGCGACCGATGGTCGGTGGCGCTGTCGGGCGGACCGGACTCCCTTGCCCTGACCGCCGTCGCCGCCGGTCTGCGGGCGACCACCGCGCTGATCGTGGACCACGGCCTGCAGCCCGACTCGGCCGCCGTCGCCGAAACCGCACGTGCCCAAGCGCTCGAGTTGGGATGCGTTGCCGCACAGGTAATTCGGGTCGAGGTGGGCCCAACCCGACCGGCGGGGGGCCCGGAGGCCGCGGCCCGCGCCGCCCGCTATGCGGCGTTGAGTGCGGCCCGGCGCGGGCCGGTGCTACTGGCCCACACCCTCGACGACCAGGCCGAGACGGTGTTGCTCGGGCTGGGCCGCGGTTCCGGGGCCCGCTCCATTGCCGGGATGCGCCCGCATGATCCGCCGTGGTTGCGGCCGTTGCTGGGAGTCCGCCGCGCCATCACCCACGCCGCCTGCCAGGAGTTGGGCCTGAGGGCCTGGCAGGATCCGCACAACACCGACCGCCGCTTCACTCGAACCCGGCTGCGGCTGGAGGTGCTGCCGCTGCTCGAGGAGGTGCTCGGCGGCGGCGTGGCCGAGGCGCTGGCCCGCACCGCGACCGCGCTGCGGGAGGACACCGGCTTCATCGACGAGCTGGCGGCCGAGGCGCTGCCCGGCGTCACGGAGGGTGCCGGGCTGCGCGCGGGCGCGCTGGCGGCCCTGGCCGAGCCGGTGCGGCGGCGGGTCATCCGGGCCTGGCTGCTGGCCGGCGGCGCCACCGGGCTCACCGACAAGCAGATCCGCGGTGTCGACCGGCTGATCACCGCGTGGCGCGGCCAGGGGGGCGTGGCGGTCGGTTCCGACGCGCCGCGCGAGCGTTTGATCGCCGGACGGCGCGACGGCGTGCTCGTGCTGCGGCGCGAACCTGTGTGAATTTCCCCCAAATTGTCGGCGCCGTTGGTTGTTCACCGGCTGACGTGGCACGCTGTGGAGCGTGGCCCAGATCTCCTCGGCGATAACACCCGAGCAGCCCGTGGACCTGTATCCGGGGGATATCAAGTCCGTGCTGCTCACCACGGAGCAGATCCAGGCGCGCATCGGCGAGCTCGGCGAGCAGATCGGCAACGACTACGGCCAGGCGGAGAGTGGCCAGGATCTGCTGTTGATCACCGTGCTCAAGGGCGCGGTCATCTTTGTCACCGACTTGGCTCGCGCGATCCCGCTGCCGACGCAGTTCGAGTTCATGGCCGTCAGCTCCTACGGTTCCTCGACATCGTCTTCGGGTGTGGTGCGCATTCTCAAAGACTTGGACCGCGACATCAACGATCGCGACGTGCTGATCGTCGAGGACATCGTGGACTCCGGCCTGACCTTGTCCTGGCTGCTGCGGAACCTCAAGACTCGCCGTCCCCGCTCGCTGCGGGTGTGCACGTTGCTGCGCAAACCCGACGCGTTGCGTGCCAACGCCGAGATCGCCTACGTGGGCTTCGACATTCCCAACGAATTCGTCGTGGGTTACGGCTTGGACTACGACGAGCGCTACCGCGACCTGTCGTACATCGGCACGCTGGACCCCCGGATCTACGAGCAGTAGACGGCGGTCAGCCGTCGGCGCGGTCGTCGGGGTAGGCGGTGATCGCCAAGAACCGGATTGGCAAGCGCACCAACTGATGTGGGCCATGCAGCGTCTCGCCGTCGAGCAGCAGCGTGTCGCCGGGCCGCAGGGTGTATTCCGCATCGCCGTGGCCGTAGACCATGACGCCTTCGAGCATGTAGAGGACTTCGGTGCCGGGGTGCTGGAACTGCGGGAAGACTTCGCTGGCCTCGGTCAGGGTCACCAGTACCGGCTCGAGGCGCTTGTGCGGACCCCGCAGTGCCCCGAGTAGTTCGTAGTGGTGTCCCACCCGGGTGCCGCGGCCGATGATCGTCGAGCCGCGCCCGTTCTCGGTGTAGACCGCGTCGTGTCCGGTGTCGGCGCCGCGGAACAGCACCGTCACCGGGACGTCCAGGCCCGCGGCCAACCTGGCCAGCGTGGAGAGGCTGCACGAGGTTTGCGCGTTCTCGATCTTCGACAGCATCGCCTTGGAGATCCCGACCCGATCGGCCATGTCGGCGATCGACAGGCCGGCGGCCCGCCGCAGGCTGCGAACTTGGCGCGCGATGGCGTTTTCCAGGTCGTTTCCGGTCAGCGCCTCGCCCACCACCTCGCGCTGTACCGGCGCCGGATCGCCGCTGTCGCGTACGACACCAGGTTTGCGCTCCTCCACGGCGCGCGAGTTTAACAGAAATTGTTTCCTGTCAGGAAACGGATCCCGATGACGGTCGGGCATCGTAGCGCGTTTCCCAACGACAGTGGCGCCCGTCAGATCGTAGGGTCTACTATGACGAATCAGCATTTCATACAAGGAAACAATCGGTTGATGTGTTGGCAATATTCGACCGGTTTCCTCTTAGTCGAGGAAGTCGCGGTAATCGCACCGTCGACAGTCAACGCCGAGGGAGAACCGCCATGCCCGTCACTCCTGACCTGGCGACGCTGTGTCGGGACACCGACACCGCGTTCGTTCTGGCGCTGTTCGTCGACCTCAACGGCAAGCCGTGCGCCAAGCTCGTTCCCGCTACAGCCGTCGAGGAGCTCAGCACCGACGGCGTCGGATTCGCCGGGTACGCCGTCGGCGCGATCGGCCAAACGCCGAAAGATCCCGATTTGATCGCCATGCCCGACCCGGCGTCGTTTACCCCGATCCCGTTCGTCAAGCCGGGCCTAGCGCTGGTGCACTGCGACCCCTACGTACTAGGCAGCCCGTGGCCGTTCGCGCCGCGCAACATTCTCAAGGCCGTGCTGCGCCAGGTGGGCGACGCCGGGTTTGACGCCTGGGTGGGCGCCGAGGTCGAGTACTTCTTGCTCAAGAAGAATCCCGACGGCACCCTCACTACCGCCGACGACGCCGACACCGCCCCGCAGCCCTGTTACGACGCGCGTGCCGTCACCCGCATGTATGACCACTTGACCTCGCTCAGCGACGCGATGAACGCGCTCGGCTGGGGCAACTACGCCAACGACCACGAGGACGGAAACGGGCAATTCGAACAGAACTTCAAGTTCGCCGATGCCCTGACCACTGCCGACCGCGTCGTCACACTGCGCTATCTGATGTCGGTGCTGGCCGCGGAGCGCGGCATGATTGCCACGTTCATGCCCAAACCCTTCGCCGACCGCACCGGCAGCGGCCTACATCTGCACCTGTCCCTGACCAGCGCGGGAGCGGCCGTATTTCCCGGTGTCGAGGACGAGCGCGGGCTCGGGCTCTCGCAGACCGCGTACGGCTTCGTGGGCGGCCTCCTCGATCACGCCGCCGCGCTGCAGGCGCTGATCGCCCCAACTGTCAACTCCTACAAGCGAACCGGAGCGGTGTCCACTGCCTCCGGAGCGTCCTGGGCGCCCCGCGCACCGACCTACGGTGGAAACGACCGGACCCACTATGTCCGGGTGCCCGACAACCAGCGCGTCGAGCTGCGCGGGGGAGACGGCTCGGCCAACCCCTACCTGGCCATAGCGGCAGCCCTGGGTGCCGGCCTGGACGGCATCAAACGCAGCACCGACCCCGGTGCCATCGGCACGCTCGCCGCCACCCGGCCGGCCCTGCCGTTGACCTTGTTGCACGCCGTGGAGCATCTCGAATCCGACGCGGTGCTGACCGGCGTCCTCGATGCGGCGCTGCCACCAGGCGAGCGCGTCGAAAAGCCAACGGTGTCAGACTATTACGCGGCGCTCAAGCGTGATGAATTCTTCGCCTGGCACGCCGCGATCAGCCCCTGGGAAATCGACACCTACCTGGCCGCCTTCTAGCGGCTGCCGTTAACAGACGAAGGACTCACCACACAATGTGCGGCATCATCGGGTTACACCTGCGCAACCCCGATCTCTACCCACGGCTGGGCGCACTGCTCGCTGCGATGCTCGGCGAGATGCAAGACCGCGGCGCCGATTCGGCCGGGGTGGCGATCTACGGCGACCCGGTATGGTCACCGAGCGGGCAGGGCTGCGTCAGCCTCATCGGCGTCACCGGGGACGCCCGAAGCGCCGTGGCCGCGGTCGGCGCCGAACTCGGACAGCCCGTCGACGCCGTCTTCGTCGCCGACACCTTGTTGCTGCGCAGTGCGGCCCCGGCCGCGGTGCTGCTCGATGCCGCTCGGGTCGCGTTTCCGCACGCGGTCCTCGCCGGCTTCGGCCAAGATTTCGCAGTGCTCAAAGGGGTTGGGCGGCCGCGAGATTTGGTGCAGCGCTGGGGCTTGGCCGCCGCGCAGGGCTGGCAGGGTGTCGGCCACACCCGGATGGCCACCGAATCGGCGGTGAACCCGTCGGGTTGTCACCCGTACGCGGTGGGACCAGGTCAATGTTTGGTCCACAACGGCTCGTTCGCTAACCACGCCAGTATCCGACGGGAATTGCAAAGGGCCGGTGTGCAATTCGATTCCGAAAACGACAGCGAAGTGGGCGCGCGCTTTGTTGCCCAACAGCTCGCCGACGGGCGGGACATGCAAACCGCGCTGAAGGCGTTGTGTGCCGCCTTCGACGGCTTCTACACACTGCTGGTGTCCGACCGCAATTCGTTCGCGGTGGTCCGCGACGCCATCGCGTGCAAGCCCGCGGTGATCGCCGAAACCGACGACTGGGTAGCGATGGCCAGCGAATACCGCGCGCTTGCCCAATTGCCCGGTGTCGAGCGGGCCCGCGTCTGGGAACCCCAACCCGAGGTGGTCTACGCATGGACCAGATGAGCACGGAGTTCGACCTACGCCACACACCATTGCGCGAGGTGAACACGAAGCTGCATGCGGCAGAGCTGTTCGGCGACTTCGTGATCCGTAATCCCGCGGGTGCGCACAACGTCGCGGTCGGGCTCAACGCGCCGGTGCGGGTGACCATCGACGGGCACGTGGGTTATTACGCGGCGGGCATGAACCAGCAGGCCGGGATCACCATCGCCGGCAACGCCGGCACCGGTGTCGCCGAGAACATGATGAGCGGCACGGTCTGGGTCACCGGCGACGCGTCCCAATCGGCGGGGGCGACCGCCCACGGCGGGCTACTGGTCATTGAGGGCAATGCCGCTGCGCGGTGCGGTATTTCGATGAAAGGTGCCGACATCGTGGTGGGCGGCGACGTCGGTCACATGAGCGCGTTCATGGCCCAGGCCGGACGACTGGTGGTCCGCGGCGACGCCGGCGAGGCGCTCGGTGACTCGATCTACGAGGCCCGGATCTACGTGCGCGGCCACGTCGCATCGCTGGGCGCCGACTGCGTACCCAAGCAGATGACCGACGAGCACCATGCCGAGCTGGCGGCGCTGCTCAAGGCTGCGGGATTCGAGGACGACCAGACCAGCGAGTACACCCGCTACGGCTCGGCTCGCGCCCTGTACCACTTCCACGTCGACAATGCGAGCGCCTACTGATGACTGCGATCCGGCCGACATTCCAAACGAGCAGCGAAATCAGCAGTGATTCCCGTGCACAACGCGGACTGCGGGAATCCGCCACCTTCGACCGCGCCGCCATTGCCGCGATTCAGCGGGCGGCAGAGACCGGGATCTACGACATCCGCGGCTGGGGTGCCAAGCGGGCGCTGCCGCACTTCGACGACCTGCTGTTCCTGGGTGCGTCCATGTCGCGCTACCCACTGGAGGGGTACCGCGAGCGCTGTGGAACCGATGTGGTGGTGGGCGACCGTCATGCCAAACGGCCGCTGCGGCTGGCCATTCCGATCACCATCGCCGGAATGAGTTTCGGCGCGCTGTCTGCGCAGGCGAAAGAAGCCCTCGGCCGCGGCGCCAGCGAGGTCGGTACCTCCACCACCACCGGTGACGGCGGCATGACGGCGGAGGAACGCGGCCACAGCACGCAGCTGGTCTATCAATATCTGCCGTCGCGGTACGGGATGAACCCGGACGACATGCGCAAGGCCGACGCCATCGAGGTGGTGTTGGGGCAGGGGGCCAAGCCAGGCGGCGGCGGAATGCTCTTGGGCCAGAAGATCTCCGACCGGGTCGCGGCGATGCGCACGCTGCCGCCCGGTATCGACCAACGCAGCGCCTGCCGGCATCCGGACTGGACCGGTCCGGATGACCTCACCATCAAAATCAACGAGCTGCGCGAGGTCACCGATTGGGAAAAGCCCATCTACGTCAAACTCGGCGCGACCCGCACCTATTACGACGTCAAACTCGCCGTCCACGCCGGTGCGGACGTCGTCGTGGTCGACGGCATGCAGGGCGGCACCGCTGCCACACAGGAGGTGTTCATCGAGCACGTCGGTATCCCCACGCTGGCCGCCATTCCGCAGGCGGTGCAGGCGCTACAGGAACTCGGGGTGCACCGGAAGGTCCAGCTCATTGTCTCCGGCGGTATCCGCAGCGGCGCCGACGTGGCCAAGGCGCTCGCGTTGGGAGCCGACGCCGTCGCCATCGGCACCGCCGCGCTGATTGCGTTGGGGGACAATCACCCTCGTTACGCCGCGGAATACGAGCAGCTCGGCAGCGCGGCGGGCTTCTACGACGACTTCCAAGACGGCCGCGATCCGGCAGGCATCAGCACCCAAGACCCCGATCTGGCGGCCCGATTCGATCCGGTCGCGGGTGGCCGGCGGTTGGCCAACTACCTGCGCGTGCTCACCATGGAGGCCCAGACCATTGCCCGGGCCTGCGGGAAGGCACACGTCTGCCACCTCGAGCCCGAGGACCTGGTGGCCGTCACCATCGAGGCGGCCGCCATGGCCCGAGTGCCGCTGGCGGGCACCGAGTGGATCCCCGGCACCGTGGGTGGGCTATGACCGCTGAAACCGCCGATGTCCTCATCGTTGGCGGCGGTCTCGAGGGCGCCGCTGCTGCCTGGGCGCTGAGCCAGCGAGGCGTCACCGATGTCGTTGTTGCCGAACGTAATACCGTCGGCTCGGGGATGACGGGGAAATCCAGCGGCATCGTGCGCTGTCACTACGGAGTCGGTTCGCTGGCCGCCATGGCGGCCGTCGGTCTCGAGGTCTTCGAGAAGGCCGAGGAACTCTTCGGCACCGACATCGGTTTCCGCCAGACCGGCTACGTGGTCGGAGTGGGCGAAGCCAACGCGGACAACATGCGCAAAAGCCTTGCTGCTCAACGCGAAGTAGGGGTCCAGACCGAAGAGATCGACAAGTCCGAGGTCGCCCGGCTCTGGCCGTATGCCGACCTGGAGCCGTTCGGCGCGTTCGGCTTCGAGGCGCGCGGCGGTTACGGCGATGCCTACCAAACCGCCCAGGCGATGATGCTGACCGCGCGCGCCGCCGGCGCCCGCCTGCGGCAGGGCGCCCGGGTGGTGCGGCTGCTGGTGGCCGCCGATCGTGCCTCGGGGGCGGTGTTGGCGGACGGCACCGAGATCCACGCCGGCACCGTCGTCGTCGCCACCGGCGCGTGGACGCCCCCGTTGCTGGCTCCCCATGGCATCGACGTCCCCATCACCGTGCACCGCGAGCAGATCGTGCTGGTGGCGCTCGGCGTCGAGCTGGGACCGGTGCCGGTGTTCTCCGATTTGATTTCGCTGCAATACGTTCGGCCGGAAATCGGCGGTGACCTCCTGTTCGGTAATTCGGATCTCGCCGAACTCGACGTGGCCGACCCGGACCGTTATCTGAACCGCGCCGATGAGGCATTTCTCGGTTTAGCGGCCGAGAAAATCAGCGCCCGGTTCCCCGGTCTGGGCGACGCCTCGATCAGCGGCAGCTACGCCGGCTGCTACGACGTCACTCCGGACTGGAACCCGGTGATCTCGCGTTGCGCTGTCGACGGGTTGATCATCGCCGCCGGATTCAGTGGTCATGGTTTCAAGATCTCGCCGGCGGTGGGGCGGTTGGTGGCCGACCTGGTGGTCGACGGACACTCCAGTGACCCACGCATCCCCGAATCGGACTTCCGGTTATCGCGGTTCGCCGAAGACAAACCGCTCACCAGCCGATTTCCCTACCTGGGCGCCGGCGAGATGCGCTGAGCGGGTGGGTACCGGCTAGTCCAGCTCCCACGCGGCGGTCACCGAGAAGCTCACCGTCTGCTGACCGGGCTCCAGCGGTACCGGGATGGCCATGGCCTTGGGTGCCGGCTGGCCCCCGGGCGGGGGTGGGCCCCCGGTGGCCTCCGAAATGGACAGCACCTTGCCCAGTCGCAGGCCGGACAACTGCGCGTACTGGTCGGCACGGTTCTTGGCGTCGTTGAACGCCCGCGCCCGCGCATCCTTGACCAGTTGCGAGTCGTCGGCGATCGAGTAGCTGACCGAACTGATCCGAGTGGCATCGCCGCCGGTGCTCACGATCAGCGCCAGCATGCGCGACGCCGCGTCCGTCGGGTGGATCTTCACCTGGATGGCATTGGTGGCACGGTAGCCGGTGATGATGGGCTCGGGACTGGCGTATTGGGGCTGCAAGGTCACCTGGGTGGTGCTGATGTCCTTGCGGTCGATGCCGGCACCGGTGAGCGCATTGATGACCGCCTGCTGACGGTCGTTGGTTTGATTCATCGCCGTGGTCACGTCCGGTGCATTGAATTCGATCCCGACGTCGGCGGTCAAGGTGTCCGGCACCCCTTGCACCTGCCCCGAACCCGTCACGGTCACCTGACGCGGATTCGCGCCCGGCGGCGCCGCAGTGTGGGAATCACACGCCGCTGCCGCGGTCATGGCCAGCACGGCCGAGGCAACGACGATCGACCAGCGTGGGCACCGTCCAGCGCGTTGTTCGACCGCCATGCCTGGCACCCTAGCCGCTGGTCGGTTCGCTGCTCCAGGATTTGTCCAACATTGGCGGGTTGACGCCGTCACCGTCTGCAGCGCAATTGTGAATCAACCTGTGCGCGAATGTGTTTGATACCAGCGCCAGCACCAGCAGCTGCAGAATCACGAGGGCAAGGGGTACGTCCACCGCGACCGTCGTCCAGATGAGGGTGGGAGTGGCGACCGGCGCGAACATCAGCCCGAAGATCATGCCGACTGCGCGCAGCGGCCCGTCCCGGTGCGGCTGCGCAGTCATCGTCGCTCGCGAAGACGGACGGGCAGTGCGGCCAGCCCGTGCATCAGAGTGCTGTTGCGGTATTGGAGCACGACGTTGTCAGCCAACGTGATTCGCTCGAAGCGATCGAGCAGTCGTCCGATCCCGATCTCACCCTCCAAGCGGGCCAGCGGCGCTCCGAGGCAGTGGTGAATTCCGTGCCCGAACGCGACATGCGGGTTGGGGGTCCTGGTCACGTCGAGGACGTCCGGCTTGTCGAATTGGCGGCCGTCGTGGTTGGCGCCGAGCAGCGCGATCAGCACCAGTTGCCGCGCCGGAATCTCGACCTCGCCCACCCGTACCGCCGAGGTGGTGTACCGCAGGGTGGCGGTGTTGAGCGGGCTTTCGATCCGCAGAAACTCTTCCACTGCCGAGGGCAGTATCCCGGGATCGGCGCGCAACGCCGCAAGTTGAGATGGATTGCGTAGCAGGGCGAGCACGCCGTTGCCGATCAGGTTCACCGTGGTCTCGTATCCGGCCAAAATCAGCAAGTAGGCGGTCGCCAGCAACTCGTCCTCGCCGAGCCGGTCGCCGACGTCGGAGGCGTTGACCAATGCGCTGAGCAGGTCATCGGCCGGCGCTGCGCGCTTGCCCGCGATCAACCCGGTCAGCAGCTCGATCAACGCGTTTTCCGAGCTTGTCAGTGCGGCGTGGTCGATGCTGGTGAGTAGCGGTTCGCACAGCAGGCGGAAGCGGTCGCTATCATCGGGCGGTACTCCCAACAGCTTGCCGATCACCCCGAGCGGCAGCCGAATCGCGTACGCCTGCATCAGGTCCACCACCGTGTCACCGTCGGCGGCCTGGGCGACCCCATCGAGCAACTCGTCGGCGATAGCGACGATGTCGGGGCGCATGCTGCGCACACTGCCGGCGGTGAACTCCTTGGTGAGCAGTTTGCGCAGCCGGGTGTGGTCTGGTGGATCCTGTTGCAGCATATGGTTATTGAGTAACGATTTGTGTGGGGTGTGGTCTCCCTGCGGGAGTAACTCGGCCAGCCCCTGCCAGTTCTTGCTCAGTCGCGGGTCGGCCAGCAAGACCCGCGCCTCGGCGTACCGGGTGATCAGCCACGCTTGCGTCGCCCCCCAGATGGTGACGCGGTGCGCCGGGGCCTCGGCATTGAGTGTGCGGTAGCAGGTATGTGGGTCCTGAATGAAGGCCCGCCCCAACCGCACCGGGCTTTCCGGCGTCGTGGGGTGCACACCGTTGCTGACTGAGTTCGGGCTCACACCACGAATCCTGCAGCCGCGCAACGACGTTATCCAGGACGTGCGATTCCTGGTTGTCCGACTCCCAGGCTCAGCCGGGGTCGAGTCGGCGCATGCCGTCCTCTGACGGGGAGCCGGGTTCGGCCCAGTAGGCAACCAGCACATGACCGGTCGCCGGCAGAACCATCTGCTGATAGTTCAGATTGAGCTTGCCCACCCGCGGATGGTTGACCAGCATCAAACCGGCAGGCTCGTACTTGACGTCGTGCCGTTCCCAGAGCTGGCGGAACCGGGGGCTTTGTCCGATCAGCTCGTCGACCAGTCCGATCAGTGCCGGGTCGGGCCGCTGGCCGTATAGGACGCGTAGCAGGGAGACGGCCCACGCGGTGAGTGCTTTCCAATTCCGGTAAAAGTGCTTTGCCTCCGGGTCACGGAACAATTCCCGCATGGTGTTGGAGCCGACCGCGTAGTGCGGCGACAACGCGTCGGCCAGTTTGTTGGCGATGACCACGGTGAGTCCGGGGTCGACGACGTGCGCCGCAGTCAGCGGCCAGCCGCCGATCAGTCCGCGAAGCCCGGGATGCGGATCCTGCAACGGCTCAACGGCATCGCCGGATCGGTGCCGCGTGAGGTTTCGCATGTACGCCACCGCGTCCTCGTCCAACTTCAGGGCTCGGCTCAGCGCAGTGAGAACCTGATCCGACGGGTTATCTTCGCGGCCCTGCTCGAGGCGCAGGTAGTAGTCCGTGCTGATGTTGGCCAGTATCGCCACTTCCTCCCGGCGCAAACCGGCTACCCGGCGGCGACTGCCCGGCGGCAGGCCGACCTCGCCGGGTTGCACCAGGCCTCGGCGGGCGCGCAGAAACTGCGCCAAGGCGGATTGTTCGGTCACACGGCCCACCCGTTCAGCAATCAGAGGTCGGCATGGGCTCGGTCTCGTCGTCTCCCGGTGAAGTAGCTGTTCAGCCCAGCATAACCAGGTGGGCAGCGGCCGGCCGGGTGACGCGAGGTCGGTAGGAATCGGCGGGATGCGGCGCGCACAATAACGGAAATTGGCGACTCGCGCGAATACTCATACAATTCTCCAATCATATTGGTTCTCATGATTATTCATACGAAAAGCAAATGTCGCAGCGTGCTCGATCGGCAATGTGAACAGTTATCGAATCCGTAATGAATTGGCCCGTGTGGGCTGTTGTCACTGGTTATCCCGCGTCTAACGTGGCGAGTCGTCTGATTCGGCAGCCAGCGTGGGCTGTTGAAAGTCCGTGAAATATACGGTTTTTGAGGAGCGGGTATGTCCTTTCTAAGGGCGCAACCGGAAGTATTGGACGCGGTTGCAGATGGGCTGCACAGCGTCAATGAAGCGGTCCGGGCGGGTAGTTCGGTGGCAACCACACCGACGACGGGAGTCGTCCCGGCCGCCGCGGATATCGTCTCAATATTGACTGCGGCGCAATTTGCCTCGCACGCGCAGCTTTTCCAGGCGATAAGTGCCGAGGCCGCCTCGGTCCGCGAACAATTGGCGACCACGCTTGGGATCAGCGCTCGGTCGTATGCCGCCACGGAAATTGCGAACTTGAGCGCGGTTGGCTAGGCGGGGACGAGGATGCTGGATTTCGCGCAGCTGCCGCCGGAGGTCAACTCCGCGCTGATATACACCGGCCCGGGTTCCGGACCGTTACTGGCTGCCGCCGCGGCGTGGGAGGCGTTGGCCGCTGAGCTGTACGCGGCCGCCGCCGCGTATGGGGCGCTGATAGCCGGGCTCACCGACGGCCCGTGGGAGGGGCCGTCGGCCTCGGCCATGCTGACGGTCGCCCTGCCTCAAGTCGTCTGGCTGCGTGACACCGCGGCGCAGGCAGAGCAGGCGGGCACCCAGGCCGCGACCGCCGCGGCTGCCTTCGAGGCGGCCTTCACCGAAACGGTGCCGCCGCCAGTGGTCGCGGCGAACCGGGCGTTGTTGCTAGAACTGCTGGCCACGAACTTTCTCGGGCAGAACACGGCGGCGATCGCGGCCGTCGAGACCGAATACGGGGAAATGTGGGCGCAGGATGCGGCCGCAATGTACGGCTACGCGGGTGCGTCGGCCGCGGCCGCGAAATTGCCGCAGCCCCAGCCCGCCGCGCCCACCACCAATCCCGCCGGGGCGGCCGGCCAGGCCGCCGCTGTCGCCCAGGCCGCCGGCAGCAATGCCGGCAGCAACGCGCCGGGCCTCGACACGGTGCCGCAGACGTTGTCCGCCCTGGCCGGAACACCGAATACCGCTCAGCCGCCGGGCTTTCCATTCGGGGGCATCGGGATGAACGACGAGGGGGACGGACTGCAGCTCAGTGGCCCGCTGGGCGATTTGTTCGAGGGCCTCACCGGCTCGCAGGAATTGGACCTCAGTTCGCCCTTCGACGCGTTCATCCGGATGGTGTCGCCCACCCGGCTGTTCACCACCGCGTTCAAGGACGTCCAGAGCATCGCGCAGGGCTTTGCGCCGCAGGCCGCCAAGGCCGCGACGGAGGGTGCGGCCAAGGTCGCCGAGGGGGCCGCCCGGGCCGTCGAGGCGGTACCGCAGGGGCTGTCCGGCGCCCTGGGCAATGCCTTGGGCGCGGCGGGCCGGGCGGCATCTGTCGGCGGCCTCTCGGTCCCGGCCTCCTGGGGGGCCGTGACCCCGGCGGTCAACCCGGCCGTGGTGACGCTCAACGGCCTGGGCGCGGGTGTCGGAGCCGCAGAACCGGCGACGCATGCGGTGGGTGGGATGCCGCTGATGGGCAGCGGCGCCGCGCGCAGCGTCGGGGCCGCCCACTTTGCGCCGCCGCGCTACGGTTTCAAGCCGTCGATCATCACGCACCCCCCGGCCGGCGGGTAACGGGGACGACCCGATCAGGGCGTGACGAGGATCTTGCAGTGCCGCTCGGGGTCGGCCAGGTCGTCGAAAGCGGTGCCGACCCCGTCCAGGCCCACCTCGCCGGTGATCAGCGGGCTGACGTCGATCTCGCCCTCGGCCAGGCTGCGCAGCGACTCGGCAAACTCCTCGGCGGTGTAGGCCAGGCAGAACTGCACGTTGATTTCCTTGGCGATCGCGAAGAATGGATGAAAGGTGTCGGACTCCATGCAGACACCGGCAACCACCAGCCGGGTGCCCGAACGGGCCCGCAGTAGCACGTCGTCGATGATGCCGGGCACCCCGATCGCCTCGAAGACTACGGCTGGTTTGTCGGCCCGTTTGACCGAGTCGAAGGGCGAACCGGCGGCGGCATCAAGTGTCTGATGCGCGCCCATGGCGGTGGCCAGCTCGCGCCGCTTCGACGAAAAGTCGGATGCCACAATGTTTTCCACACCCCGCACCCGCAGTGCGGCGATGATTGCGATGCCGATTGGGCCGCATCCCAGCACCAAGGCCGTTTCGCCGGGCTCGATGTTGGACTTGTTGACGGCGTGCAACCCCACCGCCATCGGCTCCGTCAGGGCGGCGTGCTTGAGGTCCAGGCCGTTGGGAATGGGCAGCAGTAGCGGCGCGGACAGCAGCATCCGCTCGGCGTAGCCGCCGATGGTGTGGTTGCTGTACACGATCGGCTCGACGCCCTGGGTAGACAACAGCAGTGGAACTGACGTGACGGAGGTCCCGGCCGGATGGGTCTCGGTGTCGGGTCCCGCCTCGAGCACCTCGGCGCTGAACTCGTGGCCCATGAAGATGTCGCGACTGAGATCCACCGCCATGCCGCCGGAGCCCCGCCTGACCCGCTCGGTCATGTCCAGCATCTGCTGGCCGTGGGCGGCGAAGTGCAAGTCGGAGCCGCATATTCCGCAGGCCCGAATAGCCACCAGCACCTGTCCGGGTCCGGGTACCGGGTCGGGGACGTCCTCGCGCAGCACCATGCGGCCGTCGCGCAGCACGGCGGCGCGCATCACTGCATCGCGTCTTGCTGCTCGCCGACGTGCTCGGTGATCGCCTTTACGATGGCCTCGCCGGCGCGGCCGATCAGTTGGTCACGGCGGTCTTTGGCCCAGTCGTGCGAGGCCCGCGACGCCGCCAGTTGACCCTTGAAGTGCGGGATCACTTTGCGGGCAACCAGATCGTAGGAGTGGTAGGTCGCCTCGGGGGAGGCCCAGTCATGACCGAGCATCAGCAATGTCCCGAACCCGCCCGACCGTTCCAGTAGGTCTTCGATGTGGGCGATGGCGTCATCGGGTGTGCCAATACAACAATTCCCTTTCGCCGCATAGTCTTCGACGAACTCATAGGGTGACTGCGTGCCCTCGACGGTGTTGGCCAGTGGCACGAAGCCCGCGGCGCCGAAGTAGTTGGCGAAATCCTGCAGACCGTACGTGCAATCCTGGATCGCCTGCTCGCGGGTGTCGGCGATGTGCATGATGGACAACACTCGCCAATCGGCGCGGTCCGGCTCGTCGCGACCGGCCTTGGCGGCCTGTTCACGCACGATGTCCCAGGTGGTTTCCAGTGCCGCGTAGCCACCGGGCACTGACATGGACAGCGACAGCAACGACGTCCCCATCGCACCCGCCAGGCGCGGTCCGGACGGCGAAATCATTGCTGCCGTTGAGATCTCGGGATACGGCCAGGTGTAGGGACGGATGTGCAGTTGCGCGTCACGCAAGGTGAACCAATCGGTGTGCCGATCGATGCGCTCGGTGGGGCCGGCACGGAACAGCGCCAGGATCGCCTCCAGTGACTCCTGCATCATGTGTCGCTGGTCGACCGGGTCGATGCCCATCATGTAGGCATCCGACGGCAACGCCCCGGGGCCGGTACCGAACATCACCCGGCCGCGGGTCAGATGGTCCAACAGCACCCAGCGGTCGGCCACCATCAGCGGGTGATGGTAGGGCAGCGAGACCACCCCGGTGCCCAGGCGGATGTGTTTGGTCCGTTCGGCCGCGGCTGCGATGAACACCTCTGGGCAGGCGATCAATTCGTAGCCACCGGAATGATGTTCGCCGAACCAGGCTTCGTCATAGCCCAGGCGGTCCAGGGCAACGACGCGTTCCATGTCGTATTCCAGTGCCACCGTGGGCGATTGGCCGATCGGATGAAAGGGCGTGATAAATACGCCGAAACGAAGCGGGGCGGTCACCGCAGCTCCAATCCGTTGAGAAATTCCAGCAGTGTCGAGTTGACCTCGTCGGGTCGTTCTTGTTGCAGCCAGTGTCCCGCGCCTTCGATCATCACCTGACGGTACGGACCGCAGATGAGCTCGCCGGCGCGGTCGGCCGGGGTGAAGGCCAGCACGGGATCGGTTGTGCCGCCGATGAATAGGCACGGAACCGCGATCTTCGCGCCGGCCAGCTCGGCAGTGATCTCCCAGTTGCGGTCGAAATTGCGGTACCAGTTCAGGCCGCCGGTGAACCCGGTGCGGGAGAACTCCGCGATGTAGTGGTCGAGCTCGTGCTGGCTGATCCAGTCCGGCAGCACCTCGGCGTCGGGCAGCCGCTCGATGAAGCCCTCGGGCCCCGGTGCCAGCATCCGCACCGCGGCCTCGTGGTCGCCGGGTGCGGCCGAACCGCCCATAATGCGGCGAATGAAGCGGGCGGGTTCGGCGTTGAGCTCACGGTCGGCAACGCCGGGCTCTTGGAAGTAAAGGATGTAAAAGAAGTTCTCGCCGAACCTGCCGCGCCACAGCTGCGTCGGCGGCGCCTTCGAGCGAGGTGTGGGCGGGACACTCAATCCGACCACCGCGGCGACTCGATCGGGATGTAGCAGCGGCGCGGTCCAGGCGACCGGGGCGCCCCAGTCGTGGCCGACCCAGACCGCCCGCTCGGCGCCGACATCGTCGAGCAAGCCGACGATGTCGCCGGTCAGCTCCCGGATGTTGTAGGCGTCGATCGCCTCCGGGCGCGACGATCCGCCGTACCCCCGCTGATCGGGTGCCAGCACGTGATAGCCGGCCTGCGCAAGGACCGGAATTTGGTGGCGCCAGGAGTAGGACAACTCGGGGAATCCGTGCGCCAAGACGACCACTGGCGCTCCGCGCTCGCCGGCGTCGACGACCCGAAGCCGGACCCCATTGGTCTCTACTAACCGTTCGGTAGATGTGGGCACCAACACACCAAAGCACAACCCCAATGAGCTGAGAAGTGCTCAGCTGGGTTGAAAATGGGTGTCACATACTTACCTCGGAGACGTCGCGTACCGGCGGCATCGACATCCCCGACGGGGCGGAAGGGAACGAATCGGCGTGCGGCGGCTGGACCACATCGTGTTGTGGACGAAGGATTCGCGCGCGTCGATGGACTTCTACACACAGGTGGTCGGCCTCGAGCCGGTGCGCTTCGACGAATTCGAAGCCGGCGAGGCACCGTTTCCGAGCGTGCGGGTGTGCGAAGAATCGATCATCGACCTGGTGCCGTTGGCCGGTATCGACGCCGTGGAGACACTGACGAAAGTCCCGGGGAGTGCCGGGCATGCGGTCAATCATGTGTGCCTGGCGCTGTCGAAGAGCGAATACGACGCGTTGGACCGGCGGCTGCGGGACGCGGGTGTCGACACCGGCGCCCGCCTGACCCGCAGCTACGGTGCTCGGGGGTGGGCGCCGCACGGGTTCTACTTTTCCGACCCCGATGGCAATGTGATCGAAGCCCGCCATTACGACTAACGGCGCGCGCCGAACCAATTTGCCGTGCTTTGGATCGGGCCGCTGGCAACATCGGGAACCCGCCGCTCGTTGTCTGGGCAGCACGGTGATGACCGCTGCGCTCCGGCATTGCCGGAGCTAGCGGTAGCCTGAACTTTCCAGCTGCGTGTATCGGAAGGACCTGGCCGAAAAGGCCGATGATTGATGAACCGGAAAAACGTGATTCGCACAGTCACGGCGATCGCTGTAGTACTGCTGCTCGGCTGGTCGTTCTTCTATTTCAGCGACGACACCCGCGGGTATAAACCCGTCGACACCTCGGTCGCGATGTCCCAGATCAACGGCGACAACGTCAAGAGTGCGCAGATCGACGACCGGGAACAGCAGCTGCGGCTGACCCTGAAAAAGGGCAACAACGACACCGACAACTCCGACAAGGTCATCACCAAGTACCCCAGCGGCTACGCCGTCGATCTTTTCAACGCGCTCAACGCGAAGAACGCCAAGGTCAGCACCGTCGTGAACGAGGGCAGCATCCTGGGTGAGCTGCTGGTGTACGTGCTGCCGCTGCTGTTGTTGGTGGGGCTGTTCGTGATGTTCTCCCGCATGCAGGGCGGCGCCCGGATGGGCTTCGGGTTCGGCAAGTCGCGTGCCAAACAGCTGTCCAAGGACATGCCGAAGACCACGTTCGCCGACGTCGCCGGGGTCGACGAGGCGGTCGAGGAGCTCTACGAGATCAAAGACTTCCTGCAGAACCCGGCGCGCTACCAGGCGCTGGGCGCCAAGATCCCCAAGGGTGTGCTGCTCTACGGCCCGCCCGGCACCGGCAAGACCTTGCTGGCCCGCGCCGTGGCCGGGGAGGCCGGGGTACCGTTCTTCACGATCTCCGGCTCCGACTTCGTCGAGATGTTCGTCGGCGTCGGCGCCTCCCGCGTACGCGACCTTTTCGAGCAGGCAAAACAAAACAGTCCGTGCATCATTTTCGTCGACGAAATCGACGCGGTCGGTCGTCAGCGCGGCGCCGGGCTGGGCGGCGGTCACGACGAGCGTGAGCAGACGCTCAACCAGTTGCTCGTCGAGATGGACGGCTTCGGCGACCGTGCCGGCGTCATCCTGATCGCCGCGACCAACCGGCCCGACATCCTGGACCCAGCGCTGCTGCGGCCCGGTCGCTTCGACCGTCAGATCCCGGTGTCCAACCCCGACCTGGCGGGCCGTCGCGCCGTGCTGGCCGTGCACTCGAAGGGCAAGCCGATCGCCCCCGACGCCGACCTCGACGGGCTGGCCAAGCGGACCGTCGGCATGACCGGCGCCGATCTGGCCAACGTGATCAACGAGGCGGCGCTGCTGACCGCTCGTGAGAACGGCACCGTGATCACCGGGCCCGCCCTGGAGGAGGCGGTGGACCGGGTGATCGGCGGTCCACGCCGCAAGGGCCGGATCATCAGCGAGCAGGAGAAGAAGATCACCGCCTACCACGAGGGCGGGCACACCCTGGCGGCGTGGGCGATGCCCGACATCGACCCGGTGTACAAGGTGACGATCCTGGCGCGCGGCCGCACCGGCGGGCACGCCGTCGCGGTGCCCGAAGAGGACAAGGGCCTGCGCACCCGCTCGGAGATGGTTGCGCAGCTGGTGTTCGCGATGGGCGGACGCGCGGCCGAGGAGCTGGTGTTCCGCGAGCCGACCACCGGCGCGGTATCCGACATCGAGCAGGCCACCAAGACCGCGCGTGCGATGGTCACCGAATTCGGCATGAGTTCCAAGCTCGGTGCGGTCAAATACGGCTCCGAGCACGGCGACCCCTTCCTGGGCCGCACCATGGGTACGCAGGCGGACTACTCGCACGAGGTGGCTCGCGACATCGACGACGAGATCCGCAAACTCATCGAGGCGGCCCACACCGAGGCCTGGGAGATCCTTACCGAATACCGCGACGTACTCGACACGCTGGCCGGCGAGCTGCTGGAAAAGGAGACCCTGCACCGCCCCGAACTGGAGAAGATCTTCGCCGACGTCGAAAAGCGGCCTCGGCTCGCCGTGTTCGACGATTTCGGTGGCCGGATCCCGTCGGATAAGCCGCCGATCAAGACGCCCGGCGAGCTGGCCATCGAGCGCGGCGAGCCGTGGCCCCAACCGGTCCCCGAACCGGCATTCAAGGCGGCGATCGCGGCAGCCAGCCAGGCGGCCGAGGCCGCACGGGCGGAGGCCGACAGAAAAGCTCATGGCCCCAACGGTTCTCGCGGCCCCCAGCGGCCGGTGGACCCGCAGCGGCCCACCCAGCCGGACTACGGCGCTCCGGCCGGCTGGTATGCGCCCGGTTGGCCACCACCGCAGCAGCCCCACCAGCCGCCGGGCCACTGGTATCCACCCGCGCCGCAACCCCATTGGCCGCAACCGGCACCGAGCCATCCGGGCCAGCAGAGCCGGGGTCAGGTCCAGGGTCAGCCCGCCTATCCGCCCTACCCGCCCTACCCCCCACCCGGGCAGCCCAGCCCGGATCCGGGAAGGCCGCCCGATCAGCCGGATGACGACGTAAGCCGGTCCAACCCGCCGGCCCGCGGCTGACGAACGGAGGATTCGATGGTGATGCCGGATACCCGCACCGCGCCGCACCGCGTACGGGCGTTCGACCAGCCGCGCGCGGAAGCAGCGGTCCGCGAGTTGTTGTACGCCATCGGCGAAGATCCGGATCGGGATGGGTTGCGGGAGACCCCGGCCCGGGTGGCGCGCGCGTATCGGGAGATGTTTTCCGGCCTCTACACCGAGCCTGACGCGGTGCTCAACACCATGTTCGACGAAGACCACGACGAGCTGGTGATTGTCAAAGAGATTCCGCTGTACTCGACGTGTGAGCATCACCTGGTGTCGTTTCACGGGGTGGCCCATGTGGGCTACATCCCCGGCCCGGACGGCCGGGTGACCGGTCTGTCGAAAATCGCTCGGCTGGTTGACCTTTACGCCAAACGGCCGCAGGTGCAGGAGCGGCTCACCAGCCAGATCGCCGACGCCCTGGTGAGTCGGCTCGCCCCCCGCGGGGTGATCGTCGTGGTCGAGGCGGAGCATCTGTGCATGGCGATGCGCGGTGTCCGCAAGCCCGGCGCCACTACCACCACCTCGGCGGTGCGCGGGCAGTTCAAGACCGATGCCGCCTCTCGAGCCGAAGCACTCGACCTCATCCTGCGTAGGTGAGTCCGCTGCCCGTGCAGGTGGTCGGGGTGGTGAACGTCACTGATGACTCATTCTCCGACGGCGGGCGTTACCTGTGTGCGGCCAGCGCCATCGCGCACGGCCTGGCACTGTCGGCCGACGGCGCGGGCATCATCGACGTCGGCGGGGAGTCGACCCGACCCGGTGCCACTCGAATCGACCCCAGGATCGAGAGCGCGCGCATTGTGCCGGTCGTCAAAGAGCTTGTGGCGCAAGGCCTTACCGTGAGCATCGACACCATGCACGCCGAAGTCGCGCGGGTGGCGCTGGAAAACGGAGCCCAAATCGTCAACGATGTGTCCGGCGGGCGTGCCGATGCCGCGATGGCGCCGCTGGTGGCCGAGGCCGGTGTGCCCTGGGTGCTGATGCACTGGCGATCGGTATCGTCCGACCAACCGCACCGGGCCCCCCAGTACCGTGACGTGGTGGCCGATGTGCGTGCCGAACTGCTGGCCGCTGTCGACGACGCCGTGGCCGCCGGGGTTGATCCGGACAACCTGATCATCGATCCGGGCCTGGGATTCGCTAAGACAGGACAACATAATTGGGCGTTGCTGCACGGCTTGCCCGAACTGGTGGCCACCGGGATCCCGGTCCTGGTGGGCGCGTCGCGCAAACGTTTTCTCGGTACGCTCTTGGCCGGACCGGATGGGTCCCCAAGACCACCCGACGGGCGCGAAACGGCGACGGCGGTGATATCCGCACTGGCCGCACTGCACGGCGTCTGGGGAGTGCGAGTGCACGATGTGCGGGCCTCGGTCGACGCTCTCAAAGTTGTCGGGGCCTGGACCCAAACCGAGCGGGATGAAAGCGATGGCTGACCGAATCGAGTTGCGCGGCTTAACAATTCACGGACACCACGGTGTCTTTGAGGCCGAGCGGACCGACGGCCAGGAATTCGTCGTCGACATCGTGGTGTGGATCGATCTGGCCGACGCCGCCGCCAGCGACGACCTGGCCGACACCCACGACTACGCGGCCCTGGCCCAGCGTGCCGCCGAGATCGTCGCCGGACCGCCCCGGAACCTGATCGAGACGGTGGGCGCCGAGATCGCCGAGCACGTGATGGCCGACAACCGGGTGCACGCCGTCGAGGTCACGGTGCACAAGCCGCAGGCGCCGATCCCGCAACGGTTCGCCGATGTCGCGGTGGTAATCCGGCGGTCGCGGCGGGGCGGTCGTGGTTCGGTGGTCCCCGCCGGCGGGGTGTGAATGACCGGCATCGACGACGACGCAGAACGACGCGGTGAGGTGGGGGCACGCCCCCACGAGTGGGAGGTACCCCCATCCGCTGGAGGGGGAAAGCAGCACACATGACCAGGGTCGTACTGTCCATCGGCTCCAACCTGGGCGACCGGCTGGCGCGGCTGCAGTCGGTCGTGGACGGGCTCGGTGCCGCGCTGCTGCAGATCTCCCCGGTATACGAGACGGCGCCGTGGGGGCGCGTGGATCAGGGGCCGTTCCTCAACGCGGTGCTGATCGCCGACGACCCCACCCTCGACGGGCAGGGTTGGCTACGCCGAGCCCAGGGATTCGAACGGGCCGCGGGCCGCATCCGCGGTGAGCGCTGGGGGCCGCGCACCCTGGACGTGGATTTGATCACCTGTTACTCCGCCGAGGGCGAGGTGTTCAGCCGGGACAACAACCTGACGCTGCCGCACCCGCTGGCCCACCTGCGTGCCTTCGTGATGGTGCCCTGGCTGGCCATCGACCCGGATGCGCGACTGACCGTGGCCGGCGGGCCGCGCCCGGTCGCCGAGCTGCTGGCCGAACTCGAGCCCGCCGATCAGCAGGCCGTCCAGTTGACCGGCTGGACCCTGCACCGTTACACCGACTCCCCAGGCGACCCGGAGTCGACGAGCTGATGGGGCCGACCAGGAAGCGGGACCTGACCGTCGCGGTGGTCGGCGCCGCGGTACTGAGTTATCTGCTGATCCAGGTGCTGTTCCGCTGGTTTCCGCCCGTCACGGTGTGGACGGGCCTGTCCCTGCTCGGGGTCGCGATCGGCGAAGCACTGTGGGCGCGCTACGTCCGGACCAAGATCAGTGACGGGGAAATCGGGGCCGGGCCCGGCTGGCTGCACCCGCTCGCGGTGGCCCGCAGTGTGACGGTCGCCAAAGCCTCGGCCTGGGTCGGCGCCCTGGTGCTGGGTTGGTGGGTCGGCGTGCTGGCGTTCTTCCTGCCGCGCCGATCCTGGTTGCGGGTCGCCGCCGAGGACACCACAGGGACTGTGGTCGCCGCGATCAGCGCGCTGGCATTGTTGGTTGCCGCGCTGTGGTTGCAGCATTGCTGTAAGTCCCCGCCGGATTCGACCGAGCGGGGCGAGGGAGCGGAAAGCTAGAACGGCCGAAGGTTGCCGCGCACCCGGGGGCCGAAACGCCGGGTAACCGGTGGATCAACCCAGGTGAGAATCGCCGGACTAGCGCGACACGCGGAATGACATCGCACAGGTACAGTCAGGCCATGACCGTTCTGTCCCGCGGCGCCCGGGGTCGGCGCGGCGGCCGCAGGCCGGGGTGGGTGCTCTTGACGGCGTTGCTGGTCCTCGCAATGGGGGCCAGTTCCGCGCTGGTTTTCACCAATCGTGTGGAACTCCTCAAGCTCGCTGTGATCCTGGCGCTGTGGGCCGCAGTCGCCGGCGCCTTCGTGTCGGTGCTGTACCGCCGGCAAAGCGATGCCGATCAGTCGCGCGTGCGTGACCTCAAGCTGGTCTACGACCTGCAGTTGGACCGGGAGATCTCGGCGCGGCGAGAATACGAGCTGACCGTCGAATCCCAATTGCGCCGCGAGCTAGCCTCCGAGATCCGCGCCCAGGCCGCCGACGACCTGGCGGCCCTGCGCGCCGAAGTTGCGGCGCTGCGGACCAGCCTGGAGATTTTGTTCGATACCGACCTCGAGCAGCGGCCCGCGCTGGAGAACGTCGACACCGAGACGCCGCCCGCCCGGGCGTACAGCGACTGGGACCGCAACGGTGAAGGCGCTGGGGTCGATTGGGTCACCAGTGACCGGGTCACCTCGGTCCGCCAGGGTCGCCCGGCGGACACCGCGGAGCCGCGCACCGACGAGTCCGCGATCATCGACGTCCCCGAGGTGGGGGAATTTCCCGTGGGCGCGGCGAGCGCCGGACCGCCGCCAGGGTTCCAGGAGCGAGATCGGCCGCCCTACCAGGGCTCGCAGGACGCTCGCTACGCGGCCGAACCGCAGGTCCAGTACCCCGAGCCGCCGCCGTTCGTCCCCCCGCCGATGGCCGCACCCGCCGAAGCCGAGCGATTCGGCCCGCCACAATGGCAGCCGCCGCCGCGGCCCGAACGGGTGCGCACGGACTGGCAGCCCGTCAACGCCGACGGCCTCTGGTTGCCCCCCGGCGCACCAGGCAGTAACTGGGCGGGCGGCGAGTCCCCGGACGAAGCGGATGCCACAAGCGGCGGCCGGCGTCGGCGCTCCCGCCACGCCAACGCGGAGGAATCGCTGGCGGGTGGTGTCACGGGGCCGCGGACCGACTCCGAGCCGCCGACACCGCCCGCCGAATCCGGTCGTCGGGCCCGTTCGCGCCACTCCGCGGAATACCGCGACTACAGTGTCCGCAACTTCCTGGGCACGGATCAGGCCACGGACCCTGCCGATGCCCCGCCGCCACCTCCTCCTGGTGCGCCCGCCCCCGCGACCGCTCCGCCGCCATACCCTCGGCCGGCGCCCCAGGAGGAGGCACCACCGCCCCCACCGCGCCTGGCGCCGCCGCCCACTCCCCGCCACCACGGCGCCGAGGACGACCAGGGCAGCTCCGACACCGGCCCACAAACCGGTGGCCAATCCGTTGCCGACCTGCTGGCGCGCCTGCAGGTGCAGCCGTCCGGGGGCGGTCGGCGTCGGCGCCGGGAAGACTGAGCTGGGAGCTTCCTCACATTGGGGCCGCGTGCCTGATCGACTACAGTTTTAGTGACCGTCCGGTACCCGACATCTGTCAACAGTGGATGTCAACAGTGGACCGGAACGTACGAACCAACAATGTGAGGTCGTCTGCGATGGGGCAGTTCGACGGTTTGCGCCCGGCCCGGCTCAAGGTCGGCATCATCTCGGCGGGCCGCGTGGGCACCGCCTTGGGGGTGGTGCTGGAGCGCGCCGAACATGTCGTGGTGGCGTGCAGCGCCATCTCTCATGCGTCGCGCCAGCGGGCGGCCCGCCGGCTGCCCGACACCCCGGTGGCATCGCCGCCGGACGTGGCCGGCGCTGCCGAACTGTTGTTGCTCGCGGTGCCTGACAGCGAGCTGGCGGGTTTGGTGACCGGCTTGGCGGCGACCTCCGCGGTCCGGCCAGGGACGATCGTGGTGCACACCTCGGGCGCCAACGGCGTCGGCATTCTCAGCCCGCTGACCGACCATGGCTGCATACCGCTGGCCATCCACCCGGCGATGACGTTCACCGGCTCCGACGAGGACATCAACCGGCTGCCGGACACCTGCTTCGGCATCACCGCGGCCGACGACATCGGCTACGCGATCGGGCAGTCGCTGGTGCTGGAGATGGGCGGCGAACCGTTCCGGGTCCGCGAGGAGGCCCGCACCCTCTACCACGCGGCTTTGGCCCATGCGAGCAACCACCTGGTGACCGTGCTCGCCGATGCGGTCGAGGCGCTGCGCGCGGCGGTCCGTGGCACCGAACTGCTGGGCCAGCAACTGGTCGACGACCAGCCGGGTGGTGTGGCCGAACGCATTGTCGGTCCGCTCGCCCGGGCGGCGCTGGAAAACACGTTGCAGCGCGGCCAGTCCGCGCTCACCGGCCCGGTTGCTCGCGGTGACGCGGCCGCGGTCGCCGGCCACCTACGGGCGCTGATGCAGGTCGACCCCGAGCTGGCGCACGCCTACCGGGTGAACGCGCTGCGGACCGCGCAGCGTGCGCACGCGCCGCAGGAAGTGGTCGAGGTGCTGGCCCGATGAACTCCATGACGGCCCGGCCGCCGGCGTTTCAGCCGGGCCATCTCAACGTGTACTCGGTGCCGCGCGAGGTGTCCGGCGTGAGCCGCGCGCTGCGGCACACCGGGCGCCGGGTGATGCTGGTGCCGACGATGGGGGCGCTGCACGACGGGCATCTGGCGCTGGTGCGTGCCGCCAAGCGGGTGCCCGGGTCGGTGGTCGCGGTGTCGATCTTCGTCAACCCCTTGCAATTCGGTGCCGGGGAAGACCTCGACGCCTACCCGCGCACGCTCGACGATGACCTGGCGCTGCTGCGCGGCGAGGGCGTCGAGATCGTGTTCGCCCCGACCGCCGCGGCGATGTACCCCGACGGCCTGCGCTCCACGGTGCAGCCCGGTCCGCTGGCCCACGAACTCGAAGGCGGTGCCCGGCCAACGCATTTCGCCGGCGTGCTCACTGTCGTGTGCAAGCTGCTGCAGATCGTGCGCCCGGACCGAATTTTCTTCGGCGAGAAGGATTATCAACAACTGGTGCTGATCCGGCAGATGACCGCCGACCTGAACATCGATGTGCAGGTGGTCGGCGTGCCGACCGTCCGCGAATCCGACGGACTGGCCATGTCGTCGCGTAATCGCTACCTGGATGCCACCCAGCGCGAGTTGGCGACGACGCTGTCGGCGGCCCTGCTGGCCGGTGCGCATGCGGCCGGGGCCGGTCCACAGGCGGCGCTGGAGGCGGCGCATGCCGTACTCAACGCGGTACCCGCCGTCGCCGTCGACTACCTGGAGCTGCGCGACGCGGACCTCGGGCCGGCGCAGGTCGGCCGGCCCGGCCGGCTGCTCGTCGCCGCGCGGCTGGGCAGCACCCGACTGTTGGACAACATTGCCATCGACATCGAGGCCACGCCGGCACCTTTCGGGCTGGACACCCATGAAACCCCTTGGAGGAACTGATGTTACGGACGATGCTCAAGTCGAAGATTCACCGCGCCACGGTTACCCAGGCCGATCTGCACTACGTCGGCTCGGTGACCATCGACGCCGACCTGATGGATGCGGCCGACCTGCTAGAGGGTGAGCAGGTGACCATCGTCGACATCGACAACGGCGCCCGGCTGGTCACTTACGCGATCACCGGTGAGCGCGGCACCGGCATCATCGGGATCAACGGCGCCGCTGCACATCTCGTACACCCGGGCGACCTGGTGATCCTGATCGCCTACGGCACGATGGAGGACGCCGAGGCGCGGGACTACCGGCCGCGCATCGTCTTCGTCGACGCCGACAACAAGCAGATCGACCTGGGCAGCGATCCGGCCTTCGTCCCCGACGGTCTCGACGAACTTCTCGACCCACGCATCGGTGTGCGATAGCCGTGCTGCTGGCGATCGACGTCCGTAACACCCACACCGTCGTCGGGCTGATCTCCGGCGCCAAAGAGCACGCAAAGGTCGTGCAGCAGTGGCGGATTCGCACCGAATCAGAGGTCACCGCGGACGAGTTGGCGCTGACCATCGACGGCTTGATCGGCGACGACTCCGAGCGACTGACCGGAGCGGTGGCCTTGTCGACCGTGCCCTCGGTGCTGCACGAGGTGCGGGTGATGCTCGACCAATACTGGCCGACGGTGCCGCACGTGCTGATCGAGCCCGGCGTGCGGACCGGCATCCCGCTGCTGGTCGACAATCCCAAAGAAGTCGGTGCCGATCGAATTATCAACTGTCTGGCAGCTTTTCATAATTTCGGAAAGCCCTGCATCGTCGTGGACTTCGGTTCCTCCATCTGTGTGGACGTGGTGTCGGCCAAGGGCGAGTTTCTCGGCGGTGCGATTGCGCCCGGTATCCAGGTCTCCTCGGACGCCGCCGCCGCGCGCTCGGCCGCGCTGCGCCGGGTCGAGCTGTCCCGACCCCGTTCGGTCGTGGGCAAGAACACTGTCGAATGCATGCAGGCCGGCGCGGTGTTCGGCTTCGCCGGCCTGGTCGACGGCCTGGTGAGGCGGATCCGCACCGACGTCGACGGCTTTTCCGGCGACTTAGGAGATCAAGTCGTAGTGGTGGCCACCGGCCATACCGCGCCGCTGTTGCTGTCCGAGCTGGACACCGAGGTGCACTACGACCGGCACCTGACGCTGCACGGGCTGCGGCTGGTCTTCGAGCGAAACCGGGACGCGCAGCGCGGCCGGCTGAAGACCGCGCGCTGAGGTTGAGTGTGAATTCTCGGCGTTGAGCGTGCGAGCCGGGCGGTGTGGCCCGGCGTGTCGCCGCCGCCGGCGCACACCGCAGGCCCCGAGCGCACACCCAAGGCCGCGGGCGCACACTCGACGCCTTCGGCGGCCGCCGTGCGAGGTCATTTAAGCTGGCACGTCGTGAGTGCAGCCGATCAAGACCTTCCCGAGCAGTTCCGGATTCGCCGGGATAAGCGCGCTCGGCTGTTGGCCGAGGGGACCGACCCCTATCCGGTTGCCATCGAGCGCACCCACACGCTGGCCCAGGTCCGCGCGGCCTACCCCGACCTCGAGGTCGACACCGCGACCGACGACGTCGTCGGCGTGGCCGGGCGGGTCATCTTCGCCCGCAATTCCGGCAAATTGTGCTTTGCGACCTTGCAGGACGGCGACGGCACCACCCTGCAGGCCATGATCAGCCTGGACAAAGTAGGCAAGGAGTCGCTGGACGCCTGGAAGGCCGACGTCGATCTCGGCGACATCGTCTACCTACACGGCACCGTGATTAGTTCACGCCGCGGCGAACTGTCCGTGCTGGCCGACTCCTGGCGCATCGCGGCCAAGGCGCTGCGGCCGCTGCCCGTCGCGCACAAGGAGATGAGCGAAGAATCGCGGGTGCGGCAGCGTTATGTCGACCTCATCGTGCGGCCACAGGCGCGCTCGGTAGCTCGCCAACGCATCGCCGTTATCCGCGCGATCCGCAACGCCCTGGACCGCCGCGGGTTTCTGGAAGTCGAAACGCCGATGTTGCAGACGTTGGCCGGCGGCGCGGCCGCTCGCCCGTTCATCACGCATTCCAATGCCCTCGACATCGATCTCTACCTGCGCATCGCACCGGAACTGTTCCTGAAGCGATGCATCGTCGGTGGATTCGACAAGGTCTTCGAGCTAAATCGGGTGTTCAGAAACGAAGGTTCCGATTCGACACATTCTCCGGAATTCTCGATGTTGGAGACCTACCAGACCTACGGAACGTATGACGATTCGGCAGTCGTCACCCGAGAGCTTATTCAAGAGGTGGCCGACGAGGCGATCGGTACTCGGCAACTGCCGTTGCCAGATGGAAGCGTCTACGACATCGACGGAGAATGGGCATCTATACAAATGTATCCATCGTTGTCGGCGGCGCTGGGTGAAGAGATCACACCCCAAACGACGCTCGAACAGCTGCGGACCATCGCGGCCCGGCTCGGCCCCGACTTTCCCGAGATTCCCGACGACCGCGGCTACGGGCATGGAAAGTACGTCGAGGAACTCTGGGAACACATGGTGGGCAATACGTTGACCGCCCCGACGTTTGTCAAGGATTTCCCTGTCGAGACAACACCTTTGACTCGCCAACACCGCAGCATCCCCGGGGTCACCGAAAAGTGGGACCTCTATGTACGCGGCGTCGAGCTGGCGACCGGGTACTCGGAGCTCAACGATCCGGTGATCCAGCGCGAGCGTTTCGCCGAGCAAGCGCGGGCCGCCGCAGCCGGTGACGATGAGGCCATGCAGCTCGATGAAGACTTTCTCACCGCGCTCGAGTATGGGATGCCCCCGTGCACGGGAACGGGAATGGGTATCGACCGCTTGTTGATGACTTTGACCGGCCTGTCAATTAGAGAGACAGTTTTGTTCCCGATTGTTCGGCCGCACACGGGCTGAAACATCTAACGCGCTGTTGCGCTCAGATTGAATATGCTGCGGCCTTATGGCAGATTAGTGGCCGGGGAGTGGGTCCAATCTGCTCAGCAAGTGCTCAGGAAGAACGCGAGGGTAAGCTAATGGCGAAGAAAGTCACCGTCACCTTGGTTGATGATTTCGACGGTGCAGGAGCCGCCGACGAAACCGTCGAATTCGGGCTTGACGGGGTGACCTATGAGATTGACCTTTCCACTAAGAATGCCGCGAAACTCCGTAACGATCTGAAGCAGTGGGTGGCAGCGGGCCGCCGTGTCGGTGGTCGGCGTCGGGGCCGCTCCGGCTCGGGCCGCGGTCGTGGGGCGATCGACCGCGAGCAGAGCGCGGCGATCCGCGAATGGGCCCGCCGCAACGGGCATAACGTGTCGACGCGCGGTCGCATCCCGGCAGACGTCATCGACGCATTTCACGCGGCCACCTAACAAATCGGTATCCGGCGTCCGGTCGCAAGGCCCGGGCGCCGGTTTATTTTCGCTGGCGGCGAAATGAATGATCGCCGCCTTCTCCCGGAAACGATTTGGTGGTTTGTCTCGTTGCTTCAGTTACGCCGCTGTCGGCGGGGAATCCCGGGACGCAGCGGCAAGCAGGCCCGAACGGCAAGACACCGCAACGTTCGAACCCTGACGGGCCGACCATTACAGTGGACACCAGGTACGCACTGTCGGCCCCTGTGCCGACAATGACTGGAGTACCGATGGTGAGGGAGAGCAGGTAACCACCGATGTTCGAAAGATTTACCGACCGTGCCCGCAGGGTGGTCGTCTTGGCGCAAGAAGAAGCCAGGATGCTCAACCACAACTACATCGGCACCGAGCACATCCTGCTGGGTCTGATTCACGAAGGCGAGGGCGTAGCCGCCAAGTCGCTGGAGTCGCTAGGGATCTCGCTCGAGGGCGTCCGTAGCCAGGTCGAGGAGATCATCGGCCAGGGACAGCAGGCCCCGTCCGGGCACATCCCGTTCACTCCGCGTGCCAAGAAGGTCCTCGAGCTGAGCCTGCGCGAGGCATTGCAGCTCGGCCACAACTACATCGGCACCGAGCACATTCTGCTGGGCCTGATTCGCGAGGGCGAGGGCGTCGCCGCCCAGGTGCTGGTCAAGCTGGGCGCCGAGCTGACTCGGGTGCGCCAGCAGGTCATCCAGCTGCTCTCCGGCTACCAGGGCAAGGAGGCCGCCGAGGCGGGCACCGGCGGCCGTGGCGGCGAGTCCGGCAGCCCGTCCACCTCGCTGGTTCTCGACCAGTTCGGCCGCAACCTGACGGCCGCCGCGATGGAAGGCAAGCTGGACCCGGTCATCGGCCGCGAGAAGGAAATCGAGCGGGTGATGCAGGTGCTGAGCCGGCGCACCAAGAACAACCCGGTGCTGATCGGCGAGCCCGGCGTCGGCAAGACCGCCGTTGTCGAGGGCCTGGCGCAGGCCATCGTGCATGGCGAGGTGCCCGAGACGCTCAAGGACAAGCAGCTCTACACCCTTGACCTCGGCTCCCTGGTCGCGGGCAGCCGCTACCGCGGTGACTTCGAGGAACGCCTGAAGAAGGTGCTCAAGGAGATCAACACCCGCGGCGACATCATCCTGTTCATCGACGAGCTGCACACCCTGGTGGGTGCCGGTGCCGCCGAGGGGGCGATCGATGCCGCCAGCATCCTCAAGCCCAAGCTGGCGCGCGGTGAACTGCAGACAATCGGGGCGACCACCCTCGATGAGTACCGCAAGTACATCGAGAAGGACGCCGCCCTGGAGCGCCGCTTCCAGCCGGTCCAGGTTGGTGAGCCGACGGTGGAGCACACCATCGAGATCCTCAAGGGTCTGCGCGACCGATACGAGGCGCACCACCGGGTGTCGATTACCGACTCGGCGATGGTCGCGGCCGCGACACTGGCCGATCGCTACATCAACGACCGATTCCTGCCCGACAAGGCCATCGACCTGATCGACGAGGCGGGGGCGCGGATGCGCATCCGCCGGATGACCGCGCCGCCAGACCTGCGCGAGTTCGACGAGAAGATCGCCGACGCGCGCCGGGAGAAGGAATCGGCGATCGACGCCCAGGACTTCGAGAAGGCCGCGAGCCTGCGCGACCGGGAGAAGCAACTGGTCGCCCAGCGCACAGAGCGTGAAAAGCAATGGCGCTCAGGCGATCTCGACGTGGTCGCCGAGGTTGACGATGAACAGATCGCCGAGGTGTTGGGTAACTGGACCGGCATTCCGGTGTTCAAGCTCACCGAGGCCGAGACGACGCGGCTGCTGCGCATGGAGGACGAGCTGCACAAGCGGATCATCGGCCAGGAGGACGCCGTCAAGGCGGTCAGCAAGGCAATCCGTCGTACCCGCGCTGGGCTGAAGGACCCCAAACGCCCGTCCGGCTCGTTCATCTTCGCCGGCCCGTCCGGTGTTGGTAAGACGGAGCTGTCCAAGGCGCTGGCGAACTTCCTGTTCGGTGACGACGACGCGCTCATCCAGATCGACATGGGCGAGTTCCACGACCGGTTCACCGCGTCGCGGCTGTTCGGCGCCCCGCCGGGATACGTCGGCTATGAGGAGGGCGGCCAGCTGACCGAGAAGGTGCGGCGCAAGCCGTTCTCGGTGGTGCTGTTCGACGAGATCGAGAAGGCGCACCAAGAGATCTACAACAGTCTGTTGCAGGTTCTCGAGGACGGCCGGCTCACCGACGGGCAGGGTCGCACGGTCGACTTCAAGAACACCGTGCTGATCTTCACGTCCAACCTCGGTACGTCGGACATCTCCAAGCCCGTCGGCCTCGGATTCACCCAGGGTGGCGGTGAGAACGACTACGAGCGGATGAAGCAAAAGGTTAACGACGAGCTGAAGAAGCACTTCCGCCCGGAGTTCCTGAACCGTATCGACGACATCATCGTCTTCCACCAGCTCAGCCGCGACGAGATCATCCGTATGGTCGACTTGATGGTCAGCCGGGTTGCCAACCAGCTCAAGAGCAAGGACATGGCGCTGGAGCTGACCGACAAGGCCAAGGCGCTGCTGGCAAAGCGTGGCTTCGACCCGGTGCTGGGTGCCCGCCCGCTGCGGCGCACCATCCAGCGCGAGATCGAGGACCAGCTCTCCGAGAAGATTCTCTTCGACGAGGTCGGCCCCGGGCAGCTGGTGAAAGTCGACGTCGACAATTGGGATGGCGAAGGCGCCGGCGAGGACGCGGTGTTCACGTTCACCGGAATGCGCAAGCCGGACGCCGAGCCGGACCTGGCGAAGGCCGGGGCGCACGCAGCTCCCGAGCCGCAGTAGCGATTACGGGAAACGGGCGGTTAGTCTCACGGGACTAACCGCCCGTTTTGCTGTGCCGAGAGCTAAGGGGCTCGCCTGTGCTGATCGTGACCACCAACGACCTCCCGGGCTGGGAGATTCGACGCGTCTGTGGCGAAGTCTTCGGATTGACCGTTCGTTCGCGCAACGCGTTTGCACAAATGGGTGCTGGGTTCAAGGCCATGTTCGGCGGCGAACTGCAAGGGATGACCAAGAACCTCGCCGAGAGCCGCAACGAAGCCATGGGGCGGCTGATCGCGGAGGCGCGCAGCCGGGGCGGCAACGCCATCGTCGCGATGCGGTTCGACACCACCGAAATCGGCGACGTGTGGACCGAGATCTGCGCCTACGGCACCGCGGTCGAGGCGGTTCCGGTGACGGACGGTGCGCGATACACGGCAAGCCAGCTCGGCTACGGTGGGCCGCCCCCGCAGCAGTGATCGTTTGCTCAGCGGTGCGCTCCGTCTAGACTGAGCACTGTTGTCAGCATCCGACGGGCAACGGAATCTGGTGAAACTCCAGAACGGTCGCGCCACTGTGCAAAGTCAGACCCGGAAACCCGTCGCCCACGGCGGGACGCGTCATTCCCAGAAGGAGCCAACAGTGTCCACTTCCGAGACCACCGGCACACGCGCGATCGATTTGTCGGCGGCAGGCGCCGCGCTCTGGCTGGCCGCGACCGCCGTGCTGGCGCTGTTGGCGCTCTACTTCGTCGGCGTCGATCAGGGCGCGGTGTCGTTGTTCGGCAGCGACTCGCACGTGCACGAATTCGTGCACGATGCGCGCCACCTACTTGGCTTCCCCTGCCACTGACCCGGCGTGGAGAAGCGTCTGATCGCACGCGGGCTGTTGGCGGGCGCCGTCGGCGCGGCGCTATCGTTCCTATTCGCCCGGCTGTGCGCTGAGCCCGTCATCGCCCGCGCCATCGCCTTCGAAGACGGCCGAACCGACGCCGAGAACGCGCATGGGGTGCATGAGCACGGCGCCGAGTTGTTCACGCGCGGCGTGCAGGCCAACGCCGGTCTCGGTTTCGGTGTGCTGATCTTCGGTCTCGCGATGGGCGCCCTGTTCGCGGTGCTGTTCTGTGTCGTCTACGCGCGCAGCGCCGGGCACCCGGAAAGCCGGGAGCCGCGGCCACTTTCGCTGTGGCTGGCCGCCGCGGCAGTTGTGACCGTGTACCTGGTCCCGTTTGTGAAATATCCGCCCAATCCGCCCGCGGTCGGCCAATCGGACACGATCGGGGCGCGCACCGGCTGGTATTTGGCGCTGGCACTGGCGTCGGTGCTGCTGGCCGTGGGGGCGGTGTGGCTGGCCCGCCGGCTGACTGACCGGATCGGCGCGTGGAACGGTCGGCTGCTGGCCGGCGGGGCTTATCTGGTGGGGGTTGCGGTGGTGATGGTAGCGCTGCCGTCGGTGGACGAGACGCCGGAACCGTTGCGCGACAACTCGGGTGCGATCATCTATCCCGGCTTCCCCGCCGATGTTCTCTACGAATTCCGGCTGCTGTCATTGGGTGCCCAGCTGCTGCTCTGGCTGACCATCGGATTGGTCTTCGGGACGCTGGCGGGGCGGTTACTCGGTGAGAGCGCCGGCGGCCGACGGGTATCGAGCACCGCGGCGTGACGGAGGTCGTCCGGCTGACACTCGTGTCGCACGCGATGACCGACGCGGTCGCGGCCGCGCGTTTTCCCGACGACGAGCCGCTGAACGAAACCGGTCGCCGGCAGTCCGAAGCTGTTGCGGGCCTTGGTATTCGCGGTGCCCGGCTGCTGGTAGGCCCCGAGAAGCGGGTGCGCCAAACCGCGAAGCGGCTCGGGCTGGACGCCACCACCGAGCCGCGGCTGTCCGACTTGGATTGCGGACGCTGGCGTGGATGCACCCTCGAGGCCCTACCCGCGGCCGACCTCGAGTTGTGGTTGACCGATCCGGCCGCGGCACCGCACGGCGGTGAGTCCATCGTCGACCTCACCGAGCGGGTAGCCGGTTGGCTGATGTCGGTGACGTCGGTGACGGTGGCAGTGACGCATCCGGCGTTGATCCGCGCGGCGATCCTGACGGCTCTGGACATACCGCCGAAGTCGTTCTGGCGCATCGACATTGCACCGCTTAGCCGCACGACCTTGCACTACCGCAACGACCGCTGGACGCTGCGCCTCGGGTGACTAGCGGGGTGACTAACGGGATGACTAGGGCGGGGCGATCAGCGCGAACGTCTGCTTGGCAACTTGCAGCATCCAGCCGGTCACTTTAGGCCCGTGATCGCGCGGCCAGTTCAGCTGGAAGCTGACTACCCACGCTTGTTGGGTCTTGTCCACGGCGTACCAGCTGAAGGTCAAATCACCCGGCAAGCCACCGGCTTTCGCGCCGATATACGGCCAGACGTTTCGATCCAGCTGAATACCGGAAACGGCGGATAGGATCTGCCGCACGGGAGCGGCCGCGCCGACGGCGTCGGCTTGCAGGGCCGCGTGGATTCGGCAGATGTCCTCGGCATTGCCATACCATTCTGCACCATAGGTCGACGCTGGGACGTGAGCGCGGGCCGGATCCGGTTGGTAGGGAGTGGAATTCGCCTGTGCCAGCAGCTGGGCACGGACCTGCGGGGTGGCGTGCTGCCACTGGGCGCGTAGGTCCGGCTGCCCCCACCCGATCGAGAAGATCTCGTACATCGTGGGAAACGGCGTCATGCTGGCCGGATCATGGTGGCCGGCGGAGGCCAGCGCCTCCTCGATGGCCGGCGTGCCCAATTTTTCGATCAGTAAGTCGGTGGCCATGTTGTCGCTGTTGGCGATCATCTTGGCGGCGGCGTCGCGCACCGAAACATGGTCGCCGGGATTGAGTCCCAGGCCCGAGGAACCCACCGCCTTGCTCTTTTCGGTGACGGTCAGCTGATCGTCCCAGGACACGGTGTGGCGCTGCACGGCGCCGGCCAAGGCGTGCAGCACATACAACTTGAAAATCGATGCCAGGGGCAAGGATTCGCCGGTGTTGGTGCCCGCGACGGGGTCGCAGCGGCCCTGAGGAGTCCCGTTGACCTTGGCGACCTGGTAGGAGTATTTCGCGCCGGTCTTGCTCAGCGTCGCATCGATGTCATGCCATGAGGCGATCGTCGGCGCCTCAGTGTCGACGTCGAAGCGGTCGACTCGCCCCATGTCGTCGGTGTGAATCCGGATGTCCTGCCGCGCACCGTACGACGAGGTGAGATGCAGCGTAGCAACGCTGGCGCTGATGTCGACACCGTCCAGGGCGAAGGGGCGATCCCACCAGAGCTCTTCCATCGTGGTTTCGACCGTGTCCACCTTGTCGGGGGCGGACAGGGTGCCAACCCCGACCGGGCCGATCGGCCAGTCCGAGTTCAGCATGTCCATGGTCTGCTGGGCCCGCAGCCCTGGAGGCGTACGGGTGTCAATGCCCCGGCCGGCGTTGGCCGCGTTCGCCTGCGGCGGCGGCGACGGCGAACAACCCGGCGCCAGGGTCGCGACGAGTGCTGCTGCCGCGGTGACGGCCAGTACGCGCTGCGCGGGACCCGGCCTATTAGGCCTATTCAGCCGACTTGCCCCCGGCAACGTCCATGACAACCTCGAACTCCAGCAGCGACGCGCCGGTCGCCACCGGGTTGGCACGCTGACCGGCATGGGCTTCGACGGCGGGCCCACTTGCCCAGGCCTGGAATGCTTCATCGGACTCCCAGTGTGTCACGACGAAGTAGCGGTTCTCACCCTTGACCGGGCGCAGCAGCTGGAAGCCGAGGAAGCCCGGTTGGTTGTCCACCGCGTGTGCTCGGTGGGCGAACCGCTTCTCCAGCTCAGGACCGGCATCGGCGGGAACTTCGATTGCGTTGATCTTCACCACTGGCGGCATGCCCGCCAGGCTACCCCGCATCCCGCCTTGTGCTGCTGGTGGGCGGGGGACGCAAGATGGTGCTATGCCCACCGATCTGCTGACTCCGCACGGAGGGCACGGTGAACCGTTGGTCCTGGTGCACGGGCTGATGGGCCGGGGCACCACCTGGTCGCGCCAGCTGCCCTGGCTGACCCGGCTGGGCACCGTGTACACCTACGACGCGCCCTGGCACCGCGGCCGCGACGTCATCGATCCGCACCCGATCAGCACCGAGCGTTTCATGGCCGATCTCGGCGACGCGGCGGCGGCGTTGGGGGTGCCGGTCAGGTTGGTGGGGCATTCGATGGGGGCGCTGCATTCCTGGTGTCTGGCGGCCGAGCGGCCGGAATTGGTTTCCGCACTGGTGGTGGAGGACATGGCGCCGGATTTCCGCGGTCGCACGACCGGCCCATGGGAGCCGTGGTTGCATGCGCTTCCGGTCGAATTCGACACTGCCGAACAGGTATTCAATGAATTCGGTCCGGTCGCGGGCCGGTATTTCCTGGACGCATTCGACCGCACCGAAACCGGCTGGCGACTGCACGGGCACACCGCGCGGTGGATCGAGATCGCCGCTGAATGGGGCACCCGGGACTACTGGTCGCAATGGTCGGCGGTGCGGGCGCCGGTGCTGTTACTAGAAGCCGGTAACTCGGTCACCCCGTCGGGCCAGATGCGCGCGATGCACGAAAAAGGTTCGTCGACAACGTATCTAGCAGTACCGGAAGCGGGACATCTGATCCATGACGAAGCACCGCAGGTGTACCGTCGGGCGGTCGAGTCATTCCTCGCCGGCTAACCCGAACCGGCCGTCGCTGGTCTGGGTCACCAAGCCGTCGGTCAGCAGCGAATACAATGCCCGGTCTCGCTGCGCAGTGTCGGTCAGCCAGGCGACGTCCAGCTCGGCCCGGGTAACCGGGGAATCGTTGGCGCGCAGCACATCCAGTAGCCGGCCACGGACCTGACGATCGGTGCCGGCGTAACTTTGCACCCGACGGGCCGGCCCCTGCGCGGGGGGATAGCCCGACCGCCGCCAGGCGCACTCATCGAGCGGGCACAACCCGCAACGCGGCGTCCGGGCGACGCACACCGTGGCGCCCAGCTCCATCAGTGCGACCGAAAAAAGCGGAGCCGTATCATCTTTCGGAAGCAGCGCCGCCACGTCGGCATGGTCGCGGGTCGCCGAGGGGGCCGCGGCATCGGCTAGGCCATGCACCGCGCGGGCGACCACCCGGCGCACATTGGTGTCCACCACCGGAACCCGTTGCCGATAGGCGAAGCACGCCACGGCTCGGGCCGTGTAGTTGCCGACACCCGGCAGAAC
Organism: Mycobacterium simiae; assembly: GCF_010727605.1. Lineage (NCBI taxonomy): Bacteria > Bacillati > Actinomycetota > Actinomycetes > Mycobacteriales > Mycobacteriaceae > Mycobacterium > Mycobacterium simiae. Next base: position 3,081,104 of record NZ_AP022568.1, read on the forward strand.
CAACAGGGTTTCAACGTCATCCGGAACGACGTCGCCGTGGTCGCGGGCGATGACGACGGCGCACTCGTGTAACCGTTTGGCCCGTCGCGGGTAGCCCAGCTTGCCCCACGCCCGCAGCACGTCGGCCGCAGTGGCCGCCGCGGTGGCCGACGGGGTGGGCCAGCGCCGCACCCACTCGGTCCAGATCGGCAGCACCCGGGCCACCGGCGTCTGCTGCAGCATGAACTCACTCACCAGGATCTGCCACGCGTTTACACCCGGTTGTCGCCAGGGCAAGTCGCGGTGCGAGCGCTCGTACCACCGCAGCAGTTCATTAGCCGGGATCCGCGACTGGCTAGGCATTGGCGTCCGTGACAAGCCACAATGTGTGCCATGCCCAACACCAACCCGATAACCGCATGGAAAGCACTCAAAGAGGGTAACGAGCGATTCGTCGCCGGCCGGCCCGCACACCCGAGCCAGAGCATCGAGCATCGCGCCAGCCTGGCTGCCGGCCAGAAACCGACCGCGGTCATCTTCGGATGTGCGGACAGCCGGGTGGCGGCCGAGCTCATCTTCGACCAGGGGCTGGGCGACGTCTTCGTGGTGCGCACCGCCGGCCAAGCCATCGACACCGCGGTGCTGGGTTCGATCGAGTACGCGGTAACGGTGCTCGATGTCCCGCTGATCGTCGTACTCGGCCACGACAGCTGCGGCGCCGTCAAGGCCGCGATCGGCGCGGTCGACGAGGGCGCGATACCGTCGGGCTTCGTGCGCGACGTGGTGGAGCGCGTCGCGCCGTCGATCCTGATCGGCCGCCGCGACGGGCTGAGCCGGGTCGACGAGTTCGAGGCGCGGCACGTCAGCGAAACGTTGGCGCAGCTCACGGCCCGGTCGACGGCCATCGCCGAACGCCTGGCGGCCGGCACGGTGGCGCTCGTCGGGCTCACCTACCACCTGGCCGACGGTCGAGTGGCGCTGGTCGGCCACATCGGCGATATCGGCGAATAACAGCCGACAGTGCCGGTGGGAATTCCACCCGTGTGCGGGTGCCTCTAACACGGTTGTCGGCCAGCTAACATCGCGACACGCCGAGCCGGATCGGACAAATCGGTGTGACCTGGACTTACGGTGGAATCGTGCTGGATCTGGAACCGCGTGGCCCGCTACCCACGGAGATTTATTGGCGGCGCAGGGGGTTGGCCCTGGGGATCGCGGTCATCGTGATCGGCATTGCGGTCGCCACCATCATCGCGTTCATGGGCAACAACGCCGGAGCCAAGCCCGCCAGCGTCAGCAAGCCCGGATCGGCGCAGAACACCCCGGCCGCCGCGGCGCCGCAGGCGCCACCCCCACCCGGCCAGGAAGGCGCCACCCAGGTGCCCGCGCCGCAGGGGCAGAATCCGGAGTCGGCGACGCCCACCGCCGCGGTGCAACCGCCGCCGGTGCTCAAGGAGGGCGACGACTGCCCCGACTCGACGCTGGCCGTCAAGGGTCTGACCAATGCCCCGCAATACTTCATCGGCGACCAGCCGAAATTCACGATGGTCGTGACCAACATCGGGCTGGTGGCCTGCAAGCGTGATGTGGGCGCCGCCGTCCTGGCCGCCTACGTCTACACCCTGGATAACAAGCGGCTGTGGTCGAACCTGGACTGCGCACCATCCAACGAGACCCTGGTAAAGACCTTCACCCCGGGCGAGCAGGTGACGACGGCGGTGACGTGGACCGGCATGGGCTCGGCGCCGCACTGCCCGCTGCCCCGCCCGGCGATCGGGCCGGGCACCTACAACCTTGTCGTCCAGCTGGGCAACCTGCGCTCACTTCCGGTTCCGTTCATCCTGAACCAGCCGCCGCCCCCGCCGGGGCCGGTACCGGGTCAACCCGCGGTGCCGCAGCCCGAATCGCCGCCCGGGGCTCCGGGTCCCTCGCCCGCGGGCTGAGCGCAGTCAGTTGAGCGGGTCGGCGATCGTCGACTCGGCCAGCTGCGACAGCCCCTCGCGCACGTGGCGCGCCCACATCGAGCCGATGCCGTCGACCGATTGGAGGTCGTTGGCGCTCGCGGCCAGCAGACCCTGCAGCGTGCCGAAGCTGCGCACCAACAGATCCACGTGGGCGAACTGTAGCCGCGGGATACCGGCCATCGCGCGGTAGCCACGGGGGCTCAGCGCCGAATCCTGCGCCTCGGTCGTGGTCGGGTACCCGAAAACCTTTGCCAGTGAGGTGATTTCGAGTAGCTCGGTGTCAGACAGCGCGTCCAGCTCGTTGAGGGTTGCGGTCATCTGCGCGTCGGACAGCGGCTCGGGGCTGGCGTGGTAATCGCGCACGATCAGCTCCCGATCCGTGTCGTTGCCACCAAGCAGCTCCTCGAGCTGCAGCCGCAGCTGACGCCCGTCGGTGCCCAGTTCGACGACGTCGTAGTCGATTACCAGCCCGATCCGGCGGACCAGCTCGAGTCGCTGCACCACCGTCATCACGTCGCGCAGGGTGACGAAGTCTTCGATCTCAGCGCGGGACAACAACCTGCTGACCTCGTCCAGACGAGTCTTGTAGCGCTCTAGGGTGGCGATGGCCTGATTGGCGCGCGACAGGATGGTCGCGGAGTCGGCCAGCACGTGGCGTTCCCCGCCGACGTAGACGGTGACGATGTTCATCGAGTGGCTTACCGAGATCACCGGATAGCCGGTCTGGATCGCGGCCCGTTCCGCCGAGCGGTGGCGAGTGCCCGACTCATCGGTGGGAATCGACGGATCCGGCACCAGCTGCACGTTGGCTCGTACGATCCGGCTGCCGTCGGTGGACAGCACCACGGCACCGTCCATTTTGGCCAACTCGCGCAGCCGCGTCGGGGCGTACCGGACATCCAGCGCGAAACCGCCGTCGCAGATGGCCTCGACGTTCTCATCGTTGCCCAGCACGATCAGGGCACCCGTGCGGCCGCGCAGGATGCGCTCCAGGCCATCGCGAAGGCCGGTGCCCGGTGCCAGGCGGGCAATCGTCTCACGCAGCGTTGGACGGGTCACACCATGTCATTCTGCTACGTGAGGGCTCGCAGTGTGGGAGGGTTCCGCCGTTCGAACGTCGGCGGCGCGCTGCGATGGTCGGCGACGTCGATCATGTGCTCGAGTGCCGCTCCGATGGTAGGCGCCGTCAGCGCGTGCATTCCCCGCGGCACGGCGTCGCACCCCGGTGGCATCAGGGCGATGGTGAACCCCTGCCGCGCGGCTTCTGCCAGCCGCCGATCCATCCCGCTGACCCGGCGCAGATCACCAGCCAGACCTACCTCGCCGATCATCACCGCGGTGGTGGGCAGCGGCAGGTCGGCCAACGCCGACGCCAGCGCGATGGCGACGGCCAGGTCCGACGAGGGATCAGTCAACCGCATACCGCCGACCGTGGACAGGTAGATGTCGTTGGCGGCCAGGGGCAGCCTGGCGTGCTTTTCCAGCACCGCGGTGATCATCGCGGCGCGGGAGTGGTCGATGCCGCTGACGGCGCGACGCGGTGAGCCGCCGTTCGGCGTGGCCAGCAGCGCCTGTACTTCACCGATCAGCGGACGCTTGCCGTCCAGCGCGACCGTGATCGCGGTGCCGGGCACCGGGTTGGGTCGCTGATCGAGGAACAGGTTCGACGGGTCAGAGACGCCCTCGATTCCGTTGTCGTGCAAGAGGAAACAGCCGACCTCGTCGGCGCCGCCGAACCGGTTCTTGATGCCGCGGACCATGCGCAGCGACCCACTGCGGTCGCCTTCGAAATGCAGCACGACGTCGACGAGGTGTTCCAGCGAGCGGGGTCCGGCGATGGCTCCGTCCTTGGTGACGTGGCCGACCAGGATCAGTGCCACGCCGTTGGTCTTGGCCGCGGCGGTGAGCGCGGCCGTGACCGCCCGGACCTGCGTCACCCCGCCGGCGACGCCGTCGGTTTCGGTGGTGGACATGGTCTGCACCGAGTCGATGATCACCAGCGCGGGCTGGACCGTTGCGATGTGCTCGAGCACGGTGTGCACATCGGATTCGGCGGCCAGGTAGACATCGCCTGTGCCGCAGCCGATCCGGTCGGCGCGCAACCGGATCTGTCCGGCGGATTCCTCGCCGGAGATGTAGAGCGCACGCCGGCCGGACTGCGCCCACAGGTGCGCGACCTTGAGCAGCAATGTCGACTTGCCGACACCCGGATCTCCGGCCAGCAGCGTCACCGAGCCGGGCACCACGCCGCCGCCGAGCACCCGGTCGAGCTCGTCGATCCCGGTTGCCCGGTGCCGGCTGACGCCGGCCTCGACGGAGCTGATCGGAACGGCCCGCGACGCCGCGGTCATGGTCCGGCGGCCGCCGCTGACCGGGCTGAGCAAGGGCACCTCTTCGACGGTGCCCCAGGTGCCGCATTCTCCGCAGCGGCCCACCCATTTCGCGGTGACGTGCCGGCACTCCGAGCAGCGATATTGCGAGCGCGCATTTGCCACGACATGACGGTATCGGCACGGGGTGACAAGTGCCCTGCGTGACACGGCCCCCTCGCGGCCGTGAAGAGCGCTCTGGACGACCGCTTAGGCAGCCGGTCCGGCGGAGATCGGTACCTGCACGCTGGCCTGTCCGGCCTTTTCGAAGGTGAAGGTGAACGGATAGGTCAGGCCGTTGGTGATGGGCTTCGCCAAATTGACGGTTGCCTTCGCCGCGGTGTTGGGGTTCAACGGCCCCGGCGCCACCTGATGCCCTTCCGGTGTGCCGATGAACAGCATTCCGCTGGGCGGCAGTCGCGTGTCGCCGGACACCGTCACCGCGCCGATGTCACTGGTGATGCCCACCAACCGGTCCGCCGCGTCGGGGGACTGATTCACCGCCACCAGTACCAGGTCCACGGTCTTGCCCGGCTGCAAAAAGTCCCCGGTCTGGGTGGCCTGGATGCGGATGTCGCGTAGCGCGACGTTGTTGACCGAGACCCTGTTGCCGTTGATGGCCGGCTCCTGGGTCGCCATTTGCGAGATTTGCCCGGCGCCGCACGCGGTCAGCGCGGCGGCGACCATTACGGCCAGGCCGGCGAGGGCAATTCGGGCGGGGAAGCGGACAGCGAGGCCGGTCTTGAAGCGGTTCACTCAGTGCCTCCTGGGCTCGGTCTGGCTGATCGAAGCGAATCGTGGCACGGCGACCGCGGGGCCGACCACGCAACTATGCACAGTAGTAGGAAGGTCTTTCGGGCGGTAGCGCAGGTGGCCAGACCAGCACCGCAGCCGCGATGGCGGGGGCCCGCGCCGGGCAATTCGGGGCGTTGATAGGGTGGGGCATTGCACGTCTTCGTCCTTCTGTCAACCCCTAATCAGCGCGCGTTGTGCCCCTGACCTGCACTGTTGCTTCGCGCGACTTGGACCGCCGTGTTAGAATGAGGTAACGAAAGGGGCTCGAATCAGATGATCTTCAAGGTCGGCGACACCGTTGTTTATCCACACCACGGTGCTGCGTTAGTCGAGGCGATCGAAACCCGCACCATCAAAGGGGAGCAAAAAGAGTATCTCGTCTTGAAAGTTGCGCAGGGTGACCTGACCGTTCGAGTTCCCGCCGAGAACGCCGAGTACGTCGGCGTCCGCGACGTCGTCGGACAAGAGGGCCTGGACAAGGTCTTCCAGGTACTGCGCGCTCCTCACACCGAAGAACCCACCAACTGGTCACGCCGTTACAAGGCCAACCTGGAAAAGCTCGCCTCGGGCGACGTCAACAAGGTTGCCGAAGTCGTCCGTGACTTGTGGCGTCGTGATCAGGAACGCGGCTTGTCCGCGGGTGAAAAGCGCATGCTGGCGAAGGCTCGCCAGATTCTGGTCGGCGAACTGGCGCTCGCGGAGAGCACCGACGACGCCAAAGCGGAGACCATCCTCGACGAGGTTCTGGCCGCCGCTTCCTGAAGGCCCTGAGCTCCGGTGGCCGGGGGCACAGTTGTCGCATTAGTTCCCGCCGCGGGGTCGGGGGAACGTTTAGGTGTCGGCATTCCAAAGGCGTTTTGTGAGCTCGACGGGCGCACTCTGCTCGAACGAGCGGTCGTCGGCCTGCTCCGCTCGGGGGTCGTAGACCAGGTCGTGGCGGCGGTGCCCGCCGATCGTATCGATGCGGCCAAGCGCCTCCTTGGCGAGCGGGCCATAGTCGTGGCAGGCGGGGCCGGGCGCACCGAGTCGGTCCGTCTGGCCCTGTCCGCGGTGCCCGGCACCCCGGAGTTCATCCTCGTCCATGACGCGGCCCGGGCGCTGACTCCTCCGCCGCTGATCACACGAGTGGTGGCGGCGTTGCGGGCCGGGCACCCGGCCGTGGTGCCCGCGCTGCCGCTGCATGACACCATCAAGGCCGTGGATGCCAACGGCGTGGTGTTGGGGACGCCTGAGCGTGCCGGGTTGCGCGCGGTGCAGACACCGCAGGGGTTTGCCACCGACCTGTTGTTGCGCGCGTACCAGCGCGCCGCCGACACCGCCGACGCCACGGCCACCGACGACGCGTCGCTGGTCGAGCAAATCGGGGGCCAGGTTGGGGTGGTCGACGGGGACCCGCTGGCCTTCAAGATCACCACCCCGCTGGACCTGCTGCTGGCCGAAGCAATCGTGCGCCGGTGACCGAGCTGCCCACCTCTGCCCGCATCGGTCTGGGCACCGATGTGCACCCGATCGAACGCGGACGCCCCTGCTGGCTGGCGGGACTGCTGTTTGACGACGCCGACGGCTGCGCTGGCCACTCCGACGGGGACGTGGCCGCCCATGCACTGTGTGACGCGGTGTTGTCCGCCGCCGGGCTCGGCGACATCGGCGCCGTCTTCGGGATCGACGATCCGCGCTGGAAGGACGTCAGCGGTGCCCAGATGCTGCGCCACGTTGCCGAAGTGATCGCGGCGCACGGCTACCGGGTCGGCAACGCCGCCGTGCAGGTGATCGGCAATCGGCCGAAGATCGGCCCGCGCCGTGCCGAGGCGCAGCAGGTCTTGTCGGAACTGCTGGGGGCCCCGGTATCGGTCTCAGCGACGACGACCGACGGGCTGGGCCTTACCGGCCGGGGCGAGGGTTTGGCCGCGATTGCGACTGCGCTGATCGTCGCCCACGGATAGCCTCGCGAGCTGCGGCCGACCGATCCGAAGTTCCAGGTAAGCTGGCACGTCGTGACCGATCGCCCCCGTCTGCGGCTCCACGACACGGCAGCCGGCGCCGTGCGCGATTTCGTTCCGCTGCGCGAGGGGCATGTCTCCATCTACCTGTGTGGCGCCACCGTCCAGGGGCAGCCCCACATCGGGCACGTCCGCAGCGGGGTGGCCTTCGACATCCTGCGCCGTTGGCTGATGGCGCGCGGGTACGACGTCGCGTTCATCCGCAACGTCACCGATATCGACGACAAGATCCTCAACAAGGCCGCCGCCGCGTGCCGGCCGTGGTGGGAATGGGCGGCGACCTTCGAGCGTGCCTTCACCGCCGCCTACGACGCGCTGGACGTGTTGCCGCCCTCGGCCGAGCCCCGAGCGACCGGGCACATCACGCAAATGGTCGAGTTAATGGACAGGCTGATCGAAAAGGGTCATGCCTATGCCAGCAACGGCGACGTCTACTTCGACGTGCTCAGCTTCCCCGAGTATGGACAATTGTCCGGCCACCGGATCGACGACGTCCACCAGGGCGAAGGCGTGGCCACCGGGAAGCGCGACCAACGCGACTTCACTTTGTGGAAAGGCGCCAAGCCAGGTGAACCATCCTGGCCGACACCCTGGGGTCGCGGCCGCCCGGGCTGGCACCTGGAATGCTCGGCGATGGCCCGCACGTATCTGGGACCGGAGTTCGATATCCATTGCGGCGGAATGGATTTGGTGTTCCCGCACCACGAGAACGAGATCGCGCAGAGCCATGCGGCCGGAGACGGGTTCGCCCGCTACTGGCTGCACAACGGCTGGGTGACGATGGGCGGGGAGAAGATGAGCAAATCGCTGGGCAACGTGCTGTCCATCCCGGCGATGCTGCAGCGTGTCCGGGCGCCCGAGCTGCGCTACTACCTGGGCAGCGCCCACTACCGCTCGATGCTGGAGTTCTCCGAGACTGCGCTGCAGGACGCCGTGAAAGCCTATGTGGGAGTGGAGGATTTCCTGCACCGGGTGCGTGTCCGCGTCGGCGGGGTCGTCCCGGGACAGTGGACAACGCGATTCGCCAACGCGCTCGACGACGACCTCGCGGTTCCGATCGCGCTGGCCGAGATCCATCACGCCCGGGCGGAGGGCAACCGGGCACTCGATGCCGGCGACCACGAAAACGCCTTGCATCATGCCGGTGCCATCCGCGCGATGATGGGCATCCTGGGTTGTGATCCGCTCGACGAACGTTGGGAAACCCGCGACGAGACCTCGGCCGCACTCGCGGCGGTCGACGCGCTGGTGCGCGCAGAGCTGGAAAGGCGCCAACGCGCTCGCGAGGAGCGCAATTGGGCGCTGGCGGACGAGATTCGGGATCGGCTCAAGCAGGCCGGCATCGAGGTCACCGACACCGCCGACGGACCGCAGTGGGAGCTGCAAGCCGGTTCAGAAAAGTGATGGACAAGTAATGGCCGGTAACTCTCGGCGCCAGGGGGCCGTGCGCAAGACCGGCAGCCAAAAAGGGCCGACCGTAGGGTCGGGTGGTCAGCGGCGCCGCGCGCTGGAGGGCCGGGGACCGACGCCGCCGGCGCACCTGCGTCCGAATCATCCCGCGGCAAAGCGGTCCGCCAAAAGCCAGTCCCGCCGGCCGGCCAAGCGCACCGACGACACCGAAACCGTGCTCGGTCGCAATCCCGTGCTGGAGTGTCTGCGCGCCGGTGTGCCCGCCACCGCGCTCTACGTGGCACTCGGTATCGAGGCCGACGAGCGCGTCACCGAATCCGTTTCGCGGGCAGCAGATTTGGGCATCGCCATTCTGGAAGTGCCGCGTCCAGACCTGGACAAGATGACCACCAACCATCTGCACCAGGGCATCGCTTTGCAGGTCCCGCCGTACCACTACGCCCATCCCGACGACCTACTTGGCAGCGCACTGCAAACGCCACCGGCGCTGCTGGTCGCGTTGGACAACATCTCCGATCCCCGCAATCTCGGTGCCATCGTCCGATCCGTCGCGGCCTTCGGCGGTCACGGCGTCCTGATACCGCAACGCCGTTCGGCCTCCGTGACGGCGGTCGCCTGGCGCACCAGTGCCGGCGCCGCCGCCCGCATCCCGGTGGCACGTGCCACCAATCTCACCAGAACGCTGAAGGATTGGGCCTACCGCGGGGTCCGGGTGGTTGGCCTCGACGCGGGCGGCGAGACCGCCGTCGATGAGCTGGACGGCACCGACCCGATCGTCGTGGTTGTCGGGTCCGAGGGCAAGGGCCTCTCGCGGCTGGTGCGGCAGAACTGCGACGAGGTGGTGTCGATACCGATGGCCGGGCAGGCCGAATCGCTGAACGCGTCAGTGGCCGCCGGGGTAGTACTCGCCGAGATAGCTCGCCAACGCCGGAGTTGACGACTTTGCCCGGCCGGCTCGTGCTCCTGGGCGTCGCACTGGCCGCGCTGACGCTGTTGCCGCCGGCCGCCGTCGCCGCGGCCCCGGAGTTCGACCTGCAGGCGCACCGCGGCGGACGCGGTGAGACCACCGAGGAGTCGCTGCGCGCCTTCGCCGCCTCGCTCGAACTTGGCGTCAGCACACTGGAACTCGACGTCGTCATCACCAAAGACGGCCAGCCCCTGGTCTGGCACGACCCAGCGATCGACGCCGGCAAGTGCACCGACACCGCGCCCGTCGTGACCGGCGACCCGCAGTACCCCTACGTCGGGAAACTGGTGCACGAACTCACCCTCGAACAGATCCGCACCCTGGACTGCGGTCGTCGGCTGGCCGAGTTTCCCGACGCAACAGTGGTGCGCGGCAACAAGATAGCGACCCTACGGGAGGTTTTCGCGCTCACCGACTCGTATCGGGCGCCGACCGAAACAGGGGTGCGCTACGACATCGAAACCAAGGTCGAGGCGGCCAATCCAGGCGCGTCGGCGGGCCCGCAGCAATTCGTGGACGTGATCCTGGCCGCGGTGCGCGCGGCGGGCAAGATCGATAACGTCGAAATCGAAAGCTTCGACTGGCGCACCTTGCCCATGGTGCATCGGGCTGAGCCGGCCATCCCGCTGGTGGCCCTGTACGACGACACGACCTGGGCGCCGGGGTCGCCGTGGTTGGCCGGCATCGACCCCGCGGTCGTCGGCGATCCCGTCCTGGGAGCGCTGCTGGCCGGAGCGAACATCGTTGCGCCCGAATATCGACTGGTCACCGGTAGGCAATTTGTCGATCACGCACATGCATTGGGGCTCAAGGTAATCCCGTGGACCGTCAACGATGCGGACGCGATGCGTGAGCAGATCGGCGACGGTGTCGACGGCATCATCACCGACTACCCGACCAAACTTCGTGGCGTACTGGCTGACCTCGGCATGCCGTTGCCGCCGGCTTATCGGCGCGTTTAGCCGAACTTGCTGTCGGCTAGCCCGCCGAAAGCCGCGTGCTCGTCGATGCCGCGCCGCTGCCGGCGGCGATGGCTGCCCGCGAGGGCACCCGCAGCGCGCCGGATCATGGCCGGGCGCAGCAGTCGGGTGGGCGGGTCGAGAAGCGCAGTCACCCGGAAGAATTGATTGGCCACGGCGGGGTCCTGTTCGGCCGCGGTGAGCACCCGATCGAGGTAGACCCCCAGCATGCGGGTGAGCAGCGGCGCCGTGCCTTCGATTTCGGGCAGGCACAGGTCGGGATTGGCCGACAGCTCCCACGCCTGACGGATCGGCACCTTGGTCGCGCGGAAGTATCGGCGCGCCAAATCCGTTGTTCCGCGCGACAAGCAGTCGCGCAGCGCTAACGCTTCCAGTGCGGCGACCGTCATGCCCTGGCCGTAGACGGGGTTGAAGCTACAGATCGCATCGCCGATGACCAGCAGACCCTCGGGGAATCGGGGCATCCGGTCGTAGCGGCGCCAGCGGCTGGACGGTTGGCGGTGCCGAGTGGTTTCGCCGATGGGTTCGGCAGCTTGGATTGCGGCGATCAGGTGGCGGGGCGCGCAGTCCTCGACGAACTCGCACATCGACACCAGGTCCGGGTGCGGTTCGCGGCCCGCCACGCCGAAGACGGTGAACATCCAGGTGTCGTTCTCGGTATGCAGGACGCCCAGTCCCCGCGGGCGCCCCGGTACGGGTGCGATGACGAAACCGAGTTCGTCGAGCGAGCCGGGCGCCATCCGCAGCGCCTGGGTCACATAGGTCAGGTGAACCAGGACATGCTGGTCGGGCGGGCAACCGTAGCCAAGTGCGTTCAACCAGTTGGGGGTGCGTCCGGCACGCCCGGTCGCGTCGATGACCAGGTCGGCGCTCAGCGTGCGCAGTTCGCCGGTGCGGCGGTCGACGACCTGGGCGCCGGTCACCCGGCGGCTGTCCAGCGTCGAGGTCAGCTCCACGATGTCGTGCTCGTCCAGCAGCGTGACGTTGGGAACGGCCCGCAGCCGGGCGCGCACGTGTTCCTCGAGGAAGGGCCGGGTCGCCAGGTACGCGGTGAACGAGTCGGCGTGGCCGCGCCGCGCCACCAGGTGTCCGCCCACGTTGTAGTACACCTGCGACAGGTCGCCGCCGAAGTAGTGGGCGCCGTCGAGGACCAACTGATCGAGGATGCCGGGGAACAACTCCTCGAACACCTGCGCGCCGCGGGGCAGCAACCCATGCAGATGCCGGCCCTGCGGGACGCCGCGACGAGGACCGGCCGCGGACGGGCAGTCCGGCAGCGGATCGCGTTCCACCACCGTGACGTCGATGTAGAACTCACTGAGCGTCCGCGCGGCCAGCAACCCGGCCATGCTTGCTCCCAATACCAACGCGTGCGTGCCGATCTTTGCCATTCCCACCATCCGTGCTGAGCGCTTATCCGACTAACTGTCATGCTCACGGCACGCCACCGGGGCCGGCAGCGTAGTCGACTACCCAATGCGGTGCGTGTCACTACGCATCGGGGTCGGGAAACGTCGGGATAACGGCCCGCCCGACGCGTGCTCGCCGTTATAGTCGCCGAGTGATCGGCGCTGAGCCGCTGACCGGGCGCGACAGTGAATTAGGGATCATTCGCCGCGCGCTCGGTGCGGTGGGCAACCGTTCGGGCGTTTTGCTCGCCGGAGCCGCGGGCGTGGGCAAGACGTGGCTGGCCCACGAAGTGCTGCGGCGCGCCGAGGCGGCCGGGCAGCGGACGAAATGGATCGTCGGCACCGAGTCGGCGCGCGCGTTGCCGCTGGGTGCATTCATCGGCTTGCTCGGCGACGCCATGTCCGACCCGCGCACCGACGTGCAGCGGGTCATTAATTCGTTTGTCGCGCAGCAGCGTCGGGGCCGGGTGGTCGTCGGAGTCGACGACGCGCACCTGCTCGACGGATTGTCGGCCTTGGTTGTGCACCAGCTGGCGCAGTCGGGTGAAGTCCGGCTGGTGGTCACGATTCGCACCGGCAGCGACGAACCCGACGCGGTGACGGCGCTGTGGAAGGACGGGCTGCTGGATCGGCTTGATCTCGAGCCGCTTTCGGCGATGGCCACCCGCGAGGTCATCGAGAGCAGGTTGGGTGGCCCGATCGATGCACGCACCGCGGCGCGATTTCAGAAGCTGACCGGTGGCAATGCCCTGTTTTTGCGGCTACTGCTGGCCGATCAGCTCGCTGCCGGGCGCATGCACCAGTCGGCCGGGGTATGGATGTGGGACGGGGACGTCGCCGTCTCGGCGAGCCTGTCTGACACATTGAGCCGCCAGATGGGTCGGCTCAGTCCGGGGGTGGCCACCGTGGTCGACACGTTGTCGCAGTGCGAACCGCTGTCCGTCGACGTGCTGTGCGATTTGGCGCACCGTCACGACCTGGCCGCCGCCGAGCGGATGGGGCTGGTGAGCATCGAACGCACCGCCGCCGGCCTGGCGGCCAGACTGGCCCACCCACTGTTCGGTGAGCTGCGTCGAGCCGGCGCCGGCGAGTTGTACCTGTCCGAGATTCGCGGCAGGTTGGCGACACGGATGGCCGCCGACGGCGATGTCGACATGCAGGCCACCGTGCGACGCGCGTTGCTGCTGCTGGAGTCGGATCTCGATCCCGACCCCGGCTTGTATCTGGAATCGGCGCGGCACGCCATGACACTGCTGGATCTGGACCTGGCCGACCGGTTGGCCACCGCCGCCACGCATGCCGGGGCGCCGGGAGCCGCCGGCGTGCGGGCGATGAACCTGGCCCTGTTGGGACGCGGTGAGCCGGCCGAGGCGGCGCTGAGTGCGATGTCCGGCAGCGACGTGCCTGACGGACATCACTGGGCGACCGTGCGTGCGGCCAACCTGATGTGGAATCTTTTCAACCCCGCGGCGGCAGCACAGATTCTCGACGAACTGGCCTCCGCGGGTGTCGAAAGCCCGGCGCAGCGGGCGGAACGGTTGGCCGTGCAGGCCTGCCTGGACGCGGTGGCGGCACGGTGTCAACGGGCCATCGAGAACGCGCGTGCCGCGATGGCGTTTCCCGAACTGCCCGGATTTCACACGATGATGGCTTCGCTTGCCTGGATCATGGCGATGGGCGCGCTGGGACAGGTCGATGAGCTTGCGAAGGTAGCCGAGGCGGCGTTGCGGCGCGCCACCACGTCTTTTCAGGCATCGCACATGCGCTTCTGGTTCGGTGCCGTGTATGGTCGCGCCTGCAGGTTGACCGGACGAATCGATGAATTCGTCAGCGCGGCCGAACAATTGGCCCATTCCACTCGCGACATTCCCGGCCTGGCCTATGCGAACCTGGCCCTACTGATGGCAAATGCCGAGTTGGTGCGTGGCTCCGTCGCCGAGGCGGTGCGGCTGGTGCACGAGGCGGTCGCCGGGGTTCAAATCCATTCCGTCACTACCGGTCTGCGACCGGCGAGTTACTTCACTCTTGCCGAGGCGCACGCCAAGCTGGGTCAGGCCGCGGAGGCCACTGACGCCCTGGCCGCGGCGCGATCGTGCGTTCCGCGGGAATTTCTCTTCATGCATACCGCCCTGGCCCTGGCCGAAGGCTGGGCGCTGGCGGCCAGCGGCCATCTGACCGAGGCCGCGGCCGTTGCCCGAGAGGCCGCTCGGCTGGCTCGCGAGCGCAATCAACCCACCCATGAACTGGCCTGCATTCAGGCCGCGGCGCAATGGGGCGACGCCACGCTGACAGGTCGGGCCCGGGAGCTGGCCGACGCATTGGCCCTGCCATTGGCGGATGCCGTCGCGGCGCATGCCAAGGCCCTGCGCACGTGCGACGGTGATGGGCTACTGGCGGCCTCGGCGGCCTACCGACGCGTCGGCGATCGTGCCGCGGCCGCCGATGCGGCCGCCCAGGCGTCCGTCGCTTTCGACGAGCGCCAGCACCATCGCCGGGCTCTGTATGCGGCGGCCCTGGCCCGGGAGTTGGCCGACGAATGCGGCGGCCTGCAGACCCCCGCGCTGCGCACCCCGACGGGTCTGAAACTGTCCGGCCGCCAGCGCGACGTCGTCGAACTCGTGGCCACCGGTCTGTCCAACCGCGAGATCGCCGAACAGCTGGTGATGTCGGTGCGCACCGTGGAAGGCCACGTGTACCGGGCCTGCCAACGGGTGGGCGCCCAGTCTCGTGAGGAATTGGCCTCCATCGTTCGCGCCGGGCGTCCGACGTACACCTAGGTCCGTCGACTACAGGCCCAGCACCCGCGCCGATCCCCACAGCGCTACCACCGCTATCACCAGCGCCGGCGGCACCGTGCACAGCCCGAGTCGGGTGTACTCGCCGACGGCCGCCTCGACGTCGTGTCGCCGAAGCACCCGCCGCCACAACAGGTTTGACAGCGAACCGACATAGGTCAGGTTGGGTCCGACGTTGACCCCGATCAGCACCGCCAGGATTCCCACCGGTCCAGCAGGCGCGACCAGCGGCAACAGCACGAGCGTCGCGGGCAGATTGTTGACGATGTTGGCTAACAGCGCGGCCACCGCGGCGATGGCCAGCAACGCCGGCAACCCCGATCCGTGCGGCAGCACCGCCGACATCACCCGGGCCATTCCGTTGAGCGTGACCGCCTGCACCACCACACCCAGGGCCAGCACGAACACCAGAAACGAGAGGTGCACCGAGCGAAGGATTTCCGTCGCGGTGGTGTGCCCGCGGCGCAGGCTGCGCACCGCCAGCGCCGCGGCGCCGGCCAGCGCCACCCACGCGGGCGGCACGCCCAGCGGTTCGGACAACGCGAACCCGGCCAGCGTCAGCCCCACCACCACCAAGACGAACACCGGCGGTCGCGGTGCCGGGCCGAGTTCTTCCGGGTTTGGGGCGGCGCGCAGGTCCGCGGCGAAAAACCAGCGGAACACCGCGTACATCGTGGCGATGGTGAGCAGCCACGGCAATGCCATCACGAGCGTGAATTGGGTGAAGGAGATGTTCGCGAGGTGAAATGCCAGCAGGTTGGTCAGATTGGACACCGGCAGCAGCAGGGAGGCTCCGTTGGCGAGGTGCGCGGTCGCATAGGCGTAAGGGCGTACCGGGGTCCGCAGCCGGCGCACCGCCGCCAGCACCACCGGCGTCAACAACACCACGGTGGCGTCCAGGCTCAGGACGGCCGTGATGGAAGCGGCGATGACGAACACCTGACGCAGCAGCCCGTGTGAGCCACGAGGAGTACGGGCGATGGCCGCGCCCGCGGCCTCGAAGAGGCCCTCGTCGTCACACAACTTGGCCAATACCAGCACCGCGCCCAAAAACGCCACCACGCCGAACAATCCGGAGACTTGCTTGACCGCTTGATCGACCGACACCGCGCCGATCGCAACGACGATGACGGCGGCCGGAACAGCGGCGACCGCCTCCGGCAATCCGCGCGGGCGTACCACGGCGAACCCAAGAACCACGGCAAGCAACAGCAGTGCGACGGTCAGTGCCAACGTCTGAACCGCTTCATTGCCACGGGTTTTCGCGCCGCCACACCGTCGGCAAATGCAGCGCGACGCCGTCGCGTGCCGCCAGCTCGTCGAGGATGCGCATGGACACGTCGAGGTCGTCACCCGCGTAGGGCAAGGCCCGCAACGGCTTTGACAGCGGGCGGAAGAAGTCGTCCCAGTGGATGGCGATCACCCGGCGCGCGCCCACCGCCTGCACGGTCTCGGCCCAGTAGTCAAGCAGATAGGACCGGGGCCGCAGGCCCAGCTGGCCGACGGACAGATACACCACATCGGCGTGCCGGCCGGCCAGTGCCCCGGTGACGAAACCGGCGCTGCCCTGGATCAGCAGCCGCTTGTCCGACGGCAGGTGGTGGATCAGTGCCGACCAGGCCTCCCCGCAGCGATAGGCGGCCGCCTTCACCGGCGGCACCAGCGGTGCGTCGATCACGCCGGGGAAACGATCCGGCGGACAGTGATGTGACTCCACCAGGGTCACGTCGTAGGCACCCAACCGAATTGGCTCACCCGACACCGCCACCACCAGCCGGTCTTCCGGCAGGCCGTAGCCGCGCCCGACGTTGGCCGCCGATTCGCCGCCGACCAATTGCGCGCCGGTGCGATCGGCGACCAGCGCGGAATCCAGCACATGGTCGATGTGGGTGTGCACCGGGATGACGGCCGCCAGCCGCGACACACCGGCCCGGGTCAGACAGCCGTCCACCCGGGCCGGTGACGGCGCCACCTTTCCGGCGGCCACCCGGGGCAGGCTGGGGCGCGAGAAGTAGCCGTCGGTCAGCAGCGCGGACGACCCGTCGTCGATGAGCAGCGTCGCCACGCCCATCCACATCACCGAGAGCCCGGCACCGGCCGTGGCGGCGGGCACGTCGAAGCGGTCGGAATACCGCCCGATATCGGGGCGACCGAGCCGCAGCCGCATCAGCAGAACGCCCTGATGTCGATGTCCGCGGCCCGCAGCCGGTCGCGGACGGCCGTCGCGATTTGCACCGCGCCGGGCGAATCACCATGCACGCAAACGGATTCCACCCGCACATCGACCGGGCTGCCGTCGATCGCGGTGACCCGCCCGCCGGACACCATGTCCAGCACGCGCTGCGCGATCGCCACCGGGTCGTGCAGTACCGCACCCGGTTCCCTACGGGACACCAGCTGTCCGTCCGGCCGGTAGGCGCGATCGGCGAACGCCTCGGCGACCGTGGTCAGCTTCAGCCGCTCGGCCTCGGCGAAGAACGCCGACCCCGCCATGCCCAGCACCGGCAGCGTGTCGTTGACCATTCGGACCGCCTCGGCGACGGCGGCGGCCTGCTCGCGGTTGGTCACGATCGTGTTGTACAGCGCGCCATGGGGTTTGACGTAGCTTACGGTCGACCCGGCCGCGTGCGCGATCGCCTGCAACGCGCCGATCTGGTACACCACATCGGCCGTCAGATCCGCGGCGTCCACATCCATGAAGCGCCTGCCGAACCCGGCCAGGTCGCGATAGCTCACCTGGGCGCCGATGCGCACCCCCCGCGCGGCGGCGCCTTGACAGACCCGCACCAGGCCGGCCGGATCACCGGCGTGGAAACCACACGCCACGTTGGCGCTGGAGACGATCCCGAGCATGGCGTCGTCGTCGCCGAGTCGCCAGACGCCGAAGCCCTCGCCCAAGTCGGCGTTGAGATCGATAGCGGGCATTCGCCTAGCTTATTGGGGAACCTTGGCGACGACTTGATCGAGCAGGTTGTTGACCGCCGAGTCGGTGTCCTCGTTGAGCAGGCAGACTCGCGCCTCGACCACTACAGCTCCCCGCACGGCCATCGCGTGCGAGCAGCCCCAGCGCGCGTCTTCCTCCTGTCGCATCGACACCGTGATGCGTGAGTCGCCAGCCCGCAGGTCGTGGGTCAAAAAGTAGCTGTGGTTGCCGTTGGAGGAGTGGAAGCCGAACCGCCGCTGGGCGCATCGTTGCCAATCCTGTCGGGCGCGTTGCAGCAGCGCCTGGGCATCGCCGGACGTGGTGAACGACGTCACTAGCTGCGTGACGTCGGCGGCCACCGCGTTGGGGGTGCTGAACTGGTTCCCGCGCATGGCGACGTATCCGCTGTTGGCGTAGACCGTCACATCGCCCACCGAGCTCAGTCCTAGGCAGGTGCGATCGTCGACGATCTGTGCGGAGTCCGACGTGCTGGTGGCGGTGCCGACCAACGCCATCGCGGTGCCACCGGCCACAGCGATGAGTTGGTCCCGATTCAGCAGCATGCCCTCCAGGGCCGTCGGGGGCAGCACCGGCGGGGCTGAGGTCAGGGTCGTCGACGTCGTCGGGCTGCGCAAGCCGGGTTCGGTGGCCAACGCGGTGCCGTCGACCGCCCGGGTGCAGCCGGCGACCGCCGCCGTCAGGACGCAGGCCAGCGGCGCGGCGAGTAAGGCCGTCGACCAGCGGAGTGCCCGGTGCATCGCCTACCGCCCCCGCCTCACCTTCGCCGCGATCTGGCCGGCGATGTCGGCGGCTGGCGTCCCCGCCAGGCTGTAAGCGCACGCGACGACGTCAACGGCGACGTTGTTGCGGACGGTCAGCGCCCGCTGGCAGGTCCACCCGTCGCCGCCCTCCTGGACCTCCGACGTGCTGAGCATGCCGTTGTCGTTGGTGACGCCGGCGACCGTCCATACCGTGTCCGGCTGGCCCGGTACGACGTCGGAGTAACGCCGATTCGAGCAGGCGTGCCAGCTCTGCACCGAGGACTCGTAGAACGCGTCGGCATCGTGCGCGGACGGAAACGCGATGACGGCCTGGATGGCGTAGTGGTCGCGCTTTTTGGAGTCGTTGACGCTGTCGTCGAGCCGCTGGCCGCGCACCGCGGTCCAGCCCGTGCCGGAGTAGACCTTCGCTTGGGCGGGTCCGTCGATCGCAAGACAATTCTGGTCGCTGACACCGGAACTCCAGTTCCACATGCCCTTGTTGGTCACCCACACCTTCATCGAGGTAGCGCCCAACGCGTTGTTGATCTCGGCGATCCCGAGGAGCAACCCCTCCAGCGCCGACACCGCCACCGGATCGCGAGCATGGGCCCCGAGGTCCGCCGGGATGGCACGGCCGGAGACGCTAGTGGTGCAACCACCGATCAAGGTGGCCGCCGCGGTCAGCACCCAGACCGCGAACTGCCGGCGCACCGTTGCCTCCCCCTGCCATGGCCACTGCGTGGGACAAGCTTAAGCGGCGGCCTCTTGGCGTCGCCCCCGCAGCCAGCACAGGAGATAAATCAGGAACGAGATCGATGCCACGAAAACCGACACCGGGATGCCGGGCGCCAGTGACAGCACGATGCCTCCCACGGCCGCAGTCTCGGCGAAGATCACCGATGTGACGATGGCCGCCGTCGGTGAGGCGATCACCCGCGCGGCCGCGGCCGCCGGCGTGATCAGCAGCGACATCACCAGCAGCGCGCCGACGATCTGCACGGCCTGGGCGGCCACCACCCCGACCAGCGCGGCGAACACGATGCCCAGCGCCCGGACCGGCACGCCACGCGCGGCCGCGACGTCGGGATCGACGGTGGCGAACAGCAACGGCCGGTAGCACGTCGCTAGCACCGCGACCACCAGCAGGCACACCAGCGCCAGCATGGCTAGCCCGGTGTAGCCGACCCCGACGATCTGCCCGGTGAGCAGGGCGAAGCTGGTCGTGGTGCGTCCCGGGTAGAGGTAAATGAACAGCACCGCCAGGCCCAGCCCGAACGCCAGCACCACCCCGGTCACCGAATCGCGTTCCCGCGCCCGACCGCCGAGTATCCCGAACAGCGCGGCGGCCACGGCGCTGCCGATCAGCGCGCCCAAGCCGACCTGGATCCCGACCAGCAACGCGAACGCGGCTCCGGTCAGTGACAGTTCGCTGGACCCGTGCACGGCGAACGACATCTGCCGCATCACGATGAACGGACCGATCAATCCGGCCACCAGCCCCAGCAGCGCGGCCGCCAGTACCGCCTGTTGGACGAAGTCGTGGCTGAGCAGTCGGGCGGTGATGTCGAAGGAAAACAGATTGCCCAGCACCTCGGAGAGCTGGTCGTTCATAACGCGTGCCCGCCGTCTTCGCCGACCACGACGAAGCGATCGTTGACCTTCACCACCTGAATGTCGGCCCGATACAGCGTCGAGAGCGTCTCGGTGGTCATCACCTGCTCGACGGCACCGATGCGGAACCGCCCGTCGACGAGATAGAGCACCCGGTCGACGTAGGGCACGATCGTGTTGATCTCGTGGGTCACCACCATGACGGTGGTGTTGGCCTCGCGGCGGCGGCGGTCGATCAGCGCGGCGACGAGCTTGGCGTTGGCCGGGTCCAGCGTCAGCAACGGTTCGTCGCACAGCAGCAGCATCGGATCGCTGGCCAGGGCTTGAGCGATGCGTATGCGCTGCAGTTCCCCGCCCGACATCAGCCCGACGCGAACATCGGCCAGCTGCTCGCCGTTGACCTGTGCCAGCGCTCGGTCGACGGCGTCTCGGCGCCGGGTCCGTTGGGTGAACCGCAACGGCGCGGTGCCCCACCGGTGCCCGTCCACACCGAGCCCAACCAGGTCGCGGCCGACCAGCATCACGTCCCGGTCGATCGGGCGGTGTTGCGGGACGTAGCCGATGTCCCCGCTACCCGAGCTGACCTCTTTTCCGTCGACCTGGACGGCGCCTGCGGTCAGCGGCAACTGGCCGAGCAGCACCTTGAGCAGCGAGGTTTTGCCGGTGCCGTTGGGACCGAGGACCGCGATGAACTCACCCGCCGATACCGTCAAGTCCAGGCCGTCCCAAAGGACACGATCGCCGAACGCCAGCCGAGCACCGGACAGGCGGACCGCCGGTGGCCGCGGGTCGGCCGTCCCGATCGCTTCGTCAATGACGGGCATCGGCCCGGCCCGACCGCAGCGCAGCCTGCAACTGGTTGACCGTGTTGCGCTGCCAATTCAGATATTCCGTGCCGTCAGGCAGGCTTTCGGTCACCAGGACGACCGGAACGCCCGCGTGTTTTGCCGCGTCCTGCAGGCCGTTGATCGCGGGGGTCTCTGTCTGCGGGTTGAGCAGCACCGCCGCCACCTGATGACGATTGACCAGGTCCAACACGAACGCCATGTCGGCCGGTGCCGGATCGGTTCCGTTCTCGTTGGCGCTGGCGAACGCGGGAGGAGTGCGATTCACCAGTCCGATGGCCTGGATGAGGTAGTAGGCCACCGGTTCGGTTGCGACGACGGAGGTGTCGGGATAGGTGCGGGCGATGGAGTGTTCCGCGGCGGCGATGGCGTCGGCCTCCCGGCCGAATGCGGCGGCGTTGGCTCGGTAATCGCCGGCGTCGTTCGCGTCGTCGGCCACCAGCCGGTCGGCGATGGCGGTGGCCACGGACTTGGCCACGTTGAGGTCGTAGAAGACGTGTTCGTTGGGCGGTGACCCGTTGACCGGCTTGGCGGCGAACGAGTAGGCGTTCACCGACTTGATGTTCGGATGTTGGTCCAGCACCTGGGTGAGCCACGGGTCGTAACCGCCGCCGTTGCAGATCACCAGTCGGGCGTCGGCGACGGCCGCGGCGTCCGCGGCGGTGGCCTGGTAGGTGTGCGGGTCGACGTTGGCGCCCCGCAGGATCGACTTGATGCGCAGATGCGATCCCGCGACAGCTTGGGCGACACTGCCCCAAACGTCGGTGGAGGCCACGATGGGGGCGTCATGGAGGTGATCCGAACCGCCCGACCCGCAGCTCGTGATGGTCGCCGCGCCTACCAAACAGGCCACCGCGAAAGTGCGGCGGGCAGGGCGTGAGCCGGCCCGCCGGCGGCGCCGTTCGACTTGGCTCATTCCCGTCCCATCAGCGCGTACGGGTGCGGGCTCCTGCTCGCCACCCCCGCGTGCAGACGCATCCGAATTGAAAATCGTTTCCAACAAATTAGCAGATCGCGGCGGCGGAAGCGCGGCCGAGGGATGGGCGGTAGCGTCAGCCAACGTGAGCCCGACACCACGACGGCGTGCGACGTTGGCGTCGTTGGCGGCCGAACTGAAGGTGTCGCGAACCACCATTTCGAACGCCTTCAACCGGCCGGATCAGCTCTCGCCTGACCTGCGCGAACGCGTGCTGGCCACGGCCAAACGGCTCGGCTACGCCGGCCCCGACCCGGTGGCACGGTCGTTGCGCACCCGCCGGGCCGACGCGGTGGGTTTGCTGATGGCCGAGCCGTTGACGTATTTCTTCAACGACCCCGCGGCCCGCGATTTCGTTGCCGGCGTGGCCGAATCGTGCGAAGAGCGCGGCCAGGGGCTGCTGCTGGTCGCGGTCGGGCCGACCCGGAGCCCGAACGACGGCAACGCCGCAGTGCTGAGCGCGGGTGTGGACGGGTTCGTGGTGTATTCGGTGCGCGACGACGATCCGTACCTGCAACTGGTGTTGCAGCGCCGGCTGCCCGTGGTGGTGGTCGACCAACCCAAGGGGCTGTCCGGGGTGTCGCGGGTCGGCATCGATGACCGGGCGGCCATGCGCCAGCTCGCCGAGTACGTGCTCGGGTTGGGGCATCGCGAGATCGGGCTGTTGACCATGCGGCTCGGTCGGGACCGGCGACAAGACGTGGCGGACGCGGAACGGTTGCGCTCGTTGATGTTCAGCGTGCAGCGTGACCGCATCGCCGGGGTGTGGGACGCCATGCAGGCCGTCGGGCTGGACCCGGATTCGCTGACCGTGGTGGAAAGTTACGAACATCTGCCGACCTCGGGCGGCGAGGCGGCCAGGGTGGCGCTGGAGGCCAATCCGCGGATCACCGCATTAATGTGCACGGCAGATGTTTTGGCGTTGTCAGCGATGGATTACCTTCGCGCACATGGCATTTACGTGCCCGGCCAGATCAGCGTCACGGGCTTCGACGGCGTGCCCGATGCCATCGCCCGGGGCCTGACCACGGTGGCGCAGCCCAGCCTGCAAAAGGGTCATCGGGCCGGCGAACTACTGCTCAATCCGCCGCGGTCCGGACTGCCGGTGGTCGAGCTGCTCGACACCGAGCTGATCCGCGGCCGGACCGCCGGTCCGCCGGTGTAGCGCTACTTGGCGTCGGTGTCGCCGATCAGCAGGCGTACGGCCAGATCGAGCCGCTTGCTGACATCGGTCGCCGAGGCACGCCGGGTTAGCCAGGCGAGCAGGTTGGACAGCCACACGTCGGAGATCACCCGGGCGATGTGGTACTGATCCTCGGTCGGTTCGCCGTCGCTCATCGCGCGGGCAAACATGCTGTCGATCAGCTTCTCCACCTGGTCGACCTCGCTGGCCGCCGAGGCGTCGGCGAAGACGTAGGCGCGCGTCATCGCCTCGGTCAGCAGTGGGTTGCGCTGCATCGCTCGATTGAGCTTGCCGACCATGAAGTTCAGCCGCTGGAACGGGGTGCCGCCGGTCATCGAAGAGCGGTCGGTCTTGGCGTCGATGCGGCTGAACTCCCGGCCCAGGGCCGAGACCAGCAGGTGCACCTTCGACGGGAAGTAGCGATACAGCGTGCCGACGGCGACGTCCGCCCGGTCGGCCACCGCGCGCATCTGGACGGCCTCGTAGCCGCCCTTCGACGCGATGGCCATCGTTGCGTCCAGGATGCGTTTGCGGCGCTCCCGTTGCGCCTCCGAGCCGAGTTCGGACTCGGCGAGAACGGCCACGTTCATGACCTCGCGTGGCTGCGAGTCAGAGACGTGGCCCTCGTTAACGTTCGTTGGCGACATCTGACGGGTTGCTCCTCTTCCGGGCGGTTCGTTCGCAAACGATACGCAAGCCGAATGGGAATTTCCCACCTCCGTCCCGCCGGGGCAACGAGCTGTCCTGCTGTGATGGCGTTCGACTTGAGGGTCGTTCGCTGGCACTATTAGAACACGTTCTAGTCTGCAGTAGTGCCCCTAACGGTCACGTTGAATCAAGTACACGGAGGGCCCTGAGGTGGTAGCGACCGTCACCGACGAACAGTTCGCGGCGCGCGAGTTGGTTCGCGACTGGGCCCGTAATACGACGTCGGGACCGGGCGGGACCGCGGCGATCCGCGCGATGGAGCGGGGCTGGGAAACCGGGGGAGCGGACGCGTGGCGGCCGGTGTTTGCCGGGCTGGCCGACCTCGGGCTGTTCGGTGTGGCGATATCCGAGGACGCCGGCGGGGCCGGCGGCAGCGTCGAGGACCTGTGCGCGATGGTCGAGGAGGCGGCCAAGGCGCTGGTTCCCGGGCCGATCGCCACCACCGCGCTGGCAACGCTTGTTATCACCGACCCCGAGCTGCTGTCCGGGTTGGCTTGCGGTGAACGCTTCGCCGGGCTCGCCCTGGAGGGCAACGCGCGGGTCGACGGCGGCTCGGTGTCGGGGACCGTCGACTTCGTGCTCGGCGCCGCCAGCGGCGGGGTGCTGCTGTTGCCCGCCGGCGAGCAGTGGGTGCTGGTCGACACCGCCGCCGATGGGGTCACAGTGCAGCCGCTGCAGGCTACCGACTTCTCTCGGCCGCTGGCGCGCGTGCTGCTGTCGTCGGCGCCGGCCACCCCGCTTGCCGTATCGCGCGCGCGCATCGAGAACCTGACCGCGACGCTGCTGGCCGCCGAGGCGGCTGGGGTCACCCGCTGGTCGCTCGAGACCGCGGTCGCCTACGCCAAGGTGCGCGAGCAATTCGGCAAGCCGATCGGCAGCTTCCAGGCCATCAAGCACCTGTGCGCCGAGATGCTGTGCCGGGCCGAGCAGGCGGAGGTGGCCGCGGCCGATGCAGCGCGCGCGGCGAGCGCTGCCCAAGACGGGGCCGGGGATGCCGACCAGTTCGCCATCGCCGCGGCCTTGGCCGCCGGCATCGGTATCGCCGCGGCCAAGGCCAACGTGAAGGACTGCATCCAGGTGCTCGGCGGCATCGGCTGCACCTGGGAGCACGACGCACATCTATACCTGCGCCGCGCCCATGCCATCGGCCGGTTTCTGGGTGGATCGCAAGGTGGCCCCCAGCGGTGGCTACGCCGCATTACCGCGCTGACCCAGGCCGGGGTGCGGCGCCGGCTGAGTATCGACCTCACCGAGGTCGAGAGCCAACGCGCCGAGATCGCCGCGACGGTCGCCGAGATCGCCGCGCTGCCCGTCGAGAAGCGGCAGGTGGCGTTGGCCGAAGCGGGCCTGCAGGCGCCGCACTGGCCCAAGCCCTATGGGCGGGCCGCCTCCCCGGCCGAGCAGCTGCTGATCGACCAGGAACTGGCCGCGGCCGGGGTCGAACGGCCGGACCTGGTGATCGGTTGGTGGGCGGCGCCGACCATCCTCGAGCACGGCACACCCGAGCAGGTACAGCGCTTCGTACCGGCCACGCTGCGTGGCGAATTCCTTTGGTGTCAGCTGTTTTCCGAGCCCGGGGCCGGATCCGACCTGGCCTCGCTGCGCACCAAAGCGGTGCGCACCCAAGAGCCTGGCGACGGCTGGCTGCTCACCGGACAGAAGGTGTGGACGTCCGCGGCGCACAAGGCGCGCTGGGGGGTGTGCCTAGCACGCACCGATCCCGATGCCCCGAAACACAAAGGCATCACCTATTTTTTGATCGACATGACTTCGCCCGGCATCGAGATCCGGCCGCTGCGGGAGATCACCGGCGACTCGTTGTTCAACGAGGTGTTCCTGGACAACGTGTTCGTGCACGACGAGATGGTGGTCGGCGCGGTCAACGATGGCTGGCGGCTGGCCCGCACCACCTTGGCGAACGAGCGGGTGGCGATGGCTAACGGGACAGCCCTTGGCAATCCGATGGAAGACTTGCTGAAGCTTTTGGCGGCAAGGGATCTCGACGTTGCCGAGCAGGACCGGTTGGCGCGGCTGATCGTGTTGGCGCAGACTGGCGCCCTGCTCGACCAGCGCATCGCCCAGCTCGCGGTGGGCGGCCAGGACCCCGGCGCGCAATCCAGCGTGCGCAAGCTGATCGGTGTCCGCTACCGACAGGCGCTGGCCGAATTCACCATGGACGTCGCCGACGGCGGCGGCTTGGTCCACAACCGCGCGGTGTTCGACTTCCTCAACACCCGCTGCCTGACGATCGCGGGCGGCACCGAGCAGATTCTGCTCACGGTCGCGGCCGAGCGACTGTTGGGCCTGCCGCGTTAGCCCAGATCAGCTGCGGCGGAGTGGATCTCGCGTAACTCCTGGCACGCCATGGCGCCCAAATCGCCGCTATCGCCCGGTTCGCCCCAACGGGCATAGGCCTTTTTGAAGGCCAGCGCCCCCAGCTCTGCGGCCAGTACCGCCGTCGGCTCGGGCACGCCCCGGCTTTGCAGCGCTTCGGCCATTGCCAGTGCGAGCCCGATCTGCTTGAGCGCGTTGCGCTCTTGAAGTTCGCGGCTGGCCGCGATCGCGGCCTTGAGCCGTGGCGCGAGCTCGCGGTTGAACGACGTGAACGCCGCCGCTGCCGACTTCAGGCCGCAACACACCGCGGTCAACGGTGTCGCGTCGGCGGGTGCCGCGGCGATGCCGTCCCGCAGCAGCTGGGCGATCGCGTCTTGGCCGGCCGCCAGCAGGTCGCGCTTGTCCGGGAAATGCCGGAAGAACGTGCTCTTGGTCAGGCCGGCCCGCTCGGCGATCTGCGTCACGGTCGTCTCGTCGTATCCCTGCTCGTTGAACAGGTCGAGTGCCGCGGCGACCAGGCGTTCGCGCGCGTCGGGTTCCCAACGGGCCATGGCCCCACGATAGTGACGGAACCATTGTCCCGTCACGGGTGTATGGTGATGGGACAAAAGTCTCATCGGAGGGGAGGAGTTGCTCGTGCGCGTATTCGTCACCGGCGCCAGCGGAGGGATCGGCTCGGCCGTCGTCTCGGAATTGCTCACCGCAGGGCATCAGGTCGTCGGCCTGGCTCGCTCCGAGGCTGCGGCCGCGACGGTCGACGGGCTGGGCGCCGAGCCGCTGCGCGGCGACATCACCGACCTCGACGTGTTAGCGAAGGCTGCTGCCGACGCCGATGGCATTGTGTACCTGGCCTTCTCGCATGACTTCAGCCGTGCCGGTGACGCGATCGGTGACGAGGCCCGCGCGCTGGCCGCGCTTGGCGACGTGCTCGTCGACACTGGGAAGGCGTTGGTGCTTGCCGGCGGTACCCCCGCGACGCCCGGACGTCCGAGCACCGAAGACGATCCGTTCCACACCGAGGGCCCGATGGCGGGCCGCGGCCGCACCGGACGAGCCGTCATCGATCTCGCCACCCGTGGCGTGCGATCCGCCGTGGTGCGGTTGCCGCGGTCGGTCCACGACGCCGGCGGCCGCTACGGCTTCGCCAGCCTGCTGATTCAGGCCGCACAACACAGCGGGGTGTCGGCCTACGTCGGCGACGGCAGGCAGCGCTGGCCTGCGGTGCATCGCGACGACGCCGCAACGTTGTTCCGGATCGCCGTCGAACAGGCCCCGCCCGGCTCGGTACTGCACGCGGTGGGGGACGAAGGGGACTCGATGCGGCAGATCGCCGAGGTGATCGGCCGCCGGCTCGAGGTGCCCGTCGAGGCCGCGGCGGCCGAGAGATTCGGCCCGCTCGGGACCATATTCGCGGTCGATCAGCCTTCGTCGAGCGCGCTCACCCGCCGGCGGTTCGGCTGGAACCCCAGTGGCCCCGGCCTGCTCGAAGACCTGGAGACCGGCGTCATTCCGGCATGAGATGGCGCGGCCGGGTCAGGAGAAGGTCGTCTGGGCGCACGTGCTCGGCGAGGTGATGTTGACGCCGGGATAGACCACCTGGATGTGGGTGCACACGATGACGTTCACGTCGGTCTTGGGCTGACCCGTCGACCAATCCGTGGAGTCGATGCGGCCGGTGCTCTGGTACTTCTCCGGCGGCCCCTCGCCGAAATACACCGTCGTGATCTCGTCGGTACCCATCGACTTCATCACCCGCTCGTACTGGCCGTTGGCGTGCGCGTCCAGGTAGGCCATCCGGTTGGACGACCGGATCTCGGTGGTCTGGCGCGCCCACAGGCCGGGGGGAAACCCGGTGACCCCGTTGGGTGTTTGCATATCCGCGCCGACGTTGAAATCGCAGTGGCCATCGGATTTGAAGCAATTGAGGATGGCCCGCGTCTCCAGCTGGTTGGGGCCGTCCAGCGGGAACAGGGTGGTCGCGGTGTTGCTTGCCGCCTTGGCGACGGGAACGGCAACCGGAACCGGCAGCACGGTCGACACCAGTGCGGCGGCGGCGCCGGCGATCAGCGTGCCCGTGACCGACCGCAACATCGGCGCTTCCTTCCGTCGAACCTCAAAGGGAGAACGTAACTGGGCGACTAGTCGTCGTAACTGACTTCTACCGAATCAGATTCCGGGTGAGATTGACAGGCCAAGATCAGCCCCTCGTCCAGATCTTGCTGCTCGAGCACGTCGTTGACTTCCATGTTCACTTTGCCGCTGCGCAGCGTGCAGGCGCAGGCGCCGCAATGGCCTTCCCGGCAGGAGAACGGCGCGTCGAGGCCCTTGGCGAGCAGCACGTCGAGCAGTTTGGCGCCGCGTGGCCACGACACGGTGTGGGTTTCTCCGTCCAGCTGCACGACGGCGGTGGCCGGCGGCTGGTCGTCCGCGTCGGTGTCCTCGATCGTCACCGCCGCGAAGGGATCGGACTGCAGCGACTTGAAAACCTCGATATGTACTTGTGTGGCGGGCACTTTCAGTGCCTCGAGCGCCTGCCGGGCGGCCTCCATGAACGGCCCGGGCCCACAGATGAACGCATGCCGGTCGGTGAATGGCCCGGCCAGCTTGGCCAGCGCGGCGGTGCTCGGCAGACCTTGCAGCGACTCCAGCCAATGCAGCACCGTGAGCCGGTCGGGGTAGCTGGCGGCCAGCTCGCGCAGCGCTTCGGCGAAGATTACCGAGCGGTCGTCGCGGTTGGCGTAGACCAGCGTCACCTGGCCGCTGCCCTCCGACAGCGCGGATTTACAGATTGACATGATCGGGGTGATCCCGCTGCCAGCCGCGAACAGCAGAAGATCGTCGTCGAGCGTCTTGGGGACGAAGTTGCCCGAGGGGGCCAGCACGTGGATCCGCATGCCGGGCTTCGCGTTGTCGCACAGCCAGTTGGACGCGTAGCCGTCGGCGGTGCGTTTGACCGTGACGGTCAGGGCGTCGTCGGTGAACGGCGAGCTACACAGCGAGTAGCAGCGCGCTACTGAACCGGTGCGGTCGCTGGGCACCCGTAAGGTCAGGAACTGGCCCGGTGCGTAGCGCAGTCGCTCGGGCGGGATCGCGGGATCACCCGACGCGTCCGGCACCGCGAACACCAGGGAGCGTGCGTCGTCGGTCTCGTCGACGACCTCGGCGATCTGCAGCTCAAGGACGTGGTCGCCCAGCGGCTCGTCCAGATCTGCTTGCGTCAAGACCCGCCCTCCCTTTCATGACAACTAGAACATGTTACAGAAAACCCGATTTATATCGCCACCAGCCGCAGGAATAC
Source organism: Mycobacterium simiae (assembly GCF_010727605.1). Taxonomy (NCBI): domain Bacteria; kingdom Bacillati; phylum Actinomycetota; class Actinomycetes; order Mycobacteriales; family Mycobacteriaceae; genus Mycobacterium; species Mycobacterium simiae. Next base: position 3,110,411 of record NZ_AP022568.1, read on the forward strand.
CCTGCTCGACACAAATCAGAACATGTTCTAGTCTGCTGTGTAAGCCCAGTTGAGTAAGTCAGGCCCAGGAGGCAAACGTAAGTGACGTCCATTCAACAGCGTGACGCGCAGTCGGTCTTGGCGGGGATCGACGATCTGCTCCCGAAGATCCGGGAGCGCGCTCAGGCGACAGAGGACCTGCGCCGGCTGCCCGACCAGACCGTTGCCGAACTCGACGAGGTCGGCTTTTTCACCCTGCTACAGCCCGAGCAGTGGGGTGGCCTGCAATGTGATCCCGCGCTGTTCTACGAGGCGGTACGACGTCTGGCCAGCGCCTGCGGCTCCACCGGCTGGGTGAGCTCGATCATCGGCGTGCACAACTGGCACCTGGCCCTGTTCGAGCAGCAAGCCCAGGAGGAGGTCTGGGGCGAGGACCCCAAGACCCGGGTCTCGTCGTCGTACGCCCCGATGGGCGCGGGCGTGGTGACCGACGGCGGCTACCTGGTCAGCGGCTCCTGGAACTGGTCCTCCGGCTGTGATCACGCCACCTGGGCGTTCCTCGGCGGGCCCGTCATCAAGGACGGCCGGCCCGTGGACTTCGGCAGCTTTTTGATCCCGCGCAGCGAGTACCGCATCGACGACGTCTGGCATGTCGTCGGGCTGCGCGGCACGGGCAGCAACACCATCGTCGTCAAGGACGTCTTCGTGCCGCGACACCGGTTCCTGTCCTACAAGGCCATGAATGACCAAACCGCGGGCGGTTATCAGACAAACACCGCGCCGGTCTACAAAATGCCTTGGGGCACAATGCATCCCACGACTATTTCGGCGCCCATCGTCGGGATGGCGTACGGTGCCTACGATGCCCACGTCGAGCACCAGGGCAAGCGGGTGCGCGCGGCGTTCGCCGGCGAGAAGGCCAAGGACGACCCGTTCGCCAAGGTGCGTATCGCCGAGGCCGCCAGCGACATCGACGCCGCGTGGCGTCAGCTGAGCGGAAACGTCGCAGACGAGTACGCGCTGTTGTCCGCCGGCAAGGAGATCCCGTTCCAGCTGCGGGCTCGGGCCCGCCGCGACCAGGTGCGGGCCACCGGGCGTGCGATCGCCTCCATCGACCGGTTGTTCGAAGCGTCGGGCGCTACGGCGTTGGCCAACGACCAACCCGTGCAACGGTTTTGGCGCGACGCGCACGCCGGACGGGTGCACGCGGCCAACGATCCGGAACGCGCCTACCAGATCTTCGGCAATCACGAGTTCGGGTTGCCGCCCGGCGACACCATGGTCTAGCCGATGGCAGCGACTCAGTCCGAGACCGAGGAACTGACCTTTGAATCCACCTCACGCTTCGCCGAGGTGGACGTGGATGGGCCGCTGCGGCTGCACTACCACGAGGCGGGGGTAGGCAACGAACAGACGGTGGTGCTGCTGCATGGCGGCGGTCCGGGCGCGGCGAGCTGGACGAACTTCTCCCGCAACATCCCGGTGCTGGCGAGGCAGTTCCACGTGCTCGCCGTCGACCAGCCAGGCTACGGCCACTCCGACAAACGCACCCAGCACGGGCAGTTCAACCGCTACGCGGCCCGGGCGCTACACGGCCTGTTCGACCAACTCGGACTGGGACGTGTTCCGCTGGTAGGTAATTCGCTGGGCGGTGGTACCGCGGTCCGGTTCGCGCTCGACTACCCCGACCGCGCCGGTCGGCTGGTGCTGATGGGCCCCGGCGGGGTGAGCGTCAACTTGTTCGCGCCCGACCCGACCGAGGGCGTTAAGCGGTTGGGCAGGTTCTCCGCCGAGCCCACCCGGGAGAACCTCGAGGCGTTTCTCCGGGTGATGGTTTACGACCAGAAACTGATCACCCCCGAGTTGGTCGAGCAGCGTTTCGCGCTGGCCAGTACGCCGGAATCGCTTGCGGCTACCCGCGCGATGGGAATGTCTTTTGCCGGTGCGGATTTCGAGCTCGGCATGATGTGGCGCGAGGTGCACCGGCTGCGTCAGCCGGTGCTGCTGATCTGGGGCCGCGAGGATCGGGTCAACCCGCTCGACGGTGCGCTGGTCGCCCTGAAAACCATTCCGCGCGCTCAGCTTCACGTCTTCGGGCAATGTGGGCACTGGGCGCAGGTGGAGAAATTCGACGAGTTCAACAGACTCACCCTCGATTTTCTGGGAGGTGCGCGGTGAGCATCCGCTCTCTGGGGTATTTGCGTATCGAGGCCACCGATATGGCGGCCTGGCGTGAATTTGGTTTGAAGGTCCTCGGCATGGTCGAGGGCTCCGCTGGTTCACAGGGCGGCACCGACGGTGCGCTGTATCTGCGCATGGACGACTTCCCGGCCCGGCTGGTGATCGTTCCCGGCGAGCAGGACCGGCTCATCGAGGCCGGGTGGGAATGCGCGAATGCTGCTGGGTTGCAGGAGATTCGGAATCGGCTCGACGTCGAGGGCACGCCTTACAAGGAAGCGACGGCCGCGGAGCTGGCCGACCGCCGGGTCGACGAGATGATCCGGTTCGCCGATCCGTCCGGCAACTGCCTGGAGGTCTTCCACGGCGCGGCCCTCGAGCACCGCCGGGTGGTCAGCCCGTACGGGCACAAGTTCGTCACCGCGGAGCAGGGTCTGGGGCACGTCGTGCTGACCACCCGCGACGACGAGGAGACATTGCATTTCTACCGCGACGTATTGGGTTTCAAGCTGCGCGACTCGATGCGGCTGCCGCCCCAGCTGGTGGGTCGGCCCGCCGACGGGCCGCCGGCCTGGCTGCGGTTCCTGGGCTGCAATCCGCGTCACCACAGCCTGGCCTTCATGCCGGGGCAGACGCCCAGCGGCATCGTGCACCTGATGGTCGAGGTCGAAGAGGCCGACGACGTCGGTCTGTGCCTGGACCGGGCGTTGCGCCGCAAGGTGCCGATGTCGGCTACGCTGGGCCGCCACGTCAACGATCTGATGTTGTCCTTCTACATGAAGACGCCCAGCGGGTTTGACATCGAATTCGGTTGCGAAGGAAGAAAAGTCGAAGACGAGGACTGGATTGCCCGGGAAAGCACCGCGGTCAGCCTCTGGGGCCACGACTTCAGCGTCGGCTTCAAAAGCTGATTTCGAGGCCGACCATGACCGCCGCGCCCATCGACCCGCGTACGTTTCGCAACGTGCTCGGCCAGTTCTGCACCGGGATAACGATCATCACCACCGTGCACGACGACGTCCCCGTCGGTTTTGCCTGTCAGTCGTTCGCGGCGTTGTCGCTCGACCCGCCGCTGGTACTGTTCTGCCCCACCAAGGTGTCACGCTCGTGGCGGGCGATCGAGGCGAGCGGCCGGTTCTGCGTCAACATGCTTACCGAGCAGCAGAAGGATGTCTCGGCGCGATTCGGCTCCAAGGAGCCCGATAAGTTCGCCGGAATAGATTGGCACCCATCGGAACTCGGCTCACCGATCATTGTTGGTTCGCTCGCCTACATTGACTGTACGGTGTCCTGTGTGCACGACGGCGGCGATCACTTCGTAGTTTTCGGTGCGGTGCAATCCCTTTCGGAGGCGCCGAAGATCAAGCCGCGACCGTTGCTGTTCTATCGCGGCGAGTACACCGGCATCGAGCCCGATAAGACCACCCCGGCCCAGTGGCGCGACGACCTGGAAGCGTTCCTCACCACCACGACCCAGGACACCTGGCTGTAGCGCTGCAAGATGCGGCGTCAGCCGCGGGTCCCCCGAGAGTTTTCTTGTCGGACCACGCCCGCGTCCGTCGTCGCTTGTGTCGACTCGGCCGACCATGCCCGGTCCTCCTCGGCGGCTTGGGCGTCTTCGGCGTCCCGGCGGTCGGGCTTGCCGGTCTTGGGGTCGATGCGGTCGGCTCGGTCCCATTGCTCTTGGAGTTGTTCGCGCGAGGCCGCGGCCTCGGTTTGATGCGCGGCGGCATGCTCCTGCAATCGGGCGGCTTCGGCCGCCTTGACCTCCGCCTCGGCCTGTGCGGCGCGTGCCTTGGCGGCGGTCTCCTGGGCGAGCGCCTCGCGGCGTTCGAGTTTGGCCGACTCCAGACTGGCTTGCTCACGAATTTGCTTGGCCTGCCGGTGGCGGCGACTCCGGGTGGCGCTGCTAGCGACGAGCACGCCGGCGATCAGCAACAGCGCGACTACTACGGCGATCACAATCCATAAGGTGTGGTGGGACATCAGCGGCTCCGGTATCTGTGTGGCGTTCTTGGCTGCAGCCCTACGCCACCCGGGTCCCCATATTTGACACACCTAAAACAAGACGACGGCGCCAGTTGGAGTGGTTATGGGTTGCCCGGTGGCCCGTCGAGGGGTCGGGCCACCGGGCCGATCCGATGCGGATCCCCGTATTAGACATATATCAAACAAGTGCACCGTGCGCGAGGCCGTGGCGGTTACCGAAGCCAGGCAGGATCCGACGCTCGGCCAGAATGGATGGATGAGACTGGACCTGGCCGGCTACTTCGACCGCGTCAACTACCGCGGCCCCGTCGAGCCGACATTCGAGGTGCTCCAAGACCTGATGACGGCCCACACCCGGACCATCCCGTTCGAGAACCTCGACCCGTTGATGGGTGTACCGGTCGGCGACCTGGGTCCGGAAGCGTTGTTCGACAAGCTGGTGGGCCGGCGCCGCGGCGGCTACTGCTACGAGCAGAACGGGCTAATGGGCTATGTGCTGGCCGAACTCGGCTTCCGGGTGCGCCGGTTAGCCGGCCGGGTGGTCTGGATGCTGGCGCCCGACGCGCCGGTGCCGGCGATGACCCACACCGCGCTGGCAGTCACCTTCCCCGGGTCGCAGGGTTCCTACCTCGTCGACGTCGGCTTCGGTGGCCAGACCCTGACATCGCCGATCCGCTTCGAAACCGGTACCGTCCAGCAAACGACGCACGAGCCCTTCCGATTGCACGATCGCGGCGACGGCCTGGTGCTGCAGGCCCAGATCCGCGGGCAGTGGCAGTCGCTGTACGAATTCACCACGGAAACCCGGCCGCAGATCGACCTCACGGTCGGCAGCTGGTACGTCTCGACCAATCCGGACTCGCACTTCGTGACGGGCCTGGTCGCGGCGACCGTCACCGACGACGCCCGAATCAACCTGTCCGGCCGGAACTTGGCCATCCACCGCGCCGGCGGCACCGAAAAGATGCTCCTCGAGGATGCGGCCGCGGTGCTCGACACCCTCACCGACCGCTTCGGGATCGACATCGACGATCTCGGACCGCGCGATCGGCTCGAAGCGCGGATCGCCGATACCCTCGACAATTGATCGCCGATTCGAACGAGCGCCGGACTTGAAAATAGGGCGGAAATCGACCCGGATATTCGATCCTGGCAAATGATCTGCCGGCCGCCCGAGTGGCCCCGCCGCGCCATGAGCAGCAACAATGCCGGGTGCGTGAGCTGTGCCATAGGCAACCAGTGCGGCAAATAACACGGACGCCTATTAATCTGTCCTACCGTGAGTCGGGATCACTTGGTGGGCACTGCCGTGCCCACATCGGGCGAGACGGCGCGTAGCCATAGTTACGGGCTTCGGATCGACGTCCCCGAGGGTCTGACGCTGACGTCATACTTCGACCACAACCGGTCCCTGCACGGTGACGATCCCGCCTACCGCTTTCTGGACTATTCGCAGGAACCCGACGGACACCCGGTGGTGCTGAGTTGGAATGAGCTGTGGAGCCGGGTTTGCTCGATCGGCGCCCGCCTGCAGCAGGTAACCCAGCCGGGGGACCGGGTGGCGATCCTGGCGCCCCAGGGCCTGGACTATGTCGCGGCGTTTTTCGGCGCCGTCTACGCCGGCACTATCGCCGTCCCACTCTTCGCGCCGACCATGTCCGGCCACGCCGAGCGGTTGGCCGCCGTGCTGGCCGACGCCCGGCCCGCCGCCGTCTTGACCACGGCCGCCACCGCCGAGTCCGTCCGGACATTCATCCGGACGCTGGCGCCGGACCAGCGGCCGCGGATGATCGCCGTGGACGCGCTGCCAGAGACACTCGGTGCGATGTTCACCGGAGCGAACCTGGACACCGACGACATCGCCTACTTGCAGTACACCTCGGGCTCGACGCGATCACCGGCCGGCGTGGAGATCACGCATCGTTCCGTCTACACCAACGCGATGCAGATGGTGATGAGCGGTGGGCTGGATGTCGACGTCCGGACGGTGAGCTGGCTGCCTCTGTTCCACGACATGGGGCTGATGATGATCATGTTCACGGCGTTTTTCGGGGCGCATGTCACGATCATGGATCCGATGGCCTTTTTGCGCCGCCCGTACCGCTGGATCAAGCAATTGGGCATCGAGTCGACATACGGCCGGACCTTCGCCGCGGCCCCCAATTTCGCCTTCGAGCTGACCTCGGAGCGCGGGTTGCCGCCGGCCGGCGAGACTCTGGATCTGAGCAACGTGGTGTGCATCCTCAACGGGTCCGAGCCGGTCACCATGTCGGCCATCGAGAAGTTCACCAACGCGTTCGCCCCGTACGGCTTGCCCACCAATGCGGTCAAGCCCTCCTACGGGATGGCCGAGGCGACGCTGTCGGTGGCCAGCATCTCGCAGGACGCGGCGGCCAGCGCCGTCTATCTCGATCGCGAGCAGCTCGGCGAAGGCCGTGCGGTGGTCGTCTCGCCGGACGCACCGGGTGCGGTCGCCCAGGTGTCCTGCGGGCAGCCGATCCCCGACCAATGGGCCGTGATCGCCAGCCCGGACGGTGCCGAGGTGCCGGACGGCACCGTGGGCGAGATTTGGTTGCAGGGCAACAACATCGGCCGCGGGTACTTCGGACGCGAGGACGAAACCCGACGGGTGTTCGGCAACAAGCTGCAGTCCCGGCTCGACGTCGGCAGCCATGCCGAGGGTGCCGCCGACCACGGCTGCTGGCTGGCGACCGGCGATCTCGGCGTATACCTGGACGGTGAGCTGTACCTGACCGGCCGGATCAAAGACCTGATCATTATCGACGGGCGCAACCACTACCCGTTCGACATCGAAACCACCGTCGGCGAGTCCTCGCCCGCCATCCGCACCGGCTACGTCGCCGCGTTCTCCGTCCCCGCCGCCGACCTCGGCGCGGTCGACGGTGGCTCCGGCGAGCAGCTCGTCGTGGTGGCCGAGCGGGCTGCCGGCGCCGGCCGTGCCGACCTGGGTGCGGTGGCCGACACGGTGCGGGCGGCTATTTCACGCAACCACCAGGTACGCGTCGCTGACATGCGGCTGGTCGCCGCCGGCACCATTCCCCGCACGACCAGCGGCAAACTCGCCCGCAGCGCCTGCCGGACCGAGTATCTCGCGGGCAAGTTCAACCGCTGACGGACAACCACGGGCCGATCCGGCGCACGGCTTCTTCGATGTCGCTTGTCGGTCCGGCGAACGAGAGCCGAACGAACTTGTGGCCCTGTACGGGATCGAAGTCGACACCGGGGGCGATTGCAACACCGGTGTCGGCCAACAACTTTGAACAGAACGCCATCGAGTCCTCGGTAAAGTTCGAGACGTCGGCGTAGACGTAGAACGCTCCGTCGGTGGGCGCCAGCCGGTCGATGCCGATGCCGCGCAGGCCGTCCAGCAGCAGCGTTCGGTTCACCGCGTAGTGGTCCAGATTGCCGTCGGCCTCGGCGGTTGCCTCCGGGGTGAACGCGGCGACGGCGGCGATCTGGGACAGCACCGGCGGGCAGATGGTGAAATTCCCCGTCAGGCAATCCACTGCGCGGCGCAGCTCGGGCGGGACCAGCAGCCAGCCCAGCCGCCAACCGGTCATCGCGTAATACTTCGAAAAACTGTTGACCACCAAGGCATTTCGCGAAGTCTGCCAAGCGCAGCTGGTCTGCGGAGCGCCGTCATAGACCAGACCGTGGTAGACCTCATCGCTGATCAACCGCACGCCGGAGGCATCGCACCAGGACGCTATCGCCGCCAGTTCGTCCGGGGGGATGACGGTTCCGGTGGGATTGGCCGGGCTGGCGACGACCACGCCGCGGACCGGCTGGTCGAGTTCGGCGAGCAGCTGCGCGGTGGGCTGGAACCGGGTCTGCTCGCCGCAGGGGATCTCGACCACCTCACACCCCAGCGCGGACAGGATGTTGCGGTAGCAGGGGTAGCCGGGGCTGGCCATCGCGACTCGATCGCCGACGTCGAAGCACGCCAGAAACGCGAGGAGGAATCCGCCGGACGATCCGGTGGTGATGACGACAGCATCGGGGTCGACGGTAATTCCATGCACGCGTTGATAATTCGTTGCGATCGCGGTACGCAGCTCGGGTATGCCCAAGGCCACGGTATAGCCCAGCTGGTTGCGCTGCAGAGCAGCCGCCGCGGCCGCGCGCACCGGCTCGGGGGCGCCGACACTCGGCTGCCCTGCCGACAGGTTGACCAAATCGCCGTGGCTGCGCTGACGCTCGGCGGCCGCCAGCCACACATCCATCACGTGGAACGGCGGGATGCCGGCGCGCAGTGCGACCGAGTCGTTCACGGGGTCTCGAACACCTCTGATTCCAGTCGGCGCAGCATCTGTGCCGGTGTGCCGAGCAACTGGGCGCTGCCGTGCGCGCGCTTGAAGTACAAGTGCATGTCGTGCTCCCAGGTGATCGCGATGCCGCCATGCAGCTGAATGCCCTCGCCCGCCACAGTACACAGCGCTTCGGTGGCGGCCAGGCGAGCGGTCGCCGCGGCGGTGGGGGTGGGATCGGTGCAGGCATCCGACACCACGGCCTTGGCCGCGGCGATCGTCACGTATAGGTCGGCCATCCGGTGTTTGAGCGCCTGGAAGCTACCGATCGGCCTACCGAACTGCACCCGGCTCTTGGTGTATTCGACCGTCAGCTCCAGACAACGCTCGGCGGCCCCGATCTGCTCGGCCGCCAGCAGAATCGCCGCAGCGTCGGCCAGCCCGGGGTCGGGACCAAACTCGACGGTGTCTTGCGGCTGGAGGGAGGCCAGCCGACGGGTCGGGTCCATCGTGGTCGCGGGTTGCGCGCTGAAGCGCGTCCACCGGCTCACTCGGCCGCCGGCCCGGCCGTGGGTGGCGGCGACGACGACGTCGGCGATGTCGCCGTTGACCACATAGTCGGCGTCAAGCACCAACGCCCCGATTGACGTTCCGGCTGCCAGCGCTTCCAGCGTTGCGGTGTCCGGCTCGGGCGCGGCCAGCAACGCCAGCTCCGCCAGCGTGGTACCCAGCAGCGGCGAGGGCACCAAGGCGCGGCCAAGCTCCTGTAAAACCGTTGCCGCATCGGCTAATTCCCCGCCGGCGCCGCCCAGCTCCTCGGGGATCACCAAGGCGGCGGCGCCGACCTGCTCACACAGCAGCTGCCACAACCCGTCGTCGTAGCCGCGCTCGGATTCCATCGCCGTGCGGACGGCCGCCGGGTTGGCGTGTTTGGCCACCAGCGCGGCGACGGTGTCGCGCAGCAGTTCCCGTTCTTCACTCATAGCGCCTCCAGCACCCGGCGCTTGTGCACCTCCGGAGTGCCCCAGGCCGAGCGCAACGCCTGTACCCGCAGCAGCCATAGGGACAGGTCATGTTCCTGGGTAAAACCGATTGCGCCGTGGGTCTGCAACGCCGAGCGGGCGGCGAGCAGTCCGGCATCGGCCGCGGCTGCCTTGGCCGCGCTCACGTCGCGCGCCGCGGTGCTCGGTTCGTCGGCCAGCGCCAGCGCCGCGCCGTAGACCAACGGGCGCGCCAGCTCGATGGCGATGTGCACGTCGGCGAGCTTATGTTTGATCGCCTGATACGAGCCGATGACTCGACCGAACTGGGAGCGCTGTTTGGCGTAGGCGACGGTGTCGCTCAGCAGGGCTTCGGCGGCACCGATCAGTTGCGCCGCGGTGGCCAGCGCGCCGAACTCGTAGGCGCGCTGGATATCTGCCTGCCATGGCGCACCGGTCGCGGTGACGTCGTACAGGCGGCGGCTGGGATCGACCGAGCGCTGGCACGCACCCGCGGTTGCCGCGCTGACCTCGTCGCCGTCAGCCAGCAAAACCAGGCCGGCGGCGTGCGCGTCTACCGCGCGGGACATGTCCGGCGGCAGCGCGACCGTGGCGATCAACTCCCCGGAGGACAGCGCGGCGCTGTGGTCGGCCTGCTCGGCCAGCAGAACCGGTGCCACGGCGATGGATTCGGTGACCGGCCCGGGCACGCACCACCGCCCCAGTCGTTCCAGCGCGACTACCTGGTCCACCGGATGAGCGTCGAGTCCGTCGAATTTCTCCGGCACCGCCAGCGCGGTGACGCCGAGATCGGCCAATTGCTCCCACACCTTGCGGCCGGGGGCGAGGTCGCCGTCGGACCAGGCGCGCACCGCGCCGGGCAGGTCCGCACCGCCCAGCGCCGCGTCGATGCTGGCCGCGAAGTCACGCTGCTGTTCGTCGAGCGCAAATTTCACTTGGTGCCTCCGGACTTCTCCCGCGGCAGGCCCAGCAACCGCTCGGAGATGATGTTGCGTTGGATCTCGTTGGTGCCGGCGTAGATCGGGCCGCCCAGGGCAAACAGCAGGCCGTCGGTCCACGGGCCGGCGATCTCACCGTCGGTGCCGCGAATGTCGATGGCGGTCTGATGGATTGCCACGTCGAGGTCGGACCAGAACACCTTGGTGACTGACGATTCGGCGCCCAGTTCGCCGCCGCCGGCCAGCCGCGTCACCGTGCCGAAGGTCTGTAACCGATAGGCCTGCGCCTTGATCCAGGCGTCGGCAACCCGGTCGGTGAACTCGGCGGGGGAGCCGGCGTCCTGCCACAGCTGCACCAGTCGTTCGGCGGCCGCCAAGAATCGGGCCGGACTGCGCAGCGACATGCCGCGCTCGTTGCTCGACGTGCTCATCGCGGCCCGCCAACCGTCGTTCGGCGTGCCGATGACGTCCTCGTCGGGCACGAAGACGTCGTCGAGAAAGATCTCACCGAAGCCGGTGTCCCCGCCCAGCTGCACGATGGGGCGCACGGTAACCCCGGTGGCCTTCAGGTCGAACATGAAATACGTCAGCCCGTGATGGCGCTCGGCGGTGGGGTCGGAGCGGAACAGCCCGAAACCCATTTCGGCGAACGGCGCCCGCGAGCTCCAGATCTTCTGTCCGTTCAGCAGCCAGCCGCCCTCGGTCTTGGTCGCGGTGGACCGCAGCGACGCCAGGTCGCTGCCGGACTCGGGTTCCGACCAGGCTTGCGCCCAGATCTGTTCGCCACTAGCCATTTTGGGCAGTATCCGGTCCAACTGTTCTTCGGTGCCGTGCGCGAACAGCGTCGGGGCCAGCATCGAGGTGCCGTTGGCGCTGGCGCGGCCCGGTGCGCCGGCGCGAAAGTATTCCTCCTCGAACACCACCCAGTGCAGCAGCGGCGCGTCCCGGCCGCCGTACTTCTTGGGCCAGGTGATCACCGACAGGCCCGCGTCGAACAGCACTCGGTCCCAATGCCGATGCTGGGCAAAGCCTTCGGCGTTGTCGTAAGACTGCGTGGGAATCGACTCGGCATTGGCCGCGAGGAATTCGCGGACCTCGGACCGGAAGGCCAGGGTTTCTTCGTCTAGTTCCAGATCCAATTCAGGTCCATTCTCGCAGTTGTGGTTTGACCACCTTGCCACCCGCGTTGCGCGGCAACGCGTCGACGAACCGCACCGATCGAGGTGCCTTGAAATTCGCCAAATGCTCACGGCAATAACCGATTACCGACTGTTCGTCGAGCTCCGCACCTGGGTGGGGCACCACGAACGCGCGTCCCACCTCACCGAGACGCTCGTCGGGAACTCCGATCACCGCGGCGTCGGCCACCCCGTCCATCCGGGCCAGCACCTGCTCGATTTCGGCGGGGTAGACGTTGAATCCGCCGCAGATGTACATGTCCTTGAGCCGGTCGGTGATGCGCAGGTTGCCGTTCTCGTCCACCGCGCCGATGTCCCCGGTGTGCAGCCAGCCGTCGGCGTCGATGGCCGCGGCGGTGGCCGCCGGGTCGTCCAGATAGCCCAGCATTACGTTGGGACCCCGCAGCAGTACCTCGCCGGCTTCCCCGGGGACCGCCGCGTCGATGCGCAATTCGAAGCCGGCGAACGGGCGCCCGCAGGTGGTCGCGACGGTCACCGCGTCATCGTCGGCTCGGCAACTGGTCCCCATGCCGTTGGCCTCGGTGAGGCCGTAGGCGGTCAGCACGATGTCGATGTCGAGCTCGGATTGCATGCGTTCCACCAACACGACGGGCACGGTCGCGGCGCCGGTCACCGCGAATCGCAGCGAGCTCAGGTCGTAGTCCTTGCGTGCCGGGTGATCGAGCAGCGTCTGGTAAATCGTTGGCGGCCCGGGCAATACGGTAATGCGATGCTGCTCGATGGCCTGCAACGCTCGCAGCGGATCGAAGGTGAGGTGCGGAATCAGCGTCGCGCCGGTTTGCAGGCACGCCAGGATTCCGGCCTTGTAGCCGAAGTTGTGAAAGAACGGGTTGATGCACAGGTAGCGGTCGTCGCTGGTGATCTTGCCGTTGGCCGCCCAGGCCGCCGAGGCCGACAGGGACTGCCGGTGTGCGCACAGCACGCCTTTGCTGCGTCCGGTGGTGCCGGAGGTGAACAGGATGTCGCTGACGTCGTCCGGTTGGACGGCGGCGGCGCGGGCGGGCACCGCCGCCGTGTCGTTCCCGCGCGCGATGAACTCGTCCCAGGTCCCGGTACCCGTTTCCGGCCCGTCGACCGGTATCCGCACGACGTGCCGCAGCGCGGGCAGGGCCGCACGGTCTAGGTCGGCCACGCGGTCGTGGCCGAGGAAGCGGCCCATGCCGAACAACACCGGCGCACCGGTGCGGGCCAGGATGTCGCCGGCCTCTGCCGCGGTATAGCGCGTGTTCAGTGGGACCATCGCGGCGCCGGCGTGATGAATCGCCAGGCAGGCTATTACCCAATGCCAGGTGTTCGGCGACCACACGGCCACCCGATCGCCGTGCTCGACGCCCAGCGCGATGAGCGCGGCGGCCGCGCGGTATACCTGGTCGCGCAGTTCGGACGCGGTGAAGGAGCGTTCGTCGGTGACCAAGGCGAGCTGGTCGGGCGACCGCTCGACGAGGCGATCTAATGCCGCCGGCACGGTGCGCGGAGTCATCAGCGCGGCTCGCCGCCGCCGAAACATATCCGATTGCGACCTCGTGCGGCATGTCGTCGCAGCTGGTGCGGTGTCGCGGCGTGGCACATGGAAGCTATTCCTCCTCCCCGTTGCCCGGCGGCCTTCGGCGACGCTCCTAACAAAGCAAGTGCTTGGTAGGTTAGCCTACAGGGCATGCAGGATGTCGAGGAGTTCCGGGCGGAGGTCCGAGATTGGCTCGCCGACAATCTGGTCGGCGAATTCGCGGCGCTGAAGGGCCTCGGTGGCCCCGGGCGCGAACACGAAGCGTTCGAAGAGCGCCGGGCCTGGAACCAGCATCTGGCCGCGGCGGGGCTGACCTGTTTGGGGTGGCCGGTCGAGCACGGCGGCCGCGGGCTGTCGACGGCGCACCGGGTCGCCTTCTACGAGGAGTACGCCAAGGCCGATGCGCCGGACAAGGTCAATCACTTCGGCGAGGAGCTACTCGGCCCCACCCTGATCGCGTTCGGGACCCCCGAGCAACAGCGCCGCTTCCTGCCGCGCATCCTCGACGTCACCGAGCTGTGGTGCCAGGGCTACTCCGAGCCGGGTGCCGGCAGCGACTTGGCCAACGTCTCCACGACGGCGGAGTTAGACGGTGACGAGTGGGTGATCAACGGGCAGAAGGTGTGGACATCCTTGGCGCACGTGTCGCAGTGGTGTTTCGTGGTCGCGCGCACCGAGAAAGGTTCCAAGCGCCACGCGGGCCTGTCGTATCTGCTGGTGCCGCTGGATCAGCCCGGCGTGCAGGTGCGGCCGATCGTGCAGATCACCGGCACCGCGGAGTTCAACGAGGTCTTCTTCGACGACGCCCGCACCGAGGCCGGGCTGGTGGTCGGCCAGCCAGGCGACGGTTGGCGGGTGGCGATGGGAACGCTGACTTTCGAGCGTGGCGTCTCCACTCTCGGGCAGCAAATCCGCTACGCACGTGAACTTTCCAATCTCGCCGAGCTCGCGCAGCGCAACGGTGCCGCCGACGATCCGTTCATCCGGGCGCGCCTTACCCGGGCCTGGACCGGCCTGCGGGCTATGCGCTCCTATGCGCTGGCCACCATGGACGTCGAGCAGCCCGGCCAGGACAACGTGTCAAAGCTGTTGTGGGCCAATTGGCATCGTGATCTGGGTGAGCTCGCGATGGATGTCATCGGCAAGCCGGGTATGACGTTGTCGGAAGGGGAATTCGACGAGTGGCAGCGACTGTTCCTGTTCACCCGGGCCGACACCATCTACGGCGGATCCAACGAGATTCAGCGCAACATCATCGCCGAGCGGGTGCTCGGCCTACCGCGAGAGGTTAAAGCATGAGTCTGTCCGAGACTCCGAAAGAGATTGCCGGACATGGGCTTCTGACGGGCAAGGTCGTCGTCGTCACCGCGGCCGCGGGTACCGGCATCGGGGCGGCGACCGCACGCCGGGCGCTGGCCGAGGGGGCCGACGTCGTGATCTCGGACCATCATGAGCGACGGCTCGGTGAGACCGCCCAGGAACTGTCCGGCTTGGGACTCGGCCGGGTCGAGCACGTGGTGTGTGACGTGACGTCGACGGCGCAGGTCGACGCGCTGATCTCCTCGGCGAATGCCCGATTGGGACGGATCGACGTGCTGGTCAACAACGCCGGGCTGGGTGGGCAAACGGCGGTGGTGGACATGACCGACGAGGAGTGGGATCGCGTCCTGAACGTGACGCTGACCTCGGTACTGCGAGCCACCCGCGCGGCACTGCGTTACTTCCGCGACGCGAAGCACGGCGGCGTGATCGTCAACAACGCGAGCGTGCTGGGCTGGCGGGCGCAACACTCGCAGTCGCACTACGCCGCCGCCAAGGCCGGGGTGATGGCGCTAACCCGTTGCAGCGCAATCGAAGCCGCCGAGTACGGGGTCCGCATCAACGCGGTGTCCCCGAGTATCGCCCGGCACAAATTCCTGGAAAAGACGTCGTCGGCCGAATTGCTGGACCGGCTGGCGGCCGGGGAGGCGTTCGGCCGCGCCGCCGAGCCGTGGGAGGTGGCGGCCGCCATCGCCTTCCTGGCCAGCGACTACTCGAGTTACCTCACGGGCGAGGTGATCTCGGTCTCCAGTCAGCATCCGTGACCCCAACTGGCCAAGCAAGCGCTTGGTTGATACTCTGATCGGATGGACCGCGTGACCGGTCAGGCCAATAGTCGACGAGACGAGTTGCTCGAACTCGCCGCGAGGATGTTCGCCGAACGCGGACTGCGGGCCACCACGGTGCGGGACATCGCCGATGGCGCCGGGATTTTGTCGGGGAGCCTGTATCACCATTTTGCCTCGAAAGAGGAGATGGTCGACGAAGTGCTGCGCAGCTTCCTGGACTGGCTGTTCGCCCGATATCGCGAAATCATCGAGGCGCAGGCCAATCCCCTGGAGCGGCTCAAGGGACTGTTCATGGCGTCGTTCGAAGCGATCGAGCATCGGCACGCGCAGGTCGTCATCTATCAGGACGAAGCCCAGCGGCTGTTGGCCCAACCACGGTTCGCCTATATCGAGGACATGAATCGCCAGCAGCGCAAGATGTGGGTCGAGTTGCTGCATCAAGGTGTCGACGAGGGCTACTTCCGGCCCGACCTCGACGTCGATCTTGTCTACCGTTTCATCCGCGACACCACCTGGGTGTCGGTGCGCTGGTATCGACCCGGCGGGCCACTCACCGCCGAACAAGTGGGTCGGCAATATCTCGCCATCGTGCTCGGTGGGATCACGGCCGAAGTTTCCAAGGAATAAAGGAGTCTGAAGTATGACTGAGGCGTACGTCATTGACGCTGTACGTACCGCGGTCGGCAAGCGCAACGGCGCACTGGCCGGGATCCATCCCATCGACCTGGGCGCTCATGCGTGGCGCGGGCTGCTCGACCGGGTCGACGTCGATCCCGCCGCGGTTGACGATGTGATCGCCGGCTGCGTCGACGCCATCGGCGGGCAGGCGGGCAACATCGCGCGGCTCTCCTGGCTGGCGGCCGGCTACCCCGAGGAGGTCCCGGGCGTCACTGTGGACCGCCAGTGCGGTTCCAGTCAACAAGCGATTTCCTTTGGCGCGCAGGCGATCATGGCGGGGACGGCCGATCTGATCGTGGCCGGTGGCATGCAGAACATGAGCTGGATTCCGATCTCGTCGGCGATGACGGTCGGCGAGCAGTTCGGTTTCACCTCGCCCACCAACGAGTCCAAGCAGTGGCTGCACCGCTACGGCGATCAGGAGATTTCCCAATTCCGTGGCGCCGAGATGATCGCCGAGAAGTGGAACCTGTCGCGCGAGGAGATGGAGCAGTACTCGCTAACCAGCCACGAGCGCGCGTTCGCGGCGATTCGCAGCGGCCACTTCGACAACGAAATCATCACCGTGGAAAGCGAATCGGGGCCGTTCCGGGTGGATGAGGGGCCCCGCGAGTCGTCGCTGGAGAAGATGGCCGGACTTAAAACTCTCGTCGAGGGCGGCCGGCTCACGGCGGCGATGGCCAGCCAGATCTCCGACGGTGCCAGCGCGGTGCTGCTCGCCTCGGATCGGGCGGTCAAGGAGCACAAGCTGACGCCACGCGCGCGCATCCACCACATCAGCGCCCGGGCGGCCGACCCGGTGTTCATGCTCACCGGTCCCATCCCGGCCACTCGCTACGCGCTGGACAAGACCGGCCTGTCCATCGGCGACATCGACACCATCGAGATCAACGAGGCGTTCGCACCGGTGGTGATGGCGTGGCTCAAGGAAGTCAAGGCCGATCCGGAGAAGGTCAACCCCAACGGCGGCGCGATCGCCCTCGGCCATCCGCTGGGCGCCACCGGCGCAAAACTGTTCACCACGATGCTCAACGAGCTCGAGCGCACCGGTGGCCGTTACGGTTTGCAGACGATGTGTGAGGGCGGTGGGACGGCCAACGTGACCATCATCGAGCGGCTGTAACTCGCTGGCCCAGTGCGAGACTCATGGGTCAGGACTAGCCAACCGCCGCGAGTGTCGCACCGCGGCTTTCAGTGTGCGTCCAGGGTGCCGACACGCCGGGCAGACCACGCCGAGGCGTCACAGTCAAAGCCGTAACTGCACACTCGGCGCCCCGGGATCAATCCTCGATCAGCGCGGACGCCGACTGCAGGTGCTTGATCGCGTCGCGCACGATCGACTCGATCAGTTCGGCACACGACGGCAGGTCCTCGAGGATGCCGGCCACCTGACCCGACGCCAGCACGCCCGCCTCCGTATTGCCTTCCACCAGTCCGGCTTTCAACAGCATCGGCGTGTTGGCCGCCATCACGACCTGCGACCAGGTCATCTCTTTGCCGTGGCGCATCGCCATGCCGTCGGTGATCATCGACCGCCAGGTCATTTGCGACATATGCTTGAACTTTGCGGCATTGCGCAGCGCGGCACTGAAACCCCTTAGCGGCGAGCCGCTTTCCAGCTTCTCGACCAGTCCGGTACGCAGCACGCGATGCGGCATCCCGTCGACGCGAGTGGTGACCACGGTGCCGTCCAGGGCGGCCTGCAGATAGCGCTGTTTGACGGCGTCCGGCACGGTCGAATCCGAAGTGAGCAGGAACCGGGTACCCATCGCCACGCCGGCCGCACCATAGGACAACGCCGCCGCCAGGCCGCGGCCATCGAAGAACCCGCCCGCTGCGATGACCGGGATGCTGGAGCCCCGCACCGCGTCGAGCACCGACGGCAACAGCAGGGTCGTCGCGACCGGCCCGGTATGCCCACCGCCCTCGCCGCCCTGCACGATCATCGCGTCGGCACCCCAGCTGGCCACTTTGCGCGCGTGTTTGGCCGCGCCGATCGACGGAATCACCACGGCGCCGGCCTCTTTGAGGCGGGCGATCAGCTCCTGTTTGGGTGCCAGCGCGAATGACGCCACCTTGACGCCCTCGCGGATCATCAACTCGACCCGATCACCGGCGTCGGCGGCGTCGGCGCGGATATTGACGCCGAACGGTTTGTCCGTCGCGGCCTTGACCTTATCGATGGCCGTCGCCAATTCGTCCAATGTCATGGTGGCCGACGCCAAGATGCCGAGCCCGCCCGCGTTGGCGGTGGCCGCCACCAGCCGCGCCCCGGCGACCCAGCCCATCCCGGTTTGGACCACCGGATGCTCGACTCCGACCAGCTCGGTCAGCGGTGTACGCAGCTTCATAGCGGACTTCTCACGACCGGATCTCTCTGTCCCGCAGCGACTTCGGGTCGACGGCCTCGCGGATCAGACGCAGTTCCTCCTCGGCCGGCAGCCGGCTTTCGTCCGCCTCGTCAAGCCCGTGGATCTCGAACGAGGTGTTTTCTCGCACCTCGTCGGCCGACACTCCGGGGTGCAGGCTCACCGCTCGCATGGTCCGGTCGGGGCCGCCGAAGTCGAAGACGCCGAGGTTGGACACCACCCGGTAGGTGTTGGCGAAACGGAATGCCGGATTGTCGGCATCGACGTTGTCCCAGCCGATTCCGCAGACGATGTCCACCTTTTCGCAGAACACCCGCTTGGAATGGTTGCCGACCCAGTAACTGGTCGCGTGGTTGATGGCGTTGCCGGGTGCGCCGCGCACGCCGAACATCTGCCGGGTGGGCTGTTGCAGTGGTCCGAAGGCGGAGATGTTCTGATTCCCAAAGCGGTCAACCTGATTGGCGCCCATCACCACGTGCCGCCGGCCCCAAGCCAGGGTTTCGAAGACGCGGCCGAACGGCATCCACCCTTCGACGGCACCCGGGGCCCCCAGCGCGGGAGTGTCGGCCAGCAGCTGCGCCTCCCCGTCGGTCAGCAAAATGTCGGGCGAGAACGTCAACCGAGCCAGCCGCGCGCCCACCGAAGCCATGTTCGTCATGGGGCTGACCATGATTTCACCGGCGTCCCGGAACAACTCCGCGCAGGCGACTGCACACACTTCGGCCCGGGTGGCGGTCACTTTACGGCCTCCTGACCAAACGCGCGCACGGCGGCTTGATAGTCGTCTTCGCTGCCCGACAGATAGGTCTGGGTGAACTTCTGCCAGCCCTCGTCGGTCGATGCCGCCTCAGCGTAATGCCGCTGGAACTTCTCGTCGCGACCGTAATCCGGTGCCGCGGTGGTGAAGTGGGCGCCGTTGGGTGCTTGCACGACGGCATCCACCATCATACGGTTCACCAGCAGCGCCTGCGGGGGCACTGCCTTGACCAGGTCCTCGGTCGGGACGACGCGCTCCACCGAGAGGTAACGCCGGTCGGCGGCCATCAGGAACAGGTCGTCGAAGTAGGGATCGATTCCGGTGTAGGCGGCATTGCCTTGGCTGTCCCCGAGATTCAGGTGGGCAAAGGCGGCGTCCAGGCGCAGCGCCGGCATGGCGATCAGCGTCTCGTTGCCGCCATCCGTTGGGTAGGGCGAGGTCACGGTTTTTAACTCGCCCTCCCAAAAGTCCGGCACCGAGCTGCCCAGCCCGGCACGAATCGGCAGGAATGGCAACCGTTGTGCGGCGGCCTGCAGACCGCACCGCAGCATGCCCTCGTCCATCTCCCGTGCTTCGATCTGGCCGGCGCTGCGGGCCTTGGCGAACCACGGGTCGTAGAACGGCGGCGAGTCGAGCGAGACGAAGCCGTAGTAGACGCGCTTGACCTTGCCGGCCGCGCAGAGCAGGCCGAGGTCCGGACCGCCATAGGTGACCACGGTCAGGTCTTTGACGTCGGTGCGCAGGATGGCGCGCACGAACGCCATCGGCTTGCGCCGCGAGCCCCAGCCGCCGATGCCGATGGTCATGCCGTTGCGCAGCCCCGCGACCGCTTCGTCCAATGTTGTTGTCTTGTCGGCCACTATGCGCCGCTCCTCTTCATCACTTCGTTCTGGATCGTCGTCGGCGGCTAAGACTTCTCGCCCTTCTCGCCCTTGCTGGTACCGGCGAACGCGTCCCGATGCTCGTCCGACACCCCGGCCAGGTTCAGCTCGAAGGTAAAGCCTTGTTCCATCCGGTAACTCGAGTTGACCCGTTGCACGTCGATGAGGTTCAGCGCTTCTTTCGCCGCGCGGATGACGCGGGTGTCTTTGGCGGCGATGTCGCGCGCGACCCGCAGCGCGGCCTCGTCCAGCTGGTCGCGCGGCACCACCTCGTGCACCGAGCCGAAGTGGTGCAAGGTGGCGGCGTCCACGGTTGCCGCGGTGAAGAACAGTCGCCGCATCATGTGTTGGGGCACAAGCCGTGACAAGTGCGTTGCGGCGCCGAGGGCGCCGCGTTCCACTTCCGGCAGCCCGAAGGTGGCGTCGTCGGAGGCCACGATGACGTCGGCATTGCCGACCAGGCCGATGCCGCCGCCGACGCAGAACCCATTCACCGCCGCGATGACGGGTACGGCGCACTCGTAGACGGCGCGGAAGGCCGCGAAGCAGCCGCGGTTGGCGTCGATGAGCGCGGTGAAACCGTCGGTGCGCTGCATTTCTTTGATGTCGACGCCGGCGTTGAACCCGCGGCCCTCCGCCCGCAAAATCACGACGTGCGTGTCGGGGTCAGTGCCCGCGGCGGTTATCGCGTCCGCAAGCTCGAACCAGCCTCGCGATGGGATGGCGTTGACCGGCGGATAGTTGACGGTGACCGCGGCTATGCCCGGTTCTGTGCTGGTGGATGTGATCGTCAATTGGCACTTCCTGAAGACATTGCGGTCGACTACCTAAGCAAGCACTTGCTTGGTACGCTAGCACAGTGACTCGCGCCGAGGCAGGCCCCCTTTCCCCGGGGGCGATCAATTTGGGACTGGCCGGGCGGGTCGTTCTGGTGACCGGTGGGGTTCGCGGGGTAGGCGCTGGCATCAGCGCGGTTTTCGTCCAGCAGGGCGCGACCGTCGTCACGTGTGCGCGCCGCGCCGTCGAGGGTCTGCCGTATGAATTTCATGCCTGCGATGTCCGAGACGAAGCGGCCGTCGAGACGTTGATCGACACGATCGTCGAGCGGCACGGCCGCCTCGACGTCGTGGTCAACAACGCCGGCGGCTCGCCGTACGTGCTGACCGCCGAGTCCAGCCCGAAGTTCAACCGTAAAATCATCGAGCTCAACCTCATTGGCTCGCTGCTCGTTTCGCAGTTTGCCAACGAGAAAATGCAGAACCAGCCCGGTGGCGGGACGATCGTCAACATCTGCAGTCTCAGCGGCCGGCGCCCCTCACCGGGCACCGGGGCGTATGGGGCGGCCAAGGCCGGGCTGGAAAGCCTCACCCAGACGCTGGCGGTGGAATGGGGTCCGAAGGTTCGGGTCAACGCCTGCGTGGTCGGCATGGTCGAAACCGAACAGGCCGACCTGTTCTATGGTGACGCGGAGTCGATCGCTGCGATCTCGAAGAATGTGCCGCTGGGCCGGCTGGCCAAGCCCGAGGATGTCGGTTGGGCCGCAGCGTTTTTGGCGTCGGACGCCGCGTGCTATATCAGCGGTGCGTCGTTGGAGGTGCACGGGGGCGGCGAGCCGCCACACTATCTGGCGACCACGAACGCCGGCGCGATCAAGTAGAGGAGACGAGGAAATATGGGGCTAGTTGACGGCCGTGTCGTCATCGTCACCGGAGCGGGCGGCGGTATCGGTCGTGCGCATGCGTTGGCCTTCGCGGCCGAAGGCGCGCGCGTCGTCGTCAACGACATCGGTGTAGGACTGGACGGGTCACCGGCGAGCGGCGGCAGCGCTGCACAGGCGGTGGTCGACGAGATCACTGCGGCCGGCGGCGAAGCGGTTGCCAGCGGCTCCAACGTTGCCGACTGGGCGCAAGCCGCCGCCCTGGTCGAGACCGCCGTCGACACCTTCGGCGGTCTGGATGTCCTGGTGAACAATGCCGGCATCGTGCGCGACCGAATGATGGCCAATACCAGCGAGGAAGAGTTCGACGCCGTCATCGCCGTGCATCTCAAGGGCCACTTCGCCACCATGCGCCATGCCGCGTCGTATTGGCGCGCGCAGTCCAAAGCGGGCAAAGCCGTTGCGGCCCGGATCATCAACACCAGTTCCGGCGCGGGCCTGCAGGGCAGCGTCGGGCAGGGCAACTACAGCGCGGCCAAGGCCGGTATCGCCGCCCTGACGCTGGTTGCCGCGGCCGAAATGGGCCGCTACGGCGTGACGGTCAACGCCATCGCGCCGTCCGCCCGCACCCGGATGACCGAGACGGTCTTCGCCGAGATGATGGCCACGCAGAACCAGGATTTCGATGCGATGGCACCGGAAAACGTTTCCCCGCTGGTGGTTTGGCTTGGCAGCGCGGAAGCCCGCGACGTCACCGGCAAGGTCTTCGAAGTCGAGGGCGGCAAGATTCGCGTCGCCGAGGGCTGGGCGCACGGACCGCAGATCGACAAGGGCGCGCGTTGGGACCCCGCCGAACTGGGCCCCGTCGTCGCCGACCTGTTGGCCAAGTCGCGCCCGCCGGTTCCGGTTTACGGCGCCTAGCCAGTCGGGCCGGCCAATAGCCGGGAATGACGAATCCACCGCCGTTGAAGGCATCGTGTCCGGATGATTCCCGTCCGGACTGTCCCGAGACGCTAGGGGTCGCAGATGACGACCGGAATCACGCGGTCGGTCCACGACTGGTAGTCATCGAAGTTGGGATACATCGCCACCAGCTTGGGCCAGTACTCGGCGCGTTCCTCCGGGGTGGCGTCGCGCGCCCGCAACGGCAGCACCTCGTCCTTGATCTGAACTGTGACTTTCGGATTGGCCTTCAGGTTGAGGTACCACAACGGGTGCTTGTCGCGCCCGCCCTGGGAAGCCACCAGGATGACGCGGTTGCCCTCGCGCAGGTATAGCAGCGGGCTCACCCGGGGCTCGCCGGTCTTGCGGCCGATCGTGGTCAACAGCGCAACCGGGCTCTTCTGGAAGACCCCGCCCAGTTTTCCGTTGCTGCGCTTGTAGATCCACGCGTTGCCCTTCGACATCCACTTGATGAAAAAGCCGATGACGGGCGAGTTGAGAGCTTTGGGTTTTTCCATATGCTCGGCCCCTTAGCGCTGAATGAACGGATGAAACCGAACCTTGATGTGCTGGATTTCTGCTTGCCCGGCTGGGCTTTCGGCGGGGATCAGGAACGTTTCGTCGACCCGGGCGGCCAGCTTGCGGCCGCCGAATACCGCCTTGGTCAGTACCACGTACTCGGCGCGCACCTCGTCGCCGACGATGAAATAGTCCGGCGGTGTCGTCTCGGCGATCAGGCGATACTGCAGACCACGATTGAGGCTGCGCCGCAAGTGGTTTCCGGAGAAGCCGTTCTTGATCCCCTGCTCGGTCCGGGTGCAGCGCGGCGCGAATGGAACCGCATCGCCGACGTGGCTGACGAGCGCGTCGATGTAGGCTTGCGCCGCGGCGATGCGGTCCGTTGCGGGGACCGGCTTGGTGACGACCACCCGTCGCGCTAGATGCGTTCGATGATGGTGCCGGTAGACAACGCGCCGCCCGCGCACATCGTGATCAGCGCGGTGGTCTGGTCGGTGCGCTCCAGCTCGTGCAGCGCGGTCGTGATCAGCCGGCTGCCGGTGCTGCCCACCGGATGACCCAACGCGATCGCGCCGCCGTTGACGTTCACCTTGTCCATGTCCGGGTTGTGCACGCGTGCCCACGACAGCACCACCGACGCGAAGGCCTCGTTGATCTCGGTGATGTCGATGTCGCCCATTTTCATGCCGGCCTTCTCGAGCACCTTGGCGGTCGATTGCACGGGGCCGTCCAGGTGGTAGTACGGCTCCGCGCCGACCAGCGCCTGGCTGATGATGCGGGCCCGCGGCCGCAGGCCCAGCGCCTTGGCCTTGTCCTCGTCCATCCACAACACCGCGGCCGCACCATCGGAGATCTGCGACGATGTGCCCGCCGTGTGGATTCCGCCTTCGAGCACCGGTTTCAGCGATGCCAGGCCCTCAAGGGTGGTGTCACGCAGGCCCTGATCCTGCGTGACGACCTGCCGTTCGGTGGTCGGCTGCTTGTTCTCGTCGAGTACCGGCGCCTCGATGCCGCTGATCTCGCGGTCGAACCGGCCCTCGGCCCACGCTTGCTTGGCCTTGCGCTGGGAATCGAAGCCGAACTGGTCGATGTCTTCACGGGTGATGCCGCGGCGCTTGGCGATACGCTCGGCCGCGGTGAACTGGTCCGGCAGGTCGATGTCCCACGACGCGGGCCGAAGGATGCTGCGGTCGGGCCCGGCGTTGGCGCCCAGCCCCACGCGGCTCATCGCCTCGATGCCGCAGGCGATGCCGATGTCGATGGCCCCCGCGGCGATCAGGCCGGCGATGAGGCCGTTGGCCTGCTGGCCGCTGCCGCACTGACAGTCGACGGTCATCGCGCCGACATGTTCGGGCAGGCCCGCGACAAGCCAACTGACCCGGGTGATGTTGTTGGACTGCTCGCCGAACTGCGTGACGCAGCCGCCGACGATCTGCTCGACCATCCCGGCTTCAAAGCCAGAATTGCGACCGGCCTTCTCGACAAGTGCCTTCTGCGTGGCCCCCAGCAACTCGGTGGCGTGCAGGCCGCTCAGCCATCCGTTCCGTTTACCGATCGGGCTGCGTGTGGCTTCAACGATGACAGGGTTACCCATTCGGTCAGGCTAGAACACGTTTCATTACTCTGACAAGCGACGATGATGACCTGCCTTTTATCTGCGCAAGAGCCGTGTTTTACTGGCACTAGAACACGTTGCAATTAGTGTTGTAAAAGGAGCGCACTCACATGGCACCCCCCAACATTCCCGCAGACTTCGATTTTCTCGACCCCGACGTGAACCTGGCGGGGCTGCCCGTTGCGGAGCTGGCCGAGCTGCGCAAGGCGGAGCCGATTCACTGGGTCGACATCCCGGGCGGCGCCGGCGGCTTCGAGGACCACGGCTACTGGATCGTCACCAAGCATGCCGACGTCAAGGAGGTGTCACGCCGCAGCGACGTCTTCTCCAGCTGGCAGAACGGCGCCATCCCGACCTGGCCGCCGGAGATGAAGCGTGAGCAGGTCGAACTTCAGCGCAGCGTCATGCTCAACATGGACGCCCCGCACCACACCCGGTTGCGCAAGATCATCTCGCGCGGGTTCACGCCGCGCGCGATCGGACGGTTGGAAGCCGAACTGGCTCAGCGCGCGGAGAACATCGCCAAGACCGCGGCGGCCGAAGGCAGCGGTGACTTCGTCGAGCAGGTGTCCTGCGAGCTGCCGCTGCAGGCCATCGCCGGTCTTCTCGGTGTTCCCCAGGAGGACCGGGACAAGCTCTTCCGCTGGTCAAACGAGATGACCGGCGGCACCGACCCCGAATACGCCACCGTCGACCCCGCACAGTCGTCGATGGAATTGATCGCCTACGCCATGGCGATGGCCGAGGAGCGGGGCAAGAACCCCACCGACGACATCGTCACCACGCTCATCCAGGCTGACATCGACGGCGAGAAACTCTCCGACGACGAGTTCGGCTTCTTCGTGGTGATGCTCGCGGTGGCGGGCAATGAGACCACCCGCAACTCGATCACCCACGGCATGATTGCCTTCGCGAACAACCCCGATCAATGGGAGCTGTTCAAGAAGGAACGGCCGGCCACGGCGGCCGACGAGATCATCCGATGGGCCACGCCGGTGTCGGCTTTCCAGCGCACCGCCAACGAGGACATCGAGCTGGGCGGTGTGCGGATCAAGAAGGGTCAGCGGGTAGTGATGTCCTACCGGTCGGCCAACTTCGACGAAGAGGTCTTCGACGACCCGCACCGATTCAACATCTTGCGCGACCCCAACCCGCACGTCGGGTTCGGCGGCACTGGCGCGCACTACTGCATCGGCGCGAACTTGGCCCGGATGACCATCAACCTGATCTTCAACGCGGTCGCCGATCACATGCCGGACCTGAAGGCGATCGGCGAGCCCGAGCGGTTACGGTCGGGATGGCTCAACGGCATCAAGCACTGGCAGGTGGACTACACCGGAAAGAGCGCGGTGACGTCCTGATGGACTTCAATCCCACTGCGACACAACAAGCTGTCGCCGATGTGGCCACGTCGGTACTCGATCGGGAGCTGAGCTGGGACGCGCTGGTCAGCGGCGGCGTAACGGCATTGCCGGTGCCCGAGCGCCTCGGCGGCGACGGCGTCGGGCTGCCCGAGGTGGCCACGCTACTGACCGAGGTGGGACGCCACGGGGCCATCACCCCGGCGCTGGCAACGCTGGGCTTCGGCGTGTTGACGCTGCTCGATTTAGCCTCCGCGGACCAGCAGGACCGCTTCTTGGCGGGCGTGCCCAGCGGCAGCGTGCTCAGTGCGGCGCTCAACGAGCCGGGCAGCGCGCTGCCGGAGCGGCCCGCCACCACCTTTTCCGGCGGTCGATTGTCGGGCACCAAGGTCGCGGTGGCCCATGCCGAACAGGCCGAGTGGCTCATCGTGACCGCCGACAACGCGGTCGTCGTGGTGTCGCCGAAAGCCGATGGCGTGCAGCTGGTTCGAACACCGACCTCGAACGGTGCCGACGAGTACACGGTGACGTTCGCCGGTGTCGCGGTGCCCGACACCGATGTGCTCGACGGCGCCACCGCGCGCCGGGTCAACCAGCTGGCGCTAGCGGCGGTCGGCGCCTTCACCGACGGGCTGGTGTCCGGCGCGCTGCGGTTGACCGCGGACTACGTAGCCGGGCGCAAGCAGTTCGGCAAGCCGCTGTCAACCTTCCAGACCGTGGCCGCGCAGTTGGCTGAGGTGTACATCACTTCGCGCACCATCGATTTGGCGGCGAAGTCGGTGGTCTGGCGGCTCTCCGAACGGGGCGGAGACGCTCCCGGTGTGCGGGCCGACCTCGACGTGCTCGGCTACTGGATCACCTCCCAGGCCCCGCCGGCGATGCAGATCTGCCATCACCTGCACGGCGGGATGGGCATGGACATCACCTATCCGATGCATCGGTACTACTCCACGATCAAAGACCTGTCCCGAGTGCTGGGTGGGCCTTCGCATCGTCTCGATCTGGTGGGGGCGCAATGTTCATAGATTTGACCCCCGAACAGCGGCAGTTGCAAGCGGAGCTGCGCGAATACTTCTCGACTCTGATCTCGCCCGAAGAGGCGAAGGCGATGGAGTCCGACCGGCACAACGAGGCTTACCGTGCGGTGATCCGCCGCATGGGCAAGGACGGCAAGCTCGGGGTCGGCTGGCCAAAAGAGTTCGGCGGCTTGGGTTTCGGACCGATCGAACAGTCGATCTTCGTCAACGAAGCGCACCGTGCCGACGTGCCGCTGCCCGCCGTCACGCTGCAGACCGTCGGCCCCACCCTGCAGCAGTACGGCAGCGAGTTGCAGAAGCAGAAGTTTCTGCCGGCGATCCTCGCCGGCGAGGTGCACTTCGCGATCGGCTACACCGAGCCGGAAGCCGGCACCGACCTCGCGTCGTTGCGGACCACCGCCGTGCGCCAGGGCGACGAGTACATCGTCAACGGGCAGAAGGTCTTCACCACCGGCGCGCACGACGCCGATTACATCTGGCTGGCCTGCCGCACGGATCCGGAAGCCGTCAAGCACAAAGGCATTTCCATCCTGATAGTGGACACCAAGGACCCGGGCTACTCCTGGACGCCGATCATCCTGTCCGATGGCGCCCACCACACCAACGCCACCTACTACAACGATGTGCGGGTCCCGGCCGACATGCTGGTCGGCGAGGAGAACGGCGGATGGCGGTTGATCACCACCCAGCTCAACAACGAGCGGGTGATGCTGGGACCGGCAGGCCGTACCGCCGGCATCTATGACCGGTTGCGTGCTTGGGCATCCAAGCCTGGCGGTGACGGCGTCACCCCGATCGATCATCAGGACGTGAAGCGGGCGCTCGGTGAGATCTACTCGATGTGGCGGATCAACGAGCTGCTGAACTGGCAGGTCGCCGCGGCTGGCGAAGACATCAACGTGGCCGATGCGGCGTCGACGAAAGTCTTTGGCACCGAGCGCATTCAGTACATCGGGCGGCTGGCCGAGGAGATCGTCGGCAAGTACGGCAACCCGGCCGAGCCGGCCACCGCCGAGCTGCTCGAGTGGCTAGACTCGCAGACCAAACGCAATCTGGTGATTACTTTCGGTGGAGGCGTGAACGAGGTCATGCGCGAAATGATTGCGGCCGCAGGGCTCAAAGTGCCGAGGGTGCCCCGATGACCGAGGCGGCCGAGATCGCCGAGGCGATTGCGGAGATCAAGGCGGCCGGTGGTCCCAAGCCCCGCGCGGGCCGGGATCCGGTGAATCAGCCGATCATCAACAACTGGGTGGAAGCCCTCGGCGATCGCAATCCGATCTATGTGGACGAGGCGGCGGCCCGGGCCGCCGGTCATCCGGGAATTGTGGCTCCGCCGGCCATGATCCAGGTGTGGACGATGTTCGGCCTGGGTGGTGAGCGTCCTGCCGACGACCCGATGGGGCCGATGATGAAGTTGTTCGACGATGCCGGTTATGTGGGCGTGGTCGCGACCAACTGCGAGCAGACCTATCACCGCTACCTCCGTCCCGGCGAGGAAGTCAGCATCACTTCCGAGATGGGTGACGTGGTCGGGCCCAAACAGACCGCCCTTGGTGAGGGCTACTTCATCAACCAACACATCGTCTGGCGGGTCGGTGACGAGGATGTCGCCGAGATGAACTGGCGCATCCTCAAATTCAAACCGCGAGAATCTGCCGAAGCGTCGGCTGTGCCGCCGGACCTGGATGCGGATGCGATGATGCGGCCCGCGGTGTCGCGGGACACCGCATTCTTTTGGGAGGGCGTCGCGGCGCACGAGTTGCGTATCCAGCGGCGGCCCGACGGAAGCCTGCAACATCCGCCGGTGCCGGCGGTGTGGCAGGACAAGGACCAGCCGACCGACTATGTGATTTCCGCAGGCAAGGGCACGGTGTACAGCTTCGTCGTGCACCACGCGCCCAAGGTCCCCGGCCGTACGCTACCCTTTGTGATCGCTCTGGTGGAGCTCGACGAAGGGGTGCGCATGCTGGGCGAGTTGCGCAACATCGACCCCGCCGAGGTGCAGATCGGATTGCCGGTGCGGGCAACGTATATCGACTTCCCGGCCGGCGAATCCGGTCCGGAGTGGACACTTTACGCGTGGGAGCCGCTGGCATGAGTGCACCGGCCATCGAAGTCGGAACAATGCTGCCCGAGCTCAAGCTCTACGGCGATCCGACGTTCATCATCTCGACGGCTCTGGCCACCCGCGATTTCCAGGATGTGCATCACGACCGGGACCTGGCGCAGGCCAAGGGATCCAAGGACATCTTCGTCAACATCCTCACCGACACCGGTCTGGTGCAACGGTTCGTCACCGACTGGGCGGGGCCGTCGGCGTTGATCAAATCGATCGGTCTGCGCCTAGGGGTGCCGTGGTACGCCTACGACACCGTGACCTTCAGCGGTGAAGTGACCGCGGTCGAGAACGGGCTCATCACCGTGAAAGTCGTGGGACGCAACAGCCTTGGCGATCACGTCATCGCGACGGTCACACTCACGATTGGGGACGCTTGATGCTGTCGGGTAAGGCGGCGATCGCCGGTATCGGTGCGACCGACTTCTCGAAGAACTCGGGCCGAAGCGAGTTGCGACTGGCCGCCGAAGCGGTGCTCGACGCGCTCGACGACGCGGGTTTGAGCCCGTCCGACGTCGACGGTCTAACGACCTTCACGATGGACACCAACACCGAGATCGCGGTGGCGCGCGCGGTGGGAATCGGCGACCTGAAGTTCTTCGCCGAGACGCACTACGGCGGCGGCGCGGCCTGCGGAACCATTCTGCATGCGGCGATGGCCGTAGCAACCGGGGTGGCCGACGTCGTGGTGGCCTACCGCGCGTTCAACGAACGGTCCGGCATGCGGTTCGGTCAGGTGCAGACCCGGCTGGTGGGAAATGCTGGTGTGCAAGCAGATTCGACCGCCGCGGACAATTCTTTCTCGTATCCGCACGGTCTGTCGACGCCGGCCGCGCAGGTCGCGATGATCGCCCGGCGCTACATGCACTGGTCGGGTGCGACGAGCCGCGATTTCGGCGCCATCTCGGTGGCCGACCGCAAACACGCTGCCAAGAACCCGCGGGCGTATTTCTACGAGAAGCCGATAACCATTGAGGATCACCAGAATTCGCGGTGGATCGCCGAGCCGCTGCGGCTGCTCGACTGCTGCCAGGAGACCGATGGTGCGGTCGCGATCGTGGTGACGTCGGTGGAGCGCGCGAAGGACCTCAAGCAGCGCCCGGCGGTCATCGAGGCGGCGGCGCAGGGCTCCAGTCCCGACCAGTACACGATGGTCAGCTATTACCGGCCCGAACTCGGGCTGCCCGAGATGGGTGTGGTGGGTAGCCAACTGTGGCAGCAGTCGGGCCTGTCGCCGGCTGACATTCAGACCGCCGTCATCTATGACCACTTCACACCGTTTACGCTGATTCAGTTGGAGGAGTTGGGCTTCTGCGCCAAGGGCGAAGCCAAAGACTTCATCGCCGACGGTGCGGTCGAGCTCGGCGGGCGGCTGCCCATCAACACTCATGGCGGCCAACTGGGCGAGGCCTACATCCACGGCATGAATGGAATTGCCGAGGGCGTGCGGCAATTGCGCGGCACCTCGGTCAACCCGGTGCCCGACGTCGAGCACGTACTCGTCACCGCCGGAACGGGCGTCCCCACATCGGGGCTGATTCTGGGCTAGCCCTTCGTCCATCCGCCGAGCGTGAAGTTAGTTTCACGTTCGCGGCCGAGCGTGAAGTTAGTTTCACGTTCGGCGGGTGAAGTGACGCAAAGCGCGCGCCATGCGACGCTGCGGCGATGGGTGAGCCTTTCGTCGGTAGCGAGGCAATTGCTTGCGGACTGGTCACTCCGAGTCAGCTAGTCACCCGGCACACCCGGCTGTTCCGCGACGTCTACGTGCATCGGGACGTGGAGGTCACCGCCGCTCTGCGCGCGCAAGCGGGATGGTTGTGGGCGAAGCGACAAGGCGTTGTCGCAGGACTGTCTGCGGCCGCGTTATACGGCAGCAAATGGGTCGACGGCACGGCGACGGTCGATTTGATCCACGAGAACCGCCACCGGCTTCCAGGCATTCACACGCGGGGGGACCGCATCGAGGAAGACGAGATCAGCATCGTCAACGGTGTTCCGACGACGATGCCGGCGAGGACCGTGCTGGATCTGGGTTGCTGGTACCCAACCACCAGCGCGGTTGCCGCCATCGACTCTTTGGCCCGTGCGGTGGAAGTCAAAGCTGCTGATGTCGAACTGTTGGCTCAGCGCTATCCAGGACGGCGAGGCATCACGCGAGCTCGCCGCGCGCTTGCTCTGTTCGACGCGGGTGCGCAGTCGCCGAAGGAGACCTGGCTGCGGCTCCTTCTAGTGGAAGCCGGTCTACCGAGGCCGCAGACACAGATCCCGGTATGCGACGAATTCGGTAGTGCGATCGCCTATCTCGATATGGGTTGGGAGGACCTCAAAGTCGCGGTCGAATACGACGGTGAGCAGCATCGCAATGACCGACGGCAATACACCTGGGATGTCCGGCGGTTAGAAAGGCTCGAGCGACTCGGCTGGATCGTCGTCCGGGTGGTCGCGGGGGACAGGCCGGCCGAGATCCTCCGTCGGGTTCGCGCCGCCCGCGCCCGTCGAACGTGAAGCTAACTTCACGCTCGAAGCGACACACCCGCTAGGCCGGGACGAGCTCGACGCCGCTGAGCACTACGGCGTCGTCGCGGGAGGGCGCGATCACGCTGGCTAAAAAGCGGCCATCTTCCTTCCACACGTTGACGCGCAGCGTCTCGCCCGGGAACGCTACACCCGCGAAGCGTGCCCCGTAGGCGGCGACAGCCGCGGCGTCCCCGTCGAGCAGCGCGTCCGTGATCGCCTTGCAGGTCATGCCATAAGTGCATAGTCCGTGCAGGATCGGTTGGGAAAACCCTGCGGCGGCGGCGAATTTGGGGTCGGAGTGCAACGGGTTGCGGTCGCCGCATAGCCGGTACAGCAGCGCCTGCTGCGGCAGAATCGGCACCTCGAGCTCCACGTCCGGGGCCCGGTCCGGCGCCGCGTCCGACCCCCCAGCCCCAGACGGCCCGCGCTGACCACCGAATCCGCCCTCACCGCGCGCGTAGATCGACCGCCGCTGCGTCCACAGCAGCGTGCCATCCGGCGCGGTGGCCGTTGTCTCGCTCCAGATCACCGCTGCCTTGCCCTTGTCCCAAATATCGGTGAATCGGGTGACGGCGGTGGCCGAACCGGACGGTGGCAGCGGCCCGGGCACCTCGATCCGCTCGCTGGCGTGCAGTACCTTGCCCAACTCGATGTCGATGCCGGGGAACTGCACCGTCGGCGGCTTGGTCATGTGAAACGACGCCGCGACATTGCCGAACGTCGGCAACACCTGTGGGGTGTCGTCGACCAGGTAGCGCAGCTCGCTCGGATCCATCGGGTCCGCGCCCGCCCCAAGTCCCAGGTGGTAAAGCTGAATATCGCTGCTGGACCAAGAGAATTCGAGCGGCTCCAGCTCGGCGGACAACGCTACGTCGACGTCGATCGGCATGTCAGTTCTCTCCAGCGATGTGCAGTGCGGCGAGGTACCCGAAGGTCATCGCCGGTCCAATGGTCCCGCCCGGCCCCGGATAGGTGTGCCCCATCACTGGTGCGCTGACGTTACCCGCGGCGTAGAGGCCTTCGATGATGCTGCCGTCGTCGCGCAACGCCCGGCCGTGCACATCGGTGCGGATGCCGCCCTTGGTTCCGAGGTCGCCGGGCACCAGCTTGGCGGCGTAATACGGTGCATGGCTGAGCTCACCGAGGTTCGGGTTGGGCTTGTTGGTCGGATCGCCGTAGTACCTGTCATAGGCGCTCTCACCGCGGTGGAAGTCCTCGTCGACACCCTGACGGGCGAAGCCGTTGAACCGCGCCACCGTTGCGGTGAACTCGGCGACGGGCAGGCCGGCCTTCTCGGCCAGCTCCTCGAGCGTGTCGGCGCGGACGATGACGCCGGACTCCATCCACTTGTTCGGGATACGCTGCCCCGGTTGCAATCCGGCGAAGATGTACCGATCACGGTATTGCTGATCGAACACCAGCCAAGCGGGAATGTTCTCGCCTGGCCCGGGGCCCTGACCGAACTCGCCGCCGTACATGTGATGGCAGGCTTCGACGTAGGGCATCGACTCGTTCATGAAGCGCTTGCCCGACATGTTGACGATGATCGAGCCTGGCGAGTTGCGTTCGGACAGAGCGAACCACGGCGCCCCGACGAGCGGCACCGTCGGACCCCACCAGGCGTCTTCCATGACATCCAGTGCGGCGCCGAGCTTTTCGCCGGCGATGATGCCATCACCGGTATTCGCCTTGGCTCCCACCGTCCACTCCGTGGTGATCGGCGCGCGCTGGTATTTCACCCGCATCTGCTCGTTGTGTTCGAAGCCGCCGCAGGCCAGGATCACCCCGCGGCGAGCCCGGATAAGCTGCGGTTCAGACGATTCCGGTGCGCCGGTGTCACGGACGTAGACGCCACGCACGACGCCGTCCGCAACGTAGAGGTCGGTGAGCGCGGTGTTGAGGCGCACCGGCACCCCGGCCCGCTGTAGCCCGATGCGCAAGGGCCCGATCAGCGCGCGGCCCATTCCGACGAGATTCTTCCCGGTCGCCTTGGCCCACATGGTGCGCGCGCCGACCTTCAGACTGCGCAGCACGCCGCGCGGATGTCGCTTGAGCAGGTTCAGTCGCACGTAATCCTGCTGCATCACAACGACATTGAGTGGCACCTTGCCGTATGCCGGCTCCAGCCCGGCCTCGTCGGGGCCGAGCTTGCGGGCGTTGAACGGCTTGGGCTCGATCGAGCGTCCCTCCGCGCGACCGCCGGGCGCCTCGGGGTAGTAGTCGGAGTAACGCGGCACCCAGCACATCTTCAGCGGCGTGTGCTTGAGCACGAACGACAGCATTTCGGGGCCGCGGTCCAGGTAGGTATCGATGCGTTCCGGCTCCACGACATCACCGATGATGCCGTGCAAATAGGTGCGGGCCGCCTCCGGAGTGTCACGCACCCCGTCGCGCTTGAGGACCTCGTTGTTCGGGATCCAGACGCCGCCGCCGGACCGCGCAGTGGAACCGCCGAAGTGGGCCGCCTTTTCCAGGACTACTGTCGAAAGGCCTCGGTGCGCGGCGGTAAGGGCGGCCACCATGCCGGCTCCGCCGCTTCCGACCACCACGACGTCGTACTCCTGCGCTGTCATGTAGAACACGTTATAGAATTGCCCGGGCTGGCCGCTACCGGCCCGGTCAAACGAACGAGGGGACTTCGGTAAATGCTCAGTTCTGCGACCCGCGACGAGCTGGCTGCCGACCTGGCGCAGGCTGAGCGTAGCCGCGAGCCGATCCCGCCGTTGACGTCGGCGAACCCGGGCATCGACGTCGTCGACGCCTATGAGATTCAGCTGATCAATATCCGTCAGCGGGTGGCGCAGGGGGCTCGGGTGTTGGGTCACAAGGTGGGCCTGTCGAGCGAGGCGATGCAGCAGATGATGGGTGTTGACGAGCCGGATTATGGTCATTTGCTCGACGAGATGGAGGTCTTCGAGGACACGCCGGTCAAGACGAGCAACTACCTCTACCCGCGGGTGGAGGTGGAGGTGGGTTTCATCCTGGCCCAGGATCTGCCGGGTGCGGGCTGCACCGAAGAGGATGTGCTCGCGGCCACCGAAGCGCTGGCACCGGCGATCGAGTTGATTGATACCCGGATCACTGATTGGAAGATCGCGCTGTGCGACACCATCGCCGACAACGCCTCGTCGGCGGGTTTCGTGCTGGGCACGGCGCGGGTGTCGCCGGCTGATATCGACGTCAAGACGATCGATGCGGTGCTGACCCGCAACGGGGAAGTCATCGCGCAGGGGCGTAGCGACGCCGTGCTGGGTAACCCGGTGACCGCGGTGGCGTGGCTGGCCCGCAAGGTCGAAAGCTTCGGGGTGCGGCTACGCAAGGGCGACATCGTCCTGCCCGGATCGTGCACCAGAGCCATCGATGCCCGCCCGGGTGATGAGTTCGTCGCCGACTTCACCGGGCTGGGATCTGTTCGTTTGTCGTTTGAATAGGCACCGATTAGCTTTGAATCAGGTGATTTAAAGCTTCGAAAAGGAGCATCATGCCGTCGAAGGCGAGTGTGGCGATTGTGGGGTCGGGAAATATTAGTACCGACTTGTTGTACAAGCTGCTGAGGTCAGACTGGCTGGAACCGCGCTGGATGGTGGGTATCGATCCGGACAGTGAGGGCTTGGCGCGCGCCCGCAAGCTGGGTTTGGAGACCACCCACGAGGGAGTCGACTGGTTGTTGGCCCTCTCGGAGAAGCCCGACCTGGTGTTCGAGGCGACCAGCGCTTATGTGCACCGGGACGCGGCGCCGAAATACGAGGCCGCCGGGATTCGGGCGATTGATTTGACGCCGGCCGCGGTGGGTCCGGCGGTCATTCCGCCGGCGAATTTGCGTGCGCATCTGGATGCGCCGAACGTCAACATGATCACCTGCGGCGGGCAGGCCACCATTCCGATCGTGTATGCGGTCTCCCGGGCGGTGGCCGAGCAGGGTGGAGTGCCCTATGCCGAGATCGTGGCGTCGGTGGCGTCGGTGTCGGCGGGGCCGGGCACCCGGGCCAATATCGATGAGTTCACCAAGACCACCAGCAAGGGGGTGGAGACCATTGGTGGTGCCCGCCGCGGCAAGGCGATCATCATCCTCAACCCCGCGGATCCGCCGATGATCATGCGCGACACGATCTTTTGTGCGATCCCCGCCGACGCCGACCGTGAGGCGATCGCGGAGTCTATTCGCGAGGTGGTGGCCGAGGTGCAGACCTATGTGCCGGGGTATCGGTTGCTCAACGAGCCGCAGTTCGACGAGCCTTCGGTGGTCAACGGCGGCAACCATTTGGTCACGACGTTCGTTGAGGTGGAGGGCGCTGGGGATTACCTGCCGCCGTATGCCGGGAATCTGGACATCATGACCGCGGCGGCTACCAAGGTCGGCGAGGAGATCGCCAAGCAATCCCTGTCGGCGACGGCGCCAGGAGCGCAAGCATGAGCACACAAGACATCTTCTTCAACCCGATGTGGGACGTGCGGATAACCGACACGTCGCTGCGCGACGGCTCCCATCACAAACGCCACCAGTTCAGCACCGACGAGGTCGGCGCGATCGTGGCCGCCCTCGACGCGGCCGGGGTGCCGGTGATCGAGGTGACCCACGGTGACGGACTGGGCGGGTCGAGCTTTAACTACGGGTTTTCCAAAACCCCGGAGCAGGAACTGATCAGACTGGCCGCCCAGACGGCCAAGGACGCCAAGATCGCGTTTTTGATGCTGCCCGGGGTGGGCACCAAAGAGGACATCAAAGAGGCCCAGAACAACGGTGGGCAGATCGTGCGGATCGCCACCCACTGCACCGAGGCCGACGTGTCGATCCAGCACTTCGGCCTGGCCCGCGAACTCGGGCTCGAAACCGTCGGATTCCTGATGATGGCCCACACCATCACCCCCGAGAAACTGGCCGCCCAGGCCCGCATCATGGCCGACGCGGGCTGTCAATGCGTCTACGTCGTCGACTCCGCCGGCGCCCTGGTGCTCGAGGGGGTAGCCGACCGGGTCGCCGCCCTGGTCGCCGAATTGGGCTCGGACGCTCAAGTCGGTTTTCATGGGCATGAGAACCTCGGCCTTGGCGTGGCCAACTCCGTGGCCGCCGTGCGCGCGGGGGCCAAGCAGATCGACGGCAGCGTGCGCCGGTTCGGCGCCGGCGCCGGCAACGCCCCCGTCGAGGCTTTGATCGGGGTGTTCGACAAGATCGGCGTCAAGACCGGCATCGACTTCTTCGACGTCGCCGACGCCGCCGAAGACATCGTGCGCCCGGCCATGCCCACCGAATGCCTGCTCGACCGCAACGCACTGATCATGGGCTACTCCGGGGTCTACTCCAGCTTCCTCAAACACGCCATCCGCCAAGGCGAGCGCTACGACGTACCCGCCCACGAACTGCTGCACCGCGCCGGCCAACGCAAACTCATCGGCGGCCAAGAAGACCAACTCATCGACATCGCCCTAGAAATCAAACGCGAACAAGACAACACCGCCCCCACGCCCTAATCCGACCCCCCACCGCACAGCGGCAGCACAGCCCGGCCACAGCCGGCGGGGGTAGCCTGGCCGCCATGAGCACATCCAACACATGCGGCCAACGTCGCCGCGGACTGTACGGCCTGCTCGCCGGGGGGCTACTCACCGCTACGGCCGCGACGGTCATCGCGCTGCCACTGGCAAGCACCGCGAATGCGCAACCGTGCAATCAGACGGTGGGGCAGTCCATCGATGCGTATTTGACTCGGCACCCCGACGTCAAGGCGCAGCTGTCCGCCAGATCGCAGGCGGAGGGCGGGGGTCCCAACGTGATCGACTACCTGAACCGGCATCCCGATGTCCGGCAGCACCTGATCGACCTGTCCCAGCAGTGCACCTCGTAGCGAGCGGGCCTCGTTCGTAAACGTCTGCGGCGACGCGCGGGAATGTTCGCCATTGACGAAAAAGTAGAACACGTTCTAGCGTCTAGGCGTGTCTACCCACCCCTTTTCCGGCCCGCTGACGTCGGCGATCGCCGAAGCCGAGCAACTCGTCGCCGCCGCACCGTTCATCGAGACCGAAGCTGACCTGCTCGAGGGGCTGCAGTATCTGGCCGGCTGCATCGCCGGCTGCACCCATCTGGCCTTCGACTACGACCGCGACCATCCCTTCCTGCAGTCGGGCACCGGGCCGTTCACCAAGATGGCGCTGGACAATCCCGATACCCTCTACTTCGGCACCCGCGTGCACGCGAACCACGACTACGTGGTCAGCGGGGTGCGCGGTACTACCACGGACCTGAGCTTCCAGCTGCTCGGCGGCGAATACACCGACGACTTCGTACCGGTCAGCCAGGCCGCCTTCGACGACCGTGAACTCGAGATCGCGGCCGACGGCAGCTTCGAATGGCGGGTGCGACCGACCAGCCCCGGACAGCTGGTGATCCGTGAGGTGTACGGCGACTGGTCGGCTCAGCGCGGCACGCTGGCGATCTCCCGGCTGGACACCGCCGGCACCGCGCCGCCGCCGCTGACCCGGCAGACCATTGAAAAGCGCTATGCCACAGCCGCAAAGCAGCTGGTGCAACGGGTGAAGACCTGGCTGCAATTCCCGCAATGGTTCTATCTGGACATCCCGGTCAACACCATGGTGGCGCCGCGGTTGACGCCGGGCGGACTGGCCACTCAGTACTCGTCGGTGGGGCATTTCGAGCTGCGGCCCGATCAGGCGATGGTGATTACGATACCCGCGTCGGATGCGCCCTACCTGGGCTTCCAGCTCGGCAGTCTCTGGTACATCTCGCTCGACTACATCAACCATCAGACATCGCTGAACAACGCTCAGGCGCAAGCGGACCCGGATGGCATGGTGCGCATTGTGGTCGCCGACCAAAGTCCGGGCGTGACCAACTGGGTCGAGACGGTGGGCCATCGGCGGGGCTTTCTGCAGTTCCGTTGGCAACGGGTATCGCGGGAGATCACCGACGCGGACGGGCCGACCGTGGAGGTCGTCGACATCGACAAGGTGCCGGCCGCGCTGCCGTATTTCGACCACAACAAAATTTCCGAAGACGACTGGCGCTCACGAATCGCACTGCGCCAGAAGCAAATTCAAGCGAGGATGCTGGGGTGACGATGCTTGGGATGCTCAACAAAAAAGTAGTCATCATCAGCGGCGTCGGCCCGGGCCTGGGCACCACCCTGGCGCACCGATGTGCGCGCGACGGGGCGGACCTGGTGCTGGCAGCGCGCACGGCGGAGCGGCTCGAGGACGTCGCTCAACAGATCAAGGACGCCGGCCACCAGGCGTTGGCGGTATGTACCGACATCACCGATGACGGCCAGGTGAACAACCTCGTCGAACAGACCATGGCCACCTACGGCAGGGCCGACGTGCTGATCAACAACGCATTCCGGGTGCCGTCAATGAAGCCATTGGCCGGCACCACCTTTCAACACATCCGCGACGCGATCGAGTTGAGCGCCTTGGGGGCATTGCGATTGATTCAAGCCTTCACCCCGGCGCTGGCCACCTCGCACGGGTCGATCGTCAACGTCAACTCCATGGTGTTGCGGCACTCGCAGGCAAAGTACGGCGCCTACAAGATGGCCAAATCCGCGCTGCTGTCTATGTCGCATTCGCTGGCCACCGAGCTAGGTGACCAGGGTATTCGCGTCAATTCGGTTGCGCCCGGTTACATTTGGGGCGACACGTTGCAGGCTTACTTCAACCATCAGGCCGGCAAGTACGGCACCACGGCCGAGCAGATCTATCAGGCCACCGCGGCGAACTCCGATCTCAAGCGGCTGCCCACCGAAGATGAGGTCGCCTCGGCCATCATGTTCCTGGCCAGCGATCTGTCCAGCGGCATCACCGGGCAGACCCTGGACGTCAACTGCGGGGAGTACCACACCTAATGCCTGAGCTAGCCGGCCGGACCGATATCGGTACCGTCGACGACTTGCACGCGTCGGCGACCAAACTGGTCGGACTCGACGACTTCGGCCCCGACGACGACAACTACCGCGAAGCGCTGGGCGTGCTGTTGGATTCCTACCAGCGTGACGCCAACCTAACTGTGTTGGGCAGCAAGATGAATCGGTTCTTCCTACGCGGCGCGCTGGTGGCCCGGCTGCTCTCCGAAGCCGCCTGGAAGCAGTATCCACAGCACGCCGACGTCGCCATCGCACGGCCGATCTTTGTCACCGGGTTGCCGCGTACCGGCACCACGATCTTGCACCGCCTGCTGGGTGCGGACCCCTGCCATCAGGGACTACACCTGTGGCTGGCCGAGTTTCCGCAGCCGCGTCCGCCGCGCGAAACCTGGGAATCCAACCCGTGGTACCGCCAGTTGGACGCACAGTTCACCCAGCACCATCAAGACAACCCGGATTACACCGGGTTGCATTTCATGGCCGCCTATGAGCTCGAGGAGTGCTGGCAGTTGCTGCGCCAGTCGTTGCATTCGGTCTCCTACGAGACGCTGGCACACCTACCCAGCTACTCGCGGTGGCTCTCGGAGCAGGATTGGACGCCGTCCTACCGTCGGCACCGCCGCAACCTTCAGCTCATCGGTCTCAACGACGCCGAAAAGCGTTGGGTGCTAAAGAATCCCAGCCATCTCTTCGCGCTGGACGCATTGCTGGCCACCTACCCCGATGCATTGGTGATCCAAACCCATCGACCGGTCGAGACGATCCTGGCATCGATGTGCTCGCTAGCGCAGCACACCGCCGAAGGATGGTCGACGACGTTCCACGGCGCCCAAATCGGCGCGGACGCAATGGAAACCTGGTCACGAGGTCTGCAGCGGTTCAACACCGTACGCGCCAAACACGACCCCGCTCAGTTCTTCGACGTCGACTACCACGAGTTGATCGCCGATCCGCTCGGAACGGTCGAAAGCGTCTACCGTCATTTCGGCCTGACGCTTACCGATGAGGCGCGCAAGGCCATGGCGGACAGCCACGCCGAAAGCCAGACCGGTCCGCGGGCGCCGAAACACAAGTACTCCCTCGCCGATTACGGTCTCACCGCCGAAGAGGTCAAAGAGCGCTTCACCGGTCTGTGAATCTATTCGTCGGCCGGGTGCTCGAGGACGCCTTCGGCCACGGCATGCT
The DNA here is from genome assembly GCF_010727605.1 of Mycobacterium simiae. Lineage (NCBI taxonomy): Bacteria > Bacillati > Actinomycetota > Actinomycetes > Mycobacteriales > Mycobacteriaceae > Mycobacterium > Mycobacterium simiae. Next base: position 3,151,083 of record NZ_AP022568.1, read on the forward strand.
CGATGCTGTCGGACAGCCGTGGGCAGGCCCTGGTCCGTGCCGTGTCGCCGCCTGCTGCACGCACCTCGGCGAAGTGTGCGCACCGCTGTGATGCTTCGGTATTCCATTGCACGGCAGTGTGTCCCGGGCCCAGTCGCCTGACCGTCACGGTGACGTGGCAGAACCGGCAATCCACGGGCTGCAAACCGGACGTGAGGTAACGTTCCCGGTCGGCGCGGCTGGCCTCGCGAACCGCGGCCGCGCGTTCCGGGTCGTTCGCGAAATCCCGGGACTTTGACCACGTTCCCGAGCCACCGTCGCGGGCCGGCTTGTCCTCGTGGTCATGCCCGTCGCCGTGCAGCAACAGCATCGACCGGGCCAGCCGATCGACGTCAGGAACCGCCGACTGATCGTCAGGCATCAGGATCAGTGCTGTTTGGCCGGAACGTCTTCGGCCGCACTCGATTCGAGATGATCCTGTGCCTTCAGGTTCTGCTCGACCTCGGTGTTCCAGTACTCGTTGGCGCGGGTGGTGTCCACCTCGATCTCGAAGCGCTCCACCATCTCGGGCTCGATGTCGGCGACATCGACATAAAACTGCTGGTACCAGCGGCGCAGCTGATAAACCGCACCGTCTTCCTCGACCAGCAGCGGGTTGTCGATCCTGGTCTTGTGCTTCCAGATCTCGACATCCTGCAGGAAGCCCTTGCTGACGCCTTCGGTGAACACGCGAGATAGCTTGTCGGTCATCTCTTCGTCCATGCCCTTGGGCTTCTCCACGATCACGCCCCACTGCAGCACGAACGAGTTCTGCGTCACCGGGTAGTGGCAGTTGATCAGGATCGACTCCGCCTTGTAGCCGCCGTAGCTGTTGTGCAGCCAGTTGATCATGAACGACGGCCCGAAGTAGGACGCTTCGGAGTCCAGATGCGCCTCACCGTAAGAAGTTCCGAGATCGTTGACGTCCGGGCGGCCCACGTTGTGCAGGTATTGCGAGGCGACGTGCCCCTCGAAAACGTTCTTGAAGTACGTCGGCAAGCCGAAGTGAATGTAGAAGAAGTGCGCCATGTCGGTGACGTTGTCGATGATGTCCCGGCAGTTGGACCCCTCGATGAGGATGCGGTTCCACCGCCAGTCGGTCCACTCGTCGGAATGGGCCTCGGGAATCTCGGGGATTCGAACCTGCGGATCCGGCGGGTTGCCCTCATGGTCGTGCCAGACGAACAACAGGCCACCCCGCACGTCGGTCGTCCAGGCGCGGGTGCGGGCAGTCTTGGGCGTGCGCTTGGCATACGGCACCAGCTTGCAGCGGCCGTCCCCGCCCCAGCGCCAGTCGTGGAATGGGCAGGCGACCTCGTCGCCCTTGATTGTGCCTTCGGAGAGGTCACCGCCCATGTGCCGGCAGTAGCCGTCGAGAACCTTGATGTCCCCGTGTGAATCGGCGAACACCACCAACTTGGTGCCGAACGCCTCGATCGGGTGCGGCTTGCCGTCCTGGAAGTCTTTCGCGACACCCAGGCAGTGCCAGCCCCGGGCATACCTGGTCGGCAAGGCGCCGGGATCGATCTCCCGGATGCCGACCGCTTTCGTGTCGGTAGTCACCTGTCACCTCCAACGTTTTGCCCTCTAACTAGAACACGTTACAGTTTTGTCCTGCGACCGCGCAACGAGAGTGGTCCTAGCCACGGGATATTCCGGCTGAGGTATATCTAAACGATGCCGCTGTTTGCTTTCGAGGGACGCGCGCCGCGGATCGATCCGACAGCATTCGTGGCGCCTACCGCAACCCTGATCGGCGACGTCACGGTCGAAGCCGGCGCATCGGTGTGGTTCAACGCCGTCCTGCGCGGTGACTTCGGGCCGATCGTGGTGCGCGAGGGCGCCAATGTGCAGGACGGTTCGGTGTTGCACGCGACGCCCGGGATCCCGGTCGATATCGGGCCGGGTGCGACGGTGGCCCATCTGTGCGTCGTGCACGGCGCACACGTCGGCGCCGAGGCACTGATTGCCAACCACGCCACCGTGCTGGACGGGGCGGTCATCGGGGCGCGCAGCTTGATCGCGGCCCATTCTCTCGTGACGGCCGGCACGCAGATTCCCTCGGGCGTGCTGGTCGTCGGGGCGCCGGCGCAGATCAAGGGCCCGATCGCGGGAACCGGTGCGGAGATTTGGGTCAATCTCAACCCGCAGACCTATCGCGACCTGGCCCAGCGGCACCTTGACGGGTTGGAGCCGATCTAGATCTTGCGCGTGTTGGCGGCGGCCCGGTCCATCTCCCAGTACGCGCGCAACGCCACCAACCGGCCCTCGTCGTCGGCCTTGTAGGTGAACACGCCTTCGGCGGTCGTTTGGTATTCGCCGGTCGTGATGAGAATCTGTCCGACGTTGGCTTCCTCGTTGCCGCACTGATAGGTGTCGCGGAAAACAAACTCGATTTTGCTCGTCGGAGCAATCGCCTTGTCCCAGAACGCCGCGATCGCGTCACGGCCGCGGTGCCCGTTGCCCTCCGGGTCGAACACCGAAGGCCCGATTGGGTCCTCGATGATGGCGTCGTCGGCGAACAACGCCAGCCAAGCGTCCTTGTCCCTGGCCGTCACGGCCGCACGGGAGCGACGACCGGCCTCGTGCGCGAGATGCTCAGCCATCACGCGCTTACTTTTTCGGGCTTGTCGGCACCGACGACCCACATCGAGTAGTACTGTGAACCGCCACCGTAGGCGTGGCCCAACGCCTTTCGGGCGTTGGGCACCTGATGGTCGCCGCCCTTACCCATCACCTGAATCGCCGACTCCGCGAACCGGATCAAGCCCGAGGCGCCGATGGGGTTCGACGACAACACGCCCCCGGAGGGGTTCACCGGCAGCCGTCCACCGATCTTGGTCTCGCCGGCCTCGGTGAGCTTCCACCCTTCGCCCTCGGCGGCAAAGCCCAGATTTTCCAGCCACATTGGCTCGAACCACGAGAACGGCACGTAAATCTCGGCGGCATCGATCTCGTCGATCGGGCTCTTGATCCCGGCTGCGGCCCACAGTGCGGCCGCCGCATCGCGGCCGGCCTGCGGACTGACCTGGTCACGGCCGGAGAATTGCAACGGTTCGGTGCGCAACGCGGTCGCGTGAACCCACGCAACCGGGTGCCCTTGCGCCACGCGGGCTTCGGCGATCTCCTCGTTACCGATGACGACGGCGGCCGCACCGTCGGAGGACGGGCAGGTCTCGTCATAGCGGATCGGATCCCACAGCATGGGCGATTCCATCACCTTTTCCACGGTGATGTCGGGCTGGTGTAAATGCGCCAACGGGTTGCGTGCCCCATTGAGCCGGTCCTTGACCGCGACCATGGCGCCGATGTTCAACGGCGCGCCCGACCGGCGGATGTAGGACCGCACGTGCGGGGCGAAATAGCCCCCCGCCCCCGCGCCTACCGGCTTGATGAACGGAATGGGAATCGACAACGCCCACATGGCGTTTGATTCCGACTGCTTCTCCCAGGCCATCGCCAGCACCCGCCGGTATTTCCCGGACTGCACCAGGCTGGCCGCCACCACTGCGGTGGATCCACCGACCGAACCCGCGGTGTGCACCCGGATGAGCGGTTTGTTGGTGGCGCCCATGGCATCGGCCATGAACAGCTCGGGCATCATGACGCCCTCGAAGAAGTCCGGCGCCTTGCCCACGACCACCGCGTCGATGTCGTCGAATGTCGACCCGGAGTCTTCCAGGGCACGGTCGATCGCCTCGCGCACCAAGCCGTTCATCGAAACGTCTTTGCGCTTGGCCACATATTTCGTTTGCCCGGTACCCAGTACCGCGGCGAGGTGCGCCCCTGCGCCGGCCATCAGTTCTTTCCTTCCATCACCGCGACCAGGTTCTGTTGCAGCGCTGGCCCGCTGGTGGCGTGTGCGAGCACCCGGTTCGCGGAGCCGTCCCAGATATGTTGTGCGGCAAATCCGATGCGTTCCAGCCCGGCGACGAACATCGGGTTGGCCGCCAGCGCGCCACCGGACGGGTTGACTTTCGTCTTGCCCGGAATCCTGATGGCGTTCGCGAGGATCAGGTGCTGGTGGGTGAACGGGGCGTGGATCTCGGCGACGTCGAGGTTCGCCGTGGTGCCACCGGTGGCCGCCTTGGTCGCGGCCTTGGTCGACGGCGACTCGGTGAGGTCACGCGCTCCCAGCACCGGAGTTTCGATCCGATGCTCGATTCCGGTTATCCAGGCCGGGTTGTCGCGCAGTTCGCGGGCCCGGCCGTCGGCGGCGAGCACGATTGCGGCGGCGCCGTCGGTGATCGGCGCGATGTCGTGGCGGCGCAGCGGGTCGGTGTGGAAGGGACGGTCGAGCAGTTCCTCGACGTTGACCGGCGGCTCCACCCGGTCGACGCGGCGGGCGTTGGCAAAGGAGTCGAAGGCGACGCGGGCCATCTGGATGTCGGTCCACTTGCCGTTTTCGAGACCCATGCGGGCCTGTAATCCAGCGATCGACACCGAGTCCGGCCACAGCGGCGCGACGGTGTAGGGATCGGTCTGACGCGACAGGATTTGCCGCAGGATCCCGGCCGAGGACTTGCCAAAGCCGTACACCAGCGCGGTGTCGACCTCGCCGGTCAGGATCTTGATGTAGGCCTCGTAAAGCGCCCAGGCGGCGTCCATCTCGACGTGTGACTCGTTGATCGGCGGCACGGCGCCAATCGAGTCGATGGCCGAGATGAATGAAAAGGCCCGTCCAGCAAGGTAATCGGAGGATCCGGAACACCAGAATCCGATGTCGGTCCTGCTGATGCCGAGATCCTCGTACAGCTGGGCGAAGCAGGGAATCAACATCTCGACACCGTTGGTGGTGCCGTCGGTGCGGCGGACATGCGGGGCGTGGGCAAAGCCGACGACCGCAACTTTGCGTTCGCTCATGTGCAGTGGGGCCCTTTACAGGTGGTGCTTGTAGGTGTCGTAGTCGGCGTCTGGCTCACCGGTCGGACGGAAGTACTCGATGTTGTCGATGCCAAATCCCCACTCCTCGCGGGGTTTCCACACCGCTTCCACTCGCATGCCCATCCGCACCTCGTTCGCGTCGATGTCGGCGACTAGATGCAGAAAGGGAATGTCCGCGCCGTCGAGTAGCACGTAGGCCGCCACGTAGGGCGGCTTGATTCGCTGGCCCTGAAACGGGATGTTGATGATCGCGAACGTCGTTACGGTGCCCTTGTCCGGCAGTTCGACGAAGTCGGTGGTGGGCAGGCCGGTCGCCGGGTCGGCACCGTGCGGGGGGAAGTACACCTTGCCGTTCTCGCCCGTCTTCGCGCCGAGGAGGCTGCCTTCGGCGATGGCACGCAGATAGGCACTTTCCTCGTGGGATGCGGTGTGCTGAATCGTCAACGAGATCGGGGTGACGATCATGGTTACCGGGTCCTGATCGGACGAGCCCTCGGGCGCCGAAGCTGGTTCGGCGTCCTCGCCCAGCTTGAAGTACGCGATGTCGGTGATGGCGCCCACCGTCTCGTCGGCCCAGTGCGCATGCACCCGCGCGCCGGTCTTGATCTCGGCGGGTTCGCCGGCGTCGACGGCATGCAGCAGCGCGGTGTCGGCTCCGTCGAGCTTGATCAGTGCCCACGCGAAGGGTCGGTCCAGCGGCTGGCCCGGCAATGGCTCGGGCTGCCACGTCCAGGAGACCACGGTGCCGACCGGTGCGACCGGTACCATTTCGCCCAGCGGTTCATAGGTGACCGGGTCGTATTCGGCCGGCGGCACGTGCACCCGGCCATCGGATCCGCGCACTCCGAGGATGCGGTGCTCACGCAGTGCGGTAAAGAACTTGCCTAGCGTAGGACCCACTGAACGGGTGTAGTCGAAGGCCAGGGTTAGCGGCGCTGAGAGAGGCGGCTCAGAGTGATCGATCGTGGTCGGGCCGCTCGAAGTGGCTGTCACGCCTTCGAGTAGAACAGGTTCTAACTACCGTTTCAAATATTTCTTTGGATCGAATCCATCACGGCCCGGAGAGGCGGAGACATGAAGCTCGGTTTGCAGCTCGGATATTGGGGTGCACATCCGCCGGAGAACGCCGGCGAACTCGTCGCCGAGGCGGAGGCCGCGGGATTCGACGCCGTATTCACCGCCGAGGCCTGGGGATCGGACGCCTACACGCCGCTGGCATGGTGGGGCTCGTCGACGCAGCGGGTGCGGCTGGGCACGTCAGTTGTTCAGCTGTCGGCCCGCACGCCGACGGCATGCGCGATGGCGGCGCTCACCCTCGACCATCTCAGCGGCGGCCGGCACATTCTCGGCCTCGGTGTGTCGGGCCCGCAGGTGGTGGAGGGTTGGTACGGCCAGCCGTTTCCCAAGCCGTTGGCGCGCACCCGCGAATACATCGACATCGTCCGGCAGGTCTGGGCCCGCGAAAAGCCAGTGACCAGCGATGGCCCCCACTATCCGCTGCCGCGGACCGGAGCGGGCACCACGGGCCTGGGCAAGGGGCTCAAGCCAATCACCCATCCGCTGCGGGCGGACATTCCCATCATGCTCGGCGCCGAGGGCCCGAAGAACATTGCGCTGGCCGCCGAGGTCTGCGACGGCTGGCTGCCGATCTTCTACACCCCGCGGATGGCCGACACCTATAACGAGTGGCTGGACGAAGGCTTCGCGCGGCCGGGCGCCCGCCGCAGCCGCGAGGACTTCGAGATCTGCGCGACGGCCAACATCGTGATCACCGACGACCGCAGCGCCGCGTTCGCGGCCATGAAGCCCTACATCGCGCTCTACATGGGTGGGATGGGCGCCGAGGACACCAACTTCCACGCCGACGTCTATCGCCGGATGGGTTACGCCGAGGTGGTCGACGACGTCACCAAGCTGTTCCGCAGTGGACGCAAGGACGGCAAAGAACGAGCCGCCGAGATCATCCCCGACGAGGTCATCGACGACGCGGCGATCGTCGGAGACGTCGACTACGTGCGTAAGCAAATCGCGGCGTGGGAGGCCGCAGGCGTCACGATGATGGTCGTCTCCGGCCGCTCTCCCCAGCAGGTCCGGGACCTCGCCGCGCTGATCTAGGCCCAGGCTTGCCCCGTCAGTAGAACGGGTTCTAGATTGACCGGATGACTGTGTCGCAGCACACCATCGCGGGCACCGTTCTCACCATGCCGGTGAGGATCCGCCAGGCAAATCAGCACATGGCGATGTTCTCGGTGGACGCCGACGCCGCCCAGCACCTGATCGACTACAGCGGCTTGCAGGTCTGCCGGTATCTGCCCGGCCGCACCGTCGTGGTCCTGATGCTGATGCACTACATCGACGGCGACCTGGGGCAGTACTACGAGTTCGGCACCAGCGTCATGGTCAACCCGCCCGGGTCCACCGCCAGCGGGCCGCGGGCACTGCAGTCGGCCGGAGCGTTCATCCACCATCTGCCCGTGGATCAGCCGTTCACGCTGGAGGCCGGCACAAAGATCTGGGGTTATCCGAAAGTCATGGCGGACTTCACGATTCGGGACGAGCGCCAATTCGGCTTCGACTGCACCGTCGACGGGCAATTGGTGATCGGCATGGACTTTCGCCCTGGTCTGCCGATTCGTCTGATGCCGCGCACTCAGGCCCAGCGCAGCTACTCGCATCGCGACGGGATCACCCGCGAGACGGCGTTCGAGCACACGCTCGACGGCGTGCGGACCCGGCTTGGCGGGGTACGCGTCCGGCTGGGTGACCATCCCTATGCGAAAGAGCTTGCCTCGCTGGGCCTTCCGAAGCGCGCCATGCTGTCCAGCTCGGCGGACCAGGTACAGATGACATTCGGCGACGCCCAGGAGATCTCATGACCCTTCCCGATCTGAAGACCAAACCCGACGTCGACCTGACCGACGGGGCGTTCTACGCGGGCGACTCGCGGTCCGTCTACAAGTGGATGCGCGAGAACGAGCCGGTCTTCCGGGATCGAAACGGCCTGGCTGCGGCGTCGACCTACCAGGCCGTGATCGAGGCGGAGCGCAACCCCGAGTTGTTTTCGAATGCCGGCGGCATCCGCCCAGACCAGCCCGGCGTAGAGATGATGATCGAGATGGACGATCCGCAACACCTGTTGCGCCGCAAGCTCGTCAACTCCGGCTTCACCCGCAAGCGCGTCAAGGATCTGGAGTCCAAGATCACCTTGCTGTGCGACACGCTGATCGACGCGGTGTGCGAACGCGGCGAGTGTGACTTCGTCTGGGACCTGGCCGCACCCCTGCCGATGGCAGTCATCGGCGACATGCTCGGCGTGCGGCCCGAGGAACGCACGATGTTCCTCAAGTGGTCCGACGATCTGGTTGGGGCGCTGAGCAGCACCGCGGCCGAAGCCGACGTTCAGGTCACGATGGATGCCTTTGCCGCCTACAGCCAATACATGATGGGCATGATCGAGGCGCGTAAGTCCGAACCGACCGACGATCTAGTCAGCGTGCTCGTGCACGCCGAGGTCGAAGGTTCCCGGCTGGAGGACCACCAAATCGTCACCGAGGTGCTGCTGCTGCTGATCGGCGGCGACGAAACCACGCGACACACGCTATCCGGCGGCACCCGTCAGCTGCTTGCGCACCCCGATCAGCACCGGCGGCTGGCGAGCGACTTGAGCTTGTTGCCCAACGCAATTGAAGAGATGCTGCGCTGGACCGCGCCGGTGAAGAACATGGCCCGCACGGTCACCTCCGACACCGAGTTCCACGGCGCGCAATTGCGCGAGGGCGAAAAGATGATCCTGCTCTTCGAGTCGGCGAACTTCGACGAGAAAGTCTTCGACGAGCCCGAGAAGTTCAACATCGAGCGCTACCCGAACAATCATCTGGCGTTCGGCTTCGGCACGCACTTCTGTCTGGGCAACCAGCTCGCCCGGTTGGAGTTGTCGATCATGCAAACCCGCCTGCTGCAGCGCCTGCCCGACCTGCGGCTGGCGTCCCCCGACGCGCCGCTGCCGCTGCGGCCGGCCAATTTTGTGTCCGGCCTGGAGAAGATGCCGGTCGAATTCACCCCCGGCGCGCCGCTGCGCTGAGTTTCATCGCCGATCGCCAGCAGCCGCCGACGGTACGCAGGACGAACGCGGTACGGCCCAGTCAGCGGTTTTTGAAGATGGGCTTACGCTTCTCGGCGAACGCGCGCGGCCCTTCCTTCGAGTCTTCGGACAAAAACACCGGGATGCCGTTGGCGGTGTCCGGTTTGAACGCCTCTTCCTCGTGCATGCCCTCGGTCTCACGAATCGTCTTCAGCACGGCCTGCACGGCGAGCGGGCCGTTGTTCTCGATCACCTCGGCGATCTCGAGCGCCTTCGCCAGAGCCTGCCCGTCGGGAACGACGTGGCCGATGAGGCCGATCTCCTTGGCCTCGGCGGCGGTGATGTGTCGACCGGTCAGCAGCAGGTCGCAGGCCACGGTGTAGGGGATCTGGCGCACCAGCCGCACCGCCGAGCCGCCCATCGGATACAGGCTCCACTTGACCTCGGAAATGCCGAACTTCGCGCTTTCGCCGGCCACCCGGATGTCGGTGCCCTGCAAAATCTCGGTGCCGCCGGCGATTGCCGGACCCTCGACGGCAGCGATCAGCGGCTTCTTGAGCCGGCGGCCCTTGAGCAACGCGTCGATCCGTGACGGGTCGTAGCTGCCGTCCTGGAACGAATCGCCCGGCGGCTTTTGCGTTGCTGTCTTGAGGTCCATCCCCGCGCAGAAGTAGCCGCCGGCGCCGGTCAGGATGCAGCAGCGGATGTCGTCATCGTTGTCGACGCGATCCCAGGCTTGCACCATGATTTCCATCATTTCGGTGCTCAACGCGTTGCGCCGGTGCGGGCGGTTCATGGTCACGATCAGGGTGTGGCCACGCTGCTCGACCAGCGCGTCTGCCTGCTGAGGACCGGATTCGACCTTTGCTGGCGCTTGGCCGTTATCAGGGGCCACGGCTCCCGCCTTTCCCTCCACATCGAGCATGAACTTGTCAAGAAATGTAACACGTTCTAATTTGGTGGCCGTGGCCCTGAATATTGCCGATCTTGCCGAGCACGCCATCGACGCCGTGCCTGACCGTGTCGCCCTCATCTGCGGTGCTGACAAGCTCACCTACGCCGGGCTCGAGGAGAAGGCCAACCGCTTCGCGCACTACCTCATCGAACAGGGCGTGAAAAAAGACGACAAAGTCGGACTCTACTGCCGCAACCGCATTGAGATCGTCATTGCGATGCTCGGCACCGTCAAAGCCGGCGCAATCCTGGTGAACGTCAACTATCGCTACGTCGAGGGCGAGCTGCGCTACCTGTTCGACAATTCCGACATGGTCGCGCTGGTCCACGAGCGGCAATATTCCGATCGCGTGGCCAACGTGCTGCCCGAGACGCCGAACGTCAAGACGGTGCTGGTGGTCGAGGACGGTAGCGACAACGACTACCACCGTTACGGCGGCGTCGAGTTCTACTCCGCCATCGCCGGTTGCTCAGCCGAACGCGACTTCGGCCCGCGCAGCGCCGACGACATCTACTTGCTCTACACCGGCGGCACCACCGGATTCCCGAAGGGCGTGATGTGGCGGCACGAGGACATCTACCGCGTGCTGTTCGGTGGAACCGACTTCGTGACAGGCGAATTCGTCTCCGACGAGTACGACCTGGCCAAGGCCGCCGCGGCCAACCCGCCGATGGTCCGCTACCCGATTCCGCCGATGATCCACGGCGCCACCCAGTCGGCGACCTGGATGTCCATCTTTTCCGGTCAAACCACTGTTCTGGCACCCGAATTCAATGCCGACCAAGTCTGGCGCACGATTCACGAGCACAAAGTGAACCTGCTGTTCTTCACCGGCGACGCGATGGCCCGGCCGTTGCTGGACGCCCTGCTGGCCCACCAGGACAAAGGTAACGAGTACGACCTGTCGTCGCTGTTTCTGCTCGCCTCCACCGCGGCCCTGTTCTCGCCCAGCATCAAGGAGAAGCTGCTCGAGCTGCTGCCGAACCGGGTGATCACCGATTCCATCGGCTCTTCGGAAACAGGGTTTGGAGGTACCAGCGTCGTCGCCAAGGACGCCCCGCACAGCGGCGGTCCGCGCGTGACAATCGATCACCGCACGGTCGTCCTCGACGAGGACGGCAACGAGGTCAAGCCGGGCTCTGGAGTTCGCGGCTTCATCGCCAAGAAGGGCAACATTCCCGTCGGCTATTACAAGGACGAGAAGAAGACCGCCGAGACGTTCAAGACCATCAACGGCGTCCGCTACGCCATCCCCGGCGATTTCGCCACCGTCGAAGAGGACGGCACCGTCACGATGTTGGGCCGCGGTTCGGTGTCGATCAACAGTGGTGGCGAGAAGATCTACCCCGAAGAGGTCGAGGCCGCCCTCAAAGGCCACCCAGATGTCTTCGACGCGTTGGTGGTCGGGGTGCCCGACCCGCGTTACGGCCAGCATGTCGCGGCGGTGGTGCAGGCCCGACCCGGAACCCGGCCGACGCTGGCCGAGCTCGACGCCTTTGTGCGCTCTGAGATCGCGGGATACAAAGTGCCACGCAGCCTTTGGTTGGTCGACGAGGTCAAGCGCTCACCGGCCGGGAAGCCGGATTACCGCTGGGCCAAGGAGCAGACCGAGGCTCGGCCCGCCGACGACGTGCACGCCGCGCACGTGACCGCTTGAGCGACTTCGCCAAACAGAATCCGAACGCGCCCCCCGGCTACTTTGCGTGGGAGGCCGCGGGCCTGCGCTGGTTATCCGCTGTCCCCGGGGGCGTGCCGTGCGCGCGGGTGGTATCGGTCGACGCATCCAGCCTTGTCTTGCGCCGACTCGCGTCGGTGAGCCCGACCTCCGCGTCGGCCCGCGTGTTCGGCCGTCGATTGGCTGTCACGCACGACGCGGGTGCGCCCGCCTTCGGCGCCGGTCCCGACGGCTGGACCGGCCCGGGCTTTTTCGGCCCGCTGGCGCACCCATTGCCGATGTCGCTGCGACCGCATCCACGCTGGGGCGAGTTCTACGCCGACGAGCGACTGGCTCCCATGGCCGAGCGTGCCGCGCCACGGCTCGACGCCTCGACCCGCACCCTCATCGACACCGTCATGCAGCGCTGCCGGGCGGGCGACTTCGACGACGATGACGGGCCGGCGCGGCTGCATGGCGACCTCTGGAGCGGCAACGTGATGTGGACGCGGGACGGCGTGGTGCTGATTGACCCGGCCGCACACGCCGGGCACCGGGAATCCGACCTCGCGATGCTCGCCCTGTTCGGCTGCCCGCACTACGAGCTCGTCGTCGCCGGCTACCAGGAGGTACGACCGCTGCAGCCGGGCTGGCGTCAGCGCATCGGACTGCATCAGCTCTACCCGTTGCTGGCCCATGTCGTGCTGTTCGGCGGCGGTTATGTGCAACGGGTGTGGTCCTGTGCCCGGGCCGTCCTGGCCGGCTGAACCTCGCGACTACTGTTGAGCGCGATGACCATCGATGTGTGGATGCAGCATCCGACGGCGCGGTTCCTGCGCAGCGAGATGCTGGCGTCCCTGCGGCGGTGGACGGGCGGGTCGATGCCGGACGGCGACGTTGCGATCGAGGCGACGCTGGCGTCGATGGACGCCGCCGGCGTGCAGTGGGGTCTGCTCAGCGCGTGGTACGGCCCCAACGGCCAAGACCTGATCTCCAACGACGAGGTCGCGGAGTGGATTCGGTTGCATCCGAACCGTTTTGCCGGTTTGGCGACGGTCGACCTGGATCGTCCGATGGAAGCGGTCCGCGAGTTGAGGCGACGAATCAGTGCGGGATTCGTCGGGCTGCGAGTGGTGCCGTGGCTGTGGAATGCCCCGCCCACCGATCGCCGCTACTACCCACTGTTCGCCGAGTGCGTCGATGCGGGCGTGCCGTTCTGCACTCAGGTCGGTCACACGGGCCCGCTGCGGCCGTCGGACACCGGCCGCCCGATTCCCTACGTTGACCAGGTCGCGCTCGACTTTCCCGAATTGGTGATCGTGTGCGGACACGTCGGCTACCCCTGGACCGAGGAGATGGTGGCCGTCGCGCGTAAGCACCACAATGTGTACATCGATACGTCCGCCTATACCGTGCGGCGGCTGCCGGAAGAACTGATTAGATTCATGAAAACCGGTACCGGACAACGCAAAGTCCTATTCGGCACCAACTACCCGATGATCGGTCACGAGCATGCTTTGGTCGGGCTGGACGACCTGGGACTCGACGAGGTGGCTCGTCACGACTTTCTGCACGGCAACGCCGAACGCGTATTCAGACTGGAGGCGAACAGGTGAACGGTGCGCAGGCTTTGATCAAGACGCTGGTGGACGCCGGCGTCGACGTATGCTTTGCCAACCCCGGTACTTCGGAGATGCACTTCGTGGCCGCGCTGGACGCCGTACCCCAGATGCGGGGTGTGCTCGCCCTTTTCGAGGGCGTCGCGACGGGTGCGGCCGACGGGTATGCGCGCATCGCGGACCGTCCGGCCGCCGTGCTGCTGCATCTGGGGCCTGGACTGGGCAACGGCCTGGCGAATCTGCACAATGCCCGGCGAGCCCGGGTACCGATGGTGGTGGTCGTCGGCGACCACGCCACGTACCACAAAAAGTATGACGCCCCACTGGAATCCGACATCGACGCGGTTGCCGGCACCGTCTCGGGATGGGTGCGCCGCTCGGGTGCCGCCACCGACGTCGCACTCGATGCCGCCGAGGCGATCGCCGCGTGCCGCGCCGGGTCGCAGATCGCCACCTTGATCCTGCCTGCCGATGCATCCTGGTCGGACGGAGCCCAGCCCGCGCCGGCTCCCGCCGCACGCCCGGCGGCGGCCCCGTTGTTGCGACCCGAGGTCGCCGAGGTGCTGAAGTCGGGGGAGCCGACGGTGATCATGGTGGGCGGCGATGCGACCCGGGCCCGCGGTCTGGCCGCGGCAGCCCGGATCTGTGAGGCGACCGGGGCGCGCTTGCTGTGCGAGACGTTTCCCACCCGGCTGGAGCGTGGTGCCGGTGTCCCGGCCGTGGATCGGTTGGCCTACTTCGCGGAAGCGGCGGCCGCCCAGCTGGACGGCGCCAAGCATCTCGTCCTGGCTGGCGCGAAATCGCCGGTGTCGTTTTTCGCCTACCCCAACATGGCCAGCGACCTGGTTCCGGCGGGCTGCGGGGTGCACGTGCTCGCCGAGTACGACGGCGCGGCCGACGCATTGGAGGCTTTGGCCGAGGAGCTCGCACCCGGCACCATGGCACCGGTGGCCGCCGCGTCGCGCCCGCAATTGCCGACTGGCGCGCTGACCTCCGCGTCGGCGGCTGGCGTGATAGGGGCGCTGATGCCCGAACGGGCGATCGTCGTCGACGAGTCGAACACCTCCGGGTTGCTGCTGGCACAGGCCACCGCCGGAGCACCCGCGCATGATTGGCTGACCCTGACCGGCGGGGCCATCGGCTATGGCATTCCCGCCGCGGTGGGTGCGGCGGTGGCTGCTCCGGACCGCCCGGTGCTCTGCCTGGAATCCGACGGCTCGGCGATGTACACGATTTCCGGATTGTGGACCCAGGCGCGGGAGAACCTCGACGTGACGACGGTGGTTTACGACAACAGCGCTTACGACATCCTGCGCATCGAGTTGCAACGCGTAGGCGCCGGATCGGCGCCCGGGCCGGAGGCACTCGATCTGCTCGATTTGTCCCGGCCAACAATGGATTTCGTCAAAATCGCCGAGGGTATGGGGGTGCCGGCGCGTCGGGCGACCACGGCCGAGGAATTCGCCGATGCGCTGCGCGCCGCCTTAGCCGAGCCCGGGCCGCACCTCATCGATGCGGTGGTGCCCTCGATCACCGGCTAGACGGCGGTGGGATTAGAAGGTCTGCGGCGACTTTTCGCGACGAGCATCCTTTCCTCAGGCAAATCTGCTATGCACCGCAACAGGTTTGCCAGTACCGCCGGCCTGGAGAGGAATGGTGTGTGACCGCCGGCGAGTTCGACGATGTCGGCGGCGAACCGCTCGCGAGCGACCCGCCTGGACCACTCCGGTCGGACCATCCGATCGTCGGCGCAAATGACGGAAGTGTATCTCGTCGAAGGGAATTCGGTGAGCGATAACTTCACTTCGGTGGGCCCAGGGGATTGCGGCCGGAGCCGGTCGATCGCACGTTTGGCCGTGACGTCATCGACGTCGGCGAACAGCAGCTGTCGAGCGAGGCTGTGGTCGGCCCACGTCTGCGCTCCCTGCCCGTCCAACGCCCCGAGCGCTGCCATCCAGGCGAAGTCGGTCATGTCGGTTTCGGTCGCGAATTGTTCCTGCAGGCTCTGGCCGAGGGCAGGCGGGATGGCACACAGATAGACCACGTGCCGAACCGGCCGCCGCGCCGCGACCAGCGCCGCCGTCGTAGCGTTCATGGAGTGCCCGACCACCACCACGTCGTCATTGCAGCCGTCGAGTGCGGCGCACACTACCTCGGCATATGTGTCGAATGTCGCCGATCCGTCAGCGGCGGGCAGATCCATTGCCACCGACCGGTGTCCGCCGCTTTCGAGCAGTGGTGTCAACAGTTCCCAACACCAGGCGCCGTACCAGCCACCGTGTATCAACGCGAATGTCGTCATCGCGGTCTCCTGCCTGCCGGTTGCCTGGAAAGCTAAGCGGCACAGCTGATTTTACGCTTTCGTCAGATTGTAGGAATGCTCCGCGAAATTGGCATCGCGCGTTGTCGAAAATGCTGTCGGGGTAACTGGGCAGTGCCGAGAATCGATCCGGTCAGCCGGCTCGGTCGCTGTTCGTTGAATGAACTCATCGACGTCGATCAGTAGCGAGCCAGCACGGGAAGGCGGCTGATCAGCCAGTCCACCGTCGTGTTGATGACCTCGACGCCGGTCTCGAAACTGTGGTCGCTCACCTCGGCGGCCAACGCCACACCCCACTGCCCCGACGGAGTGGGCAGAATGCCGAATTGCCGGACCAGGTAATCACCGTTCGTCCCCGGTCCCCAACCGCCTTTGGCCGCAAAGCCGTTGGCGGCCAGCCCCCATCGATGATCGGGGATGAGGTCACCCATGATCTCGATTACCTCGGTCGCACCGGGAATCGATGGCAGCTCCGCGGCGAACCGGGCTTGTCGCTGCAACGTCCACTGCGTCTGGCCAAACGCGGTGAAACCACGGCGCAGCCGGCGTGATTCGACCACGGTGGCGGTGTCACCCCCTTCGGCGACGACTCCCTGTACCTTGCGTGCCGCGTCCACCGGCTCGCCCAGCAGCGACCACAGCTGTTCTGATGCGCGATTGTCGGATTCGGCGATGGCCTTGACCGCAAGGTCACGAGCATTGAGCCAGTCGCTGCGCAGCGCCGCGATCGCCAGCGGAACTTTGATTGTCGACCAAGCGACGCCAGACCACCATCTACCCAGTGAATATGTCCGGTCCGGTCGGGCAACCGCGACGCCAATGTTGGCCGGTACCCCCTCGGCAAGCTGGTCAAAGCTAGCTTCGAGCGCCAGCTCCAAAGGTCTGGACGTCATGGGGCTATCGAGGTATAGGCCATACCCGATCATCGCAGTCGAGGCCTTCGGCCGCCAACTGGCGCTTGAGCACCTTGAACGTCACCGTCCGGGGCAGCTCCGAACTGATCCGGACGTATGACGGCCACTGTTTGGGCCCCAGGTCGGGTTGCGCGGCTAGGAAGGTTCTAAACCGTTCGGCATCGAACTCGGCGCCGGGCGTCAGCACCAGCGCGGCCATCACCTGGTCACCGACCACGGGGTCGGGGATCGCATAGACGGCGGCCTCGGCTGCGTCAGGGTAACGCAGCAACACTCGCTCGATTGGTGCGGCACCCAAATTCTCACCGTCGACCCTCATCCAATCACCAAGCCGCCCAGCAAAGTACGCATATCCGTCTTCATCGCGATAGGCAAGGTCGCCGCTGTGATAGACGCCGCCCGCCATGCGTTCGGCTTCGGCCGCGGGGTCGTTGTAGTAGCCCTCGAATCGGCCCGGCCCGGCTGTGTTCACCAGTTCGCCGACGACGCCCACCGGGCAGGGCTTACCGGTGTCTGGGTCGACGATCTCGAGCCCCTCGGTCAGCGGCCCCAATGCGCCGGGCGGCGTGTCGGGAGTGCGTGCGATAGCGACCCCACCCTCGGTCGAGCCGAACCCATCTTGCACGACGCAGCCGAATCGGCGGCCGAACCGCTCGATGTCCGCGGGGACTCCCTCGTTGCCGTACACCGCCCGCAACGGGTTATTCGCGTCGTCGGGTTGCTCCGGTGTGGCCAGCACGTACGACAGCGGCTTGCCCACATAGTTGGCGTAGGTGGCACCGTAGCGGCGGACGTCGACCAAGAAGTTCGACGCGGAAAACTTGCGCCGCAATGCCATTGAACCCCGGCATGCTGCGGCCACCGCCCACCCCACCAGCACCGCGTTGGAGTGGAACAACGGCATCGACACATAACAGATGTCGTCAACACCGAGGTCGAAGCGTTGGGCCATCGTCAATCCGGCGATCGCGACCTTGCCGTGGCTGCACTTGACCGCCTTGGGCTCACCGCTGGTGCCCGAGGTGAAGATCAGCATGAAAAGGTCTTCGGCCGAGGCGGTCTGGAAATGTGGCTCGGCGTCGCGATGGGCCTCGACCTCGCCGGCCCACGCCGGCGAGTCGACATTCACATGCGGGATGTCGCCAAGCGGGGCAGCCGATTTGGCGTCAGCCAGCACCAGCTGACAATCGGCCTTGGCGATGTCCTTGGCCAGCGCCTCGCCGCGGCGCACCGGGTTGAGACCGACCGGCACGACGCCCGACATTCCGGCCGCCACCAACATCGCCGAAAACAGCGGAGTGTTCTCCAGCAGCACGCCGACATGCGGCGGTCGGCCCGGGTCGAGCCGTTCGCGCAGCGTCGCCGCGATCGCGGCCCCATGGTGCAGATGGTCGCGCCAGCTGGTGAACGAATCCTCGAAAAAGACGCCCCGGTCATCAATTTCAGCCAGCGGCGCCAACAGTTTGGTGACCGTGGGATCCGACGGGATCGCCGGGGTGAAAACGCCCGCTTGCCCGGACCGCATCGTCGCCGGGTAGCTAGGCCGGGGTTTCCGCCAGCTCGCGCCCGATCCGGCGCAGCTGACCGGTGGCACCGCCCAGCGCGAACTCGGTTTCCTTGGCTGCCAGGAAATAACGATGCGCCGGGTGATCGGTATCGACGCCCACGCCGCCGTGTACATGCACGATGGTGTGCGCGACCCGGTGCCCGGCCTCCGCCGCCCAGAACGCCGCGCTGGCCACGTCGAGCTCGGCGGGTATGTCCTCCGAAACCTTCCAGGCAGCCTGAGTGAGCGTCAGCCGCAAGCCCTTGACGTCGATGTAGCCGTCCGCCAGCCGCTGCGACACGGCTTGGAAACTGCCGATCGGGCGGTCGAATTGTTCACGCTCACGGGCGTATTCGGCCGTCATCCGCAACCCACGGTCGAGCACCCCGAGCTGATACGCGGTGCGGCCCAAGGTTCCCAGGGTGCTCAGCCACGCCGCGACCTCGCCCCCGCCGACCCGCCGCGCCTCATCCAGCACCACGCCGTCCAGCCCCAGGTGGGCGACGCTGCCCAGGCCGGTGGTGACCAACGGGGTCACGCGAACACCGGGGTCCTCGGCGGTGACCAGAAAAACCGCTGTGCCGGAATTGGTTTCGGCGGGAACAAGGAATGCGTCCGCGACGGTGCCGAAACTGATCTGGGTGCGGGTTCCGGTCAGCTGATAGCCTTCGCCGGAGCTGGTGGCCTGAACCGGCCCTTCGCCCATCTCACCGTCGAGCGCGACCGCCAAAATCTTCTCGCCCTTGACGGCCGGAACCCCCCACGCCTGCTGCAAGTCCTCGGAGCCAAACCGGGCCAGCACTCCGGCGCCCAGCATCACCGACTCCAGGTAGGGCACGGCGGCCAGTTGGCGGCCCAGGGCGACCAGGATCGCGATCTGCTCGAGCGCTCCGAAACCATCGCCGCCCAGCACCGACGCCGATGCGCTGGTGAGGATGTCGGCCTCGATCAGCTTCTGCCAGAGGTCGCGGTCGAACCGGTGCTCGAGCGAGTCCAGTTCCCGCTGGTGTTCCGGCGTGCACACCGAGTCCACGATCGTGTCGACCAGGCCGCCGAGGTCTTGGGCTGCTTCGGTTGTCGTGAAGTCCATCGATATCCCTTTCTCAGGGCTTAGCGGTTTCGCGGCAGGCCGAGCGCGACCATGCCGATGATGTCGCGCTGCACCTCGTTGGTGCCGCCGCCGAAGGTCAGGATCAGGCAGGCGCGGTGCATCCGCTCGACCCGGCCGGCCAGCTTGGCCCCCGGCGAATCCTGGCGCAAGGTCGCCGCCGTGCCCAGCACCTCCATCAGCAACCGGTAGGCCTCGGTGGCCAACTCGGTCCCGAACACCTTGGCCGCCGACGCGTCCGCCGGGTTGAGCGATTCGCCGTCCGATGACGCCAGCTCCCAGTTGATCAGCTTGAGCACCTCCGCCTTGGCGTGCACCCGGGCCAGATTGAGCTGCACCCACTCCGAGTCGATCAGCCGTGCCCCGCCGGAGTCCTTGGTGTTTTGTGCCCACTCCCGAACCTCGCGCAGCGCGAGGAAGATCGGTTGCGGCGACACCAGCGCGACCCGCTCGTGGTTGAGCTGGTTGGTCACCAGCTTCCAGCCGCCGTTCTCTTCGCCGATCAGGTTGCTCACCGGGACGCGCACATCCGAGTAGTAGGTGGCGCTGGTGTCCACACCCGCCATGGTGTGCACCGGCGTCCACGAGAAACCGTCGGCGGTGGTGGGCACGACCAGCATCGAGATGCCGCGGTGCTTTTTGGCCTCGGGGTTGGTGCGCACCGCCAGCCAGACCCAGTCCGCGTAGGCGATCAGGCTGGTCCACATCTTCTGGCCGTTGATGACGTAGTCGTCACCGTCGCGGACGGCAGTGGTACGCAGGTTGGCCAGGTCGGTGCCGGCGCCGGGCTCGGAGTAGCCGATCGAGAAATGCAGCTCCCCGGCGGCGATCTTGGGCAGGAAGAACTTCTTCTGTTCCTCGGTGCCGAACGCCATGATCGTCGGCGCCACGCTGTTGATCGTCAGGAACGGTACCGGCACGCCGGCGATCGCGGCCTCGTCGGTGAAGATCAGCGAGTCCATCGGGGAACGGTCCTGGCCGCCGTACTCCTTGGGCCAGTTCAGGGTCAGCCAGCCGTCCTTGCCCATCTGCGCGACGGTGTCACGGTACGCGGTGCCGGTCCCGACCTCGCCGCCGCCCGAGGAGGTCAGCGCCTCGCGACGCTCGGGTGTCATAAGCCCGGTGAAGTACGACCGCAGCTCGCGACGCAGCTCCTCCTGTTCGGGGGTGTAACTGATGCGCATTCCAGCCGTCCTTTGCTTAACGTGACACGCTGTGACTCGACCAACGGCTACCCGTTCGTCTTCCCGGTTGTAACACGTTCTAGTCTGGGAATCCAGCTACCGTTTCCTCAGGCGTTCGCGAGCCCTATGGTGGAGCTACATTCTGTGGGGCCATAGGGCCGGATCCCTGGCTAGCTTCAAGGAGGATGCCGTGCGGGTGATCGTCGATCGTGACCGGTGCGAAGGTAACGCGGTGTGCTTGGGAATCGCGCCGGATATCTTCGACCTCGACGATGAGGACTATGCCGTGGTGAAGACCGATCCGATTCCGTCGGACCAAGAAGCTCTCGCCGAGCAGGCGATCGCCGAGTGTCCGCGCGCGGCGTTGCTGCGTGCGGACTAATGGCGAGGACCCCGAAACTAGAGGTATTCATAAATTGAGTAGCAGCACGAACGCGACCGATCTCTCCGGCAAGGTCGCGGTGGTTACCGGCGCGGCCGCGGGACTGGGGCGCGCCGAGGCGCTTGGGCTGGCGCGCCTGGGTGCGACCGTCGTCGTCAACGACATCGCCACCGCGCTGGACGCCTCCGACGTCATCGATGAAATCAGCTCGGCCGGCTCCAAGGCCATCGCGGTCTCCGGCGACATCAGTCAGCGCGCCACCGCCGACGAACTAGTGTCCACCGCCGACGGGCTGGGCGGGCTGGACATCGTGGTGAACAATGCCGGGATCACCCGCGACCGGATGCTGTTCAACATGTCCGACGAGGAATGGGATCAGGTCATCGCCGTGCATCTGCGCGGGCACTTCCTGCTCACCCGCAACGCCGCGACCTATTGGCGCGGTAAAGCCAAAGACGCCGGCGGTTCGATCTTCGGCCGGATCGTCAACACCGCCTCGGAAGCGGGTCTGGTCGGTCCGGTGGGGCAGGCCAACTACGGCGCGGCGAAGGCAGGCATCATCTCGCTGACCCTGACCGCCGCCCGGGCGCTGGGTCGTTACGGGGTGTGCGCCAATGCCATCTGCCCCCGCGCCCGCACCGCCATGACGGCCGACGTGTTCGGCAGCGTGCCGGATATAGAGGAAGGCGATGTCGACCCGTTGTCGCCCGAGCACGTGGTGAAGCTGGTGCAGTTCCTGTCCTCGCCGGCGGCCGCGGAGGTCAACGGTCAGGTCTTCATCGTCTACGGCCCGCAGGTGACCTTGGTCTCAGCCCCGACGGCGGAGCACCGGTTCATCGCGGACGGTCCCGCCTGGGACGCTGCTCAACTCACCAGCACTTTGCAGGGCTACTTTGCTGGCCGCGACCCTGAACAGAACTTTTCCGCGACCGCTTTAATGGAGCAATAGCGGCATAATAAGGTTCTCCCGGGGGCGGAATCCGTTAGTAGAACGTGTGTCAGATTAGTACTGCCGGAACGCCCCTGACCAGGGGAAATTGACGCATTGGGCAGTTAGAACCTGTTCATTGACAACCGTGAACTTCTTCTGAGTTAATATGATCCGGCTCACACGGAGCCGGGTGCGACCGAAGACTACGCAAAGGCGACGCACAGGTTTCGCCGTGAGCAGCAAAGGGGGGAGTCGGGTTGATCCCACAACTCGCCGTCCCGGCCCGTGCTGTCGGCGGGTTCTTCGAGATGATGATCGACACCGCCCGTGCGAGCTTCCGTCGGCCCTTTCAGTTCCGCGAGTTCCTGGATCAGACGTGGATGATCGCCCGGGTGTCGTTGGTCCCGACGCTGCTGGTCTCCATCCCCTTCACCGTGCTGGTGGCCTTCACCCTCAACATCCTGTTGCGTGAAATCGGTGCGGCCGACTTGTCCGGCGCCGGGACGGCCTTCGGCACCATCACCCAGCTGGGTCCGGTGGTCACCGTGCTCGTCGTCGCGGGGGCCGGGGCCACTGCAATCTGTGCCGATTTGGGTGCCCGCACCATCCGCGAAGAGATCGACGCAATGCGGGTATTGGGCATCGACCCGATCCATCGGCTGGTGGTGCCCCGCGTGTTGGCGTCGACCGTTGTCGCACTGCTGCTGAACGGTTTGGTGTGCGCGATCGGTTTATCTGGTGGCTATGTATTCTCCGTCTTCCTCCAGGGTGTCAACCCGGGCGCATTCATCAACGGCCTGACTGTGTTGACCGGACTGCGCGAGTTGGTGCTTGCCGAGGTCAAGGCGCTGTTGTTCGGCGTGATGGCCGGCCTGGTGGGGTGTTACCGCGGCCTCACGGTCAAGGGCGGGCCGAAGGGTGTCGGTAATGCCGTCAACGAGACGGTCGTCTATGCGTTCATCTGCCTATTCGTCATCAACGTGGTGATGACCGCAATCGGCGTGCGGTTCTCGACGAAGTGAGCACCCGATGAGCTACGACCTCACGTACCGGTTCCGCACCTTCGCGGCCCGATTGCAGGGACCGGTCGACGACTTCGGCGAACAGGCGCTGTTCTACGGCCAGACCATGCGCTATGTCCCCAACGCGCTGACCCGGTACCGCAAGGAGACGATCCGGCTCGTCGCCGAGATGACGCTGGGCGCGGGGGCACTGGTGATGATCGGGGGCACGGTCGGTGTCGCCGCGTTCCTGACCCTGGCCTCTGGTGGCGTCATCGCCGTCCAGGGTTACTCGTCTTTGGGCAATATCGGCATCGAGGCGCTGACCGGTTTCTTGTCCGCGTTCTTGAACGTCCGCGTCGTCGCACCGGTGATCGCCGGCATTGCGCTGGCCGCGACGATCGGCGCCGGGGCCACCGCCCAACTGGGCGCGATGCGGGTGTCGGAGGAAATCGACGCCGTGGAATGCATGGCTGTGCACTCGGTGTCCTACCTGGTCTCGACTCGGCTGATCGCCGGCCTCGTGGCGATCATTCCGCTCTACTCGTTGTCGGTGCTGGCCGCATTCTTCGCGGCGCGCTTCACCACTGTGTTCATCAATGGCCAGTCAGCCGGCCTGTATGACCACTACTTCAATACCTTCCTGATCCCGTCGGACCTGCTGTGGTCGTTCTTGCAGGCCGTTGTGATGTCCATCGCGGTGATGCTGGTGCATACCTACTACGGCTACAACGCCGGCGGCGGGCCAGTCGGTGTGGGCATCGCGGTCGGTCAGGCGGTGCGGACCTCGCTGATCGTCGTCGTCGTCATTACTTTGTTCATCTCGCTGGCCGTCTACGGGGCGTCCGGTAACTTCAACCTCTCCGGGTAAGGGACCGCTTCGATACATGGCAGATACCGATCCACGACGCACAACGGTACGGCTGGCAGCGGCGCTGCTGGCCAGTTTGTTGGTGGCGTTTTCGGTGCTGACCTACCTCTCGTACACGGCGGCGTTCGCCTCGGTCGACACCGTCACTGTCGCAACTCCGCGGGCCGGGCTGGTGATGGACAAGGGCGCCAAGGTCAAATACCGCGGCATCCAGATCGGCAAGGTCACCGACATCAGCTACGGCGACGACCAGGCGCGGCTTACCCTGGCAATCAACAGCGACGATATGCATTACGTGCCGTCCAACGCGGCGGTGCACATCGCGGGCAACACCATCTTCGGTGCCAAGTCGGTCGAATTCATTCCGCCGCAAACGCCGTCGCCGACATCCCTGCGGCCCAATGCGCATGTCGAAGCCTCCGCGGTGCAACTGGAAGTCAACACGTTGTTCCAGTCGCTGATCGACCTGCTGCACAAGGTCGATCCGGTCGAATTGAACGGCACGCTGAGCGCCTTCGCCGAGGGGCTGCGCGGTCACGGCGACGACCTCGGCGCGTTGCTGTCGGGATTGAATACCCTTTCCGAGCAAGCGAATCCGAAGCTGTCCACCCTGCAGGAGGATTTCCGCAAGGCCGCCGTCGTCACCGGCGTCTACGGCGACGCGGCGCCGGACCTGAACACGATCTTCGACAACCTGCCCACCATCAACAAGACCGTCGTTGACGAGCAGAAGAACCTCAACGACACACTGTTGGCGACGATCGGTCTGTCCAACAACGCCTATGACACCTTGGCGCCGGCCGAGCAGGATTTGATCGCCGCCATCAATCGGTTGCGCGCACCGGTCAAGGTAGCCGCCGACTACTCGCCCGAATTCGGTTGCCTATTCGGCGGTATCGAGCGCGGTATCAAGGAGTTCGCCCCGCTACTCGGTGTTCGCAAGGCCGGCCTGTTCACCTCGTCGAACTTCGTGTTGGGTGCGCCGTCGTATACCTACCCCGAGTCGCTGCCAATCGTGAACGCCTCCGGTGGGCCGAATTGCCGTGGGTTGCCGGACATCCCGACCAAGCAGAACGGCGGATCGTTCTACCGCTCGCAGTTCTTGGTCACCGACAACGCCAATATCCCGTACGAGCCGTTCACCGAACTCCAGGTCGACGCGCCCTCGACGCTGCAGTTCCTGTTCCACGGCGCCTTCGCGGAACGGGACGACTTTTAATGGTTGGTTCGGAAATGCCGTCGCACCGGTCGATGGTGATCAAGGTCAGCATTTTCACCGTCACGATGTTGCTCGTTGCCGCGGGCCTGGTGGTGGTTTTCGGCGACTTCCGGTTCGGGGATGAAAACACCTACCATGCAACGTTTATCGACGCGTCCCGATTGAAGGCCGGCCAGAAGGTGCGCATCTCCGGGGTGCCGGTGGGGTCGGTGACAGGCATCAAACTCAACTCAGACAACACCGTCGACGTCGGATTCGAAATCGACAGCCGCTACACGCTGTACTCATCGACCCGCGCGGTAATCCGGTACGAAAACCTGGTCGGTGACCGGTTTTTGGAGATCACCTCGGGGCCGGGGGAATTGCGCAAGTTGCCGCCGGGCGGAACGATCAACGCCCAACACACCCAGCCGGCGCTGGACTTGGACGCGCTGCTGGGCGGACTCAAGCCGGTGCTCAAGGGTCTGGATGCGGACAAGGTCAACACGATCAGCGGCGCCGTGATCGAGCTGTTGCAGGGTCAAGGCGGGGCGTTGTCGGACGTGCTGGCCAACACCAGCGCCTTCTCGACGGCACTGGGCCAGCGCGATCAACTCATCGGTGACGCGATCACCAACCTCAACACGGTGCTGGGCACCATCGATCAAAAGAGTGCCCAATTCTCGGCCAGCGTGGACCAGCTCCAACAACTGATCACCGGGCTGGCCAAAAACAAGGATTCGATCGCGGGCGCTATTCCGCCGCTGGCGTCAACGACGACGGATCTGACTGAGCTGCTGCAGAAGTCACGTCGGCCGCTGCAGGGCATCCTGGAAAATACCCGGCCGCTGGCCACCGAGCTCGACAATCGCAAGGCCGAGGTCAACAACGACATCGAGCAATTGGGCGAGGACTATCTGCGCCTGGCCGCGCTCGGTGCATACGGATCGTTCTTCAACATCTACTTCTGCTCCGTAACCATCAAGATCAACGGACCGGCCGGCAGCGACATTCTGCTGCCCCTCGGTGGCCAGGTGGATCCCAGCCAGGGGAGGTGCGCCTTTGTCAAATAACCCGAAACGTGAACGCGATCCACTGCGCACCGGGGTATTCGGAGTCGTGCTGGTGGTCTGTATTGTGCTGCTCGCCTTCGGCTATGCCAGCTTGCCGTTCTACCCGCAGGGCAAGGTGTACGACGCCTACTTCAGCGACGCCGGCGGGATCACGCCCGGGAATTCGATCTACGTCTCCGGTGTCAAGGTGGGCAAGGTGCAGGAAGTCGGTCTGGCCGGCGACAGCGCCAAGGTGACGTTCTCGGTGGATCGCCACATCGCCGTGGGTGACCAGTCGTTGGCCGCGATCCGGACCGACACCATCCTTGGCGAGCGCTCGATCGCGGTCACGCCGGCGGGTCATGGCAAGGCGACCAGCATTCCGCGCAGCCGCACGACCACGCCGTACACGCTGGCCGGTGCCCTCGAGGACCTCGGCCAGAATGCGAACAACTTGGACAAACCACAGTTCGAACAGGCGTTGAACGTGCTCACCGACACGTTGCAGGACGCCACCCCGGAATTGCGCGGCGCGCTGGACGGGGTCACCTCGTTGTCGCGCACCCTGAACCGCCGTGACGAGGCATTGCAAAACCTGCTGGCCCACGCGAAGTCGGTAACCGCGGTGCTGTCCGACCGAGCCAATCAGGTCAACCAGCTGGTGAACGACGGCAACGAGTTGTTCGCCGCCCTCGATGAGCGCCGAGGTGCACTGGCGCAACTGATCTCGGGAATCAGCGGTTTGTCGACACAGATCTCCGGTTTCGTCGCCGACAACCGCAAGG
The DNA here is from genome assembly GCF_010727605.1 of Mycobacterium simiae. Lineage (NCBI taxonomy): Bacteria > Bacillati > Actinomycetota > Actinomycetes > Mycobacteriales > Mycobacteriaceae > Mycobacterium > Mycobacterium simiae. Next base: position 3,177,586 of record NZ_AP022568.1, read on the forward strand.
AATTCGGCCCGGCGCTCAGCAAGCTCAACGACGTGTTGAGCAATCTCAACGAGCGCCGCGATTACATCACCGAGGCGCTGAAACGGCTGCCCACCTACGCGACCGAGCTCGGCGAGGTGGTGGGCTCCGGGCCGGGCTTCAACGTCAACGTCTACGGGGTGATCCCGGCGCCGCTGCTGGCCGCGATGTTCGACTTCTTCTATCAGCCGGGTAAGTTGCCGGCCAGCCTGTCGGACTACCTGCGCGGGCTGATCCAGGAGCGCTGGACCATCAGGCCGAAGTCACCATGATGCAGAGATTGGCCTCATGAGAAGGCTCGCCGGCAGCCGGGGGTTGCGTTACTTCACCATCATCGCGTTGGTCGCGGTGCTGGTGGGTGGCGTGTATGTGCTGACTGCGCAAGCGAATAACCGCACCATCGTCGGCTACTTCACCTCCGCGGTCGGGCTCTATCCCGGTGACCAGGTACGCATCCTCGGAGTCCCGGTGGGCACGATCGACTCGATCGAGCCCCGGCCATCCGACGTCAAGATCACCATGACGGTGCCCAAGGACGTGAAGATCCCGAATGATGCGCGGGCCGTCGTCATGTCGCCAAATCTGGTGGCGGCGCGCTTCATTCAGATCGCCCCCGCTTACACCGGCGGGGCGGTGCTGCCCGACGGCGGCAGCATCGACCTGAACCGTACCGCCGTGCCGGTGGAGTGGGACGAGGTAAAGGAAGCGCTGACTCAACTGTCCGTCTCGCTCGGGCCGACCAGCGGCTCCATGCAGGGGCCGTTGGGTGCGGCGATCAACCAGGCCGCCAACACATTCGACGGCAAGGGTGAATCGTTCCACAGTGCGCTGCGGGAGCTCTCGCAAGTCGCCGGGCGGCTGGGGGATTCGCGCAGCGACATCTTCGGCACGGTCAAGAACCTGCAGGTTTTGGTCAACGCGTTGTCGGAGAGCAACGAGCAGATCGTGCAGTTCGCCGGAAATGTCGCGTCGGTCTCCCAGGTACTCGCCGACAGCTCGCGCCACCTGGACAACACCCTGGGCACCCTCAACCAGGCGCTGTCCGACATCCGCGGCTTCCTGCACGAGAACAACTCGACATTGATCGACACGGTCAACCAGCTCAACGATTTCAGCAAGACGTTGAGCGACCAGAGCGACAACATCGAACAGGTGCTGCACGTAGCGGGGCCCGGCATCGCGAACTTCTACAACATCTATGACCCGGCGCAGGGCACGCTGAACGGTCTGCTGTCAATCCCCGAGTTCGCCAACCCGGTGCAGTTCATCTGCGGTGGCTCGTTCGAAACCGCTGGCGGCCCAAGGGCTCCCGACTACTACCGACGCGCCGAGCTGTGCCGCGAGCGGCTGGGCCCGGTGCTGCGCCGGCTGGCGGTGAACTACCCGCCGATCATGTTCCACCCGCTCAACACGATCACGGCGTACAAGGGGCAGATAATCTACGACACCCCTCAAACGCAAGCCAAGGCGCAGACCCCGATCCCGCAGCTGACGTGGGTGCCGGCCAGCGGCGCCGCGCCTGCCCCCACGCAGAATCCGGCCGACCTGCAGGCCCTGTTGGTGCCGACGGCCCCGCCGGCCGCCCCACCGCCGGGTGCTCCGGGCCCGGCGAACGCGCCGGGACCCGGCCCGAATGCGGGTTCAGCGTTCGGCCCGCTGCCCGGCCCGGCCCCCAATTCCGGACCTGCCCCGGGACCTTCGGCGGGACTGCAGAACGGTCAGGGGTCCGGCGGATGAGGCGAATCCTGTTGCGGGGCGGTGCCTTGGTGGCGGGCAGCGTATTGCTGGCCGGGTGCCAGTTCGATGGTCTGAACTCACTGGCGATGCCGGGGACCGCCGGCCACGGCGGTGGCGCTTTCACGGTTACCGTCGAGATGGCCGACGTGGCGACGTTGCCGCAGAACTCCCCGGTGATGATCGATGATGTCACCGTCGGAAGCGTCTCCGGGATCTCCGCCGAGCAGCGCAGCGACGGATCCTTCTACGCCGCAGTGAAATTGGCGTTGGATAAGAATGTCGTCCTGCCTGCGAACGCGACCGCAACGGTCGCCCAGACATCGCTGCTGGGTTCGTTGCACATCGATCTGTCCCCGCCCAAGGGCAAGCCGGCGACCGGCCGGCTGGTCGACGGATCCAAGATCAGCGAATCCAACACCGGTCGCTTTCCCACCACCGAAGAAGTGTTCTCCGCTCTCGGCGTGGTGGTCAACAAGGGCAATCTTGGTGCCCTGGAAGAGATCACGGACGAGACATATCAGGCGGTGGCCGGCAGGCAAGACCAATTCAAGGGCCTGCTGCCCAGGCTGGCGGAGTTGACCTCGGGACTGAGCCGGCAGGTCGGTGACATCATCGACGCGATCGACGGCCTGAACCGGTTCTCCGCCACGCTGGCTCGGGACAAGGAGAACTTGAGTCGAACGCTGGACACCCTGCCGGACGCGTTGCGCGTGCTCAACAAGAATCGCGACCACATCGTCGAGGCGTTCGCCGCGCTGAAAAAGCTGGCGACGGTCACCTCCCACGTGCTGTCGGAGACGAAGACCGACTTCGCCGAGGATCTCAAGGGTCTGTACTCGGTCGTGAAGGCCCTCAACGACAACCGGAAGAACTTCGTCACCTCGCTGCAGCTGCTGCTGACCTTTCCGTTCCCAAACTTCGGCATCAAGCAGGCGGTGCGTGGCGACTACCTCAACGTGTTCACCACCTTCGACCTCACCTTGCGGCGGCTGGGTGAAACGTTCTTCACCACGGCCTATTTCGACCCGAACATGGCGCACATGTCCGAGATCCTCAATCCGCCCGACTTCTTGATCGGTGAATTGGCGAACCTGTCCGGACAGGCCGCCGACCCGTTCAAGATCCCGCCCGGCACGGCAGCACACTGAGGGCGGCGCAGACGTGATTGACAGACTCACCCGGATCCAGCTGTGGATATTCGCCGTGATCACCGTGATCACTCTGACCATCATGGCGATCTTCTACTTGCGCCTGCCCGCCACGTTCGGACTCGGAACTTACGAGGTGAGTGCTGATTTCGTCGCGGGTGGTGGCCTGTACAAGAGCGCCAACGTCACATACCGCGGGGTCGCGGTCGGCCGGGTGGACGCGGTGGGGTTGAACCCCAACGGCGTCACCGCCCAAATGCGGCTCAACAGCGGCACGCCCATCCCGTCCAACGTCGTCGCCACGGTGAAGAGCGTGTCCGCGGTCGGCGAGCAGTACATCGACCTGGTGCCGCCGAGCAATCCCGCGACGACCAAGTTGCACAACGGCTCCCGGATCGATCGGGCCAACACCCGGATCGGCCAAGATGTCTCCGACCTGTTGAAGCGGGCCGAGACGCTGGTCAACAGCCTCGGCGACACCAGGTTGCGGGAGTTGCTGCACGAGACATTCCAGGCGGCCAATGGATCGGGGCCGGAATTGGCCCGGTTGCTCGAATCGGCCCGATTGCTGGTTGACGAGGCCAACGCGGATTATCCACAGGTCTCACAGCTGATCGATCAGGCCGGCCCGTTGCTGGAATCCCAGATTCGCGCCGGTGCCGACATCAAGTCGCTGTCCGACGGGTTGGCCCGGTTCACCTCCGAAGTGCATCGAGCCGACCCGCAGCTGCGCTCGACGTTGGCGACCGCCCCGGGTGCGACCGACGAAGCCAGCACGGCGTTTTCGGGCATCCGCCCGTCGTTTCCCGCCCTGGCCGCTAACTTGGCCAATTTGGGTCGGGTGGGCGTGATCTACCACAAGACGATCGAACAACTCTTAGTGGTCTTGCCCGCATTGTTCGCGGCGATCGCCACAGCCGCCGGCGGTGCGCCCCAGGACGAGGGCGCCAAGCTGGACTTCAAGCTCGACCTCAACGACCCGCCGCCGTGTGCCGTTGGCTTCCTGCCCCCACCGCTGATGCGTACCCCCGCCGACGAGACGCTGCGCGAACTCCCCAGCGATTTGTACTGCAAGGTCGCCCAGAACGACCCCAGTACGGTTCGGGGCGCGCGCAACTATCCGTGCCAGGAGTTCCCGGGCAAGCGGGCTCCGACGATTCAGCTGTGCCGCGATCCGAAGGGTTACGTGCCGGTGGGCCGCAACCCGTGGCGCGGTCCGCCGGTGCCGTACAACACGCCGCAGACGAACGGGCTGAACACGTTGCCACCCAACAAGTTCCCCTACATTCCGCCGGAGGTCGAACCGGACCCCGGCACACCCATCGTCGGCCCGCCACCGCCGGGTGTGGTGCCGGGGCCGGGCCCGCTGCCCAACCACCAGCCCGCCTACTCACCGCCGCCACCCAACGACAACGGACCGCCGCCGCCGTTCACGTCGTGGCAACCGCCCGGCGTGCCCCCGGTACCGCCGCAGATCCCGTATCCGAAGTGGCTGCCACCCCCGGCGCCGCCCCAAGCGCCGGTGCCCGGTCCGGGCCCGCAGGCCAGCGGGCCGGCATACACCACCTATGACCCGGATACCGGTGCCTTCAGGGACCCGGCAGGAGGGACTGGTATTTTCGCGGCCGGCGCAAACACGTCCAAAGCCGAGAATTGGGTGGACCTGATGCTTGATCCGAGGCCGATGTAGTGGCTTCTCCGACACCACGGGTGCGTCGGCGGGCGTCGCGGGCGGCGGGGCCGGCGAAGGTCGAGCCGAGCGCGGCCGCAACCATTGCGCTCGACGCGCCCGCCGAGCCGAAGCAGGAAACCCCGACACGTGCCAAGACGCTCAAGGCGGTCAAGCCGCCGCCGCGGCGCAGGCCCAACCGCGTTCTGGTCGGCTGGATCTCGTTCGCGGCCGCGCTGCTAGCCATCGGTGCGCTGGCCGCCGGTGTCACCGTGCTCGTCGTCCAGCAGCGGCATGCCCAGGCTGCCCAGGACCGCGATCAGCGCTTCGTCGACACCGCCACTCAGACGGTCGTCAACATGTTCAGTTACAAGCAGGACAACATCGACGAGAGCGTGAATCGCTTCTACAACGGCACCAGCGGTCCGTTGCGCGGCATGCTGGGCGCCAACAACAACATCGAAAACCTCAAGGCCTTGTTCCGCTCGACCAACGCGACATCGGAGGCAGTGATCAACGGCGCCGCGCTGGAAGGCATTGACGCGGTGACCGATAACGCGTCGGTGCTGGTGTCCGTGCGCGTCACGGTGGCCGACATCGACGGCGTCCACAAGCCATCCATGCCGTACCGACTGCGGGTCATCGTGCACGAGGATGAGCAGGGCCACATGACGGGCTACGACCTGAAGTATCCCGACGGGGGCAACTGATGCGGTTGCGGCGCTGGCTGATTGCCGCCTCGGTGTACCTGGCGATCGCGACCGTTGTCGGATTGTCCGCAGCGGCCGGCTGGTTCTACTGGGACCGGGTGCAGACGCGCGGCGAGCAAACTGCCCGGGCGCTGCTGCCGCAGTTGGCGGCCAAGGAAGTTCCCGAGGTGTTTGCCTATGACTACCAGACCGTGGAACGCAGTCTGGCCGCCGCGTATCCGCTGCTGACGCCCGCCTACCGCCAGGAGTTCCAGAAGAGCGCCAATGCCCAAATCATCCCCGAGGCCAAGAAGCGTGAGGTCGTCGTTCAGGCCAATGTCGTTGGCGCAGGGGTTATGTCGGCCAAGCGCGACTCCGCGTCGGTGATGGTCTACATGAACCGCACCGTGACTGACAAGTCGCGACAGCCGCTCTACGACGGCAGCCGGTTGCGGGTGGACTTTCAGAAGATCGGCAACGAGTGGCTGATCAACTACATCACCCCGATCTGAGCCACCGATCAGTAGCACATCGCAATACCGTTGCAGTACAACGGATAACGCTGGATCGGGCTGGGTGGTGGCCCGGTCATCTGCAGGGAGAAGGGTTGCTTTTTCATCGACGGCTGCAACCCGCATACGGCGCCGTGTATGACGGTGTGGGTCCCGCTCATGGTTTCGTCGCTGAATGCCCAAGTCTCGCTGGTGGGAGCGGTGCCACCACCCGGACATGCGACGCCATCGGACTTCTCGACCTTGAAAGTCCACAGCATGCTCGACATGCGGGCCCGACCGGTGAAGTTCTGCAACTTGTCGGCGGCGCTGATCTTTTCGTCGGTGAAGCTGACGATGTTGAGCGCGCATTGCATGGCGAACACGATCGGGTCGGAATAGTCGTTCATGTTCCGCGTCCCGGACGGCTGATCGCACAACGCGGTGATGGTCCAGGTAACCCCCGAGACCCCGGCCTCGTTGTAGGTGTAGTTGCCATCTGCGGGCGGGCCCAGCGCGCGCGCCGGATTACCCGATTCCAGCGCGACTGCGATCGCTACCGCGCAGACTACGCCAGCCCCGGCGGCCAGTATCCGGCGGACCTTCACGATCCCTCCCCTCACGCCCTCTCGTCGCGCCGTTGCCGGCACGCTGCATCGAGTATCACAGCGTTTCGGCGCCAACACCATGGTTCGGTCGTCGCTACCCGGTTTCCGGTGGATTCGCTTCGGCAAGCGCATCGAGAAATGACCGAGCCCAACGATCCACGTCGTGGGCCAGCACCTGGCGCCGCAACGAGCGCATCCGTCGCCGCCCCTCTTCGGCCGTCTGATTCAGGGCCGCCTCGATCACGTCCTTGACCCCTTCGAGATCGTGCGGGTTGACCAGATAGGCCTGCCGCAATTCGGCTGCGGCGCCGGTGAATTCAGATAACACGAGAGCACCGCCGAGGTCGTTGCGACAGGCGACGTACTCCTTGGCCACCAAGTTCATGCCGTCGCGCAGCGGGGTGACCAACATGACGTCGGCCGCCACGAAAAACGCGATGAGTTCGTCGCGGGGGACGGGGCGATGAATGTAGTGCACCACCGCATGACCAACCTCGGCGTATTCGCCGTTGATATGGCCGACTTGGCGCTCGATGTCGTTACGCAGCAGGCGATAACTGTCCACCCGTTCACGGCTCGGGGTCGCCAGCTGGATCAGCACGGTGTCGTCGCGTTTCGCGCGGCCCTCGGCGAGCAACTCCGAAAAAGCCTTCAGCCGAACATCGATGCCCTTGGTGTAGTCCAGCCGGTCGACACCGAGCATGATCTTGCGGGGATTGCCCAACTCGGCCCGGATCTCGCGGGCGCGGCGCCGGACGTTGCGGTCGCGGGCGGCCTGATCGAGCGAGCCGGAGTCGATCGAGATGGGAAACGCGCCCACCCGGACCCTGCGGTGACCCACCTCGACCTCGCCGAACCGCGAGCGCACCCCGACCGCGCCCCGCGATGTGTTGGCGCCAACCAGCCGCCGGGACAAAATCAGGAAATTCTGGGCGCCGCCAACCAGATGAAAACCCACTAAGTCGGCCCCGAGCAGGCCCTCGATGATCTCCGTGCGCCAGGGCATCTGCATGAACAGCTCCACCGGCGGGAACGGGATGTGCAGGAAGAAGCCGATAGTCAGATCGGGGCGCAGCTCGCGCAGCATCTTCGGGACGAGTTGCAGCTGGTAGTCCTGCACCCACACGGTGGCACCCCGGGCGGCCGCTCGGGACGCGGCTTCGGCGAAGCGACGGTTGACATCGACGTACCGCTCCCACCATTCACGGTGGTAGATCGGTTTGACGATGACGTCGTGGTACAGCGGCCACAGGGTGGCGTTGGAAAAACCTTCGTAGTATTCCGCGACGTCGTCGGCGGACAGCCCCACCGGGTGCAGCTGAAGGTCGTCTTGCTCGATGGGCTCGTCGCCGACATCTATCTCGTCATCGGTGATGCCCGGCCAACCGACCCAGGCCCCGCTGCGGCGGCGCAGCAACGGCTCCAGCGCTGTGACCAGGCCACCGGGGCTGCGCTTCCAGGTGGTGGTGCCGTCCGGTAACCGCTCCAGATCGACCGGCAGCCGGTTGGCGACCACCACGAAGTCGGAGTCCCCGAAGCTCTCGGCGCCCGCCGCTTTCTTCGAGGATGGGTCTGCGCCGGAAGCCATTTATGCGTCGAGTTTCGCCGGTCCAATACCGAGCATGGACAGAAAGACGCGGCACTCGTCGGCGTCATTCGCATACGCGGCGACGACACGCCTGGCCTGGTTCGCGGTGCTGTCGGCCAGCGGCTCGACGTCCCCGATTTCGCCAGGATCAGATTTGGTAGGCATGACATAACTGTATGCGACGTCGATATTCGCTCGCACCGGTCTTGGCCAGCGGCCAACCCGGCGCGGGTCCGCTTACATACTCGCCGTAATGTGTAAACAAGGCGAATCAACGACGAACGAGGTGGGCGCAATGACGGTCTCCGAGCAAGCCGACGCCGGGGCGGCCAACGCCGAGGTCCCGGAATTGGTGGCCTACGAAACCCTTGACGAGGGTCGCATCGCCCGGATCTGGTTGAACCGGCCAGACGCGCACAACGCGCAGAGCCGCGGCCTGCTGGTTCAGCTCGACGAGGCATTCGGGCGGGCCGAGGCCGACGACACCGTCCGCGTGGTGATCCTGGCGGCCCGCGGCAGGAACTTCTCCGCCGGCCACGACCTGGGTTCCGAGCAGGCCTTGGCTGAGCGTACGCCCGGTCCGGGCCAGCACCCGACCTTCCGCTCGCACGGCGCGACCTATGAACCGATCATGGAGAAGCTGTACCACCAGGAGTGGCACTTTTTCTTCGAGAACACTTGCCGCTGGCGAGATCTGCGTAAGATCACGATCGCTCAGGTCCAGGGCAACGCCATTTCAGCCGGCCTGATGCTGATTTGGGCCTGCGATTTGATAGTCGCCGCCGACAACGCGAAGTTCAGCGACGTGGTCGCGGTTCGGCTAGGCATGCCTGGTGTCGAATACTATGCCCACCCTTGGGAATTCGGTCCACGTAAGGCCAAAGAACTACTGTTGACTGGTGATTCGCTGGACGCCGACGAAGCATATCGGCTGGGGATGGTGTCCAAGGTGTTCCCGGTCGACGAATTAGAGGAAAAGACACTGGAATTCGCCCGTCGTATTGCGGAGCGTCCCACGATGGCGTCGCTGCTCATCAAGGATTCGGTGAATGCCGCTTCCGACGCGATGGGATATACGGAAGCATTGCGGCACGCGTTCCACGTCCACCTGCTCGGACACGCCCATTGGGCCGCGTTCAACGAGAACCGGTGGCCGGTCGGCCAGCCTCCACACGTCGAGGATTGGCGCAATGCCAAGCCGACGAAGGTCGCTCGCCGCGACACACCGTAACTCCCACCGCGCGGGGCTCCGCCCCACGGTTCCCGGTAACGAGACCGGGGGTAGCGATATTCACGCGAAAGGCACATGCTTCTATATCTAGAACTTGTTCCAGTTTGAGAGGCTATCGCGTGCAGCTTACTTTCGAAGACCGGACGTACCTGATCACCGGCGGCGGCAGTGGGATCGGTAAGGGCGTCGCCGCTGGGCTCGTCTCGGCGGGGGCTTCGGTGATGATCGTCGGCCGCAACCCGGATCGGCTGGCCAGTGCCGTTGAAGAGCTGGAGCCGTTGGCCGCCAAGGGCGGCGCGATCCGCTACGAGCCCACCGACGTCACCAAGGAGGACGAGGTGTCCCGCGCCGTCGATGCCGCAACCGCGTGGCACGGCCGGCTCAACGGCGCGGTGCACTGCGCGGGTGGCTCGTTGACGGTCGGTCCGATCACCCACACCGACTCGCAGGCTTGGCGAAACACCGTCGACCTCAACGTCAATGGCACCATGTACGTGCTCAAGCACGTCTGCCGCGAATTGGTCCGCGCCGGCGGTGGGTCGTTCGTCGGGATTTCGTCGATCGCGGCCAGCAACACGCACCGGTGGTTCGGGCCGTACGGTGTCACCAAGTCGGCCATCGATCACATGATGATGTTGGCCGCCGACGAATTGGGGCCGTCGTGGGTGCGGGTCAATAGCATTCGGCCGGGTCTGATTCGCACCGATCTCGTTGACGCGAGCGTCATTGGATCACCGGAGATCAGCGGTGACTATGCGCTGTGCACGCCGCTGCCCCGGGTGGGAGAGGTTGAGGACGTCGCGAACCTGGCCGCGTTCTTGCTCAGCGATGCGGCCGGCTGGATCACCGGACAATGCATCAACGTCGACGGCGGTCACATCTTGCGCCGCGGCCCGGACTACTCCTCGATGATGGTGCAGATGTTCGGTCAGGACGCGTTGCGCGGAGTGGTCTGAGCCGGGATAACCAGATGAAAAGACTTGAGGGACAACGGATTCTGATTACCGGCGCCGGGTCGGGCATCGGGCAGGCCACCGCGTTGCGGTTGCTGGACGAAGGAGCCCGTGTCGCGGCCGCCGATGTTTCGACCGACGGGCTCAGCCGCACCCGGGTGAGCGCCGAGCGGGCCGGCACCGGCGAGCGCCTCACCACGATGCCGATCGATGTGAGCAACGAGGACTCGGTCACCGAGGGGGTGGCCACGGCGGTCGACCAGCTCGCAGGGCTGGATTCGCTGGTCAATGCGGCTGGGGTGCTGCGCGCGTGGCATACCCACCAGACCTCGCTCGACCAGTGGAACCAGATCATCGCGGTAAACCTGACCGGCACCTTTCTGGTGGTGCGGGAGGCCCTGCCGGCGCTGCTGGCAAATCCGCGCAGCGCGATCGTGAACTTCAGTTCGACGTCGGCGGCCTTCGCCCACCCGTACATGGCGGCCTACGCCGCGAGCAAGGGCGGCATCCAGGCCTTCACTCATTCCCTGGCGCTGGAGTACGCGAAGGGCGGCCTGCGCGCCACCTGCGTTGCGCCCGGCAGCATCAAGTCCGGGATCACCGATGCCACCGGCGGCTACCTGCCCACCGACGCGGACTGGTCGCTGTTTCCCCGGTTGATGCCGATCCTTCCGACGACAGCGCAATCCAGCGGGGCGGGGATGGCCGAACCCGCCGCCGTCGCTGGCGTGATCGCCATGCTGGTGTCCGACGACGGGGCCTGGATCACGGGCACCGAAATCCGGATGGACGGCGGCACACACGCTTGACGGGCGCCTCGCGCCCACCGCCGGGTGATGCCGCTAGTTGACGCAGGGCACGCCGCCGCCGTCGATCGGTTTGCCCTGATCGGGGGTGGGGTAGGTGCTGGTGCCGTAGCCGTACCCGCTGCTGCTTTTGCTCGTCGTCGTGGTGGTTGATGACGTGGAAGAGTACGAATCGTCCATGGATTCGTCGGGTGTCGGTATGGAGAAGCTGCTGTCGACGGTCACCCGGACGTGTCCGGGCTGGAGGTTGGGATCGGGTTGTTTGGGCGCGTCCAGACCGAGCAGATTCGCCAGGTTCTGGGCATCGGTTTCGGCGCCTGCGCCGTATTGGACGGTGCTGGCGGTCGGATCGAACCAGGTGCGGTCACGGACCTGTCCCGGCGTGTAGCCGTACTTCTTCAGCGAGCGGGATACCTGGCTGGCAAGACCGCTCATGCTGCCCGCATTGACGACGTCAACCACGGTGGACGGATTGGGCTTGGCGACCGTCGTCGGCGACGAACTCGTCGAAGTGTTGGCGCCGATGGCCGACGCGATTTCCGCCCTGATCGCGACGGGATCGATGATGTTGACGTCCTGGCCGTTGATGGTGTCGTAGCGGACCACCGGCAACGTCCGAAATTCCACCTGGTTCGCCGCGGCACTGCCGGCGATCTCGCCCAACCGCCGGAACATGTCCTCGTCCCACCCGGCGGACAGCACGACGTCCTTGCGGGCCACCGCCATCAGGCTCTTCATTTTGTCGAGGTTGGTGAAGGTGCCGGAATCCTCCAGCTCCCGCATCACCGAAGAGATGAAGGCCTGCTGGCGATGGGTCCGGTCCAGGTCGCCGTTGTCCAGGCCATGCCGCTGCCGGACGAAGGCCAGCGCTTCCGAAGCGTCCAAGCGCTGCGGTCCGGCGGGGAAGTCGGCCCCCGAGTACGAGTCGTACACCGCATGGTTGAGGCACACATTCACCCCGCCCAGACTTTGTGCCAGATCGTAGAAGCCCGCCAGGTTCACCTCGGCGAAGTAGTCGATCGGCACCCCGGTCAGGCTGCGCACCGCGCGCAATGTCGCCGCCCGGGCGGCTTCGCGGCCTTTGGTCTCCAATTCCTTTTGGCTGCTGATGCCCTGGTTGATGAGCTTCTGCGCGACGTACTGCTTGGTCAGCCCATAGGCTTCTTTGATCTTGATGTGGTTGTACCCCGGGACGCCGTTGAACGGGACCCAATCGTCGCGGGGAATCGAAAAGGCCACCACTTTGTTGTCGGCGCCGACGTGCACGAGTATCAGTGTGTTGGTGTTGTAGCCACCGTCGTCGGAATCCCCCGCGTGCAGCTGCTTGAGAATCGAATTGGGAAGATCGTTGCCGTTCTGGTCTTTGCGGGAGTCCAGGCCGATCAGCAGGATATTCATGTTGTCGCCGGTGGACCGCGGATCGTCGGGGGTCAACGCGTCGGAGACGGTAATGCCGCCCAACGCCCCATGCGCCACGTAATAGCCCGCTCCGGTCATCAGCACCGCGGCCGTGGACACCAATGCCATGAAGGCCCGCGATACGCCCCGGCGTAGCGGCGAGGGTCGGCGAACCGCCCGATGGCGGCGATGCGCGCCGCCGGAACGTCCCATCAGATACTCCGGCCCGTCACCCGCGCAGCACCGCGGTCCGCCGTGGCGGTTTGCGGTGCTGACGCGAAAAGCATGAGGTCAAGTATGCGGTAGCTTGCTGTGAAGCCCCCCACGAAGGCCGCCCGAAACGGCCGACTGTGGCGGTTGTCACCGGGCATCACGAACCGACTCGCCGGCCGTAATCTCGCCGCTACCTGCGTGTTTTCGTTATGATCCGGCGATCCCGCGGCCAGGGCACGTCGCGGACCAGGTTCGCGAGGAATTCAGGGCCGACCAAACCGATCCCAACTCGTCGCCGTACGGATACAAACCGGGCCGCGATGCAGGCTGGCGCGGCGTGGGTAAGGCCGACAGAACAGCCCGCGGGCGTTCCGGGCCAGCTGCGCCATAGAGTTTGCTGCGGGCGCTCGTTTACCGAGCTCTTTCCAGTTCCTCGCCCGAATAGTAGAAGAAACGGATGTTCGACCCGGTGATCATTTCGGCAAGGGACACACCGATCGGTTCGACCTCGTAGTAATGGTGAACATAGCCGCGCGTATCCAGCGTGGTGGCGCAGGTGAGCCCCGGCCCGCCGCACCGTTGTTTGGTCGGCAGCGCGAGTACGGCGAGGACCAGCGACAGGACGATTCCGATCAAGGCGGGAGCTTTAGTCACTGGATGCCTCGTGTGTACGGAATACATAACCGATGGAGTCTAAGCACAACCACCGGCGATTCCGGGGAAGTAGGGTCTCACAGCTATGACGCATGCACCCGCCGGCGAGCGGCCGCCGCTGCAACGGCGAGTCGAGGTGCTCGGCAACATCGGGCCCTGCTGTGGACTGCCGGCACCGCCGCCGGGTTATGCAGCGCGGTGAGCATCCCGTTTCTGATGTTCACGCCGGATTGTTGTTCACCTGGCTGCTGGTCGCCGTCCGCACCGCGAAGGGCAGTCTGCGCGGAAATCTGCTCAAGCTGCCGCCGAGCACCGCGCCGGTCAAGGCCAGCAAGCAGCACGCGCCCCGAAACTCGGGCCGCGACGGCGGGTGGTTGGGCGACGGCTCCGTTTTGAGCCGCCGACTCGGCGGGTAGGCAACGGTGAGCGTCGCAAACGAAGGGAATGACGATATGCGTGCTGAGGAAGGCGACGAAACCGTCCGCGAGTACGCGGCCGAAGGTAAGCAGACGCACGACCGCATCAAGGATGCGCAACGGGCTCAAAACCCCGTGGGGCGACTCGTACAGCGGATTAGCCGGTTCTTTCGTGGTCAATAGGGTGCCATACCCTGCTTAGGTCGTCTTACGATCTCTGGATGACGACCGCTCCTGAACAGTTCTCCACCACCGGGCTGGGCGGTGTGCGCATCGTCGCCGACCGGCAAGGCGATCCGCGGGCACGGGCAGTGGTGTTCCTGCACGGCGGGGGCCAGACCAGGCGTTCTTGGGGCCGGGCGGCCGCCGCCGTGGCCAGGCGTGGCTGGCAGGCGGTCACCATCGATTTACGCGGTCACGGGGAATCGGACTGGTCCAGCGAAGGCGATTACCGCGTGGTCAGCTTCGCCAAAGACGTCGAAGAGGTGTTGCGTGGCCTGCCCCCGCAGCCCGTGTTGGTGGGTGCATCCCTGGGCGGGTTCACTTCGATGCTGCTGGCCGGGGAACTCTCGCCGGGCATCGCCGGCGCCGTCGTTCTGGTTGACATCGTGCCGGACATGGAGCAATCCGGGGCGACCCGTATTCACAACTTCATGTCCGATCGGGTGGAGTCCGGCTTCGCCTCGCTGGAGGAAGTTGCCGACGCGATCGCCGAGTACAACCCGCACCGCGCGCGGCCGACCGACCTCGAGGGGCTGACCACCAACCTGCGTCGCCGCGGCGATCGGTGGTATTGGCATTGGGATCCTCAATTCATTAGTGGCACTGCGGCTTTCCCGCCGTTCGAGGTCACCGATGCAGACCGTATGCATACCGCCGTCGAGGCGATTCTGCGGGATGGGGTTCCCATGCTGCTGATTCGGGGACAGATGAGCGATCTGGTCAGCCAGGAGCGGGCGGACGAGTTCCTCGCTCGTTTCCCGCAGGTCGAGTTCACCGACGTCCGCGGGGCCGGACACATGGTCGCCGGCGATCGCAACGATATCTTCGCCGACGCCGTCCTGGATTTTCTGTCCCGCCACGTCGGTGCGGCATAACGGCGCACTGATCGACCGGTGCGAGAGCCGTTGCGGCGCAACCTCCGTCGCTACCTCGCATTTGTTCCACACATGCGCCGCCGAACTCGTCGACACCGGTGAACAGCCCGTCGCCTGCGGCCATCGCACCGTTCGAACCGGACTGCACCCATCCCACCTATGACCGTCCACTGACTGCAACCGGGGCCGGCGCCGCCAGCTCAGCGCCGCCGCTCTGACCAGGCACGCGCGGCCCGAGGCTGGTAGCATCCTGGCCCGACAAGAGGAGATCGGCGTGGTCGGAGCGCGGTTATGGGCGTTGGCGCTGTTCGTCAGCATGGTAATGGCCGCGACGCTGTTCGCGAATACGGCCGCAGCAGAGGCGCCGCCGAAAGCGGGGGTGCAGCTCGATGATAAAAGCGGCAGGTGCACAGCGGGTTTCGCGACTCTGGGCACCGACGGTAGCTACTACCTGTTGACCAGCGGGCACTGCGACCCGCACGACGGTTCGGTATGGACCTATGGTGCGCACATCCCGCTCGGAACCATCACGGCGAGTGAGAAAGAAGGCGATGGGCGAGATGCGGCCATCATCCGGCTCAACACCGATGTCGGCCCGCCATCCGGTGGAGTAGGCGGCTTCCCAATCCGAGACGTGTTGAGTAGCAACCAAATCAATGTCGGTGCACCGTTTTGCAAGCTGGGTGCAATCACCGGGGAAACCTGCGGCAAGGTGATGGGAATCGACGGCGACGTCGTTGAAGCAAGTGTGTTCAGCCTGGACGGCGACAGTGGGAGTCCGGGTTACGTCAAGAACGACGACGGAACGGTCAGTGCCGTCGGCCTGTTGATGTCCTCCCCTGACGGCGACGACAACACCACCTATTTCGCGCTGGTGCAGCCGGTGCTGGACGAGTGGGGACTTCACATCCTGCCCTGACGGTGCCGTTTCATCTGGCCCCGCGGAGGCGTGCCGGCCGGCGCGGTGTCTTGCGTGATGGCCCACGGGTAGCGGTAGGGTCCAGGCGAACGCAAAGATTGCGAACAACACGGGGGGTGGGCGGTGAAACGTCAAATCGTCATCGGCGCGGCCGGCGTGGCCATGGTGGTCGCCGGCTGTGCCGGGTGTTCGAGCAACAAGTCCACCACCGGCGCGTCGAGTACGGCGGCGGCGCCGTCGGGCCCGCGGGTGATCTTGGACGGGCAGCAGCAGAATGTCACCGGTCAGGTCTCGTGCACGCCGTCCGGCGACAACATCAACATCGGCATTGGTGATCCGACTGCCGGCATCGGCGCGGTGATCAGCAACGGCAACCCGCCGATCGTTCACTCGGTGGGGCTGGGCAACGTCAATGGCATCGCGTTCGGTTTTTCCGACGCCGCGCCCAACCAGGCCACTAACGCCGGAGCCGCGGTGGACGGCAAAAACTATGCGATCAAGGGCACGGCAACCGGGACCGACATGACAAATCCGCAGCAGCCGCAAACCGTCACCAAGACATTCGAAATGGACGTGACTTGCCCGTAGCCCGGGCCACCGAGAGACATCGTCGGGGCCGAAGCCCCAGAGGGGACGCAAGCTATGTCTAGAAAGCGTGTCAGTGCGGTGGCCGTCGCCGCGGGGCTCAGCATCTCCGCACTGACGTTGAGCCAGGCGCTGGCCAGCGCCGCTCCACTCGATCCGCCGCCATGCCCTGGGGGTGACTGCCACAGCGGTCCCGGCGGCCCCGGTGGGGGACCGCAGCACCCGGTCGCGCCGGCGACCACGGCGGGTCCGCAGACCACGGCGGCTCCGCAGACCACCGCGGGTCCACAGACCACCGTCAGCGCGCCCAGCACGACCGTGCCGCAGACCACGCCACCGCAAACCAGCGCCAGCGCGCCCACCACAACCGCGCCGGCGAGCCAGACCACCACCTCGCCGGCCGGCCAGACGACCACTCCGGCAGCACCATCCACGACGCCGCCGAGCGGGTCCGCGACAACGCCGGCCGAACAAACGACCACCTCACCCAGCGCGCAAACCACCACCCCGGCGGGTAGCCAGGCCACGTCGCCGTCGGCGCAGCGGCCCACCCGGGCCCTGGTGGCGCCGAGTACCCAACCGCCGCACCAGCCCTACGCTCCGCGCGGCGCGTTCCTGACGGCCACCGCCGACGTCGGTGGTCCGACGAACGCTGACGTCGGCTTCAGCATTGTGGGCCGCGGTGCGCCGCCGCCCCCGCCGCCGCGAGGCTGGGGCTGGAACGACGGCCCCGCCCCCGGACACCCCCCGCCACATTGGCAGGGTCCGCCCCCTCCCGGTGGCTGGAACGGCCCGCCGCCTCCGGGCGGCTGGAACCGCCCGTGGTCCGGGCCGCCGCGTGACGTGGCCGTCGCCCGCGCCGACTTCGGCCCGTTCGCCTACAACACCTTCACCGTCGTTCCCGTATTCAACTGGCAGTTCGGTGGTTGGGGCTACTGGTTCTTTGGTGTGTGGGTTCCGCTGTACTGATACCGACGGAGAGCTCCTTTAGTTGGCAAGCCAATTCGTCAGGGTCTCTCGCGACGGCGGACTGGCCGTCGTCGAGCTGATCAACTCCAAGCGGCTCAACGTCGTGGGCAGCGCCGCTATTGACGAACTGACCCACGCGTTTCGCACGATCGGTGACGACAACGACGTTCGCGTGGTGGTACTGCGGGGCGCGGGCGACACGGCGTTCATCGGCGGCGCCGACATCAACGAGATGGTCACCCTTCAGCCGTCCACCGCTGAGGTGTTCATTCGTCGGCTCGCCGGCCTGTGCGAGGCGATCCGGGCATGCCCCGTGCCAGTGATTGCCCGGCTTGCGGGGTGGTGCCTGGGCGGCGGTCTGGAGGTGGCAATATCCTGCGATCTGCGAATTGCGGAGGTGGGGGCCAAGTTTGGGATGCCGGAAGTGGCCGTCGGAATTCCGTCGGTGATCCATTCGGCCATGTTGCCCGCCCTGATCGGGGCCTCGCATTCGGCTTGGCTGTTGTTGACCGGCGAAACGATCGACGCACGCACGGCCGCAAGCTGGGGGCTGGTGCACGAGGTCCTGGCCGCCGAGGATCTTGACCACCGCATCGCCCAATTGGTGACGAAGCTCAGCGGATTCGGCACGGCCGCGGTCCGCCAGCAGAAGCGCCTACTCAACAAATGGTTCGACATGCCCGTGCACGCGGCGATTGAAGACAGCGTGGAACAGTTCGGTCTGTCCTTTCTGACCGGAGAGCCGCAGCAGCACATGCGCGCATTCCTGTCGCGCAAACGCCATATGAGTTAGCCGAGCTTCGTCGCTCCGTCGACGTGCGGCGGATGTGGTTGCGGCCCCGCGGGCAGCTTATTAAGGTAAGCCTTACCTTATAACGGTGTCCGGGTGCGCTAACCAAGGAGCGGTCATGAGTTCGGGCTCGGAATGTGCTGTCCTCGTCGGCTACGGCAGCGACATGGGGAATGCTGAAGACGCCGCCATGTCGTTCACCGAAGCGCTCGAAGAGACACTCGGCCTGAGCACCACCGCGATCGAACTCAACCAGGTCGAACCCGCCGACCTGCAATCCGTGACGCACTTCCTCGTGGTGTGCTCGACGTGGGGCGAAGGCGAGTTCCCGGACAATGCCGCATTGTTCTGGGAGGCAATAAGCGCCGAGAACGCCCACGGGCTGGAGCATTTGCGATTCGCGGTCCTCGCGCTCGGTGACACCGGCTACGAGAAGTTCTGCAACGCGGGCCGGCTGCTGGACGAGCGCCTGGCAAGTCTGGGTGGCATGCGGATGCTCGATCGCGTCGACGTCGACGGCCCCTACCAACAGGCGGCGCAGGGTTGGACGGACGACGTGGTCAAGCTGTTGCTCGCCGCCCAGAGCAATACAGTGCCCGCGGTTGTCGCATGCGTGCCGGGACCGACGCCGGCCGACAACGTCGAGTCCGCCCGGCGCGATCGCAGCCACCCGCTTTTCGAGGCGCCCGTCGTGGTCAATCGCCTGCTCAGCGCTGCCGGCTCCGACAAAGAGGTCCGCCATTACGAGATCGACCTGTCCGGATCGGGAATCGTGTATGAGGCAGGGGATTCCATCGGGGTTCAGGCAAGCAACGATCCATTGCTGGTTGACGCGATCCTTGCCGAGCTGGGTGCGGATCGCGAGGATGCGGTGGCCGGTTATGACGAGCCGCTGGGCCTCCTGCTTACGGAGCGGCTCGAAATTCGGACTCCGTCGCGGGCGTTGCAGGCTTTGGTGGCAATGCGGGTCGGGGATGGCGCCGCGGCGTACGCGCCGGGCTCGTGGTGGTACGGGAAGGATGTGCTCGATCTGATCAGGCTGATCGGGCTGACCGTGGGTGAAGTCGTCGACACCCTGCGGCCACTACAGTCCCGGGATTATTCGATCGCGTCCAGCCCGCTGATGTATCCCGAGCGGGTGCACCTGACGGTCGCGACGGTGCGCTACGACGTCGGCGGGCGCCGGCACGGCGGCGTGGCCTCGACGTTCCTGGCCGATCGAGCCCAGACGGTACGAGTGCTGCTGCGGCCCAACCATTCCTTCCGGCTGCCCGACGCCGACGTGCCGATCATCATGATCGGCCCGGGAACCGGCATTGCACCGTTTCGGGCGTTCCTGCAGGAACGTAAGGCGATGGGCGCGTCCGGCCGGTCGTGGCTGTTCTTCGGCGATCGCCGGCGCCACTGCGATTTCCTCTATCGCGACGAGCTCGGCGCCTTCATCGGGTCCGGCACCCTCAGCCGCCTCGATCTTGCGTTCTCTCGCGACTGTGCTGCACGCGACTCGAAACAATATGTGCAGCAACGTATGTGGGAGAATGCGGGAGAGATCTACGCGTGGCTCGAAGATGGCGCCCACGTGTACGTGTGTGGCGACGCCGAACGGATGGCCAAAGACGTCGACACGGCGCTGCGCGGCATCGTCGGGCGCTGCGGCGGGATGGACGACGCCGCCGCGCACGCCTACGTCAACGACCTCATGAAGAACCACCGCTACCTACGCGACGTCTACTGACCGCGGTCAGGTCGCCCGAAGCGGCAGGGTGAGCAGGAATCGCGCGCCGGGATGATGTGCTACGCAAGATAATTCACCGCCGTGGGCACGGGCGAGGGCTCGGGCGATGGGCAATCCCAAACCTGCGCCGCCATGGTCGCGCGTGCGGGCAGTGTCTAGTCGGACGAGCCGATCGAAGATGCGTTCGCGGTCGGCGTCGGGGATCCCGGGCCCGGAGTCGGTCACCGTCAATTCGGCTCTCGGTGAGGCAGATTGGGTGGACCGGCGCACGTCGAGCACGATTTGGCCACCGGGTGGGGTGTGCCGGCGCGCGTTGTCAACGAGGTTGGACACGATCTGATTGACGCGGGTGCGGTCGGCGTGAATGGGCGCGGTCGGGTCGCCGGTGCGGGTCACGACGAGGTCGGGGGACAGGACTGCCGCCCGTTCGCATTCAGCCTCGGCTATGGCCGCCAGATCGGTGTCGGCGAGGTTCAAGGTGAGCCCGGCGTCGATACGACTCAAGTCGAGCATGTCGGCGACCAACCGCCCGGCGCGTCTGGATTCGGTCAATAACAGTGCCGCGCGGCGGTATTGGCTGTTCGTCGCCGTGTCGTCGCCCTGCTGTGCCGCAGCACCTAGGATCTGTTCTGCCGTGGCACGGATGCCGGTGATTGGAGTGCGCAGTTCGTGGGCAGCATCGGCGAGGAACTGGCGGGTGCGTTGTTCGGAGGCTTCAAGGGCATCCAGCATGCCGTCGAAAGCTGCCGCAGCGCGGCCCAATTCGGTGTTCACGCGATCGGGCCGCAGTCGCTGGCCGCGGTCGCCGGTCGTGATGGACCGGGCGAGGGTGGTGAGTCGGTCCAGCGGCCGGAGTGCGGTACGGGTGACCACCGTGAGTAGTAAACCCGCGACCGCCAGGGTGATCAGTCCTCCGGCAAGCATGACTTCACGTAGTCGTCGAATCAGCGCGGTCGTTTGGCTGGTGTCAGCCACCAGGATCACCCGCCCGCCCGACGTCAACGGGTGAACCACCATGGTCGTCGTGGCATCAGGTGGCGGTGGCGGCGGGGGCCAGCCCGGCGGGGGTGGCGGGGGCCAGCCCGGCGGTGGGGGTGCACCCCAATTAGCCTGCGGTGCGGGCCATTCCGGGGGAGGTAAAGGCGCTGCGGCCCAGTTGGTGGTGTCGGGCTGGATGGTCCGGTCGCCATGAGTCGATCCGTCCGGGGCGACGAGAAGTGCACGGATGCCGCCGCCGCCCAGTTGTGCCACCAACTGGTCGGGGTCGGTATTCGCCGCGGCCAATGCATCCGCCCTGGCCGCGAGGGACATCAATCGATCGTGGAGGTCGTGACGAGTTTGGATCCCGATCAGCACGTCGATGGTGAGACCCAACACCACCAGCAGGACGGTGAGCACGCCGAGCACCAGCAGGGCTACCCGCCGGCTCAACGATGGCGTCCGGGTGCGCGGCAGCGACGGGGCAGGATGGGCGGTCACGGTCGGGTTGGTTGCAGCCGGTAGCCGATACCACGCACGGTGTGCAGGATCCGGGGCCCGTGCGCCTCGAGTTTGCGTCGCAGCCCGCTGATGTGGACGTGCACCAGATTGGCGTCGTAGGCGTCGTATCCCCACAGCGCGGTCAGGATCTGTCCGGCACTGACGATGCGGCCACGCTGCTCCACCAGGAAAGCGAGCAGTCGTAGCTCCGTGCCGGTCAGGTCCAGTGCTGCTCCCGCCCGGGCGGCGACGGCGGCATCGAGGTCTAACGTCAGGTCGCCGCATTGGACGACTGAGGGTAGGCGACCGCGGCGGCGCAGCACCGCGCCCACCCGGGAAATCAACTCGGCCAGTTCGAAGGGTTTGACGATGTAGTCGTCGGCACCCCCGTCGAGTCCGCGTAACCGGTCGGGCAGCCCGTCTCGGGCGGTGAGCAACACGATCCCGGCCTGGCCCCAATCACGAACGACATCAATCAGTTCGAAGCCGTCGCGTCCCGGCATCATCACATCCAAGACGACGAGGTCGGGCCGGAAGCCGTTAAGGGTGTCCTCCAGCTCCCCGCCGTCGGGCCGGGTCGCGGTGAAATAGCCGGCTTCGGTCAACGCTTCGCTGACCATTTCGCGAATGGCCTCGGAATCTTCGACGACCAAGACGCGTGCGGCGACATCGGAGCGTGCCGCACCCCTCCCGACTCCGGGCGTGCGGTGGGGATGGCTCATGTCTCCATTGTCGACCGATTTCTGAAGCCGACCTGAGGAAATCGCGTTCCGGCCCTCGTCTTCAGGTCGGGCTCAGATCCGCTCCCTACGGTCGCGGGCATCGCAAGATTTCCACTTTTGGAGGCAGACTCATGGCTGACGAGCAACAAATACCCCCTACACCCGGCGCGGCGATCGGGGAACACCCTGACCACCTCGACAACTCGAGGACACCGGTGCCCCGGCGCTCGATCGTGCGGCGGTATCCCGTCGGTGTGGCTGTCGGAGCCGGCGTCGCCGGCCTGGTCATGGGCGGGATCCTGACGGCCGCCATTCTGCCGGCCCTGATGTTCGGCCCCCCGATCGCCGGGCCTTTCGGTGCACCCCCACCGCCGCCCGCAGTGCCGGTCCCGCCGTGGGGCGCACCACCACCACCTCCCGAATGGGGGCCGCCGCCGCCCGGATGGGGGCCGCCGTCCCCCGGATGGGGGCCGCCGCCTGGGCGTGCCGTTATGCCGCCCCCGCCTGGCCAGCTACCGACGCCGCCCGGAGCCATCACTCCCCCTCCTCCGGGAGCAGCGCAGCCCGGTGGCCCGCCTCCGGTATCCGGGCCGCAGCGATGAAGGTGCTGCGTGTCGCACGGGCCACTCGCACGTGGCCGAGTAGCAGGAGGAAATGTGTGCTGCATGTCAAGCGGTGATGGCCGGTCCGGTGAGTCCGCCTCCGCCTGGCGGACTGCCCGGACCCGCATCACCCCACCCCGGGGGTTTAATGCTTCTGATTGGCAAAGTAATCGAGGCACACGGTGGTGCCGTCGGGGCGTGTGTCGATGCGGCAATGATCGGCCAACGCATGCATCAGCATGATGCCGCGAGAGGCGCGTGGGTCGTGGGGATGGCGCGGCGACGATTGTCGTCGCCAGGTCCCCCGGTCGCTGACGCATACCCTGATTGTCTCCGCGGCGGGGTCGTAACCGGCCTCGAGTTCCATGGTGCCGACGGTGTTCCGGGCGCGGTAGGCGTGTTCAACGCAGTTGGCGAGCGCCTCGTTGACGCCGAGAACGATGTCGTCGCTGATCTCCGGCGACGCCTGCGGCAGCTTTCGCAGCCAGCTTTGCAAGACGCGACGCAACTCGCTCGCGGTGATGGCGTCGGCTGAGCCCGCACAGCTCAACGGCGCCGGCGCTGGCGAGACCGCTGAATTCGTTAAGCTCATAGGTCCTCGGATACCCAGCCGGGCCGGGAAAGAACCGGGAAAGAACCCTGGGTGTGTATCGCTTCTGCCACAGAACAATAGCGGAGCCGATACCTGGCTCATCACCGAAGCCATTGATGCTGAGCATCTTTGGGTGATGGCGGCCATCGCGGGCTACGGGCCCGCGACGCTGTCCATCGGTGGCCCGTCACCATGTCCGAGATTGTGGCCGGCCAAACTGGTCGCGAATGCTTTGCCACCCTGCACGGTCCCGACAATGTCCACGGCTTCGTCGACCATGAAAGGCGAAGCGGCGGTGACCCGTTGGCTTCCGCTGTGGGTAATCACGGTGGTATCGGGGGTGAGGAAGTAGGTCCGGGTAAACCCGCCGGCACTGCGCGCGGTAACCGAATCCTGTGTCACCGCGATCAGGACGCCTTCTTGACTCACCGGGAGAGCGCCCGCTGCCGAAGGTATCGTGGCCGCCACCCCGTCGGACGGCGAGGGCTTCTCGGTGTACGTCCCCAACATCGTCAACGCGGCAAACGCCGCCGCACACAGCAGCGACAGGGGAGCAGCAGCACATACGACTGCGCGGTCTCGCTTGCGCAATACCGGCATTCGATGTTTGGCCCCCACAATGTGTCCTTGTCTCCCCACCAATGAAGTCAACGAATCTCGGACGGATTCGTTCAATTCCGCTTCGTTCAGTGCAGAGTTACCCGACGGCCCCGCGGGGCAAACCCGTGTGCGCGGGCGGCTAGTTCGCGTTCAGCCCGGGACAATCTTGATAGCGAGCCGCATCGATGAAGGCGTCCGCCCGCTCCGCGGCCTCGTCGTCATCCATACCGGTCACCAAGACGTCGTTGGCCTTCTCGGCCGTGCTGACGATCTGCCGGCGTGTCCAGCCTTGCGCCAGCGCCGCGCAGATCGTCGATTCCGTCTGATTCCTGTGGTTCGGCCAGTCGGGAGCAAACGTAATCGGGTCGCCGTGAGCGGTGGCCATCGCAGCGGGTGTCACAGCCGCGCCGATAAGCGGAATCGCCAACACCAGCACTGGGAGCAATTTCGTCATAGGCGCTGACCGTACGCAAGTTAACCGGGAGTTGGCTGTGTCGTTACTGTACGTCGGCCCGCCGTTCACACCATTCGGATGGGACGCCCCAGTGGGCCGCCGGACCATCGCGGCGGGAGGTCACCGGTCGTCGGCTTCGGCTTCCTGGCGTTTGAGCTCGGCCAGTTTGTGGTCGGCCGCGGCCGACTGGCGGTGAAAGCAGGCAGACTCGCGCATGACGTCGGCGTTGCCGACGCCCTGTTGAATGGTTTCGTCTTCGACCGCAGCGAGTCGCTCGTGCAGTCTCGCCGACGTTTCGAGGCTTCCGGCAGCCGAACGCGCCGCCGCAGCCGCCGCTCGACGCGCCTGCTCTGCTCGGTGCTCGGCGTCCTCGACGTCTTGCCGGGTGACCGGTCTTCCCTCGTCCGGTCCGTCCGGGCGCCGCCGCAGTTCAGCGGCGCGGCGTGCGGCGTCGACCGCTCGTATCTCGGGGTCACGTTCAGTAGCCATGGTCTGCCTTCTTGTCGCGATCTACCGTCCATAGACGTTGTGCCCGCAGTGACGCCCGTCATTCGTGTCAACCCAGACTTGTGGCAACCGCGCGCCGCTCTCAAACTGGTGATATGCGCGACCGCGAGACCATCGAGTCGGAATTGCGGCGACTTGCGCAACGGGGCGGGCAGCTCTCGCCGCGAGAGGCTGACGCGCTGCTAGATGAGCTCCTGGCGCACAACGCGGGCGCGCCCCGCACCGACGCGGTGGCAGCAGAGGAGCTCGTGTTCGTCCCCGACGCCTGGTTGCGTGAGACCCGTGAGACCAGGGCCCGCCGCGCTACCCGCCGCTGCCGCGGCACGCTGCGCCGTTTCGGCCTGAGGGCGGCGTTGCCGCTTTCCGTGGTGGGTCTGATTGCCGCGGTCATCGTGACCTTCGTGATGCATCGTCAGTCTTTGGCAGGACAGCCGGCTGAGGCGCAACCGGCGCAAAGCCCGCCGCGAGCGAGCACGCCCGCAGCGCCGCGCCCGGTTGTGCCGCAAGCGCCCGAGCCGCGCAGCGGCGTTACAGACAAGGTATTCGTCGCGGCCTTGACGCACGAAGGCGTGCCGGTGCCCAGCGCGGAATACGTCGTGAGCCAGGGCCACGCCGTGTGCGACTACCTCGCGCAGCACCGCAATTACGCGGATGCGGTCGCCTTCGTGCAGCGCTCGTCGATTTGGGATGCCGACCAGAGCGCTGAGGTCACCGCGGGCGCCATCATCTCCTACTGCCCGCAGTCTCAACCCTCCATGGCCGACGAGCTGCAGCCGACCTACCAGAACACCCTCTCCGACTTGCAGGCCATCGAAGGAAAACTGCAAGGCATTCAGGATGACCTGCACGGGATTCGGGGGAGCCTGGACAGTCTGCCGGGGCATCCCTGATCCGGGTGTCGTGTCCGGTCGCCGCCGGGCCAGCCCGAAGGTGCGCGTTACGGCGACCTGTCCGCCAAGGCGATGAGCGCTTGCGCCGCATCCTCGGGTACTGACATGTCTAATCCGGTGACTTCTTTGAACCGCCGCAGCCGTTTCATGATGGTGTTGCGATGGCAGAACAGCATTGCCGACGTGCGGGCGATGTCCCCGGTTCGGGAATAGGTCCGGACTGTCATGAGCAGTTGGTGTCGTTCAGTTTCACTCAAAGCGTCGACGCTTTGCCGCACGCTGTCGACAAATTGTGGCATTCGACTCCGCAGGCTTGCGCCAGCCATCAGCGTCCAGACGTCAGACATCGCCGCAGGGCCGGTGAACTTCGGTGGCAAGGCCAGCGCGATCTCGCAGGCCACACTCGCGGCGTGACGAACGCCTTGCAAGCCGAGATGAAGCGGCGCGATTCCGCAGGCGACTTGCAGGAGGGCGTGAGCATCGCCGCTGCGTCGCCAGCCGTCCGGTACCCCGTGCAGGGCGGTAGCGTCCGCCGGGAGTGCCGCCCAGAAGACAACTGTGCAGCCGCCCCGTGCATGGCTGTAGGCCTGCCGCCCTTGCCTGCGCAGTTGTTCGGCGAATGACCGCAGTGAGTCGTCGTGCGTGATCGGAGCGGCTGCCGCCCACAGCCCGGCATCCACGGGGATCGACAACGTCGCGCTGGCGCGGGCCGTCAGCTCAGGCGCCTGCGGCTCATCCGACAGCAGCAGCGCTACAAAGGATTGTTTGCTGATCGACTTCTCTTCGGCCATGCGGACTCGCTCGTCCATGAATGCGTTGTGAATACGCCCTGCGAAAGAGTCGACCGCCGTCCAGACGTGTTGAACGTGGACCGCCAAAGTCAGGGCGTCGCTTTGCTTGGCCAGCCACAACAGGTGTGACCACAGTAAGCCGAAGTCGAGATGGATTGCTGCAGTGAGCTTCTGGGCTTCGACCCCTTGGCGGGCGCGCCGCGCACCGAGCCGGTGGGGAAAGTCGGGGTCGGACGCAGCGGGTGGTTGCGCCGAGCCGGCCGCGGCATAGCGACGCAACTCGGAGAGGAGGAAGTCGAACGCATCCCTGGATGACTCGCGCAACTCTTGGCGTTCGACCAATCCCTCGTAGTACAGCTGTCCTTCCTGGATCTCCTGCATGAAGCGATCCGCAAGTTGGTCGCGCCACCCGTGAAGCTCTCCGAGAAGTTCGAGCCAGCGTGCCGTCGTCGTCACGCGGATGCGATCGACACTCTTCATGAGTCGAAATTTAGTTGCACTGTGGTGACATCAGCTCTTGTCGAGTGCTTGTGCCCCGGCGATACTGATCGTGAGGTCGGTGCGGGCCGCACTCGAGGCCGCGGAAGCGCGGGACTGTAACAAGCCGATCAACCAGTGTTAACGCGGTTTATCGATGGTTTCCAACGGATATCGGCGTCGCCGAGGTCGGGGTCGGTCTTCCCGTGACAGCGCGGCAGCTGGCCGCACCTATCGGCAATTGGGTGTGCAGATGCACACCCAATTGCCGATAACTGGTTGCTCCCTGCTCTCGAAAACAGCGCGCGCCTCGCGCTAACTTCCTTACCAGCCGACGCATGGCCATAGCTCCAAAAAGCTTGTGCGGCTTGGCGTAATCGACCCAGCCTATCAGCACAGGAAGTGAGTAACAGGTGGCCTCGCGGACCGATATTGAGCATGTCACGGCCATGGCGACAGCTCCGAACCAGGACGACGCCTTCCTCGACGATTTCGCGGCCATGTCCGCCTTCGGCGCTACCGACGCAGGTGGCGTGGATCGGCAGGCCGCAACCGCCGCGTACGGACAGGCGCGTAAATGGCTTGCCAGCTGGCTAGGAGGCCGCGGCTTCCGCATCGAGCGAGACCGTATCGGCAACCTGTTCGGATTCCTCGAGCTAACGCCCGGTGCTCCGTACGTACTTGTTGGCTCCCATCTCGATAGCCAGCCACGAGGCGGTAAGTTTGACGGCGCTTACGGAGTCCTCGCGGCCGCGCACGCCGCCGACCGAGTGCGAAAACGATACCGGCGCAACGGTGCTCAAGCTGTACTGAATATCGCCGTCGTGGACTGGTTCAACGAGGAGGGGTCGCGGTTTCAGCCCAGCATGATGGGCAGCGGCGTCTTTACCGGCAAGCTTGACCTCGAAGATGCGCTGAGCACCCCAGATCTCGCGGGCGTCACTGTGGGGGAAGCGATGGCAAGCATCGACGAGCTCGGCTCGAACCCCGTCGGCTCGCCGAGTGTCGCCGCCGCGGCGTATGTCGAGATCCACATCGAACAGGGCAAGACGCTCGAAAAAGAAGCGACAGCTATCGGGCTGGTCACCTCCACTTGGGCGGCGAACAAGTACGAGGTTGAAGTTGTTGGGGCACAATCGCATACGGGCGCGACCGACATGGAAGACCGTCAGGACGCCCTGTACGGTGCGGCACTTGTGGTGGCCGCTGTGCGCGAAATCGCTGATTCGTTTCCCGGCCGTTTGCACAGCTCGTGTGGTCAGTTAACTGTATTTCCGAACTCTCCCAACGCGGTTGCGGGCAAAGTCCAAATGCATCTCGACCTACGAACCTCCGACGATCCAATTCTCGTTGAGGCGGAGGAGCAACTACGACAACGGTGCGCGGCTATCGAGGTAAAGGCCAACGTCAAAATCGAGAAACGACGCACGCATAGCTGGTCGGCCAATTACTACCAGCCCGAAGGCGTCGAACTCGCCCGCCGAACTGCCGAAGATCTGGGTCTGAGCTACATGGAGATCCGCACTCGAGCCGGCCATGACTCGACCAATATGAAGGACCTGGTCCCAACAATGATGTTGTTCATCCCGAGCGTCGGCGGAATCTCACACAGCGAATTGGAGTACACCGCCGACGTGGATCTGTGCAACGGCGTGGCCATGGTCACCGAACTCCTTGCACGCATCACCACCGGCGCACTCGGCAGCGCTGCCAGCCGCCCGCCAGCGCAACGTTGAGGTCGCGGGTCGACAGCACCCGGCGGGCATCAAACATGCCGGTGGCCCGTCCGCTGAAGTCCGGCATAACTCCTTCAACTTCTCAAGTAGGTGAATAACGTTGACACGATCACGATGGACCATCATCGCCGTTTTGTTTGTGACATGGCTGATTTCATACTTCGATAGATCGCTAATTGCGACCGCTCTTCCGTTCATTGGTCGCGACTTCGGCCTATCGCCGACGCTGAAAGGCTTTGTCAGCAGCGCCTTCTTTATCGGGTATGCCGCGGTGCAGATCCCGGGCGGTATCCTGGCCGACCGGGTGGGCCCCCGCCGGGTCGCGTTCGCGGCTGTGCTGGGCTGGTCCATATTCTGTGCCCTTACCGGAGCGGCTGGGAGCATCCTGACGCTGATCACGGTGCGGATTTTGTTTGGTTTGACCGAGGGCGCATTCTCTCCCGCGTCCTGGAAAATCCTGTCCATGGCCGTGGATGAGACAAATCGGGCACGGGCTAACGCCCTGATGCTGACATCGAATCTCGTCGGGCCGGCCCTGGCGCCCATTGTCCTGGCTCCGTTCATCGCATCGATCGGGTGGCGCCCGGCATTCTGGTGCCTCGCCGTACCCGGCATTTTCGCTGCCTTCATCTGTTTGAAGTTTCTTCCGGCCGCCAAGAACGGATCCGGGGCCAACAACGACGCACAGAATGAATCGCCCGCCGAGCCGATCTCCATGCGGAAGGCCCTGATGAATCCGGTGATCGGGAAACTGTTCCTCATCTGGGGAACCTGGGACATCACCTGGTGGGGATTCATCTCCTGGGTGCCTTCGTACCTGTACTCCGGGCGAGCATTCTCGCTGGAAAAGACCGGCCTGTTGGCCTCACTCCCGTTTGCGGTTGGCATCCTCGGAATGCTGGGCGCGGGCTACGCTGCCGACCGAATCGCGAAGCGCCGCACCGTGATCATGGTCTGCCTGGTCGGAAACGCCACCTTCCTCACCTTGTTGGCTCTTGCGAAGAGCCCGGGCGCCGCGATCGCCTGCCTCATTGGGGTCGGGTTCTTCCTGCCCGCGATGTACGGCCCGTTCTGGTCACTGCCGATGCAGCTGCTCCCGAGCTCACTGATGGGCGCGGGCGCTGGACTGATCAACTTCGCCGGACAGCTGGCGGGATTCATATCACCCATTGTCATCGGTTGGACGATCGCGGTCACCGGGACGTATACCGCCGGATTTCTTTTCCTCGCGGCGGCGGCCGTAACCTGTCTGTTGATTACCGCCAGCCTGCGCGAACCGAGTCAAGAAGTTCCGCAACCAGCCACAGTGAGCAGCGCATCATGACCAGCCCCACCAGTGTCCGCACATCGGTCTCGTCGTCGCTAGCGAAGATTCGCCAGTCAGACAACACCATTCAGGCATTCGAAGAGGTCTTCGCCGACGATGCAACCGCACAGGCCGAGCTTCTCGACGGGGGAGATCCCGCAGCGGCAACGCAACCGCTGCGGGGCATGACGCTCGGGGTCAAGGACATCTTCGAGCTGAGCGGTCGCCGCCCCGGCAACGGGAACCGCGCGGCTTTTGAACTGCTCGTTCGCGAAGTGCCGGAGGATGACGCCGCACTCGTCCGGCTATTGCGCGACGCCGGAGCGGTCCTCACCGGTATGACACGCTCGACGGAACTTTGTTGGTACCAACCAACTCTCACGCGAAACCCGCACGATATCGACTGCACGCCGGGAGGATCGTCGAGCGGGTCCGCGGCCGCAGTCGCGGCTGACATGGTGACTGCGGCGATCGGAAGCCAGACGAATGGCTCGATAGTCAGACCCGCCAGCTACTGCGGACTGTTCGCGTACAAATCAGGCTATGACCGCCTGGACCTGACCGGGATGACGCGGATCAGTGACTCATTCGATCACACCGGGTTCTTTGCCCGCGACGCGGCAACCGTGATAAAGCTGGCAGAAGTCGCGGGGAACTTCGTGGTGCCCCAACATGTTTCCGGCGACTATCGTCTTGGGGTCGTCGACACCCAAGATTTGGCCGATGCCGACGACGAGGTCCTGGAAACGTTCACCACATACGTCGGGCAGTTGCGGGACGCCGGCCACACCGTCGATTCGATACGACTTCCGGAAGTGTTGGCGCCCAAGACATTCGACGCATACTACGGTGTCTTAGCCCCGGAGATCTATCAATTACATCGAAACCTGCTGTCCCCGGATCTTATCGACAAGCTCGGCCCCAACACTGTTGAGATTCTGCAGCGTGGGCGTGATACAACCGCTACCCAGCAACGTGAGGCCGAGAAGGTGGTAGCGGAGATCCGGACGCGGGTGGATGGCTATTTCGATCAGTTCGACGCGCTGATATTGCCTGCGGCGACGTCCTGCGCACCGAGAACGCTTACTTATACCGGGTCGCCGGCGCTGTCGACGCTCTCGAGTATGGCGGGCATTCCCATCACGGTCATACCCGCGGGGCTCGGCCGATCCGGTCTCCCGGTAGGGATCCAGGTCTGGGGCCGGTGGGGTGCCGATCAGACCGTTCTTTCATTGCTCGCGGCGTTGCCGTCTGAGTACGTCGCACCCCAATAGCTCGGTGAGTAGCCGTCCATGAGGTCCGGCGTGGAGCCCCCTGTCAGGATTGAACTCGTCCGACGGGCCAGCGGGGGAGGGTGAAAACCCCTCGTATCAGTGGAAGCTGATCACTAGAATTCAGCGGAAACATCTGTTATTCCACGGGAATTCTCGGCATTTTGTGGGCAGAAGGCTGGAGGAGTGCGCGCCCCCCGCCTGCGGATGCCGGTTCCCACTCGCCCACATTGCACTTCAGAAACCGTCCGGCAACCTGTCAGTCAATCATTGGTAGGCCACGCGGAATAGTAGGCGTCTAGTGCTTTTTCGATGGCTCGCCCACGCTCATTCGGCTGCCAATCGGGCCCAAAATTATTCATCATCTCGCTGATCAGCACGTCCACCACGGCGCGAGTCTGTTCGCCGCTTGGCTCTTTTGTGGCGCGAAGTTCAGCCAGCATCGTCGGATCCCGGCGTGAAAGTTCGTCAATAATCACCGCGCGATGCTCGGGCGGGATGGCGTCCAGAACACTGTTCACGGGTGCCTCCATCCGTTTTGGTTCTTAGCCCAGGCGGTCACCACTTGGCCGTCCTGATTCAAGACGACCACCGCATCCGGGTCCTCATACGCGTAAGAACCGCGGCCCTGGTCGTCGAGCCTAAATCTCGGCGGATTGAGAGGGTGCTGAACTGCGTCGGTGAGCGCGCCGTCGTTGACGCGGCGATTGCCGTGTCGTGGGCGACGAGCTGTGCGGCACGTTCTTGGATCGTGGCGGTGTATAGCTCCGCTTGGGCCTGAGCTGCCACCCCGCCTCGCGGCGGCGTTACCGAAAGGTCTTCGCCGACAACGTATCCGGCGTCTCTTGCTTCCTCGACGGCATCCAGAACCCTGCG
This sequence comes from Mycobacterium simiae, assembly GCF_010727605.1. NCBI lineage: Bacteria > Bacillati > Actinomycetota > Actinomycetes > Mycobacteriales > Mycobacteriaceae > Mycobacterium > Mycobacterium simiae. The sequence goes on from NZ_AP022568.1 coordinate 3,209,603, forward strand.
CTTGACCGAATCGAGAATCTCGGCCCCGCGGCGCGCTACCGCGGCGGATTCATGGAGGACATCGGCCAGCCCTCGTACCAGTACCAGATCAGCAAATGCCGTTTGCTGGGCCGCCTCGGCTGCGACACCCTCCCACTCCGTCCCGCCCGGGGAGATGGTAGCTCGATGGATCGAACTGAATGAGGATTCCCAATGCTCGGCAGTAGCTTTCCAGTCCGTGGCTGCACCTTCTAAATGAGCGACATCCCACGCTTGAATCTCGGAGAGGGACGGCACGCCGACGCGGCCAACCTCCGACACCGATCACACCTGGGCTATCGAGGCACCGACCGCGGCGGCTTGCCGCGCACCAGCAGTGTCGGTCGCCGCAAATTGTGCACGTGCCAGGGCCGATGTGACTGAGTTCGTTTGCGCTCGTTGGGCTGGGACCGTGATAGCTCCGTCCAGGGCAGCATGGGCAGCACCGACAGCGCCCGATGTGGCCTGGATTGGTAGCCCAATTGTGGCCGGCCGAGTGGCCGCTATCAACTCCGCCGACACCACCTCGCAGTGCGCTGCCACGACCTGCAGCCTTGCAGCGCCGACCCGAAGAACGTCGGGCCTAACTCGCGTCCGGCGGTGCTGATGCCACTCTGACGGTCCGGAGACTGGCATTCGAGCCCCTCATATCTTTGTCTATCTCAAGCCGCCGGTGAAGTGCCCACGCACAGGCATTGGAGCCCCCTGTCAGGATTGAACTGACGACCGCTCGCTTACAAGGCGAGTGCTCTACCACTGAGCTAAGGAGGCCGGGTAAATCGGCTGCCAGCTTAGCCGGTCACGCCTCGCCCTCGATGATGCGTTGCGAGGGCACCGGACGCGACGGCGCGCGGCGACCGGTGCGTCGGCCGGGCAACGGGATGCGATCGGCAATGCTGCTCAACGGGTTGACGACCATGGTCAGCGCGACCACCGCGTCTTGCAACGTCGCGATGGCCGGCTCGAGTGCTTCCATGCCGGGCGTCAACCGGGCCAGCGTGTCAGCGACATCCGTGAGCTGGTCGAGCGGACCGTTTTTGGCGGTGAGTTTATCGATCAGGCCGCCCTCGGAGAGCAGCCGATCGGCCAGTCCGTCCTCGGATAGGACACGCTCGATCAGACCGTCTTCGGCCAACAGTTGATCGGCCAGACCGCCGGGTTGCAGCGCCCGGTGCAGGCCGCCGCCCTCGGCGGTCAGACGGTCAACCAGACCGCCATCGGACATCAGCAGGTCGACCACGCCGCCGGGGCGAAGTAAGCGGTCGAGCGGTCCGTCGGGTGCCATCGCGCGTCCCAACGGCGCGTCGTCGTCCATCATTCTGGCCAGGCGATTGGCACGGACGATCGCATCGTCGAGCCCCAGCATGGACGTCACGACGTTGGTTGCGGTCTCGCCTTCACCGAGCGAACGCTTGGCCACTCCGACCGCCGCGCTGGCCAGGTTCAGGCTCGCCTCGGCGGCCGCAAGGCCGACTCGCGCGGGGGCCGTCGCCGCGGAAACCATGCTCTTGGCGAGATTCATAATCCGAGTCTAGGCACGCGGTCCGCAGAAAAAGCGGCACCGGTCCAAGCTGACCCGATGATTCCTGGCAGAATACTGGCAGGTCGTTTTCAACCAATTCCCAGTATTTGCACAATAATTGTAAAGGCAACGTACAAACAGGGCGGAAGTAAGCAGATGACAGCGCCGACTGTAAACGAAACCAAACCCGAAGCACGTGTTCTCGTAGTGGATGACGAGGACAACATCGTCGAATTGCTCTCCGTGAGCCTCAAGTTCCAGGGATTCGAGGTCGCTACGGCGACCAACGGCGCACAAGCGCTCGACCGGGCCCGCGAAACCCGGCCCGACGCGGTGATTCTCGACGTCATGATGCCCGGAATGGACGGCTTCGGGGTGCTGCGTCGGCTGCGTGCCGACGGCATCGATGCTCCCGCGCTCTTCCTGACAGCCCGCGACTCGCTGCAGGACAAGATTGCGGGTTTAACCTTGGGCGGCGACGACTATGTGACGAAGCCGTTCAGCCTCGAGGAGGTTGTCGCCCGGTTGCGGGTCATCTTGCGACGCGCCGGTAAGGGCACCACGGAAGCGCACAACGCCCGCCTGACATTCGCCGACATCGAACTGGACGAAGAGACCCACGAAGTGTGGAAGGCCGGCGAACCGGTGTCGTTGTCTCCGACCGAATTCACTCTGCTGCGTTACTTCGTAATAAACGCCGGAACGGTGCTCAGCAAACCGAAAATCCTCGACCACGTGTGGCGTTACGACTTCGGCGGCGACGTCAACGTCGTCGAGTCTTATGTGTCCTACCTGCGTCGCAAGATCGATACTGGGGAGAAGCGGCTGCTGCATACTCTGCGCGGAGTGGGTTACGTCCTGCGGGAGCCGCGCTGAGTACATCCTCTCCCAGTCGGAGAAAGTAGCGATCGGTGGCGACAACGATGGAGACGTCCACACCGGTCCCGCACGGATTACCCCTGCGGGTAGGTTTGGTCGCCGCGACCCTGGTACTGGTGGCCTGCGGGCTGGCCGCCTCGGGCGTCATGGTCACCTCAATCCTGCGGCACAGTCTGATCAGCCGCATCGACCAGACGCTGCTCGAGGCCTCCCGCGGGTGGGCGTCGGCGCCGCGACGGCAGGTTCCGGCGTCCCCCTACGAGGGTCCGGATCCGGGGCGGCCGCCGTCAAAGTACTACGTACGCGGAATCGGTCCCGACGGCAAGCCGTTCACCGCGATCAATGACCGCAACGCCGAGCCCGCCCTGCCGCCCGACAACGACGTCGGCCCGAACCCGACGACGCTGGAGTCGGTCAACGGTTCGGACATTCAGTGGCGGGCGGTCTCGGTTCGCGGACCCAACGGCCTGACGACCGTGGCGATCGACCTGTCCGACGTCGATAACACGGTGCGGTCCTTGGTGTGGCTGCAGTTCGGCATCGGGGTCGCGGTGCTGGCCGTTGTGGGCATCGCAGGTTTTGCGGTGGTGCACCGCAGCCTGCGGCCGTTGATCGAAGTCGAACAGACGGCCGCCGCGATCGCCGCCGGGCAGCTGGATCGTCGGGTCCCCGAACGCGATCCGCGTACCGAGGTGGGCCGACTTTCCTTGGCGCTCAACGGGATGCTCACCCAGATTCAGCAAGCGGTGGCCTCGTCGGAGTCCTCGGCCGAAAAGGCCCGGAGCTCAGAGGATCGGATGCGCCGGTTCATCACCGACGCCAGCCACGAGCTACGCACCCCGCTCACCACTATCCGCGGCTTCGCGGAACTGTATCGGCAGGGCGCCGCCCGCGACGTAGCCATGCTGCTGTCGCGCATCGAGAATGAAGCCAGTAGGATGGGCCTACTGGTCGACGACCTGCTGCTGCTGGCGCGCCTCGACGTGCAACGGCCGCTAGAACACCACCGCGTCGACTTGCTGGCGCTGGCCAGCGATGCCGTGCATGACGGGCAGGCGATCGATCCCAAGCGGCGCATTTCGATGGAGGTGCTGGACGGGCCCGGCACCCCCGAGGTGGTCGGCGACGAGCCCCGCATACGCCAGGTGCTGAGCAACCTGGTGGCCAACGCCTTGCAGCACACACCGGTCACCGCGCACGTCATAGTGCGGGTCGGCACCTCCGGCGACGACGCGGTGATCGAGGTGGCCGACACCGGCCCCGGCATGAGCCAGGAGGATGCGTCCCGGGTCTTCGAGCGGTTCTACCGCACCGACTCGTCGAGGGCCCGCGCCAGCGGCGGGACCGGGCTCGGCCTGTCCATCGTCGCCTCGCTGGTGCAGGCGCACGGCGGCACGGTGACCGTGCAGACCGCGCCCGGCAAGGGCTGCTGTTTCCGTGTCACCCTGCCGCGGGTCAGCGATGTTGCCGCCCAGCTGACATGAGGATCAGGTCAGCTGCTCCAGGGCCGCCTTGATCCGGGCCTGAGCTTGGTCCAGTGATTCCGGCGACGGATTGCGGTCGACATTGGCGAAACCGAAGTCGCTGAGACTGCGGGTGGGGAAGACGTGCACATGCAGATGCGGCACCTCGAGCCCAGCGATGATCAGGCCGGCACGTTCGGCGCGGAATGCCTTGCAGACGGCCTTGCCGATCAGCTGACTCACCGACATCACCCGGCCCAATGCCGCGCTGTCGACGTCTTGCCACTGATCGATCTCGGCGCGGGGCACGACCAGGGTGTGCCCCTGCGTCATGGGCTCGATCGTCAGGAATGCGACGACGTCGTCGTCCTCGTAAACGAATCGGCCGGGTAGCTCACGGTTAATGATCTTGGTGAAGATCGACGCCATGGGCCCAGCATAGGTTCTTTCGATCCGACGACCTCGCGTCAGTCCTCTTGGCCGAACTCCATCACGTCGAGGTTCCAGTAACCGCGCATGTTGGTGATCAGGCCCGCGTCGTCGACCTTATAGGTGAACACGCCGCGCACCTTGCTGGTCATCCCGCCTTCAAATCTGCTCTGCAGCACCAGAATATGTGCGATCTCGTTGGGAGAGCTGGACGGGAAGGTCTCCTCACAAGTGATGGTGAGCTGGTTCTTGGCGATGTTGTTGTCGAAGAACTCACCGACAGCGTCCTTCCCGCGCACTCCCGAGCCGTCGGGGTTGGTGACCGACGGGCCGATCGGATCTTCGATGACGACGTCGTCTGTCATCAGGGCCAGCCAGCCCTCGCGGTCTCTGGCCTGGGCGCACCGCCACGACGACTGCGACGCGGTCAGAGCCGGCGATTGAGCGGTTTGGGTCATGGTTCTCTCCTGTCACTAGATCGCGCACGCGGCGCGTGCGCCTTCCTCGGTTGCCTTTCGAATGAGCCCGAGGCCGCTGCAATCACCGGCGGCGTGCACGTCGGCGTCGGGCAGGGCGACCCGCAACGTGTCGAACAGAGCGGTGTCGGGCTCGACCGATCCGGCGATCACGACACTGTCGGCGGGCAGCTTCCGGACCGTCCCGCCGGCAGGCGTGAACACGACGGCCCGCGTGGTAATCCGTTCGACGGCCGCACCCACATGCACGGTGACCTGTAACCGGTCCAGGCGATCCATGTGTTCGGTCTTACGTTTGTTGCCGACTTCCGGGGCGATGTCCGTGCCGGCTGCCAAGATCGACACCAGCCGGCGACGGGCCGCGAGGAACTCCGCGAGCTCCAGCGCCACCAAGTCGGCGCCGATGATGGCGACGCGCCGACCGACCGGCATCCAGGCGCGGGTGGCTAGCCGCACTGCGGCGGGCCGGACCAGCCGCTGCCGCCAGCCGCCCAGCAGCGACGCGCCCAGCCGCTGCCATGCCGGATCGGTGGCGTTGGCACTGCCGTCGAGTAGCTCGCGCAATCCGGGGCCGGTGTACACGTGCGGCAGGTTCGTTCCCGGGATGGGCGGCACCGTGATCCGGCCGCCGGTGGCCACCACCACCGCATCGGGCGCTTGCGCGACGACGTCATCGGCCGAAACAGCCTGTCCTAGATGGACTTTGGTGGAACTGCGGTTGATCTCGTCACGCAGGTACTGCAGGAACGGCTGATTCTCCGGATGCAGCACGCACGCCCAGCGCAGTGCCCCGCCCAGCTGCCCGGTGCGTTCGAAAAGCGTGACGCGGTGGCCGCGCTCGGCGGCCACCCGGGCGGCCTCCAGGCCAGCCGGGCCGCCGCCGATCACGGTGACGCGCTTGGCGCGAGCCGCCCGGGTTGCCGCCAGTTCGCGTTCCCGGCCGGTTCGCGGATTGACGGCGCAGTCGACAAAAAACCGCTGTTCCATTGCGTCGATGCAGTTTTCACAGGAGATGCACCGGCGCACTCGGTCGGCGTGGCCGGCTTCAATTTTGCGCGGCAACTCGGGGTCGGCCAGCAGTGGGCGCCCCATTGCAACGAAGTCCGCGCGTCCATCGGCCAGAATCTGTTCGGCGCGGGCGGGGTCGTGGATTCGGCCGACGGTAATCACTGGCACATCGACCACCTGCTTGACGGCTGTCGCGGCGCCGACGTTGACCTCGTCGCCATCGTCGGCGGCGTTGACCATGCCGGTGACCAGGCGGTCGATCACGCCCCCGCTGACGTGGAAGGCATCCACGCCGGCGGCCACGAGTTGGGGTGCCATCCGCGCGGTTTCGTAGATCGGCCGGCCGCCGGCGACTCGCTCGTACCCCGAGATACGCAGCGTGATCGGTAACGTGTCGCCCACCTCGGCCCGGATCGCCGCCAACGCTTCGAGTACCACCTGCAGCCGGCCGCGCGTCGAGTCGCCCCGATAGTCGTCGGTGCGCCGATTTCGTTGCGGAGCAAGGAAAGAGCCGAGCAGCATGTAGCCGTGTGCGGCGTGCAGCTCGATTCCGTCGTAACCGGCCTCGGCGGCACGCCGGACGGCGGCCTTGAACCGGTCGAAGACGTCGGCCAGTTGCTGCTTAGTGATTTCGCTCGACGGGCGGCCAGTGAGGTAGGAAGGGATCACCGAGGGTCCCAGCGACGCTACGCCAAAGATTTCCGGCCCCAGGCCGTCGGGTCCGGCATGCACGATCTGCGGCTGGATCTTGGCGCCGTGTTCGTGCACCACCTCCACCAGTGCCCGGTGCGCGGGGACCGCGTCATCGGTGGCCAGATGCAATCCACCGGGAGTCTCGGGATGACGATGGTCGACTCCCGTGGCGCCCACCGTGATGAGTCCGACGCCGCCCCGAGCGCGCGCGGCGAAATAATCGCGAGTGCGGGCGGAGGGCAAGCCGTCCGGCGTCCCGTACATCGTCTCCATCGGAGACATCACCACGCGATTGCGCAGCCTCATGGCGCCGATGTGTCCCGGCGCCATCAGGAACGGGAAGCCCGTCACGTGATGGACGTGGCTCGCGGTGTTACCGGTCGGCGTCGGTGTAGCGGATCACGCCGCGAATGTTCTTGCCGTCCAGCATGTCCTGGTAACCGTCATTGATCTGCTCGAGCCGATATTGGCGAGTGATCATGTCGTCCAGGTTCAGCTTTCCGGCCGTGTACATCGACAACAACTGCGGGATGTCGTACTGCGGGTTACCGCCGCCGAAGATGGTGCCCTGCAAGTTCTTCTGCATCAGGGTCAGCATCGCCAGGTTCAGGGTGACGTTGGTGTCCAGCAGGCTGCCGATCGCGGTCAGCACGCAGGTGCCGCCCTTTTGGGTGATGTTGAGGTAGTTGTCGATGTCGGCGCCTTGCAACTCACCCACCGTGACGATGACCTTATGCGCCATCAAACCGTAGGTAACCTCCGCCATGCCCGCCATCGCGGCAAAGATGTCGGGGTAGACGTGGGTGGCGCCGAACTTCATGGCCTGGTCGCGCTTCCACTCAACCGGGTCGATCGCGAAGATGTAGCGGGCACCGGCGTTGACCGCACCCTGCAGCGCCGCCATGCCCACCCCGCCGACGCCGACGATAGCGACGTCTTGGCCTGGCCGGATGTCGGCGGTGCGTACCGACGAACCGTAGCCCGTGGTCACGCCGCAACCGACCAGCGCGGCCACCTCGAAGGGGACCGACGGGTCGATCTTCACCACCGAGCTGCGGTGCACGACCATGTACGGCGAGAAGGTCCCCAGCAGTGTCATGGGGAAGACATTCTGTCCGCGTGCCTGGATACGGAACGTGCCGTCGGACACCGCGGCGCCGCCGAGCAGTCCAGCGCCCAGGTCGCAGAGGTTGCGCATGCCCGCCTGACAGGTCGGACATTGCCCGCAGGACGGGATGAACGACAGCACGACGTGATCACCGGGGGCGATGTCCTCGACGCCCGGCCCGACCTCGGTGACGATGCCGGCGCCCTCGTGGCCCCCGAGCACTGGGAAGCCGGCCATCGGGATGCCGCCGGTGACCAGGTGGTGGTCGGAGTGGCACATGCCTGCCGCTTCCATCTGGATCTTGACCTCATGGGCTTGCGGGTCGCCGATCTCGATCTCCTCGATGGACCAGGGCTGGTTGAACTCCCAGATCAGTGCGCCTTTTGTCTTCACGATGGTCCTGACCCCATTTCGCCGTTGAATTGATCAGCGCTACCCGGCCCTTGCTGCCGGACAGCTCGGTGACGGGTGCCACAGGCACCCCGTCGCGTCAGCATAGCGCGTGCAACAAATCAAATGCTTGGTTGGCTGGCATTGGCCCGGTGCTCACCAGATCGGAACCGGCGCCTCGCCCAGCGGGTAGTAGCCGGGGAGCTTCTCACCCGCGACGCTGCGTTCGATGCGTCGCTGCATGCCTTCGCTGAGGTCGCCGGACTCGATGAGTTTGGCGAACATCTTGGCCACGTGACCGAAGTCGAAGAAGTCGCGTTGCCACTCGATGAGCCCATCACCGTTGAGCCGGAACCAGCTGCCGCCGATGCCGTAGATCTCGTCCTTGCTGCCGTCGGTCTTGTTGACGATCTGCTTCCAGAAGCCGACGATCTCGCCTTGCTTCTCGTCGATGAGCACCTTCTGGTATTCGTACACCCAGTTCTCCAGGCCCTCCATCTCCAGTCCCAGTGCGATGTCGCGGATCTCGTCGATGCCCACGCACATCACGTCTTCCTTGGGACCGATGTTCCAGCCATAGGTGGCGTCCTTGGCATAGAAGTCGGCCAGTGGCCGCCAGTCACCGGCCTTTTCGCAGTCCCTGTTTACCTGCAGCCAGCGCTGCACCCACGCCTCAAGATCTTCCCGCGAATGTGACGCCTTGGAATTCATGGGGTCAGTCTTCTTTCTCTTTGATGAATAGTGCTTGGGTTGGGCACATTTGCACCGCAAGCTCGACCTCGTCGCGGGCGTCTTCGGGTGGCTCGGGATCGACGATCTCGACCTTGCCCCGCTTGGGCACTCGGAAGTAGTCCGGTGCCTCCAGTTCGCACATGGCGTGGCCCTGGCATAGATCCAAATCTGCTCCGATTCGAAAAGGCATGATCTTCTCACCCCTTCCGTTTGCGGAACCGCACCTTGGCCGGCCGGGCTAGCTGCACCACCATTTTGGAGTGGTCGTTGTGATAGCTGTCGGCCGGCTGTGCCATCTCGAACTCATACTCGCGCAACAAAACCGAGAAGATCGCCTTGATCTGCATTTGGGCGAAGGCCGCGCCGACACAGCGGTGTCGCCCCGCGCCGAACGGGATCCAGGTCCACCGGTTGACGATGTCGGCCTGTTCGGGCTTGAGGTAGCGGTCCGGACGGAATGTGTCCGGATCGGGAAAGTCCTCGGGAATCCGGTTGGAGATCGCCGGGGACGCCGCGACGAAATCGCCGTCGTGAATCGGAAAACCTTCAACCTCGAACTCGCCCTTTGCGACCCGCATCAGGATGATCAGCGGCGGGTGCAGCCGCAGGGTTTCTTTGACCACGTTGTCCAGCTTTGGAATCGACCGCAGCGCATGGAAACTTACCTCCTGGCCGTCGGCGTAGAGTTCTTCGAGCTCCGCCCGCACCTCGGCGTACACGTCGGGATGGCGGATCAGCTCGATCAGCGTCCAGGCTGAGGTGCCGGAGCTGGTGTGGTGCCCAGCGAACATCAGCGAGATGAACATCCCGGTGACCTCGTCGGCGGAGAAACGGGGATTGCCGTCCTCGTCCTTGATCGACACCAGCACGTCGAGCATGTCGCGGTCGGCCTTGTCCTGCGGCGGGTTGGCCAGCCGCTGGTCCATGATTTCCTGCACCAGCGCAACGAGTTTGACGCGCGCCTCATCACGGCGCCGGAAGCTCTCGATCGGCAGGTAGGGATCGACGTAGCAGAGCGGATCGGTGCCGCGTTCCAGTTCGTGGTAGTACTCGGCGAAGCGGTGGTCCAGTTGCTCACGGAACTTCAGGCCGATCAGGCAGGCCGTCGAGGTGTAGATGGTCAGCTCGGCGAAGAAGTCGAGCAGCTCGATCTCACCCTCCTCACCCCAGTCGGCGATCATCTTCTTGACTTCGCCCTCGATGGTGGTGGCGTGGCCCTTCATCTGCTCGCCGCGCAGCGCCGAGTTGTGCAGCATCTCCTTGCGCCGCTCGGGGCTGGCGTCGAACACCACACCTTTACCGAAGATCGGCGTCATAAACGGATAGGCCTCGGCCTGGTCCAGATCCTCATCCGCGGAGCGGAAGAAGAATTCGTTGGCGCGGGCGCCGGACAGCAGGATGACGTGTTTGTCGACGAGTTGGAACCACCCCACATCGCCGCATTCCTCGCGGACCCGTTTCATCAAACCGATCGGGTCGGTGCGGAACTCCTCGAGGTGGCCGTGCTCTTCTTCACCCCCGGACACCCGCGGCACGATAGCGGTAGATGTCATGTGTTCATGCCTCCCCGGCGCGCCGCGCGCCGCATCGTTGTTTCGGGGGTGGTGTGCTCACGCCTCCTCGGCGCGCGTGTCGCGCGCCGCATCGTTGTTTCGGGGGTGGTGTGCTCACGCCTCCTCGGCGCGCGTGTCGCGCGCCGCATCGTTGTTTCGGGGGTGATGTGCTCACGCCTCCTCGGCGCGCGTGTCGCGCGCCGCATCGTTGTTTCGCGGGTCATGACGGCATCCCCTCTTCGCCGAGCGCGAGTTTGTGACGAGTCTTGTTGTCGGCCAGCGGCGCTTCGGGCTGCAGCTCCATGTTGGCGATGAAGCCGCCGCGCGGTGTCTCGGCGACGAACGTGATGGCCCGCGCCAGGTCCGCCGCGCGCAGGAAGTAGTCGTGACGGGCCTGGCCCCATTTCGCCCAGTCCTCCAGGGCAGGACCGATCTTCTCGGCCGGCAGGCTCCACCCCATCGATGTCTTCGTCGGGCCCGGGTGCACGATCGAGGCCCGCACGCCGGTGCCCTCCAGCTCCATTTGAAAGTTGGTGACCATCGCGACGAGTGCCGCCTTGGCGGCGCCATAGGCGCCCATGTGCGGGCGCTGACGCAGCGCCACGTCGGAGCCGACGAAGATCAGGTCGCCGCGCTGCCGATCGAGCATGCCGGGCAACACCGCGCCGGCCAGCCGGTTGGCGCCGACGAGGTGAATCTGCAGCTGGGATTCGAACTCGTCGGTGGTGATCTCGGCGAGCTTGCCAAAGTACGTATCGCCCGCCCCGGCCACCAGGACCTCGATCTCACCAAGCGCGTCGACCGTCTGCGCGACAAATGATTTCACCGAGTTCGGATCGGTGACGTCGAGATGAAATCCCACCGCCTCGCCGCCGTTGGCGTTGATCTTGCCGACGATGTCGTCGAGCTTGTCCACCCGCCGGGCGCCCAGCGCCACCGGGAAGCCGTGCGCGGCGAGTTCGATCGCGGTGGCTTCTCCGATGCCAGAGGACGCACCGGCCACGATGGCCGGTCGACGTTCGGGCAGGGGCTCAAAGCGGGGCATCAGCGGCTCTCCACGGTGATGGGTAGGTGAGCGAATCCGCGGACATTGCTGGAGTGGACGCGGACGGCGTTGGCCTCGTCCACCCGGTATCCGCGGATTCGCTTGAACAACTCGGTGAGCGCCACGCGGGCTTCCATCCGGGCCAGGTGGGCACCGAGGCAGAAGTGCGCGCCGCTACCGAAACTCATGAGTTTGGAACCGATATCGCGTCCGATCAGATACTCGTCTGGGTTGTCGAACACCCGCTCGTCGCGATGGGCGGAGCCGGGCAGCAGCAGCAGGACATCCCCGTCGGGGATGGTGGTGTCATAGAGAGTCAGCTCGCCGGACACGGTGCGGGCCAGGATCTGACTCGAGGTGTCATAGCGCAGGGTCTCTTCCACCCACTGCGGCACCAGGGCGGCGTCGTCGTAGACGGGCGCGAGCTGGTCGGGATGCTTGTGCCCCCAAAACGCGGCGTTGGCAAGGAGTTTGGTGGTGGTCTCGTTGCCGGCGATCACCATCAAGAACATGAAGCCGAGGACTTCGTCGTCGGTGAGCCGGTCGCCGTCGATCTCGGCCTCCAGTAGGGCCGACGTGAGATCGTCGGTCAGTTTGGCGCGCCGGTCGGCCACCATCTGCTGGTAGTAGACGATCAGGTTGAGCGAAGCCTCGACCGCCTCCGGCGGAACGTCGGTGACGCCTTCCTCGCGATGCATCACTCCGTCGGCCCAGGCTCGCACCTGCACGCGGTCCTGTTCCGGCACGCCCATCAGCTCAGAGATCACGTCCATCGGCAGTTTGCCCGCGAACTCGTCGACGAAATCCACGGTGGCGCCGGACGAGGCGAGGTCGAGCATGGTGTCGAGGTGTCTGACCGCGATCTCGGTGACCCGCGGTTCCAGCTCGCGGATACGGCGCGGCGTGAAGCCCTTCGACACCAGGGTACGCAGCCTCAAGTGGGCGGGATCATCCATGGCCAGAAAGCTCATCGTCTTGCTGGCATGTGGGCCGCGCGAGGCCGGGTCCAACGACACCCCGTACTTGTTGGAAAGCGTGGTGCTGTTGCGAAATCCCTGCAGCACATCCTGGTGGCGCGATAGCGCCCAGAAGTTCAATTCATCATTGCGGTACAGCGGGGCCTCGTCGCGCAGCCGCTTGTAATACGGGTACGGATCCTCGTGGAAGTGGTAATCGTAGGGGTCAAGCACCAACTCGTGGTCTCCGATGTGCACGGTCATTCGGTTCCTGCCTCCTGGCTCGTCCTCCCGTGACCGGGCAGCATCAGGCCGACGACATAGGCCAGCCGGTCGGCGATCTGGTGGTAGGTGAATTGGCCACTGCCGGCCTGCACCAAGGCACCGAAGAAGGCCATCTCCAACGCGGCGACCGTGTTCGGGTCGGCGGTCGGCCCGATGGCCGTCTCGATGCGGCGGTGAATCTCACCGCCGATGTGGTCGCGCACGGCCGCCACCACGGGATCGGTGCCGCCGCCGAGCAACGCCGTCGTGCACGCCGCACCGACCTCGGGTTCGTCGGCGACGACCAGCGCCAGGTGGCGCAACACCTTGTCCACTCGGATCGGCATCGGTTCGTTGACGTCGGTGAAGAACGGCACCTGCCGCACCAGGTCCAGATAAACCTCGGCGATCAGGTGGTTCTTCGACGAGAAATAGGTGTACGCGGTGGCCGGTGCGACCTTGGCGCGGGCGGCGACCGCGCGCACCGTCAAGCCGGCATACGACTTCTCCCGCAAGGTCTCGATGCCGGCGGCGAGCACCTTACGGAAGGTCCCCTCCTGGCGTCGGTTGCGCGCCGGAAGACCGGATTGTTGCTCGGCCTGGGAAGTGACCGCAACTAAGGCATCGCTGGACACATGTCCAAACTAGAGGAAGGGTGGCAGGCGAAGCAAGTCCGTCGAGTAAAAACCCAGCTTATGGTGCGGAATAAGCCTTGCTAGGCCGTCATTCGGGACGGGGGCCTTGCACCGCTGAGGGCCCGGCGGCTATGGTGCGGGGAAACAATATCGGACAACTGTCCACCTAAGCGGGATGTCGATATTCGGCCGCTGGGATGCGACGCACAGACGGGAGTGCGAGATGGCCTTGCTGGCCGACGGCGTGAGTGAACTGTTCATCGACGGCAAGATGTCGGCCGGCAGCGCCGGCACCTTCCCCACCATCAACCCGGCGACCGAGGAAGTGCTCGGAGTCGCGGCCGACGGCGACGCCGACGACATGAGCCGCGCCATCGACGCCGCCCGCCGCGCGTTTGACGAGACGGACTGGTCGCGCAACACCGCATTGCGGGTGCGGTGCGTGCGGCAATTACGCGAGGCGATGCAACAGAATCTCGAAGAGCTACGCGAACTCACCATCGCCGAGGTTGGCGCGCCGCGCATGCTGACCGGCATCGCGCAGCTGGAAGGTCCCGTCAACGACCTGGCGTTCGCGGCGGATACCGCCGAATCCTATGAATACAACCAGGATCTCGGGGTGGCGTCGCCGATGGGCATCCCGACGCGGCGCACCATCGCCCGCGAAGCCGTCGGCGTGGTCGGCGCTATCACGCCGTGGAACTTCCCGCATCAGATCAACCTCGCCAAGATCGGGCCGGCCCTGGCCGCCGGAAATACCGTTGTCCTCAAGCCCGCCCCCGACACCCCGTGGTGTGCCGCCGTGCTAGGTGAACTCATTGCCGAGCACACGGACTTTCCGCCGGGCGTGATCAACATCGTCACCTCCACTGACCACAGCGTCGGCGCATTGTTGGCGAAAGACCCTCGGGTCGATATGGTTTCGTTCACCGGATCGACCGCCACCGGGCGCAGCGTGATGGCGGATGGCGCCGCGACAATCAAGAAGGTGTTCCTCGAGCTGGGCGGCAAGTCGGCGTTCATCGTCCTCGACGATGCCGACCTGAGCGCAGCGGTAAGCGTGGCGGGATTCTCGGTGTGCATGCACGCCGGCCAGGGATGCGCAATCACCACCCGGCTGTTGGTGCCGCGTGCACGGTATGACGAAGCCGTCTCGGTCGCCGCTGCCACGATGGGCGGCATCAAAGCCGGCGATCCCACCGACCCCGGAACCATTTGTGGGCCGGTGATTTCAGCACGGCAGCGGGACCGCATTGAGGGCTACCTCGAGTCGGCGATCACCGAGGGCGGGACGTTCGCATGCGGGGGCGGCCGACCGGCCGGCCGCGAACTCGGCTTCTTCATCGAACCGACCGTGATCGCGGGGCTGGACAACCACGCGCGCTGCTCGCGTGAAGAGATCTTTGGCCCGGTCTTGACCGTCATCGCTCACGACGGCGACGACGACGCCATCCGCATCGCCAACGACTCGCTCTACGGCTTGTCGGGCACCGTTTTCGGCGCTGATCCCGACAGGGCGGCCGCGGCCGCCACCCGCGTCCGTGCCGGAACGATCAATGTCAATGGCGGCGTGTGGTATTCGGCCGATGCGCCGTTCGGTGGTTACAAGCAGTCCGGGAACGGTCGTGAGATGGGGTTGGCCGGTTTCGAGGAGTACCTCGAGATCAAAACCATTGCGACCGCGGTTTGAGTCGAGGAGCTTGACAGATGAGATTCGAAAACAAGGTCGCGATCGTCACCGGATCGGGCGGCGGCATCGGCCGGGCCTACGTCGAGGCGCTGGCGCGCGAGGGCGCCGCGGTCGTCGTCGCCGACATCAACGCCGAGGCGGCCGACGGGGTGGCCAAGCAGATCACCGCCGACGGCGGCACGGCCATCAGCATCCCCGTTGACGTGTCGGATCCGGAGTCGGCCAAGGCGATGGCCGATCGCACGCTGGCCGAGTTCGGCGGCATCGACTACCTCGTCAACAACGCGGCGATCTTCGGCGGGATGAAGCTGGACTTCCTGCTGACCATTGAGCCCGAGTACTACAAGAAGTTCATGAGCGTCAATCTCGACGGAGCGCTGTGGTGTACGCGTGCGGTGTACAAGAAGATGAGCAAGCGCGGTGGCGGGGCGATCGTCAACCAGTCCTCCACCGCGGCGTGGTTGTACTCCAACTACTACGGACTGGCCAAGGTCGGCATTAACGGTCTGACCCAGCAGCTCTCGCGCGAGCTGGGTGGCCGCAACATCCGGATCAACGCGATCGCACCCGGACCGATCGACACCGAGGCCAGTCGGACCACCACGCCCAAAGAGATGGTGGACGACATCGTCAAAGGACTTCCGTTGTCTCGCATGGGAACTCCCGAGGATCTGGTCGGCATGTGCCTGTTCCTGCTCTCCGATGAGGCCAAGTGGATCACCGGGCAGATCTTCAACGTCGACGGCGGGCAGGTAATCCGGTCATGAGTCGCGCCCGTGACGATGCAACGCTTCCCGTGGAAAGGAGCGGCGCAGATGACTGAGCATTTCAGGCTCGGCTATATCGGTCTGGGCAACATGGGCGCCCCGATGGCGACGAAGATGACCGAATGGCCTGGTGGGGTAACGGTTTACGATGTTCGCGCCGAGGCGATGACGCCGCTGGCCGAGAAGGGCGCCAGCCTGGCGGATAGCGTGGCGAGCGTGGCTGCCGCCGACATCATCCACATCACCGTCCTCGACGACGCCCAGGTGCGGGAGGTTGTCGCCGAGCTGGCCGCAAACGCCAAGCCCGGCACCGTCATTGCGATTCACTCCACCATCAGCGACACCACGGCCGTCGAGCTCGCTGCCGAGCTCAAACCGCACGGCATCCACGTCGTCGACGCACCCGTGAGCGGCGGGGCCGCTGCGGCGGGCAAGGGTGAGCTCGCCACCATGGTGGGCGCCGAACGCGAAGTCTACGAGCGGATCAAGCCGGCGTTCAAACATTGGGCGGCGGTGGTCGTGCACGCCGGTGAGCCGGGCGCCGGCACACGAATGAAGTTGGCCCGCAACATGTTGACCTTCACCTCATACGTCGCGGCATGCGAAGCCATGAGACTGGCGGAGGCTGCCGGGCTGGATTTGCAGGCGTTGGGTCGGGTGGTGCGTCACACCGATGCGCTCACCAGCGGGCCCGGCGCGATCATGGTGCGCGACAATATGAAGGACATTGAGCCAGACGACTTCCTGTATCAACCCTTCGTGCACACGCGGGAGCTGGGGGAGAAGGATCTGAGTTTGGCCTTGGCATTGGGCGAATCGGTGTCGGTCGATTTGCCGCTGGCCCGGTTGGCGTATGACGGGCTGGCAGCAGGTCTCGGCGTGCCGCACACAGAGGGAGGGTCGTAATGGACGAACTACGCCGCAAGGGTCTCGAGAAAATGAACGAGGTCTACGGCTGGGAGATGCCCAATGTCGAGGGCGACGCCTACTTCGACCTGACCGTCGATCACTTGTTCGGCAGTATCTGGACACGCCCGGGATTGTCGATGCGCGACAAGCGCATCATGACGCTGACCGCGGTGACCGCGGCCGGGAAGCGGGACCTGGCCGAGATTCAGATCAACGCAGCGCTGCTCAACGGCGAACTCTCCGAGACCGAACTGAAGGAGATGGCCGTCTTCCTGACTCACTACCTGGGCTTCCCGCTCGGCTCCGCGCTCAACGGTGCGGTGGAGAGCGTCGTGGCCAAGCGCAAGAAGGCCGCGGGCGCAGCCGAGGACAAGAAGGCCAACGTCGACACTGCGCTGAAGATGCATTCGGGCAAGACGCCCGACTAGGCCACCAGAAAGTCGGCGACGATCGCGGCCATCGCGTCGATCGCACCGCGGGTGATGACTTCGAAACCGTGCGTGCTCAAGGTGGGCAGACACAGCAGTCCGGCACGCGGCGTCAGACCCCCGGCCTTGGCGCGAGACGCATCGCTTTCGAAAGCGCCCAGCACCGCGGCCTGGGGCGTCAGGCCCCGATCGGCGGCCGTCCGCATCAGCCGGTCGGCGATGTCCTTGTCGTAAACGCACAACGCGTCGCTGTAACCCACGATCGGTCCTCCGCGGACGGTGGTCTCGTACTCCTCTTCAGTGGGTCCCACCTCGAGCGCCAGGGTGAGCGTGCCCGGCAGCGTGGCACTGGCGTAGCAGCCACCGATCCCGCCGATCTCTTCGTTTGTGGTGAAGACCAGGTAGGCATCCACGGCCGGCCGTAGTCCCCGGTCGCGTAGCAGCCGGGCGGCGCGTAGCAGGGCTGTCACGGCGGCGCGGTCGTCGAGGAAGTAGCAGCCGATGTAGTCACCGACGTCGACCAGTGTCCTTTTGCTTCGGTCGACACAGACCCGGGTCCCGGCATGGACTCCGGCGGCCGCCAGCTGCTCTTGGTTGCGACCGGTGAAGACGTAGACGTGTTGCCAGTCCAGCGCTCGGTCGCCTTGATCGGGCTTGGTCTCCCAGATCCGCGGACTCTCCTTCGTGGTGTGTTCAGAGCCGTGCGTGAGAACCGCGGTGAACGTCTCGTTGTCGCCGAGCACCGCCACCGGACCAAGACCGAAGTTGCCCGGATACATCACGCCGAGCTGTGTGACGCGCAGGGACCCGTCCGGCTCGATCCGCTTGACCAGCATCGACAGCTCATCTAGGTGTGCCAGGACGCGGGTTCCGGTGCCCGGCCCCGTCGTTGGAGTCCACCGGTGCCGATTCTGTTCAGTGTCGGTACCGGAACCGGTTGCGGCACCGACGAATCCGATCAGGTTGCCAGCGTCGTCGATCCACATGTCGTCGACAACGGGCTCGAGTTCACGCGCGCATATGGCGCGCACCACGTCCTCCTGACCGCAGGGACCGTAGCTCCACAACAGTTCCTGCAGCAGGTCGTCGGCATCGTTGTGCGTCATCAGTCCTCCCCGAACCGGCTACCCTCCCGCGGCGAGCGCAAAACGGTCGGCGGTGCCGCGCGCGTTCAGTACGGCCGGCCGCCTGCGGGCATGACGTATTCCGACGGCGGTGCGAAGACACCGTTGACGGTGGTCCCACCCTGGATCATGCTGGTTGCCATTTCCAGCATGCTCTGCGGAAAACCCAACCTCGGCTTGGTCAATGCACTCAGCCGGGCCAGTTCGTCGGTGCCAAGGTTGACGTCCACGGCGCGCACATTGTCCTCGAGCTGCGAGAGCGTGCGCGCGCCGATGATGATGGAGGAGACGGCACGCTGGGCCCGCACCCACGCCAGGGCGACGCTGGCGACGGTCCACTGATGCGCGGCGGCGATATTCTCCAGCTCGTCGATCAGCGCGTAGGTCTTGTCGGTGAGGAACGAATCGACCAGCGCGCCGCGACCGGCGTTGTGCTGTCCGGCGTTTCGCCGCGTGTACTTGCCGCTGAGCACGCCACCCTTCAAGGGAGACCAGGGCGTAATGCCGAGGCCGAACTCGTCGGCCATCGGCACCAATTCCTGTTCGATCGTGCGTTCCAGCAGCGAGTACTCGACCTGCAAGCCGATAAACGCCGACCAGCCCCGGAACCGGGCGATCAGATTGGCTTCGACGATCTTCCACGCCGGAGTGTCCGAGACGCCGATGTAGCGAACCTTGCCCGCCGCGACGAGGTCGTCGAGTGCGGCCATCGTCTCTTCGATGGGGGTGTTCACATCCCACATGTGCAGCCAGTACAGGTCGATGTAATCGGTTTGCAAGCGGCGCAACGAGTTATCACAGGCGTTGATCAACGACTTGCGGCCGGCGCCGCCCCCGTTGGGGTCGCCGGGATAGAGGTTGCCGCTGAACTTGGTGGCGATGACCAAGCGGTCGCGACGGGCGGGGTGGCGTCCGACGTGGTCGCCGATGATCTTTTCCGAGTGGCTTCTGGTGTAGAAGTTGGCGGTGTCGATGAAGTTGCCGCCGAGTTCGGTGTAGCGGTCGAGGATCCGTTGGGACTCTTCGACACTGGTACCCCAGCCAAGGTCTTCTCCGAACGTCATCGCGCCCAGGCAGAGGGGGCTGACACGCAGGCCGGAGCGCCCGAGTGTCACGTATTGATCTAGAGGCATGGGACGACTTCCTGTAGATTGTTCGACTATGCGGTTGTTCGTAAGTAAACTAGTTCATGACTGAACGAACTGGCAAGTCGGTGCCTGCGCTCGATGCCGCCAAGATCTGGTCATTGAACTATCGGGTGCTGCTGTCGGTGATCGCGGGTGCCGAGGCCGATATCTGCGCGCTGGGACTGGAATCGAAGGAGTTGTTCCTACTCGCCGAGATCGACGACCATCCCTATCCAGCCGAGTTGGCTGCGACGTTGAGTATGCCGAAGGCCACGGTGACGCTGTACCTGAAGCGGCTCGAGTCCGCGGGCTTCGTGCGCCGTGAGATCGACCCCTCCGATCTGCGGCGCCACCGGTTGCTGCTCACCGTTGCCGGACGTCAGGTGGTGAGCAAAGGTCTGGCCGTCCTGTCCGGCGAGTTCGACAAGCGTCTCGGGCGGCTGACTGCCACCCAGCGAAAGGACTTCAAAAGCTTGCTCGAGAGGATCGTCTGACGCCGTCTTAGTGGCGGGAAGATCTCTGTCGCAGTGGTTTTGGGTGGTCGCGGTAGAAGTCGATGTGTGCCTGCGCGGCGACAGCCCACGTCATAGTCTGAGCGAGGCGGCGTCCGGGCGTGGGGTCGTAGCAACCTTGGATGGCCGTGGTCAAGCCGGCGGCCATGCCAATGGCATCGTGGGCGTACGTGATCGTGGTTCGGAAAACCTCGCGCAATACCGGCAAGTCGCGTGCGACCACCGGTCGTCCCGCAGCCAGTGCTTCGAGGGCGGCCAGGCCGAATCCCTCTTTGGTGGAGGGAAAACAGAACGCGTCACATCCGGCCACCAGGCTCGGCAATTGCCGGTCGTCGACGGCCCCGAGGATGGTCGGTTCGACGTCGAGCTCGGCGCACCGCCGTTCAAACGCGGCGCGATACTCGCGGTAGTCGAACAATGTTTCACCCCCCGCGATGACCAGGGCGAGGTCTGGAACCCCTTGGCGCACCAGGTGGTAGGCGTCGACCAAGTCGATGGTGCCTTTACGCGGTTCGATACCACCCACCGTGAGGAGGTACCGCCCCAGGCGGTCCCGCCACTGTGCTCGCGCGGCCGTTGCCGCGGCATCATCGGCGGCGGCATCGATAAACCGCTGTGCATGAACACCATTCGGAATAACGGTCGGATAAAAACCCCACTTCGAGGCGACTTCGTCGGCGACGGCAGTGGAAACGCAAATCCGTGCGTAGGGTTTGGTGATGGCCTGCTCGTGACACGCAGCCAGGACTGCGGTGGTGAACTCGTCGAGATGATGAATGGTGCGGATGCAGTCGCCGACGGCGTTGGCACTGATGCAGTCCTGGGCGTGCACGATGTCGTAGTCGCCGGGCCTGAATGCCTTGCTCAGCAGTTCGATCGAGCGGACGACACGATCGGTGACGGTGTCGCCCGGGTAGTCGATGAACTCCACTAGGCGCACCTTCACGGCGGGGTCGACGGTGCGAAAGAAGCCGCTGTCGTTGGCGCGTGCCAATGACCACACCGTCACGTCGATCCCGAGCCCGGCGAGCGCTTCGGCGAGGCTCAACGTGTGGACGACACCGCCGCGCGGCTTGGTCGAGTAAGTCAGCAATGCAACACGTAGCGTCATCTCGGCTTGGTCCTTGCCCGATAGGCCGCCGGCCGTAGCTCGGCAATATGGTTCAAAACCCGGCGCGCGCGGGCAATCTCGGAATCGATGTCGACGTCCGCCTTGGCAAGTCCGCCCGTGGAGCGGGTCGTCGCCAGAATGTCGCCGCCTGGCCCCACCACCTTCGCCTGACCCAGGAAACGAAGATTTCCCATCACGCCAGTCTGATTGGACGACACAACGACCACTTGGTTTTCGGCGGCGCGTGCGCAGTCATAGAGGTCGAAGAGCCGCGACTGCCGGTCGGCGGGCAAGCGGGAAGCCCGGTCGGTGATGCTGGCCGGCCAGGCCGAGAGTGCCGCGATGATCTGGGCCCCGTCGGTTGCCAGGGCACGGGCGGCTTCCGGAAACGTCTTGTCGTAATCGATGAGCATCCCGATCCGCCCGACTGGGGCGTCGAACGTGGAGAACGCGTCGCCGGCCAGGTAGGTCAATGACTCACCGGCCGGCTGGTGCACTTTGCGATGGGTGCCCAGAATGCCGTCCCCACAGACGCACACCGCAGCGTTGTAGCGGCCGCCGTCCGGTGCCGCTTCGGCATACCCGAGGCACACCGTCATGGAGCCTGCGGCGGCAGCGACCGACGCGATCTCAGGACCGTCGGGGTCCAGCGCCGGCGGCGGATCATTGAGGTCGGGCGTCCGGAAATCGCCGATGTAGCCGCCGAGGCAGGCGTCGGGAAACACCAGTAGGTCGACCCCATCCTGCGCGGCGGCTGCGGTGATTCCCAGAACCTTGTCCAGGCAGCGCTGCAGATCTCTACCGAAATGAGCGGCGACAGCGGCGACCGTAGTCAGTGCCAACGCGCCCTCCTCAAGCCGGCCCGAGTCCGGTGACGGGGGAGTCCAGCGCCATTGTCACAACGCCGTCCGGCCAGCGCAACCTCACCCCAGGGGTCGCGGTCAATGAACCACATTCCGCGCTCACGACGCCCTTGGGCAGATCTGGAACCGGGAGTCCGTCGCCGGCGGTGAGCATGGCGAATCCCGGGAAGCACGTGAGCCATTCGCCCATGGCGGTGTCAGCGGGCCGCGAAATCGCGGCCACGTCGAGTTCGGCGCCGGATCGACTGGCCTCCGCCATCATCCCCAGCGTCCCGACGACGCCGGCCATACTGACGTCCTTGGCGGCGCGTGGATGCATCGATGCGACCACGCGGCTCATAGTGACGAGTTCGCCGCTGCTGCGTGTGCTTGTCGAATCCCATTGCATCCCTTTATAACCTGGTCGCCATTGACCAGAGGTGTCGACCGTCAACCGGATCCGGTCGCCGGCCGATGCGCCGCCGGCCGGAATCGGAGTCGCGGCCCGCCCCAGCGCGGTGACCGCCAAGGCCGCCGGAACGCCCAGTTGGGTGTGCCCGCCCAGCACCGGCACCTGCCATGCCGCCGACGCGGCCGACAACCCGGCGACCACCCGGTCGAGCAGGAGCGGCGTCGGCGCGCCCACGGCGTCGAGCAGACCGACCGGCGTAGCCCCCATCGCGGTGAGGTCGTTGACGTTGACCAGAACCGAACACCACCCCGCCCATTCGGGGTCGCGCTCGACCATCGCGGGGACGATGGCGTCGCACGCGGCGATCAGATCGCTGCCGGGAATCGGTGTGCCGTCATCGCCCACGAATCCCGCCGGCCCGAGCCCACCCGGCATGGCACGCAGCGGCTCGAGCGCGGGCCCGAGGAATGATTTGGTTGCCGTTGCAATGCGCTGAATCGGGTTCAGTGGCCAGCGAATCCACGCATGAGGTCGCGACGCGATGGTGCATTCGCCCAGCATCTGCCAGCCCAGCATGGTGAACAGGGGCGCGTAGCGTTGCTGCACGGTGGCCTCGAACCGCAGCACGCCGGCCGATTCGACGTAGGCGCATGCGGCACGAATGAGCGCGGAGCCCAACCCCGCGATCCGGCGGGCCGAATGTGTCGCCAGTCTCGAGCCGGTCCACCAGCCGAGGTCAACCGCCGTGGCCGGCGCCAGCCGCACTCCGCCGAGTACCTGGCCGTCGGGTGTCGTCGCGACCAGTACGACAGCCCGTGGATCCTCGTCGACGTCGTCGCGGTCTGTTCCGGCGAAAAGACCCTGATCGGTGACGAATGCATCGTGGCGTATCCGCCGGTAGGCCTCGAGTTCGCGTGCGGACTCGACGGGATGGATCAGAAACGGCGCGGGCGCTGGCGGCGTGCCCGTCAGAATCGACGAATCCACCGCCGCGATCTCGATGTTGGTGCTGAACGGAATCATCAGGCACCGAAATTCTGCAGGACGCTGCAGGCCCCGCAAGTCGCACACCCGGCCCGTTGCGCGGCACCGGACATGCCGGCCGCGCGCAGCAGGGTGGCGACCGCCCGGGTCACCTTCTCGACGACGATCGTGTCCGGAGCCTGAGCGGCATCGACGTCGACGGCCAGTGATCCGGGCTGCGGCCGGAACGGCACCACGAAGGGATACACCCCGATACCGATCAGTTCGGCTGCGCCGGCAACGAGTTGCTCGGGATCTTCGCCCAGTCCGACGAGCAGATAGGTGGAGACCTGGTTGCGGCCGAACAGGCGGACAGCCTCACGCCAGGCCACGCGATAAGCATCCAGTGGGATGGCGGCTTTGCCAGGCATCCATCGCCGGCGAACCTCGTCGTCAAGCGATTCGACGTGAATGCCGATGGCGTCCGCACCGGCCTTGCGAAGGTCGGCGAGCACCGCCAGGTCGGCGGGCGGTTCACACTGCACCTGAATCGGCAAGTCGGGTACCGCGGCCTTGACCGCGCGCACACACCGGGCCAGGTGTCGGGCTCCGCGGTCGGCGCCGGCCGATGTGCCCGTGGTCATCACCATCTGCGTCACGCCGTCGAGTCGCACTGCCGCCTCGGCGATTTCGGCAAGTTCTGCCGGGCGTTTCACCGCCGTGGTGCTACCGGATCGCAGCGACTCCTCGATGGTGCAAAACCGGCACCGCTGATCTGGCGCGTAGCGGATACAGGTTTGCACGACGGTGGTAGCGAGCACGTTGCGTCCGTGTAGCCGGGCCAGTTTTTCGTACGGAACGCCATTGGCGGTCGTTAAATCGTAGAAACGGGGCCGGCGGATGAGCTGCACGTCCAGGCCGGTGTCCTGGTCGTCCAAGAGTATTCGGCTGCCGTCGAATACGAAGGGACTATTGGGATTCAGCGGAATGGCGGCGTTGAGTCCATCGATGACCAAGTGGCCGTCGGCGCTGGGGCCGGCACCCGCCGTGCGGCTCACGGGAACCTCACCGCGGAAACCACGCAGCGTAAGTTCGACTCTGGTGGACGTGGCCATCGCTGATGCTCCTAGACGTTGGTTGGGCAAAGTCTCGCGCGTCAGTGGCCCGCCGCGAGTCGCAGCACGGATTCGTGCTGGCTGCTGACGATGGTGGCGGCGATATGCCGAGCGTCGCGGTCGATGCCGAGGAATCGGCCCGAGCCCCAAGTGTGCATCCAGGGTAGGCCGACAAAACTCAGCCCGGCCACGTTGGTGATCCCGCGCGTTTGCATCGGGTGCCCACCGCCGTCGAAGGCACTGGATTCTATCCATCGATAGTCGGGGCGGTAGCCGATCGCCCACACGATGCTGGTCACACCCTCGGCCGCCAAATCCAGCTCCGTCGGCTCAAACTCGGGACGCCACACCGGTGTATAGCGAGACGGCGGCGGGGCGTCGATGTTTTCGCGGGTGATGTACCCGTCGATATCCGCGCAGATGGAGTTGTAGACGGAGTCGGCCTGGTCGAGCGACGCGGTGAGGGTGGCGTCGAATTTCAGCGTCGAATCCTTTCCGGCGCTGAGCAATCCGTAGAGTTTCATGCCCTCGGCGGCGAATTGGCGCAGGTCGATGTCGCGGCCGCCGCCACGGCCGGTGACATAGTGGTTCGTCTTTTCGATCGCGGCCTTGCCGCCGGGATACTCCTGCACCGGCTTCTCGTACAGACCCATGTCGGCGAGCCACGCCATGCAGTCGCGTCCGCGGTAGAAGCGAGCGACCCTGGGGGCGCCACCCACGCACAGATGTACTTGGCGGCCCGCCAAGTGCAAGTCCTCTGCTATCTGGGCGCCCGACTGCCCGGTGCCGACCACTAATACCGCGCCATCGGGCAGCTGGTCGGGGTTGCGGTACCGCGCCGAGTGGACTTGGGCGATTGCCGAATCTATCGAGTGCGCAAACGGCGGCACCACCGGCACTGGGTATCCGCCAGTCGCGACGACGGCATGGTCGCAAGTCAATGTCTGGGTACCAGGTGTGGTCTGCACCGTCAGTTCGAACCCGCCGTCGGACCGGTTGGTCAGGCGGGTCACCCGTGAGTGGGCACGCACGGGCGGGGTGAACTTCTCCAGCCAGCCGGCTAACCACGCGACGACCTCGTCGCGGGTCATGAATCCATCCGGGTCTGGTCCGTCATAGGCGTGCCCGGGCAGTTGACAGTGCCAGTTCGGCGTCACCAGCGTGAAGTTGTCCCAGCGGCTGTCGGCCCAGGCATGAACCGGGGTCTGTGCCTCGAGGACGACATGCTCGACACCGGCACGGCACAGGTACCAACTGACCGACAGACCGGCCTGACCCCCGCCGATGATGGCGACGCGGGTGTGCTCTGGCGTTGTCATGACTGCTCCAATTCAGGATGCATCGCGGTGATCGTTATCACGGCGTCGAGCGGAAAGTGGTTGGCGGCATTGCGGATCCGTACTCTGGTGTCGGCTGCCGATGCGCATTCAAAGCCGTATTTGGCGCGCACTCTGTCATTGGCCTCGGCCAGCGCGCGGCTCGACCGGTCCAAGAATTCGGCAACGGTGTAGTCGGCTCCGGCGCTCAGGTAGTCGTGCATTACCAAGCTGGGGGAATAGCAGCGTTGCGTGCTGCCGTCGGGCCAGCGCACCTCAAAGGTCATCTCAGGCACGGGAGACTTCCCGCCACTTGGCCGTCTGAGTTGTCTGGGTCAACGGGCCGTACACGTCGGGCCGACGGTCACGCAGGTGGAACATCCCGGCCCGCATGGTGCGCAAGGTTGCGTCCATGTCCACCTCGGCGACCGCCATACCGCTGCCGAGAAGCGTTGTGGCCAGGATGTTTCCACCCGGGTCCACGACCTTTGCGTTACCGACGTACCGGAGCGAACCAAAGGTGCCGCTCTGGTTGGAAGCAATCCAGAACACCTGGTTGTCCAGGGCGCGGGCCATGTCGAACAGGTTGAACCGGTAGGTCCAGCGGTCCTCCTGGAGATTCTCGGCAGGCGCGGTGCGTGCGGCCGGCCACGCCGACAAGTTGGCGATGATCTGTGCACCGTCAAGTGCCATGATGCGCGCGGCTTCGGGGAAAGCCTTGTCGTAACATATCTGCAGCCCTACCCGACCGACTGGTGTGTCGAAGGCCTCGTAACGCGAGCCGGCGGAGTACGACATGCTCTCGCCGAGCGGTTGATGCACCTTACGGTAAACGCCGTACACGTTGCCGCCGTCGAGCACCGCGGCGGTGTTGTAGCGGGTTTCAGCGTCGTCGTCCAGCTCGCAAAAGCCGATCGCGGCGACCAGGTCACCGAGGATCGCCTGCACACGTGCGATTTCGGGGCCGTCGAGGCGAATGGCCGGCGGCAACGAGCGCTGTGTCGTGCGCACCGTATCGCCGTGGTTCCCCAGTGATGGCAGGTAACCACCGATGGCGGCCTCCGGTAGAGCCATGAAGTCGACACCTTTGTCGCGGGCCTGCTGGACCAGCGAGGTGATGACCGCGTAGTTCTGCTCGAGGTCGCGGGTGAAGTTTGCCGAGACGGCAGCAAGAGTCTTCATGTATGAATCCCGTTGTGGCTCAGGCTCTGACTCACACCATGTAGGCGGAGTTGATGATGGCGCCTTTTCGGGAGTAGTAAATGAGTGCGTCTTGCACGTCGAGCGGATGGGCCGGGATGACGCCCTCGATGAGATCTTCTTCGCGGCCGCCGTGCAAACCGAGGCCGAACCGGCAGCAGAACACGGTGCCACCCTCGCTGATAAACGTCGCCAGCGCCTCGTTGATGTTCTGCTGACCCGGGAAGGCGGCGTCACCGATCTTCGGAAAGCCGCGTGTAGCAAGACAATTCATAGAACCCGGGCCGTAAAAGTAGAGTGTCGACTCAAAGCCTTGGCGCAGGGCGCGAGTAGCCTGCAGGACCGCGACGAACGAGGCAGATGATTCGTGGGCGATGCCGTGGATGAGAGTGAAATAGCTTTCCCCGTTCTCGGCCTGGTACGCGGGGAAGATCTTGGTGGCGCCGTAGATGCTCGAGCCTTTCGACGTCGACGGGTGTGGGATTTCGGCCAGCGACGCCTTGATGTTTGCGGCGATGGATTCGTCAAAAGGCATGGAGTGCTCCACATTTCGGTGTGATATCGAAGAGTTGGCGACAGTGCCAGGGTGTCGGCGGATGCCGATCTGCCGATTACAGTCCCGGGTCGTTGCCAAATGGTTATGGGTGAATTACGTGACTGTATCGTATACATCACTTCCGTAATATATTGGAAACATATCGGGGTGTGATCGGTCCGGATCGTTGGGCCGTGACTGCTGTCACATACCTGCCGTAGGCGGCCGGCCATTGCGCCGCTAGTCTGACGTGTCGTGCGCGTTCTGGTGATCGGTTCCGGTGCCCGTGAGCATGCTTTGCTGCTGGCTCTGAGTCGCGATCCGCAGGTCACGATGTTGGCGATCGCACCGGGCAATGCCGGCACCGGCCGGCTCGCCGAGCAGCACGATGTCGACATCACCTCCGGCGACGCCGTCGTGGCGCTGGCCCGCGACGTGGGTGCCGACTTGGTCGTGATCGGTCCCGAGGTGCCGTTGGTGCTCGGGGTCGCCGATGCGGTGCGGGCGGCTGGCATCGTCTGCTTCGGCCCCGGCAAGGACGCAGCGCGAATCGAGGGTTCAAAGGCCTTTGCCAAAGAGATCATGGCGGCCGCCGGGGTTCGGACCGCGTCCAGCGAGATCATCGACAACCCGGCTCATTTGGACGCAGCGCTCGAGCGGTTCGGACCACCGGCCGGTGACCCGGCGTGGGTGGTCAAGGACGATTCGCTGGCGGCTGGCAAAGGCGTGGTGGTAACGCCGGATCGCGGCGCTGCCCGCGCGCACGCCGCCGGCCTGCTCGAGTCGGGCCATCCCGTCTTGTTGGAGTCCTACCTCGACGGTCCTGAAGTTTCGCTGTTCTGCGTCGTCGACGGTGCGACGGTGGTGCCGTTGTTGCCCGCGCAGGACTTCAAGCGGGTGGGTGACGGCGACACCGGCCCCAACACCGGCGGCATGGGCGCTTACGCGCCACTCCCGTGGCTGCCCGATCACGTGTATCGCGAGGTGCTCACTGGGATCGTGGAACCTGTTGCGGCCGAGATGGTTCGGCGTGGCTGTCCATTCTCCGGCCTGCTGTACGCCGGACTCGCCATCACCGCCAAGGGGCCGGCGGTGGTCGAATTCAACTGCCGCTTCGGCGATCCCGAGACTCAAGCTGTGCTGGCCCTGCTCGACTCGCCGCTGGGCCAGCTGCTCTACGCGGCCGGAAACGGCACGCTCGCCGACTTCGGCGAGGTGCGCTGGCGCGAGGGTGCCGCCGTGACGGTGGTGCTGGCCGCTGAGAACTATCCTGGGCGCCCGCGGGTCGGTGACGTCATCGTCGGGTCCGAGGCCGAGGGGGTGCTGCACGCCGGGACGACGGTGCGCGACGACGGGGCGATCGTATCGTCCGGGGGGCGAGTGCTGTCAGTGGTCGGCACCGGTGCCGACCTGGTCGCGGCGCGGTCGCACGCCTATCGCATTCTGGAGTCAATCCGATTGCCGGGCAGCCACTTCCGAAGCGATATCGGGTTGCTGGCGCAGGAAGGCAAGATCCGCGTCTAGAACGCCACGGCCTGGCCGTCGCGACGGGGGTCGCTGGCTGCGACGTATCCGTCCTCGAGACGCCAGATCGCCTGGCAGCTGCCGAAGGCGTTGTAGTCGTCGACAGCGAGCAGGTCGTGTCCGCGCCGACGCAATTCTTCCAGCGTCGACGGCGCAAACCCATGCTCGCAACTGACCTGCAAGCCGTCCACCCAGCGGAACCTCGGGCCGTCGCAGGCGGCTTGCGGGTTCTGCCCGTGGTCGGCGATGCGCACCATCACCTGAACGTGGCCCTGGGGTTGCATCGGGCCGCCCATCACGCCGAAGCTCATCACGGGTGTGCCGTCCTTGGTGACAAAGCCCGGGATGATCGTCTGAAATGGCCGCTTGTTCGGCCCAACCTGATTCGGGTGACCTTGTGCGGCAACGAAACCCGCGCCTCGGTTCTGCAGGGAGATACCGGTGCCGGGCACCACCACGCCGGACCCGAAGCCCATGTAGTTCGACTGGATCATCGACACCATCTGTCCCGAGGCGTCAGCGGCGGTGAGGTACACCGTGCCGCCGCTCGGGGTACCCGCCGATGCCGCCTTGGCCCGGTCGCGATCGATCAACCCGGCCCGTTGTTTCAGATAGCCCTCGTCCAGCAGGTTCTCAGGACGGATTGACATGTGATCGATGTCGGAGACGTAGGCATGCGCGTCGGCGAAGGCCAGCTTGAGCGCTTCGATCTGCAGATGCACGCTGTCGGCGGAATCGACTGGCAGCGAAGCCATATCGAAGTGCTGCAAGATGCCGAGCGCGATCAAGGCCACGATGCCCTGACCGTTCGGTGGTATCTCGTGGACGGTGTACCCGCGGTAGCTGCCGCTGATCGTGCCGACCCAGTCGGCGCGGTGAGCGGCGAGGTCACTGGCCCGCATCGCGCCGCCGCTCGCTGTCGCGTGCGCGTCGAGTCGGTCTGCCAGCTCGCCGTGATAGAACGCCGCCCCGCCGGTGGTGGCTATTTTTTCCAGCGTGGCCGCGTGATCGCGAAACCGGAACCGCTCGCCTGCTCGCGGCGCGCGTCCGTCGGGCAGAAACGCCTCGGCGAAGCCGGGTTGCGACTCGAACGTGGGAACTTGAGCGGCCCATTGCTGGGCGATGGTGGGCGAGACCAAAAAGCCGTCGCGGCCGTAGCCAATGGTCGGCTCGAACAGCTTCTCGAACGCAAGCTTGCCGAATTTCGCGTGCAGCTCCACCCACGCCGATACCGCGCCCGGGACCGTCACCGAATTCCATCCAACGATCGGAATCATGTTGCCGCCGAAGTAGTCTGGCGTCCACGCTGCCGGTGAGCGGCCAGAGGCGTTCAGCCCGTGCAGTTGCGCGCCGTCCCAGACGATGGCGAAGGCGTCCGAGCCGATACCGTTGGATACCGGCTCCACCAGGGTCAGCGCGATGGCGGTGGCGACCGCTGCATCGACCGCGCTGCCGCCCTGGGCGAGCATCCGAAGTCCGGCCTGGGCGGCAAGGGGCTGCGAGGTGCAGACCACGTTGGCGCCCAGCACGGGCTTGCGCGGCCAGGCGTAGGGGAGGGTCCAGTCGAAAGGTGCGTTCACGCACGCGAGCGTAGCGCTACGGTCGGTTTGGGCCGGTCCGTCCCGGTGCCGCCGAGACCTAGCCGGTCAGCAGCGGCGCGAGCCAGGTCAGCTCGGCCGGTAGCTGGGAACTCCAAAACGCGGGATTGTGACCGCCCGGTGAGAAGCCGCCCGCGGGCGGATTAGGCAACTGCGCGATGAACTGCTTGGTCGCGTCGTAGAACGGATCGCTGTCACCGCAGTCGATGCGGATCGGAATGGACGACAGCGCAGGCATTCCGAACACCGAATTCGCCGCAAAATCGTCGGGTCCGTCGAAAGCGCCGGGCGCCGCCGCCCCCGACGACAGCCATAACGCCGGGCTCACCGCGCAGATGGCCGCGGTCCGTGCCGCCCCCAGCCGTCCGCCGAGCAACAACGCGCCATACCCGCCCATCGACCACCCCAGAAACGCCACCCGCGAGGTGTCCAGCCGCTGGGTGTCGAGCATCGGAAGCAGTTCGCCCAGCACCATCGCCCCGGAGTCCTCTCCGGAAGCCCGCTTGTGCCAATAACTGCCGCCGCCGTCGACGGCGACGACCGCGAAGGGCGGCAACCCGGCGTTGACCGCCTGGGCCAGACCCTGCTCGACGCCGCCGGCCATCACGGTGGCCGCGTCACTGCCCTTGCCGTGCAGTGCGATCACCGGTCGCAGCGGCTTCGTCTGCCCCGGCGGCCGCGCGATGGCCCAGTTGGTCGAGATCCCGCCCCGGGCCGCCGACACGAACGAACCGGTCGTCATGGTGGGCGCCGGTTCGCCTGGTGCGGCCGGCTCGAGCGGCGCAGCCGGCGGGGCCATCGGCACCTGCGTGCTGGCCGTCGACACGGGAACGCTGCGAGATGTTCTGGTGTGCAACAGGTTGTCGATCACAAGAGCACCCGTTGCACCGATGGCCGCGCTGGCACCAAGACCGAGCACGGCGCGGCGGCTCAAGTCAGGCATGCGGGCCATCATGCCATGTTGGTCTGGCGGGCCGTTTAGCGGAAATGGCAATGCAGTACCACTTTGGCTGGCACGATGGCTACTCGTGACTGCAGCGGTTACTCCGAAAGGAGAACGTCGACGGTATGCGCTCATCAGCGCTGCCGCCGAGCTGCTTGCCGAAGGCGGCTTCGAGGCGGTGCGGCACCGGGCGGTTGCTCAGCGTGCCGGTCTGCCCCTGGCATCCACCACCTATTACTTCTCCTCCCTTGACGACTTGATCGCCCGCGCCGTCGAGCACATCGCGATGATCGAGGTCGCCCAGCTGCGCGCCCGGGTCAACGCGCTATCTCGCCGGCGCCGCGGGCCCGAGACGACCGCCGAGGTGCTGGTCGACCTGTTGGTGGGCGACCTGTCCGATCAGACTCTCGTCGAGCAACTGATCTCGCGATACGAGCGCAACATCGCCTGCACGCGCCTGACCGCGCTGCGCGAGACCATGCGCCGCAGCCTGCGTCAGCGTGCCGACGCCGTCGCCGAGGCGATCGAGCGCTCCGGCCGCGCGGTGCGGATCGAGCTGATCTGCACCCTGATCTGTGCAGTCGACGGTTCGGTCGTCTCCGCGCTGGTCGAGGGCCGTGACCCGCGTACCGCGGCGATGGGCACGGTGATCGACATCATCGATGTGCTCGCGCCCATCGACGAACGGCCGGTGCGGATCTGATCACTGCGCGGTCAGCTCCGGCGGCAGTGATGGCGTCACGATGTATCCGGTGTCGGCGTCGCCGTAGCTGGTGATGCGCGCCGGGCAGCGCACCGAGTACAGCGCGACATAGGCGCACACCACCGCATCGACGGGATCCTCGGCGCGCCGCAGCTCGCTCTTGCGTCGCGCGGCCGCCACCTGTGCGCGCAGCCCAGCCCAGTCACGGTGATCGGCGACGTGTAGCCGCACGTCGGTGTCGGCGAGCCGCTCGACACCGTCCATCAGTATCAACAGCTCGGACCGGAGGCGATCCAGGGTACGGCCGCGCTTGGCCTTGTATTTCAACGTCCGCTCCAAGCGGAACAGCGCGACGGTCGCGGCATGCGGGTAGACCTCGATCGCGCGCCGCATGCCGGGCGAATGCGGATCTAGATCCAAGCCCAGTGCCGCGGCCAACCGGCCCCCGCGCGAACCGTCGGCGAACTCGGGTCTGCCGGTGTTGGCCGGATGAGCGCCGGCCTCGAACCGGCGAAAGTCGCGGTTGAGCGCGGCCTCCGCCGGTCGGGTTCCGGTCGGGTTGGTCACCACCAGGGGCGCGTCAAATCCGACTACGCAGCGGCCGCGCAGGTAAGGCCGCAATTCGGCACGGATTTCGTCGTCGTCGCGGACCGCGCAGGCCCGCACCAGGCAACCGTCGGAGTCGACGACCGCGATGCCGGTCGGGTTGCGGACACCCCAGGCCAGGTCGACGCCGGCGAAGTACATGCCGCGAAACTGTAACCACCGACGTCGCTAGTGCGGAAATGCGTTGCCAGTTGCAGTCTCGCGATCGATAAGCTGACCCGGTGAGCATTCCGAATGTGCTGGCCGCCCGGTACGCCAGCGCCGAGATGGTCGCGATCTGGTCGCCGGAGGCCAAGGTCGTCGCCGAACGCCGACTGTGGCTGGCCGTGATGCGGGCACAGTTGGAGCTCGGCGTTGCCGTGCCTACCGATGCGCTCGCCGACTACGAGCGGGTGCTGGAAACCGTGGACCTGGCCTCGATCGCGACCCGGGAACGGGTGCTGCGCCATGACGTCAAGGCGCGCATCGAGGAATTCAACGCACTGGCCGGGCACGAGCACCTGCACAAGGGGATGACCAGTCGCGACCTGACCGAAAACGTCGAGCAACTACAGATCCGGCGGTCGCTGGAATTGGTATTCACCCACGGGGTGGCCGTGGTTGCGCGGCTGGCCGAGCGGGCGGTGGCCTATCGCGATCTGGTGATGGCGGGGCGCAGCCACAACGTTGCCGCGCAGGCCACCACACTGGGCAAGCGGTTCGCCTCCGCGGCCCAGGAGACCCTGATCGCGTTGACGCGGCTGCGCGAGTTGATCGACCGCTATCCGTTGCGCGGCATCAAAGGCCCGATGGGAACCTCGCAGGACATGCTGGACCTGTTGGGCGGCGATCCGGTCAAGCTGGCCGAGCTGGAACAGCGTGTCGCCGAATTTCTGGGGTTTACAACGGTTTTGACCAGCGTGGGCCAAGTATATCCGCGTTCGCTGGACCACGACGTGCTCTCCGCCCTGGTCCAGCTGGGTGCCGGACCATCCTCGTTGGCGCACACCATCCGGCTGATGGCGGGCCACGAGCTGGTCACCGAGGGGTTCGCGCCGGGCCAGGTCGGTTCCTCGGCGATGCCACACAAGATGAACACCCGCAGCTGCGAGCGGGTCAACGGGCTGCAGGTGGTGCTGCGCGGTTACGCGTCGATGGCCGCCGAACTGGCCGGCGCCCAGTGGAACGAGGGCGATGTGTTCTGCTCGGTCGTGCGCCGGGTTGCGTTGCCGGACAGCTTCTTTGCCATCGACGGCCAGATCGAGACGTTCTTGACGGTGCTCGATGAGTTCGGCGCCTACCCGGCAGTGATCGAGCGCGAGCTGGATCGCTATCTGCCGTTCCTCGCCACCACTAAGGTGTTGATGGCCGCCGTCCGTGCCGGGATGGGCCGCGAGGCCGCCCATCATGTGATCCGGGAACACGCCGTGGCAACCGCTTTGGCGATGCGGGAACATGGCGCCGAGCCCGACCTGCTGGACCGGCTCGCCACCGACGAGCGGCTGCCGCTGGACCGCGCCGCGTTGGACGCCGCACTCGCCGACAAGAAGGCGTTCACCGGGGCAGCCGGGGACCAGGTCGACGAGGTGGCTGCGGCCGTCGACGCGCTGGTGAGCAATTACCCGGACGCCGCCAAATACGCTCCGAGTGAGATTCTGTGACGATCACCACGGCGCTCTCGGACATCGACTTCACCGATCTGGACAACTTCGCCAACGGGTTCCCGCACGAATTGTTCGCCGTGCATCGTCGAGAAGCGCCGATTTATTGGCACCAGCCGACCGATAACACCCCCGATGGGGAGGGCTTCTGGTCCGTCGCCAGCTACGCGGAAACCCTGACAGTGCTGAAAGATCCGATCACCTACTCGTCGGTGACCGGGGGTGCTCGACCGTTCGGCGGCACATTGCTGCAAGACCTGTCCATCGCGGGACAGGTGCTCAACATGATGGACGACCCCAGGCATTCGCAGATTCGGCGGCTGGTCAGCTCCGGGCTGACACCGCGCATGATCGGGCTGGTCGAAGACGATCTGCGGACGCGGACGCGCCGGCTGCTCGATGACGTGGTTCCCCGGCAGCCGTTCGACTTTCTGGTCGACATCGCCGCCGAGCTGCCCATGCAGATGATCTGCATCTTGTTGGGAGTGCCGGAATCCGAACGACATTGGCTGTTCCAGGCCATCGAGCCACAGTTCGACTTCGGTGGATCACGCCGGGCCGCCCTGCCGCAGCTACCCGCGGAAGAAGCAGGGTCGCGGATGTACGCCTACGGCCAGGAGCTGATCGCGGCCAAGCGCGCCAACCCCACCGACGACATGTTGTCGATCGTCGCCAACGCCGTCCTCGACGACGCCGACGCGCCGGCGTTGTCGGATCTCGAGCTGTACCTGTTCTTCAGCCTGCTATTCAGTGCCGGTGCCGAGACGACCCGTAACTCGGTCGCCGGCGGGCTGCTGGCGCTGGCCGAACACTCCGACCAATTGGCCAGGCTGCGTAGCGATTTCGAGCTGTTGCCGACCGCGATCGAAGAGATCGTGCGCTGGACGTCGCCGTCGCCGTCCAAACGACGCACCGCCACGCGAGACGTCGTCCTCGGCGGCCAGGCGATCCGCGCCGGTGAGAAGGTGCAGATCTGGGAGGGTTCGGCCAACCGCGACGGCGACGTTTTCGACCAACCGGACGAGTTCGACATCGGCCGGAAACCCAATCCGCACTTGGGATTCGGCCAAGGTGTGCACTACTGCCTGGGCGCCAATCTGGCACGCCTGGAGTTGCGCGTCCTGTTCGAGGAGCTGCTGTCGCGTTTCGGTGCGGTCCGAGTGGCCGGCCCCGTCGAATGGACACGGAGCAACCGGCACACCGGTATCCGGCACTTGATCGTGGAACTCATCGAGGAACAGTGAGGTTTCGGCTCGCCGACACCGAGCCCTCGCCCGATATGGTCGCCGCGGTGATGACGACCGGGATTGCTACCCGATGGGCTGCAGGCAACGCCACGCAGTCGTATCCGCCGGTTAGCGCCGGCG
This sequence comes from Mycobacterium simiae, assembly GCF_010727605.1. Lineage (NCBI taxonomy): Bacteria > Bacillati > Actinomycetota > Actinomycetes > Mycobacteriales > Mycobacteriaceae > Mycobacterium > Mycobacterium simiae. The sequence goes on from NZ_AP022568.1 coordinate 3,245,206, forward strand.
AACTGCGATGCCCGCCGCGCGCAGTTCCAGCGCCGCCAACGCGTGGATGGTATTGGGATCCTCGCGACGCCAGCCGCCGACCGGATCCGCACTGACCGCGGCCAGCTTCGCCGGTGAGCGGTTGGTCAATGCCCGCAGGGCCAGCAGCTGCTCGCCCGCCGGGGTGGCGACCAGCGCGGTGACCGTCAACTTGCGCCGGAAGAAGCGCAGCCGCAGATAAAGCCACGGCGTGACCGCCACCAGGATTGGCGCCGCGACCACGGCCAGTGCGAGCAGCACTGCCAGCCAGCTTGCCGTGGTGTCCAACTCGTGCAGGGCGCCCGCGATGTCGACAGCCGCTTGACTGGCCGCATTGAGCGGCTTGCCAACCGCGTCCCCGACGAGCGGAACATGTTGTGCCCCATGGCCGGCCGAACCCAAGTTGTCAGCAATGCTATGGGCGCCACTCTCCACCTGCCGGCCGGCGTCGGCGATAGTCGAGAGGGCATCGTAGACGGCGGTGCCGATCAACAGCCAGATCGCCGTCCACACGACGATGACGGCGTCGCTGAACAACTGGGCCAGCAGCCGGCCCGGCCTGGTGGCGTAGGGCAAAAAGCGCGATCTCATGACCTCGATCCCAGCACAGCTCCCGCCCCGACGGTCGTCGCGACGCCCGATAGGCTGGCCCGATGCGCCCTGCACTGTCCGACTATCAGCACCTGGCCAGCGGAAAGGTCCGTGAGCTCTACCGCGTCGACGGCGAGCATCTGTTGCTGGTCGCCAGCGACCGGATCTCCGCATATGACTTCGTCCTGGACAGCACAATCCCGGACAAGGGACGCATCCTGACCGCGATGAGCGTCTTCTTCTTCGGCCTCGTCTCTGAACTCACCGACACTCCCAATCACCTGGCCGGACCGCCCGACGACCCGCGCATCCCCGACTCGGTGCTGGGCCGCGCGCTGGTGGTACGGCAGTTGGAGATGATGCCCGTCGAATGCGTGGCTCGGGGATACCTGACCGGCTCCGGGTTGCTCGACTACCAGAAGACCGGACAGGTATGCGGCATCGAATTACCGCCCGGCCTGGTCGAAGCCAGCAAGTTCGCCGAGCCGCTATTCACACCAGCCACCAAGGCCGCGCTGGGCGACCACGACGAAAACATCGCCTTCGACCGGGTGATAGAGCTGGTGGGTGCGGACCGCGCCAACCAGCTACGCGATCGCACGCTGCAGATCTATGCCCAGGCCGCCGACCACGCGCTGACGAGGGGAATCATCATCGCCGACACGAAGTTCGAATTCGGCACCGACCCGGACGGCAATCTGCTATTGGCCGACGAAATCTTCACTCCCGACTCGTCGCGGTACTGGCCCGCTGAGGATTACCGAGTCGGGGTGGTGCAGACCAGTTTCGACAAGCAGTTCGTGCGTAACTGGCTGACGAGCCCGGAATCCGGCTGGGACCGGCACGGCTCCATACCGCCACCGCCGTTGCCGCAGCCGATCATCGACGCCACTCGTGACCGTTACCTCAACGCCTACGAACGCATCTCCGGCTTGAGTTTCGACGACTGGATCGGCCCGGCGGCATGACGGAGGTCAACGCCCCGACGGCGTCGCCGCCGGTCGCCAAGCGTGTTCCGACCACCCGTGAGCACCACGGCGACGTCTTCGTCGACCCCTACGAGTGGTTGCGTGAGAAATCCAATCCCGAGGTCATCGCCTACCTGGAGGCCGAAAACGACTACACCGACCGGAGGCTTGAACATCTAGAACCGCTGCGGCAGCAGCTTTTCGACGAGATCAAGGCGCGCACCAAGGAGACCGACCTCTCGGTGCCCACCCGGCAGGGCGATTGGTGGTACTACTCACGCACGTTCGAGGGTCAGCAGTACCGTGTTCAATGCCGGTGCCCGGTCGCTGACCCCGACGACTGGGACCCGCCGGCCCTGGACGAGAACACCGACATTGCTGATGAGCAAATACTGCTCGATTCGAACGAAGAGGCCGAGGGGTACGACTTCTTCGCCCTGGGCGCCGCCTTGGTGAGCCTGGATGCCCAGCTGCTCGCCTACTCCGTCGACACTGTCGGCGACGAGCGGTATACCTTGCGGTTCAAGGATTTACGTACGGGCGAGAAATACCCAGACGAAATTGCCGATATCGCGAGCGGAGTGACATGGGCCGCGGACAACCGGACGGTGTACTACCTGACCCTGGACGACGCACACCGCCCGGACAAGGTGTGGCGGTATCGGCTGGGCTCCGGCGAGCCGGCGGAATTGGTCTATCACGAAGCCGACGAGCGATTTTGGCTCGGGGTGGGGCTGAGCCGCAGCGAAGCCTACGTTTTCATCGCGTCCGGTTCGTCCATCACCTCTGAGGTTCACTACGCCGACGCGTGGGACCCACAGGCCCGATTCACCGTCGTGTTGCCGCGCCGGGACGGCGTCGAGTACTCGGTGGAGCACGCGATAGCCGGCGCGGGGGACCGCTTCCTGATTCTGCACAACGACGGCGCGGTGAATTTCACTCTCACCGAGGCCCCGGTCAGCGATCCCACCCAGCAGCGAACGCTGATCCCACACCGCGATGACGTGCGGATCGAAGCCGCGGATGCCTTCGCCAGTCATCTGGTGATCAGCTACCGGCGCGCAGCCCTGCCGCGAATACAGTTGTGGCCCATCGCTTCCGACGGCAGCTACGGTGAGCCGGAGGAGATCGGTTTCGAGTCGGAACTGATGTCGTCGGGCCTGGGTGCCAATCCGAACTGGGTTTCGCCAAAGCTTCGGGTCAGGGCGGGGTCTTTGGTCACGCCGTTGCGGATCTATGACATCGACCTGAGCACCGGCGAGCGCACGCTGCTGCGGGAGCAGCCCGTGCTCGGCGACTATCGACCCGATTACTATGTGGAGCGCCGCGACTGGGCACCGGCCTCCGACGGCACCTTGATCCCGGTCTCGATCGTGCATCGGGCCGGTCTGGACCTTCCCGCTCCCACCCTCATCTACGGCTACGGCGCCTACGAAATCTGCACGGATCCAAGCTTTTCGATAGCGCGGTTGTCGCTGTTGGACCGGGGCATGGTGTTCGCGATTGCCCATGCCCGCGGCGGGGGAGAGATGGGCCGGCTGTGGTACGAGCACGGCAAGCTGTTGGAGAAGAAGAACACGTTCACCGACTTCGTTGCGGCAGCACAGCATCTGGTGGATTCCGGCGTGACGCGCCCGGACCGGCTCGTGGCGTTGGGTGGCAGTGCCGGTGGGTTGCTGATGGGCGCGGTGGCCAACCTGGCGCCGGATCTGTTCGCCGGAATCCTCGCCCAGGTTCCGTTCGTCGACCCGCTGACCACCATCCTGGACCCGTCGCTGCCGCTGACCGTCACCGAGTGGGACGAATGGGGAAACCCGTTGAGCGACAGTGAAGTCTACGCATACATGAAGTCCTATTCGCCCTATGAGAATGTCGAGACCAAAAGGTATCCCGCCATCTTGGCGATGACCTCGCTCAATGACACCCGGGTGTACTACGTGGAACCGGCCAAATGGGTTGCCGCACTGCGGCACGCCAACCCGGACGGGAACACGGTGTTGCTCAAGACTCAGATGGCGGCGGGCCACGGTGGGGTCAGTGGCCGTTACCGGGCATGGCAGGAAACCGCGTTTCAGTACGCCTGGCTATTATCCGTTGCCGACGGCAACCGCTACGGCGGCGGCGAGAAAGACGATCTCGGTGCCGGTGCGCGACGGTAGCCGTGTGGTCATCGACTTGGGGGGTTGCGGCATCCGGGAGGCGTAGACGTTGGCCGGAAACATGGCCAGCATCAGCACCAGGAGGCACCAGGCTGCGCTTGCCCGGGTAGCGGGCAGCAGCAGCCCGACCGCCCCCGCGAGTTCCAGCACACCGGTGATGCTGACGAGCAGGGCGGGGGCGGGTAGCCGGGGCGGGACGATCGCGACGAGGTCGTGACGCAGCGGCGGCGCAAAATGCGCGATACCGGTCACGGTAAACATGGCGGCCAGGCCGACGGCAATCGGCGCGGCCCAACCCTGCAGGTAACCGACGCCGAGCAGCCCGGCGACGCCGGCGACGACGCTACCCGACAACAAGGTGATCAGCGGAGCCATCTCAGATCCAATCTAGACAGTGACAAGATACGAAATCTGAGGCTATTCGCTGTATCTAGTCATTGTCAAGATGAACCCGCTATGCTGGGCGGGTGGACCGTCCCACCTACCACCACGGCGACCTACGGGCGGTGATCCTCGGCCAAGCCGCACAACTGGTGGCCGAACGCGGCGCGGATGGCATATCGCTGCGCGAGCTGGCCCGTGTCGCGGGGGTTTCCCATGCCGCGCCGGCGCATCACTTCACCGATCGTCGCGGCTTGTTCACCGCGCTGGCCGCGCAGGGCTTCCGGCTGCTCGCCGAGGCGCTGAACGACGCCCGCGGCGACTTCGCCGGCGCCGCGCTGGCCTACGTGCGGTTCGCCCTCGAACACCCCGGGCACTACCAGGTGATGTTCGACGGGTCGCTGCTGGACTCCGCGAACGCCGAACTGGCCGAGGCCCAAGCAGCCGCCGGCGCCGAATTGTCCAGAGGCGTGGACACATTAAGTGATCCCCAGGCCAGGGCCGACCCCGCGGCGGCACAGTTGGCGGCATGGTCACTGGTGCACGGCTTTTCGACGCTCTGGCTCAACGACGCGGTCAACGCCGATGTGAAAGCGACCGACCCGCTGGTGACTGTGCTGCGGATCGCGACGATGCTGTTCGAGGGGTAGTCGGCCAGCCGGTGGTCAGGCGGACGGTGCGGCGGGTTCTGGGTCTACCGGGGGCTCCGGCCGCTTCATCGGCAGGAACGCCGCCGGAATGATCGTCACGACGATCAATGCGACGGCGACCACGAATACGGTGGTGTAGGCGTGCGAAAAGGCTTGCGCCACACTGGCCCCGAAGTCAGGGCCCAAACCCTTCCATGCGCTGTCCGCGGATTCGACCGGAAGGCGCCGTCCGCTGCTCTGTTGTTGCGCCGCCACCAACTTGTTCGCCGTGATCAGGCTTTCGTTGTGGTTGAACAGCTGAGTCAGGATCACCGTCATCAACGCGGCCCCAATCGACCCGCTCACCTGCTGGTTGACGGTCACCAGCGTGGTGCCGCGGGCCACCTGGTGCGGAGCCAGGGACTGAAGCACCGCCGCCGACAGTGGCGACGTGGTGCAGCCGACGCCGAGTCCCATGACCGACAATCCGATCAGCAGCACCGGGGAAAAGGCGGCCTGCGTCGCGACACCGTAGGTGAAGATACCCAGGCCGATCGCCATGGCCGGTAGCCCGACCAGCACCACTTTGCCAGGTCCGTGTTTGTCCATGAATGCGCCGGCGAGCGGCATCGTCAATACGGCACCCAGGCCGACCGGTACTAAATGCATCCCGGACTCCATCGGGGTCTGATGCATGACGAGCTGGAAATAGCTCGGAACCAGCAAGCCGACGCCGACAAACGGGGCACCGAATACCAGCAGGGCCAAATTGGCGTGTGTCACCACGCGGTTTTTGAACAAGCGCAGGTCTATGAGCGGGTGCTGCACGCGAAAGGAGTGAAACACAAATGCCGCGACCAATACCAGCCCGGCGATTGTCGGTGCCAGCACGTACCGATTGAGGATCGTGCCCTGCGCCGGCACCGACGACACCCCGGCCAGGAACAAGGTGACGCCGGGAGGTAGCAGCAGCACGCTGACGATGTCGAGCGCCTCCGCGGGCGCCGGCCGATCTTTCGGAAAGGTGAGGGCGGCCAGCGCCACCGCGAGCAGGCCGATCGGCAGGTTGACCAGAAAAATCCACTGCCAGCCGTAGGCGCCGACCAACCACCCGCCCAGGATTGGCCCGCCGATCGGCCCCAGCAAAATCGGGATGCCGCCGATCGCCATCAGACGGCCCACCCGCTTCGGGCCGGCCTCGTGGGTGAGGATCACGAAGCTCACCGGCATCAACATGCCGCCACCGATGCCTTGCACTACTCGAAATATGATCAGCAGCACGATGTTTGGTGCTATCGCACATAGCAGCGAGCCCACCATGAACAGCAGAACCGAGCCGATGAAAAGTCGTTTGGTGCCGAACCTGTCGGCGGCCCATCCCGTTATCGGTATCACGGTGGCAAACGCCAACATGTAGGCCGCGACCGTCCACGACACGACCGCCTGATCGGAATTGAATTGGGTGACGAAGGTGCCCTGGGCGACCGCGACCACCGTGCTGTCCAGCACCGCCATGATGCAGGCCAGTCCGCACACGAAGACGATGCGAAGCATCTTGGCGTCGAGCTTGTCGGGATAGTCCTGGTCGCTCGCAGCCTGAACTTGGGGGGACGGTTGCGGCGTCGCGACCCTGGGAGCTGTGGAACGCGCTCGTCCCATGGCGTCGCTGAGCATGCGGCTGAGCATATCGAGGCCGTTCTGTTGTGTGGGAGCTTTGGGTATACCCACGGCGCTCAACTGCGCATTCATCGCGCGCGACCGGGACGAAGCTCCAGCTCACGGGCGCGGCGGTGGAGATAACGGCGGCGGACAGCGCACACCGGGCTGGACGGCTATTGGGCGGCGGTCTGGATGGCCGGTTTTTTCGGCAGAAATGCTGCCGGGACGATGGTGAATGCCACGACGATGACTGCCACCACAAACACCGTCGTATAGGCATGCGAAAGGTCGTGCAAAAGATTGGCGGAAAAGCCCGGCGCGAGCGATTCGGGCGGTATTTGAGACGGGTCGACCGGCACCCCGGAAATTGCGGCCTTTTGCTGCAACGCCGCCAATTTATTCGCCGCGACGATGTCGTGGCTGCGGTTGAACTGATTCGTCAAAATCATCGCCATCAGCGCGGTCCCCAGCGACCCGCCCACCTGGTGGCTCACGCTCATCAGCGTCGTTCCGCGAGCGATCTGATGTGGCGCCAAGGCCTGCACGGACGCGACCGAGAGCGGCATCATCGTGCACCCCATCCCCAGGCCCATGATCGCCAGCGCAACCAACAGGATCGGCTGGTATGCGGCGTGCCTGGCTACACCGAAGGCGAAGGCGCCCAGGCCGGCGATGATCATCGCGATGCCGGCCAACACGAACTTCCCCGGTCCTTGCCGGTCCACCAGTGGTCCGGCCAGTCGCATGGTCAGCATGGCACCGAGGCCTTGCGGGATGAGGTGCACGCCGGCTTGCATCGGGCTCTGGTGCAGCACCTGCTGCAGATAGCTCGGAAGCAGCAGGCCGGCACCGAAGAAAGCCGCGGCGAATAGCAGCATTGTCACGTTGGCCTGAGTCAGTACCGGGTTCTGATACAACCGCAGATCGATCAGCGGGTGATCCGCGCGACGCAACGCGTGCACGACGAACGCGGCGATGAGCAGCAACCCGATCGTCGCCGGCAGCACCACGCGACGGTCGGCGACCGTCCCGCAGTGCGGGATGGAGGAGACTCCGAACAAGAACGTGGCCAATCCCGGGGAGAGCAGCAATCCGCCAACGACGTCGAACGTCTCCGAACGCGCCGGTTGATCCTTGGGGAACACGATGCCCGCCAGCACCAGCGTTGCCAGTCCGATCGGCAGGTTGATCAGGAAGATCCACCGCCAGCTGGAGGTGTCGATCAACCACCCGCCCAGGATTGGCCCGGCGATCGGCGCAAGCAGCATGGGAATACTCAGAATCGACATCAGCCGCCCGAGCCGTCCCGGGCCTGCTTCCCGGGTCATGATCATGAATCCCAGCGGCATCAGCATGCCACCGCTGACACCTTGCACCACCCGAAATACGATGAGCTGCACAATTGTTGACGCCACCGCGCATAGCAGTGACCCCAGTACGAACGCCACCACGGAGCCCATGAAGAGTCGTTTGGTGCCGAACCGGTCGGCGGCCCACCCGGCCAATGGAATGACGGTTGCCAACCCGAGCGTGTAGCCGGTCATCGTCCATGCGACGACGGCTTGGTCGGAGTTGAACTCGGTGATGAAGGTGCGTTGCGCGACGGTGACGACGGTGACATCGAGTATCGCCATGATGGCCGCGAGCAGGCAGACGCCCGAAATCCGCAGCAGCGGCGCGTCCAATTTGTCCGGATAAACTCGTTCGCCGGCGCCCAGCAACCCAGTGTGGGTGGCGGGCGGTGCGGCGTCGCCCGCCGCGGAACGGGCCTTCTCCATGACGTTGCTTAGCATATCGAATCGATTTCGAGCCGGGGCTGGCATGTGTTTGCTCGCTTCCTAGGGCGTTGTGGCCGGTGGTCCGGTAGCAGGCGGCACGCGTCGAGCGCACCATGGCGTCCGTTGGTTGCGTGGATATATGCCTCTCGTCTGCGTGTCCTTCACCGTCCCGACACCTGAGCTGGTCAAACTTCGGTCGTGGCTGGAAAATTGATCGTCTCGGTCTCGGGGATTGGCGAGCGCACCCTCGATGACGTCGAGGCGTTCTGCGCCCAAATGGACGCCCGCCGGGTGCCCGTGTCGTTGCTGGTGGCGCCGCGCCTATCCGGTGACTACCGACTTGACCGCGATCCGCGCACCGTCGAATGGCTGGCGGCCCGCCGCGCCGGAGGGGACGCAATCGTCCTGCACGGCTACGACGATGCGGCGAGCAAGAAACGACGCGGTGAGTTCGCCATGTTGCGGGCGCATGAGGCCAACCTGCGGCTGATGGCGGCCGACCGCGTGCTCGAGCACATCGGCCTGCGCACCCGGCTGTTCGCGGCACCGGGCTGGACAGTGTCGCCGGGCGTGGTGAAGGCATTGCCTCACAACGGCTTTCGATTGCTTGCTGATCTACACGGCGTCACCGACCTGGTCCGGCACAGCACCGTCCGGGCCCGGGTGCTGGGCATCGGCGAAGGCTTTTTGACCGAGCCGTGGTGGTGCCGCATGGTGGTGCTGTCGGCCGAGCGGATCGCACGACGTGGTGGAATCGTGCGGGTCGCAGTCGCGGCGCGGCAATTGCGCAAACCCGGCCCACTGCAAACAATGCTCGATGCCGTCGACTTGGCCTCGATGCACGGCTGCGTGCCCACCGTGTATCGGTGGCGACCCGACAGGGCGATTCTGGACGCGGCCTGAGCAAGCCGACTGATCTCCCGGTGGGTTGCGGCCACTACGCTCTTCGGACATGAGCGATTCTTCGGCGGCGGGTTTCGCCGCTGACGCGATCATTGTCGGGGCCGGGCTGTCGGGGTTGGTGGCCGCGTGTGAGCTGGTGGACCGCGGTTTGCGGGTGCTTGTTGTCGACCAGGAGAACAGCGCCAATCTGGGTGGGCAGGCGTTCTGGTCGTTCGGCGGCCTATTCTTCGTGGACAGCCCCGAGCAGCGGCGGCTGGGTATTCGGGACAGTCACGAGCTTGCCCTGCAGGACTGGTTGGGCACAGCGGCTTTCGATCGCGAAGAGGACTACTGGCCAAGGCAATGGGCGCACGCCTACGTGGATTTCGCCGCGGGCGAGAAGCGCAGCTGGCTGCGGGAGCGCGGTCTGAAGCTCTTTCCGTTGGTCGGATGGGCCGAGCGCGGTGGTTACAACGCTCAGGGGCACGGCAATTCCGTCCCCCGATTCCACATCACCTGGGGCACCGGGCCGGCGCTGGTCGACATCTTCGCTCGTCGGTTGCGGGATCGCTCCACGGTCCGATTCGCGCACCGGCATCAAGTCGACGAGCTGATCGTCGAGGGCAACGCGGTAACCGGCGTGCGGGGCACCGTTTTAGAGCCATCGGCCGAGCCGCGCGGCAGACCGTCGTCGCGGAAAGGGTTGGGTCAGTTCGAATTCCGTGCTTCCGCGGTGATCGTGACCAGCGGAGGCATCGGCGGCAACCACGATCTGGTGCGCAAGAACTGGCCCGAACGAATGGGCCGGGTGCCCGAGCAGCTGCTCAGCGGGGTGCCGGCGCACGTGGACGGCCGGATGATCGGTATTTCCCAGCGGGCCGGAGCCCGGGTGATCAACCCGGACCGGATGTGGCACTACACCGAGGGCATCACCAACTACGACCCGATCTGGCCGCTGCATGGCATCCGCATCATCCCCGGACCGTCGTCGCTGTGGCTGGACGCGACCGGCAACCGGTTGCCGGTTCCGCTGTATCCCGGCTTCGACACCCTCGGTACGTGCGAATACATCACCAAATCCGGGTACGACTACACCTGGTTCATCTTGAACGCCAAGATCATTGAGAAAGAGTTCGCACTTTCCGGGCAGGAACAGAATCCGGATCTGACCGGCCAGAGTGTGCGGGCGCTGCTGCGCAACAGGGTTAGTTCCGGTCCGCCTGGTCCGGTGCAAGCATTCGTCGACCGAGGGGTCGACTTTGTCAGCGCAGACTCGTTGCGCGAGTTGGTAACCGGGATGAACAAGCTGCCGAATGTGGTCCCGCTGGACTATGCGACGGTGGCGGCCGAGGTCACCGCCCGCGATCGCGAGGTGGCCAACAACTTCACGAAGGACGGTCAGATCACCGCGATTCGTGCGGCCCGCGGATACCTCGGCGACCGGCTGGGCCGGGTAGTGCCGCCACACCGGCTGACCGACCCGAAGGCCGGTCCGCTGATTGCCGTCAAACTGCACATACTCACGCGAAAGACCTTGGGCGGCATCGAGACTGATCTGGATGGGCGTGTTCTCAAAGCCGGTGGCACTGCGCTGGCCGGACTGTACGCGGCCGGCGAGGTTGCCGGTTTCGGTGGCGGCGGGGTGCACGGCTATCGAGCCTTGGAGGGCACATTTTTGGGCGGCTGCATCTTCAGCGGCCGGGCTGCCGGCCGCGGCGCCGCCGGCGACATAACCTAGTCCGGCGGTTCGCCATCGGCGCAGATTAGAAGGTGACCCCGGATTCTTCGGGCAGCACCTGGAAATCGGTGTCGGTCATCTCGGTGAAGCGGCTGTAGTAGATACCGCGCGCCTCGGGTGCGACGATGCCCTGGTGAATGGGTACCGCGCGGGCCGGAGCGACCGCGCGCAGGTAGTCGATGGCCTCGGCGATCTTCATCCATGGCGCTGCGGCCGGTGCGGCCAACACATCCACTGGCTCGTCGGGCACGAACAGCGCGTCACCGGGGTGCATCAGCCGGGCACGGTGGTCCCCATCATCCACCAGATACGAAATATTCTCTATCACAGGGATTTCCGGGTGAATGGTTGCGTGCCTGCCCCCGACGGCCCGAATAGTCAGCTCCCCGATCTGCAGCTCGTCACCCACGTGTACGACCTCGAACGGCGCGTCCAGCTGTGCCGCCGTCTGCGAATCGGTATATAGCGCGGCGCCGGGATTGGCCTCGAGCAGCGCCGGCAACCGCGTCGGGTCGACATGATCCGGGTGCTGGTGGGTGATCAGAATGGCGGACAAACCGGTGATTCCCTCGAAGCCGTGCGCGAAGGTACCGGGATCGAAGAGCAAGCTAGTGTGGTCGAACTCGGCAAGTAGGCAGGAATGCCCGAAATGCGTCAGTTGCATGTCTACGATTGTGCCCTGACGGGGGTGGTCGTGTGCGGGTAGTTTTCGCGACGATACTTCTCGCCGGCGGCCTGGTGGCGGGCGTTGTATTCGTGGTTCCCGCGCCGGCCGAACCGGAGACTTGCCCACCGGTGTGCGACCAAATCCCCGCGAGCGCATGGATCCAGCAGAGCGCGATTCCGCTGAACTCGCCGTATAACTGGCCTGTGCTGGCGGGGCGGGCGGTGCAGACGACGGCGACCAGGCCGGGCCCCCGGTTTCGGTTCGAGGAGCTGTGCGCAACGCTGCCGCGCCCGCAGGACCCGCGCGACTCGGCGGTCACGGCCCGCGCGACGGTGGTCCAGCCCGACGGGCAGTGGCAGCTGCAGGCCCAGATCCTGCACTGGCGTGGCGACACGGCACGTGGCGGCGCCATCGCGGCCTCGGTGTTCGCCAACGCCGTCGCGGTGCTGCGCGCCTGCCAGCAGGGGGCGCCGCTGCAATCACCGTCGATCACCACCGATGAGACGAACCGGATGGCCGCGGTCATCAGCGGACCGGTGATCATGCACACCTACCTGATCGCGCACGTCGCGAGCAGCACGATCAGCGAGCTGACGCTGTGGTCGTCCGGGCCGCCCCAGGTGTCCTGGCCGTCGATGCCCGACACCAAACCGTTGGACGCGATGACGGCGCCGCTGTGCGAGGCGTATATCGCGTCCTGTCCGTAAGCGCCGCAGGTCACGCGAAGGCCAGGGCCCCCCGGTAGAGTTGGGTCCGGTAGCAAATCGTCAGGAGGGACGCCGGTGGCACGGGTGGTCGTCAATGTGATGCCCAAAGCGGAGATTCTCGACCCGCAGGGACAGGCGATTGTCGGCGCGCTGGGCCGACTCGGCCATCCCGGAATTTCAGACGTCCGGCAAGGCAAAAGGTTTGAGCTGGAAATCGACGATTCCGTCGATGATTCCGCGCTCGCCGAAATCGCGGAATCCTTGCTGGCCAACACCGTGATCGAGGACTGGTCCATCAGCCGGGAAGCGCTGTGAGCGCGCGGATCGGCGTCATCACCTTCCCCGGGACACTCGACGACGTCGACGCCGCTCGCGCGGTGCGCCGCGTCGGCGCGGAGGCGGTCAGCCTCTGGCATGCCGACGCCGACCTGAAGAAGGTTGACGCGGTGGTGGTGCCGGGCGGTTTTTCCTACGGCGACTACCTGCGGGCCGGCGCGATCGCCAGGTTCGCCCCGGTGATGTCCGAAGTGATCCACGCTGCACGCGCAGGAATGCCGGTGTTGGGAATTTGCAACGGCTTTCAGGTGCTCTGCGAGAGCAGGCTGCTGCCGGGGGCGCTGGCTCGCAACGCGGGTCTGCACTTCGTCTGCCGCGACGTGTGGTTGCGGGTCGCCTCCAACACGACCTCATGGACGTCACGCTTCGCTGCCGACGCCGATCTGCTGATTCCGCTCAAATCGGGTGAAGGGCGCTATGTCGCGCCGGACGATGTGCTCGACGAACTCGAGGGCGAGGGACGCGTGGTGTTTCGCTACCACGACAACATCAACGGTTCGATGCGCGGCATCGCGGGGATCAGCTCGGCCAACGGTCGGGTGGTCGGGCTGATGCCGCATCCCGAGCATGCGATCGAGGCGTTGACGGGGCCGTCCGACGACGGGTTGGGGCTGTTCTATTCAGCCCTGGACGCCGTCTTGACTGCCTGACCCTACCGAAATGCCTGCGGCTCTGCGTAATTCGGCGAATGCTTCGGTCATCGCATCCGTTGCCTCGTGTGGATCGTTAAAGGTCTGGTCATCGGTGAGCACCGCGATCCCGAGCTGATCGACGTAGCTCCACACCGTGATGTTGACTGGGGCCCCCGGCGAGAGCACTCCGGTGGAGTAGATCTCGGTCACCGCGGCGCCGCCGAAATGCCCGCGCTTGCGCGGGCCCACCACGCTGGACACCGCCACATTCATCAGCCGGTTGGGCATGTCATGCTGACCGAGCCAGCGAAACGCGGTCGGGGCGAACGCCGTCGGCAGATACGCCATCATCCGGCCGTAGAGTGCCGGGCCCATGATCTCGTGGTCCTCTTTGGCAATCGAGGTCGCCAGCGAAACCAGCCGTGCCCGCTTGGCGGGGTCGTCGATGTGCACCGGCAGCGAGATCATCAGCCCGCTGATCTCGTTGCCGGTGATGCGTTGGGACTTGTCGGTCGCGGTGGGCACCGATGCTATGAGCGGCCGGTCGGCCCGGCCGTCGTAGTTCAACAACAGCGTGCGCAAGCCCCCGGTCGCAATCGCCAGTACCGTGTCGTTGACGGTGATGCCCAACGCCTTGGCCGTTGCCTTGACGTCGGCCAGCGGCAGCGGCGCGCTGGCGAACCGTCGCTGCGGGGATACCACGTGATTCAGGAAGGTCCGCGGTGCGTCGAAGGTCTCGGCGAGATCGGGATGTTGGCCCCGTTGCTTCCAGCGACGCCGCACCCGGCGCATGCCCAGCGCCACGTCCCGGATCAGGCCGGGTAGCTCGGCGATTTGCCGGACGTGATCTCGCGCTGCGGCACGCAGCAGCTCGCTCGTTGTCGCGGTGTGCCCCGCCTGGTCATTGTCATGTTCGTCTTGTGCCGAGCCCTCGATATCCATCGCGCGGGCGAGCAGGTTGACCGAGGCCACGCCGTCGGCCAACGCGTGGTGGATCTTTCCGATCAGCGCGTATCGGCCCCCGGCGAGCCCCTCGGCGAAGTGGAATTCCCACAGCGGGTGGTTGCGATCAAGCGGCGTGGAGGCCACCCGCCCGATGACTTCATCGAGTTGGCGGCGGCCACCCGGCGCCGGCACCTGTACTTGACGCAGGTGGTAGTCCAGGTCGAGGTCGCAATCTTCCTGCCACATCGGGTGATGGAGCTGCCAGGGGATATCGACGAGCTTGTAGCGCAACGGTTCGAGCAGATGCAGCCGGCGCAGCACGTGGCGTTGAAAAGCCGCGAAGTTGAAGTCGCCGTCGCAGCCGGACGGGTCGAGGATCGCCACCTTGAGTGTGTGCGTGTGCAGGTTCGGCGTCTCGCTGTAAAGGAGCATGGCGTCCATGCCGTTGAGTCTTTTCACCCGCCCCCGTCTCGCCGTCCCGACGCGACCTGATCCAACTATGCCGCAGTGCATCCAAGTTTGCTACGGGTCGGTTTCGCATCTCCGTCGCGGTGCGAGGCAGTGAGAGGGGCGGCCTCTTTCGAGTTAGGAGATGAGTCGTTGTCAGGGCCGCTGCCGACGGACACGATTCGTAGAAGGGGGGGGAAGCCAATGAGTCGAAAAGACAACGGTCTTGAGGGCCGAGTCGCGCTCGTGACCGGGGCAGCGCGCGGGCAGGGTCGCGCCCACGCGGCGCGGCTTGCTGGCGAAGGTGCCGACATCGTCGCCGTCGATGTCTGCGCTCCGGTATCCAGCACCGTTCGGTACCCACCCGCCACTTCCGCGGACTTGGTGGAGACGGCGCGGACGGTAGAAGACTTGGGCCGCAAAGTGCTGACCCGCGAGGTCGATATTCGCCAGTTGGGCGACATGCAGCAGCTGGTCGACGACGCAGTCAAGCAATTCGGCCGACTCGATGTCGTGGTCGCCAACGCCGGGATATTGAGCTTCGGCCGATTGTGGGAGCTCTCCGAAGAGCACTGGGACACCGTCATCGACGTCAACCTCAGCGGCACATGGCGAACCTTGCGCGCCACCGTCCCGGCAATGATCGAGCTGGGTAACGGCGGTTCGATTATCGTCATCAGCTCGACCACCGGCCTGAAGGCCACGCCCGGTAACGGGCACTACTCGGCGGCCAAGCATGGTCTGGTCGGGCTCACCAACGCCTTGGCGGTGGAATTGGGCGAATACGGCATCCGCGTCAACTCGGTGCACCCATACGCGGTGAGCACGCCGATGAACAGCTCCGATGAGATGCTGACGCTTCTGTCCCAGCATCCGTCCTATCTGCACAGTCTCTCGCCGATGCCGTACCGCGCGCTTGGGGCTCCGGAAGAGTTCATGGCTCCCGAGGACATCGCGGATGTCGTCGCCTGGCTTGCCGGGGACGGATCGATAAACATGTCCGGCAGTCAGATCGTGGTGGATCGCGGGCACCTGAAGCACTAGGCGCCGCGCCGTCAGCCCAGAATGGGAAACCTGCGCTGGTCCGCCAGCCGCCTGAGCGCGGCCTCCATCACCCGACGCACGTGAGCATCCACCTCGTCGACGTCGGCGTCTTTGCCGAACCGCGCACCGATGTCGATAGGCTCGAGCACCTCGGTGACGATCTTGGCGGGCAGCGGCAGGTTCGGCGGGAAGATGACACTGAATCCGAATGGGAAGCCGAAGCTGAGCGGCAAGATGTCCACCCGGGCTTTCGTGATTCCCAGCTTGCGGGCCAGCCAATTGCCGCGGGTCAGGAAAAACTGGGTCTCCTGCCCACCGATCGAGACAGTCGGCACGATCGGCACCTCGGCCTCGATGGCGGTCCGCACGTAGCCGGTACGACCGTTGAAGTCGATCGTATTAGCGCTCAGTGTGGGACGGTAGGAATCGTAGTCACCGCCGGGGAAGACGAGCACGACTGCGCCGGAACGCAATGCCGCAGCGGCATTTTCACGACTGGCCTCGATGACGCCCACGCGGCGCAGCCAGCCGTCCATCGGGCCCATGAACACCCCGTAGTGGGCCAGGGTGTAGACCGGGCGGTCGTAACCGAACTTGTCGTAATACGCCGACGAAAAGATCATCACGTCCGGGGTGAACATGCCGCCGGAGTGATTGGACACCACGAGCGCACCGCCGGTCGCAGGAAGGTTGTCCAGGTTTCGCACTTCGGCGCGATACCAGCGGTTGACCACGGGTCCGATGGTGTTCCCGACCTGTTCGGTGAACAGAGGGTCCCATTTAGCGGTCTCATGCGTCGCCGGTTCGGCGTCGGCCATGGTCATTCCCCCGCGGTCTGTGTTGCCAGTAGTTGGCGGCGCGAGGCCGTCCCCGGGCCGCAGCGCATGTGACATAGAGTACTCTCAGTTTTAGAGAATGCTATATCCGTTTGCTGGGGCGGCGGCATCGCGGGGAATATGCCCGACGCTGTTCTGGTCCCGGTGGCTTCGGACGGGTCGGAGCGTAATTCGTGCCTTAATTCTTCAATCACCTTGCCACCCAGCCGAATTCATCCGGCGGCTACGCCGACCGTGCGCGGTGATCCGTTACGAGTTCAACCCGCGTCCGGGCCCGAGTGAGGGCTCTCACCCGGCGTCCCGCAGCAACGGCTCCTGCGGGCACTCGGGGACACAGCTCAGCTCGGCGAAGAATTCGATCGCGGCCGCGATGCTGTGGTCGACGTGCGTCGCGAACTCGTCGAACTCGATGGGTTCGCGGACCCTCCGAGAGTTACGCGCCACGACGCCGACCCGCCGCGGATCGGAGGATCCATGAACGGTCGCGATGACTGCTCGGCTCTTGTGATTCCACGAATCGGCGAGGTCGGCCAGCCGCGCGCTGTCGCCCACCGGGAAGAAGCAACCAGGAGTCACTTGGATCGTGAATTCATCACTGTGCCAACGGGAGATGCCGAGGTGGACATGCAACCGCCGCGGGCGGGTATTGGCCACGTAAAAGAACTCCCCGTCGTGCTGGCCGCGAAAATACCGGCTGCCGCGGGTGCACAGGTAACGTTCGATCAGATCGGCGGACAGCGCCTCAGTCGTCATGGAATCAATGCTGAGACCTGCGCCTTTGCGGATCCTTGGAGCCAAGCAGTGGGTCAGCCAAGAATCTGTTGAGAGTTTGCTGAGTATAACGATTCAGTCACGCGCACAACGGAATACAGCTACCCAATCGTGACGTTCTGACGCCGGCGGGTAGAGCCGCATCGGGCCCGCGCCGCGGCAGGTCGTGCTGCGACGCATTAGCGTACGAGGGATGAGTATGGGATTCACCGTGAACCGGTTCGACCATATCGTGATCAACTGCAACGACGTCGAAGCTACCGCCGCGTGGTATGAGCGGGTGTTGGGCATGAAAAAAGAGACCTTCGGGCCGTCGAACAGAACCGCGCTGGTCTTCGGGAATCAGAAGATCAACCTTCGGCCCCTGGGCGCCCTGGCCGACGATCCCGACTGGGTCACCGGGGCCGTGGAAGCGCCAGGCTCCGAAGACCTCTGCTTCATCACCGACACCGCTCCGGACGACGTGCGCGCTCATCTCATCGAGTGTGGAGTCGAGATCACTGCCGGTCCGGTCACCAAGACCGGTGCACTGGGACCGATGACCTCGCACTATTGCCGGGATATCGACGGGAACCTGGTCGAAATCGCCGTCTACTGACCGTTTTCCAGGGGGTACAGGGCGGGCAGGTTGACAACGATGGCTTCCTGTGTGCTGCGGGCGATCACGACCTCGGCCTGCTCGTCCGGGCGGGGATTTTCTTCGCGGTGCGGCAGGTAGGGCGGGATGAAGACGTAGTCGCCGGGGGCGGTCGCGATGCGCACCTCGTCGACTCCGTCGTGAAACACGAACTCCGGGTGTCCACTGCGCACGTAGATCGCCGTCTCGGAGTCGCCGTGATGGTGGTTGTCGGAGACGGTGTTCGGTAGCGCGTGAGTCTCACCCATCCATAGCTTCTCAGCGCCGACCGACTTGCCGTTGAGGGCCGCGAACCGCCGCAGGCCTTCCGATTGTGCGGTGTCGGTGCTGATGTCGGACGCCTTGATGTGGTGTACCCGGCTGCGCAGTGGGCTTTGTTCGGTGTCGTCGAAATCGGGGTGAAAACCGTCCGCGGTTGCCATTTGCGCTCCTGTCGCTAGTCTGAATTTCGGTAGGCCTCAAGAAGTTTCAGCCACAGTTCACTGATCGTCGGGAAGCAGGGCACCGCATGCCACAGCCGGGCGATGGGAACCTGACCGGCGACCGCGATGGTGGCCGAGTGCAACATTTCGGTGGCACCGGGACCGACCAATGTAACCCCAAGTAGATAGCGCTGATCTTCATCGACCACCATACGCGCTCGGCCACTATAGCCGTCGGCATAAAGCTTGGCGCCCATGACAACTTCACCGATTTCGACGTCGACGGTGCGGACCCGATGCCCGGCCTGCACCGCCTGCTCAGCGGTCAGTCCGACGGCGGCTGCCTCGGGGTCGGTGAAGAATGCCTGGGGTACCGCATGGTGGTCGGCCGTTGTGGCATGCGTACCCCACGGCGCGGTGTCCAACGGCTTTCCGGCGGCACGTGCGGCGATCGCGGCACCGGCGATACGGGCCTGGTACTTGCCCTGGTGAGTCAGCAACGCTCGGTGATTGACATCGCCCGCCGCATAGAGCCAACCGTCCTGGACAGCCTGCACTCGGCAGGTGTCGTCGACATCGAGCCAGCTGCCCGGGGTCAGCCCTACTGTTTCCAGGCCGATGTCGTCGGTGAGCGGTGCCCGGCCCGTGGCGAAGAGCACCTCGTCGACCGTAATGTCGGTGCCGTCGTCGAGCTCGACAGTGACCGGGCCCGCCGCCTCGGGCCGCCGAAGCGCGCGTAGGGTGACTCCCACCCGCACATCGACACCCGCGTCGGTGAGGCCGCACCGGATGCGTTCGCCGACAAACGGTTCCATTCGCGGCAGCAAGCCGGATCCTCGAACCAGCAGAGTTACCGCGGATCCCAATCCCTGCCAGGCGGTTGCCATTTCGACGCCGACACCACCGGCCCCGACGATCGCTAGTCGCCCCGGCACGGTGCTGCTATCGGTTGCTTGACGGTTCGTCCACGGCCGCGCCTCGACGATGCCCGGCAAGTCGGGAAGCGCGGCCCGACTACCGGTGCATACGACTACCGCATGCTGGGCATCGAGGGTGATCTCCCCGTCGGACGACGACACGGTGACCCGCCGGGGCCCATTGAGCCGGCCGTGCCCGCGTACCAGGGTCGCGCCGATTCCGCTGACCCAGTCGGCCTGGCCGGTGTCATCCCAATCGGTCACATAGCGATTGCGGCGCCCGAACACCCCCAGCGGGTCGATCGGACCGGTGACAGCCTCGCGTGCGCCGTCAACCCGCCCGACGTCGGCCAGGGCAAGGACGGGCCGCAACAGTGCCTTGCTCGGCACGCACGCCCAGTACGAGCATTCACCGCCGACGAGTTCGCGCTCGACGACCGCGACCCGCAGGCCCCCGGAGCGGGCACGTTCGGCGGCGTTCTGGCCCACCGGTCCGGCGCCGAGCACCACCACGTCGAATTCGTTGCTGGGTGTCATGTTCTCGCTTTCGGTGGGCCTGTTTGCGTCGATCGGCGGTCGGTTAAGAGGCCCCGGCGGCGAGCTGCTCGGCTAGCTGTCGCAGGTCACTTGCGACCAGGGTCGGTTGGGGCAGGCCGTCGACCGGCAGTGGGGGGTTGCCCGGTCGCGTGATCAGGGCGGTGCTGAAGCCGACGTTCTGCGCGCCGAGCAGATCCCACACATGGGCGGCCACCATCATGCAATCGGCGGGATCCACGTCGAGGGACTGGCAGGCGTGTTGGTAGACCGCGGGAGACGGCTTGAATGCACGACAGGAGTCCACGCTGAGCTGCCGCTCGAAGAATCCGGCGAGTCCCGCATGCTCGAGGGGTGTCGTTGCACCGGGGCGGTGTGGCGAATTCGTTAGCGTAACAAGCCGAAAACCGTTGTTTCGCAATGCCACAAGGCCTTCTTCGACGTCCGGATGGGCGGGCATCGTTCTCATGTGCGCGTGTAGGCGGTCGACCTGTTCGTCGGTGATGTCGACAGCGTGGGCATCGGCCAGCATGCGCAGGACGCCTTGGCCGAGCGTGAAGAAGTCGACATAGCGCTCGGCCAGCGTGATCGTCATCGAGTACATCACGAGTTGGCCGAACCATTCGCGCAGCACTTTCTCGTCACCGAACAGTTCGCCGAAAAGCGGCGCTATCGATTCGACATCAATGAGTGTCTCGTTGACGTCGAAAACAAGTACCGATGGTGTCGTCCGCATGACTATTGCTGCGCCTCCTGATGATCCGGAATGTCCGGCCGTATGTATCCGATCAGACACAGACATATCAACGCCATCGCGACGGCCGGCCAGCGGAGTGCGACAACCGCAGCTGTCGCGAAGACGAAGATCGTGAGGAATGACCTCATCCGCAGCAGCCTGCGCAACCGATGCGAAACATCCTCATGGGCGGGACGGTCGATGACCTCGGTGCACAACGCAATGTAGGTGATGTTGACCAGGACGAACACCGAGGCATACAAGACCACCGGTGCGTCGGCCAACCGGCTGTCGGCGATCCATTCGGTGGTGAACGGGATCAGCGACACCGAGAAGAGGTGCGCGAAATTGGACCACACCAGCCGCGGTGTTGCGCTCTGGGCGTAGCCGAACAGATGGTGATGGTTGACCCAGACGATCGCAATGAACACGTAGCTGACTACGTAGCTCAGCCCCGTCGGCCACAGCGGCAACAACGCGTCGATGCTGGGTGCACTGGGCGGCTTGAGTTCGAGCACCAGAATGGTGATGAGCACCGCGAAGACGCCGTCGGAGAATGCCTGCACTCGCTCCGCGCTGACTTTGCGTGCAGCCACCGTGACCTCCCGTCGCGTCGCGTTTCACTCTGGCCGACGGTCTGCCAGCGGCGGCTCGCCGAGCACCTCATCGATGTCGAGTCCCCGGTCGACGCCGTGCGGGACGACGGTTTGACCCGGTTCGAGGTGCAGCCGTTTGTCGTCGAGGCACACCTCGATCTTGTCGGGCTCGAAGGACACCAGGTTGCGCACCCGAGAAACCTCGGCCCAGGCATTGACATAGGACCAGGCGGCGCGCTTGTGGGCGCCGATATCGTAGTAAGAGGCGATTCCCTTGTAAGGGCAGAATGTCTGTCCATCAACGGGTTTGAGTGCCGAGTCGTCGATGTCGTCACGTGGCACGTACCAACGCGGCGCAAAGCCGGATTCGTACAGAGCCAACGGGCGGTGTGTGTCGGCGACCACCCGATCGGCGTCTCGAACCACCAGATGCCGTGAGGTGGAGCGAATGTCGATGCGATGATAGGCGTCGGCCGCATGCCCAACGATGCGCTCGTCTTCCTCGAAGAAGGCGTCCACGGCACGCCACGCGAAGGCCACACGTCCGCCGAGAATCGCGGCATGGTGGGGCAGGGCGATGTGCTGCCACGCCGCGTGCGTGGCCTCCCGCCCGGGGACCCGCACGGTGAACCATTGAGTGTCGCCGAGGTCTTGGTGCTGGGTCACGCGGCCCTCGGAGAGCAGGATGCCCCCTGCCACGTCGTCCACCGGGAAATACGCGACGGGATAGCGGCCGGGCTCGTGCAGTAGCACCACGTCCTGGCTGTCGGCGATCCATCGGTCCGCAAAGCGGACGCGCATGCGGCGACGTAACGGCTCTGCGTAAAGTAGCCGGGGCGGCAGCGGCTGCGGAGTCAAGAAGTGGCCGACCGACCCGGTGGCCAGCGGGCCTTGCTGCCATGCCAACCCCATCTTCGCCGCCACCCTTCGCTGAATACCTTGTCAGAGCCGATATTTCGTGAACTTTTAGTCCATGACGACGACCATTTTTCCGCCGGCTTCTCCGGCCTCCATCATGCGGTGTGCCTCGTGAATCTGGTCGAAAGAGAAGACGTGTGACGGCGTTGCATCGAGCTTGCCCTCCGCCACCTGCCGTGCGATGTCCTGCAAGGGCACGTCGGACAGAGGGAAGCCGGGTGTGCCGAACACGAAGCTACCGAAGAAGTTCAGGTTGACCCCACTGGCCATGCGCAGCAGCGGGTTGAAGTCGCCGATCGGATCGAGGCCGCCCAGCCATCCGGCGAGGCACGCAGTGCCACCGCGGCGCAGCATGTCCAGCGAGTCGAGAATCGTGCTGTTGCCCACCAGGTCCAGCACGGCATCGATCCGTTTGGATTCGGCAATGTGGGCGGCAAGGTCAGGTCTTTCCTGCTCGACGCGGGAGGCGCCCAGGCCTTCGAGTGTCGCAAAGCGCTTCGGATTACGCGCGGTGGCAATCACATTCGCGCCGGCGGCCACCGCCATCTTGAGCGCCGCCTGGCCGAATGATGATGTGGCGCCGCGCAACACCAGCGTTTGTCCGGCCTTGAGATCGAGGTTGCGAAACAGGCACGTCCACGCTACCGCGTAGGTCTCAGGGAGCGCGGCCAGTTGCGACCACGGCAGCTCGGATTCGATGAGCGCAACGTTGGCCGCCCGTACCCGCGTGTATTGGGCGTAACTACCGTTGATCGTTCGTCCCAGACCGCCCATGAGCGCGGCGACCTTGGCGCCGACCGGAAATTCCCCGCTCGGGCAGGAATCGACGATCCCGACACATTCGATCCCGCTGACTTCCGCGGCCTCGGCCCACTCGCCACGGCGCATGTGCAGCTCGGCATGGTTGATCCCGAATCCCTTCACCTCGATCACCACCTCGCCGTCCTTGGGTCGCGGCTTAGGGATTTCGGTATAGACCAGACTGTCGAGCCCGCCGAACCCTGCCAAGATGATGGCGCGCATGTTTTCCCCGCCGGGTTGCTCCCGCACCACTGCTGGAGCGGTCGGCAATGTGCCGCTGGTGGTGGTGCTCATAGCAATGCCTCTTTCCGACTCGTCGGGCAGACGGTGATAGCGACGCACGCGGCAATAATGGGCCGGCCAACCCAGTAATTATGGGCTGGGAGACCCACAATGTCCAGCGCTGACAGGGGACGGTCAGGATTTGCGTCGCTGCCGAGATCGGCCCCGTTTGCCCGGCTCGGTGGTGAAGGAGCGCACGTAGTCGACGGCCGCGGTGACCGCCACCCGCAGCGGTTCGGCATCGCCGGTGGCATGGGTAATCATGGCCCCGCCCTGATGCGCGCTGACCAGCGACGCGGCCAGATGCCGGGGATCGGCATCGGGCCGAAGTTCCCCGCGCCGACGCATGGTTGTCAGGCCGGTCCGGAACAGTTCAAGCCACCGGTCGTAGCCGTAGGCCAGGTCGTCGCGTACTTCGTCGTCGGCTTCGATCAATTCGCCAGCCAGCGACCCATAGACGCACCCACCCACTCGGTACACCCTGTCGATGTCGTCAATGCAGGCATCGGCCCACGCTTGCAGTGCGTCGATGCTGTCGAGCGCGGCGAGCCGCGGTTGGGTGTGGAACTTGATGACATCGTCGCGGCGCGCGGCGATGACCTCGCGGGTCAAGTCGCGCTTGTCGCGGAAGTAGTGCGAGATCTGTGACCCACTCACCGCCGCGGTGCGGCGCACGTCTTCGATGCTTGTGTTGGCTACTCCCCGCTCGAACATCAACTTGGCCGCGGCCTTGATGATGCGGTTGCGCGTCGCCTGTCCCTTGCGGGTGAACCGAGGCTTCGCATCGTCGATCACGTTGCGGCCCTCGGACTTACCCGGCGGACCCGAGGGCGCCGGGCAGGGCGCGGCTTGCGCTCGTCGGGGTCGGTAGCGAACATGCGCAAGTAGTTGACCGCGAAGCGCGTGGCGTCGGCGTGCGGCCACTCCGCTCGATAGGTGAAGGCCATCGTGCCGCCCCCTTGGTGCGCGGCGACGATGGCGAGGGCCAGCCGTCGCGGATCGGCGCCGGGCATCAGGGCGCCGTTGCCCTTCATGCGCTGGATCGCGGATTCGAGCAACTCCACCCACTGCCAATAGCCGGCCGCCAAGGTGGCGCGCGTCGTGTTGTCGGACTTGGCCAACTGAGCGGCCAGCGCGTGGTAGGTGGGAGTGCCGCCGGAGGTCCCGATGCGTCGCAGGTAGCGCATGTTGAGATCGATCCATCGCTCGAAGTCGTCGAACGAGTCCAGATCGCCGAGGCTGGGCTGGCGATGGAAGTCGAGCACCACGGCGATCTGACGTCTGATCACCTCGCGGATCAGGGCGCCCTTGTCGGCGAAGTAGTGGGCGAGCTGCGACCCGCTGACCGACGCGGCCCTGCGCACTTTTTCCATGTTCGCCGCCGACAGCCCCTCGCTGACGATCAGCTGGGCGGCGGCCTGGACAATCCTGTCGCGGGTCGCCCGCCCCTTGGCGGTCAACCGTCGTTCATCATGGACCTCGGGATGGGCCATCGCGTCAGGCTAACCCGGTGACGCCCCCGATTATGGGATCTCCAGCCCATTGCTTCGCGGGTGCGCCGTTGGCGTCAGACGGGCATGTGTTGCGCGAGGAATGCGCGAATGAGGACAGTCGCCTCGTCGAGTGCCGACTCCAGCAGGAAATGCCCGCCGTCTAGCAGATGGATCTGCGCGTCGGGCAGGTCGTCGGCGAATGCTTCGGCTCCGGCCGGCCCGAAGATCTTGTCGCCGCGTCCCCACACTGCGAGCAGCGGAACTTGGCTAATGCGGAAGTACTCGTGCACCCGCGGGTACATCGGCGCATTGGTGGCGTAATCCCGAAACAGTGTCAACTGCACCAGATCATTGCCGGGTCGGGACAAGAGCGCGTAGTCGTGATGCCAGCATTCGGGATCGACCACCGTCTCGTCGTCCACCCCGGTGACGTACTGCCATCGGGTCGCGTCCAACGTGAGGAACCCGCGCAGCGGGGCCTCGGTCTCGGCGGTCTGCTCCGTTTGGTAGGCCGTTACGGCGTTCCAGAAGTCCGGCACGAAACCGGCGTCGTACGCATTGCCGTTCTGAGTGATGATCGCCGCGATGGCGGAGGGATCCCGCAGCGCCAGCCGCCAGCCGATCGGGGCGCCGTAATCCTGGACGTATATGGCATAGCGGACGATGCCGAGGCTGCCCAACAGGGCCGCCGTCAGTTCGGCGAGCGCATCGAAGGTGTAGTCGAACTCCGTGACCGCCGGGGCGTCGGAAAATCCGAAGCCGAGGTGATCCGGAGCGATCACGTGGTAGCGGTCGGCGAGCGCGGGAATCAGATTTCGAAACATGAACGAGCTGGTCGGAAATCCATGCAGGAGCACCAGTACGGGTGCTGCGGAGTCGCCGGCTTCCCGGAAAAACAATCGATGACCGTCGACGACGATGTAGCGATGATGAACAACCGGCATAAGGTTCCTCCTGACGAGATGTTCTGGGATGTGCATCCCAGTATGCACCCGCAGGGGTGGCCCGCAATAGTGTGCATCGGTTGACCGTGCCTCCAGCACAGAGATATTCTGGGCTGTACATCCCATTTAGGGCCCTTGCGTCGAGGAGTAAGCGTGGGTAACTCGTTGCAAGACAAGACTGTTCTGGTGGTCGGCCGGGGCAGCGGCATCGCCAGAGCGGTCGCTTTGCTGGCGCAGTCGGAGGGCGGGCGCGTCATCGCCGCCGGGCGGGACCGAGCCAAACTTGACAATGCCTATCGTGACACCGCCATCACCGCTGAAACTATCGATCTCGCCGAGGATTCCTCGATCGCCGCGCTTGCCGAGCGCGTGGGCGCCGTGGATCACGTGATATCGACGGCCTCTGCGCGGGCCCGGGGAAAGCTCGCCGACCTCGAGCGCCGAAACCTTCAATTATCCTTCGACACCAAGGTCATCGGCCCCGCCATGCTGGCCAAACACTTTGCCTCCCAGATAAATCCGGGCGGTTCGTTGGTGCTGTTTTCCGGTGTGCACGCCTTCAAACTCAACGTCGGGTACCTCGGGGTGGGTGTGACTAACGGCGCCGTCGACTTTCTCGCCCGCTGGCTGGCCGTCGAACTTGCACCGATCAGGGTCAACGCGATTTCGCCGGGCGTCATTGACACCGGCGCGTGGGACGCTCTCGGCGACGAGGGTAAGCGAGACTATTTCCGGCACATCGCCGCCACCAATCCGGCGGGACGGATCGGGACCGTCCAAGACGTGGCCAGTGCGGTGTTGTTCAGCATGACAAACACCTTCATGACCGGGATGACATTGAAAGTCGACGGCGGCGAACCGCTGATTTAGGCTCTCCCCGGGGCAAGGCCGGTCTGAACATCGACGACGACGGTCAAAGAGATCCGCTGCCTCAGGCGGCAATTGCCCGCTCACCGCCGGTCGCGTTCAACACCGCGCCGTTGACGTAGCTGGCCTCCGGGCAGGCGAGAAAGACGACCGCGCGGGCGATCTCGTGCGGGTCGGCCGGCCGACCCAATGCGGTGGTCGCCGCGACCGCCTTCAACATGCCCGGATAGACGGCGACGCCGGGCGTATCTGTCGGTCCGACGGCGATCGCGTTCACCCGGACACTCGCCTTGCCGAACTCGTCGGCCCACACCTTCGTCAGCAGTTCCAGCCCGGCTTTGGTGGCTCCGTAGATGCCTGCGCCGGCGGCCGGAATGGACGCGGCGACGGTGCTGAGATTGACCACCGCGCCGTGGCCACGTTCGGCCATGCCCGGCACCAGCTGCCGAACCAGCAGGTAGGGAGCCCGCAAGTTGACGTGGACGTGTTCGTTGAACTTTGTGTCGTCGGTATTCACGGTCTCACCGAACTGATAGATGCCGGTGTTATTGATCACCGGCGTCAACGGTTCCGGCGTCGGCGGCGAGCCGCCGCACGTCATCGGCGTCGTTGAGGTCCGCGGCGACGAAATGTGATGTGCCGCCAACGTTCTCGATGTCCCGGACGACCTTGGCGCCGCGTTCGGCGCTACGCCCATGCACCACGACGTCAGCACCAAGCCTGGCCAGTTCCCATGCGACCTCGCGGCCGATGCCGGAGGTGGCACCCGCTACCAACGCCGTCGAGCCGGCGAATGTTGTAGCCAACGGACCCTGCGTCCAAGAGGAGTTCACCAACCCCGCGTCAGCAGTAGCCCGGTTGGTTTTATTCCGGAGCCCCCAGCGGTACCGACGCCTCGGCGGTGTAGCACAAGAAGGTCATGGTTTCCTGCAGGTAGAGCTGAACGGAGTCCGCGTCGTGGGCGGTGTAGCCGATCGAGACATCGGTGCCCAGCTGCAAATCGAAGTCGCCGCCGCGCGTGGTCAATACGAAGGCGCCGTCGATGGCGGGTGCCCAGATGATGTCACCGGGGACCAGCCGGTCGATGTGTTCAAGGATCGGATATCCATGTTCGGTGGTCTCGCTGACCTTCGTGTACACGTCCGCGGACAACAGCACCGAGTAAGGGCCGTCGACGCCGGCTAGCCGCAGCTCCGAGATCGCCTGGGTGATGACGTCGGGTATTTCGCGTGGGTCGGCGGGCAACGTCAGCGGCTTGTTGGAACTGGCTGATCGGATGCCCTCGATCTGCGCGGCCGGGTACCCCTCGAAGATGGCACGGTCCTCGACGAACGCCAATTTCTTGGCAGCCGCTTTGACCGGATCCCAGTCGGAATCCTGCGCACCCCGTTCCACGTTGTCGATCTCCGTGCGGGACAACGTGAACGGAACGCGCAGCCGCACGAGGGGATTGGCGGCACGTAGATGGGCGACCACACCATTGGTCGGCGCCTCGACATCGACCAGCCGGCCGGTGCTGATCGCCGCGGTCGTTGGGCCGCCGGGCTCGCTGACGTCGACCACGCGGCGCCCGGCGATGTGGCGTTTGAACGTCCGGGTGGCCTCCAATTCGATTTCGGCCCACGCCGCGTCGGTGATCGGAGCCAGTTCGCGGTAGAGGTTGTTCTTCATCAGTTCGGTCCTTTCAGACTGCCGATCGCAAGCGAGCCGTCGGTTGAAGCGAGGTCAGCGGGCGGTGTAGCCGGGGTATCGAGAGAGCTGGGCAGCGGTGGCGGATCATTGAGGAAGTCAACGGTGGGGGAGAAGAACAAACCACCGGTGACGGCGGTGGAGAAATCCAAGATGCGGTCGGTGTTGCCCGGCGGGTCACCGAGAAACATGTTGCGCAGCATCTGTTCCGTCACTTCGGGTGTGCGTGAGTATCCGATGAAGTAGGTACCGTACTCGCCCTTGCCGACCTCGCCGAACGGCATATTGTGCCGGATGATCTTCAGCTCAGTGCCGTTGTCGTCTTCAATGACATTCAGCGCAATGTGCGAGTTCGCCGGTTTGACGTCATCGTCAAGTTCGATGTCTTCGAGCTTGGTCCGGCCGATCACCATTTCTTGTTCGTCGACGGACAGCGACTCCCACGCCGCCATGTCGTGCACGTACTTCTGAATGTGCACGTAACACGACCCGGCGAAGTCGGGATCCTCGTCACCGACGGCACTCGCGCTGAGAGCGATTGCGCCATCAGGGTTTTCGGTGCCGTCGACGAAGCCCAGCAGATCGCGGTTGTCGAAGAACCGGAACCCGTGTACCTCGTCGACCACCGTCACGGCCCCGGCCATCAACTTGAGGATGCGGCCGGCGAGTTCGAAGCAGACGTCCATCGTCTCGGCGCGAATGTGGAAGATCAGATCGCCCGGAGTGGCCGGCGCAAAGTGCCGAGGGCCATTCAGTTCAGGAAACCGATGGAGCTCGGCGGGGCGCGGACCGGTGAACAGCCGATCCCAGGCATCCGAACCGATCGAGGCGATCACCGATAGCCGCTTGGACGGGTCACGGAAGCCGATGGCGCGCACCAACCCAGACAGGTCCGGCAGCGCGTCGTGCACCGTCGCCTCGCCGCCATCGTCGATGGTGACCACCAGAAAGATCGCGGCGGGCGTCAACGGCGCGAGGATGGGCTGCGGCTGAATCGACGGCACTCTGGTGACCTTAGCGTGACGACGGTGAGCGTAGGTAGTACGCGAACGAGGAGTCGCGCAATCGGGGCCAGCGTGACGTGCGTCGTCGCGAACCGCGATGATGTTCACCATGTCGGCCAGCGCCGCAGGCCTCTGCGAATTCATCGACGGTTCCCCATCGCCCTTCCATGCCTGCGAAACGGTCGCCGGTCGTCTGCTCGCCGCTGGTTATGCCGAACTACCCGAGGGCGATACCTGGCCCGAGCGGCCGGGACGCTTCTTCACCGTTCGTGCCGGTTCGCTGGTGGCCTGGAACACCACTGGCCCGGACGGCCCGTTCCGGATCGTCGGCGCACACACCGACAGTCCCAACCTGCGCGTCAAGCAGCACCCTGATCGGTTGGTCGCCGGCTGGCGGGTGGTCGCCCTGGAGCCCTACGGCGGAGCTTGGCTCAACTCTTGGCTGGATCGCGATCTGGGCGTCTCCGGACGGTTGTCGGTGCGCACCGGCTCCGGGTTGGACCATCGGCTGGTACGGATCGACGAGCCGCTGCTGCGCGTCCCGCAGCTGGCCATCCATCTCGCCGAAGACCGCAAGTCCCTGACCCTGGACCCGCAGCGACACGTCAATGCGGTCTGGGGTGTGGGGGCCGAACCGCGGTCGTTCGTGGATCATGTCGCCGAGCGGGCCGGCGTGGTCCCGGCCGACGTGCTGGCCGCCGACTTGATGACACACGACCTGACCCCGTCGACCGTGATCGGCTCGTCGGACAACGGGACGGCAAGCCTGCTCAGCGCACCCCGGTTGGACAACCTCGCCAGTTGCTATGCGGGAACCGAGGCCTTACTGAACGTCGTGCCGCACGGCTTCGTTCCGGTGCTGGTGCTCTTCGATCACGAGGAGGTCGGTTCGTCGTCAGACCACGGCGCGCAGTCCAACCTGCTGAGCACCGTGCTGGAACGCATCGTGCTGATGGGTGGCGGCACCCGGGAGGACTTCCTGCGACGGCTGCCCGCATCGCTGCTCGCCTCGGCGGACATGGCGCACGCCACCCATCCCAACTACCCCGAGCGCCACGAGCCCAGCCACCTGATCGCGATCAACGGCGGACCCGTGCTCAAGGTGCACCCGAATTTGCGGTATGCCACCGACAGCCGTACGGCCGCGGCGTTCGCGTTGGCCTGCGATCAGGCGGGGGTGATGCTGCAGCGTTACGAGCATCGCGCCGACCTACCGTGCGGTTCGACCATCGGGCCGCTGGTGTCGGCGCGCACCGGAATCCCGACCGTCGACGTCGGTGCCGCGCAGCTGGCGATGCACTCCGCACGCGAATTGATGGGTGCCCACGACGTCGCTTCCTATTCCGCTGCGCTGCAGGCGTTTTTGTCACCGCAATAGGCAGGCGGGTCAGGCAGGCATAGAGTCAATCGGTATGACGCTCAAAGTGGAGATGGTCACGTTCGACTGCGGCGATGCCGCGAAACTAGCCAGTTGGTGGGCCTCCCAGTTCGGCGGCACCACACACGAACTCATCCCCGGGGAATTCATCGCCGTCGTGCGGCCGGACGGTCCCCGATTGGGCTTTCAGCAGGTGCCCGATCCCACGCCGGGCAAAAACCGCGTCCACCTCGACTTCGCGGCCGAAGACGTCGACGCCGAGGTGTCGCGGCTGACGGCGGCGGGGGCCACCGAGGTCGGCCGGCACCAGTTCGGCGACAGCTTCCGCTGGATTGTGCTGGCCGACCCCGAAGGTAACGCGTTCTGCGTGGCAGGCAGTTAGCCAGCCGGTCGCAGAGCGCGTCAACGATCCCCCTGCCTGCTGCCCGGCGGCGAGGACGTCTGGTCGCGCTGTCGGGCCCCGGTCTCGCCCGCGGACTGATCCCGGCGGCCGGTCACCGTGAGCGCCGAGTGAGCGTCAGCCCTGCTCGAGGAACAGCGGGTCGTAGCGGATGACGTTTTCCACCACCATCCCATCGCGGGTGCGGACCCGGTCCAGACCCCGCAGCCGGAACGGGCCGGCCGGCCCGGTACCCCGACCGGTGTAGTGCAAGAACACCAGCTCCTCACCCTCGACGGCGCCTGCGACGGTCGCGCTGTCGATCACCTCGAGCCGTAAATCCGGTGCCGCCGCGAGTATTTCAGCGATCTTGGCGGTGTATGCCTCGATGCCGCGGACTGGCTCGGGGTCGCTGGGCCAGTAGCCCACAATGTCGTCGGCCAAAATCGGCAACCCCCGCGACACATCGGGCGCGGCCCAGAACGCCGCGAACACCTCGGCGCTGAACCTCGGCGCGGTGGATGTGGTGTCGGTCATTACTCCTCCAACGGTCGGGCGCTTCGATCGAGCGCGGTCGCCCCAGCGTGTCCCGGCGCGGTGCGGCCGCACAATTACCTCCGAGGTCATCGCGGCAGGTACCGCGGCTGGTTACCGTTAGGGCGTGAGTCACGCGCCGGTCGGTGTCCTGCTGCGTGAATGGCGGACCCGCCGACGGGTCAGCCAACTCGACCTGTCGCTGAGCGTCGGGGTGTCGGCGCGTCATCTGAGCTTCATCGAGACCGGACGCGCGCGGCCCAGCCCGGAGATGGTCCTCACGCTCGCCGAAGGTCTC
The DNA here is from genome assembly GCF_010727605.1 of Mycobacterium simiae. Lineage (NCBI taxonomy): Bacteria > Bacillati > Actinomycetota > Actinomycetes > Mycobacteriales > Mycobacteriaceae > Mycobacterium > Mycobacterium simiae. The sequence continues at coordinate 3,276,823 of NZ_AP022568.1, forward strand.
GACATCCCGCTACGGGAGCGCAACGCGCTATTACTGGCCGCCGGATTCGCCCCGCGCTATCAGGCGCGCCCCCTCGACGACGCCGCACTGTCCCCGGCACTCGCCGCGGTGCAGCGCCTCCTCGACGCGCACGATCCCTACCCGGGAGTGGTGATCGATCGGTGCTGGAACATCGTCAGCGCCAACGCCGCGGCGTCCGCACTCACCGCCGGCCTGCCCCAGGAGCTGCTTGGGCCGCCTGTCAACGTCTACCGGTTGTGTCTGCATCCCGAGGGACTCGCCGGCCGGACCCTGAACTTCGCCGACTGGGCGGGCTATTTGCTGCACCAGCTGCACCGCACGATTGCGCTGACCGCTGACCCCGGGCTGCGGACGCTCGACGAAGAGGTGCGGCAATACCCCGGCGTCGCCGCGGCCGCGCGAGCGCGAACCCCACCCTCCGACAGCGCATCGCTGCTGGTGCCGTTCGTGCTCGACGCTGGCGCCGGCCGGCGACTGTCGATGTTCACCACCTTGACGACGTTCGGGACTCCGCTCGACATCACGCTGGCCGAGCTGGCGGTCGAGTTGTTCTATCCGGCCGACCCCGAAAGCGCCCACCTGCTGCGCGGCGGTTAGCTCTCTACACTGTGGGCGTGACTGTCTCCGGAACGGGCGCCCGTACCCACGTGGCGGACACCGTCGAACACGCAGCCGCCACCCCCGACCACCCGCAGCCCTTCCACGAACTGGGCCTCAAGGACGACGAGTATCAGCGGATTCGCGAGATCCTCGGCCGCAGGCCCACCGACACCGAGCTGGCGATGTACTCGGTGATGTGGAGTGAGCACTGCTCGTACAAGTCCTCGAAGGTCCATCTGCGTTACTTCGGTGAGACCACGACCGACGAGATGCGCGCGGCGATGCTGGCCGGGATCGGCGAGAACGCCGGCGTGGTGGACATCGGTGACGGCTGGGCCGTCACGTTCAAGGTCGAGTCGCACAACCATCCGTCCTACGTCGAGCCCTATCAGGGCGCCGCCACCGGTGTGGGCGGCATCGTGCGCGACATCATGGCGATGGGCGCACGTCCCGTCGCGGTGATGGATCAGCTGCGCTTCGGGGCCGCCGACGCGCCGGACACCCGCCGGGTGCTCGACGGCGTGGTCCGCGGAATCGGCGGCTACGGTAATTCGCTGGGCCTGCCCAACATCGGCGGCGAGACCGTATTCGACGCGTCGTACGCCGGCAACCCCTTGGTCAATGCGCTGTGCGTCGGAGTGCTGCGCAAGGAGGATCTGCACCTCGCGTTCGCCTCCGGCACCGGCAACAAGATCATCCTGTTCGGGGCCCGCACCGGCCTCGACGGGATCGGCGGCGTGTCCGTCCTGGCGTCGGAGACCTTCGGCGGTGACGAGGGTGGCGGTCCCGGCCGCAAGAAGCTGCCGTCGGTGCAAGTGGGTGACCCGTTCACCGAGAAGGTGCTCATCGAGTGTTGTCTCGAGCTGTACGCGGCCGGGCTGGTGATCGGCATCCAGGATCTCGGCGGTGCCGGATTGTCTTGTGCCACTTCAGAACTGGCATCCGCGGGCGACGGCGGCATGCGAGTGCAGTTGGAGACCGTCCCGCTGCGAGCGGCCAACATGACCCCGGCCGAGATTCTGTCCAGTGAATCCCAGGAGCGGATGTGCGCGGTGGTCGCACCCGAAAACGTCGAGGCTTTCCTGGCGGTGTGCCGCAAGTGGGAGGTGCTGGCGACGGTCATCGGCGAGGTCACCGACGGTGACCGGCTCCAGATCACTTGGCACGGCGAGACGGTCGTCGACGTGCCGCCGCGCACCGTTGCCCACCAGGGCCCGGTGTACCAGCGGCCGGTGGCCCGCCCCGAAACGCAGGACGCGTTGAACGCGGACACCACCGCCGGGCTGCCCCGGCCCACCACCGGCGACGAGCTGCGCTCGACTTTGCTTGCGCTGCTGGGCAGTCCGCACCTGTGCAGCCGGGCATTCATCACCGAACAGTACGACCGTTACGTGCGCGGCAACACCGTGCTGGCCGAGCACGCCGACGGCGGGGTGCTGCGCATCGACGAATCCACCGGCCGCGGCATCGCGATATCGACCGACGCCTCGGGCCGCTACACCAAACTCGATCCCTACGTCGGAGCACAGCTGGCGCTGGCCGAGGCATACCGCAACGTCGCCGTCACCGGCGCTGTGCCGGTGGCGGTGACCAACTGCCTCAACTTCGGCTCACCCGAAGATCCCGGGGTGATGTGGCAGTTCTCCCAGGCCGTCCGCGGGCTCGCGGATGGCTGTGTGGCCCTGGGTATTCCGGTGACCGGAGGTAATGTCAGCTTCTACAACCAGACCGGTTCGGTGGCAATCCTGCCCACTCCGGTGGTCGGCGTGCTCGGGGTGATCGACGACGTCGACCGGCGCATCCCCACGGCGCTGGGCGCCGAGCCGGGCGAGAGCCTGCTGCTGCTCGGTGACACCCGCGACGAGTTCGACGGATCGATCTGGGCGCAGGTGACCGCCGATCATCTGGGCGGGGTGCCACCGGCTGTCGACCTGGCCAGGGAGAAGCTGCTGGCCGAGGTGCTGACCGCCGCATCGCGCGATGGATTGGTGACCGCCGCTCACGACTTGTCCGAAGGCGGCCTGGCCCAGGCCATCGTGGAGTCATCGTTGGCCGGCGAAACCGGTTGCCGGATAGTACTTCCCGAGGGCACGGATCCGTTTGTGATGCTGTTCTCCGAGTCCGCAGGCCGGGTACTGGTCGCGGTGCCTCGCACCGAGGAGAGTCGATTCCGGTCGATGTGTGAGGCGCGGGGGCTGCCCGCGGTGCGCATCGGCGTCGTCGACCAGGCCTCGGATGAAGTGGAATTCCAGGGGCTATTCACGGTGCCGCTGGCCGAACTACGCGCCATCTCCGAAGCGGTGTTGCCGCGACTGTTCGGCTAGGTTCACGGGTTGATGGTGTAGTCGCCCAGTTGGCGTCCCCACACGTATTCCACCGCTAGCGGTGATCCGACCTCGAAATGGTTGTACGGGGCAATGCTCGCGCCGGTGTCGGCGACCAGATAGGGCGCCGGCCAAAGCGTGCGGGTAATCGACTGCCAGCACCCCGGCCGGCCGCCGGGCCCACCCCGGGCTTTGATCCGCGGCAGATTCTCCGGATAGATATACGGATTAGGTGCTCCCGCAATCGATCCCGAGGAGTGCGCGCCGAGCGCGTAGCCGTTGTCCCCGAGCGCATTGTGAATCTTGGGTGCCACTTCGTTGAAGTTGCGGATGGTGCAGAAGATTTCCGGACTGTAGTAGTCGAGCAGCTGGCTGGAAGAAGTGAGATCGGCGGCCCCGCGGGCCAGGTACGGTCCGCCCCGCCCGAAGACGTCGGCGCCGGTGCCGCCCAAACCTGCGGCCGCCAGCAGCGCCGCGTCCAGCTCTGTCTGTTGCCGGTTGAGCGTTCGCGCGGTCGTCACCGAGTGGTCGAGGGCATCCCAGAGCTCGGGTGCGGCGTCGGCGTACGTGTCGCTCAGCGATGCCAGGCTTGCGATGTCGGAACGCAGCCCGGGCAGTCGGGGGTTCAGCTCATCCAGTATCGCGTTGCCGTTGAGCAGCGCGGCGCCAAATTTCTCGCCCAGCCCGGTCAGCGCCTGTGCCGCCGCGGACAGCGTCAAGTTCACCTTGACGGGATCGACCTTCTCGGCGATGGACGTCAGGGTCTCGAACAAGCTGTTGAACTCCGTCGTCACCGACGTCGCATCGATAATAGTGGAAGGCGTAAGGTGTTGTGGCGCAGGGTGCTTCGGCGAACTCAGGGCGACGTACTTGTTGCCGAACACGGTGGTCGCCTTGACCTCGGCCGCCACGTTGGCCGGAATCGCGACCAGGTATCTCGGCGTCACGTCTAACACCACCTTGGCGGCGGGTCTACCGTTGCGCTCGATCGCGAAAATGCCTGATACCCGGCCGATTTCGACACCGTTATAGGTGACCTTCGAGCCCGGATCCATCACCAGGCCCGCCCGGGGGGCGATCATGGTCACCTCTGTCTTTGCAGTGAGCTCGCCGCGGAACTGTGCGTACAGGGCCAGCCCCACGAGACCCATGACGACGATCGTCAGAAGGCCGACGATCTTGTACGGGGGCGGCGGCCGAGAGCGACGACGCTCCATGACTCTGAGACCCTAAGGTATGCCCGCCCGTGATAATGCCGATCCGGCCAAGACGCGCGAGGCCCTGACCGCCGTCGCAGATTGGCTGCGCGACGAATCCCACCCGGCGCCGGAGCGCACCACGCTCGCGACGGCCGTGCGGCTCACCGCACGCACGCTAGCCACCCTGGCACCCGGCGCCAGCGTCGAAGTGCGGATCCCGCCATTCGTCGCGGTGCAATGTGTGGCCGGCCCGAAACACACCCGTGGCACACCGCCCAACGTGGTGGAGACGGACCCGAGGACGTGGCTGCTGCTGGTCAGCGGAATGTTGTCACTCACCGACGCCGAAGGCACCGGGGCGCTGCGATCCTCGGGTGCTCGAGCGGGTGAAATTGGCCACTGGCTACCGCTGTTCGATGTGCGGCGCATATAACCCTGAACTGCAGGTTTAGCCTGACACGCCGAAAACTTCAACGCTTGACACGCCGCGTGGATTCGTCGGCGCGCCGGTCCTGGCCGTAAACTCCGGGTACGTCACCACTCTCTCTAGGGAGCCGCCCACCGTGACCGTCGCTGGATCAGATGCAGCCGAGCAGGACCTGAACTCACCCCGCGAAGAATGTGGTGTATTCGGCGTCTGGGCCCCCGGGGAGGAAGTCGCCAAGCTCACCTACTACGGCCTCTACGCGCTGCAGCATCGCGGTCAGGAAGCCGCCGGCATCGCGGTCGCCGACGGATCTCAGGTGTTGGTCTTCAAAGATCTGGGCCTGGTCAGTCAGGTGTTCGATGAGCAGACATTGGCGGCTATGCCCGGCCATGTCGCCATCGGACACTGCCGCTACTCCACCACCGGGGACACGACCTGGGAAAACGCCCAGCCCGTGTTCCGCAACACCGCGGCCGGCACCGGGGTTGCGTTGGGCCACAACGGCAACCTGGTCAACACGGCCGAGCTGGCCGCGCGCGCCCGTGACGAGGGGCTGATCGCCAAGCGGGCCCCGGCCCCGGCGACCACCGACTCCGACATCCTGGGCGCGCTGCTGGCCCACGGCGCCGCCGACGCCACGCTGGAACAGGCGGCGCTGGAACTGCTGCCGACCGTCCGCGGCGCCTTTTGCCTGACGTTCATGGACGAGACGACGCTGTACGCCTGCCGCGACCCCTATGGGGTGCGGCCGCTTTCGTTGGGCCGCTTGGATCGCGGCTGGGTGGTGGCTTCCGAAACCGCCGCACTGGACATCGTCGGCGCCTCATTCGTGCGCGACATCGAACCGGGCGAGCTGCTGGCGATCGACGCTGACGGGGTGCGCTCAACCAGGTTCGCCAACCCCACCCCCAAGGGCTGTGTCTTCGAGTACGTGTACCTGGCCCGGCCGGACAGCAACATCGGTGGTCGCTCCGTGCACGGCGCGCGGGTGGAAATCGGCCGCCGGTTGGCGCGCGAAGCTCCGGTGGAGGCCGACCTGGTGATCGGCGTGCCGGAATCCGGCACCCCGGCGGCCGTTGGATACGCCCAGGAGTCCGGCATTCCCTACGGCCAGGGCCTGATGAAGAACGCCTACGTGGGCCGGACCTTCATTCAGCCGTCGCAGACCATCCGCCAGCTGGGTATCCGGTTGAAGCTCAACCCGCTCAAAGAAGTGATCCGCGGCAAGCGTCTCATCGTGGTCGACGACTCGATCGTGCGCGGCAACACGCAGCGCGCGTTGCTGCGGATGCTGCGCGAGGCCGGCGCCGTCGAGGTGCACGTGCGGATCGCCTCGCCCCCGGTGAAGTGGCCATGCTTCTACGGCATCGACTTTCCGTCGCCGGCGGAGCTGATCGCCAACGCCGTTGAAGACGAAGACGAGATGCTCGAAGCCGTCCGGCATGCCATCGGCGCCGACTCACTGGGCTACATCTCGCTGCGCGGCATGATCGCGGCGACCGAGCAGCCCGCATCGCGGCTGTGTACCGCCTGCTTCGACGGCAAGTATCCGATCGAGCTGCCCAGCGAAACGGCGCTGGGCAAGAACGTCATCGAGCACATGCTCGCCAACGCGGCCCGCGGTGCGGAGCTCGGCGAGCTGGTCGCCGACGAAGTCCCGGTCAACCACTGACCGAGGTTCGCGCGGGTAGGTCAAACACGTTTGATACCGGCGCGAAGCGCCTACCGGTAGCCTTTATCGCGATGACCGATCCCGGAAAAAGCCCCGGAGCAGAACCGGGCAGCCAGGGCATTACCTACGCGTCGGCCGGGGTGGATATTGAGGCCGGCGACCGCGCAGTCGATCTGTTCAAGCCGTTGGCGGCAAAAGCCACCCGACCTGAGGTGCGCGGCGGGCTAGGCGGATTCGCCGGGTTGTTCGCGCTGCGCGGCGACTATCGCGAGCCGGTGCTCGCCGCGTCCAGCGACGGTGTCGGCACCAAGCTGGCGGTCGCGCAGGCGATGGACAAGCACGACACCGTCGGCCTCGACTTGGTGGCGATGGTCGTCGACGACCTGGTGGTGTGCGGCGCCGAACCGCTGTTCCTGCAGGACTACATCGCCGTTGGCCGCACGGTGCCCGAACGTGTGGCAGCGATCGTCGGCGGTATCGCCGAGGGTTGCGTGCGGGCGGGCTGTGCGTTGCTGGGCGGTGAGACCGCCGAACATCCCGGCCTGATGGAACCCGATCACTATGACATCTCGGCAACCGGTGTCGGCGTCGTCGAGGCCGACGATGTGCTGGGACCGGACCGCGTCAAACCCGGCGACGTCATCATCGCGATGGGATCCTCCGGCCTGCACTCCAACGGATACTCCCTGGCGCGCTCCGTGCTGCTCGAGATCGACCGCATGAACCTCGCCGGCTACGTCGAGGAGTTCGGCCGCACGCTGGGCGAGGAGTTGCTCGAACCGACCAGGATCTACGCCAAGGACTGCCTGGCCCTGGCGGCCGAAACCCATGTCCGCACGTTCTGCCACGTGACGGGCGGCGGGCTGGCCGGCAACCTCGGCCGCGTCATCCCGCAGGGGCTGGTCGCCGAGGTCGACCGCGGCACCTGGACGCCCGCACCGGTGTTCGCGATGATCGCCCAGCGCGGCCGGGTCACCCGCGAGGAGATGGAGAAGACCTTCAACATGGGGGTCGGCATGATCGCTGTCGTCGCTCCCGAAGACACCGACCGCGCGCTGGCGATCTTGACCGCACGGCACCTGGACTGCTGGGTCCTGGGCACCGTCTGCAAAGGCGGAAAAGAAGGCCCACGCGCAAAGCTGGTTGGGCAACACCCAAGATTTTAAGGACCTGCGCCTAACTGGCACCAACACTGTGCCGATGCTTGCGGCATCGGCACGGAGTAAGTTCTAGCGGCGCCAGTCGTCGTCGTGATCCCAGGAGTCATCGGCACCGTCCAGGTCGCCGGGTTCGTCCGCACCGGTCCCCGACAGCTCGCGCTGAAGCCGATCGAAGTCGGTCTGGGGGGAGCTGTACTTAAGTTCTCGAGCAACCTTGGTCTGCTTTGCCTTCGCCCGGCCGCGGCCCATGGGGGGACCCCCTCGCGCAATAACGGAGCGGCCTAACAAGTAGGCGGCTCCGATCTCTTGGTGTCGTTATTGTCCTGCCAACAGTTTACCGTGCCTCGGGGAGGGGCGTCGGTGCCCCCTGCCCGCCGTGTTGGACTTCATCGGAAATTATCCCGCACCGCCTCGCAGGCGTTCAACGGCCAGCCGTCCGGCCCCGATCTGCTCGGCCGCAGGCAGCGAATCTGCGTCGATGACTGCCGCGACGGCGGCATCCGGACCGGTGGCAAGCTCGGTGTCGGCGGGCAGTCCGCGCTTGACGAGCGCCAGCGCAATCGGGCCCAGATCCACGTGGTCGACCACGGTGCCTAGGCGCCCGACGGAGCGGCCGCCCGCGAGTACCGACTCGCCGGTGGACGGGCGCTCCACCGAGCCGTCGAGGTGCAGCAGCACCAGCATCCGCGGTGGTTTGCCCAGGTTGTGCACGCGGGCGACGGTCTCTTGGCCGCGGTAACACCCCTTGTCCAAATGCACGGCCCCAACACCAGGACCCCCGATCCACCGCACCTCGTGCGGAATCGTGCGTTCGTCGGTGTCCACGCCCAGACGTGCACGCAACGCCGCCACTCGGTGCGCTTCGTAGGTCCACACCCCCGCGGCTCGCACGCCCGCCGAGAGGAGACGGCTGCGCCACCCGGCAACCGCGCCTCTCGGCACTACCAGGTCGAGCTCGGGCTGGCCGGCGGGCGAGGTGGGCATTCGACGGACAAAGCCGCCGCCCGCCAGCGGCACCGCGGCCATCTCCGCAGGCAACGCATCCAGCCCGAGCGTGTCGAGCACTGCGCGGTCGGCCAGTCGCGGCCCCAGGAGCGACAACACCACCAAGTCGGCGGCCGCCGGCTGGACGTCGGACCAGAACACCATCTTGCTCAGGTAGGCCAGCAACGGCTCGCCGCGCCACGGTTCGGTGTCGAGGTAGCTGGTCCCGCCGAGCTCCGTCTGGACCCAGTGGTCTTCCACACGCCCCTGCCCGTCCAGGCTGAGATTTTGCGTGCTGGTCCCGTCGGGAAGCGAGCTGACGTGCTGTGTGGAGATGCTGTGCAGCCAGCTCTGCCGGTCCCCGCCGGTCAGGGTGAGAACCGCGCGGTGGGTGCGATCCACCAGCACAGCGTCCGTCTCGGCCGCGCGCTGCTCGCCCAACGGATCCCCGTAGTGCCAGATTGCGCCGGCGTCGGGGCCGGATTCGGGCGCGGGAACGGGATGCACAGTGTCAACTCTACGGACGTCAACTCTATGGATCCGGGCGCCCGGCTAGGAGCCGCATGCGGCCGCTAGGCTCAGTCGGCATGGCAGGTCAGACGGGTGTGATCGTCACGCTGGACGGCGCGGTTCACCCGCCCGGTGCGCCGCTGCTGTACGCCGACGACCTCGCCGCCGTTCGCGGCGACGGCGCCTTCGAGACACTGCTGGTCCGCGACGGCCGCGCGTGCCTGGTCGAGCCACACCTGCAGCGGCTGACCCACTCGGCCACACTGATGGATCTACCGGAGCCGGACCTGCCGGGGTGGCGGCGGGCGATCCAGCTGGCGGTCCGGGAGTGGAACGGCTCGGCGCGTGAGGGCGCGCTGCGGTTGATCTACAGCCGGGGCCGCGAAAGCGGGTCGGCACCGACGGCGTACGTGATGATCACCGACGTTCCCGAACGGGTCGCCGCGGTGCGTCGGGACGGGGTTGCGGCCCTCACGCTGGATCGGGGTCTGCCCGCGACCGGCGTCGACGGAATGCGCTGGCTGCTGGCCGGCGCCAAAACCTTGTCCTATGCGGTGAACATGGCCGCGCTGCGGCACGCGGCCAGCCAAGGCGCCGGCGATGTCATCTTCGTCAGCACCGACGGCTACATCCTCGAAGGCCCGCGCTCGACGGTGGTGATCGCCGAAACCGGCGCCGACGGTAACCTCTGTCTGCTGACGCCGCCACCCTGGTATCCGATTTTGCGCGGCACCACCCAGCAGGCCCTCTTCGAGGTGGCGCGCAGCAAAGGCTACGACTGTGACTATCGCGCCCTACGCATCGCGGATTTGCATGCCGCTCAAGGGATTTGGCTGGTGTCGAGCATGACTCTGGCGGCTCGCGTGCACACGCTCGACGGTCGCCGACTGCTCCGTTCGCCCATGACCGAGGAATTCGCAGAGCTGGTCGATGCCGCGATCATCAGCGATCGCTGAGCGCTGAATTATGTTGTCGGCACGCGGAACGGCGGGTACGGTCGGCCGTACACAGGGAAGGAGGTGGTCCGCGAAATTGATAGCTTCATGGACATGTGAGGTGGCTACGCGCTAGCTGCATGGCTCGGAAGAGCTAGCGATTTACGCGCGCTGGCGAATTCCCCGTAGCCACCCGGCCCCCGAGCATCCCGGTCTGTCCAACCAGGAGCATTGCTCGGGGGCCGCTCCATGTCTGGGCCGCTACTGGACCAATTTCGCGGCGATCAGCTCGGCGATCTTGCCCGCCTGGCCGGGCGCGGCGTTCGGGCCGCACACCGATACGTCGATGACGTCGGCGCCCTGCGCGTGCAGCACGTGGTGGCAGATCTTGCCGTTGTCGCCCCGGGTTCGCTGTTGCGCGATCCTCGGTACGGTGCCCTCGACTTGACCGAAGTTCCAGTCGAAGCTGTGACCATTGAGGGTCTCTGTCACCGCTTTTCCGGCGCAGGTTTTCCACTTGTCTGCGGACGCCTGCACGAAGGCGCGGGCGCTGTCGGGTGAGGAGAACTCCGCGACGGTTTCGATGATCCGGTTCGGCACGTCCTGACCGGGCGTGTGCACAATCAGACCGCTGACCGCGTTGAAGCCGTCGGCGCTTTGGTACGCCGCCGCCGTGGCGGGTTCGTAGCTGCCCGCGCAATCGGGGTCCGACAGCGTCCACTTGGGGCTACGCAGTTCGTTGATTCTTTCGCCCGGCACTACGGTTGGGTCACCCACTACCGTGCCGACTTCCGGCGCGCCGACCAACAGGGCGTCCAACTTGCCTGCGCTCGCCGACGAATTCGGTGCTGACGTTGCGGAATTCGCGCTGCCGGCCCGCGACGCCGACTTGGTCTTGCCGCCCTGTGTGGTGAACACCACCACGACCGCGATGGCGGCGATCACCGCCACGGCGGCGGCGCCGATGATGAGCAGTCGTTTGTTGGACCCGCCGGCCGCGACGCCGCTGACCGCCGGCGCCGGGACGGCCGCCGCGGGGGATGGATCCCCGGGCGTTGCGGTGGGCGGCGCGGGCGCCGGCGCCTTCGGACCCGCGGGCGTCCCGTCTTTCGCCTCGATTTCGGCTAGCACGTTGTCGATCTCGCTGCGGGTGCGGTACGTAACGTCGTGGCGCAGGCGAAGCATCCGCAACAGTTGGGCGATGTCGCTGCGCGCGCTGGGATCGTCACCGTCCTCGTCGAGCCCGGAGCGCAACTCGACTAGCAGCGCAAGCTGCTGCTGCGGACTGAGTTCCTTTTCGGCGAGTGTGTTTCCCAGTCGGGTGATGTACCCGAACGGCACCGGCGGTTCTTCGGGTAGCGGGTCCGGCAGCGGCACCGGCTTGCTACGCAGTCCGTGCACCGCGGTGACCAACTGGATGCCGGCGTCGACCGTCGGCTCGCGGTAGTCGATGATCTGCAACGCCGCAAGGGGATTCACCCGCATGCTGTCGACGTCGCCGACCCGAACCGGGAGTATCGGACGACCCAGAGCCTGGGCGTACCGCAACTCGGCCTGGCTCGGCTTGGATTGCAGCCAATTGCTCGACAGCGCAACGATGAAGACCTCGCACTCGCGGATCTGCTCGAGAATCTTGGCCCACCAGGAGTCACCGCCGCCGAGCTCTTGGTCGAACCACACCTGGTTCTGCCCACGCCGAAGCGCATTGGTCAGGGCGTCGACCTTTGCCCGATCCTGGCTCGAGTAGCTGATGAACAGCGCCATCGCAGTCTCCTAGAGTGCAGTGCAGCGAACGAACTGACGCGAAAGCCGGCCTTGCGACCCGTACGCACCTGCGCCGATACCGTATCAGTGTTGGGGTGCTCCCGGATGCGCAAATTTTCAGCGGATCTCGGCGTAGCGCCGCGCGAACTCGGCACCGGGGACCGGCCATTGCTCACCGTTGCTTCCCCGGACGATCCAGTCGCCCTCCGCGGCGACGGTGGGACCTTCGAGGGTGTCGACGGTTTCGCCCGGGTAGGCCGGGCGCGCGTGCACCCGTCCCTTGCGGTGCCACTGCCCGTCACCGGCCGGCTCGTAGGTCTGGCGGAAGATGTCGTCGCGGACCGACCACACCTTGCCGTCCTCGTGGATCGCCCAGTCGCCGGGGTCGGCGCGCATGGTGTGCCCCGAGTCCGATGTCCATGTCCATGGGGCAGCGCGTTGTTCGGCGGTGACCGTGCCCACCCGGGTAAAGGTCTGCCACAGCGGGCGGGACCGAAAGCCCAGTTGGCGCAGACTCCACAGCGTGCCCGCCAGACTGCGAACCGCGGCATTCAACAGATTCGGGTCGCTTTCCACTACCGACCAGTCGACGAGTTTGTCGTGAATCTTGTGGGAGTCGTCGCGTGGGGAGCCGTATCGCCAGCCGTTGCGGCGGTAGTAGCGACACCAGTCCTCGTGTTCGGCTTGAGCCATCCGCAGCGCCGAGTCATGGTCGAAGCCCATCCGGTCGAGCTGATCGAAAGGCGCCAATCCGCCCATCTGGCTGCCGGATAACTGGGCGGGCGGGCTGCCCCAGGTGTTCCAGGTGTGACCAGCGATCTGCTCCACCATCCACAACGCGTTGCGGACCTGGCGTCGGTTAGACCCGCGATAGAACTCGTTGAGTTCGCTCCACGGCATCGCGGCTGGGGAACGCGGACCGTCCGGGTCGATGGTCGAAACGTAGCGCTCGTGGATGAGCCGTGCCGCGCGCTCCCAGGCGTCTTGCACCTGACCCTCTTGGGTGTCGAGCACCAGTGAATAGGACTGCAACCGGCCGACGACCTGGATCGAATCGTCGCTGATGCTGGTGTTCAGATCCGAGGCGTAGATCGGCATTTCGGGAAAACGGGCAGCCAGCCGAGCGACCGTCGTGCCGGCGTGAGCGTCGACGAAGACCACCGCGCTGGTTGCAGGGCCGGCGTCACCGATCAGCTTGAGCATGGTGGGTATTGTCGGCGCCTCTGCAACGGCGTCGATGGCCGGCCCTTGCGAGGCGAATCCTGCTTGCTGCCGGTGGAATTCGTGATCGCGCAAGTACTCCTGGGCGTCTCGCTCGACCAGGGTGAGCGCGGGCAACGCGGACGCGCCGGGCGGCGTGTAGAAGTCACGCTCCAGCACCCGCTGAGTCAGGTCGGCGCACAGTGCTAAGGTCAATTGCGAAGTGCCGCAAACGAATACACGCTCAGTCCGGCCGGTTGCAATGATGCTGTCCAGCAACCGCCCGGCGGTCACCTCATATTTTCCGACAACGTCGGCGGCCCAGCGGGTATCCGATCCGCCGAACTGCTGGGCACGCCACGCCTGGGCCAGCCAGGGATCGTCCATCCGGACGATGAGTGGCAACCGCTGCCGCTGGGCGACCTCGGTGAGCCGACGACTGATCAGATCCAGCCACATCAGATTGACGGCCGGGTCCGGTGCCATCAGGTAAAGCCGAGACAAGCGGCGCCATAACCGAAGTGACACCAGGGTGGATGGATTGGTGAAATCCGCCAGCACCACCCGGGCGCCCTGCCGGCGCGCCCGCGCGACCCGGTCGTCGCTGAAACCGGTGATGACGACCAGGGTGCCGCGCCGGTCCAGCGTGCGCCGGACCGCGCTGATCATCGATTGGGTGTCGTCGTCGAGACCGACGATGACGGTGACCGACTCCGCCCAGTTGGCTCGCAGCCGGTCGACCTGCGACCGGAACACGCCGACGACGACGCCGCCCAATCCGGTAAAGATCGCCGAAAGTGCTGCGATCCGAGCCAGTTCCAGGCCGACCGGCGTCGGGTTCGGGCAGGTGCGCCCGCCCAGCGAGAAGTCGCCGGTGCCGCCCTTGACCAGACTGGCGGTTGCCATCAGCGGGGTGAAGAAGGCCGGATGGTTGGTGTCGTGACATCCCCAGTAGGAACTGAGGCCGAGCACCGCGGTGATCGGAACGAGGGCGGCAATCAGCGTGAACGAAACACCGACCACGCGATGACTGCTGCCCGAGCGAAAGGTCAGCACCGACGCCCAAATCAGCACGGCCACCACGATGGTCAGCGTCGGCATCGACCCGGGCCGGCCGAACCACGCCAACGTCCGCGGCAAGACGTCGATGATGGCGGGCCGCAAATCGAGCACCGTCAGATAGACGATGAGGAGCAGACCCACCCCGGTGACGACCCAGCGCAATACGGGCGAGGGTGTCTTGGTGCGGGGCATCCGCCGATCTCCCTTCGCGCGGTACCGGCTGCTCGGACGTCGAACAGTACACGCAAAAGGTCGGCCGAAAGCAATGGTTGGCGTGCCAGCCGGCGGCCGGCTAGCCGACGAAACGCGACAGCCGCGCCGACAGGTGTGGAACCAGTCCGCCGTCGGCGTCCACCCGCTCCTCGACGTAGGCCAGGTCCCCGCCTTCGACGATGCCGTAGAGCCGCTTGGCGCCGCCGACCAGCACACCAGACCGGCTGCGGGCCAGCGCGTCGGTCACTAATTCCCACGACGACTGGTTACGCGGTCGCCCATAAAACAACTCGACATATCCGGACGAGTGCGCCAGCAGCAGCTCGATGGCCTGCGATTCGCTGGGGTCGTCGGGGTCGCGGACGAAACGCCAGTAGCCGGTCTCGCGCAGGCCCGGCTGCTGATAATTGCCGCTGTCGTCGAGCCGCCAGGATCGGGCTTCCCAATTCAGGTAGTCGCCGCCGTCATGGGAGACCACGATTTGCTGACCGAACCGGTAGTCGCCGTCGGGTCCACGGCCTTCGCCCTCGCCGCGCCACACGCCGACCAGCGGCAGCAGCGCCAGCAGAGCGTCGTTGAGGTTGGCACCCTTGCGCAGATTCGCCGTATCGGCCGGGACGGGCAGGTCGTCGAAGGCCGGGATGTTGCGGGCCGCGGTCACCTTGGCGCGTTCGGCGGCCGCTGCGACGGCGCGGTCACCGGAACCCGCGGAACCGGCCGGTCCCTCAGGGTCCTCGCCGTAACTCACGACTCGTCGGTGATGAGCCGGTAGAGGGTGTACAACGCGAACCAGGAGATGACCACAACGGCCGCGACCAGCATGATCTCGAAGAACAACACCACGCCGACAAGTCTATTCGCCTCCTGTTGTGCGCCACACCGCCGGGGGAGCGTGCCGCGCGAACCCGCTCGGCAGCCGGTCAGGCGATCTTGATGTCGACCTCGTGAATGCCCGCGCCCGACGGTGTCACGACGGCGTCGCCGTTGCCGGCCTTCGACAGCGCACGCAGGGTCCACGCACCCGGCGCCGCGAAGAACCGGAAGTCGCCGGTCGCCGAAGCGACCACCTCCGCCGTGAACTCGTCGGACGAGTCCAGCAGGCGGACGAACGCGCCACCGACGGCCTGGCCGTCGCGGTCCACGACGCGGCCGGTGATCACCGTTTCCTTTTCCAGGTCGACGCTGGCCGGCAACGTCTGTCCTTGCCTAGGTGCAGAGCACATATCAGCTTCCCAACTCGATCGGGGCACCCACCAGGGAGCCGTATTCCGTCCAACTGCCGTCGTAGTTTTTGACGTTTGTGTGCCCGAGCAATTCCTGCAGGACGAACCAGGTGTGCGACGAACGTTCCCCGATTCGACAGTAGGCAATCGTTTCCTTGGTGCCGTCCAGCCCCGCGTCGGCGTACAGCTTGGCCAACTCCTCGTCGGACTTGAAGGTGCCGTCCTCGTTAGCAGCCTTGCTCCAGGGCACGTTGATGGCGCCCGGGATGTGGCCGGGACGCTGGCTTTGCTCTTGCGGCAAATGTGCCGGAGCCAAAATTTTGCCGGAGAACTCGTCGGGGGAGCGCACGTCGACCAGGTTCTTGGTGTTGATGGCCGCGATGACCTCATCCCGAAACGCCCGGATGCTGTTGTCTGGGGCCGAGGCGGTGTAGGAGGTGGCGGGCCTGCTGACCGGGTCCGTCGTCAGTGGGCGCCCGTCGAGCTCCCACTTCTTGCGGCCGCCGTCGAGCAGCTTGACGTCTTGGTGGCCGTAGAGCTTGAAGTACCAGTAGGCGTAGGCGGCGAACCAGTTGTTGTTGCCGCCGTAGAGGATGACGGTGTCGTCGTTGGCGATGCCGCGGTCGGACAGCAGCTTGGAGAACTGCTCGGCGTCGACGAAGTCGCGCTTGACCGGGTCCTGCAGATCGGTGCGCCAGTCGAGCTTGATCGCCCCGGCGATGTGGCCGTCGTCGTAAGCACTGGTGTCCTCGTCGACCTCAACGAATACGACGTTCGCGGCGTCGAGATTCTTCTCAGCCCATTCGGCGGAGACCAGGACGTCGGAACGTGCCATGGTGGGTGGTCCTTTCACTACGTAGCGGTTTGGGGGGGTTACGCGCGACCGCCAGACGGTCGTAAGCGAACCACGAGAGGGTACAGCTGGCAGCCGAGGCAGATGCCAAAGGCTGCGTTCAAGAACGCGGCCACGAGCGCGAAAGCCGTGGCGATGACGCCGACCAGGGAAGCACCGACGGCGAACCCGGCGACCCCGACGACCGCGAAGATCAAGCCCACCAGCTGGGCGAACTGCAGCGGCGGCGCGGGCTCGCGCTCCTTGACCGGACCCAGCCGGGGTGCCACCAGGGTGGCGAACAGGCGGCCGTACGGATGCCGGCGCGGGCCGCCGACGGCACCGATGGCGAAGACCACGGCCTGCAGGCCCAGAAGGACCGCGGCAACCAGCGGATGCAATGCCGACACGATCAGGGTGGCGACCAGCACCGCGGTGGTGACCCACGCCGCGAACCTGGGTCCACGAACGTCGACGCGGTCCGGCGTGGCGGTGGTGTTACTGCTTGACACGAACGACTCCTCATTGCCTGTTGCACGGAAAAAGTGGAGACACGCTAGGGGGCTCCGGGCTGGTCTGAGTGCGGCGCGGGCGGCGCGGCTTACTCAGCAGCTACAGCAACAGCAACAACAACAACCCGCGACGCGGCACAGATCGACTGCGCGGCGCTTGGTGAGCATGAGCTCCATGCGGGCTAACACGTCGGTCAGCTTACCCAATGACATTGGGATCAAGCCAACAGCGGTTCGAGTGCGGAACGCAGGTCCCCAGCCTTCGGGACACCCGAGGACCGGTACCGCTGCCGCCCATCGACGTCGAAGATCAGCGTTGTCGGCAGCGATAGCACGGCAAACTGGCGCGCGGCCGCCGGGTTGGCGTCGACATCGACCTCGACATGAGCGACGTCGCCCATGTTCTCGCACACCTGCTCGACAAGTCGGCGGACCCGGTCGCACGGCCCGCACCACGGTGCGCTGAAATGCACGATCGTCGGGCCGCTGGTGGACAGCCCCAGGTCCGTGGTGGCTGCTGCGGTGGCCCGGCTCGAGTCCGCGGCCACCTCGGTGATGCTCCCGGACCGACGCGTCAGCAGCCAGCCGAGTAGACCGGCCAATGCAAGGGCCGCCGCGATGGCCACGACGACAGTGGTCACTTGCGCTCCTCACTTTCGCCCGGCAGGTTGCCGTTCGCGCTCATGACTGTTTGAACCCATCGAGGGTCACGGTTACTCCCGTAGTGATGCCTTCGATGATCACGTCGGACCCGCGTGCACCGACCGTGCGCGGCGCCACGCCGAATGGAAGGCGCTGATCGGGCAGCCGGGTGGCGAAGGCCTGCAGCACCGCGTCACGCTTGTCGTCGGGCACGACCCGGTTAGCCGTGTCCGGACCGGTGAGCACGCCTGTCGGGGTGAACACCAGCGTCGCCTGGTCCTCGGGAGCGATCGAGAGATCCATCGAGATGCTGACCCGGTGGTCGAACCCAGCCGTTTTGGGGGTGCCGCTGAAAACCAGGCCGTGGTTGCCGGAGATCCCCGATTCGGTGGTGCCGCCGGTCGCGTCGTTGGTCTCGGCAGGCGGGGCCTCGACCATCAAATCATCGATGCCCAGGTAGCGGCCCAAGTGCGTCGAATCGATGATGATGCGGCTTTCCAGCTTGCCCACCGGAAGCTTTGCGTGGGGTCTGATCAGCCATGATGCGTAGGTCAGGTCGATCGAGTGCATGGTCGCTTCGAGGGTGGCCGTGCCGGTCATCGCATGGTCGATCCCGTTGGCCTTGATCTCCAGCTCGTTGTAGTGGCGGTGCAGCGCCTGGGGGATAAACGGGAAAGCCAGGATCGCGACGAAGGGGTCGGAGCCCAGATTTGCCGCTTTGCGCACGCTGCGGGAGAGCTGGTATTCGGCGTAGATGCTGGTTCCGTAGTCGACGCCGACAACACCGATGACAATCACCGCCACGGCAGATACCGCCGTGATGACACCGATCAGCACCCTGCGCATCCGCATATTGTGACGCAGTCCGCTGCGGCGCGCGGTGCGGATTTCTGGCCGAACACCCGGTGGTGGGCCTCACAGTACGTAACATCCGCACGCACAAAGGCCAGGTAGCACGTTATCGTAGGGTGACCTCGCCACTAACGCCGTGTGGCTTGCGAATCTGGGAGATGCCTTTCCCCCCGAAGCTGGAGGGGCTTGTTGGAGTTACTACTACTGACCTCGGAGCTGCATCCGGACCCGGTCCTGCCGTCGTTGTCACTGCTCCCTCACACCGTGCGGACGGCGCCGCCCGAACCATCGTCACTTCTCGAGGCGGGCACCGCGGATGCGGTGCTGGTTGACGCGCGCACCGACCTGTCGGCGGCGCGCGGGCTTTGCCGGTTGCTGAGCACCGCGGGCCGGTCGGTTCCGGTGGTGGCGGTGGTGGCCGAAGGCGGCCTGGTGGCGGTCAGCGCCGACTGGGGTTTGGACGAGATTCTGTTGCCCGCCACCGGTCCGGCGGAGGTCGATGCCCGGATCCGGCTGGTCGTGGGCCGTCGGGGCGGCCTGGCCGACCAGGAAAGCGCGGGCAAGGTCAGCCTGGGCGAGCTGGTGATCGACGAAGGCACCTACACCGCCCGGCTGCGGGGCCGCCCGCTCGATCTGACCTACAAGGAATTCGAACTGCTGAAGTATCTGGCCCAGCACGCGGGCCGGGTCTTCACCCGCGCTCAATTGCTGCACGAGGTGTGGGGATACGACTTCTTCGGCGGCACCCGCACGGTCGACGTCCACGTCCGCCGGTTGCGGGCCAAGCTGGGGCCCGAGTACGAGGCGCTGATCGGCACGGTGCGCAACGTCGGCTACAAGGCCGTCCGGCCGGCCCGTGGCCGCCCGCCGATCGCGACACCCGACGACGTCGACGGTGACGACGCCGACGCCGAAGAACTGGAAGAGCCGTTGGCCGACCCGTTGCACAGTCAGTGAAATGGTCGGACTGGAGGCCTGACTGGCGCTCCGCACTGACCGGTGATGAGCAGCACGGTGTGCGCGAATTGATCTCGGCGGCAACCGAATTCGATCGAGTTGCGCCCGTTGGTGAGCAGGTACTGCGCGAACTCGGACACGATCGCACCGATCATCTGCTGGTCAGTGCGAACGACACCATCGCGGGTTATCTCAACCTTGGTCCGCCGCGCGACGACGGCCCCGGAATGGCCGAGATGGTGGTGCATCCGCGGGCCCGCCGCCGCGGTATCGGCGCGGCGATGGCACGGGCGACCATCGCGAAAACCGGTGGCACCAACCGATTCTGGGCGCACGGCACGCTCGAGCCGGCCAAGGCGACGGCGGCGGCGCTGGATTTGGCTCCGGTGCGCGAACTCGTCCAGATGAGGCGCACGCTTGCCGAGGTTCCCGAGCCGGTGGACTCGATGCCCGGCGTGCGGGTGCGGACCTACGCGGGTACCGACGATGACGCGGAGCTGTTGCGGGTCAACAACGCCGCATTCGTCGACCATCCCGAGCAGGGCGGCTGGACGGAGGCCGATCTGGCGGAGCGGCGCAGCGAGCCGTGGTTCGACCCGGCAGGGTTGTTCCTGGCGTTCGACGACGCGGGACGGCTGCTGGGCTTTCACTGGACCAAGGTGCACCTCGACCAATCGAGACTGGGGGAGGTGTACGTCCTTGGTGTCGACCCCGAGGCCCAAGGTCGCGGGCTGGGGCAGATGTTGACCGCAGTGGGAATTGAGTCGCTGGCTCGACGGCTGTCCGGGTCGGCGAACTCCGACGGCTCCGCAAACGAAGTCACCGTGCTGCTCTACGTCGAGTCGGACAACATCCCCGCGGTGCGGACCTATCAACGCCAGGGTTTCACCACCTACAGCGTCGACACCGCGTACGCTCCGGGCTGACGGACATCGCGGGCAGAAGTACTGTGCCAGCAAATTATTCACCGCACGTTCACGGATTAGGCGCCCTCGTGCGAGGTGCACCGGCGGATAGTTTCGAGCGTCGGTCGCATGCGACGGAATGCGTCAGAAAGCGAGATCGGTGAGGCTCCACGTTGCGGGCAACGCGCTGACGGCAGCGGTGTCGGCAGTGCTGATGACGTGCGTCGGATTGACGGCCTGTGGCAACGACAACAATCACCACGGCGCCACCACCCTCAACCCCGCCGGCACCGTCGCATGCGGCGGCAAAGGCGAGCTGACGGCCGAAGGATCCACCGCGCAACAGAACGCGATGGCGGTATTCGGTCACGTGTGGGGCCAATACTGTCCACGAAAATCCGTGTCGTACAACCCAACTGGGTCAGGCGCCGGTCGTGAGCAGTTCATCGCCGGGCACGTCGACTTTGCGGGTTCGGATTCTCCTTTGGTCGCCGACCAGATCACACCGGCGACCAAGCGCTGCAACGGAAACCCGGCGTGGGATTTACCACTGGTGTTCGGACCGGTCGCGTTGGTCTACAACGTGCCCGGCATAGCCGAGCTGACGGTGAACAGTGACGCGCTGGCCCGGATCCTGACCGGAAAGATCGTCACGTGGAGTGATCCGGTCCTGGCCGGACTGAATCCCGGGGTGACGCTGCCCGACCTGAAGATCACGCCGATCTACCGGTCGGACTCGTCGGGCACCACCGACAATCTGCAGAAGTACCTGACTGCCGCAGCACCCCAGAGTTGGCCTAAAGGGGTCGGCACCGAATTTCAGGGCGGCGTGGGGGAAGGTGCGGCGAAGTCGTCCGGCGTCATCCAGGCCGTGCGCACGATGCATGGTGCGATTGGCTACGTAGAGAAGGGTTTCGCCGACCAGGCCGGCCTGCCCTACGCACAGATCGCCACCGGTGGCGGTGTCGTCCCACTGACTACCGCGACGACGAGTAACGCGATCAACACCGCCACGTTCGTGCAAGGGGGCAACGACTTGGTGCTGAACCTCAACTCGATGTACGGCAATCAGCAGCCGAACGCCTACCCGTTGGTGCTGGTGACCTACGAGATCGTCTGTTCGAAGGGGTACGACCCGCAGACCGCCCAGGCAATCAAGTCCTTTTTGACCGTGGCCGCGAACGCCGGTCAGGACAGCCTTTCGGCGGCCGGCTACATCCCAGTGACCGATAAGGTCAAGGAGCGACTGATCGCCGCAATCGACGCGATGGAGTAGCCCTGGAGCCGAGAGCGACAGCAGAAGTGACGGATTCACAGTGACGACGCCAGATCCAGGCCCTGCGAGTTCGGCCGCGGACAGCGCCCGGTCGTCGACGCGGGCGCCGATGCTACCGATCCCGCCGTGGAACGACGCGTCACCGCGGTTCGGGGACCGGACGTTTCGCCGGTTGGCGGAGGCTACCGGGGCCTTGATCGCGGTCCTGGTGATCGCGATCGGCGGATTCCTGCTCTGGCGTGCGATACCGGCCCTGCAGCGCAACCAGGAGAACTTCTTCACCTATCGCGGCAACTGGGTCACCGTGGACACCTCGGCCATGCACTTCGGAATCCTGGACCTGCTGCAGGTGACGGTGTTCGTGTCGATATTCGCTCTGATCCTGGCCATGCCGGTCGGGTTGGGCGTCGCCATCTTCCTCAGTCAGTACGCGCCGCGACGACTTGCCGGAGCGCTTGCCTACACGGTCGACTTGCTGGCCGCGGTGCCCTCGATCATCTACGGCGTGTGGGGTCTTTACGTGCTGGCGCCGCAACTGCGACCCGTCGCGACCTGGCTGAACCATTCGCTGGGCTGGTGCTTCCTGTTCGCCGACGGCAGCGCGTCAGCGGCCGGCGGCGGCACCATTTTCACCGGGGGGCTTGTCTTGGCGGTGATGATCTTGCCCATCATCACCGCGGTTACCCGCGAGGTTTTCATGCAGACACCCGATGAACAGATCGAGGCCGCGCTCGCCCTCGGGGCGACCCGATGGGAGGTGGTCAAGACCACGGTGTTGCCTTTCGGGCGGTCGGGATATGTCAGCGGCGCAATGCTGGGCCTGGGCCGTGCGCTGGGGGAGACGGTCGCGCTGTTGATCATCCTGCGTGGCACCCAGAAGGCGTTCGGCTGGTCGCTGTTCGACGGTGGCTCGACGTTCGCCACCAAGATCGCCGCGACAGCATGGGAATTCAACGACCGCTACAAGGCCGGCGCGTACATCGCCGCGGGTTTGGTGCTTTTCCTGTTGACCTTCGTGATCGACGCCGTCGCGCGTGGGGTCGTTGCCGGTTCCGTCCGGGGCCGGCGATGACCTCGATCTTCGATCGGCCGCTCAAGGCGCGCAGGCTGTCCCGCCTCGGCCGGCGCCGGCGGGCCGCCAACATCGTTGCGACCGTGCTGGTCTCGGTGGCGATGCTGATCGCGCTGACCCCGTTGCTGTGGCTGCTGTACGCGGTGATCGCGAAGGGGTACCGCGCGGTCGCCTCCTCGACGTGGTGGACGCATTCCCAAGCGGGGATAACACCGTTTCTGCCCGGCGGCGGCGCGTATCACGCGATCGTCGGCACCGTGCTGCAGGGACTGGTGGCCGCGGCGATTTCGGTCCCGATCGGTGTCATGCTCGCCGTCTACCTGGTCGAGTATGGCGGCAGCACCCGGCTGGGCAGGGTGGCGACCTTCATGGTGGACATCCTGTCCGGCGTCCCCTCCATCGTGGCGGCGTTGTTCATTTACGCGCTGTGTGTGGCGACGCTGGGGCTGCCCCGTTCGGGTTTCGCGGTGTCGCTGGCGTTGGTGTTGTTGATGCTTCCGGTGATCGAGCGCACAACCGAGGAGATGCTGCGGATAGTTCCGACAGAACTCCGCGAGGCCAGTTATGCCCTGGGTGTCCCGAAGTGGAAAACCATTGTCAGAGTTGTGATTCCGACCGGGTTGTCGGGCATCATCACCGGTGTCATGCTGGGGGTGGCCCGAGTCATGGGCGAGACGGCACCGCTGCTGATCTTGGTGGGTTATTCGCAGGCAATGAACTTCGACCTACTCAGAGGATTCATGGGAACGCTGCCTGGCATGATGTTCAATCAGACGGCGGCCGGTGCGGGCGTCAACCCGGTACCCACGGAGCGGCTGTGGGGAGCGGGGCTGACACTGATTTTGCTGATCGCGGTGATCAATATCGGAGCCAGGGTCGTCTCAATGATGTTTGCTCCCAAAAAGTCCTAAGGAGGAGTGCTGGGTGGCCAAGCGCTTGGACTTGAAAGACGTCAACATCTACTACGGATCGTTTCAGGCGGTCGCGGATGTGACACTGTCGATTCTGCCGCGCAGTGTGACGGCGTTCATCGGAGCGTCAGGCTGCGGTAAGACGACCGTGCTACGAACACTGAATCGGATGCATGAGGTCATCCCAGGGGCTCGCGTCGAGGGCACCGTTTTGCTCGACGACGAGAACATCTACGCCTCCGGCATCGACCCGGTCGGTGTGCGCCGCGCGATCGGCATGGTGTTCCAGAGGCCGAACCCGTTCCCCGCCATGTCGATTCGCGACAATGTGGTGGCGGGTCTGAAGCTTCAAGGGGTGCGCAATCGCAAGCTGCTCGACGAGGTCGCCGAGCACTCGTTGCGCGGCGCCAACCTGTGGGATGAGGTCAAGGACCGGTTGAACAGGCCCGGCGGTGGACTGTCCGGCGGGCAGCAGCAGCGGTTGTGCATTGCGCGGGCCATCGCCGTGCAACCCGACGTCCTGCTGATGGATGAGCCGTGCTCGGCACTGGACCCGATTTCGACGATGGCGATCGAGGAACTGATCAGTGAGCTGAAGCAGGACTACACGATTGTCATCGTCACGCACAACATGCAACAGGCGGCCCGGGTCAGCGATCACACGGCGTTCTTCAACCTGGAAGCGGCGGGCAAGCCCGGTCGGCTCATCGAGATCGATGACACCGAAAAGATCTTTTCCAACCCCTCGCAAAAGGCGACCGAGGATTACATTTCGGGCCGCTTCGGCTGAGGTCCTACGGCGTCGTGGACGTTGCCTCGTCCTCGGGCAATTTGCCGGTCGCCTGGAAGATGACGCGCCGGGCGACTTCCACCGCGTGGTCGGCGAAGCGTTCGTAGAACCGCCCCAGCAACGTCACGTCGACGGCGGCCGCCACGCCGTGGCGCCACTCCCGGTCCATCAGCACCGAGAATAAGTGGCGGTGCAGGTCGTCCATCGCGTCGTCTTCTTCGCGTATCCGCGCCGCTTTCTCCGGGTCGCGGGATAGCACCACCTCTTGCGCGCTGTTACCCAATTCGACTGCCACCCTGCCCATTTCGGCAAAGTAGCCGTTGACCTCCTCGGGCAGTGCGTGCTGTGGATGCCGCCGGCGGGCGATTTTGGCGACGTGTAGCGCCAGGGCGCCCATGCGGTCGATGTCGGCGACCATCTGGATGGCACTGACGATCGAGCGGAGATCACCGGCCACCGGTGCCTGCAGCGCCAGCAACACGAAAGCGCTTTCTTCGGCGCCAGCGCTGAGCCGCGCAATCAGTTCGTGTCCGGAAATCACCTGCTCAGCAAGGACGAGGTCGGCCTGCAACAGCGCCTGGGTAGCCTGCTCCATGGCCACCCCGGCCAGCCCGCACATTTCGCCCAGCCGCTCGGATAAATCCGAGAGTTGCTCGTGGTAGGCGGTCCGCATGTCGCCAAGCCTACTTTCTCGGCGTCGAAAACGGCGGTCTAGCGCGGCGAAATGCCGTTATTCACAGGTGGTATCGGCGGCGTTGGTCACCGTCAGGTCGTCGGGCAATTTGGTGGGTGTGCTGCCTGGGTTGCGGTCGATCTGCACGGACAGCGACGAGCCGCTGGGCGCGGGAGGGCTAACCGACTGGAAGTCGGGCCCAAGTACCACCTGGACGACCTGCCCGTAGCCGGACACCCGCGCGACCTTCGAGTTGGCGAAGGCCGAGGCCACCGTCGCGGCCGCTTGCTCGTTGCCGGGCGAAAAGAACACCGTTGTCGACGTCAGCGGGCTCGGGTAGTCATCCGGCGACATGACGTTGAAGCCATTGCGCTTGAGCTGGTTCGTGGCGGTCGCGGCAAGCCCACTCTGAGCGGTCGCATTCGACACGCGCACGGTGACGTCCTCGGGCGAGGTCGTCGTTACCTGCTCGCGGCGCGCCTCGGGAGCGGGTGTCGGCGACGGCTTTGTGGTGGGGGCAGTGGTCGGCCCCGACTTGGGGTTATTGCCCAGGCTCGCGGCGTTCTGGTCGTTTTCTTGGGGTAGTGGATCGTCGTTGATGATGGCGCTGAAGAGCGCTTTCATGCCGGCCGTGCGGGGCGGTTCGTCGCCGTTCTGGTCGGTCACGCCGGTCGGCACCGTGACGAATGTGAAGTGACCGGCCGCCATGCCCTGCAGCGACTGGCCCAGTTGCACGAGGTCTTTGGTCTGCACGTTGTCCACGTAGCTGTTGCTGATGAACATGTTGACCACGTTGTTCAGCTTGTTCAGGTCGGTCAGGGTGTCTTCGGAGATCAGCGAACGCAACAGCGACGACAGGAACAACTGCTGGCGTTTGATCCGGCCGTAGTCACCGTTGAACTCGGTGGTGACCTGACGCGCCCGCACATAGTTCAGCGCTGTCGGGCCGTCAATGAGTTGACGTCCCGAATGCTCCAGCACCGTGCCGAGCTCGTAGTCGTGCAGCGGCGTCTTGCTGCACACCTCCACACCGCCGAGGGCCTCGACCATCTTGGCGAAGCCCGCGAAGTCGACGGCGATAAATCGATTGATGCTCAGCCCGGATAGCTTCTGAATTACCTTCACCAGACACTTCGGACCGCCGAAGGAAAACGCGGAGTTCAACTTGGTCTCGGTGTAGACCATCTTCGGGCCCCACGTCTTCGACTTCTCGTCGTAGAGGGGCCCGTATTTTCCGGTGTCAGGGTTCCATGCTTCGCACTGCATGGGGGTGATCGCGAGGTCCCGGGGAAACGAGACGGCCACCACCCGTTTGCGGTTCGCCGGGATATTGACCAGGATCACGGTGTCCGAGCGGGCGCCTCCGGCGTCCTCGGTGTCCCCGGCGCCCATGTCAGCGTTGGCGCCCGACCGGGAGTCGATGCCGACAATCAGGAAGTCTTCGTCGCCGTACTGTCCGCTCGGGTCGACGATGTCGTCGGAGTGCGGGTCGAGCGCACTGATCATGTTGAGCCGGTGATTCTTCGACGCGCTCCACTGCCAGGCGCCGCCGGTCAGGGCCAGTGCCAGGACCGCCACCAGCGCGGCCAGCGAACGCCCGGCGACCAGCATGCCCCGACGGCGTGACGTGGGTTTCGGCTCCTCGACAGGTTTCGACCGGCGGAACCGCTTACGCGGGGTCGGAGCCGGCTCGGCCTCGTCGTCGGTCGGGGAGGCCGATGACTCGAGTTCGGGTATCTCCGCGACGGCGAGCGAATAGGCCGGAGTATCGATGACCTGGGTGTCCTGCATGGCGACGAACAGGTCCGCGTCGGACTCGAAGGAATCGGAGTCGAAGGGTTCGGCGTCCAAGAATTCGTCGTCCAAGAATTCGTCGTCGTCGAACGCCGCGCGGCGGTGACGGCGGCCGCCGGTGTCGGCGCCGACTTTGGCGATCAGGTCGGCGACGCTGATTGCGCCCGACGCGTGGTTTCCGCTGGGCTCCGGTGACTCGTCGGATTCGTCAGGTTCGTCGGGGGCTGGTGCGGCCGGCTGCGGGACTTGCCAGCGGTGGACGGTGTCGTCGGGCGGCGGCTCGGAGAACCGCTCCCACGGCGCCGCACCCAAGGCGACGGAGCCGGCCGGTGGCCGGTCGCTGGAGCGGCGATAGCCCAGAGTGGCGTCTACCTCGCCGTCACCCATGTCCTTACTCGCCTCCGAAGCGTTGATGCCGCCGTCAGTGATGTCCGTGCGTCAAATCACCGCAGCGCCCTGCCAAGCGCTGCAACTTCGCTGCCCCTCAGGTCACGCTGTGTTTCGTAGCCCCTACGTGGCCGACAAACCGAACCGCCGCCCACGCGCAATCCAGCAAGGTCCACATCGTACTGACTTATCGGCCCGGGCGCGATTTCGAGCGGGGTTCAGCCGCCGGAGTGCATCACGTCCGCCCCGGCCGGCACCGTGCAGTCGTCAGGGTCGTCCAACCAGCCGTCGGGTAGGGCCACCCGAGCGGCGGATCCCTGGCGGCCCCGCGGTCCGTTCGCCGCGTCCGGGAATGCGATCGCGGTGTCGAGCTGATTCAGCAGAGCGTTCAGCTCGTCAAATGTCTTGACCAGGGCCAGCGCGCGGCGCAGCTCGGAGCCGGCCGGAAAACCATGCAGGTACCAGGCGACGTGCTTGCGGATGTCGCGCATGGCCTTGTCCTCGCCGAAATGCGCGATGAGCAACTCGCCGTGCCGGCGGACGATATCGGCGACTTCTCCGAGGGTGGGCGGCGCGGGGACGGGGCTGCCGGTGAACGCGGCCGACAGCTCGGCGAACAGCCACGGCCGGCCTAGGCATCCGCGGCCGATGACGACACCGTCGCAGCCGGTGCTGGCCATCATCGTCAGGGCGTCGCTGGCGTCGTAGATGTCGCCGTTGCCGAGCACGGGGATGGTCTGCACGTGCTGCTTGAGCTGGGCGATCTGCTCCCAGTCGGCGGTGCCGCTGTAGCGCTGGGCCGCCGTCCGGGCGTGCAGGGCGACGGCCGCGGCGCCTTCGGCCTCGGCGATCCGGCCGGCGTCCAGGTGCGTCGGGTGCTCGTCGTCGATACCGATCCGAAACTTCACGGTCACCGGGATGTCGGCGTCTTCGGTCGCGCGGACCGCGGCCGCCACGATCTGGCCGAACAGCCGCCGCTTGTAGGGCAACGCGGCACCGCCGCCGCGCTTGGTGACCTTGGGCACCGGGCAGCCGAAGTTCATGTCGATGTGGTCGGCGAGGTCTTCGTCGACAATCATCTTCGCCGCCGCGTAGGTGGTGGCCGGGTCGACGGTGTAGAGCTGCAGCGAACGGGGTGATTCGTCCGGCGCGAACGTCGTCATGTGCATGGTGACCGGATGCCGCTCGACGAGGGCGCGCGCCGTCACCATCTCGCAGACGTAGAGCCCGCTGACCGTGCCGACCTTGGCTTGCTCGAGTTCGCGACACAACGTCCGGAATGCGACGTTGGTCACACCCGCCATCGGGGCCAGCACCACCGGGCTGGCGAGCGTGATGGGGCCGATACGCAACGCGGTGTCCGGTCCGACTACCGGCGGCTCATCGCCAGCTTGCCGGCGGTTTGGTGCAGTTCGAAGGCGGTCGTGCGCTTGCCGGTGCGGGCTTCCCGCTCCAGCTGGCGCTGCTTGGACACCTCGAATTTCTCGCAGGCCTGTTCGAGTTCCTTGATCAGCAACGCCAAGTCCTCGCGCAGCTCGGCGGCCTCTCCGGTGAAGTCCTCGCGCTCGAAGATGCGCCACTTCTTCAGCACCGGCAAAACGACTTCGTCGAGGTGGATGCGCGGGTCGTAGACGCCGCCGACGGCGATCATCACGGCCTTGCGCCGGAATTCGGGCACCTGGTAGCCGGGCATCTGGAAGTTGCGCAACACCTTGTGCAGCGACTTCATCGCCTGATTCGGTGCGATCTCGAACCCGGCCGAGGTGACGTCGCGGTAGAAGATCATGTGCAGGTTTTCGTCGGCCGAGATCTTGCCCAGCAGCTGGTCCGCGATCGTCTCGTCGCAGGCCTTGCCGGTGTTGCGGTGCGAGATCCGAGTCGCCAACTCCTGGAACGTCACGTACGTGACGGAATCAAACAGGCTCTCCGCGAACAGGTCTTCGCGAACCTGGTGGTTCTGGCCGGGACTGAAGCCGCGGTTGACGACCTCGATGCGCAGCTTCTCCAGTTCGACGGGGTCCACCGCGCGCGTGACGACCAGGTAGTCGCGCAGCGCGATGCCGTGCCGGTTCTCCTCCGCCGTCCAGCGGTTGACCCACTGTCCCCAGGGGCCGTCCATGCCGAAGTTCATCGCGATCTCGCGGTGGTATGAGGGCAGGTTGTCCTCGGTCATCAAGTTCTGCACCATCGCCACCTGAGCGACATCAGAAAGTTGGGACTGTCCCGGCTCCCAGTCCTGTCCGCCGAGCGCGTAGAAGTTCTTGCCGTCCGACCACGGGATGTAGTCGTGCGGGTTCCACGGCTTGTGCATGGAGAGGTGCCGGTTCAGGTACTTCTCGACCACCGGCTCAAGCTCATGCAAAAGCTGCAGGTCAGTCAGTTCGGCTGGCATGACTCCCCCAGTTATCTGTGTCTCGTGGTTGCAGTCAATATATCTGTGTCGGTCAGTAGCATCAAGTTTCCGCCGCGCGCGCCGAGGTCACGGTTTGGCCTACGTCCCATGCTTGTTCGGGAGGCCACCGAGACGGCCGTTGGCGACCGGACGGAATTGCTACTCGGATACCCCTTCCGTCGGCGGAACATACGGCGCGGCGGTGTTGAAGAGCATGTTCACGCAGTAGTCGATGAATTGCTTCCGGGTCGCTCCGAGTTGCCGGTTGAGGTACGCGGTGAACAGACTCGTCAGGCCACCGACCAAGCTGGTGGCGATCATCTTCTGCAGGACGGGATCGCCGATGCTGGACAACTTGCGTTGCAGCAGATCGATGAAACTGGGCATCCACTCGGCGCCCGATTGGGTCAGGATCGGCTCGACGGCCGGCGCCAACAGCAACACCCGTCCGCGCACCGGATCGTCGACCATCAGCTCGACGAATTGCTCGACCGCTTCACGCGGAGTATCCGCCGATGTGAGCGCCGTCATAGCGCGGGCGCAGACATCGTCGTACACCGCGCGGACGAATTCGTCACGGTCGGAGAAACTCTCGTAGAAATACCGCTCGGTTAATGCCGCCTTGCGACACACTGCGCGGACGGTGAGCGCGGGCCCGCGCTCGCTGCCCAGTAGTTGTACGCCGGCGGCAATGAGGTTGTCGCGACGAAGGGCGTGGCGACTTTCCAGGGGGACGCCCGACCAACGGCCCCGTCGTTGACTGGTCTGCACATCGCTCCTAAGCTTAAAATTGACAACGCTCGTAGTCAGAATTTCGGACACAATGAGGAAACCCGACAGTGACCCAAGATACGTCCGCGACCTGCCCACTGACCAGCGCCGAAGCTGGTAGCGACACGACCACGGTAGGCGGGGTGGCAATTGGACCCGATGCCTCCGACGCCGTCGCGGGCGGGTGCCCGGTGTCTCCGGCGGGGTATCAGGCGCCGCCGACCCCCCTTGGTCCGGAGTCTTTGACATGGCGCTACTTCGGCGATTGGCGCGGCATGTTGCAGGGGCCGTGGGCGGGCTCGATGCAGAACATGCACCCCCAGCTCGGGGCCGCGGTCATCGATCACTCGACGTTTTTCCGCGAACGCTGGCCGCGGTTACTGCGGTCGTTGTATCCGATCGGCGGAGTGGTCTTCGACGGGGACCGGGCCCCGAACACCGGCGCCGAGGTGCGTGACTACCACATCAACATCAAGGGTGTCGACGCGCAGGGGCGTCGATACCACGCACTGAACCCCGAGGTGTTCTACTGGGCGCACGCCACCTTCTTCGTCGGGACAATCATTGTGGCAGAACGCTTTTGCGGGGGACTGACCGAAGATCAGAAGCGGCAGCTGTTCGACGAACACGTCCAGTGGTACCGGATGTACGGGATGAGCATGCGGCCGGTTCCGGCGTCGTGGGAGGAGTTCCAGGCCTACTGGGACCATATGTGCAACAACGTGTTAGAGGACAATTGGGCCGCCCGCGCGGTGCTGGACCTGACGGAGTTGCCCAAACCTCCTTTCGCGCAATGGCTTCCGGATAGCCTATGGGCCGCACAGCGCAAACTGCTGGCGCCGTTCTTCGTGTGGTTCACCGTTGGCCTCTACGATCCTGCGGTGCGCCGGCTGATGGGCTACCGGTGGTCCCGCCGCGACGAATGGCTACACCGACGCCTCGGTAACTTGGTCCGCGTCGTCTTCGCCTGTGTGCCAACACGATTCCGCAAACATCCGCGGGCGCGAGCGGGCTTGGATCGGGCCGCCGGACGGATTCGGACCGACGCGCCGCTCGTTCACACCCCGGCACGCAATCTGCCGCCGCTGGACGAGCGCAGCAATCCCATGCACTACTGCCCTGAGGTTTCCTAAAGTCCGCTCGAGGCCGGCGGGACAATCGTCGACGCACGTTGCCCGCCGTTGCGTTCATGCCAGAATCGGTAGACGTCCACGGCGGCGTCGCGGGGGTCGTAACGCATCGGCAGCCGGCGTTAGTCCCAGTCTTTCGCGAATTCGTCGTAAAACGTTGACACCTCAAAGTATTTCCGGTCATCGAGATAGTACTGCTCGTAGGAGTCGCGGGTGATCAAAAAGATGACTTCCTTGGGGGAGCAGTAGTACAGCGAGCCCAGACACATTGGGCATGGGTGCGCCAGCACATAGATGCTGGCGTCGACCAGGTGCTCGGTTCCGAGCTTCACGCATGCCGCTCGGATAGCGAGAATTTCGGCGTGCGCGGTGGGGTCGTTGGTTTGGGCGACCATGTTGGCGCTCTCGGCCAGGACCGCGCCGTCGTTGACAATCACCGTTGCGAATGGACGGCCACCCGCAGCGACGTTACGGCGAGCCAGCTCGATGGTGCGTTCGGCGAAGTCGGTCACGGTTCCTCCGAAGCGCACGGGATCAGGTAGTTCGCAGAGTAGTCCCGCCGGGGCGGGCGATCGGCGCTGTGGTAATAACTAGCTTATCTATATTTTTGGTCTTTGACGTAGGAGAGCACATGGCCCGCACCGAAAGCGATCGCTGGAATCTCGCGACGAGTGTGGGGGCGACGGCCACCATGGTGGCCGCGCAGCGGGCGCTGTCCAACGACGAGAAGCTGATCGACGACCCCTATGCCGCGCCGTTGGTGCGTGCGGTCGGAATCGACGTGTACGTCCGCATGGTCAACGGGGAGATCCCGGTGGGCGAGGGCTCCGATTTTGACCCGCGGCGAACCGCCGAAGCCATGGCCACCCGGACCCGCTTCTACGACCAGCACTTCCTCGACGCCACCCGGGGCGGCATCACGCAGGCGGTCATCCTCGCCTCCGGGCTGGACGCGCGGGCCTACCGGTTGCCATGGCCGGCGGGCACCGTCGTCTATGAGGTTGACATGCCGGACGTGATCGAGTTCAAGACCCAGACCCTGAGCGATCTGGGTGCGGAGCCCACTGCCCAGCGACGTACGGTCGCGGTCGACTTGCGCGACGATTGGGCAACCGCGCTGCAGGCGGCGGGATTCGACCCCAAGGCGCCGTCGGCGTGGAGCGCGGAGGGGTTGGTGGTGTACCTGCCGGACGACGCGCAGGACGCGCTGTTCGACAACATCACCGAACTCAGCGCCCCGGGCAGTCGGCTGGCGTTCGAATTCGTCCCGGACACAGCGGTTTTCGCCGACCCGCGGTGGCGTGCGCACCACGAGCGGATGAGCGAGTACGGGTTCGAGGTGGATTTCAACGATCTCGTCTACCACGGCCAGCGCAGTCATCTCGTCGATCACGTCAAACAGCGCGGCTGGGAAGTGTCGTCGCGCACGGTCAAAGAGCTGCACGCCGCCAACGGTTTTCACTATCCCGACGATGAGGTCGCGGCGGCCTTCGCCGACGTGACCTACAGCAGCGCGGTGCTCTCGCGATAGCGGCGGACGTCAGCGCGGCAAGTCGCCGTGCAGGGGGCTGGTGACGAGCTCCCGATACACGGCGTGGGCCGGCTCGTAGAGGTTGTGGAAGGTCGCGCGGACCGCGTCACGGTTGTATTCGGGGATGGACGCCACCGGTGTCCAGAAGCTGTCGATGTCCAACTGGAAAAACGGTCCGGGCTGGGCAGGCAGGGTGCGCCGCAGGTAGTAGTTCGGGTCAAGCGCCTGGCCCATGCCCGGGCCGTAGCGCACGATCATCGATTTGCCGGGCTGCGGCTCGCGGTATACCGCGGCGCCCTGCCACTCGGTCAGGGTCAGCCCGCCGGGGGTCACGCGTTGTGGACCGAGCAGCGACTCGGAGATCCATTCGCTCCATTCGATGCGGCCGTGCTCGTCGGCCGGGATTCGGATCTCGAGCAGGTAGCGCAGCCCGATGCGTTCCACCCCGACGATCGAGGACACCTGGGCGCGGGCGTCCACGACCCGCATCGCCACGTCGCACAGCGACTCGAACCCGTTGTAGGCGGTGGTTTCGACGACAACTGCCTGAGTCTTGATCGACGCGGCCAGGGTGCTGTCCCGGTTGACGTAGCGAACGAAGTTTTCGGCGGTCGGCACCGGGCTTCCGCCCGGGCCCATGCCCCACGTGACGTCCTGAGCTGGCCGTTCGATGGGCAGCTCGTCAGCCAGAAACCGTTTGAGCTCCCGGCTCGACCCCTCGGTGAGGGCATCCGTTGCCGGGTGCCGGATTTCCATCGTTACCAGGGCTACAGGCGCGTTCTGTCGGCTCGGATCGACGCTCACCTCGCGAAGCATAGCCAAGCCGCCCGGCGGGCGGACGTACCGTTCCTCGGCCACGCTGAACTCCTCATCCACGGAGTGTCACGGATCAGCCGAAGCAACTGTCAAGCATCAACCGAAACACTGTCAGGCATCACCCGAAGACAAAATGTCAACTATCAGCCGACGTCATACACCGCTTTGGTGCCCCCACTAGGACTCGAACCTAGGACCTGCGGATTAAAAGTCCGTAGCTCTACCAACTGAGCTATAGGGGCGGCGAAGATTCAGGATACTTGCACCCGAATCGGGGCTCGAACACTCCTCGTTTGAGGATTGGGCCTGCGGTGACCTAAGCTGGCGTGGCTCCCAACGCAAGTTGCGTTGCGAGTACCCCCGGAGTGATTCGGACTGGCCCCCATCGTCTAGTGGCCTAGGACGCCGCCCTTTCACGGCGGTAGCACGGGTTCGAATCCCGTTGGGGGTACGCGCAACGGCGGCGACGTCGGAGCGAGCACTATATGCAGGTAAGCAAGGCCCTGTGGCGCAGTTGGTTAGCGCGCCGCCCTGTCACGGCGGAGGTCGCGGGTTCGAGTCCCGTCAGGGTCGCCCATGAAGGCGAGGCACGTTATCGGTGCCTTCCGGGCCAGGTAGCTCAGTTGGTACGAGCGTCCGCCTGAAAAGCGGAAGGTCGCCGGTTCGATCCCGGCCCTGGCCACCAGGCTTTAGCTGCACGGACGCGGTGCCGGCACTCTATCGGATTGGTCTTGTCCGTTCGCCTGGTTCTTGGCGACGTCGTTGAGCTGGTCGGCCTTCTGGACGTAGCGAAGGTCGGCGCCGGAGGCGCCGTCGCGTCGGCCGGGAAGGCGCTCAGCGGTGCCGCGGTTTCAAGCGAAAATTGACACGCGACTGGTCGAGCGTGAGAGGCAGCGGTTTATGTGGGTTGAGTGTGGCGTCGGTCGTTGCCGGTGTGCGCTCGCCGAGTAACGCTGTCAATACGGCGACGCCGAGTCGCAACGCCAGGTCGGCTCCGGGACATGCTTGCGGGCCGTGACTGAAGAAGTTGAACGACCACGACGATTGGGCGGGCCCTTCGATCCATGCGAGGGGTTTGAACTGGTCGGCATCGGGGAAACGGCTGGTGTCGCGGTGGTTGAAGGTGTTGACGATCATGACTTGTGTTCCCGCGGGTACAGTCTCGCCGTCCCACTCGGTGGGCTCGGTCAGGGTTCGCGCGAGGGCGGGGGTGCTGGGCCAGAGGCGCATTGCTTCGGATAGGCAGCCGAGAAGGTAGTCGTGAGCGGTGTTTTCCTCGATTGCTTTCTGCGCGTGGAGAAGAACCTCAGGGTGTGTGGCCAGCAGCGCTAGACAACGCCAGAGATTGATAGCCAGGGTGTCACCCATCGCGAACATCCAGTGGATGACCTGATGGGTCGGGAACGTGATATCGGAGACGGGCGCTGCGGCGAATTGTCCGACCAGACCGTGTGCATCCGCGGCTTGAACGTAGCGGTTCAGCGCGGTCAGGAAGGTGTCGAAAAGCTCGGGATCTCCCTTGCCGGGCGGGTTGGCTTTAGCCATCAGCGTCACGAGTTGCGCCGATAACTGTTGATCGTCAGCTGCGTTGTCGCCGAGAATGATTCGCCGCGCGATTCGCTGTAACGCACTGTGAAACTGTGGCCAGTCGAGATTGTCGGGCAGGGCTCGGGCTTCCTCCTCCGTGACGGCGTCGCAGCGGTGGGCGATCGCGCCGTTACCGGTGGCGTGCGCCAGGACGGCCTCGGTGAAGCGGCGGCGGTCCGCCCAATGGTCGCCTCGTGAGATGGTCAGGGCGTGCGGTTGGAATTTGTTCATTCCGGAGAGTTTGGGTTCGGGGTCGGACGCGAAAGGCGATGGCGCACCTGAGAGTACGAAGCGGATCTGATCCGGGCCGAAGACGAGCAGCGTGGGCTTGCCGCCGACTTTCACCCAGATAGGTCCATTACCGTAGCGCCGGTGCAGCGCGGCGAGCAGCCGGTGTGCGCGACGGGCGACACCGGCCCGGCCGAGCGCGGCGGTGACCGTGCGCCGGCGGCTGAAAAGCCCCTCGGCCAGATTGGGCAGCGCCACCAGCGTCGTGAAACGCAGGCTCTCCAGTGTGCTGGTGTGCGGGAGGGCCGCTGTGCGACTCGTCAAAGTTCCTCACTTTTCATGAGGGCGGCATCGATGTGGCTGAACAGTGCACGGCGGGCGGGCTTGGCTTCCGGAACGGGCAGCAGCGGGTAGACGTGAATTGCCCCGGGTTGCTCATGGTAGGTGATGCGGCTGGTGCCAATGCTGTCCCGCAGCCGACGGCAGTCGGCGACGAAGATGTCGCGGTCGCCGATGTAGAGGTCGATCGGTGGAAGGTTGTCCAGCGCACCGAAGATGGGACTGACCCGGTAATCATCCGCTGCGAGGTGTCCGGCCCACACGCGGCCGCACTCACGTAGGCCGGGAACCGCGAGCCAGGGGTCGCGCTTGGCCAGGGTCGGGATGGCGGGATTGGTCAGTGCGATGTCGAGCCAGGGACTGATCAGGGTGAGCCCCAGCGGCGGGGTGGCGCCGGCGCTGATGGTCGCCTGGGTCGCGGCGAGCGCGAGGCCGGCACCGGAGGAGTCGCCGGCCAGATACGTGGGCCCATTGTGCGCGGCTCGGCTGATCACCTGCCCGACGAATTGGACCGCTTCGTCGGCATGATGCTGCGGCGCGAGTCCGTAGAGCGGGACGTGTACGGGGCGTCGGGTCGCGTCGGCGATCGAGCAGACGAGTTTCCAGTGCGCGGGTTCGATCTGGTTGACGTAGGCGCCCCCGTGGACGTAGATCACCGACGGTCCGCGTTCAGGAATGGGTTCTCCGCCCGCTGATTGCACTGTGTAGCAACCGAACCCGCTCACGGTGGTGCTGGTCAGGTGGTAACGAGCGGACGTTGCGACCCGAGAGGGTGGTTTGCCGCTTTTCTTGGCCCGGTTGAGAAAAGCGCGCGCGCTCCGCTCCGTTGCATAGGTGCGAGGCCGGCGGACGAGTCGCCCGTAGGTAGCGATGGCATGCATCTGCCAAGACATCGGTCTACCGTACGACCGCAATCTTGAAGACAGCGCTGGTGATCGTCCCGAATGCATTTCTGCCGCCGATGAATAGCCGTTTGGTGTCGTAGCCCGCGACGTCTTTCATGTTCTGGCCGCCGAAGCGGGCCGCGGCGCCGTCGGGCAGGACAACCTCGACGCCGAGCAGCCCGTGGCGCACCTCGAGGCGTTCCTCGCCGGTTGCGTTGGCGATCACTTCGCCGACGGTACGGTCGAGGCCCTCGGTCGGGATGGCCGGGCAAATCACACCTTGCTCGTGGAGTGTGCGCGACAGATCGGCGAGCGTGACCGCTGCGCCGACCACAAGGTTCAGGTTGCCGGTGTTGACCTCGACCGTGGTGTCGTCACCGTCGGCGTGGGGCGCGGAGCTCGGCTGGCCCTCGAGCGCCGCGCGCACGGCGGCTTCGAATGCCGGCAGCGCGGGCTCTTCTGGCGAGACGTCGGGCAACATGATGCCGGGGTTGAAGGTCTGCGCGGGATCGAAGACCTGCTTGAGGATGCGCTGAGCGGCGATCTCGACCGGGGTGAAGCGTTTGGTCATGAATTGAATCTTCTCGGTGCCGACACCGTGCTCGCCGGTGATGGTGCCATCGAGTTTCAGTGCTGCTTCGATGATTTCGTTATTGGCGGCCTCCAACGCCGTGGCCGCGTTGGGGTTGTCCTTGTCGTAGAAGGTCGTCGGATGGAGGTCCCCGTCTCCGGCGTGGCCGGTCACAGCGATGAACAGCAGGCCGTCGGAGTGTCGTTTGGCGGCGTCCTGGATGGCCTGCTGCATCTCCGGAATGTGTTGGCGTGGGACGGTGACGTCACCGATGAAGAAGCCCTTGCCGCTGTGCACGACGGCGTCGGGGGCGTGCAGGCGTCCATACCAGAGCTTGGCGCGGGCTTCATCGTCGTCGGCGCGGCGCACCTCGGTGGCGTGTTGCCGCAACACCTTTTCGACGATCGCGGCGTCGCAGTCGACTTCGGCCGCGGTCCCGTCGACGTCGATGAGCACGATCGCGTCGGCGTCGGTGGGATAGCCGGTGTCGGTGAACTGCTGCAGGCCGTTGATGCCGGCTCGGTCGAGCCATTCGACCGCCGCGGGCACCGTGCCGGTGTGGATGATCGCGGAGATGGTTTCGGCTGCCGCCCGGGCGGTGGTGAAGCTGCCCATCAGGCTGCGCGTGACCGGCGCAATGGGTCGCAACGCGACGGTCGCCTCCGTCAGGATCGCCAGGGTGCCTTCCGAGCCGATCAGAATCCCGAGCAGGTCCGGGCCGTCGTCGGCCGCGTCGAGGTTGATCACGGTGCCATCAGCCAGAACCGCTTCGACGCTGAGGACGTGGTTGTAGGTGACGCCGTATTTGAGAGCGTGTGGCCCACCGGCGTTTTCGATGATGTTGCCGCCGATGCTTGCCAGATGTGCCGAGACCGGGTCGGGGGAGAACACCAGTTTGTGCGGGGCTAGCTGCTGCTGAAGATCGAAATTGATGACACCGGGCTGTACCCGGGCGGTGCGGGCAGTCGGGTTGATGTCGAGAACCCGGTTCATCTGGGTCAGATCGAGCACCGCGCGGTCGGCCCCGGCCATGACTCCGGCGCTGCAATTCGATGCGCCGGCGCGGGCGACCAACGAAACATGGTGTGCAGCAGCAACTTTGACTGCGGCGACGACGTCGTCGCGACTGCGCGGACGCAACACCAGCCCGGGTTGTCGGCCGAAACCCCAATAGTCTTTGGCGTTTTCGGCAAGTGTAGCATCGTCAATGGCTACCGCGTCGCCGCCATGAAGTGCTTCGGCAAACGCCGAAACGATCGCGTCATCCACTAGATGTCTCCTAGCTGCCGAATCCGCCGGGCACGGGTGTCGTGCGGGCGTTGATCAGGGTGGGTCGGTCGCGGTCGGCGATGCCGGCTTTGATCAACTCGTATACCTCGTCAGAGCTCTGTGCTTCGTGGGCGTCGACGCCGTAGCTGGCTGCGGTCGCGACGATGTCGAGGCCGGGGATGTCGAGTCCGGGAACGTTCGGGGTCTTTTCCCAGACACCGAATTCTTTGACCACGCCATATTCGGCGTTGGACGCGACCACTACCGTGAGGGGAATGTTGTAGCGTGCCGCGCTCCACAGCGCGGTGATCGCGTAGTGGATGGAGCCGTCACCCATGCACGACACGACCGGACGATCGGGGGCCGCGATTTGCGCGCCGACCGATGCTGGCAGGCCCCAGCCGAGCCCACCGCCGGCGGCCGACAGATGTGACCGTGGATTGCCCGGACGGATGCTGTTGGTCATGGCGATCTCGTTGCTGCCGGCTTCGCTGACCCACAGCGTGTCCGCGGGTGCGGCGTGAGCGACGGCGGTCCACAGATCCGCGGGCTTGAGCGGTACCTGCTCCGAGATCCGCTCGGGGACCGCGGCGCGGGGCGCGGGCGCGGAGCGCTGAGTGGGTTTCACCGCCGCCGCCAACGCCTTTGTGGCGGTGCGAATGTCGGCGACAATCGCGTCGCCGACGGGGGCGCGGGCGGCCTCGTCGGGATCGTTGGTGATCTGGATCAAGCGAGCACCCTCAGGCAGGTACGGCCCGGGCACCAACGGGTAATAGCGGAACACCGGCGTACCGATCGTGAGGATCAGGTCGTGGCCGGCGAGAAGCCCAGAGATCCAGCCCGCCCCCGGGGGTAGCGCGCCGTGATAGAGCCGGTGATTTTCCGGGAACCCACTCCAGCCGGTCAAAGGCGCGGTGTAGACGGGTGATTCGGTGCGCTCGGCCAGCTCGATCACCGCGTCATAGGCGTCGTAGCGGTCGATGTCGCCGCCGACGATGATCGCCGGCGAGGTGGCTGCGTCGAGTTGTGCACCGACCTGCTCGGCCAGCTCGGTCGGAAAACCCGTCGCGTGGGTCACGGTGCGATCGCGCACCACCGCGATATCGGCGAGCTGGTCGTCGGTCAGTTCGACCGGCATGTCGTCCATCGGCAGCGAGACGAACACCGGTCCCATCGGTGGGGTGGTGGCCAGGTGGATCGCCCGAGCCAGGACGGCCGGTGACTCACTGGCGATGGCTGGCTCGGCAGCCCATTTCACGAATGGCTTTGGTGTGGTGGTGGGTTCGTGATTGGTGAGCAGGCAGTACTGGTTTTGCATGTTGCGGCGCTGGTTGCCCGCGGTGATGATCAGCGGTGTCTTGTTGACGTAGGCGTTGTAGATCTGGCCTTGCGCGTTACCCATGCCCGGGGCGGTGTGCAGATTGACCAGGGCCGGGCGGGCGGTGACTTGCGCGTAGGCGTCGGCCATCCCGACCGGGATCATCTCCTGCAGGCCCAGGAAGTAGCGGAAGTCGTCGGGAAAGTCTTGCAGCAGAGCCAATTCCGACGAGCCGGGGTTGCCGAACCAGGTGGTCAAATTGTGTGAGCGGAACAGGTCGATGATGGCGTCGCGCACGGTGGTCATGGATGGCCGTTACTTTCGGACGAAGGTGTGAGAGGAGTCAGTCGAGTTCCCCGGGCACGGGGTTCAGCGCCCAGCTCAAGGCGAAGTCGGCGACTTCTTCCCATCCCGGTGCGCCGCAAGTGAAGTGGTCTCGCTCAGGGAAGAGCTTGTAGGCGGTGATCGCGGCCGAGTGTTTGGCGTTTTCCGTGTAGTTCTCGTGCTGCACTGCGGGCGGCAGGATGTGGTCGTGGCCGCCGGCGATGAACAGCAGTGGCGCGCGGTCGTCGTTGGCGAAGTTGTATGTGGTGGCCGCGTGGGGCGTGACGTTGGCAAGGCCGCCCTGGAACAAGATGCGCGCCGGTACCGGAACCGCGTACCGCTCATAGGCGTTCGCGGATTCGGCTTCGGTGAGTGTGTTGGTGAACGCGTAATGGAATTGCTCGGCTGTGATGGGCACCGCGCGGTGCAGGTTGGCAGGGTTACTCAATACCGGAAATGTAGCCCGGACCTCGGAGAACGGCAGCGCTTTAATGCCTTTCACAGCGGCACCGTCGATCGACACCCCGGCCCGCCCATAACCGGCGTCGAGCAGGAGCTGCACGAAGGTGCCGCCGAACGAATGGCCCATCAAGATCGGCGGCTCGGCGAGTTCCTCGATGAGCTCGGCGAGGTGGTCGACGACCTCCCGCACCCCGAGGTCGGCCAAGGGTGCCGGATTTTCGCGCAGCGCGGCGACCCCTCCCGGGCCGGGAGCCACGCCGGGGTAGCCGGGTGTCAGGACGGTGAAACCGCGAGCGCGGTAACGCGCGACCCAGTCCTCCCACGCAAACGGTGTCATCCACAGGCCGTGGACCAAAACGATGGTCTGCTCAGGGGCGGCGTTCATGACATGAATCGTGGCTGGCGCGAGTGGGCCTCACAATGAACGGCAGCCCAAAGTCGCGATCTCGAGCCTTGTGCCCAGGCACAACACCGGGCTGCGCTTTACGATTCGATACATGTTGCAGCAGCGACCGTCAGCAGTCCTCGTCGATCGTGTGCGGCAACGTTCCGGCGAGATCGTGACGAAGGTGCTGACTCTGCTTCGCACGGAGGTCCCGGACTACCTTCCCAGCAGTGACGACAGCGGCGAATCTGTCCGCGACAACATCGCCGATTATCTGGAAGAGATGCTCGACTGGATTGACCGGGGTGCTGAACCCGGCCATCCCAGTTTCGATTCCGCCATTCGTCACCGTGCTAGCCAAGGTCTGACTTTGTCGAATCTGTTGCACGCCTACCGCCTAGGGGCGGCAGCCATCTGGGACGAGCTCGCGCGCCTAGCCGCCACCGGCGAAATCGACAAGGAGGCCCTCATTGCGGCGACACCGTCAATATTCGCCTGGATGAACACCAATTCGCTCCGCGCACATGCAGTATTCCGCGAGATCGACATCCGCGACGCGCGACGCAACGAACAAGTTCGCGCGGCCCTGCTCGACACTGTGCTGTTCAACGAGTCCAGCATGGGAGCGCCATTCTGGGATGCGGTCGCCGCCCTCGGCCTCCCGCGGACAGGTCAACTCACGATCATCGCGGCCTCCAGCGCAGAGCCCTCAGTCCAGCATCCGCCTCCCGACATCGAAACGCTGATCTCGGCGCACTCCGCTGTTTACGACTCGTGGTTTCGCCTCACGTCGCATGCGCAACTGGGGGTGGTCTCGCTTCGGCGGAACCGCGCCGACGCCCTCGATGGCATTGCCAGCGACATCTGCGCCGACATACGTGTCACGATCGGCCTCAGCAGCCCCTTCACCGATATCGCTGACTGCTCGAAGGCCCGCGCTCAAGCTCAAGTCGCCGCTTCCGCTTGCTCGACGGGTCGCCCGACCATTCGCTACGACCGCGATGTCATGGCAGTGTTGCTGGCCAGCTCGCCGGACGCCGCCGCATCCGTAGTGACAGCCACACTGGGCCCCGTGCTCGAGCTGCCGATTGAACGGCGCGAACCAATCCTCACCGCGGTGTACACCTGGCTACAGCGCGGCCAGTCAGTCGCGGCTACCGCCGACGAGCTGCATTGTCACCGCAATACCGTCAACTACCGGTTGCGCCGGTTCGCCGAACTCACCGGACGGCCGCTGGCCGACAATTTCTGGCTGGCCCAAGTCGCATTGGCACTGGAAGCCGCACGCGCTTAGGAGGGAAACCGCGCGCGATCTGCACGACGCCTACTCCCAAAGCGCCAAGCGCTCTGAAAATCGGCGGGCAGCTCCATGTCCGCGTCGCGTCCTTGGTCAGGGCATCGGGCGGCAAGTCAACGGCACCTTCCGCGATGCCGGCAAGCAGGGTGTCGATTGCATCGAAGTCCGGGCAACACTACTTCATCGTATGCGGTAACGGCTTGCGAATGACCCGACCGCCGAGAGGAACTCCAAAAACTACGCGGGTAAGTTGATTTCCCATCGTCGCGGCTGGATCGCCGCGGTGTCATGGAGGACTGCCAGACGCAGCTGCGAGCAGAATGGTGATTTCAGCGCCACCAGCCGGGCGGTTTTGGGCGGTCACCGTGCCGTGGTTTCGGCGCGTGAGGGTCTCGACGATGGCTAGTCCGAGTCCGCTCCCTCCGGTGGTCCGCGCGGCGTCGGCACGGGTAAATCGGTGGAAGGCCTGTGGGAGAAAATCGGATGGGAATCCGGGACCATGGTCGCCGACGCGGATCTCTACACCGTCTTCGATGGGCTGGACCCGGATGGTGATAGGTGGATCGCCGTGCTCGGTCGCGTTATCGATGAGGTTGCCGACGATCCGATCGACGTCGTTGGGGTCGGCGCAGACGTATTGGTCAGTGGGGCACACGATATGGAGTCGGCCGTCGAGGCTGTGACGGTAGCGCTCGCCGATCTCCCGCAGACGCCTGCTTAGGTCAATGATCGGCGGCTTGGCCGAAATCCCAGTGTCTGCAACGGTAAGCAGGTCGCGCGCCAGACGGGACAGCCGGGTAGTCTCATCCAGGGCCGAGCGAATCGCGGTGACCAATTCGGGATTGCTGCGTGGACGCCGCAGCGCAAGCTCCAGTTCGGTGGTCAGCAGGCTAAGGGGGGTTCGAAGTTCGTGACCCGCATCGCTGACAAATTGTCGTTCTCGCTCTAGCGCGTCTTGGAGCCGTTGCAGTAGGTCATTGAAAGTCGTGCCAAGATAGTGGATTTCGTCACGCGCTGGCGGAACGGGTAGGCGGGCATGCGTGTCGGTCGCGCTGATGCCGGCGGCGCGGGCGCGCATGCGTTCGACGGGTCGAAGGGCGGCGGCGCCCAGCAGATACGCGCCCCCTGCGGCGGCTAGCAAAACGATTGGGAGACCGGTGACCAGTTCGTTGCGCAGGTCCGCTACCGCGGCGTCGCGGTCGGCAAGACTCTGAGCCGCTACAACGACGCGATCGCCGGGGGCCGGTCCGGCTGCCACCCGCACCGGACCCTCCAGATTGCCAAGATGCGAGCGATCGGCGACCAGTTGCCCGCGGCGGGCGA
Source organism: Mycobacterium simiae (assembly GCF_010727605.1). Lineage (NCBI taxonomy): Bacteria > Bacillati > Actinomycetota > Actinomycetes > Mycobacteriales > Mycobacteriaceae > Mycobacterium > Mycobacterium simiae. Next base: position 3,320,347 of record NZ_AP022568.1, read on the forward strand.
CGTCGACCTCGGCTGGTGTCAGTGCCGCCTGCCCGGCGAGATTTGGGGTCGCGGCCAATATCTGACGGTCTGCGCCGATTATCTGCTGCGCGGTGTCGGGATTGCCTCCGACCAACATTGGATCGGCCGAGGATACGACCGGGCGCAGGTTAGCCAGTCGGTGTGACAACGACTCGGTGATCGCTTCATCCAGCGATTCCTTCGTGTGGACAACCGTCAAGGCCCCGACAGCCAGCAGTACGAGCGCCATCACCGCGGTGAACGCGGCCGTTAGCCTGATCCGGATCGGCCAGCGGTGCATCATCGGCCCGCGTTTTCGGGCACACCGCCGTCGGAACGTAGTCGATAGCCGATACCCCGGACAGTCTCGATGGAACGCACCCTGAACGGCCGGTCGATCTTTTCCCGCAGCGCCCGGATATGGACGTCGACGACATTCGAACGTGACTCGTAGGCGAAGTCCCAGCAGTGCTCCACCAACATCTCTCGGGTCAGTACCGTGCCCGGCCGGCGCATAAGCAATTCAATGAGACCGAATTCCTTTGCGGTCAAAAGGATCTCGAGATTACCTCGCCAGCATCGGTGGCTGGCAGGATCGGCGCGCAGTGCCCCGACCGTCAACACCGTGGGTCGTGGTGTCGGCCCGCGTCGGATCAGCGATCGCAGCCGGGCGAATAGCTCGTCGAGGTGGAAAGGCTTGGTGAGGTAGTCGTCGGCGCCGCCGTCAAGTCCGGCGACTCGGTCAGTGACAGCGCCGCGCGCGGTGAGCATCAACACCGGTACCCACTTCTGGCCGCTTCGCCATTTCTGGCAGATATCGAAACCGGACATGCCGGGCAGCATCACGTCGAGCACCACCGCGTCGTAGTCATAGACCATTGCGGCCTCGTAGCCACTGGGTCCGTCGGCGGCAAGGTCGACGGCGTATCCGTCTTCGATTAGACCGCGGCGCAGTAGGGCGGCCATCTTGGGCTCGTCTTCCACCACCAGTACGCGCAGGGTCGCCACCACCTCTCTGGATTCTGGTGTCGTGGCGTCACCGGACCTTCATCCAGGATCGCCTTCAGGTGAGGTAAAGCAGGCATTCGGCGTCCTGAACCTGAGATGAGGACGGTTCGCCGCCCCGGCGTCCCGCGGTCGGGCTTCATCATGGCTTCATAAAGAAGCCATAGGCCAGGGCGATCTTCACATCACCTCCTCCGGTGTGGACATCAAGCCGGGGCACGTTGGACGGGCATGCGGCTTTGGCGAGTCAGACAACAACGAGACGCTTCTATGGGCGGCTAGGCGCGCTCTCTTGGTCGCTCGCCTGGAATGCGATCCTAGCGAAACACCTTGCGACAGTGTCTACTTGGAATCCCATGATCAGTCGTTATCCGGGGCTTCAGTGCCCACGAAATGGAAGCCCTGATCCAGGTGCACTTCCACCTGAGTGCCGTCGGGCTTAGTGACGAGTACGCCGTAATAGGCGGCTCCCTCGTTGGTTTCCTTTTCGACCTTTCCGGCTTTACCCGGTATCGCTTGTACCGCTGCGGTGCGAGCCTGATCTGCGGCAGGTCCGGTGACCTCCTGGTCGTCGGCAACGGCGATGCCGACGCCGAGGGTTGCCAGGATGGCGGCGCTTGCGACACCCATGCCGATCTTCGTTCTGACCCTCATTGATTCATCCCTCCTCGTAACCTTGGTTGTGAAGGCGACGCTAGCGGCGACAGATGAAGCCATGATGAAGGTCATCCAGTTCTTTTGCTGCCCAGATGGCGGGTAGGTTCGATTCAAAATACAAGCAGCCCAAGCACTCCCGTGACGAGCACAACATAGGGTTCCTTAATCTTGAAGCGCCACAGTAGACCGAGGGTGACCACGGCGATCGTCGCAGTCATCCAGTCGGTGACGGCTTGTCGAGTCAGCACCACGACGGCGCCGCAGAGCGCACCGCCGGCGGCGGATGTGGCGCCAGCCACGAAGGCGCGCACTTGCGCGTTATCGCGGTGACGCAAGAACCAGTGGCCGGGCACGACGACGCCGAGGTAGATCGGGGTGAAGATGGCGACGCTGGAGACGATTGCGCCGGGCAATCCGGCAACCAGGTAGCCGATGAACCCGGCGCTGATCACGACCGGCCCGGGGGTGATCAATCCTATTGCTACGGAATCGAGAAACTGGCTGTTGGTGAGCCAATGGTGCTGATCGACGACGCCGGCGCGCATGAACGGCACGATCGCCAGCCCGGATCCGAACACGATGGCACCCGTCTTCAAGAAGAACCACGCGAGAGCCGCCAGCGTCCCGCCGCCAGCGATCATTCCCAGCCCGATCACAAGTGGCATCCGTTTCGGGTTATCGTCCGGCTTGGCAACGTGGTCTCCGGATTTGCGATGGCGTAGGCGGATGCGTGGCCGCGCGTCAAGCAGAATCATTAGCACGCCCGCCCCGACGATTACTAGGACCGGTTCGGAGCCGGTGAACGCGGTAAGCGCGAATACGGCCGTGCTAATAGTCCAGAGCCGCCAGTCTCGTCTGTCGGTTAGCTTGATCAGGTTGATCGCAGCGATGGTAATGATCGCCATCACGGCCGGAGCGATTCCGTAGAACAGCGCCTGCACGACACGCGAGCCTGAGTAGTGGGAGTAGATGGCGCCCACGGCCACCACGATCGCGAATGCGGGTGCGACGAACGCTGCGGCCACCGCGGCCGCACCGAGGGCGCCGCGGCGCAAGTAGCCGACCCACATCGCGACTTGGGCCGCAAGCGGCCCGGGCATGGTCTGTCCGAGGGCTACCCCATCGAGGAAGTCTTGACGGTCAATCCACCGACGCTGTTCGACCAGGTCACGTTGCATATAGCCAACGCTGGCGATTGGTCCGCCGAAACCGATCGCACCCAGCTTCAGGAAGTATGCGAGAACTCGCCCGAAGTTGACGGCTCCGGCGGATTCGGGTTCTGCGGACTGGTGCTGCGGGTTGGCCGGTCGGTCACGGGCGGACTCAGTCATGGCGATTATGTAACCATGGTTGCACCTGTAGGTCGACTGTTGAGCTCGGCGTGAGGTGAACGTGTGGTTAACCGTCAGGCGGGTTCGCGACCGAGAAGTGTTGCTCGCCGGAAGAATTCGTATAACCCATCGAAAATAGGGCCGGTGATCTCGATGATCTGATCGTCGGTGCAGACCATCGACAGTCCGCGCAGAGCAGCGTCCAGGCCCGGTGCCTCGGGGGCGTCGAAGCGCTCATCGTCGATATCTGCCTCGTGGATGACCTCGGCGAGCTTCCACAGCACTGGGTCCTGCAGGTCATAGCGATGCAGGATCGTTTCGAAGCTGCAGTCACCGCCGTGGTGGGACAAGTCGACGCCGCGCATATCGAAACCTGTTGCCCCGGTGGGCAGATCGACCGGGTCAGTCAGGAAAATGAATTCGGCGGACTCGTCGATGTGACGGCGAATCAGCCAAGCGCAGGCAGCTCGGTCGATGTGGATACCAGCTCGAGTCGCCCACTTCATAATGCCTTCTCGCTACCAAGGGGCGTGTCGGCCACCAACGCGCGAACAGCCGCAATAGCCAGCTCACGCTCGGCGGGCGGGAAGTAGTCACGGCGGTGGATGCGCCGAAGTTCCGCGCGTAATCGTCGCGCCAGCGACTGGCGTTCGGTAGATGTCGCGTGGGCGGCAGCCTCGGCCTCGGCGATGATCGCCGCATACTCGATTCCGCGAGCCTGGGCCATCGCGGTGGTGAGTTCGCGTTCAGCGCCCAGGGTCGCCGGTTGAGCAATCCAGATCGAGGCGCTGCCGCTTGCTTCGGTTACTTCTTCGGCGATCCATTCCAGTTGCTCACGGGTCCGCGCGTCGGCCGGCAGTGCGACCAGCCCGTCCGAGATCTGCGCGGCTCCGAGGCGCTTAAGCTTGCGCCACACCGCAATCCGCGGCGTGGACGGCTCGCGCGGGATCCGATAGGAAAGTAGCACCCAGCGACCAGGCGCGGTGGCATTCTGTTCTGCCATAGACCACCTCGATTTGATCTCGTCCCTTGCAACGCTTTATCCACACACTAAGGCCCGGAAACGGTCGATCCCGCGGGCGGTCGCGTGGCGGTGCTGCTTTTCGCGTTAATTGTTCGACGGCATGACCCACGAAACGTTGTGAATGAACTTGGGTACGAGACTGGGCGCGACCGTCGAGGTCGCATGCAACGGGGCCGTGGTGGCCCGGGCCGTGACATACAGGTATAAAGCGCGGGGCAACGTGCGAGGCGGATCCCCGGTTAACTCCTAACTAAATTGGCAAGTAGTAGAAGACCAGATTTGCCGAAAAGCGCGGTTTTGTACCGAACTCCTGTTTAGTCTGCGAAAGGCAGATCGCTGCGAGGAATAGGAGTGCACGTGGCCGGCTTCGCAGTCCTCGATTTCGAGACCACCGGCCTACCCGCACCGGCCGCTGCAGCCTGCCTTCCCACTGACGCCTGGCGGTGTGTGGCTGGCGGACGTCCCGCCTCCGCCACCCTTCCCGATCGTTCATGAGATCGTCGAGGCCGTCATCAAGACCGCGGAAGCAATCGTCATGATCCCGGTCAAGGTGGTCGAGGCAGTCTTCGCGGGCGTGGAATGGGTGATCGACGAGTTGATCGCAGTGCTGCAGCAGATACTGCACCACCTCTAAACCGACCAGGGCGGCCCGGACATCCCCAGCGGATCCATCCGGGCCGCTCTGCGCGGGACCCTATTGTGGGGCCAATCCTGCGCATTCCTAGGGGTGCTCAGGGCCGCACTTGTCCGCCATGCGCTTTATCTCAGTTAACGAAGGCGCTAGGTCAGATCATTGGAGGATCGGTTCCACCATCGCGGAAGCGAATTCCGCTAGCTGCCGAACGGTCCTACTTCGGCGGGAACCCGCCGGTGGCAACCGGCCCCCAGCGGCGCGGTGTGATCCGGATCAGACACTTGCCCTGATCCACCATGGCTTTGCGGTACTCGGCCCAGTCGGAGTGCTCGCCGGCGATTACCCGGTAGTAGTCCACCAGCAACTCCACGGCCTCTGGCAGCAAGATCACCTCGGCGTCACCGTCGACTTGGACATACGCCCCGTTGAAATCATCGGAGAGGACAACCACGCTCGCCGACGGGTTGCGACGCAGGTTCACGCTCTTGGCGCGTTGAGGATAGGTCGCGATCACGATGCACCCTTTTTCGTCGACGCCACCGGTCACCGGCGAACTCTGCAGCGATCCGTCCGAGCGAAACGTGGTCAGCAACATTCTGTGCCGGGGCCGGATGAATTCGAGAAGTTCGGGAAGCCCGACCGCATCGGCGGTCGCCATCTTGGGAGCCATGAGGTCCACAGTAGCGGCCACCCGAGCCACCTACTTGCGCATGCGCCCGACACCGACGGTCGCGGGAAGACCTGCGATGTAACGGGATTCATCCCAGGAGCGAGGCCTAGCACCGCTATGTCGAGTTCGCCGCGGCGCACTAGCGATACCGCTAGATCGGGGTGATGATTTCTGAGGTGTAAAAGTCGATCGGTCGTTGCGAGTGCGGCGACGGGCGGTCGACGAACACCCAGACACCCGTAGTGCCCGCAGCGATACCGCCTTGCACCGTTACGGTTCCGGCTCCGGTTGCGTCGGTGTCGATCCCGCCGGTGGCGACGCCGGGATCACCGGCCGCGCAGCCCGGGGAAGTTCTGGGCGACTGGATCAGCCTGACGTTGTAGTGGGCCTGCGGCTCGGCTGCGGCGAGTTGCACCTGCGCGACAACATCGTGGGAGGCCCCTGTGCTGATCACCGTGTGACCCGTGCCCACACCATCGGTCGGCACGTTTACCGCCCAGGTGAAATCGCACGCCCGAAGTTTCGGCGTCAATGGCACGAACTTGCCCGCTCCACTGGAGTCGGCCGCGGCGACGCCGGTTAATCCCCAAACAGTCGCTGTGCCAAGCAGATTAGCGCCAAGGAGCACCGCTGTAGTGATTTTCCGCATTTGTTTCCCGACGCATGAAGTTTGCCAAAGTTAGTCTTGCAAACGTACCAAGAGTAGTGAACGTAATCGCCTACAAGGTGACAGAAGTTAGCCAAATCACATTCGGCAAAAATCGGCATGCAGTTCACACCATGATGAAAGCGCCTTGCCGAGCGGTCGTAATTCTCGGCCACGAGGTCGTTGCTGGTAGTGGACGTTACCGCCGGCCCAATTGCCCTCGAGAATTTGGTGAATGAGCGTCCGGACGTGAAATGCTTTCGGTCCAGTGTCCGAATCCCGCCGCGCATACAACCCGAATTGCGGCTCGCCGGCTCCTCGACTTCGTCGGCCAGTCGGCCCAATGCCTGCTCGGTGACCGAGTCCCGGACGACGGCCAAGCCGATCAATGAGTTCTCAACGAATTGCGGTTCAACCCCGCGGTGGGCCGCGACAATGGCGGGATGCCCAGTGTTCGCCGGTCGGCGGTAATGCTCCTTGTCGCGTTCGTTACCGCACCGCCCGCTCAGGCCAGTCCCGATGTACCGCCCGTCAGCGACGCCGCACGGGCCGCTGGATTCGTCGACGTCCGCACCGTCGTCCCCGATGCCGTCATCGACCTGCGTTATGCGACCCCGAACAACTTCACGGGCACCCAGCTGTATCCCTCCGACGCTCGATGCCTTGTGCACCAATCCCTGTCCCAAGGCCTCGCCAACGCCGCGTCCACGCTGCGCGCACAAGGCCACCTGCTGGTGTTCTGGGATTGCTACCGGCCGCACGACGTTCAGGTCCGGATGTTCAACGTCGTTCCCAATCCGGCCTGGGTGGCTCGGCCCGGCCCGTACGCGCACAGTCACGAGTCCGGACGTTCGGTGGACGTGACATTGACCGCCGCCGGACAACAGTGCCCGCCCGAGCAGCACGCCGGCGGTCTGTGTCTCGCTGACATGGGTACCGGATTCGACGACTTTTCCCCGCGCGCAACGGCATACGCCACCCAGGGCGTCAGTGCCGATGCCCAGGCGAACCGGGCCCGGTTGCGAGATGCGATGAAGTACGGCGGGTTGAGCCCCTACTCCGGGGAATGGTGGCACTTCGACGGACCCGGCGCGGGTGTCGACCGCCCGATTCTCGATGTGCCGGTAGACTGATATGTCTCATATATTGAGACAATAGTTTCATATCCTGAACCAACATCGGTAGGCTGTGTCACATGGATGACGCGCGCCGGGCTAGCTATACCCACGGGCACCACGAGTCGGTGCTACGAAGCCATCAGCGACGCACCGCGCAGGACTCCGCCGGCTATCTGCTGCCCTGGCTGAGGCCAGGGCTCGCGGTGCTCGACGTGGGATGTGGCCCCGGCACGATCACCGCCGACCTCGCCGCCCTCGTCGCGCCTGGATCGGTCACGGGCATCGACCAGTCCGCCAAGGTCCTTGACGATGCCCGCGAGGAGGCGCAGCGGCGCAACCTGTCCAACATCTCGTTCGCAGTCGGCGACATCGATCGGCTCGACCTGCCCGACGACACCTTCGACGTCGTGCACGCGCATCAGGTGCTGCAGCACGTCACCGATCCGGTGCAGGCGCTACGGGAAATGCGCAGGGTGTGCAAACCGGGCGGAATCGTGGCGGCACGCGACGCCGACTACTCCGGATTCACTTGGTACCCCACGCTTTCCGGCCTGGACGCCTGGCATGACATCTATCAACGGACCGCCCGCGCCAATGGTGGCGAACCGGACGCCGGTCGACGGCTGTTGTCGTGGGCCTTGGCAGCCGGCTACGACGACGTCACACCCTCGGGCAGCCTCTGGTGCTATGCGACGGACACGAGCCGCCAGTGGTGGGGCGGCATGTGGGCCGATCGCATCCTGCATTCCAGCATCGCCCACGACGTCGTGCGGCTCGGCCTGGCAACGCCCACGCAGCTCGAAGAGATCTCAGCGGCATGGCGCCGGTGGGCCGCCGCCCCGGACGGCTGGTTCGGGATCCCACACGGCGAAATCATCTGCCGCGCTTAAATCGCCGCCACACGTCTCCTTTGCCCTGGTCAAGGCAATGGTATTGGCATTCTCTTTTTTTGCAAGTACGTTATGCATCGATGGATAATACGGCCCACACTCCGTCTGGCATCCCGCTGCAGCTGGTCTACGGTCCGGCGGATTTGACCGCGGAGCCGCCGCAGCCGGGAGAGTTCCCCTTCACCCGGGGTAACTTCGCGTCCGGTTATCGGGGCAAGCTCTGGACCTTCCGGCAGTACTCGGGATTCGGTACCGCGGAGGAATCCAACCGCCGTTACCGCTATCTGCTCGAGCAGGGCGGGACCGGATTGTCGGTGGCGCTGGACCTGCCCACCCAATGTGGCTACGACTCCGACGACCCCGAGTTCGGCGAGGAGGTCGGCCGGGTCGGCGTTGCGGTCGACACGTTGGCCGACTTCGAGATCTTGTTCGACGGCATCCCGCTGGACAAGCTCAGCACGAGCATGACGATCAACGGCACGGCGGCGATCCTGCTGGCCTTCTACGTCGCCGCGGCCGAGAAGAAGGGCATTCCGCGGGCGAAGCTCACCGGGACCATCCAGAACGACATCCTCAAGGAGTACGCCTCGCGTGGGACGTGGATCTGGCCGCCGGAACCGTCGCTGCGGTTGATCGCGGACACCATCGAGTTCTGCGCCGCCGAGGTGCCGCGGTTCAACGCCATCTCGGTGGCCGGTGCGCATTTCCGCGATGCCGGAGCCAACGCGGTGCAGGAAATGGCGTTTACCCTCGCCGACGGCGTGACCTACTGCGACACCGTGGTGCAACGCGGCCGGATGACGATCGACCAGTTTGCACCGCAGATCTCGTTCTTCTTCTACACCCACGGCGACTTCTTCGAAGAGATCGCCAAATACCGGGCCGGTCGGCGGCGTTGGGCGACCATCGTGCAGGAGCGCTACGGGGCGAAAACGGCCAAGGCGGCGATGTTCCGCTTCGGCTGTGTCTGCGGCGGAGCGTCGCTGTACGCGCCGCAGGCCCACAACAACATCGTTCGGGTGGCGTACGAGGCGATGGCCGCCGTCCTGGGCGGTGTCCAGTCGATGTTCACCGCGGCCTGGGACGAGCCGTTTGCCCTGCCCACCGAGGAGACCACGACCCTGGCGCTGCGCACCCAGCAGATCTTGGCGCACGAGACCGGTGTGGCCAGCGTCGCCGACCCGCTGGGCGGCTCCTACTTCGTCGAGGCGCTGACGGACGCCACCGAGGCGCGCATCGTCGAGATCATGGCCGACCTGGAGCGGCACGGCGGAATGGTCCACGCCATCGAGGACGGTTACCTGCAGGGCCTGATCGCCGACGAGGCGTTCAAACTCCACCAGGAGATCGAATCCGGCGCGCGCCCGGTCGTCGGAGTCAACCGGTTCGTCACCGAGGAGCCCGACCACGACGTGGTCACCTACGAGCTCGACGCCGAAGGGCGTGATCTCCAGCTCAAGCGGCTCTCGAAGATTAAGTCGGAAAGAGATTCGGCCGCAGTAAAATCCAGTCTTGCCGCACTGTCGCGCGCCGCCGAAGGAAATGACAACCTGATGCACAATTTGATCGACTGCGCCGTCGCGTACTGCACGGTCGGGGAGATGGTTTCCGCGCTCAAGGCGGTGTGGGGCGAGTTTCAGCAACCGGTGGTGTTCTAGGTGGCCGCCCGCATCCTGGTCGCCAAACCCGGTTTGGACGGGCACGACCGCGGCGCGAAAATCGTCGCGCGCACGCTGCGCGACGCCGGGTTCGAGGTCATCTACACCGGCATCCGGCAGCGCATTGAGGACATCGCCTCGATCGCGGTGCAAGAAGACGTCGCCGTGGTGGGCTTGAGCATCCTGTCCGGAGCGCACCTGGCGCTTACCGCCCGCACCATCGACGCCCTGCGCGCCGCCGACGCCGCCGATATCGCCGTCGTGGTCGGCGGCACCATCCCGCACGCCGACGTGCCTAAGCTGCGGTCCGCCGGCGCGGCGGCGGTGTTCCCCACCGGGACACCGCTGGACGTGCTCGTGCGCGAGATCCGCGCACTGACCGGCACGGCGGAACCCGTCACGGAGGAACCATGCGCGTCGGAGTGATGATCGGTGCCGAGCGGGGCGATATGGCCCGCAAGGTGGACAAGCTGGCCGCCGACATCCAGTGGGCCGAGACTGCCGGACTGGACACCGCGTGGATGCCTCAGGTGCCCAACGATTTCGACTGCCTGACCATGGTCTCGTTGATGGCCGCGCACAGCTCGCGCATCGAACTGGGCACCGCGGTGGTGCCGCTGCAGGCTCAGCACCCGATCGCCCTTGCCCGCCAAGCACTTTCGACCCACGCGGTCGCATCGGGACGGCTGGCGCTGGGGGTCGGCCCGTCGCACCACTGGATCATCCGGGACATGCTCGGCCTACCGTACGAGAAGCCGGCTGCCTACACCCGCGACTACCTGCAGGTACTCAACGCCGCGATCGCGGGACCCGGATCGGTTGACGTCGAGAATGATTCGTTCACCGTACACAACCCGATGGCGATCGGGGCAGACACTGTGATGCCGGTGCTGGTCGCCGCCCTGGGGCCGGTGATGCTGCAGATTGCCGGCGAGCTCGCCGACGGCACCGTGTTGTGGATGGCCGACGAGCGCGCGATCGGCGATCACATCGCGCCGAAGATCACCAAGGCCGCCGCGGACGCGGGTCGCCCCGCACCGCGAATCGTTGCCGGCATCCCGGTATGTCTTTGTGCACCTGGACAAGTCGATGAGGCCAAGGAACGGGCCAACCGCATCCTGGGTGAGGCCGAGGTATCGCCGAACTATCAGCGGCTGCTCGACCGTGGCGACGCCCGCGATGTCGGCGATCTGTGTGCGGCCGGCGACGAGGCGGCCATCTTGGGCCGGATGCGCCGCTTCGCCGACGCCGGGGTGACCGACCTGTCGGTGCGGCTGCTGCCGATCGGTGAAAACCGGGACGAGTTGGTCGCCTCCAAGCGTCGTACCCGCGAGATGATCGCCGGACTCGCGGCGGAATTGCGGTGACCGACAGCAACATCGGGCCGCTGACGGGGATCCGCATCCTCGAGGTCGGCACCATGCTGGCGGGCCCGTACGCCACCATGCTGCTGGCCGATCTCGGCGCCGAGGTCACCAAGATCGAGCCCGCCGGAGGTGAGATCTCCCGCAGCGTCGGCGCGACCTACTTCGCCAGCCTCAACCGCAACAAATCCAGCATCGTGTTGGACCTCAATGCCGATTCCGGACAGCATCGGTTGGGTGAACTGGTCGCCGAATCCCACGCGCTGCTGGTGAATCTGAAACCGTCCGCGATCCGCCGGCTCGGTCTGACCTACGACGCGCTGCGGCGACACAACGACAGAATCGTCTGCGTCGCGATCACCGGCTTCGGCCTGTACGGCGGCGACGATCCGGCATTCGACTACGTGGTGCAAGCGGGAGTCGGCACCGCGGCGCTGACCGGCGACCCGGACGGGCCACCGACACTGCCCGGCTACTCCTCGGCCGACAACTCCACCGGAATGACTGCCGCTCTTGGGCTGCTGGCGAAGATCATCTCCGGCACCGGCGGCCAGGTCGACGTGTCGCTGCGCGACGTGATGCTCTCGCAGCTGAACTACCACGCTTCGGCGTATCTCAACGGCGGCATCGAGCCACAGCGCCGCCCGTACGGCGCCCATTCCTATTACGTTCCGGCCCAACTCTTTCCGACCGCCGACGGTTATCTGGCGCTGTTCATCACCCACGACGGATTCTGGAAGTCGTTCGCCGCCGAAGCGGGCATCGGCGGTTTCGAAACCATGGCCGAACGGGTCGCCCGTCGCGACGAAGTGCTGGCCGTGGTCACGGCGATGCTCGCGACCGACACCGCGGTCGGGTGGGAGCGACGATTACGCCCGCTCGGAGTTCCGGCGGCGGCCGTGCGGACCCTGCCCGAGGCGCTGGAGGCGACGCCGGAAGTCATCGTCACCGCAGGCGATTTCCGATTGGTCGGCTCGCCGATCCAGGTCTCGGGTTACCAACCCGAATACCGGCCACCGCCGCCGCTTCCCGAAGGCTGAAGCCGCCGTGCGCCAGGCCGGCGTCACCGCGCGAGCGTGAAGTTAGCCGCACGTTCGGTCCCGAGCGTGAAGTTAGCCGCACGTTCGGCCGCGCCCTGCCCCGGCCGTCACGAGCTGGCGAGTTGCCTCTCCCGGTAGAGCCGCGCCCATTCGGCGCGTGAGCGGATCGACACGTCCACGTCGGCGGCCTTGGCGCGCAAGGCTTTCACGCTCGCCTGATCGCGGGGGGTGCGGGCGAACGGATCCCAGCTGAAGAACCGGCAGGCGTTAGCCCAAGTGATCTTGTTGATGTCGGTGTCGTCGGCACCGGCGGCGTTCAGCTCGGCCAACACTTGCTCCGGCGCGTCAGGCCAGAAGCAGTCCGAGTGCGGGTAGTCGCATTCCCACGCGATGATGTCGATGCCGATCTCGTGGCGCAGCTTCAACGACGTCTTGTCGGTCACGTAGCAGGCCAGCGCGTGCTCACGGAAGACGTCGCTGGGCAGTTTGTCGCCGAAGTCGCGGCGCAGCCACTTCTGGTTGGTGTAGTGGCGGTCGCTGCGGTCCAGATAGAACGGAATCCAGCCGATACCGCCTTCGGAGAAAGCGAACTTCAGGTCCGGGTAGTTGCGCATTGCTGGGCCCCACAACAGATCTTGCGCGCACATCGCCGAGACCTGGGTGGCCAGGATGATCAAGTTGTCGATCGGCGCGTTCGAGGCCATGCTGATCGCCCCGAACCCGGTACCGATGTGCAGGCACATCACCACGTTCTCTTCGGACAGCGTGCGAAACACCGGACCCCAGTAGTCGTCGTCGTGGTAGCTCGGAAGTCCTTCCAGGTGCGGCAGTTCCGGCATGGTCACCGCGCGGCAGCCCTTCGCGGCGACGCGGCGGATTTCAGCGCACATCCCCTCGGGGGTCCACGTCGGCAGGATCGCGATCGGAATGAAGCGGTCCGGGTAGGAGCCGGCCCATTCGTCGATGTGCCAATCGTTGTAGGCCGACACCATTACCAGGGTGATGTCCTCGCGCGTCATGTTGAGGTGTCGGGCGGAAAAGCCGGTGAACGTCGGAAAGCACATTGATGCCAGGATGCCGTTGCGGTTCATGTCGCGGACGCGTTCGTGAACGTCGTAGACGCCCGGTCGCATTTCCGCGAAACCGGCTGGGTCGCGGCCCCATTCCTCAGCGGGCCAAGACACCACGGCGTTCAGTCCGCTCACCCCCTGTGGGCGGCCCTGGTACATCCATTGGTCGACGCCCTTGTCGTCGGTCACGACAATGGGCGCCTCGTCCTTGTACTTGGCGGGCACGTGGCGCAGGAACATGTCCGGTGGCTCGACCACGTGGTCGTCGATGCTCACCAAGATCAGGTCGTCGGCCCGCATAGATATCCTCTCTCATGCCGCGGCAGCCCAATTGGGCTAGCCGGTGCACTCGGTAGTGGTCTGCAGCAGTCGGGGGATGGGCGCGGGATCCAGCTGCAGGGCGTCGGACATGGTCAGCCGGCCGGCGTTGGCGATCATGTTGTGCAGCACGGCTTGCAGGTCGTCACCCTCGATTTCGTAGATGGCGACGTAGGCGCCGTCACCGTTGACCGGGCGCAACCGTCGCGCCGAGACGAATCCGTCGAGGGCTACGAGTTCGGGTAAGTGGACTTCGTCGTACCAGGTGTTGTACTCCTGGTCGCGTTCGGGCGAACTGGGTCGGCTCTCCACCAGGATGATGCCCTTGGCCTTCTTGGACATAGGTCGTCACCTCTTTCGTGACTATTCGTAGCGCACCGTGACCGAGTCGGTGTCCGGGACGCCCTGGCACGTCAGAATGTAGCCTTCGGCCACTTCGTCGTCGTCGAGCGCGTCGTTGGTTCGCATCGTGGCGTGGCCACTTTCGAGCCGCGCCATGCACGTCCCGCAGTTGCCGGCCTCGCAGTTGAACGGCGGGTCCAGGCCGGCCCGCCGTGCGCTTTCCAGGAGCGTCTCGCCCGGAACCAGCGGCACCGTCACCTTCTTGCGCTCCAGGTGGATCGTCACTGTGCCGGGCTCGGCACCGTTGGATGTCGGATCTGCCACCCTGGGAGTCTCCTCGGTGTTCGCGTAACCGCCGCGCGCAGTGCTGGCCCGCGCGGCCGTACTTGCGTTCTTCAGTATAGAGAATACTATTCTCATCTAGCGATAGCATCTTCTCTACTGCGCCGATGTCGGGATTAGCCTGGCCTGCGGGGAAGGACAGAACGTGTGAGCGAGCGGGCCGCGCTCGTGTTCGAGGAACGGCAATTCAGCCTGCCGCAGCTCGACGCGCTGGCTAATGGTCTGGCCGCCGCGCTGCGCAAACGGGGGGTCGCCGAGGGCCAGCGCATCGCCGTCATGTCCGCCAACCGGCCGGAATTCGTCGCCGCGCTGCTGGGCATCTGGCGGCTGGGCGCCACGGCGGTGCTGATCAGTCCCGCATGGAAACACGACGAGGTCGACCACGCGCTGGGGCTCACTGAACCGCAGCACGCCGTCGGGGATCACCCGGTGCTGGGCTCGCGGATGTCGATGCTGCATCTCGACGACCCGGTCACCACCGCGGAGCCGGTTGCGATGTCGGGGCCGCCTGCCGCCGACGCCGTGCTGGTGTTCAGTTCCGGCACCACCGGTCTGCCCAAGGCGGTCCGGCACACCCACGGGGCGCTGGGCGAGGCGGTCCAGCACTGGTGCACCGCGCTGCAGCTGACCCGCCGAGATCGGATCCAGGTCGCCACCCCGCCGTCGCACATCCTGGGGTTGCTGAACATCGTCACCGCGCTGCGCATCGGGGCCCGGGTACGGCTGCACCCCCGCTTCGACATCGACCGGATGTTGCACCACATCGAAAAAGACCGCATCACAATCGAAATGGCTGTCGCGCCGATTGCGCTGGCCATCGCGTCGCATCCGACCCTGGAGTCCTACGACCTGTCGTCACTGCGTTACATCATGTGGGGCGCGACGCCGGTCACCGCGAGCGTCGCCGAGACGGTGACCCGGCGCACCGGCGTCGGCTGGGTTCCGGCCTACGGCACCACGGAATTGCCGGTAATCGCATGCAATCCGCTCGACGCTCCGCGTCTGGATACGGTGGGGCGCGCGGTGCCGGGGGTGCAGCTGCGGGTCGTCTCGTTGCTGACCGGTCAGCCGGTCGGGCCGGGCGAGGTCGGGGAGATCCAGGCGCGCTCCACCACGCTGATGGCGGGATACCTGCCGGCCGCGGCCACCGGCGAGGTGATGTGCGACGGGTGGTATCGCACCGGGGACGTCGGCTGGCTTGACGGCGACGGCTGGTTGCGGATCACCGACCGGCTCAAAGAGATGATCAAGGTGCGCGGATTCCAGGTCGCCCCCGCCGAAATCGAGACGGTGCTGCACGGTCACCCCGCGGTCGAAGACTGTGCGGTATTCGGGATTCCGGACGGAATCAACGGGGAAGCCGTCGTCGCCGCGGTCGCCACCCGCGGCTCGCATGACGGAAAGACGGTTGCCGCGGATCTGACCGCCTGGGTCGACGAGAAGCTGGCGTCCTACAAACACCTGAGCCGGATCGTGTTCGTGCCGGATATTCCTCGCCTGCCGTCGGGCAAGGTGCTGCGCCGAGTGCTTAAGGAGCGCTATGGATGTACGACTGACAGCTGAGCAGCAGCAGTTGCGTGACGCTGCCGCCAAGCTGGCCGACGACCTCGGACCGGCCGCCGTGCAGGACCTCGCCGACGAGAGCCGAATCACCCGTTTGGACAAGCAGATCGCAGCGACCGGGTGGCGGTCGCTGCGCTTCGACGGAGCCACCGGAGTCGAAGTCGCAATCGTTGCCGAGGAATTCGGCCGCCGTTTGGTCGACAGCCCGTTCCTTGGTCCGGTGCTGGCCGACGACCTGGCCCGCCGACTCGGCGCCGAGGTCGACCGAACACCCGCGACGACCGTGGCGGTCGACGACCGCGCGGTCGACGCACGAGGTGCCAGCCGGGCGCTGTGGCTGTCTGGCAGCACGGTACGCGGCGCGGACCTGGGTGACGTTCGCACCGGCGCCGACTTGACCAGAGCCGAAGCCGAATTAGGCGGCGCCGCGCAGACTCTCGGCGAACTGCCCGCCGACGAGGCGGCCCGCTGGCAGGCACTCGCGCTGGTCACCACGACGGCGGACCTGGTCGGCATCGCCCGTGGCGCTCAGGCCGTCGCCTGTGACTACGCCAAAATCCGCGAACAATACGGCAAGCCCATCGGGTCGTATCAGGCCGTCGCCCACCTACTCGCCGAAAGCCTCGCGTTGATCGAAGGTTCGATCAGCGTATTACGGCATGCCGCGTGGGGCGTCGACGAACTCGAACCGGCGCGGGCCATCCGCGCCGCACAGATCGCGAAGGTCTACTGCGCGCGTGCCACCAGAACCGTGTGTGAGACCGCGGTTCAGGTGCACGGCGGCATCGGCAATACCTGGGAGTGTATCGCCCATGTCTATCTGCGCCGCGCACTGACATCGACGGAGCTGTGGCCCGTCACGTTGAAGGAGATCGATTTTGGACTTTCGTGACTCAGCCGACGAGGCCGCATTCCGAAAACGCTTGCGCACTTGGCTTTCCGCGCATGCCAAGGAGTTCTCCAGCTCGGGCGACGAGTACTGGGTGCGCATGGCGGACTGGCACCGCGCCCTGTACGAGAACGGATTTTTCGGCCTGTCCTGGCCGCGCGATTGGGGCGGACAGGAGTTGGCACCGGTGTACGACGTCATCGTCGATGAGGAACTGGTGCGCGCCGGTGCGCCGCCGCGACCCAGCGTCGGTTATCTGGTGTACGGCATCGGTGCGCATGGCAACGACGAACTACGCAAGCGGTTTCTGCCCGGCATCATCAACGGCACCGAGCGCTGGTGCCAGGGCTTCAGCGAACCGGGCGCCGGCTCGGACCTGGCGTCGCTGACGACGACCGCCACCCGCGACGGTGACGACTACGTCATTCACGGACACAAGATCTGGACCAGCTACTCCGACGTGGCCGACTGGTGTCTGTTGCTGGCCCGCACCGATCCCGAAGCCAAGCGGCACCGCGGTCTGTCGGCGTTCGTGGTCGCGATGAAACAGCCTGGCGTGCAACAACGCCCGCTGCAGATGATGAACGGCGTCACCAACGAGTTCGGCCAGGTGTTCTTCGACGGCGCCACGGTGCCCGTTGACCGGATGGTCGGAGCGCCCGGTGACGGGTGGGCCGTGGCAATGACGGTCGTCGGGCACGAACGCGAGCCCTCCACCCTTGGCTATGCCGCACGATACGGCAAGCTGGTCCGAGAATTGTTGGGCCGCACTGATGGTGAGGTATCGGAAGAGCTGGCCTGGGCGGCGATTCAGTCCGACATGCTGACCCACCATGTGCGTCGGCGGCTTTCTGAACAACTGGACGGGGTTTCGCACGGTTCGGCAGGCTCACTCGACAAGCTGCTGATGACCTGGGTCGAACAGTCCGTGGGGCACGCCGCCCTGGCCGTCGCCGGGACCCGCGACCCCGATCTGCTCAGCGCCTACTTGTACAGCCGTGCGCAAAGCGTAATGGGCGGGACATCGCAGATACAGAAGAACATCATCGCTTCACGAATCCTGGGATTGGGAGTCTGACGTGTACGACATGCCTGCTGAAATCGACGTCCGCGCCGACGGCGCGTTGCGGATCATCACGCTGAACCGTCCGGACTCGCTGAATTCGGTCAACGATGATCTGCACTCGGGGCTGGCCCGAATATGGCAGCGGCTCACCGACGATCCCACCGCTCGTGCCGCGGTGATCACCGGTGCGGGGCGGGCGTTTTCGGCCGGCGGCGACTTCACCTATCTCAAGGAGCTCTCGGGCGATGCCGAGCTGCGTGCCAAGACGATCCGGGACGGTCGCGAGATCGTGCTCGGCATGGCGCGATGCCGAATCCCGGTGATAGCAGCGGTCAACGGGCCCGCGGTCGGGTTGGGTTGCAGCCTGGTCGCCCTGAGCGACCTCGTCTACATCGCCGAGGACGCCTACCTCGCCGATCCGCATGTCCAGGTGGGATTGGTGGCCGCCGACGGCGGTCCGCTGACCTGGCCGCTACACATCAGCCTGATGCTGGCCAAGGAGTACGCCTTGACGGGTCGGCGCATCAGCGCGCAGCGCGCCGTGGAACTCGGGCTGGCCAACCACGTCGCGACCGATCCGGTCGAAGAGGCCATAGCGTGCGCCAGAAAGATTTTGGAGTTGCCGCAGCAAGCCGTGGAGAGCACGAAGCGGGTGCTCAACATCCATCTGGAACGCGCCGTGCTGGCCAGCCTCGACTATGCGCTCTCCGCCGAGAGCGCGTCGTTCGTGACCGAGGACTTCCGGACGATCGTCGACAAACTGACAGCCGGAAAAAACTGAGCCGCACCGGCGGCCCAGCCTTTTCCGGAGGCTAGTTAGCTTTTGGCGGCGGCTTTCTCGCGGGCTTCCGCGGTTTTTTCCGCCCCACGCGCGGCCTCGGCCTGAGCCTCTTTCTTGGCCGCGTCGCGCTGCGCCTGCGCCTTGTCCTGCTGTGCGCGGCCTTCCTTGCGAAGCCCCTCGTGGTTGAACAGGATGCCGACGATTTCCTTGGTCTTGCCGAGCGCGTCCTCGATGACGCCCCGGACGCCTTCCACGAGTCCATTGTTGCGGTCACTCATGGCGAGCTCCCTTCGTGATTTCTACGGACAACTGGCCAATACCCGAAAGGGGTTGCAGGCCAACGTGGCGTCGGTCACGCTGGCCGGCGATCCGCATCGATGTCGTCGCAGTGCCGCAAGAAATCTCGCACCACCTCATCGAAGCGCTGCGGTTCCTCGATGAACGGCATGTGTGAACTCGCCTCGAACAACTCGAACCGTGAATCCTTGATCCGCTGGTGCATCTCCCACATGTGTTCGTGAGCGCATTCGTCGTACCGGCCGGCGACGACGAGGGTCGGTAATCTGATCTCGGTCAGCCTGTCGACGACGTCCCAGTCGCGCACCGTTCCGACAATGTGAAAGTCGCTGGGCCCGAACATGGTTGTGAAGATCTCGATTCCCATTCGGGCGAACGCGTCCTGCAGCTCGTCCGGCCACGGCCGGACGCGGCACAGATAGGTCTGGTTCCACGTGCGAATCGCGTCCTGGTATTCGGGCGATGACGTCGTACCGGCGGACTCGTGGCGGTCGATTGCGGCCTGGGTAGCCGGATCCAGATCGCGTTTCAACCTCGCCACCATGCCAGAGAACTCGGGTATCGAGGCGATGCTGTTCGAGATCGTCAGGCTCACCGCGGTCGAGGGCACATCGAGCACATACTGTTGCGCCAGCATGCCGCCCCACGAGTTGCCGAACAGGTGGAAACGTCCCAGGTCGAGAGCATTGATCACGGCGTCCATCTCGGCCACCGAACGATCCATCGTCCACAGTCCGGTGTCCGAGGGGCATTCGGAGTTGCCGCAGCCGAGCTGATCCCAGAAAATGACCTCGCGCTCGTCGGCCAGGCGCTGCAGCGCCATCAGGTAGTTGTGCGGCACGCCCGGGCCGCCGTGGACTACGAGCAGCGGACGGCCCGGCCCAGCACCGACTCGCTTGAACCAGACTTTTCCGCCCGGGACCGAAATGGTCCCCTCCGATTGAGTCATGGCCGGGCATCGCCTCCTGGTTGTTGCGAGCAGTTCCCCTATTTTCCCCGCGACACTGCAACTAGCGACACGTTTCGCGAGTGCCGGTGTTCGTAGTTGCAGTCTCGCGGGTGGTGTGCTTGCAGCTGCCACTCTCCTGTTGAGAGAATAAAGTTCTCATTATGGTTCTCGGCGGCGATAAGGGGAACGCGTGAGTGACAGTGGCTGCGATGTGTGCCGGCGTCGGCATGGCTTCCGCCACGGTCGTCGAGGTACCCGCCGCATGATGTGCCCATGACCATCGCCGACCTGATTTCCCGGGCGCGCAACGGATCTCCGCGTGCTGCGGGTCGGTTGCTCACTCTCGTCGAGAGTGACCGGCGAGACGAGGTGCTCGCGGCCACGGACCCGGCAAGCGGTCTGACGGTGCGTGTCATCGGCATTACCGGTCCGCCCGGCGCAGGTAAGTCGACGACGGTCGCGGCGCTGGTCGGGGCTTATCGCGGGCGTGGCTCCCGGGTGGCCGTGCTGGCCGTCGACCCGTCGTCACCGTTTAGCGGCGGCGCGCTGTTGGGTGACCGCATTCGAATGACCGCGCATATCAACGACTCTGACGTGCTGATCCGCTCGGTCGCCAGCCGCGGTCATCTCGGCGGCCTGGCCGCCGCGGTCCCCGCGGCGATCCGGCTGCTCGGCGCGATCGGCTACGACCTGGTGCTGCTGGAAACCGTCGGGGTGGGGCAGTCGGAGATCGAGATCGCTGCCGTTGCCGATCCCACCGTCGTCATCCTCAACCCCGGGGCCGGCGACGCCGTGCAGGCCGCCAAGGCAGGCCTGCTCGAGGTCGCCGACATCGTGGCGGTCAACAAGGCCGACCGCGATGGCGCCGAACAGACGGTGCGGGATCTGCGGGCCGAGACCCAGGCGCCGATCATCCGCCTCGTCGCGGCCCGCGGCGACGGCGTCGCCGACCTGGTGGCTGCCATCGACGAACATCACCGCAGCGACAACCGCGCACGTCGGGTGGCACGCGCCCGCGCACAGATCCTGTCGCTGGCACAGAGCCAGCTGCGGACCCAGCCGGACCTGGTCTTGCTCGCGGAGTCGGTCGTCGATGGCCAAGACGATCCGTATTCGGCCGCCGCGCGGCTGCTGCTGCGCGCCGGTGAGCAGCACGACTGAATCCTTGTCTGTCCCCCAATCGGGGGAACGGGCATTCCTCTCGACAGCGGTCCGATCGGCGGAGTTGTCGCGAGCCCGCGCCGCCTAACTTTGCTCGTGTATCCCGACGAGTGAGGAGACAACGGCATGACTCACACCCCTGACGCCGCAGCGGCGCGGTTGCGTGACCAGCTCGAGCTGTACCGCCAAATGTGGGTCCTGCGCCTACTGGACATGGCAGTGGAGGAGCTGCGCATCGACGGCCGACTGAACCGAGCGGTGCGGCCCGCCTTCGGCCAGGAGGCCGTGGCCATCGGCACCGTGGCGGCACTGCGCCCCGGCGACCTGATGACCACCGGCATCGTCCACTTGCAGCACGCCCAGCAGATCGGGTGCGCATTGCCGCTGGCTCCGGCGATCGCCGCGTTGAGCGGCCCCGGCCTGGGTTCGGACGCCGGCGAGGAAGCTCCCTTCGTGGCTTCCATTCGCGGATTGTGTTCGATGTCAGACGCTTTGCAACAGTCACCGCTGCTTGCCGTGGGGCACGCCTACGGCAAGCAGCTGGTCGACGACGGCAGGGTCACGGTGTGCGTGATGGAAACGCGCGACGCCGAGTCCGCGGACTTCGCTGAGGCCGCGCACATCGCGATGTCCTGGCAGCTGCCGGTCGTCTTCGTCGTCGCAAACGCCCGCCCGGACGTCGACGCGAGCACATGCCACGGCATGCCGGTGCTAACCGTCGACGGCAATAACGTTGCGGCCGTGCGCGACTCGGTGGCCGACGCGGTCCGCAGGGCGTGCGCCGGCGGAGGTCCCGTGCTGCTTCAGGCGGTGACCGACTACCCGCGTGGCACAGCCGCGGTGGACCCGCTGGTCTTGGCCCGCCAACAGCTGATCGGCGCCGGCATCAGTGCCGCCCACCTCTACGAAGTTGAGCGGCGGGCTCGCCGCCTGGTCGCCGAGGCCGAGGCCTTCGCCCGGGCCATGCTGTGGGACGAGGAGCCGGCGCCGTTTCGGGAGCCCGAAGCGTGGCCCGCGGCTAGTTAAGCAGGCCTTGCCGCATCGCCTCGGCGACCGCAGCCGCCCGATCGCTGACGCCGAGCTTTTCGTATAGCCGCTGCACATGCGTCTTGACTGTCGACGGCGCCACGAACAACTCGGCCGCGATCGCGGGGATGCTTTGGCCGCGGGCAATCCGGCCGAGCACCTCGCGTTCACGGGCGGACAGGACGGGAGTCGCCGGCTCGGCTCGCTGCCGAATCTGGGCGGCGAGCCCACCGGCCAGCGACGGGGCCAGCACGTCCTGTCCGTTCGCGCAGTCGAGCACGGCCTTGACGATCTCGGTGCGTGTCGAGTCCTTGAGCAGGAAGCCGGCGGCGCCTTGCTGCAAGGCCTGATACACGATCGCCGACTCGTCGTGGGCCGACAACAGCAGCACGCGGGTGGGCAGTTCATTGCTGCGCACCGCCGCGGCCACTTGCGCGCCGTCCATGCCCGGCATCCGGAAATCGAGCAGCGCAACGTCGGGACGGTGTTTCTTGATCAAGTCGAGCGCTTGCGAGCCGTCGTCGGCCTCGCCGACGACGTTCACCGAACCGCTCAACGCGAGCGCGCGCACGACGCCTTCCCGGAAGAGTGGGTGATCATCGCCGACAACGACGCTGACCTTTTCTGGCGTTGCTGCGCCGGCCATGGCGGACAGTGTAACGGCTGGCCGCACCTGCACCGTTCGCCACGACGGACGTCCTGATGGGGATTTTGCCGCGTCACCCCGGTGGCGCCGACTCAGATGAGTACTGTGTTCGCGTGGCCGATACCAGCGACGCGGAGCTACGTCGGGTACGCGGCATCCATCAGCTGCGCTCGTACCGCATCGCGTCGGTGATCCGCATCGGCGTGGTCGGCTTGATGGTCGCCGCGATGATCATCGGTACCAGCCGCTCCGAATGGCCGCGCCAAGCCGTCCTGATCGGCGTGTACGCGTTCGCCGCGCTGTGCGCCATGGTGCGCGCGTTCTATCCGGTCGGTCGCCGGGGCGCGGTGGGCCGGCTGGAACCGTTTGCCTTCACGGTCATCGATGTCGTTGCGCTGACGGTCTTTCAACTGTTGTCGACCGACGGCGTCTACCCGTTGTTGATCATGACCATGCTGCCGATTCTGTTGGGCCTCGACGTGTCGTCGCGGCGCGCCGCGGTGGTGCTGACCTTCTCCATGGCCGGGTTCGCCATCGCGGTGATTCAGGACCCGGACATGCTGCGTTCGGTCGGCCTGCTCGAGGCAATCTTTCGCTTTCTGCTGTATGGCTTTCTATGTGCGACGGCGTACCTGGCCGTCCGCATCGAGGATCGGCACACTCGATCGGTTGCCGGCCTGAGCGTGCTGCGGGAGGAATTGCTCGCGCAGACGATGACCGCCTCGGACGTCGTGCAGCGTCGCATCTCCGAGTCGATCCACGACGGACCGTTGCAGGACATCCTGGTGGTGCGTCAGGAACTCGTCGAACTGGGCATGGAACTGCCCGGCGACGAGCGCGTCGAGCGCGCGCTGGCCGGACTTCAGATCGCCTCACAGCGCCTGCGGCAGGCCACTTTCGAGTTGCACCCGGCCGTGCTCCAGCAGGTCGGTTTGGGCGCGGCGGTGCACCAGCTGGCATCCGATGCGGCCCAGCGCTCGGGCATCGAGATCACCACGGACATCGACTACCCGATCCGCAACGAGATCGACCCGATCATGTTCGGGGTGGCGCGCGAACTGGTGTCCAACATCGTCCAACACTCGCGGGCCCGGCACGCGTCGGTCACGCTCGGGGTCACCGATCGCCGATGTGTCATGCATGTGGTTGACGACGGCGTGGGGTTCTGCGGCGAGACCATCGCACGCCGGTTGGGGGAGGGCCACATCGGGTTGGCGTCCCACCGCGCCCGCGTGGACGCCGCTCGCGGAGTGTTCGTCTTCCTGGACGTCCCGCAAGGCACGCACATCTGCGTGGACGTACCGCTGAAGTAATCGATCCGGGTGGCCGTTACCGCGCGACACTTGCCTTCGTAACCGGTTGAGTGTCGCGGCGAAAAGTTACCGAAGGTCTACGGATTTTCCGGTCGCGGCGGTGTAGCCGGCGCGATATCCGAAAACCATTGCCGGGCCGATTGTTCCGCCGGCCCCGCCGTAGGCCCGCCCGGTCGCACCCGCCATCGTGTTGCCCGCGGCGAACAAGCCGGGGATGGGCTCCCCGCTGACGTGGAGCACGCGGCCGTCGTGGTCGGTGCGCGGCCCGCCCTTGGTCCCCATCGCGCCGATGCGCACCGGCACCGCGTAAAACGGCGCGGTGTCGATGGGGCCGAGCGTCTTCCCGGCGGCAGTAGTGGCACTGTCGTCGCCCCAGTAACCGTCGTAGGCGCTGGAGCCGCGGCCGAACTCCGGATCGACCTCCTGGGCCACGTGGCGATTCCATTCGTCGATCGTGCGGATCAGTCCGTCGGCGTCGATACCGGTCTTGGCGCCCAGCTCGGCGAGGTCGGCGGATTCGCAGAACCAGTCGGGGACTGGCTCGCCAGGCGCCACGCCCAGAAAACCGTAGCGCTGCAAGTGAACCGAATCGAAGACCATCCATCCGCGATCGTTGACGTATCCGTCTCGCGGGTCCAGGTAGTGGAACGCGCCGGCCATCGAGTTGTAGTCGCAGGCCTCGTTGACGAACCGGTGCCCGGCCTGGTTGACGATGATGCTGCGGGGCCGGGTGCGCTCCAACCGCACGCTGCGACTGCGCTGCTTGCCGTCGATGGTGTCGCCGGGGATCTGCACGATTGGCACCCACCAGGCTTCGCCCATGTTGCCCAGATCCGCGCCGTGTGCCATCGCCATGCGCAGCCCGTCGCCGGTGTTGTTGGGCGGGGAGACCGCACCGTGCATCGGGCCACGCAGGAAGGCTTGCACCAATCTCGCGTCCCATTCAAAACCGCCGACGCCCAACACAACTCCGCGCCGGGCTCGCACCCTGAGGGTGCGGTCGGGCAGCGCGAGGCGTACCCCGACGATCTCTCCGCGCTCGGCGATGAGCTCTTCGGCGCGGGCATTGGTGTGCGGGGTGATCCCCGCGTCGAGTAAGCCCTTGAGCAGCCCCGCAATCAGGGCGGTGCCGGCCACACAAAGCTCGCTGCCTTCCTCGACCGCAGCGTGCAGACGAGCACGCGTCTCGGCATCGAAACCGACGTTGGACCAGTCGGCGGGAAAGAAGGTGATCCGGCTGCCCCACTCACCAAGCTGGTTGAGGTCGAACGGCCCGGCACTGAGTGAACGGCCACCGGTCGGTCGTCCCCCGGGCAGTTCCGGACGGTAGTCCGGGAATCCGGTGGCGACTTCGAACCGCAAGCCGCTGTACGCCTCGACGAACTCGAGCATGGCCGGCCCGGTCCGGACGAACGTTTCGACCAGATCGTCGTCCATCTGGCCGAGGGACTGGGCGCGCAGGTATTGCAACGCGTCGCTCTCGGTCAATTCGCCGTCGGGACAACGATTATGGGCCGGAATCCATACCACGCCGCCCGACACCGCCGTGGTCCCGCCGACGGTCGCGGCCTTCTCGAACACCTCCACGGCTGCGCCAGCCGCAGCCGCCGACAGAGCGGCGGTGAGCCCGGCGCTGCCGGTCCCCAGCACAACGACGTCGGTCTCGAGGTCGGGTTCGGGGTCCCAAGACATGAATGGTTATCCCTTCAGCTCAGCAGCTCGGACAACTGCTTCGCGGCTTTGATGACCGCCTCCCGGCCGCGCAGCACGACATCTTCTCGATGCGAGATGAGGTTGATACACGTCGGTGGGGACGGTGCCGGGCGGTGTACCGCCACGGCCAGACCGTAGGTATTCGGCTCGATCTCCCCGTAGGTCGTCACCCAACCACGTTCGCGTGCTCGCGCCACCAGCTCGCGTTCCCCGGGCCGCGGCGGAAGGCTTGCGAGCAAGGCGATTCCGGCGGCGCCGCGGTCCAGCGGGTAGCGGCTGCCCTCGTGAAACGACAGCTGGTAGGCGACGTGGCTGGGCACGATTACCGCCACCGCCACCTGTTGGTCGCCCTCGGCGACCAGCAGCGATACCGTGGTGCCCAGGTCGTCGGCCAGGGCGCGCAACGTGGGCAGGCTCAGCTGCCGGACGTTGCGGTCGAACGACGCGCCGAGCACCGCAAGACCCGCGGCCGGCCGGTACCGCCCGTCTTCTCCCTTGGCGACCAGCCGGAATTGGCTCAGCGTCGACAGCAGGCGATAGGCGATGGTTCGGTGCACTCCGACCTGGTCGGCGAGTTGTTGCACGGTCAGACCGGTCGGGGAATCGGCCACTATCTGCAGCGCGGTGAGTCCCCTGGCCAGTGTCTGTGAGCCGGTACCCGAACCCGTCACAGTCTTGACAGACCTCCCTAGGAGAGCAAGGCTCTAATATATAACGCACGCGAGTGTGCGATATTCGCACATCAGATAAGTCTAAAACGAGAACGACATTTTCACCAGAGGTAGGCAGAGGAACCGTGGCGGAGTTCGAAAGCATCTGGAGCGATCTGCAGGGTGTCGCGTTCGAGCAGGGCTACCTCGATGCCGAAGGCGTCCGGACCCGCTACCTGCGGGCCGGCGATGCCGGCAAGCCGGTACTGGTCCTGCTGCACGGATCGGGCGGCCACGCCGAGGCATATGTGCGGAACCTGGGGGCGCAC
This sequence comes from Mycobacterium simiae, assembly GCF_010727605.1. Taxonomy (NCBI): domain Bacteria; kingdom Bacillati; phylum Actinomycetota; class Actinomycetes; order Mycobacteriales; family Mycobacteriaceae; genus Mycobacterium; species Mycobacterium simiae. The sequence goes on from NZ_AP022568.1 coordinate 3,346,839, forward strand.
GCCGAGCACTTCTGGACCTGGTCCATCGACATGCTGGGGCACGGGTACACCGACAAGCCGGGTCACCCGCTGGAAGTGAGCCACTACGTCGAGCACCTGATGGCGGTGCTGCGCACCATCGGGGCCGACCGCGCCCACCTCAGCGGCGAATCGCTCGGCGGCTGGGTGGCCGCCCGTACCGCCGCCGACTACCCGGAAGTCGTTGAGCGACTGGTGCTCAATACGGCCGGTGGCTCTCAGGCCGATCCCGTAGTGATGCAACGGATCATCACGCTGTCCATGGCGGCAGCCGAGAATCCGACCTGGGAAACGGTGCAGGCGCGCATCAAATGGCTGATGGCGGACAAGTCGAAGGACTACGACGACCTGGTTGCCAGTCGCCAGCGCGTATACCGCCAGCCGGGATTCGTCTCGGCGATGAGCGACATCATGGCATTGCAGGATCCCGGGATTCGCGCGCGCAACATCCTCGGACCGGACGAATACGGGTCGATCGTCGCACCGACGCTGGTGTTGTGGACCAGCGACGATCCCACGGCCGACGTCAGCGAGGGACGCCGGATGGCGTCGATGATCCCGGGCGCCCGGTTCGAGGTGATGCCCGGTTGTGGGCACTGGCCGCAGTACGAAGACGCCAAGACGTTCAATCAGTTGCATCTCGACTTTCTGTTAGGGCGCTGATGGAAGCTGCCGGGCGCCCCAGGCAAGGCGTGGATTTCGACGTCGTCATCGTCGGCGCCGGCCCGGTTGGCTTGACCCTGGCCAATATCCTCGGCGTGCAAGGGGTTCCGACCCTGCTCGTCGAGGAGCGCGACACCCTCATCGACTACCCGCGCGGCGTCGGGCTCGACGACGAATCGTTGCGCACCTTCCAGTCGATCGGCCTGGTCGACCGGGTGTTACCGCACACCGTCCCGAATCAGATCCTGCGGTTCTACGACGCCAAGCGACGGGTACTCGCCGAGATGGCTCCGCCCGATGCGCGGTTCGGCTGGCCGAAGCGCAACGGGTTCGTGCAGCCGCTCGTCGATGCCGAATTGTTGGCCGGGCTGGACAGATTCGACTGCGTCGAAGTTCGATGGAGCCGGCCGATGACGAGATGCGAGCAAGCGGCCGATGCGGTGACCGTCGAGCTGGGCGGTGCGCCCGACACGGTGCGGGCCCGCTATGTGGTGGGCTGCGACGGCGGCCGCAGCATGACCCGCCGGATGATGGGTGTGTCCTTCGACGGAACGACCTCCCCGACCCGCTGGCTCGTGGTCGACATTGCCAACGACCCGTTGGGCCACCCCAACAGTGAGGTCGGTGCCGACCCCGAACGCCCCTACGCCTCGATCTCAATCGCGCACGGAATCCGCCGGTTCGAGTTCATGATTCACGCTCACGAGACCGACGAGCAAGCCGAGGATCCCGCGTTCCTGGAGCAGATGCTGGCCCGCATGGTGCCGCGACCCGGTCGTGTCGACGTGATCCGGCGACGCGTCTACACCCACCACTCGCGACTCGCCGGCGTCTTTCGCAGTGGTCGGCTGCTGCTGGCCGGTGACGCCGCGCACCTGATGCCGGTGTGGCAGGGGCAGGGCTACAACAGCGGCATCCGGGATGCCGCCAACCTGGGCTGGAAGCTGGCCGCCGTGGTCAGCGGCAGCGCCGACGACAAATTGCTGGACACCTATGACATGGAACGCCGCAAGCACGCCCGGGCCATGATCGACCTGTCCACCATGGTGGGCCGCGTCATTTCGCCGACCAACCGTCACGTGGCCAGTGCCCGCGACCTGCTGGTGCGCTCGGCGTCAATTGTGCCGCCGCTCAAGCGATATGTGCTGGAGATGCGGTTCAAACCGATGCCGCGTTACGAGCACGGCGCCGTCGTACACACCTCGAATCCTGGCTCGCCACAGCGCACCGAATCACCGGTAGGCAGGTTGTTCATCCAACCCCGGGTCGATACCCGGACCGAGCAGGATGTGTTGTTGGACGACGTCATCGGTCCCTGGTTCGCGGTGCTGTGCTGGAACAACAATCCGCACAAAATTCTCGGCGACGAGGCCTTCGCGAAGTGGAAAGCGTTGGGCGCGTCATTCATTGCGCTGCGGCCGCTGACCCAGCTGCACTGGACCGGACACGACGATCCCGACGTCGTCGTCGTGGGTGATCGCACCGGCGGGCTCAAGACGTGGTTCGACGCGCACTCCGAATCGGTGCTGTTCTTGCGTCCCGACCGGTGCATAGCCGGTGCCTGTATCGCTCAGCTCGCGCCCGAACTGAGCGCGTCGCTCCTCGATGCCCTGACGCTGATTCCGGGAGGGGGTGATGTCGACGGTGGCAATGGCTCTGTGCTGTATGTCCCACAGCCCGCTCCTGAATCTTCCGGGGCCGTCGCGGGACCTGCTTGACGACGTCGAGGACGCCATCGCGCGGGCGCGCGACTTCGTCGGTGACTACGACCCCGAACTGGCTGTGATCTTCGCCCCCGATCACTACAACGGCTTCTTCTACAAGGCGATGCCGCCGTTCTGTATTGGGTTGAGCGCTAACGGGGTTGGCGACTACGGTACGCACTCCGGGCCGCTCGACGTGCCCACCGAGCTGGCCTCGCAATGCGCCGAGGCCGTCCTCGACGCGGGCATCGACGTGGCGGTGTCGGCCAGCATGGATGTCGACCACGGCACCGTCCAGCCGCTGGAGAAGCTGTTCGGGGATGCGGTCTCATGTCCGGTCATCCCCGTCTTCGTCAACGCGGTCGCGGTGCCCCTGGGGCCGCTGCACCGCTGCCGTGCGTTGGGCACCGCCGTGGGCAACTACCTGTCCACCCTGGACAAGCGGGTCTTGGTGATCGGCTCCGGCGGACTCTCCCACAGCCCCCCGGTGCCCACCCTGGCGACGGCGGGCCCTGAAGTCCTCGAACGGATCGTGCAGGGTCGGCCGATGACAACCGAGCAGCGCCAGGCCCGCCAGCTCGCCGTCATTGAAGCGGCCAAGGCCTTCGCCGACGGTCACAGCGATCTGCAGCCCCTCAACCCGGCCTGGGATCACCGCGTCCTGGAGATCATCGACGGCGATCGGCTTGAGGAGTTCGACCTCTGGTCGAATGCGTTCGTGACCTACGAGGGCGGTAGCTCGGCGCACGAGATCCGCGCGTGGATAGCCGCTTTCGCCGCGCTGGAAGCCGCGGGTCCGTATCGGACGGCGCTGCGGTACTACAAGCCGGCCGAAGAGTTGATCGCCGGGTTCGCGATCCGGACGGCGACATCGACGTGACCGGGACAGAGATGGATGACTTCGACCACGTCGTCGACGTGCTGATCGTTGGGTCCGGGGGCGGCGGCATGGCCGCCGCCCTGACCGCGCACGCATTCGGGCTGGACACCCTGGTGGTCGAGAAATCGCCGTACTTCGGGGGTTCCACCGCGTTGTCCGGCGGCGGCATTTGGGTGCCCGGTGCGCCGTCGCAACGCCGGGCAGGCTACTGCCCGGATCCCGAAGGCGTGGTTGGATACCTGCTCCGGATCACCGACGGACTGGTCAGCCAAGCGCGTATCCGGCAATACGTCGATTCGGCCCCGAAGATGCTCGAGTTCCTCGAGGGACTTTCTGGATGGTTCGAATTCGTCTGGAAGCCCGGGTATGCCGACTACTATCCGGAACTGCCCGGCGGCTCGGAGCTGGGCAGCACGATCAATGTGCCAGCTATCGATCTGCGCAAGCTAGGTCCCGACGAGAAGACGTTGTTGCAGCCCTTGGCGCTGGCACCTCGGGGAATCTGGTTGGGCCCGAAAGAGCTTCGAACGTTCTACCGGATCAGGCAGTCGTGGGCCGGGAAAGGCGTGCTGGTGAAACTTATCTGGCGGATGTTTAAGGCGCGGGTATTCAACGAGCGGATGGCGGCGATCGGCCAGTCGCTGGCGGCACGGTTGCGGCTGGCGATGCGCGACCGCGGTATCCCGCTCTGGCTGAACGCACCGATGACCGAATTGCTCACCGGCGCCGACGGCGCAGTGACCGGTGTGGTGATCGAGCGCGACGGCGAAACACAACGAATTGGCGCGCGGCGGGGGGTGATCCTGGCCTCCGGCGGGTTCGATCACGACCTGGCCTGGCGCAAGGAGGAACTGCCGATTCTGGCGCAGGATTGGAGCTTCGGTAACCCCGCCGCCATGGGAGACGGCATCCGGGCCGGCCAAAAGGTCGGCGCCGCAACCGACCTGCTCGACGAGGCATGGTGGTTCCCGGCCATCCAATGGCCGGACGGCCGTATGCAGTTCATGCTCAACGAGCGGATGATGCCCGCGCAGTTCATTGTCAACGGCGATGGCAAGCGGTTCATCAACGAGGCGGCGCCATACATGGATTTCGGCCATGCGATGATCGAGGGCCAGAAGTCCGGGGTCACCCACATCCCGTGCTGGCTGATCACCGATCACCGGTCCTTCAATCGCTACGTGGTGGCCGGGCACCTGCCGATACCGAAGATCCCTTTCGCGCCGGTGCCCACCGGCCGTAAGCTGCCGCCCGCCTGGCTGGAATCCGGCGTGGTCAAAGCGGCGAACAGCTGGGACGAGGTGGCGGCCAAGATCGGCGTCCCGGCGGCCGAACTCCGGGCCACCGCGGCGCGTTTCAACGAGCTCGCCCGCAAGGGCCACGACGACGATTTCAATCGAGGAGACAGCGTTTACGACAATTACTACGGCGATCCCACCTTGCCGAATCCCAATCTGTGTCCCCTGGGCGACCCTCCCTATTACGCGTTCCGCATCGTGCTCGGCGATCTCGGCACCTCGGGCGGTCTGCTGACCGACGAACACGCCCGGGTGCTGCGGCGCGACGGGACCACTGTGCCCGGGTTGTATGCGGTGGGTAACACCTCGGCACCGGTGATGGGCCGCAGCTATGCGGGAGCGGGGGCGACGATCGGTCCTGCGATGACGTTCGGCTTCGTCGCCGCGAAACATATTGCCAGCCAGGCCTGAGTCGCTAAGGAGGTAACAATGAAAATTTCACTGTTCTACGAGTTCGCGCTGCCGCGGCCATGGGCACCCGACGACGAACATGAGCTGTTGCAGGACTGCCTGGACGAGGTGGAGGCCGCCGACAAAGCCGGGTTCTCGACCGTCTGGCTGACCGAGCACCACTTCCTCGAGGAGTACTGCCACTCCACCGCCCCGGAGATCTTCTTGGCCGCGGCCAGCCAGCGAACCAATAACATCCGGCTGGGGTTCGGCATCATGCACCTGCCGCCAGCGGTGAATCACCCGGCTCGGGTGGCCGAACGTATTGCCACCCTTGACCTTTTATCCAACGGGCGCGTCGAATTCGGTACCGGCGAGTCGTCCTCCGTCGGCGAGCTGGGCGGATTCAACATCGACCCCGCCGACAAACGTGCGCAATGGGAAGAGGCGCTGGAGGTCTCGATCCGATGCATGGTCGAAGAACCATTCTCCGGCTTTCAGGGCAAGCACATCCAGATGCCGGCCCGCAACGTGGTGCCCAAGCCGCTGCAGAAGCCGCACCCACCGGTCTGGGTGGCCTGCACCCGGCCGGCCAGCGTGCAGATGGCGGCCCAAAAAGCTATCGGCGCTTTAAGTTTCGCGTACACCGGTCCCGGTCCGTTGACCGAGCGGGTCAACGGCTACTACAAGGAGTTCGAGGAGAGCGGGGTGCCGGTCACACCGCAGATCAACCCGAACATCCTGGCCATCGGCGGTGACCTGTCGATGATGGTGGCCAAGTCCGACGAGCAGGCGCTCGAGCGGCTGGGCCAGGGCGGCGGGTTTTTCTCGTTCGGCATCATGCACTACTACATGACCGGCGTGCACACGCCGGGACGCACTGGAGTGTGGGAGCGGTATCTGCAGGAGGTCGCCAAGGACCCGACGCTGGCCTACGGCCCCGGACGCGGCGCGATCGGTTCCCCCGCCACCGTGCGCGATTTTTTGCGGGGCTACGAGGACAGCGGCGTCGACGAGATCATTCTGCTGCTCAACCCTCGCAGCCACGAGGGCACCATGGAATCGATCGAGTTGATGGGCAAAGAGGTGCTGCCCGAGTTCATCGAACGAGACGAGAAGGCGGTGGCCGAGAAGGCGAAGCGGCTGGCGCCGGTCATCGACAAGGTCGAGTCGCGGCGCCCGCAATCCAGCTCGCCGAAATTCGACGAAAGCTACTCGTTCGGCGGACTGCCCACCGGTCGCGGCGGTAGCTTCACTGCCAGTGAGATCCCTGAGGCGATGGCCGAGATCAACGAGGGTCGGGTCCAGGCCGCGCAGCGCGCGAAGGAGGAGCGCAGCAAGTGATTCCGTACGGGCTCCGGCGCTAGGACGATCGTGGGAGCAATCGACGGGCTGTGGCGATATGACGGCCGCCGCGCGGTGGTGACCGGCTGCGCGTCGGGCATCGGTGAACACGTGGCCCGTCAGCTCATTGAATCCGGTGCCGAGGTGATCGGCTTGGACCGGCGCCGACCGTCGTGTGCAGCCAACGCCTTTCACGAGGTGGACCTCGCCGACCCGGATTCGATCGAGTACGCCGCGGCGCGCATCGTCGGGCCGGTCGATGCGTTGTTCAACGTCGCCGGGGTTTCCTCGGGAATCGGTGATCCGGTGCTCGTCGTGACGATCAACTTTCTGGGTCTGCGTCAGCTCACCGAGGCGGTGGTCCCGAAAATGGTCGCGGGATCGTCCATCGTCAGTGTGTCCTCGCTCGCCGCGGCCGCGTATCGCGAACATGCGACGGCGGTGGCCCCGCTGCTGAACACCACGACCATGCGAGAGGGCATCAACTGGTGTCGTGGCAATCCCGATGCCCTGGGCAACGGCTACCAGTTGTCCAAGGAAGCGATCATTCTTTACACGATGCGAAGCGCTACTCCGCTGGGGGCCCGCGGTATCCGCATCAATTGCTCGGGCCCCGGCGTGACCGAGACGCCGATCCTCGATCAGTTGCGCACCGCCTACGGGCAAGGCTTCCTCGACGACATCCCCAAGCCGTTAGGCCGGGTTTCCGAACCCGCCGAGCAGGCGGCGGTGCTGCTCTTCTTGAACAGTGCTGCAGCCAGTTACATCACCGGACAGGTCATCTGGGTCGACGGTGGGAATGTCGGCGCGGCAATCGCGCGCGACCTCTTACAAGCGCAGGAAGGATCCTCGTGGCCGACTTGACTGATTTCCGGCGGGTCGCGCGTGACGTCTGCAACTGGGGCCGCTGGGGAGACGACGACGAACTCGGTACCCTGAACTTCATCACCGCGGACAAGGTCGCGCAGGCCGCCAGCCTGGTCCGGCACGGCAAGATCTTTCCGCTCGGCGTCGACTTCGGCGCCTCGGGCCCACAGGGCGCCTTCGAGTTTCGGCACAACCCGGTCCACATCATGACCGTCGACGGCGGCGACGTGCACACGCTGGCCAAGTACGGTTCCAGTTGGCCGCGTAACCCGTTGGCGCAACAGCTGAGTGGCTACATGACCGCCGACAATCCGTTCCGCTTCAACGACGACATCATCATCATGCCGCTGCAGGCGGCCAGCCAATGGGACGCGCTGTCGCACGTCTACTACGACGATCGGCTCTACAACGGTTTTCCAGCCGATTCGGTGACCAGTATGGGCGCCTACCACTGTGGCATCGACAAGGTGGACGTCAAGGGCGTCACGTCACGCGGTGTGCTGCTGGACCTGGTACGGCATCGAGGAGCCGAGGTTTTCCTGGAGGCCGGTAATCCCATCTCGCCCGAAGAACTCGACGACGTGGTCCGCGCCCAGGGCGTGACCATCGGGCGAGGCGACATCGTACTCATCCGAACCGGCTGGTGGACAAGGTTTCTCATGACCGGCAATAAGACGGTAGGCTACTCCGGGCTGGATTGGCGATGTGCGCAGTGGCTGCACGATCACCAGATCGCCGCGGTGGCAGCCGACAATCTTCAGGTCGAAGACCTGGTGTCCGGCGTCGAAGGCATCACGTTTCCGCTGCACCTGCTCTGCCTGCGCGACATGGGCATGATTTTCGGCGAATACTGGGACCTCACCGCGTTGGCCGAGGATTGCGCCGCCGACGGTGTCTACGACTTCCAGCTGATCGCACCGCCGTTGCGGGTGGTCGGTGCCGTCGGCTCCCCGGTGAATCCGATCGCGATCAAGTGATGAGCTTGCACTACAAGACCCTCGTGGTCGACGGCCTGACCACCGGCTACCTGGAGGCTGGAGACGGCGAACCGGTGCTGCTGCTGCACGGCGGTGAGTTCGGGGCCAGTGCCCAACTCGGCTGGGAACACAACATTTCCGCGCTGGCGGCACACTACTGGGTGCTGGCACCGGACATGCTGGGCTACGGGAATTCGGCGAAAGTGATCGACTTCGTCAATGGCCGGGGCATGCGGATTCGGCATGTGGCACGGTTCTGCGAGGTGCTGGGTATCACGTCGGCGCACTTCGCCGGCAACTCCATGGGTGCCATCAACCTGCTCAACGACGCCACGTCGGACGCGCCGCTGCTGCCGGTCCGCAGCCTGACGATCATCTGTGGCGGCGGAGAGATTCAGCAGAACAAGCATTTTGAGGCGCTGCAGGAGTACGACGCAAGCCTGGCCGGTATGCGCCGCATCGTCGAAGCGTTGTTCCACGATCCCAGCTATCCGGCCGATGACGAGTATGTGGGCCGGCGGTACGAATCGAGCATCGCACCGGGCGCGTGGGAGGCGGTGGCGGCGGCCCGGTTTCGCCGCCCCGGTGCGGGGCGGGCACCGACGCCGTCGAGTGCGCGGGCATACCAGCGCATCGAGGTGCCGACGCTGATAGCCGAGGGGGGCAATGACAAGCTGCTGCCCCCGGGCTGGGCCGCCAACATCGCGGCACAGATCCCCGGGGCTCGCTCGGTGATCGTCGACAACGCCGGTCACTGCCCGCAGATCGAGCAACCGTCCCGAGTCAACGAGCTGCTGCTGCGTTTCCTGGCACAAGCCGATCAGGACTCGCCGCGGACCCGTCGCCGCAACTAGTTCTGTCCGTCGGTACGTGCAGACCATGACAGCCAGGTGTCAGGAGACGCCCAACGCTTTAGCGCGATAGGTGCGGGGGGTGACGCCGTATTTTGATTTGAAGAGCCGAGAGAAGTGAGCCGGGTTGGCCAACCCCCAGCTCGCCCCGATGGAACATACCCGTTCGCCCGCAAGTGCGGGATTGGCCAGGTCCCTGCGGCAATGTTCGAGGCGTCTTGCCCGGATCCACCCACTTAGGGTGTGCCCCCGTTCCTCGAAGATCTGCTGAAGCCACCGAAGCGAAACGTGATGAGCCTCAGCGATGCTGGTCACGTTGAGGTCCGGCTCGCTCAACCTCTCCTCGATGTGCAGCTGGACCTTGAGGAAAAAACTCGCTTTGGCGTCGTGCCGACTGCCGTGATTTGTCGGCGTCAGCCGCTCGGTCAACAGCGCTCGGATCAGTTCCAACACGGCCTCGGCCGAATGCCAGCTCCCTTTGCCAATCCCGGCACCAAGCTCTCGGGTCAGGGCGTCGAGATACGTCGTCAACAGCCATCCGTGGCCCGCGCGGCCATCGATGGGCTGGCCCAGCAGGCGCCGCAGTGCCGTCGGGGGCAGCCCAAGCACACTGCGGGGGACCAGCACTATCTGCATCCGCGAAGATGGCGTCCCGTCGACCTGATACGGGCACGCCGTGTCGTAGAGCATGAGGCTTCCCGCGGTCAATGTCGATTGCCGGCCGCCCTGGCTGACCTCGGACACACCACTTCGCTGCACACCGAGCTTCAGAAAATCGTCGTCATTGCCCGCCGCGATGAGCTTGTTGGTACGACGGACCACGAATGCATTGCGCGTCCATACCTCTGAGATCCGAATCAAGCCGAGATCTACCGTTCGCACGACGGAACGGAAATCGTCGACGTCCTCGCTGGAAAAGCACACCGGCAGGAGCCGGTCGGACAGGTGCTGGCCATACTCTTCGAATTCGTCTGTGCCGGTGAAGCTTTGATCTAGAAGACGGACCACCCACGCACCCTTTCTTCGCCTGGTATGCCGCCGCGATAAGCAGTGCTTGGCAAGCGACAAACGCGTTATCACTATATGTCGCTTGACCTTCTGCCCGCCTTGGTGCGAAGTCCGCACGCATCGACAAGCGCGGGAATATGTCGATTAGCCGATCAATCACTGTCGCCATCTCGTGGTGGGTGAGCTTATGCGCTGGCTTTGCGGCTCTCATTGATCCGGAGAAGCGATTAGTCAATGCGGACCGAGGGTCCGGATCCCAAAGTTAGCCTGCAGAAGCGACTTTGAACTTCCGCGCGGTCGGTTAGCTCGCGTCATGGCGAAGGTGTAAGTGTTGTTCGGGAAAATGCGCCTGCCGACGGTCGAGCTGTTGCTTCAGCCAGCACACAGCTGCCGGTCCGGCTTGGAAAGTCCCTGTGAAGTGGTCCTCAGCGGGCGTGGTGGACCAGGTGACGTCTGCTCCGAGTGCAACGTAGCGGTCGTAAAGTTCCCGCGCCTGCTGCACCGGTACTACCGCATCGTTGTTCGCGTGGTAGAGGAAAACGGCGGCATCCGGTTTGACACGCCCATGTCGTTCCCGCGCCAGTAGTGAGCGCCACATGGGTGTGTCCCAGGCGTCATCGCAGTGCATGTGGTGCCGTAATTCCTGTGGATACGCACGGATGAGGGCCGCGATGTCGAGCGTTTTTGCGTGCGCGGCCGCGGCATGTCCTTGTTTGTTCAGTACATGCCCGAGCACGGAACTGCCGTACGCGTGGATCAGGCCAACGGTGACCGCAAGATTGATTGCCGAGAACGGACCGCCATCGAGCGCCTTGGCGACCTGGTAGAGATCGGCCGGAACTCCGCCGGCGGCGATCGCCCGCACGTTCAGTTCCGGTGCGTATGTGGGCTGAAGTTCGGCCGCCCAGGTGGCATAGCGGCCGCCCTCGGAATAGCCCCACAACAATACTGGCGCATCGTTACCGACGAGGTCGGTCCGCGAGATTGCCCGGACTATGTCCAGCATCGCGTGTCCGCCAGGTCGCCCCGCGCAATACGAATGCGGTCCCGGCATCCCCAGACCCACACCGTCAGTGACGGCCACACTCCATCCCTGGCTAAGGGCGAGTTCGATGAGCGGCAGTTCGAACTCTATACCCCGTCTCATCGCATAGCTGGGGGCGGCGTTTCTGGTGAGACCGCGCGCTAACACACCGTAGCTGACAATTGGACGCGTTCCCGGGCCAGTCCAATCAGCGAGTGGCTGCAATATCGTGCCCGACACCGGGATCGTTTCCCCTCGGACGCCGATGGAGCTGTAAACCACTTGGCAGGCCGAGCTTTCGACCCCGGTTTGGACTTCGACCTGCCGCATTCGGAAAAGGTGGCCCGGCCGGATTCCGTCGGTCTCCACGGGTTCGTAGAAACGGTCTGCTTCAGGTCTGGGAATCTTCACGGCACTACCTCTCATTGATCAATCGGTCACGAAGGCCTGACTCGAGCCGCGACGGGCGTCCTAGGGACAACGCGGCCACAACGGCGAGGAGGGCAAGGGCGGCGGCGAGTGTTAGGCCGAGGGAGAAGCCGTCCATCAGGGCGCCGGTCGGTGTCGTCCTACCGGTGGTCAGCGCGTCACGGGTGCGGGTCGCGGCCACCGAGGCCAGCACCGCCACTCCGATTGTCCCGCCGGTTGATTGGAAGGTGCTCAGCAGCCCGGCGGCAATTCCGGCGTCTTGCTCGTCGACATCGGCCATCGCCATGGCGGCGTTGGCAACGAAGGTGGTGCCCACGCCGGCGCCGAGCCCAATGATTGCCGGAAGAAACAGATGCGTGTAGGGCGTGTTCTCCCGTAGAAAGACGAGACCTATCGCCGCGGCCGCGGTAACGACCGTGCCGCCGGTAACGATGGTCTTCGGTTGCGTGACCGCAAGGAGGCGCCGGGCAACAATCGCAAAAAGAAGAACCCCCGCTCCCAGCGGCAAGAACCGCAGCCCCGCCTCGATCGGCCCCTGCCGAAGAATCACCTGCAGGGTTCGGCTGAGAAAGAAGAACGCCGGATACAAGCAGGCGAACAGTAACGCAGCGATGAGATACGCGCCGAGTCGTATGCGGTGCCGCAGGATTCGCGCGGGCAGCATCGGCTCGGGCGTGGCCTTCTCGACGAAGCCGAATAGCGTCATCATTACCGCGGCCGCAACCAATGTCACCGTCGAAATAACGTCACCCCATCCGTCGGTCCCCGCGCGGATCACCCCATAGGTGAGGAAGGTCATCGCCGCGGTTGCCGCCGCGGCCCCGGCCACGTCGATGCGACGCCGTACGCCCCTCGCGTCTGGCAATACCCGGGGTGCGACACACAGCACCACGAGGCCGATGGGAACGTTGATCAGAAAAACCCAGTGCCAGCTGTACAACTCGGTAAGCACGCCTCCCAATGCCAGGCCAAGCGTGATCCCCAGGCCGGCCATTGCGCCGTAAGCCACCATCGCTCGCGTTCTGGCCGGGCCCTGAGGAAACAGTGTGGAGATCAGCGCCAGCGTGGTCGGGCTGGCGACGGCGGCGCCGACTCCCTGTCCCGCACGGGCTGCAAACAACATCGCTGAATCGTGCGCAAGACCGCCCAACAATGATGACGCCGTGAACAGCCCAATACCGATGATCAAGGTATTGCGGTAACCGATGAGATCACCGGTGCGGCCACCGACCAGCAACAAGCCGGCGAATGCCAGCGTGTAAGCGTCAACCACCCATGCCAAACCTGCGTTCGACAGGCCAAAGTCCTGTTGAATCGCCGGTATTGCGAGGTTGACGATGGTTACATCCAGGGTCGCCATCAACTGTGCGATGCATACCAATGGCAACGCAAAGACCTTCAGACGCGCAGCTGACTCAATCGTCATGTCGACCTTCCCGTGGCGGGGCACGTTTGTGTGATGAGACCCGGGGTGCGGCTTGACGAATGCCGTGGCCGGACATATCGGCCAAGGCTCAAGGGTCGTCGAAGTGCTTGTTATTTCCTGCTTTACGTCGTCGAAAGCTGCAACCTACGAACGGGATGATTCATTGTTTCCCGCGATCCGTTCCAGCACTATCGAGGAGATGATGACGGGTTGCATGGTGGCGCACATTCGGTCAGCATCGACATGCTGTGCGGGGTGACGTCAAAGGCTGTGGCCCACCGCAAAGGATGCCCGCAGCGTTTAAAAGACGTACTCCAGCCGGGTCATCATCCCCGCCACTTGGTGATAGGTGTTATGGCAGTGCAGTGGCCACACGCCCGGGTTGTCGGCGACCAGGACGGCGAGCATCTTCTGTTTGGGCAGCACGATCACGGTGTCCTTGCGGGCGCCCAGCGTTCCGTCGGGATTGATCAGCTGGAAAGTGTGCCCGTGCAGGTGGATCGGGTGATACATCGTCGTGGTGTTGTCGAACGTGATGGTGGGTCGTTGACCCTGCTGCACGCGCAGCGGATTGGTCTTGCTGTAGGGCTCGCCGTTGATCGTCCAGTCGTATTGAATCATATTGCCGCCCAATATGACCGGAAGGTTGAGCCCCGGCTCGGGACGGGGCAGCCGGGCGGGTGTCGTGGCGGCGAACATCGCGACGGTGCCCACCCGCTTGGTGAGTTCCGCCGGCTGGAACTGTGCGTCCGGCGGACTGCCCTTACCGGTAGACAGCAGCGCGCGCGCCAGCGCGTTCTTGCCTTCGGCCAGCGCGACCAGCGGGAAGACCCCGTCGGCTGCGGTCACGATGACGTCATACCGTTCAGCCATCCCGATGAGCAGCGCGTCGACCTCCGTCGGTATGACCGGAAAGCCGTCGGTGTGGGTGACGGTCATGGTGTGGCCGGCTAGCGCGACCCGAAACGCGGTGTCGGACCCGGTGTTGATGAAACGGATCCGGATGCGCTGGCCCGGCTTCGCATTGAAGACGGTAGGGGAGGCCGGAATCCGGCCGTTGATCAGATAGAACGGGTAGGCGATGTCGCCCGCGTCACCACCGAGGAGATCGCTGGTGCCGACCCGCGCGGGGGCTGCCGGCGGCGCGGGGCTGGTGGAGGTGGTCGGCGTGCTGGAGGTGGTCGGCGTGGTGGATGTGGTCGCGGTGGTCGCTGTCGTAGAAGTCTCAGACGTGGTCTCGGGGGTGGTCGACGTCGTCTCGGGAGGGGGTGGCGGCGGCACGTTCGTCTTGTTCGGATTCGTGAGTTCCTCGTAGAGCTGATGCGGGCTCTTGCCTACCCCGTCGGTCCAATCGTCAAGGACAACAATCCATTCGGCGTCGTAATCGCTCTCTGTTGGGTCATCGATGATGACCGGCAGGTACAGGCCGGTGTCTTCGTCGAGACCGGTGTGGGGATGGCCCCAGAAGGTACCCGAATTGGGCGCCGAAAACTGGTAGGTGAATTCCTGGCCGGCTTCGATGTTCGGTGTCGCGGGTTCGGCGCCATCCATGTTGTTGCGCAATGCAATACCGTGCCAGTGCACCGATGTCGGCCGGTCGAGTTGGTTCGAGACCCGCACCACAAGCTCGTCCCCGATCGCGGCCCGGATCAGCGGGCCCGGGATCGTGTCGCCGAAGGTCAGCGTTTGGACGACGGGCCCACCCAGATCGATCTGCCTGACCCGCGCGGTCAAACTGGCCGTCACCGTCCGCCCGCTGTGCGGCCGGGCGGCCTCCGCGGTGGCGATCGCGTCCGCCATCTTGGTGGCACTGTCCGGCGCTGTGGACTTGGACTGGCCACACGCCGCCAGCGTCAGTCCGCCCGCAATGCCTGCCGCCATGAACCCGCGCCGGGTGAACCGCGCACCGAAGGGACCCCCACTGGTGGGTTGCACCGGCATTGATCGCTCCCTGTCGTCGGTCGGTTGGTTCTCGGCGAATTAACGGTGCACGGGAGTTAGCCAGAACGCAACCACCGATCGACGATTCTTATCCGAACTCAGACTGCGGCGCCGCCACCGTCGACGTGCAGAGTGGAGCCGGTGATGAAACTGGCGCGGGGGGAGCTGAGAAAAAGGACGGCTTCGGCGATCTCGGACGCGTAGGCGCTACGACCCAACGGCAGCGCCCGCCCGAGCTCCTCGTTGATCTCTCCCCAGGCCGCGGCCACCCCGCGGGTGCGGGTGGGGCCGGGCGCCACGCTGTTCACCCGCACCCCTGCGGCCCCGAATTCGACAGCCCAAGTACGGGTGAGCGATTCCAGGGCGGCCTTGGAGGCGCTGTAGCCCGACGCGCCGGCAATCCCCTTGAACGCGGCCATGGTGGTGACGTTGACGATGCTGCCGCGACCGCGCTCCAACATGCGCGGAATCAGGCCAGCGACCAGAAAGTAGGCGCCGCGCACATTGGTATGGAACATCTCCTCGAACGCGGCCATGTCCTGGTCGACCGTCAGCGCAGACGGGAAACTACCGGCGTTGTTGACGATGATGTCGACATCGCCGCACTGTCGCACAAGCGAATTCACGGCCTCGGCGTCGGCCATATCGGTCTGCACGAACCGGGCGTCCCCGCCGATGACCTGGACCGCTCGTTCGCCTCTGTCGCGGTCACGGCCTGAGACGATGACCGTGGCGCCTTCGCTTGCGAGCAACCGCGCGGACTCGAGTCCGATGCCCGCTGTCCCACCGGTGATCACCGCGGTCTGGTCGACCAGCTCCATCGGACTCGCCTCCTGGGCATTGCTACTTGGCGGAGGGCACCTGAGCGGCGAGCCAGTCGCCGAACCTGGTGGGGTAGAGGGCCACGTCTTCACCGTCGATGGGAACGATCATGCGGTCGTCGAGCACCGCACCGTAATACTGGGCGTTGGGGTCGGTCACCACCTCGCGCGGATCGCCGGTCGCGGCGAACCGGGCCCGGATGAAGTCGTCCATGCCTTGCTTTTCGGGGCCAGCGATGTTGATCAGTCCGGCCGGCTCGCCGATCGACGCGCGCGTGACGGCCGTGGCCACATCGGTGGCCGCGATCGGCTGGAAAGCCCCGTGCGGGGCCCGGACGGTATTCCCGTCGGTCAGCGAATCAGCAATGCCGCCAACGAATTCGAAGAATTGGGTGGCGCGCACGATGGTGTGCGGCGCTCCGGATTCCTGGATCAGCTTCTCCTGGGCGATCTTGGCCCGCATGTATCCACTTGCGGCCGCCCGGTCGGCTCCGACGATGGACAGTGCGACGTGATGCTGCACTCCGGCCGCGCGCTCGGCCTCGAGGAGGTTACGGGTGGAGGTAGTGAAGAATTCCAGTACGTCGTCGTCGGCCCAGGAGGGAGAGTTCGACACGTCCACCACTGTGTGCACTCCGGCAACCGCCGCGGCGAGACCTTCGCCGGTGATGGCGTTGACCCCCGAGCTCGGCGAGGCCGGGACGGCCTCGTGCCCCAGTTCGGTGAGCTGGGCTACTACCTGCGATCCAATGAGTCCACTGCCGCCGATTACCAGAACCTTCATGATCACGCCTTCCGAGTTTCCCGATGCGCTGGCCCCTTCAGCATGGTCCTTGCCGGTGCGCCCGGGAACCCCGGAAAGTCCGTAGTCGTCGCGGACTCAATGGGCCAGCTCGACACCCCGAAGCTGCCGTCGCGACGTGATGCCGAGCTTGGCGAACACCTTCCTCAGATGCCATTCGACGGTGTGCGTACTGATGAACAACTGCGCGGCGATTTCAGGATTGGTCAGGCCCGCACCGGCCAGCCGGGCGATCTGGGCTTCCTGGGCCGTCAACTCCTCGCCCGGGGCGCTTTGGCTGCCGCGCTTGCTCACCTTCTGACCGGTGACCAATAGTTCGCGGCGAGCACGCGCGGCGAACGGCTCAGCACCCATCCGCCCGAACATCTGGTGGGCGGTTTGCAACTGCACGCGAGCGTCGACGCGGCGATTACACCGCCGCAGCCACTCTCCGTAGATGAGGTGAGCGCGGGCCAAATGCACGGCGATGCGCGTCCGCTCGAGCCGTTCGATTGCCTCGCGGTAGAGGTCTTCTGCAGTGCTGCCATCGGTCAGCAATGCCCGCGACCGGAGCAAAGCGCCTGCAGCCCAATCCGTTCCGGCGGCCCGCGCCCGCTCTTCGAGTTGACGCAGCGCCTTGCCGGCCGCCGCGGATTGGCCGCTTCTGGCGGCGGCCTCGATGAGTTCGATCAAGCACCAGCCGAACAACCCGTAGTCGTCGTCTTCGCAGGCTTCCCGGGCGGCAACGAACGCCTCCTGATAGCGACCGAGACCGTTGTAAAGCACGGCCTTCGCATACCCGGTCAGGCCGATGACTCGTCCCTCGCCTCGAGACATGCCGTCGGCCGCTGCGGTCTCGATGAGTTTCACGGCGTCACCGTCGGCACCGCGCCACGCGGCGAGCAGCACCGAGTGGTATTTGACCCGGGCATCGCCCGTCGCGGCGCTGATGGCGTTGGCTTCCTCGATCAGCGCCGAGGCCGACGCGAACTCGCCGGCCTGCACGTGGACGCCGGCGCGGTACACCAGGGCATGCGGAAGCACGGCCAGTGCGCCCGCATCGCGGGCCAACCGCACCGACTCGGTGGCCAGTTGATGCCAGACGTCGTCATCCCACACTTCGTGGGCCGCCGACTCCTGCACGATGGGGAAGGCCTGCCAGAACCACCGCATCGCGTCGCCGTCGTCCCGTGCGGATTCCGCGCGGACCAGCTCCAGCGCCGCGCGCAACGCCGGCACACTTGCGGCGTGGCCATCGGTGGCGCGGATGGCGATGCCGTCCAGCAGCAAATCGACCGGCCGCGCGGGGTTCGGTCCGGCAGGTGCGGCCCGCGCCGCCCGCGCCGTCATCTGGATCCCGCCGTGCGGGCACAGCCGGCCGCCGAAGAGGGTAGCCGCGACGGCTTCGAGATACGTCTCCCGGGACAACGCGGCGTCCAGCGTCACCAGCCCACGTGCCGCGTCAAGCAGGCCGACGGCCGAGTCGGAGACGGTCGGCGCGTCCGCGGCGCCGCTGCGGCTGCGGGCGAAGGCGATCTGGGCGCGTAGTCGGGCCGACCGGGCCTGTTGCCAGGGGTCCAGTGCGGACGATTCGGCGATGGTCAGCAGCTCCTCCGCGGCGTCGAAGGCGGCCACCTCGCGTTTGGCCTGTGCGGCGGCCAACGCGCGGGCACCACGCCGACCCGGGTCGGCGGTCAGCTGCGTTGCCCGCTCCAGGAATGCGGCCGCCGCCGCCATGCCTCCTCTGGCCTGCGCGCGATCGGCAGAGCGCTCGAGTGCCGCGGCGACGGCCTCGTCGGGACCGGGCGCCGCGCTCGCCAAATGCCACGCGCGCCGGTCCGGGTCGATGACGGAGTCGGTCGCGTCGGCCAGCGCCCGATGCGCGCGGCGACGTTCCGTTAGGTCCGCGCAGCGGTACGCGGCGGAGCGCACCAGCGGGTGGCGGAAGCGCACCCGGGTGCCGAGTTCGATCAGACCCGCCGCCTCGGCCGGCCCCGCCGCATCCGACGGCAACCCCAGCCGGTCGGCGGCCCGCGCGAGCAGCGCCGCGTCGCCGACCGGTTCTGCGGCGGCGGTCAGCAATAGCTGCTGGGTTTCATCGGGCAGGGACTGGATCCGGCGCACAAACGTCTGCTCGATCTGCCCGGCTAGCGGTCGCGCGTCGGGCGGCTGGAAGCCGCCCGCGAGCTCGGCGGCCGTCAACCCGCGGGGTAACTCGAGAAGGGCCAGCGGGTTGCCCCGCGTTTCGGCCACGATCCGATCGCGCACCTGGTCGTCCAGTCGGCCTGGGATGACGGAATCCAGTAACGCCCTGGCATCGCCGGACGTCAAGCCCCGCACCGTCATTTCCGCCAGCCCAGCGAACTCGTCGTCATAGCCGTCGCGCACGGCGACGATCAAGGCGACCGGTTCGGCGATCAGCCGCCGCGCCACGAACGCCAGCGTCTGGGCCGAGATGCGGTCGATCCACTGTGCGTCGTCGACGACGACGATCAACGGTCGGCTCTCGGCCGCGGCGCCGATCAGGCTCAGCACGGCCAGCCCGACAAGGAAGCGATCGGGCGCCGGCCCTGTTCTGCGCCCGAACGCGATGTCCAATGCCTCGGATTGTGGGGCCGGCAAGCGATCGACGAAGTCGAGCAACGGTATGCAAAGTTGGTGCAGGCCAGCGAAAGCGAGCTCCATTTCGGATTCGACACCGGCGGTCCTCGCGATGCCGAAACCCGCCGCGCTGCCGGTGACGAAGTCCAGCAGCGCCGTCTTGCCGATGCCGGCCTCGCCGCGCAACACCAGGACCTGGCTCTGGCCCGCGCGGGCCGACGCCGTCAACTGCTCGAGGGTGGTGCATTCGGCGCGCCGCCCGCGCAGAGTCTGCGTTCGCCGAGAAGTCACGTACACCAGTTTGCGGGCGGTCAGGAGAAGCGGCGGGCGAGACCCTCGTCGGTGCTGGCAACCGAGTAACAGGACGCGGTCGAAATAATCGTCGGGACCAGTAGCGCCAGCACGAAGACGAACATGACGAAGCCGCGGTTGGGGGTCGTCAGCCACCCGCTCGGAAGCCGGGCGAGAGTGACGGCCAGCCAGGACGCAGCGACCGCGAGAAACAGCGTGCCCACCGTGGCAACTTTGATCGACCGCAACGCCAGCTGCGTCGGCTCGGCGGTGTTGGACAGCGAGCGGTTGAGATTTCTGGTGCGGATGTAGACCACCACCAGGTCGACGACGATGGCTAGCGCGCAGAACGTCACGATCAACCCGGTGAGCCAGAGCGCGGGCCGGTGGCCCAGTACGAAGTGCAGATAGTCGATGCTCGTCTCGCTCATGATCAGCGTTGTCGCCATCGCGGCGCCGAACGTCAGCCAGCCGCCGAGGTCCGCGAGGAAAGAGTAGGCACGGATGTCCTCCGGATCCACCTGGTGCGCCTTGTTGACCGCATGGCTGGCGAGCATCCAGCCCAGCCCGCCGAACAGTGCGGTGGTGCCGGCCGCCAGCATGCCGGTCGCCAGGGCGCCCTGGGTCCAGGCAATCGCGCAGATCCCTTGGCGATCACCATTATCGGGCGGGTGAGTGCCGCTGATGAGACTGAACAGAAAACTGCTGAGCATCAAGATCAGCACCGCCGACGCGAACAAGGCCAGCGTGTGGATGCCTTCGCGGCTGTTGCGGTCGAACAGCAGGGCGATCGCGGTGATCAGAAATCCGCCGAGCACGCCGGCCAGTTGCGAGGTCGAGGGTGCCGACGCGATCATGCTCCATTGGTCGGATGTGCAAAAGGTGTCGGGATTCATTGCCGCCGCACTCCGATGCATGCGCTCATGGCCAAACAGTAGCCAGACTTGGCGGGCAGACCGGGAAGTTTGCTGCGCGGCGTCGTCCAGTGTCGCTTCTAAATCAAGTGCTTGACTTAAAGTGGCGCGCGCCGATTAACTCTCGGTGTGGTCAACGAATTGGATGGCAAGGTCGCCATCGTCACCGGCGGCGCCTCCGGTATCGGTCGCGGTCTCGTCCAGCGGTTCGTCGCCGAGCGCGCACAGGTGGTGATCGCCGACGTCGAGTCCGACTCGGGTACGGCGCTGGCGGCATCGCTCGGCGATGCTGCCGTCTTTCGCCAGACCGACGTGTCCGACCCCGAACAGGTGGGAGCGCTGGTGGCCGACGCCGTCGAAAGGTTCGGCGGCCTGCATGTCATGGTGAACAACGCCGGGGTGTCCAGCCCGCTGCGCAGGCTGCTCGACGACGACCTCGCGGACTTTCATCGAGTGATGGGGGTCAACGTGTTGGGCGTGATGGCCGGTACCCGAGACGCCGCACGGCACATGGCCGGCCACGGCGGGGGATCGATCATCAACATGACCTCGATCGGCGGCATCCAAGCCGGCGGCGGGGTGATGGTCTACCGCGCGTCGAAAGCTGCCGTCATCCAATTCACCAAGGCCGCGGCAATTGAGTTGGCGCATCACGACATTCGAGTCAACGCGATCGCGCCCGGCAACATCCCCACCCCAATTTTGGGGAAGGCAGCGGCCGGGATGGACGCCGAGCAGCTGCAGCGATTCGAGGCTCGGATCCGCGAGACGATGCGCGATGACCGGCCGCTCAAGCGCGAGGGCACGCCCGACGACATCGCCGAGGCGGCACTGTATTTCGCGACTGACCGGTCCCGCTACGTCACCGGCACGGTGCTTCCTGTCGACGGGGGGACGGTGGCGGGCAAACCGATCCGATCCGCCAAGGGCGACGGATGATTCTCACGCCCCGTCCAGCCGCGCCACGTCGATCACGATCTTGCCCACCACGCCCTGCTGCGAGACGCGGTGCGCATCGGCGGTCTGCTCGAGGAGATAGCGGATGACGGGCAACCCGGCCGGATCACCGACCTCCAGCGCACCGGCCGCGGCCGCCGCAGTAACCGCACGCACCGAGGCCAGCTTCCCGTCCGGCTCCGTCAGGTAGGTCAGAATGTATTGCAGCCGAACGTTTTTATTCATCCCGGCGCGAGCTAGCCGGTTTCACTCCCGGCGCGTCGCGGCGAAACGCGCACCCCTACGTTTAAATCAAGCGCTTGACTTAACCGCTGGGAAGGGGGTTGACTGGGCCGATGACCACCGCCGGCCGTGCCGTTCGCACCGAGCGCGCCAGCTCCACCCAGGAGGCGATCCTGGTGGCGGCCGAACGCCTGTACGCCGAGCACGGCATGTTTGCGGTGTCCAACCGGCAGGTCAGCGAGGCAGCCGGGCAGGGCAACAACGCCGCGGTGGGCTACCACTTCGGCACCAAGGCGGACCTGGTGCGCGCCATCGAAGAAAAGCACCGCGGACCCGTCGAGCGGTTGCGGGAGCAGATGTTGGCGGAGCTGCTTGCTTCGGGCCGTGACAGCGAGATGCGCGGCTGGGTGGCCTGCCTGGTGCGCCCATTGACCGATCACCTCGAGGAGCTCGGCAACCCGACCTGGTATGCGCGTTTCGCGGCTCAGGCCATGACGGACCCGGCCTACTACAACATCATCGTCAAGGGCGCACTTAGCTCGCCCTCGCTGGTGCAGGTCGTCGACGGCATCAACCGCTGCCTGCCCAACCTTCCGGTCGACGTGCGCTTCGAGCGAAACATCATGGCCCGCAACCTGTTAATGCACACCTGCGCCGATCGCGAACGTGCGCTCGCCGCGGGTGCAGCAATGGTCCAGCCCTCCTGGCGGGCGGCCGCGTCCGGTCTCATCGACGCGATCGTGGGCCTGTGGCTGGCGCCAGTAACGCCATACGAATGAAGAGCACGCTGATGAAAGTGATTGTCGACCAGAACCTTTGCGCATCCTCAGGCAACTGCGTGATGAACGCACCCGAGGTATTCGACCAGCGCGAAGAAGACGGCGTCGTCGTTCTGCTCACCGAGCAGCCGTCGGCCGAACAGACCGAAGGGGTGCGCCAGGCCGTCGCGGCGTGCCCCGCGCACGCCATCGACCTCGAGGAATGACATGTCAGACGCGGTGACGAGCACGGGCATCTCCGAGACCGAGCCGAGCTCGGAGATTCCGGACTACCCGATGTCCCGCAACGAGCGCTGCCCGTTCGCCCCACCGCCGGATGTCATGGCCCTGGCCGAAGAGCGGCCACTGTCCCGGGTGCGGATCTGGGACGGCAGCACGCCCTGGCTCGTTACGGGTTACGAGGAAGTGCGCGAACTGTTTTCGGATTCCCGGGTCAGCGTTGACGACCGGGTGCCCGGCTTCCCGCACTGGAACGAAGGCATGCTGTCGACAGTGCACAAACGGCCCAGGTCGGTGTTCACCTCCGACGGCGAGGAGCACACCCGGTTCCGGCGAATGCTGGCCAAACCATTCACATTCCGTCGAGTTGAAGGCCTGCGGCCGACGATTCAGCGGATCACCGACGAACACATCGACACCATGCTGGCCGGTCCACAGCCCGCGGACATCGTTGCCAGCATTGCCCTTCCGGTTCCGTCGCTGGTGATCAGCCAGATGCTCGGGGTGCCCTACGAAGACGCAGAAATGTTCCAGCAGCACGCGACGATGGGGCTAGCGCGCTACGCCACCGGCGCGGACACCGCCAAGGGCGCGATGAGCCTGCACAAATACCTTGCCCAGTTGGTCGAGGCGAAGATGGAAAACCCGTCGCAGGACGCGGTTTCCGATCTCGCCGAACGGGTCAAGGCCGGCGAACTGAGCGTCAAAGAGGCCGCCCAGCTCGGCACCGGGCTGCTGATCGCCGGACACGAGACGACGGCAAACATGATCGGGCTCGGAGTGCTTGCCCTGCTGGAAAATCCCGACCAACTGGCGGTGGTCCGCGACGCCGAGGATCCGAAAGTCCTTGCCAGCGCGGTGGAGGAGTTACTGCGCTACCTGAGCATCATCCAGAACGGTCAGCGCCGCGTCGCGCTCGACGACATCCACATCGGCGGCGAGACCATCCGCGCCGGGGAGGGCATCATCATCGACCTGGCACCGGCCAACTGGGACGCCGACGCCTTCCCCGAACCGGACCGGCTGTATGTGCACCGCGCCGGGGCGGACCGCAACGTCGCCTTCGGCTACGGCCGCCATCAGTGTGTGGGCCAGCAACTGGCGCGCGCGGAGCTGCAGATCGTGTTCCAGACGCTACTGCGCCGCATCCCCACGATGGCGTTGGCCGTGCCGATCGAGGAAATCCCGTTCAAGCACGACCGACTCGCCTACGGCGTCTATGAACTGCCGGTTACGTGGTGACCTAAAGATCTTGGGCAGCCCGATGATCACGTGCGCAGTGCCGATCCAAATGGAGGGTCAATAATGTCAACGCAGACAAGCACGCTTTACCCGCCCGGAGGCTACGGCGCTCCTAAGGATCGGCGCGGTCACGCCGCGGGCAGCGATGTGGGCCTGCCCCAGGGCACCGTGGTTTTCTCGGCGGACAACCACATCTCGCTGGCCGACGATATCTTCTACGACCGCTTCCCGGACGACCTGAAGGACAAGGCGCCCCGGATCTGGTATGAGGATGGCGCGTACCAGCTCGGCCGCAAGGGGCAGTCTTTTTTGCCCGGCGACTTCAGTGCCGTGCTGATGCAGTACGACGACCTACCCGGCGCCGCGAGCACCAACATCGAGGCCCGCATCGAGGAACTACGCGAGGACGGTGTCGACAAGGAACTGGCCTTCCCCAACGCGGTGCTGGCGCTGTTTCACTATCCCGATAAGAAGCTGCGCGAATTGGCTTTCCGTATCTACAACGAGTACATCGCCGAGTTGCAAGAGCGATCCGACGGGCACTTCTATGGCGCGGGACTGATCAACTGGTGGGAACCCGAAGGCGCCAGACGCACGCTGTCCGAGCTGAAGTCGTTGGGAATCAAGACGTTTCTGTTGCCCCTGAACCCCGGCAAGGACGACGACGGCAACGTGATCGACTACGGCAGCACTGCGATGAAGCCGGTCTGGGACGAGATCGAAGCCGCCGGACTGCCGGTGACCCACCACATCGGCGAGACCCCACCGAAAACCCCGTGTCAGTTCAACAGCGTGGTGGTCGGCATGATGATCAACGTCGACGGCTTCCGCGAGCAGTTCGCCAAGTACCTCTTCACCGGGATTCTCGACGACCACCCCGGGCTGCGGATCGGCTGGTTCGAAGGTGGGATCGCCTGGGTGCCGTGGGCTCTGCAAGACGCCGAGCACCTGGTCGCCTCCTACCAGCACATGTTCAACCGGTCGCTGCAGCACGACGTGCGTCATTACTGGGACACGCACATGAGTGCGTCATTCATGGTCGACCCGCTGGGTCTGCAGCTGATCGACCGGATCGGCGTGGACAAGGTGATGTGGTCCAGCGACTACCCGCACAACGAAAGCACGTACGGCTACTCCGAAAAGTCGCTGAAGGCCGTCGTTGACGCGGTGGGCCCGACCGATGCGGTGAAGGTCGTCAGCGACAACATCACGGCATTCCTGGGCCTGTAGTGACGACGTTCGCACAACCGGACACCGGTCCCGGCCTGGTGATCCCGGAGACACCCGACCTGGCGCGGCTGCGCCGCGACACCGGCGCACGGTTGCGATCGGCCATGGCCGACCGCGGCGTCGACGCCATGATCCTGCTGGGCAACAATGCCGTCGTCTACGCCACCGGCGCCAGTTGGCCGCTGGGCGATGCCGGGCTTTCCTACGTCGAACGCCCCGTCGCCGTCGTGCTCGCCGACGACGACTGGCCACACCTGTTCCTGCCGTTCCGGGAAGGAGCCGCGCACGAGTCGGGCCTACCCGGCGATCACCTCCACGGCCCGGTATACCTGGAATTCGAGGAAGGTGTCCTCGAATTCGCGCGAACGACCGCCGACCTGATTCGGCCCGGCGCGGTGGTCGCGGTCGACGAATGCACAGGCGCGATGTCGCGTGCCATGAATCTGCTCTTCCCCTCCGGCGCCCCGATAGACGCCGCCGCCATCGTCAGCGCGGCCAAGTCCGTCAAGACCCCGGATGAACTGTCGTGCATGCGGACCGCCATCCGGATCACCGACGAAGCGATGGTCGAAGTCCAGAAGCGATTGGCGCCGGGGGTGCGCCAGATCGATTTGTCGGCAAGCTTTTTGCGTCGTGCCTTCGAGCTGGGAGCCACAGCCAGCATGCTCGAGCCGATCTGGCAGGTGATGCCGCCGAGCAAGTCAGAGGGCGTGTGGACGACACACGGCGACTTGGCCCTGCCACTGCTGAGCACCGAACGCGCACTCGCCGAGGGGGACGTGCTGTGGACCGACGTCAGCATCACCTACCAGGGTTACTGCTCCGACTTCGGTCGCACCTGGATCGTCGGACGTAACCCGTCGGCGCGACAACAGGCACAGTTCGACAAATGGTTGGAGATCATGACCGCCGTGCTGGGTGTGGCCAGGGCCGGCGCCACCGCGGCAGACCTCGGCCGAGCCGCGACCGCGGCCAACGGCGGCACCAGGCCATGGCTGCCGCACTTCTATCTGGGCCACGGCATCGGCGTCAACGCCGCCGAAATGCCGATGATTGGAACCGATTTGGGCCAGGAGTTCGACGAAAGCTTCGTTTTGCAATCCGGGATGGTGCTGGTTCTCGAGCCGGTGGTGTGGGAGGACGGCACCGGCGGTTACCGCAGCGAAGAGGTCCTGGTCATTACCGAGGAAGGCTGGATCCGGTTGACCGACTACCCCTATGACCCCTACGGCCATGTCAACTGAAGTCCTGCCCGATGAGCGCACGCTGCGCCTGGGGCGTCGCCAGCGGGCGCTGGAACAGATGGCCGCACACGATCTCGACGTGCTGGTGCTCGGCCGGCAAGCGAATGTCCGGTATGTGACCGGGGCGCCGCAGCTGTGGGTCGCGGGCACCCGCCCCTTCGGCCCGACCTGTGTCGTCGTACGCGAGACCGGCGCCGTACACCTGCTGAGCACCTGGGACGAGGGCGTGCCCGAGGATATCCCGCACGACAACCTGTACGGCATCTCGTGGAACCCGGTAAACACCATGGCGGCGGTAAGCCGTATCGATGGAGCGGCGACGGCCCGACGTGTCGGAACCGACGCAATCTCACCGGCTTTCGCGCAGCTGCTGCCCACCGCGTTTCCCAACGCGCAGCTGGTGGACGGCGAGCTGGCCATGCGGGCGGCCCGGCGCATCAAGACCTCCGAGGAGATCGCCGCGTTGCGGGAATCGGTCGTGGTGGCCGAGGCGGCCCTGGCGGCCGCGGTCACGGAGCTGCGTCCCGGCGTCACCGAGCAGGCGCTGGCCGGCGCCCTGCTAGAGGCAGCAGCCGCGGGCGGGGTGAGCACCCCGTCGAATCAAGATGTGGCCTGGGTGACGTCGCGCACGCATTCGTGGCGGCGCGCCGACGGTGGCGGCCGCGTACAGGACGGCGACCTGGTGGCATTCTCCGCCGGTGTTCTCGCCGGGGGCTACGTCGGCGAGGTCGGCCGCACCTGGCCGGCCGATACGCGGCGGCCCCCACGCGGCGCCGCGGCCCTGCACAGTAGGTGGGAAAGCCTGTGGGGCAAATTGTTTGACGCCTGCCGCCCGGGCGCGCGAGCAGGCGGCCTGCTCGGCGCGTATCACGCCGCCGGGGAGCCGGAACCGCCGATGCCGGTGGCCCGCGGCCTGGGCATGGGCTTCGATCCGCCGGTCGTCTCGAAGCATCTGCCCGCGACCGCCGCCGGGGAGCAGCTGGAACCGGGAATGGTGCTCGCCGTCACCGGATATGTGTGGCAGGAAGGAGTCGGCGCGATCTTCGGGCGAGAAGCGGTCCTGATCACCGCCGGCGGTTGCGAGGTGCTCACCGCTAGCCCGTTCTGGCAACCCTAGCCATGCCCGGCCCGGCAGAATCACCGGCCGAAAAGATTATTCGGTACGACGGCCAGTGGTACGCCAGCCCGAACTCCGGTACTCGTGGGCTGCAGGGCTGCAAGAAGATCAGCATCCTCGAGGCGAAGGGCGACGCGGTCAACGACAACGACGAGAAGTTCCCCGCCGGGCTGCCCCGGAGCAAGAATGCACGAAAGACGGCGTGCGAGGACACCAAAGCAGCCAACGGCGCCAAGTCGAAGAGAATGAATCCGTGACGCAGCGCCGCGTCGAGCCGCCGCTGACCGGTTATTCGGTGGTCGATCTGTCCACCGGGATAGCCGGCGCGTATTGCACAAAGTTACTGGCCGACGGCGGTGCCGACATCGTGAAAACCGAACCGCCCGAGGGTGATCCGTTGCGCCGATGGTCGGCCTCGGGGGCATCCGTCCCCGACGGTGCCGACGGTGCGCTGTTTAGCTTTCTGGCCGGTGCTAAGCACAGCGTCGTCGCCGATCCCGACCGCGAATGCGACACTGCCCTGGTCAACCGGTTACTGGCCGCGGCGGACGCGGTCGTGTGGTCTCGAGGCTCGCGACTGGCCGACCAACCGGAGTTCACCCCACATGCCATCCGTGCGCGCCACCCGCACCTGACGGTCACCGCGATCACACCGTTCGGGCTCGATGGCCCCTGGCGCGACCGCGCCGCAACCGAATTCACGCTGCAGGCGTGGTCGGGCGGAATCGTCGGGCTAGGCCGGGGCGAGCAGCAACGCGCCCCGGTGTTCATCGGCGGTCAGGTCGGCGAGTACCTGGCCGGGGCGTTCGCGAGCGTGGCCACCCTGGCATCGCGGTGGCGCGGCATCGACGGCGGGGCAGGCGAACTGGTGGACCTGTCGATGCTGGAAGCGCAGATTCTCTGCCTCACCTACCACCCGGTCACTTATTACGAGATGCTTGGGCGGCCGTGGCGCGATGCACGCCGGCCGACAGTACCGGGCGTCGCCCAGGCCAAAGACGGCCTGGTGGATCTCGGCTGCGGTACCGCACAGCAGTGGTTCGACTTGTGTGCCATGGTGGGTCACCCCGAGTGGATCGACGAAGACTCGCCGCTGTCCATCACCGAGCTGGCCAATGTGTACTCCGACGAGATCTTCGCGTGGATCGCGAGTACCCCGGCCAACGAAATCCGGGAATTGGCAACGGCATTCCGCATTCCTAACGCGCCGGTCGCCAACGGTGCCAACGTCACCTCGTTCGACCAATTCGTGGAGCGGGGTTCGTTCGTCCACAATCCGCGCGATGGGTTTCAGCAACCCGATCACCCGTACCGGATGCGTCCCGCGCGGCTGCGGCCGCCGCATCCCGCGCCGCGGTTGGGCGAACACACCGAGCACTACCGCGCCGCGAAGCTGCCCGTTCGGCCGGCCCCCACCGGGGCGGCAAAAGTGCTGCCGCTGCGCGGTCTTCGGGTACTGGACTTGACCACCTTCTGGGCGGGTCCGTGCGGCACCCATTTCCTGGCCATGCTTGGCGCGGAGGTCATCCACGTCGAATCCACCCGCCGGCCGGACGGCACCCGCCTGATCGCCGGGATACCGACCACCGAAGACCGGTGGTGGGAGAAGTCGCCCATCTTCCAGGCCCTCAACACCAACAA
This sequence comes from Mycobacterium simiae, assembly GCF_010727605.1. Classification (NCBI taxonomy): domain Bacteria; kingdom Bacillati; phylum Actinomycetota; class Actinomycetes; order Mycobacteriales; family Mycobacteriaceae; genus Mycobacterium; species Mycobacterium simiae. The sequence continues at coordinate 3,375,717 of NZ_AP022568.1, forward strand.
AAAGGGACTCACCCTGGACCTGCAGCACGCGCGCGGCCGAGAGGTGTTGCGCAGACTCATCGAAACATGTGACGTGATCGTGGAAAACTTCACACCCCGGGTGCTCGACCAGACCGGCCTGGACTTCGCCGCGGTCCAGTCGCTGCGACCCGACGCGGTACTGGTGCGCATGCCCGGCTTCGGCCTGGACGGACCGTGGCGGGACAACCCGGCCTTCGCCTACGTCATCGAGGCCGCGTCCGGGGTCAGTTGGCTGACCGGTTATCCGGACCGGACCCCATATGACCCGTATTCGGTCGGTGACCCCAACGCCGGGGTGCACGCGGTCAACGCCGTGCTGCTGGCGCTGGAGCATCGTCGTCGCACCGGCGAAGGCGTGTTCGTCGAAGCGGCGATGGTCGATGCTGCGCTCAACATCGCGGCCGAGCAGGTCATCGAGTATTCCGCATACGGGGCACTGCTCGAGCGAGCCGGCAATCGGGGGCCCAGCGCGGCGCCGCAGAACCTGTACCGCAGCGCCGACATCGACGAGTTCGGCCGGCTCGACAGTTGGGTCGCCATTGCCGTGGCCACCGACGAGCACTGGGCGAGGCTGTGCCGCGCGCTCGGAACGCCGTCGTGGGCAGACGACCCGGCACTCGCCACGGCGAGCGGCCGGCACGAGCACCACGACGTCATCGACGACTACCTCGCCGCCTGGTGCCAAGCGCGCAGCCGCGACGAGATCATCGCAACGCTGTGGGACGCCGGTGTCCCGGTGGCCAAGGTGCTGCAACCGCATCGGCAAACCGAGTTGGCACAGCTGAGGTTTCGCGGCTTCTTTGAAGAAGTCGACCATCCGATAGGCAACCGGGCTAGGCTCAGCACCGTGCCAATGAGGTTGTCGGGCGGCCCCCAGCTCTTTCACACTCGGCCCGCCCCAATGCTGGGACAGCACAATCACGAGTTGCTCGCCGAGTTGGGTATGAGCGCGGCAGAGATAGCGGAGCTGGAAGCCGAGAACGTTATCGGCACCGAACCGGCGCTGCGGGCGGCGATCTGAGCCGCGATGGCGATCGATCCCTCGGACATTCTGCTCACCGACCGGGTCGCGGTCGTGACCGGTGGCGGGTCAGGGATCGGCCGCGGCATCGCCGCCGGAATGGTCGCCTTCGGTGCCCAGGTGGCGGTCTGGGAGCGAGACCCGCAGACCTGCGCTCGGGTGGCGGAATCGATTGGCGCCCTTGGCCTTGTCACCGATGTCCGGGACAGCGATCAGGTCGACGCCGCGCTGCAGCGGACCACCGCCGAACTCGGGGCACCCACCATCCTGGTCAACAATGCCGGTGGAGTATTCTCGTCGCCACTGCTGGAGACCAGCGAAAACGGCTGGGACGCACTGTATAAGGCTAACCTTCGCCACGTGCTGCTCTGCACTCAGCGCGTCGCGCGGCAATTGGTCGCCGCCGACCTGCCCGGCAGCATCGTCTCTGTTACGTCGATCGAAGGCGTGCGTGCCGCCCCGGGCTATGCGGCCTACGCCGCCGCCAAGGCCGGCGTCATCAACTACACCAAGACCGCCGCGCTGGAACTGGCGCCGCATGGCATCCGGGTCAACGCGATAGCGCCCGATATCACCCTGACTGAGGGTCTGGCCGCGCTGAACAGCGACGGTGCGGCGGCCGCGATGGCCGACATCGTCCCGATCGGCCGCGCGGGCCATGTCGATGAAATCGCGGCTACAGCAGTATTTTTGGCGTCCGACATGTCGGTCTATCTCACCGGGCAGACACTACATGTCGACGGCGGCACCCACGCGGCCGGCGGTTGGTATCACGACCGGCAGACCGGTGCCTATCGGCTGGGACCGCCGGTCTAGTGTTTCCAGCCCTCGGCGGCTTGGTCGTCGAAGGTGCGGTCGATGCGTTCGAACCTGCGCTTAATCGACGCCCGCGCCGCCTCGTGTGGCAGGATGTAGAGCCGGTTGGCCAGAATTGCGTCGGCGGTCAATTGCGCCACGTTGTGGACCGACACCGTGTCGTCCTGCGTCGGCGGGAGAGGCCCGAACGCTTCGGTCAGGTCGGGTGTGGACGCCAGTCCGTAATCGGCGCCGCGGATCCGTTCGGAGTTGGCGACCAACTTGGTCTCGATGACCATCGGGCACAGCACCGAGACGCCGATGCCGTGGTCCTTCAGCTCACGCGCCAGCGTTTCCGCCAGCCCCACGACGCCATACTTGGCAACCCCGTACGCCCCGAGGCCGGTGTTGGGCACCAACCCGGCGAAAGACGCGGTGAAGGCAACGTGGCCGCCCTTGCCCTGCTCGATGAGCCGCGGCACGAACGCCTCGACCGCATGGATCGAACCCCACAAATCGATGTCGATCACCCAACGCCAGTCCTCGTGCGTCATCGCCACGAGCGGACCGGCGACAACGATGCCGGCGTTGCTGAACACGACGTCGACCTGGCCGAGCAGGCAGAAGGCCTGGTCAGCCAGGCGGACCATCTCTTCGAGATGGCGCACGTCGCAGGTCACGCCATGGGCGTCGATGCCCTCGGTCTTCAGGTGCGCGACGGCCCGCTCCAGTGCCGCGGTGTCAACGTCGGCCAGCACTATGCGAGCGCCGCGGCGGGCAAATTCGGTGGCGGTGGCCAATCCGATACCGCTGGCACCACCGGTGATGACTGCCCCGCGACCCGCGAAATCGGAGGTGTATCCGTCCATGGGTCCCGAGCGTATGCCCACACGCGGGCGTGCTGTGAGTGGCATCATATAGATAGCGCCCTAACTATTAGGGCACCATGTACTCATGGCCGCGCCGACCGCACCCGAAGTGGATCCGCTGGCCCTGGAACAGCAGGTGTGCTTCGCATTGGCGACCACGAACCGGGCGGTCTTGGCGGTGTATCGGCCGCTGCTGGAGCCGCTGGGTCTGACACATCCGCAATACCTGGTGATGCTGGCGCTGTGGGATCATCGCAAATCGCCCGCGGCGGAGCAGTTCCCGATGTCGGTCAAGCAGATCGCCGCGGCATTGCAGTTGGATTCCGCCACGTTGTCGCCGATGCTCAAGCGGTTGGAGGGTCTGGGACTGATCAGCCGCGCCAAGAATCCGGCCGACGAGCGCACCACCGACGTCAAGCTCACCGAACATGGCATCGCCCTACGGGAGCGGGCGCTCGAAATTCCGCCCGCCGTCGTGGCACGTTTGGGCGTCGATCTGGCCGAACTGCAGCATCTCCACCAGGTGCTCACCCGCATCAACGCCGCCGCGGTCGCGGCGGGCGCCCTACAGTCGTGACAATCTGCATCCCCGAGGAGCGAATATGACCGCCGAAAAGCCCAATCTTTGGCAGTACGTCTGCTACTGCTACGGGCGGCGCCTACCGGATTCGATGCGCAGCTGGGTTGCGCGGGATCTGGCCGGCCAGGGTGCCATCCGGCGGCACATGATCAGGTGGGCCATACCGCCACTGGTGGTGCTGGCTCCACTGTGGTTGCTGCCCGCATCGCTCTACGTGCATACCGAGATGACTGCACCGCTCTACATCTGGGCGTTGCTGATATCCCTTGCGCTGAACAAGGTTTGGCGCCGACACCGATTGCAGGACCACGGGCTGGACCCGAATCTGGTCGATGTGATCAACCGGCGCAAGCAGGCACGGATGCACGAGGACTACATCCGCCGTTACGGTCCGCGACCCGAGTCGGCGGAGTGGCAGAACAACAGCAGCCCGTTTTAACGGCTACTTCAGGCAGCTGCCGGCGTCGATCGGCAGGGTGACGCCGGTGACGTAACGCGACTCGTCGGAGGCAAAGAACAGCACCGCATTGCTGACGTCGATCGGGTCTACCCACGGGATCGGCAGGGTGTGGAACATCTGGCAAATCGGTGCCATGTCGTCCGGGCCGGGGTTCTCCAGGTCCGGCCGGAACATCTTCCAGGTGCCCTCGTTCATGATCATCGGCGTGCTGACGTGAGTAGGGTGCACGGAGTTGACGCGAATCATGTGCTGACCCAGTTCGACTCCGAACGCACGCATCAATCCGACCACGCCGTGCTTGGCGGCGACGTAGTGACCGGTGTGCGGGTAGGCCTTCAGGCCGCCGACCGAGCTGGTCAGGATGATCGATCCGCCGCGTCCGCCCGCGAGGATATGCGGGACACCGGCTTTCACCGATTTCCACACGCCGGACAGGTTGACGTCGATCATCTCCGTCCAGTCTTGCTCGCTGGTTTTGTCCAGCGTTTCGCCGCCGTTGCCGATTCCCGCGTTGGCGACGATGACGTCGAGGCGCCCCAGCTGCTCGACGCCGAAGTCCACGGCCGCCTTCAGCGCGTCGAAGTCACGCACATCGACCTCGGCCGTATAGATCCTGCGGTTGTGGCCCTTCACCAGGTCGGCCGTCTCGGCCAGGTCTTCGGGCGTCGAGGCGGGGATCGCCGAGCCCTCGACGGCACCCTCCCGGATGGGCTTACAGATGTCGACGGCGATGATGTCGGCACCCTCCTGCGCCAACCGCACCGCGTGGCTGCGGCCCTGGCCACGCGCCGCCCCGGTGACGAAAGCGACCTTGCCTTCAACACGTCCAGTCATCGCTACCTCACTTCGTTGTTCGAACGGGAATGTCTCAGCGGAGAACAGCCGGCATCGTGTCCCAGCCCCGCACCGTGGATGTCGGGGAAAGCTTGCACTCGGAAAGGTCAACCTCCCAGTCGGGGAAGCGTTTGAGAATTTCTTCGAGAGCGATGCGGCCTTCGAGCCGTGCGAGTGCCGACCCGAGGCAGTAGTGCGTGCCGACGCTGAACGTCAGGTGTTGACGCGGATCCCGATGAATGTCGAAAGTATCTCCGTCAGGCGGGAATTGGCGATGATCGCGGTTGGCCGCGCCGATCAGCATCATCATCACGCTGCCTTCGGGTACCCGTCCACCGTAGTATTCGACGTCGCGCGTGACATAGCGTGCCACCTGCGGGGCAGGCGGCTCGTAGCGCAGCAACTCTTCGATGGCCGCCGGAATCAGCGACGGGTCGGCGGCCAATTCGCGCCGCTGGTCCGGATGCTCGGCCAGCACCTTGCCTGCCCATCCGATCAGCCGGGTCGTGGTCTCGTTGCCGGCGCCGGACACGACGCTGACGTACGTGAGCAGCTCATCGCGGCGCAGTCGGCGGACGGTCCCGGTCTCGTCGGTGAACTCCACATGGAGCAGTTCGGTCATGATGTCGTCGGAGGGATGATCGACGCGCCAGTCGATGAATTGGCCGAAGAAGTCGCCTTGCATCATGTGCTCGGACGAGGTGTCCATCGGCTTGCCGGCCTCGGTGCGCAGATTCGCGTTGGCTCGATCGCGCGCGGCTTCCTGGAATTCCTCGGGAATACCGAGCAACATCCCGATTACCCGCATCGGCATCTGTGCGCCGAGATCGGCGACGAAGTCGAACCGGTCGGTGCCGATCAGCGGATCCAAGCAGCGACAACAGAATTCGCGGATCTTCGATTCCAACTCGTTGATCTTTCGCGGCGTGAACATCCGCGACAGCAGCTTACGGTGGATATCGTGGACGGGTGGGTCCTCGAACAACAATACGCCCGAAGGGATTTCGATATCCGCCTTGATCAGCTCGAGTATTGCGCCCTTCGCCGAGCTGAAGGTCTGGAAGTCCACCAGCGCATCGTCGACGTCGGCAAACCGACTGATGGCGTAGAAGTCGTGTTCGGCGTTGTAATACAGCGGCGATTCTTCGCGCAGGCGCCGGAACGTCGGATACGGGTCGGCGTTGAGCTCAATGTTGTACGGGTCGTAATAGACATCCTTGGCCGCGCTGACCGTCACGGGTAATCAATCGCCTCTCGCAGTAACCGCGTTTGCCCCGCTCCCCCGGGGTGCCGCCACTGAACTCTGTCATCACCGGCAACCGGGTGTCAACGACGAATCCGTTTTGGCTATTTGTAGTTCTAGATATTAGAGAATCTCATTCTCACGAGGCAACCCGCGTGCGTTATCTGCTCAGTGCGGATGAGAGGAAGGTCGTGCGTGCTAGGGCTAGCCGACGAATCCGGCTGAGCAGAAGTCCCACACCTCGTCGGCGGTGATCGGATGGATCGTCGCGTCGTCGGAGCCGCCGCTGGACTGCGCGATGAACATGACCGTCTGCATTGTCATCGCGGCGATCCGCCGCGGGTTGAGTCCGGTGCGCAACTTGCCCGCCTCGCTGGCGGCTTCCATCAGCTCGGTCAGCAGCGCCAGCAGCGGTGCATGGGCCACCTTGACCTCGGCCGGATGGGTCACCAATAGCCGAGGGGCGAAGTCGGTGAACAGGGGGCGCTTGGCGGCGGGATCGGGCCGCGAGGCCTCGTACAACAGCTCGACGGCCACCTTCAACCGCTCAAGGGGATCGGAGTGACTTTCGGTCGCGGCGCGGATCTGATCGGCCGACCGGCTCAGCGCATCTTCGAACAGCGCGAGCAGCAGCTCGTGCTTGCCGTCAAACTGCAGGTAGAAGCTTCGCAGCGACTGGCGCGAGCGGTCAACGACCTCCTGGACGGTAAAGTCGGTGCTGCCCTTTTCGATGATGATGGCTTGCGCCGCATCGAGGAAACGCTGCACGCGCTGCGCGGCACGTAGTTTCGCGGTCTTGATGGATCGCTCGACGGCGCGCTGCTTCCAGGCCGGCTCTTCGCTTGGGTTGGTCACGGAAGGCTCGGACGATTGCCGCGAGGGGAGAACATGGTTGGACTCTACCGGAGAACGCCGTGACATCGCTGCGCTCGACCCCCTCCTGGACCAGGTGTCGGAGATTGTAACTTTCTTGTCGTGAGAATACTATTCTCCTGTACGCGTGTATAGAAGCGGAATCGCAAGAGTGAACCGCGCCGTCGGCGAAAACCCGGATCTAGGCGAATGAGCGCCCGCGAATTGCAGGGAGTGCAGTGCAGCTGACCTTCGACTCCGACGTGGAGGAGTTCCGCGCCGAGTTCGCTTCGTTCCTGGATGCGAACCTGCCCGAGCCCGCAGTGGCGGGTGAGCGGCCGCGGTCGAGTTCCGACATTCCCGAGTGGGCGCGGCGGTGGCAGCGGCTGCTGTTCGACAGCGGGTGGCTGCTGCCCGGCAACCCGCCGGAGTTCGGCGGGCGCAACGCGACGCTGCTGCAGCAGTACGTGTATCTCGAAGAGTTGTCGCGGCGGCGGATCTACCAAAGCTTCAATCCGCAAGGCGTCGGCATCATTGCGGCTTCCTTGCTGTCGTTCGGAACGGACGAACAGAAGCGGCGTTGGGCCGTGCCGATTTTGCGCGCGGAGATGACGGCCTCGCTCGGCATGAGCGAGCCGGGCGCGGGCTCGGATCTGGCCTCGCTGAAGACCCGCGCCGTGCGGGATGGCGACCACTTCGTGGTCAACGGACAAAAGGTCTGGACCTCGGGTGCCCATCATGCCGACGTGCTGTTGACGTTCGTTCGCACTGATCCAAACGCGCCAAAACACAAGGGCATCAGCGCGTTACTGATTCCGACCGACACCCCCGGCGTGGTCCGCCGTCCGTTCGCCTCGATGGGTGACATCGAAGACGTCGATTTCAACGAGGTCTTTTTCACCGACGTGCGGGTGCCGGCGGAGAACTTGCTCGGCGAACTCAACGGAGGCTGGCGCGTGGCCACCGGCTCGCTCGGCCACGAACGGGCCATGCTGTGGCTGGATTACGCCGACATGCTGCACGCGCTGACGGTCGAGTCGACCCCGTCGGGGTCCGTGCAGCGAGATCGCTACGCGACGCTGGTGATGGATTTCTACGCGATGCGGTTGTTGGGGTCGGCGACGCTGGCCAAAGCCGCGCGCGGCGAGGAAGACGTGCCAGCGCAGTCGGTGCTCAAGCTGCTGGGCTCGGAGGCAATGCAGCGCGCCTGCGAGGATGCGCTCAACGCCAAGGGCGGTGACGGGCTGGTGTTGCGGGGGGTCACCGCCCAGTTCGCCCCGCTCAACTTGGACAGCCATTACGGCAGCTGGTTCGACCGCTACACCCGCACCTTCGCCGCCACGATCGCCGGCGGCACCTCCGAAATTCAGCGCAACATCATCGCCGAACGCGTACTGGGATTGCCCCGCGGATAGGGCTAGCAGTTGGTGGCGGCCGGATTGTCCAAGCATCGCTGCAAGCGACCCGGATCCAGGGAGTCCAGCCAGGCGTAGTAGCCGATGGCGATGAGTCCCGCCACGATCGCCACCCCACCCAACACCATGCCCGCCGCCGCGACCCGCGGATTCGTCGCCTCGCCGCGGCGGGCGCGCCGCCGCGCGATATCCCCGCTCAGCACCGCCGCGATACCCAGCGGCACGCCGATCAGCAGCCAGCAGGTGGCCAAGGCCAACACGCCCAGGATCACCGAGACGACGCCGACCTGATTTCGCGGTTCGCCGGGGGAGTTCATGCGCCCTGATTCTAGGGAGCACCGGCCGAAGCGGGATGCCGAGGCGTTCGACGAGTTACAGACGAGTTAAAGCTGCACCAGCCGCGGCGCGAAGCCCTTGGCCCGCAACGCCGCTCCGGCCTGTCCGGTCAGCTCCCGCGCGCTACCCAGGAGGCTATCCAGAACCAGTGAGCGCTTGACGTGATGGTGCAGCGGGTGCTCGGCGGTGAAACCGATGCCGCCGAGCACCTGTTGGCAGTGCCGGGCGGCGGTTTGCGCCGCTCGTCCGGCGGCCGCCTTGGCAAGCAGGCTGGCCAACTCGGGATCCTCGGGATGGTCGGCGGCGGCTTGCAGGGTCGCCTCGGCGCCCTCGATCGCGACGAGCGTCTCGGCCAGTCGATGACGGATCGCCTGAAATGAGCTGATTTGTCGACCGAACTGAGTCCGATCGAGGGCATGCTGACGTGCCAGCGTCAACATGGCCCGACTCGCCCCGACCAGCCACCAGCCCAACGCCTGTCGGCCGAGATCAAGACCGGCTCGAAAGACCGAATCACCCTCGGCCACAGGGTGTATCGGCAAGCCTTCGTCGATTGCCGAACCGGGGGTGTCGTCGCGGCGCCAGAGCACCCAGGAATTTCCCGTGAACGGCAGCGGGGTGATACCGCCGGCAGAGTTGCCGGATGCTCGTAGCATCACGTCGTTGAGCACCGGAGCATGAGCACCGGTCTCGCCGAGCAATCGAAATACCAGAGGGATTGCAATTTCCGGGATTTCGTCCAGCATGTCGCGCCAGCCGAGGTCGGTCAGAGCTGCGTCGAGTCGGGCGCCGCAGGCGCCGCTCATCGCGGTGCGTAGCGACACGGTCAGCAGCTGCAGTTCTGCGGCGTCTGAGGTCTGATCCACGCTCACTCCTTCCCCAGATCCAGGAGCCGTCGGGCGATGATGTTGCGCTGAATCTCCGCCGTGCCGCCGTAAATGGTGGACGCGCGGGAATACAGGTACTCCGAACGCCACGGCGTGTCGTCGAGTTCCAGGACGCCGGGCAGCACGTCGCGGACGGTGTCGTAAAGCCGCTGCTCGGCCGTGGCCAGCAGCACCTTGTCGATCGAGGTGTCCGGGCCCAGGCGTGCTCCGTCGCGCAGCCGGTACTGGGTGGCGCGGGAGCGGCAGCGCAGCGTATGCAGCGCGAGATAGGCTGCGCCCAGCTCGAATTCGTCGTATCCACGGTGCCGAGGGCCACCCGCGACCTCGGCGACAAGCGCATCGAATCGGGAGTAGAGGTAGGCAATGCGCTGCCAGAAGCAGGTGGACCGCTCGAAGGGGAGCAGGTCCATCGCCAGCCGCCAGCCGTCGCCCGGCCGGCCGAGCATCCGGCTCGAAGGGACCACCACGTCGTCGTAGTACACCTCGCAGAACTCGTCGACGCCGTGCATCGTGCCCAGTGGGCGGATGGTGATGCCCGGGGTGTCGAGATCGACGAAGAACGCGGTGATGCCTTCGTGGTTTGGGTGGCCCGGCCCGGTTCGGGTGAGCAGGATGCAACGGGTGGAAAACTGCGCGAAGCTGGTCCAGACCTTCTGCCCGTTGACGATCCAGTGGTCGCCGTCCTGGACTGCCCGGGTCGTCAACGATGCCAGGTCGCTCCCGGAGCCGGGTTCGGAAAACCCTTGACACCATTGCTCTTCACCGCGCAGCAGGCGCGGGACCATCTCCGCGGCGAGTTCGGGTGGCGCGTAATCGATCATCGTGGGCGTGAGCACCTCGAGCATCGAATACGGGCCGGGCTCGGCCAACCGGCGGCCGACGACTTCCTCGCCGACGATCGCGCGTAGCACCGCGGGACCACCTAGGCCGCCGACTTCAACCGGCCAACCGTAGCGCATCCAATCCGCGTCGTAGAGCGCCCGGCTGACTCGCCGGAATTGGCGCATCTGGCCTTCCAGCGTGTGGTCCGTCCCGGGGGTCAGGTCGTGTTCGTCGAGCCACGCGCGCAAACCCGTCCGGAACTCATCGACCTTCACGGCGTGGGACGGCCGATGGCATGCGGACGTCCGGAGTCGTGCACGCCGCTACGCCGAATGAACGTCATGGCGCGGGTCTTCAGCCGCCATCCGTCGGAAGTGCGGGAGTAGGTGTCGCGGTAGTAGCCGATCCGCATGTCGTGCGTGGCGTGGTCGATAAAGCACAGCGGCTGGGTGCCGCTGGCCGTGTCACCGTCGAGCGTTTCGATCAATGCGGTTCCGGTGAGGAATAACCCCTTGGGCGCGGCGGCCACCAACTCCGGGAATCTATCCAGGTTGTAGGTGGAGCCGAACGCGCTGTAGGTGCCGTCCGGGGTGAAGACACCGACCAGCCCGTCGATGTCTTCCTGGGTGATGGTGACGGCGTAGCGGGCAAGTAGCTGCTGAATCTCCACCAGGTCGTCAGTTCGAGTGGCGCGGCTCTCAGACTGATCGGGTATCGACATAGACCTTGCCGCCTTTCATCACAAAGCTGACATTTCGCGTAACGGTGATGTCGTCCAATGGGTTTCCCGGTACCGCGATGATGTCGGCGAGAAGACCCGGCGCCAAGCGCCCCCGATCGGTCGAGTTGATGAGCTCGGCCGCGGTCGTGGTGGCGGCGCGCAGCACCGCCAGCGGGGGCAGGCCCCATTCGACCAGGGTGACGAGTTCGTCGGCGTTGCGGCCGTGCGGTATCGCAGGAGCGTCGGTGCCGACCGCGATCTTCACCCCGGCCTGGTGAGCCGCCAGGATCGAGGTGCGCGACCTGGGAAACATCTCGGCGGCCTTGGCCTGCAGTTCCGGCGGGGCATGCGACACGTCCATCGCCTCGGCCAGGCGCCGGGTGCTGACCAGGAAGGTGCCGTGTTCGACCATCATCGCGATGGCGTCGTCGTCGATCAGGAAACCGTGTTCGATGCAGTCGATTCCGGCGTCAACCGCGTGCTTGACCGCCTCCGCGCCGTGTGTGTGGGCGGCGACCCGCAACCCGCGCCGATGCGCCTCGTCGACGATCGCGCGCAGCTCCTCATCCGAATAGTGCTGTGCACCAGGAGGACCCGTCAGTGACATCACGCCGCCCGAGCAGCACACCTTGATCAGCTCGGCGCCGTGCTTGATCTGATAGCGCACCGCCTTGCGGATCTCGTCGATTCCGTTGGCAATTCCTTCTTCGACCGTCAGCTCCAGCGCATGCGGTGCGAACGCGGCGAACATCGTCGGGTCCAGGTGGCCGCCGGTGGGCGTGATGGCATGGCCGGCCGGAACTACCCGGGGCCCGTCGATCCAGCCGGCGTCGATTGCCTTGCCCAGTGCGACGTCCAGCAAGTAGCCGCCGGTCTTGACGAACAGGCCGAGGTTGCGCACCGTGGTGAACCCGGCACGCAGCGTCCGTCGGGAATTGCCGACCGCGCGCAGTACCCGCGTCGGCGGGTCGTCCTGGACCTGCGAGAGTCCAGGCTTCTCGCCGCGTCCGCCCATCAGGAGGTTGACCTCCATGTCCATCAACCCCGGCAACAGGATTGCGTCACCCAGCTCGATGAGCTCGCCCTCGGGGTCACCCCCGACGCCGGCGATCCGGTCACCGTCAACCCGCACAATGCCGGGCCGGACAATCTCCCCGGCGTCGACGTCGAGTAGTCCGGCCGCCTTGAGCGTCAGCACCTCTCAGATCACCGGTTCTCGGATCAATTCCACCCACGCCGCGCCGCTGTCGGGAACACGCGGCTGCTTCCACGCTTCGATCGGAAAGGACACCATGACTAACGATTGCATCATGTGCATCAAGGTTTTCGCGTCATCGGGCAGGTCGTCCAGCGGAAACTTGTCGCAGTAGGCGATCACGTCGTTCAGCAGCGGGAACGCGACGTCGTAAAACTCCTGCATCTCGGCCATCGTCGAGGATAGCCGTTTGGCATAGCGCTCGGGTTCGGTGGCCAGATCCCACTCCAAATACGGTTCCAAAGCCGTGAATTCAGACGGTAGCGACATTGCGCTGGTGCTCCTTCACGTAATCGCCGGTCGTCTTGTGTAGATGACGGATCAACACTTCCTGATCGCACAGCAAGAACTCGGTGACTGCCCGGGTGCCGATCATGGTCTGGGTCGCTTCCAGGGTGTTGGCGTCCTGCAGCGCGTACTCCTTGAACGTCACCGCAGCCAGTTCCTGGGCCAATCGTTCGCGTGCGTTGCGCGGCGGCACGAAATACAGCGTGCATTCGAAGATGTGCTTGTCCACCGCGGTCGGCCAGTAGTGGTAGGTCAAATACCAACCCGGCTCCCAGATCAGCAGCATGAAGTTGGGGTAGAAGAGCCAGGAGTCGATGCCCCACTGCGGCGCCCGTTTCACGTTCACGCCGGGCGGCAGTTCGAGAGTCTCGATGATCTCTGGCTTGTCCCACGGTCCGAATAGGCCGCTGCGCAACACCTGGTCCATCGGCTTCACCATGGACATGTCCGGCGGCGGAGCCTGACCGCCCCACGTCGACTGCAGGTTGTGTGGCCCGGCCAGTTCGTAGTGCAACGCCTCGTAGCCGTACTTCTGGATCTTGGTGGCTTCTTCCTTGGTGTACTGCCCCTGATGCAGGATCGGCGCGTGGTAGAACTCCACGAACGCGTCGATGAACAACTTCCAGTTGCTGCCGACCTCCGCGCGATAGGAGTAGGTCTCGGTCATCGCCCCGAAGGGGTACCCCTCGATGCTCTTGGCCAGTGGGCCCAGATAGTCGGTCAGCGGCGCGGCCTTGTCGTCGAAGTTGATGAAGATGAAGCCCTCCCACACCTCGCAGCGGACCGGGGCGAGGCCGAAGTTGCTCTTGTCGAGATTGAAGAATTCGTCTTCCTGTTGGACGAAGGTCAGGTCGCCGTCCAGGCTGTAGCGCCAGGCGTGGTACTTGCAGGTGAACTGCCGGCAGGTCCCGGAGGTCTCCTCGTTGGGAAAGTCGTTCCATACCAGCTTGTTTCCCCGATGCCGACAGACGTTGTGATAGGCCTTGACGGTCCCGTCCTTGGTCTTGACGATGATCACCGAGGTGCCCTTGCCGGCCGAGGGCAGTTCTTTGGTGAAGTAGCTGCCGGTACGGGGGAGCCGGTTGACCCGGCCGACGTTGAGCCAGGTCTTCCTGAACACCGCGTCGCGTTCGGCCTCGAAAAATGCCGGGTCGATCGAGTCGGTGTAATCAACCGGCGCCGTGCCCAATTCGGGGTAGTTCTGTGTCCAGCTGCCGGCGGCTGGCTTTGGGAAGTGCGGCAACGTTCTTACTCCTCTGGTGACTCTTATTCGACGTTGGTAGCGGCTGTGGCGGTGTGCTCGAGCTGGACGCCGAAAGTATTGAAAGCCATGGCCAAAAGCGCGTAGCAGCCGACCGTGAACACCAAGTCCATCCGTTGCTGGTCGTTGAGACGCTCGCCGAGCACCGCCCAGATCCGGTCGGACAATTGGGAGTTCTCTTCCAGTTCATCGACTCCGGCGATCACCGCGCGATCGAACGCGTCGAGGACATCGTCGTCGGTGGTGGCGCCATCCTGGACGGCGGCGATCTGGTCGTCGGTGATGCCCTCGTCCTTGGCCATCCTGACGTGGTGGGACCACTCGTAGGCGCACTGACGACGATGTGCCACTCGCAGGATCGCCAGTTCGCGGATGCGCGGCGGCAGCGTCGAGGTTGACAGCAGATGCACGTTGAAGCGCAGGAACGCCTTAGCCAGCGCGGGGTGGTGCGCAAGGGTGCTCAGCGCGTTGTTGGTCTCGGCGCCCCTCATCAATGACAGTGCCCGCTGGGTAGCCTCGTCCCACTGATCCGCGGGCAGCGGCCGCAAGCGCATCGGCAGATTCCTCTCGGCGAAAGAGAATCGTATTCTCATTTGCAACTAACAGACTGGCACGATTCGGACGGCTGGTCAATGCCGGCCCGGCGGTCACCCCGCGGTGGCGGGGCCCGCGGCGTGGCCGCGGCGCTGGGGTTTGGCGGCCACGCCCGTGTCGCTGCGGGGAGACGTAACAAATTTTTGGTCATTTGCCCGGCGGCGGGCTGCTTGCTGGACTTTCGACGGCTGCGTCGTTGCACGTGCGAGGGGCATCCAGCCCGAGATGGGGTATGCAGGAGCTGGCTGTGGCTACGCCCGGCCGGCTTGGTGGATGTTGATTCTCACTTGGCGAGAAGATAGTTTTCAGAGGTAGCGGGGTAGAACGGCAATGAACGCCCCCGGGGGCAGACTGCTCGTGGATCCGATGGAGAGGGAAGCTCATGAACAAAGAAGACATGATGCTGATCAGCGTCGATGACCACACTGTCGAGCCGCCGGACATGTTCAAGAACCACTTGCCGAAGAAATACCAGGACGATGCGCCGCGGCTGATCCACAACGATGACGGCTCGGACATGTGGAAGTTCCGCGACACCGTGATCCCGAACGTGGCGCTGAACGCCGTCGCCGGGCGGCCCAAGGAGGAGTACGGCATCGAACCGACCGGGCTCGACGAGATCAGGCCGGGTTGTTACAACGTGGACGAGCGCGTCAAGGACATGAACGCCGGCGGCATCCTGGCCTCTATCTGTTTTCCGTCGTTCCCGGGCTTCGCGGGCCGGCTGTTCGCGACCGACGACAACGACTTCTCGATCGCACTGGTGCAGGCCTACAACGACTGGCACATCGACGAATGGTGCGGCGCCTACCCCGCACGGTTCATCCCGATGGCGATCCCGGTGATTTGGGACGCCGAGGCGTGCGCCGCCGAGGTGCGTCGGGTTTCCAAGAAGGGGGTGCACGCGTTGACCTTCACCGAGAATCCGGCCGCGATGGGCTACCCCAGCTTCCATGACGAGTACTGGAAACCACTGTGGGAAGCGTTGGTGGACACCGACACCGTGATGAACGTCCACATCGGCTCGTCGGGCCGATTGGCGATCACGGCGCCGGATGCGCCGATGGACGTGATGATCACGCTGCAGCCGATGAACATCGTGCAGGCCGCCGCGGACCTGTTGTGGTCGCGACCGATCAAGCAGTATCCGGACCTGAAGATCGCCCTCTCCGAGGGCGGAACGGGCTGGATTCCCTACTTCCTGGAGCGCGCGGACCGCACCTACGAGATGCACTCCGCCTGGACGCACCAGGACTTCAAGGGCAAACTGCCCAGCGAGGTTTTCCGCGACCACTTCCTGACCTGCTTCATCAGCGACAAGGTCGGCGTGGCGTTGCGCAACATGATCGGCATCGACAACATCTGCTGGGAAGCCGACTACCCGCACAGCGACTCGATGTGGCCGGGCGCACCCGAAGAGCTGTGGGATGTGTTGTGCCTCAACAGTGTTCCCGATGACGAGATCAACAAGATGACCCATGAGAACGCGATGCGCTGGTACTCGTTCGACCCGTTCACGCACATTCCGCGCGAGCAGGCGACGGTCGGTGCGCTGCGCAAGGCCGCCGAGGGTCACGACGTGTCCGTCAAGGCCAAGGGCCATGACAAGGACTCGCGAGGCGGCTCATCCTTTGCCGACTTCGCGGCGAACGCCAAGGCCCTTACCGGCAACAAAGACTGACCGCCACAGTGCCGGGCCGGATTGTCGTGCGGCGTCGAGAGTGGGTCGGGGGTCACGACTTTCGACTATTGACGACCAGCACGGCAATCTCGCCGCACAGCAATGAACAGGAGATCCAGCAGTGCCCGGCGATGGGATGAACTTCGAGCTGACCGAAGATCAGGAGTTGATCCGTCGATCGGTTGCAGAGTTGGCGCGCAAATTCGACGACCAGTACTGGATGGAAAAGGACCAGGCGCACGAATTTCCGACCGAGTTCTACAACGCAATTGCCCAGGGCGGCTGGCTCGGCATGACGATTCCGACCGAGTACGGCGGTCACGGTCTTGGAATCACCGAGGCCACACTGCTTCTCGAAGAGGTAGCCAAGTCCGGCGGCGCCATGAACGCCGCCAGCGCAATCCACCTGTCGATCTTCGGCATGCAACCTGTCGTGGTGCACGGTTCCGACGAACTCAAGGCGCGCACCCTGCCTACGGTCGCCAATGGCGAGGTGCACGTCTGCTTCGGAGTCACCGAACCCGGCGCCGGACTCGACACGTCGCGCATCACCACTTTCGCCAAGCGCGACGGCGACAAGTATGTCGTCAACGGCCGCAAGGTGTGGATCTCCAAGGCGATGGAATCCGACAAGATTCTGTTGCTCACCCGTACCAAGAGCTACGACGAGGTCGTCAAGAAGACCGACGGGATGACGCTATTCCTCACCGACCTCGATCGCAGCCGGGTCGACATTCGCCCGATCCGCAAGATGGGCCGCAACGCCGTCAGCTCCAACGAGCTGTTCATCGACAACCTCGAAATTCCGGTGCAGGATCGTGTTGGCGAGGAGGGCAAGGGCTTTCAGTACATCCTCGACGGCTTGAACCCAGAACGGATGCTGATCGCTGCCGAGGCGCTCGGTATCGGTCGGGTAGCCCTGGAAAAGGCCGTCAAGTACGGCAACGAGCGTGAGGTGTTCGGCCGCCCTATCGGCATGAACCAGGGACTGCAGTTCCCGCTGGCGGACTCGCTGGCCCGGCTCGACGCCGCCGAGTTGATGCTGCGCAAAGCGACCTGGCTCTACGACAACGGCAAACCCTGTGGGCGCGAAGCGAATACCGCCAAATACCTGTGCGCCGACGCGGGCTTCGCCGCCGCGGACCGGGCCCTGCAGACTCACGGCGGCATGGGCTACGCGGAGGAATATCACATCACCCGCTACTTCCGTGAGGCGCGACTGATGAAGATCGCACCGGTGAGCCAGGAGATGATCCTGAACTTCCTGGGCGCCAACGTGTTGAAATTGCCGAGGAGCTATTGACGTCCATCGAAGAACCCGTCCTGCTGTCGCAGGACAACGACGGGGTGCGCACCCTGACGCTGAACCGCCCGCGCCGCAAGAATGCCATCAATCCCCAGTTGTGGATCGCGCTGCGCGACGCGCTGCATCAGGCCGGCCGCGATCGTGGTGTACGGGCGCTGGTGCTCACCGGTGCCGGCGGGGCCTTCTGTTCCGGCGCCGATATCTCCAACCCGGACGACGTCCATCCGAAACACAAGCTGCAGCGCCTCACCGACGTGGCGCTGGCGTTGCACGAACTTCCGGTCCCGACGGTGGCCAAGGTGAGCGGTGTCGCAGTCGGTGCCGGCTGGAACCTGGCGCTGGGTTGCGATCTGGTCGTCGCGACACCGGATTCGACGTTCTGCCAAATCTTTTCCAAACGCGGCCTCTCGATCGACCTCGGCGGTTCCTGGCTGCTGCCGAAAATCGTTGGACTGCAACAGGCTAAACGACTCGCGTTGCTGGCCGAAAGCATCGATGCGGCGGAAGCCCATGCGCTCAACCTGGTCACCTGGGTGGTGTCGGCCGAGGAGATCGACGGCTTCGTCGACGATGTCGCCGCTCGGCTGGCGGCCGGCCCGCCCGTCGCGTTGGCACAGACAAAGGCGCTGCTGAACGAAGGGGCAGACCGCACGCTGCGCGACGCGCTGGCCAACGAGGCGCGCGCCCAGATCGGCAACTTTGCGACGGCGGATGCGGCCGCGGCCTATGCCGCGTTCAGCCAGCGCCGGGAGCCGTCGTTTACTGGGCGGTGGGCGTTATCGAAAGCTGATGAGGAATCGGAGTAGGACATGCGAGAGACGGTCATCGTCGAGGCGGTGCGGGCGCCAGTCGGCAAACGTAACGGCGGGTTGTCGGGCATGCACGCCGCGGACCTGTCGGCGATCGTCCTCAACGAGTTGCTGCACCGCGCCGGGGTGGGACCCGACATCGTCGATGACGTGATCTGGGGTTGTGTGTCCCAGGTCGGCGACCAGTCCAGCAACATCGGCCGCTACGCGGTCCTGGCCGCTGGCTGGCCGGAAAGCATTCCCGGCACCACGGTCAACCGCGCCTGCGGTTCCAGCCAGCAAGCCCTGGACTTCGCGGTGCAGGCGGTGATGTCGGGCCAGCAGGACGTCGTGGTGGCCGGCGGTGTCGAGGTGATGAGCCGGGTGCCGCTGGGTTCTGCCCGGGCCACCGGTATGCCCTACGGCCCGAAGGTCCTGTCCCGCTACGACGGTTTTTCGTTCAACCAGGGGTTGTCGGCGGAGTTGATCGCCAAAAAATGGGGTTTCTCGCGGCGCCAGCTCGACGAGTTTTCCGTGCAATCCCATGAACGCGCCGCCGCGGCCCAGGACAGCGGCGCCTTCGCCGATCAGATGGTTACGGTCATCACCGACGATGAATCGGTCGTCAGCGCCGACGAAGGCGTCCGCCGAGGGAGCACTGTCGAGAAGCTCGGCACGCTCAGGCCGGCGTTCGTTGAAGACGGCGTCATCCACGCGGGCAATTCGTCGCAGATCTCCGACGGCGCGGCCGCGTTGCTGGTGACGACCTCGGCCCTGGCCGTCGAGTTGGGCCTGACGCCGATCGTGCGGTACCGCGCCGGCGCCGTCACGGGCGCCGATCCCGTGCTGATGCTCACCGGGCCCATCCCGGCGACCGAGAAGGTCCTGAAGAAGGCGGGCGTCGGGCTGGCGGAGGTGGGCGCCTTTGAGGTCAACGAGGCCTTCGCGCCGGTGCCGCTGGCGTGGATCGCCGAGACCGGGGCCGATCCCGACCGGGTCAACCCGCTTGGTGGGGCAATCGCGCTGGGCCATCCGCTGGGCGCCTCCGGCGCGGTCCTGTTGACTCGGCTGGTGCATCACATGCGCGACAACGGGATCCGCTACGGCCTGCAAACCATGTGTGAGGGCGGCGGTACCGCCAACGCCACGCTGGTCGAATTGGTCGCATAGCGCCGACCAGCGCGCCGAGGGACTTCCTGTGAGTCCGACTGAGACCGTTGTCACATCGGGAAAACCTACCTACTGTGTGTTCACTAGGTTGGTTAAGTTTGCCGATCGGTCAAAGGAGCCCGGTGCCCGACGCCCGCCGTTACGACACGCTGCTCGCCAAGGGTGAGGACCGCAAACAGCGGATCCTCGCGGTCGCGCAGCGGCTGCTGATCCGCAACGGCTGGCGCAACACCACGCTCGCGCAGATCGCCGGAGCAGCCGGAGTGACTCCCGCGGGGTTGCTGCACCACTTCGCGTCCAAGGAGCAGCTGCTGCACGCGGTGCTCGACGCCCGCGACCAGGATGACGACACCCACGCCGACCGCGCCGGCGATCTCATCGCCCAGATCTCCGCGGTCGCCGATCGATTCCACCGGGCGCCGGAGCTGGTGGGCACCTTCACGGTGTTGCTGGTCGAGAACATCCTCCCCGACGCGCCGCTGCACGACCGCATGCTGGCGCGGCACCAGGCCGCTGTCGACATCGTCGCCGAGCTCATCCGCAAGGGCCAGTCCGAGGGCCGGTACCGCGCAGAGATAGACCCCACCATCAAGGCAGTCGAAATACTCGCCTTCGTCCACGGAATGGAAACCACATGGTTGCTCGATCCTTCGATACCGCTGACCGAGGTGTTCAAGCAGTACGCCGAGACGCTGGCGCGGGACTTCGCGCCGTCGAAGAAGCCCCTGGACCCGCCGCCGAGCACGACATGAGATACCGCCTGGATGTCGTCGCCTGCAGCGTGCTCGACGTGGTGCGGTTCGCTGGGGGCTGGTTGTTCGACCGTTCGATGGCCGGCTGGGACGTCACGGTGCTGCTCACCGACCTCGCCGACCAGTCCGATCTACGGCCGCTGCAGATCATCGGTGCCCAGACGCTCGACCTGGAACACGTGCTCGCGTCGATCGAGCACCGGCCCCGGCCGCAAGCCCTGGCAGCCGCGGCCGATCTGGTGGGCTGCGACTCGCGGGTGCGCCAGGGCGTCCTGCAGGCGCTCGATCATGGCGTCACCGAGGTCATCCTGTGGGGCGAGACCTGGCCCGCGGAGCTCGACGGCAGCGTCGGCCTGGTGCAACACCGACTGAGTACGGCCGCGCAGGTATTCAAGGGCAAGGCGTTGGCGGCCGCGGCGCTGCCGGGGTGTTCCATCGGCCATGCCGAGAACTTCCGCAGCGGTCTGCTTGCATTCCCGTCGGTGGCCGCCGATCTGGTCCCGGCCGGGTAAACACGCTCGTCATGGGGCCGTGCGCCGGCGCCTGTCGTTGACGACGAACAGGCCCGTGTGGAAATGTAATGCTCATCTCTGAGAGGCTGATTCTCACTGCTGAGATTCGAACGGAGCGAGATGGCTAACGACTTCTCCAAGACGGACTTCTTTCGCGGCACCGAGCTCATCGCCGACCCGTACCCCTATTACGAGTCGCTGCGCCAGCAGTGCCCGGTGACGCGCGAAGACCATCACGGGGTCACGATGGTCACCGGCTGGGACGAGGCCTGCGCGGTCCTCAACGACGCCGAAACCTGGTCGTCCTGCATCTCCGTGACCGGGCCCTTCCCTGGCTTCCCGGTAAGTCTTGACGGTCTGGGCGACAGTGACATCACCGAACTGATCGAAAAGCACCGCGACGAATTGCCGTTCAGCGACCAGCTGCCCACGCTGGACCCGCCCATCCACACCAACCACCGCTCGCTGTTGATGCGGCTGATCACTCCCAAGCGCCTCAAGGAGAACGAGGACGCGATGTGGGCGCTGGCCGACCAGGCGCTCGACGACTTCCTGGCTCCCGGCCATGGCGAATGGATCAAGGGCTTTGCCGGCCCGTTCACGCTGCTGGTCATCGCGGACCTGCTGGGCGTGCCCATGGAGGACCGCGACAAGTTCGTCAACGGCATCCGCGATCACTCGGGCGGCGGTGTCGGTGGCACCGGCAAAGAATCGCTGGCGCACAGTCCGCTCGAATTCCTCTACGGACTGTTCTCCGACTACGTCCGGGACCGCCGCCGTGAACCGCGCGACGATGTGCTGACCGGTCTGGCCACCGCCACCTACCCCGACGGCACGATTCCCGACGTCGAAGACGTCGCGCGGGTCGCCAGCAACGTCTTTTCCGCCGGCCAGGAGACCACCGTGCGACTGCTCGGCGCCGCGTTGCAGACGCTCGGGGAGCGCCCGGACATTCAGGCGGAACTCCGCAAAGACCGCAGCCTGATCCCCAACTTCATCGAGGAGTCGCTGCGCCACGAGAGCCCGGTAAAAGGTGACTTCCGGTTGAACCGCAGGCCCGTCAATGTCGGCGGGGTCGACCTGCCCGCCGGCACCACCGTGATGATTGTGCAGGCCGCCGCCAACCGCGATCCGCGCCGATTCGACGACCCCGCGACCTTCGACCCGCAACGCAAGAACGCCCGTCAGCACATTGCGTTCGGGCGCGGCATCCACAGCTGCCCGGGCGCACCGCTGGCGCGGGCCGAAACTCGGGTGGCGCTGGAGCGCCTGCTCGACCGGACTTCCGAGATCAGGATCAACGAGAGCGTGCACGGCCCGGCGAATAGGCGTCGTTATCAATATGTTCCGACGTACATACTGCGGGGGCTCACCGAGTTGCACCTGGAGTTCGCACCGGCATGAGGGTTTGGGTAGACGACCAGCGGTGCCGCGGTCACGGTATGTGTTTGACGCTGTGCCCCGATGTGTTCAGCCTGACCGACGACGGCTATGCCGAAGCGATAGATGCCGAGGTCCCAACGGATTTGGAGGCGGCGGCCCGGGAGGCTATTGAGTGTTGTCCAGAACAAGCCATCAGCGAGAAGTGACCGAGTAGGGAGATTCTTCAGTGTCGAAGGGGCCAAAAGGCTATGTCATCCTGACCGAAGCGATCAAAGACCCGGAGGGCATGAAGGCCTATGCCCAAGCCGCCGGGTCGGCGATGAGCGGGGCGACGATCCTCGCGGTGGACACCGCGCCAAAGGTCATCGAGGGCAGCTGGCACGGGGATCAGACCGTGGTGCTGGAGTTCGAGTCGGTCGAGGCCGCCCGCGCGTGGTATGAGTCCGAGGGATATCAGCAGGCAGCGAAACTGCGGCGGGCCGCCGCTGATTGCAACGCCGTGATCCTCTCCGGGTTCTGAGCGCTACTCCACGATCGAGATTGCCTGCCGGGGGCATTGCCGCACGGCCTCGCGCACGTCGGCCTCGATGTCCGGGGTGACCTCTTCTCGGTGCACGGTCAGCATGTCGTCGTCGCCCAGTTCGAAGATGTCGGGGTTGATGCCCATGCAGACCCCATTGCTCTCGCAGAGTCCCCAGTCGACTTCGATCTTCTTCGTCATCGCGGCCCCCTTATCGAAGTACCTTGACGGGCACACTCTTCCAGCCCGCCACGTTCTGCATGTGCACCCGCTGGCACCCGTCCCAGTCCACCTCGTAGCGCGGCATGAACTCGAGCAACCGCTCGAGGGCGATCCGGCTTTCCAGGCGGGCCAGCGCGGCGCCCAGGCAGCTGTGAATCCCGTACCCCAGGCCGAGATGCTGGGCCTGTGTCTGGTCGCGCTCGATGTCGAACGCGTCGGCGTCGGTGAAGGCCTCTGGGTCACGGTTCGCCGCGGCGCCGCACAGGAACACCGGTTTGCCGGGCGGGATCACGCCCCCGCTGACGTGTGCCTCCCTGAGGGTGTAGCGGACGTTGTATTGCACCGGACCCTCGTAACGCAGTAACTCTTCCACCGCACCGGGAATCTTGTCCGGGTCGTCCAGCAGTTTCTGCCACTGGTCGGGGTGGCGGGCGAAGATCACCGCCGCATTGCCGATCAGCTTGGTGACGGTCTCCGCGCCGGCGCCGCCTAAAAGCGTTGCAAACCCGGTGATTTCGATGTCGTCAAGCTTGCGTGGCTGCCCATCCTCGCCGGGGATCTCGGCCGCGATCAGCCTGCTGATCATGTCGTCTTGCGGGTCGGCGCGCCGCTGTTGAATGAGACCAAAGTAGTACATCGCCGTCTCGATGTTGGCCTGCATGCCGGCCTCGCTGACCTCGATCTGGCCAGGTTCGTGATGCAAGCTGGTGTCGATCCAGTGCCGCACCTGCTGACGGTATTCCTCTGGCACGCCCGCCATCCGGGTGATCACCTCGACCGGGAACGGTCCGGAGAAGTCCTGGACGACGTCGAAGTTGTCGGGGTCGGCGGCGCCCAGGTACTTGTCGATCACCTCGATGATGGTCTCCCGCTGCGATTGGATGGCGCGTGGCGTGAACGCCTTATTGAGCAGGCTGCGCATGTGGCGGTGCTCCGGCGGGTCCATGAAGATGATCGACTTCTGCTCGGGGGATATGCCTCTGCGCACCATGGCCAGGTCGCAGCCCCGCGCCGAGGAATACGTCTCGAAGTCCTTGAACGCCGCCGCCACGTCGACGTGGCGCGTCAGCGCGTAGAAGTCCTCTTTCTCGTCGTAGTACAGCGGCGCATCCTCGCGCATCCGCCGGTAGATGTCGAAGGGGTTGTTGTAATAGTCCTCGGAGTACGGATCGAAGACGACCTTCGGCTTTGTCACTGACATCCTCCTCAGCGGCGAGGGTTGGGGCGGGCTGTAACCGTTACGATCGAATGCCTGACTGTAACGCTAACGGTAGCGCTTTCATGGCGAACCGGAAAGGACCAAAGTGGCCTCATGTCCACCACCGTCGCGCCCAGCTGTTGACTCCGCGCCGACGGGCTGGGTCTACCGGCGTGCGGAGCAGCACCCGGACCTGGTGCCCGGCCGCGGCCAGGCGCGCGACCATCGGGCGGCCCATCCGCCCTGCGCCGACGAACCCGATTCTCACCGGGGATGATCCATCAGGGCCAGTGCCGCGTCGGCCGCCGCGAGCACGGCGCCGGCCTCGGCGCCGGCGGCCGTTGCGAGGTCGGCGATCAGCCGCACGTCCTTCTGTAGCAGCGGCCCCGCCAAACCGGCAAGTCGGTCCAGACCGCCGCTGTCGGCAAGAGCGTTGAGCGCAAAGCTGTTTCCGCTACCGCGGGCGACGACCTCGACGAGCCGCTCCGCAGCGATGCCGAGGGACTGCGTCAGCGAGAGGGTAGCGGCCGCGATGCCCAGGTGGGCGGTGAACAGCAGGTTGTTCAACAGTTTGGCGGTCTGGCCGGCGCCGAGCTCACCGAGATGGACGACCGGATCGCCAAAGGTCTCGAAGACTGGACGGCAGCTCTCGACGGTGTCGGCGTCGCCGCCGACCATCACCATCAGGCGGCGCTCGGCGGCGGCCGAGCCGCCTCCGCTAACGGGCGCGTCGATCACCGAAACCCCTTTACTGCCAGCACTTTTCGCCAGCGCTTTGCAGGTGTCGGGGTGCACCGTGCTATGTAACGCGATTACGCTGCCAGGCATGACACCGGTGAGCAGTCCCTGCTCGCCGTCGGCGACTTCTTCGATGTCGACCGCCCCGACCACGCAGAGGCAAATCAGATCGCTGGCTGCGGCGAGTTCGGCCGGCGAGTGCGCGATGGTCGCTGGGGTGTCCTCGAATGGCGTAACCGAGGCGGATCGACGGGCCCACAGTGTGGTGGGAAAACCGCCCTCGATGATCCGTCGGGCCATCGGGCCGCCCTGACTGCCCAACCCGATGAATCCCACCCGCATCAACCGGCCTCCTCTTTCTCCGCGTCGCGCGCCGAGCGAGCGATCACGCATTCCGTCACGAACGCGAGAACCTCCGCGTGGTACTGCGCTGCGGTGTGGCCGAGGCTGATGTTGTGCCCCGCGCCGGGTTGTCGGTGCACTGTGCACCGCGGCGCGGCGGAGAACATCGCAACGATTTCCTCGATCGCCGAATCATCGCTCTGCCAAACTTGTTCGTACTCCGCGATGCTGAAGTGCACCGGCACCCGCACCGCCGGGGCCAGCGTCGAAAAGGTGTGACGGGACCAATCCGAGACCATCTGGTCCTCGTAGGCCGGCGCGCTCGGGGAGACGGTGACGCCGGACAGAATCTCGGGCGGATACAGATGTTCGGGATGCCACAGCAGCTCCCGCAGCCCCGACGGGCGACGTTCGCGTGTGGCCGACCTCAGCATCTCGCGAGCCGCGGACTGGTAGTGCCGGCCGGTGCCGGCCAGCTCGATGCCGAGCAGATCAATGCCGCGCTCGTCGGCCGCCATCCGCAGCGTCAGTTCGCAACCGCCCGAATGACCAACCACGAACAGGCCAGCGCCGAAAGGTTTTTCGCTGAGGGTGCGATCGACGGCCCCGTAGGCTAGTCGGACCCGTTGGTGACCTTCAGTCATCGCCTCGGGGTAGGCGGCCGAGCTGCCGTAACCGGGACGGTCGAGTGCCACGACGGTGAATCCCGCTGCGGCGCCGGCGCGCAACAGCGAATACGCCGGATAGCCGGGGCAGTCGAAATATGTTGCGGTAGTTCCGCCGCCGTGGATGGCCACGATTACGGCCTTAGGGTCGGGTGCCTCGGCGACGATCGCCGACATCGGTACCCCGTCGACGATCACGAGTCGGGGACGGACGCTCATGCGTCGCTTCTCAGCAAAATCACGCCGCTGGGTGTCAAGCCTCCGCTGCTGACCACGCCGACTCGGGCGCCGGCGACCTGGCGATCGCCCGCCTCGCCGCGCAGCTGGGTGACCGCCTCGTGCAGCAGACCCATGCCATGCGTGCGGCCATGCGACAGCTGGCCGCCGTGGGTGTTGAGCGGCAGCTGGCCATCGCGGGCGATGTTCTTGCCGCCGTCGAGGAAGTCCTTGGCCTCGCCGATCCCGCAGAACCCCAGCGCTTCGATCCAGGACAGGCAGTTGAACGAAAAGCCGTCATACAGCTCGGCGACGTCGACGTCGTCGGGCCGCAGCGATGTGCGCGTCCACATGTGCGCCGCCTGCCCGAGCACCTGCGGCTCGTGGGTCAGCGTGCTCTGATCCCAGTCGAGTCGCTCGATGATCTGCGTCCCCACCGCCTCCACCAGCACCGCGGGCTTGGCCAGGTCGCGGGCCGCGTCGACCGCCGAGACAATCACGGCGACCGCCCCGTCGCACGGCACGTCGCAGTCGTACAGGCCGAATGGTGTGGTGATGGTCCGCGCGTTCAGGTAGTCGTCCATCGTCATCGTCGTCCGGTAGATGGCCGTCGGATTGAGCTCAGCGTTGGCACGCTGATTCAACGCGATCCAGCCCAGCGTTTCTTTGGTGGTGCCGTAGCGGTGGAAGTGGCGCTGGGCGTTCATCGCCAGGGTGTGTGCGGCGGACGTGGCGCCGAACGGCATCTGCCAGCCCGACATTCGGCCCATCGGTGGCATGATCTTGCCTTGCTTCATCAGCTCGCCGTGGGTGGCTTCCCATAACGTTCGGAAGCACAGCACATGCCTCGCCAGCCCACAGGCGACCGCTTGCATCGCGGCGATTACCGACCCGCCGGGGCCGAACGTCTCCATCGCGCCGTTGTGCCACGTCGGCCGGATCCCCAGCGCGGCCTCGAGCGCGGTCACGCCGCCCTCACCGAATCCGCCGACATTGATGGCGCCGGGGTAGGTCGACAGGCCGTCGATGTCGGCATAGGTTAGGCCGGCGTCGGCGATGGCGGCTGCGCAGGCCTGCACCGTCAGTGCCAGTGGCGGCGCCATCAGGCGGCGGCCGATGGGCGACATGCCGATCCCGCTCAGCACGACCTTGTCCTCGAATTTCTCCTCGGTGAGCATCGGTCTGACGTGCGCGCCGAACAGCTCGGGGGCGATGTCGTCGACTGGCAACTGACCGGGCTCGGCGTCGGATGCCGGGCGAAACAGCGGAAACCAGACGTTCTCGACCTGCTCGAATACGACCTCGACTTGCTGACCGAGCTCGAGCCGATCAGTGTCGCAGTCGACGAGGTTGGTGGTCAGGCGAACTCGCGGGTCCTCCGCGATTGCCACCTGCGCGATTACGTAGGGTGCCGGCAGTCCGGGCAGGCTGAAGCGCTCGTTGACGGTGAATCCGGCCAGCGTCGCCTTGCCGGAGACGGCACGCACCCCGACATCTAGGGAACGGCAATAGCGGCACACCGGCGCCGGCGGATGGATCAGCGAGTCGCAGGCCTGACATACCTGCAGCCGGAGCTGTCCATCGGCACCCGAGGTCCAGAAGAACTCGTTTTCTGCGGTCACCTGGGGCAGCGGTCGGCCCGGTGCTGCTGACACGTCACCTCCGGGGGCCGTCCGACCCACATATTCGGTAGGGCCGTTATACGAATCGGAGAATTACGTTATCACCGAGCACCGGCGGTGATCCAGCTCGCGTTGCCGCCAGCAATTACAGCGGCACCCAGACGCCGTTGAGGTAAACGCCCCACTGGTGAAACCCGACGCTCCAAGTCGGGGCCACCGGTGACCACCACGGCCACGGCGGCGGTGGCGGGACGTTCTGCCCGGCAAATGACGGTGCATAGGCCGGAGCGGGTATGTACCAGGCTGGCGCCGCCGGTGGCGGTTTGCATTCGCCGGTCGCCCAATTCCACGACATGGTGAGATCGCACTGCGCCGAGCTGATGCCCGGCGTCGCGATTACCGCAACTGCCGTCGCCATCAGCGCGATCGCGAGGGTGGTAGCCAAACGCCGAACAAACCGCATCATGGTGGGCCTCTCATCGGCTTTCCCGACCGTGGTTCGCTTCAGCTTATTCCGTTGACAACGCCGCGACCACGTCGAAAAGGTCCGGTGCCACGACAGTCAGCCACGTCATGATGCGTTCACGGCCGAGCGGTCAGGGACCGACGGACGGGCCGGCGCACCACTCCCGAACCCTTACGCGCCAGTCGGAGAGCTCAACGCGTGAACCCCCACTCGGCTTCGTTCTCTTCGGTTTTCAGGTGCTCGGCAGGGTCGTCGGACTCGCCCAGGTCGGCCATTGCCGGCTGCGGCGCGGGGGATCTGGGTTGACCTATCTCGGTGATGGCATGGACCGGGCAGTCCAGCAGTGCCCGCGTGACGGCGTCGCGGTCCGCCGCGCCCACGGCCCCGTCTCCGATCAGGGACGCATAGCCCCAGTCGTCGAGCGAGAAGTAGCCCGGCGCGTGCTTGGCGCAAATGCCGAAGCCGTCGCAGACGGTGCGGTCCAGGCGGATTCTCATGCGTTTCTCCCTGCTTCCGCCTCGTAGGGACGATCGGCGCGGAGTGCGCCATGCACGCAGACCGGGCAGGTGCCGCCGAGATGTGCGGCGACGTCGGCCGGGAATTGGTCGAGCAGGGTGGCCGCAACGTTGGTGGCCGCATCCAGGGTTGCGCACGCCCCGCGTCCGCGCAGCAGCACCGACCAGCGGCGCAATCGGTCGACGTCCTCGGTGGTCGCCGCACCGTCGCGCAGCGCGCCTGCGGCCGCCGCCATGGCCGCCGTCCCGTTGAAGCAGGACCCGCATTGGCCGGCGTTTTCTCGGTCGAAGTAGGCCAGCACCGACGCTGCTACCGCGACGGGGCAATCGTCGGTGATCAGCGAGATCGCGCCGCAACCCAGACCGCTGCCCTGGCGCCGCATCGTCTCGTGATCGAGTGTGGTCTCCAATACCGTGCGGTTGAGCAAACCGGCGAAGTATCCGCCCATCAGCACTCCCCGCAGCCGGTCGGGGGAAACACCATGCACCGCAAGCAATTCCGTGAACGCCACGCCGTGCGGCAGTTCGTAGAGGACCGGCGGCTTACCTCCGCCGGTGATGGTGGCCAGGAAAGTGCCGGGTGACAGCGACGTGCCCGCCGCACGGAACGCGGCTGCGCCGTGCCGTTGCAGGTAGGGCAGATTGGCCAGCGTCTCCACGTTGCTCACCAACGTCGGCCGGTCGGACACGCCCGCCTCGAATGGGCGTGGCGGCTTGTCGGTCGGTTTGGCCAGGCCCTCGTTGATCATCCGGACCGCGGCAGTCTCCTCGCCCGCGACGTAACCGGGTTGTACCGTCACCAATTTTATGCTGACGCCCTGACCGTCGGAACCGAGCTCGCCGAGCGCGGCTTCGATGCTGTGTGCCGCCTCCGGATCGGACACGTACACGTAGGCGCGGTCGGCGGCGACGACTGCCGCGGCCAACCGCAGCCCGTCCAACACCAAGTGCGGTCGGTGGCGCAGCAGCCATCGGTCCTTGACCGAAGCCGGTTCTCCCTCTTCGCCGTTCGCGATCACGACAGTGCCGCCGGTGGCCGCGATCACCTGTCCGTTGTCGCGGACGGTCCGTAATTTCACCGCAAGGGGAAAGGCTGCGCCCCCCCGGCCAAGGAGCCCGCTGGCCTCGACCTCATGCAGCAATGCATCAGTGTCGGCGAGTGCGGCGTAGCCGCCGAGCCGACGGTAGGCGCTGAGGTCTTCCCGACCGCCTTGCTCGGTGAGCAGACGCGGGAAGCACCCCGGAAAGATGATGGTGGTCAGCGTGGTGGACTGGGTGGTGTTCAAGGCTGGCCTGCCATCGACTTGGTTAGGCTTGCGCCCATGCGGACTGCGGTGGTGCGTGTCAATGTCGACCCGGACGGTGTGCTCACGGCCGCACAACTGCGTGACGGCATGGGCAGGCTGCGCAAAGTTGCGGCCGAGACCGGGGCTGACGTGGTTGAAAACGACCTGGCATCCAAGCCGGTGAGCCGCCGTGAAGTTGAGCTACTGATCACCGCCGAAGACGGCGGCACCGCCAAAGCCGCGGCAATAACCCTGTGCGCCAGCGTGTTCGGTACCAATCCCGTTCCGGGCGTGGTCACGTTCGTCAGCCGCGGAACCGATGACGATGCCCTGGGCGTGCTGTCCGCGTTCGGCCTCACCGGTGAGATCGAGCGCACGCCCGGCGACCTCGGGTTCGACGTGGTGCAGGTGACGCTGCGCGAGGCGGACCTCGAACGGATTCCGGAAAGCCGAATCCACACGGCACTGGAGGCGTCGCTCAACTGCGAGGTCCACATTCGCACAGTGTGAGTCATCACGACCCCAGGAAGTCCAGAATCGCCGGCGCCGCCCGCACCCACGTATCGAACATGTTGAAGTGCTTGACCCGTCCGGCGGCGCGGTCTTCGGCTGCCCGCTCCCACGCGTCCTCAGGCCAGGGCGGATCGATCAGCTTTGATCCTTTGATCAGGCAACTGACTTCCAACGATGTTCGCTTGGGATGGTCCATGTCGTTCTCGCCGCCACGGATGATCAGGGTGGGAACCGTGATCCGGTCGAACATCTCATCCTCGACGCCCGGAATCGTCTGTCCCGGTTTGGAAACGAACGCATTGAGCCAGCGCAGCATGACCTTGAGGAACTCGCCGGAGTCGAATTCCAGGAAGCGCTGCTTGTTGTTCGGGTTCTCCTCGATACGTTCACGCCACTCCTGCACCTTCACCACGCCCTCCATCCCGGTGCCGCGCACCGCCAGGATGCTGGGAATGATGTAGAAGGACCCCAGCACGAAGGTGCCGTAGATACCGCCGACGATGTTCCACACCACGAGCTTGGTGACCAGCTGCGGGTAGAGCATCGTCGTCAGCATGGAATCCCTTGCACCGCCGGAACCTCCGGCCAGGATGCAGCGCTGGAAGCCGAGCCCCGTCACCAACTTGTGCAAGGTTTCGGCCCGCATGTGGGACTCGCTTTGCCCGTAAAACTGTACATCGGACGCGCCGCAGTTGGGCCGGTCCCACAACAGCACCCGGTAGCCGCCCGCGACCAGGGCCTCGGCCAGCGGGCGGAGCCCGGGGATCTCCTTGCTGAACCGGCCTCCGGGCGTCAGGGCAATGAGATCGCCTGAGTCACCGAGGATTTCGTAGACGACATTTCCCCCGTTGATCTCAATAGCGGGCACGCGATTCTCCTGTGGTTAGGCCTGTACCAAAACGTCATTGCCGACGACGCGTACCGGATAGGTGCGGATACTCCATTCCGGCTTGACCGCGGTGGTGCCAGTCGCCAGCTCGAAACCCCATTGATGCCACGGGCAGTAGATGTATTCCAGGTCGCGCACCATCACCGAGTCGCCCGGCGCGGTCTCGTCGACGATGGTGCGACCTCGAGCGCGTCCCGAACAGAGCGGACCGCCTTGATGCGGGCAGTAATTCGCGATCGCGTAGAAGGCGCCGTTGACGTTGTACACACCGACGCCATGACGCCCGATCGGTACCAACTTGTGTGTGCCCGGCGGGATTTCGTCGACGGTGGCGACAACGTGTTCGCGACCCTGGGCGAGACGGGGTTCGGGGCGCCGCGTGGTTGCCCCTTCCTCTTTGGCCGTCAACTCAAAGCACCCGGGTCTGACCCTCGAGGACCGGCACGGTCTCGGGTAGGTGGTAGGTGGCGATGCCGTTCTTGTACATCACCGCATCCCGCGCGTGCTTAGGCAGGTGTTTGACCAGCCACCGTGGATCGTCGAATGTCCAATGCGGGTAGTCCGACGAGAACAGCAGAATCTTCTCGCACTCCATCCATTCCAGCGCGCGGGTCAGCTCCGTCTTGTCTTCGGGATAGTCCAGCGGCTGGGTGGTGAACTTGATGTGGTCCTTGACGTACTCCGACGGCTTGCGCTTGATGTCGACCCACGATTTGCGGGCCTGGTAAATCGCGTCCATGCGCCACATCAGCGGCAGGATCCAGGTGAACGCGTGCTCGACGAAAACGATGCGCAGCGACGGGAATCGATCGAAAACACCGTCGAAGATCAGGCTCATCACCTGGTTGGCGGCTAGCAGCGAGTAGGTCACCATGAAGTCGTGGTTGTAGCTGGGGAAGCCCACCGGCGGGATGGGCAACTCGTCGAATTGGCTGCGCGACAGGTGGCAACTCACGGTGATGTCGTGCTTGGTGGCGGCTGCCCAGATCGGATCGTACTTCGGATGACCCCAGGACGGCCGCGGCTCGGCCTTGATCAGGATCTGCGCCATGTAGGGGTGCCCGGCCCACTTCTCGATCTCGCGCGCGGATTCCGCCGGCTCCTCGATGGCGCAGCAGATCGAACCGCGCCACCGTTGGTGCCAATTGTTGTGGCTGTCCAGCCAGTGATTGGCCTGCCAGTCGTTCAGCGCGGCCGACATCGCGTGCTGCGCTTCGGGTAGGCGCGCCGGGTAGGCGGCCGGTTCCAGAATGGCGATGTCCGAACCCGCCTCCATGATGAGCTGGCGAAACGCTAAATCGGGGTCGCTGCAGGGAAATTCGCCGTTGGCGGGGAAAGAGTCCACCCGCATCGCGTAAGAGTGGGCGTAGTCGGGAGCGTCGTAGTAGATCTGCTCGCCAACAGTGCGGGTCAGGAAATACTTACTGCGCCAAGGCTCGGGGATGTATGGGACGAGCTCACCGCGTTTGGGTGCCGGGTGGACATCCGAATCGACGCAACGGACCGCAATGCGCTCGGTTGCCGGAACCCGCTCCTGGGAATGGGTCAACGTCATCTCAGCACTCCTCGGTCTTGCGTCTTGCCTCTACTGTGCGCTTACCCCGGCGGGGATGTCTATGCCGTAGAGCTGTGCCGCGTTGCGCCAGCACAGCTTTTCGCGCTGCTCGGCGGACAGGGCGCGGGGCAGCTGCTGCGCATCGCCGCATTGCCAGTGCGGGTAGCTGGAGCCGAACATCACCATGTTGTCCTTGCCGGTGAAGCCGAACCATTCGCCGGCGAATTCGACATCGCCGGGCCCGTCGAGACTGCCCTGCACGAAATACACGTGACCGGGCAGGTAGTCGCTGGGAATTCGTGGCGCCCACGGCGTCTGCTCGAGGTGCGGCCGGCCGAACGTGTCCATCCGCCAGATGAACGGCGTGATGAAGTCGGCGGCCCCATCGCCCCACACGAACCTGAGGCCGTCGAATCGCTCGAACACTCCCTCGGCGATCATGTTCATCTGGTGATAGAGGTAGTTCAGCGCCATGAAGCTGACGTACTGCTCATAAGTGCGGGTGTTCCCGCTCGGCGTCGGGGGGAGCGCGATGCCGGAGCCCACTTCGATATGGGCGGCGACGGGCAGGCCGGCGTCGGCGGCGGCTTCCCACAGCGGCCAGAACTGCGGTTTGCCGTACAGCTCACGGGACTGCAACGGCACGCCGATCTGGACCACGCGCGGATGCGACCGCCACTTCTCGATCTCGCGCAGCGCGCCGGGGATGTCATCGGGGTTGACGCGGATGGTGCCACGGAACCGCTCGCCGAAGGTGTCGGACTCCAGCCACTTCGACACCATCATTTCGTTGTGCGCGGCGTGCAGCGCCGTCCCCAGGTGTCGGTCTGGCATGATGCCTCGGGCCATCGGGTGCAGGACGGCCACGTCGACCCCGCGCTTCGAAAAGAGCTCGCGGCCAACGAATTCAGGGTCCGAACCGGGGTACCCCCGGTTCGGACCTTCGGTGTTGGGCGCATATTCACCGCCCGGTGCGCCGTACCAGTCCATCTCGTAGTCGGGGAAGCCACGACTCTTGAACGGCTCACGCAGGGTCGCGCGCAGCGCCTTGTTGGAGGGAAAGAAGATGTGCACGCTCGCGTCGATCAGCGGGGTGCTGGTTCCGTCAGCATGTTCGATCACGACCGCCACCCTTCGGTTCCGGTAGCCAGAGTGAGCCCAACGCGGTCACAAGATAGATAATCTAACATTCTTCTCGGCTGCCGATCAATGGATTTCCGGTAAGCGTCTCGGTTAATGATAAGACCAGGTAGTTGCCGGTATTGTCGTCATCAGAGCAACTGTCGTTCTTCAATCAGGATAATACCATTCTCCCCGTTCGTGGTTCGTGATCCACTGCTGCGCGGAGGTTGCGTTTCGGGTTCTGCCACTTCGCCCGGCTGAATGGCCCGGTTTACAGATCTGTACCGATTGTCACGGCGCTCACGGTCTCAGCGATTTCTCAGCGGACCTGCGCCAGCATGTGGATTGCTCGGCAGGAACGGCACGCGGCCCACTTATGAGAACGAGACCGGAAGGTCGTCTTGATGACGGACGTTACGAGACACGCGTTGACCAAGGTGCCAGCGGTCACGTTGGGCTTCTGGATCATCAAAGTCCTGGCGACGACGCTGGGCGAGACCGGCGGCGACACCGTCACGATGACGCTGGACTGGGGATACGCCGCCGGCGTTGGGCTCTTCGGCTTCGCGTTGGTGGCACTGGTTGCCGCGCAGATCTATGCCAAGCGATTTCATCCGACCTTGTACTGGGCGACGATCATTGCCTCGACGACGTTCGGCACGGTGTTGGCCGATTACGCCGATCGGTCGCTCGGGATCGGCTACACGGGCGGCTCGCTACTGCTGCTGACGTGTCTGCTGGCGACCCTGGCACTGTGGCGGTGGTCGGAGGGGACGGTCTCGGTCAGCACGGTTTGCACGCCCAGGGTGGAGGCGTTCTACTGGGCAACCATTACGTTTTCTCAGACGCTCGGCACCGCGCTGGGCGATTGGCTCGCCGACACGAGCGGATTCGGCTATGAACGCGGCGCGCTGGTCTTCGGTACGGCACTGCTCGCAGTCGTGGGCCTTTACTACTGGACCGGCATCTCGCGCGTCGCCCTGTTTTGGGTGGCATTCATCCTGACTAGGCCGCTGGGCGCAACCGTCGGTGACCTGCTGGATAAGCCTGTCGCCGACGGAGGCCTTGCCCTGAGTCGCCCGCTGGCTTCCGCGGTTCTCGGCGCGCTGATCGTCGCGTTGCTCATCG
This sequence comes from Mycobacterium simiae, assembly GCF_010727605.1. NCBI lineage: Bacteria > Bacillati > Actinomycetota > Actinomycetes > Mycobacteriales > Mycobacteriaceae > Mycobacterium > Mycobacterium simiae. Next base: position 3,410,560 of record NZ_AP022568.1, read on the forward strand.
TCCTGCCGCAGCGCGCTGGCCGTCACCCCGGGCACGCCGACGGGACGACGGCGACATCGCGGCGAGGAGCGAAATCCAACGAACGTCAGCCGGCAGGCGACAGTCCGGACCCAAACTCGTGATTACATCGCGCCTTTCGCGGGCCCGGCGCACGACGTAGCGTACCGATATGAGAGTCCTGCTTGTCGAGGACGAGGCGCGGTTATCGGCGACGTTGTCGATGGGGCTCAGGGCGGAGGGCTTCGTCGTGGTGGCTGTGGGCACCGGCATCGAAGGCCTGCACGAGGCCACCGAGAACACCTTCGACGTCGTAATTCTTGACATCATGTTGCCCGGGCACAGCGGGTATGAGGTCCTGCGCCGAATGCGGGCGCGGGAGGTCTGGACGCCGGTGCTCATGCTGACAGCCAAGGATGGCGAGTACGACGAAACCGATGCGTTCGAGCTCGGAGCAGATGACTATCTGACCAAACCGTTTTCGTTCAGGGTGCTGGTGGCCCGTCTCCGTGCATTGGCGCGGCGCGGCGCGCCAGAGCGGCCGGTAGTCATGACGGCGGGATCGCTGTCACTGGATCCCGCTCGGCACACGGTGCAGCGCGGCTCCAGCCCGATCTCGCTGACCCCGCGTGAGTACGGGCTACTGGAGTTTCTGATGCGCAAAAAAGACATCGTGGTGACCAAGGCGGAGATCTTGCGCAACGTCTGGGATGCCCATCATCAAGGGCCCGACAACGTCGTCGAGGTGTACATGGGGTACCTACGCCGTAAGATCGACATTCCCTTTGGCACCAACACCATTGAAACGCTTCGTGGCGTCGGTTACCGCCTGATCGGCTGAGCGAAAACCTCTCAACGCCGACGTCTCGGGCCGCGGCTGCGCCGCCTAGTGACGAGAAGACCTGGACCGTACTCGATGACCGAGGCCTCGGGCTTGACCACGTTGTTGGGTTGTTTCAGCGAGATCCGTCTTTTCTCTGAGGAAATGTCACGATCATTGTGGTTCCGCCGCCGGGTCGGTCGTCAATGGTAACCGTGCCGCCGTGTGCGGCCGCGATCTCGGCGACGATCGCCAAGCCCAAACCGGTTCCGCCGCCGGTGCGGGCCCGATCATCGTCCAGTCGCACGAACCGCTCGAAGACCCGGCCACGATCGGCGGCCGCGATGCCGGGGCCGTCATCGCTGACGGTGAGTATCGCCATACCGTCCCGGCTACCGACGCAAATATCGACGCGTGAATTAGCATGGCGGACCGCATTTTCGATGAGGTTGCGGATGGCACGGCCCACCGCCGCCGGGTCGCCGATGAACGTTGTCGGGCAGGTATCGGTGCGAATCTCGCGTTGTGAGTCGCGTCGCAACCGGTCCGCCTCAACCTCCGCGAGGTCCGCGAGAGGCACCACATCGTTGCGTAGCACCAGGTTTCGCTCGTCGGCACGCGCGAGCAGCAGCAGATCGTCGATCAGCGCGCGCATCCGCTGAGCCTCGGGAAGTAGCGTACCGACCGCCAATTCCGAGTCGAGCAATTGGGGATGGGCCTCAGCGACTTCCAGGCCGGAGATGATGGTAGACAGCGGGCTTCGAAGTTCGTGGGATGCGTCGCTGACGAAGCGCTGTTGGGCCCGGTGTCCTGCTTCGACGCGCGCCAGCATTTCGTTCATGGTCACGGCCAAGGCCGAAATCTCGTCACGACTGGTAGGGACCGGGACTCGTTCAGCCAGGTCGGAAGCCGAGATGTCAGCGACCCGGCTGCGGATCGCGTCGACGGATTGCAGAGATCGCCGAACGAGCCAGTAGCTAGCCGCCGCCGCCACCGCGATGACCATCGGTGCGCCACCGGCGAAGAGCAGAGCGAAGGTACGCGCGGTGGCCTCGACCGCTTCGCTCCCCCCGCCAACCAGGACCGTGTACTCGCCGGTCGCGGTGTTCACTCGTTGACCGCTGAGGCGCATGTTGTCATGGGGCACTTCGTCGTCGGGGATGCCGCGGCGCAAGTTGAGATCGAAACGGGTGACGGGGACCAACGCCGTGTCCGGCGCGAGCCCAGACCGGCTTATCACCTCGCCATCCGGGCCGATCAGCTGGACCGCGACCACGTGTTGGTCGGTGGCAAGCAGCGCGCTGTCGAGTCGCGCGGGTGATTCGGAGTGCAGTTCTTCGATGATGTTGCGGACCCGATCCTCGGTCGCATCGTCGACGGCGTCCAGCAACGACCGATAGAGGATCGCGTCCAATACCGTGCCGGCGAGCGTGAGCGCCACCAATACGACGATTGCCGACACAGCGGCCGACCGAGCGGGAACGCCCAGATTCGGAAGGCGCACCGCAGACCGGTGCCGCCGTAACGGCCAAACCGTAGACATCCGCACGGTCTGATTCTGCCGGGCGCCAGGCCGGCTGAGAACAGCGCAGCTCACCGGCGTTCTCAGTGGATTCTCAGCGGTCCGCTCCTATTCTGGGAAGCCGAAGTTCACAACTGGTCCGGCTTGCCAGTCTGCTGCAGCAGGTTGGGATCCCTGGCCGGGTGATTGACCTGGAGCGCAACAGCCGGAGACATCGGGAAGATGCACGCGCGCAACCACACTGGAGTCGGTGGCAATCTGGTCGATGCCGGGCATAGGCAATTCTTAGGCAAGACATAGGCATTGGTAAAAGCTGTAGGGGACAATGCAATGAGGGCCAAATTGCCGGGCAAAAGCGCTCAACGATCATGAGGGGGATGATGAACAACCACGCCGACCCGGTCACGCGGCCGGACTCTATGAGTCAGGTCGCAGTCATCAACGACGTTGCAGGAGGGCGGCCCAAACCGCGATTGCGCGGCTGGATCCACCTTTATAGCGCGGTGGCCGCCTTCTTCGCCGGTTCTGCGTTGGTGGTGGTGTCATGGGCGCTGGAGTCCAGACGCGCCGGGCATTCGACGCTGACGTACGCGTTGGCGATCGTGGCGATGTTCGGTGTCAGCGCGATCTACCACCGCGTCCACTGGGAGTCGCCGGTCGTCCGAAAATGGATGCGGCGGCTGGACCACTCCATGATCTTTGTGTTCATCGCCGGCAGCTACACGCCGTTCGCCCGGCTGGTTATGCCACGCACCACGGGATACGTGGTGCTTTCCGTCGTGTGGGGCGGCGCGGTGGCCGGAATCCTGCTGACGATGTTTTGGCCGTCGGCGCCGCGGTGGCTCGGGGTGATGTTGTACCTGATGCTGGGCTGGGTGGCGATTTGGTACACCCCGTTGATCCTGCACAACGCCGGGGTTGCCGCGACAGTGTTGCTGGCGGTGGGCGGCGCGCTGTACAGCATCGGCGCGGTGTTCTACGCGCTGCGCTGGCCGGATCCGTGGCCGCAGACATTCGGCTATCACGAGCTCTTTCACGCGTGCACCGCGATTGCCGCCCTCTGCCAATACATCGCGATGTGGTACGCGGTCTTCTAGCTCGGCGAATTCGCCTGTCCCACTGGGACACCGGCCGCTCTCTCGAACGGCTTGATGACCGCCGTGAAATCCGAGTCGCTGCCTCCCTCACGCGCCGCGGGTTTCCCAGAACCGGCCCGATGGTCTCCGCTACGTCCAAGGGCACGCCGAGCGCTTTGGCCTCGTCGAGGCAGAACCGCACGTCCTTGAGCATCAGGCAGGTGGCGAAGCCGTAGTCGAAGGTGTGCGGCGCTAAGAAACCTATTTCGCAACCCGATGAACCCGATCTCGGCCGTGGCCGCTAGCCCACGTCCGCGCTGTGATCCAGTTCGGCGAACACCTCACGGGCGATGCGGAAACTGTCGACCGCAGCAGGAACCCCGGCATAAATGGCCACCTGCAAGAAGACCTCGCAGATCTCCTGGCGGCTGACACCGTTGGTTAGTGCCCCCTTGATATGGGCGCGTAATTCGTTGGGCCGGTTCAGGATCGGGATCATCGCCAAGTTGAGCATGCTGCGCGTCTTCGGGGCCAACCCATCTCGGCCCCATACTGCGCCCCAGCAGTATTCGGTGACAAGATCTTGCAGCGGTTGGCTGAACTCGTCTGTGTCGGCCAGCGCCCGCTTGACGTAATCCTCGCCGAGCACCGCCGAACGGATGTCAAGGCCCCGGTGGTACGTTTCGCGATCCAATCCTCTTCTCCTTTTTCTAGGCGCGACCACGGTTTTGATCGTGGTGAACAGTCGCAGTGAACGTAGGGATTGTCCGGTCGCCGGGGCGATGTTGCCGTATGCCTCTGCCGAAGCCACCGGGAAGCCGTCGATGAAGGATTGGGTGCTGCTCACACGCCTCCTAACCTCGGACGGTTACCTCAACGCTAGTGGATAGTGGCCTCAGGAATGCCCGGGCCGAAGGGAGTGACCATGACGGGAGCCAGCAGCGACGTCGGGGAAGTGATGTCGACCGCGCGAACGATCCGGCGCTTCACTGACGAGCCGGTCGAGGACGTCACGCTGGCGCGTTGCCTGGAGGCGGCGCGGTGGGCACCGTCGGGCCCGGACCTACGGTGCGACCTACGAAGTGCACGATCGGGCAGGGGAATTCATTTCGGTTCTGTTCGCCCAGCGGCACTATCCGACGGCCTGCGAGCTGTTGCTGGGCGGTTCGATTTTTCCCGCCATGCAGAACTTTCTGCTGGCCGCGTGCGTCCAGGGCCTGGGGGCATGCATGACCAGCCGGGCTTCCTACGGGGGAGAGCAATTGTTGCGCGAGGCCATCGGAGTGCCCGAGGACTGGTTGGTTGCCGGACACATCGTCGTCGGGTGGCCCGCGGGCCAGCATGGTGCGCCGCGGCGCCGCCCACTTGCCGAGTTCGTCACCCTCGATCACTGGGACCGGGCCGTGCCGGCCTCGTCGACACCGTCTCAGACCGGCGCCAGCCCCGGGGCGACGGCTCCGCATCGATACGTCATACGCCGAAACCGAGATTAATAATTTCGCAACCGAGAATGATATTCTCGCAGTGGCGGTGACGACAGGAGGCGGGCCCAATGCTGTTGGAGTTCGATGCTGATCAGCGACTGTGGCAGGACACGGTGCGCGACGCCGTCGCCAAGCAGTGCCCGCCGTCGCTGGTGCGAAGCGTGGCCGAGGACGGCGTCGACCCGAGCCCGCTCTGGAAATCGTATGTAGACCAGGGCTGGACCGAGCTCAACGAGTCGGACAGCGCCGTCGAGCTGGCCATTCTGCTCGAAGAGCTCGGCCGCGCGACCGATCCCACGCCATTTCTGGCCACCATGAGTCAGTTCGCGCCGCTGGCCGGGGACCGCTTCGACCCGCACCAGTCGGGCACCGCCGTCTACGGCGGGGTGGCGGCGCACCGCAACGCAGACGGATGGGTGCTGGACGGAACTGCGCGCCACGTGCTCGACGGTGACCGCGCGGACCGACTGGCCGTGGTGACCGACGCCGGAGTTTTCCTCGTAGCGTCCAGTCAGGTGTCCGCCCGGCGCGCCGCGGTGTTCGACCCCGTGCTGCACGTCGCTGATCTGTCGTTTGCCGATGTGCGGGTACCCGACCGCGATCGGCTGACCGTCGATGCCGAACGCGCACATCACCTCGCGCTGACCGGGATGGCCATCACGATGGTCGGTGCCTGCCAACGCATCCTCGACCTCGTGCTCGAACACGTCAAAAGCCGCCAACAGTTCGGCGTTGCGATCGGAACTTTCCAGGCCGTGCAACACAAGGCAGCCGACATGCACGTTGCGGTGGAACGGGCCCGGGCGCTGGCCTACTTCGCCGCATTGACGATCGCTGCCGACGATCCCCGCCGCCGGCTGGCCGCGGCGATGGCCAAGGCCTCGGCGGGGGAGTGTCAGTCGCTGGTGTTCCGGCACGGTCTTCAGTTGCACGGCGCGATGGGATTCACCTGGGAGAACGATTTGCAGTTCGCGTTGAAACGGGCCAAGGCCGGGGAGCTGATGCTCGGCGGTGCTGCCGAGCACCGCGCGCGGATCGCGGAGGAATACCGTGCAGCTGACTTTTGATTCTGACGTCGAGGAGTTTAGGGCCGAGTTTTCGGCGTTCCTCGACGAGAATCTGCCTGCCGCAAACGAAACGCTCGAACGGCCGCGATCGGTGTCGCACATGCCGCAGTGGGCGCGCGACTGGCAGCGACTGCTGTTCGACAACGGCTGGCTGCTGCCCAGTCAGCCGCCGGAATTCGGCGGGCGCAACGCGACGGTAATTCAGCAATTCGTCTATCTCGAGGAACTCAGCCGGCGGCGGATCTACCACAGTTTCAACCCGCAGGGCGTGAATATCGTTGGGGCTTCCCTCTTGTCGTTCGGCACCGAGGAGCAGAAGCGCCGCTGGGCGGTGCCGATCCTGCGCGGTGAGATCACCGCATCACTGGGCATGAGCGAGCCCAGTGCGGGCTCGGACCTTGCGTCGCTACGCACCCGCGCTGTTCGCGCAGCTGACTCAGCAGGCGATCACTTCGTGATCAACGGGCAAAAGGTGTGGACCTCGGGTGCCCATGATGCAGATGTCCTGCTGACGTTCGTACGCACGAACCCAGATGTGCCGAAGCACAAGGGAATCAGCGTGCTGATCGTCCCCACTGCAACCCCCGGAGTCGTGTGCCGGCCGTTCCCGTCCATCTGTGGTGCCGACGACCTGGATTTCAATGAGGTGTTCTTCACCGATGTCCGGGTGCCGGCGGAGAATTTGGTGGGCGAGGTTGACCAGGGCTGGCAGGTCGCCAACGGGTCACTCGGCCACGAACGGACGATGATGTGGCTCGGCTTCGCCGATCGGCTGGAGAACATGATTGCCGACTTCCACCCCTACACCGAGGTCGAACGCGACCAGTACGCCAGCACGATCATGGACAAGCAGGCACTGCGCCTGCTGGGTTCCGCGGCGCTGGCCCGTGCGGCACGCGGCGAAGACGATGTGGCCGCGATCTCGGTGCTCAAACTGCTCGGGTCCGAGGCCGAGTTGCGGGGCATGGAACTGGCACTGACCGCCGCGGGTTCCGACGGGCTCATTCACCCGGGGCAGACCGGGCCCTACGCGCACATGAACCTCGATCACTATTTCGCCAGCTGGTTCGACCGTTATGCGCGAAGCTTTTCCGGCACCATAGCCGGCGGCACCTCCGAGATCCAGCGCAACATCATCGCGCAGCGCGTACTGGGCCTGCCCCGCGGCTAGTGCTTCGCCCTGACTCTCAAACCGGTTCGAACTTGGTGATCAGCCAGGCGCCGTTGACTTTGGTCAAACTGACCAGCACGCTGCTCGACGACATCGCGGGGTCGGGGTTGTCCTTGCTGGTGGTGCTCTGATCGACCAATACCAGCACCACGGCCGAGTCCGGGTGTAGTTCCTGGACCGCGGCCCCCAGTACCCGCGCGTTGGTCTTCAGCGACTTCTGTTTGGCCGCCGGTGCCACGATCTGTTCGGTGAACTGGTTGTAGTACGACAAAAAGTCCCCGGACAGGTGGGACTTGGCGGCGGCGAAGTCTTTGTCCAGCGAGTCGGGTGAGTACGACAGCAGGGCGACGGTTCCGTCCGAAGCCGAACTGACAACGGCGTTGGCGACGCTGGCGTTGGTTTGCTGGTCGGGCCGGTAGTCCTTGAAGTACAACCATGCTGCCGCCCCGCCGGACAGCAGCAGGAGCGAAATCAAGAGAAGGGGAACGGATTTCGCCTTCAGCCAGGCGCGAAAGTCGCCAGGCCTGCTCCGTTCCGGTTGTTCTGCAGCGTCGGCGGCGTCGCTGTCGCGGTCGTCCTCGCTCATGGAATGAACTCCAGTTTGGACATCTTGTACTGGCCGCCGTCCTCGGTGACTGTGACCTTGAGCCGCCACCTGCGCGGTTCGTCCTTGGCGCCCGCGGCGTTGGTGATCCGCGACGTCGCCGCGACCAGCACTACGGCAGAATTCCCGTCCATGGATTGCACGGCGGCGGCCGTGACGTTTCCCTCGGTGACCACTTTGGACTGCTCAACGACGGTGATGAAATCCTTTGCGCGCTGCTGGAAATCGTCCCGGAACTGTCCGGTTGAGCTATCGATTACCCGCTGGACGTCCTCCTTGGCCCGATTGAAGTCCAAGGAAGTCATGTTGACGACGCCTTGTTTTGCTCCGGCGAGGAAATCTGCGGCGCGCTGGTTACGCTCGCTGATTTCATGACGCTGCCACATCATGTAAACGCTGGCCGCGACGAAAACGCAGATGAGGACGACCGCGGCCGCCTTCCACGTGACGGACCAGGATGGCAACCGCAACCGGCGCCGGGAACGGGCTGACTCGGATTCCGGTTCGGCGTCTTCGGCGGTTTCGCGGGACGTCGCTACTTCGGCGTCCTCGGTTTCCTCCGGGTTTTCGGCGTCGTCCGGCGTTTCGGCGGGTTCGTCCTGCGTCTCGGCTTCATCGGCGTTGGTGTCGACCGGGTCTTCGTCGGCGGCCGGGACGACCTGGGTCGCCGCGGGCTCTTCAGTGGTCTGCGCCTCGGTCTCGCCGGCGTCGTTTTTGGAGTCGGCTTCGGGATCTTCTTGGGTGGCTTGGGCCAGCGCCTCGCGCCGGAGCCGGGCGGCACGGGCGCGGGCACGCGCGGCAGCGGCCAGTGCTTCGGCTTCGGCGGCTTCCGCTTCGGCTTCGGCTATCAGCGCCATGGTGTCGGCTTTCGATGTCGCCGAATTCTGCGGCGGCGTCTTCTTCGCCTCAGCCACCTCGCGTACTCCCCGTTGCTGAACGTCTCACGCGGCTACCATCGCATGAGCGAGAACGGGTATGTGATAGTCCCCCCTGGTGCGCCACCACATCCCGTGTCGAACGTCGAGTCGACCTGACCGGCCAGTGTCACCGCGTCCCATGAATAAACGTCATGGGAGGGAAAGAACTGGACCACGCAACGCACGCCGTCGGGGACGTCGACGACCATGGTGTAGCGACCGTTGGCGAGGTGAGCATCTGTCTTCCAGGGCGCCGCTTGCCCGTTGGGTTGCGGAATCGCTTGCACGGTCAGGCATCCCGGCGCTTTCGGAACGCACGGGCTCAGCGACCAAATCCAGCTGTGGCCGGGATCGCGGTTTGTGTCGACCCGGTAGTTGCCAATGATCATGTCCGCGTGGGCGGTCGGCGTGACCGTCAGCGCGGCCGTGGCCAGCGCGAAGCTCGCAGCGAGAGTCTTCACCGACGTGTCTCCCCTCTCCGGACGCGCTCGACGTGAATATATAGCGGGCGGCCGTGCTGAACCGAGCTATTCGGACACATTGGAGCACTCAACCGTCGGTTCGTCCAGCCCCGCTAGTCGATAATCGCGGCTTCTTTCCGCTCGGTGACCGGCCGGGCAAGTTCCTGCTCGTCGCAGATGCGCTGCAACTTCTCGAGCGTCTCGTCCAGGCCGGCGCCGATCGTGGGGCCGGGAGTGAACGTCGCCGGCAGCTTACGCATCCCCTGAATCACGCCGATGCTTTCGTAGTGCACGGCGCCCTCGGGGTCGCAGCGGTAGTCGGGCATCCGGGCCAACACCGCGGTCAGCATGGACTTGAATACCGTGCGTGCCACGTTGGAGCCGACACAGCGGTGCACGCCGATGCCAAAACTGAAGTGCCGGTTTCCTTTACGGTCGAGTACCACCTTGTCCGGGTCGGCGAAGACCGACGGGTCGCGATTGGCCATGGCCCACGAAATCCACAACCGTTCACCTTCTTTGAACTGGATGCCGTCGAGCTCGACATCGTCGGAGAAGGTCCGGCCGTCACCCGGTGCGGGGGTGAAATAACGCAGGAACTCCTCGGTCGCGGGGTCCAGCAGGGTATCGAGGTTGGCGCGTAGCCGCTCCCGCTCGTCGGGGTGCTCCGACAACCATTCCAGCGAGTGCGCGGTCAATGCGGTCGTGGTGTCAAAGCCGCCACCGATGACGAGGCCGAGGTTGCCGAGGATTTCCAGGTCGGGGGCGGGCTCGCCGTCAATCCGCATCTGCAGCAGGCCGTTGACGATCCCGGGTCGCGGGTTCTGGCGGATCTCAAGCATGTTGTTGACCATGTCGAGGCCCATCTCTCGGTGCATCGCGGTCACCCGCTCGATATCGGGCGAGTGCTCCGGGGTGTACACCGCCGCGTGCACCGGCTCGCTGTAGAGCTGCCACTTCTTCAGCGGGATGCCCAGCATGGCCAACGTGAGCACAGCGGGCACGATGTTGGCGAGGTCGTCGACGAAGTCGATGCTGCCCTCTTCGATCTTCTCGTTCAGGCAGGCGCGGGTCACGTCGTGAATAAACGGCTCCCAGCGCTTGACCGCGGCTGGCGACAGGTACGGATTGAGCACGGTGCGATAGATGCGGTGTTCCGGCTCATCCATTTCCAGGATGCCGCCGCGCACCGCGCTGACGCGGCTGGCGGTCGGGATCGAAATCCCTTTGTAGCCTCGGCGTTCGTTGTTGATGTCGTGGTCGTTGGAGACTGCCGGGCAACGGGCGAGCTCGAACACCTCGTGGCTACCCGCCGCGACCCAGTGCCCGCCGTAGGTTTCGGTCCACGCCATCGGACACTTAGCGTGCATCTCCTCGGTGATCTGCTTGAACTGCGAGCGGTACTGCGGGGCATGACGGTCGAAGTGGTATTGGTGCTTCTTGCGTTCGTCGTCGCTCACGACATCGTCGACGCTCAAGGTGCTGTCTCCCTTTAAGATTCGTCCGTGATCATGATTGCTTGTTCCGGGCACGAGTGCGCGGCCTCGCGAACCTGGTCTTCCTGATCGGCAGGCACGACCTCGCTGACCGCCGACGAACTGCCATCCATGTCGCTGAGCTCGAACGAATCCGGAGCAATCATGGCGCACAGGGTGTGGCCCTGGCAGCGTTGGGAATCAACCCGGACCTTCACGGTGTCCTCCTCGTGGGGCTGCTGTATGGCTGGTCGATGTCGGGTTTCTCGGCTCAGGTGTTTCGGCCGCCGTTGACGCCCAGCAACTGCCCGGTGATGTAGCCGGCTTCCTCGGAGACCAAAAATGCGCACGCCGCTGCGATGTCTTCCGGCTTGCCCATCCGCCGGACCGGCGTCCGGGCGATGGTCTCCTCGATGTTGCCGAGGAACCCGTTCTGTTCGGCGGCACGCAACATCGGAGTGTCGATGAAGCCGGGCGGGATCGCGTTGACGGTGATACCGCTGGGCCCGTATTCGAGCGCCAGGGATTTCGTCAGCCCGTTGACCGCGGATTTCGCGGCCACGTAATGACTCATATAGGGGGCGCCCGAATGCGTACTCGATGACGAGATATTGACGATGCGGCCCCATCCCGCTTCGACCATGTCCGGCAGCACCGCCTGGATGGTGTGAAACACTCCGTGCAGATTGACGTCGATCACGCGCTGCCAGTCTTCGAACGTGAGGTTGCTGAAACGTTTGAACCCATCCAGCCCGGCGGCGTTGACCAGGATCGCGACCGGCCCCAACCGCGCACGGATCCCGGACAGCGCGGCATCGACCTGAGCGCGATCGGTGACGTCGGCGGTGAAAGACAGATCGTCGTCCGCTGGTTTGAGATCGATGGTCGCGACGTCGAGGCCGTCGGCGCGCAGCCGTCGCGTGACCGCCAGGCCGATCCCGGATCCGCCGCCCGTGACGACCGCCGCCGTCACGACAAAACCTCTGAGGCAAGCGCGACCGTCTCACTCACAAAGAATCTCCTTCGCAATTATGAGAACCTTACTCTCACACTGAAGTGACGTGCAACATCCGCGCGAAACACCCATTAGCCTGCGCGGAGGGGTATCGCGCTGCCCGGTATCGGTATTTGCAGTGCTGGTCAGAGCCCTTGTCCCATTCCTATGACTTTCTTGAATTCTCGAGACCCGACTGTAAGATTCGCCGGGGACGAGAATGAAATTTTCGTGTCTGCCACCACACGAGGAGTCGAATGCCAGCTCAGGTCACACTGTCGGAAGTCGGGGAGGGCTCAGGCGTGGGGGTCGGCTGCCGATTGGTGATCGATGGCCGCCAGGTCGGCACTGACAAACCATTCCCCGATGCCGTTCCCGCGCTGGGAGGCAACGAGTGAGGCCGTTGGAAGGCATCCGGGTCCTCGAGGTCGCCATGTATGGGTTCGTTCCATCGGCGGGTGCGGTGCTGGCCGAATGGGGCGCCGACGTGGTCAAGGTTGAGCACGCGGTGACGGGCGATCCGCAGCGGGGCCTTCGGCAGACGGGCATGTTGCGCGTCGAAGGCGAGCCGAATCCCAACATTGAGCACGCCAATCGCGGCAAACGCAGCGTCGGGCTGGACATGTCGGTTCCCGAGGGCAAGGAAGTGCTCTACGAGCTGGCCCGCCGCTCGGACGTGTTCTTGACCAGCTTCCTGCCGGGCGCCCGGCAGAAGTTCGGCATCGACGTCGACGACATACGGTCCGTGAACCCGTCGATCATTTACGCGCGCGGCAGCGCGTTGGGGCCACGCGGCGAAGAGGCCACCAAGGGCGGCTACGACATGACGGCTTTCTGGTGCCGGGCCGGAACGGCCGCCACAATCACGCCGATGGGGATGCCCGGCATGATCGGGCCGCCAGGACCGGCCTACGGCGACACCATTTCTGGGACCAACCTCGCCGGCGGCATCGCCGCCGCGTTGCTTAAGCGCGAACGCACCGGCGAACCGTCGGTCGTCGACGTGTCGTTGCTGGGCAGCGGACTGTGGTCGATGGGCCACACCGTCGCATTGACCAAGCACCTGAACCAGCGACTGGAAGCGCTGCCACCCGGCGTGCACGGCGCACCCAACAACCCGTTGGTGGGGTTGTACACCACCTCGGACGGTCGCTACATCTCCTTCGTGATGATGCAGCCGACGAAGTTCTGGGCCGACGTTTGCCGGCACGTCGACCTACCCGAACTGGCTGAGGATCCCCGGTTCGCCACCATCGAGCAGATCACTGCCAATACGCCTGAAGCCGTCGAGATCTTGACCAAGGCAATCGCAACCCGCACGCTGGCCGAGTGGAGCGAACGCTTTGCCACGCTGGCCGGCCCGTGGGCCCCGGTACAGGACACGTTGCAGGCCGCCGATGACGCGCAGATTCGGGCCAACGAATACATGGTCCGGGCAGGCGAACTCGAGCTGGTCGCCAATCCGGTCCAGTTCGATGTCACCGCACCGCAAACCGGGCCGGCACCTGGATTTGCCGAGCAAACCGACGAAATCCTGCAGGAATTGGGATTCGACTGGGATCGCATCATCGAACTGAAGACGGTTGGCGCCGTCACCTAAAACCAGCAGTTAGAACCGGAGCAGCCCTGGATGTTTCAACCCGCCAATAAAAGTGACGCGCCCTGCCCGCGCGGGGCGGTCAGAGGTTGTGCAATAACGATTCTGCGTTTTTTGCTCCACCTGGAATCGGCATGAGTCATAATCGCCGGACGCTTCGAGGCGGCACGCTCTTCGTCTTGATGGGTCAACTCACGCGACTGAATGGAGGCCCGGCGTGAGGAAAGGCAGCATTGCCACGCCGGCGATAGCCGTCGAATTGCCGCTGGCCGCTGCACATTTCGTCGTCGGTAACAACCGCCCGGGCTCGTTGGTTGAACCGAACTTACCGCAGTCGTTGCGCAACAACAAGACTGTCAGTCTCGTAACGTTCGAAGGGGCGGACATCAGTGGCAACTAAGGGCGCGGACCATTGGTCGGCGGGATTGCCGCAGCTGAAGCTCAAGTGGGATTTGTCGGGCCCCATGCAGGCGGTCGGGGCCTTGTTCGCAATGTCAGCCGACGCGGTCAAGTTTGCGTTCCGCCGGCCGTTCCAATGGCGGGAGTTCTTAGAGCAGTCCTGGTTTGTCGCGAGGGTGTCACTGGCCCCCACCTTGCTGGTAGCGATCCCGTTTACGGTGCTCGTCAGCTTCACGCTCAACATCTTGTTGCGTGAACTCGGTGCGGCCGATCTGTCCGGCGCGGGTGCCGCGTTCGGCGCGGTGACCCAGCTCGGCCCGCTGGTGACGGTTTTGATCGTCGCCGGCGCGGGTGCCACAGCAATGTGTGCCGACCTCGGATCGCGAACGATCCGCGAAGAGATCGACGCGATGGAAGTGCTGGGCATCAACCCGATCCAACGGTTGGTCACGCCGCGCATGCTCGCCTCCGGACTGGTGGCCTTTTTGCTCAACAGCCTGGTGGTCATCATCGGCGTTCTCGGCGGTTACGTTTTCTCGGTCTTCGTCCAAGACGTCAATCCGGGGGCGTTCGCCGCCGGGATCACCTTGCTCACCGGAGTGCCCGAGGTCGTCATTTCCTGCATCAAGGCGGCCTTGTTCGGCCTCATCGCCGGCTTGGTTGCCTGCTATCGGGGCCTGTCGATCACCGGCGGGGGCGCAAAGGCCGTTGGCAACGCGGTGAACGAAACCGTGGTCTATGCCTTCATGTCCCTATTCGTCGTCAACGTGGTGGTCACCGCGATCGGCATCAAGATGACGGTGAAGTAGGGGCTGGGGGAATGGCGCTGAGGGCCGTGTATCCGCGACTAAGCCGTCAACTCGAGAGGCCGGTCGCCTCGCTGGGTCGGATCGGCGACCACACCCTGTTCTACGGTAAAGCGCTCGCCGGTGTGCCCTTCGCGGCGACCCGCTATCGACACGAAGTCATTCGACTGATCGCCGAGATCAGCATGGGCGCAGGCACGTTGGCCATGATCGGCGGAACCGTCGTGATCGTCGGTTTCCTGACGCTGGCCGCGGGCGGCACACTGGCCATCCAGGGTTATACCTCGCTGGGCAATATCGGCATCGAGGCGCTGACGGGCTTTTTGGCCGCGTTCATCAATGTGCGCATCGCGGCACCGGTTGTCGCCGGGATCGGTCTGGCCGCCACGTTCGGTGCCGGCGTCACAGCGCAGCTGGGCGCAATGCGGATCAATGAAGAAGTCGATGCGCTGGAAGCCATGGCCATTCGGCCGGTGTCGTACCTGGTGAGCACACGCATCCTGGCCGGAATGCTGGCTATCACGCCGCTGTACAGCATCGCCGTGATCCTGTCGTTCTTGGCCAGTCAGTTCACCACGACGTTCTTGCTCGGCCAGTCGCAGGGCTTGTATCAGCACTACTTCAACACATTCCTGAACCCGATCGACTTGTTGTGGTCGTTCCTGCAGGCGATTTTGATGGCGCTGACCATCCTGCTGATACACACCTACTACGGCTATTTCGCGTCGGGCGGGCCGGCCGGCGTCGGCAACGCGACGGGTAACGCGGTGCGCACCTCCCTCATCGTCGTGGTCTCGGTAACGCTGCTGGTCTCGCTGTCTATTTACGGTACGAACGGCAACTTCAACCTGTCCGGTTAGCGAAGGAGGTGCACAGGTAATGACGCAGAATGAGCCAGCGGGTCGCGGCGCCGTCGCCGGCCGACCCTCGGCTGCCGGCCATGCTCGGCTGCCGCGCGGCCGAAACTACCTGCCGCCCCTGCTCGGACTGATCACCGTTCTCAGCATCTGTGCGATATTCGCGTTCGCGGTCGGCCTGTTCCGGGGCTCCTTCACCGAATCCGTACCGGTGACCGTTATCTCGCAACGAGCCGGCCTGGTGATGAACCCGGATGCCAAAGTGAAAATGCGGGGCGTGCAGGTGGGCAAGGTGGACTCCATCGAGCCGCTGCCCAATGGCCAAGCGGCCATCCATTTGGCGATGGACCCGGGGCAGTTGCGCTACATTCCCAGCAACGTGCTCGTCGACATCGCGTCGTCGACGGTTTTCGGCGCGAAATCCGTGCTGCTGGTGGAACCTGACCAACCCGCCGCGCAGCGGCTGCACGGCGGCCAGACGTTGCAGGGAAAGCACGTCATGGTCGAAATCAATACCGTGTTCCAGCAATTGGTTTCCGTGCTGTCCCATATCGACCCGCCCAAACTCAACGAGTCTCTTGGCGCGCTGGCACAAGCCTTCAGTGGGCGCGGCGCGAAACTCGGTCAATCCCTGAACGACTTGGATTCGTTCCTGGCCAAGCTGGAGCCGAGCCTTCCCGCGTTCCGCCATGACCTCGAGGTCTTGCCGGTGGTGTCGAACGCCTATGCCGACGCCGCATCGGATCTGGTGAAGACCGCCTCCAACGCGACCCGAATCAGCAAGTCGATTGTCGATGAGCAGAACAACCTGGACGCATTGCTGATCAGCGCGATCGGCTTGGCCGATATCGGCAACGACGTGTTGTCGGTCAACCGTCAACCGCTGACCGATGTGATGCATCTGCTGGTGCCCACAACGGACCTGACCAATGAGTACAACCCCGCGCTGACCTGTAGTTTCGGCGGCCTCGTACAGATCGGGCATGGCGCGCCGCTGTCGGAGCCGAGCATCAACATCTCGGCGAGCCTGACCTTGGGCGCCGAACGCTACCGGTATCCGACAAACCTGCCCAAGGTTGCGGCGACGGGTGGCCCCCGGTGCGTGGGTCTTCCGAAGCTGCCGTTCAACACCAACCCGCCGCAGCTGATCACCGATATCGGTGCCAACCCGGTGGTGTATGGAAACCAACAGACGTTGCTCAACTCCGACCTCCTCAAGCAGCTGTTGTACGGGCCTATCGCCGGCCCGCCGCGCAACTCGGCTCAGATCGGACAACCCGGATGAGGACGCGCGCAACGCTAATCAAGTTCGCGGCCTTCGCGGTCGTGATGGCGATCCTGACCTCCTTTCTGTTCTTCATCTTCGGCCAGTACCGAACCGGTGCGACGAACGGATATTCGGCGGTGTTCAGCGACGTATCGCGGCTCAAGCCGGGACAGTCGGTCCGGGTTGCCGGGATTCGGGTCGGCACGGTCGACAGCGTTTCGCTGCGGCCGGACAAGAAGGTTGTGGTGAAGTTCGACGCCGACCGCAGCATCGTCCTCACCGAGGGCAGCAGGGCGGCGGTCCGTTACCTGAACTTGGTGGGCGATCGCTACCTCGAGCTCATCGATGGTCCCGGCTCCAGCAAGCGTCTTCCGGCCGGCGGTGAGATTCCGGTCAACCGCACCGCGCCGGCGCTTGACCTCGATCTGCTGCTCGGTGGCTTGAAACCCGTTACCCAGGGCCTGAATGCGCGCGACGTCAACGCGTTGACTGCGGGCTTGTTGCAGGTGTTCCAAGGCCAGGGCGGGACGCTCGAGTCACTGTTCGCCAAGACGACGTCGTTTTCGAATGCGTTGGCCGACAACGACCAAACCGTGCAGCAACTGATCGACAACCTCAACACCGTGATCGGCACCGTTTCGAAGGACGGCAAGCAGTTCTCCGCCGCGATCGATCGCCTCGAGCAGCTCGTCACGGGGCTGTCGAACGACCGGGACACCATCGGCTCGGCGATCGACGCCCTGGA
The DNA here is from genome assembly GCF_010727605.1 of Mycobacterium simiae. NCBI lineage: Bacteria > Bacillati > Actinomycetota > Actinomycetes > Mycobacteriales > Mycobacteriaceae > Mycobacterium > Mycobacterium simiae. The sequence continues at coordinate 3,427,819 of NZ_AP022568.1, forward strand.
CCGGGGCACCGCCTCGCTGGCGGATCTGTTGTCCAGCGCGCGGCCGCCGCTGTCGGGCACCATCGCGCAGCTGAATCGGCTGGCGCCGATCATCGATAACGACAAGGACCGCCTCGAAGCCGCAATTGAGAAGGCGCCCCAGAACTATCGCAAGCTGGTCCGGCTCGGCGTGGCCGGCGCGACCATCCCTTACTACCTCTGCCAGTTGGAACTCCGCGGCACCGATCTTCAGGGCCGGACCGTGCACGCCAACGTGTTCAGGTCAGAAGCGGGAAGGTGCACTGAACCCTAATGCTCAAGTATCGCGGAGGTGGGCGAGTAAAGGCCGGGTTCATCGGCATCGTCTTGGCGGTCATGGTCATCCTGGTGGGCCTGTCGCCCGACCGGTTCGTCGCGTGGGCCACGATGGTCCGCTACCAGGCGCTGTTTTCCGAAGCCGGCGGCATTGCGGCGGGCAATCCCGTCATCGTGTCGGGAATGAAGGTCGGCACGGTGTCGGACGTGTCGCTGTCCCACGGCGACGCACTCGTGACGTTCACGACGAAGGGCAACGTCCTGCTCGGATCGGAGACCACCGCCCACATCCGCACCGGCTCGCTGCTGGGTGAGCGGATGCTGACGTTGGAGTCCGCCGGCGGCGGCACGATGCATCCGATGAGTCTCATCCCGGTCTCACGCACGTCCTCGCCGTACTCGCTGACCGAAGCGGTTAGCGACTTGACCTCGGACACGGCCGGAACCAATACCGAAGCGCTGAATCAGTCGTTGGATACGTTATCTGCGACGCTCGACCAGCTGGCGCCCCAAATGGGGCCGGCCTTCGACGCGCTCACTCGGTTGTCACGCACCCTCAACAGTCGTAACAAGAACCTGGCCGACCTGTTCAAGAGTGCCGGCAATGTCACCGGTGTACTTTCCGAACGCAGCCAGCAGATCAACAAGCTCATCCTCAACTCCGACTCGCTGCTTCAAGTTTTGGTGACGCGCCGCCAAGAGATCGTGGACTTGCTCGCCAACACGTCGGCGGTGGCCAAGCAGCTGACGGCGTTGGTGCACGACAACGAAAGCACATTGGCGCCGACGCTGGAGAGGCTCAATTCGGTGACCGCGATGTTGGAGAAGCAACGCGACAACATCGGCAAATCATTGGAAGGTCTCAAGAAATTCGAGATCACGGTCGGTGAGGGTATCTCCAGCATGTACGCCTACTCGGCGTTCGTCCCGAACTTCCTTGCCCCACAGATCTTCCAACCCTTCTTCGACTACCTGTGGGGATTCCGCACCTTCGATACTTCTCGCGGTCCCGGCTTCCCGTCGCCGGTGCCTCGGTCACTGGTTCCGTTCCCCTACAACGCTATTCCGACGTGCCCGGGCTGCACGCTGGGCGGCCGGATTGGGGGATCACAATGACGTTGCGGACGTCGCGCACAAGGATGGCCACCATAACGGCGGTTGTGCTGGTCGGGCTGATCATTGCCGGCGCTGCCGTGCTCGTTCGCAATACCTTCTTCGCTGCCCGCACGATTACGGCCTATTTCACCACCGCCACCGCGATCTATCCCAGCGACGAAGTGCGGGTATCGGGTGTCAAAGTCGGCAATATCGAATCCATTCAACCGCAGGGCACCCAGACGAAGATGACCCTCAAGGTCGATCGCGACGTGCCCATTCCGGCGGACGCGAAGGCGGTCATCGTTGCGCCGAATCTGGTGGCCTCGCGCTACGTCCAGCTCTCACCGGCGTATCGCGACAAGGGACCTGTCATGCGCGACGGGGCAGTCATTCCCGTCGAGCGGACTGCGGTCCCGGTCGAATGGGATGAGGTCAAAACCCAATTGATGCGGCTGGCAACGGATTTGGGGCCTAAGAGCGGGGTATCGGGTACGTCCGTAGGCCGGTTCATCGACAGCGCCGCCAATGCTCTCGACGGCAACGGTGACAAGTTGCGCCAAACGCTCGCACAGTTGTCTGGGGTGGGACGGATCCTTGCCAACGGTAGCGGCAACATCGTCGACATCATCAAAAACCTGCAGGTATTCGTGGCCGCCCTGCGCGACAGCAACGTCCAGATTGTGCAGTTCAACAATCGACTGGCCACACTCACCAGCGTGGTCAACGACAGCAAATCCGAGCTGGACGCGGCGCTGACAGACCTGTCGACGGCGGTCGGCGAGGTGCAGCGGTTCATCGCCGGCACCCGCGACCAGACCAGCGAGCAGATCGCCAGGTTGGCCAACGTCACCCAGAATCTGGTCGATCACCACATGGCCGTGGAGAACATTTTGCACGGCGCGCCGAACGCCCTGGGCAACTTCTTCAACGACTACAACGCCGATACCGGAACCATCGTGGGTGGGTTCGGGCTGATGAACTTCGCGAATCCCACCTGGGGCGGCCAAGTTCTGCTGTCCTTGCCCGGCTGCACGCAAATCGGTGCCATCGAGAACGTCACCGCGGTCGAATCAGGCAAACTGTGCTCGCTGTTCATCGGTCCGGGACTGCGGCTGCTCAACTTCAACAACTCGCCGATACCCATCAACTTCATCCTGCAGAAGTCGGTCGACCCGTCCAAGGTTCTCTATACCGAGCCGCGCCTGGCGCCGGGCGGCGAGGGTCCGAAACCCGGACCGCCCGAGATCCCGCCCGCGGTGTCGGCCTACACCGGCCTGCCGGGTGATCCCGTCGGACCGCCGGGGGCGGTGCCGCCGGCGCGCATCCCGGGCGCGGCGATGCCGCTGCCGCCTCCGCCGTCGACACCCATGCCGCCGCCACCACCACCGGCTTCGAATTTGTCGGACATGCTGCTGCCGGGAGAAGGGCCACAACAATGATCGCCCGGGGCAAGGTGCGGCTTCCCGGGTTCGCCCGGCGGGTGTTCGTGGTCGGCTGTTGCGTGGTGTTCAGCGCGACCGGATGCGCATTCCATGGCCTGAACTCACTGCCACTGCCCGGCGCGGTCGGACGTGGGCCGGGAGCCAACATCTACCACGTCGAGTTGCCGAATGTCGGGACGATGGAGTCGAATTCGCCGGTAATGATCGACGATGTCGTCGTCGGCAGTGTCGGCGAGATGAGGGTGCGAGGCTGGCACGCCGATGTCGAGATCTCGGTGAAGCGAGACGTCGTCGTTCCGGCCAACGTGGTCGCCAGCGTCGGTCAGACCAGCCTGCTGGGCTCGATGCATGTCGAGCTCAATACACCGCCCGGCCAGGGGGGCAGTGGACGGCTCCAGCCCGGTGCCACCATCCCGCTGAGCCGGTCGACGGCCTACCCGTCGACGGAGCAGACCCTGTCTTCGCTGGGCGCGGTCGTCAATGGCGGGGGACTGGGACAGATCGGGGAGGTCGTTCACAATTTCTCGACCGCCTTATCCGGAAACGGGCCTGCCTTCCGTGATCTGCTCACTCGCCTCGACACATTCGTGACAACCCTCGACGACCAACGGGGCAACATCGTCGACTCGATCCAGGCGCTGAACCGGCTTTCGGCCACGTTCGCCGAACAGCGCGACGTCATCAGCAATGCGCTGCAGAAAATACCTCCGGCGCTCGACGTGCTAATCAAGGAACGACCGCGGCTCACATCAGCGCTGGACCACCTGCGCACGTTCAGCAATACCGCCACCCGGTTGGTCAACGACGCGCAGGACGACCTGGTCAAGAACCTCAAGAACCTGGAGCCGACGATCAAGGCGCTGGCCGACGTCGGACCGGAGTTCGGTGTGGCGATCGCTGCGGGATTCGTGTTCCCGTTCACCCAGAACTTCGTCGACCGAGCGGTCCGGGGCGACTACTTCAACCTGCACGTCGACCTCGACCTGTCCATTCCGCGGCTCAAGCGCGGACTGCTGCTGGGAACCCATTGGGGGCAGCTGGATGAGCCCGAGCCGCCGCTGCCCGGGGAGCCGTATCGGATGAACTACACACTCGACCCGTTGCACAACCCGCTGCGGCCGCCGTGGGTCGACCCCAATGCGCTGCCGCTGCCGCCTCCGCCTCCGGACGCGATACCTGGACCACAGTCGGCCTACGGGCCTCGGCCCGGACCGGCGCCGATTCCCGACGCGAGTCTTGGCCAAACACCGCCTGCGGCAACGGCACCGACGGGAGATGGCGGATAAATGCTGACGCGCTTCGTTCGGATCCAGCTGGCGATCTTCACGCTCGTCGGGATCATCGGCGTGATCTCGATGGTGCTCTTCTACATCCAGGCGCCGACCCTGCTGGGCATCGGCCGGATGACGGTGACGCTGGAGCTGCCGGCCACCGGCGGGCTGTACCAGTTTTCCAATGTGACCTACCGTGGGGTTCAGCTCGGCAAGGTCACATCGGTGGGCTTGACCCCGACCGGCGCAAAAGCGACGCTGTCCCTTGACACTTCACCCAAGGTTCCCGCGAACTTGACAGCGCACGTGCTCAGTGTCTCGGCGGTGGGCGAGCAGTATGTGGACCTGCGGCCCAACACCGATTCGCCGCCGTATCTGCATGACGGCTCGGTAATCACGATGCGCAACACCACGATTCCGCAGCCGGTCGCACCGATGCTGGAGCAGCTCAACGCGTTGGTCGGCAGCATCCCAAAGGCCAAACTCGGCCAAATGCTCGACGAGACCTTCCAGGCCTTCAACGGATCCGGCTACGACCTGGGGTCATTGCTGGATTCCGCGGAGACACTGTCTCGGGACGCCAACGGCGTCGTGGATCGCACCACAGCGCTGACCGAAGACACCGGCCCGCTGTTGGATACCCAAGCACGCACCACCGATTCGATCAGGACCTGGGCGCGTAGTTTCGCCGGAATCTCGGATGTGTTGGTGGACAACGATTCCCACTTCCGCACCGTGCTGGAAAAGGGGCCCGGGGCTGCCGACGAGGCGTCGGCGCTTCTTGAGCAGATCAAGCCGACGTTGCCGGTGTTGCTGGCCAACCTGACCACCATCGGGCAGATCGGCGTCACTTATCACCCCTCCATCGAGCAGCTGCTGGTGTTGCTGCCGTCGGCCGTTGCCATCGAGCAGGCTGCCCAGGGGGAAAACCACCCCGACGGTAAAGCGATGGGTGACTTCGCGCTCACGATCGACGATCCGCCCATCTGCACCGTCGGCTTCATGCCACCCAACACCTGGCGATCACCGGATGACCTCAGCGACATCGACACGCCGGACGGCTTGTACTGCAAGCTCCCGCAGGATTCACCGCTGGCGGTTCGAGGTGCCCGCAACTACCCCTGCATGGGTCACCCGGGTAAGCGAGCGCCGACCGTGGAAATCTGCAACAGCGACAAGCCATTCATGCCGCTGGCGATGCGCCAGCACACTCTCGGCCCCTACCCGTTGGATCCCAACCTGCTCGCGCAGGGGGTCCCGCCCGACGACCGGGTCACCTCCGACAACAGAATATTTGCGCCGATCGAGGGAACGCCGCTGCCGCCGGGAGCAGTGCCGCGCGGCACACCGGCCGGCCCGCGGGGAGAAAATCCACCGCAGAGCGCGGTGGGAGCGGCCGTGCCGCCAGCGCAGTCGCCGGGGCCCGCGCCGGCGCCCATATCGCCTATGTCGGCGGACATCCCGGCTTTCGCGCCGCTGGACGTCGCCGGCCCCGGCGAACTTCCCGCGCCACCGCCACCGCCACCGCTCCCGGCACCGCCCGCGCCGGCACCGCTGGATCAGGCCGACGGTAGCCAGCCGCAGGCCGCGCCGAGTTCATTCGGCGCCAACGGATCCAAGCCAGCGCCGTCAGTCGTAGTGGCGAAGTACGATCCGCGCACCGGTCGATATGTCGGACCGGACGGAAAGTTGTATCAGCAGTCGGATTTGGTGACAGCGAAAGCACCCAAGACATGGCAGGACATGCTTCCGACGTGACGGCGGTGTGAGACGACGGGCTCCCGGGCGCGAAGGGACGAACGTCGGGTCAGGAAAGCTGGTCCAAGCGCAACGGCATGGTGATATCCAGCCATTGGTTTTGCCCACAGGCACCGCTCGGCCCCACCGTCTTGTCCTTACCGGACAAGACCCTTGACCCGAGTTGATACCCACCATTGTCGTTGACCGGGAAGAAAAAGAACGTCTGTTGCCCAGGGAACGAGGTACCGTCTTCGCATCGCTCCCAATTCGGCACCTCGCGTCTGACCTTCCACATTTCGCCGTCATTCATATAGAGAGGCGCTGTCCAACCTTGATCGCTGTGCACCGTACCGTGGCATTCCTGGAACGTGACACACGTCGAGGTTATGGTCCAAACTTGGTACACCGTCGGCTCACCGAAAAATTGATCATTTCGCTGCGCGTAATCACCGATGGACGTCGCGCGGAACGTCCCGTTAAGGGCGACTTCTTCCTTGGTGGTTGCCAGGGCGGCGGGTGCGGCGCCCAAACCGCCGAATACGGTGGCCGCCAGCATAGTTGCGGTGGTAAGTGTTTCAACTGGACGCATCAGGTGCTCCTCGAAGCGCATTCTCGAGCGATGACGTTACACCGTTTCGGCCAGGCAGGTAACGGTTAGAACGGCGCTCATGCGACCGGATCGAATTTCGCGATCAGCCAGGAGCCGTCGACCTTTGTCAGCGTGACCACCACAGCGCTTTTGTTCGTCACGGGATCTTTCTTTTGCACGCTCGTGGTGGTCTGATCGACGAAAACCAACACCACGGCCGAATCGGGATGCACATCCGAAACCGCGGCCCGAACCACCTTGGCGGTCGCGGTCAATTGCCCCTGCTGTGCGGTCGGCCCGAGAACATCGTCGGTGAATTTCGTGTAATAGGCCAGAAAATCGCCGGTGAGGTGCGACTTTGCGGCGGCGAAATCGCGGTGCAAATGCTGATAGGAATATGACAACACCGCCATGGCGCCATCGGATGCGGCCTGGCTCGCCCGGTGCGCCGTCGCGTCGCTTACCCGCTGATCCGGCCGGTACACCACGATGTAGATACCGATGGCGACACCCACGGCGGCAACGACGAACGTGGTCGCGAGGATCGAACGCCACCGGGTCACCCCGCGGCGGACCCAGCGCCGGAGCCCTGCCAGTCGGCCCGGGCGCATCGAATCGTTGCCCGCGGACGGGTCTTCGTGATGCTCGGCGTGCGGGGTGCGCGAGTCCAGGCTGGCCGTCGTCGTTTCGCTGCCGTCCAGCGACGCGTCGCGTTCGACACTCATGACAGGTAATCAACTTTCGACATCTTCAGCTGACCACCGTCGCGATCCAAGGTCACGCTGAGCCGGAACAAGGCCGGTGGCGGCTTGGCGTTATCCGGCCCGGTGGTATTGGTTTTCGCCGCCACCAACACAACTCCCGAATTGTCGCTCAATGACTGCACGGCAACGGCTTCCACGCTGACCTTGTTGCCGATCTTCGAGTCCTGGGCCTTGCTGACCATCAGGTAGGACATCGCTGACAGTTGGTTGTTGAGGTCGCCTGTCGAGGCATCGATCATGCGCTGGACGTCTTCCTTGGCATGCTCGGGGTCGATCGTCATCAGCGCCGTGATCCCTTGTCGGGCGGCCGCACTGAACTCCGCGGTGAGCTGCCGATGGTGTGCCTGGGTGCGGTGCTGCCACAGCATGTAACCGCTGGCGCCGGCGGAAGCCGACACCAGAACGACGCCGGCGGCAACGGCTAGTGTTCTGCGGCCGGGGCGGCGCAGCCAGCGCGGTCGTCCGGGACGGGGCGGCAGCCGTAACCGTTTCCGGGCTTTGGCGGGCCGCTGTTCGGCATCGATAGACTGGTCGTCGCCGGTAGCTCCGGCCGTCCGGCGCAGCCGTTCGAGGCGCGCCCTGGCCGCTTCGGCGCGGGCTTCGGCCTGGGCGACTTCCTGGGCGACTTCCTGGGCAACTTCCTGGGCAACTTCGTCTTCTGCGTCTGTTTGCGGTCCGGGCGCTACTGCGCCGGAGTCAACCCCCGCGGTCGATCGGGGTTCGTCCGGATCGCTCACTGCCGCCGAGTCATTACGACGGTCGACGTCAGGGGACTCCGGATCCTGCACAGAGAAGCAGCTTATCATCTGCACCTCGGCTCAAAACTGTCATCGGGCGGCCGCCATATTGGCTTTTAAGTGCGCAAATCCACGCCCGGCAGGCTAAGGGGCGCAGCGTCGTTCGCGCCGCTCGGGTACGAACAGTCGTCGATACGAAAGATCTTCTCCAAGCAGGAGAATTTTCTTTTCGCATGTGGCAAAGTAATCGGGTGCGATTAATCGTGGCCCTATTTGCCGCGTTGCTCGGCGCCGGTGTGCTGGCGGCGCCGCCCTCTTTCGCCGGGCCGACGGTGTGTGACTATCCCGATTGCACACCGGGCATCATGCCGCATCAGGTCCTTGGGGCACCGTGTGAGAACACCACCTACTACGCCTTCGGTGTCACCGACGGTTATGTCTCGTTCGGCTCGCAGCCCGGCCGGCTGATGTTCTGCGGCTCGCCAAGGAGATATCAGCCCCGATGGTTCCGCTCGCCGCCGATGGCGGGAATCAAGGACGAAGGCGCCGCCTGCCCCATGTACCTGAACTACGTCGCGCAGTCGCCCGACGGGCTGTTCCTGGTCTGCATAGCCCATGACGGCATAACGAGCTGGGTCCGCGGCGATACGTAGCCGCACCGTTTTTCATGTTCACGGGGCGACATAAGGGAGCCGATCGCGATGCAAATCCTCGACTTCAGCACCGGCCAGCCGGTGTGCGGTAAGCGAGGCCTGCGCCGTTCCCGGTGTGCCGCCGCGAAGGTCGCCGCGGCCATTGCCGCCCTGCTGATCGCCCCGAGCCTGCTGACGGGGGTGTCGTCTGCGCGAGCGGACACCGGCCTCGACGGTTACGCTCGCTGCGTCGGTGGCGACACAAAGCCCCCGCCACCGGGGGTCAGCGCAGACGTGTGGTTTCCCAGCGTTCATGTGATCCAGACGGATCTCGACTCCGGTGTTCCCTCTGCGCAGATAGTTCAAATTTTGATCGGTATGGGAGTCAAGCCGGAGGATGCCGCCACCCGAGTGCAGTGTTTCCTCGCCAACCAACCTCGCGGACAAGGGTATTTGTCCCAACAGCAGTCGAACTGACCCACTTACCTGGTCCGTCAGCTGGATGGCTTGGGTGCATCCTGGCGTAAACCGAGCAGGCGCCGAATCATATCCGTGAGCCGAGCCAACAGTGTCTCGTCGTCGATGTCGGCGACCAGCGGGTGCATGACGGCGGTGCTGATGGCTCCGGAAAACATCGCCGCCTCGATCCGCCCGTCCAACCCCGCATCGCTCAGCAGCACCCGATACAGCCGGTCCATGAACCGCTGAAAGGGCTTGTGCTCAGCCAGCAGTCGTACGACCACGGGATCAAACTGCAACGTGCGGACCAGTCGTCGATCACGGACCGCCATGGCAACGACGTTTTCCAGCAGTGCGTCACGCGCTTGCGGACCGTTGCCGTGCGTCTCGGCATCTTCCAGGGCCGGCAACAATCGGCCGAGCTCCCGCTCGGTGACTGCGATGACGATCTGGTCTTTAGTTCGGAATTGGTGGTAGACAGCGGCTTTCGTGATGCCGACGGCGTCGGCGATCATTTGCAGCGAGGTACCGCTGACGCCATGCTGTGCGAACAGGTCGAGGGCGGCGTCGAGTACCCGCGTTCGGGCAGGGCTGTAGTCAACAATTCTCAGCTCTTCGCCGTCGACCGGCTGCCCCGCGGTGCCCACGGACTGAGCCTAGACGAACGGCTATTGACCCTGGACTAGCCGATCGGCTAGCTTCGGTGGCGGGCCGAATGTACTCAGCTGAATTCGCGCTGGAGGGGAGTCACCGATGGCCGACATGGGCGGGAGCCAGGCGAGGGCCCGCAAACCCCGGGTAGCAATGCCGCGACGGTCCGACGGTGAACTCATTCTGCTGTGGACCCTGCCCGCGGCGATGATCCTGTGGATCGCCGGTTTCCTGCTGTTTCCCGGTTTCAATCCGCCAATGTCACCGACCATGCCGGCGCAGCAAGTCGCCGCGTTCTACCGCGATCCGGCCCACCTGCCAGAGATTCGCTACAGCATGATCATGTTCAACTGGTTCGGCGTATGCCTGGTTCCGATTCTGGCGCTGGTGATGGTGCAGATCCGCCGCATGGCACATCGGACGCCGATCTTCTCCTACGCGATGCTGGGGTGTGCGGCCGGTGGCCCGACGCTGTTCCTCGTCGCCAACGTCTGCTGGCTGTTGGCCGCCTTCCGCCCCGAGCGCAGCGCGGAGCTGACGCAATTGCTCAACGACCTGGCCTGGATCACGTTCACCATCCTGGTCCCGTTTCTCATTGGGCAGAGCGTAATCCTAGCTCTAGCAATCTTTTTCGATGATCAGCCGCGACCGGTATTTGGGCGTTGGGTCGCCTACTTCAACCTGGTGGTGGCCGCCGCCCTGGTTCCCGCGGCCTTTGTCGGGGTGTCGTTGACCGGTCCGCTTGCTTGGGACGGCTTCCTGTCGTTCTGGGTGAAAAACGTCGCCATCGGCGTCTGGATCATCGTGATGGGGTTTGTCCTAGGCCGGGCCGTGTATCGGGATCGATCCGAAAACCGGGCAAGCACAGACGAATTGATCAAAACATGAGCGCGGTGATCACTCCGGCCGGTGTTGACGCGCTCGCGCCGCCCGTCGGACCGCTGCCGCGGCGACTCGCCTGGCACCTACTGCGCGGCCCCAAGCGTGAGCTGTGGATGGCATGGGCAGTGCTCGTCGCCTTCTACAGCATCTTCTTCCCGATGTTCTTCATCGTGGCGCAAGTCCAGCCGCCGCCGAAGCCAACCTGGGATTTGTCCTTGCAACGGCACTGGTTCTGCGAGCGTCATCTCGGGATACCCGTGGGTTTCGGGGTCATATTCGCGATCAGCGGCATGATCGCGATCAACAACGCCCTCATTGCCTATTCGATGCGGCGTATGTCGGTCAGCCGCGCATTCGGCTACTCGTATTTGATCATCTACTCGCTCAGTGCCGTCCCTGGCATGCTGCTGCTCAACGTCGCGCTCATGGTGGGGACGCTGCGACCCGATCGGGATCCGGCAGCGATCGGCTGGCTGTACGACTTCGCGTTCTTGTCGTTTGACGGAACCATGGGCGTATTCCTGATCGGCTCACTGATCTGGATGGTCGCGATCCTGCTCGACAAGAACCGGGTCTTCCCCAAATGGTTCGGCTACCTCAACCTGTGCAATGCGCTCACCGAGGTCGTCGTCGCCCCATGCTGGATCTTCCGTCGCGGGGTGTTGGCATGGAACGGCCAGATCGCGTGGTGGCTGGACATGGTCGTGTTCGGCATCTACCAAGTCACTTTCATCGTGATGCTGTTCCAGATGATCCGCCGCGAAGACTTCGGTACCGGACCGTTGCCGGGCCGTCCGCGCACAGCCCGCCGCGGCCGAACGGGTGCGGCGGGCTGATGTCGGATCTCGTGAACACCGGCCGGCGCGGCAGGACGGTGCCGGGCCAGCCGGACATGTGGGCCTTCGTGTTGTTCGAAACATTGGTCTTCACCGGATATTTCGGCTTCTACCTGTTCTCCCGCGCCCAAAGCCCCGAGCTTTTCCTGCGTGCCCAGGCTGATCTGGATCTGCGTATCGGCATCTTCAATACCCTCGTGTTGCTGCTGAGCTCGTGGTCGGTTGCGCGGTGTGTCCAGTGCACCCGCGCTGGCGCCTACCGAGCGGCGCTGCGCGACGTGTTCATCACGGCAGCGTTGGCGGCGGGTTTCCTGTTCTGCAAGGTGTTTGAGTGGGCTCGGCTGGTCCGCATCGGAAATGGTTTGGAAAGCAACGACTTTTTCACCTACTACTTCTTCCTGACCGGGATCCATTTCGTGCACCTGTTGATAGGCTTCGTCGTCCTCGGTGTCATCGTGTACCAAATTCCGCGTGGCAGGCCCCGATCGAGTGATACCCAGACGCTCGTCGAAACCTGCGCAACCTATTGGCACACGGTTGATTTCCTGTGGGTGCTCATCTTCGCGCTGTTGTATGTGGTGAGGTGAAGTGTGAAGTTCAACAAGCGACTGTTCGTGGTGTGGGTGATCCTGGCGTCGCTCACCGTCGGCTATCTGTGGATAGACCATGCGGCCGGCGGCACGCTGCAATCGCGGGCGGTGGTCACCTCGAGCGTCATCGTGATCGCACTCCTGAAGGTACGCATCATCTTCCGCGAGTTCATGGAGGTGCGCACCGCGCCGGTCCTGCTGTGCCGACTCACCGACGCCTGGGTGGTGATCATCGCCGTCGCGCTGCTGGGCTGCTACTTCGTCGGGATGCAGAGCCGCTAGCGGTCGCAGACCGCGGTGTTAGCCCACCGCCGCAACCGAATCGGCGGTCGTGAACGACAGGTGCAGTTCACTCAATCCACGCAGGATGTATGTCGGCTCATAGGTGTAACGCCGCTCGGTAGCCGGCCCGTGATGGGCTTCGTTGATCTCAATATGCGGCATCCGATCCAGGATGCGCTCGATGGAGACTCGGCCTTCCACGCGCGCCAGCGGCCCACCCGGACACGAGTGCACACCGCGGGCGAAGGCCATATGTTCGCGAACGTTCTTGCGGCGCAGGTCGAATTGGTGCGGGTTCTCGAACCGACGGGGATCGCGGTTGGCCGCACCCGGCAGCACCATCACCACGGTCCCGGCGGGCAGGTCCACGCCACCGATGTTGGTGTCCCTGACGACCAGCCGGGAGTCGCTCTTGACCGGGCTCTCCATCCGCAGCGATTCCTCGATGAATCCGGGGATCAGGCTGCGGTCCTCCCGCAACTGCTGTTGCACCTCGGGCCGGTCGCCAAGCGCCTGCAGCGCCGCGCTGAGCAGCTTGGCCGTCGTTTCCTGGCCGGCGGCGAAAAGGAAAGTGGCCGAACGGACCACCTCGATCACCGCGGGCGTCGACCCGTCCGGGTACTTTGCTTCGGCGAGGTGGGTCAGCACGTCGCCGCGCGGTTCGCGCCGGCGATCTTCGATGTAGTTGCAAAACTTGTCGTCGAGCCACTCCAGCGGGTTGATCCCGACCGATTCGTGATCAAGAGCCCCCACGCGCGCGCCGGGACGGTCGGCGCCGAGAACCGAACGGAATTCCTTGTGGTCCTCCTCCGGCACGCCGAGCAGGTCGGCGATCACCAAGGTGGCGAACGGCTTGGAGTATTCGGCGATGAATTCACACTCGCCGTTGTGCAGAAACTCGTCGAGCTGGCGGTCAGCGAGGCGCCACATGAATTCCTCGTTCTGTTTCAACCGGCTCGGAGTCAGCAGTTTGGCGAGCACCGAGCGCGCCTTGGTGTGATCGGGCGGGTCCATCGTGACCATGTGCTCGTTCATCGGGAAGTAGCTGCGGTGCTCATCGATCAGCGCCCCGATGTCGCCCCCCTCGGGCGTGAACGGCAGGGGCGGGAACGGCCCACCGAGTGCGACGATGTTTGAGAACGTCTCGGGGTCTTTGTAGATCTCGGTGGCTTCGGCATAGCCGGTGACCGCGACGACGCCGTGGTGCGGCAGCCGCAACACCGGGTTCTGGCTGCGCAAGTAGTCGAAGTAGGGGTGCGGATCTGGGACCAGCGACGGATCGGTGAAGAAGTCGATCGAGTCAAAGTCGGTCATCGAATTGCATCTCCTGGGCTGAGTTACCGCGCAACGTTGACGGCATGGGCGAGCCGCCCGCGATTTCGAAATACTGCTGAGCACCTGCTTAGCACGACGGTAATGTCGTGGTCAAGGTCACAACGCCGGGCCGCGATACGATTCCCGACGTCGGCAGGTGAGCGTGAAGAGCAGGGAGCAGCGGTATGACATCGGCCCGCAGGATCGGCGCGCCGGACGCCAAGAACCGCGTCCTGCTGCTCGACGCGGCCGAACGATTGATGATCGAGGAGGGCTACGCCGCGGTCACGTCGCGCCGTCTGGCAAACAAGGCCGGGCTCAAGCCTCAGTTGGTGCACTATTACTTCCGCACCATGGAGGAACTGTTTCTCGAGGTGTTCCGGAGGCGCGCCGAAGAGGCGCTCGAAGTGCATGCCAAGCTGATGAAGTCGCCGCAGCCGCTGTGGGCGGTGTGGCGATTCGGGACCGATCCCGCGTTCACCCGCATTTCCATGGAATTCATGGCGCTGGCCAATCACCGCAAGGATATGCGCGCCGAAATCGCTTACTACGCAGAACGATTCCGCGAAGAGCAACGCCAAGCCGTGACGGCCGCGCTGCAGCGTTACGGCGTGGACAACAAGGACATGCCGCCGGTGGTGTTCACCGTGCTGATGTCGAGCCTGTCGAGATTTCTGGTGCTCGAGCAGGCGGTCGGCATCTCCGCCGGGCACGCCGAAACCCGGCAGTTAGTCGAAAGTTACCTGCGCCGGCTGGAGGGCGAGCCGCAGCCGATTCCCGGAATACCGGAGGCGTGGGTGGTTCACCAGTTCCGCAGTGAGCACAGCACACCTTTGAGTCCGTCCTTGGACACGACGACGACGCCGTCCACCGCCAATACGCAGTGAAGTCCCGGCGTGCCGGGCTCGGTTCCGGTGCTCGCCACGACCATCGCGTACGCGTCCGGGTTGGTCATGTCCAGGTCGTAGGTCCACGGCTTGCCCGGGACGAGATCGACGTTGACGTGCGGTGTGAACGAGTAGGGGTTGTGGCTGTAATCAGCAAATTTGTCCGGCTGGTGGTCCAGGTAATAAATGTCGGCGTAGAACGGTTTCTCCGCGGTGACGGCATACTTGACGTGATGCATGACCGGGTCGGCGTGGGCCTGTCCGGTGCTCATCGGCAGACCGGCGCTGACCAACAGCCCGGCCACGCTGAGGGCCGCCCCGAATGTCCGCAGCCTTTGCACGCTGGTCCTCATATGGCTCCTCCGGCCGCCGGGCGCGGTTTGGCGTTTCGGTTCGTTACCCGCTCTGCGGCCTGCCAGTGCGCATCGGCAACCCACAGTCGTGCAAAGGATGCTATCGCCTCGTCCGGCGAAACACCTTTGATTACTCGTTTTATCTCGGCGGCCGGCTGCCGGGCCATCGACGTGGCGAGCGCCCGCCAGCCTTCCTCGAATGAGGCGCGCGGCAACACCACGTCGAACAACCCCATGCGCTCGGCCTCCGTGGCGTCGATCGTTTTGCCGCTGCCCGCCAACAGCAGTGCTCGACTCTTGCCGACGAGCGCGGCCAGCCGCTCGGCACCGCCCCACGCCGGCATGATCTCCAGGGTCACCTGGTTGAACGCGATGTTGACATCGCTTGCGGCGACGCGGATGTCGGCAGCCACGGCCACTTCGGCGCCACCGCCAAACGCGTGGCCGTTCAGTGCGGCGATCACCGGAGCCGGGAAGTCCGCCAATTGGTCACAGATGGACCGCATCCGCTTCGCCATCGCTGCGGCTTCCTCTTCGGTGCGCAACGCGCTGAGTTCCTTGAGGTCACCGCCGGACACGAAAGCCTTGTCGCCGGCGCCTCTGATCACCAGGGCTCGGGCGCCGGAAGCAGCGTCGAGTGCCTTCTCCAGCTGGTCCATGGTGTCGAGCGCGATGGCATTGCGCGCGTGGGGGCGGTCGATGGTGAGTACCGCCAACCCATTGTCGAGCTCCAAATCCAGCATGTTCGTTGCTCCTCGGAGAGCGTCGATATTGGCATTCTCGTGCGGCGAGAATAGCATCATCGCTGCAGGCTGAGCGGGTGCCGGTGAACAACGTTAGGGGTGCTGCAGTGCAGAACCGATTCGTCGCGGCCACCGCCGTCGCACTCGCTGTGGCCGGCCTCGGTGCATGCACCTCGCGACCGTCAACCCCGCTCTCCGGCACGGCGTCCATTACCGTCAACGGCACCGATGCGAATTTCCACATCGTGAAATGCAGCCAGCGGGAATGGACGCGAACGATCGACATCGGCGGCAACTTTTCCGGAGCCAGTCTGATCGTCGACATGGGAGCGCAACCAGCGTCGACGGAGTCGGTGCACATCCGAAATCTCGGCGGGTTCAACGGAATGTACGCCCGGGGCGACGGCGAGCAGGCGGACACGAGCATGTCCGGCGACAGATTCACCGTCACGGGCACCGCGAACGGATTCAAGACCGACAAGCCGAACGAAGCCGCTTCGGCGCCCTTCAAGATCGTCGTCACCTGCTGACCCAGTGGTCCCCGCCGCCCGAAGGGCTTGTTGCGGCGACGACCTGCAAGAGAATAGTATTCTCACAAATTGCAAAGGAGGATCTCATGGGCCAGTTGTCGCATCGGGAAGACGTCCCGTTTCCAATCTTTGACGCGGATAATCATCTCTACGAGCCGCCGGAGGCGCTGACCAAGTTCCTGCCCAAGGAGTACAAGGACTTCGTCCAGTACGTGCAGATCAACGGGCGCACCAAGATCGCCCTGCGCGGCGTGATCAGCAACTACATTCCCAACCCCACCTTCGAGGTGGTCGCCCGGCCGGGCGCCTGGGAGGAGTACTTCAAGTACGGCAACCCCGAGGGCAAGAGCAAGCGCGAGCTGTTCGGCGAGCCGATGCGCGCCATCCCGGCGTTCTTCGAACCCGGCCCGCGGCTGGAGAAGATGAACGAGCTGGGCCTGGACCGCACCCTGATGTTCCCAACGTTGGCCAGCCTGATCGAGGAGCGGTTGCGCGACGACCCGGTCGCCATCCACATCCTGATCCACGCGCTGAACCAGTGGCTCGACGAGGTCTGGGGCTTCAACTACCAGAACCGAATCTTCACCACGCCGGTCATCACCCTGCCGATCGTCGAGAAGGCAATCGAGGAACTGGAGTGGGCGGTCCAGCGTGGCGCCCGCGCCATCTTGGTTCGCCCGGCGCCTGTCCCCGGCTTCCGTGGGCCACGGTCGTTCGCGCTGCCCGAGTTCGACCCGTTCTGGGAGCGGGTCGTCGAGCACGACGTGCTGGTCGGCATGCACTCCAGCGACAGCGGCTACTCCCGATACACCTCCGAGTGGGACGGCGCCGACCAGGAGATGCTGCCCTTCCAAACCAATGCGATGGGCATCCTCAACGAATGGCGTCCGATCCAGGACTCGGTGGCTTCGTGGGTGATTCACGGCGCGCTCTACCGACACCCCAAGCTGAAGGTCGCGATCGTCGAGGCCGGATCGAAGTGGATGACGCCGCTGCTCGACGGCCTGGCCGAGGTCTTCCGCAAGGCGCCCGAAGCTTTCCCGAGCGACCCTGTCGAGATGGTCAAGAACCGCATCTACGTCAGCCCGTTCTTCGAAGACGGCATCGACGATCTGGTCAACCTCGTCGGCGTGGACCAGGTGCTGTACGGCTCGGACTGGCCGCATCCGGAAGGGCTGGCGGAGCCGACCTTTTACGTCAACGCACTGTCGCACCTGTCGGTCGACGACCAGGCGAAGATCATGGGCGGCAACCTTGGTCGACTCGTCACGGTGTGACCCACACGCCGGCCAGTCAGCCCGGGCGGTGACGATGCAGAGCGCACAGCGCGATGAGGTGGGGACACCGCCCGCTTGCGGGGGAGAACCGGCCAATCGAACCTGAATGGGAGACCATCCCCGAGATGGTCTTGAGCGCGGCGGACCGCTTCGGCGACGCGGAAGCAGTCGTCGACGGTTCGCTGCGCTTCACATTTGCTGAAATTGTCGAAAGGATCCGTTGCGCCGCAGGCGCTTTCGCAAACCTCGGTGTCCGACAGGGAAATCGGGTCGCCATTTGGGCGCCCAATTCGGCGGAGTGGATCATCGCGGCGTTCGGGTTGCTCACCGCCGGCGGCGTGCTGGTACCGGTCAACACCCGATTCAAGGCCGAAGAAGCCGGCGACATCATCGCCCGCAGCGGAGTCAAGGCCGTCCTGGTGCAGAAGGGGTTTCTCGGGCAGGACTACGCCGCTCCCGCGGGGATTCCCGTCATCGACCTGAAGTCTGACTTTCTTTCCAGCGGTTCGCCTTTCGAGCGGGCGGTGAGCGGCGACGACATCTCGGACATCATCTTCACGTCGGGCACCACCGGCCGCCCGAAGGGCGCGATGATGAATCATCATCAGACGCTGCGCATGTACCAGGAATGGGCGACACTCGCGGACCTGCGCGAGGGCGACCGCTACCTTCAGATCAACCCGTACTTCCACACCTTCGGCCTCAAGGCGGGACTCATCACGTCCTTCCTGCGCGGTGCGACGATGCTGCCGGTCCCGGTGTTCGACGTCGACACTGTGGTGGAACTCATTGCACACGAACGCATCACGATGCTTCCCGGGCCTCCGACGCTCTACCACTCGCTGCTCACCGTCGAAGACAAGTCCAAGCTGTCGACGTTGCGCGCTGGCGTGACCGGTGCGGCCGACATCCCGGTGGAGTTGGTCCGCCGAATCCATGACGAACTGCCGTTTCAGACCTTGATGACCGGATACGGCCTCACCGAGGCCGGCAACGTCACCCTGTCGCTGCCCGGCGACTCGTTCGAGGACGTGGCAACGACCGCAGGTGTGCCGTGCGAGGGGGTCGAGGTGCGCATCGCCGAGGACGGCGAGGTGCTGGTGCGCGGTTACGGCGTGATGCAGGGGTATTTGGACGACCCCGCGGCCACCGCGGAGGCGATCGACGCCGAAGGCTGGCTGCACACCGGAGACCTGGGCGACTTGGACGGCTCGGGTCGCCTCCGCATCGTCGGACGCAAAAAGGACATGTTCATCGTCGGCGGATTCAACGCCTATCCGGCCGAGATCGAAGGCTACTTGCTCAACCACCCGGCCGTCGCGCAGGTGGCGGTCATCGGAATCCCCGATGACCGGATGGGCCAGGTGGGCAAGGCGTTCGTGGTCCGCAAAGCCGAGGTGACCGCCGCCGAGCTGATCGATTGGTGCCGTGACCGGATGGCCGGGTACAAGGTGCCGCGCGCGGTACAGTTCCTTGATTCACTTCCACTCAACGCGACGGGGAAGGTGATGAAGGACCGACTCCGATGAACAACGGCGACATTCACTCGATGGTGATTGCGTCCGACTATCGCGTCCCCGATCCGACCAAGGTGTGGCCGCTCCTCGAGCGCAACAAGGCGGCGCTTGCCGATATCGGTGCGCACCACGTACTGGTCTACACATCGACGCATGAATACGGCCGGGTGCTGGTGATGATCGGTGTGCACAGTCGCGAGCCGATCGTGGAACTGCTGCGATCGCGGGTCTTCTTCAATTGGTTCGACGAGGCCGGTGTCCAGGACATTCCGGCGGTCTTCGCCGGGGAGATCGTCGACAGGTTCCTTCCGGCACCTTCGGAAACGGCCACCGTACCGGGGGTGGTGGTGGCCGCCATCGCGTCGGTGGACGACGTCGCGACGCTGACCGCCGGCGTCCGCCGGGCGATGGACAGGTTCACCGCCGCGGGCATCCGAAAGACTTGGGTATTCCGTGCTTTCGACGACAGCCAAGAGGTGTTGATCCTGCAGGAGTTCCCCGACGAGAGGAGCGCCCGGCAGTGGATCGAGCATCCCGATGCCGCGGCCCAATGGATGTCAGGGGCGGGAGTCGGTCCGTACCCGCCGCTGTTCGTCGGTCGATTCTCGAACATGATGCGCATCGAGAACTAAGCGAACCGGCCGCTCGATGTTCGTCTGCCTGTGCAACGGGGTCACCAGCCATACCGTGTGCGACGCCGTCGAGGCCGGGGCGGCCACGTCCAACGAGGTCGCCAAGGCCTGCGGGGCGGGCGCCGACTGCGGGCGCTGCCGCCGCACCATCCAGGCGATTCTCCAATCATCGAAACCGAATCGAACGTCTGCGTGAGCTACCTGCGCCGACTGCCATCCGGTGACAACGGCTGGACGAGTTCGACAAGCAGGGGCGGGATCTCGAGGCGTGGCAGGACGACCTCGACGAGCACCATGCGGTCCTGATGCTGTGCCGCCGCGGTCAGGGCATCGTCGAGCTCGCCGTAGGTTTGGGCCCGGAATGCCAGGTGGTCGGTCACCCCCAGCGCGTTGGGGATGTCGGTCCAGTTCCAGCTGACGATGTCGTTGTATGGGGCGGCTTCGCCATGGATCGCCCGCTCGACCGTGTAGCCGTCGTTGTTGACCACCACGATCACCGGGGCCAGTCCCTGGCGGAAGAAGGTGCCCAGTTCCTGCACGGTCAGTTGTGCGGCACCGTCGCCGATCAACAACACGGTTCTGCGGTCCGGGTGTGCCACCCCCGCACCGAGCGCCGCCGGCAGCGTGTAACCGATTGAGCCCCAAAGGGGTTGGCCGATGAACATGACGCCCCGCGGTAGCCGGTGATCGGCCATGCCGTAGAACGAGGTGCCCTGGTCGGCGAGCACCACGTTGCCCGGGGTAAGCGCCTGACACAGCCGATTCCAGACCATCGCCTGGGTTAGCTCACGGTCGGATGCGGGCGGTTCAGCCTCGGTGACGGGTTCGTGGTCGTCGGCTCCCGCCACCGGTGCCGAGCTGATGCCGCGCCGCGTCAGGATCTCGGCCAGCGCGCTGAGCGCGGCTCCCATCTCGAGCGGTGCGAAGACCTGACCGGCCACACTGCTCTGGTACTGCCCGACATCGATGGTGCGGGCCGCGTCGATGTGCTGACTGAAAAAGCCGCTGACCATGTCGGTGAACACCACGCCGGCGGTGACTAGCACCGGTGCATCTTCGATCGCGGCGCGTACCCGCGGAGCGCTGGCGGCGCCGGCATAGATGCCTAAGAAATTGGGGGAGCTCTCGTCGAGCAGGCTCTTACCCCACATCAGCGTGGCGTAGGGCACCACATCGGCGGTCAACAGCGCCTCGAGTTCCTTGACCACTTGTAGGCGGTGCACCAGCAGATCGGCCAGCACCGTCAGCCGGTGGTCGCCGATGAGCGCGGTGGCCGCCTCGACGAACATCGACAACGCCCGTGGGCTGGTGCCGCCGGTGTACCGGGGCAGTGGGGCGTCGGGTTTTTCGGTGGGGAAGCGGGCGACGTCGGTGGACATCAGGATGTAGCCGGGCCGTTTTTGCTCGCGCACCTCCGAGAGCACCCGGTCGATCTCCCGACAGGCTGTGGCCGGCATGAGATTGGCTTGTGCGCAGGTGATTTCGCGACTGATGCGGAAGAAGTGCTCGAAGTCGCCGTCGCCGAGCGAATGGTGCAGCGCCCGCCTGGTGCCCTGGGCGTCTTTGGAGGGGCCGCCGACGATGTGGACGACGGGCACGTGCTCGGCGTAGCTGCCGGCGATGGCATTGGTTGCCGAGAGCTCGCCTACGCCGAAAGTCGTTACGACGGCCGACATTCCGCGCATCCGCCCATACCCATCGGCCGCGTAGCCGGCGTTGAGCTCGTTGGCGTTGCCCACCCAGCGAATGGTGGGGTGCGCGACGATGTGGTCGAGGAATTCCAGGTTGTAGTCACCCGGGACCCCGAAGATCTCGGAGACGCCAAATTCAGCGAGACGGTCTAACAAATAATCGCCGACGGTGTATGCGGAATCCGCGGGGACAGGCCCCGTGCCGAGCGTGCTGTCTGTCACGAGATCGACGGTACGCTCAGTCGAAACCGCTCCGGGCCGGACACCGTTTCGCTATCGTGCGGCCATGGCGATCAACGAAACCCGCGAAGTTGTGATCGAAGCCAGTCCCCAGGAGATCCTCGACGTCATCGCCGATCTCGACACAGTGACCGAGTGGTCGCCGGCCCACCAGAGCGCCGAAGTTCTCGAGCGGGACGCCGGCGGCCGACCCGCCAAGGTCAAGATGAAAGTCAAGGCGGCGGGCATTACCGACGAACAAGTGATCGCCTACACCTGGGGCGAGAACAAGGTGAGCTGGACGCTGGTCAGCTCCAGCCAACAGCGCTCCCAGGACGCGTCCTACACATTGACGCCGGACGGTGACGCCACCAGGGTCAAGTTCGACATCAGCGTCGATCCGGTAGTCCCTTTGCCCGGGTTCGTGTTGAAACGCGCCGTCAAGGGCACCATCGACACCGGCACCGAGGGGCTGCGCAAGCGGGTGCTGCAGGTGAAGAAGGGCAAATAGCCGCCGTGGTCGGCGCGGGGCCGTTAGCCGGAATCAAGGTCGTCGAGCTTGGCGGCATCGGGCCGGGACCACACGCGGGAATGGTGCTTGCCGACCTGGGCGCCGATGTGGTGCGGGTGCGCCGACCGACCGCGTCTCCGATCGCGAACGCGGCGCAGCCCGGGGAGGCGGGTCACCACCGACCGACCGCGCCCATGCCCGCCGAAGACCGCGACCTGCTGCACCGCGGCAAGCGAATCGTCGACCTGGACGTCAAGGCCGAACCGGGTGCGCTGCTGGCGCTCGCCGCCAAGGCCGATGTGTTCCTCGACTGCTTCCGGCCCGGCACCTGCGAGCGCCTTGGCATCGGGCCCGACGACTGCGCGGCGGTCAACCCGCGGCTGATCTACGCACGCATCACCGGCTGGGGACAGGACGGCCCGCTGGCACTGACCGCGGGTCACGACATCAACTATCTGTCACGCACCGGCGCGCTCTCGGCGCTGGGTTATGCCGACCGGCCGCCACTGCCGCCGCTGAACCTGGTCGCCGATTTCGGCGGAGGTTCGATGCTCGTGCTGCTGGGCATCGTCGCCGCGCTCTACGAACGGGAACGCTCGGGCATCGGCCAGGTCGTCGACGCCGCGATGGTCGACGGGGTCAGCCTGCTCGCCCAAATGATGTGGACCATGAAGGGAATTGGACGGCTGCGGGAGAAACGCGAATCGTTCCTACTCGACGGCGGCGCCCCCTTCTATCGCTGCTATGAAACCGCAGACGGCAAGTACATGGCCGTCGGGGCCATCGAACCGCAATTCTTCGCGGCGTTACTCGATGGGCTCGGCCTGACCGCGGACGAGGTGCCCAGCCAGCTCGAAATCGGTTCGTACCAGCAGATGTACGAGATCTTCGCGGAACGGTTCGCCGGCCGGACACGAGACGAATGGGCCCAGGTTTTCGCCGGCACCGATGCCTGCGTGAGTCCGGTTCTGTCGTGGAGCGAGGCCGCCGCCGACGACCACTTGACCGCTCGGTCGACGGTGATCACCGCCCATGGTGTCGAACAGGCCGCTCCCGCTCCACGTTTCTCGCGAACTCCCGCTGGGCCCGTCGGGCCGCCGCCGGCCGCCACCACAGCGATTGACGAAATCAATTGGTAGCCGGTTAGTTACTTCGAACACGTTTCGCCTGTCCGGCGGTGTTGCTAGGTTGAGGTCAGTGGCTGTAAAGGCATCACGTGAATTTGTGGTTGATGCGCCGCTGGACGTGGTCATGGGGGCGCTCGAGGATGTCAGCGTGCTGGAATCCTGGTCGCCGCTGCATAAGCGGATCGAAGTCGTCGATCGGTACCCCGACGGCCGCGCGCACCATGTGAAAACCACCATCAGGATTTTCGGCCTCGTCGACAAAGAGGTGCTGGAATATCACTGGGGCCCGGACTGGGTGGTGTACGACGTCAAAGGAACGGCCCAACAGCACGGCCAGCACGTGGAATATAACCTGAAGCCGGAAGGCGTCGACAAGACGCGAGTACGTTTCGATATCACGGTCGAGCCGGCCGGACCGATTCCCGCCTTCGTCGTCCGGCGCGCAATGCTGAGCGTGCTGGAGTCCTCGGTGAAGGGTCTGCGTGAACTGGTCGCCGGTCGCGGTGATCCGGAGTCGGCACCGTAATTCCCGGTTCGAAATGGCTCGCGGTTGCTAATTTGTAGGCGGTGGCCATACGCGCATCGTCAGAAATTGTCATTGAGGCGCCCCCGGACGTGATCATGGAGGCGCTGGCCGACATGGATGCCGTGCCCTCGTGGTCGCCGTTACACAAGCGGGTCGAGGTCATCGACCGGTATCCTGACGGCCGGCCACACCACGTGCGAATGACGATCCGGGTGAGCGGTATCGCCGACACTGAAATCGTCGAATACCACTGGGGCGCCGACTGGATGGTCTGGGATGCCCAGAGGACCGCCCAGCAGCACGCTCAGCACGGCGAGTACAACCTGGAACGCGAGGGCGACGACAAGACCCGGGTGCGCTTCACCCTCACCATCGAGCTCCGGGTCCCCCTGCCCCGCTTCTGGGTCAGGTCGGCGGGCACCAAGATCCTGTCCGCCGCGCTGGACGGACTGCGCAAACGCGTTATGGGAGAGACGGGCTCTCAGCGGTCTTGAGCGCCGCCAGTCGCCGGAGCGCCTCTTCGAGGGTGTCATCGCGTTTGCAGAATGTGAAGCGCACCAGATGATTCCAGAGATCGGCGTGCGGCGCCGCCGGATCGCAGAAGGCTGACATTGGAATAGCCGCCACCCCAACCGTTTCCGGCAAGACCGCGCAGAACTCCGTGCTGTCGTCGTATCCGAGTGGGCGCGGATCGGCGCATAGGAAGTAGGTGCCGTGGCTGTCGTGCACCGTGAAGCCGATGTCGGACAGGCCCGTGGCGAGCCGGTCGCGCCGGGCCTGCAGCGAGCGCCGGAGTTCGGCCACCCACGCGTCCTCGGTGTCCAGCGCCAGCGCCACCGCCGGCTGGAATGGCGCACCGCCGACGTAGGTCAGATACTGCTTGGCTGCCCGCAGTCCGGCGATGAGTTCAGCCGGGCCGCAAGCCCATCCGATCTTCCAGCCGGTGCAGCTGAACATCTTGCCCGCGCTGGAGATTGTGATGGTGCGCTGCGCCATGCCGTCGAATCCGGCCAGCGGCAGGTGGCGATACCCGTCGAAAACCAAGTGCTCATACACCTCGTCGGTAATCACCAAAAGGTCCGCGGCCGTCGCGATCTCGGCGATGGCCGCCAGTTCGATCGCACTCAGCACGGCGCCGGTGGGGTTGTGCGGTGAGTTGAGGATCAGCGCCCGCGTCGCGGGGGTGACCGCGCGCCGGAGGGCGTCGATGTCCAACGCGAAGCCGAGGCCGTCGCCGACCATCGGTACGGGGACCCGACGGCAGCCGGCCATCGCCACCACCGGCGAGTAGGAGTCGTAGAACGGCTCGATCAGCAGCACCTCGGACCCGGGCTCGACCAAACCGATCACCGCCGAGGCGATGGCCTCGGTCGCCCCAGCGGTCACAAGTATTTCGGTGTCGGGGTCGTACTCGACATCGAACAGCCGCTTGCGCTGAGCCGCGATCGCGTGCCGCAGGGCAGCGATGCCGATCCCGGGCGGGTACTGGTTGGCACCATCGGCGATGGCCTCCTGGGCGGCCTTCAACAGCGATGCAGGTCCGTCCTCGTCGGGAAAGCCCTGACCCAGGTTCACCGCCCCGATCCGCGCGGCCAGCGCGGACATCTCGGCAAAGATCGTGGTCGCATAGGGCCGCAGTCGCGACACCGTCATGGTCGTTGAGCTTAGGCGCAGTGGGCTCGGCGAATGTGGTACCTGGTGTGTCCGGCCAACGCAACGCGCGTTGTCGAACGCGACCCCAGCGGGGGAGTATGCAGAAGGGCGCTGATTGTGCCGCTGAGAGGCTGCCTGGCGTGTCGTCGCCGGGCGTGCAGCCAACGCGCCCGTGCACGGTCGAAGCGCCGGCTGCCGTTTGACCTGCCGCGACCGAACCAACCAACAGGTTGGCCGGGAAGCCCTGTTAGGGTGCTTCTTAGACGGACCCGAAACCCCATTTGCGAACAGGAAGTCGACATGTCCGAAGAAGCCTTCATCTACGAGGCCATCCGCACCCCCCGCGGCAAACAGCGCAACGGATCGCTGAACGAGGTCAAGCCCCTCAACCTGGTCGTCGGCCTGGTCGAGGAGCTGCGCCGGCGGTTCCCCGATCTGGATGAGAACCTGATCAGCGACATGATCCTCGGGGTTGTGTCGCCGGTCGGTGATCAGGGCGGCGACATCGCCCGCACCGCGGTGCTGGCGGCCGGTCTGCCCGAGACGACCGGCGGCGTGCAGCTCAATCGGTTCTGCGCATCCGGCCTCGAGGCCGTGAACACCGCTGCCCAGAAGGTACGGTCCGGCTGGGACGACCTGGTGTTGGCCGGCGGCGTCGAATCGATGAGTCGCGTCCCGATGGGCTCCGACGGCGGCGCCTGGGCGACCGACCCGGAGACCAACTACCAGATCGGCTTCGTGCCGCAGGGCATCGGCGCCGACCTGATCGCCACCATCGAGGGCTTCTCCCGCGAGGATGTCGACGCCTACGCGCTGCGCAGCCAGCAGAAGGCCGCCGCGGCGTGGTCGGGCGGCTACTTCGCCAAGTCGGTGGTGCCGGTGCGCGACCAGAACGGTCTGGTCATCCTCGACCACGACGAGCACATGCGGCCCGACACCACCATGGAGGGGCTGGCCAAACTGAAGACCGCGTTCGACGGCATCGGTGAGATGGGCGGCTTCGACGATGTGGCGCTGACGAAGTACCACTATGTCGAGAAGATCAACCACGTCCACACCGGCGGCAACAGCTCCGGCATCGTCGACGGCGCCGCGCTGGTGCTGGTCGGCTCCGAAGCCGCAGGCAAGTCGCAGGGCCTGACCCCGCGGGCGCGCATCGTCGCCACCGCCACCAGCGGCTCTGACCCGGTCATCATGTTGACCGGCCCCACCCCGGCCACCCAGAAGGTACTCGACCGCGCCGGCCTGACCGTCGACGACATCGACCTGTTCGAGCTGAACGAGGCCTTCGCGTCGGTGGTGCTGAAGTTCCAGAAGGACCTGCACATCCCGGACGAGAAACTCAACGTCAACGGTGGCGCCATCGCGATGGGCCACCCGCTGGGCGCCACCGGCGCCATGATCACCGGCACCATGGTCGACGAGCTCGAGCGTCGCAACGCCCGTCGCGCGTTGATCACGCTGTGCATCGGCGGCGGCATGGGCGTCGCGACCATCATCGAGCGAGTCTGAGGAAAAGGCATGTCTGAGAACACTATTCAGTGGGACAAGGATGCCGACGGCATCGTCACCCTGACCCTTGACGACCCCACCGGGTCGGCCAACGTGATGAACGAGCACTACAAGGAGTCGATGCACAAGGCCGTCGAACGGCTTGTCGCAGAAAAGGACTCGATCACCGGCGTGGTGATCACCAGCGCGAAGAAGACGTTCTTCGCCGGCGGAGACCTCAAGGCGATGATCAACGCCGGCCCCGAGAACGCCGGCGACGTCTTCACCGAGGTCGAGGACATCAAGCGCGACCTGCGCACCCTCGAAACGCTGGGCAAGCCGGTGGTGGCCGCGATCAACGGCGCCGCGCTGGGCGGCGGACTGGAGATCGCCCTGGCGTGTCATCACCGCATCGCCGCCGACGTCAAGGGCAGCCAGCTGGGACTGCCCGAGGTGACGCTGGGTCTGCTGCCCGGCGGCGGCGGGGTAACCCGCACGGTGCGGATGTTCGGCATCCAGAACGCGTTCATGAACATCCTGTCGCAGGGCACTCGCTTCAAACCGGCCAAGGCCAAGGAGATCGGTCTGGTCGACGAGCTCGTCGGCTCGGTCGAAGAACTTGTCCCCGCCGCCAAGGCGTGGATCAAGGCCAACCCCGACTCGCACGAACAGCCTTGGGACAAAAAGGGTTACAAGATGCCGGGCGGCACGCCGTCCAGCCCCGCGCTGGCCGGTATCCTGCCGTCGTTCCCGGCCCTGCTCAAGAAGCAGCTCAAGGGTGCGCCGATGCCGGCACCGCGAGCGATCCTGGACGCGGCGGTCGAGGGTGCGCAGGTCGACTTCGACACCGCCACCCGCATCGAAAGCCGCTACTTCACCCAGCTGGTCACCGGCCAGGTCGCCAAGAACATGATCCAGGCGTTCTTCTTCGATCTGCAGCACATCAACGGCGGCGGCTCGCGCCCCGACGGCATCGAACCGGTCAAGATCAACAAGATCGGCGTGCTGGGCGCGGGCATGATGGGCGCCGGTATCGCCTACGTCTCGGCCAAGGCCGGCTTCGACGTGGTGCTCAAGGACGTCACGATCGAGGCCGCCGAAAAGGGCAAGAACTACTCGGAAAAGCTTGAGTCCAAAGCACTTCAGCGAGGCAAGACCACCGAAGAGAAGAGCAAGGCGCTGCTGGACCGCATCAAGCCCACCGCCGACCCCGCCGATTTCAAGGGCGTCGACTTCGTGATCGAAGCCGTCTTCGAGAACCAGGACCTCAAGCACAAGGTTTTCCAGGAGATCGAGGACATCGTCGAACCCAATGCGCTACTCGGGTCGAACACCTCGACGTTGCCGATCACCGGTCTGGCCACCGGTGTGAAGCGCCAGGAGGACTTCATCGGGATCCACTTCTTCTCGCCCGTCGACAAGATGCCGCTGGTTGAAATCATCAGGGGCGAAAAGACTTCCGATGAGGCGTTGGCCCGCGTGTTCGACTACACACTGGCCATCGGCAAGACCCCGATCGTCGTCAACGACAGTCGCGGCTTTTTCACCAGCCGAGTCATCGGCACGTTCGTCAACGAGGCGCTGGCGATGCTGGGCGAGGGTGTGGAGCCCGCCAGCATCGAGCACGCCGGTTCGCAGGCCGGCTACCCGGCGCCGCCGCTGCAGCTGTCCGACGAGCTCAACCTGGAGCTAATGCACAAGATCGCGGCGGCCACCCGTAAGGGTGTGGAGGACGCGGGCGGCACCTACGAGCCGCACCCGGCCGAGGCCGTCGTCGAGAAGATGATCGAGATCGGCCGGCCGTCCCGGTTGAAGGGCGCGGGCTTCTACGAGTACGTCGACGGCAAGCGCACCCGGCTGTGGCCGGGACTGCGCGAGACGTTCAAGTCGGGCAGCTCGCAGCCGCCGCTGCAGGACATGATCGACCGCATGCTGTTCGCCGAGGCGCTGGAGACTCAGAAATGCCTCGACGAGGGCGTGCTGACCTCCACGGCCGATGCCAACATCGGCTCGATCATGGGCATCGGGTTCCCGCCATACACCGGTGGTAGCGCGCAGTTCATCGTCGGCTACTCCGGCGCGGGCGGTACCGGCAAGGAAGCGTTTGTGGCCCGGGCCCATGAGCTTGCGGCCAAGTACGGCGACCGCTTCCTGCCGCCGGAGTCGCTGACGTAGCGCGGGTTTGCGGCTTTAGCGCGTGTTCTCACCTGCTCCCCGGTCGGGGATTTGGCTTCCACCGACCGGGGAGTGCGCAGCTGCCCGACGGACGTCAGCGGCAGCCACGAGGTGCTCGACGTGGTGACAATCGCGTTTTCCACCCGTGTTGGGCAAGGTAGATCGACGAATCCCCGGTACCGCAACCGAGATCAAGGGCCCATCCCGCCGGCCGCGGGGGCGCGTCGCCACCGCGGCCCATTCAGCTGCCGACTGGCAGCGATGAGATGAAACCGGTTAGCAGTTCTGCGAACTCGTCGGGGCACTCGATCTGCGGCATGTGTCCGATGCCGCTGAATACATGTGTCTGCGCGTGCGGAAGGTAGCGGCGAGCCGCCTCGAGATGATGTACCGGTAGAACGCGGTCGCGATCTCCCCACACGATCAAAGTCGGGCGGGGATGGCCGGTGGCTTCCGCCAGCAGTTCGTGCCGCAATCGGTGCCGGACGCCTCTGATAGAGGCGACAGCGCGCGCTAACTCGTGCAGTGTCGGCCCGGCTGCGGGTTCGCGGGCCTGCGTCAGGGCGTGATCGATGCGTTCCTGAGTCGCAAGGGACCGATCGGCGTAAATCGTCCGTTCGACGAGTCGTGCGCTGGCACGGGTGGGATGCCGTGCAATGAAGCTGCCAATACCGGGAGTGGCGAGCATTCGAACCGGCCAACTGACCTCTGAGCCGAACCCTGCGCTATTGATGAGTGCCAGGCTGGCCACGCGCGCGGGTTGCAACGCGAGCAACTGCAGGGCGACAGCTCCGCCAAGTGAGTTGCCGACGACGTGCACCGGACGCTGCTCTCCGAGGACGTCGAGCGCGCTGGTCACACCCTGCGCAAGCGCGAGCACCGACATGGGTCCGGCGCGACGGGCAGAGAAGCCCAACCCGGGCAGGTCGAGGGCGATGGTGCGGTATGCGGCCAACCGTGGGAACTGCGGTGCCCAGTCTTCGAGGCTGCGGCCGAGTCCGTGGAGCAGCAGCACGGCTGGAGTTTCCGGGTCGCCGTCGATGCGAACTCTGGTGTGCCTGCCGTCGACGGTCATTACCGTTGGCGTGCTCATACGTTCCCTTTCTCAGTCGCGCATCGTGAAGCGCCACATCGCGATCAGTGCAGCGTTGTGCGAGCATTCCGCCCAGGAATGACCGAAGAGGTAGAACCGTTGCAGCCCAAGCGAATCGACCACGGCACCGAGTTCGGTGAGGAAGCGCGTGCGATCGAAGGTGGATGGCCGCCCCTCACTCGTGCGACCACATCGAGCGGGACGTGGTCAGTATCTGGACGCAGTGATCTCGCCCGCGCGCTCACCGATAATCACGCAAGGAGCCATGGTGTTACCCGTTGTCACCCGTGGCAGTATCGAGGCGTCGGCAACACGCAACCCATCAACCCCATAGACCCCGAGATCTCCGTCCACCACCGACATCCGGTCGCGTCCCATCTTTGCCGTTCCGCTGTGGTGCCAATATGTCATCGCGGCGTCACGCAGGAAGTCGTCCAGCTCGGCGTCAGTCAGCTTGCCCGGCAGCACTTCCCGTTTGACGAAAGGCCGCATTTCCAATGCATTACCGATCTCTCTTAGCGCGCCTACACAGCACCTCGCGGTAGCCATGTCATCAGGATGCGATAGGACATTGGCATCCACCCGCACGGGATCGGTGGGCTCGGGTCCTGTCAACTGCACTGTGCCGCGACTCATCGGCCGGGCCAGCGCACCGAATAGATTCCATCCCGCCTGTGGCAGCGTATAGCGAAGAGCCACTTCCGGACTCGCCAGGGGCGCCACGCCGAATGTCGCAAACAAATCTGGGTGTTCGACGCGCGGAATGCTTCTCCAGTAGATACTGGCCTCAGGTAGCCAAGTGACTTTCCGTGGGGCGGGTAACTCCCACACGCAAGTGAAGCCGATGTGGTCCTGAAAGTTCATCCCCACGCCGGGGAGGTTCTCAACAACGGGAATACCGAAGTGCCGCAGCTGTTTCTCGTTACCGATGCCGGAATGCATGAGTACCTTCGGCGTGTTGATCGCGCCCAGAGACAGGACAATCTCGGCGTTCACGCGGACCCGTTGCAACCGGTCTTGGTATGAGAATTCCACACCGGACGCACGCCGCCCGTCGAACAGCAATCGGCGGACTGTCGCGCCACTGAGCACGGTGAGATTCGGATGGTCCAGGTAGGGATAAACGTAGGAGTCGAACACAGATTCGCGCTGGCCGTGTTTGATTCGCATTTCGTTGAGTGCCGCGCCGCCGTTGGATTCCATCATCGGACCGTTCACGCTCGCAAACGTCGGTACGCCAATACTGCTGGCGGCTCTAAGCGCGGCTGACGCGCAGGGGCTGGGATCCGGGATGGGTGCGACATGAAGCGGTCCGCCGTGACCGCGGCTCTCCACGTCGGAAACACCGTGCCAGTCTTCGATCCGCCGGAAGATCTCGACGACGGCGTCATAGCTCCACGCCGAATTCCCCGACTCGCAGGCATAGAAGTCCCAGTCGCTGCGATGTCCGTGCACCCACATCATCGCGTTGATGGACGACCCGCCGCCCAAGCCCTTGCCCATCGACATCGGCAGTCGTCGGCTGTTGACATGTGGGCTGGGCTCGGCGACGAACGCCCAGTCGCGCTCGGTGCCCAAGTTGGTCAGCCACAGGCTTGGCTGGCGAACACTCGCGGCATCTGCGGCTAGGCCTGCCTCCAACAGCAGGACTGTGGCCGAGGAGTTTTCGGCGATGCGCCGTGCGACAACCGATCCCGCGCTGCCGGCACCACAAACGACAAAGTCGTACCCGGATTGCAGCTGAGCGGCCAACCGGGCCTGGTTTTCCCGCGCCCGGACCGCGAAATCACTGTCAAACTGGTTGGCGCTGTTCATATCCTAGTGTCTCGCTCAGTTACCTCGAGGCGAGGTTCAACAAACTCGCGTCCTGCGAGCAACCGGTTCACGACGACGGCGATCAAGAGCGTCGGCAAGATTGCCAGTGCCAGAAGGGGGTTCGCGGTAAACGCCGCGCCGATGAGAGCGGGGGTGGCCACTGTCACCACCGTGAACCCCATCAGCATGCCGATCAGGTGTGTCCGCGTTGGGAGCGTCTGGGGCGATGTGTTCATGTCACGAAACCTTCCGTCGCTGGTATCTACGTCGACCAAGTTATGTCGGGTCGCGACGGCGGGCTGGACATCTCGCGACACTTATTTGACATTTCATGACAGCGGCCGCGTCGGCATTCGACGTGCCAGGAAACGGATGTTCTGCGGAACGCAAGCTGTTTGGCTAGCGCGACCGCGTGGCCTTACGCAGTCGCGGCACCGGAGCGACGGAACTCACGTGGTGACGTGCCGAACCAGCGCTTCGCGGAGCGGGCGAAACAACTTTGTTGTGAATAACCCAGCATTGCAGCGATTTCGCCGAACGACAGGGTGGTGTTGGAAAGATAATGCTGGGCGCGCTCGCGTCGTACCTCGTCGAGTAGGGCCTCAAACGAGGTGCCCTCGGCGGCAAGTCGGCGTTGCAGCGTCCGCCCGCTGTATCCGAGGTGCGTCGAGACGTTCTGCCAGCTCGCTTGACCCACCGGGAGCATCCTCGAGATCAGCAAACGAACCTGAGGTACCAGCCCGTCCTCGGTGTTCGACGTCGTGTCTTCCAAGTAGCGGGCGATTATCCGCCGCAGTTCGCGATCGGTGTTGGGACGCGGCCGCCGTAGCTCGTCGGTTCGCAGGTCGAAACCGCAGAAGTCCGCCTCCAACCGCACGGGACACCCGAAATACGCTCGATAGACCGCCCGGTCTGCTTGTGCCGCATGGGGAAAAGCAACATCAACCGGGCGGAAGTCGGAGCCGGCCACAAGCTTGAAATTCGAATAGGAGATGCCCATCCCAAGCTCGAGTAGCTGTGCTGACCGCGCCATCGGAATTTGGATCCAGAGGTGATATCGACTGAGCCCGTCGCCGATATCGGTGAGGTCGAACTTCAGCGCCGGCGCGTAGGAGGGCATGAAATAGGCAAGGTCGTGTACCGCGGCCAATGCGCTGGCGGAGTGACGGGCAATCAGCGCGAGCGGACCGAGAATCTCGACCCGCTGCCTGCTGGCAAGCAGCAGCCCAAAGTCGGGACGGTCGAGTTTGCGAGCGGTGAGCTCCAATAGTTCGGACAAGCTAGGCAGGGGAATGAACGAATCAGGATCATCCGGCCGGGCGCCGGCTAGCTGAACGGCGCGCAAAAGAGCGGCCGGCGATCCGCCCAGCTCCTCGACCAGCGCACCAAAGTTCGTCAGCGCCGAAGCCCGTACCAGTTCATGCATCGATGTCGCCAAGCCCCCGTCGGTCAGTCCCAAAACACCCTTGCTCCAGGTTACGGCCCTAGGTGCTAGCGGCCCGCGAGCAAGGAAGCCAGGTGGCGCTCGGCTGTTCGCCTACAGCGCGGCGGCGATCCGGCGCCACCGCTTGCGGGGGAGTACATCGTGCTGGTACTCGCCGCATTGACGATGCTGGCCGATCTCCGGCTCATTGACAATGTGCTGGCATGGCGCGATCGGTCGGGCAAGTTGACATTCGGGCCACGACCGACGCTCGCGCAGGCCACCCGCGCGGTGCTGGCGTTCCTGGTCTGCAGGACTGCTGCCTGCAATTTCCGGTCACCCCGTATGAGGGGTTGCGCGCGACCTCGGTCGAGCCGCGCTGGCCACATTTGGCGTCTGAGGCTGCGTTACGTACCTGCTCCGCTCGCGGTGCTCTGGTCCTGGGCGTTCTGCTGGAAGATGTCGCCGGACGTCTGGCCATTGTCGTTCACGAAGTTTTCGTCGCCGTTGTCGACGGTGATGATGCGCGCGCCGGGCGGTCCGGACGCGGCCACCGTCGTGGGTCCGCCCGGCGGCGCGCCGCTACACACGGCAAGCGCCGCAACGGCCGCGGCCGCCGCCAATGCCACGGGAATCAATCTGTTTGCCATGCATTCATTTATCGCTCGGCTGTCGTGTGCCAGCTGGGTCCTCCATATCCATCAGCTATGAGGTTCCGGCTCGCACCGCCGAGAGCTAGAGTCGCTCACTATGCGCTTTGGACTTTTCATTCCGCAGGGCTGGCGGATGGATCTGGTAGGCATCGACCCCGCGAAACATTGGGCGGTGATGCGGGACCTGGCCGTCTACGCCGACGGCAGCGCGTGGGACTCGCTGTGGGTCTACGACCACTTCCACACCGTGCCGATGCCCAGCGCCGAGGCGACACACGAGGCGTGGTCGTTGATGTCGGCCTACGCCGCGACCACGTCGCGAATCAAGCTCGGACAGATGTGCACGGCGATGAGCTATCGCAACCCGGTGTATCTGGCCAAGGTGGCGGCCACCGTCGACATCATCTCCGGCGGTCGCATCCAGATGGGCATCGGCGGCGGTTGGTACGAACACGAATGGCGGGCATATGGGTACGGATTCCCGTCGGCCGGGGTGCGGCTGGGCCGGCTGGACGAGGGCGTGCAGATCATGCGGGACGCCTGGCGCAACGGCAACGTCAGCTTCGACGGCAAGCACTACCAGGTCGACGGAGCGATCGTCGAGCCCAAGCCTTTGCAGGACAACGGAATTCCGTTGTGGATCGCCGGTGGCGGGGAGAAGGTGACGCTGCGCATTGCGGCACAATATGCCCAGTACACCAACTTCACCGCCGAACCCGAAGCGTTCACCCACAAATCCGAGGTGCTCGCCGCGCATTGCCGCGAGGCAGGGACCGACTTCGACGCCATCGTCCGCTCGTCCAACTTCACCGCGATCGTGGGCACCTCCGACGCCGAGGTCAAAGACCGGCAGCGCCGCGTACGCGACCGGTTGGCCGGGTATGTCCCTGAGTCGCTGGCGGATTCGATGACGTCAAGCATGCCGGACGCTGCGTCGGGCACTACGGAGCAGGTAATCGAGCGGTTGACCAAAATCCGTGATCTCGGCTGTGAGTACGCGATCGTATACTTCCCCGAGGCGGCCTATGACCGCTCGGGCATCGAGTTGTTCGAACGTGAAGTGATTCCCGCCCTGAGCTAGCGGTGCTCAGACGTCGCTGGTGAGGTACCGCTTCTTGACCGGTGGGCTGGCCAGCAGGGGAGGTAGCTGGGTCAGCTTGCCTTCGCCGGCGCGAAAGCTGCGGTAGGCCTCGTCGTCCTCGACGGTTTCCCAGATTTCGTAGATCAGCCAGTGCGCTTCGTCGTCCTCGTCGATGAGCACGTCGGTCCGGACGTTTCCGTTGAAAGCTCGGGTGTCTTGCAGCGCCCGCCCCATCAGTTCGCGCCCTGCGGCGACCTCGTCGGGCTTGAAGTTGAGCTCAAGTATCACGGTGACCGTCACTGCCGTCTCCTCGTATCGTCCCTACGCGCCGCTGGCCGCGAGCACGCTGTTGAACCTACGGTCAACCCACTTGGCAATGTCGGGCGCCTCGGGAATTTGATCGGCGGCCGCGAACAGGTCGGCCAACCGTTGTTCGGCGCTGACCACCTTATCGTCAAGGGGAATCGGCCGCCGCACCTGCCGACTCTGCGCGAGCGCGGCGATTTCGGGTTTGAGACCGACGGCTTTGCCGTACTTGGCCGCCCACTGTGACGGGTTTTCGCGCGCCCACCGGGCCGCGCGTTCATAGCGGATCAAAAGATCGGCCAACGCGGAGTTGCGTTTCGGGTCGGTCAGTGCCCGTGTCGAAGCACTGCCGAACCAGTAGCCGTTTTCGGCGTTCCCGAGGTTGCGCACCTTCAAGGTGAGCTCGGCCTGCGCGGTGTAAGGCTCCCAAATGACCCAGGCGTCGCCCTGTCCGTTGGCGAAGGCCGACAGCGCGTCGGCGGGCTGCAGGAACACCAGGTTGACGTCCTTGGGTTTGAGGCCGTTATCGGCGAGGTGCTCAAGCACATTGGCGTGCGCGGCGCTGCCCTTAGCAACCAGGATCGTCTTGCTGGCCAGATCGCGGATCGTGGTGATCGGCGAACTTGCCCGCACCAGGATTTGCTCGCCCGGCGCTGCGCCATCCCATGCCGCCACCACCCGCGTCTTCGAGTTGGCCGCCGCGCCGAAAACCGGCGGTGTGTTCCCGGTGATCGCAAAATCGATTTTGCCGGCGGTCAACGCCTCGATTTGCGGCGGGCCTGAGGTGAACGTCGAAAACGAGATCTGGTACGGCAAATTGTCCAGGGCATTGGCCGCGCGCAGCAGCGCCTCGGTCCCACCCTTCTGGTCACCGACTCGCAGGGTGACGTCGGAAAGCTCGGACAGCGGCACCGCCGCGGGCACCCCGATCAGTTGCGGCCCCGACGACCGTGACACGCACGCCGGTGCGCCGGCCGCAAGCACCAGCACGAGACCGACGCGAAAGGCCAAGCGGTGCAAGGCTGTCAATGCCGAACGCCGAGCTTGTCGAGGAGCTCTGCGCGGTAACGATCGTGCTGGGCGGTGCGCTGCGACGCGGTCGGCCGCGGGGCCTCGATCTCCAGGGAGTGAGCAATCCGGCCGTCCTCGAGGACCAACACCCGGTCAGCCAGCTCGATGGCCTCGTCAACGTCGTGCGTGACGAGCAGCACGCCGAATCCGTGGGCGCGCCACAAGTCGAGCAGCAGCGCGCGCATGGAAAGCCGGGTGAGCGCATCGAGCGCACCGAACGGCTCGTCCAGCAACAGCAGCTGGGGCTCGGCGACCAATGCCCTCGCCAACGAAACTCGTTGTGCCTGACCGCCCGACAGCGTCGGCGGCCACGCCTTGGCGTGGTCGGTCAGCCCGATCTCGCCCAGCGCCCGCTCGGACCGGGCGCGTACGGCGTCCGGGGAGAGCCGTGCGCGGTAGAGCCCGTACTGCACATTGGTGAGCACGTCGCGCCACGGGAACAGTCGAGGCTCCTGAAAGGCGACCGCCGGTGCACCGGCGACCTCCCGCTCGCCGGTGTGGTCGGGCGAAAGCCCGGCCAGCACCCGCAGTACCGTCGATTTGCCGCAACCGCTGCGGCCCACCAGTGCGACGATCTCGTGGGCGCGGATCTCGAGGGATATGCCGTCGAGCACCTTGCGGGTGCCATACCACTTGTCGATGTGGTTGAGTTTCCCGACGACCGTGGTCTGTCGTTCGGATGTCACTGTCATGTGCGATACCTCAATGCTCGCTGTTCGAGCACCCGGACGACGGCGTCGGTGCCAATGCCGAGCAACGCGTAGACGACCAAGCAGAAGATGATGATGTCGATGCGCAGGAAGTCGCGGGCGTTGTTGATCAGAAACCCGATGCCTTTGTCCGCGTTGATCTGTTCGGCGACGATGAGCGTCAGCCACGCAATGGCCAGCGACTGTCGCAGCCCGACCAGCACCTGCGGTGCCGCGCTCGGCAAGATGATGGTGCGCAGTCGTTGGCTCAGCGAAAAGCCAAGAACGTCAGCGGTTTCCAGCAGTTTCGGATCGACCTGCTTGATCGCCGAGACCGTGTTCAGGTACAGCGGGAAACTGACTCCCAACGCGACCAGTAGCACCTTGGGCAGCTCGCCGATGCCGAACCACAGGATAAACAGCGGGATCAAACCAAGATGGGGCAGCGCCCGCACCATCTGAAGGGGCGGATCCAGCGTCGCCTCGAACCAGCGCGACAGCCCCACCGCCACCCCCAGCGCCACCCCGATCACACCGCCGAGCAACAGGCCTTCGACGACACGCAGCCCGGATACCTCGAGCGCCTCGGCGAGCTTGCCGTTGCGGACGAGCTGCAGGCCGGCGTCGAAGATCAGTTGCGGGGCCGGCAGGACGTCCTGGGGGATGAGCCCGGTGGCGCTGAAGAATTGCCACAACACCAACAGCAGTACGGGCGACAAGATCCGCAGCACCGTCCACCGGCGCTGCCTGCGCGGTGGACCGACCGCCGGCGGCGCGGCGACCGTCTCGGTGGGGATGCTCACCATTGTTTGTAAAACCTCGGGGGGAAGGTGGGTATTGGCCCGGGCCCGACGCTAGGCCGCGACGTGGCGCGGGGTAAGGGTTTGGCTCCGGGTGACGGGAATGCGACGTCAATGACGGCGGCGGTGTTCGCGGCAGGGCACGGAGAATGCCGTTTCCACTTTTCGGAAGGCTGTTATACGGTTCAGTGAGCAAAGTTCTGTTCAGCGTTCTGGTCAAGTTCTGTTCAATCGTCGGAGGATCGTTCGATGCAGAAGGCACTCGCCCCGGAGATCTCAACCTGGCCCGAGGAGAGCCCGCAGCTGATCGGCAGCCGGTGCGGTGCCTGCGGCGCCACCGCCTTCCCGGTGCAGGACCGGTGCCCGCGCTGCAGCGGCGGTGGGATGAGTGAGGTGCTGCTGCCGCGCACCGGGACCCTGGTGGCCTGGACGACGCAGGGTTTCCCGCCGGGGGCCCCGTACGCGGGACCGACCGGGAAGGACTTCGTGCCCTTCGGTGTCGGCCTGGTGCAGCTCGGTTTGGGCGACGAGGCGGTGATCCGCGTCGAGGGCCGGCTGACCGAGAACGACCCGGCCAAGCTGAAGTTTGGACAGCAGGTCGAGCTGACCATGGTGCCGTTCACCACCGACGCGGACGGCAACGACATCATCACCTTTGCGTTTCGGCCGGTCTAGAAAGAGAGTCGCCAATGACCAACGATGTAGCCATCATCGGTGTCGGCCTGCACCCCTTCGGCAGGTTTGAGAAGACCGCGATGCAAATGGGCGCCGAAGCCATCCAGCTCGCGCTCACCGACGCCGGCGTGGCATGGAAGGACATCCAGTTCGGCTTCGGCGGCAGCTACGAGGTATCAAACCCCGACGCCGTGACGCGCCTGGTCGGGCTGACCGGCATTACCTTCACCAATGTGTTCAACGCCTGCGCCACCGCGGCCAGCGCCATTCAACAGACCGCCGACACCATCCGGCTGGGCAAGTACGACATTGGCATCGCGATCGGCTTGGACAAGCATCCGCGCGGCGCCTTCACTGACGATCCCGCCAAGCTGGCGCTGCCGCAGTGGTACGCCCAAAATGGGCAGTTCGTCACCACCAAGTTTTTCGGCATGAAGGCCAACAAGTACCTGCACGACCACAACATCTCGCAGGAGACGCTGGCGCGGGTGGCCAACAAGAACTTCCGAAACGGCGCACTGAATCCGAATGCCTTCCGGCGCAAGGAGATCTCCGTCGAGGAGATCCTGAACTCGGCCGTGCTGAACTATCCGTTGACGCAGTACATGTTCTGCGCGCCCGACGAGGGCGCCGCGGCCGTCGTCATGTGCCGTGCCGACATCGCGCATAAGTTCACCGACAAGCCGGTCTACGTCCGGGCCAGCGAGATCCGCACCCGCCGATTCGGCGCCTACGAAGTGCACGCCACGTCGGCGCCGCTGGACGAGGACTCCGCGCCGACCGTGTATGCCGCCGAGGCCGCCTACGAAGCCGCGGGCATCGGCCCCGAGGACGTCGACATCGCACAGCTACAGGACACCGACGCGGGTGCCGAGGTCATCCACATGGCCGAGACCGGTCTGTGCGCCGACGGTGAGCAGGAGAAGTTGCTGGCCGACGGTGCCACCGAGATCCACGGCTCGATTCCGGTGAACACCGACGGAGGCCTGATCGCCAACGGCGAGCCGATCGGAGCGTCGGGTCTGCGGCAAGTGCACGAGCTGGTCCGTCAGCTGCGCGGCGAGGCGGGGGAGCGTCAGGTTCCGGGCAGCCCGCGGGTCGGCCTTGCGCAGGTGTACGGCGCTCCAGGTACCGCGTCGGCCACGATCCTTTCGCTCTGAGCAACCCCGCCGCGGGGTCAGTGCGCGCTGGGCGACCCCGCGTAATCCGGTGTCGCGAGCCTGCCCCGTCTCGTCATCAAATCGCCGGACCCAGCAGGTCGTCGGCATCGCGGATGATGTAACCGTAGCCCTGCTCGGCCAGGAAGCGCTGCCGGTGCGCGGCGTAGTCGGCGTCTAGGCTGTCGCGGGCCACGACGGAGTAGAAGATGGCCCCGCCGCCGTCGGCCTTGGGTCGTAGCAGCCGGCCCAGCCGTTGGGCCTCCTCTTGGCGTGAGCCGAACGTTCCCGAAACCTGCACCGCCACCGACGCTTCGGGCAAGTCGATCGAAAAGTTGGCGACCTTGGACACCACCAACGTGGATATCTCGCCGCTGCGGAAGCTCTCGAACAACGCCTCGCGTTCCTTGGTCTTGGTCGAGCCCTGGATCACCGGGGCATTGAGTACGGCGCCGAGCTCGTCGAGCTGATCGAGGTAGGCGCCGATCACCAGGGTCTGCTCGCCGGGGTGCTTCTCCAGAATTGACTTGACCACAGCGATTTTCGTGTGCACCGTCGAGCAGAGCTTGTAGCGCTCTTCGGGTTCGGCGGTGGCGTACATCATGCGCTCGTTGTCGGTCATGGTGACCCGAACTTCGACGCATTCCGCCGGGGCGATCCAGCCCTGCGCCTCGATGTCCTTCCAGGGGGCGTCGTAGCGTTTCGGCCCGATCAGCGAGAACACGTCACCCTCACGGCCGTCCTCGCGTATCAGCGTGGCGGTCAGGCCGAGGCGACGCTTGGATTGCAGGTCCGCGGTCATCCGAAAGACGGGTGCTGGCAACAAATGCACCTCGTCATAGACGATCAACCCCCAGTCCCGGCTGTCGAAGAGTTCCAGGTGGCGGTATTCGCCCTTACTGCGCCGGGTGATCATCTGGTAGGTCGAGATGGTGACCGGCCGGATTTCCTTGCGCTCGCCGGAGTATTCACCGATCTCTTCCTCGGTCAGCGAGGTCCGCGCGATGAGCTCCCGTTTCCATTGCCGCGCCGACACGATGTTGGTCACCAGGATCAGCGTCGTCGCACTGGCTTTCGCCATCGCGGCGGCGCCGACCAACGTCTTGCCGGCGCCACAGGGCAGCACCACCACGCCGGATCCGCCCGCCCAAAACGAATCCGCGGCCAGCCGCTGGTAATCGCGTAGCTCCCAGTCGTCCTGGTCGAGGCTGATCGGATGGGCCTCGCCGTCCACGTAGCCGGCCAAATCCTCTGCCGGCCAACCGATCTTCAACAGCATCTGCTTGAGCCGGCCGCGTTCGCTGCCGTGCACGACAACGGTATCGTCGTCGATGCGTGCGCCCAGCATCGGCGCAATCTTCTTGTTGCGCAACACTTCCTCGAGCACCGCGCGATCCACGCTTACCAGGGTCAGGCCGTGGGCCGGGTGCTTGACCAGTTGCAGTCGCCCGTAGCGGGCCATGGTGTCGACGATGTCGACCAGCAACGGCTGCGGCACCGCGTATCGGGAAAAACTGACCAGCGCGTCGACCACCTGTTCAGCGTCGTGGCCCGCCGCGCGGGCGTTCCATAGCGCCAGCGGGGTGATGCGGTAGGTGTGCACGTGCTCGGGTGCGCGCTCGAGCTCGGCGAACGGCGCGATCGCGGCGCGCGCCGCGTCGGCCTGCTCGTGGTCCACTTCCAGCAGCACCGTCTTGTCGGACTGCACAATCAACGGTCCGTCAGTCATAACAATCCATTATCCGTCGACGTCCGACACGACCGATGTGATGCGGTGAATCGCGAAATCGCGCAGCCGCCCCGACGCCGAATCGAAGGCCACCAGCTGGCCACCGCGTACCGCGATCGGCGACACCATCCGCTGGGTGGCCACGCCGGCCGCGTCGAGATACCCGATCACCAGCGTGTCTTGGTTTTTGGCCGCGTCTTGCAGCAGCGCCATCGCGGCGGCCGGCTCGACGCGGCTGTTGCCGAACGGAGCGGTGGTCACCTTGCGCAGCACCGAGACGACGGCGGTCAGTGTCTCGCCATTGGGCCGCGGCGACGCCCGATAGAGCCGGCGTTGCTGCGGGGTCGGCACCCGGGCTCGCAACGGCCGGACGTCGACGATGGCACCGGTGGAGTCTTCGGCTGCGGGGGCAAAGCCCGCGGCCCGCAGCGCGTTGAGCACTTCGCCGATCGCCGCGGGCGAGACGGCGACCGTCGGTGCCAGGGCCCGCAGCTGCAGATCCTCACCCGCGGCCACGGCCTGAGCCAGCAGGGCCGGGTCCTCGCAACGCACAAACGACGCGGCCATCCCGATCCGGAGCTGACCGTGGCGGCGGGCCACGTCGTCGATCAGGTAGGTAAGACCTTGCGGTACAGGCGTTTTAGAGTGACTCGCAAAGAACGCGTGCATCCAGTCCCGGGTCTTGCCGACGTCGAGAGCATGCCGGATGGACTGCTCGCTTATCCGGTAGACCATCGCCGCCCCGGCCGATTCGACGGTGGCCACCGTCGCCAGTTCGTCGGCGAGATCGCGTTGCAACGGCCCCGGCACCACGACGGTCAGGTCAGCCTGCATCAGGAAGTGGTCGATCGGTTCGGGCAGCGCCCGCGCCATCGC
The DNA here is from genome assembly GCF_010727605.1 of Mycobacterium simiae. Taxonomy (NCBI): domain Bacteria; kingdom Bacillati; phylum Actinomycetota; class Actinomycetes; order Mycobacteriales; family Mycobacteriaceae; genus Mycobacterium; species Mycobacterium simiae. The sequence continues at coordinate 3,470,100 of NZ_AP022568.1, forward strand.
GACAACCGTGGCGGAGAAGTCAACGGACTCCTCGAGCAGCGCCCGCCCGGGAGTGCTGATCGCGCCGCGGCCGACCAGCCCCAGCGCGTGGCTCTCCGCCAGCAGGTCGGCGACGGGGCCGGGTTGCAGGCGCCGGGTCCACCGGGGGCGGCACCAGATCAGCGCCGCAGAGGCGGTGCCCGCATCGACCCCGGCGCCGGCCGGCAGGCTGGCGAGCAAGCCCAGCAGCAACCGCCGGTCCAGCGGAGCGGCCGTCGAATAGAGCGAATCAGACAGGGCCGCATACGGTTTGCCGTCGGGGCCACGATCGCCGATCAGCGCGGGACGCCCCGGTAGCTCAAGCCATGCGCCGGCCAGCAGGTGCCAGCGCTCGGCGGCGGACATCGCGGCGAAGCGGTCGGCGGCCACCGTCGGCGCCCAGTAGAGGCCGTCACCGCTTTCGGGCTCCGGATCGGGCCGGCCGCTGGCGATCAGTCCGGCGGCGGCGGCGACCTCAAGCACCAACCCCAACCGCGGCTCGTCGATGCCGGTGGTCTTGGCCAGCCGCTTGACCTCGCGTACGCCAAGGCCGCCGCTGCGCAGCTCGGGAACCGGCGTAGTGCCAAGGCTGTCCAGTAACACGTCGACCTCGCGCAGCAGGTCGAGAACGGCTCCGGCCGCCGCGGCGTCAACATCCTCGGCCGTGGTCGTCGACACCACGGGGTCGGGCGCCGTCAGCTGCATCGGACCGGGCTGCTCGCCGCGCAGCACCTGCCCGACATGGCGGGGCAGGATCACCGTCTCGGCGTCGACGCGCCGCAGCAGGCCCATCGCCAACAATTGCGGCACCGGTCGATCGGCCGGTGCGCCGGGAGCGGCGTCGCGGGTACGGCCCATCGGAGAGCCTTCGAGCAGCTTGTCCAGGACGTCGCGCTGCGCCTCGGTCAGCCCGTCGATCAGCTCCGCGATCTGCTCGACGGTGCGGGAATTGTCCTCGAGCGTCACCTGTCCGGGATGCCAGGGCAACGCGGTGCCGGTCTCGGCGGACAACCGGATCGCGCTGTCACCCCATACCAGGGCGCGCTGCCTGAGATCCTCGAGCGCCTCGAGGACCCCGTCCTCGGGTGCGCGGCCGTCGAGAAGCGCCAACAGTTTGGCGGTCGGCACCGCGGCGGTGTCCGCATGTAGCACCAGCAACGCGTCGAGCACCGCCAACCGCAGGAAATCCAACTCGTCGGTGGCGGCCTTGACCGACTGCCGGGCCCCGGCACGCGCGGCCAGGGCCGCAATGCTGCCAGGGGGCGGCTGGGCAAGGTCTGGCCGGAGTTCCAGCAGTCGGATCAGCCGCTCGTCGGGCAAGTCGGCCAGCCAGGACCCCAGCGGGATATCCGGGGTGTTGTCGGTCATCGCTGACCAGCGTAAAGCAGCTCGCGGATCCCGGTTGGCGGCGAGCACGCACGCTGGGGTTACCGGCGAGAACGATCCCGACTAGCGTCACGCGCCCGCACGCGACCTGTCAGAATGTACGACGTGGCTAACAGTGCTGAAGACAAGGTGGGCAAGAGCAGGTACGTCGACAACGGCTGGCCGACGACGGACCCCGACGACCACGCGGTAAGTGAGCTGGTGACCGATCGCACGGGCGCGCTCTCGCCGTTTGGCGACCTGGTCTTCCCTGTCGACCCCGATCATCTGCCATACGTCCACCCGGTCACAGTCATCAATCGGTAGGTAGGCGCGGCATGGCCGGGTCATCCGGGACGTCCAGACCCGCGCAGGCCGAGCAGTCGGCGCAACCACGCCCAGACGCGCTCTCGCACCTCGACGAGCGAGGCGCCGCACACATGGTCGATGTGACCGAAAAGCCGACCACCAAGCGCACCGCGGTCGCCGCGGGTGTGTTGCGCACCTCCGCGCATGTGGTGGACCTGATCTCCAGCGGGGGGCTACCCAAGGGCGACGCCCTCGCGACGGCGCGGGTGGCCGGAATCCTGGCCGCCAAGCGCACCAGCGATCTGATCCCGCTGTGCCACCAGCTCGCTCTCACCGGGGTCGACATCGAATTCAGCGTGGGCGAGTCAGACATCGACATCGTCGCGACGGTCCACAGCACCGACCGTACGGGTGTCGAGATGGAGGCGCTGACGGCGGTGAGCGTGGCCGCGCTTACGCTCTACGACATGATCAAGGCGGTTGATCGGGCGGCCTGTATCGATGACGTCCGGGTGCTTCGCAAAGAGGGTGGCAAGTCCGGAAATTGGGTGCGGGCATGAGCCCGCGGACCGCCCGGGTGATCATCGCCTCGACCCGAGCCTCCAGCGGGGTGTACTCGGACAAATGCGGCCCAATCCTCGCGGAATGGCTTTCACAGCAGGGGTTTTCGGTCCCAGAGCCGGAAGTGGTCGCGGACGGGAAGCCGGTCGGTGAGGCGCTGCGCGCCGCGCTCGACGACGATGTCGACGTCATCCTGACCTCCGGCGGTACCGGTATCTCCCCGACCGATGCCACCCCGGATCAGACCGTTGCGGTGGTGGACTATCTGATTCCCGGCCTGGCCGACGCCATTCGGCACTCCGGCTTGCCCAAAGTCCCGACGTCGGTGCTCTCACGCGGGGTGTGCGGGGTGGCCGGTCGCACTCTCATCATCAACCTGCCGGGTTCGCCCGGTGGTGTACGGGACGGGCTGGGTGTGCTTGCTGACGTTCTCGACCATGCCCTTGACCAGATCGCTGGTAAAGACCACAAACAATGACGGTCGTGTTGCGCGCGGCGATGACCGAGCAGTCCATCTCCCTGGATGAGCATGAAGAACTGGTGGGCCATCGGTCGGCCGGTGCCATCGTCGGGTTCGTGGGCATGATTCGCGACCACGACGAGGGACGCCGGGTCGTGCGGCTCGAATATTCTGCCCACCCCTCGGCTGCCCAGGTCATGGCGGAGGTAGTGGCCGAGGTCGCCGAGAAGTCAGCCGGCGTGCGTGCGGTCGCGGCCAGCCACCGGATCGGCACGCTGCACATCGGGGAGGCCGCGTTGGTGGCGGCGGTGGCCGCCGATCACCGGCAGGAAGCGTTCGCAACCTGCGCCGCGCTGGTCGACACGATCAAGGCGCGCCTACCGGTCTGGAAACACCAGTTTTTCGACGACGGAACAGAGGAATGGGTGGGGTCGGCCTGACGCCAATCCGACCCGCAGCGCGGCGGTTAGTTGACCGGCGCCGACAGCGCCAGTGAGTCAAGTGCGGCGTTGCCGTCGACGTTTTCGGCGCGGATCGCGTCCCACACCCGCTGTGTGTAGCCGACCTTCAGGGCCTGCTGGGGTGCCGGAGGAGTGTCGGTGTCGACGGGGGCCGGCGCGTCCGGGGCGGGCGGGGGCGCATCCGCGGGCGGCGGCGCGTCAGCCGGGGGCGGGGCGTCGGCCGGCGGAGCGGGCGGCAGGGCATCCGCGGGCGGCGGAATGTCTGCGGGCGGCGGAAGTTCGGCCGGCGGGGGAAGTTCGGCCGGCGGGGGTGGAAGATCTGCCGGTGGGGGCGGCACCGCGTCGGCGGGTGGCGGGGCGTCGGCGGGCGGGGCCGGCGGTAGATCCGCGGGCGGCGGAGCCGGCTGGTCGAAGGACGCCAGCTGCACCGGGGCGGGCGGGGGCGCGTCGGCGGGCGGCGGTGGCGCAGGAGCGTCCGCGGGCGGGGGCGCGTCGGCGGGCGGCGGCGGGGCTAGCGGTCCGGGGTCGCCATTGAGGCCTGGGACGTCCAAGCCCGCCGGGGTGGGAAGGACTTCCCGCGGGGTAGGCGCCGACAGCGGCCCACCGCATACCGGCCAAGCGCCACGACCCTGCGTCGCCAGCACGCGCTCGGCGACCGCGATCTGCTGTTCCCGGGTGGCCAGTTGGGCCGACGGGGCGTACTCGCGACCACCGTGTGAAGCCCACGTGCTGGCATTGAACTGAACGCCACCGTAGTAACCGTTGCCGGTGTTGATGCCCCAGTTGCCACCCGATTCGCACCGGGCTACCTGATCCCACTCGCTGTCCGTGGCCGCAGCCGCTTGACCCGCCAGGGCGATGCTGCCGCCACCAAGAACCGCCCCGGTAAAGGCGATCTTGGCGACCTGAAGGTTGGATGTCGTGGGTTTGCGGTGACGTCCGCTCATACGCGCCGAAATTCCTCTCTGCACGCGCCTGCGAGGTCAGCTGTCGGGTTCGGGTTGGAGAGGCCACCCGGCCGACGTCGTCTTCAGTCATCTCCGAAGAGTCGACGCCAGCTTCACCCCAAGGAGTCGCATGCGACTCCGGATCCGGCGGACCGGTGGGTCCCCCGCCTCCATCCACATTCCGGGGGCCCTCACCCACTGGATGGAGCTCGGCGCTATGGGTGAGAGAGGACCGCCATCGGTTCAGCTTGGCGAGCCTCCGGAGACGGTAACCGGTTCTGTCGACCGCGTCACTTTCTGCGCGACTCGGCGTTTCCGGCGCGGCCGTCCGCGAAAGATGCAGGAACATCAAGGATTTGCGCTGGTCACCACGGCTCGATATCGGGCCGTGTCCGCGCCGTTATCATTCCGTGACGTGAGCTATCTCACAGAATCAACCGCCCGCGAACGGGGGTAACACGTCGATCGTGTTACCTGCCCGCAACGGTTTGGTTGCGTCCCGTACCGCGATGCCGTCGCAGAGATAGGAGCATCGGCTCAACACGGTTGCAAGTCGGGTACCCGAAGCGGCGAGTCTTTGAACCAACTCGGCCACCGTGGTGCCCGGGCGAAGAACGACGGTTTCCGTTTCGACGCCCGCGGCGGCGCGCGCGGCGGCGAAGTAGCGAACCGTCACCGCGATGCCCGCGGTGTCTTCGGTGTTGACGCGAGACTCAGCCACCGATCGCACTCATCGGGCGGTCCGGCTGGACGAAGTTCGGGTCGTTGATTCCGTGTCCGGCGGGCTTGCCCCACATCGCGGCGCGCCACGCTGTCTCGATCGCATCGTCGCCGGCGCCGGCGCGCAGCAGCCCGCGCAGGTCGGTCTCGTCGGTGGCGAACAGGCAACTTCGGATCTGCCCGTCGGCCGTTAGCCGCGTGCGGTCACAGGCCGAGCAGAAGGCGTGCGACACCGAGGCGATCACCCCGAACTTTCCGCTCGGCGTGCCCGGCCCCGTATCGACCAGCCACAACTCGGCAGGCGCCGAACCACGTGGCGCCGGGTCTGGACGCAGCCGGAAGTGCGGCCGCAACGCGGCCAGCACCTCGTCGGCGGTCAGCGCCGACTCGCGCCGCCATCGATGCCCGGCGTCCAGCGGCATCTGCTCGATCACCCGCAACTGGTAGCCGTGCTCGAGACAGAACCCCAACAGCTCGACGACGTCTGCACGGCCGGAGGCGGGATCCAGCACGGCATTCACCTTGACCGGCGTCAGACCGGCCTCCTTGGCGGCCACCAGGCCGGCTACCACGTCGGCGAGCCGGTCGCGACGGGTGATCGCCTTGAAGCGATCCCGGTTCACGCTGTCCAGTGAGACATTCACGCGGTTCAGCCCTGCCGCGGCGAGGCCGGCCGCCCGCCGGGCGAGGCCGACGCCGTTGGTGGTCAGCGAAATCTGCGGCCGGGGCCGCAGTTCGGCCGCCGCCGCGACCACCTCTTCGAGGTGGCGCGACAGGAGCGGCTCACCGCCGGTGAAGCGCACGCTGGTGATGCCCAGCCGGGTGACGGCAATGCGCATCAGCCTGGACAACTCGTCTGAGCGCAGCAGCTGGTCACCGGGCAGCCAGTTCAGGCCCTCGGCCGGCATGCAGTAATTGCACCGAAGATTGCAACGATCGGTCAGCGATACCCGCAGATCGGTTGCGGCCCGGCCGTAGGTGTCGCGCAGCGGGCCCTCGGTCGGCATCTCGTCGGCGACCGTGCCAGGGGGCCGGGCCGTCGCGACGCTGGGCATCCTCGGCAGCCCGAGTGCGGTCGGTGTCATGCGGGCACTCCGGAAAATTGGGTCGGCGCGCCGACCGGAACGATCTCCTTACCCAGCGGCATCAGCGACACCGGAATGAGTTTGAGGTTGGCCAGCGCCAGCGGAATGCCAATGATCGTGACCGCCATGGCCGCCGCGCTGAGCAAATGGCCGATCGCCAGCCAAATACCGAAGAGCAGCACCCAGATGATGTTCCCGATCAGGGCGCCGGTTCCGGCGGTCGGCTTGTCGACGATGGTCCGGCCGAACGGCCACAACGCATAGGAGGCGATCCGTAGCGACGCGAATCCGAACGGAATCGTGATGATGAGCAAGAAGCTGATGAGCGCCGCAGCCAGATATCCGAGGGCCATCCAAAGACCACCGAATACGAGCCAGATGACGTTGAGAACCAGGCGCATTTCACCTCCCGCGGTACTGCCAGCGTAGCGAGTTAGGAGGAAACGGGGATGCTGGCCGGGCAACCACCCGAGTAGGATCTGAATCCGCATCGCGTCCTGCACTTGCGGGGCGCTTCTTGTGTGTCCATTCCTAGCTATTTCGTCAGACAAGCAGGTGAGACCAGTGCCGACCGGCAAGGTTAAGTGGTACGACGCCGAAAAGGGATTCGGCTTCCTGTCACAGGAAGACGGGGAGGACGTGTACGTCCGCTCGTCGGCGTTGCCCGAGGGGGTCGAGGGGCTCAAGACTGGGCAGCGGGTGGAGTTCGGCGTGGCCTCCGGGCGACGCGGCCCGCAAGCGTTGAGCCTCAAGCTGATCGATCCGCCGCCCAGCCTCGCCCGGGCTCGCCGCGAGCAGACCCCGGTCGAGCACAAGCACAGCCCCGACGAGCTGCACGGCATGGTCGAGGACATGATCACCTTGTTGGAGAGCACCGTGCAGCCCGAGCTGCGCAAGGGCCGGTATCCCGACCGCAAGGTGGCGCGCCGAGTCTCCGAGGTGGTCAAGGCGGTAGCCCGCGAGCTCGACGCCTGACGCCACGCCTGAGCGGATCGCCGAGTACCACGCGCCAGTTTGGGTACTCACTGTCTCGCGACAGTCATGTAGCGAGGAGGCTGCGATGGCACAGCAAGCGCAGGTCACCGAAGAGCAAGCAAGAGCACTGGCCGAAGAGTCCCGGGAAAGTGGTTGGGACAAACCGTCCTTCGCCAAGGAGCTATTTCTCGGTCATTTTCCGCTAGAGCGCATCCATCCGTTCCCCAAACCGTCCGACGAGAACGAGGCACGTACTCGCGAGTTCCTGGCCAAGCTGCGGGACTTCCTGAAAACGGTCGAGGGCAGTGTCATCGAGCGTCACGCGCGGATTCCCGATGAGTACGTCAAGGGACTGGCTGAATTGGGCTGCTTCGGGATGAAGATCCCCTCCGAGTACGGCGGGCTGAACATGTCGCAGGTGGCCTACAACCGGGCCCTGATGATGATTTCGTCCGTGCACCCCAGTCTTGGCGCGTTGCTGTCGGCCCATCAATCGATCGGGGTGCCCGAGCCGCTGAAGCTGGCCGGCAGCGACGAGCAGAAGCGGCGGTTCTTGCCGCGGTGTGCCGCCGGTGCGATCTCGGCGTTTCTGCTCACCGAACCCGACGTCGGTTCCGACCCCGCGCGGTTGGCCTCGACGGCGACGCCGGTCGAGGACGGGCTCGCCTATCAACTCGAGGGCGTGAAGCTGTGGACCACCAACGGCGTCGTCGCCGAACTGCTGGTGGTGATGGCGCGGGTACCCAAGAGCGAGGGGCACCGCGGCGGAATCAGCGCATTTGTGGTCGAGGCGGATTCGCCCGGTATCACGGTGGAACGGCGCAACTCCTTTATGGGATTGCGCGGCATCGAGAACGGCGTCACCCGGCTGCACAGCGTGCGGGTACCCAGCGAGAACCTGATCGGACGCGAAGGCGACGGGTTGAAGATCGCGCTGACAACGCTGAATGCCGGGCGCTTATCGATACCGGCGAACGCGACAGGGTCGTCGAAGTGGGCGTTGAAGATCGTGCGCGAATGGTCCGGCGAGCGGGTGCAATGGGGCAAGCCGTTGGCTGAACACGAAGCCGTGGCCCGCAAGATCTCGTTCATCGCCGCCACCAACTACGCGCTGGAGGCCGTCCTCGAACTGTCGGGGCAGATGGCCGACGAGGGCCGCAACGACATCCGTATCGAGGCGGCGCTGGCCAAACTATGGTCCAGCGAAATGGCCTGCGTCATCGCCGACGAACTCGTGCAGATCCGCGGCGGACGTGGCTATGAGACGGCGGAATCGCTCGCCGCGCGCGGCGAACGGGCCGTACCTGCCGAACAGGTGCTGCGCGACCTGCGGATCAACCGCATCTTCGAGGGGTCCAGCGAGATCATGAGACTGCTGATCGCTCGGGAGGCCGTCGATGCGCACCTCGACGCGGCCGGCGACCTGGCGAAACCCGATACTGGGTGGCGCGAAAAGGCGGCGGCTGCTGTCGGCGCGAGCGGGTTCTACGCAAAGTGGTTGCCCCAGCTGGCCTTTGGTGAAGGGCAGCGGCCCCGGGCCTACAGCGAGTTCGGCCCCCTGGCGGCGCATCTGCGCTTCATCGAGCGTTGTACCCGCAAACTGGCCCGCAATACCTTTTACGGGATGGCGCGCTGGCAGGCCAAGCTCGAGCAAAAACAAGGATTCCTGGGACGCGTCGTCGACATCGGCGCCGAGCTGTTCGCGATGTCTGCGGTATGCGTGCGCGCCGAGGGCCAGCGTGTGGCCGATCCGACGCAGGGCGAGCAGGCTTACGCGCTGGCCGAAATGTTTTGTCGGCAGGCAACTTTGCGGATCCAAGCGCTGTTCGATGCGTTGTGGACCAACACCGATGACGGTGATGTGAAACTGACCCGAGAGGTGCTGCAGGGCAGGTACAGCTGGCTGGAGGACGGGATCGTCGACCAGTCGGAGGGGACCGGGCCGTGGATCGCGCACTGGGACGCGGGCGCGTCGGCCGAGGCCAACCTGGCTCGACGGTTCCTGACGGCATCGACATCGACATCGACATCGACATCGGCATCGGCATCGACGAGCGCGATGGCCCAGTAGCACAATTGGGCCTATGGCCACCTACGTTGCCGGCGCCGGCGAATTCACCCGTGACACCAACTACATCACCACCCGCATCACCGCCGACGGCCGCGACGGCTATCCGGTGGAGCCGGGCAGGTATCGGCTGGTGGTCGCCCGCGCCTGCCCGTGGGCCAACCGCGCTATCATCGTGCGGCGCCTGCTAGGCCTGGAAGATGTTCTTTCCATTGGGTTTTGCGGCCCCACGCACGACGAACGCAGCTGGACCTTCGATCTCGACCCCGGCGGTGTCGACCCCGTTCTGAAGATCCCACGGCTGCAAGATGCCTACTTCAAACGGGTCCCAGGCTATTCCAAAGGGATCACCGTGCCGGCAATCGTCGACGTGCCCACCGGCGCGGTGGTCACCAACGACTTCGCACAGATGACGCTGGATCTGTCCACCGAATGGGTGGCCTACCACCGCGAAGGTGCGCCCCAGCTCTACCCGGAACACTTGCGTGCCGAGATCGACGAGGTGAACAGGCGGGTCTACACCGAAATCAACAACGGCGTCTATCGATGCGGATTCGCCGGTTCGCAGGAGGCTTACGAGGCGGCCTATGACCGGCTATTCACCGCCCTGGACTGGGTGAGCGATCGCCTGTCAAACCAGCGATACCTAGTAGGCGACACCATCACCGAAGCCGATGTGCGACTGTTCACCACTTTGGCCCGTTTCGACCCGGTTTACCACGGCCACTTCAAGTGCAACCGCAGCAAGCTGTCCGAGATGCCGGTGTTGTGGGCTTACGCGCGAGATCTGTTCCAGACGCCGGGTTTCGGTGATACCACCGACTTCGTCCAGATCAAACAGCACTACTACGTCGTCCATGCCGACATCAATCCGACCGGGATTGTGCCCAAGGGCCCGGACCTGACCGGCTGGCTTTCGGCGCATGGCCGGGAAGCGTTGGGAGGCAGGCCTTTCGGTGACGGAAGCCCGCCCGGCCCGCCGCCCGAGGGTGAACGGGTCCCGGCCGGCCACGGCGCTTAGGTCGGCCAACCCGTCGGACAACCAACAGCCAGTAGGGCCGCAACCGATGCGGCGTGATGGCGTCTCAACGGCCATACGGGGAAGTCAAAAGACCGTCCGCAGCGACCATTCGGCGTGCGGAACATCGCGCAGTTCGCCCGACGGGTCGACCACCAATGTCAGCAACTGCACCACGATCCCAGTCAGCCGCCCGCGCTGGGCGTCGACCGACGGAATGGTGACCGCGAACCGGGTGTTGGGGCGGAACATGGTGGTGGCGGTGTTGGCCGGATCCTCATACACCTGCAACAGTCGCCACGGCGCTCGCGAAATCGCCGCCGGCACCGAGAGCTGCACCGGGTAGCGATCGCTGACGTGCAGCTCGCCCTGCGCCTGCGGTTGCTGACAGTCGTTGAGGTTGAGCACATTGCAGTACAGGTAGGGTCCGACGCGGACCAGCTGCCCGTGCGAATATGCGCTGATCTCGGGTGCCTGCGGGCCGGGCTTGCGCAGCAGCCACCAGGTGCCGAGGCCGGCGCCGGCAGCCAGCAACAGCACCACCACCGCGAGCGCCGCGGCCACGCCGCGTCTCACTCTGGTCTCACTGCGGGTCTCACTGCGGGTCTCACTGTGGGTCTCAGTATGGATCTCACTGCGGCGCCGCCGCGGTCATGCCGGTGTCCCGGCGCATGCCTTCCTGTTCGACCATCACCGGCCGGTTACCTCCAAGGCCCGGGATCAACGAGTTGCCGCGGAAGCTGACCACCGTCTGCGCCAACCCCAGAATCAATATCGCGCTGACGGCCGTGAAGCCTACCCACAGCTCGGTGTACACCAGAACACCCAGCGCACCGCCCAGCACCCAGGCCAACTGCAGCGTCGATTCGGAGCGGCCAAAGCCCGACGCCCGGGATTCCTCCGGCAGGTCGTCCTGCAGCGAAGCGTCCAGCGATGCCTTCGCAATCGCGCTGGCCCCCGAGGTGACCAGGGTGGCGATCGTGGCCGCCATCAGGGTGCCGGCCACCGAGGCGGTCAGCGCCACCGCGCATACCGCCACCGTGCAGCGGACGACGAGCACTGCGGGACGGCCCAGTTTCAGCCGGGCGCTGATGAAGTTGCCGACGAAGTTACCGATCCCGGCCGCCGCCCCGATGATCCCCAGCATCGCGAGCTGGATCCACCCATTGGCGTCGTGCGCCTTGGCGACGAACGCGGGATACAGAAACAAAAAACCGACCATCACCTTGATGGTGCAGTTGCCCCACAGCGACGTGATGATGTTGCGGCCCAGCGGTTGTCGTAACGCCCCGCCGACCTTTTTGACTTCCCGATGCCAGCGATGCCGTTGCGGCTCGCTGTCCTGGTGGTAACTCAGGGTGGCGGGAACCTCACCCGCGGTCACCTCCACCCACCGCGGAATTCGCATCGACAGCATGGCGCCGGCGACCGTGACCGCGACGACGACGAACAATGCCCCGGGCAGTTTGAGCAGGTGCGTGCCGAGGAACTCGACGCCGCCCGCGATTGCACCGCCGACGATGGTGCCGCCGAGCAGACCGAACATGGTCAGCCGGGCGTTGACCCGGACCAGGTCGATCGTCGGCGGCATGACCCGCGGTGTCACCGCACTGCGCAGCACGCTGAAGGACTTGGAGAACACCATCATGGCCAGCGCACACGGATAGAGCACCCAGGAGGGGAAGCTGCCGCTCCCGCCGTCGTAGTTCATGATCAGCAGCACCGCCAGCGCGGTACGCAGCCCAAACGACATAGCCAGCGCGACGCGGCGGCCGTGCTGCAGCCGATCCAGCGCCGGGCCGATCAACGGGGCGATCACCGCGAACGGCGCGATGGTGATCAACAAGTACAGTGCGACCCTGGATTTGCTTTCCCCGCTGGCCGCGGCGAAGAAGAGGGTATTGGCCAGCGCCACCGCCATCGCCGAGTCGACCGCGGAGTTCGCGACCACGGGCCAGGTCAGCGCCGTAAGACCGGACTTGTCGGCGCCGTCGGCAGTGGCGGCCCGCTGCACCATCCAGTACATCCGCGAACCCATCTCGCGGCTGCGCAGCGCTGCGGCGCGGGTGACGGTGATTCGTTCCCCGGACGGGGGACGACGCGGCGGTGGGGTGCTGCGGTCCGGTTCCTTATGCCGGCCCAGCGGCGGCAGATAGCGATTGGCGCTGGGCGGAGGTGGCGGGCGGCGGGTGCGTCGGGCTGCGTCGTCGGCGGGGTAATTGGCCATGCCTGGATGCTCATTCGACACCCCGGTGCGGGTGCGGCGGCCCTGGTAGGGGCCCAACCGACCCGCATCATCACGCCGCTGTCCAGACACGAATCAATTCTGTCTCATGGCGAGGGTCAACCGGGCGTGGCTCGCCAACCTAGTATTGGAGACGCAATGCATGGAGACGAAAGCACGACCGGGCCCGCCGAGGAATCCGCCGTGGCAACCGTGACCGACTGGCCCGAAGAGTTGGCGGCGGTGCTGCGGGGTGCGGTCGACCTGGCCAGGGCGGCCGTCGTGGAGTTCAGCGGCCCGGACGCGGTGGGAGATTACCTGGGCGTCAGCTACGAGGACCCGAACACCGCGACGCACCGGTTCCTGGCGCACCTGCCCGGTTACAACGGGTGGCAGTGGGCCGCCGTCGTTGCCGCCTATCCCGGCGCCGAGCAGGCCACGATCAGCGAGGTAGTGCTGGTCCCCGGGCCGACGGCGTTGCTGGCGCCGGAGTGGGTGCCGTGGGAGCAGCGAGTGCGGCACGGCGATTTGAGTCCGGGCGACCTGCTGCCGCCGGCCGCTAACGACGAGCGGCTGGTGCCGGGCTACACCTCCAGCGGTGACCCCCAGGTCGATGAGACCGCGGCCGAAGTCGGACTGGGCCGGCGGTGGGTGATGGGTCTGTGGGGCCGGGCGGAGGCCGCCGAGCGATGGCATACCGGCGACTACGGTCCGGACTCGGCGATGGCGAGGTCGACCAAACGCGTATGCCGCGACTGCGGCTTCTTCCTGCCGCTGGCGGGATCGTTGGGTGCGATGTTCGGGGTGTGCGGCAACGAGCTGTCGGCCGACGGGCACGTGGTCGACAAGCACTACGGGTGCGGCGCACACTCCGACACGCCGGCTCCGGCCGGAAGCGGATCGCCGATGTACGAGCCGTACGACGACGGTGTCCTCGACATCATGGAGCCGCCCGCCGAACCGTCGGAGCCGGGCGAGGTGCGCGAGCCGGCGGTAGAGGCGTCCGAGGCCGCAGACCGGTCCGAGGAATCACCCGAGGCCACGCTTGTGCCGCCGGAGGCGTCCGGGTCGGAGCCCGGGGACACCTCCGAATCCATCACGGAGTCAACCGACTAGCCGTTTTGCGGTGGCGGCCCGCAGCCGGCACCATTAGTTCCGGTCCAGAAACGTCTCCAGGCCGGTCTGCGCGCCGCGTTCGCCACGGCGCGCTCCGGCGAGCTGTAGCAAGAAGATCGACGTGCCCACCACGCCGGTACCCAGCCCGGCCAGTGCCACCGGACGCCAATTCTCGAGCGAGGGAACAAGGAACGCGGCGACCGCGACGCTCAGCCAGCCCAAGGCGCCGACGATGATGAACGGCCATACCCGAAGCAGCGCGGGTGGCAGCGACGGCGGCTGCGGGCTCGGGCCGGATTCGGCGCTCATCGCGATCAATCTACCCAGGTGTCTGTGCGAGCCCGGCGCGGACGTCGCGGTCCCGGCCAATGCGTGATACGCCACCCTTCGACGTTTCTCAACCCGAATTCTTGCGTTCCGATGTAACCTCGCGCCATGCCTGACAGCGATGCGCGGCTGGCGGCCGATCTGTCACTGGCGGTCCTGCGGCTGGCGCGCCAACTGCGGTTTCGAAATCCATCCGCTCCGGTCTCGCTATCTCAGCTGTCGGCATTGACGACTTTGGCCAATGAGGGCGCGATGACGCCGGGCGCCTTGGCGATTCGCGAACGCGTCCGCCCGCCGTCAATGACCAGGGTGATCGCATCCCTGGCCGATGAAGGCTTCGTGGATCGCACGCCGCATCCCGTCGACGGTCGGCAGGTGCTGGTCTCGGTGTCCGAGGCCGGCGCCGAATTGGTCAAAGCGGCACGGCGCGCCCGGCAGGAGTGGTTGGCCGAACAACTCGCGACGCTGGACAGCGACAAGCGCGCCACCCTTCGCGAGGCGGCCGACCTGATGCTGGCGCTGGTCGACGAAAGCCCGTGAGCGCTGGCCTGGATGTCCAGGACGTCAACGATCCCGACGACCCACGGCTCGACGATTTCCGCGACCTGAACAGCATCGACCGGCGCCCCGATCTGCCGACGGGCAAGGGCCTGGTGATCGCCGAAGGGGTGCTGGTGGTGCAGCGCATGCTGGCCTCGCGGTTCACCCCGCATGCCTTCCTCGGCACCGATCGCCGGCTCGAGGAGCTCAAGGACGACCTGGTCCGCGCTGAGGGTCTGGCGGCGCCGTTCTACCGCACTTCCGCGGAGGTGATGGCGCGGGTGGTCGGGTTTCACCTCAATCGCGGGGTGCTGGGCGTCGCGCGGCGGGTGCCCGAACCGAGCGTTGCGCAGCTAGTCGAACACGCTCGGACCATTGCCGTGCTCGAAGGGGTCAACGACCACGAGAACCTGGGGTCGATCTTCCGCAACGCGGCGGGTCTGGGCGTGGACGCGGTGGTGTTCGGTAGCGGTTGCGCCGACCCGCTCTACCGCCGCGCGGTCCGAGTGTCGATGGGACACGCCCTGCTGGTGCCCTACGCACGCTCCGCCGACTGGCCTGCGGACCTCGTCAAGCTGCACGACCGCGGATTTTGGCTGCTGGCAATGACTCCGGACGGCAGCGCCCGCCCACTAGTGGAGGCGATGTCGGCCGCGCGCGAGGACCGCATCGCCGTCTTGGTGGGTGCCGAGGGGCCCGGGCTGACCCCGGCCACGCTGCGGTTGGCTGATGTGCGGGTGCGTATTCCGATGTCGCGGGGCACCGACTCGCTGAACGTCGCCACCGCCGCCGCACTGGCCTTCTACGAGCGGGCCGCCCGGTGACGATGTGGGCCGCGGCCCGGCCGGACCGCCGGGTTAGGCTCGCCGAGTGAGCGACAAACTCGGCCCACGGGTCCACTCCGTGCCCTGGGCAACGGGTTTGACGGTGGCGGGGTTCGTCGCCGCGGTGACCGGCGTGGCGATTGTGGTGCTGAGCCTCGGGTTGATCCGGGTGCATGTGCTGCTCGCGGTGGGGCTCAACGCGGTGGCGGCCGGGGGGCTGGCGCCGACGCTGTGGGGCTGGCGGCGCACGCCGGTGCTGCGCTGGTTCGTGCTGGGCGCGGCGGTCGGTGTGACGGTCGCGTGGGTGGCGCTGCTCGCGCGGACCCTGACCTGACTAGCGCTGTCCGCCCGAGCGCACGCCGAGCAGCACGTCCTCCCACGCCGGAATGACCGGCCTGCCGCGACGGCTGTGTACCGGCTGCTGCCGCTGCTGCGGTTCCTCCGGTGGCTGCTGCACTCGCTCCTTCGCCGGCTGCGCCGCAGCGGGCGCGGAGGGCTCGGTGAACTCGACGTGGGCCACGGGCGCGAGCGGCCGCAGCGGTCGCTCGAAGTCGGGGTCGATCAGCTCACTGGCCCCGTCGTCGATGGCGGTGACCGTGCCGCCGTGCGCGCCCGGAGTGAAGTGGAAGTGCGCGAGGTTGTCCGAACGGCCGACTTTGTACGCCAGTTGCACGGTCCACCGGTTGTCTTCGTTGCGCCATGCGTCCCAGCTGAGGCCGGTGGGGTCCAGGCCGCGGGTCACCATTGCGGCGCTGACGGTCTCCAGCAGCGTCATGACCGCGGGTCCGTCGGCGAGCATGGGATGCGCGGCGGTTGCCAGCTCGGCGGCGCGGAACCGTTCGAGCAGTACCGGGTGGGCGAAGCGACGCACCCGAGAGATGTCGGACCCGGAGGCGGCGGCAACCTGCTCGACCGAAGCGCCGGCGCGGATCTTGGCTTGAATCTCCTTGGGGCTCAGCATGTTGGTGACCTCGATATCGAGGTGCGGCTGCTCAGGCAGGGCCGATTCCTTTCCCAGCAGATCCCGGAGCCGGTCGTTGGCCGCCAGCTTGAATTGTTCCGCGGGATCATCACCTTGGCAGATGATGTATTTGCTGTCGGCGTCGAGCCCAACCACTTTGAGTTCCCGCATGGCTTCTCCTCGCAGGCTTTGCGCAGGTCAGCTTGAATTTCTCCGGACCCGTCACTCTGCCGCACTCTAGTCCAGCTAACGCCCACAACTGTGCTGACACGCTGGGCGGTTGCGCGTCGATGGCGGGCGAAACGCTAGAGACGCTCGACGACCCAGTCGACGCACTGGGTCAACGCGCTGATGTCGTCGGGGTCGACCGCCGGGAACATCGCGACCCGTAACTGGTTGCGGCCGAGTTTGCGGTACGGCTCGGTGTCGACGATGCCGTTCGCCCGCAAAGTCTTGGCCACGGCGGCCGCATCGACGTCGTCGACGAAATCGATGGTGCCCACCACCTGGGAGCGCAATGCCGGATCGGCGACGAACGGCGTGGTGTACGGCCGTTCCTGCGCCCACGAGTACAGCCGTTGCGACGAATCCGCCGTCCGCTTGACCGCCCAGTCCAGTCCGCCGTTGGCAAGCATCCAGTCGAGTTGCTCGGCCATCAGGGCCAGGGTGGCGATCGCGGGGGTGTTGTACGTCTGATCCTTGAGGCTGTTGTCGATCGCGATCGGCAGCGACAGGAAGTCCGGAACCCAGCGGCCCGACGCCGCGATGGCTTCGACCCGGGCCAGCGCGGCGGGGCTCATGATCGCCAGCCACAGGCCGCCGTCGCTGGCGAAGTTCTTCTGCGGTGAGAAGTAGTAGGCATCGGTGTCGGCGATGTCGACGGGCAGCCCACCGGCGCCCGAGGTCGCGTCGATGAGGACCAGAGCGTCACCCGACCCGGCCGGCCGACGGATCGGGACCGCCACCCCGGTCGACGTCTCGTTGTGTGCCCACGCGATCACGTCCACCGATGGGTCGGTCTGCGGTTCCGGCGCGCTGCCGGGGTCGGCCTTGACCACGACCGGGTCGCCGACGAACGGGTTGTTGGCGACCGCGGAGGCGAACTTCGAGCTGAACTCCCCGTAGGTCAGGTGCAGCGACCGCTTGTCGATGAGCCCGAAGGCAGCGGCGTCCCAGAACGCCGTCGCGCCGCCGTTGCCCAGAATGACCTCATAGCCGTCCGGCACCGAGAACAGCTCGGCCACCCCTTTGCGGACCCGGCCCACCAAGTTCTTGACCGGCGCCTGCCGGTGCGAGGTGCCGAACAGGGCCGCGGCGGTGGTGCTCAACGCCTGCAATTGTTCGGGCCGGACCTTGGACGGGCCGCAACCGAAGCGGCCGTCGCGCGGTTTGATGTCTGCGGGGATCTGGAGCTGGTCAGCCATGGTCATCAGGGTAGTGAGCGCACCTGGCAGGGCGATGCGGCGGCCTGTTTGTTCTCGCGCCGCAGGGGCTATCCACCTGCGAGTACTGCTCTTGCGGCGCACACAAATTGTGAGCTGGACCACATCACTGCGGTGACCCCCGGTCAGGCAACACTGAGCGCCAACACCCTAGCTAATTCCCGGTACCTGCGGTACCGTTTGGACATTGCACGTCCAGATGTAAACCTCGTTGGGGAGGCTGGGATATGGCTAGGACGCGAATGGTTCGACGTTGGCACCGCAAGATGGAGGTGCGCCACGACGCGGAGTACGTGAACATGCTCGCCACACTGTCTGAGGGGTCGGTGCGGCGAAACTTCAACCCGTACACCGATATCGATTGGGAATCGCCTGAGTTCGCCGTCACCGAGAACGATCCCCGGTGGATCCTCCCGGCAACCGATCCGTTGGGCCGCCACCCGTGGTATCAGGGCCAGTCGGAAGAGCGAAAGATCAAGATCGGAATGTGGCGGCAGGCCAACGTGGCCAAGGTCGGCCTGCACTTCGAGTCCATCCTGATCAGGGGACTGATGAACTACACGTTCTGGGTGCCCAACGGATCGCCGGAATACCGGTACTGCTTGCACGAATCGGTCGAAGAGTGCAACCACACCATGATGTTCCAAGAGATGGTCAATCGGATCGGCGCCGACGTGCCGGGCATGCCGCGGCTGCTCAAGTGGATATCGCCGCTGGTTCCACTGGTGGCCGGACCGCTGCCGGTGGCTTTCTTCATCGGAGTACTCGCGGGTGAGGAACCCATCGACCACACCCAGAAAAATGTGCTGCGGGAAGGCAAGTCGCTGCATCCGATCATGGAGCGGGTAATGGCGATCCACGTCGCCGAGGAGGCGCGGCACATCTCCTTCGCGCACGAGTTCTTGCGCCGGCGCCTACCGGAGTTGACCAAGCGACAGCGATTTTTCACCGCTTTGTACCTACCGCTGACCATGAAGGTGTTGTGCCGGGCAATCGTGGTGCCGCCCAAGCAGTTCTGGCGCGAATTCGACATTCCGCGCGAGGTCAAAAAGGAGCTCTTCTTCCGCTCGCCGGAGTCGCGCAAATGGCTTTCGGACATGTTCGGTGACGTGCGGATGCTGGCCTATGACACCGGCCTGATGGACAACTGGTCGGCACGGCTGATGTGGCGCCTGTGCAGGATCAACGGAAAGCCCTCGCGCTACCGCAGCGAGCCGCAACGGCAGCACCTGGCTGCCGTGCCGGCCGCCTGAGGACCGCGAGTTCCGCTATGCCGCACGTAATCACCCAGTCGTGCTGTAACGACGGGTCCTGTGTTTTCGCCTGCCCGGTGAACTGCATTCACCCGTCACCGGACGAGCCGGGCTTCGCCACGGCCGAAATGCTCCACATCGATCCGGACGCCTGCGTGGACTGTGGCGCCTGCGTGAGCGCGTGCCCGGTCGGCGCGATCGTGCCGGACAATCGGCTGGACGCCAAGCAATTGCCGTTCGTCGAAATCAATTCCGCGTTCTATCCGGAGCGGCCGGCCGCCGTGAAGCTGCCGCCGACCTCGAAGCTGGCGCCGGTGCTGCCGGCCCCCAAGGTGCACCTGCGCCACCGGCCGCTGACGGTGGCCATCGTCGGCTCCGGCCCGGCAGCGATGTATGCCGCCGACGAACTGCTGACCCAGCACGGCGTGCGTGTCAACGTCTTCGAAAAGCTGCCCACGCCATATGGTTTGGTGCGCGCGGGGGTCGCTCCCGACCACCAGAACACCAAAACGATCACTAAGCTGTTCGACCGGGTCTCCCGTCATCGCCACTTCAACTTCTATCTCAACGTCGAAGTCGGCAAGCACCTGAGCCATGCCGATCTGCTTGCCCACCACCACGCGGTGCTGTACGCGGTCGGTGCGCCCGACGACCGGCGGCTAGACATCGACGGCATGGGAATGCCGGGAACCGGTACCGCCACCGAGCTAGTCGCGTGGATCAACGGCCATCCCGAGTTTGCGCATCTGCCGGTCGATCTCAGCCACGAAAGAGTCGTGGTCGTCGGCAACGGCAACGTCGCCCTCGACGTCGCCCGGGTGCTCACCACTGACCCTGACGAGTTGGCCCGCACCGACATCTCCGATCGGGCGCTGGAAGTGTTCCGCAACTCCACGGTGCGCGAGGTCGTCGTCGCCGCTCGGCGCGGCCCGGCGTACTCGGCATTCACGCTTCCCGAATTAATCGGTCTCACAACAACATCCGAGGTCGTGCTGGACCCCGGCGATCACGCCCTGGTGGCCCGTGACCTCGCGACAACCACGGACACGCTGACCCGCAACAAGCTGGAGATCTTGACCAAGCTCGGCGACAGCTCGGCTGGCGGGGCCCGACCGCGGATCCGGCTGGCCTATCACCTCACACCCCGGCAGGTGCTGGGCGAGCGGCGCGCCACCGGCGTGGAGTTCACCGTGACCGGCACCGACGAGCTTCGTTCCATCGACGCCGGCCTGGTGCTCACGTCGATTGGGTACCGCGGCAAGAAGATTCGCGACCTGCCCTTCGACGAAAATGCCGCCGTCGTCCCGAACGAAAACGGCCGCGTCGTCAACCCCGAGTCCGGTCGGCCGGTTCCCGGGGCTTACGTCGCCGGGTGGATCAAGCGCGGGCCGACCGGATTCATCGGCACCAACAAGTCGTGCTCGTTGCAGACCGTGCAGGCGCTCGTCGCCGATTTCAACGCTGGAGCACTGACCGATCCACCGGGTAAGCAGGCAGCCCTGGACGAGTTGGTGCGCAGCCGGCAGCCCGACGTCGTCGACTCCGCGGGGTGGGGTGCCATCGACGCCGCGGAGATCGCGCGCGGCGGCGACGAAGGACGGCCGCGCAACAAGTTCACCGATATCGCCGACATGCTCGCGGCCGCGGCGAGCGCGCAGCCGGCGCCGCGACGCCGGCTGCTGGCGCGTCTGCTCGGCTAGCCGCTGGCCTGCGCGGCCATCGCGGACTGGATCTCCTCGATGCTGACCTCGCGTATCGGCTGCCCCAACGACCACTGGTGCCCGAACGGGTCCGCGACCATGCCGTAGCGGTCCCCCCAGAACTGGTCGGCCAACGGGGTCACCACGGTGGCGCCCGCGTCCACGGCCCGCTGGAACTTGGCCTCGACATCGGTGACCGTCAAGTGGATCGTCACCGGGGTGCCCCCCAACGACGTCGGCGTCATCGACTTGCCGCCACACATCTCCGGGAAGTCGTCGTTGAGCATCACCAGGAAACCGTTGATACGCACCGCGGCGTGCACCAGCTTGCCGTCCGGGCGCGGCACCCGCCCGATCTCCTCGGCTCCAAAGGCCTTGACGTAGAAGTCGATCGCGGCGGCCGCGTCACCGACCACCAGATGTGGGGACAAAGCAGGTTCGACGTTGATGGCCATGGGGATCTCCTTGCTGTCGGTGTCCGTGACCAGTCCCGACGACTGGCCCACTGTTACTGACTGCACTCGCGACACAAACTCATCGTGGCGAAACCCCATTCAAACTCCGGGCGCCGACAAAAGTCAGGCGTGGCTGAGAATCCGGTCCCAACCCTCGACCGATTCGGGCCTGCGTGGGCCTGGGCCTACGTAGATCGCCGACGGGCGCACCAGCTTGCCCAGCCGCTTCTGCTCGAGGATGTGGGCGCACCACCCCGCGGTGCGTCCACAGGTGAACATCGCCGGCATCATATTCGCCGGTACCTGGGCGAAGTCGAGGATCACCGCGGCCCAGAACTCGACGTTCGTCTCGATGGCTCGATCCGGGCGACGCTCGCGCAGCTCGGCCAGGGCGGCCTGCTCCAACGCGACCGCGACCTCGTGGCGCGGTGCGCGCAGTCGCTCGGCGGTCGCACGTAAGACCCGGGCCCGCGGATCCTCCGCCCGGTAGACGCGGTGCCCGAACCCCATCAACTTGTCGCCGCTGTCCAGGATCTTCTTCACCAGGCCCCGCGCATCGCCGGTGCGCTCCACCTCTTCGAGCATGGGCAGTACGCGGGCCGGCGCGCCGCCGTGCAGCGGCCCACTCATCGCCCCGATCGCCCCGGACAGTGAAGCGGCGACGTCGGCGCCGGTCGATGCGATGACCCGCGCGGTGAAGGTCGAGGCGTTCATGCCGTGTTCGGCGGCCGACACCCAGTAGGCGTCGATGGCCTCGATATGCCGAGGGTCGGGTTCACCTTGCCAACGGGTCATGAAACGTGCTGTCACCGTTCGACATTCGTCGATCACCCGTTGCGGAACGGCCGGCTGATAGATGCCGCGAGCGGACTGCGCAACGTACGACAGCGCCATCACCGAGGCACGGGCCAGCTGGTCGCGGGCGGTGCCTTCGTCGGTGTCGAGCAGCGGCTGGTAACCCCAGATGGGGGCCAGCATGGCCAGGCCCGCCTGCACGTCGACGCGCACATCGCCGGTGTGAATCGGCAGTGGGAATGGCTCGGCGGGCGGCAAACCGTGGCCGAATCTACCGTCGACCAATAGCGCCCAGACATCACCGAAGGTGACCTGTTGATTCACCAGGTCTTCGATGTCCACCCCGCGGTACCGCAGGGCGCCACCGTCTTTATCCGGCTCCGCGATCTCGGTGGTGAATGCGACCACACCTTCGAGGCCGGGGACGAAATCTTGCGGGACCACAGTCATAGCAAAATTCTCGCACTCCGCCTCCGGGCCGATGCTACCGGCCGGTAGCAAGCGCCGGTAGCGTTGTCCCGGTGGCAGGCCCAGACCCCGTAACCGACCAGGATCACTTGCAGCGGATGCGCGTCGAGTACGGCTCGGCAGAACGGGACGGTAGTTCGGATCTCGACGCTTCGTGGCTCGACAACGGATGGCTTGCGTTGTTGCGCACCTGGATTGACGACGCCGAGCGGTTCGGCGTCGCCGAACCCAACGCCATGGTGCTAGCAACCGTCGCCGGCGGCCGGCCGGTCAGCCGCACCGTGCTGTGCAAGAGCGTCGACGATGCTGGGATCACCTTCTTCACCAACTACGATTCGGCCAAAGGCCTGGAACTGGCGCGCACGCCGTATGCATCGGCGACCTTCCCCTGGTATCTGCTGGGCCGGCAGGTGCACATTCGCGGCGCGGTGACCAAGGTTGACCGCAAGGCCACCGAGGATTACTGGTCCAAGCGGCCGCGCGGCTCGCAGCTGGGAGCGTGGGCGTCACACCAGTCGCAACCGATCGCGTCGCGGGCGGCGCTGGTCGAGCAGCTCGCCGAGGTGACCAACCGCTTCGCCGACTCCGAACAGGTCCCGGTGCCGCCGAACTGGGGCGGATATCTGATCGCGCCCGACGTGGTCGAATTCTGGCAGGGGCGGGAAAATCGGTTGCACAACCGGATTCGGGTCGTCGGCGGGAACGTCGAGCGTCTTCAGCCCTAGCCCATACCGCCTCCGGAGTGATAATCGCCTCACTGCCGCACCCGCAATCGCCGATTACCCGGGGTGCCACGACCATCAACACCGCACGATAACGCCGGGTTTACCCGGCGGTGAGCCGCCGACTCAATAGAGGCGACCCCGGGCGGGCGCGCCGCCGCGATAACGACTACCTTCAGCTATACGCACCTAGTCAGGGGCAGCCATACCAGCCAGAGCGCAAAGGGGTTCTCGTGGCCGACAGCGACGACACCGCAAGTTTGAAGTACCCGGGCGGTGAGATCGACCTGCAGATCGTCAACGCCACCGAAGGAGCCGACGGTATTGCTCTCGGCCCGCTGTTGTCGAAGACCGGCTACACGACCTTCGACAACGGATTCGTGAACACGGCCGCGTGCAAGAGCTCGATCACCTACATCGACGGCGACGCGGGGATCCTGCGTTACCGCGGGTATCCGATTGACCAGCTCGCCGAGAAGTCAACCTTCATCGAGGTCTCGTATCTGCTGATCTACGGCGAGCTGCCGACCAGCGAACAATTGGCCGACTTCACCAAGCGCATCCAGCTGCACACGATGCTGCACGAGGATCTGAAGCGGTTCTTCGACGGCTTTCCGCGCAACGCACACCCGATGCCGGTGCTGTCTAGCGCCGTCAACGCGCTGTCCGCGTACTACCCGGATTCGCTCGACCCGATGGACAGCGAGGACGTGGAGCTGTCGACGATCCGGCTGCTGGCCAAGCTGCCGACGATCGCCGCGTACGCCTACAAGAAGTCCGTCGGGCAGCCGTTCCTCTACCCCGACAACTCGCTGTCGCTGGTCGAAAACTTCCTGCGGATGACATTCGGGCTGCCCGCCGAGCCGTATCAGGCTGACCCCGAGGTGGTGCGGGCCCTGGACATGTTGCTGATCCTGCACGCCGACCACGAGCAGAACTGCTCAACGTCGACGGTTCGGCTGGTGGGCTCCTCCCAGGCCAACCTGTTCACCTCGATCTCCGGTGGCATCAACGCGCTGTGGGGGCCGCTGCACGGTGGCGCCAACCAGGCGGTGCTCGAGATGCTCTCCCAGATCCGCGAAAGCGGCGACGACGTCAGCGAGTTCGTCCGCAAGGTGAAGAACCGGGAAGAGGGCGTCAAACTGATGGGCTTCGGCCACCGGGTCTACAAGAACTACGACCCACGTGCCCGGATCGTCAAGGAGCAGGCCGACAAGATTCTGGCCAAGCTGGGTGGCGACCCGCTGCTGGACATCGCCAAGCAGCTCGAAGAGGCCGCGCTGACCGATGACTACTTCATCGAGCGCAAGCTGTACCCGAACGTCGATTTCTACACCGGGCTGATCTACCGGGCGCTGGGCTTCCCGGTGCGGATGTTCACGGTGCTGTTCGCGCTGGGCCGACTGCCCGGCTGGATCGCACACTGGCGTGAGATGCACGACGAGGGCGACAGCAAGATCGGCCGTCCGCGCCAGATCTACACCGGCTACAACGAACGCGACTACGTCGGTATCGACGGGCGGTAGCGCGCCTACCCGAGCGCGGCCAGCACTGCCATTGCGGCGTTGTGTCCGCCGATGCCTGACACGCCGCCACCGCGGCGAGTGCCTGCGCCGCACAACATGATTCGCTGATGGGCGGTGGCCACGCCCCACCGCCGGGCCGCGGTGTCCAGCGCATCGGTTTCGTCGGCGAACGGCCAGGACAACGCGCCGTGAAAGATGTTGCCGCCCGTCATCGCCAGCGAGCGCTCCAGGTCTTCGGTGGTCGTTGTCTCGATGCACGGCCGGCCGTGCGCGTCGTTGGTCAACACGTCCTGAATCGGTTCGGCCAGAACAGAATTCAGCGATGCCAGTACCGCCTCGGTGAGCTGGTCGCCGGATATCGGTGGGTCGGCGGTGAGCAGCGAGTGGGGTGTGTGCAGGCTGAACACCGTCATCGTCTGGGCGCCCGATGCCCGCAGGCCATCCGACAGGATGCTCGGGTCGGTCAGCGAATGGCAATACGCCTCGCACGGCAACGGATTTGGTAGTTCCGCGGCGTCGGCTCGCGCGTAGGCCGCGTCCAGTTGTCGCCACGTCTCGTTGACGTGAAAAGTCCCGGCGAAGGCCTGCCCGGGGCGCACCCCCGGGTCGCGCAGCCGGGGCAGGCGCCGTAGCACCATGTTCACCTTCACCTGGGCTCCCGGGGCCAGCGGCGGCGGTGTTTCGCCGAGAAGTCCGGCCAGGACCGCCGGTGTCACGCCGGCCAGTACGAACCGGGCGCGCAGCCGCTGTTCTTCGTCGTCGCGCCGGAAGCACACCAAGCCGTCCGGCTGAATGTGGAAAACCTCTGCGCCAGTGGTTATTTCGGCCCCGTGGCGCACCGCCGCCGCGGCCAGGGCGGCGGTCACCGCACCCATTCCGCCGATCGGGACGTCCCAATCACCGCCGATCAAGTGATACAGGAAGCAGATGTTCTGCCGCAGCGAAGGCTCGTCGAGACGGGCGAAGGTGCCGATCAGCGCATCGGTGGCGATCACCCCTCGGACCAGGTCGTCGTGCACCGCGTCGGCGATGGCATGCCCGATCGGTTCCTCGATCATCGCCTGCCACGCCGCGGCCGCCTCGGGCTCGTTGGCGTCCAGGACGAGTCGGCGCGCGTGCTCGCGAGTGCGCAACGGTTCCAGCAGCGTCGGCCAGAGCCGTTCGGTCACCAGCCGGCAACGCCGGTAGAACGCTGGGAACCGGTCTTTGTCGGCCGCGGCCCCGATCGCGCCGAACGAACTGTCGTGCGGTCCGATCACCAGACCGGTGCGACCGCCGTTCGCGGGGTTGGGGGTATACGACGAAAACCGCCGCGGGGCCAGCCGTATCGCGGCGCCCAAATCCGCGACGATGCGGGTCGGCAGCAGGCTGACCAGGTAGGAGTACCGCGAGACCCGGGCGTCGACCCCCGCGAAGGCCTGCGCGGAGACTGCAGCGCCTCCGACCTGGCCCAGCCGTTCCAGCAGCCGCACACGCAGGCCGGCGCGGGCCAGGTAGCCGGCCGCGACCAGGCCGTTGTGGCCGCCACCCACGACAACTGCGTCACAGTCGGCCGCGTCATCGAGGGGCATCGCTAATTCAGGTAGCCCTCGACCTGATCGCCGGGACGCACCGAGGCCTCTCGCGGGTCACCACCGGTTTCGCGCAGTGCACGCCGCTGCCGCAGCAGATCCCAACACTGGTCGAGTTCGACCTCGACCCGCCGCAGCCGATCGTTTTCCTCGGACTCGCTGATGTCGCGGTGCTGCAGCTGCGCCCGTAGCTCCTTTTCCTCGGCGACCAGGGAGCGAATGCGCGCGAGGGTATCGCTATCGGTCGGTTGAGTGCCATCGCTCATCGCTCCAGTGTGCCCGATGCACGGGTTCGCACCCGGGGCCGGGCTATCGGGCAATCGAGATTTGTCGGTCGACGACGACTGCGTCAGCAGGGGGCGGGCAGTCGCAGCAGTAGCCGGGCACCGCCCAGCGGGCTGTCCGCTAGCGAGGCCGTGCCGCCGTGCAGGTTGGCTTGCTGGGCGACCAGCGCCAGACCCAGCCCCGACCCGGAGTGCGATGCCGTCGACCCGCGGGAGAACCGCTCGAACACCACGTGGCGTTCACTCTCGGGCACTCCGCTGCCGTTGTCGTCGATGGCGATCTCCACTCCGGCGCGCGAACTGACCGCCGAGAGCTGGACACGGGTGGCGCCGCCGTGCTTGACGGCGTTGGCGATCGCGTTGTCTACGGCCAGGCGCAGCCCGGCCGGCAAGCCGACGATGATGCAGGTGGGGGAGGGGACCAGCGACACTTCCAGCCCGGGATAGATCCGCATCGCATCGTGGGCGGCGCGATCCAGCAGCTCGGTGATGTCGACGGGCACATGGTCGTCGGCGGTGGACAGCTCGCCTTGCGCCAACCGTTCCAGTGCGGTCAGCGTGGCCTCGATCCGGGACTGGGTGCGGATGACGTCGTTGAGCACCTCTTTGCGCTGATCATCCGGGAGGTCCAAGGTCGACAGCACCTCGAGGTTGGTGCGCATCGCGGTCAGTGGGGTGCGCAGCTCGTGTGAGGACACGGCGGCGAAGTCGCGGGCCGAGGACAGCGCCTCCTTGGTTCGGTTCTGCTCATCCCAGATGCGCTGCAACATGCCGCGCATGGCCTCGGCGATTTCGACGGCCTCGGTGGCGCCGTGCACCTCCACCCGCGGTGCCTCGTCACCGGTATCGATCAATCGGGTCTGCTGGGCCAGCTGTTTGAACGGGCGCACCGCGAAAGAGGCCAGCAGCCAGGCGAAAACCGTCGACGCGAAGATGGCGAACCCACAGATCAGCAGCACCCGGCGATGCAGGTTGTTGGTCTCGGCGAGGGTGGCGTCGTAGGTCGCGCCCACCGCCAGCGAGGTCGGCTCCGGTCCCGGGATCTCCACGGTGCGCACCCGGTAGCGCACGCCATGGACATAGGTGTCGGCGTAGTCGACGTCCAGCTGGGGGAGCGTCACGTCGGAATTCGACTTGACCAGGCTGCCGCGCCGAATCGTCATGATGGCGTCGCGGTCGTTGGGCGAACGCGGAATCTCCTCGAGGCCGCGGGGCAAAAACGGCAGCGCGAATCCGGCGGCCTCATCGAGCCGGCGGTCCAGCCGTTCCTTGCGGTCGTTGGTGATGCCGACCCAGACGACCGCGCCGACGATGAGCACCGGAATCGCCGCGCCGATGGCTGTCGCAAGTACCACCCGGGTCCGCAGCGAGGGTGTACGGGCCGAGATCCGCGACAGGAATTTCATGGTGGTGGCCGCACCTACTGCATGCGCAGCACGAACCCCACGCCGCGGACGGTGTGCAGCAGTCTGGGGCCGCCGTTGGCCTCCAGCTTGCGGCGCAGGTAGCCAATGAAGACGTCGACCACGTTGGTGTCGGCGGCGAAGTCGTACCCCCACACCAGCTCCAGCAGCTGTGCACGGGACAGCACGGCGGTCTTGTGCTCGGCCAGCACCGCCAGCAGGTCGAACTCGCGCTTGGTCAGGTCAACGTCGACGCCGTTGACGCGGGCGCGCCGGCCGGGAATGTCCACTTCGAGCGGCCCGACCGTGATGGTCTCCGAGGAAGACGTCGCGGTGGAACCGCGACGGCGCAACAGCGCCTTGACCCGCGCGACCAGCTCGGCCAACACGAAGGGTTTGACCAAGTAGTCGTCGGCGCCAGCCTCCAGCCCGGCCACCCGGTCGTCGACCGAGCTGCGCGCCGACAGCACGCAGACCGGCACGTCGTTGTCCATCGCCCGCAGTGCCGTGACGACGCTGACACCGTCCAGCACGGGCATGTTGATATCGAGCACGATCGCGTCCGGCCGGGTCTCGGTGGCGCTGCGCAAGGCTTCGGCGCCGTCGACCGCGGTCGATACCTCGAACCCGGACAGGCGCAGCCCGCGTTCCAGGGAGGCGAGCACGTCGGAGTCGTCGTCAACGACCAAAACCCGAGGTGAGGTGACACCAGAGTCCATGTCGCCCATTTTGCCGGATTGTTGGCGTCGGCTGCGGGATGCCGACCGGGTCGGCGCGGTCAGGCCGCCGGTGACCTCGGCAAGCCGGCACCATCGACTCTCAGGGCAGCGTCGGGGCGTCGGACGCAAAGCCCGCCCATCATCGTGGAGCCAACCGGGACCGAGGCGTTGAGATCAGCCGTTAACGGCTGCTCAGGCCGCTCAACTGCAGCGCCAGTTGCCGGCGCACCGCGGGCAGCCGTGCGGCCAGGCGCATCCCCGCGTTACGGACCGGACGTAACGGCCGCGGCAGTGTCGAGACGCGGGTGAGCCGACCGGTGAGCCGCAAAACCTGTTCGGCTCGGTCCCGCTGGAGCGAGCAATAGCGGTCCAAGGCGGTGCCGGATCCTCGTGTCACGGCCTCCGAAACGGCTGTCGCCAGACAGATCCCGTCGATGATTCCGAGGTTCATGCCCTGGCCGCCGGCGGGGCTGTGCACGTGGGCGGCGTCGCCGGCGAGCAGCACGCGGCCGCTTCGATAGCTGTCCGCGACGCGGTGGTGAATGCGGAATCGAGTTCCCCAGAGCAGCTCGGTGACCACTGTGGCGCCCGGGCCGAACCCCCGGGTGTCCAACAGTGACTGGACGAACTCGAGCGACGGCACTTGCGGTGCTTCCGCCGTCGGCGCGACGACGCGAAAGATGTTGCCCGGCAATGGCGCCAGCACCGTCAAGCCGTCCCTGGCGTAGAACAGGACCACTTCGTCGCGGGGCGCGTCGCCGGCGAGCCGCACATCAGCCAGCGTGAAGGATTCGCCGAATTCGCCGCCCCTGAAGCCGATCCCGGCCTGACCGCGGACGGTGCTGTGCATGCCGTCGGCCCCGACGAGGTAGCCGGCCCGAATGTGGTCGCCGTCGGCGAAGGCGGCCGTTACGCCGTCGGCATCCTGAGCGAAGTGACTCAGGACCTTCGGCCGGATCACCGCACCGCCCAGTTCGTGCAGTCGCTCCAGCAGTAGCCGCTCGGTCTCGGCCTGCGACAGCATCAGGGTGTAGGGATGATCGGTCGGCAGTCCGCCGAAGTCGACCGGAATCAGGATCTGCCGGCCCTGCCTGATGGTGAAGCGCGGTGCGATCAACCCGGCTTTCACCATGCGTCGAGACACGTCGAGATGTTCGAGTGCCTCCAGTGTGCGTGCGTTGACGGCGGCGGCTCGCGAGGTGTTCGCACCCTCGGCCTGCTTGTCGACCACGACCGCGCGCAGGCCGCGGTCGATCAGCGACGCCGCGAGGGTCAGGCCGGTGGGCCCGGCACCTATCACCAGGACGTCGGTGTCGTTCATGGTTCGGCTCCTCTCTCGGAGTTCCGTGTATTAGTCAACGCTTGTTGGCATAACGCCATACTGAAGCTCCGGGGAACGAATGTCAACACATGTTGGCCTACAATTGTTGACATGAGACGAAGCTCAGCGCGGACCAAGGCGGCAATCCTGGCGGCGGCCCGGGAGCGATTCGGGTCGGCCGGCTTCCAGGGGGCCACCATCCGCGGCATCGCCGCCGACGCCGGGGTCGACCCGGCGATGGTGATGCGCTACTACGGCAGCAAAGACAAACTGTTCGCGGCCGCGGCGGAGTTCGACCTGGGCGTTCCCGACGTCACCGCACTCGACCCGACTCAGCTCGGACTATCGCTGGTCCGGCACTTTCTTCAACGCTGGCAGGACGATGCGTTGGTCATCCTGCTGCGCTCGAGTGCCACCAACAGCGACGCCGCGCAACGTATGCAGGAAATCTTTCAGGCGCAAATCCAACCACTGGCCGCGTCGCTGGTGCCCGAAGCGCAGGCCGCCACCCGGGCCGGGCTGGTCGCGACCCAAATCCTCGGTATGGCCCTGTGCCGGTTCGTGTTACGGCTCCCGCCGGTCGTCGAGCTGAGCGACGACGAGGTCGTGGAGTGGCTCGGCCCGACGATCCAGCGTTACCTCGGGGCGCCGGAGGACGACGATGCGGCGGGCAACCCGATGTTGCGATAGCGCCGCAATCGCGCGGCCATCCGCTCCTCGCCGGGGATATCGCGCAGCGCCTTGACCTCCGTGGCGATCGCGCGCGACAGCCGCTGCGAGAACTCGATCGGTTCCTCGGCCGCGTCGGGATGCTCGGGCACGATGGCATCGATGATTCCCGAGCGCAGCAAATCGGCGGATCGAATACCTTGGGCCGCAGCGAGTTCGGGAGCATGTGCCGTGTCGCGGAAGACGATCGCGCTCGCGCCCTCCGGCGGCAGCGGAGCCAGCCAACCGTTCAGAGCGGCCAGCACGCGGTCGGCGGGCACCATCGCCAACGCCGGCCCGCCGCTGCCCTGGCCGAGCAGCACGGACACCGTCGGCGTGTTCAACGTCACCAATTCGGCGACGCATCGGGCGATCTGACCGGCCAGCCCGCCCTGCTCGGCTTCGGCGGACAGTGCCGGGCCGGCGGTGTCGATCACCAGCACCAGCGGCAGCCGCAGCTCGGCGGCCAGCGCCATGCCGCGGCGGGCCTCCCGCAACGATGCGGGCCCGACGAGCCCACCGGTGACACGCTGCTGACCGAGGACCACCGCCGGTTGACCGGCGAACCTGGCCAGCGCCAACAGCGTAGTGGCCGCCTCCCCGCTGCCGGTGCCCGACAACAACACCCGGTCGGTGGCGCCGTGCCGTAGCAAATGCCCGACGCCCGGACGGTCCGGACGCCGCGACGCGATCACCGAATCCCACGCCGGCACATCGGGAATCGACTCGCCGTGCTGGGGTGCGAGGAGCGTCTCCGGGGCATCGGCGATGACCTTCAGCGCACGGTCCGTCGTGTGGCGCAGTTCGTCAATGGACACCACGCCATCGATCACGCCGTGGCGGTGCAAATTCTCCGCGGTCTGTATGCCCTTGGGAAAGGGCTCACCGTAGAGCTGCTGGTACACCCGCGGTCCCAGGAAGCCAATCAGCGCGCCGGGCTCCGCCACGGTCACGTGCCCCAGCGACCCCCAGGACGCGAAAACCCCACCGGTGGTGGGGTTTCTCAGGTAGACGAGATACGGCAGGTGTGCTTGCTTGTGCAGGGTGACTGCCGCGGCGATTTTCACCATCTGCAGGAACGCGACGGTGCCCTCCTGCATCCGAGTACCGCCGGAACTCGGCGAGGCTAGCAACGGAAGACGTTCGGCAGTGGCCCGCTGGACCGCGTTGGTGATCCGCTCGGCCGCAGCGACGCCGATCGACCCGCCGAGAAATCCGAACTCACACACCACCAGTGCCACTCGACGCCCGAATATGCGCCCCTCGCCGGTCAATACGGCTTCGTCGAGGCCGGTGGCGGCTCGGGCGCCGGCGAGCTCCTGTGCATAGGCCTCGCTGATTGGTATTTCGAGCGGTGCACTGTCCCAGCTCACGAAGGAGCCGTCGTCCAGCACCGCATCACGTAGTTGTTTGGTCTTGATGCGACTCACGCCATGAGGCTATATAGGGTGGCGCTATGATCGGTATCACCCAGGCAGAAGCCGTTATGACCATCGAGTTGCAGCGCCCGGAGCGTCGCAACGCCCTCAATTCGCAACTGGTCGACGAACTGCGTGAGGCCGTGCTGAAGGCCAGTGAGGGGTCCACCCGAGCGGTCGTTCTCACCGGCCAGGGCACGGTGTTCTGTGCGGGCGCGGACCTGTCCGGCGATGCCTTCGCCGCGGACTACCCGGACCGACTGATCGAGCTGCACAAGGCTCTCGACGCGGCTCCTATCCCGATAATCGGCGCCATCAACGGCCCCGCCATCGGCGCGGGCCTGCAGCTCGCCATGCAGTGCGATCTCCGTGTCGTCGCGCCGGACGCATTTTTTCAGTTCCCAACGTCGAAATACGGTCTTGCCCTTGATAACTGGAGCATCCGGCGGCTGTCATCGCTGGTCGGGCATGGCCGGGCCCGGGCGATGTTGCTGGCCGCCGAGAAGTTGACCGCCGAAACGGCACTGCAGACGGGAATGGCTAACCGGATCGGAACACTGGAAGACGCCCAAGCGTGGGGCACCGAGATCGCTGGGTTGGCGCCGCTGGCTATCCAGCACGCCAAACGGGTACTCAACGACGACGGCGCGATCGAGGAGGCCTGGCCGGTGCACAAGGAACTGTTCGACAAGGCCTGGGCCAGTCAGGACGTGATCGAAGCGCAGGTTGCCCGGGTTGAGAAGCGACCACCGAGGTTTCAGGGGGCCTGACCGCGATGGCGCCCGCAGCTCTGCGCTTGGCCGCCGGCACGCTCACGCTTGCCGCGGGCGGGTGGGCGCTGCGTGCGCTGCGCGGAGCGCCGGGCGCCCTGGGGGCCGATCCATCGTCGATTCGGGCGGTCACCCGGCATTCGCCCCATTGCCGCGACGGGGTGTTCGTCAACCTGGAGGCCCCGTCGAAGGACAACGTGAACCGCGAGCAACTTGCGCTGATCGCGTGGGAGTTCCTCGGCGCGCGGGGTCGCAGTCGGCCGTCCGGCTTGATCCCGTTGGCGGCGCCGGGCACCTTCGACCCCGACCCCAGCCGTCTGGCGGTCAGCTGGCTCGGCCACTCTACGGCGTTGCTGGAGATCGACGGTTACCGCATTCTCACCGATCCGGTGTGGAGTCATCGGTGCTCGCCGTCGCACCTGGTCGGCCCCGAGCGGCTGCACCCGCCGCCGGTGGCACTCGAGGCGTTGCCCGCGGTCGACGCCGTGGTGATCAGCCATGACCACTACGACCATCTGGACATGGACACGGTCTTGGCGCTGGCCCGCACCCAGCGGGCCCCGTTTTTCGTGCCGCTCGG
This sequence comes from Mycobacterium simiae, assembly GCF_010727605.1. Taxonomy (NCBI): domain Bacteria; kingdom Bacillati; phylum Actinomycetota; class Actinomycetes; order Mycobacteriales; family Mycobacteriaceae; genus Mycobacterium; species Mycobacterium simiae. Next base: position 3,503,214 of record NZ_AP022568.1, read on the forward strand.
CGTAGGCGCCCACTTGCGCGCGTGGGGCGTCCCCGGGCGTCGTATCGTCGAGCTCGACTGGCACGGAAGCGGCGATATCGACGAACTGTCGCTGATTTGTCTTCCCGCGCGGCACTTTTCGGGTCGATTCACCGACCGCAACACCACCCTGTGGGCCTCCTGGGCAATCATGGGTCCCACCCGTCGCGTCTACTTCGGCGGGGACACCGGGTACACGAAGAGCTTCGAGCAGATCGGCGTTGACCATGGACCGTTCGACGTGACCCTGTTGCCGATCGGCGCCTACAACCCCGCGTGGCCGGACATCCACATGAATCCTGAGGAAGCGGTGCGGGCCCACCGGGATCTCACCGCCGCCCGATCCGGGCTGATGATGCCCATCCATTGGGGCACCTTCCGGCTGGCGCCGCATCCGTGGGCCGAGCCGGTCGAACGGCTGCTCGCGGCCGCGCAAAGCGCCGATGTCAGGGTCGCTGTCCCCGCCCCCGGGCAGCGCATCGATGTCGCCGGGTCAGCGCGGCTGGACCCGTGGTGGCGGATGTAACCGCCGCGGACCGGATTGTTCTAATGCGCAGCGTAATTCGGTGTAAGCACGGACGAGATCGTCGAGCGCAAAGGCTCTGTTGAGGCCGCTCGGGTTTGGCAGCACCCAGGCATTGGTGCCGGCAAACCCGGGGGCGTAGCGGCCCCAGCCGATTCCCGGGTCTCCGGTCATTGCGGTCACGGCACGTTTGCCGAGGAACGCGATCGCCCGTGGCGAATAGCGTCGCATCTTCGCTTCGAATTCGGGCCGCGCGCGCCTAAATTCCGCCGCGGACACATCGCTTGCCCGCCTGGTCGGCCGGTCGACGACCGCCGTGATGCCGCACCCGTAGTCGAGCAGGCGGCGTTCATCTGCCGGTAGCAATCGGGTGTCGGTGAAACCGGCCAGTTGCAGGACCGACCAGAATCGGTTGCTGCGGTTGGAGAAGTTGTGGCCGTCGACGGCAGCCGTCGACGCCGGGTTGATGCCGCAGAAGACCACATCGAGACCTCGGGCGAGGACATCCGGGCGGTATCCGACCAAATCGATGCTCCTGGCTGCGGTGAGGTGGCGCGCCACCAGAGCGCGTCCATCGTAGGTGCGGCGCGCTAGAGTCTGCGAACATGACGAAACGCGCTGCGTTTGCCGTCGTCATGGCGATGGTATCGGCGCTGGTGGGATGCGGGGCCGGACGGCCCGTGTCGAGTCCGCCGTCCGCACTGTCCCAGGCGCCCCCCAACGAGGTGTCCGGTCTGGACATACCGCCCGGGCGTATTGACGATGCCATCGCCAAGGTTGATGGCTTGGTCGGTGACCTGATGCGCAGCACCGGCGTCCCCGGAATGTCGGTCGCCGTTGTCCGGGGTGGTAAAGCGGTGTACGCAAAGGGTTTCGGCGTCAAGGACGCCAGCAAGGGCAACGGCAAGGATAACCGGGTCGACGCCGACACAGTGTTCCAGCTGGCGTCGGTGTCGAAGTCGGTGGGCGCGACGGTGGTTGCGCATGCAGTGACCGGCAACCTCATCTCGTGGGACACCCCCGTCGCGGCCGAACTGCCGTGGTTCGGGCTGTCCGATCCCTACGTCACCAGCCATGTGACCGTTGCCGATCTGTATTCGCATCGCTCCGGGCTGCCCGACCATGCCGGTGACAAGTTGGAGGATCTGGGCTACGACCGGCGGCACGTGCTGGAGCGATTGAAGTTCTTGCCGCTGGCGGCTTTTCGAAGCAGCTACGCCTACACCAATTTCGGCTTGACCGCCGCCGCCGAAGCGGTGGCCGGTGCCGCGGGTAAGTCCTGGGAAGACCTGTCCGAAGAGGTGCTGTACCGCCCGCTGGGGATGGCGTCGACGAGTTCCAAATACGCCGACTATCTGGCCAGGCCCAACCGTGCGGTGCTGCATGTCAAGGCCGGCGACAGATGGGAGCCGCGCTTCCAGCGTGATCCCGACGCGCAGACGCCCGCCGGCGGGGTGAGTTCGTCGATCAACGACATGGCGCGCTGGCTGGCCATGGTGATGGCCGACGGCACGTACCACGGTCAGCGGATCACCGCACCGGAAGCGCTGCTGCCCGCGATCACTCCGCAGGTCGTCTCGATGCCCGCATCGTCGCCAAAAGCCCGCGCCGGCACTTACGGTCACGCCTTCAACGCCACGGTGACCTCGTCGGGGCGCACCCAGTACAGCCACTCCGGTGGCTTCTCGTCGGGCGCGGCGACCAACTTCGTAGCGCTGCCGTCGGAAGACATCGGCATCATCGCGCTGACGAATGGGGCGCCGTACGGTATTCCAGAGGCGCTGACCGCCGAGTTCATGGACCTGGTGCAATACGGCCAACTCCGGGCGGACTGGCCGGCGCTGTACAACCACGCCCTCGGCTGGATAAACAACCCGCAGGGCTCGCTGGTCGGCAAGCAGCCACCCGCCAACCCCACCCCGGCCCGACCGCTCATCGACTACCTCGGCGTTTACGCCAACGACTACTGGGGACCGGCCGTCGTCACCGAGAACAACGGGCACCTCGAGCTCGCGCTGGGACCGAAGAATCGGACGTTCCCCCTCAATCACTGGGATGGCGACACCTTCACCTTCTCGATAACAGACGAAAACGCGCCGCCTGGAACGATTTCCAAGGCCGTGTTTTCCGGGTTCCCCGGGGCCAGCCTGAACCTCGAGTACTACGACACCGACAAGCTGGGAACGTTCACCCGATGACTCGCCCCGCCGCCGCAGGCCTCACCGATGCCGAGGTGGCGCAGCGGGTGTCCGACGGGCAGAGCAACGCGCTTCCGCCGCGCGCCACCCGCAGCATCGGGGATATCGTGCGCGCCAACGTGTTCACCCGGATCAACGCGATCCTGGGTGTACTGCTGATGATCGTGGTGGCGACGGGTTCGCTCATCAACGGCTTGTTCGGGCTGCTCATCGTCGCGAACAGCGTCATCGGCATGGTCCAGGAGATACGCGCCAAGCAGACGCTGGACGCGCTGGCCATCGTTGGCCAGGCAAAACCGTTGGTGCGCAGACAATCCGGTACGCGCACACTGTCGCCCGCCGAGGTGGTACTCGACGACATCATCGAACTGGGCCCGGGAGACCAGATCGTGGTTGACGGACAGGTGGTCGAGGGGGACAACCTGGAAGTCGACGAATCGCTGCTGACCGGGGAGGCCGACCCGATCGGCAAGCATCCCGGCGATGCGGTGATGTCGGGAAGTTTCGTCGTCGCCGGCGCCGGCGCCTACCGCGCCACCAGGGTGGGCGCGGCGGCCTATGCGGCCAAGCTCGCAGCGGAGGCCAGCAAGTTCACTCTGGTGAAATCCGAACTGCGCAACGGTATCAACCGAATCCTGCAGTTCATCACCTACCTCCTGGTGCCGGCCGGCTTGCTGACGATCTACACGCAGTTGTTCACCACCCACGCGGACTGGCGCCAGGCGGTGTTGCGCACGGTGGGCGCGCTGGTGCCGATGGTGCCCGAGGGGCTGGTGCTGATGACATCGATCGCGTTCGCGGTCGGGGTCGTCAGACTTGGCCAACGTCGTTGTTTGGTACAGGAACTGCCGGCCATCGAGGGATTGGCCCGCGTCGACACGGTGTGTGCCGACAAGACCGGCACCCTGACCGAAAGCGGTATGCGGGTCGCCGAGGTCGTCGAACTCGCCGGTGATCGTCCGGCCGCGGTGGCCGATGCGCTGGCCGCAGTGGCCGCGGCCGACGCACACCGTAACGCGAGCATGCAAGCGATCGCCGACGCCTTCAGCCGGCCGCCCAGCTGGACCGTGACGGCGCGGGCGCCGTTCAAGTCGGCCACCAAGTGGAGCGGGGTGTCCTTCGGCGAGCACGGCAACTGGGTGATCGGTGCACCCGATGTGCTGCTCGACCCGGCGACATCGGCGGCCGCGCAGGCCGAACAGATCGGGGCCCGTGGATTGCGGGTGCTGCTGCTCGGTGCCGCCGACGTCGCAGTGGGGGACCCGGCCGCGCCCGGGCGGGTGACCCCGGCCGCGCTGGTGGTGTTGGAGCAAAAGGTTCGGGCAGACGCCCGCGCCACACTGGAGTTCTTTGCAGCCCAGCATGTTTCGGTAAAGGTGGTCTCCGGAGACAACGCGGTGTCGGTCGGTGCCGTCGCGGCCGAACTCGGCCTGCACGGGGAGGCGCTGGACGCGCGCAAACTGCCCGCGGACCCCGACGGCTTGGCCGACACGCTGGACACCTACACCACCTTCGGGCGGGTGCGCCCGGATCAGAAGCGCGCCATTGTGCATGCCCTGCAAGCGCATGGGCACACCGTGGCGATGACCGGCGACGGCGTCAACGACGTGCTGGCACTCAAGGATGCCGACATCGGCGTGGCGATGGGCTCCGGTAGCCCGGCTTCGCGAGCAGTAGCCCAGATAGTGTTGTTGGACAATAAGTTTGCCACGCTTCCCTACGTGGTGGCCGAGGGTCGGCGGGTGATCGGCAACATCGAGCGCGTTGCCAATCTGTTCTTGACCAAGACGGTGTACTCGGTGTTGTTGGCGCTGTTGGTCGGTCTTGAATGCTTGTTGTCCACACCGCTGCGGGCCGACCCGCTGCTCTACCCGTTCCAGCCAATCCACGTCACCATCGCCGCGTGGTTCACCATCGGAATTCCGTCGTTCATCCTGTCGCTGGCGCCCAACAACGAGCGTGCCCACCCCCACTTCGTCCGGCGCGTGCTGAGCTCGGCGGTGCCGTCCGGATTGATAGTCGGCACCGCAACTTTCGTCTCCTATCTGGTGGCCTACCAGGGCCGGCACGTGAGCTTCGCCGAACAGGACCAAGCGTCGACGGCAGCACTGATCACGCTGCTGGTGACCGGGCTATGGGTGCTGGCCGTGGTCGCGCGTCCCTACCAATGGTGGCGGGTGGCGCTGGTGGCCGGCAGCGGGTTGGCCTACATTGCGATTTTCAGCATCCCGCTGGCACAACAGAAGTTTCTGCTGGACCCGTCGAATCCGGGGGTGACTGCCACCGCATTGGGGATTGGGGCTGTGGGCGCCGCGGCCATCGAGGCGACCTGGTGGATCCGGGCCAGGATTTTGCGAATCCAGCCGCAACTGTGGCAGCCGGCGGCAGACCGGGGTGATTAGGGCCACACCGACCTCGCCAAGTAGGGTTCTGCCAGCAAGAAGGATCGCCGGCGGCCCCGGCTGATCCGCGGGGAAGGGATAACAAATGGGATTCCTGGACAAGGCGAAAGACCTGTTGGCGCAGCATGCCGACGAGGTCGAGACAGCGATCGACAAGGCCGGCGAGTTCGTCGACGACAAGACGCAGGGCAAATATTCCGACACCATCCACAAGGTGCAGGAGGAGGCCAAGAAGGCGGCCGACTCCGCCAAGGGCGACCAGCACAACTAGGCACATGGCGAAACTCTCCGGATCCATCGACGTCCCCCTGTCACCAGAGGAGGCGTGGAAGCACGCCTCCGACCTGTCCCGCTACAAGGATTGGCTGAGCATTCACCGGGTCTGGCGCAGCAAGCTGCCCGACGACCTGCAAAAAGGCACGGTGATCGAATCGATCGTCGAGGTCAAAGGCATGCTCAACCGGATCAAGTGGACGATTGTGCACTACAAGCCGCCGGAGGCGATGACCCTCAACGGCGACGGTGTCGGTGGTGTCAGGGTCAAGCTGCTGGCGAAGGTCAAGCCAAAAGGCGACGGCTCGGTGGTCAGCTTCGACGTGCATCTCGGCGGCCCGGCGCTGTTCGGGCCTATCGGCATGATCGTCGCCGCCGCGCTGCGCAGTGACATCGACGAGTCGCTGGAAAGATTCGTCACCGTGTTCACCGGCGCCGACCCCGGCATGAACGGAGCGCGCGGCCTCGGCCACTGACCCAGCGCCGGGCTTGCGCCCACCCGGGTCTGCGTGGCGCACGATGGCCGGTCTGACGGCCTATTAAGGTCGCACCATGACCCGCCGCCTGCGCCCCGGATGGTTGGTGGCGCTGTTTGCCTTGGTGGTCGCCGCCAGCGTTTGGCTGCCCTGGCTCACCACCTCGGCCGGTGGCGGCGGCTGGGCCAGCGCAATCGGGGGTAGACACGGCAGCCTCCAACTGCCCACGGGCTTCGGGGCGGGCCAGCTCATCACCTTGCTGGCCTCGATGTTGCTGGTGTCCGGTGCGATGCTGGGCCGCGGCTTGTCGGTTCGGCTTGCTTCGGTTGCGGCGCTGGTCATTTCGCTGCTGATCGCGGCTCTGGTGGCGTGGTACTACAAGCTCAACGTCCACTCGCCAGTGTCGGCGGAATATGGTCTCTATGTCGGCGGGGTCGCGGCGGTCTGTGCGGTGGTGGCTTCGGTGGCGTCGCTGATCGTGGCCCTTGTGTCCAGTCGTGCCGGCCGGTGAGGCTCAGCCGCCCGGAAATTCATGTTTGCCGGACACCGCGCTGTCACTCGGCTCGTTGACCCCGAACACGAAAGGCGCGAACACCACCTCCCGGCCGTCGGGGTCGCGGAAAGTGACGGCACCCGTCGCCGCCCAGTACGGGTGTTGCTGCGCTTGCGGTGCTCCTGCGGCCTGCAGGCGCGCGATCGCGGCCTGCTGAGCCTGCCGATTCGGGAAGTACAGGCACAACTGCTCGTGGGCGTCGACCGCGACCCCGTCGTCGAGGGCCTCCACGATCTCCATCGTCAGGTTCCAGCTGGGCAAACCGAAGATCGCGCCGTTGCTGCCGTAGCTGCCCTCGAACGTCTCGAATAGCGGCAACCCGACCAGTTCACGGTAAAACCGCACTGTCTCTTCGAAATTCGCCGATCGGCGGGCAAAGCGAATCGCACCGATCGGCGCCAAGTGTATGGGCCAATGCGTACTCCGTCGGGATTCGGGGGAGTTCATCGCCATGTAATGGTGACGTAGCGGTCGAACACGGGGTTCACAGCGCTATCGCGGCGGCCGCCGAGTCGCTGGTGCGCCAGCGCCGCAACTTTTCACCCGGTGCCCACGTCGAATGGGTACCGCTGGAAATGCGTTCGGGCAGTTGGAGTTTGCACACCGGCCCGTCGGCGATCCCGGCGGCGTCGAATACCACGCAATAGGAGGCGTCGGTGTTCATGTCGGTGGTCAGGGTGACCAGATAGCCGTCGTCCTCGCCGGCCGCGCCCACCCGCGGTGCCATTGCGGTCTCACTGCCGTACACGCCGTCGCCGAACGAGAAGCCCTCCTGGCCGCCGGTGCGCACATCGTGTTTGACCAGTCCGTCGAACAAGAACCAGCCCGGCTTGCCGGTCGCGGCGTAGGTGTAGCGATAGCTGCCGCCCGCGTAGTCGGAGTTGATGGTGCCGAATTCGGTGATCGAGTCCGACAGCTGTTCCTCTTTGACCGCGCCGGTGACCAGATTGAAGCGCCACCGGTGCAGCCGTGCCTGCAGCCGATCCAGTGCGAGGAAGCGAAACAGCTTCTCCCACTTCGTTCCTCCAGTGTCCAGCGGCTGTGGATCGCTCTCGAAGAAACCGTCCAACACGATCTCGTCGCCGTCCTCATAGGCGTTGGTGAAGTGCAGTACGAAGGTGGGGTCAGCCTCGAACCAGCGGATGTCGGTGGACGAGCCCCGACGCGGGACCACCGCGAAGCGCGACGGGAGGTCGGGATAGAAGCGGGGCAGGTGTACGTCGCGCTCCAGCAGGCGCGGGTCCCAGAACAATGGGAAATCATTGAGGATGGCATAGTTTTTGGTGAATGCCATGTCGTGCGGGAGACGTGGGCCGGGTAGCGGGATGTCGACGTAGTGGGCCAGCTCGTTGTTTTCGTCGACGACGCCGTAGCGCATGTACGGGTCTTGCTTGCTGTAGTTGAAGAACAGCAGCTCTCCGGTTTCGTTGTCGACCTTCGGATGCGCGGACACACCCCAGTTGGTGGGGAAGCGTCCATTCCAGCTTTCCTTGCCCAAGTTGTCCGCCGAATACGGGTCTACCCGGTACAGGTCGCCGCATTGGTAGAAACTGGTCAGGGCGGTGCCGCGGTGCACGACGACGTCGGTGCTCGACGCGTCCTTCATCCGGGTGCGCGCACCCCAGCCGTGCTCGCGCACCGCTAACTGCACGGGTTCGGCCAGCCCAGGCCACAGCGGCCGGCCGGCGTCGTTCTCGGCGAGAAAACCGTCAGTGCGAATAAAGCGGTTGCGGTAGAAGGCTTTTCCGTCGCGGAAGCCGACTATGTGGATCATGCCGTCGCCGTCGAACGGATGATAGGTCTGCAACGCCGGGTGCAGCGGGTTCTCGGTGTTGCGAAGGTAGACGCCATCCAGGTCGACGGGAATCTCACCCTCTACTGCGACCAAGTTGTCAGCATCCCACTCCGTGGTCTGCGGCCGCCATGGGCCGGTGCGGTACGGGTGGTCGTCGTCTTCGGGCAGCGTCGACAGGAACTTGCCCACGGCAGCCACGTCGCTGCGGATAGCCATGCGTCACCTACCTTGCGTGCTCGCGACGACGAAACTGATCGTCGTTGCGGTACTGCCGCCGAAATTCAATGTGCCGAACGTCTTTGCATCGTCGACCTGATACTCGCCGGCGCCGCCGCTGACCTGTTTTGCCGCATCGAGCAGCATCCGCACGCCGGTGGCCCCGACGGGATGGCCGCCGCCGATCAGCCCGCCACTCGGGTTGATCGGCAGCCGGCCGCCGATTTCGATCTCCCCGTTTTCGATCGCCTTCCACGACTCGCCCGGGCCGGTCAGGCCGATGTGGTCGATGGCGAGGTACTCGCTGGGCGTGAAGCAGTCGTGGACCTCGAAACCGTCGGTGTCGTCGAGGGTCACCTGGGCGCGACGCATCGCGTCGAGCGCCGCTGACCGCACATGTGGCAACAGGTAGGGGTCTCGGTCGTCGGACTTGGCGCGGTCCAGCTTCTGTTGCAGCCCGAGCCCGACGGTGCGATGTCCCCAGCCCGCGATGCGGGCGATCGGGCGCGCGGCGGGGTGGTCCTGTAGGTAGCCGTCGTTGACGAACACCAAACCCACACCGCCGTCGGTCATTTGGCTGCAGTCAAGGCGCCGCAGCCGGCCTTCGGTGATCGGGTTGGTCACGTCGTCGTCGGTGATCGGGTCGGGGACCGTCCAGCCGCGGGTTTGGGCGTTGGGGTTGCGTCGGGCGTTAGCGAAGTTCAGTTGTGCAATCGCACGCAGGTGGGTGTCGTCCAAGCCGTAGCGGCGGTCGTACTCGTCGGCGACTTGGGAGAACATCGACGGCCAAGGGTAGCGGGCGCCGGCGCCTTCGTGTCCGGTCCACGCCGCGGCACCCAGATGCTGCGCGGCGGTGTCGCCGGGCACCGTCTTTTCCAGCTCGATGCCCAGCACCAGCGCGGCGTCGTACGCCCCTGACCGCAGATCGGCCATCGCCGCGAGGGCCGCGACGCTGCCGGACGCGCACGCGGCTTCGTGCCGTGCCGCCGGGGTGTCCCACAGTCCGTCACACACCGTAGCCGGCATCGCCCCGAGGTGACCCTGGCCGGCAAAGGGCTCGCCGAAAGCATTCGCGACGTGGACGACGCCGATGTCGGCGGCGTCCAGCTTGGCGGCGGCGACGGTGCCGTCCACTACCTCCGCGGTCAGCGCGGCAAAATCGCGTCCCTCTCTGGCGAGGTTGCGCGCAAAATCACTTTGGTAGCCGCCGAGAATCCACACCGATGCTGGGCTGTCCATACCAGCGCACGCTACTCCTGCGGCGACCCGAAAATAGCGGACCCGTCGGCTCTCGGGCTGAACCGACGGGACCTAGATGGACGCCCCGGCCGGCCGAGCACGTCCACCCTGTTGGGGCATTACCATCCGTGCGGGCAGGCAAACGTGGCGACACCACATTGATGCCGAGGCTATTTCGTCGCCCCGTCGACGCGACCGGCGTTTTTGCCTGTTCAGCGCGGCATCCGGCTAGACGGCGCCTTCGACCACCAGCGGCTGGGCGCCGTGGGCGCCGACGCGGTCCAGGTCGGCCAGATCGACGCCCTTCGTCTCGCGGGCGGCCAGTGCCGCCACGGCACTCACCGCGGCGGCCGCCGCCAGATACCAGGCGATCGGCACCGAGGACTGGTAAATCTCGAGCAGGCGGACCGCGATGATCGGTGCCAGCGATCCGGCCACGATCGACGTGACCTGGTAGCCCAGCGAAATTCCGGAATAGCGCATTCGAGTCGGGAACATCTCGGCCATGATCGCCGGCTGGACCGCGTACATGAGCCCGTGGAACACCAAGCCGATGACGACCGCGGACATGATGATCGCATTGTTTCCGCTGTTCATCATCGGGAAGGCGAAGAATCCCCATGTTCCGGCGGCCAGCGAACCGGCGAAATAGACTGGGCGCCTGCCGAATCGGTCGCTGAAGCTACCGAACAGCGGAATGACCGCGAAGTGCACCGCGTTTGCGGCCAGCAACCACCACAAAATGGTTTTGGTGTCCGCGTGTACGTGCACCTTGAGGTAGGTGATCGAGAAGGTGACCACCAGGTAGTACATGATGTTCTCGCCCACCCGTAGTCCCATGGCAGTCAAAATGCCCCGGGGATAACGCTTTATCGCCTGGACCACCCCTACCTGCTCGTCTTTCGTGCGCTCCGCTTCTTGCTGAGCCGCCAAGAAGATCGGCGCGTCGGTGACCTTGGTCCGGATGTAGTAACCGATCACTACCACCACCGCGGACAACCAGAAGGCCACCCGCCAGCCCCAGCCGAGGAACGCCGCGTCCGACAGCGTCGACGTGAGTACTAGCAGCACCGCGGTGGCCAACAGGTTCCCGCCCGGCACACCGGATTGCGGCCAACTCGCCCAGAAGCCGCGGCTGGCGTTGCGGCTGTGCTCGGCCACCAACAGCACGGCGCCGCCCCATTCACCGCCGACGGCGAAACCCTGAATGAACCGCAACACCACCAACAGCGTCGGCGCCCAGTATCCGATCTGAGCGAAGGTCGGCAGACAGCCCATCAGGAACGTCGCGACGCCCACCAAGACCAGGCTCAGCTGCAGCAGCTTCTTGCGCCCGTATCGATCTCCGAGTTGGCCGAACACGATGCCGCCCAGCGGGCGCGCTGCGAAGCCCACCGCGTAGGTCACGAACGCAGCGAAGATGGCGTCGAGGTCGGTGCCGCCCTTGGCGAAGAAGACCTTCCCGAACACCAGCGTGGCGGCGGTGCCATAGAGGAAAAATTCGTACCACTCGACGATGGTGCCTGCCATGGATGCGGCGACGACTCGGCGAAGATAGGCACGTCCGGATCGGTTCGGCCGCAGGGTGTTATCGATGCTCACCGGTCGTCCTCCTTGGCGGACCGTCCACCCGGGGCGCCCGGACCGTGCTGACCCAGGAGCGATTGGGGGTGCGGCGGATCACAGCCTAAGCGGCAAACTGCCCGGGGGGCGGCAGCGCGCAAAGGGTGACTACGGTGCTTGTCTTTGCGGTGTCGCCCTGCCGTCGGGCCGCTGACTGGGTGCGACAGACCGGGGCTCGACGAAGGGCCTAGCAAATCTGACGTGGCAGCGTCGGAAGCCTCGGTTTCGACACGGTCACGGATGCATACCTATTAGCTGATGAGTGGTCCCACAAGTCCCGTTGATCACTATCGTCACATGAGCCAACGCGAACGTCAATGTGGCGTTTCGCTACTGGAAGGGTATGACTTTGTCGGGGATTCTTCGGACCATGTCGCTAGCGGTGGTGCCGGTGGCCGCTATTGCCTACATCGTCGCGGCAGGACCCGCGCCGTCAGCAAATGCCACGCCGTGCGGTGCGGCGGAGGCCAATGTCGACCCTCCCGCTGCGCCGCCGGCCATGCCTGCCCCGCAGCCGGTCGTCCAACCACCGACCGGGCGAAGGCCGTCCCACGCGAATGACCAAGCGCCGCTGCCCAAATTGGGGCCGCTGATCTCCTCGTTGCTCAAACCCAGCACCGGCGCGCAGCGGTACTCCGCGCCGATGGTTCCGCAGGCCGGCGTCGTGCCGCCGCCCGCACCGAATCCGCCCACGCCCGGCCTGCCGCAATCGCCGAATGCCACGCCGTTGCGGCCGAACGCCGCCCCGCCGGGGGCCCAGCCTGCACCGCAACCGGCGCCCGACGCCGCGCCGCCACCACCGGCGCAAATTGCGGGCTCACCGACGTCGCTGGTCGACTGGGTTACCGGGCCGAACGGTCCGAACAAGACGCTACAGCGCTTCGGTATTTCCGGGACTGACCTCGGGATCATCTGGGACAACGGCGATCCCGCCAATCGCCAGGCGTTGATGGCTTTCGGTGACACCTTCGGCTACTGCAAGGTACGCGGCCAGCAATGGCGGTACAACGTGCTGTTCCGCAGCAATGATCATGACCTGTCGCAGGGAATCCACATTGCCGACGGGGTGCCCAACAACAACTATTCCGGCTCACCGGTTTGGACCAACGGCCTTTCCAAGCAGGTCGTCAACACGATTCACAAGGCGACCCACGAGACGGGAATCATTCCTACGTCGGCCATTGCCATCGGGCGAACGCAGTACATGAGCTATATGTCGATTCGGCACTGGGGCCGCGACGGCGAATGGTCGACGAACTACTCCGCGATCGCCAGGTCCAACGACAACGGCCAGAACTGGGGGATCTTCCCCGGCTCCATCCGCACCGCCGCGCCCGACACGGTGCCCGGCGTCGGGTTCACCCCGGGCAACGAGAACTTCCAGATGGGCGCGTTCATGAAGGGGCAGGACGGCTATCTGTACAACTTCGGAACGCCGTCGGGTCGTGGTGGCGCGGTGTTCCTGTCGCGTGTTCCGCCGAATCAGCTGCCGGACCTCACCAAATACCAATACTGGAACGGCGACAACGGCGGACGCTGGGTGCCGGCGAATCCGGGCGCGGCAACCCCGCTGTGGCCGGGACCGGTGGGCGAGATGTCGGCTCAATACAACAACTACCTCAAGCAGTATCTGGTGCTCTACACCAACGGAGGCAGCAACGACGTCGTGGCCCGGACCGCGCCGACGCCCTCGGGACCGTGGAGTGACGAGCAACCGCTGGTCTCGTCGTTCCAGATGCCCGGCGGTATCTACGCGCCGATGATCCATCCGTGGTCGTCGGGTCGGGACCTGTACTTCAACCTGTCGCTGTGGTCGGCATACGACGTGATGTTGATGCATACGGTGTTGCCGTAGTAGCCACCTCGAGCACCAGGCTTCACCTCAGGTGTCGGCCCGCCAGGCCCTGCGGATCGCGCCCCACAACGGCCCGTCCTTGTCGGCCTTTCTGGACAGTTCCAGGGCGTCGTCGCTGACGAACAACATCTCGTCGCCGGCTTGCAGCACATCACCGGGTTGCGGAACTATCACCTCGTCGCCTCGAAGCACGGTGACCAGGACGGTGTTTTCTGGCAGCTCCAATTCGCGCATTTGCTGACCGACCAGCGGATTACCTTCGGGCAGCGTCAGTTTCGTCAGGGCCGCGCGCCCTTCGTGCAGTGCCATCAATCGCACCAGGTGTCCGACGTCGATGGCGCCCTCGATTCCGGCGACCATCGCGTCCGGCGTCGATACCGCGACGTCGATGCCCCAGGTCTGAGTGAACAGCCACGCGTTGCGGACGTCGTTGATGCGCGCCACTACCCGGGGCACCCCGAATTCGACTTTGGCCAGCAGTCCGACCACCAGATTGGATTTGTCGTCCCCGGTCGCGGCGATCACCACATCACATGTCTGCAGGCCCGCCTCCTGCAACGCGCTCAACTCGCAGGCGTCGGCATTCAACCAGTCCGCGCCGGGAACGGTGTTCGGTTCGAAGTTGCTTCGCTCGCGTTCAATCAACAAAATCTTGTGGCCGTTGTCCAACAATTCGCCCGCGACCGAACGGCCGATCTTGCCCGCACCGGCAATCCCGATTCGCATTTTTCGCTTAGCCACCCAGTCATTTTGTCTCATCGACGGGGTAGCGCCCGCGTCCTTCCCCGGCCGGGGTGAGCGAACGTCGAGGCGGTACTGATTTACTGGCAGCACGCCAATCGCGGCCCCTTGTCGTAGCTGAGTGCTGATCCGGCGACCGCTGCCGGGACGTGTCCGAACGGGAATGTAATGAGCTTGCAGCAGCTGTATCTGGCGTTGCTGATCGGTGGCCTGGTCCTGCTGGCCAGCATCGTCGGCACTCGCGTGGCAAGCCGGGTCGGGTTTCCCAGTCTGCTTTTCTTCCTGCTTGTCGGAGTGGTACTCGGCGAGGATGCGCTAGGTCTTCAGTTCGATGACGTGGAACTGGCCCGTAACGTCGGCACCGCGGCGCTGGCCCTGATCCTGATCGAAGGCGGTTTGACGACCCGCTTCAGTGACATTCGCAAGGTCCTGGCACCCGCGGTCGCGTTGGCCACGGTCGGCGTCGTCATCAGCACGATGGTTACGGGCTGTTTGGCCTACCTGCTGCTCGGCGTCGACTGGCAGCTCGCCTTGTTGCTGGGAGCCATCGTGTCCTCGACCGACGCCGCGGCGGTCTTCTCCGTCCTGCGGGTGCTCCCGCTTCCCCGTCGGGTCGCCGGACTGCTGGAGGCCGAGTCCGGGTTCAACGACGCCCCCGGTGTGATTCTGGTGCTGCTGTTCAGTGTGGTGCCCTTCGTGTTCGAACCGCAGGGTGCAGTGGTCGACCTGGTCAAGGAGCTGTTCGGCGGTGCGGCGGCTGGGGTGGCCGTGGGGTACCTGGGCGCTTTCGCGCTGCGGCGCATCGCGCTGCCGGCATCCGGGTTGTACCCGATCGCGACGTTCGGCTTGGGACTCGTTGCCTTCGCTGCCGCCGGCGAGGCCCACACGAGCGGATTCATCGCCGCATATCTGTCCGCGGTGGTGCTGGCCAACTCGGGGCTCCCACACCGTTCGGCAACCCGGTCGTTCGCCGAAGGGGTCGGCTGGCTGGCGCAGATCGGACTGTTCGTGCTGCTGGGTCTGCTGGTCAACCCCAGTGACCTGACGGACGACGTGGTCCCGGCAATCGTCGTCGGGACGGTCCTACTGCTGGTCGCCCGGCCGCTCTCGGTGATCGGCTCACTCGTGTGGTTCCGCATTCCCTGGCGTGAGCAGATTTTCCTCTCGTGGGCTGGCCTGCGGGGCGCGGTCCCGATCGTGTTGGCGACCTTCCCGGTCGTCGCCGGGGTGGCCGGCAGCTACCGGCTGCTGAATATCGTCTTCTTGCTGGTGGTGGTATTCACCCTGGTGCAGGGTCCGAGCCTGCGCCCGGTGGCGCAGCGGCTGGGACTGATCTCGCGGGAAGCGACCCGGGAAATCCAGGTCGAGGCGGCGCCCCTGGACATGCTGGACGCGGAGCTGTTGACGATGACCGTGCAGGCGCCGTCGCGGCTGCACAATGTCACCATCCTCGAACTCCGGTTGCCTGATCCCGCGGTGATCACGCTGATCATTCGTGATGGCCATACCTTCGTCCCGATTCCCGATACACGCATCGTGACCGGTGACGAATTGCTGATCGTCACCACCAGCAAAACGCGGGCCGCGGCCGAATCCAGGCTCCGCGCGGTGAGCCGGCGTGGCAAACTCGCCTACTGGTTCGACGAGTACGGAGAAGTCGAATAGCGCGGGTGGCCGGGGCAGCAAAAGGTCTCAAGTGAGGCGGTCAAGCAAGACCCGTGCCAGCGCGGCGACCCGGGCGCGATCGAAGGTGATCGACATTTCGTAGCGCCGATCGTCGTCACCGCCCGGGCCGCACGCGGGATACGCCCGCTCGCGCGCGACGAGCGCCGCGGCGGTGTCGGGGCCGAGCACCAGCACGGTCGACTCGTATGCCAATGGATCGTCGGGGTCAAGGAGCACCTGCCTGATGCGGGGGGCCAGATCCGACGGCAGGTCTTTGCCGAAAATGGCTACCAGCGGCGATCTTTCGGCAATCGCCGCGAGCTTTCGTCTAGCTTGCTGCCGAACCTCGTCCGAGTCTTTCAGCGCCACCAGAACGATTGGTGGGGTTTCGGCTCTGATGGCCATCCGGGCGAGATGTCGGCCGAACTCGGTGATGGTCTGTTTGCGGACGATGCGTGTCGTCGGAACGGACGCGGCCAGGCCCAGGCTCGCCGGGTCGATTTTCGTGGGCGGCTCAGTTGTTGTCATGGGCCACGCGAACGCGCGTGGTGCGATCGGAAGTTTCCCGGGGGCGCCGAACCGGATGCCCTGACCGAGCGTGGCGCCGTACGCCAAAGCCTGTTCGAGATGATCGTCGGTTTCGATGCCTTCCGCGCAAATGATGGCGCCGGTCCGTTCGTGGTGTGCCGTGATAGCTGCGACGGTGCGGGCCTGCATCCGATCCGGTTGGCGCTGGATCAGTCCCATGTCGAGTTTCATGATCTCGGGGGCTAGTAGGTCGAGCAGCGCCAGCGAATCGGGGTGTGAGCCGATATCGTCGAGCGCGATCGCGAATCCGAGCGAACGTAGCGCGGCGACCTTGCGAAGCAGGGCACGCGGATTGAGCAGCAAGCCCCGTTCGGTGATTTCGAAGGTGACCCGGAAACGCGAGGCCGCGTGCATCAG
This sequence comes from Mycobacterium simiae, assembly GCF_010727605.1. Lineage (NCBI taxonomy): Bacteria > Bacillati > Actinomycetota > Actinomycetes > Mycobacteriales > Mycobacteriaceae > Mycobacterium > Mycobacterium simiae. Next base: position 3,519,736 of record NZ_AP022568.1, read on the forward strand.
CTCGTGGTCCTCGTCGGGGTGGACATATCTGGTCGCAGGTTCGCAATTGACCAAGAGCAGCATTCCAGGCGTGGAGCTGCCTTGCAGCGCCCCGCGTGCCGCGGCTCGAATGCACGCGCGGTCAAGGGTATTCAAGCGGCCGGTCTGGCCAGCGCGCGCGAAGATGTCGGCCGGAGCGGGATTGTTCAGCGCCGGCCAACGCGCCAGCGCTTCGTAGCCGACCACTGTTTCGCTAGGTAACGCCACTACCCGTTGGAATGCTGCGACCAGCCCTTTACCGGCGACGGCTTCATCAAGCACGCGAGTCATAGCCGACGCTCGATCACGGACTACTGAGACAAAAATCGGGCGCGCATGGATTCACGGTAACTGGTCCGACGGGTATTTCGTAGGGCTACCACCCGATTTCCGGCGCCCGGCCACCGCGGTACCCCGCTGGCGTAGGCGTTCCTGTTGCCGACGGCGGCGGCCGGTGTCGGGCGGATGGGCCATTTCCGCGTGCGGCGCGTCGGCATCGTGGGCGGTGGCATCGGTTACCGCAAAAGCCCGAACTGCAACGGGTTTGATAGCGATTGCTGGGACATGTCAGGCCGAACGCGCCCGGGAACGCGGTGGTAATCCCGACGCGCCGCGTCCCCGGGTCGGCCGGCGCTGCCCGTTAACCGGCGTCGGCGCAGCGGATTTCGTCGGCAAAGAGGAGCCGACGGCTGGGGCAGAAGCTATCAGCTCGGAGCATCTCTGTCGCAGCGCATCGCCAAACCAACCTTGAATATCGCTCAGGTGACTGACAGCTCATCAAGCATTTACGCCGAGATCGGCGGGTACGAGGCCATCGAGGGTGTCGTCGACGACTTTTATGCCCTGGTGCTCGCTGACGACGAACTGTGCGGCTTCTTCACCGGAATCAACATGAACCGCCTGAAAGGCAGGCAGGTCGAGTTCTTCTCGGTCGCCCCGCTGGCCGACGAGCTCACCTCGGGCGGTTAGCCGGAGCCAGCCGCTTAGGTGCACAGGGAAGGCGCGTCGCACACGTTGCCCGGGCAGTAAGTCGAGTGCGCCGCGTTGACCATGGTTCCGACGTCCAACAACGTCACGCCCCGCTTGTTCAAGTGGGCGTGCACGTCGTCGGCGATCTGCTGTGGTGTCCAACCCCAGGAGAGGTCGTAGCAAATGAGGTGGGCCTCCCCGATGAGCGCCTCCTCGGTCCGGGGCGGCCAGATTAGGCCGACCGCCCGCAGCTGGGCAAGGTAGGCGTCATCTTGCGGAGTTGCGGTCGCGGTCGCGGTACCACCGACGAGGGCGGCACCAACCAGCATTGGTACGGCCAGCCAGCGGCCTGAGAGCTTAGCCTGCATCGGCTGCACTCCTTCTCTTTCGGTGTGACGATTTCTCTCGGTCTGGCGCCTTCTTTCGATATGGCGATGCCGTCAGTGTGCGTCAGCGGGCGGGCCGGCGCTCGACGAACCCGCGAGAGTTCATCGACCGCTGGGCGCGAGCCGAGCCGTCGGTCGTGGCTGCGCTGCGCGGCGGTCACGGGGGCGGCTGGCGAACTGGCGCAAGTAGTTCACTGCGAAGGTCAGCGCGTCGCGATCCGGCCAGGTCTTGCCGTACGCGCGAGTCATCAGGCCGCCGCCCTCATGAGCGGTCACCAATACGTTGGCCAGAACGCCGGGATTGGCGGACTCGACGAGCAACCCGTTCTTTTTCATTCGCGTCAAGCCGCGGCGTAAGAGCGCCGTCCACTGCCGGTAACCATCGGCCAGCAGTTCACGCGTCTGCTCATCCTGCTTTCCCAGTTGGCCGGCCAGCATTCCGAATGTCGGTAACGCTCGGCGGCGATTTTGCCGCCGACTCGACATCAAGGTGAGCTCGACCCACTTCTCGAAGTCCTCGAAGGTGTCCAGGTTGTTCAATGCGGCCTGTCGATGAAAGTCGAGCAGCACCTCGGTCTGCCGAGCGATTACGGCTCGTACCAGCGCGGCCTTGTCAACAAAGTAGTGCGACAGTTGTGAGCCGCTGACCGAGGCGGCTTGCCGTACCCGATCCTGACTGACCGCGGAAACCCCTTCGGTGACAAACAGCTCCGCGGCACAGCTGATAATGCGGTCGCGCGTTGCTCGTCCGCGACGTGTCACCGGCAGCTCCGAGGCGTCCTGGTGAGACATGCGATCAGATTACCGGCTTAACGCCAGTATGGGGCCCACGCCCCAGTAGGGTCGGCTTAAGCCGAGGCCGGTGCACAGGCCGGCTCCGGTAAATCCAAGTCGGCCTTGCTGAGGCGGTAAATCTCCAGGAACAGCTGGTAGTACTTGTCGGTCTCGCCGACCCATTCCATCCCTACGCGCCGCGCTGTTGCCACTCCGCGGTGGTTCCCGGGCCGCACGACCGCGAAGACTTCGCTGATACCCACATTTGTGAATGCTTGATGGGCCACGGCATGACCGGCTTCCGCACCATAGCCGTAACCCCACCGCGTGGGTGCGACCTGCCATCCGATCTCGATATCGGTACAGCCAGGCGGAAGCGGCAGCAGCGCGACTCCACCGATCAGGTCACCGCAAGCGCGGTCGGTGATTGCCCAGCGACCCAGGGGCAGGCCCGCTGCGTCGCTCTGGGTGATCCATGTGGCGAGCAGTCGGCGCATGTGTGCTTCGTCGGTGACCGGCGGCAGGGCGGGAGATAACCAGCGTGAAACCTCCGGCGCGCCGTATATCCGATAGCCGGCGATGGCGTCCTCGAGTTGCCACGGGCGCAATAGAAGTCGGCTCGTATAGATGTGGCGCGTGTCAGGGTCCCACTCGACGTGGCGATGCCCGTCCATGTCGCCTCCTGTGGTTTTCTGGGGCATTTGGCCCACTAAGCGGCAGCATTGCAAGGTTGTGGTGTTTGGTGTAACCGGCGGACGGCGAGACGCGGGTTCACCAGCCTCCCGAATTGGCGTGCAGGCGCCTCAGCGGAAGTCGGAGGTTGGCCACCGGTGCTTGTGCGGTCAAGGTAATTCCACCGAAGTTGTGAAGCAGCGCAACACTGAATTCGCCGGTAAGGGCCGTCGCTTCCAGGCGGACTTGCAGCGACAGGGCTGCCGGTTGATCGATCCCGTTGACACGAATCACAACCCTGGGATCGCCACTGAGAGCATCGAGGCGGACGGGGTGAGTGTCCATCTCAAGACCGCGCTGGTGCGAATCGTTGACATCGCTCAGGGAGATCTCTTGGCAACTGGCCAGGAGTAAGGTGATGTCACCCAGCACCTGAGCCGCGACCGTGATGGACACCAGCGCAGTGGACCTCGGCTGCCGCCCGATGGCGGCCATCATCGCCGTCGCGCGCCGCAATACCAGCGCAGTGGGCATAATCATCGGTGACGGCCTTGGTTTGGGAATGGTGCCCACGACAACCGCCTCGTCTTCAGCGCGGCGATCACGGGTGGCATTCATACTGGGGTAGATACCCCAGAATAAAACTGGTCGGTTCGGTCGTCAACACTGTCGGGCGCGGCGAGAGGCTATTGGCAGCGTTGCAAGCGATCCTCGCTCGCCAGTCAGCGCGCGCGATCCGCTCTTGTCGTCCGGCGGGCCGCCGCGGTCGACGGTTGGGTCGCGAACGAACGGACGTAGTCGACAGCGGCATTGAGTGCGTCGCGCAGCGGATTGATGGAGTCAGTCGTCTGGCTGAGCAGCGATCCGCCTTGGTGCGCGGCAACCAGCGCCCGAGCAAGGTGTAGCGGGTCGGCGTCGGCGCGCAGCTCGCCGCGCTTGCGCATGCGGGCCAAGGCGGTGCGGAACAGTGCGATCCATTCCTCATAGACGGCGCTGATGTCGCTGCGGATGTCGTCCTCGGGTGGGATTAGCTCGCCTACCAGCGAACCAAATGCACATCCGCCCACGCAGTTCAGGTCGATTTGTTTCTGGACGTTGAGGTCCGCCCATTTCTGCAGGGCCGCGAAACTGTCCAACGTGGACAGCTCCCCCGAGGTGTGAAACGTGACCATTTCATTACGTCGCCAAGCGATGATGGCGCGGACCATGGAATGCCTGTCTTTGAGGTAATGGGTCATTTGCGACCCGCTCACGGAGGCCGCCTTGCGCACATCGCTCTCGACGGTGTTGCGGAGCCCGTGTTTGTAGACCAGATCGGCGGCTGTGCCAACGATCCGCGCATAGGTGGCCCGGCCCCGGGGGGTTAGTCCGGCTGCGGCGTCATCAGTCATGTCCAACCATCGCAGAGAGTTTGAAGGCGGTGCGCCAACTAATTGGCTAGCGATTGTACCGGCAACGACATGTCAGAACATGACGCTACCCGACCATCTTCGGCCTCGTTTCCTGTGTTGGGCAGGACACCCCAATCTCCTGGCAACTGCGACGTATGCCACGGCCTAGCGTCCGGCGCCGGGTCTCACCCGGGGTGAAATCGCGCCGGGGTGATGACGGCTCACCCCAGCCATCAGCAGACTGGCGCCAGTTCAACGTCGGCGTGCGTGCCACAGCGGGTGTCGGCGGGGCCTCAACTGTGCTGCCGGGCAACGGGCCCGGCGGGAGTCGCCCGAGAATGAGCAGCGGAAGGATCTCGCCATGCACTTCGGTTCCAAGAAGGTCATCGTCGTTGGGGGCAGCGCCGGAATGGGCCGACAGGTCGCTGCTGACGTCGTGCGGCACGGCGGCAGTGCGGTGATAATCGGCCGGTCGAAGCAGCGGGTCGACGATACCGTCGCCGAATTGAACAGCGGAGGCGGTCAAGCTTGGGGGATCACCGCCGAGTTGACCGACCGCGGCGCGGTCGCCGACGTTCAGCGGACACTCGCCGAACAGCACGCCGATGCGACGCTACTGGTCAATGCGGCCGGATTCTTCATCCCCAAGCCATTTCTCGAGTGCGACGAGCGGGTTTACGACTCGTACATGGAGCTCAACTACGCTCTGTTCTTCCTGACCCAGACCGTGGTTCGCGGCATGATCGCCAAGGCGCAGGGCGGGGCGATCGTCAATATCGGCAGCATGTGGGCGCACCAAGCGATCGGTGCGACACCATCCTCGGCGTATTCGATGCAAAAGGCCGGCCTGCATGCCCTCACCCATAACCTGGCCATCGAACTCGCCACCCACCAGATCCGGGTCAACGCGGTAGCCCCAGCCGTCGTGAAGACACCGCTCTACGAGGGCTTCATCCCGAAGGACGAGATCGACGCCACATTACAGACTTTCGCGCCGATTCATCCGCTGGGACGTGTCGGCACTGCGGCCGACGTGGCCAACGCAGTAACTTACCTGCTCTCCGACGAGGCAAGTTGGGTTACCGGCGCGATCCTCAACGTCGACGGCGGCGTGATGGCTGGACGCAACTAGTCAAACGACGTCAAACGCGCCGAAATGCCAATGGCATCGGCATAAACGTGCGTCAACGAAGGAGATCAGGTGTCACACCAATACCGCAGGGATCCCGCCGCGGTCGAATCGCTTAGCACCGCGCAGTACCACGTCACCCAGGAGAACGGGACGGAGCTTCCTTTCACAGGTGAGTACTGCGACAACCATGAGCCCGGTATATACGTCGACATTGTCTCCGGCGAACCGCTTTTCGCTTCGGTGGACAAATTCGATAGCGGAAGTGGCTGGCCCAGCTTCACCAGGCCCATCGGCGCGGATAGCGTTGTCGAGCGGCAAGATCGCAGCCACTTCATGGATCGGGTAGAGGTGCGCTCGGTCCACGCGGACAGTCACCTCGGGCACGTCTTCCCGGACGGCCCAACAGAAGCCGGGGGATTGCGTTACTGCATCAACTCGGCGTCGTTGCGATTCATCCACCGCGACGACCTGGAAGCCCAGGGCTATGGGCGCTTTCTGCACTTGTTCGCCAAGGACGGGCAGCAGTCATGAACGGCCACAACAAGGTCGCCATTCTCGCGGGTGGGTGCTTTTGGGGTATGGAAGAGCTATTCCGTGAGCGACCCGGGGTCGTGTCGACCCGAGTCGGCTACACCGGCGGCAGGAACACGCATCCCACCTACCGCAATCATCCCGGCCACGCCGAGGCACTCGAAATCACCTATGACCCAGACGAGACCGATTATCGGGCGCTGCTGGAATTCTTCTTCCAGATCCACAACCCGACCACCAAGGATCGTCAGGGCAACGATGTCGGAAGCAGTTACCGGTCGGCTATTTATTATCTCGACGAGGAGCAAAAGCAAATCGCAGCGGACACCATCGCCGACGTCGAGGCTTCAGGGCGATGGCCTGGCCCCGTCGTCACGGAGGTCAATCCGGCCGGCGAGTTCTGGGAGGCCGAACCCGAACACCAGAAGTATCTGCAACGCTACCCATCCGGCTACACCTGCCACTACATCCGGCCGGAATGGTCGTTGCGCAACCGCGACGGCGGTGTCGACACACCGGCAGTCACGGCGCAGCATGCCAAGCCCTCCCAGTAACGACGTCGGTTCGGCCACGCCGGACGGGGGCGTTCTTCGACGACGATTGGCGGCGACCCGATGACGCAGAATCTCAATCTGGCCGCACTCTCCGCTGCGGGGGTGTCGATCTGGCTCGATGACTTGTCCCGCACCCTGCTGCAATCCGGCAAGCTACGGCGACTCATCGACACGAGAAGCGTTGTCGGGGTGACCACCAATCCGTCCATCTTTGAGCGCGCACTCACCCACGGGCGCGCCTACGATAACCAGATCGCCGAGCTGACGGCCCGCGGTATCGATACCGAAACCGCGGTCCGTACGGCGATCACCGACGATGTTCGGGCGGCCTGCGACGTGCTGCGCCCGCAGTGGGAGGACTCCGACTGCGTCGACGGAAGAGTCTCCATCGAAGTCGACCCGACGTTGGCCGACGACACCGATGCGACCGTGTCGCAGGCCATCGAGTTGACCAAGGTCGTCGACCGACCCAACGTTTTCGTCAAGATACCGGCCACTGCGGCCGGGTTGCCCGCGATCACCGCCGCGCTGGCCACAGGTATCTGCGTCAACGTGACCCTGATCTTTTCTGTCGAACGCCACCGGGCGGTGATGGACGCCTACCTAGCCGGTCTGGAAACCGCTCGGCGGGGCGGGGTAGACATTTCCCAGATACATTCAGTCGCATCACTTTTCGTGTCCCGCCTGGATGTCGAGGTTGACAGACGACTCGAGGAGATCGGCACCGACGCGGCGCTCAGGCTACGAGGACAGGCCGGTATCGCCAACGCGAGATTGGCCTACGAGGCCTACCGGCAAGTCTTCGATACAGCGCCGCGATACGCGGCACTGCGCGCGGCGGGTGCGCGCGTGCAACGCCCGCTGTGGGCCTCCACCGGCGTAAAGAATCCGGGTTACCCCGACACGCTGTACGTCACCGAGCTGGTGGCCGCCAATACGGTCAGCACCATTGCCCAGCCGACCCTGGAGGCGGCGGCCGACCACGCCGTCATCACCGGTGACACGCTGTCCGGGACGGCCGCACAGGCGCGGGAAGTGTTCGACCGACTGGCCGCGGTGGGCATCGATATGCCAGACGTGTTCGCCGTACTCGAACACGAAGGCGTGTCCAAGTTTCAGGCGTCCTGGTCGCGCGCTGTTCGACGTTGACGAACCAAGCGGCAGTTCGAGTTTCACTCATCTAGGAGATCCAGCCAATGTCCACATCGGCACCCCCGTTGCAGGAGCTGCGGGCCAGCCGGCCATTTCCGGAGCGTGCCGGCCCCGCGGGTACCTTGATCTACCGGCTGATCACGACCACCGATCACAAGACGATCGGAACGATGTACATCGTCGCGTGTTTCGCGTTCTTTTTCATCGGCGGATTCATGGCCCTGCTGATCCGTGCCGAGCTAGCTGCGCCCGGGTTGCAGTTCCTGTCCAACGAGCAATACAACCAGCTGTTCACCATGCACGGCACGGTCATGCTGCTGTTTTATGCGACTCCGATCGTCTTCGGATTCGCCAACCTGGTGCTGCCCCTGCAAATCGGGGCCCCCGACGTCGCCTTCCCGCGACTCAACGCAGTCTCGTTCTGGCTCTTTGTGTTCGGTGCATTGATCGCCCTAGGGGGCTTCATCGCGCCCGGCGGCCCCGCCGACTTCGGTTGGACTGCCTACAATCCGCTTTCCAACGCCGTGCATTCCCCGGGACCGGGAGGCGACTTATGGATCCTCGGCCTCATCGTCGGCGGGTTGGGTACCATCCTGGGCGGTGTCAACATGATCACCACCGTGGTGTGCTTGCGGGCGCCCGGCATGACGATGTTTCGGATGCCGATTTTCACCTGGAACATCCTGGTCACCAGCATCATGGTGCTGGTGGCCTTCCCGCTGCTGACGGCCGCGCTGTTTGGGTTGGCCGCCGACCGTCACCTCGGGGCGCATGTGTTCGACCCCGCCAACGGTGGAGTCTTGTTGTGGGAGCATATGTTCTGGTTCTTCGGGCACCCCGAGGTCTACATCATCGCGCTGCCCTTCTTCGGGATTATTTCCGAAGTCATCCCGGTGTTCTCGCGCAAACCGATGTTTGGTTACTCCACCATGGTGTACGCCACCATCAGCATCGGGGCGCTATCGATCGCGGTGTGGGCCCACCATCTGTATGCCACCGGTGCCGTGTTGCTGCCGTTCTTTTCGTTCATGACCTACATGATCGCCGTCCCCACCGGGATCAAGTTCGTCAACTGGATCGGGACCATGTGGCGCGGACAGCTGACCTTCGAAACTCCGATGCTGTTCGCGGTGGGGTTTTTGGTGACCTTTCTGCTCGGCGGCCTGTCGGGCGTGCTACTGGCCAGCCCGCCGGTGGACTTCCACGTCACCGACACATATTTTGTGGTGGCTCACTTCCATTACGTGCTGTTCGGCACCATCGTGTTCGCGACGTACGCGGGGGTGTACTTCTGGTTTCCCAAGATGACTGGGCGGCTCCTTGATGAACGCCTGGGCAAGCTGCACTTCTGGTTGACGCTAATCGGTTTCCACACAACGTTTTTGGTACAACACGTGCTGGGCAACGAGGGTATGCCGCGACGCTACGCCGACTACCTGCCGACCGACGGCTTCCAGGGCCTCAACATCATCTCGACGATCGGGGCGTTCACCCTAGGGGCTTCGATGCTGCCGTTTGTGTGGAATGTGTTCCGCAGCTGGCGCTATGGCGAGCCAGTCACCGCCGACGACCCGTGGGGTTATGGCAACTCCTTGGAGTGGGCCACCAGCAGCCCGCCCCCGCGGCATAACTTCACCGAACTGCCCCGCATCCGCTCCGAGCGGCCCGCCTTCGAGTTGCACTATCCGCACATGGTCAACCGGATGCGCAACGAGGCACATGTTCAACGGGGACGAGAGAAGAAGCGGAGGCGGCACTGATGGGGATTTCCGAATTCGACGATGTGCAGGCTCATCTGCTCGGACCAGAAGAGAGTTTGGACTCCGAACAGACCGGCATCGATTTCGATGAGGGCTACTCACCCCCGGAGCGCCCGCGTGAATTGTGGGCGTGGGGCCTGACCGCCTGGGAAGCGCGTACCCATGAAAGTCTGGCTCGCCGACTGGCCCGTGAGGTGCCCGAGGTGACCGATCAGGACGACGGCGATGGAATCGGCGATAGCGCCGACAGCGCCGGTGACCCAATCGACGATCAGGTCGGCGACATGCGCGCAGGCCGGCTTGTCGCGGTGGACATCGACCCCGCATATCCAGGGTTGGATTATCTCGCCCGCGACGTCGGCATTGACGGGGGCGCCGCCTCGGCCGAGGAGGCCGCAATGCACATCGTCGTCGCCGAAGACACCGGCGACGGCGAGTAGTAGCACTCTCGATGGCGCGTCAGCCATCGTCGCCCCGGCCCCCTGTGGACCCTAAATACAGACTGGAGCACCGAATTGAACACGGTTCCCCGTTTCCGCCAGCCGCATAAGAGCAAACCTGCCACCTCGGTTGTCATCGTTGGCAGCGGATTCGCCGCTTTCGAATGCGCGCGTCGACTGACTCGATCGTTAGACAGGGCGCGGGCCTCCCACGTGACGGTGACGATCATTTCCCCGGTCGATTACTTGCAGTACTCCCCATTGCTGGCTGACGTCGCCGGTGGGCTGGTCGACCCGCGGTTTGTCTGTGTCCCGCTAGCCGGAACGCTCAGGGGCGTGCGGGTGGTGCGTGGCCGTGTCGATCGCGTTGACCTCGATCGGCATGTGCTCTCGTTCACCGATCCCGAGGGCGGGGTGGGCACGCTGTCCTGGGATCGGCTGGTCTTGACGCCGGGCTCGGTGACCCGACTATTCGATACGCCGGGATTGACCGACTACGCGCACGGGCTGAAGTCGACGGCCGAGGCGCTGTACCTGCGTGATCGGGTGATCGAGCAGTTGGAGCTGGCTCAGGTCGACGAAGACGCGGCGCGCGCGGCGGCGCGACGCACGATTGTTGTTGTCGGAGCGTCGTATTCGGGTTCCGAACTGACGGCGCAATTGCGCGCGCTTGCCGACGCGGCGGCAAAACAGATGGGCTTTGACCGGACCTCGGTGCGGTTTGTCCTGCTGGATTTGGCCGACCGCGTCATGCCGGAGCTGGGTGCAAAGCTCGGCGACGCGGCGATGCGCGTTCTGCGCTCTCGCGGGATCGACGTGCGGTTGCGCACGACCGTGACGGAGGTACACGCTGACCATGTTGTGCTCAGCGATGATTCGCGTGTCGACACTTACACGGTAGCGTGGGTGGCGGGCGTGACACCATCACCGCTGATTGCCACGCTGGGCCTGGGAACCGAGCGGGGTCGGCTCAAGGTGCAGACCGATTTGCAGGTCCCAGGTCACGCGGATGTGTTCGCCGCGGGCGACGCTGCCGCCGTTCCCGACCTGACTCAGCCGGGCAGGATCGCCCCGCCCACCGCCCAGCACGCGGTCCGGCAAGGTAGGACGTTGGCCCGCAACGTCGCCGCGAGTCTCGGCTACGGCAAACCGAAGGCCTACCGCCATAGCGACAAGGGTTTGGTCGTCGACCTGGGGCCGCGCTACGCCGTCGCCAACCCGCTCGGAGTGCACCTGTCCGGTTATCCCGCCAAGATTGTCACCCGCGCCTACCACCTCTACGCGATTCCCCGGCTCGTCAACCGCTGGGCGGTCGCAATCGCATATTTCACGGATGTCTTCTTCACCCGCACCGTGTTGTCAATGGGTTTCGTTTGCGGTCCCGATACCCAACTCATGGCCGGCGAAGCCATCCAGTTACCAAAGGCTGCAGGGGCAGAATAGAGTCACCGAATGCGGCGTCCCTCGCTGGGTCCTCGCCCGGGTGAAATGAGCGGGCGGATGAAGACGTCTCACCCCCGGCGGGCGAATAGTGGTCGTTGATCCAAACAGCTTCACCCGCAGGCACGGTCCGACCAGTCTTCGGGACAGGTGTTCAGGCGCAACGACTTTAGCTCAACCGATCAATGATGAGAGGAACCCGCAGATGGCCACGCTCGAATTTTTTGATACCCCCGGATACGGCGAGATCGCCCGTACCCGCAACCGATACCGGCAAGCCTTGCGCATGGGTGACCGCGTCGAGATCTCCGGTCAAGGTGGCTGGGAGGCGGACTTCACTATGTCGACCACTTCCCTGCAGGAGGAGATCGTCAAGGCGTGCGACAACGTCGAAAAGACGCTCGCCGAAGCGGGAGCCAGCTTCAGCGACGTCGTGAGCGTCCACTCCTATCATGTGTCGGCCGGTGACGACTGCATTGGCGAGGAACATATGTCGGCAATGGTCGACCAGTTCCGCGAGCGGTTCGGCGAGAATGTGCCACTGTGGACCGCGGTGGGGGTCAAGGCGCTGGCACTGCCTGAGCAGCGTGTCGAGATCGAAGTCGTCGCTATCGTCGGATCCGGCGGCAAGTAGACGTCGGCAGCGCCGGGCCGCGCCGTGGGCCCCGGACGGAGACACGCGTGGACCGAATATTCCATGCCCTGGTTGGTGACGCGCCCGCCGCGATCGACGCCGCCGTCAAAGCCGCTGCGCTGTTCCTCACCGCTGCGGTCCTATTCCGATTCATGGAGCGTCGCACCCTCGCCGAATTCGCGCCGTTCGACTGGATCGCTGCAGTGGCCACGGGCGCCATCGTCGGACGGGCCGCGACCGCCAGCGACACCTCGTGGCTCAGCGCGACGACGGCGCTCGTTTGTCTGCTTGTCGCCCACGCCGTATTAGCGAGATTGCGCTTCATTCCGGCGATTCGGCGCTTCATCGACCCGCCGCTGAGAGTGCTGATCCGGGACGGAAACCTCGATCGGCGTAACCTGCGTCGGTGCGGTCTGACCACCGCCGACCTCGAGGCGGTACTGCGAGAGCACGGACACGAGAGCCCCGACCGTGTTCACCTCGCCATTTTCGAAGCCAAAGGGGTCATCTCGATCCTGGAACGGCTGGAAACCGACGACGAAAGCGACTGTCTGGATGCACCTCGCAAAGTGCGCCCGCATGGGCCTGAAAGCCGGCAATGCGGCGGTCATCAACTCGGCCCCTAGCACTCGGCCGACCGTGCCAAGCGGCATGATCCAACACACTGGGCCCTGAAACAGGCCGTACGCCACGAACGCAGAGACGCCTGGGAGACGCCTAGGATTCGGCGCGTTGAGAGGCCAAGGCCGACACAAAGTGCTCAATGACCATGACATTGCGCGCGACGTCAGCGACCGCGTGTGCCGTGGGAGTCGGGATATGAATTGAACCGGGGACATCGGCGGCGCCGACGACTACCACGTTTGATCCCTTCTTCAGAAGATCGTCCGCCAGTGCGGACAAGGCGGCATCACCGGGACGACCCGAACCAAAAAGGATCGCGGTGAGTTGGGCGTTTGCGCGGCGCACGACGCTGGGCAGACTCCGCTCCCCGATGTGTCCCTGGGCGTCGACCCCCGTCATGTCATTCGTCAGCAATGCCGCGTACAGAGCGACGGCGGCATGCTCATTGAATCCGATGTAGGCCAGGCGCGAACCCTGCTGGGCGGCCACGCCTGCGGCGACTTTGCGAAGTTCTCTCGGCAAGGTCGCTGTCGCGACAATATCCGCGGTAGCGGCGACATCGTCATTGTCTTCATTGAGGATCATCGAGGCGACGTAGTCGTGGGCTATCAGCGCGTTCAAAAACCCTGTCGGACTTCCCGATGCCCCGCTACGTAGCAGAACTTCACAGTCACAGACAGCGGCCAGGGGACTGGCCATGTCATCGGTAATGGCGACCACCGCTGCCGGTGTCACGGTGCGGCCGAGCTCATAGGTCAAAGCTCGCACCCGTGCGCTGCAACCCGACCGCGATGTGACGACCAGCAGCGAGTCGGACGTGAGTTGTTGCGGATCCTCCAACAGATCCTTCGTATCGATCCACCAAGCCGCTTCGCCCGCCGCCACGAGCCGCCGCCAACTCGGCAAGGCCGCGATATGCGATGCGCCCATTCCCGTGAAGAAGACGCGGCGCCGGTGATCACGAAGTATTGGGTACAAGCCCAGCGAGATCGGAGCTCGGTTGAACTCGAGCAACGACCGGGCCTGAGCCCGCGCATCAACCCGAAGCCGGGGGACCGAGCGCCTATCGCAAAGTAGCAGCGCCGTTCTGGGGTTCACCGGTTCATACCCCTTTGTGAGTCGTTCGACGTGGCTGTTCAGCTACGGGCGTTGACTAATGAGCGTGCCGCACACTCGGGTGAGGTGTCATCACCCGCGCGTGCTATTCACCCGGGTGATGGCCAACGCGGGTAGGCCCGACGACGGTGAGGTCGAAACGTTCCGGGTCAAAGCTAGCTTGTGCCAACGCCTTCCAGGACCACCGCTACCGCCTGGCCTGAGCCGATGCACACCCCGATGACCCCATAACGGGCGCCTCGTTCACGCAACTCGGTCGCCAGCGTCAGCAGATAACGAGTTCCCGTAGCCCCGAAGGGGTGGCCGATCGCGACCGCGCCACCGTTAGGAGTCAGCTTGTCATCGGGTACCACGAAACCGTGTAGCTGGTTTGGTAGTTCCCGCAGCACGCCCAGGGCTTGTGCGCTGAACGCTTCGTGCACCTCCCACACGTCAATCTGCCCGGGAGCAAGTCCTGCCCGGTGGATCGCGGCCGGGATTGCCCATGCGGGGGCCACGCCCATAATGAGGGGGTCGATGCCATACACCGCACTCGATACCACCCGGGCTAACGGCTGGATACCGAGTTCGTCGGCTCGCTCGCCGGAAGCGATGACGACAGCACTGGCACCATCGCTCAACGGTGAGGAGTTGCCTGCCGTCATCTGGGTGGTGCCGGGCTGGGCCGGTAAAGCGGCCAGCGCTTCGGTGCTGGTATCGCGGATGAACTCGTCGTGTTCTGCCAGCCGGGTAGGTGTCCTCTTATCGCCCGGAATAGGTACGGGCATGATCTCTTTGGCGAGTCGACCTCGATCTCGTGCGTTCTTGGCCCGTTGCTGGGATCGCAGTGCGAAGGCGTCGATCTCCTCGCGCGTCAGTGAGTACCGGTCGGCCACGTTTTGCGCGGTCTCGATCATGCTCAGGTAGGCATTGCGGGCTACCAGTACCGGGTTGGGTGGGCCTCCGGCGCCGCTCCACATGGTGTCGAGCATGAGAATCGGCCCTCGGGGGCTGAACGCGGCGTCACCCTTTGGCAGTGCCCAGCCCGATCGAGACATCGACTCGACCCCGCAGGCGATGCCCAGGCCGAGATCGCCGGCCTTGATCGCGTGACTGATGCTCACCGCCGCGCTCAATGACGATCCACAAAATCGGTTCACGGTGACACCGGCTGCGGTGTCGGGAAATCCGGCGGCCAACGCTGCCCATCGGGCGATGTCGCCCATGCCCTCGTGCGCAGGGTTCACGCAGCCGGCGACGATATCTTCTACGGCGTCGAGGGGCACACCCAGCCGATCGCAGGCGCCCTTCATCGTCATTCCCAGCAAGTCATCGGTCCGAATACCCGACAGCGTGCCCCCGTAGCGGGTGAACGGGGTTCGTGTGCCTCCCAAAACGTAAGCCTCGGTCATTGCGGCGCTTTGGAATACGTCAGGTCGAAGACTTTGACTGGGCTAAATCGCATCGCATTGCTGCAATCGGATGACGGCCAGCATCATGTGCAACTGTGGCTCCTCTGGGCTGCCGGCATAGCCGCTCAGCCAGCTGGTCAGCTTTGACAGTGTGGCTTGCGGCAGCGCAATCCGGTTGGACAGGATCGCGGCGAAGATGTGTTTGATCGCGAGAAGGCTTTCTTCGCAACCGAGTTCGACGAAGACAACGGTACGTTCGTAGCCGGTCAGATACGATTTCACCGCTTCGACCAGTGACCACGCCATGTCTTTGTCGGAAATTGTCGACCGGTCGTGGCGGTGGCGCGATGGCGAGATCGAAGCGCGACTCGCGAAGGTTAGTGCCATCGCCGGCAGCGAACGCCGCACGGCCCGGTCGATGGCTGCAGTGCCGTTCCCGCCGACGGCATCGTTCCGGGACGGGGGCCGCACGGCGGTAGTGCCACCGCCACCCGCTATCTGGTCGCTAACCCTGTAGGCATGTCCTGGTTCCATCCCGGTTCCTTGCCGTGCTGGGCCATGGTCTCATGGCTGTCATCTTGATCGGTTCAACTCGTAGCGCGGAATGGGACTACGTACTGTCACATGCTCCGGAGTCCACCGATATCTGCTCGTCCAGTGAGGCTGCGCCTGCATGGGGTGAATTGTCGCCACCCTGGACGTCTTTTCGCCCGGGTGATTCACGCGACTACTGCTGGGGCGCGACGATTCGTGACCGAACAAGATGTAGTTGCACCCGATCACCGATCGGATGCCGCGCGGTCACCGGGGATTCAGTCGGTGCTCTCGCGAAATATCGCGCGCAGCGTCGCCTGTCTGCGGGCTGCGTCAATCGCGTCCACCAGCAGCCACAACGCCAGACCGAGGAGCGCGATGTCCTTCATCAAGAACTCCCCATCGGCGGACAAAACAGGAAAGCCGCCAGCCGACGCCTCACCGGTGCCCGGTGTCGTGATCATGAAGCTCAGCGTGGTGAGGAAGAATAGTGAGGCGAACACCCCGCCCACCACCGACGCCTTTGGCAACCATGGCTTGGCGGCTAGTAGTGCCGCGGTGACCAATTCTACCGTTCCGTTCAATCGACCAAAGGCGTCGATGGACATGGTGCTGTAGACCCAACCCAGGAAGGGGCTGTTAGCCACCCAATGTGAAATGCCTTGTGATTCATAGTGAGTGAATTTCATGGCGCCGAACCAAACCAGGACTATCACCAAACCATACCTTGCGACCAAAGGCGCGACGTTGGTTGTCAAAGACTTTTCCGGACTATCAATCATCGTCGCCGTCGCCTCATTGTGTGACATGGCGGTCTCCGTTCGGCAGGTGTCGTTTCGGTGCTCGGCCATCGCCGCACCCGCGCTGCTTGCCTTCTCGGGCAGTTACACCAGGTGTGACCCACGCGGCTGCGGTCGCGGCTCAGCTCACGACCACTATCGCTGTCCAAGGACCCAACTGTCCTCATCCCCGGGTACTATTCACCCGGGTGAACTTGGTCGGTACGGTCACCGGTCAGCATCTGACGGCCTGGCAACGCGATTCGCCGTCAGCCACCTCTGGTAGTGCAGCAACCGAATTACAGCAGGCCGAGTTCTCGTGCCCGGCTGACCGCCGCGCCGCGGTGTGCAACGCCGAGCTTGCGGTAGACAGCGCGCTGGTGGGTTTTCACGGTATTGAGTGAAATGTAGAGTCGCGCACCGATTTCACGTCGCGACAACCGGGTGGCGAGCAAGCGCAGCACCTCGAGCTCCTTGGGCGTCAGTTCCTCACCGACCGCACACCCGTCGTTGCGGGCAGTCACCGCAACGCCCGCGTTCGGCTCGACCGAATCCAGCAGCGTCGATGCGACGCTGGCATTCGCGCAGGCTCGCACCAGGGTGGCGGCCTCTGCGAGGATGGCTTTGGCTGCCTGATGGTCACCGACGTCCTCGAAGATTTCCGACCTGACCAATAGCGCTTTGACTACCTCAAGGACTGCTCCGCCTTGGCGCGCCGACCTCACTGCCATTTCTGCGGCTGCCGCTGCTGCCACCGCGTCACCGCGCATGCGCAGTAGTGTGGCTGTGGCAAGCGAAACCATCACGTCCACCAGATGTTCCCCATCCGCCAAATCTTTGGTGCTGCCGGAAGCCCGGCGGATCTGACGTTCGGCGTCCGCGATCTGACCGTGCTCAGCCGAGATGAGTGCCAGGCTGCCCAACGCGTACATGCGGCTGCGACGATCGCCCACCTTCTCGGCGAGCGTTACGGTCCGCCGGAAGGCAGCCTGAGCCTCATCGATAGAACCCGAAAAGTACAGAGTGGAACCGTAAATGCAGTAGGCGCTTGATCTGCCCAGCGGGGCCTCGCCGAGATCGAGGGTGATCGCCCGACGTGCCGTCTCCAAGGCCTGGGCGAGTTCGGCCGTCTTGAACGAGTGAATCGCGCGCAAGACGACGGTCTGCGCGCTGGCGGCGTCATCGCCTGCGGTGTCACCGGCGGAGCCGGCCTCGACGGCCTCGATCCACTCCGCAGCGTCATCGAGTTGGCCAACGCTCAGCGCGAGCCACGCACGCGCCATGCTCAGCCTCGGATCCTGCAAAACCGTCTCCTCGGGAAGCAAATCGAGCAGAGCGGAGATCGTCGATAGCCCGGACCCGTTGAACTCGGTAACCCAGTCCGAGGCGATCAGATCTGCGCTGCGGGCGATGTCACCGCCAGCGACCAGGTGACGAACCGCCTCATCGACGAGGCCCTCGGCTTCGAACCAGGCTGCGGCTCGCCGGTGCAGATCACCGACGAGATCGGGCTCGGTGCGGCGCAACTCGGTGCGCAGCAGCTCTGCGAACAGTTGGTGGTAGCGATACCAGTGACGCGACATGTCCAGTGGCGCCACGAACAAGTTTTCGCGCTCCATCTCCTCCAACACCGCCGCCGAACCGCTCGTTTGCAGTATTGCGTCACACAACGGGCCGCTGAGCCGTCCCAAAACCGACGTGCGCAACAGGAAGCTGCGCAATTCCGGCGGCTGACCATCGATCACTTCGGCCATCAAATAATCGACGATATGGCGGTTATCGCCTGCGAAGGTTCTGATGAACCCTGAAACATCCGCGCGCCCGGCGACCGAGAGCGCGGCGAGGTAAAGCCCGGCGGCCCACCCTTCGGTTCGCTTGTGCAACAGCTGGATATCTCCCTGGGGCAGTTCCAAGCCGAGAACATCGTTCAGCAGCTGGTCTGCCTCGATTGCTTCGAAACGTAAATCGTCGGTACGCACTTCGGCAAGCTCGCCGCTGGCCCTCAGTCGCGCTAATGGCAGTAGCGGATCCGATCGGGTCGCTAACACCAAGTGAAAATTCGCGGGAATCCGGCTGATGAAGAAGGCCAGCTGCTCATGAACCGCTTTGCTCACCACTAGGTGGTAGTCATCCAGGATGAGCGCCATCGGGTGGGGGATCGTATCGAGATCATTGAGCAGCGTGGGCAGAACGACCTGCGCCGGGTCGGCGCCCATCGCGAGGAGTTCAACCGCGCGAATCCCGACCTTGGGACTGATCTTCTGCAGCGCGGCGACCGCATACATCCAAAACCATACCGGGTCGTTGTCGGAGGCATCGAGCGTCAGCCAACCGAACCGCTCGTCGTCGCCCGCATCTAAGGCCCACTGCGCCAACAATGTCGTCTTGCCCCAGCCCGCCGGTGCACTGAGCAATGTGACTTTACGTCGGCGCCCGGCCGACAGCACGTCGAGCAGGGCGGCGCGGCGAACGAGCTGTGAGCCAATGGCAGGGACGTGCAGCTTGGTAGCGAGTAGAACTGCTCGGGCGGCAGACTCTCGAATTCCGTTGTCGCCGTGTCTATCTGAGTCGGTCATATCCGAACTCCGCGAATCCTTCGAATTCAGCGGCCGAGCAGGAACTTTCGATGTTGCCGAATCCTGGGTGGGTGCCGGGTTCTCGGCGGCCCAGGCTCTTCCTGCAGGGTCGGTCGGGTTGTTTCTCCGCGGCGATCGGCCAGGACGTCCAATTGTCTTGGCGCGATTGGGCATCGGTACGCCCATTGAATCAGATGGGTCTTGCGCGAGCGCAGCTGGTACCCCTTTACCGTGTCCATCTGGGGTGGAAGACCCACATTCGGCAGATGGTCTAATGGGTTTCTCACCAACCGCGCCCACGCTCTGCCCGCTCACCGCGTTTCTCCCCTCGTTGCATCGATGTGGTTCGTTCGTGCGAGTCATGACACCGCCGCGGTCAAAGAGCTATCGTCTCAACGGGAGGTGACACAGCGGCTGAGCGAGAAACGTCGTCCGAGCGAGAAACGTCGTCTCAGCCAGAAACGTCGTCTCGACCTGAAACGTCGTGGGGACGCCCAACGGCTGTTGTCGCCGACTCATGGGCGTCGGGAAACCAATACGTATCCGCAGACGCCGAACACCACCGGCATCATCGTCAACATTCCCAAAACTGTGCTCAACATCGTCTTCTCGATTCCTCTGCTCTGCTGTCCGGCACCGGTGCCGGGTTGACGGGCCACGGGGCCGGCGATCGAGAGTGCGATAACTACGTTCGCAGCGTGGGCATGGCAGTCACCATCGCCCAGCGGATGATCTTTAGGGACGGCTCGGCGTATGCCTAGCGGACTTGATATTTGACGGACTCGTCAGTCTGGGTTGTGCATGAGTTGCGCCAATTGGGCGCGGGAGGTGATGCCGAGTTTGGTGAAGGCGTTGTGCAGATGTGTTTTCACGGTGTGGGGGGAGAGGTGTAGTTGCTGTGCGACGTCGCGGTTGGTCGCGCCGTCGGCGATCAGCTGGACAACGGTGAGTTCCGAAGCGGTGAGGCTGTCCCAGCCTTTGGTCGCCCGCGGCCGTGTCACGATCCGTCGTTCCACGCCCAGTCGGCGCAGCGTGCGCCCGACTCGGCGGGCATCGGCGATCGCCCCGCACTCGATGTAGGTGTCGAATGCCGCATTGAGTTGGTCAAGTGCCTCAGCGTCGCGCTGTGCGCGGCTCAGCTCACCGCCGGCGTCCTCGGCGGCACTGGCGAAAAGAAGTGGCCGCGAAGACGAGCGAAGCGACTCCGCGGCCGCTACCAAGGCCTGGGCATCGTGTTCGAGGATTCCGCGGGCATAGCCGGCTACCGCCGCGAACAGCGGCACCGTGGGCCGATCACGTTCAAGCACCTCAGTGGCTTGCAGGACACGTGCGCGCAAACCGGCATCACCCGCGGCCGCGGCTACCTGCGCGCCCAAGATCAGCCGGGCTAACGCATGAGGGAAAAATGGTGTCGCCAACAGGATGACGTCGCCGAGCCAGCGCATCGCATCATGAATGTCGTCACGCTGCCATGCCGCCCTCGCGAGTACGTACGCCGACCCACGACGGATGCCGGCGGAGCCAGTGGAGTGGGCTGCGCGCGCGTCGTTGACCATCTGCTGTAACAAATTTCGGTCATCGGTGTGCGCTGCCACCTCGGCGAGGATGACCATGCGAAGGACGTCATGCTCGGTTGCCCCCGTCTGCTGCGGCGGAGGAAGCGATTCGGTTGCACCGCGAGCGGCCGACAGCCGTCCCGCCGCGAGGTCGACAAGCCCACTGAAGACGGCCCACAGCGCCAGGGCCATAGCGTTGCCTTCTTTGCGGGCTTGCTCTATGCCGTCGGTGACCCGGGCCGTCGCGTCCTCCAACCGGCCGACCACTGCCAGCAGGTTCGCGTTGTACATTCCGGCGTAGGCATGCGCCAACGCGGTTTCATTGGTGTGTGCGAGTGGGGCAAGCTCTTCGAAACGGTGTAGCGCGCGGGCGGTGTACCCCTCACCGGCGTCGAGCAACGCGTGGGTGACGCCGGCCATGATCTTGGCCTCGAGATCGCCGGTGACTACCGCGGCCGCGGCGGCCTCGTCGGCGGCCGCGCGCCGTTGCCCGCCTTCGTCGAACACCAGGTTGTACGCCAGCCACGCCAGGTGCCGCGACCGGGTGACTTCGCTGATGCCACTCAATTCGAGCGCCCGCCGATTTTCCGCCACGCGCCGCTGATCGGTGTGCTTGGTGTGCACCGGGAGCCGCAGTCGGATCTCGGCCTCTACTTCAGGCGACGCCGCCTCCGCCAGCGCCACGTCGGCCAAAACTTCGGCCTCGCCGTAGCGGCTGGCCCGGTTCAGCCACCCGACCGTTTCCGCGACCAGTAAGCCGTGCTCGGCGTCGTCGGCGGGCAATAGCTGCAACGCGCGCTTGCTCAAGTCCGCGGCCGCGCTGGCATCGCCGCGGCCCACCGCCTGCGCGGCTTCGCGCAGTGCGTCGATCGCTTCCCTATCTCCGGGCTCGGCGCTTCGTGCCAGCTGGGTGGCCACCTCGGCAGGGGCCGCGCCCATGCCCAGCATCACCGACGCCGACTGTCGCTCCATCGCCCGCCGCAGCGACTGCGGCAACGACTGCCGGGTCGCCTCACGCAGTAGGTCATGCCGAAACCGAAGCTGCTCACCGTCTTCGATGAAAAGATCCGCTCGTACCGCATCTTCGAGTGCCGACAGCAACGATGTCGGCGAGCGCTCCAGCATCGCCGCCAATAGCCCGGCCGAGAACCGGTCCGGCAGCACTGCCGCCACCCGTACGACCTCCGATGCCGCATCGGAGAGCAGGTCGAGCCGTTGCTGCATGGTTGCGCCCAGACGTCGTGGCAGCCCCTCTCCGGTGACGATCGCACGGCCGCCGGACAGATTGAGTCGGCCCTCCTCACCGAGTCCGCCGACGAGTTCGCTGACCAGAAAGGGATTCCCGTGCGCTTTAGCGGCCAGATTCAGCAGCGACACATCGGCTTTCGCCCGCACCGCGTCTTGCACCATGTCGGCGACGGCGTCCGGTGCCATGGCCGTCAATCGCACGAATGTGGCGTTCGCGCGCTGCAGCACCGACAACGTCTCGTGCACCGCGGGCCCGCCAGCACCGGTCCGCGCGGTCAACACCCACAGCACCGCCACATCCGGGCGGCCTGCGGTGAGTGACCGCAGCGCCAACGCGGTGCCGTTGTCGGCCCAGTGGATGTCCTCCAGCACAATCGCCAGTGGGGTTTCCGCGGCCGCCGCATGGATCGCCTCGTGCAGGTCGTGCACCACCCAGTAGGTCAGATCCGCCGAGCCGCCCAACCGGCGCAGCGCTTCGGCGTCGCCGACCGGAGGATCGGCGTGCAGGGTCGCCATGAACAGCGAGAAGAAGGGCACTGTTTGCTGATACTCGAAGGCCTCCCCGAACAGGGTGCGTACCCCGCACTTGTCGGCCAGCGCCAACACCTCGGTGAGCAACCGACTTTTGCCGATGCCGGGCGGGCCCTCGATCACCAGCACGCCCCCGCGCCCCTGAGCCGCCGCGGCAACCGATGCGCTGATCACGTTCAGCTCGGCTGCCCGCCCTCGAATCGGCGGAGTGATCAGACGCTCGCCGCCCACATCAAATAGGCCTGTTGGAGGCCGCATCCGGGTGTCCTGTCTACCGTTTACCGGACATCAGTGCCGCTATTCTAGGGCAGCGCCTCACTCGATTTGCTGCATCAATCCGCACCGCGCATGAGCTGGGCCAATTGGGCGCGGGAGGTGATGCCGAGTTTGGTGAAGGCGTTGTGCAGATGTGTTTTCACGGTGTGGGGGGAGAGGTGTAGTTGCTGTGCGACGTCGCGGTTGGTCGCGCCGTCGGCGATCAGCTGGACGACGGTGAGCTCGGAAGCCGTGAGGCTGTCCCAGCCCGTTTTTGCCCGCGGGTGTGTGACGATGCGCCGTTCCACGCCTAGTCGGCGCAGCATGCGGCCGGCCCGGCGGGCATCGGCGACGGCCTCGCACTCGGCGTAGGTGTCGAAGGCGGCGTTGAGTTGCCCGACCGCCTGCTCTACCCGGTCGGTGCGTGCGAATTCAACGCCGGCGTCCTCGGCGGCGCTTGCATAAAGGAGGGGTCGCTGGGTCGCGCGAAGCGCGCTCGCCGCGGCTGCCAGTGCCGCGCCGTCACGCTCGAGGATCCCGCGGGCATATCCGGCGACCGCGGCGAACAGCGGCACCGGTGGCCGCTCCTGCTCCAGCGCCTCGGCGGCTTGTAGGACACGTGCACGTAGGCCGGCGTCACCGGCGGTCGCCGCAACCCGGGCACCCAGGACCACTAGATCAAAGACCTCCGGCGTGAGTGGTGTCCCGAGTAGGGTGACGCCGCCGAGCCAGCGCATCGCATCGTGGACGTCGTCACGCTGCCACGCGGCCAATGCGAGTACTTGCGCCGCCGCCCGACGCACTGCAGAGGCTCCGGTTGGATAGGCGTTGCGGGCGTCATTGATCATCTGCTGCAACAAGTTTCGGTCATCGGTATGCACCGCCACTTCGGCCAGCACCGCCATCCGGATCATGTCCAGGTCGGTTGTTCCTGTCCGCTGTGTTTGCAATCGCGACTCGACCGCACGAGCGGCGGACAACCGGCCCGCGGCGAGATGGACCCACGCGTCGATGTCGGCCCAGATGTCAAGGGCCATCGCGTTGCGTTCCCGCCGGGCCTGCTGTGTTCCGTCGGCGATGTGGGCGGCCGCGTCGTCCAACCGGCCGATGACTGCCAGCATGTTTGCGTGGTGCGCGGCGAGCAGGTCATGGGCCGGTGTCGCATCACTTGCGCGCGCGAGTACGCCTGCCTGCTCGAGGCGGAGTAGGGCGCGGCCCGCATACCCCGCCGCGCAGTCCAGACAAGCGAGGGTGACCTCGGCAACGATCTTGGACTCGAGATCACCGCTGGCTGCCGCAGCTGCGGCGGCCTCGTCGGCCACGCGGTGAAGTTGGCCGCCGTGTTGGTCGTAGAGCAGGTTGTATGCCAGCAAGGCCAGGTGCCGCGACCGGGTGACGTCGCTGATGCCGGCCAGCTGAAGCGCTCGCCGATTCTCCGCCACCCGCCGCTGGACGCTGTACATATTGATCGTCGGCAGCCGAAGGCGGATTTCGGCCTCCTCCTCGGCCGACGCCGCCGCCGACAGCGCCGCGACGGCCAGTTCCTGGGCCTCGCGGTAGCGGCTGGCCCGGTTGAGTAACTCCACCGTCTCGGCAGCCAGCGGTCCGCGCTCATCGTCATCAACGGGCAACAGCTCCAAGGCGCGCTTGCACAGGTCCGCGGCCGCGCCGGCATCGCCGCGGCTTAACGACTGAGCGGCCTGCCGCAGCACACGGACGGCTTCCTGGTCTCCCGGCTCGGCGCTCCGCGCCAGCTGGGTGGCCACCTCGGCGGGGGCCGCACCCATGCCCAGCATGATGGTTGCCGATTGCCGCTCCATCGCCCGCCGCAGCGACTGCGGCAACGAATGCCGGGTCGCCTCACGCAGCAGATCGTGACGAAACTTCAGCCGCTCGCCATCTTCTGCCAGCAGGTCCGCGCGCACCGCCTCCTCGAGCGCCGACAGCAACGACGCCGGCTGGCGGTCCAACATCGTGGCCAGCAACCCGGCCGAAAAGCGGTCCGGCAGCACTGCCGCCACCCGTACGACCTCCGATGCCGCATCGGAGAGCAGGTCGAGCCGTTGCTGCATGGTTGCGCCCAGACG
This sequence comes from Mycobacterium simiae, assembly GCF_010727605.1. Lineage (NCBI taxonomy): Bacteria > Bacillati > Actinomycetota > Actinomycetes > Mycobacteriales > Mycobacteriaceae > Mycobacterium > Mycobacterium simiae. The sequence goes on from NZ_AP022568.1 coordinate 3,544,286, forward strand.
TCGTGGCAACCCGTCTCCGGTGGCCATCGCACGGCCGCCGGCGAGGTTGAGGCGATCCTCCTCGTCCAGCCCTCGCAGCAGCTCCGTCAGCAGGAACGGGTTGCCGTGCGCTTTAGCGGCCAGATTCAGCAACGTCACATCGGCTTTCGCCCGCACGGCGTCTTGCACCATGTCGGCGACCGCATCGGCCGCGATGGCCGTCAATCGCACGAATGTGGCGTTCGCGCGCTGCAGCACCGACAACGTCTCGTGCACCGCCGGCCCGCCAGCGCCGGTGCGCGCGGTCAACACCCACAACACCGGGGCTGCGGGCCGCGCCGTGGCCAGCGATCGCAAGGCCAGCAGAGTGGCGTCGTCGGCCCAGTGCATGTCCTCGAGGAGGATCGCCAATGGTTGTTGGGATGCGGCCGCGCGGATGGCGGCCTGCAGATCGCGCACCACCCAGTAACGCAGATCGGCCGAGGTTCCCACGCGGCGCAACGCTTCGGCATCACCAACCGGGGGATCGGCCCGCAGGGTCGCCATGAACAGCGAGAAGAACGGCACCGTCCGCTGATACTCGAACGCCTCGCCGAACAAGGTACGCACCCCGCACTTGTCGGCCAGCGCCACCACCTCGGTCAACAATCGACTCTTCCCAATGCCGGGCGGGCCCTCGATGACCAGTGCGCCGCCGCGCCCCTGTGCGAGTGCGGTGACCAGTGCGCCGATCACTTTTAGCTCGTGGGCCCGTCCGCGAATCGGTGGTATGCGCATCTGCCCCGAAGCTCATGGGGACCGTCGGCTCTGAGCCCGCGGTGCCGACGAGGCCTCGTGACGGACCCGGCGCATCGGGGCGTCCGGCGGTATCGGGTTTATCCGTGGCAACATACGTGGCAAAATTCGCTGGCTTGACGCTCTTCGGAGTTTACTCTCAGATTGCGCGGCGGCGCTAACCCGATGCCTGGTCGGCAGCCCAACGGGGCCCCGCCGACCTCACGCTGACGTCGGCCGATCGGGACTCGAGAGCCGAGTTCAGCAAACGGTACCTCCATTGAGGCCGGCCGTGGACGTGTGACTTAACCACGTCGCGCATTGCCCGTCGGCCAGCAATTTGCCATGCGCGCGCTTGTGGTCGCCGAGGTCGTCACGCCAGCCGAGGCTGTCCACCTTGCCGAGGTGATTTCCGGCGTTGGGGGCATCGGCAAAAATCTGCTTCGCAGGCGCGGATAACCGCGAGTCGTCGTTTGCCGATCCGCAAGAGATGCCGGCATCGTTCGGCGAACCACCCGGGTGAATGTGTTCGCTGGGTGATGACCACTCATCCCCCATTTGTAGATCGTGGCCTAACCCATCGCGCGTGGACGGTGAATGGAGCTGACCGTTTCCCTGATCTGCCTCCGTGGCCGCATGAGCGACAACGGACCCGCGGCAACGGTGGACGAGCTGGCCTCGGGGCGAGCGCAGTGATGACCGCAGAAGGCCGTCACGACGAGCGGGAGACACCAAAATGAAGCATCGCCAAGGTCAACGAGTCGAATACGAGGCGGGTACTACGCGAACACCAAGTCTGCTGCAGCGAATGTGGGGCGCTGCCGCATTCGCCCGGCGTTGGGTGCACCGGAAGGGCGTTGCCCGAATCCCCACGGCTCCGGCGATCGAGGACCAACTTCGTGCGCTGCGACCCGTCTGCAGTGCCCAACGGGTGTCGACCGGCACCGCATGCGGGGAGCCGGCGGTGGCGATGGCAGAAATACACGCCATCGACGGATGTGACCAGATGGGGCTGAGCCCAGACGGCGACCTCATCGAGACGCTGTGTCGCGCCTGCCTGGCGACGGTGCGTTGGGCGGTGGCGAGCTACGTGGCGGACAAACGAGAGGGGGCGCTGCGGTGCGGCACTCACCCGATGTGCGCCACCTGCGGGCGTCCCACTGGATACTTGCGCGGCGTGTTCTCGGTGCGCCCACTTGCGAATGAACGCCCGGGATTGTGACGGCGCGCCGATGGTCCCCGAGCCACCCGCTCGCCGCGCCAGATCGGGCGGTGCATCCGCGACGCCACCGGATGGGGACCGGCGAGCGGTTCAGTCGTTGCCATCACGAGCCAACCGCACCCGTGATGCGGCCTTGATAGGCCCCAATGATGCGGCCGCGCTCACCCGGGTGAGTTTGCTCTGCGGGTGATGCCTACTCACCCCGCGTCGGTGAACGCTAATCAGCAGCTGGCGAGCGGAGGGTCGAGTGGAGCCGACGAATTACCGGATCTGCATCCGAGGCCGCGTGACCGAGCGGATCGGGTCCGCATTGGAAGGAATGCGCCTTGAGGCCGGTACGACCGAAACGGGGTTCACTGGTGAAATCCGCGATCAGTCACAGCTTTACGGACTTCTCGACCGCGTCCGTGACCTGGGCCTCGAGCTCGTCAGCGTAGCGCCGCAGCCCGAGGCTGACCCACCGGCGACAACCCCCAGCAGGAAGGACCTGTAATGCAAGCCATCACTGTTTCCGATCGTGACGCCGGTGTCGCCGGCCTGACGTTGACGGACCTGCCCTACCCACAGCCGGCCGACAACGAGGTCGTGGTGCGGGTGCATGCCGCCGGTTTCACACGTGGCGAGCTTGACTGGCCGCACACCTGGATCGACCGGGCCGGCCGTGACCGGACGCCGAGCGTGCCAGGCCACGAGCTATCGGGTGTCGTGGTTGAGTTGGGTTACGGCACTACCCTTTTGACCATCGGTCAGCGGGTGTTCGGGCTCGTTGACTGGGCCCGCAATGGTTCCCTTGCGGAGTACACCGCGATGGAAGCCCGCAATCTCGCGCCGCTGCCGATGGACATCGACCACACAGTCGCCGCGGCGCTGCCGATTTCCGGGTTGGCTGCCTGGCAGGGCCTGTTCGAACACGGCCGCCTCGCCGCCGGACAAACCGTGCTGATCCACGGCGCCGTGGGCGGGGTCGGGTCAATCGCGGTACAGCTCGCTCGCGAGGTCGGTGCGCGCGTCATCGGTACCGGCCGAACCGCAGACCGGGACCGGGCCGTGGAGCTCGGCGTCCACACCTTCCTCGACTTGGATCGCGAACAGCTCGAAACGGCAGGCGAAGTCGATGTGGTGTTCGACGTGATCGGGGGAGATATCCTGGCCCGCTCGGCGGAACTGGTCCGGGCCGGCGGAACGCTGGTCACCATCGCCGAGCCGCCGAAGACCCTGCCTCGCGATGGGCGGGCAATCTTCTTCCTAGTCGAAACTGACCGCGCGCAGCTCGCCGAGCTCGCCGCGCGGGTCCGCGATGGCCGCCTCACACCGGTGGTCGGTGCCGTGCTGCCACTCGCCGAAGCTGCCAATGCATTCGCACCCGGCAAGCGCATCCCCGGCAAGACGATCCTGCGCGTGGCCGCAGACTGAAAACGTCTCCCGTAAGGCTGCCAACACATGTTCCTGAAAATGCCACTCGCTGCGCTGAGCGTTGCCGTGATGCTGGCGCCACCGGCCCGCGGCGAGCCGACGCCGCAGAATTCGGGTCAAAACCCGGTTGTCCGAACTGTTTTCAATCAGCCGAGTAATGTTCCGGGCAAGTCGCTGGAAGCGGTGACGGTCCACTATCCGCCCGGAGCCAAGAGCCAATCTCACCACCACGCGGCATCGGCATTCATCATGGCGTATGTGATCTCCGGCGCGATCCGCAGCCAACTCGAAGGTGAGCCCGCCCGCGTCTATCACGCCGGTGAGACCTGGAGTGAAGCCCCTGGCGCGCACCACACGGTGAGTGAAAATGCCAGCGTCACTGAGCCGGCCGAACTACTCGCGGTATTCCTGATCGATACCGGAGACGGCCCGCTCACCATGGACGACTGACAAAAAGATCCCGGCATCGAGGGTGTGCAGAATTCGCACCCTCGATCGTCGAGTCCTTCACGAGAACCATTTTTGGGAGGAGTCCATGCGAACGCCCGCCTTAGTCGGGATTGTCCGGCTAGCGCTGCGAATATCGCTCGCGGCGGCCTTTCTGTCCGCCGTCGCCGACCGGTTTGGCGGCTGGGAGCCATTCGGGCAGGGCAGCTGGGGGAGCATGGGTGCCTTCGCCGACTATGCCCATCAGCTCGTTCCGTGTGCCTCGGGTTGGCTGTTGACCGTCGTTGTGTGGGGCGCCACCGTCGCCGAAGTGACGCTGGCCGTGTTGCTCTTGGCCGGCTGGTGGCCACAACTGGTCGGCGCGGCAACGTGTTTAGTGCTCGTGGTCTTCGGGACCGCCATGGCTGTATCGCTCGGAATCGAATCGCCCCTCAGCTACAGCGTCTTCTCCGCGGCGAGCGCAGCCGCGGCCTACGCAGTGCTTGACACGACGTCGGCCCAGCCGAGTACGGATTTGACGCACCGCCGCGGCCTCATCCGGACGGGGCATGCCGAACGGCCGCGGGTGGGTTGATGGCACCGCTGCCGGTCGGGATCGCCGATCGTGTTGTCACCGTCATGGTGTTCGCCGACCCCGCCGACCCAAGCGGCGGGTCGCTCGTCGGAAGCGATGGTCAATGAAAGCCAGCAGACACTTCGATGTGGTTGTGGTGGGTGCCGGGGTGGGGGGCGTGGCGGCCGTGCGCAAGCTTGCGGCGACAGGCCTCGCGGTAGCGCTCGTCGAGAATCGTCTACTCGGTGGGGAGTGCCATTACTTTGGCTGCAACCCGAGTAAAACCTTGCTCCGGCCGATCGAGGTCTTCAACCTCGCGAGGTCGGTTCCGGGTGTGCGGCAGACGCTTTCGGATCAGCGACCAGACGTTGCCGCCGTGTTGGCCAAGCGCGACTCCATCATCGAGCATCTCTCGGATGAAGACCGATTGGCCTCGTTGCGGCAGGCCGGTGTAGCAGTGTTTCGTGGGTTCGGTCGGTTAAGCGGCCAGCGCAGGGTGCTGGTCACGCACCCCGACAGCACCGAAGTCGTCTTGCAGGCACGCCACGCGGTCGTGATGGCTACCGGTACCCGTCCTTACGTGCCGGAGGTCCCTGGGTTGGCGGATGCCCGCCCGTGGACCAATCGAGACTTGACGACCATGACCCGAGTTCCGCGTCGCGCCGTGGTGGTGGGTGCTGGTCCGGTCAGCGTCGAGTTCGCGACGATCCTAGCCGGTTTGGGCTCGGCGGTAACACTTCTGGTGCGCGGGAGCACTCTGCTTCGCAACTGCGAACCCGAAGTCGGCGAGCTGGTTGCGCAGTCATTGCGAAGCAAGGGTGTCATGATTCACTTCCACACGGAGTTGTCGGCGGTGGACAGGCCGGTGGCGGGCGGCCCGGTCAGCGCAACTTTTCAGGATCAGACCATCGAGGTAGACGAGATCGTCCTGGCCGCCGGGCGGCTGATCAACACCGACAACCTTGGACTGGGAACCGTTGGCCTGGCTGACGGCGAGCCCATTTCCGTGAACGACCACCTGCAGGCGGTCGGCGTCACGGGCCGCTGGCTCTACGCGCTGGGCGACACCACAGGGCGTGCTCGGCTATCGCACATCTCGACCTACCACGGGCGTCTCGTGGCCGAGATCATCGCGGCCCGCACCGCCGGGCGAGAACTAAGAGAAGACGAGCTGGCGGCCCGCGACGCCGGCAACGTGGCGCAGGTGATCTTCACCGAGCCGCAAGTAGTCAGGGTGGGGCGCACGGAAAGTCAGGCTCGCGCGGAAGGTTTCGCGGTGCGAACGCGAACCGCCCACTACCCGGGCGCACTGTCATTCCTGGCCTTGTACCGGGACGGCTTCGACGGATGGGCGAAGTTGGTCATCGACGCCGACAACAACAGGCTGCTCGGAGCGACATTTGTCGGGCCGGAGTTCTCCGAACTGGCACAAGCCGCCACCCTGGCGATCCTCGCGAAGGTTCCCACCACTTTGCTGCGCCATGCTGTCGCGCCGCACCCCACCGTCAACCAGGTGTGGGATCCGCTACTTGCCGAAGAATCCGAGCTGGCCCGATAACCATGCTGGTAGCGGGGATTCGAAGGTTGGGCGGCGAGGTGGAGATGATCGAGGTGAACGAGCCCCGACCGCTGGCGCCCGACGAGGTCCTCATCGACATGCGCAGTGCTGGGATTGGCAATTGGGACAACATCATTCGTACCGGGGGTTGGGATGTTGGCTTACGGCCACCGCTGGCGCTCGGGGTCGAGGTTGCCGGGATCATCGAAGCCGTCGGCGCCGAAGCGAGCGGATTTACGGTGGGCGATGAGGTGCTGTGCCACCCGGTGCCGGTGCGCTACCAAGGCAGCTGGGCACCACTTGTTATCGCCCCAGTGGAGTCGCTCGCGCACAAACCGGCCGCGATTTCCTGGGCGACTGCAGCCGCCTTTCCGGTACCGGCGTTGACCGCCGAGCAGGTGATCGATGCACTGCTGGCCCGGCACGGTGGACAGACGCTGCTGGTTCACGGTGCGGGCGGCATTACCGGCGGGCTCATTGTGCAGCTGGCCGTCCTGCGCGGTGTCGATGTGCTCGCCACCGCTGGCCCCCGAAACGCAAACCGAGTCCGCGGGTATGGCGCCCGCGATGTGCTCGACTACCACGACCCATTGTGGCCGCAACGCGCAAAGTCATTGGCAAAGAGATCTATTGACGCCGTCGCCAACGCCGCTCCTGGCGGCGCCGCTGTGGCGATGACCGTGCTCGCCGATGGTGGTCGGCTGGCGACCATCACCCCCGACCCGCCGGCACCCACGCGCGGCATCAACGTCACCGCGGTGTACGTCCGATCCGACGGCGCGCAACTCGCCCGTCTGACCGCGCTGCTGGATTCCCGGCGGTTGAGCATGCCGCCCCCGCGTTCCTGCGGGCTGAATCGGGCGGGCCAGGCCCTCGCCCAAGTGGTCGCAGGCCGCGCGCCGAGCGGAATCGTCGTCAAGAATTGACGTGTTCGGCGATCGCTTTGTGGCCACCCCGCCGGTGCGACGCGACAGAGATCAGCAGTGAGCTGGTCGCTCACCAGCGGTCGTGATGCAACACGTCGTCGAGCGGAAGCCGCTTGGCGCGGCGAAATGTCGTGCCGGTGTAGTAGGCCGTTGGGATGGTAGTGGCGTGATAGATGTTGTCCGGCAAGGCAAGTATCGCCCGCATCTCCTCGTCGGCCAGCACGGTCACCCCGGTCCAGGTGGTGCCCAAGCCCCGCGACCGCGCGGCGAGCATGTAATTCCACGCGGCCGGCATGATCGAAGCCCAATACTTATTCGAGTTCTCACCCGTCAGCGTGACGTCCCCGTCGATGAGCTCGACGCATGGGATCACCAAGACGGGGACTTCCCCGATGTGCTCAGCAAGATAGGACGCACTGTCGGACACCTTGCGCTGCTGGCGATTGCGCACCGGGTCATGCCTGAACCGGTTGGCGACCGCGAAAGGAGACGTGACGATGACGTCCCAGGTGCGGCGGTACACCTCGGCGATCGCGCGACGCTGCGCGGTGTCGGTGACCACGATGAAGCCCCAGTTCTGCAGGTTGGACGACGTCGGCGCCTGCACCGCGATCTCCAGGCATTCGCGGATCAGGCCCGGCGGAACAGGTTTGGTCAGATCGAGACGTTTGCGCACCGAACGCGTGGTGGTCAGCAGCGCGTCGACGGACAGATCGATGACCGGGTAGTCGCTCATGCCGGTAAGACAGCGACCACTTCGACTTCTACGCCAATGTTGGGCCATACCAACCCATCGATGATGGCGAGCATGGCTGCGGGCTGGTGGCGGATGATGTCTTTGCTTACTGCCATATAGGCGGCGACATTGTCGCGGCTGGTGAGCCATTGGCGCATGTAGACGATGTCGGTTAGCTTCGCGCCGGCCTTGCGGAGGGCTGCTTCGACGTTGGCCCAGCACTGCCGGGCTTGCTCAGCGAAGTCCTCGGGTACGGTGCCGTCTTCGCGCAGCCCGGGCGTTCCGGAGACGAAAATCTGTGTGCCGCCCGTGGATATGGCAATAGCATCGGCGTATGTGGGCGCGATGTGGGCGCCCACTCCGGTGTAAATCCTGTTGGTGGTGGTGGTCATCTCGATACTCCTTGGTGGTGTCAGTTAAAGGGTGTTGAGCGTTTTGAGGTCATCGTCGCTGAGTGAAACCGTTGCTGCAGCGATGTTTTCGTCGAGGTGCTGTATCGAGGAAGTGCCGGGGATAGGCAGCATGATCGGTGAGCGCGCGAGCAGCCAGGCGAGTGCCAACTGGGATGGGCTGGCCTGGTGCGCGGCCGCGATCTTGCGCAACGGTCCGTCGGGGGCGGCCAGCGGACCGGCGCCCAGCGGAAACCACGGAATGAACGCAATACCGCGCTGGGTGCAGGCGTCCACGAGCGGCTCGGCGTCGCGTGCCATGAGGTTGTACATGTTTTGCACGGAGGCGATCGGGGTGATCGTCAACGCTGCCTCGAGCTGATCGACGCTGACCTCGGACAGGCCGATCAGTCTGATCTTGCCCTCGGCCTTCAAGTCGGCGAGCTCACCAACTTGGTCGGCCAGGGGATAGTCGGGATCGATGCGGTGTAGCTGAAGCAGCTGGATGCAGTCAACGTTCAGCCTGCGCAGGCTCATTTCGACCTGGTGGCGCAGAAACTCGGGTTTGCCCAGTGCCGTCCAGGATGCGGGTGACGGTGTGTTCGTCGCGTCGGGGCGGGTCCGCAGGCATCCGGCCTTGGTGGCCACAACGAGGTGGATGGGGTAGGGGTGCAGGGCTGTGCGAATCAAGTCCTCGGCGATGAACGGGCCGTAGGAGTCCGCGGTGTCAATAAACGTGACCCCTAGGTCGACCGCGCGGCGCAGCACCGCCACCGCCTGTTGATGGTCGCGGGGCGGACCCCAATTGCCCGGCCCAGTGAGCCGCATCGTCCCGAAGCCCAGGCGGTTGACGGCGAAGCGGCCGCCGAGTTCCAGGCTGCCTGCGGCTGCCGCGGTCGGGTGATCAGTTCGCATCCAGCGACCTCTTCCCTGTCTCGTGAATCCGCCCCGTGTCGTTGCCGTCGGCGCCGGGGTGAGAACGCGAATCGATTGGCTCGCCATCAAATCGGTTCGCCGGGAAACTTCAGGTCGAAGCGCCTGCAGAGTGCGGGGACACTGTCGATGTCCATCTCCAGGTCGTAGCGCGCACAGAGTTCGTCCAAGTCCTCTTTCGGTATTCTGTCCACGCCGCCGAGGCCGGAAAGCTCGTCGAAGAATTGCTCAAATCCGGCAGGCGAGATGATTTCCAGGATGCGCGCGGGCCCGTCGCCCGCGTTCCAGAACGTGTGCCATTGGCCCCGTGGCTTGAAAATGAAGTCGCCAGGCCCGCCGTAGAGCACCTCGTCACCAAGTAAGGCGCCTACGCGGCCCTCGATGATCCAGCTGTATTCATCTTCCTGGTGATGGCGGTGCAGAGGCGCGGCGAGCGCTCGGGGTGACATCGGGTGCTCGAGGACTGAGAAGCGGCCTTCCGCCTGAACCTTGTCGACGATGTGCCGGACACCGACGGTCCCGAGGAACACCGACTTGCCTTCGGTGCGGCCGACAGATGCGGCCGGCGGGCCACCTGGCCTGAAGATGTCGTCTGTCATTTAATGGCCCCTTTCAACTTTCGTTCATTTCAACGGATCGTCGGTTTAATCCGACGTACGTCCGATTGTCTGTCGTGCCAATAGTTTTCGGCCCGCTCCCGGTGGGCCCTCCGGGCTAGTTTCGGCCAGCCATGAAGCCGCCGTCGACGTTGAGAATCGCGCCGGTGACCCAGCTTGCCCGGTCGGAGAGCAGATAGCTGATCGCGTTGGCGATATCTGTTGGGGTGCCGACGCGCCCCAGTGGATGAAGCGGAGCGAAACTGTCTAGCGTGGCATCGATTTCGTCCTTCGGGACCCATCGCTCAAGGGCAGGGGTTTTGACCGCCGCGGGTGCGATCGCGTTGACGCGGATGTTGTGCCCGGCAAGCTCGATAGCCAAGTTGTGGGTGAGCGCATGTAGCCCTGCTTTCTGCATCGAGTGACCCGTCGATGGGGTACGGCCGATGGCCTGATGTGCCCACATGCTGCCGATGTTGACGATGGACCCGCCCGCTCCGCGAGAGATCATCCCGGCGACGACGGTCTGCGTCAGGAAGAACAAGGCGTAGTTGAGTTCCATGAACGAGTCGTAGAACTGCTGGTCGTACTCCAGAAATGGCCTGGGCGTGAAGATTCCGGCCGCGTTAACCAACAGTGTCGCGTCGCTGTGCTGGTCGGAAAGCGCGCGCCGCACGTCGGCGATGGCGGCGCGATCCGTCAATTCAGCGGCGATGCCCCAGGCTTGGCCCGACCGTCTGGTCAGCTCGGCGACGGTGTCGTCGACGCGCTCTTTCGAGCGCCCGATGATCACCGCGCTGCCGCCGTGCGCAACGACGTCGGCTGCGGCCTGCCGGCCGATGCCGGCGCTGCCGCCGACAACAATGACCTTCTTGGCCTCAAAGTGCATTCGGGTCCCTTTCTGGTTCTCCCGACGGCTTCGAGCGGACCGCCGTTTTTCGTATCGACAACACATGACTCCCTTAGCTGAATGTCCTGCCCAAGGGGTGACAATTGCGGCCGGCGCGGGTGGTACTGACACTGCGGCCACACGGGGTGAGCTGTCATCACCCCGATCGCCGATTCACCCGGGTGAGTGGTACGCCGCGGGGTGGATCCGCCCGCTAAGTCACCCCGCAGCTAACGATCATCGGGCGTACCCTGACCCCTATGGTTAAGACCAAAACCAAGATCAGGACCTGCATCCACTGCGGCCACACATTCGATGTGCACGATCGGCGGCGTGCCGTGTCCGATCCGGAGTGGCTTCCGGTTGCATCGGTCTACTGTTCGCATGAGTGCAGCGACCAGTTCCATTGTGCGATGGGGCATTGCTGCTCGGCCCACGCGAAGGACAAGGCTCGGCGCGAGGCCGCGAAGGCACCCAAGCGCCCAACGTAGGCCGCATCGCCGACGGACTTCTTCTCGAGCCGTGCCACCCGGTGTTCGGCCCGCACCAGCGGTCGTGTGCGGTGAGCGGGAAGCGCACGTTCCTTCCATGGTCAGAAGGGAACAGCAAGCGCGGTTTCCCAGTTCATTTCACGCACGTTTCTGGCCAATCCGCGCACTGTTCGGGGGTGCTAGGTCTGCTGATCCAGGGGGGCCGGGTGCCGCGGCTGGTACAGGAGTGCTCGAACCAGCGGGCGCGGTCCCACGGACCGAAGCATCTGGCTGGCCGGGCGGACCCGTACCCGCTTGGGCCACCAGAACCAGCGTCCCATCACCGTCATGATCGACGGCGTGATGAGCGATCGCACGACGAAGGTGTCGAACATCAGCCCGAGCCCGATCGTCGTGCCGAACTGACCGATCGCGCGGAGGTCGCTGGTGATCATCGTGGCCATGGTGACGGCGAATACCAGACCTGCCGCGGTCACCACCGGGCCGGTGAGGCCCATTCCGCGGATGAGTCCCGTTTTCAGACCGGCGCCGAGCTCCTCCTCGATTCGGGACACCAACATCAAGTTGTAGTCCGAACCCACCGCCAAAAGGACGATAAGGGCGAATTCCGTTGCCACCCAGTGCAATTGGAAGTTAAGCAGATGCTGCCAGATAAGTGTCGAGAACCCGAAGGCCGCCCCCAGCGACATCACGATCGTGCCGACGATGACGCCCGCAGCGACCAACGCGCGGGTGACGATCACCATGATGATGAAGATGAGCACGATCGAGGCAACCGCGGCGATCAACAGGTCGTACTTGGCGCCGTTGGCGATGTCGTAGAACGTCGCGGCCGTGCCCCCGAGGTAGATGTCGGCGTTTTGCAGCGAGGTGAGTTTCAATGCCTCCTTGGCCGCGTTGCGCTCCTTGTCGACGGACGCAATTCCCTCCGTCGTCGCCGGATCCACCGAGTGGGTGATGATGAAGCGCGCGGCCTTGCCGTCCGGCGACACCATCAAGCTCAACCCCAGTTGAAAGTCCGGGTTTTGGAAGATTTCGGGCGGCAAATAGAACACGCTCTCGATCTGAGAGTCGTTGAAGGATTTGCCCATCACAGCGTTCGTGTCGGTCAGCCGGTCGAACTGATCGACGAGGTTGTCGAACGTGCTGTAGATGTTCAGCGTCGTGTCGCGGATCGCCTTTGTGACAGCGATATTCTCGGGGATGATCGCCAGCAATTCGCGTGTCGCAGTGGCCGTGTTATTGAGGTCGCTGGTGAGAGCGTGAAACTTTTCGGCCAGTTGATCGAAACCGTCGAGCGCGTCGAACAGGCTTCGTAGCGACCAGCAGATCGGGATGTCGTAGCAGTGCTTCTCCCAGTAGAAGTAACTGCGAATCGGTCTCCAGAAGTCGTCGAAATCCGCTATGTGGTCCCGGATTTCGTCCGTGATGGCCGCTGTCTCGCCAGTGGTTTTCGAGCTGTCGTCCGCGGCATCCGCGAGCTTCTGGGTTATCGCGTACTGGCGTTCCAAGAGCGTGATCTGAGTGTCGAGGAAACCGGTGATCTTTTTGATGTCGGCGACACGGTCCTTAAGGTAGTTCAGGTTGCTGCGGATCGGCGCGGTTTGCACACTGAGCTGGAACGGAACGGATCCATCTTGAATCGGCGGTCCAAGAGGTCTGGTGATGCTCTGCACCCGTTCGATGCCGGGCACCCGGAAGATGGCTCCGGCGATCTTGTCCAGTACCAGCATGTCGGTCGGATTGCGCAGATCATGGTCCGACTCGATCATCAGCAGGTCCGGGTTCAGCCGAGCCTGTGTGAAGTGTTTATCGGCCGCGTCGTACGCCTGGACTGAGGCCGCGCTCTTCGGTAGGTAGTACAGGTCGTTGTAGCGCGGGTTGAAGCCCGACAATCCCAGAGCGCCGACGATCGCCAGGATGACGGAGGTAGCGAGGATGGGTGCCGGCCACCGCACGATGGCCGTCGCCAGGCGGCGCCACCGGGTGTAGTTGAACTTTCGCTTCGGGTCGAACAGCCCAAAGCCGCTCGCGAACGCGATCAGCGCCGGCGTCAGGGTCACTCCGGCGGCCACCACAACCAGCAGACCGATGGCGCACGGAAACGCCAGCGAACTGAAGTAGGGCAGCCGCGTGAAATGCAGACAGGCCAACGCCCCGACGATCGTCAAACCCGAACCAAGGACCACCTTGGAGACGCCGGCGAAGGTGTCGTAGTAAGCAGCCTCACGGTCTAGTCCCCGCTCGCGACCCTCCTGATAGCGGCCCACCATGAAGATGGCGTAGTCGGTCCCGGCCGCGATGGCCAGTGCCGTGAGCAGGTTGACGGCAAAGGTCGACAGTCCCATGATGCCGGTGCTTCCCAGCAGCGCCACGACGCCGCGGCCGGTGGCCAGCCCGACGAACAGGATGACCATCGTCAGCAGCACGGTGCCGACGGACCGATAGACGAACGCCAGCATGATCGCGATGATGATGATGGTGATGATCGTCATCTTGAACAGGCTTTCATTGCCCACCACGATCGTGTCGTCGGTCAGGGCTCCCTGACCAGCGACGTAGGCCTTCACCCCTGGCGGCGGCTGCGAGTCCGCGACGATCTGGCGAACGGAGTCAACGGACTTGTCCCCGACGGCGCCGCCCTGGTCACCGCGCAGGTTGACCTGGACGTAGGCCGACTTGTGGTCATAGCTCTCGACACCCGACGCGGTAAATCGCTGACCCCAGAAGTCGAGCGCATGCTCGACGTGCTTGGTGTCCTGCTTCAGCTTCTTGACCAGCTCGTCGTAATACCGGTGAGCGTCTGGGCCGAGGGGCTTATCACCGACCAGGGTCACCAGCACAAGGTTGTCGGAGTCGTACTCCTTGAACTTCTCCCCGATGTGCTTCATCCCGGTCACCGAAGGCGCGTCGGACGGCGACAGGGGCACCGAAACGTCCTCGGCGACCGCCTCCAGCTGGGGGACGAAGATGTTCACGCCCACGGCGACTAGCAGCCAGATCACGACGATCGGCAGTGCCAGCACGCGGATGCCGCGAGCAATCCGCGGTTTGCGCTCGACTTCGGTGCGCCGAGGGACAGGGATTTCGTCGGTGTCGCTCGTATTGTCGGTCACGCGGACTTGTCCAAGCAGGAGACCTGGGCGTTGCGTCCGTTCGACTGTTGTTGATCGACAAGCTTGCCGTCAACGGTGATTCGGCATCCGATGGAGGGGGCGTCGCCCTGTGCGACGACATAGGCGAAGATGCCCGGCATTTCCGCGACTATCGTCTGCGACCACGGCAAGGTGCTGAAGTTGGCTTTCTGCGGTTGGGCGTCGGCATCCATCCAGTTGACGACGCCCGTAGTCCCGGCCGGTCCCAGGATTTCGTAGACGGCGGTCTTAGCCGCATAAGGCGGCGTCGCATCCCGGCGGTCGGGCTTGGGCAAGCCGGCGCCCGGGAAGACGCCATGCAGCCGGTCCACGGCAACACCGCCGATGATCAGCGCCACGGCTACCACCAGTGGCACCCATCCACGTTTCAGAAGCGTAAACACCGTGCCTCCTGCTGGGGAGTGCTCGAAGGCCTGATATTAGGGCATTTCATCGTGTCCGGCACCGTTGCGCAAACGCGATTGCGGTCGAGTTAATTCCCGCGCAGCGCGGTGGACTGACGGATTGCAACCGCGGAAGTCACCTGCCATGGACACCATCCTTATCAGGCGGTCGCGGTCTACTGCCAAGCGAGGGTTGGGCATTCGGTCGGTCACGGCACAGGGCGGCGACGTCGCACGGAACGGGCGGGTAACCCGCGGCGGGGTTGGTTATGAACAGCGCGGCGCTCAACGCGCCCAGGGCGAACAGTGCCGCGCTGACGGCTAAGGCGTGGGCAAATCCGGTCGCGGTTGCCGTCCCCGCGGTGATCAGGCCCAACGACCCGATCGAGATCAGCGCGGCCAGCCGCGAGACGGCGTTGTTGATCGCCGACGCTAGCCCGCTGTGTTCGGTCGGCACCGACGCCAGCGTCACCGACATCAGCGGCGTGACTGTCGCGACCAGGCCGATGGCCAGTACGGTCATCCCGGGGATCAGGTCGGTGATCGCATGGAATCCTTGAGTTTTGGGGCGGATGAGCAGCAGGCCAAGCCCCGCAAGGGCAGGACCGGCGATCAGGAACGCCCGTGGTCCCACCCGCGCGGCGATGCGACCCACATGACGGGCGAACATGAACGACAGCGCGGGGATCGGCAGCGTGGCCAGTCCGGCCGCGGTGGCGGAGTAGCCGCCGATTTCTTGGGTGTACAGGGCGATGGCCAGCGACGCTAGCGTCAACGCGCCGTAGACGGAGGCGGTGACGAGGTTGGCGGCGGCGAAGTTGCGAAAGATGAACAGCGGCAATGGAAGCATCGGGTTGCCGCTGCGCTGCTGCCAGTGCACGAAGGCGGCCAGTGCGGTCGTCCCGATCATCGATGGCGTGATGACGATGGGGTCGGTCCAGCCATAGCGTCGCGCTTCAATTAGCGCATACACGGTCGCGGCCAGCCCCACCGCCGACAGGCTCACCCCGACGACATCGACACGGGCGCCTTCGACCCGCCCTGACATGGGGCATAGCCAGAACGTCAGCGCATACCCGAGTGCCATGGGGATCGCGGACAGGACGAAAATCCAGCGCCAGCCCAAGAAATCGACGCACAATCCGCCCAATAGCGGACCCAACGCAAAGGCGGTTCCCGTCCACCCCGACCAGACGCCGATCGCCGCGGATTGGCGTGCTCTGTCGAAGACCGTGTTGATCAGCGCCAGGGACCCCGGCACCAAGAAGGCTGCACCCAGGCCCTGAATGAGGCGTGCGCTGATCAGCATCGCCGGTGCGGCGGCGGCCGCCGCCACCACCGAGCCGGCCCCGAACGTCAGCAGCCCGAACCGCATCACCGCAACGCGGCCGAACAAGTCCGAGATCGACCCGCCGGGCAGAATCGCGGCCGCCATGGCCAGCAGGTAGCCGTTGACGATCCACTGCTGCAACGCCAAGCCGCCGCCGAGGTCGTGCTCGATGGCGGGCAACGCCAGGTTGATTACGGTGGAGTCGAGAAAAGCGACCATCGACACCATCACCGCGACCACCATCGCGCGACTGGTCGGTGGCGCGTCGCGCAACGTCACCGCGCGGACCTTTCGACCCGTGACGACGGCTGGGTACCGGATCCGTTGGGAGTGCCGATCATTCGTGTGGGCTGTCCGAGGCGGCGGGCCGCGAGATCGGGCGCAGCAATTCCTGGTACTGGTCGGGCACCAGGTCCCGGTATTCGGGATGACGCAGGATGTAGTCGCCGGTGAGCTTGCACCGCGGAACGACCGTGTGCCCGGCCCGACGGACCAGTTCGAGCACACCGCCGATCATCGCCGAGGAGACACCCCGGTCACGCCACTGCGGATCAACTTCGGTAGCCATCAACACGATGTGTCCGCGGTAGCGACGGTAGGGCTGCTGGCCGATCACCGTGTCGCCTACAGCTGCTTCGAACCGGCCTTCTTGAGCGTTGTCGCTAACTATCGTCTGGAGTCCATCGTGGGCATTGCGTTCGATACTGCCCATTGGCGTTGGCGTTGGCGATTCACTCACAGTCAATATCCCTTTCTCGGCGGCGCGGCAGGCATCAAAGCGCCAGCCCATCTGGGCGACCGTCCACTGGGCTCGCGGCTCGCGCGTTGCCTGGCCACCGGTCGCGAGGACGAGGTGCTGTGCATCGGCGTGGGTGCATCGGCCTGGGTCATAAACCCCAGAATACGTGCTTCGGCCCGACTGGGTCTAGGACCCCAGAGATGGCACCGGCTAGCCGCCGATGCCTGGGATCGTCGGCTCACGGCTGGGAGGTAGCGCGCGATGCGCCAGCGGTGCCCCATTGAGAATGTTCTGTCACAACACTTTTCACAAGGAAATTGCGGGTTAACAATCCGGTTGGCCAACGCTCGGGCAGTGATGTCTGCGGCGACGAGGGCGACGTACTCGGCATCAGTGGGTTGACGACCCCAATTAGCCGTGTAACAATCGCTCGACAAGGGGCTGGCGCGTGAGACTGGCCGAAAGCGGAGCCGCGGAGTAGAAGCGTCCCGTCAAACGCAACTCCGGAAGGTTGATGATGAAGATCGTAGTCATTGGTGGTCGTGGGCTGATCGGCTCGAAAGTGGTGTCGAAGCTCAGCGCGCTGGGACACGACGTCATTCCCGCATCGCGGCGATCAGGTGTCGATGCGCTGACCGGTGAGGGCCTCGCCAACACCGTCGTGGACGCGGATGTCCTTGTCGACGTTGCCGACTCACCAGTGTTCGACGACGAACCCGTGATGCATTTCTTCACCACCACGACCCGAAATCTGCTCGCTGCCGAACGGGAAGCGGGAGTAAGCCATCACGTCGCGTTGTCCGTCGTGGGTTCGCAGCGGATGCCCGACAGTGGGTACAACACCGCGAAAGCGGCTCAGGAGAACCTGATCAGGGATTCGGGTCGACCCTATTCGATCGTGCGGGCAACGCCGTTCTACGAGTTCGCGTTAGGCTTGGCCGATTCCGCGACAGATGCAGATGTGGTCACGTTACCGCACGCGTTGTTTCGTCCCATCGCCGCCGACGATGTCGCCACCGCGGTGGCCCGCGCCGCGGTGCAGCCCCCCATCAACGGGGTAGTGGAGATTGCCGGACCCGAAGCGATCGGGATGGACGACTTCGTCCGCGCGGGGCTTGCCGCAGCTGGGGATCATCGCCGGGTCGTGACCGACGCGCACGCACCTTACTTCGGTGCCACGATCGACGATCACACCCTCGCTCCTGCCAACAACGCCACCATTTTCGGCACCCGGTACTCGGAATGGATCGACGCATTCTCCGGCCGTCACGCCGCTGAAGCATGAGATGCTTTGCAAAATATGGCTGACTCGGAATCACTATCGACATCGACAATGACCGTGCTGCAGAACGTACGATTACCGGTGGTTCCCAACGACGCCCATGTGCTCACTGTCCTCGTCAACCATCCGCCGGGCGCACCTGGATACCCGCCGCATCGCCTCCCGGGCGGTCCGGGATTCGGTTACATGATCGACGGCGAGATGTTGTTCGAGGTCGAGGGTGAAGCACCGCGCGTCCTCTGCGCGGGTGAGGCATTCTGGGGTCCGGGCGGCGACGTGATCCACTATCAGGACGCCAACAACCGCACTGACATTCCCTGCCGCTTCGTCCTTACATTGGTCTGTGCGCAGGGGCAGCCGATACGCGAATGGGTTGCCGCAGACGAGCTCGAGAAGCGAAAGGGACTGCGCGTCAACAGCGACTCGTAAGGGCCGGAATCGCATGCAGCAAGCGTAGTTCCGAGATCGACAACCTCAGTATCGTGCACTGCGTTTCGGGCTCATGGCGCGAGCGTGATGATGCCCGGCTCGGCGGGGGGCTTCAGTGTCGCGCCGCCGGCGCCATCGCCATTACCGCCGTCGCCGCGCCCTCCAGGCGGGGGTCCGACGACCCGGGGGGCATTCTTTGGCGCGTGTGCGGGTGCCATCACGTGTGGTGCGATCAGCGTATCTGCGTTAGGCACGCGTGGGAGCGGACCTGGTGCGGGTTCCTGAACCCCGTCCGAAAACGAGGCAAGGACAAACCGGTGCTGCCCGTTCGACCCCACTGGGCTGCCCGGGCAGTAGGCTCGCACCGCCGCTTTGAGGAAAAGGGTCTCGCTCCGTGTGAGCCTGCCGGGGTCGGCTCCCGGCGTCACGGCATCGGCGTTGTTCACCAGCGCCCGTACTATCGCATCCGGTGACATGCCCCCGCCGAGTAACCCGCAGATCTGGTGGGCTGTGGCGATAAGTGCGGGCACACCCGAAACAGGCGCAATGCCCTCTTGATTGAGCAACGCCAGAAACTGGTCGTCCTGGCTTGCCTTGGCTGCGGCTGTGCCGCTATGCAGGATTGCGGCGCCGGTCAGCACCGCAACGGCGGTAGCCATGCAGCCGGCTCGAGTGATGGTGCCATTGAACATAGAAGGGTTTCCATTCTCCTAGGGCCATTACCTGAGAGGATGCCGACGCACCTCGAGTCCGATTCCAGGTCGGAGTTCGGGGTGGGGGCCGTGTCCAAAGTCATGGCCACTAGGGCGGTGCCAGTGCGGAACTCAGCGACCGCGGTACGAGCATGGTTCGTTGGCATTAGCACCGTCCGCCACCTGTTTTGGGCCAGAGTCTGGGCGAGTGCGCGACCGATAGTTGCCACAATGACGTGGCGACCGGCTCGCTACGCCTCTTTTGTTCAACGTGAGATTTATGATGCTCGCGGGAACTTACGGCAGGCTGCGTTTTGGTTGAGAGGTACCTGTACCTCCCATGTGCGTTACCTTGGGCCTGCGTGTGCACCCACGTCAAATGCCTTGAGACAAAGTCACATTCGATATCCGGCATCGCGGAAGTTGCTGCTCCCGTATCAGGGGAGCGTCCTCAAGAATCAATCGAAGTAACGGTCATGCATCAACCGAAACGCTCCTGAGGCATCACCTGAATCCGGAATGTCAAACATCAGCCGAAGTCATACATGCTTGGCATGCCAGTACCTCGATGACGTCCATCCACCTGCGCGACACCATCGACGAGGCGTGGGAAGCGGTCTGGATCATCGGACGCGGACCGGGACGCTGCCGCCGCGGCAAGAACCGCATTTGCCGGTGGAGGGGGGCGAGCCGTACTGGGATGGCGACGCTGTCTACCCGGCCTGCGACGAGAACCCCTATCACGTCTCCGATGTCGACGTGGACGAACCGCCCTTCTGATTGCGATGACCCACATCGCCGTCGCGGTCCGCACCGAAAAGAAACCTGTCGGCGATCAGGTGCTCATTGCGTATGGACATCTCTTGGGCGGTATTGAGCCAGAGTCCGTCAAACCCGGCTGAGTGCATGCCGGCATGGATAGCGCCGATGTTTCTCAGGTCTTGTGAGGGCAGCTCGCCCCAACCGTCGTGGTCCTGCCAGCGCTCGAAGACCTGCCATTGCGTCTCGGGCACCTCGCCGGGCGCAAAATGTTCAAGAGAGAACATTTCGAACATGCACCGATTCGGGTCCTCCGCGTCGGGCAGCATGCGGTATCCCAGCAGGCAGGACTTCTCGACCAGGATGACCATGGTCGGAAACATGTGCCAGTCGCCGTTCCCGGCGAAGTACTGCTCCATTGACATCCGGGGGAAGTCCACACCTTCGGCACGTGCGAGTTCCTCGCACAGCTGGTGGTACAGGACAAAGGGTGGGACGTCGCTGGGTTCCATTGCGGCCAGCTTCTGCGCGGCCCGATAGTCACGTTCGGTGACCAGCGATCCGACCTCCAAGTATTGGTACTTCATCGAATTCGCGAATACCTCGGGTCGCGCCGACTGTTCCTGGCGGCCCTTGTCGCGTCTCGCGTGCTCGGGCCGCTGCGTATAGACGAAGCGGGAATGATTTTTATAGGTGATCGTCGGAGTGTAAGGGGCGTAGACGTACTCCTGCGGCGATGCGGGCTCCGCCGACGGCCGCGGGCCTTGCGCCGACCGCATGGTCTGCGGATGGGTGCCGGGTGTGTGGTAGCCCTCGATGAAAGCGTCGATGACGGTCTTCCAGTTCGCCGGCAAGAATGTGCGCTTGCGCCAGCGGTAGCGCATGTCCTGTAACCGGAACGGTGCCAGCGCGGTCGGAAGCGGGTCCAGCCACTCGAGGAGATCCGGCGGATCGTCGGCCATGCTGACGAATACCCAGCCGCCCCAGATTCCGGCTGCGACCGGACGCAGGCCCCACTGTTGGCGTGGACGCGGAGCGAACTCGTCGCGACACGGAACGAAGGAGGATCGGCCATCCAACTCGTAGCGCCAGCCGTGAAACTCACAGCGCAACTCTTTGTCGGCCGCACATCCGCCGCCGCGGACAACTTTCATGCCGCGGTGGGCACAAGTGTTGTGGAATGCCTTGACGCTACCGTCCTTTTGGCGCACCACGGCAATTGACTGCCGGCCGATCGTGTACTCGTAGAAGCAGCCGGCAGCCGGGACTTCTTCTTCGCGACACGCGGGCTGCCACACCCGGGGGAACAATCGCTCCAGCTCGAGGTTGAGGAATTCTGGGTCGATGTAGCGGCTTTTGGGCACGAAAGCCTCACCGCAAGCGAACTTTTGGGGCACCTGTTCGGTGGCAAGCTCGGTCATTGTCACACTCTTCGGCGGGCTCAGCTGGACGGTGGCTTGTCAAAGATGTTGGGATACAGCACGGCTTCCTTGAACGACGACTCGATCTCGGCGAACGCGGTTGGGATGTCCCACGTCCCAGACGTCGACACGATCTCCCGTTCGACGACCGGATTGGACATCAGGCTGATCCGGCCGTTGCCGGCGAAGATCACGCGACGATTGAGCCAGTCGGACTGCTCGCTGGCCAGATACACGACCGGCGGCACGCAATTCTTTGGCGACAGGCGGACGTTCGAGTCCGAGTAATCCATGCTGCCGCCGCCCTTGATGCCCTGCGTCATCCGGGTGCCCGCGATCGGAGCGATGGAGTTGCAGCGCACCCCGTAGTTGCGCAGTGCGTTGGCGCACGAAAAGGTCAGGCCGACGATGCCCATCTTGGCCGCGGCGTAATTCGGCTGACTCGGCGCACCCTGCAACCCCGACATCGATGTGAAGGTGATTAGCCGGTACTGCCCGCCCCGGTTCTCCCGCCACCAGGCGGCCGCGTGGCGGGTGACGTTGAACGTGCCTTTGAGGTGCACAGACACCACCGCGTCCCAGTCCTGCTCGCTCATTTTGAAGACCATGCCGTCCCGAAGGATTCCCGCGGCGTTCACCACGACGTCTAAGCCTCCGAGTGTCTCTGCGGCGCGGCCGATGAGATCCGCGCACGCGGCGAAGTCGGTGATGTCGGTGGTATCGGCGAAGGCCTTGCCACCACGGCTGGTTATCGCCGCCGCGACGCTCTCGGCCGGACCGGAGTCGTGTCCGGTCCCGTCGACGCCGACGCCTGCGTCGGAGACCAGGACCGTCGCGCCCTCGGCTGCCAAGCCCTCGGCCACCGCGGCGCCGATCCCCCGCCCGGCACCTGTTACCAACGCGGTCCGTCCGTCCAACACACCCATCGTCATTCAGCTCCTCGTGGCCTCACGCTAGTACGAGCATACAGAACACCAATACAATATCTGTATAGTTGTTTAGTCGGGCTACTCGAACCCCCACTCCGCATAGCGGCGTTCCAACTCAGCCATCGCCTCCCGGCTGCCGCGGGCGCCACGTTCCTTCATGAAGTTGAACTCGTCACCGCGCCACATGAGGTTGCTGAATACGGTGTGGCCCATCGGAACCCAGTCTCCGAACTGCGCCATCCCGACGGCGTGCCAGAACGCGATCAGAGCGTGCTTTCCCACCATCAGGCCGTCGGCCGAGTGGTGGGCGATTGCACGGGCATACCGCAACGCTTCGTCACGGAGCCGCTCGGCGGGCACCACCGAGGCGGCTACCCCCCACTCGTGCAGCTCGTTTGCGGTCACCTTGCGGCCGGTGATCATCGCCTCATAGCCGCGGTTGGGTCCCAGCTTGAGCAGCGCGAGCGGCATGGCCGTGGAAAAGCCCGCGAACCCGATGCGCGCCTGAGGGCGGGCAAGGTACATGTCATCGGAGACGACCAGAATGTCGGCGGCCAGGGCCAGATTCATCCCGGCGCCCAGCGTGGCACCCTGGCAGCCGGCGATCACCGTCTTCGGAAACTCCAGCCAATTGGTCAGGTGCCGGTGCAGGCGTCGGGCGTTGCCCAGGCGCGCCGTCTGCGGCAATCGCTCGCCCTTGCGCAGCCCCGCTTCTTCCACCGGGAGTCGGCGCACGTCATCGCCGCTACAGAAGTCCTTGCCTTCGGCCAGTAGCACGACGACCTTGACTTCGTCGTCGTCTTCGGCGCGGTCCAGCCATTCCTTGAAGAGGTGATGCATTCCGGGTGACAGGATCGCGTTGCGCCGTTCTGGCCGGTTGATGGTGATCTGCGCGATGTGCGGTTCGACAACCTCATACCGGACCCAGTTCTCATCGACCTCGAATTGGCCTTCAGCGGCGGCGTCGGTGCCCATCCGCCCTCCTTCGCGTCGACAGTACATAAGTACACTAGCCGATCAACTGTTACATGGTGATACGGTCAGCGGATGCCAACATTCACGGTTACCAAGCGGCTGGCCGCGTCACCGGACGCGGTGTGGGCCGTTCTTGCCGACTTCGGCAACGTCGATTGGATCCCCGGACCCAGCGATGTCAGGGTGGAGGGCGAGGGGCCCGGCATGCGGCGGTTCATCGCCGCGAGCACTGAGAAGCCGGTCATCGAGACTCTCATCTGGATCAAGCCCGACGAGCGCGCGCTGTCTTATGAGATCGTCAACAATCCGATGCCCGTCAGCCGGTTCGTGGCGGTGAACACCGTCTCCGAGGGCGCGGATGCCGCCAGGGAAGCGATCGTGGTCTGGGACATCGACTACGAGCCCATCGGCGATGATGCCGCCGCACGCGATGCCATGGAGTCCGTCTACGCCTTGATGGCGGACTGGGTTCAGGACTTCGCCCTGGCGCGCGAAAGCAGATAGAACACTTAGACAGAGAGTGTCCATTAGTTTAGAATTCGTCAAGTGATTGATCCTCTCGATCTGGTAATGATCAGCGTCGACGACCACACCGTAGAACCGCCAGACATGTTTGTCGGCCGAGTGCCCAGTCGCTTCGCCGACGACGCGCCGCGCATCGTCGAGGACGCCGACGGCGTCTGTTTCTGGGTGTACGACGGTCTGCAGCTGCCGAACATCGGGCTCAACGCGGTTGCGGGCCGGCCCAACGACGAGTGGGGATTCGAGCCGTCGCGATTCACTGACATGCGGGCCGGGTGCTACGACGTCGACGCACGGGTGAACGACATGGACGCCTCCGGTGTGCTTGCCTCCCTGTGCTTTCCGTCGTTCCCCACCATCTCTGGCGCGCTGTTCACGTACCGCGGAGACCGCGACGTGTCCGAGGCGATGGTGCGCGCTTATAACGACTGGCACATCGAGGACTGGTGCGGCCGGCACCCCGACCGGTTCATCCCGATGGGAATCCTGCCGTTGTGGGACCCGGCCCTGGCCGCGGCCGAAGTGCGGCGCCTGGCGGGACGGGGCTGTCGCGCGGTGACGGCTCCGCAGCACATCGGAAGTTATGGGCAGCCACCGTGGCAGGACCCGCACTGGGATCCGCTGTGGGACGCGATCTGCGACGAGAACACGGTAGTGAACATCCACATCGGCACGGGCGGCGGGTTGCCCGTGCCGTCCGAGCTGACCACCTATCTGGCCTATAACTCGATGCTGCCGATCGACACCCAGCGGTTCGTGGCCGACCTGTTGTTCTCGCCAATTGTGCGGAAATTCCCGTCCATCAAGTTTTCGTTGTCGGAGGGCGGCATCGGGTGGATTCCATTCCTGCTGGAGCGATTCGAGGACATCTACTCGCGCCAGCGGGCCTGGACGGGGGACGACCTCGGTGACGGACTGACCCCGACCGACGTGTACCGGCGCAATTTCATGTCGTGCTTCATCCGCGACCGGGTCGGCATCGAGATGCGCGAGCACATCGGAGTGGAGACCATCTGCTGGGAGATGGACTACCCGCATTCGGACAGCAGCTGGCCGGATGCGCCCGAGCAGCTCGCCGCCCAGTTGGAGGGCTGCACACTCGACGAGGTGGAGGCCATCACCTGGCGTAATGCCGCCCGCGCCTTCGGGTACAACGGCGTCGAGCGACGGGGCAGGGAAAACTGCACCGTCGCGGCGCTGCGGAGACGGATCGCTGACCTCGATTTGTCGGCGCCCAAGGTGGATGCCGGCCGCGCCCCGAAAGCTGGCGCCACCGCGATCACCTACGGCGACATGAAGGTGCGGATGGCATCGATCCTTCGTGGTGGGGCGTGACCGAACCGGATTATGGGGTCGTCCTCACCGAGACCGATCGACAGTTCCGCGACGAGGTCCGCGCCTTCCTGGCATCCGCACTGACGGCCGACGTTCACGGCGCCGGGCGCTCCGAGGGCGACCGGTTGCAGCGAATGCGGCTGTGGCAGAGTCGGCTTCATGAGGCCGGCCTGGCGGCGATCTCCTGGCCTGTGCAGTTCGGCGGTCGCGGAGTCACCCCGGTGCAGCAGCTCATCTTCAATGCCGAGATGGCCGCCGCGCACGCACCCGAGCCCATCAACCGCAGCGCCGTCAACCAGCTTGGCCCCACCATCATTCAGTGGGGTACCGACGAGCAACGCCGACGCTATCTGCCGAGAATCTTGTCGGGCGAGGAAGTCTGGTGTCAGGGATTCAGCGAGCCCGACGCCGGAAGCGATCTCGCCGCTCTGAAGACTAGGGCCGAATTGTGCGACGACGAGCTGATCATCAACGGCCAGAAAATCTGGACGTCCAAGGCACAGTACGCCGACTGGATCTACATCCTGGCGCGTACCGATCCGACCTCGGACAAACACCAAGGGATCAGCTACCTCCTGGTGCCCCTGAACACGAGCGGGATCGAAGTGCGCCCGATCCGCCAGATCACCGGACAGGCCGAGTTCAATGAGGTGTTCTTCGATGCGGCGCGAGTGCCGCTCGCCAACGTGCTCGGGCCGCTGCACGGCGGTTGGCAGGTGGCCAAATCCACGCTGGGCTACGAGCGCGTAGGCCAGAGCCGCACGCACCGCATCGAGCGGCGGTTGGGAATCCTGGTGCGGATGGCGCAGGAACACGGAGCGCTAGGGCGCCAGGGCCGCGACGACGGCTACGTGGCGGATCGAATCGTCGATTTCGCCGCGCGGGTAGAGGCGTTGCGTCAAATTGCGGCGCAGGCAACGGCCGCCGGCGTCCGCGGTGTCAGTCCCGGACCCGAAGCGTCGGTGGCCAAGTTGCTGACCTCGGAGGTCGACCAGGCGATGGCCAACTTCGGGCTTGACCTCGCCGGACCGGCCGGAACCCTGGAGCGTGGCTCGATGGGGGCAACGAAGAACGGCAACGTCGCACAGAGCTACCTGCTGATGCGGGCCGCGACGTTCGGCGCGGGGACATCGGAGATCCAGCGCAACGTTATCGCCGAGAAGCTGTTGGGGTTGCCCCGTGACCCCTGACGGCCTGCCTTCGTTGAGCGACATCGCCCGGAGCGCAGAGGAATTGGCGCGGCTGCGCGCGTCGGCCGATGACATCCTGCGAAGGGCATGGTCCCCACGGGCGTTTCGGGCTTTGCTTGACGGCCCGGGTGGGGTGTTCGAGCCGAAGCTATGGCAGACCATCACCGAAGCGGGATGGGCCGACGTCTTGGTGGGCCAGACCGCCGGCGGAGGAGGGGGTGGCCTTCGCGATCTCTGCGTCCTGGCCGAGGCCGCCGGCGCGGCATCGGCACCCGTCCCGCTTACCGCCGCGGCGGCTGCAGCCTGGTGCGAGGACCGCTGCGCCGACGGCGTCAGCCTGTTGCTGCTCGAGCGCGGTGAACACGCCGCGACGGGCGTCTCGGGGGTATGGCCGCTCGTGCCGTACGGCGCGGTCGCGACCAGGCTGCTGGTCTGCGCGGGCACGGGGGATGCCACGGTTCTGGGGGCGGTCGAACCCACCGCGCCGGGCGTGCTCTGCGAACAAGTGACCCCGCTCGACCACAACCCTGCGGCGCGAATCACCTTGAACAACACACCGATTCGGGTCATCGAGTCGGGCGAGTGCGCCGCACGTCGCCACCGCGAGGCGGGTCTGCGGAGTTGTGTTGCTCAGGTGGCCGAACTGGTTGGCATCACGTCGGCCGCCAATGACGCCGCAACCGAATACGCGAAGCTACGCGTCGCCTTCGGCCGCCCGATCGGCGCCTTCCAGGCGATCAAACACCGTCTAGTCGACCAGCGGTGCGCGATCGAAGTCGGGCGTGCGCTCGTCAACCGGGCCGCCGACGCCTGCGAGCAGCAGCATCCCGATGCCGCGGCCCTGGTATCGCTCGCCGCCTACTGGGGCATCGACGCGCTACGGGCGGTGCCGGAGGGTGCCACCCAGGTGTTCGGGGGAATCGCCTACACCTGGGAGCACGACGCGCACATCCACCTGCGCCGCGCGGCGAGCGCGGCGGCCAATCTGGGCGCCCGCGCCTACCACCGAGACGTGGCCACGCGGTGGCTGACCGCGCGTTACCCGGAAACCGAGAGCCGGGAGCGTGTGACGTGAACCGAAGGGGCGATACGCCTTTCCTGACGGGTGTGCGGGTGCTTCAACTCGGCGATGGGATCGCCGGTTCGGTCGCCACTGCGTTGCTGGCCAGCCTCGGTGCGGAAGCGACGAAGGTGGTCGGTGCCGGCGCACCTCATCGGGCTGGGCCGGTGATCGGGACCCCCACCGGACCGGTTGCGGCCGTGGACCTCACTCTTGACCGCGGCAAGCGGATCGTCCAACCACCGACGGACCTCTCGGCATTGATCGAGGAACACGACATCGTGATCGTCGACCAGGGCCGGGCAGTCACGCCACCGGTTGCACAGAACGCGGTCGTCGCCACGGTCAGCCCGTTCGGACTCGACGGGCCGCGGTCGCCGCAGCCCGGCGGCGAGCTCGTCGCTCAGGCGGCCGGTGGTCTGCTCGCCACGATCGAGGGGTCCGACGGGGCACCGGTACCGGCACCGGGCTATGTGGCGCTGAAGGCGGCGGGAGCCGTCACCGCCCTGGCGGCGCTGCACGGCCTCGATCGGCGCAACGACGGCCCCGGCCCGGTGCTCGTCGACGTGTCGGTGCAGGAGGCAGTGGCGTTCACCGCGGCGCTGCCGGAATGCGCACACGTGCTCCATGGGTGCCCGGGAAGGGCCGGCAGCGGACGTTACGTCGCGCCGTCGGGACTGTTTCCCTGCCGCGACGGTATGGTCCGCATCACCGCGGTCGAGAACCACCAGTGGCGGGGATTGCTTGCGGCACTCGATCATCCGGCCTGGGCGACCGGTCTCGACGAACGCCAGGCCCGCATCGACCACGCCGATCTGATCAACCGACACGTCACAGCATGGGCGGCAACGCACGACAAGGAAGAATGCGCGGCCACGCTGCAGGCCCACGGCGTGCCGTCGACACCGGTGAATGCCCCCGAGGAAATCCTGACATCACCGCAATTCGCCTTCCGCGGCGCTCTCTCGACGACGCAGCTCTGCGGTGTCGAACTCCGCGTGCTTGAGTCGCCGTGGCTCACTCACGTCGGATACCGGTCGGATCACAGTCGCACCGGCCGCCTGAGTGACTTGCGGGTCGCCGAGCTGACCCACGTCTTGGCCGGGCCGATCGTCGGTGCGCTGCTCGGCGCGATGGGCGCCAGGGTCTTGCGGCTCGAAGATCCTCAGCGCCTCGACATCTACCGGCGTACGGGGCCCTTTGCCCGGGGTAAGCCCGGCGTCGACCGCGGTGCGTATTTCGCGGTGGCCAATCACTCCAAGCAGAGCCTGCTGATCGACCCGGCCCGTGCGGTGGACGACGTCACCGCGGCGCTGTCCGACGCCGACGTCCTCATCGAGAACATCGGCAGCGGGCGACTCGCCAGACTCAACGTGGAGCCCTCGGCGGTGGCCAGCTCGGGCAGGCTCGCCGTTCGCGTCTCCGGCTTCGGCTCGGAAGGCCCCATGGCCGGATATCGGGTCTACGCCAACAACGTTCAGGCTTACGGCGGGCTGGCCGGACTGACCGTCGAACCGGATGGATCACCGGCGCGGCTCGGCACCGTGATCGCCGACCCGCTGTCCTCGGTCGTGGCCGCCGCCGTGGTCGCCGCGTGGGCCGTCGGGCCGGCGCGTGACACCGGTGCCGTCATCGATCTCTCCATGGCCGAGGTCGTCGCGTCCACCGTGGCCGAGTTCGTCGCCGCGGCCGCCGCTCCGGATAGCTGCGACATCGGCGACTCCTCGCATCGCGGCGTTCATCCGGCGGCCGACGGTCGCTGGGTCGCCGTTGAAATCGCGGAGCCCGATGAGTGGACACGCCTGGCAGAAATCCTTGCAGTATCCGATGATTCGCGGCATCCCACGGTGATCGAGAAGCTGGCTGGCCTGGTTGCCGGCGCGTCGGCCGACGATGTCTCCGCGCGTCTGAGCGCGTCGGGCTTGCGCGCCGCAGCGGTGCAACGGGCCGAGGACCTGATTTCGGATCCGCATCTGGCGATCCGCGGATTCTTCCCCGAGATCGCTCACCCAGACCCGGACATCGGTACCGCCCGCCTCGTCGGGTTGCCATGGCGGTTCGTCGGTCGAGGACCTGTCCCGCTCATGCCGCCGCCGGCACTGGGCAACGCGAACGCGCACGAAGGAGGCATGACCAATGTCAGCTGATCGCCCCGCGACCGTGTGGGCGTCGACCTTCGTGCCCGGGAAGTCACCGATCCCCGGGTACGGTCAGGACGGCTACAGCGTCGCCTGGGTCGACACCTCCGACGGGCGGCTGCAAGTGTTGGTATTCGGGCCTCGCCCGGCGCCCGGCACCGTCGGCCGAGTCGTCGAGAAGACGTTGGAGGACAACATCATCGTCCTGTTCGAGGCGCACTCGGGATGACAGGGACGCACATCGCCGGCATCGGGATCACACCGTTCGGTAAACGCGCCGACAAGGCGTTGGCGACGCTCGGCTTCGAGGCCGCCGAGGCAGCACTCGCCGATGCGGGTATCGGCTATGGCGCCGTGGGCGAGGTGTTTACCTCATCCTCGATGGCGCCGCCCCAGACCGGCCTCAAGGTGGCACTTCGCTTGGGTCGCACCGGTGTTCCGGTGACCGCCATCGAGAGCGCCTCAGCGGGGGGCATGGTCGCCTTGCGGCACGCCGTGTGGGCAGTGGCCTCCGGTCGCTGCGACACCGCGCTGGCGATCGGCTACGAGAAGACCACGGCGCTGGAACCCGGCGGTGTGGTACCGGCGGCGGTCGACTTCTGGGACCGCTTTCCGCCGCAGCTCCATTACGCGATCGAGGCGAATCGGTGGTTATATGAGACAGGTTGCGGCCCAGAGGTTTTCGGGGCCGTCGCGGCCAAGTCGTACAACCAGGCGCGGTGCAATCCGCTGGCGGCGCGGCGCAACGACGACGATGTGACGGTGGAGCAGGTGATGGCGGCGCGGATGGTGGCCGAGCCGCTCACCAAAATGATGTGTCACGCGTCCGTCGATGGCGGCGCGGCGATCGTCGTGACCTCCGAACGCCGCCCTCGGTCCGTTGCGATCAATGCCATCGAGCAGACCAGCTGGCCCGAAGACGCGGGCTGGCCGTTGGCCGGTCCCTGTGTCGGCCCGCCGTCACAGATCACGCTGACCGCTCGGCGCGCGTTCGAAGCGGCGCAGGCCGCCCCGCTCGACGTCGGAGTCGTCTCCCTGCATGACATGTGCGCCAGCGAGGAGGTCACCGCGCTGATCGCGCTCGGCCTCGTCGACGTCCGGGAGGTGGCCGAGCTCGCCCAGACAGGCGGCTTGGGATCCCAAGGCAGGCTGCCGACCAACACCGATGGCGGCTGCCTTGCTCGCGGTCACGCTTTCGGTGCGACCGGACTGGCCCAGGTCGCCGAGGTGGTAGTTCAGCTTCGCGGAGAGGCGGATTCGCGGCAAGTCGCCGATCCCCGCGTCGGGCTGGCGCAGGCGATGGGCGGCGGCGGGTCCTGCGTCGTGGCTGTGCTGGGCCGGTGATCGTGGGGAGCGAGGGGGATCGATGACGGTTCTTGATGATCCCGTCCAGTTCTTCGGTGCCGATGCGCTGCAGGATCCGTATCCGCTGTATGAGCAGATGCGTGCCGCGGCGCCGGTGCATCGCATCGGGAGTTCGGCGTTCTACGCGGTGTGCGGGTGGGACGCCGTGCTGGAGGCCGTCGAACGGGTCGACGATTTTTCTTCGAACCTCACCGCGACCATGGTCTATCACGATGACGGGACGGTCACCCCGTTCGAGATGGCTCCGCCGGGGGACCCTTCTCACGCCTTGGCCACCGCGGACGATCCGGTGCACGCCATGCACCGAAAGATCTTGCTACCGCACTTGTCTGCCAAGCGGGTCCGAGTCATCGAGGAGTTCGCCGCCCATACCGCGGAACGATTGTGGAACGAGCATCTGCGTGGCGACCGGATTGAATGGATGA
This sequence comes from Mycobacterium simiae, assembly GCF_010727605.1. Classification (NCBI taxonomy): domain Bacteria; kingdom Bacillati; phylum Actinomycetota; class Actinomycetes; order Mycobacteriales; family Mycobacteriaceae; genus Mycobacterium; species Mycobacterium simiae. The sequence continues at coordinate 3,575,321 of NZ_AP022568.1, forward strand.
GCGCGATGGCCAACCGGCTTCCGATGATGGTGGTGGCCAGGCTGCTAGGCCTGCCCGACGGCGACGTCGACAAGCTTATTCGGCTCGGCTACGCCACCACGACACTGCTCGACGGGATCGTCACGCCCACGCAGCTCGAAGCGGCCCGGTCCGCGGCGCTGGAACTGGCCGGCTATGTTGTGGAGCATTTCGAAAACCCAAGTGCCGAAGCCGAACACGGGCTGATGGTGGACCTGGCCCAACGATGTAGGTCCGGTGAGCTGGAGCAGCACCCAGCGCTGACGATAATGCTCACGCTCTTCAGCGCCGCCGGCGAATCCACAGCATCACTACTGGGAAGCGCGGCGTGGATTCTCACCGATCGCCCGGAAATCCAGAAGCAGGTCCGTGATAATCCCGAACTGCTGGGGGCCTTCATCGAAGAGGTACTGCGGTACGAGGCGCCGTTTCGTGGCCACTACCGCCACGTGATACGCGACACCAAGCTCGATGGAGTCGAGGTGCCCGCCAACGCTCACCTGTTGTTGATGTGGGGAGCCGCCAATCGCGACCCCGTTCACTTCGAGGCGCCCAACGAATTTCGCCTCGACCGCGGTAACGCCAAGGGCCACGTGACCTTCGGTAGGGGCGCACACTTCTGCGTGGGAGCCGCCTTGGCCCGCCTGGAGGCCCGAATTGTGTTGGGGATGCTGCTGCAGCGCACGACTTGGGTTGAGGCGATTGACGTCGGAGATTGGTTGCCCAGCATCCTGGTCCGGCGACGGGAGCGTCTCGAGTTGGCCGCCCGTTAGCGGCTTTCAGCCGATGGCGCCGCTGTCCGCGTGATTTGTCCCGGGCCGACGAATCACCCGGGCTTCAGCGGCGTAGTAACTGCGCCAGTGGGATCAGCGGCTGCACACCGCCACCGCGATTGAGAACTGGTTCCAGTAAACGCATTTGCCGCATGATGCGGCGGTGGAACAGCCGAATGAGTTCGGCGTCCATGTTTTCTGATGCGCGCAAGGCGAATGCCTCCAGCGCCTCATCCCCTGCACGCCAGTCGGGGTATCGGGAGCCGAGCAGGCGGTTGAGATCGTCGAGGTCTTCGGATTCGATTGCGGGACCGTGTCGGCAGATGTCGGCAATGTAGCGTGCGGTTTGCGCGGTCTGATGCCGACGAAAGCGCTCAACTTCGGTCTCGGCGGGCAACTCCTCGATGATGGGCGCCAATGCGTCGACAAGGTCGCCGTGCCGGACATCTGCCGCCTGCGGAAGTCGGTAATCGTCGAGGGTGACGCCCTCGACCGCGGCCATTGCTTCGACGGCGTTGAGCGAGCATTGCTGAAACCACTCCTCATATTGCAGCAAGTCACTCATCGGAAAAGGGTTGTGCAAGATCATGACTAACGAGAGAGGCGTGGTGAGCGAGAACTGCGCGGTGTGGAACTCGACCACAGGCAGGTCCAGTTGCACGCCGGAGACCTCCTCGTAGCGCCGAAATGCGCGCTCGAGGTCGCCGAAGGGCTCGGAGATGTCGCGCAGGCGCAGTCCTGCGAGGTCGTGCGCGGTGTCGCCGAGGTAGGCCAGTTCGACGTCGAGCAGTCCGGTCACGCGTCCATCGGCGAACATGAACTGTCCGGGATCGCCCAGGACGAAGCGAGGGTCGAACCGATGCGCCGGAACGTGGCGGCGGATCCAGCCGATGCCGAATTCCAGAAACGGCTCTGGGCGCCTTTTTGTAGACCGATACCGCGCGACGGACCCTTCGAAGCTCGACAACGCGTGCTGCTGAGGGTCTTTGGGCAACTTAAGTCCGATGGCGGAGAATTCACCTGGATCCAGCTGATGGATCTGCGCAAGGATTTCCATGTATTCGTCGATGACCGAGTTGCGCTCTGTTGCGCTCGGCGAGGTTGACAGATTGGTGGAGCCAGGCAGGCGATCCATCACGATGGCCGGTGGTGCGTCAATCCGACCGTAGATGTGTGGAACAGGGATTCCTTGGTTTTTCAGGACTTCAAGGACGTCCGCTTCGCGATGGGTGGAGAACGAGAACTCCATGCCCTCGCGGTCGCCACGCACATAAAGCGCCACAATTGTGCTGTCGCGTTCGACGTCGGCGAACCAGGCCGGGCGCCAACGTGGTTGGCGCTCGAAGGTTCGTACGGGCCCGATGTGACTCTCCAGCCAGCCACGTACCGCCTCATCAGGTGTCATGGTCATCCAGGGGGTCAGAAACCCATTTTCAGCGCGGCGCCGCCGTCGATGAACATCTGCAGTCCAGTGACGTAACGCGACTCGTCGGAGGCGAGGTAGACCACGGCGTGCGAGACGTCCTCGGGCTGCACCCAGGGCACCGGCATTGCCTGGAGTATCGGGTAGACCACAAAGGCATCGTCGTGAGTCGGAGCCTCGAGGTCGGGACGAAACGTCTTGTACATCATCGGATTGTTCATCATCGCGGTGTTGACGTTCGTCGGGTGCACGGCGTTAACGCGTATCTCGCGCGCCGCCAGTGTCATCGCCATCGATTTGACCCAGTCGCGGACGAACTTCTTGGCCAAGCCATACCCGAGTCCGCCGGGGCCCGGGTTGCCGCCACCGTTGAACATATCGTGTTGGGAGACCAGTCCGGCGATCGAGCCGGTGGCGACGATCGACGCACCGGTGTTCAGATGGTCAAACGCGGCGTTAACGGTGTTAACAACGCCGAGAAAATTTACGTCGAACACGTCGCGGAATGCCGGATACCCTTTGTGCTCTCCGTGCGGGCAGATGCCGGCGTTGGCGACGACGACATGCAGACCGCCCAGTTCGGCGACGCCGTCGTCGATCGCCTTCTTCAGGGTCGCCCGATCCCGCACATCGGCCACAGCGGTGACGACACGTCGGCCAGCCTTCTCCACCAACTTCGCCGTCTCGTCGAGGTCGCTCTTGCGTGCCATCGGGTAGTCGTTGGTCGCGATGTCGTCGCAGATGTCAACGGCGATGATGTCGGCGCCCTCGTCGGCGAGATGGACTGCGTGACTGCGCCCTTGTCCGCGCGCGGCGCCCGTGACGACCGCTACTTTGCCGCTGACTCGATTCATGTGCTTCCTCCGTCGTGGGCTCTTTCGCCGTCAGGCCATGAAGGTCGTCTTGGTCACGCGATGGTTCCGCTGTCCTTGAGGACAATGATGTCGTCCCAGTCCTTGCCCAGTTCGAGTAACAGCGCTTCGGTATGTTCCGCGAATTCCGGCGTCGGGCCGAGAGCGAACGGCGTCTGATCGAAAAGTACAGGGCTCGAGACTAATTCGAGGGAACCGCCGCTGCCTTGGATGGGCACGATGACGCCGTTCGCCCTGACCTGCTCATCGGCCGCGACATCCATCGTGTCCTGTATGGGCGCCCATTGCCCTTCGAAACCGGCCAGTGCTTTGCGCCAGTGCTCGAGCGTTTGGCTCCCGAGCACCTCACGCAGGATCGCAGTCGCCTGCGCCGCATTGCGGGTTAGCAGCTCATGGCTGGCAAAGCGTTCGTCGGTGGCAAGTTCGGCGAGCCCGACCCGCACACAGAAGTCTGCCCAGTAGCGGAACCCTTGCATCATCGACAATCCCAGGTAACGGCCGTCGCCGGTGCGGTAGAAGCCCACCAGCGGATTGTGCGCGGCGACGTTGGCGCCGGCCGGGTTTGCCTGCCACGGCTGTCCGGAGATCAGCGCAGCGTTGACGGCCACGCCCATCGCCCACACCCCCACTCCGAGCAGCGAAACATCCACCACCTTGGCCTCACCGGTTCGTTCACGTCCGAACAGCGCCGCGGCGATTCCGCCGGCAATGGTCATGCCACCCAGGGAATCTCCGTACGCCGGTCCGGGTTGTGCGACGACGCCAGCCATATCGGGCGGGGTGACGCTTGCCGCGCTACCGGCTCGGCTCCAGAAGCCCGTCATGTCGTAGCCACCGATGCCTGCCTCGTCGCCGAGCGTCCCGTATGCGCTGCCCCGCACATAGACGATGTCGGGATTCGCCGTCCGCACGTCATCGACGTCGATCCGTAGTTTGGCGCGGGCGTCGGGCAAGAAGTTCGTCAGGAACACGTCGCTCGTGCGGGCAATGTCCATCAGCAATTCATGGCCGGCCGGTGTCGAGATATCAAGGGCGATAGACCGTTTGCCGCGATTTGCGTGCTCCATGACGGGGTTGCGATCGCCGGCGATCTGTACGTTGCCGAGCTGACGTAGGCCCCGCTGGGCATCGCCGGTGCGCGGATGTTCGATCTTCAGTACGTCAGCGCCCCAGTCCGCCAGCACCGCGCCGGCAGCCGGCACGAAGGTCCACTGGGCAACCTCGAGGACGCGTACGCCCGCCATCGGATTGTTCATGCGCATCCTTACCGGCAAGACGATGGTTGGCGCGCGCGGCAAGCTGGCCTGGCTGCCATGTCAGCGATAGTCCAGCGTGACGGGCAGGTGGTCGTGGGTGTGCACCAATGTCGACACGCGGGGCACTCGCTCACCGGCCACGTGAATCCCCTTGGCGCGCCGCGCTACTTCCTCCAGCAGCAGACGGGCTTCGCGTCGAGCCAGGGCGGCGCCCATGCAGAAGTGCTCGCCGACTCCGAAGCCGAGGTGATTGGCGGCGTCCTGCCGGTGGATGTCGAACTGTTCGGCGGTCGGGCCCCAGTGCTCCTCGTCGCGGTTCGCGGACGCGTAGGCGAGCAGCACCCCGTCGCCTTCCTTGACCTCCGCACCGCGTAGCCGAACGTCGCGCGCCGCCTGCCGGGCCATGCTCATCACCGGCGTCCAGTAACGCAGCACCTCCTCGACGGCGTTGCCGCTGAGCCCGGGATCGGCGAACAACACCGCCGACTGGTCGGGATGGGTGTCGAGACAGTCGGCGATTCCCGCGATCAGGCTCTGTGTCGTCTCACTGCCGGCGGCGAGCAAGGTGAGCGCGTAGATCATCACCTGCATGTCGTTGAAGGGTTCTCCGTCAACGGTCACCTGGGAGAGCATCGTGAGCAGATCGTCCTGAGGACGCTCCTTGCGTTCGGCGACGAGGCCCATCAGATAGGGCCCGATGTGTTCGAAGATGAACGCGTAGTCCTCATCGCTTGCGGCCCCACCACCGACGTTGGCGATGGTGGTCGCCCAGCCCGCGACCTTGGGCCAGTCTTCTTCGGGCACTCCCAGCAGGTACGCGAAGACGTACACCGGGATGGGCTCGGCCACCCGTTGAATCCAGTCGAATTCTCCGTCCGGCAGGTCGTCGAGCACATCGTTGACGACCTGGCGTACCCGAGCCTCCATCTTGGCGACCGCGGCCGGTGTGAACCGCACACCGACAGCCTTGCGGTGCACCCGGTGCACCGGCGGATCCATGAACATGATGCCGCGGTTGCCGTACCCCTGAGGGTCCCGGCCCTCCCGGTGCGCGATCAGATCCATCATGATCCCAATGCGCTCGGACCTAAACTTCTCGGGTCGAGCCGAGATGCCCTTGATATCTTCGTATTTGGTAATGACCCAGAATTTCCCCTCGTCGTACCAATGCACGGGGTCGTGCTCGCGCAGCTGCGCGAACGCGCCGTTCGGGTCGCCGAGGTAGAACGCCGGCTCGTCGAAGCGGGCCGCTGTGATCGTCACCATAGAACTGAACAATAGAACATCAATTGTCAATCTGCGAGTGGCCCTCCGCTGGCACGGCGAGCCGGAGCGGCGTTGGCAGCAGAACAAATGATGTTCTATTGTTGCATGGTGACCGCTGGTTTATCCCACCTTCGCGTGTGCGATCTGGGTGGTCAACTGGCCGGCGCGGGGGCGACGAAGATCCTGGCGGCGTTCGGCGCCGAGGTCATTCGCGTCGAAGACCCCGCAACGCGCGGGATGTGGGACGCGCTGCGCGGCGTGGGCCCGTTCGTCGACGAGCGTCGGGGCGTGAATCTGGGCGCCGGCTTCAACAACCACAACGTCGGCAAGCTCGGGGTTACCATCAACCTGCGTCTCTCGGCCGGCAAAGAGCTGCTGCGTGAACTGATCGTCGTCTCCGACATCGTCTGCGAGAATTTCGCCGCCGGCGTGCTGGACCGGATGGGATTCGGCTACGACGAGCTGCGCCGGATCAAGCCGGACATCATCTACGTCTCCAACTGTGGGTTCGGCCACACCGGGCCGTACCGGGACTTCAAGACCTGGGGTCCGATTGTTCAGGCGCTGAGCGGGTTGACCTTCACCGCCGGGCTGCCCGACCACGAGCCGGCGGGGTGGGGCTACTCCTACATGGACCACATCGCCGCCTACTACATGACCGTGGCGATACTGGCGGCCCTGCATCAGCGCGAACGTACCGGCGAGGGCCAGCACATCGATTTGGCCACGGTGCCGGCCGGTATCGCGATGCTGCCCACCGAAGTGCTGGATTGGACCGTCAACCGGCGGCCCGCCCGCCGGCCGGGGCTCCCGGACGGTAACCACGCCGACTTCGGCGAGATGGCCCCGCACGGCATCTATCCGTGCCTAGGCGAGGATCGGTGGATAGCCATCGCCTGCCGCGACGAACGGGATGTCGCGCTGCTGTCCAAAGTCCTCGACCAGCCGCGACTGACGGACGATCGGTTCGCCACACTCGAGCAGCGGTTGCTCGGTGCCGACGCACTCGACGAACTCGTCAGCGCACGCACCCGGACCCGCGAAGCGGACACTCTGTCACGCGAACTCGGCGCGGCCGGCGTTCCCGCGAGCGTCGTCAAGTCGCCCCGGGAACGGATCGACGAAGACCCGGACCTCGCCGAATGGGGACTCTTCCCGACCGTGACGCATCCCGAAATCGGGACGGTGCGCGTGGAGGGCCTTCCGCTGCGAATGTCGGCCTCGCCGTGGAGTATTTCGCGGGCCGCGCCGTGCCTGGGCGAACACAACCGGAGCGTGCTCGGCGGGCTGCTCGGGCGCAGCGATCAGGAGTTGGACGACTTGACGAAGCAGGGTGTGATCTGAACGCGCTGAGCGGGCTCCGCGTCGTCGAGATCAGTGGCCAGTTCACCCCCGTCGGGGGACGGCTGCTCGCCGAACTCGGCGCCGAGGTGGTCGTCATCGAGCCTCCCGCCGGTTCCTCACACCGGTCGCGACCGCCGTTCGCGCACAACAACATCGGCCCGGACACCAGTCTGCGATGGTGGAGCGGCAACGTGGGCAAGCGGTCGGTGACCGTCAATCTCGACACCGCGGAGGGTGTCAGCGCACTGGAGCGCCTGATCGCTAGCGCCGACATCGTGATCTCCGGGGGCGGCCCGATCGGTGATGCCCGACACCCGGCCCTGATCTGGGTAGCGGTCACCCCTTTTGGGCTGGACAGCATGCGGGCCGACCAGCCGGTCACCGACCTCACCATGCTGGCCGGCGGGGGTCCGGTCTGGAACTGCGGCTACGACGACCACTCCTTGCCGCCGATCCGCGGCGCGGGCGAGCAGTCGGCCAACATCGCCGGCCTGTATTGCGCGATCGGAACGCTGGTGGCCCTTGCGCATCGCGACCAGACCGGCCAGGGTCAGCTGGTCGAGGTCAGCGTCAACGCGGCGTGCAACGTCAGCTGCGAACAGACGACCTACCACTGGCTGGTCAACAACGAGACGTGCGTCCGCCAGACCGGCCGTCACGCGTACTTCACGCGCAGCCAACCTACCCAGGTCCGGTGCGCGGACGGCGGCTACGCCACCACCGGCGTGCTGCCTCGCAAGCCGCCCGAATTCGCGAACCTGCTGCACTGGCTTGCGGACCTCGGTCTGACCGACGAGCTTCCCGAGGCAGTGTTCTTGGAAATGGCCGCTTCTCGCGACGAGCCGGTCGACATTGCGATGATCGGTGCCGACGACGAGACCACCGCGATACTGATGGCGGCCCGCGACGCGATCACCCTGATCGCTTCCCGGATGGCGGCCGACGAGTACTTCCTGGAAAGTCAGCGACGCGGATTCCCCGCCGGAGCGGTGCTGTCACCCGACGAGGCCTTCGAGGACGACCACGTCGCTGCCCGCGGGTTTCACGTGCCGGTCCACCACGCGGAACTGGGGGAGATCTTCCGCTATCCGGGCACGCCATACCTTTTCAGTGCCAATCCGGCGGGCGGCCCGCTGCGGCCACCCTTGCTCGGGGAACACAACGGGCTGCTCGACGAACTTACCGACGACTCCGCATGAGCTCCGGTGACCGCCTCACCCATATCGGGCTGTGTGTCAGCGATCTCGAAAAGTCGGTCCAGTTCTATTGCTTGGCATTGGGATTCGACGAGTGTGGTCGGCTGCGGGTCGACGGGCCCGAGACGGCGCGGCTGCTCGGCGTGCCCGGGCTGGTTCTCGACCTGGTCTATCTGCAACGCGACGGATTTCGCCTCGAGTTGCTCAGTTATCCGGTGCCGGGCGCGCGAGAGAAGCACCGGCCCCGCCGGATGAACGCGGTGGGATTCACGCACCTATCGTTCCGCGTCGACGACCCGGACGCATTCGTCGCAGGTATCGAGCGCTTGGGTGGCCAGGTTCGACCGGAACGAACGGTGACTTTCGCGGGCGGCAACCGGGGGCTGATGGCGACCGACCCCGACGGCAACTGGATCGAGTTGATCGAACGCACCCCGTCCAGCGACTGAGCAGTTAGTCACTCAACGTCCGATTGTTCATCGCGATGATAGAGTCATGGCTGTGCCAGCGACCAGCGAGTTGATGTATTCGCCATTCTCCAAGGCGATCTTCGACGATCCATACCCGGTGTACCGGAGATTGCGTGACGAGGCGCCGGTTTACCGGGATCCGGAGAATCGCTGGTGGGTCTTGTCCAGGTTCGACGACGTGTCGCAGGCTCTTCGGGATTGGGAGACGTTCTCGTCCAAACGCGGTCCGGCACCGGAGAACCCGGACAACGACGGCCGCAAGTACTCGGTGATCTCGATGGACCCGCCGCGCCACGACCGCATTCGCGGGGTCCTCAAGGGTTTCTTCACGCCAAAAGCGGTCGCCGCCATGGAATCCGCCCTGCGCGCGGTGGTCAACACCCACCTTGGCCGGCTGCGACCGGGTACCACCGTCGACGCGATGGAGGCCTTCGCGTTCTCGGTCCCCACGGATGTGATCGGTGATCTCCTCGGCGTGCCGCACAGCGACCGCGCGCAGTTACGCGTCTGGTGGGAGGCCTTCCTCACCCGGGAGGAAGGGCAAGTCGCAGTCCCGGCCCAAGCCATCGAGGCCAACCGCCTGATCAGCCAGTACATCGGTGACCTGATCGAGCGGCGCCGCACCGACCCGGCCGACGACTTGATCAGCATCGTGCTGCAAGCCAGCTTTGAGGATCCCGAAGCCGGCCGCCACCGCTGCCTGACCGCGCACGAGGTGCTGATGTTCTGCAATCTCCTGTCGGCTGCCGGCTCGGAAACCACGCAGAAGCTGATCTCCAACGGCCTGGTCGCGCTCGCGGAACATCCTGAACAGTGGCATCGAATCGTCAAGGACCGCACTGCTATTCCCGCCGCGGTCAACGAGGCGCTTCGCTACGACACCCCGAGCCACTGGGTGGCGCGCACCTTGACCCGGCCCATCGAGCGTCACGGCGTCACGATGCAGGCCGGCGACTGGGTGCTGCTGCTGCTGGGTAGCGCCAACCGGGACGAACGGCGCTACGACGATCCCGACCGCTTCATCATCGGAAGGCCGCGGGGCACCGACGTGTACTTCGGATGGGGAATTCATATCTGTCTCGGGCAATGGTTGGCGCGCCGGGAGGCGCAGCTGGTGTTCGACTACATCGCCGACAGGTTCCCCGACTACGCCATCGGGGCGCGCGAACGCGTGCTCACCGCGACGGTGCGCGGATACACCAGCGTGGAGATGACCCTGCGCTGACCATGGAGATCGCCTTCACCGATGAGCAGCAGCTGCTCCGCGACACCGCCGCGCAGCTGGGGGAGAGCGTGGGTGTCACCAGTGCGGACGAGATCCCAACCGGCGAGGCGCTCGACGCCCAGTGGCGCCGCCTGGTGGATCTCGGTGTGCCAACGCTGCGTTCGCCGCGCCTGTGTGGACTCGAGGCGAGCGGCGTCGAAACCGTCATCGTCATCGAAGAACTCGCCAGAACCCTCAGCGCCGTGCCGGTGGCGGGCCAGGCGGTGCTGGCCACCGAACTCCTGGAGGCGGCCGGAGCCGAGGAGGCACTGGAGCTCGTTGCGGAAGGAAGCCTGCGGCTGGCGCCGGTGCTGGGTCCCGACCTGACGGGTTTCGGCTCGGCTCGCGGACCGGGCGTGGCATTCGACGCCGCGGGCGCCACCCATGGACTACTGGCCGCCCGCACCGACGGGCAGCGCCGGCTTGTGTGCGCACCGCTGGGCGGCGCCGACCACCGGGCGCTGGACCTGACTCGCGAATTTCGTTGCTTGCCAGCCGATTCGGCCGCCCCGGCGGTGGTGACCGGCGAGCCCATTGATGACGAACGATGGCGGCGGGTGGAGTCGTTGGCGATGACCGCCGTCGCTGCCGACCTGGTCGGCCTCATGCGGGGTGCTCTGGACGACGCGGTCCGCTACGCGGGTGAGCGGGCTCAATTCGGGGTCAAGATCGGCTCGTTTCAGGCCGTGGGACATCTGCTCGCCGATGCCCTGGTGCAACTGGAAGGCGCCCGGAGTTGCCTCTGGCACGCCGCGTGGGCGATCGACCACTTGCCGGCCGACGAGGCCCGCCTGGCGGCGATGACGGCCAAGGCATACGCCTCCGCCGCGGGCCGGGAGGTGGTGGAGGCCACGGTTCAGGTCTTCGGTGGCATCGCGATCACCTGGGAGCATGCTTCTCACCTGCGGCTGCGCCGGACTCTGTTGGACCGGCGATTGTTCGGCGACGAGGCAGTGCACTACGAGGCCATCGCCGCGATGCGGCTGGCGAATCGGGAGCTCGCTTAGCGATGGACTTCAACGACAGCGCGCCCGAAGCGCGGTTCCGCGCCGAGCTCAGGCAGTGGCTGTCCGACCACGCCGCCGACGCCGCGATCCCCGAGGACCCGGCCGCCCGTGCGGACGCGCAAAACGCCTGGCATCAGACCCTTTACGAGGCCGGCTACATCGGGTTGTCCTTCCCCGTCGAATACGGCGGGCATGGTAAGGCGCCGGTCTACGAGGCGATCCTCAACGAAGAGCTCGGGCGGGCCGGCGCCGCGCCGATCGAGGGCGTCGGTCACCTCAGCAACGCGTTGCGGCTGTTCGGGACGAACGAGCAGCGCGACACGCTGCTGCCCGGCCTCTTGTCTGGCCGCGTGCGCTGGTGCCAGGGATTCTCCGAACCCGAGGCCGGATCCGATCTCGCCGGGCTGAAGACCCGGGCCGATTTCATGGACACCGGCGCGCGTGAGATGTTTCGCGTCAACGGCCGCAAGATCTGGACGAGCTTCGGTGCCGTCGCCGACTGGTGCTTCCTACTGTGCCGCACCGAGCCGGACGCGCCGAAGCACGCGGGCATCTCCGTATTGCTGGTGCCGATGTCGACGCCCGGTATCGAGGTGCGACCGATCGTCAACGCCGCGCGCAACCGCGAGTTCACCGAGATCACCTTCGACAACGTCGACGTCCCCGCAGGCAACCTGCTCGGCAAGCGCGGGGAGGGCTGGTCCATCGCCAACCAGTTGCTTGCCTTCGAGCGCGGTCCCAGCGACATCAACTGGATCGGTCGGCTCACCACGCAGCTACGGCGCCTCGAGAACGACGTTCGCGTCGGCTGGCTCGAGGACTCCCCGACGGCTCGAGCCCGGCTCGGGCAGGCCTACGTGGAGCTGCGCGCGCTGCAGGTCAAGGTCATGAGATCTCTCACGGGGCGCCAAAACGGCAAGCTTCCCGGGCCAGAGGGATCGGTCGACAAACTGCTCATGACGCGGGCCGACCAGTTCGTCGCCCACGCCATGATGGACCTGTCGACCAGTGGCCCGCTGCTTACCGAAGGCCTGGAATGGGACATCTACGTGTGGTCGCGCGCCGCCGGCATCTACGGCGGAACCGCTCAAATCCAGCGCAACATCGTCGCGCAACGGGTGCTGGGCTTGCCGCGGGCCTGAGTGGTCCCGGTCAGCCCAGCGGGCCTCCGGTCAGGTGCTGGTAGGCCGCCCGGAGCCCCCTGAGTCGTCGCGCCAGGGTTTGGTCTTCGTTGTTCGATGCGGTCAGTTTGGCAGTGACCTCGGCTATTTCGGCGGTAAGGCGTTCGGCCGCCTCACCTTTGGTGAGCAGGTCCTGATCCGACCAGTCGTCGTGCGGGATGCGCGACTGTAGGGGGTCGGGTGGTGTCATGGGTCTCCTTGATGCGCCGTGTTCGTTGAGCTCTGGCCCCGATCGGCGCTATAGTCAACTAGTCATAATCTGTTCACTTGTACTGTATCGCACGACTTCGAGAATCGACGCCCACAATGCCGCTGCAACCTTCGATGAAGCTTCTGTCCGTTGACGACCACCTGATCGAGCCACCGCAGGTCTGGGCGGACAGGCTGCCGAAGAAATTCCTCGACGACGGTCCCCGCATCGTCGATTTTCCGCGCGACGGAGCCCCGCCGGTGCAGCAGTGGGTTTACGAGGGCAGGCCGTATCCGAACATCGGGCTGAACGCGGTCGCCGGCAAGTCGCCGGAGGAGTTCGGCGTCGATCCGATCCGTTATGCCGACATGATCCCCGGGTGCTATGACCCGAAAGCCCGACTGGCGGACATGGACATCGACGGCGTGCACGCCATGCTCTGCTTTCCGTCCTTCCCGCGCTTCTGTGGCACAGTTTTCCTGGAAGGCGAGGACAAGGAACTCGCGCACCTGTCCGTGCGGGCGTGGAACGACTTCTCGCTCGACGAGTGGTGCGCCACCGACCCCGCCCGGTTCATCCCGATGGCGATCACACCGCTGTGGGACCCGGCCCTGATCGTCGCCGAAATCGAGCGGGTTGCGGCCAAGGGGGCGCGGGCGATCGGGCTGCCGGACAACCCGACCAACCTGAAGCTGCCCAGCTACCACACCGGGTACTGGGAGCCGGTGTGGTCGGCGCTCGAAGAGACCAACCTGACCGCGGTGATGCATTTCGGCAGTGGCGGATTCCCACCCCAGACCGCGCCCGAAGCGCCGTTCGCGGTGATGATCACATTGATGGGCACCACGTCGATGGCTGCGGCGACCGAGCTCATCTTCTCGCCGGTGTTCCACAAGCACCCGAACCTCAAAGTCGCGTTCTCCGAAGGCGGCGTCGGCTGGATGCCGTACCTCGTCGAGCGCGCGGACTACGTCTGGCGCAAGCACAAGTTCTACCAGAACATCCATCCCACGGTCGCGCCGTCGGAATTGTTCCGCCGCAACATCTCCGGATGCTTCATCGAAGACGAAGTCGGCATGTCGATGCGCCACCAGATTGGCATCGACAACATCACCTGGGAATGCGACTACCCGCACTCGGACTCGTTCTGGCCCAAGAGCCGTGCGCGCGCCGAGCAGATGCTCGCCGACGTGCCCGACGAGGAGGCCGCCAAGATCGTCGAACTCAACACGCGGCGCTGGTACGCGTTCCCGGGGGACGGCTTCAAGTCGTGCACCGCGGATGCCGGATGGCGTCCCAACGGCGGCAACCCGCCACAGTACGACTACGACGAGGTCATGGCCGGCCACGGCGGCATCGGCTTGGAGGCCTTCCTGAACAAGATGGAAGAGCAAAAGTCGCACAAGGTTTGAGCCGGCTCGCGTGTCACCACCACCGTGAAAAACTCGTTGAGCGTAGCGAGCAATTCATGGGGCTCCACGGTGATGGCCAGTCGTGTCGAGCCCACCAGATCCACGAACAGTGCCGCGACATTGCGATTGACCCCGCCGAACTCGATCCGGTCACCCGTGCCGGCGAGTTGCTCCGCCCGGCGGGCCATCTCACGGCCGACGTGGCGGCCGAACAGGTCGCGCAATCGCTCCCGTTCCCGCAGCCCGGCCGCCATCGTGTTGAAGCCGGCCTGCAGCAGTCCCAGCTCGGAAGCGTCGAAAACGGGCACGAAAACCACGCTGGCCATGGACCACACCGTCCCGTGGAGGACGGCCATTCTCCCCGGTATGGCCAAGACGACGCGCCGTGCGGTGGCATCGCTCGCACCCGCCGGCAGGCTCATCCATAGGTAGCCGGAGATCACCGCGGAGGGCAGGCTGACGGTGCAATAGCACAGCGCCGTTACGATGTTGAACCGCAGCACGCGTGGTTGGGCGAGCGCCGTGCCGGTGGGTAGGCCCCACAGGGCCAGCGCGGCGATCACCGCCGCGCCGACAAGTGTTGGGATGAGTGCGCCGGATATCAGCAGTGGTCTTCCGGCGGGAGCGAACGGCGAGCGCAGCCGCCGCCGGGCCATCTTCACGGCGACGCCGGGGCAGCGCCCAAGCGTTCCCGCCAGTTCTCCACCATCATGAGTCGCCCCGATGAGGCGAGCGTCATGAACAACGTGTCGCCATCGGCGCTCACAGCGACGTTGGTGGTCATCGGGTCGTCGGCCGGAATCGCGCCCAACAGTTCGCCGGTCGGGGAGAAGACGGTGACACCGCCCGTCCCGAGAGTGGCGACGAGGATCCGGCCGGCCGCATCGACGCAGAGTCCGTCCGCCCCACCGATATTTAACGGGCCACCGCTGGGCACTGTTGCAAGCCCGCGCGCGCTGGACACCGTTCCCGGCCCGTCGAGCGTGAATTCCCAGACCCGCCGCGTGCGCGTCTCCGCAACGTAGAGCACCGTCCCATCCGGGGACAGGGCCACGCCGTTGGGCATCTCGAGCGGGTAGACGATCTCCCGAAGCCCACCGTCGACGGTGCCGTAGAGCAGTCCCGTCAAGTCGCGATTGTGGTTGCGTGTGGCTCCGCCGTCGGTGACATAGAAGCCACCTTCGTGGTCAATGCAGATGTCGCTGGGCCGCATCAGCGCCAGCGTGCCGCCGGAGGGCGTGACGAATTCGGTGAATAGGGTGCTGACGTGGCCGTCGGCTTCGACCAGCTGCAGCGCGGGAACGATGGGGTGGTCGTGCGGCCCCACCGGCCGGAAAAGCGTTGCGCAGCTGGCGAAGTCGTACGGCCACGGCCCGAGCCCGAAGGTGGACCCGCCGTTCTGGCAGACCACCAGCCGACCGTCGGGAAGTCGAGCCACCCCGTTGGGGCCACCGCCTGTCTCGGCGACTGTCTCGGCGGCGCCGTCCGGGCTGACGCGAGTGAGCCGGCCGGCAGCCATCTCCGACACCATGACCGAACCGTCGTCCAAGACGACCGGGCTTTCGGGGAAGGCCAGCCCCTCGGCCAAGCAACGGGCGGCGCTCACGGCGGCCGTTCCCGTTCGGTTCGCGTCGCCGCGTTCCTGTGCCACCAAGTCGCGAAGACCGGGTCGGTCAGCGGCAGGTCACCCACCCCAGTTTGGTTTCGTGGCCAGTAGGCGGCCTGCTGTGTCAGGGGCGACGTCCGGCGGCTCACGCCGTAGAACAGGCGATGCCTTCGGTGCAGGAAAAGCCAGCGCCCGCCGTACAGTTCGTAGCGGTCCTCGTACTTGATGAGCTGTTCGACGAACCCGTCGGCGTGGGTCTGGGCGAAGCACTGGGCCCAGACCTGCCCGTGGGCGCGGTGCTCGGTGTCCAGCTCGACAAGGTGGTTAGCGACAAGGATGACGGCGAACACGCTCGCGTCGACGCTAGCCGACATCATCCCGCGCAGCACCTCACGCCCCTCACCGCGGCTGCCGAACCGGGCGTGCGGGACGAACAGATCGACCATCGCGTCGACATCGCGTGCTTCGATCGCGGCGGCGTAGCGGTAGGGCAGCTGACGAATCTCCTCCTTCGCCAACAGATCCCGGATTTCAGTGTCGTGCATCGTTACTTGGGAACCGGGGTCGTCGGGCCGAGTATGTAGCGCCCCGATTGCGGATGGTGACACCAGCCGCCGGCCGCCGAAGTTCCGCCGTCGATGTGCAGTGTCTGCCCGGTCACGTACGCGCTAAGGTCGCTGGCGAGGAACATTGCGGCTCCGGCCATTTCGTCGACGTGGCCGGCCCGACCCATCGGCACCATGAGTTTGGCGTTCTCGGTGCCGTTGGGCGCCATCTTTGCCAGGCTCTCGGTGAGTGTGAAGTCGGGCGCGAGCCCGTTGACCCGGATGTTGTGCGGCGCCAGTTCGAGCGCGGCGGTCTTGGTGAAGTTCACCACCCCCGCCTTGGCCGCGGCATAGGCGGCGAACCCGGGTGCGGCCCGTACCGCCTCGATCGTGCTGATGTTGATGACGCTGCCGCCTTGTCCCGCCTCCACCATGGCCCGTGCGACGCGCTGCGTACAGAGCAGGACCTGGGTCAAATTGCTCCGGATCAGGGCGTCCCAGCCATTGAGGGAAGTGTCCAGCAGGCCCGACCAGAAGACCCCGCCGGCATTGTTGACCAAGATGATCGGCACCCCCAGTGCGTCGACGGTCGTGGCCAGCGCTGCGTCGACCTGTTCGGCGTCGCGTACATCGGTGACGCACGCGAGCCCGCCGACGCGCGCGGCCACCGCCGTGGCAGTCTGCTGGTGCTTTTCCCAGATGGCCACGCGTGCGCCGAATTCGGCGAAGGCCGCGGCGATGGCGCTGCCGATCCCACCGCCTCCGCCCGTGACGACGGCGACCCGGCCGTCCAGCGATGCGGCGTTCCGGTGCAGCGTCATTCGCTTCTCCTCGCCCATCGGACCGCGTTGGGAAGGGACATCCAGCAGATTGCAGCGAGAGACAGATTAACACTGAGTGTTCTATTATCCAATCGAGTGTCGCAGCCTTCGTGTTACGCCGAGATCGTCTTCCCCGTGCTGCGGGGGATGCCCGTCGCCTGGATCGAGCCGGAGGATGTGTCCTATCTCGTGGTGTACCTTGTCTCCGACGAGTAGCGTGACATCACCGGACAGCAATTGTTCGTCGACGCGGGTGCGGGTCTGAAACTGGGTCTGTACCGATCGGAAACACCAATCAGCGGCCGCGAAACTTCGGGTCGCGTCGCTCGGTGAAGGACGTCATGCCCTCGGCGACGTCGTCGGTCGCGGCGACCTGCTCCACCAACAGCGCCTCGGTGCGGAAAGCGGCATCGCGGTCGACGTCGAACGCCTGGTTCAACATCGCCTTGGCCGCCGCCAGCGCCCGGGTCGGCCCGCTCGCGAGCCGTTGGGCCCAGGCGGCCGCCTCGGTTTCCAGGTCGTCGGCGGCCACCACCTTGTTGATCAGACCGATGCGCTCGGCCTCCGCCGCGGACAGCTCCTCGGCGAAAAACAGCAGCTGCTTTGCGACGTTGAACGGGACCTTGCGCGCCAGCAGATAGGCGGCGCCCCCGTCGGGTGCGAGCCCGCGCCTGGCGAAAAGCGCGATGATGCGGGCACTTTCGGAGGCCACGATGAGGTCGCAGGCCAGCACCATGCTGGCGCCCACGCCGGCGGCGATCCCGTTGAGCGCGCATACGACGGGCTTCTCGCAGTCGAGCAACGCGGACACCACCGCCTGGGACCCGGTACGCAAGATGCGGGCGGCGTCGCCCGCCACCCGATCTTTCTTGGGCTGCATTCCGGGGTCGCGCAGATTCGGTCCAGTACAGAAATGCTTGTCACCGCGGCCGGTGAGGACCACTGCCCTGACACCTGGCTCGTCGGAGGCCGACCGCAGGTTTTCGATGAGTGCCTGCTGCACCGCCCGCGTCACCGAATTGCCGGCCTCGGGGCGGTCCAAGACCAACCAGAGCACCGCGCCTTCGGTGCGGACTGAAAGGCCGGGAGTCACAGCCGCATCGGCACGCTGGCGGGGCCGCGCACGGAATTGGTGTGTACGTATGTCACTGCGCCTTCGTCGACATCCCAGGCAGGGAACCGCTTCAATGTCTCTTCAAGAGCGACCCGGGCTTCCAGCCGGGCCAGCGCCGCGCCCAGACAGAAGTGTGAGCCGTGGCCGAAGCTGATGTGGCGTATCCCCGCGCGCTCGACGTCGAGGACGTCGGGATTCTCGTATTGGCGTTCGTCGCGGCCCGCCGAACCGGTCAGCAGGGCAACGCGCGAGCCCGCCGGGATGAGCGTGCCGTGGTAGGAGACGTCGCGTCTCGTGTAGCGGCCCTGTACGGGCGACGGCGCATCGTAACGCAGCAGTTCCTCGACGGCGTTGCCGATCAGGTCGGGGCGGTCGACCAGCTTGGCCCGCTGGTCGGGGTACTGCGCCAGTGTCAGCGCGGCCCACCCCAGCAGACGCGCAACCGTCTCGTTGCCGGCGACGTTGATCATCGCGATGAACATCAACACTTCACCATCGTCGAGACGACGGGTCTCGCGGCCCGCCTGTGCCAGGTCGGATGTCATCAGGCTGCCGACGATGTCGTCGGTCGGTGCGGCCCGCCGTTGCTGAATCTGGTCGGCGTAGTAGCCCAGCAGCTTCGCGTTGGCCCGCTGGCCCTCTTCACTCAGCTGGGTCGTGCCCTCGTCGCGGTGTAGCTGGGCATCCGACCACTCGCGCAGGTTGTCGTGGTCTTCCTCGGGGAAACCCAGCAGTGAGCTGATCACCATCACCGGTAGCTTCATCGAGAAGTCGCGAACGTAGTCAAAGCCGTCGGTGCCGACGAACGCATCCAAGTAGGCGCAGCACAACGAGCGAACCCTGTCTTCAAGCTGGGCGATCTGGGCGCGAAAGAACGTGCGATTGACCATCTTTCGCAGTGCGGTGTGGTCGGGCGGATCCATCATGATCATCGGCCGGGGCGACGGCCACGGCTCGTTGGTGATCGCGTCGAGGGTGATCCCGTGCGACGAGGAAAACGTCTCGGTATCCAGCGACGCTTCGATCACGTCAGCGAACCGGCTCAAGGCGTAGAAGCCGTACTGGTCGTTGTAGTAAGTTGGCGCCTCGTCGCGCAGTCGTTTCCAGACCCCGTACGGATTCTGGTGCAACGCGCGGTCGAACGGATCCCAACGTAACTCGATCGTCGTCATCGGCACCGTCCCTTCGCCAAAGAACACTAATACATTATCTGTATAGTTGCACCATGCTGACGGCGTGGTGATCATCTGCCCGGTGTTGAGGAGGACGAACGATGGAAACGCGAGAACTCGAGCACGTGATCTACCAGAAGGACGGCCCAATCGCGCGGATCATCCTCAACAACCCGGACGCCGCCAACGCCCAGAGCTCGGAAATGGTCCACAGCGTCAACGAGGCGCTTGACGACGCGCAGTACGACTATGACATCAAGGTCGTCATCATCAAGGCTAACGGTAAGGGGTTCTGCTCCGGCCACATCCCCACCGGTGCGTATCCGGAGTTCATGGCGGAGCTGCAAGCGTCCGGAAAGGTGTGGCGTTCCGCCGCACAGTTGTTCCTGTGGCCGGTGCTGAAGTTGTGGGAATTTCCCAAGCCGGTGATCGCCCAGGTGCACGGGTACGCGATCGGCGGGGGTACCACCTGGGCGCTGATCCCCGAGATCACCGTGTGTTCGGAGGACGCGTGGTTTCAGATGCCTCTGGTGCCGGGGTTCGGCCTGCCGGGCGCCGAGACCATGTTCGAGCCATGGGTCTTCATGAACTACAAGCGAGCCGCCGAATACCTGTACACCGCTCAGCGGTTGAGCGCGGCGGAAGCGCTCGAGTTCGGTCTGGTGAACCGCGTAGTCCCCGCCGACCAGCTGGAGGCCACGGTGGAGGAACTGGCCGCACAAATCGCCAAGGCGCCGCTGATCACGTTGCAGGCCGTCAAGTCCGGCGTCATCCGCGCGTGGGAGACGATGGGGTTCCGCACCCATCAGCAGGCCACCAACGACCTGCAGGCGATGGTGACCGGCAGCAAGGAGTTCCAGCAATTCATGGCGGAGCTGATGAAGAAGGGCTCCAAACCCACCGAGCGCATCTAGCCATGCCGCGCAAGCCCATCATCCAATTTGGCGGTGACGAAAGCACCGAGTCACTGCGGGCCTGCGTCCGTGAGTGGCTGTTACACAACCTCGCCGACGAATTCCGCCGCAGCGCCGCGAATCCCGACTACTTGCCGCGCGACGCCCACGAGCGTGCCATCGCGTTCTGCAGAAAGTTGCACGAGCAGGGATGGTTCGTGCCGCACTGGCCCGCCGAGTACGAAGGCGGCGGACGCGGGATCGTCGAACAGGTGGTCATTCGGGAGGAACTCGCTTATGCAGGCGCGCCGCTGGTGAACACCAACGGCGTCAACATGCTGGCACCGGTGTTGTTCAAATACGGCACGGCCGAACAAAAGGCGGAGCATCTGCCCGCCATTGCGCGCTCGGAACGGATGTGGGCACAGGGTTATTCGGAGCCGGAGGCCGGCTCGGACCTGGCGTCGCTGCGCATGACGGCTCGACGAGATGGCGATGAGTACGTCCTCGACGGACAAAAGACTTGGACCAGCAACGGCATGCTAGCGGACTGGATTTTCGTCCTGGCCCGCACCTCGCCGGTGGCGGACAGACGCCAAGCCGGAATCTCGTTCTTCCTCGTGGACCTGGAGAGTCCGGGGATCACGCGCCGGCCCATTCGGTCCATGACCGGGTATCCGACGTTCGCGGAGGAATTCTTCGACGGTGTACGGGTGCCGGCGGCCAACCTCGTCGGGGCCGAGGGGGAGGGGTGGACGGTCGGGAAGGCGCTGCTCGACGCCGAGCGGTCAAATGTCACCAGGGCGGCCCAGGCGCAGCGCTATCTCGATGAGCTCATCGACTGGTGCCATGCGCAGAGGGGCTCAACGCACGACCCGCTGTCCGATCCGGCCAACCGCATCGCGTTGGCCCGCGCCGTCGAACGCGTTGAGGTGGGCCGCGCCCTGTCGTACCGGGTGGCGCACCAACAGGCTGCCGGCGCGCTGGATCCCGCGCTGCCGTCGTTGTCGAAGCTGTATCACTCCGAACTGACCGCGGAACTTCGCGGCCTCGGGGCCCAGATCCTGGGTCCGGCAGGCGAACTCATGCCGGACGATCCCCGCGCCGTGCTCGACGGGCACTTCTCCGAAGGTCTCTTGCTGTCGGTGCTCCACACGATCGGTGGTGGCACCAGCGAGATCCAACGCGACCTGATCTCGACTGTCGGTTTGGGCATGCCGCGCTGACGTCAGGAGTAGGCGGCTCGTCCTTTGGCGGCCGCCGAACGCTGCTGCGCCACCGTCGCCATCGCCAGCTCGAGCGGATGAAAGGCGGCGAGTTGCGCGGCCTCAGCGGAATTGATCAGCCGTTTGGTCATTTCGACCGCCCCGGTTTCGGCTTGCGCCAGCTGGAGGGCGATGGCCTGCGCACGCACCATCGCCGATCCCGGCGCCACCACGTCGGTGACCAGCCCCAGCCGCTCGGCCTCAGCCGCTGACAGGCGGACCCCGCGCAGCAGCAACGACGCGGCGCGATGCTTCCCCAACTGCTGCGTCAGGCGCCACGCCAACCCGCCGTCGGGAACCACAGCGCGAGCCACGAACGGCGCGGCGAAGTACGCGTCGGACGCGCACACGACCAAGTCGCACGACAGCGCCAGGCTCCAACCGAGGCCGACGGCCGCTCCCTCGATCGCGGCAATGGTCGGCACCGGCACCGCTTTGAGTTGCTCCAGCACGCGTTGGGCATGTTCGACACGCCCGGCCGGGCCCAGCGGGCCAGTGCCGTGTGCCGGCCCGGTCTTCAAATCGCCACCCGCACAGAAGAAGCCGTCCGCGCCCGCCAACACAACGCCACGAAGGTCATCCGCGACGACTCGGTGAAGCACCTCCGACAGTTCGGTCCACGACTCGTAGCGCAGGGCGTTGCGCTGTCGCGGCCGGTTGAGCAGCACCAGGGCTACGCCGTCGCGGTCTTCGCGGCGAATCAGTGGATCGCTCACTGTCACTGTCGGCCGAGGAACTTGTCGATGGCGGCCCGATGCTCGGGCGTGGTGAAACACTCTGTCTCGGCTGAGATCCCGTATTCGAGGATGCCGGTGATCGCGCGCTGGGCATGCAAGTTCAGCGTCCGTTTCGTATCCTGCACGGCCCGGGGCGGCAACGCGGCGAGGCGGTGGGCAATCGACAGACCCTCCTGCTTGATATCCGAATGCAGAACAACCCGGTTGGCCAAGCCCAACTCGACCGCCTTATCGGCCTTGATGCGTTCGCCGAGCATCAAATACTCCTTGGCCTTCAACAGGCTCATCAGCAGCGGCCAGAGCACCGAGCCACCATCGCCGGCGACCAGGCCACTGGCGACATGAGTGTCGGCGAAAAAGGCCCGATCGGACATCAAGACGATGTCGCACAACACCGCGATGCTGCATCCAAAGCCGACCGCGGGCCCGTTGACCGCCGCGACGACGGGCAGCGGAAAGTCGATCATGTCGCGCACGATGCGCCGGGCGTCCCGCATCCCGGCACGTCGGGTCACCGGGTTGTTAACGTGAGTTTCCAGCCACTCCACCAAATTGCCGCCGGCAGAGAAGTAATCGCCCGTGCCGGTAATCAACACCGCGCGCGCTTCGGGATCCTCGGCCAGCGTCGCCCACAGTCTCGTAAATGCCGTGTGCATCGTGTTGTTGACCGCGTTGGCGTCGTCAGGGTTGTTCAGCGTCACGATCCGGACGGGACCGTCGGAGGCCACGAGGATCTCCTCGCACCCGGTCAGTTCCGACGTGCCCTGCGGTAGCTCGGTCATGGGCGGTCAGCCGTCCTCGCGCGGCGCCAGCCACGCCGATCGTCTGGTTTGGACGAACGCGTCTCGGTCATGATTGACCGCCCAATCCGGAGATCGCTTCTGTAGGAACGCCGTAAAGGCCTCGATCTGTTCAGCGGTTCCTATTGAGGACCAGTAGCCCGTCACGTCGACGGGCGGCAGCGCGCGCGCCATTTCGCGTTTGACGGCCGCACGCGCGGCCGGGCCCGTCTTCCGGACTCTCTCAAGCAGCGCATCGACCTCCGACCGCAGGGCGTCGTGCGCAACGACCTTGCCGACCAGCCCGAGACGCTCGGCCTCCTGCGCTTCGATCCAATCATTGCCGTAGATCAGGTGATTGGCGCGCAGAGTACCCAGCCGCTGCGGCAGGCGCGCGGCGACGAACGCCTCATATACGCCGCGGGTAAGGTCCGGGACGCGGAACCGCGCGCGATCGGAAGCGACGACCAGATCGGCGAACAACGTCATCACCAAGCCGCCGCCCATGGCAATGCCGTTGACGGCGCAGACGACGAGTTTCGGTATCTTGCCCAGCGTTTCGAACGGTGTGCCGTCGTAGGACTCGGTGAACGCGTCCCACCCGCGGTCTTGATTCTGCAGCGCGTTCATGTCACCGCCCGCGCAGAACACGTCGCCCATCCCGGTAATCACCAGGAAGTTCAGGTCCGGCTCGTCGGCGACGATCATCGCTGCCCGTTTGATCCCGTGATAGCCGTCGGCGGTGACGGCGTTCTTCTTCTCCGGTCGGTTGATGGTGACGGTCAGGGTGTCGCCGTCGATCCTGCCTTCGAGCTCGGGGGCGCAGAGGTCGACGTCGACGGAATCCGGTAAAGCGTTCACCGCGCCTCGATCACGGCGAGCAGTTCACCGACGTCATAGGTCGTCCCGCCGCTGATCTTCCATGTGACGATGCCACTGGCCGGTGCTTCGATGTCCATTTCGACTTTGTCGGTGGCGATCTGGTACAGGGGATCCCCCTCGGAGACGTGGGCACCGTCCGCTACGTAGAGTTCGGTGACCTCGGCCTCGGTGATCGCGTCGCCCGGTTTCGGCATCCGCACCTCCGTCACGCGATTCTCCTGACCGCTTCGACAAGCCGCGCGGCGTCCGGACGGCAGGCGGCTTCCAATGTCGCTGCCCGAGGCACGGGCGTGTACGCTCCCGCTACGCGCTGAATCGGGCTCACCAGCACGCCAAAAAGCTCTGTGCCGACCGCCGCTGCGATTTCGGCGCCGGGCCCGCAGAAGCCGACGGACTCGTGGGCCACCACCAGGCGACGGGTCTTACGTACCGAGTCGAGGACCGTCCCCAGATCCAACGGCACCAGGCTGCGCAGGTCAACCACCTCTACCGAAACATCCTCGGCGGCAAGCTGGTCGGCGGCATCGAGCGCGGCGTGCACCAGACTGCCGTAGGTGCATATTGTGACGTCGGTGCCGGCGCGTTTGACGTCGGCCTGGCCGAGCGGGATCACGTAGTCGGCCGTCGGCACGGGCCCCTTGCCACCGCCGTAGTAAAGCTTCATCGACTCGATGAACAGGCATGGATCCTGCTCTGCCAGGCAGGCATTGAGCAGCCCGACCGCGTCGGCGGCGGTGCTGGGCCACACCACCTTGATGCCCGGTGTGTGCATCGCCCAGGCCTCGAACGCTTGGGAGTGTTGCGGGCCGGCCGCCGTGCCCACCATCGCGCGGATGACGAGCGGTGCGCCCTGTCGGCCGCCGGACATGTAGCGGATCTTCGCGGCGTGATTGGCGATCTGGTCCATTGCCACACCCAGGAAGTCCACGAACATGAGCTCCGCCACGGGGCGGAGCCCGCCCAGGGCCGCGCCCACTGCAGCGCCGATGATCGAGGACTCGGCAATCGGAGTGTCGCGTACCCGGTGGGCGCCGTACTTGGTGGACAACCCGGCGGTGATCTTGAACATGCCGCCCGACGGGTCGGCGATGTCCTCGCCGAGTAGCACGACCGAATCGTCGGCCGCCAACGCGCGGTCCAGAGTGCGGTGAATCGCCTGCACGAGGCCGAGGGTCTCCGTTTCGCCCTCCGGAATCGCGGCACGGTCGGTCACCGGTGCCGCGATCTCGACGCCGTGCGCGGCGAACACGTCGCGGGTCAGTTCGTCGGTGTCGGGGAACTCGGCGTCCCGCGCGGCGGTGAAGGCTGTGTCGATCTCGGCAATGAGATCCGCGTCGATGCGATCGAGGTCGGCCTGATCGGCCAGACCCGCGTCGGTCAGCCGCCGCCGATACCGGGCGAAGGGCGGGTCGGCGCGCTTGGCCGCCAGTTCGTCCGGGTCGGCATAGGGCATCTGGTCGCCGAAGTAGTGTCCCTGCAGGCGGTAGGCGACCGCTTCGACGAACGACGGGCCGGCGCCCGACCGTGCGCGCTCGGCGGCCTCGGTCACGGCCCGGTAAACCGCTTGCGGGTCCGTGCCGTCGACCGTGACGCCAGGCATCGCGTACCCGGCGGCACGGTCTGACAATCGCGTCGAGCGGGTATAACCCGCCACCGGCGTGCATTCGGCCCACGCGTTGTTCTGGCAGAAGAACACCACCGGAAGCGCCCACAGCGCCGCCATGTTCATCGCCTCGTGGACGTAGCCGATGCTGGTCGCCCCGTCGCCGAAGCTCACCAGCACCACGCGGTCACTGCCCTTGATGGCCTCCGCCAATGCGATCCCGTTCGCGATCAGCGGGCCCGCACCGACGATGCCGGTCGTCCACGCGATCCCGTGGTCGGGGTCGTAGATGCCCATGGCGCCGGCCTTGCCCTTCGACAGGCCGGTGCCGCGGCCCAAGATCTCGGCGAAGTACCCGGGCAGGTCGATGCCCTTGGCCACCACGTCGCCAAGCCCACGATAGGTAGTGACCAGCTGATCCGTCTCGGACAGGGCGAGTGCAGCCCCCGCCGACATTGCCTCTTGTCCGTCGACTGGCCAGTAGCTCATTGCGATTTCGCCGGAAGACAGGCCTTTTCGGACGCGCTGGTCGCTGTGGTGCACCCTGCTCATCAGGCGATACAACTCGACGGCACGGTCGCTACTCATGGCCCGGGTTCCGGTGTCTACTTGCGTGGCCATCACCACTCCTTTGCGATGCGCACTCCGCCGACGAGCATACAATACAATATGACGATATTTGTTCAGTCGTCCGATAGGCGACTCAAGCGCGATTGAGGAGAACTTCGACCGCGATGCTCGAGCGACCAGCTCTGCGGGCCGCTGATGGCCTGCCCACTCACGTGCACGGCGCCGCCGACCCTCGATTTGCCTGCGCAGGGACAACCTTCGCCACGCTGTTTCCCGGCCCGTTCTCCGCCGCGCGATGACGCTGCAGGCGGCTAAGGCGTGCGGGTCGACTCGAGCTGTTCAGCGAGCAGCATCCGATCGAAATAACACCGTTCCAGCACCAGATCTGGCCCGCGGAACCCGAACAGGTTGACGCTCAACATGTCGATCGGTGTACCGGGCGCGGTTGTTCGGGTCTCCACGACCAGGCCGTTTTCGCCGTGGTAGATCGCCTCGGCGGAGTACTGCAGCATGGGGAGATCCGTCCACTGCTGCAGCAACATTGCGCGGACCGCCTCGTCACCGTCGAAAACCATTCCGGTAGGGATGATCTCGTAGCGGGGATAGGTGAAGGTGGCCATCGCCGCCCCCAGGTCTCGCGCATTCTCGGCGGCGACGTGCCGCAACACCAGTTCTTCGCGGAACCGGCGCAGCGCGGTATCGCGACTCACTTCGGCTCGAACACCGCGAGATTGCGGCCGTCTTCGAGCGGTACCCACGCCACGGTGACACGGTCACCCACAGCGGGAGCGGGACCGAACACGTTCGACATCAGGCGGACACCTTCGTCGAGATCGACCAAGACCACCGAATAGGGCACCTTGTCGGCCAGTGCCGGGAGCGCGGCCCGATGGTGCACGCTGACCGCGTAGACGACCCCGTCACCACTCAACTTCTCCCACAGCAGCGACGATCCGCCGCAGTGCGGGCAAGCGAACCGTGGGTACCAGACGAGCCGCGCGCACGACTCGCATCGTTGGATGGTCAACTCGCGACGCCGGGTAGCGTCCCAGAAGGGCGCGGACGCCGGGCTGGGCGCGGGAACCGGGACGGTTTCGCTCATAGCGTTGCCTCGGTTCCCAAAATCACCGTCGATGTCGCCGAGAGAACCCCGCCGGTGCCGTGTGCGACAGCGGTTTTCGCGTCTGGGACCTGGCGTTCACCGCACTCGCCACGCAACTGGTGCGTGGCCTCGACGAGCAGGAAGGCCCCGAACGCCCCGGGATGGGTGTAGGCGAGACCACCGCCGGACGTCTGACCGGGCAGCGCACCCCCGGGTCCCAATGCGCCGTCCACGACGAACGGACCGCCTTCGCCCTTCGGGCAGAAGCCCAGGTCCTCGAGCGCCAACAACACCGTGATGGTGAACGAGTCGTAGAGCTCGACCACGTCGATGTCGGCCGGGGTCAGGCCTGCGGCACGGAAGGCGGCCGGCCCCGAGAAGGCCCCGGGGGTGACGGTGAGGTCGGGCATCTGGGAAATCATTGCGTGCGAGGCCGCCGACGCCGCACCCAGGACGAAGGCCGGCGGCTTGTCCAGGTCGCGGGCACGCTCGGCGCTCGTAACCACCAGTGCCGCAGCGCCGTCGGTGACCAGACAGCACTCAAGCTTGTGCACCGGTTCTGCGATGAAGCCGGAGTCCAGGACGTCCTGCACGGTGATCACCTCGCGCAGGTGAGCCCGCTCGTTCAGCGCGGCCCACCGCCGGGTGTCGACGGCGATCTGCGCCAGTTGTTCGGGCGTCGTCCCGTACGTCGCCATGTGCCGGTTGGCCGCCAGGGCGTACGCGCTGATGGGGAGCATCACCCCGAACGGCGTCTCCCATTCCAGCCGCTCGGGAGTGGCGAAGACGCCGAGGCCCGTTTCGCCACGCTTGCGCGCGGCGCGCGGCGTCGACGCATAGACGATCACCACCGTCTCCACCTTTCCGGCCGCGATCGCCGCGGCGGCGTGCTCGACGTACAACCCGTAGCTGGCGCCGCCGGTCTGCGTCGCGTCGGTGAACCGCGGAGCTATCCCCAGGTACTCGCCCAGCTCCACCGAATGCATGAGCGTCCCGCCGGTGCAGGTGCACAGCCCGTCGACATCGCGCAGCGACAACCCCGCATCGGCCAGGGCGGCGGTGATCACGCGCGCCTCGAGCTCGCGCAGTGGCACATCGATTACCCCGCTCGGCGAAACCTCGTCGGCGACACCGACAATCGCGGCCACACCTCGGGTCGTCAACTTCCTGTCCCTTCGAAGAGTTCGCGCAGCGCTGGTTGGCTGACCTTGAGCGACGGCGTGCGGGGCAACTCCTCGACCACGACCACCCGGGCAGGGACGTAGTAACGGCTCACCCGTTCACGCACGTAGGCGAGCAGGTCCTCCGGCGTGGCGCGCGCGCCGTCGGTCAACTCGACCGCCGCGACCGGCACCTGGCCGAGCCGTTCATCGGGCAGGCCGGTCACGCCGGCATCGCGGACAGCCGGATGGCTCCGGAGCACACCGACGATCTCGGACGGATTGACCTTGAAACCCCCGCGAATGATGACGTCGTCGATGCGCCCGTCGATGAACACGAAACCGTCGGTGTCGACCCGGCCGAGGTCGGTGGTCCGCACCCAATCCCCACCCGTGGTGCGAACCTCGATGCGGCCCTGCTTGCCGGCCGGCATTTCGGTGTCGTCCTCGAGGGATATGACACGGATCTCCCGGCCGCGCTGCGGGCGGCCCACACTTCCGCGTTTGGCGCTCGCCCACTGCCGGTGCAGCGCGAGGTTCCAGCCGGCCACGCCGCCGGCGAATTCCGTTGCCCCGTAAGACGGCAGCACCGCGACGCCGTAGCGACACTCGAACCTCGTCTGCACGTCGACCGGCAGGTGCGCGGTTCCCGAGGTCACCACCTCGACGCTGGAAAAGGCCTCCGGGTCCACGCCCGCGTCGAGCACCATCGCCATCGCCGACGGCACCAGGCTCACGGCCTTCGGTCGGTGCCGGAGTAGCAAATCCACCAAGTCTGGGACCCGGAATCGCTCCAGGAGCGCGATCTTTCTTCCCTCGCAGATGTTGAGCAGAGTGCGGAACAACCCTGACATATGCACCAGGGGAGAGGAGACAATGGCGACGCCCGAGCGCAGTCGCAGCTCCGAGGCATGCCCGGGTCTAACACTGTAATGTGCGCCCGCCGCCGCGACAGTGTGCTCAAAGGAGCTGTAGGACAGCGGTATTCGCTTGGGCGGTCCCGTGGTGCCACTCGTCAGCATCTCGACGGCGATGCCTTCGGCGGGCGGGCGGAACGGGCCCGGTCCGAGATTTCCCCGCCCATCAACAACGGTGGCACCGGTCGGGTCACTCGACGCCCGAATACCCAGCGCGCCGGCGGCGGCGCCGGCGACCCCGTCGCGCTCCCAGTCCGTCTGTAATGCCACGATCGCAGGCAACCGCAGGTCGCCAATGTCCGCACGGAGCCCGGCGTCGCCCTGTGACGGGTTGATCGTGACCACGCAACCACCGGCCAACAACACGCCGAGCAGGGCTCCGACCATCGCGGGATGATTGCGCAGCACCAGGCCGACGGGGGAAGCCGGACCCAAACCGGCTGTTCCCAAACAACTTTGAACGCCCGCGGCAATGTCCGACAATTCCTGCCAATCCACCCACCGGCCCTCATACTCGATCGCGGGCGCCCGCGGGTCGAGGGTGAGCACGGCGCGGATGCGCTCGGCGAGTTGCTGGCTCAAGCCGCGGCTGCCGCGAGCTCGGTCGCCGCAGGGATCACCTCTTGGGCGAACAACTTCATCGACTCATACACTTTTGTGCGGTCCATGGCGCCGCCGCGCGACATGCGCAAAATGATGTTGCGCCAGCCCATGTCGACGACGGTACGCATCTTGTCGACGATGCGGTCCGGGTCACCCATCAGCGTGAGGTGCGAATTCAACACCTGCTCATAGCTCTGCTTGTCGTGTTTTTCGAACCAGTCCGAGTAGGCCTTGTAGTCGGCCGGAATCTCACCGCCGCGCTCGAACGGGCTCGAATACTTGCGATGGGTCTGAATGGACAACTCGACGCTCTCGCGTGGGTAGCTGCGGGCGAACGCGTCGTCGTGGTGGCAAAAGGCGTTCAACAGCGCCCACACGTTGCCCGTGGCGGCGTCAAGCCCCTTCTGGGACTGCACCTTCAGATAGATGTCCAGCGCTCCCTGCAGATCGGGGTCCACCTGGTAGGGATTGCCGATGATCGCCCCGAAACCCTTCTCTGCCAGCCACTCGAAACTTGACGGCGTCTTCATCACGGTGCCCCACACGGGGATCGGCTGCTGCACCGGCCGCGGGTAAATCGTGACGTCCTCCAGCTGGAAGTAGTTGCCGTGGAAGCTGACGTTCTCTTCCGTCAGAAGGCGACTGACGATCTCCACGCACTCCTGATATCGACCGGTGGCCTCGTCCATCGAGATGCCGAAACCCTTGAACTCATGAGACTGATAGCCGCGCCCGAAGCCGGCGTCGAAGCGCCCGCCGGATAGGACGTCGACTAAGGCGATCCGTTCGGCCAGCTGAATCGGCTCGTGGAAGGGCGCCACCATGCACGCGGTACCGATGCGGATGCGTTCAGTCTGCGCGGCGATGGCCGTCGCCACCTGCGGCAGGTCCGGGAGCATGCCGTAGGGCGAGAAGTGGTGTTCGGCCAGCCAGATCTCGTCGTAACCGAGTTCCTCCGCCCAGCGCGCCTCCTCCAGCACGTTGGCCAGCACCTCCCGCTCGCTGAGGTGGTTGGGCTTGTCGCCGAGGATGAACACGCCGAACTTCATGTCGGTCCCTCCCGCTGTTAGTCGGTAAAAGTAGTTGCACTGACTGCGACAATACTGCACGATTGGACAGATATCGTCAATCCGTTTAGTTGGGAGGCGCGATGACGCTATCCGACTCTGCCGTCGGGACCGCTTTGCCGCCGTGCACCTTCCGGTGGGGCGAGACCGACGTGATCCTCTACGCGTTGGGGGTGGGCGCCCGCCCGCCTTCTGAGCTGAGGCTGCTCAACGAGGCCTGCGGTCCCGATGTGCTTCCGACGTTTGCCCTGGTGGCCAACTGGTGGGCCGTCAAGGACCTGCGCAGTGTGCTCGACCTGGGCACGTACCCGATCGTGCACTCCGCACAGTCGCTGGAACTGCACCGGCCGATGGGCGCCAGCGGGGAACTGTCGGTGCGAGCCGAGGTGTCGGCCGTGTGGGACAAGGGCAAACACGCCGCCGTGGAGTTGACCAGCCGCGGCGCCGACCCGGACGGGACCGTGTTCGTCGCCAGGTCTCAAACCATGGTCCTCGGTGCAGGGGGGTTCGGCGGCGAGCGTGGACCTGCGGCCGAACCGGACCCCGACGGGCCGCCGGATGCTGTGTTCGACGATGTCGTCCGACCCGAGCAGGCCGCCCTCTACCGGCTCTCGGGCGATCGCAACCAGCTGCACATTGACCCGGAGGCGGCCCGCAAGTACGGCTTCGACGACGTCTTCCTGCATGGGCTGTGCACGCTGGGATTCGCCGCCCGGGCGGTGATCGACCGGATCGGCGACGGGGACCCGCAGTCGCTGGCATCCTTAGGCTGCCGATTCTCCAAGCAGGTGAAGCTCGATGCCCCGCTGCGGACAGAGATCTGGCGAACCGAAGATTCGGTGCGTTTCCGAACGCTGCAGGGTGACGTCGTCGCTCTGAGTTCCGGAACCGCCACGCTGGCAGGGGTATGAGCATGGACCAACGACGGGCCCGCGGGTTGCGCAACCGACAGGCACTCATCCATGCGGCGATCGAGCTGTTCACCACCCAGGGCTACGAGGGGACCACCGTCGACAAGATTTCGGCGGCGGCCGGAGTCGCTCCGCGCACGTTTTTCCATCACTTCGCCAGCAAGGAAGACATCCTGTTCGACGGCTACGCCGAGCGGCTACAGGAGGCGATCCGCCGCTTTCGCGCGGTGCGATCGGACTCACTGTGGGAAGCCCTCGCCGAGACGTCGATGGCCGTGGCGCGGGCGATCGTCGATCAGCCCGAAATGTTCCTGGCCCGAGCGCGGATGTACCACAGCCTGCCGGCGCTGCGCGCGACCATGCTGCGGATCAACGAGGACTGGATCGATCAGCTCACCGCCGAGGTCGCGCGCTGGCTGGGCAGCGACACACAACCCGACTTGCGGCCTCGGCTGGCCGCCACGCTGATCAACGCCGCCAACCGCGCCGCGATCGATTCGTGGGTCGCCGCCGGCGGTCACGGTGATTTGTCGTGTCTGATGGCCGAATCCGTCGAACTGGTGCGGCCCTCGATCGCCGCGATCGAGCGCACCGGCACGACCTCCGGGCCAGGGCGGGGAAGTGGGCAGCGTGTCGGGTGACTCTCGTCCGCTCGCGGTCGTCACCGGGGGAGCGCGAGGCATCGGCGAATCGATTGTGGCCGCTTTGATTTGCGGCGGGTACCGGGTATCCGCGATCGATGTTAACGCCAAGGCCGTTGCGCGCGCGGAGGATTCAGACGACGCGAGATCGGGATTGCTCGTCCCGATGAACGTATCGATCACCGACCGTGACGCGGTCGAGGACGCGCTGAGCACCTTGGCTGACCGGTATGGGCCCGTTCGGGCATTGGTCAACAACGCGGGTATGACGCTGCCCGGAACATTTCTCGAGCAAACGGACGAGGACTGGGACCGCATCGTCGAGGTCAACCTCAAGGGCACCTTCGTGATGGCGCAGGTCGCTGGCCGACAGATGGTCGCCCACGGCGGCGGGGTCATCGTGAATGTCAGCTCGGTGTCCGCCCACGGGGTGCGGACCGGGCCGCCGGCCTATGCGGCCGCCAAAGCGGGTGTTGAAGGGCTGAGCCGGCTGATGGCCGTTCAGCTCGGTGCGCATGCCATCCGGGTCAACACCGTCGTGGTCGGCACCACCGCGACGCCGTGGCTGTTGTCACGCAAGACGGAGGACGAGCTGGCACAGATGCGCCGGACAACGTTGACCGGAAACATCGGTGAGCCGGACGACGTGGCCGGCGTGGTGGCATTTCTGTGCTCATCCGCGGCCAAACACGTAACCGGCCAGCTCATTTCGGTGTCCGGGGGGCAATGGATGCCATGATGTCGATGCGGAACGACAAGACAGATGCTGATGTAGTGTTTACTGCTACGAATCGATGCCAGGGGATGTCGTGGAACTGAAGAGAATCCTGTTCGACGTCAGCGAGCAGGTCGCCACCATCACGATCAACCGACCGGAGCGGCTCAACGCCACTGACGACCTGACCCGTACCGAGCTCGGCATCGCGTGGGCCCGGGTGCGTGAGGACCCGACCATCCGGGTGGCCATCATCACCGGAGCCGGAGACCGCGCGTTCTCCGTGGGCCAGGACATCCGGGCAACGGCCGAGGGCGGCATCCGCAACAAGGTTCCCGGCTCGCGGCTGCACCACGATGTGTGGAAGCCGGTCATCTGCGCCCTCAACGGAATGGTCGTCGGCGGCGGCCTGCACCAGGTCGCCGACGCCGACCTCATCATCGCGGCCGAGCATGCCGAGCTGATCGACACGCACTTGGCCGTGGGAAACGTGTTCGCGCTCGAGCCCGCGGTGCTGCTGCGCAGAATGCCGCTGTCGATGGTGATGCAGCTGGGTCTCATGACCAAGCAGGGCCGCATCAGCGCGCGGCGGGGCTACGAGATCGGCCTGATCAACGAGGTCGTGCCCGCGAACCGGCTGCAACAGCGGGCGCGCGAAATCGCCTTGGACATCGCGAAACTCTCGCCGGCGACGGTCCAGGCGTCGATCAAGGCGATGTGGAGCAGCCTCGATGTCGGGCTGCGCGCGGCCAACGACGTCGCGTACCGCTACGTGCTGCAACACCAGCTGACCCATCCGGACTACCGGGAAGGGATGCTCGCGTTCGCGGAGAAGCGGGAACCGCGGTGGGTCGTGGAATGAGTCGAATGAGTTGTGAAATGACGCGCCATGGGTGAATCCGCACGAACGTTCAGCTATGACCCGCTGCCGTACCCACCCGTCGTCCCGTCGATGCTGGCCAACCTAGTCGCGGCCTACGGAGACAACGACTTCGTCGTCAGCTCGGCCGGTGGAGGGACGATCGAGCGGATCACGTACGCGCAGGCTGATTTTCGGTCGGCCGAGATGGCGCGGCGGCTGCTTGCGGCGGGGATCACCAGAGGCGTTCGGATCGGAATCTTGGCGCCCAACGGACCCGACTTCGTGGTCGCCTTCCTGGCGACCACGCGGATCGGCGCCGTGGCCGTGCCGATCAACACCTTCTTTCAGCCGCCGGAGTTGAGGTGGCTGCTTCGCGACGCCGATATCCACACCCTGCTATCGGTCGACTCAATGCTCGGCAAGGACATGCTGGCGCGTGTCGGCGATGCCACGGGCGAGCTTTCGTCCCCGCGCGCACCGCTGATCCTCGAACGGCTGCCGCAGTTGCGCAACATCTTTGGGCTCGGCAACGCCGAGCGCCCATGGCCCAGTGCATGGCCGGACCCGGTGCCCGAAGCGTTTCTGCGCGCGTGCGAATCCACCGTCCGCCCCTCCGACGACCTGGTCGTCATCTACACATCGGGAAGCACGTCGGACCCCAAGGGTGTCATCCACACGCACGGCACCGCGATTACACACTCTCGCTTCGTCGCCACGCAGCACGAGTGGAAGCCCGACGACCGGGTCTATATCCCGATGGTGTTCTTCTGGGTTGCCGGGTTGGTCTTCGGTCTGCTCGGACCGATGCAGACCGGTGCCACTATTCTCACCGAGCACAAGTTCGACGCCGGCGACGTGCTGCGCCTGCTCGAATCCGAACGGGCCACCTACGCAACAGGATTCCCCCACGTGGGCCGGGCACTGGCGAATCATCCCGACTTCTCGTCCACAGATCTGTCAAGTCTGCGCGCGGGATACCACCAGGTCCTGTTACCGCCGGAACTGCGCGCGGCCAATCCGTCGCTGCTGGTCACACAGTTGGGGATGACCGAAACGTGCAGTTCGCACACCTGGTGGCCACCACACGAACCGGTACCGCAAACCAAGCGCGGGTCGCTCGGGATATCCGCACCCGGCTATCAGCACAAGGTTGTCGACGAGTCGGGCGTAGCGGTGCCCAACGGGACGGTCGGGGAAATCTGCGTGCGGGGAACGGCCATGATGCGCGGCATGGTCGGACGGCAGCACGGCGACCTGTTCGACGCCGACGGCTGGTATCACACGAAGGACGCCGGATACCTAGACGATGACGGGTTTCTGTATTTCGCCGGACGCACCGACGACATGATCAAGACCTCGGGCGCCAACGTCGCGCCCGTGGAGGTGGAGGCGGTGATCGGCGGCGTCGACGGCGTCCGGATCGCCTATGTCGTCGGCGTTCCCGACCCGGACAAGGGTGCGCTCGTCTGCGCCGTCGTCGTGCTCAATCAAGGGCGGCGCATGTCGCAAGACGAGCTCGCGGCAGCGTGCCGAAAGGAACTGGCCGCGTACAAGATTCCGAAACGCTGGGTGATTTTCCCCGACGACGACCGGCTGCCCTACACCACCACGAACAAGATCGACAAGCCCCGCCTGGTGAAGTTACTGACGTCGGGGGAGCTGGCGTGACCGGACTGGAGGAGCGAATCGCCCGCCTGGAGGCCATCGAGGAAATTCGTCAGCTGGCGGCGCGGTACGCGGTGGCATTGGACATGCGTGACTTCGATTCCCTGGTAAACCTTTTCGTCGACGACGTCGGGGTGCCGGGCAAGTGCCGCGGCCGCGACGCGATGCGCCAATGGTACGACGCAGAGGTGCGTCCGACGCTGCTGGGCAGCGCGCACGGTGTCCTCGGTCATGTTATCGACGTTCACGGCGCCGATACCGCGAGCGGACTTGTGTACTCGCGCAATGACTTGGAAACCGAGACCGCGTGGTTTATCGAGATGCTGGCCTACCTGGACCGCTACGAACGGCGGGACGGCCACTGGTATTTCGCGCGCCGCACCCCGCTGTTCTGGTACCGGAGCGACATCACCGACCCGCCGGTCGGCCCACGGAAGGTGCGCTGGCCCGGCAGCCCCGGCCAGGACGGCTCGTTTCACGACGCGTTTCCCTCGTGGGAAGAGTTCTGGGCCGCCGACCCCGGACACTTCGACGCGCCGGTCCCGGCCCCCGCCGCCGTCGGTGAGTGGCTGCGCACATTGCGCCGGGGCGCTGGCGCGCCGCGGGTGAGCCCGACGGGACGCGGAGCCCCGAGGTCTTGAAATGTTAAGCAATGCGCTGGGATTCGGTTTCACGGACGAGCAGAACGAGTTGCGCCGCGTCGTGCGCAGCTTCTTCGAGAGCAAGGCCGACGAAGCGCAGGTGCGCCGCCACATGGAATCACCGCTGGGCTACGACCCACTGTTGTGGGCGCAGATGTCCGACGAACTGGGCCTGGTCGGGCTCGCGATCCCGGAAGAATTCGGCGGCCAAGGCTTCACCTTCGTCGAACTCGGCGTCGTCGCCGAGGAGCTGGGGCGGGCGCTGGTTCCCTCGCCGTACTTCGCATCTTCGGTACTGGCGTCGAGCGCGCTCCTCGGTTCCGGCGACGACGCGGCCCAGCGCCGATACCTGCCGGGCATCGCGTCCGGAGCGACTATCGCCAGCCTCGCGGTCACCGAGGAGTCGGGCCTCTGGGAGGCCGGCGCGATCCGATCGCGGGCCCGAAAAACGGCCGACGGGTGGGTGGTGGACGGAGCCAAAGCCTATGTCCTCGACGGCTGCAGCGCCGATGTGCTGTTGGTAGCCGCCCAGACTGACTCCGGATTGTCGCTGTTCGCGGTCGACCGCTTCGACCGCGTTGCTCGGCGCGCGCTGTCCACCCTGGACCAGACCCGAAAACAGGCCCGTATCGAATTCAGCGCCACGCCGGCGTCGCTCGTCGGTCGCGAGGGCGGCGCGGAGGCGGTGTTGCGATCGACCCTCGCACTCGGCTGCGCCGCGCTGGCCGCAGAACAGGTCGGCGGCGCGCAACGCTGCCTCGAGATGGCCGTTGCTTACGCGAAAGCCCGCAGACAGTTCGGCAAGCCCATCGGCTCATTCCAGGCCATCCGCCACAAGTGCGCCGACCTCTTCCTGGACATCGAATGTGCCCGCGGCGCAGCCTATTACGCGGTGCGGGCTGCGGCCCAACGCGCGCCCGAATTGCCGGCGGTGGCATCGTTGGCCAAGGCGTGCAGTTCCGAGGCCTATGCCCGCGCTGCCGCCGCCAATATCCAGATTCACGGTGGCATCGGATTCACCTGGGAGCATCCCGCCCATCTCTATTTCAAGCGGGCTCAATCGTCGGGGCGCCTGCTGGGCGACGCCCCCTATCACCGGGGACTTCTCGCCGACGAAATCGGGCTCTGAGAGGGTTAGAAGTCCGTGCCCCCGTCGATGTTGACGGCCGCGCCCGTCATGAAAGCTGCCCTGTCGCCGAGCAGAAAGGCGATCAGCTCGCCCGCTTCTTCGGGATGCCCGCCGCGGCCAAGGGCGACACGCATATTCCAGTCCGGGTTGCTTGCCAGGTGAGTGTAAACCGCGTCCTCCAACGCCACCCCGTACTCCGCTGCCCGCCGGGCGCGGATGAAGTCATTCACCTCGGTATCGAATAGTCCGGGGCACACGGTGTTCACCCTGATGCCCTCCGGGCCATGCGTTTTCGCCAAAATCTTCGACAAGGTCAATACCGCCGCCTTCAAAGCGTTGTACGGCGGAATCAGGACCTTCGGCGCACGAACGGAATACGCGGCCGTCGTCACGATGGTTCCGCCGCCATTGCGTTGCAGGTGCGGGATGACGGCGCGGCAGGAACGCACGGTTCCCATCAGAATCAACTGGTAGTACCAGTCCCACGACTCGTCGCCGTGTTCGAGGAACGGCCCCTGCTGGTTCATCGGTCCCGCGGTCACGGCCAGGCCGCGCAACGGACCCAGGCTTGCGGCCGCGCGGTCGACGGCGCGGCCCACGCCATCACCGGCGGCCGCGGCGTCGACGGCGATGCCGACCGCGCCCACCCCGTAGTCTGCGGTCAGTCGCTCGGCACGCGCTCGGGCGCGCTCTCCGTCACGAGCCAGCAGCGCCACGTTGGCGCCGTTGACGGCGAGCTGCTGGGCGGCGGCGAACCCGATACCGGTCGTCCCGCCGACGAGGACGAAGTTGCGCCCCGCCACACCAAGTTCCACGCTGCCCTCGTTTCTGGCGTCATCGCCGACGACAGCCATACTAGACAGCAGTACGCCAAGTGTTGCAATGACTACTCCTGGCCGCAGTTCAGTGACCGGCCGACCCATAGATGGAACACAACGCCCGAATTTGTCGCGTAGCATAGTGCGACATGTCGACGAAACCCGCCCCTGCCGAACTCGAATCGGAGGGGGAGTTCGATCGCCGCGACCAGATTCTCGAGGCGGCCAACGAATGCTTCACTCAGCTCGGCATTCAGCGCACGAGCGTGCAGGACGTCGCCCGAAAAGCCAACGTGTCACGGGGCACGGTGTACCGGTACTTCGAAGACCGCAACGTGCTCATCGATGCCGCGATCGAATTCGGCGCGCAGCGGTTCTATCGCGAGGTCGCTTCGGCGATGGCGAAGAAAAACACGCTGGCGGAGCAGGTCGGGGCGATGGCGCAAACTCACGCCAGAATCCTCCTCGACCATCGGACGCGGAACCGTTTGATGGCCGACGATGCCGAGCTGATGCGGCACATGATCTCCGACGGTGACACGGCGGTCCGGCGATCCACCCATTTCCTCGAACCCTATGTGCGGGCCGCGCGCGAGCGCGGCGAGGTGGGCACCGGCGTCGACGTCACCGCGGCCAGCGAATGGCTGGCCCGCATCATCTGGTCATTCTCCACCGTTAACCAGGCCCAGACGTTCGACATGTCGAAGCCGGACACTGTCCGGCGCTACGTGGAGGCTTTCGCCATCAACGGGCTTCGCTGAAGAACCTGCATAGGCCGCTCAATTGAACAATCGATGTACTATTGTTCCTCAATGTCGGACGGGTTTTTACGCAGGGTTTCTCGATCGGTGGTCAGGCACATGGGCGAACGGACGTTAGCCGGCAAGCGGGTCGTCGTGGTGGGCGCATCGGCCGGAATCGGGCGGGCATTCGCCATCCGCGCCGCTAAGGAGGGCGCCGACCTGCTCATCGTGGCGCGCCGGCGAGACCGTCTCGAAGAGGTCGTTGCCGAAGCCGGTTCCGGTGCCGCCATCGACGCGGACGTGCGTGACGCTGACGATTGCGCACGGTTCGCCGAGATGGCCCGCCAGCGCTTCGGCGAGATCGACCTGCTGTTCATTTCGGTGGGATACGCGCCGTTGAGAATGTTGGCCGACACGTCTATCGACGATTGGATGGACGTGATGCAGACCAACGTCGTCGGTGTGCACCACGTCATCAGGTCCTGTCTGCCGGTGCTCGCGCCCGCCGCGATCATCAGCGCCCTGTCCTCCGAAACGGTCGGACAGCCCCGGACCGCGCTGGGCGCCTATTCCTCGAGCAAGGCCGCGTTGTCCGAAAGCCTCAATGCCTGGCGCACAGAGCATCCGCACTTTCGCTACTGCTGTGTCACCGTGGGCGGCACCGTTCCGACGGAGTTCACCGCGGCGTTCGACCCCGAACTGCTCGGCGTGGTTGTGCAGGATTGGGTCGCACGCGGCCTCTTGCAGGAGACATTGATGTCGCCCGACGACGTCGCCGACACGCTGGCAGGAACATTCGCGAGCGCGTTGAACTTTCCCGCCGTCGGCCTCGAGCAGCTCGTGATCCGTCCACCGTCATCGCCGCGTCGTACGGTGACGGTATGAGGCCGGAGACCAGCGGGCAGTGATGACGACGCAAGTGGAGTCGGCCTGGCCCGATTACCCCGACTACCGGATTGATGCGACCCCCTGTCCTCGCCGAGGCCAGGTTTGGTTCGGCGACTTGCTTGTTGCCCAGAGCGACCGGTGCCTTGTGGTGACCGAGACCGACCACGAGGATCGCTTGTACTTTCCGGAGTCAGATGTGCGGTGGGAGCTGTTCCGCCCGTCGGATCACAGCACCGTCTGTCCTTTCAAGGGCCGGGCAAGTTATTGGAGCCTCAGCGAACCGGGCTCCGGTGTCGAGAACGTCGTGTGGGGCTACCGCACCCCGTTGCCGGAGGTCGCGGCGATCGCGGGACACGTCTGTTTCTATGACGACGCTGTGCGCGTGGTCGTCGTCGAAGACTGGCCGGACGGCTCGACAGTTGCGGTGACGTTCCCACTGTGGGGAGACGCCACCGAGCTGTGCAGGATCATCGACGTCGAGCAGGTGACCGATGACCGGTTCATCGGGCCAGCTCATGGGCCAACTCATCGCAACGTCGTCGAGGGTGGCCAGCTGCTCGGCGAGGCCATCGTCGCTGCATCGAAATCGCTTCCAGGGCAACGGGTTACATCGGCGTCGATGATCTTCGTCAAAGCGGCCTCGTTCGATGCGCCCGTAGATCTGTCCGTCGACGTGCTACGGCGGGGCAGGTCGTTTTCGTTGGCCGAAATACGCATCAGCCAGAACGGGGTGCTGCGTAGCGCAGGCTTGGTGCTCGCGGACTCGGGAGCCGGCGACGTCATGCGGGCCGTGGAGCCCATGCCGGACGTTCCAGGACCCGATTCGGCGGTGCCGTTCCACGGCTTTGGGATGACCGGCCGCGAGATTCGGGTGGTCGACGGTGCCTATGACCCGGATCCCGATCGGGTAGGGCCGCCGATTATCAACGCCTGGGTCCGTTTTCGCGACACGCCGCGGACCCCCTACCTGAACGCCGCGTTGCTTGCCCAGTCGACGACACATTGGACGATCGCCGCCGGAATGTTGCCGCATCCGGGGTTGGGCGAGGCGCGCGCGCATGCCACCCTGTCGACCGGGATCATGAAGGCGACTATCGCTTTTCACGACGACGTCGGGGTCGCAGACTGGCTGCTGTACACCAACCACGCCTTCTGGTCGGGACGCGGACTTGTGCAGGGCGATGGCCGGGTCTTCGCGCGAGATGGACGGCTCGCCGCGTCGTACACCATCCAGGCGATGGTGCGTGAGTTCGCGACCGAGCCCGCGGCGATGGGCCGCGATAGCCGAACGGCTATGTGACGGACATGCTGCTCGACCGCGTCAGCGCAGGCCGTTGATCGCGAACTTCTCGACGTAGCGGCGGACCGTGGCCGGCTTTGTCATATCGAAGGTCAGACCCTGATTGACAGTCGAGAAGGAATAGATGATGCGGGCCAGCCATTCGCTGCCGGCCGTCACGTCGACTCCGGCGCCGACCTCGCCGCGCTTCTGGGCATCGCGGACATAAGGTTCCAAAAACTTGGTGGTGCGGCGGACGGCGGCGTCGCCATCGGCGACCATGTGGCGCATCAACTCCGCATCGTCGGCCATCAGCCGGTTGCGAGTCCGGTGGTCCAGCAGGATTTTCGCATGGGTTTCGGCCATCGCGCCGAGTTGTTCGGCCAGCGTTGACTTCTTCGCCATTGCCGCGGCGACCTCGCGGTAGAAGCGTTGGGCGCCATACTCGATGGCCGCCTCGATCAGGACATCGCGATCTACAAAGTACCGGTAGATGGTGCCCCGAGAGACCTTAGCCATGCGCGCAACGTCCTGCACACTAGTGCGCTGAATGCCTAACTGAGCGAAGCATTCGTTTGCGGCGTCGAGAATCTGGTCGCGACGGTCGAACTCCTCGGCGACCTGCGCTTCGCCGGTGACTGGATCAGTCAACATTGTCACTCCTACGCGCCCAACGGCAGTGATCCCGGTTATTCATGCTACGCGACGTGCGGATTAGCCGTCGTCGTCACCGCCGCGTCGACCGCGAACTTGTTGATTGGGCCCTTGGAAGAGCTGTTGCCCGATGGGCCGGCAGCACATTGAGCCTGGTCGCTGGTTACACAACAATACATACTATGTGTATGTGTAATCACACGTCGGCTGCCTACTCGCGACTCACCGCCAGGGGAAAGGCTGACCTACTGCTCTTGGAGACCTTCGCTCACCTGTTTGTGACTCCGCCTGTTGCACGGCATTTCGGCGACTAGGCGTATCACATGATCGATACTCCCCATCAGACAGCGAGCACAGCGCACATCGGCCTGCGCGGGCTGGTGGCACTTATCACCGGTGCGAGTGGTGGTATCGGACGGGTGCTGGCGCGCCGATATGCCGCGTACGGCGCGACCGTCATCCTGGTTGCGCGCCGGGGCGAAGAACTGGCTCACACGGCGAGATTGGTGGCAAACGACGGTCACCAAGCAATGCAACTGGTTGCGGATATCCGTGTGGAGCACCAGTGCCGAGAAGTGGTTACTAAAGCGATGTCACGATTCGGCCGCCTCGACATCCTCGTGAACAACGCCGGAGTACCCGGAGTGGATCAGGCGGTCGCCGATGCCACGGTGGCCAATTGGCAGGATGTGCTTGACACCAATCTCTTGGCGCCGATGCTGCTCTCTCGAGAAGTCCTTCAGCATGCCATGATCGATGCCCGCCGCGGAAACATTCAGTTCATGTCGTCACTAGCCGCGAATTCAGCGCTGCCCCGCAAGGCGCACTACGCGGCAGCGAAATCGGGTCTGAGCGCGCTGAGCCGAACCCTCGCCACCGAAGTCGGTGAATTGGGCATCCGGGTCAATACCCTGGTCATCGGCACTGTCGCAGGTGAACTGGTCGACAGTTACATCGCGAGACTCGCGCACGAGCAGCGGCTAGCGCCCGATGTCATTCGCCGGCGTCTGGCATCGGCGAATGCCCTGGGCCGCCTGGTCCTACCGGAAGAGGTCGCCGATACATCGCTGTGGCTCGCCTCGGATGCGGCTGCGGCGATCACCGGTCAGGACATCTTTGTGACCGGAGGGCAGCGCAACGGTTAACGGTGATCCGCTGAACCAGTCCGCGCGCCCGACCATCGCTAGGCATTGCCGCTCGGATCTGCCATTATTGAATAATTGAACGCTTCGTGTTCCATTGTTACATCGCAGCAAGGAGTGGTCTTGTCTCGTCTGGAGGACAGGTGCGCGCTGGTTACCGGCGGAGCTCAGGGTTTGGGAGGGGCCATTGCCGAGGAGTTAGCCGGTCTGGGCGCCCAGGTCACAATCGTGGACCTGAACGAGGAGAAGGGCCTTGATCGCGTCGAGCGCATTCGTGGCAATTGCGGGCGGGCCTCCTTCATCAGGGCCAATGTGGCCCACCGCGATGCGATTGAAGCCGCCGTGCACGAGGTGGCGGAAACCGGGGGCGGCCGCATCGACATCTTGGTGAACGCGGCCCAGTTCTTCGCGATGCCGAAGGCGCTCGAACTGGTCACCGACAAGGATTGGGAACTCTCGGAGGCCACCGGGCCCAAGGCGACCTTCCGGTTCATGCAGCTCTGCTTTCCGTTTCTTCGCGAGTCGGGGCGAGCGTCGGTGATCAACTTCGTCTCGGGCTCTGCCCTCGCCGGCATCGCCTACACTGCTCCGTACTCGGCGGCCAAAGGCGCGGTGGCGGCGCTGACCAAGGTGGCCGCCAACGAGTGGGCTCGCCACCGCATCCGAGTCAATGCGGTGTGCCCGTTCGCCCTTACCGATGCCCAGGAAAAGCTCATCGGTACCGAATGG
This sequence comes from Mycobacterium simiae, assembly GCF_010727605.1. Taxonomy (NCBI): domain Bacteria; kingdom Bacillati; phylum Actinomycetota; class Actinomycetes; order Mycobacteriales; family Mycobacteriaceae; genus Mycobacterium; species Mycobacterium simiae. Next base: position 3,618,646 of record NZ_AP022568.1, read on the forward strand.
GACAACTACACCCGAACCGCCGCCGCCTCGCCGATGAAGCGGGGCGCCAGTCCAGTTGAGATCGCGCCCGCGGTGGCCTTTTTGGCAGGGGATGACGCGGCGTTCGTGACGGGCACGGTGCTGCACATCGATGGTGGCATGACCGAATTGTCGACGGTGGACTACTCGCAATCACCGGGAGTGTTTGGCTAGCAGTCGATTCCATCCAATACGAGTGACCCACATGCCAGAAAATCCACGGCCGGCGCCGGCGCTGACCGCTCTGAATCGCCCCTTCTGGACCTCTGGGGCCGACGGAGTGCTGCGCATGCAACGCTGCACCTGCTGTGGGCGGCTATGTCACCCGCCCGCGCTGCTGTGCCCTGTTGACCACGCGGCCACCGAGTATGTCGACCTCAGCGGCCGCGGGTTCGTCGAATCCTGGACAGTGAACCGTCACCAATGGTTCCCGGGGTTCACGCCGCCCTATCTCATCGCATTCGTCAACCCGGCCGAGGACAAGCGGGCGCGCCTGCTGACCAACCTGGTGAACGTCCATCCCGCCGAAGTAACCCCTAATATGCCCGTTCGGGTCACGTTCGATCGATGCATAGACGGCGAAGACGAGGTGTTCATTCCATTGTTCGAGCCGGAGCGCTGATGAATAACGCGGTTTCCGACCGGGCCATCATCAGCGGCATCGGCCAGTCGGCAATCGGCCGCCGGTTGCGGCGTGACCCCCTCGAGCTCACCGCCGAGGCGTGTCTGGCCGCGGTTGCCGACGCAGGCTTGTCGCTGGCCGACATCGACGGCCTTACAACCTATCCCGGGGCTTCGCAACCCGGCGTCGGGTTCTCCGGGGCGTCGTTGCGGGACATCCACGACGCACTGGGAATCAAGCCGAAGTGGGTCGCCGGGGGAGTCGAGTCCCCCGGTCAGCTCGGCGCCGTGGTCGACGCGATGCTCGCTATTTCGGGAGGGCTTGCCGACCACGTCCTGTGTTGGCGCAGCATCTGGGAGGGCACCGCTCAGGGTGCCGGCCGGCGCAAGGGCTACGGGTCTGGGGGCAGTCGTCCCGCTGGAATGTTGGGATGGCAGATGCCATTTGGCGTGACGGCGGCTAACCTGGCGGCGCTGCAGATTCGCGCGCGGATGCTGCGCTACGGCCTGACCAGGGAGCAGCTCGCGTCGATAGCCATCGCGCAGCGGGCGCACGCCGCGCGCAACCCCACAGCGATCTATCGCGAGCCACTCGACTTGGACGCGTACCTGAGTGCGCGAATGGTCTCAGACCCGTTGTGCATGTTCGACTGTGACATCGCCTGCGACGGGGCGACCGCGTTTGTTGTCTCGCGTGCCGAGCACGTTGCGGCGCTGGATCACCCCGGCGTGGCTGTCGAGGCCCTCGACTGTGCCCACCACGACCGGTTCACCTGGGAGGCAGGGGAAGACATCACCCGGATTAGTTCGCGCTGGTCCACGATCTGGGAGCGCACCGATTTCACGGTGGACGACGTCGACGTTGCCTCGTTGTATGACGGGTTCAGTGTGTTCGTGCTCTGCTGGCTGGAGGACTTCGGTTTCTGCCCGGTCGGCGAATCCGGGGCGTGGGTCGCGGACCCGGCCCGCATCTCGCTGGGCGGACACGTCCCGATCAACACTGCGGGAGGGCAGCTCTCTGGCGGACGCCTGCACGGTTTCGGACATCTCCATGAAGCCTGCCTGCAGATTCGTGGCGAGGCCGGTGCGCGACAGGTCGACGGTGCGACCCTGGCCGCGGTTGGCGTAGGAGCGGCCAACAGCGGCACCACCGCAATGCTGCTGCGGCGGGCGTGAGCATGCCGTCGTGCACAATGATCACGCAACTCCGAGGAGGATTCCATGGCGGAACATCCAAAGGTCGCCTTCATCGGGCTGGGCAATTTGGGCGCGCCGATGGCCCAGCGGTTGGTTGACTGGCCCGGTGGCTTGATCGTCTTCGACGTCCGGCCGGATGCCACAACGTCATTCGCCGACGGCCGAGTGCAGGTGGCCGACGCCCTGGCCGACGTGGCGGTCGCCGACGTCATCAGTGTGATGGTGCTCAACGACGAGCAAGTGCGCCACGTGGTGGCGCGGCTTGCCCCGCGGGCCAAGCGCGGTACCGTCATCGCGATCCACTCCACGATCGACCACCGGACAGCAGTAGAACTGGCCGCGGAACTGGAGCCCAATGGCATTCACGTCATCGATGCACCGGTCAGCGGCGGTGTGGAAGCGGTGAAGACGGGTGACCTGGCAGTTATGGTGGGTGCCGAACGCGAGGTCTACGAGCGCGTCAAGCCGACGTTTAAGCAGTGGGCATCCATGGTGGTTCACGCTGGAGAACCCGGCGCGGGGACGCGAATGAAGCTGGCGCGCAACATGCTGACTTTCACGTCATTTGCGGCCGCCTGCGAAGCAATGAAACTCGCCGAGTTGGCAGGTCTTGATGTGCAAGCATTCAGCCGGGTCGTGCGCCATACCGATGCACACAGCGGCGGCACCGGAGCGATGATGTTCCGCGACGACATGAGCAAGCCGCTCGCCCCGGACCACTTCCTCTACCAGCCCTTCCTACACACCCGCGACTTGGGAGAAAAAGATCTCAGCCTGGCGCTGGGGCTCGGCGGGGAAGTGGGAGTGGACCTGCCGCTGGCGAAGATCGCTTTGCAAAACCTTGCCGAAGGCCTAGGGGTTCCACGCACGAGTGCGACCGAATCTCGTTGACAGGGAAGCATGGCAGACATCGCTGGCACTAACGGACACTTTTCTCACCATCCGCTGGCCACTGCAGTGCCACCATCCCACTGAGCCACCGTCCGTCACGCAATCCGCCAGTGCCACAGGCGCTCCCGCACGCCCATCACGCCATCGCGTCGGCGCTGGCTAGCATCCCGGCACTACCCCGTCCCTCCCGCGACCAGCGGCACATGGCCGAAACTGCTGATTCGGTTCTGTACGGATTCCCAGAAATATGCCGACGGTGTACAACACCGCGCCCTCCACCACCGCCGGCATCTGATGCGGTCAACTCACCGGCCGATGCGACCGATCCGCCAACCCCTCCTGCAGGCCTTCAGCCTCATAGCGGGCCAACCAGGAGTGCAGCGTCTGACGCGACACCCCAACCTTCTCGGCGACCTGCGAAATCGACAGACCGTCACTGATCACTGCCAACACGGCCTGATACCGCTGCTCAGCCACGCTCAACTCCCTCATCTAGGGAGTGTCAAGGATCAGCCGAAGCAACTGTCAAGCATCAACCGAAACACTGTCAGGCATCACCCGAAGACAAAATGTCAACTATCAGCCGCCGTCATACACACTTTTGGTGCCCCCGGCAGGATTCGAACCTGCGACACCGGCTTTAGGAGAGCCGTGCTCTATCCCCTGAGCTACGGGGGCGGACGGGCCTGAGCATACCGGGGCAGTGAATCCGGGACAGACGGCCACACCTCGTCAGCGCAGTTCCGCGATAACCTTGGCGAAGTTGTCGATGTTGTTGTCTTGGACGGTGAAGGATGACACTCCGTACTTCTCCCGGTATGCCAGCAATGTGTCAGCGATTTCGCGGGGCGAACCGCTGAGCACCGAGGGCTGGGAGAGGATCTCCTCGTCGGTCAGCTCTGGGGCGTAGCTACGGGCTAGCTTCAAGTCCGGCTCGGTCTCGCCGACCCGTGGCATTGCGGTGATCGCCAAGTTCAACTCGAGCGAGTCGAAGCGGTCGCCGGCGGCGCTGCGCACGAAATCGACCCGTTCGGCGAACGGGTCGTCCACGGCGCGCACCTTGGAACCCGTCAATCCGATGATGTCCGCGTTGCGGGCCGCGATGGTCAGCACGCGATCGCCATTGCCGGCAATGATCAGCGGCGTCGACGGGTGGTGCTCCTTGAGATATTTCGTCATGTGTTCGAGGTAATCGACCCGGGCGCCGGCGCTGGGATACGGGATCTCCGCAGCTTCGAACTCTTCTCGCACGTAGCCGGTACCCAGACCGATTTCGAGGCGGCCGTCGCTGAGCAGGTCGAGAGCTTGCATGTCCCGGCTGAGCAGCGCCGGCTTGTAGAACGCCGAATTGAGCACGTACATGCTCAGCCGCAGCTTCGTGGTGGCCATCGCGACCGCGGTCAGCGTGGGAAACGGCGCCGCTGCGCCCAAATGATCAGGCACACAAAGGATGTCGAAGCCTGCGTCTTCAGCGCGCCTGGCCTTGTCCAGCAGCGCCTCGCGCGACTTGTAGAAGCGCATGCTCATCCCGAACCGAAAATCCTTGGCCACCAGCAACCTCCATTTCCAAGACCAACCACTTACCAGGAGCGAGCCGCGGCCACCAACCCCTGCAGCAGGGCGGAGGTGACCGACGACAGGCCATCAGCGCCCGGCAGTGGACTGCGCGGACTGAGACCTCGAACGCGAACCGACAACTCCAGCTGAGTGCCGCCGTCGCGTACCCGGTTGACCGGGTTGTCCGGATGCAACCCCCGCAGTTCCACCGGGATGTTGTCGAGGTCGGTGACCACCTGATACCCGTTCAGCTGAACGTGCCGGGCCAGGTGCGCGGCTAGCGTGCGGTTGCGGCCGCCGGCCAGCAGCTGCGTGCTGCGCCCGATGCGGCCGTAACCGTGCAGCGAGACCGCGACGTCGACGTGGTCGAGAAACTCGGCAAGCCGCGCCGACTCGGCCGGGTCGAACCGCGCCGACGGCAAATGGTGGGGGTAGCGGTCGGGATGTCGCAACAGGTATACCGACGCGCCGGCGGCCTCGGCCGCGCGTTCGGCGATGACATCGGTCATCTGTTCCAGCCCGCCCCCATGGATGGCGAGGAAGCCGAACCGCGACCGAAGCCGACTTTCCTCGATCACCCCGGGTGCGCTGAGCAGTTCCGAAAATGATTGCGGCCCAAGCCCCGACACCGATCTAGCGGAGGCAGGACGTGGCCATCGCGCGGGATCCCAGCGCCGCAGATAGTCGATCCAGCGCTGTGGAAGCCCATGCTGGATCGCGCCGTCGATGATCGTCGGCAAGTAGCCCGGACGGGGCGGGCCGGGAGTCACGCGGTGGTCGATATACACCCACGCCGGTGACGGTCCGTGGTCGCTGTGGACAGTCAGCCGGTCTCGTCGGTAGCGCACCGGAACGCCCTCGGCGCTGTCCAGGGCGGTCAGGTCGTGATCCGAAACCTCCCAGAGCACGCCGTGCACCTCGGTGCCGGCGATCGGTTCGACGGTCGCCACGCCGCGCTGGTTGATCAGCCACTCGTGGTCGGACAGGACCGCCGGTCGCGGATTGGTCGCATCGGGACACCGGCGTGCCATCTGTTTAACGCACAGGTTCGACCCATATGCGAAGTAGGCATGGCGGCACGCCCGCATTCAGCGGCTCACCGTCGGGCAAATGGGCACGAGGTGAGCCTATGTGCTTCGCATAGCTATGTAAAAGGTGGCGCACAGAGAAACTCCGGATAGCACAGCAAATCCCGTGAAAAGGCCCCCGTGCGGGCGGCCCGGGCAGACCGGCGGGACAATGGCTTTCCATGCGAGGGAACCTCATCGCGATCGCCGGGCTTCTCGGCGCGCTTGCGGGTTGTGGCGGCCCGAGCCATCCGGCGGCCATCACCGTGACGTCCACCGTGCCGGCGGTCACTCACACCGTCACGGTCACCGTGGCGCCGCCACCTCCGCCGGGACCCAAGACGACGATGCCCGCAAACGGCACGTTCCTGGTGAACACCGACATCGCGCCGGGCACCTATCGCAGCGCCGGCGGCACTTCGTGCTACTGGGCCCGGCTGAAAAGCTTGAACACCAACGATGTGATCGACAACAGCGTCGGCGACGGCCAGCAAGTGGTCGCGATCCTGCCGACGGACACCGCGTTCGTGACCAGGGGTTGCGGGACTTGGAGCAAGGTCGGCTGACCGCGTCCTCGCTACGGGCAATAGGTGGCGACGGCGAGATTCACCAGGGCCGCGACGTCCCCGAAATTAACCCCGCGTGGGCCCAAGGTGTTGTGCACGTCGTCCGCAATCTGTTGGGACGACCAGGCATTCCACCGATCCGAACAAATATGGTGCGCCATGAGGATCATGTCGTTGTCCTCATTCGGCGGCCAGCTGAACCCGAGGCCGCGCGCCTTGACCAGAAACGCATCATCAACAGGGTTCGCGGCCGCGATCGAGGCGGTCGCCACCAGGGCGGCGGCGACCAGGACGGGAGCGGCGAGTCGGGCCGGCCAGCGGGCTGAAGGCATGTGACGGTTTCCCTTCCGTCTTCACAGTGAAGGCCGCTAAGTGTGCGTGATCAATGCGGCGCAAAGATGAAGAACCGAAGACGGCTGGACGAATCCTGTGAAAGGCGACTGGCCGCGCTGGCCGCTTTACGGTTTGGGCGCCGGGACCGCGTTTCCGGCCAAGCAATCGTGAAGTTCCTGAGTGCCTGGGGCAAAGTCGAATCCGCAATTGCACTCGTGGACTTGCTGGGGGTTGCCAAGTCCACTGCAGTAGGGGGTCTCGGCCGAGGCCGACGGGGCGGTCCACATGACGGCAGCGGCCAACGCCGCGCTTGCCGTGCCGACCGCGGCCATCACTACTCGCGTTTTCATGGTGGGGGGTTCCTTTGCTCTGGGTGCGTTCGAAGCAGCATCTCATTGGGACCGACGTCCCGCAGCGCTTAGCAGCGTGGCTTCCGTTCAGCACGCGTGTGACGTTTGCTACTGACCCTGCACGGTCAGGTAGATCAGCACCACATTCAGCAGCGTGACCAGCAATGCGACCGCCCAGCCGATGGCGGTCGTGATCGGGTGGTTGGTGTCCTCGCCCATCAGCTTGCGGTTACTGGTGAGGCGTACCAGCGGCAGCACCGCGAACGGGATGCCGAAGGACAGCACGACTTGGGAGATCACCAACGACCGGGTCGGGTCGACTCCGATGACTAGGAGCGCGACGGCCGGGCACAGTGTGATCAATCGGCGCACCATCATCGGTATCGATCGATGCAGCAGGCCCTGCATAATCATGGCGCCGGCGTAAGCGCCCACCGACGAGGATGCCAAGCCGGATGCGAGCAGGCCGACCGCGAACAGCACCGCAATGGTCGGGCCGAGAGTGCCGTGGATCGCGCTGTATGCGGCGTCGATCGAGGCGATGTTTTGTTGTCCGCGCAGATTGATCGCGGCGACCAACAATATCGCCGCATTCACCGTCCCGGCGACGGCCATCGCCAACACCACGTCCACTCGGGTCACCCGCAACAACCAGCGCCGCTCTTGACCCGGCTCGGGATGCCCGTGGCGATCCAGCACTAGCCCGGAGTGCATGTACACGGCGTGCGGCATCACCGTGGCACCCAGGATGGCGGCCGCCAGCAGCACGCTTTCGGTGCCCTGGAACCGAGGGAGCAGGCCGCCGAGCATCTCGCCGGGCGGCGGGGTGGTGACGAAGAAGCTGGCGGCGAATCCCACCGCGATGATCAGCAAAAGGCCGGTGATCACACGCTCGAAGATGAGCTGACCGCGGCGGTCTTTGATCGCCAAGAGCACCATCGAGACGACCCCGGTGATCACCCCACCGAGCGGCAACGGCAGCCCGAACAGGATCCGCAATGCGATCGCTCCGCCGATGACCTCTGCGACATCGGTTGCTATGGCGACGATTTCGGCTTGCGCCCAGAAGGTCAGCCGCAACGGGCGGCCCATGTCCTTGCCGATCGCCGCGGGCAGCGAGCGTCCCGTCACCAGGCCGAGCTTCGCCGAAAGATACTGCACCAACCCGGCCATCACGTTGGCGGCGAGGATCACCCAGAGCAGCAGATAACCCAGCTGTGCGCCGGAGCTGACGTTGGCCGCGACGTTGCCGGGATCGACATAGGCGATGGCGGCAACGAACGCCGGCCCGAGCAGATACCAGCTTGTCTTGAACGAGGCCCGGGTGTCCTGCGTCAACTGACCGACCTTCGATCCGTGTTACCGAATAAAAAAGTGAGGGTAACCGATACCTGCTGGCGGGCGGACGCCGGGCCTCGGTGGCGCCGATGCTACCGCCGCCCGAACCGGCACGATTCATGCCGCAGGCTGAATCACTCTGGCAAGTACAGCCCCTTGCCGGTGATGAGCGGGAGGTCCAGCGTGGTCACGATGCCCGGCGGGGCGGCCACCACCGCGGGGATTGCGTTGACCACCCGCATCGCGGTGGCAACCAGTCCGGCATGGTTGTGATCGCCCTTGCGACTGCCCAGGCAAATGTCCATGGCGTAGGAAGGCTCACCGGTGATCTCGACGCGGTAGGACCCGCCAGGCTGGGCGGGTTGCGGCCACTCGGGGCACAGGTCCTCGCGGAGGCGGGTGACGTGTTCCAGGACGACGACGGGGCGGTCGCCGACCATGCCCTTCACCTCGAAGCGCAGCGCTGCTGCGGTGCCCTTGGCGATGTGCCCAGACGCGATGTCGAAGTCCTCGGGTGCGGGCACCCGGACGTATTCTTGGGTGACCGCCTCGAGCGGAATCCCCAGTCCCGCCGCCAACTGCCGGACCACCGATCCCCACGCCAAGCTCAACACGCCGGGCTGCAACAGCATCGGAATGTCGTCCATGGGCTTGCCGAACCCCATGACGTCGAACATGACCGCGGCGCTGTCGTAGGTCGCGTAGTCGACGATCTCCATGCACCGCAGCTGTTGGATGTTCTGACAGGTGCCCGCCAGCGCTAGCGGCAGCAGATCGTTGGCAAACCCCGGATCGATGCCGTTGACGTAAACGCTCGAATTGCCCTCGCGGGCAGCATCTTCCAGCGGCTGGATGAGCTCCTGCGGGATCACATCCCACGGATATTGCAAGAAGACCGGGCCGCTGCCGACGATGTTGATCCCGGCGGCCAACACCCGGCGGTAGTCCTCGAGCGCTTCGGGCAACCGATTATCGGCCAGCGCGTTGTACACCGCGCATTGCGGCGCGGTGGCCAGCACGGCATCCAGATCGGTGCTGGCCAGCACGCCGGTTGAATCCGCGAGTCCGACAAGCTCTGCGGCATCCTTCCCTGCTTTGGCAGCTGAGGACACCCAGACGCCGGCGAGCTCGAATGCGGGATTATTGATGAGGGCTTTCAGCGCGTGGATACCGACGTTGCCGGTGCCCAACTGGACGACGCGAATGGGCATGACTGGCTCCTTGGTGGTGGCTGATCACAGGTCCGGGACGGGGATGTCGAGGTTGGGGAAGGTCAGACCGCCGTCGACCTCGAGTGTCTTGCCGGTTAGGAAGCTCCCGGCGGGTGATGCCAAATACACTGCCGCAGCAGCAATGTCGACGGGATCGCCGAGACGGCGCATGGGCGTCACCTTCTCCATCGGCTCGCGCAGCTCGTCGTTGGAGGCCACCACATCTAGCGCGGAAGTGAGGATCGACCCCGGTGCGATGGCGTTCACCCTGATGCGGGGGCACAGGTCGAGCGCGGCCAACCGCGTGTAGTGCGACAGCGCGGCCTTGGCGGTGCCGTAGGCGGCGAATCCGCGGCCGGCCAGCCGGCCCATTGTTGAGGTGATGTTGATGATGCTGCCCTCGCCGGAATGCTCGAGGATCAGCGGCACGGCCGCGACGGTCAGCGCATGGGCGGTGGCGACGTTGAAGGTGAAGGCCTCCTTGAGGTCTTTCGTCGAGGTGGTGAGCAGCGTGTTGGGCATGGTCCCGCCAACGTTGTTGACGACGATGTCCAGTCTCCCGAGCGCCTCCACGGCTTGCTCCGCCAGCTTGGCGGTGGACTCCGGATGCGCCAGATCGGCGGCGACCGTGTGGGCGCGGCGGCCTGCCGCCCGGACCTGATCGGCAACGGCCTCTAGTTGAGATTCCGTACGCGACGCGATGAGCACGTCGGCGCCCGCCTCGGCAAACGCGACCGCGATCGCCGCGCCCAGTCCCCGGCCCCCACCAGTGATGACAGCGACTTTGTCGTCGAGACGGAACCTGTCCAGGATCATTACGGCCTCTCTTCGTTGAGGTGTCGGCCGAAACGGAAATAAGACCATCCGTCTCGGATTGGGGCATTTCTGAAACAGGTTCTAGTTTGGCATATGCCGGTCGCAATGCACCGACCGATTCCGCTTATTGGGACGCCTGGGCGAAATGGCCGCTCAGGTCCTGCGCAATGGCGGGCATTGTCAGCGCGACCGGTAGCGGCGCCGACAATGATGCACCCATGGTCAGAAGTCGCTAAAGAGCCTGGCGGACAACCGATGTTCGCACTTGAGGCGAGGTCTCCGCACGATCGTGCGTTGCCCGGACGCGGGCAGGCATCCGTCGTCCGCAGACTGCGATTGGCGCCGGGTGCGCGCTCGCCTAGGGGCGACGACCACGTCAAGTTTTGCCGAGCGTTAACCTGTTCGTACTGTGGCTTCATGTTCGCGACTCAGACGGTTGATTTTGTAGGCTGCTGCGGCCAGGGCCGTGGCGTTCAATCGTAAAGGTGAGGAACTGACTTGAAACTCAACCGGTTTGGCGGCTTGGTAGGCGTCCTGACGGCAGGGGCATTCGTCATTTCGGGATGTGGCAGCGACAACAACGCGTCCGGAGGTAGTTCGGCGACGAGTGCGCCGTCGGGGAAGGTGGCCTGCGGGGGTGCCAAGACGTTGAAGGCGAGCGGGTCGACGGCCCAGGCCAACGCGATGACCCGGTTCGTCAAGGCGTTCGAACAGGCCTGCCCCGGTCAGACGCTGAACTACACCCCGAACGGGTCGGGTGCCGGCATTCACGAATTCACCGGCAAGCAAACAGATTTCGGGGGCTCAGATTCACCGCTGAGTCACGACGAGTACGCGGCCGCGCAACAGCGCTGCGGTTCGCCGGCCTGGAACCTGCCCACCGTGTTCGGGCCGATCGCGGTCACCTACAACATCAGCGGGGTCTCGTCGCTGAACCTTGACGGCCCGACGTTGGCGAAGATCTTCAACGGAAGCATCACCTCGTGGAACGACGGCGCGATCCAGGCGCTCAACGCCGGGGTGACCTTGCCCAACCAGCCGGTTCACGTCGTCTTTCGCAGCGACGAGTCCGGTACCACCGACAACTTCCAGAAATACCTCGACGCCGCCTCTAACGGCGCATGGGGTAAAGGCGCCGGCAAGAAATTCAACGGCGGCGTGGGCGAGGGCGCCAAGGGCAACGACGGCACCAGCGCGGCCGTCAAGGGAACCGACGGCTCCATCAGCTACAACGAATGGTCGTTCGCCCAGGCGCAGCATCTGAACATGGCCAAGATCGTCACCTCGGCCAGCCCGGACCCGGTCGCGATCAGCACCGACTCGGTGGGCAAAACCATCGCCGGAGCCGCGATCACCGGGCAGGGCAACGACCTGGTTCTCGACACGATCTCGTTCTACCGGCCCAGCCAGGCTGGCGCGTATCCCATCGTGTTGGCGACCTACGAGATCGTCTGCTCGAAGTATCCCGACGCCCAGGTCGGCGCGGCGGTGAAGGCCTTTCTGCAAAGCGCCATCGGCGCCGGCCAGAGCGGCCTGGCGGACAACGGATACATTCCCATTCCGGACTCGTTCGGGTCGAGACTGTCGGCCGCGGCGAATGCGATCTCGTGACCCCGAGCTGGTAGTGGCAGAACGATCGCGCGTCAATCCATCCGGGACCGAGCATGCCCTGGCCGCGATTGACGCGCGTGCGGTCCGGCGGGGCGATCAAGTGTTCAAGTCGATCGCCATCGCCGCCGGCTCGACGATCGTGGCCGCGATCGTACTGATCGCGGTCTTCCTGCTGGTTCGCGCCATTCCCGCGCTGCGGGCCAACCACGCAAACTTTTTCACCAGCGCCGATTTCGACACCAGCAGTGCCGCGAAGTTGGCGTTCGGCATCCGCGACTTGCTGATGGTGACGGTGCTCAGTTCGGTCAGTGCCCTGGTGCTGGCCGTGCCGGTTGCGGTGGGGATAGCTGTGTTCCTCACCCAATACGCCCCGGTGCGGTTGGCCCGCCCGTTTGCCGCCATAATCGATCTGCTGGCCGCGGTACCGTCGATCATTTTCGGGCTCTGGGGAATCTTCGTGCTAGCTCCCAAACTCGAGCCGATCGCCGCATTCTTGAATCGCCATCTGGGCTGGCTCTTTCTGTTCAAAAGCGGCAATGTGTCGCTGGCGGGGGGCGGCACCATTTTCACGGCCGGAATCGTGCTGTCGGTGATGATCCTGCCCATCATCACTTCGGTTGCGCGGGAAGTATTCCGACAGACTCCGCGTATCCAGATGGAAGCGGCTCAGGCGCTCGGCGCCACCCGGTGGGAGGTGATCCGCATGACGGTGCTGCCGTACGGCCGCAGCGGCGTCGTCGCCGCGTCGATGCTGGGCCTCGGTCGCGCACTGGGCGAAACCGTTGCGGTGCTGATTATCTTGCGCGCGGCGGCCCGTCCGGGCAATTGGTCGGTGTTCGACGGCGGTTACACGTTTGCTTCGAAAATCGCCTCCGCAGCATCGGAATTCAGCGAACCGTTGCCGACCGGGGCCTATATCGCCGCGGGCTTTGCGTTGTTCGTCGTGACGTTCGTGGTCAACGCCGCGGCCCGCGCGGTCGCCGGCGGGAAGGTCAACGCGTGAGCATCGACAGCCTGCGGCAACCCGTCAAGCTCACGGTCCTGCAACCGCTGAGCATGGGGCGGCGGATCAAAAACCACGTTGCGACAACGCTTTTCCTGGCCTCCTTCGCTGTCGCCCTGGTGCCGCTGATCTGGTTGCTCTGGGTGGTCGTCGCACGGGGCGGATACGCCGTCACGCAGCCGGGCTGGTGGACCCACTCGCTGCGGGGGATATTGCCCGAGGAATTCGCCGGCGGGGTCTACCACGCTTTATACGGGACGGTGGTTCAGGCGGGGGTGGCTGCCGTGCTGGCGGTGCCGCTCGGCCTGATGACGGCGGTGTTCTTGGTCGAATACGGGTCGGGGCGGCTGGCGCGGGTGACCACGTTCATGGTCGACGTGCTTGCCGGGGTGCCCTCGATCGTGGCGGCGCTGTTCATCTTCAGTCTGTGGATCGCCACTCTCGGATTTCAGCAGAGCGCCTTCGCCGTGTCGCTCGCACTTGTCCTGTTGATGCTGCCGGTCGTGGTGCGGTCCACCGAGGAGATGCTGCGGCTGGTGCCTGACGAACTGCGCGAAGCCAGTTACGCCTTGGGTGTCGCCAAGTGGAAAACCATTGTGCGGATCGTCTTTCCGATTGCGATGCCGGGCATCATCTCCGGGGTCCTATTGGCGGTCGCCCGAGTGATCGGTGAGACCGCGCCGGTGCTGATCCTGGTCGGATACAGCCGGTCGATCAACCTCGATATCTTCCACGGCAACATGGCGTCACTGCCGCTGCTGATTTACACCGAACTCACCAATCCGCAGCACGCGGGTTTTCTGCGGATCTGGGGCGCGGCGCTGACCCTGATCATCATGGTGGCCGCGATCAACCTCACCGCGGCAGCGTTCCGCTTTCTGGCCAACTTGCGGCGGGCGTAACGGCGTCAGGAGCGTGACGACGCTCTTGCGGCCGACTTCTTGGCCGGGGCCTTTTTTCCGGCAGTCTTTTTGGCCGTCGTCTTTCTGGCGGCAGTCTTTTTGGCGGGTGCCTTTTTGGCGGCGGTCTTCGTGGCGGGCGCCTTCTCGTTCCCGGAGCGGGCCTTCACGCTGGCCTCCAGCTTGGCGAGGAGGTCGGAGACGTCTTCGGTTTCGTCCAGCTCCTTGGGCTGCTCCTCGGTGGTAAACGCCTCGCCGCCTTCGAGTTTGGCCTGGACCAACTCGTGCAGCTGTTCCTGATAGGTGTCGTGGTAGCGGTCCGGGTTGAAGTCTTCTGCCATCGACTCCACCACCTGACCGGCCATCTTGAGCTCCGCGGGCTTGATCTCGACCTTCTTGTCTAGCACCGGAAAGTCCGGGTCGCGGATCTCGTCCGGCCACAACAGGGTGTGGATCACCATTACGTCGCGCTTGCCGAAATCCTTCACCCGCAACGCTGCAAGCCGCGTCTTGTTACGCAGTGTGAAATGAACGATGGCCATCCGATCCGTTTCGGCGAGCGTCTTTGCCAGCAGCACATAGGATTTCGAGGACTTCGAATCGGGCTCGAGGAAATAGCTGCGGTCGAACAGCATCGGGTCGACATCGCTGGCGGGGACGAATTCGAGCACTTCTATCTCGCGGCTGCGTTCTTCGGGCAGGGTGGAGATGTCGTCGTCGGTGATGATCACCATCTGACCGTCATCGGATTGATAGGCCCGCGCGATGTCGCGGTACTCGACGACCTCGCCGTCCACTTCGCACACTCGTTGATAGCGAATGCGACCGTTGTCCTTGGCGTGCACCTGATGGAACTTGATGTCGTGGTCCTCGGTGGCGCTGTACACCTTGACCGGCACGTTGACGAGCCCGAATGCGATCGAACCCTTCCAGATGGAACGCATGCAGCCAGTATGCCCATACCGTTGCCGGCAAAACAGTCCGACAGGCCCGCTGAACAGGGCAAGGGCGGGGCTAGCGCCGAGTTCGAGGCGAGACCGAGCCGAGAACGAGCCGAGAGTAGCCGCGTCCACGCGTGCGAAACTTGTTGACGGTCAACCCGATCGACCACCGGCGACCGAAGGTTTCTCACTCGAGCGCGGGCACTTCGCCGAAATAGTGCCGGGCCTGGTTGCCACCGGCGCGTTTGGCCTGATACATCGCGGCGTCCGAGGTTCTGATCAGGTCATCGATGAGCTGCGTGGCCGTCGTGAGAGGTCCAGTGCCGAGCGGGACGCCCGACGTGCCGATACTCGCGGTGATCTCAAAAGGCAGCGCGGCTATCGCGTGACAGATCCGTTCGGCCATGGCCGAGGGGACCGGTGTGGTTTCGATATCGGCGACAACGAATTCTTCGCCGCCGGCCCGACCAATCACCGCGGTCGCGCGACAACTCTGCTGCAGCGCCGTGGCAACGGCTACCAACGCTTGATCACCGGCCGCGTGGCCGTGGGTGTCGTTCAGTCGCTTGAAGTCGTCGAGGTCGATCAGCGCGACGACCAAGTACGAGCCGGGTGAGTTGCGATGAATCCGGATCAGTTCGTAGGCCGAGTTGTTGAAGGACCGCCGGTTGTACAGGCCGGTCAACGGGTCACGATTGGAGCCCTGCAGATCGGTCCGCAGCGTGTGCACCAGTGAGTGCATGCCAAATGGAACGCCGATGACGAGGCCCAGCACCACGATCAGGGAGCCGGCGGTGAGCGCAACGTCGCCGGTTTCGACGGCGAGTCGATACGACAGCACCACCACGCACGTCAGGGCCACGGCGAGGTTGACCAGCACATAACCGACGGCATGGAAGTAGGCGACGTAGGCGCCCAGGATCGCAAAGGTCGTGCAGCCCATCAGTGCCACGTACGGGTTGGACAGCGTGAACAGAGCTGCCGCAATGCCGGCGATCGCGATGAGCAGCCAACCGCTCGATTGGCGGCGCGTGGGCCAACGTTTCCACCGCAGGCCCGCGCCGGCTAGCCCGAACCCTGCCGCCACCATCGTGACCCCACGCGCAACCGGATTCACCGGCCCGGCCGGACTCCACAACATGATCAGCGGGTAGGCCGCAAAGGAGGCAATGAAGACGGCCGAGATTCGCCGCCACGGGTTCAGGAGGCCATGACTGTCCAGGTAGGCGCTGATCCAGTCGAATTGATCTGGCTGCTTGACCACGGGACTCGCCCACACCTCCTGGTGTTCGCCGACGCTGTTTCCCCCGGTGCATCCAGGGTCAATGTAGCCGGGGAGTCACGCCGTCCGCTCGGCGTGCAGGGCGGCCCGGTCGGGCAGGTCGGCGCCGGCGCGGCCAACCGTCAACGCCGACACCAGTCCGGCGGCCCGCAATGCCGAGGTCAGCTCGTCCACCCGGATCCGGCTCAGGGCGGCCCGTCGGTCGCCGCCCAACAGGTTGAGGTCCCACAGCGCGTCGACCAGACCGACCATAAACGCGTCCCCGGCACCGATGGTGTCGACGACCCGGACGGGCCGGGCGGACACGTGTGCCTCACCCGCGGCGCAAAACGCGCGGCAGCCCCGGTCGCCCATCGTCACTGCGACCACCGCAGGCCCCAGCGCCAGCCAGGCACGCGCCGTCTGCTCGGCTTGGTGCTCGGGATCGATCCAGGCCAGGTCCTCGTCGCTGACCTTGACGATATCGGCGCGTTCGACGAGTTGCTCGATGCGCCGGCGCACCAGATTCGAGTCGGCGCTTAGCGATGGCCGCACGTTTGGATCCAGCGTGACCGTGGCCGACACCCGGTAGGCGTCGAGCAGCGCCGCGACGGCCAGGCAGCCCGGCTCACGCACCGCGGCGATCGACCCGGTGTGCACGAACAGCGGCGGCGGGACTTCCGGTGTGCCGGAGAGCTGCCACTGCAGATCGAAGGTGTACGTAGCGGATCCGTCGGCGCCGATCTCGGCCACCGCGGTAGGTGTGCGCCCGGCGGTTACGCTTCCCGGAACCAGTTGCACGCCAGAGTCCTTCAGGTATTTCACGATGCGCCGGCCGTGCGGGTCGTCGGCGATGTGAGTCAGGAAGTCGACGTCGCGGCCCAGCCGGCCGAGACCGACCGCCACGTTGAGGGGACTGCCACCGACATGTTCGTCGTCACCGACGATGTCGATGAGCGACTCACCGATCACCAGACCACGGGTCATCGCACCAATGCCTCTAAGGTCGCGCGAGCGCCCTTGTCGTGCAACGACTCCAGCGCCCAGCGGTAGGCCTGGACGAAGGCGGGCTGCGCAGCGAGATCCCCGAACACCGCCGTGATTTCGATGAAGGCGGTGGGGTTCTCATATTGCGTGCGGGCGATCGGGATCAGCGAGTCCGCGAGCTGGTCGACCACCTCGAACGGTTCACCCCACTCGTCGATGCCCTCGGCGTAGCGGGCCCAGCTGGCCACCGTCGCCGCCGCCAGCCGAACCGGACGTTCGTTGGCGAGGTTGTCGTTGATCACCGGCACCAGCCATTTCGGAATGCGATCCGATGCGTAGCCGCACAGCCGTGCCACGGTGTCGCGGACGCCGGCATTGGTGAATCGCTCGATCAGCGTGCGGCTGTAGTCGTGCAGGTCGATGCCGGGCACTGGCGGCAGCGTGGGGATGGCCTCGGTTTCGAAGTAGCCGAGCAGAAAATCGGCGAACAACGGATCGCGCGCCGCGTCGTGGACGAACTCGTACCCGCACAGGTGGGCGAAGTAGGCCAGGCACTGATGCCCCGCATTGAGCAGCCGCAGCTTCATCAGCTCGTAGGGGGCGACGTCGTCGACCAGGAGAACGCCGGCCTGCTCCAATGGTGGTCTGCCGTCGGCGAACTCGTCTTCGAGTACCCACGCGGCGAACGGTTCGGCCACCACCGGCCACCGGTCGTTGACACCGAAATCGCGGCGCACGTCCTCGGCCATCTGCACGGTTGTGGCCGGGGTGATGCGGTCCACCATCGAACTCGGGAAGCGGGCTTCGTCGGCGATCCAGCGCGCCAGCTCCGGATCCCGGCTTTCGGCATTGGCTAGGACCGCCCGCCGCGCGATCTCACCGTTGTTCTCGATGTTGTCGCACGACACGATCGTCGGTGCGGCGATTCCGCGGTGCCAACGCCGGTGCAGGGCCTCGGTGATCAACGCGAACGCGGGCCCGTCCGGGTCCCGGTAACCGCCCTCGGTGATGGTCAGCGAAACGATCCGAGTGGTGGGCGCGGCGAGTACCTCCAATGCCGATTCCGGGTCGTCGGGTCCGTAGCGGTAATCGACGATCGACCCGATCACTTGCGCGTCCCGGCTGCCGTCGGGCTTGACCAGGATCAGCGTGTACAGCCCGTCTTGATCGCGCAGGACGTCACGCATCGTCCAGTCGGCGGGCATCACGCCCACGCCGCATATGCCCCATTCCGGCGCCAGGCCTTGCTGCAGTAACCGCTCGATGTACATCGCCTGATGGGCCCGGTGAAAGTGACCGGCCCCGATGTGGGCGATACCGACGCCGATGCTGCGGCGGTCGTAGCGAGGTGCTTCGATGGGCAGCCGCCCAAGTGCCGCATTGTTCAGGCTGACCGCGCCAGCCGTCATTGGCTAACTCCTCCCCGGGTCACGGCCCGGATCGTTAACGGTGTTGGGCACTGCCGGTCGGCGTGACCGACAAAAGCAAGACGTCGGCCAGGGCGCGCCACGAATCGGTAATGGCGACCGCGCCCGCCGCAACCAATTCGTCACGGCGGCAATCCCGTTCGTCGGGCAGCACAAACATCAGATTACCGACGGTGGCATAACCGGCGGCGACCGCGGACGTCACGCCGGCAACCGAATCCTCGATGGCCAGACCCTGATGGGCATCGACACCGAGCACCTGGCCCGCATGCAGATACACCGCCGGGTCGGGCTTGCTGGTCGGCACTGGAAGCGAATCCTCGGCGCTGAAGGTGGCCGCCTCGGGGATCAGCGCGTCCAGGCCGGTAGCGGCAAAGCAGGCGCGTAGCCGCTTGGTGGCGCTGGAGCTGACGGCGGCCAGAGCGTATTGCGCGGCCAGGTCTCGCAGCGGCTCCAACACCTGCGGATCGGGCGTCAGGGTGACCCCTAGATGCGCGGTCACCCGCTCCCGCTCGTCGCGCACCCACCGCTCGAGCTCCTCGGCGGACAACGCGTCGGCGCCGGCCGGCGCCACCACCGCTCCCGGTCGCCCCTCGGCCAGACCGTGCTCCAGCGGCACCTGGCACTGCACCGCCAGGTCGAGGGCGGTGGTCCGGAAATTCTTCCCCACCGCGCGCTTGCGCAACTCCTCCGAGCTGAGCGGTGCGCGGACGCCGAACCTGGCCAGGAAGCGGTTCGTCACCTCGGTCGATGCCTCAAATGCGGGCCGCTCCGAGGGAAATAGGTTGTCGTCGGCGTCGCAGAGCAGGGTCGTGAGGGGCGCCGGGTCGAATGCCCGTACGAAGGTCAGGCCGTCGCTCATCGCGCCACCAACTCTCGCTCGCCATTGCGCAATGCCTCCCGCAGGGTGGGCACCACCCCGCGCTCGTCGATGTCGGCGATCATGGCGCCCAGCCGCTCGGCGAAACCGCGCACCCCGCGCAACTCGGCGAACATCTCATGGCCCAGCAGCGGGTCCGGGTTGCGGCGTGCCATGTTGGCCAACCTAGCCACCGGGATGGCCTGTGAGTCCTCGAGGCGAAGTTTGCGGCCCCTCAGGTCGTGCCCGCGCATGTAGCGGGCCCACCCGGCGACGGCCAGCATCAGCAATGTGTGCGGCCGGCCCTGCGCGATCGCCTCCTGCAGCGAGGGCAGCACAAACGTCGCGATCTTGTTGGTGCCGCGCCGGGCCAGCCGCGACAGCTGGTCGCTCATTCGCGGATTGCTGAGCCGCTCGAGCAAGGTGCCCCGGTATTCGGGCGTATTCATCCCCGGGACGGCGGGCAGCAGTGGCTGAACCTCGTCGCCAAGCAGCTTCTCGACGTAGGCGAAGATGACGTCGTCGCGCATCGCTTCGTCGGTGCGCTGGTAGCCAGCCAGCGTGGCCAGGCAGGCCAGCGCAATATGGGTTCCGTTGAGCAGCCGCGTCTTGATCAACTTGTGGTCGCGCACGTCGGCGACGAATTCGGCGCCGACCTCTTCCAGCGGTGGCCGTCCGTTGCTGAACGAGTCCTCGATGACCCACTGGCGATGTGGCTCGGTGACGACCGGCCACTTGTCGGCGACCCCGAAGGCTTGCTCCACGAATTTGCGCTCCGACTTCGACGTTTGGGGAGTGATCCGGTCGACCATCGTCGACGGGAACGCGACATAGGTGTCGATCCAGCGGGCCAGCCGGGGATCCTTCAGTGCGGCGAAGGACACCAGCGCCGTCCTGGCCGGCTGGGTGTCGCCGGCGATGTTGTCGCAGCACAGCACGGTGAACGGCGCGACGCCGGCGCGGCGGCGGCGCTCGAGTGCATCGGCCAAATAGCCCCACGCGGTGGCATAGCCACCGGAGGTGATCAGATCGGCACGCACATCGGGGTGATCGGCGTCGAATTCGTTGGTGACCGGGTTCAGGAAGTATCCGTTGTCGGTGATGGTCAGGCTGACAATACGGGTTTGGGGATCGGCCAAGGCGGCGCGGACCGCGGCGCCATCGTTGGGTGCGTAGTGAACCGCGCCGATCGATCCGACGACGCGGGCGGTCTGGCGGTCGTGACCGCGCTGCACCACGGTGTACAGCCCGTCTTGGGCCGACAGCAGATCCTTGACGTCGGGAGAGTGCAGGCTTACGCCGGTGACGCCCCAGCGATTTGAGATACCCGAGCGGGCCAGGTCGTCAAAGTAGACGGCCTGGTGCGCGCGGTGGAAGTTGCCGGCGCCGATGTGCACCACCCCCCGGTACAGGGCCGACCTGTCGTACGTGGGCACGTCGACTCGGTTTGCATGTAATTGCAGGGTCGCCTCGCTGAGAGGGACGCTGCTTTTTGAACGCCAGGGGGAGGGGATGACATCAAACATTGCCTTCCTGTGCCCAGGGTCGGGGGTCGATCTAAACGCGTCGTGGTCGATCTCACAGCGAAAAAATAGGCTCGACCGCGTACCTACAGGTCAGGGTCGTAACACGGGTGAAACGCGTAGGTTGACACCATGGCACCACGGGTGAAGCTCACCAACGCGGACAAGGTGCTGTATCCGGCGACCGGCACCACCAAGCGCGACGTTTTCGACTACTACATCCGCATCGCCGACGTGATGCTTCCGCACATCGCCGGCCGCGCCGCAACCCGCAAACGTTGGCCCAACGGCGTCGAAGAGGACTCGTTTTTCGAAAAGCAACTGGCATCGTCGGCGCCGGACTGGCTGACCCGCGCCAGCGTCACGCACCGATCCGGGACCACCACGTATCCGATCATCGACAGCGTGGACGGCCTGGCCTGGATCGCCCAGCAGGCTGCCCTGGAGGTGCACGTGCCGCAGTGGCGGTTCGTCGCGCAGTGGACGCGAAGTAAGGCCGAGGAGCGCAAGCCCGGTCCGGCAACACGATTGGTTTTCGACCTAGATCCGGGCGAGGGCGTGACGATGACGCACCTCTGCGAGGTCGCCCACGCCGTACGGGAGCTGATCACCGATATCGGGTTGACCACCTTTCCGTTGACCAGCGGCAGCAAAGGATTGCATCTCTACACCCCGCTGGACGAGCCGGTGAGCAGTGGCGGTGCCAGCGTGCTAGCGAAACGCATTGCGCAGCAGCTGGAAAAGGCGATGCCCAAGCTGGTGACCTCGACAATGACCAAGAGTCTGCGTACCGGCAAGGTGTTCCTGGACTGGAGCCAGAACAACGGCTCGAAAACCACTATCGCGCCGTACTCGCTGCGCGGCCGCCAACATCCGACGGTGGCCGCACCGCGCACCTGGGAGGAACTCGAGGATCCGCAACTGCGCCAACTGCGTTACGACGAGGTGCTCGACCGGGTCGCTCGCGACGGCGATCTGCTCGCACCGCTAGATGCCTCAGAAATCGGAGCACCGATCGCAGACCGACTGACCAAATACCGCAGCATGCGCGATGCGTCGAAAACCCCGGAACCGGTTCCCCAAGCCAAACCTGTTGCAGGTCAAGGCAATACCTTTGTCATCCAGGAGCATCATGCCCGCCGGCTGCATTACGATTTCCGGTTGGAACGCGACGGGGTGCTGGTGTCATGGGCGGTGCCGAAGAACCTGCCCGAGACCACCTCGGTGAATCACCTCGCGGTCCACACCGAAGACCATCCGCTCGAATACGGCTCCTTTGAGGGCATCATCCCCAACGGCGAGTACGGCGCGGGCAAGGTCGTCATTTGGGATGCCGGCACCTACGATGCCGAGAAGTTCCGCGACGACGAGGTCATCGTGAATCTGCGCGGCACCCGGATTTCGGGACGGTACGCGCTGATCCAGACCAACGGTGACCAGTGGCTGGCGCACCGGATGAAGGACCAGCATGTCTTCGAGTTCGAGGAGATTGCACCGATGTTCGCAACGCACGGCTCGGTGGCGAAGCTCAAGGCAAGCCAATGGGCCTTCGAAGGCAAATGGGACGGTTACCGGCTGCTGGTCGAGACGGATCACGGCGCCGTGCGGGTGCGGTCTCGAAGCGGTCGCGACGTCACCGGGGAATATCCCCAATTGCAGTCGCTGGCAGACGATTTGGCCGACCATCACGTCGTGTTCGACGGCGAGGCGGTGGTGCTGGACAAATCCGGCGTGCCCAGTTTTCATGCGATGCAGAACCGCGGCCGCAGCAGCCGCGTCGAATTTTGGGCGTTCGACGTGATCTACCTCGACGGCCGTTCGCTGCTACGGGCGAAGTACTCCGACCGCCGGAAACTGCTGGAAACACTATCCAGCGCAAGCAATCTCATAGTTCCCGAGTTGCTGCCGGGGGACGGCGCCGACGCTGTTGAACATTCCCTCGCCCAGGGTTGGGAGGGTGTGGTCGCCAAGAAGCGCGACTCGACCTATCAGCCTGGCCGACGATCGGCGTCCTGGATCAAAGACAAGCATTGGAACACACAGGAAGTCGTCATCGGCGGCTGGAAAGCCGGAGAAGGCGGGCGCAGCAGCGGCATCGGATCGCTGATGGTAGGCATTCCCAGCGAAGGTGGGCTGCGCTTCGTTGGCCGAGTAGGGACCGGCTTCACCGAACGCGATCTGGCCAACCTCAAAAAGGCGCTGGCACCGCTGCATACCGACGAGTCGCCCTTCGACGCGCGACTGCCGACCCGCGACGCCAAGGGCGTGACCTTCGTCGAGCCGGTTCTGGTGGGCGAGGTTCGCTACAGCGAATGGACCCCGGATAATCGGCTGCGCCAACCGAGTTGGCGTGGGATGCGCCCGGACAAGAAACCTAGCGAGGTGGTGCGCGAATGAAATGGGTGACATTCCGAGGGCTGGACGGCGAGCGGACTGGTGTGCTGTCCGGTGACGCGATCCACCCGGCGCCGGCCGGAGTGACGCTGCTCGACCTGGTGGCCCGAGGCGGCGACGGGTTGCGTGCGGCCGGCGAGCAGGCCCTGGGTGCCGCTCCCGTGCGGCTGCGTGACGTCACCCTGCTGGCCCCGATACCGCGGCCGCCGTCGATCCGGGATTCGCTGTGCTTTCTGGACCACATGCGCAACTGTCAAGCCGCCATGGGTGGCTCGCGGGTACTCAGCGATACTTGGTATCGCATCCCTGCATTCTATTTCGCCTGTCCAGCAACGGTTTTCGGGCCCTACGACGATGTGTCGGCAGCGCCCGGGAGCGCGTGGCAGGACTTTGAGTTGGAGATCGCCGCGATCATTGGAACGTGCGGCCAAGACCTGACCGTGGCCGAAGCCGAGCAGGCGATCATCGGCTACACCATCTTCAACGACTGGTCAGCACGCGATCTGCAACAGCTGGAAGGCCAGTTGGCGATCGGGCAAGGCAAGGGCAAGGACAGTGGCGTGACCCTCGGCCCCTACCTGGTGACGCCCGACGAACTCGGACCGCTTCACCGGGACGGCAAGCTGGACCTGCAGGTGAGCGCACTGGTCAACGACAGAGTGATCGGATCAGGATCGACCGCGCAAATGGATTGGAGTTTCGCCGAAGTCATCTCCTATGTCTCGCGCGGCGTGCCACTGGTGCCCGGTGACGTGATCGGCTCCGGCACGGTGCCCACCTGCACGCTCGTCGAGCATCTCAGCCTCACCGAACCGGAGGCCTTCCCGGGCTGGCTTGGCGATGGTGATGTCGTCACACTGCGGGTGCAGGGATTGGGGGAGACCCGGCAGACGGTTCGGGCGAGCAGCCCGCCGCACCGCCTGGCCGCGCGGCCCAATCCGGCGGCACCGCCCGCACCGGCTCGGTTCAATCGGGCACCCGCTCGGGTGCCCTACACGCGCGGCCTGCACGGGGTCGGCGAGCGGGTGTGGGCGTGGACGCTGCCGGACGGAGGCTACGGCTGGAGCAACGCCGGGCTGATCGCCGGTGACGGCGCCGCGCTGCTCGTCGATACGCTCTTCGACCTGTCGTTAACCCGCGAAATGCTCACCGCGATGGGGCCGATCACCGCGCAGACGCCGATCACCGACGCGGTGATCACCCATTCCAACGGCGACCATACCCACGGTAACCAGCTGCTGGATCCGTCGGTGCGGATCATCGCCGCCCGTGGCACCGCGGAGGAGATCGAACACGGGATGGCACCGGCGATGCTGGCCCTGGTGCAGACCGGGAATCTCGGCCCCATCGCGACGCCGTACACGCGGGAACGGTTCGGGCCCTTCGACTTCAGTGGCATCCGGCTACGCAACGCCGATCAGACGTTCGAGCGCGAGCTGTCGCTCGAGATCGGCGGCCGACGCGTCGATGTGCGCAACCTGGGGCCCGCGCACACGGCCGCCGACTCCGTGGTGCACGTCCCGGATGCGGGTGTGCTGTTCGGCGGGGATCTGCTGTTCATCGGCTGCACCCCGATCGTGTGGGCGGGGCCGATCGCGAACTGGGTTGCCGCCTGCGACGCGATGATCGCGTTGGACGCGCCGACGGTGGTGCCCGGACCCGGCCCGGTGACCGACCCCGATGGAATCCGTGCGGTCCGTGGCTATCTCGTGCATGTCGCCGAACAGGCCGAGGACGCGCATCGTCGCGGACTGTCGTGGGCCGAGGCCGCCGACGCCATCGACTTGGGTGAGTATGCAGACTGGCTAGACGCCGAGCGAGTGGTGGTCAACGTCTATCAGCGCTACCGGGAACTTGACCCGCAGACACCGAAATTGGAGACGATGGCATTGCTGGTCATGCAGGCCGAATGGCTGGCCAAGCGCAGCTGAGCGGCGCCGGTCGAGGGCGCCAGTGGGCTACCTGCGGACGGCGGTCACAAAGTTGATTGCGGCACTTGCGCCCCGCTGATCGGCCGCCACCAGCTCCGCCAGCCCGGCGGCGGTGAAGAGTTCCGGCAGCCGGAACCGCAGCACGTCCCACCCGCGGTCACTCAGATGCGCGGCGACGTCGGTGTGCTCACCGGGGTAGGTCAGTTCGGCGATGTCGAGATCCAATCCATTGCGTCGCCAACCCTCGGACATTTTCTCGGCCTGCTCCCGAGCCTCGTCCGAGGTTCCGGTGAGCGATCCGTAGTCGGCGGCCAGTCGGCTGTCGGCAGCACTCAGCGAAATGATGTTGTCCAGCAACCGAACTTCGGCCTGCGGCGGCAAAAAGCCGATGAGCACGCCCTCGGCGAGCCAGGCGGTGGGCCGGGTGGCGTCGAACCCGGCGGCCCGCAGCGCAGTCGGCCAGTCGTCGCGAAGGTCGATGCCGACCGGGCGATGCTCGACGACGGGTGTCGCGCCGATGTCGGCCAGTGTCGCGGTCTTGAAATCGATCACCTCGGGCTGGTCGATCTCGTACACGGTCGTCCCGGCAGGCCAGGAGAGTCGGTAGGCGCGGCTGTCCAACCCGGCCGCGACGATCACGACCTGCCGCAGGCCCGCCCCGGTGACCTGGGCGAAGTAGTCATCGAAGAATCGAGCGCGGGCGGCGAACGTGTCGGTCATCCGGGGCAGGCCCAACTCCTGGTCGTTGTCAAAGTCCAGTTCGCCCGCCGCCAACCGGTTGAACAGATCGATGCCGACGGCACGTACCAGGGGTTCGGCGAACGGATCGTTGATGACCGGGTGCGGACGTTTGGTGGCGGCCGCCCGCGCGGCAGCAACCATGGTGGCGGTGGCCCCGACGCTGGTGGCCGCATCCCACGTGTCGCGTTCGGTTCGTGGCATGGATTCTCCTTTGTTCTCGAGTCGATAACACGGTATGCCTCACCGGTAAACAACGACGTCGCATACGGTTTCGATATGCCTGCAGTGAAATTCGAAACCGTCGAGGACAACATCGCTTGCATCACTTTGAACCGGCCCGAGCGTCTGAACGCGATCGACGGATCGCTGATCGACGGCGTTGAGGGCGCCCTCGACACGCTGAGCGGCGGTCAACACCGTGTCGCGATCATCACCGGCGCCGGCCGGGGATTCTGCGCGGGAGCCGACCTGAGCGGCACCGGCCAGGCCTGGACCCGGCCGGCCAGTCCGACGACGCCACCGTTCAAGGTCAACTACGACGCGCAGGTCCGGCTGGCCGGCCTCTACACCCGAATCTACGAACTGGACATCCCCGTGATCGCGGCGGTCAACGGCGTTGCCGTCGGCGGGGGTTTGGCCTTCACGCTGGTCAGCGACATCAGGGTGGCCTCCGAGCAGGCCCGGTTCGGCTCGGTGTTCATCAAGGCCGGATTCTCGTCGATGGACATGGGCACCAGCTATCTGCTGCCGAAAATCGTCGGCGCCGGGGTGGCGCGCGAGCTGATGCTGACGGGTCGCATCATCGACGCGGACGAGGCATACCGCATCAAGCTGGTGCACGAGGTGGTCGCGCCGGACGAGCTGATGGCGGCGGCGCTGCGCAAAGCCCGCGAGATCGCGGGCAACAACGCCTACGGCGTATGGCAGACCAAAATCGGTCTCAACGCGGCACTCGATGCACCCAGCCTGCGGCATGCGATTGAGATGGAGAACCGCACTCAGATCCTCAGCGGCTTCACCAACAACCCGGCCGAGGCGGCCCGCGCGCACCGCGAGAAGCGCGCGCCCAGCTGGGATCCCCTGTAAAACCCTGTGTTGCTTAGAGTTTCGCGATCACATTCTCGGCGAACATCTCAAGGTTGCGGATCTTGTCCTGCAGGGGCTCGGTGTCCTTGCCCTTGATGTAGGGAATGCGGAAGCCGACGATGGCGTCGGTGACACCCTTGTCCTCGAGCCGCTTGATGCCGTCCACGGTATAGGCGTCGGCCGAGATGACGTGGATTTGGAACGGCCCGCTCTTGCCCGCCTCCTCGCGGAATTGTTTGAGCTTGACGAGAAGTTCGTCGAGTTCCTCGGGGTCCCCGCCGCCGTGCATCCAGCCGTCCAGTCGGGCCGCGCGGCGCAGCGCCGCGTCGGCGTGCCCGCCGATGAGGATCGGGATCGGCTCGGTTGGCGCCGGTGTCATCTTCGTCTTGGGAATGTCGTAGAACTCGCCGTGGAACTCGAAGTAGTCGCCGGTGGTGAGTCCCTGGATGATCTCGATGCATTCATCCATGCGCTTGCCGCGTTTGCCGAACGGGACACCGAGCAGTTCGTAGTCCTCGGGCCATGGGCTGGTGCCGACGCCGAAACCGACCCGGTTGTTGGTCATCGCGGCCAGCGAGCCGATTTGCTTGGCCACCAAGGCCGGCGGCCGGATGGGCAGCTTGAGGACGAAGAAATTGAAGTGCAGCTTCGTGGTGACGGCGCCCAACGCGCTTGTCAGAACGAAGGTCTCGATGAACTCTTTGCCGTCCAGGAACTCGCGATTGCCGTCGGGCGTGTAGGGATACTTCGAGTCGGATTCGAAGGGGTAGGCGATGCTGTCGGCGATCGTCATCGCGTGGTACCCGGCCGCCTCGGCCGCTTGGGCCAGCGGGATGTAGTACCTGAAGTCGGTCATCGCCTCGGCGTAGGTGAATCGCACGTCATCCGCCTTCCTGTGGGGCCGTCACACGAGACTAGAACGTGTTCTAGTTTGGCGCGCGAGTGGGGTCCCACACAATAAGACGAAGGGGAAAGGAGCGGACTTAAAGCTGATTTTCCGGGCCGATGACGGCCCAAACGGACTTACCCGACGAAGTCGGAGTGCTGCCCCAGGCGCGTGATAACGCGTCGACGATCGCCAGCCCGGACACGTCGATGCCTTTGTCCGGCGATGGCAGCCGTACGGCAGCAGCGGTGCTCTCGTCGGATACCGCAATGGTGGCCGTGACGCCGTCGGTTTCGATGCGCATCTTCGGGATGCTTCCGGTGTGCTCGAGCACGTTCTCCACGAACACGTTGACGACCACCAGGGCAACTGGGATGAGTCCGGGCTGCTTCCATACGGTTAGCCACTCACGCACCAACCTGCGCGACTCTCGGAGGCTGGTCAGGTTCGCGGGCAGCTCGGCGTCGGCGCGGTGAAGGGCCTGCCGGATCAGCCGGCCGAGCGCTTTCATGGCGCTTTTCTCGGTCGGATACACCGGCATGAAGCGGGCGACCTCGCTGCGGGTGATCGCCTCGCGGGCGGTGCGATCGGCGCTGACCAGCACGATCGGAAGCCTCGTTTCGGTGCTGAGCTGCAAATGCGCGCTAATGAAGGCCGACCACGCCGATTCGGCGGGCACCTTGAGACCGTTGATGTTGACGATCACGGCCGAGGGCTTCTGCAGGGTGGCCTTCCGGATGCTGTCGCGCAACGCCCCGGAGTTGCTGGCGTCGAGCAGACCGCCGACCGTCAACACCGCAACGGACTCATCCGTGCGGGTCGCGACGGCCAGCGAGCTTGGCGACTCGGCTACCGCACTCACGCTCGGCACTCCTTTCCGTCTTGGACATTATCTCTGCTTATCGCATCGCGCGATGCAGCGATTTGTACGCGCGTGTCCTAAACACGGTTAGGGCACGCGAATCCTAGCGTGCGGAATAGAAAGTGAAGGTCACGATACGGCTTTCAATCATCTGCTCCTCGAATTCCGGCCCGGTAAATCAAATGCGGAACCGCCCCCCGGCGGCAGAGACTTCTCACGTTAGTTCACGGGGGCCGGATGCCACCAGATCGCAGATGTCGGAGTGCTCAGGCGTGGGTCATGGCGTACGGGGGAGCGCCGACACCGGCAATCGAGTGCGTTCCCCAAGGTGTGCGTTCGACGATGCGCGCGGCCGCGCTCCGGTCGCCGACGGTCAGCGTAGCCGCGCGATTCTGCTTGAGCAGCTCGTCGGGCACGGGATGGGTGGGGGAATCGAACAGCGTTCCCTGCCAGTGGTAGCGGCCGTCGATCGGATCCAACCGGCCGGTGAGTCGCACACGCACCGGCACCGTGGCGCCCTCGACCGTCAGCGTTGCCGCTCCGTCGTAGACCTCCTGGTCGGTGGGGGCAGCAGAGGACAAGTCGAACGCTTTGACCAGGCGGTTCGCCGGGAACGCGGGCCGCAGGTGGGCGCGCTCATTGAACACCTGCATGCTGCTGCCCAGAACTTCGATGCGGGTGCTCTCGCTGCGTTTCATCAGCGTCACGCATTCGACGATGTAGCGAGTCTGCGTATCGATCTCGGGTCGCGCGAGGCAAAAATAGTTGGGGAAACCGTGGATGGCGATACCGAGGAAGGGCTCCGCGCCGTTGCGCCAGCTCGCCGCGATGCGAACCCCACCGGCACCGACGAGTTCGCCGGCCTGGTCAGAGACGGTGAACCCGGTGCCGAAGATGATGGCGTCGACGCGGTGCTCGACGCCCGGGGCGGCCAGGCCGGTGCGGATGCCCCGCGGGGTGATCGCGCTGATCGGCGCGGCCACCAGCGCCGGACGCAACGGCGTGGTGCCGAGTGCGGCACGGGTACGTCGGGTCAGCCAGCGCGCCACCCGGGTGGTCGGTGATGCCAGCTCGGCGACAATCCGCCGCGGCGGGTGTGCGAACACGGTGACCGCCGCCGCGGCGGTAAGCCGTTCGAGGTGGTCGGCGGTGATCGAGTCGGCGCCGATAACCGCGATGTGCTTGCCGGCTGGGTCGAAATCGGCGCACCACTGCGCCGCGTGAAATGATGTGCCGTGAAAGTCGTTGCGCCCGGCTATGTCTGGGATCCACGCCGTCAATGGCGGCGCCGTCGTGACGACGACACCAGCCCGGACCTCTCCGGCCGCTGTACTCAGGGTCCAGCTGTCAGTCGCTTCGTCGAATACCGAGGAGGTCGGCTCCGCATCCAGAACCGCGACGTCGACGATGCCGGCCGAGGTCAGCTCATTCGCGATCTGCTGCGCGCCGGCGCCTAGGACAATGACCTGCGCCGAGCTCACAGAAACCTGGTGCGCTTCCAGCTGCGACGTGCGATCGGGCCGAGCAGTCCGATCTCGGTCAAAAAGGCTGCAAGCGGGGCGAACCCGGCCCGTTGTATCTCGTGGCGGTGCGGGCTGCGGCGCGCCATCGCTCGCGCCCGGTGCGGGTCCAGTCCGGTCCGGGCGTAGGGAATCGGGTTGCTGAATAGGAAACGGAAAAAGTATCCGCCGAGGCCGTTGATGTTCGCCATGAACCATTTGTTGAATCGCGGCATCGTCTGAACCCGCTTGCGGGCTCCGTCGCGGGCGAACTGGATATGCCGGGCCTCCTCGGTGACGTGAATCCGCATGAGGCGCTGGATGATTGGCTGTAATTCCGGATCGTCCATCATCTGGCGTTGCAGCGAATCAAAGATTTCCTCGCCGATCAAAGCGGCGATCCACAACATCGAACCGCGCTGGAAAGCCAGCGGCAGGCTGTTGATGATCCACCTGTGTAACAGACGCGGGCGTACCGGCTTGGCGCCGATGCGCTCGATGGCCTTGCCGAACATCACCATGTGCCGGGTTTCGTCGCCCAGCTCCGTCAGTTTGTAATGCGTCGACCGGCTCGTCGGGTCCTCGTGCAGGATCGTGCGCAACAACGATTGATTGAGCATGTTCTCGAACCAGATTCCGGCCGAGAGGGTGTTGACCAATTCCTGACGCGACAGCTCGATCTGTTGCTCTCGGGTCATCTCGTCCCACATTGGCGTGTCGTAGAGCGAGACGAGCCGGGGCGGAAGGTAGAACTTGTCCGGATCCAGCGGGGCATCCCAGTCGATGTCGACGACCGGTTCGTAGGACTTCTTCACCGAGCCCTTGAGCAGCCGCTCCGAGAACTCCTCCCGGCTCGGCCCACTCGGTCTCACCGCGGTGGTCATACGCCGCTCCTCCTCGTCGAAGTGAGTCCAGACGGTACCCATGGTACTGGGTACTTTTGGCCCCGGCTAGGTGCTCGAGATTGCGATTCGGCAATGTGGTGAGCAGCAACCATTAGGAGGCGGCCGTGGGTCGGCATATTCACGTGATCGGCATCGGCGCCGGGGACCTCGAGTATGTGACCATCCAGGCGATCGAGGCGCTCAACGACACCCAGGTGTTCTTCGCGATGGACAAGGGCGAGGACAAAAGCGATCTGGTGGGACTGCGCCGAAAGATCTGCAGGCGCTTCATCCGCGAGCCGGGCTATCGCTTCGTGGAATTGCCCGACCCGAAGCGCGTGAACCCCGGTGACCGGCAGACCGATTACCGCGACGCAGTCCGTGACTGGCATGCGGCGCGGACCCGCATCTGGGCCGCCGCCATCGCGACCGAGCTGGGGCCCGACGGCGTGGGTGCCTTTCTGGCCTGGGGCGATCCGTCGCTTTACGACAGCACGCTACGGATTCTCGAAGCGGCCGCGGCCGAGGTCGACTTCACCTTCGACGTCATCCCGGGCATCACCGCCATTCAGGCACTGACGGCGCGCCACCGCATCCCGCTCAACGACGTCGGTGAGCCTGTTCTGATCACCACCGGCCGGCAGTTGCGCGTACACGGGCTGACCGACGCGGCGGTGGTGATGCTCGACGCGGACTGCGCGTTTGCGACCTGTCCGCCCGACACCCGGATCTGGTGGGGTGCCTACCTTGGTACCGACGACGAACTGCTGGTGGCGGGCACCGTCGGCGAGGCGGGACCACGCATCGCGGCGTTGCGCGCGGACGCCCGCGCCCGGCACGGCTGGATCATGGATATCTATTTACTGCGTGCGTGATCAGCGCCGATGGACACTGCGCAGTCGCGATCGGCAAACTGAAGGTGTGCCCGAACTACCCGAGATCGAAGCGCTGGTCGACCACCTGCGGCGCCATGCCGTCGGATCGGCCATCGGCCGTGTCGATGTCGCGGCACTGTCGGTGCTGAAAACCTTCGATCCGCCGATCAGCGACCTGCACGGTCTGACCGTTACCGCGGCCAACCGGTGGGGCAAGTACCTGGGCTTGCAAGCCGGAGATCTGCTCTTGATCGCGCACCTATCGCGGGCGGGCTGGCTGCGCTGGTCGGACAAGTTGACCGCGGCTCCGTTGCGTCCCGGTAAGGGGCCCATTGCCCTGCGCGTCCACCTGGGTGCGCCCGGCGAGGCGCCCGGCTTCGACCTCACCGAGGCAGGCACTCAGAAGCGGTTGGCGGTCTGGCTGGTTCGCGACCCCGAACAGGTGGCCGGCATCGCCGCCCTGGGGCCCGACGCCCTGGACCTGAGCGCCGAGGACCTGGGCGGGCTGCTGGCCGGCAACAGCGGGCGGATCAAGACCGTGATCACCGACCAGAAGGTGATCGCCGGCATCGGCAACGCGTACAGCGACGAGATCCTGCACGTTGCCAAGATCTCGCCGTTCGCCACCGCCGGCAAACTCACCGGCGAACAGGTCAGCACACTGCACGATGCGATGATCGCGGTGCTGACCGACGCGGTGAACCGCTCCGTCGGCCAGGGTGCCGCGATGCTCAAGGGCGAAAAGCGCTCCGGGTTGCGGGTGCACGCGCGCGCCGGGCTGCCCTGCCCGATCTGCGGGGACACCGTGCGGGAAGTCTCGTTCGCCGACAAGTCTTTTCAGTACTGCCCTACGTGTCAGACCGGCGGCAAGATCCTGGCCGATCGGCGTATGTCGCGGCTGCTCAAGTAGCCGAGGGTCGCTGGACTTGACACCTGTCGATATGCTGCCCGGATGATTCGCCAGAAGATCCTCATCACCGGTGCCAGTTCCGGGCTGGGCGCCGGGATGGCGCATTCCTTCGCGGCCCGAGGTCGCGACCTGGCGCTGTGTGCTCGTCGGACCGATCGGCTCGACGAGCTGAAAGCTGAGCTCTCGCAACGGCATCCAAACATCAAGATTGCGGTGGCCGCGTTGGACGTCAACGACCACGAACAGGTGCCCAAGGTGTTCGCCGAGCTCCGCGACGAGCTCGGCGGCATCGATCGCCTCATCGTCAACGCCGGCATCGGCAAGGGAGCGGTGTTGGGCTCCGGCAAGTTGTGGGCCAACAGGGCGACCATCGAGACCAATCTGGTGGCCGCGCTGGTGCAGATCGAGTCGGCGCTAGAAATTTTCGCCAAGGCCGGCGCGGGCCACCTGGTACTCATTTCGTCGGTGCTCGGCAACACCGGCGTCCCGGGTGTCAAGGCCGCCTACTGTGCGAGCAAGGCGGGACTGCGGTCGCTGGGCGAGTCGCTGCGCGCCGAGTACGCCAAGGGGCCGATCAAGGTCACGGTGATCGAACCGGGCTATATCGAGTCGGAGATGACCGCCAAATCGACGAGCACAATGCTGATGGTGGACAACGGAACTGGCGTCAAGGCCATGGTTGCCGCCATCGAACGCGAGCCCGGTCGGGCGGTGGTGCCGCGCTGGCCGTGGGCGCCGCTGGTCCAGCTGATGCGGGTGTTGCCGCCGCGACTGACCAAGCCGTTCGCCTGAGCCCCCGGCAAGGTCAGTGGCGGGTAGGCGGGTAATACGCGGCGTCGGAGGTGGATTCGGGTTTTCCGTTGGTCGCCAGGCGGAGCTTGAGCAATCCGATGACGTATGCGTCGGTGAGGTCGCGTAACACGGGGACGCGGCTGGCCTGGCTCACCAGGTTCAAACGTCCAATGCGGTTGACCTGTGTGACCCGCAGGCCGCCACCGTGGAATGCCGGCGCACGGTCGTGCGGCGAGTGGGCTCCGACATGCTGAGCGACACTAGTTGAGCGACTAGCTCACTCGGCCTCGCTCGGTCCGGTAGCGGCGGACCAGGGCATCGGTGGAGCTGTCGGACTGCGGCGCGGGGGAGGTGTCGCTGGTCAGTACCGGCAGCAGGGCCTTGGCCTGCGTCTTACCCAGCTCCACCCCCCATTGGTCGAACGAATCGATTCCCCAGACCACGCCCTCGGTGAAGACCTGGTGCTCGTACAGCGCGGTCAACTGGCCCAGCACCGAGGGCGTAAGCCGGTCGGCCAGAATCGAAGTCGACGGTCGATTGCCGGGCATCACCTTGTGCGGTACCACCGCGGCGGGGGTGCCTTCGGCGGCGATTTCCTCGGCGGTCTTGCCGAATGCCAGCACTTGGGTCTGCGCGAAGAAATTGCTCATCAACAAATCGTGCATGCTGCCGGTGCCCTCGGCGGTGGGCAGGTCGTCGGTGGGTTGGCTGAATCCGATGAAATCAGCCGGTATCAGCCGGGTGCCCTGATGCAACAGCTGGTAAAAGGCATGTTGGCCGTTGGTTCCTGGCTCGCCCCAATAGATTTCACCGGTATCGGTGGTGACGGGCTTGCCGTCGGCGCGCGTCGATTTGCCGTTGGACTCCATGGTCAGCTGCTGCAAATACGCGGCAAATCGGGCCAGGTCGTTGGAATACGGCAGCACGGCGCGGGATTGCGCGCCCATGAAATTGGAATACCAGAGGCCGATAAGACCAAGCAGGACAGGGGCGTTGGATTCCAGCGGAGCGGTTTTGAAATGCTCGTCGACAATGTGAAAACCAGACAGGAAATCCGCGAAACCCTGTCGGCCGATCGTGGCCATCAGCGACAGCCCGATCGCCGAGTCGACCGAGTAGCGTCCGCCCACCCAATCCCAGAAACCGAACATGTTGTCGGTGTCGATGCCGAAGTCGGCGACCAGACGTTTGTTGGTCGATACGGCCACGAAGTGCTTGGCGACTGCGGCGTCGCCGAGGGCCTCGGTCAGCCAGCGGCGTGCGGCCGTCGCGTTGGTCAGCGTCTCCAGCGTGGAGAACGTCTTGGAGGCCACGATGAAAAGCGTTGTGGCGGGATCTAAGTCGGCCAGTTTGGCGATCAGGTCGGCGGGGTCGACGTTGGAGACGAAGCGGGCCGAGATCCCCGCGTCCACATAATGACGCAAAGCCTGGTACACCATCACCGGCCCCAGGTCGGACCCGCCGATGCCGATGTTGACCACGGTGCGGATGCGCTCGCCGGTGGCGCCCGTCCATTCGCCGCTGCGCAACCGGTCGGTGAAGTCCCCCATCGCGTCGAGCACCTGGTGCACATCTGCGACGACGTTTTGGCCGTCGACGATCAGCTCGGCATCGCGGGGCAGCCGCAGCGCGGTGTGCAGCACCGCGCGATCCTCCGAGGTGTTGATGTGTACCCCGGAAAACATCTGATCCCGGCGCTCTTCGAGATTGGCCGCGCGGGCCAGGTCCAGCAGCAGCCGCAGCGTCTCGCGGGTGATCCGGTGCTTGCTGTAGTCGATGTACAGGTCACCGACCGTGACAGTGAGTTCGCGGCCGCGATCCGGGTCCTCGGCGAAAAACTGGCGGAGGTGGGTTTTACCGATCTGTTCGTGATGCCTACGTAGGGCGTCCCACGCCGGTGTGGCGGTGATGTCAGGGATGTTGAGCACGGAGGTCATGAATCGACCCTAGTGCCGACTCACGCCGCCGAGCCAGCGCTGGCGGACAGCCCGATTTGGCGCAGCAAAACAGAATTCGCGGTGCGAGATCCCGGATATCGAGGGTGGTTTAGTGTCCGAGGCGGCCGCGGCCCAAACGCAGCAACAGCATTGCCAAGTCCTTGCCCTCCGGCCCCAGCTCGCTGTAGCGCTGGATGACCTTCATTTCCCGGCTGTGCACCAGACGGGTGCCGCCAGAAGCCATCCGGGCCCGGCCGATCTCCCGAGAGACTTCGGCACGCTTGCGGACAGCGGCGAGGATCTCGGCGTCCAGGCGGTCGATCTCGAGGCGCAACTCTTCAATGTTCGCCAACTGTTCAATGTCGATCATCTCGACGCTCATCCCTACACCCCCGTGTTGTTTTGCGGTTCTTCTTGGCTCTTGTTCGTTATTCGGCTTGAAAACGTTATCCGGCTCGTAAAAAGTTCAAGCCCTGAATCCGAAGGCGGACCGCAGGGCTCTAACAATCACAGCTAGACCATGGGCACCGCTGGACGGTACCGATGGAGAAATCGGCGGCGCCACTCGAGGATCGAGAGGCGGCGATGGAGCTGTGCATTGTCCATGCTAAGAGTGTGCCACAGCGGCGGACACGCGGGAGCAAAACGACGAGTTCGACTGGCTCACCTTCTCGGGCGGCCACGGCCTGCAGCTTTGTCGTCGGACGTTAGCGGTAAATTTAGACAGACATGACTGTGCACGCAACCGGCGCCGATACCAGCGCTGAGGTAGAGCAGCTGCTCGAGGGGCTCAATCCCCAACAGCGTCAAGCCGTAGTACACGAAGGTTCGCCGTTGCTGATCGTGGCGGGTGCGGGCTCCGGGAAGACAGCGGTGTTGACTCGTCGCGTCGGCTACTTGATCGCCGCGCGTGGGGTCGGCGTGGGTCAGATCCTGGCCATCACCTTCACCAACAAGGCCGCCGCCGAGATGCGGGAACGCGTGGTCAGACTGGTCGGTAACCGCGCTCGCGCGATGTGGGTGTCGACGTTCCACTCGACGTGTGTGCGGATCCTGCGCAACCAGGCCTCGCTGATCGACGGGCTCAATTCCAACTTCTCCATCTACGACGCCGACGACTCGCGGCGGTTGCTGCAGATGATCGGCCGGGACATGGGTCTGGACATCAAGCGGTACTCGCCGCGCCTGCTGTCGGTCGCGATCTCCAACCTCAAAAACGAGTTGATCGATCCGGACCGGGCCGTGTCCAATCTCACAGATGATTCTGACGACTTGGCCCGCACGGTCGCCTCGGTATACGCCGAATACCAGCGGCGCCTGCGGGCGGCCAACGCGCTCGACTTCGACGACCTGATCGGTGAAACCGTCGCGGTGTTGCAGACGTTCCCGCAGATCGCCCAGTACTACCGGCGCCGCTTCCGCCACGTCCTGGTCGACGAATACCAGGACACCAACCACGCCCAGTACGTCCTGGTGCGGGAGCTGGTCGGACGCACCGACAGCCGGTCCACCGACTCGAGGGCCGACGCGCCAGATCACGCGCCAGACCACGAGGTCCCGCCGGCCGAATTGTGCGTGGTCGGCGACGCCGATCAATCGATCTACGCGTTCCGCGGCGCCACCATTCGCAATATCGAAGAATTCGAACGCGACTACCCCGACGCCACCACTATTCTGCTCGAGCAGAATTACCGTTCGACGCAGAACATTCTGTCGGCCGCCAATTCGGTGATCGCCCGCAACTCGGGACGCCGCGAGAAGCGGTTGTGGACCGATGCGGGCGAAGGCGAGTTGATTGTCGGTTATGTCGCCGACAATGAACACGATGAAGCGCGGTTCGTCGCTGAAGAAATTGACGCCCTCGCAGAACGCGGCGAAATCACCTATAACGATGTAGCGGTCTTCTATCGCACCAATAACTCGTCGCGGGCGCTGGAAGAAGTCTTCATCCGCGCCGGCATTCCCTACAAGGTCGTCGGGGGAGTGCGCTTTTACGAGCGCAAGGAGATCCGCGACATCGTCGCCTACCTGCGGGTGCTGGACAATCCCGGCGACGCGGTCAGCATGCGGCGGATCCTGAACACCCCGCGGCGCGGGATCGGTGATCGCGCCGAGGCGTGCGTGGCGGTCTACGCCGAAAACACCGGCGCCAGCTTCGCCGACGCGCTGGTGGCGGCCGCTGAAGGCAAAGTGCCGATGCTCAATTCCCGCGCGGTAAAGGCGATTTCGGGCTTCGTCGAACTACTCGACGAATTGCGCGGCCGCCTCGACGACGACCTCGGCGATCTGGTCGAGTCGGTGCTGGAGCGCACCGGATACCGTCGGGAGCTGGAGTCCTCGACTGATCCGCAAGAATTGGCCCGCCTGGATAATCTGAACGAACTCGTCAGTGTCGCACACGAATTCAGCATCGATCAGGCGAACAATGCGGCGCTCGACGAGTCCGGGCAGGCGCCCGAGGATGAGGATGTACCCGAGACGGGGGTGCTGGCCGCATTTTTGGAGCGGGTGTCACTGGTCGCCGACACCGATGAGATTCCCGAACACGGGGCCGGCGTGGTGACACTGATGACGTTGCACACCGCGAAGGGGCTGGAATTCCCGGTGGTGTTCGTCACCGGCTGGGAGGACGGCATGTTCCCGCACATGCGGGCCCTCGACGATCCCACCGAACTTTGCGAGGAGCGGCGGCTGGCCTATGTGGGGATCACCCGCGCCCGGCAGCGGCTGTATGTGAGCCGGGCGATCGTGCGGTCGTCCTGGGGCCAACCCATGCTCAACCCGGAATCGCGCTTCCTGCAAGAGATCCCACAAGAACTGATCGAATGGCGGCGCACCGCGCCGACGCCGTCCTACAGCGCACCGGTGAGCGGGGCTGGACGGTTCGGGACGCCGCGCGTCGCGCCCACCCGCTCCGGCGCGAGCAAGCGCCCACTGCTGGTATTGGCGCCCGGCGATCGGGTGACCCACGACAAGTATGGGCTGGGCCGGGTCGAAGAGGTTTCCGGCGTCGGCGAATCGGCGATGTCGCTGATCGACTTCGGTAGTTCTGGCCGGGTCAAATTGATGCACAACCACGCGCCGCTGAGCAAGCTCTAGCGACGCCCCACTCGTCCGGTGATTCTTCCTGCTCGCGCCCTGATTTCCGGAAAAAATGCGAGCACCACACTCGCGACCGGCAACACCCACAGCGTGTAGACGATCCACGCGACGTGGGCTCCCGCAATGAACACGCCGCCGTAGGTCAGGATTGCGACCACCGCACCCGCCGTAATCAGGTGGCGTCCTACCGGACGTTCCCGCAGCAGCATGATCACGCCGGAAATCGTGGTCGAAGCGAATACCAGCGCCAGGAACGCGACAGCAATGCAGAACAGCCGATCGGTTTGCCACCAGCCGGCAATCAGATCGGTGGCCACCACCGACGTGGCCCAGCCGCTCACGATGCTGACCGCACAGGCGGCGATTCTTGTCCGCGACACCGGGTCATCGACCGGACCGCCCGCCGAGTCGGCACGCGCGGCCGCCCGGGTGTCTGGCTGGCCGGGTACTACTCGCGGGATGTGGGTGGTCGGCGACTCCGGGATGGTCGGCAGCGGCCCGGTCGGGGCGCGCCTGATGATCCGTGTTCGTGGTTCAGACGGCGGCTCGGAGGCCGCAGGGTGGTTTGGCGCAGTCACCTCAACCAGCGTAATTGCCGACGAAAAGTCCCCGCTTGGCCAACCAAGGCACCGGGTCGATCCGCTCGGTGCCGCCCTGCAGCACCTCGAAGTGCAGGTGCGGACCGGTTGAGTTGCCCCGGTTGCCCATGGTGGCGATCTGATCGCCGGCCATCACCCGCTGGCCCACACTGACCAGCGCGGTATTGATGTGGCCGTACAGGGTGACCGTGCCGTCGGCGTGACGCAGCTTGACCCACATGCCGTAGCCAGCGGTGGGACCAGCGTCGATCACGACGCCGTCGGACACCGCGAGGATTGGTGTGCCGATCGC
The DNA here is from genome assembly GCF_010727605.1 of Mycobacterium simiae. Lineage (NCBI taxonomy): Bacteria > Bacillati > Actinomycetota > Actinomycetes > Mycobacteriales > Mycobacteriaceae > Mycobacterium > Mycobacterium simiae. The sequence goes on from NZ_AP022568.1 coordinate 3,657,912, forward strand.
GTTGGCCAGGTCGATGCCGGCATGCAGGACGCCCCACCGATAGCCAAAGTTCGAGGTGAAGATCCCGTGGGTGGGCATTACATACAGGGGCTGTTGCAGTCGCGCCTCGCGCTGCGCGCGGTCGTTGGCGAAGGCAACACCCTTGGCGAGTTCCTGATTGTGCAGCGCGGCACTGCCGGTCGGCTGCACGGCGACCACCTGCGCGCCCCGCGCGGGGTTGCCGCTGGACCCGCCGGTCAGCGCCGACGCGTTGGCGGTCAGCACCGTCTCGGCGTTGGTGGTGTCGGAGTGGCTGGTCGCGGTGTGCGCGGCGGCGGCCGCCGCACCGGCGGCCATCGCCGAGATCAGCAGGCGGCCGCGGGCTGCGCTGGTCGGCTGCTTGCGGTGCTGCCCGCCGCGCCGCGTCACGCCGAAAACGTCCGTTGTCGCCACGTCGGTGGGCCGCGAGTCGACGTCGAATGTGTCGGCGATCCGCAGCGCGACCCCGCCGCCGGCCGCGGAGGTGGGGGCGACCAGTCGCAGCGGGGTCAGGTCGTCGATTGCGTGCAGGTCGTCGAGCTCCGGCGCCAACAGCACCCGGGCTTCGTAGTCAAAAGGTGAGTCGTTACTAAGGTCCAGCTCGGCGAGCTCGACTGAGTCCACGAATTCGAGGTCGTCGAAGTCGAAGCCGTCCAGCGGCAGGATCTCGGTGACTTCGTTGCGGTGAGGTTGAGTCCAGCGGTCGCGGTGGTGACGACCAGCTCCCGACGACGCAGGAGAACGAACAAGACTGTGCTGGGACAACCTGGAATGTCCTCGTATCGTGACCATAACGTTATCTGGACCCTGAGACGGTATCCGTTGAGCGAACCGGCTGGCAACCTCGCAGCCGGATTGTGAACTGGATCACGTTTAACGCCCACCCGGCGTCTCGTGACCTGAGCCACATCGGTGGATGCGGCGGTGGGACCCGTTTACGGGGTGGATAAAGTTCCACCGTGCGAGTTGCCGAATCCGGCGTCGCCCAGCTGTAGGCCTTGCAAACAACTCGAGCGAAGACAGTGAGTTCATGGACCTTTTCGAGTATCAAGCGAAAGAACTGTTCGTTAAGCACAACGTACCTACCTCGCCCGGGCGGGTAACCGACACCGCCGAGGGTGCGAAGCAGATCGCGACCGAAGTCGGGGCGCCGGTGATGGTCAAGGCGCAGGTCAAGGTTGGCGGCCGGGGCAAGGCCGGCGGCGTCAAATACGCCGCGACGCCCGACGACGCTTACGAGCACGCCAAGAACATCCTCGGCCTGGACATTAAGGGCCACATCGTGAAGAAGTTGCTGGTCGCCGAGGCCAGTGAGATTGCCGAGGAGTACTACGTCTCGTTCCTGCTCGATCGCGCCAACCGCACTTACCTGGCGATGTGTTCCGTCGAGGGCGGTATGGAAATCGAAGAGGTGGCCGCCACCAAGCCCGAGCGGTTGGCGAAGGTTCCGGTGAGCGCCGTCAAGGGCGTCGACCTCGCATTCGCCCGCTCCATCGCCGAGCAGGGCCACCTGCCGGCCGAGGTGCTCGACGCCGCCGCGGTGACCATCCAGAAACTGTGGGAGCTCTTCGTCGCCGAGGACGCCACCCTGGTTGAGGTCAACCCGCTGGTGCGGACCCCGGATGACCAAATCCTGGCGCTGGACGGCAAGGTCACCCTGGACGCCAACGCCGACTTCCGTCAGCCCGGTCACGCCGAGTTCGAGGATCGCGACGCCACCGACCCGCTGGAGCTCAAGGCCAAGGAGCACGACCTCAACTACGTCAAGCTGGACGGCTCGGTCGGCATCATCGGTAACGGCGCGGGTCTGGTGATGTCGACGCTCGATGTGGTGGCCTACGCCGGTGAGAAGCACGGCGGGGTGAAGCCGGCCAACTTCCTGGACATCGGCGGCGGCGCTTCAGCGGAGGTGATGGCCGCGGGGCTGGACGTGATTTTGAACGACAAGCAGGTCAAAAGCGTCTTCGTCAACGTGTTCGGCGGCATCACCAGCTGCGACGCCGTCGCCAACGGGATCGTGACCGCATTGAACATGCTCGGTGACGAGGCCAACAAGCCGCTCGTGGTGCGGCTCGACGGCAACAACGTCGACGAGGGCCGTCAAATCCTTGCCCAAGCCAACCACCCGCTGGTGATCCAGGCCGAGACCATGGACGCTGGCGCCGACAAAGCCGCCGAGCTGGCGAACAAGTAAGGGAGCCAAGCCATGTCGATCTTTTTGAACAAAGACTCGAAGGTCATCGTCCAGGGCATCACCGGCGGCGAAGGGACCAAGCACACCGCACTGATGCTCAAGGCCGGCACCCAGGTGGTCGGCGGCGTCAACGCCCGCAAGGCGGGCACCACCGTGTCGCACGTGGACCCGGTCGGCAAGAACGTCGAGCTGCCGGTGTTCGGCTCGGTTGCCGAGGCGATGAAGGAGACCGGCGCCGACGTGTCGGTTGTCTTTGTGCCGCCGAAGTTCGCCAAGGACGCGATCATCGAGGCCATCGATGCCGAGATTCCGCTGCTGGTGGTCATCACCGAAGGAATTCCGGTGCAAGACAGCGCCTATGCCTGGGCTTACAACCTCGAGAAGGGCCCGAAGACACGGATCATCGGGCCGAACTGCCCCGGCATCATCACGCCGGGCGAGGCGTTGGCCGGCATCACCCCGGCTAACATCAGCGGCTCCGGTCCAGTCGGGCTGGTGTCCAAGTCGGGCACTCTGACCTACCAGATGATGTACGAACTGCGCGATTTCGGCTTCTCCACCTCGATCGGTATCGGTGGCGACCCGGTGATCGGGACCACGCACATCGACGCCATCGAGGCGTTCGAAAAGGACCCCGACACCAAGGTCATCGTGATGATCGGTGAGATCGGCGGTGACGCCGAGGAGCGGGCCGCCGAGTACATCAAGGCCAACGTGTCCAAGCCGGTCGTCGGCTACGTCGCGGGATTCACCGCCCCGGAAGGCAAGACGATGGGCCACGCCGGCGCCATCGTGTCCGGCTCGTCGGGCACCGCCGCCGCCAAGAAGGAGGCGCTGGAGGCCGCGGGGGTCAAGGTGGGCAAGACGCCGTCGGAGACCGCGGAGCTGGCCCGGGAAATCCTGCAGAACCTGTAGGCCCGCCGCGCGGGGCCTCGATTTGGCCGGGGCCCCGACTCTGCGGTAGATAGTTGGTCTATGAATCTCGACCCGAACACCCCCGTCGTCGTCGGGGTGGGGCAGTTCACCGAGCGCATCGAGGACTCCGGCTATCGCGGGATGTCGTCAGTGGAGCTAGCGACCGAGGCCGCCCGGGCTGCCCTGCATGACTGCGGGGCGGACGTCACCGCGGTAGCCGCCGCCATCGACACCGTCGCCGCGATCCGGCAGTTCGAGCTGTCCGGGCGCACCCCGGCGCCGATGGGCAAGTCGACGAACTACCCACGGTCGGTGGCTCAGCGCATCGGTGCCGCGCCGGCGCGGGCGATTCTCGAGCCCATCGGCGGTCAGGGTCCACAACATCTGGTCACCGAGTTCGCCGGTGTCATCGCCGCCGGCGGGGCGGAGGTCGTGATGATCTTCGGCTCCGAAAACACTTCCAGCATCCGGTATTTCGCCGACCGCGAGAAGCCGGACCATTCCGAGACGGTCGAGGGTTCCCTCGAGGACCGGGGGTTCGGCTACGAGGGCCTGTTCGACGACTACACCGTCGCCCATGGCCTCGTCGGGGCGCCCGCCCAGTACGCGCTGCTGGAAAATGCGCGCCGCAGCCGGCTGGGATTGAGCGTCGCGGACTACCGCCGCCGGATGGGCGAGCTCTTCGCCCCGTTCACCAAGGTGGCGGCGAAGAACCCGTTCGCGTCGGCCCCGGTGGAGCGCACCGTCGACGAACTGATCACCGTGACCGCGTCCAACCGGATGATCTGCGATCCCTACCCGCGACTGCTGGTGGCCCGTGACCAGGTCAACCAGGGTGCGGCCGCGCTGCTGATGTCGGTGGCCGCCGCCCGCCGACTGGGCGTGCCCGACGAGCGTTGGGTGTACCTGCACGGCCACGCCGACATGGTGGACCAGCCGCTGCTGGACCGCCTCGACCTGACCCACAACTCGGCCTCGGTGCTGGCGGTACGCGAGGCGCTCGCGGGCGCCGGTGTCGGCATCGACGACATTGCCACCTTCGACCTCTACAGCTGCTTCCCGGTGCCGGTGTTCAACTTCTGCGACGGGATCGGTTTGGCCACCGACGACCCGCGCGGGCTGACGCTCACCGGCGGCCTGCCGTACTTCGGGGGACCGGGCAACAACTACTCACTGCACGCCATTGCCGAGACGGTCAGCGAAATGCGGGACCTGCCAGGACAATTCGGCCTGGTCGCGGCCAATGGCGGGATCATGAGCAAGTACTCCGTGGGCGTGTACTCGACCACGCCGGTCAACTTCAAGCCCGACAACAGCGCCGCCCTGCGCGCCGAGGTCGCTGCGCGTCCCAAGATGCCGGTGACCGTCAAGGCCGACGGCCGGGCAACCATCGAGACCTATACGGTGCGCTACGACTGGCCGGTACGCACCGGGCTCATCATCGGGCGCCTCGACGACGACGGCAGCCGCTTCTTGGCGTTGACCGAGGACCCCGATTTGGTAGGGCTACTCAGCGACGGCGAGCCGCTCGGCGCGCCGATCGTGGTGCGGTCGACAGCCAAGGACAACGCGGAGAACAACCGGGCCGCGCTGGCCTGAGCGTCTACACCAGGGCAGCCAGCTTGCCCGCCAGCCGCTCGACGTAGGCGGAGACCTCGTCTACGGGCTTGTCCGGCAGACCGAACAGCACCTCGGTCACCCCGAGTTCGGACCAATGTGCCAGTTTTTCAGGCACCGGTTTGAAGTCCAGCGCGACGATCTGGGGGGCGCCGTCGCGGCCGGCCGCGGCCCACGTGTCCTGCAACAACTTCACCGGCTCGTCGATGTTGAAGTCACGCGGCGTGGTGATCCAGCCATCGGCGCTGCGCGCGATCCACTTGAAGTTCTTCTCGGTGCCCGCCGCACCCACCAGCACCGGGATATGCGACTGCACCGGCTTCGGCCAGGCCCAGCTCGGACCGAACTTGACGAACTCGCCGTCGTATTGGGCTTCTTCCTGCGTCCACAGCGCCCGCATGGCTTCCAGGTACTCGCGCAGCATGGTCCGCCGGCGCGCCGGCGGCACGTTGTGGTCGGCCAGTTCGTCGGTGTTCCAACCGAACCCGACGCCCACACTGACCCGTCCGCCGGACAGATGGTCCAGGGTGGCGATGCTTTTCGCCAGCGTGATCGGGTCGTGCTCGACGGGCAGCGCGACCGCGGTGGACAGTCGCACCCGCGAGGTGACCGCGCACGCCGCGCCCAGACTGACCCACGGGTCCAGCGTGCGCATGTAGCGGTCGTCGGGCAGCGATTCGTCGCCCGTCGTGGGATGGGCCGCCTCGCGCTTGATCGGGATGTGAGTGTGTTCTGGCACGTAGAACGTTGTGAAGCCATGGTCGTCGGCGAGTTTGGCCGCGGCCGCCGGGGCGATGCCCCGATCACTGGTGAAAAGCACGAGCCCGTAATCCATGCACAGAATTAGAACGTGTTCTACCTCTGTGGAGCAAGCGGCCCCCGCTACGTCGACCCGCAGACGGGCCGCTGAGACGATCGCTCCTGGTCGCGCCTAGGGGCCGGTCGCTCCCGCGCACCCGCTCGAACGTGCGCTAGCGTGGTTGATCGGTCGCGCGTAACGCAAACGCGGGCACGCCCTGGCGTCACCGACGGGCGAGCCCTGCAGACACGGCGTCGCACTGCAGCAGTGACGTCGCGCCCGACGAGGTCTTGAAGGCACTGGAAGCAACAGGAGGAGTCATGACCTACTCGCCCGGGAATCCCGGCTATCCGCAAGCGCAGCCAGGCGGCTCCTACCCAGGCGCCACACCGTCGTTCGCGAAAACCGACGACGGGGAAAGCAAGCTTCCCCTCTACGTCAACATCGCGGTGGTGGTGCTCGGTCTGGCGGTGTACCTGCTGAACTTCGGGCCCACGTTCGTGCTCAGCGCCGACCTCGGCCCGGCCTCCGGTGGACGCGCCGGTGACGCAGGCACCGCGGTCCTGGTCGCCGTCCTGGCCACGCTGCTCGCGGCGCTGAGCCTGTTGCCCAAGGCGAAGAACTACGCGGGCGTTGTCGCGGCCATCGCCACGCTCGGGGCACTGCTGTCGATTTCGGAAGTCATCAACACCCCGGCCGGATTCGCGGTCGGCTGGGCCATGTGGCCGCTGGTCGCCTGCAGTGTCCTGCAGGCCATCGCCGCCATCGTCGTGCTGCTGTTGGACGCCGGCGTCATCACCCCGCCGCCGCCGCGGCCCAAGTACGACCCGTACGCGCAGTACGGCCAATACGGTCAGTACGGCCAGCAGTACGGGGGACAGCAGCAGCACAGCGGCTACTACGGCCAACAAGGTCCGCAGCAGCACAACCCACAAAGCTATGGGTCGCAATACGGCGGATACTCCTCGAGCGCTCCGACACAGAGTGCGATCCCGACGACCGGTGGATTCGGCGCCCAATCCGCGCAGCCGGGGCCCCAGCCGGCGGCAGGCCACCAGGGTCCGTCGACGCCGCCGACCGGGTTCCCGAGCTTCAGCCCCCCGCCCGCTGCCGGCGGAACGCCCGAACAAGGTGGCGACCAGCCCTCGTCTCCCTCTGGACCGGCCCCGGCCTAACCGAGGGCTCTCGCGCCTCGTCGGGCCCGTGCGCCAGAAGTGAAAACGGTGTCAGAAAGCGAGGACAACCGGGCAGCGGGTGCCCGCCAGGCGCGGGACCTCGTCCGGGTCGCGTTCGGCCCGGCTGTCCTGGCCCTGATGGTCATCGCCGCGGTCACCTTATTGCAGCTGCTGATCGCCAACAGCGACATGACCGGCGCGCTGGGGGCGATCGCCAGCATCTGGCTGGGCGTGCACGCGGTACCGATCTCGATTGGCGGCCGCGAGCTGGGTGTATTGCCGCTGCTGCCAATCCTGCTGATGGTCTGGGCGACCGCGCGTACCACCGCGCGCGCCACCACCCGGTACTCCTCGTGGCTGGTGATCCGATGGGTTGTCGCGTCCGCGCTGGGCGGGCCGCTGTTGATAGCGGCGATCGCGCTGGCGGTGATTCACGACGCCTCGACGGTGCTGACTGAGCTGCAGACGCCCAGCGCGCTGCGCGCGTTCGTCAGTGTCCTGGCGGTGCACGCTGCGGGTGCGGCGATCGGGGTGGGTTCTCGGGTCGGTCGACGGGCACTGGCGGCGGCATCGTTGCCCTGGTGGCTGGGCGATTCATTGCGTGCGGCCACGGCCGGCGTATTGGCGCTGACTGGGTTGTCGGGCTTGGTGACCGCCGGATCGCTGGTCGTGCACTGGTCGACGATGCAAGACCTGTTCGGCATCACCGATTCCATCTTCGGGCAGTTCAGCCTGACTGTGCTCGCGGTGCTATACGCACCCAACGTCATCGTCGGCACGTCGGCGGTCGCGGTCGGATCCAGCGCCCATCTCGGGTTCGCGACGTTCAGCTCGTTCACCGTGTTCGGCGGTGACATCCCGGCGCTGCCCATCTTGGCGGCAGCCCCGACGCCGCCGTTGGGACCGGTGTGGGTGGCGCTGCTGATTCTGGGGGCGTGCTCGGGTGTGGCCGTCGGTCAGCAATGCGCCCGGCACCCCCTTCCTCCGGTTCCCGCGCTGCTCAAGCTGCTCGCCGCCGCCGCGGCCGGCGCCTCGGTGATGTCGCTTTTGGCCCTGGGCGGCAGCGGGCGGTTGGGCAACTTCGGCGAGGTGGGCGTCGACCAGGGTGCGCTGTGGATCGGCACCTTCTTCTGGTTCGCGGTGATCGGCTCGATCACGGTGGTGATGACCGGCGGAATCAGGCGCCGGCCCCGCCGTCCCAGACAGAAGCGCCCGGCGGCGTCTCCCGTTGAGGAGCCCATCCTCGATGAGCCCGGCGTCGACGAATCGGTGCCCCACGACTTTCACGAGCCCGGCTTTCAAGAACCCGACTTTCACGAGCCCGGCCACGCCGAAGATCCGGTGCCCGAAGAATCCGACCAACCCGCGGAATCCGACCAACCCGCCGACTCCGAGCGGCGCATCGCCGAACACGAGACCGAGGATTAGCTGAACGGCCTCGCGGCGGCCGGCCACCCGGCGTCCGGCCGGTCGTATCGTCGGTCCGGCATGGTCATTAGTAGGCTCGCGATGTGGTCGAACCGCTGCACGTACCCCCCAGTGCGCCGGCGCGACTGGTGGTGCTGGCATCGGGCACCGGATCGCTGCTGAGTTCCCTGCTGGCCGCGGCCGTCGATGATTTCCCGGCGCGCGTCGTCGCCGTCGGCGTGGACCGCGATTGCCGGGCCGCCGAGATCGCCGCGGCCGCGTCGGTGCCCACCTACACCGTGCGGCTCGGCGACTTTTCGAGCCGCGAAGCGTGGGACGCCGCCATCACCGAGGCCACCGCCGCGCATGCGCCCGATCTGATCGTCTCGGCAGGATTCATGAAGATCCTTGGGCCGCAGTTTCTTTCACGATACTTTGGACGAACTTTGAATACGCATCCAGCGCTGTTGCCTGCGTTCGCGGGAGCTCATGCCGTTCCCGACGCGCTGGCTTACGGTGTCAAGGTCACCGGCTGTACGGTGCACCTGGTTGACGCCGGCATGGACACCGGGCCGATTTTGGCGCAGGAACCCATTGCGGTGCTCGACGGCGACACCGAGGAGACTTTGCACGAACGCATCAAGGTCGTCGAGCGGCGGCTGCTGGTGGACGTGGTGGCCGCGATCGCGACGCGCGGCGTGACGGTGGTCGAAAGAACGGCCACGATCGGACGGAAGGCGACCCTGGGATGAATACCCCCGTGCACACCGACGAGTCGAAGAGAGCGATTCGCCGCGCGTTGATCAGCGTGTACGACAAGACCGGCCTGGTCGAACTCGCCCAGGGGCTGAGCGCGGCGGGTGTCGAGATCGTCTCCACCGGGTCCACGGCGAAAGCCATTGCCGACAAAGGGATTGCAGTGACTCCGGTGGAGGAGTTGACCGGATTCCCGGAGGTGCTTGACGGCCGGGTCAAGACCCTGCACCCGCGGGTGCACGCCGGTCTGCTCGCCGACCTGCGCAAGCCGGAGCACGCCGCGGCGCTCGAGGAGCTGGGCATCGCGGCCTTCGAGCTGGTCGTGGTCAACCTGTATCCGTTCACCCAGACCGTCGATTCGGGGGCGGGCCTCGACGAATGCGTCGAGCAGATCGACATCGGCGGACCGTCGATGGTGCGGGCGGCCGCGAAGAACCACCCCAGCGTGGCGGTGGTGGTCGACCCGCTCGGGTATGACGGCGTGTTGGCCGCGACGCGCAACGGCGGATTCACCCTCGCCGAGCGTAAGAAGCTGGCGGCGCTGGCCTTTGCGCACACCGCCGAATACGACATCGCCGTGGCGAGCTGGATGGAGACCACCCTGGCGCCCGAGCATCCGGAGACGACTTTTCCGCGCTGGCTTGGCCACAGCTGGCGGCGTTCGGCAACCCTGCGCTACGGCGAGAACCCGCACCAGCAGGCGGCACTCTACGTCGATCCGGGCGCGTGGCCGGGGCTGGCGCAGGCCGAACAGTTGCACGGAAAAGAGATGTCCTACAACAACTTCACCGATGCGGACGCCGCCTGGCGCGCAGCGTTCGATCACGAAGAGACCTGTGTGGCTATCATCAAACACGCCAACCCGTGCGGCATTGCGATCTCGTCGGTGTCGGTCGCCGACGCACACCGCAAGGCCCACGAGTGCGATCCGCTCAGCGCCTTCGGTGGCGTGATCGCGGCCAACACCGAAGTCAGCCTGGAGATGGCTGAGTATGTCAGCACCATCTTCACCGAGGTGATCGTGGCGCCGGCGTATGCGCCCGAGGCCATCGAGGTGTTGACCCGCAAGAAAAACATCCGGGTGCTGGTCGCCTCCGAGCCGCTGGCCGGCGGCTCCGAGGTGCGGCCGGTCAGCGGGGGACTGTTAATGCAACAGCGCGACCAGCTCGACGCGCACGGCGACAACCCGGTGAACTGGACATTGGCCACCGGATCGCCCGCCGACCCGGCCACCCTGAGCGATCTGGTCTTTGCGTGGCGTACCTGCCGGGCGGTGAAGTCCAACGCGATCGTGATCGCCTCCGGTGGCGCCACGATCGGTGTGGGCATGGGGCAGGTCAACCGAGTCGACGCGGCCCGGCTGGCCGTCGAAAGAGGAAATGCGGGCGGCACCGACCGAGTCAGTGGCGCGGTCGCCGCGTCCGACGCGTTCTTCCCGTTCCCCGACGGGCTGGAGACGCTGGCACGCGCCGGCGTGAGGGCGATCGTGCATCCCGGCGGCTCGGTGCGCGATGACGAGGTGACCGCGGCGGCCGCCGCGGCCGGCGTCACCGTATACCTCACCGGGGCCCGTCACTTTGCTCACTGAAGCTCACGGAACCGCTCACTGGGTGACGCGGGTGGACGGCGCGTAACTTGGAGTGGTGACATCACCGAGCAATCTGCCCCGCACCGTCGGTGAACTGCGCGCCAGCGGTCATCGTGAACGTGGAGTCAAGCAGGAAATACGCGAAAATCTGCTGACTGCGCTGGCCGAGGGTGACGACATCTGGCCCGGGATCCTGGGTTTCGAGGACACCGTGCTGCCGCAGCTGGAGCGGGCGCTGATCGCCGGGCACGACGTGGTACTGCTGGGTGAGCGCGGACAGGGCAAGACGCGGCTGCTGCGCGCGCTGGTCGGCTTGCTCGACGAATGGACACCGGTGATCGGGGGCGCCGAGCTGGGTGAGCACCCCTACACGCCGATCACGCCGGAGTCGATCCGGCGGGCCGCCACCCTGGGCGACGACCTCCCGGTGGAATGGCGGCACCGCAGCGAGCGATACACCGAGAAGCTGGCCACCCCCGACACCAGCGTCGCCGATCTGGTCGGCGACATCGACCCGATCAAGGTGGCCGAGGGACGCAGCCTCGGCGACCCCGAGACCATCGCCTACGGGCTGATCCCTCGCGCGCACCGCGGCATCGTCGCGGTCAACGAACTGCCCGACCTGGCCGAGCGCATCCAGGTGTCCATGCTCAACGTCATGGAGGAGCGCGATATCCAGGTCCGCGGTTACACGCTGCGCCTGCCGCTCGACGTGCTGGTGGTCGCCAGCGCCAACCCCGAGGACTACACCAACCGCGGCCGCATCATCACCCCGCTCAAGGACCGGTTCGGTGCCGAGATCCGCACCCACTACCCGCTGGAGCTCGACGCCGAAGTGGGCGTCATCACGCAGGAAGCGCACTTGACCGCACAGGTCCCCGATTACCTGACGCAGGTGATCGCCCGGTTTGCCCGCTATTTGCGGGAATCCAACTCGGTCGATCAGCGCTCCGGGGTGTCGGCGCGGTTCGCCATCGCCGCCGCCGAAACGGTCGCTGCCTCCGCCCGCCACCGCGGTGCCGTACTCGGCGAGAGTGACCCGGTGGCGCGGGTGGTCGACCTGGGCACCGTGATCGACGTGCTGCGCGGCAAGCTGGAATTCGAATCCGGTGAAGAAGGCCGCGAACAGGCGGTGCTCGAGCACCTGTTGCGCCGCGCCACCGCCGACACCGCGTCCCGGGCGCTCGGCGGCATCGACGTCGGCTCCCTGGTGGCGGCCGTCGAGGGCGGCTCGGCGGTGACGACGGGCGAACGGATCTCGGCCAAGGACGTCCTCGCCGCGGTTCCCGGACTGCCCGTCGTAGAGGAGATCGCCGACCGGCTGCACGCCGAATCCGAGGGCGAACGCGCCGCGGCGCTGGAGCTGGCGTTGGAGGCGCTGTATTTGGCCAAACGCATCGACAAGGTCTCCGGGGAGGGCCAAACGGTTTATGGCTAAGCCAGTTTCGCGGGGACACTCGTCTCGCTACTCGGCGTACACCGGCGGGCCGGACCCGCTGGCCCCGCCGGTGGACCTGCGCGAGGCGCTCGAGCAGATCGGACAGGACGTCATGGCCGGCACCTCGCCGCGCCGGGCCCTGTCCGAGTTGCTCCGCCGTGGCACCAAGAACATGCCCGGCGCCGACCGGCTGGCCGCCGAAGCGAACCGTCGGCGACGGGATCTGTTGCGCAGGAACAACTTAGACGGCACCTTGCAGGAGATCAAGAAGCTGCTCGACGAGGCGGTGCTGGCTGAACGCAAGGAGCTGGCCCGCGCGCTCGACGACGACGCGCGGTTCGGTGAGTTGCAGCTCGACGCGCTCCCGGCATCGCCGGCCAAGGCGGTGCAAGAACTATCCGAATACAACTGGCGCAGCGCCGAGGCGCGGGAAAAGTACGACCAAATCAAGGATTTGCTTGGCCGCGAAATGCTCGACCAGCGTTTCGCCGGCATGAAGGAAGCACTGCAAGGCGCGACCGACGAGGACCGGCAGCGCGTCACCGACATGGTCGACGACCTCAACGAGCTGCTGGATAAGCATGCGCGCGGTGAAGACACCCAGCAAGACTTTGACGACTTCATGGACAAGCACGGCGAGTTCTTCCCGGAGAACCCACGCAACGTGGAGGAGCTACTGGACTCGCTGGCCAAGCGTGCCGCCGCCGCCCAGCGCTTCCGTAACAGCCTGAGCCCAGACCAGCGGGCCGAACTCGATGCCCTGGCGCAGCAGGCCTTCGGTTCGCCGTCGCTCATGCAGGCGTTGAGCCGGCTCGACTCGCACCTGCAATCCGCCCGGCCGGGTGAAGACTGGACGGGTTCCGAGCAGTTCTCCGGTGACAATCCGTTCGGCATGGGCGAAGGCACCCAGGCGCTGTCCGACATCGCCGAGCTCGAGCAGCTCGCCGATCAGCTCTCGCAAAGCTATCCCGGCGCCACGATGGACGACGTCGACCTGGACGCGCTGGCACGCCAGCTCGGCGACCAGGCTGCCATCGATGCGCGGACGTTGGCCGAGTTGGAGCGGGCACTGGTCAACCAGGGCTTTTTGGATCGCGGTTCCGACGGCCAGTGGCGGCTGTCGCCCAAGGCGATGCGCAGACTCGGCGAGACAGCGTTACGCGATGTGGCGCAACAACTTTCCAGCCGTCGCGGCGAACGGGACCACCGTCGTGCCGGCGCTGCAGGTGAGTTGACCGGCGCGACGCGGCCGTGGCAGTTCGGCGACACCGAACCGTGGAACATTCCTCGTACGCTGACCAACGCCGTGTTACGGCGGGCGGGCACCGCGACGCTGGACGGACCGGCCGGTCCCCTCCACATCTCCGTCGACGACGTCGAGGTGTCCGAGACCGAGACCCGCACCCAATCTGCCGTCGCCCTGCTCGTCGATACCTCGTTCTCGATGGTGATGGAGAATCGCTGGCTGCCCATGAAGCAGACGGCGCTCGCGCTCAACCATCTGGTGTGCACCCGCTTCCGCTCAGATGCCCTGCAGATCATTGCTTTTGGCCGCTATGCCCGCACCGTGACGGCCGCCGAGCTCACCGGCCTGGAGGGGGTGTACGAACAGGGCACCAACCTGCATCACGCCCTGGCGCTGGCGGGTCGCCATCTGCGCCGGCACCCGAATGCGCAGCCTGTCGTCCTGGTTGTGACGGACGGGGAACCGACCGCGCACCTCGAGGACTTCGACGGTGACGGTTCCGCGGTGTTCTTCGATTATCCGCCGCACCCGCGGACCATCGCGCACACCGTGCGTGGCTTCGACGACATGGCGCGGCTGGGCGCGCAGATCACCATCTTCCGGCTGGGTAGCGACCCGGGCCTGGCGCGGTTCATCGACCAGGTGGCAAGGCGAGTCGAGGGCCGCGTCGTGGTGCCCGACCTGGACGGGTTGGGTGCCGCCGTGGTCGGCGACTATCTGCGCACTCGGCGCCGTCGCTAGTGCTCAGACCGGGCTGCTGGCTTGCCAGCATGTCGCGTGAAATTCATTGTTGCGCAACTGCTTTCGAGGTTAACTCGGCGGCAGTGCGCGGCGCTGCGTGGCCGAGCGTGCTGGAACGCGTGCCGGGGCAACGTTTTTCGGCGCGCCGCTGAGTGGGACGCTGGTCCATTTGGGCTACAGCCGGTAGCCTCAGTGATTCACCTGATCGGCTCGAGGCGTCGATTCCCTAGTGCGCGCGGCGCGCTTTGCGCTTGATGCCCACGCCGCCCCAGAACGAGAACCCGTGGATCTTCACCCGGGGCGCGCCGGGCGTGCCCTCACCGAGGACATCGCGGTCGAAACCGCCCATCACGCCGCGGCCGTGGATTTCGATGTTGACTTCCGGCGGCAGCACAATACTCTGCGCGCCCATGATCGACACCACCCGGATGTCCACCTCGGTCGAGGTGAAGTCGGCATAACGCAGATCGACCACCCCGGTGCCCCAGAGCGTGAAGGTGGTCAGCTTCTTCGGTACGTTCCAACGACCGCGCCGCTCGAATCCGCTCAGCAGCGCCAGCAGCAGGGTGGACGGCGCCGGGTTCGGTTTGCCACCGCGGCGCGGGCTCATTTGGGCGCCGGGTAAATCGGCCCGCAACTGGTCCAATTCCTCGTACGTCGTCGCCGCGTACGCCCTGGTCAGGCGGTCCTCATAGTCCTTGAGCTGCAGCCGCCCCTGCTCAGCCGCGTAGGCCAGCAGTTGCGCGATTTGAATGCGATCCGTGTCGGCCGCACGCGACAAATCGTCGCGCGCGGCCTTCGCGTCGTGTTGCGGCGAGTCGCTCATCATCCACGAGCGTACGACGTGCAACTGTTGCTGCAAGAGGGTTGGCTAAATCGCAACCATCCGCCTACGCGCGGCTTACTGGTCGGCATCGTCGGAGTTGGTCGGGCGGACCCAACTGGGCGGACGTTTCTGCAAGAACGCCAGCATGCCCTCGCGCGCCTCCTCGGACACAAACAATCGCGCGGATTCCTCGCTAAGCCGTTCGGCGTCACGGTCGAACCCCTCCAGCACGGCCGCTGTGGTGAGCGCTTTGGAGGCCGCCAGGCCCTGGGGTGAGCCGCGCCCGATGTCGGCGACGAGTTTCGCCACGGCCGCGTCCACGTCCTCGGCTGCCGACGTGACCAAGCCGATCTGCGCGGCCTGGGCGGCACCGAACGTCTCGCCGGTGAGGTAGTACTGGGCCGCCGCCCGGGGCGACAGCTTCGGCAGCAGAGTCAGCGAGATGATGGCCGGGGCGACCCCGATGCGGGCCTCGGTCAACGCGAAGGTACTGCGCGGCCCGGCGACCGCGATGTCGCAGGCGCCGACGAGACCGAACCCGCCGGCCCGGACGTGGCCGTCGATGGCGGCGATCACCGGCAGCGGCGACGCGACGATCGCACGCAACAGCGTGGTCATCTCCCGCGCGCGCGCCACCGCCAGATCGAACGGATCGGCACGCGGGCCGCCACCACCGGCCTCGCTCAGGTCGGCACCGGCGCAGAAGGTGCCGCCGGTGTGGCCCAGCACCACCGCCCGCACCGCGGGATCCGTCGCCGCGTCCCGCAAGCCCTGGTGCAGCTGGCTCACCAGGGCGGTGGACAGGGCGTTGCGGTTGTGCGGCGAGTTCAGCGTCAGCCGGGCGAACGGACCCGCGACATCGTCGGGGCCGGCGTATTCGACCAAAGTGTCCATCAGCGGGATCTCAGTAGCTTCGAGGCAGGCCCAGTGATGTCTGCGCGACGAAGTTCAGCACCATCTCGCGGCTGACCGGGGCGATCCGCCCGAGCCGCGCCGAGGCGAGCATGGCGGCGACGCCGTATTCCTTGGTCAACCCGTTTCCACCCATCGACTGCACGGCTTGGTCGACCGACCGGGTAGACGCCTCCGCCGCAGCATATTTGGCCATATTGGCGGCCGCGGCCGCGCCCGCGTCGTCACCGCTGTCATAGAGCGTGGCGGCCTTCTGCATCATCAGCTTGGCTAGTTCGACCTCAATGTGGCACTGCGCCAACGGATGCGACAAGCCCTGGTGTGCACCGATCGGTGTTCCCCACACCTGACGGGTCTTGACGTAGTCGGCGGCCTTGCTGAGCGCGAACCGCCCCATGCCGACCGCGCTGGCCGCCCCCATGATCCGCTCCGGGTTGAGGCCGGCGAACAACTGAGCAATCGCGGCATCCTCGGAGCCGACCAATGCGTCGGCCGGCAGCCGGACGTCGTCGAGAAAGACCTGGAACTGACGCTCGGGGCTGATCAGCTCCATTTCGATTGGCGTGTAGGTGAATCCGGGCGCATCGGTGGGTACCACGAACAGTGCCGGGCGGAGCTTGCCGGTCTTGGCCTCCTCGCTGCGCCCGACCACCAGCACGGCCTGGGCCTGGTCGACACCGGAGATGTAGACCTTCTGACCCGTCAAGATCCAGTCGCTGCCATCGCGGCGAGCGGTGGTGGTGATCTTGTGCGAGTTGGAGCCGGCGTCCGGCTCGGTGATCGCGAAGGCCATCGTCAGGGTTCCGTCGGCGATGCCGGGAATCCAACGCTTCTTCTGCTCCTCGGTGCCGAACTTGCTGATGATGGTGCCGTTGATGGCCGGCGAGACGACCATCAGTAGCAGCGCGCTGCCGGCCGCGGCCATCTCCTCCATCACCAGCGACAGCTCGTACATCCCGGCTCCGCCACCGCCGTATTCCTCCGGGAGATTCACCCCGAGGAAGCCCAATTTGCCGGCCTCCGACCATAATTCGTCGGTGTGCTGCTGCGCACGCGCCTTCTTCAGGTAGTACTCGCTGCCGTAGTTGGCGGCCCAGGCTGCCACCGACTTTCGCAGCGCCTGCCGCTCTTCGTTTTCGATGAAGCTGGTGTCGGTCATTCAGGAATCTCCTTGTGGTTGGTCTTCGGATTGGGGCGCCGCATCCGCGGTGGGGGCTTTGACGCGCGCCAGGACTGCCCCGACTTCGACCTGCTGACCGGCCTGGACACTGAGTTCGGCGAGCACGCCGTCGGCAGGGGCGTTGATGGTGTGTTCCATCTTCATCGCCTCCAGCCAGATCAGCGGCTGCCCGGCTGTCACGCTGTCGCCCACCTGGGCGCCGACCCGGATGACGCTGCCTGGCATCGGCGCCACCAGCGATCCCTTCGCGACCGACGAACCAGGGTCGGGGAACCGGGGGATCGCGTCCAGACGAACGGGTCCGCGTGCCGAATCGACGTAGACGTCTCGGCCGTGGCGCGCGACGGTAAACCGGCAGTCCACCCCGTCGGCGTCGGTCAACACCACCTCGTTTGGCGTCGCCGAGACCAGGCGTACCGATCCATCTCCGGCAAGCACCAATCCGGTTCTGCTAAACCGATATTCGATCCGATGCTCGGTGTCCCGGTCATCGCGATACGTCTTGACTTGATGGCCCGACGGCAGGTTGCGCCAACCGCTGGGAAGGGATCCGAAAACCGCGGCGGTCGCGCGGTTGTGCGCGGCGTCGGCGAGCGCGGCCGCGATTGCCGACAGACGGACAACGCCCTCATCGGCCAGCGGCGCCGCCAGTTGCGCCAACCCGTGCGTGTCGAAGAACGCGGTATCGGTCGCCCCATCGAGGAAGGCCGGATGGCGCAACACGTTCACCAGTAGTTCGCGGTTGGTCCGTAGCCCGTGCAGCCGCGTTCGGGCCAGCGCGTCGGCAAGCACCAGTGCGCACTGCCGGCGCGTCGGCGCGTAGGAGATGACCTTGGCCAGCATCGGATCGTAGTGAATCGACACCGACGATCCGTCGACAATGCCGGAGTCCAGGCGGATTCCGGTGCGCTCTCGCAGCGAGCCGAACTGCGCTCGCACGCCGGGCACGTCGACGGTGTGCACCCGACCGGCCTGCGGCTGCCACCCGCGCGCGGGGTCTTCGGCGTACAGCCGGGCCTCGATCGAATGTCCTCGAGCAGTGGGCGGTTCGGCATCCAGGCGGTCGCCTGCGGCGACCGCGAGCTGCAGCGCGACCAGGTCCACCCCGGTGGTCTCCTCGGTGACCGGGTGCTCGACCTGCAGCCGGGTGTTCATTTCCAGGAAGAAGAACTCCCCGCTATCGTCGGCGAGAAATTCCACCGTGCCGGCACCGGCGTATCCGATCGCCCCGGCGGCCAGCCGCGCCGCGTGGAAAAGCTTGTCCCGCATGCCCGGAATGCGCTCCACCAGCGGTGACGGCGCCTCTTCGATGATCTTCTGGTGGCGGCGCTGAATCGAGCACTCGCGTTCGCCGACCGCCCACACCGTGCCGTGGGTGTCGGCGAGGACCTGCACCTCCACGTGGTGACCGGTCGGCAGGTAGCGCTCGCAGAACACGGTCGGGTCGCCGAAGGCGTTCTGCGCCTCTCGCTGCGCCGCGGCGACTTCGCTTGCCAGCGCCGACAACTCGCGCACCACCCGCATCCCGCGGCCGCCGCCACCGGCAGAGGCCTTGACCAGCACCGGCAGCTGAGCCGGTGTGACCGAGTCGGGATCGAGTTCGTCGAGGACGGGTACACCGGCCGAGGCCATCAACTTCTTCGACTCGATCTTCGATCCCATCGCGCGCACCGCGTCCACCGGCGGTCCCACCCAGATCAGGCCCGCTTCCAGGACCGCGGCGGCGAAATCGGCGTTCTCGGATAGGAATCCATACCCGGGATGGATAGCGTCGGCTCCGGCAGCGCGGGCGGCGGCAATGATCGCCTCGGCGTTGAGATAGTCGTTGGTCTTGGCCAGGCGGACCCTGGCGTCCGCCTCGGCGACGTGCGGGGCGGCGGCGTCGGGGTCGGTGTAGACCGCGACGGTGCCCAGCCCGAGTTGCCGGCAGGTGGCGAAGACGCGGCGAGCGATCTCGCCGCGGTTGGCAACCAGTACTCGAGTGATGGCCATTGGGCTCACATTCGGAAGACGCCGAAATTCGACGTCCCCTTGATCGGGCCATTTGCAATGGCGGACAGGCAGATTCCTAGCACGGTGCGAGTATCGCGGGGATCGATCACACCGTCGTCGTAGAGCATTCCGGACAGCACCATCGGTAGCGACTCGGCCTCGATCTGTCCCTCGACGGCGGCGCGCATCGCGGCGTCGGCCTCCTCGTCGACCTGCTGCCCGCGCGCCTCGGCGGCGGCCCGGGCCACGATCGACAGCACGCCGGCCAGCTGGACGCCGCCCATTACCGCGGATTTGGCGCTGGGCCACGCGAACAGGAATCGAGGATCGTAGGCGCGCCCACACATGCCGTAGTGACCAGCACCGTAGGACGCGCCGATCAGCAGCGAGAGGTGCGGGACGGTGGAGTTGGACACGGCGTTGATCATCATCGAGCCGTGCTTGATCATGCCCCCCTCTTCATAGTCCTTGCCGACCATGTATCCGGTGGTGTTGTGCAGGAACACCAATGGCGTGTCGTAGCGGTTGGCCAGTTGGATGAACTGGGTGGCCTTCTGCGATTCCTCGCTGAACAGCACGCCCCGGTGGTTGGCCAGAATCCCGATCGGGTAGCCACACAGCGTCGCCCAGCCGGTCACCAGCGATGAGCCGTACATCGGTTTGAACTCGTCGAATTCGGAGCCGTCGACGATGCGTGCGATCACGTCGCGCGGGTCGAAGGGGATCCGCAGGTCCGACGGCACGACACCGATCAGCTCCTCGGCGTCGAACAGCGGCTCGACCACGGGTCGCGGCCGCGGGCCCTGCTTGACCCAGTTGAGCCGGGCGACGATGCGCCGGCCGATGCGGATCGCGTCGAGCTCGTCGACGGCGAAGTAGTCGGCCAAACCCGAAGTGCGAGCGTGCATTTCGGCGCCGCCCAGCGATTCGTCGTCGGACTCCTCGCCGGTGGCCATCTTCACCAGCGGCGGCCCGGCCAGAAACACCTTTGACCGTTCCTTGATCATCACCACGTGATCGGACATGCCGGGGACGTAGGCCCCGCCGGCGGTTGAGTTGCCGAAGACCAACGCGATGGTCGGGATACCTGCGGCCGATAACCGGGTGAGGTCACGGAACATCCGACCGCCCGGGACGAAAATCTCCTTCTGGGTGGGCAAGTCGGCGCCCCCCGACTCGACCAGCGACACCACCGGCAACCGGTTCTCCCGCGCGATCTGGTTGGCCCGCAGGATCTTCTTCAGCGTCCACGGGTTACTGGTGCCGCCCTTGACGGTCGGATCGTTGGCGACGACCAGGCACTCGACGCCCTCGATCGCACCGATGCCGACCACGACGCTGGCCCCGAGGGTGAATGAACTGCCGTAGCCGGCCAACGGGCTCAGCTCGAGGAACGGCGAGTCGGGGTCCAGGAGCAGCTCGATGCGTTCCCGGGCGGTGAGCTTGCCCCGGCCGTGGTGACGCTCGACGTATTTGGGCCCGCCGCCCGCCAGGGCCCTGGCGTGCTCGGCGTCGATCTCGGCCAGCTTGGCGAGCATGGTCTGCGCCGCGTCGGCGTAGCCGGCGGCCTTCGGGTCGAGCGTGGACTGCAGCACCGTCATGACTGGTAGCCGAGAAGCTTGGCGGACAGGGCGGTCAGGATCTCGGTGGTGCCGCCGCCGATGCCGATGATGCGCATGTCACGGTATTGACGTTCGATCTCGCATTCGGCCATATAGCCCATGCCGCCGAACAATTGGACGCCCTGGTTGGCCACCCACTCGCCGGCTTCCACGGCGGTGTTCTTGGCGAAGCACACCGACGCGATCAGGTCGGTTTCGCCGGCCAGTTGGCGTTCCACGACGTGCCGGGCGTAGACGCGGGCGACGTCGATGCGCCGGGCCATCTCGGCCAGCGTGTTCTGCACGGACTGCCGGGAAATCAGCGGCCGGCCGAACGTCTCCCGATCGCGGCACCACTGCGCGGTGATGTCCAGACAGCGCTGCGCACTCGAATATGCCTGTCCGGCAAGCCCGATACGCTCGGCGACGAATGCCTGGGCGATCTGGGCGAAGCCGCTGTTCTCCGGTCCGACCAGGTTGGCCACCGGCACGCGGACGTCGGTGTAGGAGAGTTCGGCGGTGTCGGAGGATCGCCAGCCCATCTTGTCCAGCTTGCGGGTGACTTCGAAGCCGGGTGTTCCCTTTTCGACCACCAACAGCGAAACCCCCGCTGCGCCGGGCCCGCCGGTGCGCACCGCGGTCACCACGTAGTCGGCGCGCACCCCGGAGGTGATATAGGTCTTGGCGCCGTTGACGACGTAATGGTCGCCGTCCCGCACCGCGCTGGTGCGCAGGTGGCCGACGTCCGAACCGCCGCCAGGTTCGGTGATGGCCAGCGACCCGATCTTCTCACCGGCCAAGGTGGGTCGGACGAATTCTTCGATCAGGCGCTGATCTGCGGAGGCGACCATGTGCGGCACCGCGATGCCGCAGGTGAACAGCGACGCGAACACCCCGCCCGGCGCACCGGCCTGATGCATCTCCTCGCAGATGATCAACGCATCGGCGCTGTCACCGCCGCCCCCGCCCACTGATTCGGGAAAGTTGGCCCCCAGCAGGCCGGCGTCGGCGGCGAGGCGGTGCAACTCGCGCGGCAATTCGCCGCCGCGCTCCCACTCGTCGACGTGCGGCAGGACCTCACGTTCGACGAAGGAGCGCACCGTCTTTCGCAACTGTTCGCGCTCCGGGGTATTCCACAGATTCACAGCAGTCCTTCCGGAATGTCGACATGGCGGCTGCGCAACCATTCGCCCAGGCCCTTGGCCTGCGGGTCGAAACGGGCCTGATAGGCGACGCCCTGACCGAGAATGTCCTCGATCACGAAGTTGACCGCCCGCAGATTCGACAGGATGTGCCGGGTCACCGGCAGGTCGGCCGTTTCAGGCAACAGCTCTTTGAGGAAGTCCACGGTCAATGTGTTGACGAGCCAGCGCCATTGGTCATCGGTGCGCACCCACACCCCGATGTTGGCGGAGCCGCCCTTGTCGCCGCTGCGGGCGCCGGCGACGCGACCCAACGGCACGCGCTTGGTCGGGCCGACCGGCAACGGTTCGGGCAGCGTCGGCTCGGCGACCGGGCCGAGCTCTAACGTCTCTGTGGCGCAGGGGATATCGACTCGGGTGCCGTCGGCGTGCACCGCGATGTGCGGCACCTCGGTGGCCGCGACATAGCCCGCGGTGAACACGCCGTAGACCTGTCCGTCGCCCGGCGGGGCGGTGACGTGAAACCCCGGATAGCTAGCCAACGCCAATTCAACTGCTGCCGAAGAGAATTGACGACCCACATTCGCGGGGTCGGGGTCGCGAACCACGCAGCGCAGCAACGCGCTGGCCGCTTCCTCGGTGTCGGCGTCGGCGTGGTCGGTGCGGGCCAGCGTCCATTCCAGCTCGGCGGGCTTGACGGTAAGACCGGCCTCGAGCTGGCGGCGCACCAGCGCGGCCTTGGCCTCGATGTCTAGACCGGTGAGCACGAAGGTCATCGCGTTGCGGAACCCGCCGATGCTATTCAGTGACACCTTCAGCGTCGGCGGTGGCGGTTCGCCCACCACGCCGCTGATACGCACCCGGTCCGGCCCGTCCGGCGACAGCTCGACGCTGTCCAGCCGGGTCGTCACGTCCGGGTTGGCGTAGCGGGCCCCGGTGACCTCATAGAGCAGCTGCGCGGTGACGGTGTCGACGCTGACCAGCCCCCCGGTACCCGGGTGCTTGGTGATCACCGACGATCCGTCGCGACGGACCTCGGCCAGCGGGAACCCGGCGTAGGTCAAGTCGGGGATCTCCGTGAAGAACGCGTAGTTGCCGCCGGTGGCCTGCACACCGCATTCGATGACGTGACCGGCGACCACCGCGCCGGCGAGTTCGTTGTAGTCGGTGCGGGCCCAGCCGAAGTGGGCGGCCGCCGCCCCGACGATCACCGACGCGTCGGTGACCCGGCCGGTGACCACTACGTCGGCGCCGTCGCGCAAGCAGTCGACGATGCCCCAGGCGCCCAGGTAGGCGTTGGCGGTCAAGGGGGTGCCCAGTCCCAGCTCGGCCACACGCGGCAGCAGGTCGTCGCCTTCCACGTGGGCGACGCGAGCCGGGATGCCCAGGCGCTCGGCCAGGCCGCGGATCGCCTCGGCCAGACCGGCCGGGTTGAGGCCGCCCGCGTTGGCGACGATGCGCACCCCGCGGTCGCAGGCCTCGCCCAGGCAATCCTCGAGCTGGGTCAAAAACGTCTTGGCGTAGCCGCGTTCGGGGTGCTTCATCTTGTCGCGGCCCAGGATGAGCATGGTGAGCTCGGCCAGGTAGTCGCCGGTGAGGTAGTCCACCGGGTCAGTGGAGCCGCCAGTCAGCATCTCGCGCATGGCAGAGAGCCGGTCGCCGTAGAACCCCGAGCAGTTCGCGATGCGGACAGTGCCGGAACCACCAGAACCAGCAAGAGCAGAGGCCATGGGAGTACGTCCTCCGTTCAGTGATTACCGGCTCAACCAACCAACCACCCGGTAGGTTAGCGGGTACCGCCGGTGTCACGTCAAGGATGCCCGTCCCGGCGCCGCCGGCATAGCCGCGGTTCGCCCCCCCCGTCCAGTCGGTCGCCCACGCCGCCCATTTTGGCGCCCAGCAGGTCACCGACTATTCTGGTGCGCAATCGTCGCGCCGTCAGCCGTTAGGTCATGCCGTGCGATGCACGACCCGAAACCCCACACGAGGAGTAAGGCCCGACCATGGCCACACCCAAGCGCAGAATGTCGCGCTCGAACACCCGCAGCCGCCGCTCGCAGTGGAAGGCGGAGAAGACCGAGCTCGTCGGCGTGACCGTGGCCGGCCAGAAGCACAAGGTGCCGCGCCGGCTGCTCAAGGCCGCTCGCCTGGGCCTCATCGATCTCGACCGTCGCTAGCCACATTGCCCGCCCGCTTCCCGGGCCGCGTCCGCGCGTATCGTCGCGCGACGGAGATCTCGGGATATACCCGGCGCGCCTCTCAGGCCGCTCTCAGGCCCTAGGACGAAACTAGTGGCCGTGCGCATTCTTGTCGTCGACGACGATCGCGCGGTCCGCGAGTCGCTGCGCAGATCGCTCTCTTTCAACGGCTACTCGGTCGAGTTGGCGAACGACGGTGTCGAGGCACTGGAACTGATCGCCAGCGATCGACCGGACGCGCTCGTGCTGGACGTGATGATGCCGCGCCTCGACGGTCTCGAGGTCTGCCGCCAACTGCGCAGTACCGGCGATGATCTGCCGATCCTGGTGCTGACCGCCCGCGATTCGGTGTCCGAGCGGGTCGCCGGCCTGGACGCCGGCGCCGACGACTACCTGCCCAAGCCGTTCGCCCTCGAGGAGCTGTTGGCCCGGATGCGGGCGCTGTTGCGCCGCACCAAACCCGACGATGACGCCGAATCGGTGGCCATGCGGTTCTCTGACCTCGCGCTGGATCCGGTGACCCGGGAGGTGACCCGGGGCCAGCGCCGGATCAGCCTGACCCGCACCGAGTTCGCGCTGCTGGAGATGCTGATCGCCAACCCGCGCCGGGTACTCACCCGCAGCCGGATCCTCGAGGAGGTCTGGGGTTTCGACTTTCCCACCTCGGGCAATGCGCTCGAGGTGTACGTCGGGTACCTGCGCCGCAAAACGGAGGCCGACGGTGAGCCGCGGTTGATACACACGGTCCGCGGTGTCGGCTACGTCCTGCGGGAGACGCCGCCCTGATGATCCGGTCCCAACGACGTCGGCACGCGCCGTTGCGAGCCCCCAGTTCGTTATCGCTGCGGTGGCGGGTGATGTTGCTGGCGATGTCGATGGTGGCGATGGTCGTGGTGTTGATGGCATTCGCCGTCTACGCGGTGATCGCGGCCGCGCTGTACAGCGACATTGACAACCAGCTGGACAGCCGCGCCCAGCTGCTGATCGCCAGCGGTTCGCTGGCCGCCGACCCGGCCAAGGCAATCGAAGGCACGGCGTATTCGGACGTCAACGCGATGTTGGTGAACCCCGGGCACTCGATCTACACGGCTCAGCAGCCGGGGCAGACTCTGCCGGTGGATTCGCCGGAGAAGGCGGTGATCCGTGGCGACTTGTTCATGTCCCGGCGCACCGCATCCGACCAGCGCATCCTGGCCATCCATCTGCCCAACGGCAGCTCGCTGCTGATCTCCAAGAGTCTCAAGCCCACTGAGGCGGTGATGACGAAGTTGAGGTGGGTGCTGTTGATCGTCGGCGGTATCGGCGTCGCGGTGGCCGCAGTGGCCGGCGGGATGGTCACCCGGGCGGGGTTGCGGCCCGTTGCCCGATTGACCGAGGCCGCCGAGCGGGTGGCCCGTACCGACGACTTGCGGCCCATCCCCGTGTTCGGTAGTGACGAATTAGCCCGGCTCACTGAAGCTTTCAACTTGATGCTGCGCGCGCTGGCCGAGTCGCGCGAGCGTCAGGCGCGACTGGTCACCGACGCCGGGCACGAGTTGCGCACGCCGCTGACGTCACTGCGAACGAACGTCGAGCTGCTGATGGCGTCCATGGAACCGGGTGCCCCGCGGCTTCCCGAACAGGAAATGATCGAGCTGCGCGCCGATGTACTCGCCCAGATCGAGGAACTGTCCACGCTGGTAGGCGATCTGGTCGACCTGACCCGCGACGACGCCGGCCAGGTGGTGCACGAGCCGGTCGACATGTCCGAGGTCATCGACCGGAGTCTGGAGCGAGTTCGACGGCGGCGCAACGACATTCACTTCGACGTCGACGTGATTCCGTGGCAGATCTACGGCGACGCCGCGGGGTTGTCCCGAGCGGCGCTGAACCTGATGGACAACGCGGCCAAGTGGAGCCCGCCGGGCGGCCGAGTCGGGGTGCGGATGCGCCAGCTCGATCCCACACATGCCGAGTTGGTGGTCTCCGACTATGGCCCGGGCATCCCGCCACACGAGCGGCGCCTGGTCTTCGAACGGTTCTACCGGTCGACGCAGGCGCGGGCGATGCCCGGTTCCGGCCTGGGCCTGGCGATTGTCAAGCAGGTGGTGCTCAACCACGGCGGCATGCTGCGGGTGGAAGACACGGTTTCGGGCGGCCATCCGCCGGGAACATCGATCTACGTGCTGCTCCCGGGCCGGCCGCTACCGGTGTCGACCTACCCTGCCGCCGGGGGCGAAGCCCACCACGAAGCCATGACGGACCCCGCCGGGAACGCCGCGGCGAACTCTCGGGATACGACGAACGTTATCTCAGTGGACTCTCAGTCCGCGCGCGCAAGGTAGTTGCAGTTACTGTTGGAAATCGAGCGAAGTCGAGCTCGATAGCACCCATTTAGAGGAAGAGCGACTTAGCGACATGACGAATGACCCGAGGTATTCGCCACCGCCGCAGCAGCCGGGATACCGCAGCGCGCCTAACCAGCCCTTTGAACCCGGAATGGCGTCCGCGTACGGCCAGGGGCCGCAGCAATCGTTCAATCAGCCTTACGACTGGCGATACCACCAGGGCCAGCCTCCGCAGACGACGCAATACCGGCGGCCGTACGAACCGTTCGGCGACACGGGGTCGGGCGCGGTCCCCGGTGGCACCGGGCCTGGCCGAATCCCCGGCGGAACCGGTGGCGGGCCGATCCCGGGTGGCACCGGTGTGGGTCCGATCCCCGGGGGCACGGGTGCGGGTCCGATACCCGGCATGCTGCCGCCGATGGGCCCGCCGCGTGGCCCGCAGAAGCGATCCCGCGCCGGCCTGCTGGCCGTGGGCGCAGTCGCGATCGCGGTGGTGTCGGCTGGTATCGGCGGCGCGGCGGCCACGGTCGTCGAGCTCAACACGCACTCCACAATCGCCAGCGGCACCGGCAAATCCTCGGGGGCCACGCCCGGCGTTCCCGCGGCCAACATGGCGCCCGGGACCGTCGAACAGGTCGCCGCAAAGGTAGTGCCCAGCGTCGTGATGCTGGAGACCGACCTCGGGCGCGCCTCGGAAGAGGGCTCCGGCATCATCCTGTCCTCCGATGGGCTGATCCTGACCAACAACCACGTCATCGCGGCCGCTGCCGGCCCGCCGCGGGCGCCGGGCGGACCCGGCGGACCGCCCTTGCTGCCCGGCGGACCGGGGGGACCGGGTAACCCCACCCCGAAGACAACGGTCACCTTCTCCGACGGCCGCACCGCACCGTTCACGGTGGTGGGAGCCGATCCGACCAGTGACATCGCCGTCGTCCGGGTGCAGGGCATGTCCGGACTGACCCCGATCGCGATGGGCTCGTCATCGGACGTGCGAGTCGGGCAGCCGGTGATCGCGATCGGCTCGCCACTGGGTCTGTCGGGCACGGTGACCACCGGAATCATCAGCGCGTTGAACCGGCCGGTGTCGACGACCGGCGAGTCCGGTAACCAGAACACGGTGCTGGACGCGATTCAGACCGACGCCGCGATCAACCCGGGTAACTCCGGTGGCGCGCTGGTCAACCTGAGCGGGCAGCTAGTCGGGGTCAACTCGGCGATCGCGACCTTGGGCTCCGACTCGCCTGACGCCCAAAGCGGCTCGATCGGGCTGGGCTTCGCAATTCCCGTCGACCAGGCCAAACGCATCGCTGACGAGTTGATCAGCAGCGGCAAGGCCACCCACGCCTCGCTCGGTGTGCAGGTAACCAGCGACAAGAGCACACCTGGCGCCAAGGTGGTCGACGTCGTGCAAGGCGGTGCAGCCTCCAACGCGGGTCTGCCCAAGAATGTGGTGGTCACCAAGGTCGATGATCGCCCGATCAACAACGCCGATGCCCTGGTCGCCGCCGTGCGGTCCAAGGCGCCCGGCGACAAGGTAACGCTGACCTACTCCGATCCCGGCGGCGGTAGCCGGACCGTGCAGGTCACCCTCGGCAAGGCGGATCAGTGATGAGAGTCGATGAGCCCATCTCGGAGCTCGGATATACGGTGGCACCCATGGAAACGGGTGCGGAATTGGTAGTCGGCCGGGCGCTGGTTGTCGTGGTCGACGATCGCACCGCGCACGGCGATGAGGACCACAGCGGGCCGTTGGTCACCGAGCTGCTGACCGAGGCCGGATTCGTGGTCGACGGTGTGGTCGCGGTGGCGGCCGACGAGGTCGAGATCCGCAATGCGCTGAACACCGCGGTGATCGGCGGCGTCGACCTGGTGGTGTCCGTCGGCGGGACCGGCGTCACCCCGCGTGACGTCACGCCGGAGGCGACGCGGGAGATCCTGGACCGCGAAATCCTGGGCATCGCCGAGGCCATTCGGGCCTCTGGGCTGTCCGCCGGGATCATCGACGCGGGATTGTCGCGCGGTCTGGCCGGGGTGTCCGGCAGCACGCTGGTGGTCAACCTCGCCGGATCGCGGTACGCGGTGCGTGACGGGATGGCGACGTTGAATCCGCTCGCGGCCCAGATCATCGGGCAGCTATCGAGCCTCGAAATCTAAACGTCGCCCAGCGGTCGGGTCGCGTTACTGCGACTCGGCGTCGGCGCGGGGCCCGTACTCGGGCGGCGGTGTGGTGCCGATCCCGCCGTGTCTGCCCGACGAGGTGGCGCCGTTGGTCTGGGCGAGCAGGTCGCGGATCTCGGTGAGCAACACGATCTGAGCGTCGTCGGCCTGCTCCACCTCGCCGCGCTTACGAAACGTGTTGTACGGCAAAACAACTAGGAAGTACACCACCGCGGCGACCAACACGAAGTTGATCGCGGCCGACAGCAAGATATTCAGGTCGATGGTCTGCCCGCCACCGATGCTGATCTTCAGGATGCCGACGTCGGACTGCTGGTTGACCCCGATGCGATTAATCAGGGGCTGGATGATGCTGTCGGTGAACTTTGTGACCAACGCGGTGAACGCAGTACCGATGACCACCGCGACGGACAGGTCGACGATATTGCCCCGCGCGAGAAACTCCTTGAACCCCTTGAGCATTCCGACGTCCTTTCTGAGCTGGACACAGTCTGCTGCGGGTGTGGCGTCGGAGCCAGGCACTTCAGTGCAGGGTGAGGGTCACCGTCTGCCCCAAGACCGAGCCGGCCACCGTATTCGCCACGCGAGCCGGCAGCGCAACTAACACTACGCGGTCACCGTCGGCGGACTGGGCTTTCTGCCGGGGCGACACGAGCACCACGACGGCATCGGTCGCCACCACTTTGCTGACCGCCGGCGTGCTCGGGGCCGGGTCGGCCGGCGGTGCGGCCAGCACATCGACGACGTCGCCCGCGCGCACGAGATCGATCAGCGCGCCGTCGGCCAGGTGTAGCGGCACGATCCGGGCCCCCGGCCCGGCCGTCACCTCGGCAAGCCTGCTGCCCAGCAGCCGGACGTCGGTGAGTACCTCGCCGCGGCGTGTCGGACTGGTCAGCGTGGATCCCAGCACCATGCTCAGGTCGGCCTGTGAACCGTCGGGAAGCGTTGTTGCCAAGCGGCTTTCGACCCGCACATCGTCGGGGGTCAACGCGGTGCCGGGGGGAAGGTCGTGGGTCGCCACTACGGCGTCGGCCCGCTCACCAGCCGGATCCGGACGCAGTGCCGCAACGCCCGCCAACACGACAAGCCCACCCGCAACCACGCGGCGAGCCAACACGGTGCGGGTCCAGTCGGGGCGCAGCGACACCGACAACCGGCGCAACAGCGTTGGATTCAGCGACGATTCGCCCACGCCGTCACGGTAAGTGCCACGCGGCTCCGAGGCCGCCGGTCAGCGATTGGGTCTGTGGATAACTAGCTTGCCGCGGCCGCTGCGGATGACGCTGACGACTTCTCGCTGGAGCCGGACTTCTCGCTGGAGCCGGACTTCTCGCTAGCGCTCGACTTCTCGCTGGAGCTGGAGCTCTCGCTGGATCCGTTGGTCGACGAGCCGTTACTCGAGGCTGGCTTCTTGCCCGACTCTCGGCTGTCGGTGCGGTAGAAGCCGCTGCCCTTGAACACCACGCCCACGGAGTTGAAGAGCTTGCGCAGGCGACCCGCACACTTCTGGCAGGTGGTCAACGCGTCGTCGGTGAAGGCTTGCACCACGTCAAAGCGGTCGCCGCACGCGGTGCACGCGTAGCTGTAGGTCGGCACTGAAAACCTCCGTCAAATAAGTCTCGTTAGCACTCTACAGTGCACGAGTGCTAAAACAGCCATGAAATCCATCTCATTCCCCCGTGTACAGCGCGACGAGTCCCCGGCCTGGAGTGACCACGTGGGTCATCGGCACGTCGTGCGGATCGGCCGGCAGCTCGTCGACGAACTCTTCGTCGCGCACCACCGCGATCAGGCGGGCCTGCGGGTTCCTGCCGTCCAGCGAGCGGTCGTAAAAGCCCCGGCCCCGGCCCAGCCGCGTGCCCCGACGGTCGACGGCCAGCGCGGGCACGATCACCGTTTCGGCCTCCGCGAACGCGGACTCCGGCAACCACGGCTCGGGCGGCTCGAGCAGCCCCCACCGGCCGAAGACCAGCTGACCCGGGCGGTACACGCCCCACCGCAGCCGCATCGGTGTGCCGTCGCCGGTGGTGCGGGCAACCGGCAACAGCACCCGGCGTGCGCGCGCCAGCAACATGTCCAGCATCGCCACCGATCCCGGCTCGGTGCCGACCGGAACGTACGCGCAGACGGTGCTGGAGCTACTGACCGCAAGCGCCAACTGCTCGTTGAGCTTTTGCGCTTCAGCGGCGCGGATCTCCTCGGCAACGCCACTGCGGGCCGCCAAGACCTGCTCGCGCACCGCGGCTTTGGCCGGGGCTGTCATGTGTCAACGATGACAGGACGGGAATTCGGCCTGCCATGCGGCGGAGGCAAAGCCTATGAGCGCTAAGGTGTGAACGATGTCACGGCCAGATGAAGTACCGATCCCGTACACGGCGATCGTCCCGGCAGCCGGTCTGGGCACCCGCTTCTTGCCGGCCACCAAGACGGTGCCGAAAGAGTTGCTGCCCGTGGTCGACACGCCGGGTATCGAACTGGTCGCCGAAGAGGCCGCCGCCGCGGGTGCCGAGCGGTTGGTGATCATCACCTCCGAGGGCAAGGACGGCGTCGTTGCGCACTTCGTCGAGGATCTGGTGCTCGAGGGCACCCTCGAGGCGCGGGGCAAGAAGGCCATGCTCGACAAGGTGCGACGGGCACCGCAGCTGATCAAGGTGGAGTCGGTGGTGCAGGCCGAGCCGCTCGGGCTCGGACACGCGATCGGCTGCGTGGAGCCCACGCTGACGCCCGATGAGGACGCCGTCATGGTGCTGCTGCCCGACGACCTGGTGTTGCCGACGGGTGTGTTGGAGACGATGGCCAAGGTGCGCGCCGTGCACGGCGGCACCGTGCTGTGCGCCATCGAAGTCACGCCGGAGGAGATCAGCGCCTACGGCGTGTTCGACGTCGAGCCGGTGGCCGGTGCCGACAATCCGGACGTGCTCAAGGTCAACGGGATGGTCGAAAAGCCCAAGGCCGAAGACGCCCCGTCGATGTATGCCGCGGCGGGCCGCTACGTCCTGGACCGTGCCGTTTTCGGCGCGCTGCGCCGCATCGACCGGGGGGCCGGTGGCGAGGTGCAGCTCACGGACGCGATCGCGTTGTTGATCAAGGAGGGCCACCCGGTTCACGTCGTCGTGCACCGCGGATCTCGACACGACTTGGGAAATCCCGGCGGCTACCTCAAGGCTGCGGTTGACTTTGCATTGGATCGTGACGACTACGGCCCGGAGTTGCGGCGGTGGTTGGTGGCGCGATTGGGCCTGAACGAGCAGTAGCCGGCCACATGCCGGGCTGGTGGACGGTCGGCGATCGGACTCGGTCCGTGTACCGGGATCGATACGGCGCCCGTCAAGGTTGACGGCAGGGAGGCGCGGCCAATGCGTTCGGTGGAAGAACAGCAAGCCCGGATCACGGCGGCGGCGGTAGCCCCGCGACCGATACGTGTTGCCATCGCGGAGGCGCAGGGGTTGATGTGCGCCGAAGAGGTGGTGACCGAGCGGCCGCTGCCCGGCTTCGACCAGGCGGCGATCGACGGCTACGCGGTACGCAGCGTGGACGTGCTCGGGATTGGCGAAGTGGCCGGTGATCTGTCGCTCGACGAAACCGGCGAGCCGATGGCTGACGACGACAATGTGGGCGGCCTGGTCCTGCCAGTGATGGGAACGATCGAGGCGGGTGCTCGTACGCCCAGCCGGCTGCAGCCGCGGCAGGCCGTGCGTGTGCAGACCGGGGCGCCGCTGCCCACGCTGGCCGACGCGGTACTGCCGTTGCGCTGGACCGACGGCGGCACCTCGAAGGTGCGGATCCTGCGCGGGGCGCCGTCCGGTGCCTACGTGCGGCGCGCCGGCGACGATGTCCAGCCCGGCGACGTCGCGGTGCGGGCGGGCACGATCATCGGGGCGGCGCAGGTGGGTCTGCTCGCCGCGGTCGGCCGGGAGCGGGTGCTGGTCCATCCGCGGCCGCGGGTGTCCATCATGGCCGTGGGCGGCGAGCTGGTCGACATCTCGCGAACACCGAGCAACGGCCAGGTCTACGACGTCAACTCGTATGCCCTGGCGGCGGCGGCCCGGGACGCCGGCGCGGAGGTCAACCGCATCGGCATCGTGTCCAACAACCCGAACGAACTGGGCGAGATCGTCCAGGGGCAGATCAACCGCGCCGAGGTCGTGGTGATCGCCGGGGGAGTCGGGGGGGCGGCCGCTGAGGCGGTGCGGGTAGTGCTCTCCGAGATGGGCGACATGGAGGTGGTCCGGGTCGCGATGCATCCCGGTTCGGTGCAGGGATTCGGGCAGCTGGGCCGCGAGGGGGTGCCGGTGTTCTTGCTGCCGGCCAACCCGGTCAGCGCGCTGGTCGTCTTCGAGGTCATGGTCCGTCCGCTGATCCGGCTGTCGCTGGGCAAACGCCAGCCGATGCGTCGCATCGTGCAGGCCCGGACGCTCTCGCCGATCACCTCGGTCGCCGGGCGCAAGGGCTACCTGCGCGGCCAGCTGATGCGTGATCAGGACAGCGGCGAGTACCTGGTGCAAGCGCTGGGCGGGGGACCGGGAGCGTCGTCGCACTTGCTCGCGACGCTGGCTGAGGCAAACTGTCTAGTTGTGGTGCCCAGTGGGGCCGAACAGATCCGAACCGGTGAGATCGTCGACGTCGCGTTCCTGGCCCAGCGCGGCTGATCCCGACGACTGCGCACGCTCGTGAACCTTTTGCGCCCCACCTCGCGTCATCCCGGTTGGCCCTCGTCCGTGGGGCCGCTGCGGGTCGCGGCCGGCGTGATCCGGTTGCGGGCGGTGCGGATGCGCGACGGAGCCCAGTGGAGCCGCCATCGATTGGCCGACCGAGCCCACCTGGAGCCGTGGGAGCCCACCGCGGAGGGGGATTGGACGGTCCGGCACACCGTCGCGGCCTGGCCGGCATTGTGTTCCGGGCTGCGTGCCGAGGCTCGTAACGGCCGGATGCTGCCCTATGTGATCGAGCTCGACGGGCAGTTTTGCGGGCAGCTGACCATCGGCAATGTCACGCACGGGGCGTTGCGTTCGGCGTGGATCGGCTATTGGGTAGCCAGCTGCGCGACCGGAGGTGGGGTGGCGACGGGTGCGCTGGCGCTGGGCCTCGACCACTGTTTCGGGCCGGTCATGCTGCACCGCGTGGAGGCGACCGTGCGCCCGGAGAACGTGGCGAGCCGGGCCGTGCTCGCGAAGGTCGGGTTCCGCGAGGAGGGCCTGCTGCGTCGTTACCTCGAGGTGGATCGGGCGTGGCGCGACCATCTGCTGATGGCCATCACCGCCGAGGAGGTCTACGGATCGGTGACCTCGACGCTGGTCCGTGCAGGGCACGCCCGCTGGGCGTAGTTGTTGAGTGCTGGTGTCGCGCGCGCGTGCATCGCCCCGTGCTGGGCCCCGAGATTTCCGCCAACCGTGCCGCCCTGCGGAATCGCAACCACCGGCAATCGCGGCGGGGGTCGACGCGCCGCCGCGGGGAAATCGCAATAAATATGTGGCTAACGTGACATATGTGGCGTGTGATGCTTGATCGATGCAAATTACAGGTGTGTAATTGCCCTGGTCAACGGTCCCGGCCGCGCAGGTCACCTCGTGGGGGAGTCCGGCCAGAAGGAGCAGGTCATCATGCCAAGCATCCCGCAGTCGCTGTTGTGGATCTCTCTCGTGGTGCTCTGGTTGTTCGTGCTGGTCCCCATGCTGATCAGCAAGCGCGATGCGGTGCGACGCACCAGCGACGTGGCGTTGGCCACCCGGGTGCTCAACGGCGGCGCTGGATCGAGGTTGCTGCGCCGCACCGGCCCGGCCGCAGGTCACCGCAGCGACCCGCACTGGAAGCCCGAAGCAGACGCGCCCGACGACGCGCTGGATGACACCGAGGACGGTCACGACGCCGAGACCGAGGAGCTGCGTCCCGCCCGGCCTGTCGTGATGAAGATGCCGGTTGCCGAGCCGGCCCAGCCCGACTACCTGGACGTCGACGTCGTCGAGGACTCGGGTGCCCTGCCCGCCGGCGCGGGCGCCGAGGTCACCGAACCCGTGCTCGCCCCGGTCGACGAAGACGACCTCGACGAGGCCCACGACGAGGCGGATGACGAGGACGACGAGACCGCTGAAGATCACCTCGACGACGAGTACGAATACGTCGAGGACTCGTCGGGGCTGGAGCCCGAGGCCGAGGACGAAGACGCGGGTGTGCGTGAGCGCGTCGTTCCGGCGAGCGCGCAGCGCCGGCGCCGCTTCGACACCAAAACCGCCGCCGCTGTCACCGCGCGCAAGTACGCCTTCCGCAGGAAGGTGCTGTTGGTGATGGCCGTCATGCTGGTCGGTTCCGCGACGGCCGCGTTCGAGATCGCTGCGACCGCGTGGTGGTTCTGCGGCTTCGCCACCGCGATCACCGTGCTCTACCTTGGGTATCTGCGCCGCCAGACCAGGATCGAGGAAAAAGTGCGGCGTCGCCGCGCGCAGCGGATGTCCCGCGCGCGCCTTGGTGTCGAGAACGCCCGCGATCGCGGCTACTACGACGTCGTCCCGTCCCGGCTGCGCCGCCCCGGCGCGGTGGTCCTGGAGATCGACGACGAAGACCCGATCTTCGAGCATCTCGACTACGCGATGCCTGCGCAGAACTACGGCTGGCCGCGGGATCTGCCGCGCGCCGTCGGCCAGTAGCGCTGCAGCCTCTTCCACCTCCCGAACGACCGGCCAGCCGGGCTGAAGGGGCCGAGCGCCCGGCTGGCGGGGCATTGGGCACCGAACACGCCAGTGCTCGGGGTGGCTGGCAGTGATGGCGGCTCGTCCGAACTGGTAGCCTGCTAGCGGTCAGGGGCTATGGCGCAGTTGGTAGCGCGACTCGTTCGCATCGAGTAGGTCAGGGGTTCGATTCCCCTTAGCTCCACCAGCAAAACCGCTGTTCACGTGGCGGCCAGCTTTAGTGCGAGGCCACGTCCGCATCGTCGGCCTGCTCTTCGATAGGACGATCGACGATGCTGCCCATCCGATGGCTATCGACCCTGGAGCCGAGACCGCGCCCATCGGATCCAGGACGCCTTTAACGGCCAGTGCGGAGACCCCCGGTGGATGATTGGTCGATTGGCGGGGTAGCGACCGGACAGTCGCGCGAGGAGAGCGAACGGTGTCTCACTCGCTGCCGTGGCTGATTGCAAGTCGCCTTACGCTCGTTTTCGGTCTGGTGTCCGGCTGGCCGTCATGTCCTGCATTGCGACGAAATACTTGCTCCGCCAAAGGGAAGCATCGATCGGGTCGTCAATCGTGACCGTTCCTTCGCCAAAGGTTTCGTGAACCTCGAGCGCGAGGGCAAGCTGTGCAACCATGCTGGGCAGCGTTCGTGTGTACCAGAGTTCACGCAGGGCGGCCAAGTCACAGACATTCTTGAGGTCATAGGCGAGACTCAGGACTTCGCGGTCTTGGTCTGCATGTTCGGCCTGCATCGCTGCGAGCATTCGTTCGACCTGAACAACCGAGCGCTGCTGTTTCACCAGCTCGCCTACCAGCTTCCATACGGTCGCAACGGGATCCATGCAGAAAGGGCCCGATTCGTTCATGTCGGGCATCTCCATCGCTTCATTCCCCTCTCGCCCCCCTCTCGCCCCCCTCTCGCCGGACCGGGTCTGCCATCGCTAGCGGGATAGCCGGGCGTTCCGACGCCGATAGAAGAGTCACCTGGCGTTTGCCACTTCGGATGCTATTGCGGGCTGGGCACCTTGTGAGAATATGCGCTTGCATATTCGATAGTCACTATTTGCGTGCTCTTGTGTGGATCGTTGCCTGCGTGAGATGAGCGCGCGCCGCTTGCGGGTAGCACGAAGCTCGCCGTAGAGCGCGAGGATGTTGACTGGCTAGGCTGGCGTGACGTCGACGGATGTGTGCGACCGGAATCGCTGCACGGACCCCCGGAAGGTTTCGACGGACTCCAGCGGCGCCGACGCCAGTTCGGCGGCGATCATGGCCTGCCGTTTGAACGCGCGGGCGGCAGAGCTGAGCCGATGTTGGACCGCTCCGGCCTCGCTGCCGAGTCCATCCGGCCAGTCATTGCCCAATATGGCCGTTGCCGCATAGCTGTGCAGCGTTGCCTCCATGAAATAATGTCTAACGGGCCAATTTTGGCGGCACAGAAGCGAAGACACGATGATCGCGTTCGGTCTCCGCGGATCACTGCACAGACACTCGGGGACCGTCAGTGGTGTGGCTTTGGCGCCCAGGATCCGAAATGACCGGTTCTCGCACGGCGCCGGCAAGTGCACCGTGACGTCCCAGCCCCGTTGCGACCAGTCATAAATCAGTCCGCCGGCCGCGCAGATAACCTCGGATTCACCAGCCCCGAGCACCATGAGGTGGTGCCTGGCATCAGGGGCGCGTAGGGGTGCCGGCTCGTCGAGCCTACCGATGATATTTTGCGGGCTCGTCGCTGGGGTCATCTGACTACAGGAATCGTTTGGGGTGGGCCCTGGCGCGCTACGTCCCTGAGTGGCAAAACTGTGCGGGCCAAACCCTCACCCCCGCCATTGCTTTCCGGTAAACCAAAATCCATCCTCGTCTTCATCGGTGTTCGCCTCCTGTCCGCGTCGTATTCGGGGCCTGGACGCCGCTCGGAGTTGGGATCGGGGTTCCGTCCAATCTGCATGCGGGCACTTGGCTTAGGTGTTTCGTGATGGCCTGTGCGAGCATAATGACAATGAATATTATCATTTCCGAGAGCGCGGATATCCGCACGCCAAATCGGCGCCCCTCCGGTCTGAGGACGTGCGGTGAATTTCTCGCCGGCCGCCACCGATACGACGTCGGTTGTCGACCAGTGCCCGAGGCGATGACATGAGACCACTGCCGCAGCTCACCCCGTGGAATCAGTGGTTCTGGACGTCGGGCCAGGACGGCAAGCTACGCATCCAGCGCTGCACCGAATGCGATACATATGTGCACCCTCCGGTGCCGATTTGTCCGTCGTGCCGGTCCACGGCGTCTGGAGTCCAAGTGGTCTCGGGCCAGGGGACCGTGGTGGGCTATACCGTTAACGAGCATCAGTGGCTGCCCGGATTCGAGCCGCCCTACGCCATCGCCGTGGTCGCCGTCGACGAGTGCGCCGAGGTACGTCTGACAACTAACATCGTCGGCTGCCTGACCGAGGAAGTGCATGTCGGGCAGCGGGTTACGGTGTGTTTCGAAAACGTCGACGACGTGTGGATCCCCTTGTTCAAGCCCACGGGCGCTACCGACGAGCGTGACCTACTCGGCCCTCCTTCCCCTCCCGCGCCGCGGGTGGCGCTCGCGGCGAAGCGATTCGAGCACCGATCCGTGATATCAGGCGTCGGCCGATCCGCAAGCGGGCGTCGCCTGATGGTCGATCCGCTGTCGCTCGCCGTCGACGCCTGCTTGGCTGCGGTCTCCGACGCGGGTTTGGAACTTGCTGACATTGACGGTCTTTCGACATATCCCGGCCCGGTGGGCATGGGTATGAGTGAAGGAGGGGTCGCCGCGGTCGAAGAGGCGCTGCGACTGCAGCCAACGTGGATTAACGGCGGCATGGAGCTGCCCGGTCAGGGCGGTGCGATCATCGCGGCGATGATGGCGGTGGCTTGCGGTCTGTGCCGACACGTCCTGTGCTTCCGCACCGTCTGGGAGTCGACGTTTGCCGCACTTCGCCTCCACGGCGGGGGCGGACGGGTTACGGGGCAACAGCAGTGGTCGCTGCCTTTCGGCGCGGCGTCGGCGGCCAACTGGATCGGCGTGAACGCCAACCAGTATCTACATCGATACCGTGCGGATCGGGAACTCTTCGGCATGATCGCGGTGAATGCGCGACGCAATGCGGCGCTCAACCCGCTGGCCATCTACCGCGAGCCCATGACAATGGACGACTACTTCGCCGCGCGGCCTATCACGTCACCATTCGGACTGTACGACTGCGACGTTCCTTGTGACGGTGCGATCGCCGTCGTGGTCTCCGATGCTTCCGTTGCGGGTGACTTGCCACGCCCGCCGGTGCGCTGCGAGGCGGTCGGAACGCAGGTCGCCGAACGTATTTCGTGGGATCAGGGCACCCTGACGCACGAACCTCAAGTCATCGGTCAGGCCGCGCATTTGTGGAGTCGCACTGATCTTCGCCCCAAGGACGTCGATCTCGCGCTGCTGTATGACGGTTTCACGTTCAACTGCGTGTCGTGGCTCGAGGCGCTGGGGTTCTGCGAATTCGGTGAGGCTCAGCCGTGGTTGGACGGCGGTCGGCGCATCGCACTGGACGGCGAGCTGCCGTTGAACACCCACGGCGGTCAGCTGTCCGAGGGCCGTCTACACGGATTCGGGTTCGTCTACGAGGCGGTCTTGCAATTGCGCGACCAAGCCGGTAGCCGTCAGGTCAAGGACGCACACACCGCTGTCGTAAGTACCGGCGGCGGCGTCCCATCCGGCGTCATGCTGCTCCAGCGCGCGACCTGAGGCCATAACGTCATTCAAACGCGATGACGCTGCGGATGTTCTTGCCGGCGCGAAGGTCTTTCATCGCCTCGTTGATGTCGTCGAGTTTGTATTTCTGGGTGACCAGCTCGTCGAGCTTGATCAGGCCCGCTTCGTACATCGACAGCAGTTTCGGCATGGCTTCGCGCGGGTTCATCTCGCCGTAGAGCACGCCCTTGAGCGTCTTGCAGGAACTCACCATGTCCGCGAGGAGCATCGGCACCATCATCTCGGTGAGCTTCGCCATTCCCGTCACCACGCAGGTTCCGCCCTTGCGCAACAACATCATTGCCGTGAATATCATGTCGACCGGCACTACGCCGGGGGTGAGGACAACCCGGTCGGCCATCACGCCCCAGGTGATTTCCTTAACCGTTTCTAATGCCGCACCGGCGTCCGCAGCAGTGTGGGTGGCTCCGAACGTCGGCGCCATCTCACGTTTGAACTCGTTGGGGTCGACGGCGATGATGTGCCTGGCGCCGGAGACCTTGGCTCCCTGCACGGCGTTCATGCCGATGCCGCCGACTCCTATCACGACAACGGTGTCGCCCGCTTGGGTTCCGGCGGCGACCGATCCTGACCCGAATCCCGTTGTTACCCCGCATGACACGAGAGAGGCGGCCGCTAAGGGGATCCAGTCGTGCACCTTGACCAGCGAGCGCTCGGATGCGACCACGTATTCGGAGAACGTGCCCACCTGCATCATCGCCATGAGGTCCTCGTCTCCGAGGTGGCGACGCCTGGTGCCGTCGGTGGTCATCGCCTTGCTGTAGATGTCGGCTCCCACGTCGCACAGGTAGGTGTAGCCGGTGGCGCACCAGCGGCAGCTGCCGCAGGCGGGCAAAAAGGAGATAGCCACGTGATCGCCGGGTTTCAGCGTCGTCACCTCAGGACCGACCGCCTCGACGACACCGGCGCCCTCGTGGCCACCCAGCATCGGAAACCATTCGGGCACGGGAACGCCGGACGCCCGCATCATGTCTTCCATCTCGGCGGTCGGTACGCTGTCACCGGTGTAGAAGTGCTCGTCGGAGTGACACACTCCGGCGTAGGCCATCTTCACCAGCACTTCGCCCGCATGCGGTGGATCGAGTTCGACGTCGGTGACCTCCCAGTCCATACCGACACCGCGCAACACTGCTGCCTTTGACTTCATTGTCAATTCTTTCGTTGGGAATTACGACGCCGGCCAGCCGACAGTCTTTGTCTCGGTGAAGATCTCGAGCCCCTCGATGCCGCACTGGCGACCGACACCGGACTGCTTGTAGCCGCCGAAGGGCGCGTCAGCGCCGTACCAAAGGCCGCCGTTGATGCCCAGGGTGCCGGTTCTGATCCGACGTGCGACGGCTTTGGCGCGATCCAGGTCGCTGGCGAAAACCACGCCGGACAGGCCGTAAATCGATTCGTTCGCGATTCGCACAGCGTCGTCGTCACCGTCGAATCCGATGACGGACAGCACCGGTCCGAAAATCTCCTCCTGCGCGATGGTCATCTTGTTGTCGACATTGGCAAATACCGTTGGCTCCACGTAATAGCCCTTCGGCAGATGCTTGGGCACCCGGCCGCCGGTGACCAGCCGGGCGCCTTCCTGCTTGCCCTTTTCGATGTAGCCGAGCACCCGGTCGTGCTGCTTCTTGGAAACCAATGGACCCTGCAGCACAGATGGATCCGTCGGGTCCCCGTATTTGGTGTTCTCCATCGCGGTCTTGACGATTTCGACCGCTTCCTCGTAGCGCGAGTTGGGCACCAGTAGGCGGGTGGGCATCGCGCAGCCCTGCCCGGCGTGCATGCAGATGAACGCGCTGCCGCCGACCGCACCGCCGATGTCTTTCTCCTCGTCGAGAACCAGGTACACCGACTTACCGCCGAGTTCGAGGAAGGTGGGTTTGACGGTTTCGGCAGCGGCGGCCATGATGCGTCTGCCGGTGGCCGTCGAGCCGGTGAACGCCACCATGTCAACCAGCGGCGACGTCGAAATCACCTCGCCCACAAGATGGTCGGCCGACGGGACGATGTTGATGACGCCGGGCGGAATATCAGTGTGCTCGGCAATGATGCGGCCGATCCTGGTGGCGTTCCACGGCGTGTCCGGGGCCGGCTTGAGCACGCATGTGTTGCCCATTGCCAGGATCGGGCCGATCTTGTTGAGGATGATCTCGAAAGGAAAGTTCCATGGGGTGATGACCCCGACGACGCCGATTGGCTCCTTCCACACTTCGCGCGTCGTTAGGTTGCCCATGCCAAACGCGTCCTTGTCGGGAAGCGACCGCTTCCAGGCGAATTCGCTGATCATGTCCGCGGGCCAGGTGAGGGCTTCACGGAGGGGCACGTCGAGCTGCGGTCCATAGGTGGAAAGCACGGGACAGCCGACCTCCGCGACGAGCTCGCTGCGCAGCTCCTCACGTTCGGCTTCCAGCGCCGCCTGCAGCTGCCGGAGGCTGGCGGCCCGCGCCTCGCCATCACGCGACCACGTGGTGTTGTCGAACGCATGCCGCGCGGCGGCGATCGCGCGCTCCAGGTCGGCACGGGTTCCGTCGGCAGTCACACCCAGGGTTTCCTCGGTCGCCGGGTTGATGTTCTCGAACTGCCGTCCGGTCTCGGACTCGACGAGCTTGCCGTCGATCAGCATTCGCGATTCATGGTTCACCATTGACGAAGCTCCTTTACCGCGTCGGAGGCGCGCGGCGCCAAGGTCAGGTAGGGGATGAAACTGCTATTTCCACAGCGGATAACGGAATTGACGACCTCGGTCAGGTGCTCGGCGTCGACCAGACCGCCCACCATGTACTTGTTGTCCATCCAAAACCGGATGGCAGACTCAAGAGCGTCGGGATCCCAGCTCTTGTTGAACTCCGTCTGAGCGTCGCCCTTACCGCCGAGGCTGTCGCCCACGGCGAGGCGGGTGAAGCCGATTTCCGGATGCTCGATGCGCCAGGCCTCGACGAGTTTGTCCAACGCACCCTTGGTCACCGCGTAGGCGCCGAGCAGCGGCCAGGGGGTCGTGTAGGACGCACTGAGCGAGGACAGGTAAACGGCCGAACCTGCCGAAGCGGCCAGGTGCGGTGCGGCGGCCGCCGTCACCAGAGAGGCTCCGGTGACGTTGGTGGCGAACAACTGTGCCCATTGTTCCGCGGTCACATCGTGTAGTGGCGCGAGCACGCCCATACCGGTCGTGTACACCAAGGCGTCGAGACCGCCGAGCGCCCCGACGACTTCCGATACCGCCCGCTGGCAGTCGTCGGTGACTGTGACATCACAGGCCACGGCGACCGCGTCGTTGCCGGCATCCTTGGCCGCGCCGACCAGCCTCTCGTATCGACGGGCCAGCAGCGCGACGTGGGCACCTCGCTGGGCCAGCCCTATGCCGATGCATCGTCCAAGACCGGCGGAGGCGCCGACGACGGCGACCCGCAGTGGGCGGTTTCCGTTGTCAGACATCGAGCTTGGTGCTCATAGCGCCGAGGGTTGCACCTGCGGTGCGTTCGAACCGGCCATGGTCGAAGCTACGGATCTCGACGTCGTGGTCACCGGCTTCGGCGCGCAGGGCGCCGACCGTGCATCGTTCCCGGGTGCGGTGCTGGAACGGGTCGAATGAATACCAACGGCATGCGTTCTCATACGTGATCTTGTTGACTTCGTCGTCGGGGAGGTCGACCATTACCAGCGCCAGCTCCTCGGCTGACGCGGGCCATGACGAGTCGGAGTGCGGGTAGTCGCACTCCCAGGCAATGTTGTCGATGCCGATGTCATGGCGCAGCTTGACGCCGATCGGGTCGGCGATGAAGCAGGTCAGGAAGCGCTCACGGAACACCTCGCTGGGCAGTTTGTTTCCGAAGTCCTGGCCGGTCCACAGGTGATGCATTTCGTAGGTTCGGTCGAGTCGGTCGACGAAATACGGGATCCAGCCGGTGCCGCCCTCGGAAAGTGCGAAGCGGACGTCGGGAAACTCTTTGATGACGCGGGACCACAATAGGTCGGCGGCCGCCGAGCAGACGTTCATCGGCTGCAGGGTGATCATGACGTCGATGGGCGCGTTGTCCGCGGTCATGGTGATCTTGCCGGAGGAGCCCAGGTGGACCGAGAGCACCGTGTCGGTGTCCGACAGCGCCCGCCACATGGGATCCCAATACTCGTCGTGGAAGCTCGGGAAGCCGAGCGTTGCGGGGTTCTCGGTGAAGGTGACCGAGTGGCAGCCTTTATCGGCGTTGCGGCGGATCTCTTTGGCGCACAATTCCGGATCCCACAACACAGGCAGCCCCATGGGCAGGAACCGCCCTGGATACGAGCCGCACCAGTCCTCGATGTGCCAGTCGTTGTACGCCTGGGTGACGGCGAGGGCGAGATCCTTATCGGCGTGGGTGGCGAACAGCCGGCCGGCGAAGCCCGGGAAAGACGGGAAACACATCGATCCCAGCACACCGCCCGCGTCCATGTCTTTGATCCGCTCATGGATGTCGTAGCACCCCGGGCGCATTTCGTCGAAGGCGGTCGGCTCGACGCCATATTCCTCGCGTGGGCGACCCGCCACAGCGTTCAGGCCGATGTTGGGAATGATGGCATCGTTGAACGTCCATACCTCCGAGCCATCGGGTTGGCGGATGACCCGGGGCGCCGCGTCCGCGTACTTGCTTGGAAGCCTGCCGTCGAACAGGTTCGGCGGCTCCACCAAGTGGTCGTCGACGCTCACCAAGATCATGTCTTCGGGCTGCATGGCTCTCCTTGCGCACAGAGGTTGAGAACGAGGCTATCAGCGAAGTAGAGGAACTATTTCGATTTCTGGAAATATGCATTTCCATACCCGCGGCAAGGTCTGCGTGAGTTTGCTTCAACGTTCAGCGCCGCGGCATGGTATGAGGCTCGATGGCAAAAGAGAGCAGGAGTCGGTCGAGGATCTTGGCGGCCCGACGACGCGCCCGATGCGGGTTCGCGGAGTGCGCGACCAGAAGCGAGGCCTCCTCGAGCGCGGCGACAAGCATGTGCGTCAGCTCGCCGACGGGTTGATCGTCGATGATGCCGTCGGCGATCGCTTCGCGGACCACCTCGTTGATGAGGGCGATGCTGTTGCCTTCCTGGATTTCACGCAGGGTCTGCCAGCCCAGTACCACCGGTCCGTCGACGAGTATCACTCGCTGCACCGCAGGTTCCTGTGCGGCTTCGAGAAATCCGTGCAATCCGCGCGTGAGTCGTTCCCAGGCGTCCGCGCCGGGCGGGGGAGCGGCGATGGACCGGAGGGTCAGATCGTTCTCGACATCTTCGAATACGGCTCGAAACAGCTCGGCCTTGTCCTTGAAGTGGTGATAGAAGGCGCCGCGGGTCCCGACGCCCGACCTTGTCACGATGTCACTGATGCTGGTGTTGAAGAACCCGTGTTCAACGAACAGCGCGCGACCCGCGTCGATCAGGTCCCGACGGGTCTGCTCGCCCCGGGCGCGTCTATCCTCGTCCGCCCCGCCACGCTTCGCCATGCCGACGATCGTAGCAACCTTCAGCGTGAATGTTGAGCGTCGGGCCGAACTGTCTCAGCGCACGATCCCGCGAACGGTCATGAGACCTAGTTCGGCGTGGGACTTGAACCCCGGGGGAGCGTCACAGATGGCGGGGATCGAGTTCACCGGTTCCATCGCCGTCCAGGCGTAGCCGATGTAGCCGGGCTTCGCGTGCTGGCGAGCACGCCGATCGGCGCTACCCCGACGAGCTCGCCCGCGTCCTTGCCGACCTTTTCCGGACGATTGCAGAGCACTCCGACGACTTCGTAGAGGGGGTTGTGTGCGAAGTGACGCAGCGCCAGCGTGCCGACATTGCCCATGCCCCACTGGATCACGCGATATTTCTTGTCGACAGCCGGCACGATCGATTCCAGTGGTGCTGCGAGCGTCATTGCGTCTCCTTCGGGTGGCCCCTTCGAAAGCTACACCCCCGAGAGGGCAGATATGACGGTTGCGAAAACCACAATTTCCGGCTTGCTGGATGGGGATACGCTTCG
Organism: Mycobacterium simiae; assembly: GCF_010727605.1. NCBI lineage: Bacteria > Bacillati > Actinomycetota > Actinomycetes > Mycobacteriales > Mycobacteriaceae > Mycobacterium > Mycobacterium simiae. Next base: position 3,702,584 of record NZ_AP022568.1, read on the forward strand.
GCCTAGACAACCTTCATCCGGTATGTTGCGGCTATGCCAGACGACGACGTTCGCGCATACGGGTCGGTCGCTCCCCTGAAAGTCGGCCTGCTGAATGACTATCCGACCACCGGGGACACCGACAATGACAGCCTCGACGCACTGCGCCTGGTGATGGACGAAGCGGTGTCGTCCGGGCTGGTCGATCGACCGATCGAACTCTGCATGCGCAACGTGGTCGGCTTGCCCAACGGTACCTACGCCGCGGTGGAGAGGGCCTTCGACGAGCTGGTGGCCGATGGCTGCCTGGCCATCTACGGTCCGTGGGTCTCGGACAATGTCGTGCCGCTACGTTCCCACGTCGAGGCCACCGCTCGCGTTCCGATCGTCACCCTGTCGGGGTCGGAGGGTGCGCTGGGCGAGTGGTGCTTCGCGCTGAACAACGGCTCGATGCCGGAGGAGCCGGTGATGCTCGCCGCGGTGATGATCGGGGATGGCCGCTCGCGGATCGCCATCGCCTACGAGGCGTCGTTGATCGGCAAGGAGTATCTCGCATTCGCCCAACGGGCCTACGACGCCGTGGGACTGAAAATCGTTGGCACCGTGGCTATTCCCCAGGTGGAGGCCGACAAGGCGGAGGCGGTCGCTGCGTTGCGCGCAGCCGCTCCCGACGCTGTAGTGCACGTCGGATTCGGGCACGGCCTGTGGGGGTTTACCGACGCGCTGCTGGCGGCGGGCTGGGACCCCCCGCGGTACACGACGACGGCCTTCGAAATGGCGCACATCAACAGCGAATGGCGGCGTCAGCTGTCCGGCTGGATTGGTCTGGACAGCTACGACGAGCGCAACACCGTCGGTCAGGCCTTCCTGGACCGCTTCGAGGCCAGATACGGTCGTCGGCCCGCACACTCCATGCCTGGGCTGTCGCACGACGCGGCCACCGTGATCGTGCGCGGCCTCGCGGCCGCGCGCCCGCTGACGGGAGAAGGTGTGAAGAACGGGATGGAGCAGGTCAAGCTCGTTCCCTCGGCCAGCGGTGCTCCCGGGACATTCTTGCGGTTCGGCCGGTTCATCCGGCAGGGCTGGATGGGCTCGGACTATCTGGTTGCCCGCAGGGTGCTGGCCGACGGTAGCGCACACGTCTTCCACGCGGCGCCAAGTGACCATATTGCCCGCGCGGTCGCGCGCGCCTCACGCTAGTTGGATTGCGCCGAATACCGGTGCGGTCACGATGCCGGGCGGTTGGGCAAGTACGTACGGAATCGCGCGAACCGCGCCCATCGCGATCATCAGGTGGCCCGGCATGGCGTGCTGCCCGGGTTGCGCCGAGCCATCGAATCCCACATCGAGCTGGAGTTCGAAGCTCGGTTCGCCTTTGATGACCGCGCGGATCAGGGGCGCCTTCTCCCCGGGCGCCAGCGGCGCCATGCCCCACTGAGGGAGGTCGCGGGTGAGCACCCATTCCTCGTGAATCGCCAGTAGTGGACGGCCCGACCAGTGGCCAACCCACGAGAACCGTTGTCCGACAACCGTTCCCGCTGTGATCGTGCCGGCGAGTACCTCGATGTCGTGCGGCAGTGTGGTGGCGTCGACCGCCACGTCGATGTGCGACAACGTGATTCCGAGAACGTCGGCGGTGGCATTGAGCGCCTGGCGGTAGGCCATGTCGAGCTTCTTGATGATCGGCGAATCGACGCTGACGTCAGCCGGTGGTCTCCCCATGCCCATGAGGTCGACCAACATCGGCCGACTGTCCACGGCCGAAACGTCGGTTGCCTCATAGAGGTCGATGCGGTCGATCGTCTTGCTGAGCCCCGTCACGGTTGCGACGAGGCGCTCGAACATGAAGCCGGGATTTTCGCCGGCGGCGTGAAATCGCGATCCGCCCTGCCGGCAAGCTCCGATGAACGCCGATTCGGTCTCCGGGCCGTAGCTGGGCAAGTGGTTGTACGACGTGGTCGTGATGACGGTGCTCCCAGCGGCCAACAGGCGGCAGATGTCCTCGGCGTTCGTCTCGATGGCATGTGCCTTGCTGGCTGTGTGTACGACGACGTCGGCGCCCAGCGCGACGATCTCGTCCTTGTCCGCTGTGGCGATCACGCCGGTCGTCGGCGCGAGACCACAAAGCGCGCCCGCATCGAGTCCTGTTTTTCCCGGGTCGTAGACCAGCACTCCGGCCAGTTGATAACGAGGATTCTCGATAAGCTCTTGCAGCGCGGCCCGGCCTACGGCGCCGGTCGCCCACTGCACCACTCGAATAACCAATCGGACGCTCCAAGTTGCGCTTTCGCGATGTTGCAGAGCTTCTGGTTCATTCAACCTACATCATGTAGTTTTGCAACCGACAATATGTAGGTTGAGGGCCTGATGAGGTGCACGTGGTGGAGCCGACCGTGAAAGACGACTTCGAAATGACCGCGGACCAGCGCATCCGTGAGGCGCAGGAGAAGTTCAACGCCGGGATGGGCGCCGACGGCGACGCGACGCCGTACCCGCTGTTGCGCGAGTTGCGTCAGCAGGCGCCGGTTCACCCCGGCTGGCCGGAGATGGGCGTTCCACGTGACGGGCCCGACGGCAAGCAGACGTTCACGGCGTACTCGTTCGACGCCGTCAAGGCCGTGTTCACCGACAACATCACTTTCAGCACCCGCATCTACGAGGATATGGTGCGGCCGCTACAGGGGCCGACGATCCTGGAAATGCAGGAACCCGAGCACGCGACCTACCGCAGGTTGCACGAATTCGCTTTCGCCAAGTCCTCGATGAAGCGCTGGGACACCGAACTCGTCGGGCCGCTGGTGGACTGCACGATCGCGAAGTTCCGCGGCGACAAGCGTGCGGACTTGGTCGCAGCAGTCTTCATGCCCATCCCGGTCCGGATCATCGCGGCCCTGCTCGGGTTACCCGAGTCCGACATCGGCGAGTTTCACCGGCTCGCCATCGATCTGCTCGGCTTTCGCGGGGACATGGAAACCGCGATGAAGGCGTCGGCGGAGATGAAGGAGTACTTCGTCGGCGTTCTCGCCGACCGGCGCAAGTCGCCGAAAGACGACATGGTGACCATTTTGTCGCAGGCCGAAATCGAGGGCGTCAAGATGTCGGATGAGCAGATCTACGGTTTCATGCGCAATCTGTTACCGGCGGGGGCGGAGACCACGTCGCGATCGACCGCCAGCCTCGCCCTGGCGCTCTTGACTCATCCAGACCAACTGGATGCGGTGCGTGCCGACCGCAGTCTATTGGCGCAGGCGATCGAGGAGGGCATCCGGTGGGAGACTCCGTTGCTCAACTTCATTCGAGAGGTCAGCACCGACACCGAATTCTTTGGGCTGAAGATCCCGAAAGGCTCGACGATGATGGTGAACCTCGGTAGCGCCAATCATGACGAGACGCGTTGGCCGGACCCGGAGTCCTTCAACATCTTCCGCGAGCGCAAGCCGCACATCGGCTTTGGTCACGGTGCCCACTTATGCCTGGGAATGCACTTAGCGCGGTTGGAGAGCACCAAGTTCTTCAACGCGCTGTTCGACGAACTGCCGGGACTGCGCCTCGATCCCGACGCGCCGCCGCCCTATGTGAGCGGCACGATGTTCCGGTCGCCGCCGCGCCTCGACGTGGTCTGGGACTGAGGATCATCCGATATGACCCGCGTGATCCAATGGGCGACCGGGGTGACCGGAATGATGTCGTTGCGTCATGTCGTGGGCCGCCCGGACCTGGAGTTGGCCGCAGTGCGCGTGTACGACCCGGCCAAAGCCGGACTCGACGCGGGCACCTTGTGCGGGGCCGCGGAAGCAGGGGTGCTGGCGTCTGCCGATCGGGACGCCGTCATTGCTACCGATGCCGATGTGGTGCTCTACATGGGCAAGGTGGAGACCGATACGCCCGGCTGCTTTACCGATGTCTGCGACTTGCTGGCCTCTGGCAAGAACGTCGTGGCGACCGGCAGCCGGTTCATCCATCCGCGCGCGTTGCACGAATCGCTGGCCGACGGGATTGAAAAGGCTTGCCATGCGGGCAGCTCATCGTTTCTCGGGCTCGGCCTGTACCCGGGCTTCGTTGGCGAGTCGCTGGCGCCGATTCTGTCCCGGCTTACCGAGCGCGCCGACCGCATCAGTGTGCGGGAGGTACTGAACTATTCGACCTATGCCAGCCACGACCTGATTTTCAACGCGATGGGTTTCGGGCATGCGCCGGACGACACCACCCCGCTGTTGACTAACACCGACTACGCCGCGAGCGCCTGGATCGGCAGCGCGACGGTGCTCGCGCAGGCCCTCGGTCTCGAGATCCGGTCCGTCGAGGGCTTCCGCGAGGTCGCGACCACGCCGAGAGCCCTCACCGTCGCGGCGGGGGAGATTCCCGCGGAAACAGTCGGCGCCATGCGATTTGGCGTGCTGGCCGACTGCGGCGAAACCACGCTCGCGGTAGAGCATCTCACCAGGATGGCCGATGACCTAGCCCCCGACTGGCCGACGGAGATCGGTTATCAGGTGGCCTTCGAGGGCAAGCCCAACATGAATTTTCATCTGGTGATCGGCTCACACGAAGAGGATCACGCCGCGCAGGGCTGCCTGGCGACCGCCATGCATGCTATCAACGCCATCCCGGCGGTGATCGCAGCCGAGCCAGGGCTTTACGACCTATCGACCATCAGCCCGTTCGGGGGGCATTGGACCGAGCGCGGCGTGGTGCCGCGAACGTGGGAGGCGAAAAATTGATCTCGTTCACCGATCGGGTCGTGCTTGTCACCGGAGGTGGTCGGGGCCTAGGCGAGGCGTACTGCCACGAAATGGCCAGGCGGGGAGCAGCTCTGGTGGTCCACGACAACGGCGCCGCAACCGACGGCAGCGGAAGCGACCCGAAACCGGCCGACGACGTCGCCGCGGCGATCCGTGCCGCGGGGGGACAGGCGGTGGCGTGCGTGTCCGACGCCAGCACCGAACAGGGGGGCCGGGCCGCGGTCGACCTCGCCGTCGCGGAGTTCGGGCGATTGGACGCGATCGTCGCCAACGCCGGCATCATCCACGATGACCCGTTGCCGGACTGGCCGACCGAACGTTTCGAGGCGCTGCTGCGCCATCACCTGTTGGCCGCTTTTCATGTGGTCCGGCCGGGTTTCGCGGTGATGCGGGACGCCGGATACGGTCGGCTGGTGTTCGTGTCCTCGGCGGCCGGTGTCTTCGGGCAGCCGGGGTTGACGGGGTACGCCACGGCCAAGACGGGCATGCTCGGATTGATGAATGTCGCGGCGCTCGAGGGTGCGGCATACGGAATACGCGCCAACGCCATCATGCCGATGGGCGACACCCGAATGGCCATGGCACTGATCGGGGAGGCTGGTCGCACCGCCGACGCTCGGGCCTTCCTGGAGACGCTGCGGCTCGATCAAGTGGCACCGGTCGTTGCCTACCTGGCTAGTGAGAGCTGCACGCTGACGCACCGGGTGCTGAGCGCTTTCCGCGGTCGGGTGGCTGCGTTGCAGATCGGTGTGACCGGCGGCTGGTTCGCCCCCGACGGTTCCTTCGACGCCGAGGACGTCGCGGCCAATCTCGACCGTATCCTCGATCCGCCGGAGTTATTCGTGCCTGGCAGCATCTTTGACGAAATGGAGCATGCCTTTGCGGCGGCTCCTGTCGAGTCCCAGACAAGTCCGTGACCGGGCCGCGGCCGGGCGCGCTGTTCTCCGGCATGGGGCGCAGCGCAGACAGCTCGACGTCAATCCGTGATGACGTTAGGACCGTCACCGAAGCCCGTGTAGCTTCGGATCAGTGGCAGATCCGCCATAGTGGCGAAACCCGCTGGCGCAGCACAGATCGCCGGTATCGCGTTGACGACCTGCAGCGCGACGGCCACGAGCCCGGCTCGCACGTGTTCAGCGACCGACGCCGGCCGCGAGAAGCTTGCCAAGCAGAAGAAGTGCACGCGCATGGACGGATCGCCTTCGAGCGTGAGGGTCCAGCCGTCATCCGGTGCAGGCCAGTGCTCCGGGTAGTCGCCGCCGACCGTCCACAGCGTCTCGAACTCGATGATTGGCCGGCCGCGACGATGTCCCACGAAGTTCCACCGCTGACCCGTCGTCGTGCCGGCACGAACCTGATGGTCGAAAATATCAAAGTCCTTGGTGGCCGGCACCGCGTCGACGGTGACGGCGGCATCGTCGATCGCGGCGTTCAAGGTGTCGGCGATGAACCAAGTTTGTTGGGTGAACAGGGCGGTGTTGAAAGTCAGGAACTCGTTGGCCGTCGGGGTGATGTCCTCGGGAGGTCGCCCGAACCACATTCCGTCGAAGGTTATTTCGGTGCTCTCCCAGAGCGACCAGTCGGCGCGCTCCTGCAGGGTGAACCGGTCGATAGTGCGGCTCATACCCGACAGCGCGAGCGGCAGCACGCCCGACAGGTTGCCCGGGTTGAGGCCGCTGGCGTGGATCGTGCTGTTGCCCTTGTGGCAGGCGGCCAACAGCCGTCGACGGTCGGCGTCGCCGATGCGCTGGGGGTGGAAAAGGAAGGACACGGTCGCAACATTCTTGCCGGTCTCCAGGAGTGCACACACATCGTCGAGGCTGGTGAACGACGGCGCATAGAGGACGACGTCGGCGTCCATCGCGAGAATCTCCGCGACATCGGTGGTTGCGGTGACGCCGACTGGGCTCCGGCCCACCAACGTGCCCACATCGACGCCGTCTTTTGAATCGGAGTACACCCGCGCTCCCACAAGCTCGAGGTCAGTCCGGTGGTCGAGGATCGTCTTGACCATCTCTGTGCCCACGGCGCCGGTCGCCCACTGAATGACCCGAAGGGGCCGGGAACTCACGGTCAATTTCTCAACTCCCTCCAGCGTCCGGTGGATGGCCGTGGCGTCAGATGAAATCCGACCCGCCGTCGACGTTGACGGTCGCCCCCGTCACGTAGCCATTGCGTCGCGACGCCAGATAGGTGGTGACGGAAGCGATCTCCTCGGGCAATCCGGCGCGACCGATGTCACACGGATGGCCGTAAGTCTTCTCGACCCACGTCATCACGTGCTTCGGATCCGAGGCGTCCAGCCCGTCGGCGGCCAGTACATCGCGCAGGGTCTGGGTGAAGCTCGCCGTCACAATGGTCCCCGGACAGACGCAATTCACGAGAATGCCTTCGGCTCCAAGACTTTTGGACAAGTTTTTGGTGAAGCTCGACAGCGCCGACTTGGCTGCCGTGTAGGCGACCAGGCGCGGGCTCTGTCGTTGGATCGAGTGCGCAGAGAGGGTGACGATGCGAGCCCACTCGGCCGATCTCAGCAGCGGCAACGCGTTCCTGACGGAGCGCACTGCGCAGAGCGTGCCGAGATTGAATGCAGCGTACCAATCTTCGTCGTCGAGATCGTCGAATGCGCCCGCGTTCGGGCCGACCGTGTGCACCAAGACGTTCAGGGAGCTCCAGGTGTCACCGACGGTTGCGAACGCCGACGCAATGGAATCGGCGTCGGCCATGTCTACGCTGATCGGTAGTACCTCTGGGGCACCGGCGCAACGGATCTGCTCGGCGGCCGAATCCAGCGCCGCCCGGCCGCGCGCCATGATCGCCACAGAGGCACCCTCAGCCCCAAGACTCTCCGCGATCGCCAGCCCCATCCCCTTGCTACCGCCGGTCACGACTGCCGTGGCACCCTCGAAGCCGAGATCCATTCAGCCATCCGCCCTTCGCGATTCGGTAATCGTCACCGATTCTTCCCGATTCGTGGGGCAAGATGCACGATCTCGCTGACGACGGTGGGGTTCGCGCGTGAGATGGCGATCAAGGACAGCATCGCGTTGGCCACGTCGTCCACCGTGGACATCTCGTCGGGAATCTGGCCCGCGCGCGCCCAGGTCCGGTATAGATCGGCCAGCAGATCGCGGTCGGCGCCGCGCAGGATCTCCGTGTCACACGTGGGACCAACGCTAACCCGGATCACGGCCAGCTCCGGATGCTCGGCCCGCCAAGAGCGCAAGATCTCGTCGAGCGCGGCCTTGCTTGCGTGGTAGGCCGCCACACCGGCGCGGGGGCGGCCGACATCGTGGCTTGATGCGACGACGACCGTGGCGTTGTCGGTCAACTGGGGCAGAGCCGCCCGCAGCACGTGGGATGCGCCGACTGCGTTGACCGCGTACGAATGCAGCCACGTCTCAACATCGGTGTCTTCGATCAGCACGAAGGGCACCACGGCGCTGGTGAACACCACCGCATCGAGCTTGCCCAACTTGGCGGCGACATCATCGATGACGGTCTCTACGGCTCGCGGGTCGGAAACGTCCAGTTCATACGCCGATCCGTGCAGCCGATCGGCCAGTGCCGAGAGTAGGTCCACTCGCCGTGCGGCGAGCGCGACATGAGCTCCCCTGGAGTGGGCGGCGATGGCCAGCGCCTGCCCGATGCCGGACGACGCTCCGATGATCAGCATCCGTGTCCCCGCGATGTTGGAGTGCCGATCGCTCATAACCCGCTTCCTCTGCCCGAATCCGTCACTGAAGGTTAGCCGTAATTCTCGCATGTGAGAATCAGTATTCCCGTCGAGGCCCGATCGTCGGCGCTTCGGCGGCGCGAACAGGAGGCGCAATGATCGACTTCACGGGCAAGGTGGTGCTTGTCACCGGCGGTGGCGCGGGCATCGGGCGCGCCACGGCGACGGCCTTTGCCGACCTGGGTGCGTCGGTCGTCGCGCTCGAGGTCGACCCGGCGCGGTCGCAGGAGCTGCGCACCGGACTCGGCGATAAGGGGCTCGTAATCACGGGCGATGCCACTGCGGCAGCCGACGTGTCGGCGCTCGCCGATGTCATCGGCAGTCGGTACGGGCGCCTCGACGCGTTGGTGAACAATGTCGGTCATTTCGTGACGCGGCCGACGCCTTTCGAGCGGCTCACGGAAGAACAGATCGACGACATCTATCGGCTGAACTCAAACACATCTTCGTGGTCAGCCGCGTCATGCTGCCGCTGCTGCGTGCCGCCGCCGGCGGCGCGAGCATCACGAACGTCTCGTCGATCGAGGGCTTCCGGGGCATACCGCAGTTCGCGGTGTACGGAGCCTTCAAGGCAGCGGTGACCGGCTTTACGATGAGCCTCGCCCTCGAGCTGGGTCCAGAGAACATCCGAGTGAATGCCGTGGCGCCGGAAACCACTGATAGCGCCCAGGTCCCGCTGGACCGCATGATTCACCCATCGCAGCGACACAATATCCCGCGCTGGATTCCGCTGGGCCGCTTCGGAACCCCGCAGGACATCGCGGGCTGCGTGCTATTCCGCCAGGACGTGGGGTATGCAGCCGCGAATCTACCGCAATGAGAATCATTATTTCCGATAATTGAAATCTGTGTTTGTGCGCTCGTAGAGTCGTTGCCATGTCAGCCCCGCTGCCTCAGTTGCACCACGTTGTATTCGCGATCGGACTCGAGCGGCTAGACCGTGCTGCCGATTACCTGAGCGCCCTGGGCTTTCGGTTTCAGGCTTTCGAGCTCGAGCACCTTGGTTTGCAGGTTCGCCTCGACTGGGACCGCGGGTTCGAGCTCATCGCCCCCATGGCCGCGGCGCCAACGGACGCTGGTACCGCGGCGGACTTCCTCGCGCGCAACGGCGACGGACTGTTCTCCGTCATCGTGCGCATGGCGGATTGTGCTGCGGGCGAGCACATCGCCGCGCGGTACGGCGCCAAGTCCGACTTCCGGCAGCGGCACGAAGGGGAGGGATTCGAGTTGACCGAGGTCAAACTCGAGCCGTTGTTCGGCATCCCGTTGACATTGATGACGACGAATATGGCCGACGGGCAGTCGGTTAGCCCCTAGTCGAGCGCAACCGTCCGCTGAGTTGCTGCGCCAGCTCCGACTTCTTGACCTTGCCGGTCGCGGTGAACGGAAGGTCTCGCTTGGTGGTGACCCAGATGTACTTGGGGACCTTGTACGCCGACAGCCGGTCGCGCAGTTGAACCTGCAAAGACTCGGCGTCGAGTGCGGATTCCCCGCGCGGCACCACCGCCGCTGCGACCACCGTTCCGTGCTCAGCGCTCTCCGCTCCGACCACATATGCCTCGAGCACACCGTCGCAGTCGGCCAGTGCCAGTTCGACTTCGCTGGGTGTGACGTTGGTGCCCCCACCGGTCTTGATCAGGTCGCCCAACCGGCCGGTGAACTTGATCCAACCGTCCTCGTACTCGATGCCGCAGTCGCCCGTTCGGTAGTAACCGTCCGGCGTGAACACGTCCTCGCGCTCGCACTTGTGCAGCCGCTGCATCAACGAGTACCCACGCACCCAGATTTCGCCCGGCGAGCCGATAGGCGTCGGCTGTCCGGTATCGGGGTCGACAAGCAGATGGTGCAGCCCGTCTATCGGTAGGCCGCCGGTTTCGGAGCGTTCGGCCGGCTGCACCAGATACGGGTCGACGCCGAGATGATTGCCGCACAGCTCGGTCATTCCCAGGCCACTGGAGCCCGTGGGCTGACGATGGAGTGGCACCATCGCCGGCATACTGGTGCGCCGCACCGCACTCAGATCTCGTGCCGAGAAATCTGGATGTTCGGCCAGTATCTTGCCCTGCTGCGGCCAACCCAGCGCGATGGTGACGCGGTGGCGTTCCATGAGTTCCAATGCTTCCGCCGCGTCGAACGTCGGCTGAGTGACCAAGGTTGCGCCGTGATGGATCACCGCGTGCAATCCGGTGATCAGCCCGCCCACCCAGAAGAAGGGCATGGCGGTGAACATCACGTCGTCGTGGGTGACGCAGTACATGTACGTGAGGTTGTAGGTGTGGCGGACCAGCGTGCCATGGGTGTGCACAGGCCCTTTCGGGTCACCGGTACTGCCCGAGGTGTAGATGATCATCACCTCGTCGGCCGGGGTCACACACGATTCCACGTCGACGAGAAAGTCCGTGTCGGCGGCCGGCAGCGCGCCGTCGGCGTGGACCCGCGTCGTCCAGGCGCGATCGGACGGTCCCCACACCGCGACGGTCCGCAGGAAGGGGGCCTTGCGGACCATGATGCGGCCTGGCCGGTCCTGACCGGCGAGCCCCGGCAGTGCATCTTCCAGTCGTGTCAACAAATCGTGATTGCGGAACCGCGGCCACGCCAAGATCGCGTTCAGGTCCGCATGGCGGGCGGTCCAAGCCAATTCGGAGGCCTTGTAGAAGGTGTTGAGCGGAACAGCGACCGCACCGATGCGTGTGGTGGCAAACCACGCCAGTGCCCAGTCGACGCTGTTGTGCATCAGGATTCCGACGTGGTCACCCTTGCCGATGCCCTGACCCAACAGGGCGACGGCCAGGGCGGCTGAGCGCCGGTCGAGATCGGCGTAGGACAGTCTCCGCCCGTCGGCGATGAGGAACGGCCTGTCGCCGAAACGCGCCGCGCAAAACCTCACCAGTGCAGGGATCGTGGGCAGGATCGTCGGAAAGGGCATGAGCGCAGAATAGTAGCCTTTGCGAAAACCGAGAACATCGGTTCTCATTGGGTGGTTGCGCCTACAATACCGCGATGGCCACAGGGTTGAAGAGCTCTACCGCCGATGACCGATTGGACCGCGTTGAGTCGAGCCTCGCAATCAGTCAGTTGCCCGGCAAGTATGCGATGGCCCTCGATGCCCGTGATCTCGACGCGTTGGTGGCGTTGTTCGTTGACGATGTCGACGCGGGCGCCGAGGGGCGCGGCAGGGACGCGTTGAAGCGCTGGTATGACCGCGTGCTCCGACGGTTCTACCGCAGCATCCACCTGATCTGCGGTCACCAGTTCGACTTCGTCGACGCCGATCATGCGACCGGGGCGATTTACTGCCGCGCCGAACACGAGGACGGCGACGGATGGTATGTGATCACGATGCGCTACGACGACGTCTACGAGCGCCGCGCCGGCCAGTGGTGTTTCGTGAAGCGGCGGGAGCATCCCTGGTACTCCGTCGATGTGACGGAGCGCCCGGGGCCCGAGTTCATGCGCTGGCCGAATGACGTTCGGTTGCGCGCGGCCATGCCCCAACGGATGCCGACCTGGCGGGCCTTTTGGGCGGACGGCGACCCGGCCCTGCCCGAACGGCTATCGGCACGCCCCTAGCGTTCCGCGCGAGGGTGCCTCATCGGTCCATTCTGGTTTACAAATTCCTGCAAAACTGACATTCTCGCTTAATGCAAATAGGCGTTATCGCCCCTTGCAGACCTGTCGGTGCGCTCGCACCCATGCCGCTGTGATCCCTAATGGAGGCCGTCATTTCCGTCGACAAAGTACTCAGCGGTGTGCGCGTGCTGGAGGTAGCCGCGTGGACCTTCGTACCCTCGGCCGGCGCCGTGCTGGCGGAATGGGGTGCCGAGGTCATCAAGGTCGAGCCGCGTGAGGGCGGGGATCCGCAGCGTGGCCTCGTGACGATGGGCATCGTGGACGAAGGTGGTGGCGCGGTCAACTACATGATCGAAATTCCGAATCGTGGGAAGAAGTCGATCGGCGTCGACCTGAGCACTGCCGGCGGTCAAGACGTTATCCGTAAGCTCGCGGCCACCTGCGACGTGTTCCTCACCAGCTATCTGCCGGGCCGTCGCAAGAAGTTGGGCATCGACGTCGACGACATCCGGGCCGCCAATCCCAGCATCGTTTACGTGCGGGGGTCGGGCCACGGGCCCAAGGGGCCCGATGCCGACAAGCCTGGTTACGACGGCGTCTCTTACTGGGCGCGCGGCGGGATCGCCACCATGCTCACCGAGGACGGTGACGAGCTGGTGCGATCGAGGCCCGCCTTCGGAGATCTCCTCGGCGGCATGACAATCGCGGGCGGGATTGCGGCCGCGTTGTACAAGAAGGTCACCACCGGCCAGGGGTCGGTCGTGGACGTCTCCCTGCTGGGACTGGCGGCCTGGAACCTCAGCCCCGACGTCGCCGTGAGCCAGATCCACGGCGGCAGCGCCATTCCGAAGTACGGCCATGCCGACGCGCCCAATCCGTTGGTGGGAACCTACCGCACCAAAGACAACCGATACGTCCAGCTGATGATGCTCCAACTCGACAAGTTCTTCCCGGAGGCCATGCACGCCATTGGCCTCCCACAATTGATCGACGACGAGAGATTTGCCGATCCCGCAGCCCGATTCGCCAACCGCACCGAGCTCATCGCTCTCATGGACAATGCTTTCGCCCAGCGCACGCTCGCCGAATGGCGTGCCGCGCTCGCAGACCTCGCCGGCGCCTGGGGCGTGGTGCAGACGCCGGCGGAACTGTGCCAGGACCCGGCGGTGACCGCGAACGGCTATGTCGCGAAGACCGCGACGATGAGCGGAGCGCCGTACTCGTTGCCGGCCAATCCGGTCCAATTTGACGAAAAGGCCGTTACCCCTTCGGGGGCGCCCGAGCACGGCCAGCACACCGAAGAGGTGCTGATGGAAGCGGGCCTGGACTGGGACACCATCGAAGCCTACAAAGAAGCCGGAGCGATTCTGTGACCCCAACTACGCCATCGGAGGTCTCAGAAGGCCATGTCGAATTCGACCCTTTCTCAGACGATTTCTTCAACGGGGCGTACGACACCTACCGACGCCTGCGCGACAGTGCGCCCGTCTACTACAACTCAAAGTGGGATTTCTGGGCATTGACCCGCTACGACGACGTGGCGTCCGCGACCAAGGACCACGAAACCTATTCGTCGGCAAAGGGTGCGACGCTGGATATGGTTCAGGCGCACGACGACGCGATACCAGTGCCCAACGTGATCATCTCGATGGATCCACCCGAGCACCAGAAGATGCGCAGGCTGGTGAGCAACGTGTTCACGCCGCGCGCCATCGCGGCGTTGGAAGACATGGTGCGCGAGAAAGTCTACGAACGAGTCGACGCGCTCGACCCGTCGTCGTTCGACGTGGTGGCCGATTTCTCGGCGCTGTTCCCGAATGAGGTCATCACCACCATGCTCGGAGTGCCCAAGCAGGATCGCGACCAGATCCGCATTTGGCTGGATCTGCTCCTTGAACGCCACCCGGGTGGGATTGCCACCACTGCCGCAGGCCGGGAAGCGTCGATGAAAACCGGGCTCTACTATTACGACCTCGTACAGCAGCGCCGCGCCGAACCTCGTGACGACATGATCAGCCGGCTCATCGAGACCGAGGTCGAGCGTGATGGACAGGTGGAGAAGCTCACCGATGTCGATATCACCGGATTCGCGACCATGCTTGGGGGAGCGGGCGCCGAGACGGTGACGAAACTCGTCGGCAACGCCATGGTTGCCTTCGCCGACTTTCCGGATCAGTGGCAGAAGTTGCAGAAGGATCGCAGTAAGGTGCCCGCCGCCATCGAAGAATTGCTGCGCTATGAGGCGCCCTCGCAGTACCAGGTCCGCACCGCCACCCGTGATGTGACCTTGCACGGCAGCACCATTCCCGCAGGCAGCGCCGTCCTGCTCGTCACGGGCTCGGCGACCCGCGACGAACGGATGTTTCCCGATCCCGACCGGCTGGACATCGACCGGGAGCGCAAAATGGGCTTCAACCTCGCGTTCGGCTATGGCGTGCACAGTTGTTTGGGGGCAGCGCTGGCGAGGATGGAGAGCCGTATCGCGCTCGAGGCGCTGCTCGATCTCCTTCCTGACTATGAAGTCGACCGCGGCGGACTGCGAAGGGTGGCGATGGCCAATGTTTGTGGGTGGTCCAATGTGCCCGTGCGCAGGAGGCAAAGAGCATGAGCTCCGATCGAGTTGCCCTGCACCGCAGGCTGGCCCACTCAAAATGGGAGACGTACGCCAAGGCCCCGGAAACGAAAAAGATCACTTACGGTGATGAGTGGATCTATGCGCCGGACGCCGTAATGATGTGCCCCTTGTTCAACGGCGGCGCCGATCATGTGATGGTCGACCTCGCCTCCGAAGAGGTTCTCGCGGCTATGCAACACTACGCACCCGACGGCGACATGCTTACCTGCGAATTCCGGATGTGGTGGAAGCACATGCCCGACTTTCGAATCGTCACTCTGTTCGACTGCAGGCCTGCCGATTGGGGTTTTGCGGCCCGCGACACCTATGCGGGAACGCTGGCCGACGGGACCGTGCTCGAGCTTCACGAATGGGATTACGTCTGGACCAATGACGAGGGCCACATCACTCGTTGGGACTGGTTTGTCGATTCCCGGGAGTGGCACCCCTTCCTCGACCTCATCGGCCTCGATCGCGACAGTCTGACGTATCAGGCCTACACCGTGAACTTCCTGCGGGAAGGCAGCATCGTCGGCTGAGATTTCGCTGCCTCGGTCACGGGTGTGAGTAAGGTGAGATAGCCTCCAGCCCAACACAACTCGCGACCGAAGTTCTGATCGTGCCGGGTTTGCGGCGTAATTTCGACCACATCGCGGTCGCGCGTCGGCCGCCTGATTCGCGCAAGCCGGTCACTGGATAGGGCGCGTTCGTGATTGCCGGCTCACCACTGCTGGACCCGCCAAGGGATAGCCGAGCACACCAGGTGCCGCGTCGACGACCTCCGGTACGGAGTTCACCGCGGCCAGCGCTGTCACCGCGACACCGGGATTGACCCGATCCGAGGGCGATTGCTCGAAGTACAGCTCCAAACACATACTGGGGTGTCCCTCGACTCGGATGACCATGCCACCTTGGTTCTCCCGGGACGGCCTCGGCCATCGCTGCGGCCAGGGTGTGGAACTCACCGTCGCGAAATACTGCACCGCGACGACGGGCCGGCCATCGATGACGCCGGCGAGCCGCCAGCGGTGCGCGCAAATCGTTCCTTCGGCAATCGTGCCGAGAGTGGTCTGCAGATCCGTTGGTGCGAGCAATGTTTCCCAGTCCAATTCGACTCCGTCGAGTTCCAGACCGAGGATGTCGGCGATGTAACGCACCACGGTCTCCCAATCCTGGTTGACTTTCCCCGACGCGATTCGCGCGGGCACGTGCCCGTCTGGCTTTCCAAATCCCATGGATTCGTGTAGGACGTCCCAGATGGGATAGGACCTGTCCAGGTCGGTTGCGTATTCGTCCATCCGATACGATTCGACGGTTCCGGCGCCGGCAAGCAGGGCGGTGGGGATGTTGAGACTCACGAAGCCCGGCTCGGCGCCGGTGGCATAGAACGTCGAATTACCTTTCGCCGCCGCGGCTTCGACGGCCGCGCGCCACCGCGGCGGCGCGGCGGGCGGGTAGACCAGCGGGATCGTCGAGATCGTCACCACGTTGATGCCCGCCTCGAGGTAGGTGACAATGTCGGCAATTGCGTCGTTCTCGCGCCGGACGGCGGTGGCACAGTAGGTAACACAGTCCGGCGTGAGAGCCAGCACTGTGTCGAGATCGTCGGTTGCCGATATACCGACATCCGCTCGGCCACACAGGCGACCCGCGTCGACTCCGGCCTTTTCGGGCGTCGACACTTTGACTCCGACGAGCTCCAGTGCCGGATCATCGATGATTGCTCGGAGTGCCTCCTTCCCGGTCAGTCCCGTACCTACGTGAACAACCCGATACCTTCTGGATTTCTCAGCTGCCACCGTTCAACCTCCTATGTGCGTTTTCCCAAGAGCGCCGGACCGCGGCTGCCCCACCCCAAGCCTGATCCCGTGATGCATTGCGACGGTGGGCATCGGTGCACCCGGACCCCGGTGGTGCTCGAAGGTCACGATGCGTCCGCACCCGCTTCGCGCAGCGATGACCGCAGCGAATTCGTCGTCAGCGCAGATCATTGCGGTACCGCACGCACGGGTACGCGTCCCCAGCCGAAGACATTCGGCATCTTGACTCGCTGCAGGCCGGAGACGTCCACCTCGTACTCGGGTATCAAGTCCAACAGAGCATCGATGGCAATGCGTCCCTCCATGCGGGCCAGTGCCGCGCCGAGACAGCTGTGTATTCCGTAGCCGAATCCCAGATTGTGGCCGGAATGCCGGCGATTGATGTCGAAGCGGTCCGGATCGATGAACGCACGCTCATCCCTGGTGGCCGAGCCGTTGATCAGCATCACCGGCTTGTGCTTGGGTATCACCGTGCCATGGAGCTCGACATCGACCTTGCTCCAACGGATGTCGTATTGCGATGGCCCCTCGTAGCGCAGCAGCTCTTCGAACGCGGCGGGGATGAGGCTGCGGTCTCGCCCCAGCGCTTGCCATTGGTCTTGGTGTCGCGCAAACACCACTGCCGCGCTGGCGACCAGCTTGGTCACCGTCTCGGCGCCCGCACCGCCGAGTAACGATGCAAAGGCCGAAATTTCCATGTCATCGAGGCGAGTCTTGGTACCGTCATCGCGTTCGACCTCGACCTCGGTGAGCCGCGAAATCATGTCATCTTGCGGGTTGGCGCGTTTCTCGACGACAAGATCGTAGTAATACCTCCACATGGTCACCGCTGCCTCACGGCCGTGCGGCGTCGTACTGACGTTTCCGGGCTCGCGTTCCAGCAGTGCGTCGAGCCAGTGTCGGATCTGCTGGCGACCGTCGGGCGGCACCCCCAACATCGTGGTGATGATCTCGACTGGAAACAGCGCCGAGAAGTCCTCGACCATGTCGAACGACGTCACATCGATGCGTTGCGCGATTTCGTCGATCACCTTCCGGATCATCGGTTCGAGCTTCGCGATCGCACGTGGGGTGAACACCTTGTTCACCAGCGACCGCATTCTGGTGTGCTGCGGAGGGTCCATCATGATGATCACGCCTTCGGGGATCATCGCGTTCGGATCGATGAAGTGATCGAGGGTCACACCCTTTGCGGAGGAATACTTTTCGTGATCACGCATTGCGCTCGCGACATCCTCATAGCGGGAAAGGGCCCAGAAGTCGTACTGCGTGCTGTAATAGACCGGCGCCCGATCGCGCAGCTGGCGGTAAGTTTCGAACGGATCGCTGAAGAACTCATCCGAGAAAGGATCGAAGTGAACGGATCCCGGTGACGTGCCGGTGTGATCGTCCATCGCCATTCTTTACCTTTCGATGTGCGCCATCTGATCGTGAGTCAGCTGGCCGACCCGTTCAGCGCCCCACTTTCTGTGCCCCCGCATAAAGACCGCCACGGACTGCTGAGAACTGGCCTTGTCCTTTCCACTACTGCAGCTGGGCGAATCTCTTCAAGTAGGGCCATGCGATGGCGGGCGGTATGCCGCCGCAGAGGGGTGCGATGTTGAACATTTCACCTGCCGCGATGCGCTTGTGCGCTTCGTCGACCGAGAGGATCACATGCGACGACGTATTGCGAAGCTCGTCGATGGTCGTGGCGGTGGTGATGTTGGCGGACACCGCGTTGTCGGGGTTCCACTCCGCGTAGGCCATGGCGTCGTGCAGGAGATACTTGCCGATCTCGTCCCACGCCGCGTCGACGTCGTCGGCGACGAAGCAGTTGGTCGCCGCGTCACGCTCGGGGATGAGGACGAAGCCGGGCTCAAATCCACTGTCGCGGCAAGCCCTTTCGTACGTTTCCCGCATTCCGGTCACCCCGCCGTTGGCAAGCAGCCCGAGACCGTTGCGTCCAGCACGCCGGGCGGTCGCTAGGCTGGCGCCGCCCCAGCTCATCATGGGACCTTTCGGCGTCCGCGGTCGTGGGGTGACTTTCATTTGCCTGCCGCCGTGTTCGACCTCCTCGCCGGCAAGGAGGCGGCGCAGCATGCCCAGCTTCTCGTCCGCCAGCTTGCCGCGGTCGGACATGGAGAGCCCGAAGTGAGCGTATTCCTCAGCACGATAGCCGATTCCGAACACGTACGTGGCTCTGCCCGCGCTGATGTGATCCAGCACGGCGATGTCCTCGGCGAGCCGCGCCGGATCGTAGAACGGCAGCAGAATCGTCAGGTTGAGCATCAGCTGCTTCGTGCGAGCGGCAATGGCCGCGCCGAGCAGCAACGGCGACGGCAGGTAACCGTCGTCTGCGTAGTGATGTTCGCACAGCACGACCGCGACACAGCCATGCTGCTCGGCCCAGGCCGACATCTCAATTGCCGCCGCGTACAACTCGGTGGCCGGCGCTCCGATGGCGGGCGCTCGCATGTCGAAGCGAAGGGTGAACATGGCTGCGGCTAACCCAGATCCCGTGCGTCGCAACCCATGACTTCGGCACTTGCCTGCATGATCAGACGAACCACTTCATTGCGTGACATGGACTTGAAAAGTTCAGACGCCATCCGGACGTCATCGCCCGTGGCGATCGTCGGTCCGTTGCCGAGATTGGCGAACGCCTCATCTACCACGCTCGCCGCGGTCACCGCGCCCGGGGGAATCTCGTCGACAGATTTGAGTCGGCCGCGTTCGAACTCCAATTGCCGCAGCGCCGGTGTGTCGGTCATGCCCAGGACCAGACCCAGGACGTCCACGCCCTTGTCGTGCAACTCCGCCCAGAGGCCCTCGGTGAAAACCATGTCGAAGGCCTTGGTGCCACCGTATGCCACCATGTTTCGGCCACCGGCGAGTGCGGCACCCGAAGTGAAGTTCACGATGCCACCTCGTCCTCGCTCGACCATGAGGCCCGCGAAGTGGTGACACAACCGCATCAGTACCAGGCAGTTGCGCTGCAGCAGAGCCTCGGCTGCCGATACCGGATTGGCGAGAAAAGGTTGATAGTTCGGATCGCCGCCCGCGCAGTACACCAGCATGCCGACCTCGAGGTCTGCGGTGGCGTCGATAATGGCCTGCGACGCATCGGCCTGGGTGAGATCGATGGCGAGCGTCCTAGTTTCGACACCGGTGCGCTCGTGAACCGCCTCGGCCACCGTATCGAGAAGGTGCTGGCGTCGGGCGACGAGCGCAACGTTCACACCTTCCTGCGCCAACCGCTCGGCGAACAGCGTGCCGCATCCGTCGGACGCGCCGACGATCAGCGCCCACGGTCCATATTTGTTGGCGATGTCACCCATGGGCGGCCGTCACTGCAGTGAGCCGAACAGAGGTGTAGGTACGACGGTCAATCCGCCAACCGTCCGGCGTCCGTACGGCGTGGTCGTCGTAGTAACCGACGGGGTTCGCGCCCGAGCCGTCCTCCATCAGAATCAGCGCGTCGACGTAGCTGCGTATCGTCGCGGTGTCGGTGTCTATTGCTATGGCCTGGTTGGTCATTCGATGGATCGTGTGCGCCGCGCCGACGTGGGCTGCCTCCATAAACGCTGCAACCTCTGCGCCGCCGGTCCACCGGCCGACCACACCGTAGTCGAGGTGGGCGTCCTCGGTGAACACCGTTGTGAGTAGCCAGTATTGCTGGCTGTCGATTGCGGTTGCGTACCGGACCGTAAGGTCGAAGAGGTCGTCGCGGTCCGACATCAGAGGTCACCGTTCGGGTGGATCACGACGCGGGGTGGCCCTTGGGACCGCCGGGCCGCCTCGAGTGCCGCGGGCACCTCGTCGAGACCGATGATCTTGCCGACGCTGGGCAGTGGGTCCAGCTTTCCCTCGACGACCGCATCCAAAACGCCGTACCAGTCCTGCGGCAGCGGTCCGCCACCGAACTGCAGTGTGAGGCCGTTTCGCGTGGCCGTGGTGATGTCGAGAGTGTCGCCGGTATACCAGCCGCCCGCGCAGTAGATGCGCGACGAGAACTCCGCCTCGGCGACAATCTTGTCGATGAGACCCGCAGCACCTACGCATTCGAATACCACGGCGGAGCCGGCCAGGTGGCGTTCGGCACGCACCTTGCGGAAGACGTCGAACACCGACTGCTGTGCCGGGTCGACCAGAACATGCGCGCCGAACCCTGTGTGGGCCAGTTCGCGTCGGTCGGCGCTGAAGTCGGACACGATGATGGGATCAACCCCGCGCGCGCTCAGCGCAGCGACCGCGGACAGCCCGATGGCACCCGCGCCGACGACGATCGGAATTTCGCCGGGCTGCAAATTCGAGGCGCGGACATAGAACTCGCCGACCGCGAAGGCGTCGACCACGGCGACCGCATCGCTGGAGACCGAGCCCGCTATCACCCTCGCCGTTGCCTCGGGTACCACCAGCAACTCGCCGAAACTGCCCTGCGCCTCGGGATGCTGTCCGATGATGCGTAAGCCCCCGGCGCCGCCGTCCACCAACCGGATCGGCATCGACGTCACCCTGGCGCCGACCGGGAAGGCATCGCTGCACCCAGGGCCGTGGCCGATCACTTCACCCACAAACTCGTGCCCCAAAACGATGTCGCAGTCCGGGTCGTAAAGGGACCGACCCGTCGGATCGTCGATCGCCAGCTCCGGATGGTCCATGAAGTGCACATCCGACGCGCAGATCGCGGTGCTCAACGTCTTGAGCAGCAAATCACCCTGCCCAGGAATGGGATTGGCAGTTTCGCGAACCGTAAGCTCACCGCCTCGCAGCACTACGGCACGCACGGCACACCCACATCCTCCTACGATAATCTCTACTATTAGAGAATTATTTATCCAAATATTGAATCGACCGTAGAATGCGCCGCGAGAGGAGTCAAGATGCGCGGAGTCACTTCAGCGCCGGCCGCGCGTGTCCTCGATGTCGTTGAGTTGCTGAGCCGGGCGGAGAGTGGCGGCCACCGCTTCTCCGACGTCGCTCGCGAACTCGGCCTTTCGCAGGCCACGGCGCACTCCATACTCAAGACGCTGTGCGACCGCGGTTGGGCGATTCGGGATCCGCTTTCCAAGAAGTTCGACCTTGGCCCCACTGTGGCCCTGATCGCGGAGAGGTTCCAAGCGGCGCATCCGCTTCTGGCTGCCGCTCGCGAAGCCATCCGCCGTCTCGCGGAGGCAACCGGTGCGCCGGCCTCGGTAGTCGAGCGCACTGGAGACGAACTGGTGATCACCGCGTTCGAAACTCCCGACGGGTCTACCGAGCCGGTCGCTTCCCACGAGCGCATCCCGTATGCGCCGCCGTTCGGGATCGCCTGCGCAGCATGGGATGTCCCAAGCGAACAGGAATCGTGGATTCAGCGCGGCGCCGCTGGAGACACGTCGCTGGCAGAGCGACTTCGCACGGTGTTGGGTCAGACGCGCGACCGCGGTTATGACGTCGATTGGATGACTCCCGCGCTGGCGCAGGCGGCTCATGCGATCGAAACGTTGTCTACCGAGACAGTGCCGCACAACCTGCGTTCCATCGTCGACCAACTGCGCGTCGAATTCATCTCGGCGAACCTGCTATCCGACGACAGCGCACGCGATCCGCTCCCGGTTGCCACAATCTCCGCGCCTGTCCTGGACGAGCGGGGGCATGTGCGACTCATCCTTGGATGCCACCCGCTACGCGTCATGACGATGAGCGAAATCCATGCTGCGGCGCAACCGCTGCTGCGCGAGATCGACCGAATGGGAGGCCACCGAGTGCCCTCTCTCGACGGCGCCCGGGCCAAGGCGCGGTCCTAGCCGGCGAACATGGCCAGGGCTCAAGGCCTTCCGTGAGCTACGGGCTGCTATACCTTGCGTCGGTCAGGGACGAATCCCCGCACCACATACGAGCGGATGAAATCGCCCACCGCTACGTCGCTTGCGTCGTGATGCGGCGACGGGGTCGTGAACAGCGAGAACACAATTCGCGCATACCACTCCGATGCCGACCGAATGTCGAGATCGCTGCGCACCTCACCGGTCAGCCTCGCCGCCGAAATATACGGGGCGAAAAATTCGCCGCATTCGCGCAGGAGCGTTGACGCGTTCTTGGTCAACATCAGATCGACCTGTTCTTCGTCGAAATAAGACTCGGGTTCCACCACTCGGCGGGCCTGGGTGACGAAGACCGCCGCGCGCACCAGCTTTTCCTCCAAAGTACTTCCGCCGTCGCGGTCGATAGCGGCTGCCAACTGGCGATAAAAGCTCTGTGAGGCCGCCTCCGCGCACGTCTCGACAATCTTCTCCTTATCCCGGAAGTACTCGTAGAACGTGCTTCTGGAGACATGCGCGGTCCGAGCGATGTCGACGATCGTCGTCTTGCGCAACCCGCGCGTTCGGAAGCAGGCGAACGCGGCCGAGATGAGCGCCGCGCGGGTGTCCACCGCGGTGGCTTGTGTCATCGGCCTTCTCGCCTACGTACTCAGTGATCGGGAGCGAGAATCAATCCGCTGGTCGGAACGCCGGTGCCCGACGTGACCAGCACGTGTTCGACGTTGTCGACTTGGTTGTGCGACGTTCCGCGCACCTGACGCACGCCCTCGGTGATGCCGTTCATGCCGTGGATGTAGGCCTCGCCGAGCAGCCCGCCGTTAGTGTTGATCGGCATGCGGCCGCCAAGTGAGAGCTCGTCGACCGAGACGAAGTCCTTGGCCTCACCCCGACCGCAAAACCCTAGTTCCTCCAGTTGTGTGAACACGAACGGGGTGAAGTGGTCGTAGAGGAACGCCGTCGATATGTCCTGTGGTTTGAGGCCGGAATCCCGCCACAGCTTGTCGCCCACGACACCCATCTCGGGCAGGCCGGTGATCTCCTCGCGGTAGTAACTCGTCATCACCTCGCCGTCATAAGCGGCGCCCTGAGCGGCGGCCGTGATGACGGCGGGCGGCTTGGCTAGGTCTCGGGCGCGCTCGACGCTTGTCACCACCATCGCAACGCCGCCGTCGCTTTCCTGACAACAGTCGAGCAGACGGAGCACCGGCTCGATGATCCAGCGCGATTGCTGGTGTTGCTCAAGCGTTATCGGCTTACCGTAGAACCAGGCGTCGGGGTTCTTCGCGGCGTGCTTGCGGTCGATGACCGAAATCTTGCCGAAATCGGCGTTTGTCACCCCATAGGTCGTCATGTAGCGCTGGGCGTGCAAGGCAACCCAGGCGGCCGGTGTCATGAACCCAAAGGGCGCATAGGGCGCCATCCACAGCGGTGTCACGCCCGGCTGGCGGCCGGCCCCGCCGAAGCGGAAGCCGGAGCGCTCGTTGAACGCGCGGTAGCACACCACCGCTTCCGCCACTCCCGTCGCAACCGCCATCGCGGCTTGCATCACCGTGCCCGCGGCCGCCCCACCACCGTGCGGGACCCGGGTGAAGAATGTCAGGTCGCGGATGCCGACGTTCCGGGCGACCTCGATCTCCTCGTTCTCGTCGACGCTGAAGGTCACCATGCCGTCAATGTCGGCGGGCCGCAGGCCGGCGTCGCGGATCGCGGCGATGACCGCCTCACAGGCGAGCTGCATCTCAGTGCGACCCGATTCCTTGGAGAACTCGGTCTGGCCGATCCCGACGAGCGCCGTCTTGCCGCCAATACCGCCCGAGCCGTCGCTCATGCCTGGATACCTTGCAGCAGGCTGAGCACTGCGGTCCCCGAGACGTGGTCGCCCAGGCTATTGGTGCCCTTGAAGGTGACCTCGACAAGTCCTTCGCTGTCGGTTTTGGACTTGTCCGTGACGGAACCCGTGAACCGCAGCGGATCGTTCGGGTATGCCGGTACACCCAGGCGGATGGAAAGTCTCTTGATCATCGCCTCCGGGCCCGCCCAGTCGTGCAGGAATTTCACGCACAGACCGTTGGTCGTGAGGATGTTCAGGAAGATGTCCTTGGACCCTTGGGAATTCGCGAAATCCCGGTCGTGGTGCACCGGCATGTAGTCGCGCGAGGCGATGGCGCCGGCGACGATCAGCGTGGTGGTGACCGGAACCTCCAGCGTGGTGACTTCGTCGCCGACATTGACGGAGTTCCACGCCAGCGTGGTGGTGCGGTCGACGGTGGAGGTCATTTGATTCCTTCCGGGTATGCGGCGCCGAGGCGGGCGAGTTGTTGGGACGCCGAGCCGAGCGAAAGCTCGATCTGCTTGGCCCACAGGAAATAACGGTGCAGTGGGTACGTGACGTCGATGCCCATGCCGCCGTGGACTTGCTGAGCGGACGCGACGACCCGCGCTCCCGCTTCAGCCGCCCAGAACTTGGCGATCGCCGCTTCGCGGCTCGCCGGCCGGCCCTCGGCGATCAGCCACGCCGCGTGCCAGGTGGTCCAGCGGATCGCCTCGACGTCGATGAACGCATCGGCCAGTCGTTGCTGTACGGCCTGGAACGAGCCGATCGGCCTGCCGAACTGCTCGCGTTCGCTGGTGTAGGAAGCGGCGATCTTGAGGGCTCGTTCTGTCACGCCGACCTGTTGCGCGCACAGCCCGACGAGCGCCCTGGTATACAGCGAACCGACCGCGTCCGCGGCGCCGGGCCCGTTCAGCCGGTGGCCGAGGGCACCGGCGAGTTCGACGTCGGCGTAGGGCTCAGCGTTGGTAGTGCTTGCGGGCGTGACCGTGAGGCCATTCGTCGCAGTCTCGACGACGAACAGACCCGGGCCGTCGTCGGCCTGGGCAGAAACCACGATGGCGTCGGCAAGCTGGGCCGCGGGTACGAGTTCCTTGCTGCCGTCCAAGACCCAGGCGTCGCCGTCGGCGCGCGCGATCGTGCGCGGCGCCGTCGGGTCGGAGTTACCCGGTTCGGCCAGCGCGGCGGTGAGAATCACACCGCCGTCCGCGACCTTCGGCAGGTATCGCCGCTGAATACCCGAATCGCCGTGCCGCGCAATGGTATCCGCGCCGAGCACGAGGGTCGCGTAGACCGGCACCGGCGCGACGCTCCAGCCCACTTCGGCGAGCAGCACGCCGAGTTCTGAGAATCCGCCGCCGCTGCCGCCGACGGACTCGGGCAACGCGATACCCAGCAAGTCCGACGATGCCAGCTCGCGCCACAGCTCTGGGTCGTAACGAACCTCGCCCGATTCCAGATCGGCGAGATGCTCGGTGGTGCAGCGGTGCTCGAATAGCTGGCGGGCGACTTTGCCGACCGTCTCTTGTTCTTCGGTAAAGGAGAAATCCATGCTCGCGTGCCGCCTCGTTTGTCAGGGCGCAGGCCGGAACTGGTGCAACACCAGCTCGTCACCGCTCGGGATGGCTTCGAACTTCTCGTAAAAGACCTCGACAGGCAGCCCGACCTTGATGGCGGCGGGCTCGATATCGCACAGGTTCGACACGATGCGTACGCCTTCGTCGAGCTCGATCAGGGCGACCACGTAGGGGTATTGCAGGAATGGCAGCGGGGGATACTGGGGCATCACAAAGCTGTAAACCGATCCGCGCCCGGTTGATTCGACGGAATTCCAGTTAAGTGACTGACAGTTGCCGCACATGGGGCGAGGCGGAACCCGCAACGTCTTGCAGTCTGCGCACTGCTGAATCAGCAGCTTGTGGTCCTTGAGGCCCGACCAAAAGAATTCGGTGTCCGGGCTGATCGACGGAGCTAGTCTGGTTGCCATCAGCTTCCCGTCTTGAATCGCAGGGTGCGAAACCGCTGGCGGCCGATCACTTCGCCGTTCTGATCGCGATAGGTCGTGATCCAGGTGACGAAGTAACCGTTGCCCATCGCCGTCTTCTTCTCGTCGGAAATCGTCTCGAACACCGTTTCGGCCGTGATGTCATCGCCGACCCGCGGGTATCGCTCGATCTCGAACTCGGAGTTGGTGGCCACCGTCCCGGTGTAGCCGGCGTCGGCGAGGAATTGCAGTGGGTTTTCCTTGAGCACCACGGGAACTCCGCCGCGTTCGTGGATTCCGGCGAGCGTGGGCGGCGCCATTGTCCATGATTGCAGCATGACCGGGGGCGAGACGACGCCGCCGTAGCGAGAGGAGGCGGCGAACTCCGGGTCCAGATAGGCCGGGTTCATGTCGTCGAGCGCGTACGCCCAGTGTCGGATCATGGCCGCGTTGACCGGATCTGGCGCCTTGACCGGTTGTCCCGAACTGATCGGTTGGCCGATCAGCGCATCGAGGCGTTCGCGCAGCTCATCCTTGGTTGTCTCGGTCATCGGTTGGAGCTTCCTTTCTCGGATGCGCTGGCCCGCATGTCCCGCGGTGCGCGCGGCATCCCGAGACCGGCCATGGCGATGATGTCGCGTTGGAGCTCGTTGGCTCCGCCGCCGAACGTGTTGATGACGGCGAGGCGGTATGCGCTTTCCAGCTCGCCCTTGAGTGGGGCAGCCGAGCCCTTGCGCACACCGGCCTGCCCCACAACGTCGAGCAGTTCGCGGGCCACCTGTTGGGTGAGTTCGGTGCCGAATACTTTCGCCGCGGAGGCCTCGCCCATCCCGAGCGCACCGGAACTCATCGTCGTGTTAACCCGCAGGTTCAGCAGCCGATAGGCCGCGACCTGCGCTTCCACTCGCGCCAGCGCCTGCTGCACCCAGGGCTGGTCGATGACCATGCCGTCGTCGAGCGGCGTTGTCGACGCCCATTTGAGCGTCTTGTTGAACAGCGGTTCCAGGGCACCGAGGTTGCCGAGCGCGGCACGTTCCAGGTTGAGCTGGTTGGTCACTAGCGTCCAACCCTGGTTTTCGCCGAGCACGATGGCGCTCTCGGATACTCGGACGTCGTCGTAGAAGGTGTAGTACGTGGACACGCCCGGCATGGTGTGCAGCGGCTTCCAGGAGAACCCCGGTGCGTCGGTCGGCACGATGAACAGTGTTATGCCCTTGTGTTTCTTGGCATTCGGGTCGGTACGTGCCGCCAGCCAGATATAGTCGGCGAACTCGGCGCCGCTGGTGAACATCTTCGAACCGTTGATGACAAACTCGTCCCCGTCGCGCACCGCCGTGGTACGCAGCGACGCGAGATCACTGCCGGCACCTGGCTCCGAATAGCCGATCGCGAAATCGACGATGCCTTTGAGGATCGCGGGGAGAAACTTGGTCTTCTGCTCTTCGGTGCCGTACTGAATCAGCGTGGGACCCACGGTGTTGAGGGTGATCATCGGCAGCGGGGCGTTGACCCTGCGCGCTTCCTCGGCGAAGATGTACTGCTCGAGCGCACTTAGCCCGCCCCCACCGTATTCGACCGGCCACGCGACGCCGAGCAGGCCGGCCTCCCCGAGCGCGCGTCTGCATTCGGCGATCGCGGCGCCTCCCTCGGCGAGATTGCCGACGGCGGCGCGGCGCTCCGGGGTCATCACCGCCTCGAGTCGGGTCCGGTAATCCTTGCGAAGTTGCTCCTGTTCGGGTGTGTAGTCGAAATCCATCAGGTTCCCGCTCCCAGCCGAATCGGCATACGTTTTACGCCGGGCACCATCGTGGCGCGCAGCCGCGACACGTCGCCGGTGAGTTCGATCGTCGGGAAGGCACCCAGCAGAACCTCGAACATCACCCTGGCCTCCAGACGGGCCAGCTGCGCGCCCAGGCAGGCATGCTCTCCGGCGCCGAATGCGATGTGGGGGTTGGGATTACGGGTGATGTCGAACTCTTCGCTGGAGGGGCCGAATATTTCTTCGTCGCGGTTGGCGGAGCCGTAGAGCATGACGACGGTGTCGCCGGCCTTGATCTGCTGGCCGCGGATCTCGACGTCCTCAGTGGCTTGCCGGGCCATGTGCGTGACCGGGCTGGTGAATCGCAGCATCTCTTCGACCGCGCAGGGCAGCAGCGACGGGTCCGATCGCAGCAGCGCGAACTGCTCGGGATGGTCGATCAGCGCCAGCGTGCCGAGCGCGATGAGGTTGCGCGTGGTTTCGTTGCCGGCGACCAACAACAAGAAGGAGAAGTTGAGCAGGTCCTCGTCGGTCAGCCGCTCGCCGTCGACCTCGGCCGCGGCCAAGATGCTCAGCAGGTCGTCCTGCCCGGCGACCTCACCGGAGCGGCGTGCGGCGATGAGTTTGGTGAAGTACTCATAGAGCTCACCGAGCGCGACCACCGAGTCCAGTTCTATGTCGGGGTCGGCAGTGCCAACCGCGGCGTCCGACCAGGCGCGGAATTGCGCCCAGTCTTCGGGCGGGGCCCCAAGCATCTCGGCGATCATCCGAGTCGGTAGCGGAGCGGCGATTTCCTCCGCGAACTCGTAGTCCCGTGCCGGGTTCACACCGTCGATGATGCCCTTGACGATCTGTCGCACCTTCGGTTCGAGCAACTGCACCTGGCGGCGGGTGAAGCCGGAGTTGATGAGCTTGCGAAGCTGTCGGTGACGCGGGGGGTCGGTGAAAATCAGATTCCCCTCCTGAACCGGTTCTGGTTGGGCGGGGTCCGGGATCGAAATGCCCTTGGTGGACGAGAAGGTCAGTGGGTGGCCCGAGACATACCGAATGTCCTCGTACTTCAACAGCGCCCAGAAGTTGGTGACGTCATTCCACACGACCGGCGTGGTGTTGCGGAGCTCCCGGTAGGCCGGATACGGATCACCGGCATAGAAATCGGGTGAGTGCAAGGGAACAGTAGTTGTGGGCACACCACGCCTTCCTCGACGCTGAGAGCTGGTCGGACAAATATAGAAAGAATGTCCGTTTCCAAGCTGTCTACAGCAGTCCAGAGCCGTCTGTCAATCGACGCGTATATGCCGGAATTCAGCATTAATCGGCGGTTGACCCGCTGTGACAGGTTGTGTACACGCAGTCGAAGTATGTAAGTTCTCGTGAGGCGT
The DNA here is from genome assembly GCF_010727605.1 of Mycobacterium simiae. Lineage (NCBI taxonomy): Bacteria > Bacillati > Actinomycetota > Actinomycetes > Mycobacteriales > Mycobacteriaceae > Mycobacterium > Mycobacterium simiae. The sequence goes on from NZ_AP022568.1 coordinate 3,731,787, forward strand.
CGCCCGCGCCGCGGTGCGGGCAAGCAGTCAGGGAAGGTAGGCGGATGATGGCTGGATCTCGGTCCCTCCTCGACGCGCAGGGGCACTACATCGGCGGGCAGTGGACCGAGCCGGACAGCGGGCACTACAACGTCATCAATCCCGCGACCGAAGCGGTGATCGGAACGGCGCCCGACGCCAGCGTGGCGCAGGTCGAGCAGGCGATCGCGGCGGCGAGGACTGCCTTCGACACGGGGCCCTGGCCGGCGGCCGAGCCCGCCGAGCGCGCGCGATGCCTGCAGCAGCTCAGCGACGCGTTGCTAGCCAGGGGCGAGGAGATCTACGCCCTGGCGCAGGCCGAGTGGGGCTGTACGGCCAACGAGCGGCTGATCCACGTGGACGGTCCGGTATTCATGGTTGGTCATGCCGCTGAGTTGGCAGTCGAACCCAGCGAGGCGCCGTTGGAAGCGTGGGGGGCCGCGGGCACCACGCTGTTGCGCTACGAACCGCTCGGTGTGGTGGCGGCCATGACGCCGTGGAACTTCCCGCACACCCTCAACGTCATGAAATTGGGAGCGGCGCTGGCTGCCGGGAATACGCTCGTGCTCAAGCCCTCGCCGCTGACGCCGCTGGCCGGGCTCGCCCTCGCTCGAATCATCCATGAGGACACCGACATTCCGCCGGGTGTGGTCAACGTGGTGACACCGACCAGCGTCGAGGCCAGCAGAAGCCTGACCCTGGACCCAAGGGTCGACATGGTCAGTTTCACCGGCAGCTCGGTCGTCGGGCGCGATGTGATGGCGGGCGCGGCGACCACCATGAAGCGCATCCTGCTGGAGTGCGGCGGGAAGTCGGCGACCATCCTGCTAGCCGACGTCGACGTCGACGACGAATTGACGGAGCGGCTGCTGTTCGAGGGTTGCACGATGCACGCCGGTCAGGCCTGCATCCTGCACAGCAGACTGCTACTGCCGGACGGGATCCACGACGACGTGGTGGACCGACTCGCCGCGCTGGCCCGTGCGGTCGTGATCGGCGATCCGGCCGATCCGGCGGTCACCATGGGACCTTTGATCAGCCGCGAGCACCTCGATCGCGTCGAGGGTTTCGTCAAACGGGCTGAAGCCGACGGTGCGACGGTGGTGGCAGGAGGAGCTCGCCCGAAGGATCTGGCCAGCGGCTTCTACTTCGAGCCAACGATACTCACCGATGTCTCGGCCGGCTCTCACATCGCACAGGAGGAGGTGTTCGGACCCGTCCTGACGGTGCTGCGGTATCGCGATGACGACGATGCGGTCGCCATCGCCAACAACTCGGCCTACGGGCTCGGTGGCGCGGTGTGGGGAAGCGACATCGACCGTGCGCTGGGCATCGCTCGCCGGATCCGGACCGGGCAGGTGTCGATCAACGGCACAATTCCCGGGGACGCGCCGTTCGGTGGCTTCAAGCAGAGCGGGATTGGACGGGAGGGCGGGGTGATGGGACTGCGGGCCTACATGGAGCCGAAGGCAATTGGGATACCCGCGTGAACCGGCCGCTGGCGGGATTGCGCGTCGTCGAGGTTGCCTCCGAAATTGCGGGGCCCTATTGCACGAAGTTGCTCGTTGACCTAGGCGCCGACGTGTGCAAGATCGAGCCGCCGACGGGTGACCCGTTGCGCCGTTGGGGCCCGTCCCCCTCCGCGGATCCGGACCAAGGCGGACTGTTCGAGTACTTGAACGCCGGAAAGCGTGGCGTCACAGCCGATCTCGGCCGGGAGAGCGGGCTCGCGGCCGTCCACGAATTGATCTCGACGGCGGATGTGCTTGTCGAGGACTTGCCGGCAGGGTCGGCTGCCCGCTTTCAGTGGGGCCTGGACTCGGAGACCCTTGGCCGGACCAACCCCGAACTTGTCGTCGTGCGAATCTCGAGCTTCGGCCAAGAGGGACCGCTGCGCGATCGCGTGACGACTCCATTGACCCTGCAGGCGGCGGCGGGATGGGTCAATGTGCGCGACCCCGGGCGGGCTCCGGTACAGGCGGGTGCCCGGATCCCGGAATACATCACGGGCTCGTATGCTGCCCTCGGCGCGCTGACGGCCCTGCGCATCGCCGCAGCGGGGACGAACAGGCCTGTCGAGGTCGACGTCTCGATGTTCGAGTCGTTGCTGTCGACCCTGCCCTACCCCATGTTAATGGCGGCTCGACTCAAAAGCCTTGGCCTGCCGACGAATTCCAAAGCCGCACCGATGCTGGGGATCGTGCGGGCCGCCGACGGCTGGATCGGCATCAATTGCCTGACGGGTCAGCACTGGCTGGACGTGTGCGCCATGGTCGGGTTGCCGGAGTTCGGCGAGCATCAACTCGCGATCATGCTCGGTGGGCCCGAGCGCGAGGATTTTTTTGCCAAGGCGCAGCCGTTTCTCGATTCGATGACCGTCGCCGATCTGGTCGAGTTGAGTCAGGCCATGCGGATACCCGCCGCTCCGGTCACCGACGGCGACACGATACTCGCCTGTCCGCAGTATGCCGAGCGGGGGTTCTTCATCGAGGCGGCGACCGACGCGTGGCGATTCACCAGACCCGGAGCGCCGTTTCGGTTTTCGAAGACACCGGTCCCGCCACCGATGCCCGCTCCGGCTCTGGGACGAGACGCCCAGGCCGCCTGGGCCGAGAGCGGTGCGCGCCGCCGGGATGACGACGTCCCCAATGTCGCCCTGCCCTTCGCCGGGTTGAAGGTGTTCGACTTGAGCACCTTCTGGGCCGGCGCCTATCTGACGTGCTACCTCGGCGCGTTCGGGGCCGACGTGGTGAAGGTCGAATCCATCCAGCGCCCGGACGGCCACCGCTACTCCGGATCGTTACTGCGCGAAGGGGACGACTGGTACGAACGCGGACCACTGTGGCAGGGAACGAATCTCAACAAACGCGACATCACCCTTGACCTCACTTCTGCCGCCGGCCGCGAGTTGGCCTTGCGACTGGCCGCCGAAGCCGACGTGGTAGTGGAGAATTTCTCCCCGCGCGTGGTTGAGCAGTTCGGGCTCGACTACGAGTCCATCGCCAAGATCAACCCCGACGTGATCATGGTGCGGATGCCCGGATTCGGCCTGGCGGGGCCGTGGCGAGATTACGTGGGCTGGGCGCTGAACATCGAACAGGTGTCCGGGATGTCGGCCATGACCGGTTACCCGGATGGACCGCCGTGTAACCTGCAAGGCCCGGCGGACCCGATCGCCGGCGTACATGCAGGTGTGGCGGTACTGGCCGCGCTCGAGCACCGGCGGTCGACCGGTGAGGGCCAGCTGGTTGAGGTCGCGCAGATTGAGATTGGCGCTGCGGTGACCGCCGAACCCGTGATCGAGTATTCGCTGACTGGCACGGTGCGGCCGCGCGAGGGAAACCGCCACCGCGTATACGCCCAAGGCGTCTACCCAACGGTTCTCGCCGACGAATGGGTCGCGATCTCAGTGCGCAACGACGATGATTGGTTTGCGTTGCTGGGCGCCATTGATCGTGACGAGCTGCGAGACGACCCGCGATTCGCGACTTCGGAAGCTCGCCGGCAACACCACGACGAATTCGACGAGGTGGTCGCGAGATGGACGTGCAGCCGACCCGCCGAAGACCTGCTGGCAATGCTTGTCCAGCACCGCATCCCGGCCGAGCGATTACTCGCGGCCGACGAGATGTATGACGTCGAGCAGCTCGATGCGCGCGGTTTCTATCAGGATCTCATCCACCCGATCACTGGACGACAGAGATTTCCCGGCTGGCCATTTCAGATTTCGCCCGGTCCGGCGCACCATCACCGGACCGCGGCACCGACACTGGGCCAGCACAACGCGGAGGTGCTTGGCGCGCTTGGACTTTCCGATGCGGAGATCGCCGCATTGCGTGAGCAAAGCGTCATAGGGCATCGCCTACTGGGCGCTTAGCGATGCCGCTGCCAGCTGGCCCGATGGTGACCGCGGGCGTTGCGTGGTCAGGCGTCGACCATCGCCGCGATGGTGTCTACGACACACGCCGGACGCTGGTTTCCCTCGACTTCGACCGTGACACGCACCGTGGCTCGTCCGCCCTTGTCGGTGCGCTCGACCTTCAGCAGCTCCGCGCCGGCCCGAATCCGTGAGTCGACCGGTACCGGCGCGGGGAACCGTAGCTTGTCCGAGCCGTAGTTCACCTGCATCGCCAGCCCCGTCACTTGGTAGATCTGTTGCACCAGGATGGGCACCAGCGACAACGTCAAGTAGCCGTGCGCGATGGTCTTACCGTACGGACCGGCGGCTGCCCTGTCCGGGTCGACATGGATCCACTGATGGTCACCCGTCGCCGCGGCAAACAGGTCGATCTCCTTCTGCGTGACCCGGCGCCAATCGCTGTAACCAAGGTGTTCTCCCACGTGGGCCTCGAAGTCGGCGATCCCGTCGTACACCTTCGGGTAGGCGGGCGCCCGAGTCATGCCGCGACCTTGAGCTTCAAATGCTCAATAGCGTTGCCGCCCATAATCTTCGCCTTGGCCGATGCTGAGACGCCGTCAAGCCGGTCGACAAAGCTCAGCGGGTCGCCGATACCCTCGGGGTGAGGGAAGTCGGAGCCGAACATCACGTGGTCCTCGCCCATGATGTCGATGATGCCCTTGATGTCGTCTTCAAGGAACGGGTGGATGTAGATGTTGCGCTTGAACACCTCGACGGGATGCTCGTCGAACTCCTTGGGCATGATCTTGTAGGCGGTGTTGAGCTGCTCGAGCAGGTTGCGCACCCAGCCGCTGCCGTTCTCGACGCAGAAGATCTTCAAATCCGGGAAACGTGATAGGGCGCCGTGACAGATCATCGCGGCCAGGGTGTCCTCGATGGCCCGGTGGCCCATGACGACTTCGCGTAGCGCGCTTGGCTTGAAGGACAGGTACTCCTCGCCGCCCTCCCACTCCATCAGGTGCTTTTGGTAGCCGCTGTCGGAGGCGTGCATGGTGACCGGGATGTCGGCGTTGACGACCTCTTCCCAAAATGGATCGAACTCGGGCAGGCCCATGGATCGCGAGCCGCCGAAGCGGCTGGGCACCGGTGCGGGCCGAACCAGGAAGGTCTTCATGCCCCGCTCCAGGCCCCAGTGCAGCTCCCTGATCGCCTCGTCCACCATTGGTAGGCAGATGACGGGGGTCGGGAAGATCCGGTCGTGGTAGTTGAACGTCCAGTGTTCGTGCATCCACTCGTTGAGCGCGTGGATTATGGCGTGGGTGAGGACGACATCGTCGGTGGTGCGTTCCTCGATCAGGCTGGCCAGGGTCGGGTACATCACGCACTGGTCGAGGCCCAGCTCGTCCATCAGCTCCAGTCGGGGGGCGGGCGATTGGTAGGCGGGGATGACATCCATTGCCTCGCCGATGAATTCGCGGAAGTTCAGACCTTCGGGGTTGTTGCCCAGGAAGTAGTCTTCGGCGCTGCCCGGCCTGGCCACCCGCGCGAAAGTCGGGTTCGGGATCATGTGGCTGATGCGATCCTTGACGACGAGCTTGGGCCGGCCGTTGACCTCGACGTAACCGACCTTTCCGCGATGCTCCTTCGGGAGGTACTTGGTGAGTGCGTCCGTCGTCTCGTACATGTGGTTGTCGATGTCGAAAACCGGATAGGGCAGGGAACGGGAAGGCACGGGACTTTCCTCCTGAGCAGCGAATATGATCATTTACGCTATGTGAAAACGACGTTATCATCCGCGCTGAGTAACATCCAGGCGGGGTAGTGTTATCTCAGGTCAACGCTTGCCACGCGTCGACAACCGCACCGGACGTGGTCACCGTGGCCAGCAGGGACAGCGTGTTGTCGATGACCGCATCTGCGTACTGTCGCGGGTATCCACTGACCGCATCGCGTGGCAACACGAACTGGTAACCGCGATTGACGGCATCCATGACAAAGTTCGTGATGGCGACGTTGACCGAAACGCCGACCCCCACAATCGTCTTGACGCCTAGGTTGCGCAGCACAGAGTCGAGATCGGTGCCGCACATTGGGCCGAGGCCGTGGATGCGAGTGAGTACCAGATCGGTATCGGCGGGCCCTAACTGGGGTAGCACCGACGCGCCGGCGCTGCCGGGAGTCAGGTCGACGGGAAAGGACTTGCCGGCCGCGAACAGCCGGGCGTTCGTATTGGAGCCGCGACCGTCCGCGCGCCGCTGGATGAGACAGTGCACGACCGTGACGCCGGCCGTCCTGGCGGCCCCGACCAGGTTGACGATATTGGGCACAGCCTCACGTTGGGCTTCTTCGGCGAGCAGTGGCAGGCCGGCCTGCGCTCCTATCACCCCGCCCTGGCATTCCTGGGTGACCAATGCGGTGGTGGACGGATCGATCAGGTCTTTCAGGCTTGGTTGCGGCATGAGAATAGACGTTATCGTGTCCGGGCAGGCGTTTTTCGACGGGAGGATCGATGCAGGAGTGGGAGCTCGAGGTTCGGGAGTCGGTGCGGCAGACGCTGGCTGACTACACCGCGGCGACAGATCGATTCGATCTTCGTGCCCTGGCGGCATGTTTCGCTGAAGACGGTGTGCTGGAATTCACTGGGGGTGCCGGGCCGCTCACGGGACCCACGCAGATCGAGGCGGGCCTCGGCTCCGCTGTGAGGCAGCGGGGGGAACCGGCGCGGCCGGCGCCGACTCATGTCCGCCATCACGTCTCCAGCATCCGGTTCGGGTCGGTGACTCGTGAACGGGTCGAGGTCAGCAGTTACTTCGCGGTCCACACCGACATCGGGCTCGACCACTGGGGGCGCTACCGCGACGTACTGACACCCGTCAACGGTCGGTGGTTGTTCGTCCATCGCCGGATCATCGTGGACGCCTTTGCCGCCGGCAGTCTGATGGCCGGATAACGCGTCACCCTGTGATGAACTCGTCGGCGAAGGCGCGGGAACGGTCGATGAGTTCGGCGCGGTCGGTGCCGGCCGGCGCGATGGTGAGCCAGGTGACCCCGGCCTGCTCGAGCCGTGCGATGGTCGCGGAGCGTTCGTCGGGGGACTTGCTGTCGTCCAACAGGTTTCCCGCCGAGAAGCAGATGTCCAGCGGTGCGGTGCGGCCGATCTCGGCCGCGTACTGCTTGGCCCAATCGATGGCGAGCTGCAACTCGTCGATCGTCGAGATTTCCGCGGTCCGTGACGCCGCCGCGTAGCCGAACGTATTGAACGGCGCCCAACCCTGAGCGCGCGACACCGCCCGGCGAACCGCCGCCTTACTGTTGCCGCCGACCCAGACCGGGGGTGGACTCGCGGGCAGCGGGCGCAGCCGGACACCGCGGGCAGCGAACGACGTTCCCTCGTAGGCGACGTCTTCGCCGGTGAGTACCTTGGCCAGCACATCGAGCGCCTCATCGAGCAGGGCGCCGCGGTTGTCGAAATCTGTTCCCAGAGCTTTGAATTCGGGCTTCAGGTATCCCGCGGCGGTGCCGAGGATCAGCCGCCCCCCGGAGAGCACCGCGAGGCTTTGGATCGATTTGGCGCCGAGGAACGGGTTGCGGTAGCCAGCGATGTATACGTTGGTGAGCAGCTTGACATCGGTCGTTGCGGCGGCGGCGAACGCCAACGCGACGAACGGGTCAAGGGCGTGGTGCCCGCCGTGGTCGAGCCACTTCGCGTCCGGTGCGGGGTGGTCGGTGACATGGACCGCGTGGAACCCGCTTGCCTCCGCCGCGCGCGCGATGTCGGCAATGGCATCGGCGGTCACGAATTCCTCGACCGCCTCGACGCGCTGGGTCGGCAGTTCGAGGGAGAAAGAAACGGTCACTAGGGTCCTTTCGTTGCGGAGACGAGCGTGGCCAGGCGTTGGGCGTGATAGTCCGGGTCGCCAAAGATCAACTGGCTGGCCTTGGCGCGGCGGACGAAAAGATGGGCGTCGTGTTCCCAGGTGAAGCCGATACCGCCGTGGATGCGCATGTTGTCGAGCGCGGCCTGCAGGAAGGCTTCCGAACACACCAATTTCGCGACCGATGCGGTGGTCGGCAGGTCGTCGGTGTGAGCGACCTCGGCCGCATGCGACACCGCCGAACGCGCGCCCTCAACCTGAACCAGCATGTCCGCGCACCGATGCTTGATGGCCTGGAAACTGCCGATTGGCCGGCCGAACTGGATTCGATGCTTGGCGTAGTCGACGGACGTGTCGAGGCATCGCTGCGCCGCGCCGACCTGTTCTGCCGCCAGCGCCACGATGGCGAGGTCCGACGTGCGTGCCAGGAAGTCGCCCGCGGCCCCCTCCGCGCCGATCAATGCTGCCTGGGCACCGCGAAACTCCAGCCGGGCGACTTTGCGCGTGCGGTCGAGTCCGGCCAGGGGTGTGCGGTGCACCCCCGCTGCCCCGGCCCGAGTCGCCAGCAAAGAGATGCCGGACTCGGTGTTGGCCGCGACCAGGATGACGTCCGCGGTGTGACCATCGATCACCAGTCCCGCCTCACCATGGATCCGGTAGCTCGCGCCGCTGCGATCGGCCCGCAACGTCACGGCGGCGGGGTCCCAGGCGTCGAGGCGGCCGTTGAGGACCAGCGTCGCGGTGGCGGAGCCGTCGACGAACCCGGGGACGAACTCTTCCGCCGCGGCATCGTCGCCGCTGGCGAGAATGGCCTGGGTCGCCAGGGCCACGGTGGCGAAAAAGGGGGAGCACAAGGGGGAGCACAGCAGCGCGCGCCCCATTTCCTCGAAGACCACCGCCAGCTCGGCCACGCCGGCACCTGCCCCGCCCCATTGCTCGGCAACGCCGATGCCCTGCAGGCCCAACTCAACGGCCATCTGGCGCCATGACGCCTCGTCGTAGCCGGTGTCCGTCACCATCAACTTACGCACGGTCTCGCTGGGCGATGCGGCCGTCAGGTAGTCGCGCACGACGCTGCGTAGCTCATCGAGCTCACTGCTGGGCACAGATGGACTCCCCGCTCAGCCCCGCCATGGAATCGGGGTGAATAGATAAGTGCATTGCCGCCTGCCCGATCCCGTTGTCCGCCAGGGGTTCTGAAGGTGCCATGTCTCCTCGGTGCGGTCGCGGCGGAGCCGGCGCGACGAGCTGCAGAAGCGCCTCGGCCATCCGGCCCGGGATAGCCATTGCCGCATCAGGATAGTATGTTTTTTGAAAATAGAGAATTTACATTCTCAAATGGAGGGAAACGACGCGGTGACGACGAAACTCGATTACGGCATCTTTGACTGCGATACCCACTGCTACGAGACCCGGGATGCGTTCACCCGCTACCTGCCCGAAGAGTTCCGGGACCGGGCGATCACCACCGTGCGCGGGGCGGACGGCGTCGAGGTGATCCTAGCCGGGCATCGCGTCGCTACCTTTAACAGCGAGGGCGGTCTGGGCCTGGACGTCGCTTACCGGCCCGGCTCGCTCAAGGAGATGCTCAAGCAAATGGGATCGGGCAACCCTGAGGAGTCCTACGAGCCCCAGCCCATGCAACCGGAATTCGTCGAGCGTGCCGCACGCCTGGCCGTCATGGCGGACCAAAACATCGAGCGCATGGTCATCTATCCGAGCGGTATGGCGCTGGCGGCCGAACACTATGTCGACGACACGCCCGCACTGTATGCGAATCTGCGCTCGTTCAACCGATGGTTCGACGAGGAGTGGGGCTTCGACTACGAAGGCAGGATCTACGCCACGGCGCTGATGTCGTTGCGCGACTTGGATTCTGCGATCGCAGAGACGGAAGCGATCATCGCCCAAGGTGCAAAATTCGTACTGCTGCCAACAGGGCCGGCGTATGGCCGGTCGCCGGGCGACCCGTACTTCGACCCCGTTTATGCGCGCCTGCAGGAGGCCGGCTGCGTGCTGGTGTTTCATATCATGCCGTTCTGGTACTTCAACGCGATCTCGCCCGCATGGGGACAGAACCCTGACCCCGCCTCGTGGCACATGTCGGCGTGGCAGTGGATGAATATCTATGGGCAGCGGCCGATCGAGGAGACCTTGTCCGCCCTCATCTTCGACAACCTCTTTGGCCGCTTCCCCGATCTGAAAGTCCTCGTCGCCGAACACGGGGCGGAGTGGGTGCCCTTCTTCGTCAGGCACATGGACAAGAGCCGGGGCATGGGCCGCAACGGGCCGTGGATCGGGGGCAAGTTGACGGAGCGCCCGTCGGCGATCTTCCGCCGCCACGTCCGCGTGGTGCCGTATCCCGAGGACGACATCCCCGCGGTCGTCGCGGGTCTGGGTTACGACGACTGCCTGGTGATGGGCTCGGATTATCCGCACGCCGAAGGCCTGGCCGTGCCGGCCGAGTTCGCCAAGCTGCTCGATCCGCTCGACGATGCCGCCAAGCGGCGAATCATGCGCGACAACGCCGACCAGCTGCTCACCCGCAGCTAACAACCCGATGGCAGACGAGGACGTTGACCTCGACCTGTTGAGAGCGTCGGCACGGGAGTTTTTGGCCGAACGCGGTGACAGAGGAACGGTCAAGGACCTTGCGGCGATGGACTGGACCGGGCTGCTCGTCGACGAGGTGATGGGCGGCGTCGGCTGGCGTCCGGTCGAGGCCTGCGTCGTGGCCGAGGAGCTCGGGCGAGCGCAGGACGGGTCGGCATGGTTCGGAACCACGATGGGCGCCGCGGCGCTCGCCTCCGCGCCCGAGGACGTCAGGCAGCAGTGGCTGCCGGGCCTGCTCGCCGGCACCCACTGCTCCCTGACGGCCGGCTTCGCCACCGTGGGGGAGGCCGCACGGATCCTTCGCGGCGACCATATCGATATTGTGATTACATTGGGCAGCAACGGAATTCACCTCTTGCGTGACCTGAATCGCGACCGGTTCGAGCTGGACGCCGATCTGCTGGACGTGACGAGAACGGCGTGGCGTATCGACGTGACGGACGTGCCCAGCGCGTTGATCGGTTCTGCGGAACGGGCCGACGAGTTGACCGCCGTGGCTCGGTTGCTTGTTGCCGCCGACTCCGTGGGTGCGGTGTCGATGACCCTGGAACGGTTGACGGGATACCTCAAGGAACGCATCGCATTCGGCGCGCCGATTGCGAGTTTTCAAGCGATCCAGCACCGGCTCGTGGAACTGCTCGTCTTCGAGGTCAAAGCGCGCGCGGTCATCATGAGGGCGGCGCGGGCACTCGCTTCGGCCGACCAAAGGGCGACTTTGCTCTCGGCGGCTGCGCACGCGTTCGTCGCGGCGAAGGCCACTGCCGCCGTAGACGAGTGCATGCAGTTGTCCGGCGGCATCGGCTTCACGTGGGAGTATCCGCTGCACCACGAGCTGCGGCGCGTCTTCACCAACGGCCATTTGGTAGGTACGGCGCGCTCCAGTCGGGCGCTGGTGGCGGAGGTGTCGGGGTGGTGAGCGCAGTCGACCGGCCCACCGATGCGCAGCTGTCCGACTTCAGGGAGCGGGTCAGGGCACACATCGCCCAACATGCACCGCCGATCCAAGCGCGCGAAGGCCACCGGGCGCCCGAGACTGCCGAACAAGAAGCCCTGCTGCGCGCGTGGTTCGCCAGCCTCTTCGAGGCGGGGCTAGCGGGAGCGGACTGGCCGGTCGAATACGGCGGTCGCGACGACCACCACCCGCTGCACGATCGCATCGTGAGCGAGGAAATCCTGCGTGCCCGCGCACCACGTCCGGTGGACCAGGTAAACCTCGCCGCACACGTGCTCCTGCACTTCGGATCCGACGAGCAGAAGCGGCGCCTGCTGCCACCCATCCGGCGCGGCGAACACGTCTGGTGCCAGCTGCTCAGTGAACCCGATGCCGGTAGCGATATCGCCGCAGTCCGCAGCCGCGGTGTGCACCAGGCCGATGGCAGCTGGCTCCTCGACGGACAAAAGACGTGGATCACCGACGGGCACTGGGCTGACATGGGCCTCGCCCTGATCCGCACCGACCCGGCGTCGTCGCGCCACCACGGCCTATCGGTGTTTGCCGTGCCGCTGTCCGCGGACGGTGTCGAGATCCGCCCGATCCGCACGATCGGTGACGCCATCGAGGTCAACGAGGTTTTCCTGACTTCGGTCAGGCTTGGCGCTCAGAGCCTGATCGGGGAAGTGGGGCAGGGCTGGTCGATCATCATGGCGGGCCTGGACTTTGAACGATTCGGCATCGGCGGCAACGTCATCCTGCTCGAACTGCTGATCGACGATCTGGTCACCGTGGCCGGCAAGGCGCTCATCGACGGCGCGCCCGCGCTGGACTCGGGCGACATCCGCCAGCAGGTCGCCGAGTTGGCCGTCGAAGTCGAAGTGGCCAAGGCGTTCATCGACGATCACGTGGAGCGGCTGACATCGGGCGATGAACAGCCCGGAGACGGCTCGATTGCGAAGTTGAGCTTTGCCGAGACCTATCACCGGGTCGCGGCGTATGGCGCGGAGCTGGCGGCGGCTGTGACGGTCATCGATCCGGGAGACGACGACGTGCGGCAGGCCAAAGAGCGGCTGCGCGAATGCTGGCTGTGGTCGCGCGCGTACACGATATCGGGGGGCAGCTCGGAGATGATGCGCAACATCCTCGCCAAGCGCAGACTGCACTTGCCGAGCCGGTGACCCCGCATCCCATCGCCCAGACTTACTGGTCGCTGATCGAGGCCGCAGCTCGGGCGCACCCCGAACGGGTGGTGCTCATCGACGACTACGGGCGAAAGTTGACCAGCGCACAGCTGCGGGAGGCCGCCTTGACGTGTGCAGCGGCACTGGCGCAATGGGGGATTGGGGCGGGAACGGTCGTGTCGTGGCAACTGCCGAGCACACTGGAGACGATGGTCGTCATGGTGGCGTTGGCGCGCCTCGGTGCGATCCAGAACCCGGTACTGCCGATCTGGCGGGAGAGTGAACTGCGTTTTGTGACAACGCAACTCGCGACCGACGTCATGATCGTTCCCGGAGTGTGGCGTAACTTCGACCACACCGCGCTCGCGCATAAGATCAGCGCTGACCGTTCCATGTCTGTCGTGGTCGTCGACCACGGCGCGCCCATCGCCGTCGGACTTCGGCTGCCGGTCGGTGATCCGGCGGCGCTGCCGCCACCGCCGCACTCCGGCGAGGAACCGCGCTGGATCTACTATTCCTCGGGCACCACGGCAGCCCCGAAGGGCGCGCGGCACTGCGACCGTTCGGTCATCGCCGGCTCGGCAGGCGTTGTCGGTATCGTGGGCGCCTCCAGCAGCGATGTCAACCCCATCGCGTTCCCGGTTTCGCACATCGGAGGCGCCGCCATGCTCGCTGCGGCGCTCCGTACCGGCATGCGGCTGGTGTTGTTCGACGCCTTCGATCCGGTCGAGACCCCCTTCGCCATCGCGGCGCATCGACCGACGCTGCTGGGCAGCGCGACCCCGTTCTTCGTCGCATTCATGGCCGCACAGCGCGCACATGGCAGCGAGCCGTTATTTCCCGATCTGCGGGGGTGTGTCGGCGGTGGCGCGCCTATCACGCCCGCGTTGGGTCGTGAAGTGCGACAGGTATTTTCAGTCAACGGGGTGGCCAATTCCTGGGGCCTGACCGAGTTCCCGGTCGCTACCTCTCAAGCGCCGAGCGGCCCGCCGGAGCTGCTGGACCGCACCGTGGGCAAACCTGTCCCAGGCGTTTCGGTGCGAGTCGTCGATGAATCCGAGCGAGAAGTCGGGTGCGGTGTGGAGGGCGAACTGCGGCTCAAGGGGCCGCCGTGCTTCCTGGGCTACGTCGATGCATCCTTGGATGCCCAAGCATTCGATGCCGAGGGGTGGTTCCGCACAGGCGATCTAGGACGCATCGACCGCCAGGGCAACGTCGTCGTCACGGGACGCATCAAGGATGCGATCATCCGCAACGCGGAGAACATCTCGGCGCTCGAGATCGAGGGCGTGCTGGCCAGCCACCCTGCGATCGCCGACGTCGCGGTCATCGGGGTACCCGATGAGCGGACCGGTGAACGGGTGTGCGCTGTCGTCGTCGCTCGCCCCGGCGCGACGGTGACGCTTTCCTCGGTTTCCGAGCACTGCCAAGCCCGAGGACTGAGCAAGCACAAGACGCCCGAGAGACTCGAGATCGTCGATGCGCTGCCTCGCAACCTCACCGGCAAGGTACTCAAGACCGAACTACGGACCCGGTTCGGGAGCCGATGACGCCAGGCTAAAGATCGAACCGATAACGCGCATAGCGGAATTGAGGTTACCCACCTGTGCGGAGATTACCTAGACCGCGATGAGCTCCTTGAGGTTGCCGCCCATTACGCGCGCGGTGGTGGCCGCAGGGAGGTTTTCGAGCTCCGTGACGAAGTCCGCGGGCGCGGCCAATCCCTCGGGATGCGGGTAGTCCGAGCCGAACATCACCCGATCCGCACCGAGGATGTCGATGAGGTGCGACATGTCCTCCTCGTGGAACGGGTTCACCCACACGTGTCTGCGGAAGACATCCCCCGGGTGCTCGCTGAAATCGCGCGGCTTCTTGCGGTACACCCGATCGAACGCATCCATCAGGCGCTGCGCCCACGACCCCCCGTTCTCGACCACGCCGATGCGCAGGCCCGGAAACCGCTCGAACACGCCGTGCGCGATGAACGCTGCCAGCGTGTCGAAGATGTGGCGGCTCTCCTCGTAGATGAATCCGCGGAACTTCGTCAGCTGGAAGCCCTGGAATTCGTCACCGCCCTCCCAATCGGAGAGGTAGCGGTCGTAACCGGAGTCGGAGTTGTGCATCTGAACCGAGATGCCCGACGACTCGACGAGCCGCCAGAAGTCGTCGAACTCGGGCAGGGCAGGTGAGCGGGAGGTGCCGTCTTCCCTCGGCACCGGCGCCGGCCGGATCAACACCGTCTTCGCCCCGTTTTCCAGGCACCACTCGAGTTCCGCGACGCCCTTCGCCGGATCGTTGAGTGAGATGGCCGGGACGGGGAAGATACGGTCCTTGAAGTTGAACGTCCAGTCCTCAAGCAGCCAGCGGTTGAAGGCGTGGGTAACCGCGTGGGTGAGCTCGGTGTCGCACTTGGTCCGTTCCTCGAGCATGCCCGCCGTGGTCGGAAACATCAGCGCGCCGTCAACGCCCTGGCGGTCCATCAACGCCAGGCGCAGGTCGGGACGTCGGAACTCGTCTGGACAGCGAATCGGCTCGGCAAGCTCGCGCAGCGTCTTGCCCTCCGGGTTGATCCCGCGGTAGTAATCGGCCCAGGCGCCGGGAGTGGGAATCACCTCGTAGGTGGGGTTGGGGATGGTCTCGGTGATAACGCCCAGGATCTGCAGCTTCTTGCGGCCATTGATGTCGACGAACTTCAATGCTTCGGAATACTTCTCCGGCAGGTATCGCGTATAGGCGTCGATCGTCTCGTACATGTGATTGTCCGCATCCCACACTTCGAAAGCCTTGGGCTGGGGCATTGTGGTTCCTTTCGAGACACTGTCAGGTTCGCCGAAACGCGGCTGGAGCTTGTTGACGTCCACTCAGCTGCCGGGAGCGCACCGAACGACAACGCCACTATCCTAGATTGAGAGTGCTCATTCTCGCACCAAATTACCGAGAACAGCGGCCGGTGGAAAATTCGACCCCGAGACATTCACTCCCGCGCCGCGGCCGCGACTTCCTGCAGGCGGTCGATCACCAGTCGCGGCGCGTCGCCGGGGACGAGGACTTGTACATGATCGATGCCCAGTCGACGGTAGGCGTCACACGTTTCGGACAATGATCGGGCGTCGGCATAGGTGGTCGACGCGACCTTGTACAGGTTCGCCGCCGATCTGCCTTGGGCGTCGGCGAATCGGTTCAGGGTCGCGATGAGTTCGGCCAGCCGGCCCGCGGAGGTCGGCGCAGAAATCCAGCCGTCTCCGATCCGCGCTGCCCGCTCGAGCGCCGTATCGGAGTGACCGCCCACCAGGATCGGAATGGGTCGTTGAGCGGGCTGCGGGCGCGAATCCATCGGTGCGAAATCATAGAACCGCCCGTGGAACTCGACGTAGGGATCGGCCGCGCACCACAGTGTCCGCAAGACCGCGATGTGTTCCTCGCTGCGGGCACCCCGGCGGTCCCATGGCATGCCCATCGCCGTTGCCTCCTCCTTCAACCACCCGACTCCCACGCCGTAGACGAGGCGGCCGCCCGAAAACGCGTCGAGCGACGCGAGCTGCTTGGCGTTGACGATCGGATTACGAAGAGGAAGAACGGAAATCGATGATCCGAGCCCGACGCTGTTCGTGAACCCTGCTACCCAACTGAGCGTGGTCATCAGCTCGAAATTTGGGGCGAGATTTTCGGCGAGCCAACCGTCGGCGACTCGCGTTGGCTTACGGCCGAGCACATAGAACGAGTCGGTGTGACGGGGCAGGACGAGATGGTCGACCGCCCAGAGCCTGTCGATACCGCAGCCCTCGGCAGTCTGAGCGAAGTCGCGGATGAAGGACGGCGATGCATGTGGGCCGCTGTGGGGGAGGACGAGACCGATTTCCACGAGCGCCTAGAGGTTGGTGAAGTGGCCGCCGTCGACCCCGATGGTCTGGCCGGTGAGGTATCTGGCGCGCGGGCCCACGAGGAACGTGACGGCCGAACCGATGTCGATCTGCGGATCGCCGATGCGGCCCAGTGGGATCCGCCGTGCGAGCCGCTCCTCCATTGCGGGCTCCGCTTCGATGGCCGCGGTCATAGCGGGCGAGTAGGCGAGCGGCGAGATGACGTTGACGGTGATGCCGTGAGGCCCCCATTCGCGTGCCAGGCTTTTGGCGAAGCCCCGCAGTGCTCCTTTCACCGTGGCGTACAGCGGTAGTGTGGCGCTCCCCTCGATACCGGCGGGCGAGGTCATCACCAAGAAGGTCCCTGCGCGTTCGCACAGCGCCTCGAAAGCCGCGCTCGCGCAGTGATACGCGCCCGTCACCGAGACGCCGATGTGGTCCTGCCACAACGCCTCGTCGACGTCCTGGAGGCGGTGCGGCTGGCTGGATGCGTTGCTTGTGGCGTTGTGGATCAGGGCATCAAGGCGCCCAGTGCCGCGCACTGCGGCATCGACAGCGCCGACTACGGACTCCCGGACGGTGACGTCACAGCGGACCCAGCTCGCCCGATGACCACTCTCCACGAGTTCGGCGGCGATGGCTCTTCCGTTGTCCGATCGGGTGGCAATGAAGACGTGGGCGCCGTCCAGTGCGAGGGCGCGGGCGATTCCGTGCCCCACGCCGCCACCGGCTCCGGTGACCAGCACCGTGTAATCGTTGATCGTCATGGGAGCATCACGGCTCCGCCGTCGACGATGACGGTTTCGCCGACGAGACCAGTGACTTCCCGCTTGAGCAGAAATCGTGTCGTCTCGACTATCGATTCGATGAGCGCGTCATCGTCCTGAAGCGCGGCCGCGGTCACGTGGCCGGCCGATGCGCTCAGCCGGGGCGCGAAAAGATGAAGCGGAGCGGCGATCATATTGACGATGAGGTTTTGAGATGCCCATTGGCGAGCAGCGGACTTGGCCATCGCACGGATTCCCTCGAGTGCGGTGGCGTAGGGAACTAGGCATGGCGCCCCGGTCATTCCGATGGACGGCAGCACCAGGACGATGCGCCCTCCCTTTTGGCGCATCGAGGAATACGAGCGTTGCAACGCATTCAGCGCCTGTCGCATCGGATGCTCCGCGAGTCGGTGCCACTCTGTTGCACGCAACGTGCCGATGCGAGTTGGTTCGAGTGACGCATCGACGCCGACCACGATGACAACGTGGTCGGAGGTCGGCTGAGTCGATTCGTCGACGTCGTGGACGACTGATTCGAGACGTGCTGCGATCGCCGCCGAGATGGCATCACTGCGCCCGATCACGTGCGGAGCTGTCATGTTTCTACACCGACCTACGGTTTTGGAATCGAGGACGCCTTCGCCTGCCGTGCGATTCGCTCATCGTGGATCTTCACCAGTTCGCGGAAGCCGATTCGGTTGTACCGCGGGTGGGGTTGGACTCCCCAGTCGTCCTTTGCGGTGTGCTGCCCAGCCGCTTCGGGGGCGCCGCCGAAGGGCGGACCGCCGAGGGGATAGGGCTGCTCGCATTCGATCGTGTCGTTGGAGTACCGCACCTTGAGCAATTCGCTGCAGATCTCGGTGAGTGACAGCGTGGGCCACCCGTACCAGACCGCAATCACCGGTACGGTAAGCGATCCCTCGATCACCAATCCGAACAGGCAGACGAACAATCCTCGCTTGAGCCACTTGTGCATTCGCGCCCACGTCGATGTCGTGCCCGGCGGCAGCGACTCGGCCGATGCGCTTGCGTCCACGATTGATTCAGACACCGTAGTCCTTTCCGGGATCGGTCAGTCGGAGAAGATTTCCCGGTTGACCGTGTGCAGGTAGGGGATAGCGAGGAACGGCGTTATGTAAAAGACGTTGTAGGCCCACCAGGCCAGCACGGGCAGGCCCACGGCCGCATAACGGACATCGGCGTACAACGTCATGTTGAAGATGTAGCCGGTCCACACCACCACGCCGAACCAGCACGTCACGATCATCCACTGGTGGCCCCAGCGCTTCATCTGGAGGAAGCCAATCGCGGCGGCCATCCGCATGGGAAAGGCGATGAGGACGCAGACGAGAACCCACGCCTTCTCGCCCGGAGCACTGGCACCTCCGATCCAGAGTTCGTTGTAGTGCCAGAAATATCCCCCGTCCATCAGATTCCCCCATGCAGTGAACACGGTGCGGGTGATCAGCGCGTGATTGGCGAATAGGTCGAGCGCCCAGCCGATGCTGTTCAGAGCCGCGTCCAGGATGATGACGTAGCCGATGAGCGTGACCATCAACGGACGCACGGATAGGCCCTCGCGTTGGGCATTGCGCAACAGGTACAAGCCACGCAGAAAGAGCGGGAGCCCGAACACGCCGAGCACGAGGGTGCCCATCAGTGCCGTGCCTGCGATCAGCCACAGATCCGCTTGTCGTTGTGCCCGACGGCTCTGTTGGTCGTGTTCGTCCAAACTTGGTGCCGCGAAGTGAGACCCACCGTTGGTGCGGGGTGACATCGCAGAGGGCAATCGCATGGGCCTACCAATCTCTTGTCAGCAACATCGATAGCTGGATGAGAAACATCGTCAGTAACAGGCCGTAAATCCAAATCTGGAAAACGATGAGGCCGCGTCTGCGTCGGCGATCCTGGTCGTCCACCGCGCTGATCCCTCCTTGATCTTTCGGGTACCGGTGGGGCATGCCGACCGCGACGCCCCACTGCGAGTGCTGTTCGCCCCCCCGGGATCGGAGGCCCCATCGCGGCGGTTAAAACGTGCCGATGTTCGAGAGCATCCAGTAGAAGAAGGCGACCAGTGCGCACATGACGCCCCAGGTAACCGCCATCCGCACCAATTCTTCGATCACGTCCGTTACTCCTGACTCCGGCGGCTGCTGGGTGAGATCCAAATATTCTCCGGATGCTAGCAGTACTCTCAATTTAGAGAATATGTGTTATCAAAAGCGGGAGCGGTGAACCGGCAGCTTCACACGTCGGCCATGGCGGCGAGTTCGCGCTTGACCACCTTGCCGACGTCGTTGCGGGGCAGCCGGTTGACGAACACGAATCGCACGGGTACGCGATATGGCGTCAGCCGCTCCCGGCACCAGGCGGTGAGGCTCTCCTCTGTCACCGTGTCATCACCGCGCACGACAAATGCCCACGGCACCTCGCCGAGCCGCTCGTCCGGTACGCCCACGACGGCGGCTTCCCGCACACCGCCGGCGCCGAGGATGACGTCCTCTACGGTGCCCGGGAAGACCTTGAGGCCGCCGCGGTTGATCATGTCCGACACCCGGCCGTCTAGCCACAGGAACCCATCGTCGTCGAACCAACCCAGGTCACCGGTGTGGAACCAGCCATCGTCGGTGAGCCGGTCGAGGAAGGCCGGATCGATGTTGCGGGCCGCTGTCGTTGGCGTGCGCACCATCACCTCGTCGTCGGCAATGGTCACATCAATGCCCGGCAGCGGCCGTCCCACCGATCCGAGTTTGGTCTCGCCCCACTCGCGGGCATCGGCGGCCGACCAGCCCACCACCTCGCCGCCGAGTTCTGTTTGGCCGTAGGAGTTGAGCACGATCACCCCGAACTTGTCCCTGAATCGGGCCGCTTGAACGGGCGACAGGGGAGCCGTGATCGACCGCACGATCCTCAGCGGCGACAAGTCCGTAACCGAGTCGTCGTGCAGCACCATGGTGAGCGCCGCGGGCGGCAGCACCGTGGATCGCAGTTGGTACCGCCGAATCAGCGCGGCGAAATCCGACGCGGAAAATCGCTCCATCAGCACCACGCCCGAACGTGCGCGGAACGCGAACAGCACCTGGTAGATGCCGGCCCACAACGACAACGACAGCGG
Organism: Mycobacterium simiae; assembly: GCF_010727605.1. Taxonomy (NCBI): domain Bacteria; kingdom Bacillati; phylum Actinomycetota; class Actinomycetes; order Mycobacteriales; family Mycobacteriaceae; genus Mycobacterium; species Mycobacterium simiae. Next base: position 3,752,009 of record NZ_AP022568.1, read on the forward strand.
CACAAGGTTCGGCATAGGCGGACGCTTCGGGGTTTCTGTGGCAGTTTTGGTGCCACGCAGTTTCGTCAACAGTCGGTCGATCAGGTCGAGCACCGTCGTGTGACGAAGTGGCACCGGCTTCGGTGGACCCGTCGTACCGGAAGTGAACTGCAGCAGCGCCACATCGGCGTCGCAACACCGCGCATCGGCCGGCTGGTCGCCTTGGCCCGCCGTCGCCCACGCCAACGCGTGACCGAGGATGACGGGGATGTGAAACGTCGAAAAACGATGTGCCAGACCGGGCGTCGTGATGACTGCGGCGGGGCGCAATGTCTTCAGCTGGTCCACGACCTCGACGTCGGCCGCCCTCGGGTTCAGCGGTGTGTACACCCCACCGGCACGCCACGTGCCGAACAGCGCGGCGACGGCGGTTGCGTCGTTGGGCAGCATGGCGGCCACAACCTGCCCCGTTGTCAGTCCGCTCTCGGTGAGCACCGCGCCGAGTTGGTCGGCGCTGGCTGTCAGCTCGTCGCGCGACACCTCATTGTCGAGCATGTGCACCGCGATCTCGGGCAGGCCGCTCAGCAGGTCGGTGAGATTCACGAATCCACCTCCAACGGAGCCCATTTGGGACTTCGCTTGTCCGCGAAGGCAAGGGGACCCTCGTTCTGGTCGGGGTGTCCCCACATCGACGTCAGGTGCTTGGCGCCTTCTCGGCACGCGTCCGTCAGGCCGTATTCGAGCGCGCCCCACAACGCGCGCTTGGTGGCGCGCATCGCCGCGGGAGAGTTCCTGGCGATCTTCTCGGCGAGCTCCTGAGCGACCTCGCGCAGCTTTTCTGGCGGGTCGACCACTTGACTGATCATGCCGAGCTGGTATGCCCGCTGGGCGCTGAGCCGTTCGTGGCTGCCCACCAGGGCCATCCGCAGCACGGCCTCGGCCGGCATCTTGCGCATCAGGGCGATGGTTTCCAAGGCGCTGACCTGGCCGATCGAGACGTGTGGATCGACGAAGCTCGCATTCGACGACGCGATGACGATGTCGGCGTCGGCCACCCAGTGCAACCCGCCGCCGGCGCACACCCCGTTGACGGCCGTGATGACCGGCTTCTCGACGTTGCAGTGCCACGCCGTCAACTTGAGGTCCAGTGTGCGCATAGTCTCCTGAAACTGCAGCACGGCCTCGCCGTCGAGCTCCTCGACGTCGGCGCCCACCTGAAATGCTCGCCCGTTGCCGGTGTGCACGATGACGCGAACGTCGGGGTCGGCATTCAATTCCGCCCAGGCTTTGGGGAATTCCGCACGCATCACGACGTCGTAGGCGTTGAGCCGGTCCGGCCGGTCGTTGATGATCCAGCCCACCGGCCCGTGCCGCTCGACGAGCAGTCTCTGGTATGTCATGACGCCTCCGCGGCGTTCGACAGCGGTTGCCAGCGCGGCGTGCGCTTCTCGCGCCACGCCCGGGCGCCCTCGGCGTGATCGGGATGATGACGCAGCCGCCAGATTTCGTCGGCGGCATCCTCATGCGCCTGGGTCATACCGACTTCCAGGGAATGCCACAGCGCCTTTTTGGTGGCCCGCAGCGCGGTTGGGGAATTTGCGGCGATCGCGGTGGCGAGCCGACCCGCCGCGGCGTGGAGCTGGTCGGCGGGTACCACTTCGGACACGATGCCCAATTCGTAGGCCCGTTGCGCCGAGATGCGTTCGCCTTTGCCGCTTAACGCCATTCGGGTGATCGCCTCCATCGGGGACTTGCGAAGTAGCGTGATCGCCTCGTAGGCGACGGCCTGACCGAGCGACACGTGCGGGTCGACGAACGAGGCCCGCTCGGCCGCGATCACGATGTCGGCGTCGGCCACCAGGTGCAGGCCGCCGCCGGCGCAAACGCCATTCACGGCCGCGATCACGGGCTTCCATACACCGCAGTGCCATGACGAGATCTTCAGCTCGGCGTCCCGGGTCCGACGTGAATGCCGGCGCATCGCCTCCTTGTTGCGCGCCACCTGCACCACGTCCATGCCCGTACAGAATGCATCGCCGTTGGCCGTGTTGACGATCACCCGGACGGCGGGATCGTCCTCGAGGTCAGCCCAGGCCCTCTCGAGTTCGTCGAGCATCAACGAGTCGAAGGCGTTACCCGCGTTCGGCCTGTTCAGGATGAGCCAGCCGACACCGTCGGACTTCTCCACTACCAACCGTTGGTAAGTGCTCACGAGCGCGGAATGTCCTTCCAGGGCTTCCCCTTCCAGGGGTCCGGTTCCTTGGGTAGCCCGAGCACGCGTTCACCGAGGATGTTCTTGTTGATATCGGTGGTGCCGCCCTCGGTCCCGTTCGCGAGGCTGCGCAGCATGCCGTGGACGTCTCGCGGCAAGGCGTCCGGGTCCTCGGTGGCCGGCCAGGCGACCGCGTCGGTGCCCAGCAGGTCCACCATGAGGTTCTGGATTTGCTGGTTGAGCGTGGCCTGGTGCACCTTGCCGATCGAGGATGCGGCTCCCGGCGACTGGCCGGCCGAAAGTGCCGCCCTGACACGGTCATTGGTCCAGCCGCGGATCTGCTCCTGTGCCCACAGCCGCATGATCTTGTTCCGGACGACCGGGTCGTCCCACCGGCCGGTCTCGCGCGCCAGCGCTATCAGGCGATCCGTGCCGGAGCCGCCCAGGCGCCCCATGCCTCCCGACCCGGAGCCCGACACCATCTGCCGCTCACTGGACAACGTCGATGCGCTGACCCGCCAGCCGTCGTTGACCTCGCCCACGCGGTGCGCGTCAGGTACCCGGGCATTGTCGATGAAGACCTCGTTGAACTCCGCCTCGCCGGTGATCTGACGTAATGGCCGCACCTCGACGCCGGGTTGATGCATGTCGAGCAGAAAGTAGGTGATGCCCTTGTGCTTGGGCGCCTCCGGATCGGTTCTGGCGAGCAGGATCGCGAAGTCGGCCTCGTCGGCCCATGTGGTCCAGACCTTTTGGCCCGAGATCACCCAGTCGTAGGCGTCCCGGACGGCCCGGGTCGCCAACGACGCGAGGTCGGACCCGGCGCCGGGCTCGCTGAACAGCTGGCACCACTTTTCCTCGTTGCGCACGATCGGCGGCAGGAACCGCAGCCGCTGCTCTTCGGTGCCGTGGCTGAACAACGCTGCGGCAGCGTTATTGAGCCCCAAGGGATTCAGCCGGGACAGTCGCAGCGGACGCAGCACCCGATCGATTGCCCGGGCGACCTCGTTGCCGATACCCAGTCCGCCGTATTCGCGCGCCCAGGTCGGCACGACAAGACCGCTCGCGGCGAAGATGGGATACCACTGCCGGTAGTCCGCGGGACTTCGCACCGCGCGCAGGGCAGCGGGCCCCTCGGCGGCGGCGGCGCGCCAGGAGGCCGGTACCTCGGCGTCGACCCATTGTTCGACGGCCGCGACGGCTTCGGCGGCGCTAGTGGCCTCGGTGATCGGCAGTGGCGTCATGATTTCTAGCGCCCTTGGAACTTCGCGTCACGTCTGTCGCGGAAGGCCGCCAAACCCTCTTTGAAATCGTCACTGCGGCTGGATAACTCGAGCGCCATCGCCTCGTTCTGCAGGTGACGGTCCAGGTCGAGCCCGTTGCCGCTCTGCAGCAGCCACTTGGTGAGGCCCAGCGCCACCGTGGGGGCGTCGGCAAGGCCCGCGATCAGTTCGCTTGCGGCCGCTTCCAGTTCACTGACAGGTGCGGCGGCGTGAATGATGCCCCACTCGGCCGCGGTGGAGCCGGAGATTTCCTTGCCGAGCATCAGGAGCTGCCGAGTGCGGACCAGTCCGACGAGCCGCGGCAACAGCCAGGCCGCACCGCTGTCGGGGGTGAAGCCGCGGGCCATGAAGGGTTCCCAGAACCGCGCATCCTCGGCGGCGACGCAGAAGTCGGAAGCTAGCGCAAGGTGAAACCCGAGACCGGCGGCCCAGCCCCGCACCACCGACACGATCGGCAGCTGAGTCTCGAGCATCAGCGGGATGAGCCGATTGGCTTTGTTGGGCAGCCGGCGCTGTGTGCTACCCACCCTGGGCTTTCGCTCGGCGCGGGTGTTATTGGCGATCAGGTCGGAGCCCGCGCAGAAGTCAGGTCCCGCGGCGTCGATCCTGATGACACGGACGGACTCGTCGACACCCGCGGCCGCGACATGGGCGATCATCGCGTCGAGCATGACGTCGTTGACCGCGTTCCGGCGGTCGGCCCGCTCGAAACTTAGGTGCAAGATCGCACCTTCTTGTTCGGCCCTGAGGCCTTCAACGCTGTCGTAACTCATCTGCTCAGGCTTCGGCGAATCGCGCCGACACGGCGGTGAGCAGGTCGGTTAGGTTGGTTGCCCGTCCGGGTGGATCGGGTAACCGGACGGGTCCGTGTTCGCGGCTGGGCAGCAGAATGGTGGCGTTTCCCGGCGCGGTGATCTGGCCACGGTGGTTTGTCGCCGCCAGCTCGAGGTCGACAGCCGGCCGAGCGTCCTCGGCGAGATACTTGCGGACCACCCTTCCGGTGATGGTGTGTAGATCGCCGACATAGTTGAAGAGCCGGAATTCGCAGCCGAGCTTCCACAGCCAGCCGTCGTCACCCATCCAGTCGGTACACAGGTGGATAAGCCACGTCTCGCGCATCCGGCCGTAGTCGAAGGTGGTGGGATTCCCGGCGTTGCGGGCTGCCTCCGGTTCCCAGTGCACCCGCTGTTGCACATCGGGCACACCATGTTCGTTGGGCGTGTAAAAACGGGGAATGCGCTGCCGATTGCGCCATGCCAGCCGCAGGGGCCGCACCCCATACATCCCGGTCCCCATGCCGACGTGCCAGCAGACCATGTCGGTGACCGTCAGCGGGCCTTTGGTCAAGGTTCCGATGTCGTCACCCTCGTCGACATCCTCCCACCATCGCGGGTCGCCGCCGCGCGCTGTTTCGCGCGCGTATCTCTCGTCTAATTCCGCGATTTCGTGCGGCATCCACGACTTCAGCTCGACGGCCTCGTACTTCTTGCGGCCGCGCGCCTTGCTGCGCTCGGTGCGGATCATGTTGCGGTACTGCGCGCCCAAGATGACGCCTTCGTCGTCGCGGAACACCTGTGCCGACCACTCGTGGACGGCCCGATCGGCGAATTCGCTGCTCTTGTCCAGCGCCGCGACCAGAGCGTTGCGTCGGAAGACGCGATGATTGGCACGCAGCGGCGCCCACCACTCGCGCGACGAAGAGGCGTAAAAGGCATGGACGCCGCGCAAAGGGTCACCCTTGGTCAAAGCTCGGTCTTCGTCGGAGAGCGTGGTCACCTCGTCCTCGCCTATCAGGGTGTCGCCCCCGACGAGCGCAGGTGGCGCGATCGACTCGCCCCACACGGATTTGGCGGCGTACTCCGGGTCGGTCCACAGCGGGTTGGCGTCGCCGTAGCTCTCCGCCACGTGGCGGAAGCAGTCTTCATTGGGTCTGACGTAGTGCGGCGGCTGAGTGTGCGGAACCGCGATGCCGATGGTGGCACGCAACCGGGCCAATCCCTCGTCGGTAATCTGACCGGCTTCCGGCATGGAAATTAAGATACCCGAAAAACGGAAACGCCGTTAACGCAGGGATGAGGATATGAGCGAGCAACCATCGGGCATCGTTTCGACCGTCGGTGAGGACGGGGTGTTGCGAATCACCATCGACCGCGCTGATGTCGGAAATTCGTTGTCGCCCTTGGCCCGCGAGGCGCTCACCGAGGCGTTGATCCTGGCCAACGACCGATCCGACGTCCGTGCCGTCCTGTTGAGCGCAACCGGTGACCGCCATTTCTGTGCCGGTGCGGCCTTGACCTCACCGGCCGCGAACGCTGATACACAACCAAAACCCCTCTCGGACAAGCGGCCCGGCGATATCGCTCGGATGCTGCAGCAAGGCTGGCAGCGATTGATTGCGTCGATATTGGATTGCGACAAACCGGTGGTGGCCGCTGTCAACGGCACGGCGGCCGGCGCGGGCGCCAGCTTGGTGCTGGCAGCCGATCTGGTCGTGATGTCGGCGGAGGCCAAGCTCGTGGAGGCGTTTGTGCATCGGGGGATCCTTCCCGATTCGGGGGCCGTCCATCTCCTGACGAGAATTGTCGGTTTGCGCAAGGCCACCGAACTCTTGATGCTCGGTGAACCAGTCGATGCGCTCACCTGCGAGAAGCTCGGGCTGGTCAATCGCGTGACCGCACCGGAAGACACCCACGCGGTCGCCGAAGAGTTCGCGGTACGGCTGGCCGCGGGGCCCACGGTAATGCTGGCGCTGACCAAACGACTGTTGTCGGTGTCGTCGGAGTCGGATCGACACCGCGCGTTCGAGCAGGAAGCGTGGGCGCAGGAGGTGGTGTCGGGCACCGAGGACCTGCAAGAGGGCCTTGCGGCGTTCGCCGAGCGCCGAGAGCCCAAGTTTCTCGGTCGTTGACCAGCCGCGTGTTAGGCCGCGGCGGGTCCGCCCCGAATGGTGAACGTGGCGCTGTCGTCGATCTCGTCGATCGACGATGCCACCGACTCCGCGGTCAAAGCCGTGTCCTCGATTCCCTTGGTGACGCCGATGAACACCCGTGACACCTTCCCGGCGCCGACCGAGTAGATGTGCGCGGTTCGGTCGCAGGACCGATGACAGAGGTAGATCACCACCGGGGTGACGAGCTCGGGATGCATGGCCTTACCGGCCTCCCCCATGATGTCCTCGGTCATCCGTGTCCGCGCGATGGGAGCGATGGCGTTGATCGCGATGCCGTTGCGGGCACCTTCGATGGCGAGGACGTGCATCATGCCGACCAGGCCCATCTTCGCGGCGCCGTAGTTCGCCTGACCGAAGTTGCCGAAAAGCCCAGTGCCAGAAGTGGTCTGAACGATTCGTCCGTAATTTTGCGCCCGCATGATCGGCCACACCGCGCGTGTCACATTGAAGGCGCCGGCCAGGTGTACCGCGATGACCGCGTCGACCTGCTCGGCGGTCATGTTCTTGAATGCTGCGTCGCGCAGAATCCCCGCGTTGTTCACCAGAATATCCACCTGGCCGAAGGCGTCCATCGCGGCCGCCGCGATCGCGGCGCCGCCTTCCTCAGTGGCCACCGAGTCACCGTTGGCGATCGCGGTGCCGCCCGCGGCAGTGATCTCGTCAACCACGGCTTGGGCCGCCGACGTCGACGCTCCGCTGCCATCCACGCTGCTGCCCAGGTCGTTGACCACGACTCGAGCGCCACGCCGAGCGAGCTCGAGGGCGTGACAGCGGCCAAGCCCGCCACCGGCACCGGTGACGATGGCCACCTGATTATCGAAAGTCATTGACTGCATGGGTGAGAGGTTACATTTACTTAATCGAGAGCAGTAATTTGCATCGGAGGGACATTCATGACCGGCCCGACTGAATTGCTGCGGCATGCGCGGCGGCGAGCCGACGCGCTGCGCCGTCGCTACCGCGCGGCCGGTCTCTGGACCGGGGATCCGGTTGACATGGTGCGATCCGCTGCCGCGCGGTCTCCCGGCCGCCCCGCCGTGGTGGATCGCGGTGCCGAGCTCACTTACGGGGAGCTAGACAAGCGCATCGATTCGGCCGCCGTGGCCATGGTCGATGCCGGAGTGGTCCGCGGCAGCGCGATCGTCTTGGTGGTTGGTAACGACGTGGACTCGGTGGTGGCGATCCACGCGGCGCTGCGGGTGGACGCGCTCGTCCTGCTCGTGCCGCGTAGTGCCGGGGCGAAGCAGCTCGCCGACATCATTGCCCGCACCCGAGCGCGGGTCGGCTCGGCGCCGAATTGGACCACGGTCAGCCAGCCGGAACTATCCGGGCTTTGTCGTTGGATCGACCTTGGCGACGGTCAGCGCGGGAGCGCCGGTTCGCCGCGCCCCGCGCGGCCGGCCGACGAACCATCCGTCGTGCTCTACACCTCGGGGACCACGTCTCGGCCCAAGGGCGTCATCCACTCGCTGAGCACATTGGCCAAGGCGTCGGCGAACTACACTGCGGCAGCGGGTTTGGGTGCCGAAGACCGGATCTTTTTGATCAGCCCGCTGGCATCGGTCACCGGGGTCTTGCAAGCGTTGTTCATCGGCCCAATGCTCGCGATACCGGTGATCCTCGAGGACCGTTGGGACCCGTCGGCGACGTGCGAGCTGCTGGTCACCTCCGGTGCGACGTGGTACGGCGGCCCGGACCGGCTGCTCGATCGCATACTCGACGAGGCCGCTACGCGCGATGGGGCGGTCCCCCTGCGCGCGGTCTATCTCGGTGGCACGACGCTGGACCGGCGGATCGTCGAACGCGTCGAACGCGATTTCGGCATCGTCGTCATGCGCGCGTACGGGTCCTCGGAAGTGCCCGTCAGCACGTCCGGTCTGCGGGACGAACCGCGCGTCGTGCGCCATGCCGATGACGGAGTGCCGCTCGAGGACGTCGACGTCCGCATCGGATCCGTGGCCGAGCCCGCCGAGTGCTGCATCAAGGGTCCGCACACTTTCCTGGGTTATACCGATGCCCAGGACGACGAGCTGGCGTTCGACGGTGAGTGGTTCCGCACCGGCGATGTGGCGGAGATCGTCGGCGGGCGGGTGCGCATCGTCGGCCGGATCAAGGACATCGTGATCCGCAATGGCCTGAAGATCCCGGCGGCCGAAGTGGAGGAGGCCGTGTCGCGGATAGCTGGGGTCCGCGAATGTGCCGCCTACGCGGTTGCCGACAACACCACCGGGGAGCGGCTGGCCATGGCAATCGTCCTCGAACCCGAGGTCGAGATGACGCTGGCCGAGGTCGCCGAAGCTCTCCTTTCCGAGGGGCTGCCGAAATACAAACTGCCAGAGGAGCTGGTGTTGTGGGACGAGCCGCTGCCCGTCAATGCCAACGGCAAGATCGACCGCACCAAGCTCGACGCACGATCGGCCGGGCGCCGGCGGCTCATCGCCGACCGCCTGGCGACCGCGGGTTGATGGGCGCGGTCAACGGATGCTAGGCGGGTGCGGGCCGGAACACCGGCACGACGAATCCGTCGTCGTCTTCGCGGAAAGCGATGACCAGATCCATGTCTGCGCGTAGATCATCGACAGCGCAGTCCGCCACGACCGTCATGAGCCGTGATCCTTCTTCGAGGTCCACCATGGCCAGTACGTAGGGAGTGCGGGTGTCGAAGGGCGCGGCGTTCTGGCGGATGACGCTCCAGGTGTACAGCCGCGCGCGTCCGGTGGCCGGCGTCAAATCGACATCCTCGCACCAACAGTGCGGGCAGAAGGGCCGTGCGTACAGCGAGGCCTGGCCGCATGAGCGGCAACGGTTGACCGTCAGCCTCCGGCCTTGCGTGGCGGTCCACCAGGCTTGGCCGTCGGTGTCGATCGTGGGCCGATCGGGCGCGGTCATCACTGCCTCCCGAGAATCATCGTGGCGCTGTGGGTGAAGAAGCCGCCCATCGCGTGGACGCAGGCCAGACTGGCCCCGCTCACTTGGCGCGGTCCGCATTCGCCCCGCAACTGCCGGACCGCCTCGACCATCAGGAACATCCCTCGCATACCGGGATGGCAGGAGGCCAGCCCGCCTCCGTCGGTGTTGGTTGGGAGCGCCCCGCCCGGACGCAGCGCACCGGACGCGACGAACGGCCCCCCTTCGCCCTTGGCGCAGAAGCCGAGATCTTCCACGGTCAGCAGCACGGTGGACGTGAAGGAGTCGTAGAGCTGGCACACATCGATGTCAGCCGGACCGACACCCGCCTGCGCGAATGCCCGAGGACCCGAGCGGGCGGCGGGCGACGTCGTGAAATCGGGCCATTGGCTCATGCTCACGTGGGATGTCGCGTCCGCCGCCCCGAGAATCCAGACCGGCTCTTTCGCACAATCCATGGCCACCCGTTCGCTCGCAAGGACGACCGCGCCGCCGCCGTCGGTGCGCAGGCACACGTGCTTGGCGGTGAACGGGTCGGCCAGCATCGGAGCGGCCTCGACGTCCGCGACGGTGATGCGGTCGCGCTCAAACGCCTCCGCGTTCATGGCGGCCCACTCGTGGGCGGCGACGGCGACTTCCGCCAATTGTTCGACGGTGGTGCCGAATTCGATCATGTGTCGCCTGGCCGCCATCGCGTACTTGGCGATCAACGTCGCCCCATAAGGCGCCTCGTACTGCAGGGTGCCGCCGGTGCCCATCGCGGCCGCGGACGCGCGGGCCCGGCGCTTGACGTCCGAGCGCGCGGTGGACCCGTAGGTCAGCAAGGCGACCTCGATTTCGCCCGCCGCGATCGCGGCCGCGGCGTGACTGGCCATCACTTCCCACGAGGATCCTCCGACATTGGTCGCGTCGACCCAATCGGGTTGTAGGCCGAGATACTCGCTGACTTCGACCGGCGGAAGCAACGTCCCGTGCGCGCCTAACCCGTCGATGTCTTGCTTTGTCAGGCCGGCATCGATGACCGCGCGCCGCGAGGACTGCGCCATCAGCGCCATGGCGGTCTTGTCGGGAACTCGGCCGCAGTCGGAAAGGGCTGCGCCCACGATGGCGACGCGATTCGACGGCATAGCTCATGGTTATCACACCGCCGCCCGCTCGATAACGGCAGTTCGCAGAAACATGGAAACCGCATTCTCGTTCAGCTACCGTGAGCCTATGACGACGGCGCTGCGCGACGCCCTGCGCGGACAATCGCTTGTGCTGTGCCTGGCTCTGCTCAACTCACGCACCCCCGACGTTCCCGCGGTTGCGGCGGCATGCGGGTACGACGCTGTGTATGTCGACCTCGAACACACATCTACGTCGCTGGAGAGCGCACAGATGCTGTGCATGAGCGCGCTCGGAGCGGGGATCTCGGGTCTGGTGCGGGTGCCGTCGCATGACCCTAGCGTGATTGCCCGGGTGCTTGATGGTGGGGCAGTGGGAATCATTGCCCCGCACGTGAATTCGAAAGTAGAGGCGGAGGCCATCGTCCACGCCGCGCGTTTTCCGCCGATTGGGCATCGGTCGATATCGGGCCCGAATGCGGTCAGCGGATTCCAGCAACGTGCGCCGTCGCAATTGGTGGAGGTGCTCGAACGTCGCACGGTTGTTGCCGTGATGGTCGAGACCCCGCAAGCCGTCGATGCAGCCGAATCCATCGCCGCAGTCGAAGGTATCGACATGATCCTCGTCGGACCGAGCGATCTGACCGCCGAAATGGGCATCCACGGGCAGTATGAGAATCCCCATTTCCATAGTGCAGTAGAATCGGTGGCGGCGGCTTGTCGTAGTCACGGCGTGGCGCTCGGGATGGCCGGAATAAAGTCCCTTGAACTGCTCAGTCGGTTCGTGGGACTGGGATTGCGGTTCATCTCGGCGGGGACTGACATCGGGATGATGACGGAGGCGGCCGCAAAGCGCGCAGCAGCGCTCCGCGGGCTGGACGCATCACCGCGGGAACCGATTTGACGAGAGATCAATAGCGCACGTGAGCCAACCCATCAGGAGGACCGGATGCCGACAGCCATCTACACCGAACCCGTCACTGACACGATGGCGTGGACTGGAGCCGACTTCACCAGCAAGGAGGACTTCGCCTTCGACCTGTCGGCCCGCAATGTGGCTGCGCTGGAATCGATCCTGGCCAAGACGGCGCACAAGGACCGGGATGACATCACGCCCGAGGATGCTCGGCACCCGGATCTCGATGACGATCTGGCCCGGCTCTACCGGGATGTGATGTTCGGCAAGGGTCTGGCGTGCGTCCGCGGGTTTCCCGTCGAGCAGCACTCAATCGAGGAACTCGAACGAATCTACTGGGCCTTCTGCACCCACCTGGGCTATCTCGTGTCGAACAACTCCTTCGGTCACCGGATGGTGCGCGTGCAGGAGGAAATCCTGCCAGGTGGCGTGCAGCCGGCCCGTGGAACCAAATCCCGGGCCGAGTTGGCCATGCACAACGATGCCGCTGACATCCTCGCGCTGCTGTGCGTGTATCCGGCGGCGCAGGGCGGGGAGAGCCAGTTCGCCAGCGGCCCCGCGGCACACGACCGGGTGCTCGCGGAGCGGCCGGATCTGCTCGAAGTGCTCTACCGGGGTTTCCCGCATCATCGGCGCAGCGAACAGCCCGACGACCAGCCCGACGTGACGCCCTACGATGTGCCCGTCTTCTCCCAAATCGACGGACGGATCTGCATCAACTTCACCTACAGCAGCATCCTGCCGGCGATGCACGCCTTGGGCCGTGAGTTCACGCCCCAGGAGGTCGAAGCGGTGGATTTGCTGCGCAACATCCTGGTCGAGCAGCAGGTCGAGTTCCGACTGGAATCCGGCGAGGCCGCAGTGGCCAACAACTTCGCGATGTGCCATTCGCGGTCCGACTTCGTCAGCAGCAATGACCCAAAGAAGGCGCGCTGCTTCCTGCGGGCGTGGATGGAAGTGCCGCGCGAAGACCGCCGGTTACCGATCGGCCGCGAATATTTCCACATGGAGAACAAAGACCTGCGTCTCGGGTACGACGTCGTCGAGGGCCGAGACGGCACCATCGCCCGCAACGACTACAAGAACGTCAACGCCGAACTGGCCGACATGTTCAAGGCGGCGCAGGCGAAACCCAAAGTCAAGAACACGTGAGCGTTCGTCCGCGTCTGGTTTACGAGCGGTGGACCGATCCTGTCGCCGGCGAAATTCTCGAAAGTTCCGACGTCGACCTGGTCAAGCTCGACTTGACTGCGCCCGACGCCCAGAGCTGGGCCGCCTTGGAGTCCGCGCACGGCTACCAGGTGGCCACCCGCACTGACGTGGCCGGATATGCCGCCGGCACACAGTGGCTGGCCGGGCCGACGTTGCTGCGGCGATGCGAGAAGCTTCTCGCCGTGTGCTCTGCGGGCGCAGGCTACGACGTCATCGACGTGGACGCATGCACGCGCGCCGGAATTGCGGTGTGCAACAACTCCGGGCCTGGCGCGGAGGCGGTCGCCGAGCATGCGCTCGGTTTCATGCTGGACCTGGCCAAGAAGATCACGGCCGCCGACCGGATGCTGCGAGCCGGCCCGCTCGGTGACCGAATGGTGTTGCGAGGCAGTCAATTGGCGGGCAAGACACTCGGCGTCATCGGGCTCGGAGCAATCGGCGGGCGCCTGGTCGAGTTGTGCGCGCCGTTCGGCATGGAGGTCCTGGTCTTTGACCCCTACCTCGACGAGGCGAGCGCGCGGGCACGCGGGGTGCGAGTCGTTGCGCTTGCCGAACTCCTCGAGCGCTCCGACTTCGTCCAGGTGACCTGCCCGCTGACTAGCGAGACCGAGGGGCTGATCGGCAGCAGGCAATTTGCGGTGATGAAGCCAACCGCATTCTTCATCACCACTGCGCGCGGACCCGTCCATGACGAAGCCGCATTGCTCGAGGCGCTCACCAGCGGCGGCATCGCCGGGGCAGGCCTGGATGTGTTCCACCAGGAACCACCGCGCCAGGACAATCCGCTGCTGCATCTCGAGAATGTGGTTGCGACACCACATACCGCAGGGATCACCCTCGAGGCCGCGCGCGATATCGCCGTTGCCACGGCCACGCAGTGGCAGACAATTTTCGACGGCGGCATGCCGCCACGGCTACTGAATCCCGATGTCTGGCCTCGCTTCTGCGACCGATTTCAAGGCACATTCGGTTTTCGTCCCAGCGCCACAACCGCTTTGGAGAGCGGGGGTCGGATCAGGTGACTCACTACGAAACGATCGATGTCGAGGTGCGGGGTCACACCGCGTTTGTGACGCTCAACCGCCCCGAGGTCCTCAACGCGATCAATGACGCGATGATCGCCGAACTATCGATCGCATACTCCGAAATCGAGCGTTCCCAGGATATCTGGACGGTGATCCTCACCGGCGCCGGCCGCGCCCTGTGCGTCGGCGCGGATGTCAACAAAGCGGCCGACCACGACATGGAGAACGCGGCCGGAATCGACAATCAGGGCGAGCCCATCCTCAGCTCGATGCGACAGTGGGACGCACCCCAGGAGGCGACGCCGCCGTGGCTGCAGATGACCAAGCCAATTATCTGTGCCGTCAACGGCATCGCCTGCGGAGCGGGACTGGACCTGGTGACGACGGCGGACATCACCGTTGCGTCGGAGCGCGCGACGTTGATGGATCCGCATGTCAGCATCGGCGTGACGTCTGGGCGCGAAGGGGTACGGCTGGCGCGGATCCTGCCGCTGCCCGTCGCGATGCGTTTGATCTTGATGGGCAAGCACGAACGACTTGACGCCCAGCGCGCCTACGACCTGGGTATCTTCACCGAGGTGGTGGCGCACGACTCATTGATTGCCCGAGCGTGGGAGATCGCCGACATCGTCAATTCCAATGCGCCACTGGCGGTTCGCGGTTCACGGATGGCCGTGCGCAAGGGGCTCACACTGCCGATCTATGAGGCCGAGCTGCTCGCCGAGAACTATCGCATGAAGGTCGCGCTGACCAAGGACGCCGTCGAGGGGCCGCGGGCCTTCCTCGAGAAACGCAAACCCGATTGGAAGGCTTTGTAGCCAGCGAGGCCCGGACCGAAACTCCCGGGGCAGGTGTCACTCCATGCCGAAGAACGTTTTGGCGTTACTGGACAACACCTTTCGCTTCGTTGCCTCGTCCAGGCCCTCCGTCGCCTTGTTGGCGACCTCTAAACTCCTCGGCCAGTTGGTGTCGTTGTGCGGGTAGTCGGTCTCGAACATCAGCTGGTCGGGACCGACCAGATCGAGAATGCGGAACGCGACTGGGTCACCGAAGGTGGAGAAATACACCCGCCCGGGCACCTGGCTGCTCGGCGGTTCGGTCAGCAGGGGATGGATGCCACCCCAGGCCCGACGGTCTTCCCACACCTCGTCGACGCGCTGTAGGTAGTAGGGGATCCAGCCGGCCTGCGCCTCGGCGAACGCGATCTTGAGGTCCGGAAACTGCACGAGCTTGGCAGAGAACAGCCAGTCGACCAGGGCGATCGTGCAGTTGACCGCCATGAGCGCGCTGGTGACCACGTGCGGAGAGTCGGGCGAGGACTTGGTGAGCGAAGAACTCGACCCGATGTGCAGCATGATGCCCACTTGGTTGCGCTCACAGGCGGCGAAGAACGGGTCCCAGTAGCCGCTATGGATGGACGGCAGATCGAGACGGCTGGGTAGTTCCGAGAAGCACACCGCGCGCATCCCTTTGGCGGCAACCCTTTCGACCTCCCTGGCGGCGAGTTCGACGTCCCACAAGGGAATGATGCCCAGCGGGATCAGCCGCCCGTTCGAGCTACCGCCCCATTCGTCGATCTGGAAGTCGTTGTAGGCCTCGACGCACAATCCGGCGAGTTCCTTGTCCTTGCCGTACAGGAACCGTTGGCCGCAGAAGCGGACCAGCGTGTTGGGGAAGCAGGCCGAGGCCTCGATGCCGGCGATATCCATGTCCGCGAGCCGGTCGGCTGGGCGGAAGCAGCCCGGGCGCATCTCGTCGTAGGTGATCGGGTCGGTGCTGAGCTCGTCGAGGTCGTAGCCGGCGGCCGCGCTGATCAATGGGATTGGGATGACCGCATCCTCATAGCGCCAGATATCCGCGTCACGGCCGTCGGCATCCTCGACGAATGCGACATCGGAAGTCACGCTCGGATCCATGCGCCCCTTGGTGCGAACGATCCGCGGCCCGATGTCGCGGTAGCGCTCCGGCAGCCGGCTTGTCCACAGATCGGCCGGCTCCACCAGGTGGTCGTCCGGCGACACGATCAGAATGTCTGCACTCAAGGCTGCACTCCTTCGACGGGCCGCGGCTTCCATTACGACGCATTCATTCACAGGTGAGAATCACCGTTTCCACGGTACCGCATGCGATTCGACACGAGGTAACCGGGACATCCGAATGACGGCGCCTTCGCGACCGTGCGGAGCGCCACCTGGTGCGACACCCGCCGGAAACGCCGCGAGGCTGCGCGGGGCTGTCGGAAAGCCTACTGCGCCACGGTGGCATGGGTGCCGCCAGGACTCAGCGGCGAGACGAAAACCTGCGATTCCGCAAAGTGACAATCAACATACACGTGTAGGTAGGTCGGATATTTTCTCTGCGTACGAGTATTCTTGTCGGCATTATGCCTACGAAGAAGCCCGCCGGCCGCCAGATCGAAGCCGGCTTGGAACTGGTTGAGAATGACGTCGAGGTGCCCGGCACATGGCAGCAACGCACTATCGAGCGGCGCCTCAGCACGGCGAGGGCGCGCGCTCTCGCCCGCAGCTCACGGTTTCTGGCCACCGCCCTGGAGCTGGTAGAGGAGTCGGGCAAGGCCGACTTCACGATCCAGACGCTCATCGATAGGTCAAACCTGAGCCTGCGAGCCTTCTATCAACACTTCGCGGGTAAAGAAGAACTCCTGTTGGCGCTCTACGAGAATGTCACGAGTCAGTTCACCGAGGACATCCGTCAGGAGGTCGCCGCGGCCGACGGCCCGATGGAGCAACTCGAGGCCTTCTGCCGAGGAGTGCTGTCTCGCGCGGAATCCTCGGAAGCGGTCGGTGGCCGGGTTATGACGATCTACAACCTCAGCTTGGAGATCGAGCGGCCGGATGACTTCGCCAAGGTGTGGGAGCCCCATCAGAAGCTGCTGACGAAGATCATCACGTCGTGCGCTCGGGTCGGACTGGTGCGCACGGACATGACACCTGCACAGCTGACCATATTGCTGAACACGACGCTCACCGCACTCGCCCAGATTGGGGTCTTCCACCTGGGCGGCGGCAAAGGTCCCAAGCTGACCGAGGACCAGTTGTGGGCGTGGTGCAAACAGGCCGTCACGCCGCCCGCCGACCCCACCAAGGCCAGGGCTGCGCGCAAGGCGGCGCCGCGGACGACCTCGGCGCGCCGGGTCAAGAAGTTAACGGGGTAGGCCAAGCCCTCGCTGCGCGATGATCGTTCGCTGAACTTCGCTGGTGCCCGCATAAATCGTGGTGCCCAGCGAGAATCGTAGTGAGTGCTCGAACCGCCCCTGCTCTGGTGCGGTCGGCTCGAGATAGCTTCGCAAGCCGTCAGCGCCGACCAGTTCGACCACATCTTGGCTGGCGCGTTCGAGTGCCTCGGTGCTGAACACCTTCGACATCGGTCCTTCGGCCACCGGTATGTCGCCCTGTTCGTGCATCCATACGCATCGTCGCTGCAGCAGCATCGACACCTCGGTCTCCATGGCAACTCGGGCAAGCCGGCGCCGGACGTCGGCATTGGCGATGGGCGATGCGCCGTCGTCGGATCGGGTGCTGGTGGCCCAGTGTTCGGCATGATCCAACAGCCGAACGAGGTGCGGGCCCCACCCGGATGCATGCTCGTACCGTAGCGAAAGTCCAAGCACCTCCCAGCCGCCGTCGACTTCGCCAATTCGCCACTCGTCTCCGACACGGACATCGCTGTAGAACGTGATATTGGTCCGCTCTCCGGAGAGGGTCCAGACCGCTTGCGCCACAAAGCCCTCCGAGGAACATGGCACGAGAAACATCGTCAGGCCTTTGTGCTTGGGCTTATCGGGGCTGGTACGCGCGAGCAGGAATATGAAGTCGGCGATGTGGCCGTTGGTGGTGAACATTTTGGAGCCGTTGATCACCCACTGCGCATCGTCTCCAGATCCGTCACGGACTGCCCTGGTGGCAGCCGCCGCGACGTCCGACCCGCACTCGGGTTCGGTGAAGCCGAGCGCGATGGTGATGTCGCCGTTGATAGCCCCGGCCAAGATACGATCCTTCAGCTCCGGGGTACCGATCTCGCGAATGATCGAAGCCACCATTCTGGTGGTTTCGGAGAGGTACACCGGCGCGTCACAGCGCATCAGCTCCTCCTTGAGGACCTGCTCGTCCCATGCGCTGCGGTTCTGGCCACCCAATTCGACGGGCCAGCTCGGAGCGAAATAACCAGTGTCGACGAGACTTTTCGCGAACTCGTCGTCGTGGGCGACGCCGCTGCGGTAGATGCGCTCCTGGAATTCGTGGCTCAACACTTCCCGAAGGTGGTTGCGGACGCCGTCGCGGAAGGTCGCAGTGTCGGCGTCAAGGCGAAAATGCATAAGCGTGGGCCAATCTGTTGTCGCATGGATCCCGGGCCGGGCGCGTGGTAATGCTAATCTCAAATCTGAGAGTAACCATATCCGCACGTGAGGGATTGACCGTCGTGGACCTGAGCTTAACCAGCGAACAGCGGCAGTTGATGGATTCTTTCGCCGCGCTGTTCACCCGCGAGTCGACCTTCGAGCGCATCCGCGCGGCCGAGCCGTCAGGCTTCGATCTCAAGCTGTGGAGGGCGCTGCTCGAGACCGGTGCGGTTGAGATGGCAGTCGGTGAGGCCGATGGGGGATGGGGTGCCTCCGAACTGGAACTCGCGTTGATCGCCGAACAGTTTGGCCGCGCAGTTGCATCCGCACCAATCATCGAAGCGCAGGTCGCCGCCCGGACGCTGGCCGAGTCCGGTGAGACAGGCACCGAGCTGCTGAGCGCGGTCCTTGCCGGCCAACGGCTGGCCACCTTCGCACCCCGGGCCGCACGCGATGGGAGGTTGAGTCTGGTACCCGCAGGGGCGGTGGCAGACCACGTAATCGCACTGTCCAAGGGGCGGCTGCTGGCAGCGCCGATCACCGACAACCGCACCGCGGTGGAAAACCTCGCGTCAATGCCCCTGGCCGACATCACCTTTGGGAACGACCAGGTTGTGCTCGCCGACGGAGCCAAGGCGCGTGAACTATTTTCGCGCGCGCTCGACCTGTGGTTGACGCTGACCGCCGTCGCGTTGGCCGGCGCGGCCAAACGGGCCGTCGAGATTGGCGTTGACTACGCCAAACAACGCCACGCCTTCGGCGCCCCGATCGGTTCCTTCCAAGCCGTGTCCCACCCGCTGGCCGACAGCGCCACCGCGGCTGACGGGGCCAGATTGCTCGGGCTGAAGGCGGCTTGCGCCTTCGCCGACGAACCCGACCGCGTCCGCGAACTTGCCGCCATGGCCTTCGCGTTTGCCTACGAGACGGCGCGGGACGCGACGCGGCGCAGCCTGCATATCCATGGCGGATACGGGTTCGGTATGGAGGGTGACATCCAGTTGTACTACCGCCGCGTCCGGGGCTGGGCAATGGTCTTCGGCGATCCCGCGACCGCATTGGACCGCGTCGCCGCCGCGCGTTACGGCGCAGCCGCCGGCTGACCGGGATCGCGGGACCCCAGGATTGCGAAGCTCAACGTCGCCCGCGCCGCGAGCCGGTCTCTACCCACGTCGAATACGTCGACACCGACCACGATCGCCCGCTTTCCCGCCCGGAGCAGAGTCGCACTCGCGCGCGCGGGGCCCTCGACGATCGGTGCCAGGAAATGAATCGACATGTCCGCGGTGCCAGCACCGTTACCGTCACCGGCGTGCTTGACCGCAAGCCGGCCCCCGGCCACATCGATGAGCGTGGCGACCAACCCGCCCTGCAGCGCCCCATGGTAGTTCACCAGATCCGGTCGGTTGTGCAGGTCGACGATGACCGACTCGTGGGTGTCGACAACGTCGTAGAACGGCAGCTGGCCAAACAGGTGACCGGGAATCGTCACCGCCATCGGTTGTGGCGCCGGTTGATCGGACGACGGTTCGGCGATCACGCGTCCGACCGGACCTGGTCCTTGACCGCCAGGACAACCGGTGGAGCGGTCCGCCAATTCGGTACCCCTTGCGCCTCACCGGCAGTGGGGACCTTGTCCTCCCGGATCTGCGCCCAATGAGAGTGATTCAGTTGGTGCAGTGAGAAACATGATTGCAGCGCATTGTAGAAGCCCATGTTGTCGACGGACTGGTTCACCGATTCCTTGATCAACAGGGCCGCCATCGTAGGCACTTCGGCGATGCGCCGCGCCAGCTCGAGGGTGCGGTCGGGCAGTTCGTCGCGCGTGAAGATCTTGCTGACCATGCCGAGGCGGTAGGCCTCTTCGATCCCCATCGCATCGCCGGTCAGCATGAGTTCCTTGGTGCGCCGGGGACCGAACTCCCAGGGATGGCCGAAGTATTCCATCCCGCACATGCCCAACCGGGTACCGACCACATCGGCGAAGCGCACTTCTTCGCTTCCGACGATGAGGTCACACGCCCAGATCAACATGAGTCCCGCCGAGAACACATCACCGTGCACCTGCGCGATGGTGATCTTGCGGAGGTTGCGCCACCGAAGGTTGTTCTGAAAGAAGTAGTGCCATTCCTGCAGCATGGTTCTCTCCGCACCGTCGCGGGTGCCGCCGTTGATGGTCACGGTGGGGTGCTGGCCCGGGCCCGAGGCGAACTCGGCGCGGGCTTGTGCGGAACCGATATCGTGACCGGACGAGAACATCGGGCCCTCGCCGGCGAGGATGACCACTCGGACGGTGTCATCGGCCTCCGCCCGCGCAAACGCCTCATCGAGTTCGACCAGCATGCCGCGATTCTGGGCGTTGCGCTGCTCCGGGCGGTTCAGCGAGATCCGAACGATCATGCCGTCGTCGAAGGTCTCCCAGTTCAAGAATTGGTAATCGTTCACCGCTGGCCCTGCTTCCTCATCCACGTCCGGTAATAGCATTATCTCTGTATGAGAAGATATGTTCTCACGCATTGGCCGATGGCGGCCGGAAGGGGGGGCGATGGCGGCCGGTCAACGAAAGCCACGAGTGATTCTTTGGGGGCCGGGTCAGGTCGGTGTCGGCGCGCTGCGCGCCCTCATCGCGCACCCGGGGCTGGAGTTGGCCGCGGTGGTCGTCCACGCGGAAGCCAAGGACGGCAGGGACGCGGGTGACCTCTGTGGAATGCCGGCGACCGGCGTCATTGCCACACGCGATATTGGTGCCGCCTTATCGACGGACGCGGACGTGGTGGCCTATTTCGCCTCGGGAGACTATCGCTACCGGGAAGCGGCGCACGACATTGCGCGCTGCCTGCGCTCGGGCAAGGATGTGGTGTGCACCTCGCTGGTGCCGATGTGTTACCCGCCCGCCGCGGACAAGGAAACCGTCGAACTCCTCGAGGAGGCGTGCGTCGAGGGCGGCACCAGCTTTTTCAACAGCGGTGTCGACCCTGGGTGGGCCAACGACGTGATTGCGCTGACCATGACGGGCTTTAGCAGTCGCGTCGACACCATCACCATGCTCGAGATACTGGACTATGGGCCCATCAACCAACCCGACATCATGTTCGACTTCATGGGTTTCGGTTGCCACCCCGACCACCCGGCGCCGCTGTTCGACACCGAGCGCCTCGCCACACTGTGGGCACCCACCGTCCATCTGGTAGCCGATGGTGTTGGGCTGCCGCTCGATCGTGTAGTGACATCGATCGAAAAGTGGTTAGCTACAGAGCGTTACGAGGTCGCATCGGGTTGGATTGAAGCGGGCACCGTGGGCGGAATGCGATTCAGGCTGGCGGGCACGGTGGACGGCGAGGAACGCGTCGTGCTCGAGCACATCACCCGGATGGGCGAAGCGTCCGCGCCGGACTGGCCTCGCCACCCATCGCCGCATGGCGGTTACCGTGTCATCGTCGACGGTTTGCCCACCTACACGGTGGACATCGAAATGCACGGCCGCGGAAACAATATGCGTGGCCTAACGTACGCAACCGTCATGCGCGAGCTCAACGCCATTCCCGCCGTGATGGCCGCGCCGTCGGGTTTGTTGTCGACCCTCGATCTGCCGCTAGTCACCGGTCCGGTGCGCGGCGGGACGTGGCGCGGTGTGCTGCCGGCGACGGCGAAGCCGTGAGCGAGCGATCGTTCCCGCGGACGTCGTCGGACCTGTGGGAGGTCATGCGCACCGCGTCGGCCGTGCGGCGCTACCGTGACGAACCCGTCTCGGACGAGGCCATTGAGACCTGTCTGCGCGCGGCGAGTTGGGCTCCGTCCGGAGGCAATCAGCAGCGCTGGAAGTTTGTCCTGCTGAGATCGAGTAGCGTGCGCGACCTGATCACGGCCGCAGCCCATGAGACATGGAAGCTCATGGCCGATTTCTATCGTTTTTCGTTGCCGGAGAACGAGGCTGACGATCCCAAATCGCGGGTGCTGCGGACGATGGCTGAGCACATGAGGGTCGGTGGCGCGGCGCCGGTGCTGGTATTGTTCTGCGTCCACCCGCAGCGCGGAACCACCGAACTACAGCAGGGAGGGTCGATCTTTCCCGCTGTGCAGAACTTCCTGCTGGCGGCTCGGGCGCAAGGCCTTGGCGCGGCGATCACCCTGTGGCACGGGTCCTGCGAGGAGCAACTGCGATCGATGGTGGGGATTCCTGACGACTGGAAGATCGCGACCCTGCTCACGGTGGGCTGGCCCAAGGGTGGCCACCACCCAGTGCGGCGTAAGCCGCTTACCGAAGTGGCAGTGACCGATCGGTGGGATCAACCCTGGGGGAAGACAACAGCGTGATGGTGCGGGTGTGCTATGCAGCTTCGTGATCACGCTGGGTCTGCGAAACCCGCTGTAATCCTTCATAGCTCGGGCGCGGTCGTGAGCTTCGCCGATCTGGAAGCCAGCGCGAACAGGCTCGCCCACTTCCTACGGAGGTCGGGTCTGCAACCCGCAGACACCATCGCGATCCTCTATCTCCTTCATTCGCGCGGACGAGTGGCTGGCGCACCCGGGGTCAGTGGGCAAGCCCATGCTGGGCACGCCGCACATCCTCAGCGACGAGGGCCATCAGCTCGGCCCCGGAGAGGTTGGCGAAATCTATTACGAGGGCGGTTATCCGTTCGAGTACCTCAACGACAGCGCGAAGACGGCGGCGTCGCGTAGCCCCGAAGGCTGGGTCACCGTCGGCGACGTCGGCTACGTCGATGACGAGGGCTACTTGTACCTCACCGATCGCCGCCACCACGTGATCATCTCTGGCGGGGTGAATATCTATCCACAGGAGACGGAGAACCTGCTCGTCAGTCACCCACTAGTGGTCGACGCCGCGGTATTCGGCGTCCCGGATGCCGTGCTGGGTCAATCGGTGACCGCCGTTGTGCAGTTGGCGGATCCCACGCGCGCGTCTCACGCACTCGCCCAAGAGCTGATTGAATGGCTCAGGTATCGGATGGCGCACTACAAGTGTCCTACCGCGCTGCACTTTGAGGCGCGACTGCCGCGCAGCGATGCTGGGAAGCTCTACAAGCGGGAGTTGATCGCCAAGTACCAGAACGTCGTCGATTGCTAACGGGCAGGTCGCACCATCTTCGACCAGATCACGCACTATTACGCAGTGCTGCAAGGACATTCGTGTACATGGTCGACTTGATCGCGCCGAGGGTGCCGGGGTCCTTGCCCAGCAGCGGTTGGACCTTGGCCACCGCGGCGTTGACGACCTCGGCCTCCGCCGCAACGTCATCGACGAGTGCGGCGGCGAGCGCTTCCTGGCCGCCGTAACGGTGGCCGGTCGTCATCGCGGTCACCGCGGTCTGCGGCAACAGCTTCGCCTGGATTAGGGCCGCCATGCCGGCGGTGAAGGGGATGCGGATGTCGACTTCCGGGAAGCAGAAGTACCCACGGTCGTCGCGCATGACGCGGTAGTCGTGGGCGACGGCGAGCATGGAACCCGCGCCGAAGGCATGTCCGTTCACGGCGGCGACGGTGGGCACCGGCAGCGTCAGCACCCGGCCGAACAGTTGCTGTACCCGGTTGACGTACCACTGCGTGCGCTCACCGTTGGCCATCAGCCAATCGAGGTCCAGGCCGTTGGTGTAGAACTTGCCGACCCCGGTGGTGACCAGCGCCTGCCCGTCCTTCTCGACCTCGTCGAGTGCGGCGTTGACAGCGTCGAGCCAGTCCGGGGAGAAACGGTTTTCGTCGTCGCCGAGGGTGAGCACGGCAATCTTGTCGCGGTATTCCAGGGTGGGGGTCACGAGCGAATCCTTTCGTCTGCGTTCAGAAATCGCCTCAGGGCGTGGCCGGCGGGATGGTCAACACGGCGCGCACCGCGGCGGCGAGCCGGTCGCGTGCGGCGGCGTCGGCGAAGCGCCCACTGCGCACCAACAGTGCGGTCGGCAACTCGACGATGCAGACGCGGATCAGGTCCACCGCTTCCCTGTCTTTGCGGTCCCAAAGGCTCATTGACAGACGGACGAACACCGCCACCAGTGCTTCGTCGAGTCTGCGTAGCGCCTCGGCCAGGTCGTCGGGCACGTCCCCGGACCGCAACAGGTCGTCGCGGGAAACCGTCAGCAGGAATCGCGCGGAGGTCTCGTCCTGATCGAGGAAGGTGGCCGGGCACAACGCCGTCGCGACGACGGCTTCGACCGCGCCGACCGCGGGCAGCCGCCCACCGGCGCCGTCGAGTGCATGGTCCACCGTATGGCGCTGCAGCGCTAAAAACTTGTCCGCGGCCCGCAACCATGAGCGGGCCAACAAGGCGGCGCGTGATCCAAAGGCGTGGTACAGCGCGCCGTTTGACACCGAGGCCGCCTCCGAGAGGGCTCGAACGGTGACGGCGGCAATCCCCTCGCGCACCGCCAGGGCCGCCGCGATGTCGAGCACACCGTCGAGGTCGTGCAGGCGTGGCCGCGGCATGGCCACACAATAACAGAGCAGACGCTCTAAAACGCAAACTGCCCGCGTTCGAGGAGGTTGCCGGGGGAATAAACTCCCGTGCGGCCCCTATCATCCGGGTATGAATAGGGCTTTCGTTGTCACCTTCGCCGTCGGCTTGCTGCTCGCCGTGTTCGGCTCGATTTGGGCGCTGCAGGGCTTCGGCGTTCTGCAGGGCAGCCCGATGAGCAACACCACGACCTGGTCCATCATCGGTCCGATCACTGCCGTCGTCGGCCTGGTCATCGCGGTGTTCAGCTGGCGCAAATTCTCATCGCGATAGGTCGCGATAGCGCCTAGGTCACGGTGAATTCGACCGTGTGCCAGCCGGTGGCGCCGTCGGGGACGCTGGCGGCCTCCTCGGCGGTTTGCACAGCGCCGGTGTTGTCGATGGCGCGCACCGTGATCGTCTGCGTCCCCGGGCTTTCCGCTTGCCACGGAAAGCTCCACAGCCGCCACGTCTGGTTCGAATAGCTCGCGCCGAGTGCGGCGGGCTGCCAGTCGGCGTCGCCGATGCGCACCTGCACCGCGCGAACCCCGCGATTTTGCGCCCACGCGACGCCGCCGAACACCACGGGACCTCGAACCACCCGCTGGCCGCCCTTGGGCACATCGATGCGCGACTCAGTCTTGATGGGCGCGCGCGGCGCCCAGCCCAGCCGGGTCCAATATGCCTTCGCCCGATCGAAACGGGTCAGCTCCAAATCCACGACCCACTTGGTGGCCGACACGTACCCGTAGAGTCCCGGGACCACCAACCGGGCGGGGTAGCCGTGCTCGATCGGGAGCGGTTGTCCGTTGAGGCCGATCGCCAGGAGTGCGTCGCGGCCGTCGGTGAGGGCCTCGGTCGGCGTCCCGGCGGTGAACCCGTCGACCGATGTCGAGAGCACCATATCGGCGTCGGGGTGTACGCCGGCGGTCTTCAGCAGATCGGCCAGCCGGTAGCCGGTCCATATTCCAGTCGAAATGAGATCGCCACCAACGGGATTCGAGACACAGGTCAACGTCGCGACGGTTTCGACGACATCGAAGCGGTTGAGGTCGTCGAAGCTGTAGGTGATGTCGTGGTCCACCATGCCGTGGATGCGCAGTCGCCAGTCGCCGTGGCTGAGTTGGGGCACGCTCAGCGCGGTATCCACCCGGTAGAAATCGGCACTGGGGGTGATAAAGCTCGGCAGCGCAACGCCCTTCGGCTGCACATCGGTGGGTATCGACGGCGCCGGGACGCGCGGCTGGGGGAGGGCGAGCTTGCTGCGGTCGCCGGCGACCGAATGCGCCAACCGGGTGCCGACGCTGCCGACCACTCCGCTCACCACCCCGAGGCCCAGTAGCCCGTATACGACCAGCCCGCGCCGGCGGGCATCGGGTTGATGCTCTTCGGGTACACCATCGGGATTCTCGATGACGGGCCAGAACCGGCGGCCGAGCAACCGCAGCACCGCCACCCCGCAGGCGGTGCCCACCACGGTGGGCAGAACGTCGACGGCCGTGGCACCCTGCCGGGACAGCACCGCGAGACCGCCCAGTACACCGGCCGCGACGAACATGGCGCTGCCGATCGGGCGGCGCCGGGTTTCCAGACTGCCGGCCATCGCCGCGACTACGGCGATCACCACCAGCACGGCAACGGCCAGGAACAGCTTGTCCATCGAGCCCAGCGTTTGAATCGCCCACTCTTTGACGGGCCCCGGTGTCAGGTCGACGACCGCCGAGCCCACCGCGGTGCGGGCATCGGCCTTGGCTCCGAACGGGATGGTCACCAGTTGGGTGGCGCCCAGTGAGATCGACGCCGCCGCGACCCCGACCATCATCTGTTCGTTCGAGCGGACGACATCAGTCATCGGATCACTCTACGCGCGTGCGTTCGACATGCGGCAAACGCCTTGCCGGACAGGCGAACCACCGACGGAGCAGGCCAGGATAACGCCCGCTCCGGCACCTGCGGAATATGCTGCGCCGACGCGAGTTGCGTCGTAGTTTGGAGGATATGACCGGCAATCCGCAGCCCGATCGCGGCGCGGGCGCCCCGACTGACCGCGGGGCGCTACTCGATCAGCGCGGGCGCCCCTCCATCCGCACCCGCCGCGTCGATCTCGAGAACTGGGCGGGTGGCATACCCCAGGAGTATGCGCGGGTGCCGATGATCCGACTGCACCGGCGCTGGATCAACACGCTGTGGCTGATACCGCTGGGCGTCGCCGGACTCATCATCGCGATCGCGCTGGCGCAACAGCTACGTCAGTACGGTTGGATGCAGCACTTCCTCGAGACCTACCCGGGAACCTCGACGACGTATGCCCCGCCGGTGACCTCCGGCTTTCCCGCATGGCTGCGCTGGCAGCACCTGTTCAACATTATTTCCATGATGTTCATCATTCGGGCCGGGATCCAAATTCTCGCCGATCATCCACGGCTATACCTCAATTCGGGCTGCCGGCCCGGAACCGAGTGGTTCAGAATGCGCGGTCCGGTGCCGGCCGATCGGATGGACCAACGGGATGCGGCGCGCGTGTGGTCGGCCAAGGACGACGCGGTCGCGTTGCCCAAGTGGTTGGGCATTCCCGGCATTCGCCACACGATCGGGCTGGCGCGCTGGTGGCACTTCAGTTTCGATCTGTTGTGGCTGGCGAACGGCGCCGTCTTTTACGTCCTGCTTTTCGCAAGCGGACAGTGGCGGCGCATCGTCCCGCAATCGTGGGACGTCCTGCCTAATGCGCTTTCCACCGCCATCCAATACGCCTCTTTGGATTTCCCGGCCAATGTCGGCTTCACCAACTACAACGGGCTGCAGCTCATCGCCTACTTCACCACCGTATTCATTGCCGCGCCGCTGGCCTTCGCCACCGGTTTACTGCAGGCGCCGGCGATCGCCGCGCGATTCGGGTTGGGGCGCGGCGTTTTCAATCGCCAGGTCGCGCGGACCGTTCACTTCGCGGTGCTGGTTTGGATGGTGTTTTTCATCTTCGTCCACACCGTCATGGTGTTCACCACGGGACTAGTGGGCAATCTCAATCACATCGTGTTGGGCACCGACACGAAGTCCTATTGGCCGTTGCTGATTTACCTCGTGGCGATGGCCGTCATCGTTGCCTTGTGGTTGGGCGCCTCGCCGCTGACGCTGCGCTACCCGGGTGTGGTGCAAGCGGTCGGTCGCCGGACGGTGGGCTGGCTGAAGGACCTGTTGGAACGGCTGCATCCGCACGCCACCTATGCCGAGAAAGACATTTCGCCCTACCTCTGGCCGAACGGCACGCTACCGACATCCGACGAGTACCGCCGACTGCAAGCCGAGAACTGGAAAGGCTACGCGCTGCACATCGAAGGACTCGTCGCCAATCCCGTCACGCTCACCTACGACCAGCTGCGCGCGCTGCCCAAACATGAGGCCATCACCCAGCATTACTGCATCCAAGGCTGGTCGGGCGTCGCCAAATGGGGAGGTGTGCGCATGTCGGACATCCTCGATATGGTCCGCCCGCAACCGTCGGCACGCTGGGTGGTGTTCTACTCCTTCGCCGACGGTGCCGGAGGGCCGATCGAGGGCCGGTACTACGACTGCCACAAGATCCAGCACATGTGCGAGCCGACGTGCCTGCTCGCCTATGAAATGAACAACGAGCCGCTCAACGTATCCCACGGTGCGCCGCTGCGGCTACGCAACGAGCGCGAGATCGGCTTCAAGCAGGTCAAGTGGATCGAAGCGATCGAATTCGTGGACAGTTTCGACCATCTTGGCTTCGGGCACGGCGGATACAACGAAGACCACGAGTTCTACGGTTACCGGATGCCTATCTGAGGGGGCCATTCACTCGTGAGTGACGCACTGCCCCAAGGTATTCGAAGGCCGGGTGGGGGCTCGTCTACTCCCGGCGGTGGATATCCTCCCGGCCTGCGACAACGCGCGATCTGTAAGATTCGGTGTAGTGCCGTCGGGTGTGCCTGATCACCGTCGCGATCCTGGCGGGCCCCGGCGCTCGTCTGGGCCTAAAGTCCTCGGCCCTGACATGCCTGGCGCGAGCCTGGCTCCCGTTTCGATTGTCGGCGCGACGCTCTGGACAATTTCGGTTCGAGAAAGGTTGGCATGGCCCCGCCCGCATCCGCATTATCCCTCATCGCGGCCCAGCTGCAGATTCGCGAACTTACGGCGAAATACGCACTATTCGTCGATACATCTCAGGTCGAACCACTCGTGGCGCTCTTTGTCGAGGACGGCGTTTTCGATGAAACGCCCTGTGGTCTAGCGCGTTATCAGGGACACGCCGAACTCACAACCTGCTACAGCCAACTGTTCGCGGCGGCCAATGGGACCTTGCATCTCACCGCCAACCACATCTTGGATGATCTCGACGGCGACGAGGCCCGGGGGAGCTGCGCGGCGATCATCGTCGGTGTGATCGGTGGATCCGAAGTGCTCCTCACGTGTCGTTACGACGATGTCTACGTTCGCACCGGCGGTTGCTGGCGATTCCGGAGCCGGACGGTTACTCCTTATGTTCCAGTCGATCCCATCGCCCTTGCGTCGATGAGCTTTGACTAGAGGATTCCTCAGTGATGATGCGCGGGTGACTCGGTGTGATCACGGCGGTGCTGGTGCGCGTCGGCACTGCCCGCGGGGTAGGCATGGATCATCGCGGTCGTCAGCCTGGGCACCGCATGGATCAGGTCGTGTTCGGAGTCGTGCGCAATCTGGTGCGCCGCGGCCAAACTGAGCCCCGGGTCGATATCCAGTTCGGCGTCGGCATGCAGCCGGTGACCGATCCAGCGCATCCGCACGCTGCGCACCGAACGCACCCCCGGCCTGGCGGTGAGCGCCGCCTCGGCGGTGTCGATGTACGCCGGATCGACGCCATCCATCAAACGGCGAAACACGTCCCGCACGGCGGTGCTCAGCACAACCACGATGGCCGCCGTGATCACCAGCCCGATGATCGGGTCGGCCAGCGGGAAGCCTAGCGCTACACCGCCGGCGCCGATCAGCACCGCCAGCGAGGTAAAGCCGTCGGTGCGAGCGTGCACGCCGTCAGCGACGAGCGCGGCCGAGCCGATGCGGCGGCCGACTCGGATGCGGTAGAGCGCCACCCATTCGTTTCCGACGAAGCCGATGACGCCGGCCAGCGCAACCCAGCCGACGTGGTCGATGGGGTGCGGCGTGATGAGTCGTTCAACGGCCTCATACCCGGCGACGACTGCCGATAATGCGATCATGGCGACCACGAACAGCCCGGCGAGATCCTCCACCCGGCCGAAGCCGTACGTATAACGACGAGTTGCGGCCTTGGTGCTCAACGCAAATGCGATCCACAGCGGCACTGCGGTGAGCGCGTCGGAGAAGTTGTGAATGGTGTCGGCGGCCAGCGCGATCGACCCTGAGATTGCCACGATGACGATCTGTGCGATCGCGGTCGCCGCCAGGACCAACAAGCTGAGCTTGACGGCACGGATGCCGTCGACGCTGGATTCCAGTTCGCTGTCGACGCTGTCCGCGGCGTCGTGGGAATGCGGCGCGAAGAACCCCTTGATCACACCACGCAGACCCTTTGGATGGTCGTCCACATGCGGGTGATCGTGAACGTGCGGGTGGTGATGATCGCTCATCGGCCCTTGGCCTTCCGCGGCTGACGCGCGGTCGTGATGGCCCGCACGCCAGCGTCATGTCGGTGATGGGACGGCACACCGGGGCCGGCGTGTTCGGCGTTGAACACCGCGTCGCTGACCAACTGGCCCACGTGCTCGTTTTCCAGGCTGTAGAAGATCGTGGTGCCGGCCCGACGGGTGCGCACCAGCCGGGCCATCCGCAACTTCGCCAGGTGCTGGGACACCGAAGGTGCCGGCTTGTCCACCTTTTCCGCGAGCTCATTGACCGAGGACTCTCCCTCGGTCAGAGCCCATAACACCCGAATGCGGGTGGGATCGGCCAACATTCGGAAGACTTCGACGATCAGGCTGACCTGGTCTTCCGCCAGCGGCGTTGCAGCATTACCTGCATGCATACGTAGATACTAACTAACCCGCGGCCGCGCCGCGACCGCTGTGACGGGTGGGGCATGACGGCCGTCCGTTAGAACCTCGCGACAGCTCCCGCATCGATGGGTAGCGCCGCGCCGGTGATGTATTGCGACTCGTCAGAGGCGAGAAACAACACCGCGTTACTGACCGCGCGGGCCTCGATGACCGGCACCGGCAGCAAATGGAAATGGCCAATTACGGCGGCGGTGTCGTCCATCGTCGGGTTGGGCAGGTCCGGTCGTAGCGTGCGGTGGAACTGCTCGTTGTCGATCATCGGTGTGCGGATGTTGCCGGGGTGGATCGAGTTGACCCGAATCAACTGTGGCGCAAGTTCGTTCGCAAGCGAGTGCATCAGCCCGACGACGCCGTGCTTGGCCGAGGCATAGTGGACCATGTACGCGCCGCCGCGCAGTCCCAGCATGGAGCTGACCAGGATGATGGATCCGCCGCGGCCATCGGACATGTGCGGAATCGCCACTTTCGTGGTGTGCCACACCCCGGTGAGATTGATGTCGAGCATCGTTTGCCATGCCGTCTCTTCCAGCAACGCCGACGGTGCGGGACTACCGCTGATGCCGGCATTGGCGATCACCACATCGGGGCGACCCAACTGGTCGATGCCTCGTTGCAGCGCGTCGCGCAACCCCGCGAGGTCTCGAACATCGGCCTTGGCGGTGACGATGCGCCGGTCTAGCTTCTCGACCAGCGCGGCGGTCTCGTCGAGATCGTCGTCCGTCGCCCCCGGATAAACGACGCCCTCGACGTCGCTGCACAGATCCACCGCGATGATGTCGGCGCCCTCTTCGGCAAGCCGAACGGCGTGTTCTCGCCCCTGGCCACGCGCCGCACCCGTGATGAACGCGACCTTGCCGGCTACCCGGCCAACGGCGTGTGTCATGTTGCTCACGATATCGTCGGCCCCCACGCCCGCTTGCGCAGGAGTCGCAAACCATTGAGGGCGACGATGATGGTGGACCCTTCGTGGCCGGCCACACCCAGCGGCAGTGGCAGGTCGCCGACGAGATCAACGACGACCAATCCAACGATGAACACGCCCGCGATGACGAGGTTGGCGATGACAACACGTCGTGCGCGGCGGGCCAATGCCAGCACTGCCGGGATGGTCGCCAATTCGTCCCGGACGGTCACCGCGTCGGCGGTGTCCAGGGTGAGGTCAGCCCCGTTGCGGCCCATCGCGATTGAGGAGTGCGCACTGGCCATCGCGGGCGCGTCGTTGATGCCGTCACCGACGAACAGCACCCGGTGACCGGCAGCCTCCAGCCGGCGCACGGCGGCGACTTTGCCATCGGGCAGCAGGTCAGCCCGCACGTCGGTGATCCCGACCTGTGCGGCCACGTGCTCGGCGGCCGGTTGGGCATCGCCGGTGAGCAGGACCGGCGGCGCCGACGTGAGCGTGACGATGGTGCGGATGACCGCCTCGGTGCCCGGACGCAGGGTGTCATCCAGTCCGAGTACACCGACGGCTCGTCCGTCAATCAAGACGAGCACGGCGGTGATGCCGTCACGTTCCAGCTCTGCCACGGCGGGAAGGCGGTCGGGGACTGCGCGCGGACTGAGTACTTCCACCGTCTGCTCGCCGACACGTGCGCGCACCCCGCGCCCCGGCAGCGCCCGGAAGTCGGCGGCGCCGCAAACCGTGAGCCCGCGGGCGCGAGCTGCGTCGACGACGGCGCGCCCGAGGGGATGCTCGCTGAATTGCTCCACGCTGCCGGCTATCCGCAGTACAGCATGCTCGGAGTAGCGGTCGTCGAGGACGGTGACGGTGGCGAGTCGCGGTGCTCCCGTGGTCAGGGTGCCGGTCTTGTCGATGGTCACCCGCGTGGTGTCGGCAAGGTGCTCCATTGCCACCGCCGACTTGACGAGCACGCCATGGCGGCCGGCGTTGGCGATGGCCGAGAGCAGCGGGGGCATGGTGGCCAACACCACCGCGCACGGCGACGCGACGATCATAAAAGTCATCGCCCGAAGCAGCGTCGGCTGAAATGCCGCGCCCCCGATCAGGGGGACCGCGAAAAGCGCGAGGGTCACCACGACCATGCCGACGGAATAGCGTTGCTCGACCTTTTCGATGAACAGTTGCGTCGTGGCTTTGGTGGCCGACGCTTCCGCAACGAGGGCAACGATGCGGGCCAGGACCGTGTCGGACGCGTCTTTGGTGACCCGAATCCGAAGCGCCCCAGCGCCATTGAGCGTGCCCGCAAACGCGTCGTCGCCGACGGTCTTGCCGACCGGCAGGGGCTCACCGGTCACCGACGACTGATCGACATCCGACGCCCCCTCGATGACGACACCGTCGGCCGCTACGCGCTCACCGGGTCGCACGCTGACAACGTCACCGACACAGAGGGTTTGGGCATCCACCGATTGTTCAATCCCGTCGG
Source organism: Mycobacterium simiae (assembly GCF_010727605.1). NCBI lineage: Bacteria > Bacillati > Actinomycetota > Actinomycetes > Mycobacteriales > Mycobacteriaceae > Mycobacterium > Mycobacterium simiae. The sequence goes on from NZ_AP022568.1 coordinate 3,784,817, forward strand.
CACCGATTCGGACGGCGCGCTCGGGCGTCAGGTCAAGTAGGCCCCGCACCGAATCTGCGGTGCGCTTGGTGGCCGCGTCCTCCAGGGCGCCCGACGTCGCGAAGATCACGATCAGCAGCGCGCCGTCGACGATCTGGCCGATACTCGCCGCGCCGATGGCCGCAATCACCATGAGCAGGTCGACGTCGAGGGTGCGAGAACACAACGCCCGCAACCCATCCCGCGCAGGCATCCAACCGCCGGTGAGATAGCAGGCCAGGTAACACGCCCACCAACTCCATGCGGGCGCGCGGAGCAGCTGTGTGGTCAGCCCGGCCAGGAACACCAGCAAGGCCACCGAGGCCCAGCGCACCGCGGGGACGGACCACAGCCCGGCGCGCCTCGGCCGTTCGACGGACAGGGTGGGCATCGCCTGCACGGCGGCGCAACTCATCGACGTCCCCTCAGCAATACGATCACGACATGTATACATGTAAAGTTCTACATATTTCATATCAGTTGATCCCCCGTGCTTCAATTGGGAGATGGGACATGGAGTCGAAGGCAGGGTGACACCACCGGCGACGCTCGACCCTTCCTCCGCGGTCAAAATCGCCGAGACGCTGCAAGCCTTGGCTTCGCCCAACCGTCTGATGATTCTGACCCGGTTGCGGCAGTCTCCCTGTTCGGTTGGCGAGTTGTCGACCGCCGTAGGGATGGAACAACCCGCGGTGTCTCATCAATTGCGCCTGCTTCGCGCTCTCGGCTTGGTCGCTGGCGATCGCAGCGGCCGCAACATCGTCTACCGGCTCTATGACAACCACGTCGCCCAGCTCCTTGACGAGGCCGTCTACCACATCGAGCACCTGCGCCTGGGCGCGAGCGAGGCCAGCGCACAGCGCGCCTGAAGCACGTGTTTGTTTGGAGCACAAGGTGTTTCGCGAATAAGCACCTATCTCTAGGCTGGTCTTGAAAATCGTTTTCGACAAAGGTTAGGCGGGCCGGGCGGAAAGTCTGCGGTCGACCAGCATTGCGCCGGTTCGGTCGTCAGGTTGGGCCCGGCCTACGGCAACGTAGGGCTGCGGCGACAGCGCGCGCCGCACTGCGCGGAACCTGATGTGGTCTGAAAATTCAGCTGAACTTTCGATAAGAGCGCGTGGCGGCAACGAATTAGAAACGTTCACGACTCTAATGTCGTGGGGATGACTATCGAGTACTACCTACAGAAGGTGCCCGTCGAGTCCGTCCGGCCGGGATTCTCGCTGGCCGTTCACACTGACGGCGACTACCGGTTGTTCCAGGTCGAGTGCACACAGATGTCGCAACGGGCCGGCTTGCCGATCATGTTCAAACTCACCTCCGAACCCGTCGACGGCGGGGCCCCCTGGGTCGTGGAATGCGAGGAGGGCACCCCGGTGGTGCGGATCCTCGGTGTGGCCAAGGCGGCGTCCTAGCCCGCCGTGCCCGGCTTCGCCGCGACGACGAACTGCAGTGCACGTTGGGTCTGCTGGTCGATGTCAATCAGGCCCGCCGCGGTAAACAGGTCCACGAACTCGTGCCGGCCGAACATCGTGAGTCCGATGCTGCGCGCGCCCGCCGTCATGACCTGATGCAGCGGCGCCACGTCGGGGGCATAGCTGGTCAGGATCGCAATCCGCCCGGCGGGTTTGAGCACCCGGATCATCTCACCGGCCACCCGGAACGGCTCCGGCATCAAATACAGCGCACCAAAACAGCAGATCGCGTCGAAGGTTTCGGGTCCGAAGGGCAGTCGGCGGGCATCGCCGCGGACATAGCACGTGCGCGGACCGCTGTTGTCCGCCACGGCGCGGGCCAGCATCGGTTCGGAGATGTCGAACCCGACCGCCAGCCCCTCTTCCGGCAGGGCCGCCGCCAACGGGGTGGTGAAGTTGCCTGGTCCGCAAGCCACGTCGAGCAGCCGCTGGGCCGTCGACAACCGCAGCGCCGACGCCGCCCGAATCTGCTCGGCCCGGTGGGTCAGCCCGCTGGCGAGGTAGAACGCGGTGGGCCGCCACAGGCGCTCGTAGACCGTCGCGACGAAAGGACTGTTCATGGCACGCTGGGCAATCGTCGGGACCGGCGCGCTGGTCGCCGCACCGAGCACGTCGAGGAAACCGTGCCGCAGGTGCGCTGTCTGGTTCATCAAGCCTCGGGTCGACTCGACCGGATCCTGGCTCATCGCATTGCACGGTAACGCAACACACCCCAGGCCCGGGTGCGGCCGGCCCCGGGTCGCAGTGATAATCATTTTCATCAACTGTCATGAGATTCCAGTCCGGGTGCGCTAGATGAGGGCCGAACGCCGACCACGTTTCGGGTCGATGGAAGTCCTGGTTTTCGGCTTGGTGATCTTCGCGATCTCCGGGACGTGGCTGCGGGCTGCGGTGGGAAACAGCGCCGCGTTGGCCACCGCGGGCACCGTGTTCTGCGGCGTGTTCGTCCAAGCCCTGCCGTTTCTGGGCCTCGGCGTGGTGGTCAGCGGACTGATCGCGGTGTTCGTGCCGCCCGAGCGCCTGCTGCGTTGGCTGCCGCGCCGGCCGGCGGCGGCCGTGCTTGCCGCCGGCGTAGTCGGCGCGGCGCTGCCGGGCTGCGAATGCGGCTCAGTGCCGGTGGCCCGGCGGCTGTTCGGCGACGGCGGCGCGGCCGGTGCGGCGGCCCTGACGTTTATGCTCGCCGCGCCCGCCATCAACCCCGTCGTGGTGGTCGCGACGGCCGTCGCGTTTCCGGGACAGCCGAAGATGGTCGTCGCCCGGGTGGTCGCGTCGTTGCTGACCGCGGTGGTGATGGGCTGCGCGTGGTCGCGATGGGGCCGCGCCGAATGGATCACCCGCCGGCTTCCGTCGCACGAATCGCACGGCCCGGCAACGCAATCCAAGTGGGTGATGTTCTGTGAGGTGGCGCGACACGACTTCCTGCAGGCCGCGGCCTACCTCGTACTCGGTGCCGCCGCGGCGGCGGCCCTGCACGTGCTGGTGCCGCCGTGGATCTTCGAACACGTCGGCGCGCATCTGGTCCTCGGCGTCGTCGCGATGGCGGCGCTGGCGGTCGTGCTGGCGGTGTGTTCGGAAGCCGACGCCTTCGTGGCATCCAGCTTGACGATGGTCCCGCTGGTCCCGCGACTGGTGTTCCTAGTCGTCGGGCCGGCCATCGACGTCAAGCTGGTGGCGATGCAATCGGGGATGTTCGGCCGTGCCTTCGCCACCCGCTTCGGCCCGGCGACATTCGCCGTCGCCGCCGTGGTCGCCACCCTGGTCGGCCTGCTGGTGCTAGGCGGTTCGCAATGAAACGCGAAACCGAGAACACGGTCCTGCTGCTGGTCGGGCTGAGCGTCGCGATGATCCTGGCCACCGGGGTGTTTACCCGCTACGTCAAGCCGTCGCTGTTGCCGTGGCTCGGGCTCACCGCCGCGCTGCTGATCGGGCTCGCCCTGGTGGCCATCGTCGGCGACGTCCGCCGCGGCGGTGCGCAGCAGCACGATCACCACGATCACCCCGCTGACGGGCATACCCATCGTGGCGGCGTGGTGTGGTTGCTCGCCGTGCCCGTCGTGGTGTTGATCTTCATCACCCCCCCGGCGCTGCGACCGCAGGCGGCCACCGGTTCGGTCACCAATGTCTCCAATGACGTTCTGCGGCAGGCCTTCCCACCGCTCCCGCCGGGTCGCGCACCGGAAGTGTCGCTGCCCGACGTCATGATGCGGGCCGCCAACGACACCACCGGATCGCTCAACGATCGGCTGATCACGGTCACCGGCTTCGTCCTCAACGAGCCCGGCGGGGTCGACCTGGCCCGGATCGTCATCATCTGCTGTGCCGCCGACGCGCAGCTGGCCCGCCTCCATCTGCGCGACCACGACGGCGCGGGCACCCTGCATTACGCCGACAACACCTGGCTGCGGGTGGAGGGCGTCGTAACTCCCGCGCAGCGACGGCCGCACACGCCGCCCATCCCGACGCTGCGAGCGGTCACGGTGACACCGGTCGCGGCGCCGCCCAACCCCTACGCCTGACGCCAAAACGCCGACAAAGCTGCTGGTTAGCCGTTAGGCTCGGGCGGCCAGCGCAGCGATCGCGTCGAAAGAGACCCGCATGACACGCCCCCGAATCCGCGCGCGGGCACCGCTGCGGATTTCCTTCGCCGGGGGCGGCACCGACGTTCCGCCGTTCCCCGCCCTCGAAGGCGGCTGTGTGTTGTCGGCGACCATCGACCGCTATGCCTACGGCTCGCTGTCCCCGCGGAGCGACCGCAAGGTCACCATCGAGTCCGTCGATTTCAAGACCACTCATGAGATGACGCTGGATAGCGAGATCCTCTACGACGGCAGCCTCGATCTGATCAAGGCCGCGGTGCGGCGGTTCGGCCGCGACGGCACCGACGGCTACGACCTGGTGCTTCGTTCGAGCGCACCGCCCGGCTCCGGCCTGGGCTCGTCCTCGACGATGATGGTCGCGCTCACCGGACTGCTCGCCGAGCACTACCGGGCGCCGATGGGCGAATACGAGACCGCCCAACTCGCGTGTGCCATCGAACGCGACGACCTCGGCATCGCCGGCGGTCTGCAAGACATGTATGCCGCCACCTTCGGTGGCTTCAACTTCATCGAGTTCTCCGATCGGGTGATCGTCAACCCGCTGCGGATCCGCGACGACACGGCTTTCGAGCTCGAGCTCAGCCTCCTGCTGTGCTACACGGGCATCACACGGGACTCCGCGCGAGTCATCGAGGATCAAACCCGCCGCGCCACCGCGGGCGCCGACGACACCCTGGCCGGGTTGCGGGCCCAAAAGGAACTGGCGGTGGCCATGAAAGCCGCACTGTTGACGGGCAAGCTCAGCGATTTCGGCGCGCTGCTCGGCGAGGCGTGGAACCAGAAGAAAAAGATGTCGCCCTACATCACCAACGAGCGCATCGACGAGCTTTACGATCTCGCGCTGCGCACCGGCGCGCTGGGCGGCAAGCTCACCGGGGCCGGCGGCGGCGGCTACATACTGCTGTTCTGCGACTTCACCAAGAAGCACCGGGTGATGGAAGCGCTCGAGGGTGCCGGGGCCGCGATCACCGAATTCGCTTTCGAAAGCAAGGGATTGACCACATGGCTGGCATAAGCATGTCGGATGTCGTCGCGCCGAGCGTGGCCACCGTCCAGCAACGACTGGCCGAAACCATTGCGGTCAAGCAGCAGATGCAGTCCGGCGAATTTGCCCGCCAGACCGTCGAAGTGGCGCGGGTGATCATCGCCGCGCTGCGCGCCGGCGGGAAGGTGATCTTCTTCGGCAACGGCGGATCCGCCCAGGACGCAGGGCATCTGGCCGCGGAGCTGATGGGTCGCTTCGCGTTCGACCGGCCCGGCCTCGCCGCGATCAGCCTGCCGGACGCCACTGCGGCGATCACGGCGATCGGCAACGACTACTCCTACGCCGAGGTCTTCGCCCGCCAGGTGCTGGCCGCCGGTCGGGCCGGCGACGTGGTCGTCGGCCTGACCACGTCGGGCAATTCGGCCAACGTCGTGCGCGCGCTCGAGGCGGCCGGCCGCGCCGGGATGACGACCGTGACGCTGACCGGCGCCCGCGGCGGCGAGGCGGCCGAGGTCGCGCAGATCTGCATTCGGGTGCCCAGCCACGACACCGGCCGCATCCAGGAGGCCTGTCTGCATCTGGGGCACACGATCTGCGAAATGGTCGAATCCGCACTGTTTGCCAGACCGTCCTGACGATGCGATTGCGCCACGTCCGGACCGTCTTTGTGGATCGCGACGGGACCATCAACGTCAAAGCCGGCGATGGCGAATACATCCGAACGCCCGCGCAGCTGGTGCTGTTGCCCGGCGCGGCGCAAGCGCTGGCCGCGCTGAACGCCGCCGGTCTGCGCACCGTGTTGGTGACCAACCAGCGCTGGTTGTCCGAACCGTCCGCGGACCCGGCGCATTTCGACGCAATCCAAGACCGGCTGCGCGAGCTGCTGGCGCGCGAGGGCGCCCACCTGGACGCCGTCTATCACTGTCCGCACCCGGCGAACAGTTGCGACTGCCGAAAGCCGCTCGCCGGCATGTTGATCCGCGCGGCCTGCGAGCATGGTTTCGACCTGAGCGAGTCGGTGATGATCGGCGACAGCGACGCCGACATGGCGGCCGGCCGGGCGGCCGGGGCGGCTACCATCCGGCTGGGCGGCGACGCCGGGGGCGGTGCCGACGTCGTGGTCAGAGACCTCGCCGCGGCGGCACGGCTCATTCTCGCCGAAACCGCCGGACGATCGAGAGGGCCATGAGCGTGAGCGCGAACGGCAAGTCGTCGCGCAGGTAGCGGCGGGCAAGCCGGCGCGGTTCCAGCAACAGCCGGTGCGCCCACTCCAACCCGAGCCGCTGGATCGCTGGTGAGGCCCGGCGCACGACGCCGGCGGCCATGCCGATCCCGGCGCCGCAGGCCAAAAACCACGCGCCCGGCAAGTGCTCACGCAGCTGTTCGATGAGCCGCTCCTGCCGGGGGAAACCTAGGCCGACGAACACTAAATCGGGCGCGGCCGCCACGACGGCGGCGATCGCCGCCCGCGCGCCTTCCGCCGTCGCGTCGAAGCCGTACGCCGGTGACTGGGCGCCGGCGATGCGCAGCGTCGGGAACTGCGCGGTCAGTGCCGCGGCCGCGCGCTGCGGGATGCCCTCGGCGCCGCCCAAGATGTAGACCGACTTGCCGTCCGCGGCCGCCGCCGCGCTCAGCGGACCGATCAGCGACGAGCCGGCCACCCGCTGGGGCAGGGGTACACCCTGCAACCGCGCCGCCCACACCAGCGGCATCCCGTCGGCAACGACCAGCGATCCTCGGGCGATCAGGTCGGCCAGGGCGGCGTCGCGGCCGGCCGCGCGGGCCACGTCGATGTTCACCGGGATGATCGAGCCGCCCGCGCCGTCGGCCCAGGCCTTGCGCACCGTGTCGACGGCCTGCCGTTGTGTCAGGGCGTCGAACCACAGCTCGCCCACCCGGATCCTGGTTGGCCGCATGACCTGTGATTCTCACCGGATCGCCGGCAAACTTCCACGGAACCGGCGACATCGGTTGGCCGGGTTGTTGCTGCACCGGTCGCAAACGCCATAGCCTGAGCCAATCGGACCGCAAGATGGGCCGCCGTGGCCGAACTGATCGGTGCGCGGGCGGAAGAACTCGCCGCGATGGACATCTTCGAAGGATGCTCCATCGATGACTTGGAGCCATTGGCCGCCTGCCTGCAGCCGCTGCGAGCGGCGGCCGGCCAGGTTTTGATGCAGCAGGGCGAGCGGGCCGTCTCGTTTCTGCTCATCTCCTCGGGCACCGCCGAGATCAGACACGTCGGCGCCGACGGCACCGTCTCGGTGGGCGAGGCCGCCGCCGGCACGATCATCGGAGAGATCGCCCTGCTCCGGGAAAGCCGTCGCATCGCGACCGTCATCACGGCCGAACCGCTGATCGGGTGGATCGGTGATAACGACGCCTTCACCAGGCTGGTGCACATCCCGGGCATCATGCCCCGGCTGCTGCGCACGGTCCGCCAGCGCTTGGCCGAGTTCGTTACGCCCATTCCGATCCAAATGCGCGACGGGACGCGCCTGCTGCTGCGCCCGGTACTGCCCGGCGACGACCAACGGACGGTGCACGGGCACATCCATTTCTCCAGCGAGACGCTGTATCGGCGGTTCATGACCGCCCGGATACCGTCCCCGGCCTTGATGCACTACCTGTCCGAGGTCGACTACGTCGACCACTTCGTCTGGGTCGTCACCGACGGCAGCGATCCCGTGGCCGACGCCCGGTTTGTCCGCGACGAACACGATCCGACCGTCGCCGAGATCGCGTTCACGGTCGCCGACGCCTACCAGGGCCGGGGCGTCGGCAGCTTTCTCATCGGCGCACTGTCGATCGCCGCAGAGGTCGACGGAGTCGAAAGATTCACCGCGCGAATGCTTTCCGATAACCTGCCGATGCGCACGATCATGGACCGCCACGGCGCGGTCTGGCAGCGCGAGGATATCGGCGTCATCACTACCATCATCGACGTCCCACGCGGGCGCGACCTGCACATCAAACGCGACCTGGCCGACAAGATCCGACGCGTCGCCCGCCAGGTGATCGAGGCGCTCGGCTGAGCCGTCGTCTCGTGATACCAAGGGCCATGCGCTGGCTCTGCATTGCCGTTGCGGTCACGGTGCTGACGGCCGGATGCGGCCACCCGTCGCCGCGTCGGCCGTCGGTCGCGCCGTCGTCTACATCGGCGCGCGCAAGCGTCGTCAACCCCGCCAACATCAAGCGAGTCGTTCGCGACCTACCACCCAATTACGAAGTCACCAGCGATATTCCGGGCACCGCCTCGCCGCGTCAGAGCTGGGGTCTCGATCCGGACGCGACGTCTCGGCCCGCGTCGTGCGCCGCGCTTGCCGACCCCGGCCTGGGTCGCGAGCAAACCGCGCAGGGACTGTCCGCCTCGGGCCAGGGCGGCATCATCAATGTGATCGTGGTGACTTTGCCGGATGTCGGGCTGGACCGCGGCGTCGTCGACAGCTGCGCCCAGTGGTCCCTGACCGCCAAGCACGCCACCGCCCACGTCAAGCTCATCGACCCGCCGCGCATCGACGGCGCCGACACCGTCGGTATGGCCGTCGATGTCAAATCCGCGGTCGAATCGGGCACCGAAATCGACTCGCGGGCATATACATTCATCGCCTACCTGGACGGCTACTACGCGTTCACCACGCTGACCACCGATCCCGGGTCGGCGTTGCCTGCGCTGGCACCGCAATTCGCCGCCGACTTGCTGGTCAAAACGGTGTCGACGTTGCGCGGCTGAACGTCGCGCGTTGGGTAGATTAGCCACGGTGTCCAGGCTGGTATGCGTGCTCGCGACGGCGTGCGTGCTCGCCGGCTGTTCATCGAACGACAACGCCGCGCCGAACGCCGACATCGCCAAGGTCGTCCAGGTGAAGTCGAGCTTCGGGCCCGAGTTCAAGGTCACCGACGTCTCGGAACGGGCGATCGACCCCAAGCTGTTGTCGGCACGAAAGCTGCCCGACGGGCTGAAATTCGATCCGGCCGACTGCGCGAAGTTGGCATCCGGCCCCGACATGCCGTCGGACGTGCAGGGCAACATGGCCGCGGTGTCGGCCGAGGGCAACGGAAACCGCTACGTGGTCATCGCGGTGGAAACGTCCAAGCCGCTGCCGGCCAGCGACCCGGGCAAGGACTGCACCAAGGTTGCGTTCGCGGGGACCGGGGTGCGCGGCGGCCTGGAAACCATCGACGCGCCCCGCATCGACGGCACCCGGACCCTGGGCGTGCACCGCGTCCTGCAGGCGGTGTTGGCCGGCGGCACCCGCACCGGCGAGCTCTACGACTACTCCGCGCAATTCGGCGACTACCAGGTGATCGTGATCGCCAACCCGCTCGTCGTGCCCGACCAGCCCATCGCCAAAGTGGACACCGAGCGCGCCCGCGACCTGCTGGTAAAAGCGGTCGCGGCGATCCGCACCTGAGACGCTCAGCGCACGTCGCGCGGCCGGAACTGGATGCTGACCCGCGGGCCTTTGTGCGCCCTCGTCTTCGGGACGGCGTGCTCCCAGGTCCGCTGGCACGAACCGCCCATCACCAGCAGGTCGCCGTGCGCCTGCGGCAACCGCAGCGACGGGCCGCCCCCGCGCGGGCGCATCGCAAACATCCGGGTGGCGCCCAGGCTGACGATCGCCACCATGGTGTCCTCGGCGCTGCTGCGGCCGATCGTGTCGCCGTGCCAGGCGACGCTGTCGGAGCCGTCGCGATAGCAACACAGGCCGATCGTGGTGAACGGCTCGCCGAGCTCACCCGCGTAGATGTCGTTGAGTCGCCGCCGCATCCGCGCCAGCAGGGGATGGGGTGGCTCCTCGACGGCCAGGTCGTAGAAGCACACCAGCCGCGGCACGTCGACCACCCGCTCGTACATCTGGCGGCGCTCGGCGCGCCACGGAATGCTGCTCAGCAGCGCGTCGAACAGCTCCTGCGCGCCGCGCGGGTCGTCACTGAGCCAGCCGGCGCGGACTTCGATGAAGGCGCCGTCCCCGAGCTGGCGCCGCTCGGTGTGCTCGAATAGCGAGCCCTGTAGCCCTGAGACCTGGGTGCCCACCCGTCGAAGTCTATCGCACATCCGTTCGATCAACCGGGACTCGCCCGGCCCACCAGGCAGCCTCGCGCGTGACGCGACGACCGCGATCGCCGCGGCTACGGTTTAAACCGTGGGTGTCACTGAACTGAGCACCAAGTCCGAGGTAGGCACGCTTCGGGTGGCGATCCTGCACCGGCCCGGCGCCGAGCTGCGGCGACTCAACCCGCGCAACAACGACCAGCTGCTGTTCGACGGATTGCCCTGGGTGGCTCGCGCTCAGGAGGAGCACGACCAGTTCTCCGACCTGTTGCGGTCCCACGGCGTGGAGGTGCTGCTGCTCGCCGATCTGCTGACCGAGGCGCTGCAGCACAGCGGCGCGGCCCGGATGCAGGGCGTGGCCGCTGCCGTCGACGCACGCCGGCTCGGGGTGCTGCTGGCCCAGAGTCTGTCGGCCTACCTGCGCGGCCTGGAGCCGGCGACGCTGGCGCATGTGCTGATGGCCGGCATGACGTTCAACGAGCTGCCGCCCGACACCCGGACTGACGTGTCGCTGGTGCTGCGGATGCATCACGGCGGCGACTTCGTCATCGAGCCGCTGCCCAACCTGGTGTTCACCCGGGACTCGTCGATCTGGATCGGGCCGCGGGTGGTGATCCCGTCGCTGGCGTTGCGGGCCCGGGTTCGCGAGGCGTCGTTGACCGACCTGATCTATGCCCATCATCCGCGATTTACCGGGGTGCGACGGGCCTACGAGTCGCGCACCGCTCCCGTCGAGGGCGGCGACGTGTTGCTGCTCGCTCCCGGCGTGATCGCGGTCGGAGTGGGGGAGCGGACCACCCCGGCCGGGGCGGAAGCGTTGGCGCGCAGCCTGTTCGACGATGATCTGGCCCACACGGTGCTCGCGGTGCCTATCGCGCAACGCCGTGCTCAGATGCACCTGGACACGGTGTGCACGATGGTCGACACCGACACCGTGGTGATGTACGCGAACGTCGTCGACAACCTCTCGGCATTCACCCTCCAGCGCGGCCAGGACGGAGTGAACATCAGCGACGAGGCTCCCTTCCTCGAGGCCGCCGCCAGGGCGATGGGCATCGACAAGCTGCGCGTGATTGACACCGGACTGGATCCCCTGGTCGCCGAACGCGAGCAGTGGGACGACGGCAACAACACGCTGGCGTTGGCCCCCGGCGTCGTGGTGGCCTACGAGCGCAACGTACAGACCAATGCCCGGCTGCGGGACGCGGGCATCGAGGTATTGACCATCGCGGGGTCCGAATTGGGCACCGGCCGCGGCGGCCCGCGGTGCATGTCCTGCCCCGTCGCCCGCGACTCGCTGTAGCTCGTCGCGGCTATCCGTGAAACTGTCACTGGCAACACGTTTCTCGAGTACCGCCGTCGCTAGTTGCAGCCTCGCGGCAAGGCGAGTCGGAAGGACTCAGCGCCAACTGGGCAGCCAGATCTCCATGTCCCAGGTCTGCTGCGAGATCGGCAGCCCGGTCAGTATCGGGAAGAGCCAGGCGAAGTTCGTCACGACCAGCGCCACATAGCAACTCACGACGATCAGTCCCAGCGTCCGGCGCTCCGCCGATTGGTTCGGGCGGAAGAGAATGTCGCCGCAAATCAGCGCGATGGCCATGACCAAAAACGGAGCCATGGTCGCCGCGTAGAAGAAGTACATTTGCCGGTCGATGTCGGCGAACCACGGCAGCCACCCCGCGCAGTAGCCGACCAGGACCACGGCGTAGCGCCAGTCCCGTCGGACCACCGCTCGCCACAGCGCATACAGCAGCACCGGCACTGCCAGCCACCACATCGCGGGCGTGCCGACCAGCATCTCGGCCTTGACGCAGGACTGGGCGCCGCACCCGCCGACATTCTGCTGATCGATGGCATACAGCACCGGCCGCAACGACATCGGCCAGCTCCACGGCTTGGATTCCCACGGGTGGTGGTTGCCGGCGGCATTGGTCAGCCCGGCATGAAATTCCAGGGCCTTGGCGCTGTAATGCCACAGCGAGCGCAGGGCGTCGGGGACCGGCAGCACGGATTTCGGCCCGATCGTCTGACCCACCTCGTGCCGGTCGATCGCCGTCTCCGACGCAAACCACGGCGCATAGCTGGCCAGGTACACCGCGATCGGGATGACCCCGATGGCGTAGGCCGTCGGGATCAGGTCGCGGCGCAGCGTGCCCAACCACGGCCTGCTCACCTGGTACTGCCGGCGTGCCGCGACATCGAACGCTAGCGACATCGCCCCAAAGAACACCACGAAGTACAGGCCGGACCACTTTGTCCCGCAAGCCAATCCGAGCAGCACGCCGGCCAAGAAACGCCACCAGCGCACCCCCAGCCGGGGGCCCCACACGGTGTCCGCGCTGCGGCCTTCCAGCAGCGCGATATGCATTCGCCGCCGCACATCGTCGCGGTCGACGATCAGCGCGCCGAACGCGGCCACCACGAAGAAGGTCAGGATTCCGTCGAGCAGCGCCGTGCGGGCGGCGACGAAGCTGACCCCGTCGCAGATGCACAACACGCCAGCGATCGCACCCACCAGCGTCGAGCGGCTGATGCGGCGCACGATCCGCATCACCAGCGTCACCATCACCACGCCCAGCAGCGCGCCGGTGAATCGCCAGCCCACCCCGTCGTAGCCGAAGATCGCCTCGCCGAGGGCGATCAGTTGCTTGCCGACCGGCGGGTGGACCACCAACCCGAACCCAGGGTTGTCCTCGACCCCGTGGTTGTTGAGCACCTGCCAGGCCTGTGGTGCGTAGTGCTTCTCGTCGAAGATGGGGGTGCCCGCATCGGTCGGCGAGCCCAGATTGACGAAGCGGGTCACCGTCGCCAGCAGGGTGATGATGCCGGTGACCACCCAGCCGCGGACGTGATCGAGCGGCCCGAAGTCCGCTACTGGCACCAGCGGGCCGGGGCTGACGGTGGGGACGACCCGCTCCGCGACGGCACCCTCCACGGTCGCGGAGGCTTCGCTGGGCGGGGCAGTCATCACGTCGATCGTAGGCTGTCCGTCATGTCTTATGGCCGCCTATTGCTCGGCGCAACGCCGTTGGGCCAGCCGTCGGATGCCTCCCCGCGGCTGATCAAGGCGCTCGGCGAGGCCAATGTGGTGGCGGCCGAGGACACCCGGCGCGTGCGCACGTTGGCCAAATCCCTAGCGGTGACGATCACGGGCCGGGTGGTCAGCTTGTTCGACCAAGTCGAGGCCGCGCGGGTGGAGTCCCTGATCGCTGCCCTGAAGGCCGGGGCGACGGTGCTGCTCGTTAGCGACGCCGGGATGCCGCTGATCAGCGACCCCGGCTACCGGCTGGTCGCCGCGTGCATCGAAGCCGGGGTGCCGGTGACGTGTCTACCCGGACCGTCGGCGGTGACCACCGCGCTGGCCGTGTCCGGTCTGCCGTCGGAGAAGTTCTGCTTCGAGGGCTTCGCCCCGCGCAAAAGCTCGGCCCGCAAGACGTGGCTCGCCGCATTGGCCGACGAGCGGCGCACCTGCGTGTTCTTCGAGTCGCCGCGCCGGCTGGCCGCGTGTCTGGACGACGCCGTCGATCAGCTCGGCGGTGAGCGGGCCGCCGCGGTCTGCCGGGAGCTGACCAAGGTGCATGAGGAAGTGCTGCGCGGTTCGTTGGCGGAATTAGCCGCCTGGGCGGCCGACGGCGTGCTGGGCGAAATCACCGTGGTGCTGGCCGGCGCGCGCCCGGCCGCCGACCTGCCATCGCTGGTGGCCCAGGTGCACGAGCTGATCGCGGCGGGCGCCCGCGTCAAGGACGCCTGCACCCGGGTGGCCGCGGCGCACCCCGCGGTGCGATCTCGCGACCTGTACGACGCGGTGCTCAAAGAGCGCCGGGACTAATGCGGGACTAACCTACGCCGGCGGCGGCCGCGGTACGCGGCGCCGCGACGACCGGGGCGGCCTTGTGCAGGCATTCCTGCCATTCGGCGTCGGGATCGGAATCGGCGGTGATGCCGCCGCCCACCCCCAGCACCGCGCCGCCGGCTGCGTCGAACTCCACGGTCCGGATCGCGACGTTCAGCTCGCATCCCGCTATCGGCGACGCCAATCCAATTGTGCCGCAGTAGATTCCGCGGCGGTGCTGTTCCCATTGCGAAATGAGTTGGCGGGCACGGTGTTTGGGTGTTCCGGTGACCGAGGCCGGCGGGAAGGCGGCGTCCAGCAGTGCGGCAGTGGGCAGCTCGACGGGAACCTGCGCCGAAACCGTCGACACCAAATGCCACACACCCGGTGCCCGTCGAATCACCAGCAGCTCAGGCACTTTGACCGTTCCGGTGACCGCGACCCGGCCCAGGTCGTTGCGGACCAGGTCCACGATCATGATGTTCTCGGCCACTTCTTTGGGGGAGGCACGCAGCGCGGACGGCCAGGCGTCCAACGGCAGGGTCCCCTTGATCGGGCTGGACGTCACCAGGGTGCCGCGGCGGCGCAGGAATAGTTCGGGAGACAGCGACGCGACCGCTCCGGTGGGGCCGGCGACGTAGGCGGCGCGGGCCGGCGAGGTACGCGCAACGCCGTCGACGAAGAAGTCCAAGGCGCCGCCGCGGACCGTGCCGGTGAACCGGGTGCACACGCAGGCCTGGTAGACCTCGCCCGCGCGAATCGCCTCCAGACAGGCAAGGACGCCGTCGCGGTGGGCCGCCCGGTCGGCCGCCCCCCACTCGATCCGGAAGTCGCGCGGCGGCCCGGGGGTGGCGGCCAGCGCGGCCGTCAGCCACTGCGGCATCGGCGCCCCGGACAGACTCTCGTACCACCACCGGCCGTCCCGATCGCGGCGCAGCACACAGTCGGTCCAGCCGCCGGCGGCCTCGGGGATCCGGTGGGGCCGCCCGTCGGCGCCGGCGTCCGGATATGACAGATAGCCGACCCAGCCGCCGCCGACCGCGGCACCGTCGCTGGGTGGCGTGTTCAGCGGAACCGTGAAGGCGTCGGTGGCCGGCACCGGCCGCACCGCCACACTCGGCGCGATCACCGCCAGCGCACCGAACCATTCGCCGGTCAGCGCCGCGGGCGGCGGCAGACCGAGCCGGCTGGTGGCATCACCGATCGCGCGCAGCACGCGGTGCGCCTCGCCGAGACTGCCGAGCCGGTCGATCCGCACCGACCTAGCTTGACAGAACGGCGAACTTTCGCACCTCACGGCCTGCGCGGCTCAGCCGCGGCTGATGTCGCGGGCGGTCGCCAGCGCGGCCAGCTTGTCTGGATTTCTCATCACGTAGAAGTTGGTGATCTTGTCCTCGACAATCTCCACGGTGATCACGCCTTCGAGGTGCCCACGCAGGTACAGCAGCACCGCCGGGGCGTTGTTGCAGTTGACGAGCTCGACGTGCAGCTCTGTCTCCTCCTGGGCCTTCCGGAACAGGCCGGCGATCGCCCGGGCGACCTTGTCGGCGCCGACGACGGGCCGGCGCGCGGCCGAAACCTTGCCCCCGCTGTCGGCCATCCAGGTGGCGTCCGGCGCCAGCATCGTCATCAGTGTTTCCACGTCGCCGCTGGCGGCGGTGGCCAGGAACTGGGCGGTGAGCTCCGCGTTGCGCCGCGGGTCCACGTTGCCGAACCGTTTGCGCCGCGCCCGCACGTGTTCGCGAGCGCGATGAGCGACCTGACGCACCGTTGGCGCCGGTTTGCCCACCGCGTCGGCGATCTCGGCGTAGTCGAACCCGAACACCTCCCGCAGCACGAACACTGCCCGCTCGTCGGCGCTCAGCGTTTCCAGCAGCACCAGCATGGCCATCGAAACCGATTCCGCCAGAACAACATCCGCTGACGGGTCCTGGTCGTCGAGCAGCAGCGGCTCGGGCAGCCACGGCCCGACATACTCCTCGCGGCGACGGGCGCCGGCCCGTAACGCATTCAGCGCCTGCCGGGTCACCAGCTGGGCCAGGTACGACTTGGTGTCGTGCACCTTGGCCAGGTCGACGTCGGCCCACCGCAGATAGCTGTCCTGCAGCACGTCGTCGGCCTCGGTGGCCGAGCCGAGGATCTCGTAGGCAATGGTGAACAACAACGGGCGCAACAGGGTGAACCGTTGCGCGTGCTCACCGGTCGCGATCATGGGACCGCGACCTGGCGGTCGGCCGGCTGGGCGGGCCGCTGCCCGCCCTTGAGCCAGAAGTATGAGCCGGGCTTGGCCGCCTCGCGCCGAATTGCCCACAGCGTGCCCCGGCAAATGCGTTCCTTGATGGCCGCGGTGACGCGGCCGCCGAGCGCCAGGTTCACCGGAGTGTCGTCGGTGTGTGCGAACTGCAGGGTGCCGCCGCTGCGGCCGATGCTGATGCACTGCCCGACGAACGCCTGGTCGAGTGGCGCGGGATCCTGGCCGGCGATGCGGGCGAGCACGGTGTTGGCGGCCTGGGCGCCCAACGGCCCAGCGGCCTGGCAGCTCATCCGCAACGGCCGACCCGACGGCGCGGCCGCGTCACCGGCAGCGACGATACGGTCGTCGTCGATGCAGGTCAGCGCCTCGTCGGTGAGCAGCCGGCCGGCCTCGTCGGTGCGCAGTCCGCTGCGAGCGGCCAGGTCGGGCACGGCGAACCCGGCCGTCCATACCGTCGCCATGCTGGGCAGTACCGTGCCGTCGCTGAGCACCACGCTGTCCCAGCGCACCTCGGTGGCGGTGACGAATTCCGCCACGACCACACCGCGTGCGCGCAGCTGCTTGCGCACCGAACGCCGGCCGCGCTTGCTCAGCGATGCCCCGAACGGGCCGCCGCACACCAGCGTCACCGGGCGGCCCCGTTCGGCGAGTTCGGACGCCGTTTCGATGCCGGTCAGTCCGCCGCCCACCACGGTGACGGGAGCACCCAGCGGCAGGTCAGTGAGTGCGTAATGCAGTCGCTGCGCGCTTTCCAGATCGCAGATCCCATAGGCGAACTCGGCCGCGCCCGGCACCGAATGCGGCATCGCGCCGATGCTGCCCACGGCGTAGATCAAGTAGTCGTAGTCGAGCTCGGCGCCGGAGGTCAGCACCAGGCGACGGGCGGTGGCGTCGATCCGGTCGACGGCGTCGACGACAAGCTGGATGCCCTCGCCGAGCAGGGTGGCGTAGTCGGCGGTCGCGGCGCCGGTGTCGGCGACCAGCTGGTGCAGCCGAATTCGTTCGACGAAGACGGGGCGGGGATTCACCACGGTGATATCGACATCGGGCCGCTGGCGCAGCCGATTGGCCGCCAAGGTGCCGGCGTATCCAGCGCCGACGACCACGACGTGGGTGTTGTTGGTCATTGCTGTCTCCTCTTCTCGCGGGGCGTGTGCCCTTGAGACACCGGAGAGCGGCCAGGCGTGACATTACCCGGCGCGACTGTGAGCTGGATCACGACCCATCCTCGGTCGGTCCCGGCACCGGCCCACGAAGCGGGGCCAGCGCTACCGCTCGACGCCCACGGGAAGGAAGGCGAAATTGTTGACGTAGACGCCGCGGGCCACCCAGTCATCCTCGGCCCGACCCGCGTTAGCCGGATCCTGGTGCACGGCCGGGTCGAATTCCGATATCGGACGTCGATCCCCATCGAGTTCGAAGTAACCCGCGTAGCCGAGTCCGGTCAGCAACTCGGTGGCCTCGGCGACGGCATCGGGATGGTGGCGATTTTCGGCTTCGAGCAGGATTGCCGGTCGATTGCGCGACAGCGTGTCCGCGGCGCCACGCAGCACAGCTAGTTCGTGGCCTTCCACGTCGATCTTGATGAGGCCGACGTCATCCAAAGCGAGATCGTCGAGTCTTTTGACCGGGACGTCGGTGTGGCGGATGTTGCCGTGGTTGACGTCGGTGAGTGAGTTGGCGGAGTCGATAGTGCTCCGGCCCGGCTCGGACTCGACGACCCGCATCGACACAACTCCGGTCCGGTCCGATAACGCCACAGCTTCCACCTGGACGGCGGCGCCCACCGCACGGAACATCGCCGTCAACTCGCGGGCCTGGGTCGGTCGTGGTTCGAACGCGATCACCGATCGCGAGGCCGCCAACATGGCAATTGTGAACTGGCCGACGTCGGCGCCGACATCCACGGAAACCCGGTTGGGATCGCACATGGACCGAGCCAACCGCAGGTCGGCGCGGGACTGGCCCAGCCGTTCCAAAATGCGGTATTTCCGACGCCAGAAGAACCGAGGTGCGACCTTTTTCGCCGCAGGGGCAAGGCGGCGTTTAGCCGAACTTGCCCCAGACACTATGTTGTCTCCTGCCTGAATTAACGGAGCCATCAGCCTAGTTGATGGCCGGTGTGCCGGCTGCTACCTAGCCAGCCCACCAAGCATTGCCATACGGCGGGATCTAGCGTTGGTCGTGATGATGGGAACATGCAGCAAGTTCGGCTTGGTCGCTGTGGGGTGTACAGCGTTGTTGTTGAATGGCTGCGCCAAACACAGCGATCCCGGTCCGTTGTCCGCCATAGTCAGCCCCGCCATCCCGCCCAGTGCCCAGGAAATCCCCAACCCGTTGCGGGGCCAGTACGAGGATCTGCTGAATCCGCTTTTCCCGCAAGGGAATCCGGCCCAGCAGCGGTATCCGGCGTGGCCGGCGTCCTACGACGCCAGCGTGCGTATCTCGTGGCGACAATTGCAGCCCACCGACCCCGCAACGCTACCTGGGGACTCGCCTGACGATCGCAGGTTCGACTTCAGCGCCATCGACGACACCCTCAACAAGCTGGCCAGCCGGAACATGCGGCTCAGCTTGCGCATCGTCACGTACAACTCCGACCCGCACGACACGACGATCGCGATCCCGGACTGGATGCGGCCGGCGTCGGCCAGCTACCCGGCGGTACCGAATAATCCCGGGGCGACCCAAGTCGTGCCGAACTGGGACGACCCGCGCTACCTGGACGCTTTCGGCCGGTTGCTGGCGGCGCTGGGCCGCCGGTACGACAGCGACGAACGGCTCAGCGTCTTCGAGTTCTCCGGCTATAACCAGTTTCGCGATCAAAGCATCAGTGCCGACTCGATCCGGCGACTGGTGACGGCCAATGTCGAGGCCTTCCCGCATACCCAACTCGTGGTGGCGCCGCAGAACCCGGAGATCGTGCGAGCGCTGCTCGCCGACGACGTGACGAAAAGGTTGTCCGCCCCGGTGGGCATCCGCGCCGACTGCCTCGGCGCCCAATCGCCGTTACCGGGCTGGGCGGAATCCGGAGACTCCCAGTACGTCCGGAACAACGACGCGGTGGTCAACGCGCTCAAACAGCGACTGGCCTCGGCGCCGGTGATCACCGAATGGTGCCCGTTGCCCTCGGGAACCGACCTGAAGTCCTACTACGAACGTGGGCTGCACGACGTCGTCCGCTACCACGTGTCGATGACGGCGAGTGCCAACTTCCCGGACCGGGACTCGACCGCGGCGATGGACCCCAAGTTGTATGCGCTGTGGGCCCAGGCCAACACTGCTGCCGGGTACCGATATTCGGTGCAGGCGCGGCCGGGATCGCAGTCGATTCAGGGCAAGGTCGCGTCGATCTCGGTGGAGTGGACGAATTACGGGTCGGCGGGGACCACCGAGCAGTGGACACCCGGCTACAAGCTGGTGGACGCCTCGGGTGCGGTGGTGCGCACGCTGCCGGCGACGGTCAACCTCAAGACGTTGGTCCACGACGATTCGAGCCCGTCGCGCGAGGAGGCGGTGCCGACGACGTTCAGCGAGACGGTGCACGTCGACTTGGCCGGATTGGCGCCGGGGCACTACACGCTGCGCGCCACCGTGGACTGGCAACAGCACAAATCGGGCGCCTCGCACGTGGTGAACTACGGACCGATGGCGCTGGCCCGGGACGGGCGCGACGGGTCCGGTGCGTATCCGATTGCGACGCTTGACATTCCGCGTTCCAGCCTGGCCGCTACCGGCGGCTGACCCAGCCCACGGTGGGCCCGTCGGCGCTGGTCATAGCAAAAAAGCGGCGCTCGACCGTGATACCGTCTTCTCACCCATACCATCGGTGACCTGCCGAATCTGGCCTTTCGGCCGGGACATGCGCCCACCCCGGAGGACCCCATGCCGCGCAGCCTGGACCTGGTCCTGACCTCGGTCGCCGCGCAGCTGATGGAGGCCACCGCGGCCACCGCGACGCAGGTGAGTCAAAACGTTCTCGAGCAGCTGGTCGAGCAGTTCGACGTGGACGGCAGCTTTTTGCGGCACCGCGACGAGCCGTCCGGGCAATCGGTGCTGGTTGCGCAGTGGCCGCCGCGACTCGAGGTGGGCGATTCGCTGCTCGCCGAGTGCGAGCAGGACCGCAAGCCGGTAGTGCTATCGGCGCCCAGGTCCCGCTGGAGCCGGCTGACCGGAACCTCACCGGCCCGCATACCGTCGATCGCCGCCGCGCCCCTGGTGTCGGGTGAGGTCACCACCGGTGTGCTCGGCTTCGTCAGGTTCGGCGCGCGCAACTGGAAGCAGGCCGAGATCAACCGGCTCGAGGCCGTTGCCGCGCTGTTCGCGCAACTGCAGGCCCGCATCGCCGCCGAGGAGAAGCTGCGCTACCTCGCCGAGCATGACGACCTGACGGGTCTGTACAACCGCCGGGCGCTGGTCGCGCACCTGTCCGATCGACTGGCGTCCGGGAAGCCGGGGCCGGTCGCGGTGCTCTACCTCGACCTCGACCGGCTGAAGCCGATCAACGACTACCTGGGTCACACCGCCGGTGACTGGTTCATCAGGGTCTTCGCCGAACGTATCCAGGAGTGCGCCGGTGATCAGGCCATGATCGCGCGGCTGGGTGGCGACGAGTTCGTCGTCGTACCCGCGCAGTCGATGGCACCGGAAACCGCGGAGTCGTTCGCGCGTCGGTTGGTGCGGCTGCTGTGCGAGCGGCTGGCCATCGGCGGCCACATGATCAGCCGCACCGTCAGCATCGGGCTGGCGATCGGGATGCCCGAGCGCGACAACTGCACCGCACTGCTGCGCCGCGCCGACGAGGCGGTGCTGACCGCCAAGCGCGCGGGCGGCAACCAGGTCGCGGTCTTCACCGACGATATGTCGTTGAAAAGCGCCTTCCGTAACGACATCGAGTTGCATCTGCAAGGCGACATCGGCAGCGAGGCACTGCTGCTGCACTATCTGCCGGAGGTCGACCTGTGGACCGGCGCGGTGGTGGCCGCCGAGGCGCTGGTCCGGTGGCGGCATCCGATCTGGGGCATGCTGCTGCCCGACTCATTCATCGGCGTGGCCGAATCCACCAACCTGGCCAGTGAGCTCGGCCGCTGGGTGATGCGTACCGCCTGCGCGGAATTCAGCCGTTGGCGGGCCAACGGCGTTGGCCTGGGCGCCACCTTGCGCGTGAACGTGTCTCCCGTGCAGCTCATCACCCCGGGCTTCGTGCGCAGCGTCGCCGACACCATCGACGAGTTCGGCATCGACGCCGCGTCGGTGTGCCTGGAAATCACCGAGCGCGCCGTCGTGCACGACATCGACGCCACGTTCAACACCCTGGCCGAGCTCAAAGAGGTCGGGGTGCAGCTGGCCATCGACGACTTCGGTACCGGGTATGCGGTGCTGTCCCACCTGAAGTCGCTTCCGGTCGACATGCTCAAAATCGACGCCGGCTTCGTACGCGACCTGGGAACCAACGCCGGCGACCTGGCCATCGTCCGTGCCATCATCGGGCTGGCCGAGGCCTTCGGCCTGCAGATCGTCGCCGAAGGCGTCGAAACGCCAACTGCGGCACTGACTTTGATGCAGCATGGCTGTCATCGGGCGCAAGGTTTTCTGCTGTCGAAACCCGTCCCCGGTGCGGAGATGGAGGCATTGCTGGCGGCGCGCTGGATGCCGATGCCTTTCCTCGCCGATCGTGAAGCCTTGTCGCAGCGCGCGATTTAGTATCGCAGCGATGGTCCAAATAGTGAGCAAGAGCGCGGCGGCCGCCGCGGTGTGTGTGGCGGTGGTCCTGAGCGGATGTAGCAGATCGGGCAATTCCGAACCCCTCAGTGTGATTGCCAGCCCGGCAATACCACTGAGTGTGCAAGAGGTGCCCAACCCGCTGCGCGGCCAGTATGAGGACCTCTTGCTTCCGTTGTTCCCGCAGGCGAACCCCGCGCAGCCGTACCCACCGTGGCCTGGGTCCTATGACGCGAGCCTGCGGGTGTCCTGGCGGCAATTGCAGCCCGTCGATCCGAGTACGTTGCCCTCCGATGCCCCCGACGATCGCAGATTCGACTTCAGTGTGATCGACGAAGCCCTGGACAAACTTGCGGCCCGCAACATGCGAATGACGCTGCGGGTGGTCTCTTACAGTTCATGTTGTGACACCGTGTTCCCGAACAACACGAACATTGGTGTGCCCGACTGGGTTCGGCCGGTGACGACGAGCTACCCGGGGCCGGAAAGGTATTGGTGGACTCCCGGCGTGACCCAGGTTGTTCCGAATTGGAACGATCCCAAGTACCTCGATGCTTTCGGTCAGCTGTTGGCCGCATTGGGGCGCCGGTATGACGGTGACGAACGGCTCAGCGTTTTCGAGTTTTCCGGCTACGGGGATTTCAGCGAAAACCACATTGCGTATCTACGCGACACGCTGGGCGCGCCGGGGCCCTCGCCCGACGAGAGCGTCGCGAAACTTGGTTACTACAGCCAGTTTCGGGATCAGAGCATCACGACCGACTCGATTCGCCGGTTGGTTGCGGCGCACGTCAACGCCTTCCCTCGCACGCAACTGATCACGACCACACTCAATCCCGAGATCGTGCGCCAGATGCTGGCCGACGATGTAACGAAGAAGCTGTCGGCACCGGTGGGCATCCGCTCGGATTGCATCGGCGTGATAGCGCCGATGCCTGGCTGGGCCGAATTGGAGGGATCTCACTATGTCAGGGAGAAAGACCCGGTCGTCGCCCAGTTGAAGGCGCGACTGGCTACGGCGCCGGTGCTCACCGAGTGGTGCATGTTGCCCAAAGGCGGCGATCGACGGGCCTACTACGAGAAGGGTCTGCATGACGTCGTCAGGTACCACGTGTCGATGACGTCGAATTGCGACTTCGAGGACACAAACTCGCCCGTGGCGATGGATCCAGCGCTGTACCGGGTCTGGGCGCAGTCCAATATCGCTGCCGGTTATCGCTATTCGGTCGAGGCGCGGCAGGGATCGCAATCGGTGAACGACAAGGTGGCCACCATGTCGGTGTCCTGGACGAACTACGGGTCAGCAGCGGCGACGGAGAAGTGGGTTCCTAGCTACAAGTTGGTGGATTTCTCGGGAACGACCGTTCGCACCATTGCGGCGACGATCGATCTCAAGTCCCTGGTTCATGACGATCCCAGTGCCTCGCGTGAGGAGGCAGTCCCGGTGTCGGCCACCGAAACAGTGGCTATCGACCTGGGTGGATTGGCGCCCGGCCACTACACGCTGCGCGCTTCGGTGGATTGGCTCCAGCACAAGCCGGACGCATCACACACGGTGAACTATCCCCCGATGCATTTGGCGCGTGACGGGCGCGATGGCTCCGGGTGGTATCCAATCGCCGCGCTCGACATACCGCGGTGAGTACGGTGCTGCGGACCCGCGGGTCCAGCCGGGGCAGCGACTTTGCCGAGGTCGTGGCTGTTTCGGGGTGTCGCCACGATGGTTTTCAGGTCGCGGTCGAAGGACGGATTATTATGCTGCATAATAATCCGTGGGTTTGTTGAGTGTGCATATCTAAGACCTAACGGATGCTATTTCGCACCGCGAGGCCCAGGAAGGTTGTCAGACGATGGATTTCCGTACCTTTGTCCGGATTCTGGCCGCGCACTGGAAGCTCTCCGTTACAGCACTGCTGATGTGCACGGTCGGGGCCGCAGCCATTACCGCGTTGCAGACGAAGCACTACCAGTCGTCGACCACGGTCCTGATCTCGTTTTCCGGCGCGACCGATCTGACTGAGTTGTACAACGGGACGCTGACGGCGCAAGAACGCTTGTCGTCGTATGCGCAGATCGCCGGCGGGCGAACGGTGGCAGAACGCGCGATCAGCCAACTTCAGGTTCCGATCAAGACGGATGACCTGCTGAGTCAAACCCAGGTGAAGTACACCGCGAAATCCATGCTCTTCACGATCACGGTCAAAGACACCGATCCCAATCGCGCCGCAGCGCTGGCAGGCGCGATGGCAGATCAGTTCGCCGCGATCGTTCCCACGCTGGGTGCCGTCGGGCATCCAGGGACGACGACAACCCCCGGATCACGACCCGACACCGGTGAAACAACTCCACCCGGCGGCCAGCCGTCCGACGTGCCGGCCGTGCAACAGCCGACCGGCAAACCGTTGCCGGTAGCTCGGGCACGCATCGTCGAGCCGCCCCGGGTACCCGACCGCGCGGCGAGCCCCGTGCCGATGCGCAACATGGCGATGGGGGTGCTCGCCGGTGTGCTTTTGGCGATATTGGTTGCCCTGGTCCGCGAGAACACCGACCGCACCGTGCGCACCCGCCAGAAGCTGGAAGAACTTTCGGGTTTGCCAACGCTGGGTGAGCTGCCCGGACGGCGCGGGGGAGTCCCGCGGTTCGGCACCGATGTCACGTTCGACGACGCCGTGCGCGATGTCGGCGTTCGGCTGCGACGAGCGATGGGACCCGACGGCCGCCGGGTGTTACTGACGGCGCCATTCGGTGGCGAAGGGACCACGACGACGGTACTGAACCTCTCCCGGGCATTCGCCGAACTCGGGGAAGATGTCCTGCTCGTCGAGGGCGACACGCGTCGGCCCGTGATCGCGGGCCTGCTGAACGTCGAATCGGGTGAAGGGCTCGTTCACGCGTTGGCCGATCCCAGTATCGCCACCGAAGCGGTCAAGCCGACCGCGATTTCCAACCTGTTTGTTCTTGCCGCCCGCTCCGCTCGCCGTGACGGCGGCGTGCCCTGCAGCGCGTTCCCACCAGAGGTGCTCGACAACGTCCTTGCCGATCTTTCGTCGCGCTTCAGCCGAACCGTCATCGACGGTCCGCCGGTATTGGCGACGGCGGATGCCGCTCTGCTGGCGGGTGCCGTACACGGTACCGTTCTGGTTGTCCGGGCCGGGCGCACCACCACCGACGAGCTCGTCGACGCGTTGACCGCCTTACGTGCAGTCGGTGCGCAGATCGTCGGCACCGTACTGACCGACGCCCGCCTCTCCATGCAGAGCAAGGCGGCAGCGCGCGCCTACCGGGCCAAGGTCAGGGGGACTGCTTGATCCCTTACCTGCAGAACCGCGATCGCTTGGTGGCGAATGCAGCGCTGCTGACTGCGTTCGTGTTCGCCTGCTTTCTGTTCGGCGTCCTCTCGGTGCGTCTGACCACCGAGGGCGCGATGCTCATCGCAGCGACGTTCTGCGTGGTGGTGTATTGGGTGAAACCGGAGGGCATGGTCGCGGTGGCGCTGATCGGCGCGTTCGCCGCGCTGCCCCAAGGTCTGCACGTCGGTAAAGTCATCGGCCCCGCGGTCATCTACGCATACCTCGTGGCTGCGCTGCTAGCCATCTGCTATCTGCTGCCGCTCGCCCGAGTCCGGTTTTCCGATTATCTGCTGCCCGGGCTCTTCACGCTCGTGGTGGCATTCGCCACGGTCGTCGGATTCCAGGCTGGCAGTTCGGCATTGGTCGTGTGGCGTGAATCGATCACTCTCCTCGAAATGGTCGTGGGCTTCGTACTCGGACTGGTCATCGTCTACGCCGATTGCCTCGATTTCGTGATCCGCGTGACGATCGTCATTCTGTGGTTCTCCGCGGGGATGGCAATCGTCAGTTCATTGCACGCAATTCGACTGGCCGGACGAGCGGAAAGCTTGGCGGGAACAACCGGCGCCGGGCAGGCCCTGCGCATCATTCTTCTCACCCAGTCACCTGCCACGGCCGTGCTCAGTGCGCTAGTCGCTGCCGCGATCCTCGGTTCTTACCGTCCCGCACTGTATTTCGCCCTGGGTCCACCCGCGCTGATCATTTCGCTGCTGTCCTTTTCCCGCAATACGTTGATCTCGATGGCGGTGGCGGGCGGTATCGCCTTGCTTTCCAGCTCGAGCTGGTCCGCGTTGCGCCGAACGGTCCTCATCGGTGTGGTCAGCGTAGCGGTCCTCGCGGTCACGGTGCCCGGGATGTTGTTTTTGCTGAGGGGTTCTGCCGCCGGCGCTTGGCTCGGCGATCAGTTGACGGCATTCAATCAACGGGTGCTCGGCGGCGTTTCTTCTAGCGCTCTGGCCGTCGACGAGTCGGCGTTGGAGCGACTCCGCGAAGACAATCTGCTCTATCGGACGATCGCGGAGGCGCCGGTGTTCGGACATGGTCTCGGCTACGCCTATCAGCGGCCCAACGGAACCGATGAATTCGCCACCACCTTTTATCCGGCGTATTCCCATAACTTCTATCTGTGGTGGCTTGCCAAAGGCGGGGCCGTCGGGATGGCGGTGTTCGCATTGTTCGCGCTAGTGCCGGTGTTGCGCGCGGTGTGTAGCGGGCACGCGCCGGCGAAGGTCAGTGCAGCAGTATGCGCGGGCCTGCTAGCGATTTCCGTCGTCTGGCCACTCCCGGAGATGCCGTCAGACGCCTTGGCGCTGGGGCTCGCCCTGGGGGCGGCAATGGCGTTCGCCAACCTACGAGGCAGACGCGCCGACAGCGACGATCTGAGCCGACCGACCGACCACGACGCCGTGCCAACTGCGATAGGGGGGATCGGCCAGTGATCTCGGTCATTCACGTCGGACCCGGAATGTACAGCTTCGGCGGGACGCAAACCGTGATCCGTGTCATCCACGACCACCAGATGGGCGCGGACGACATCCGGGTGCTGTCGACATGGGAAGGACGGCATCACGCGAGGAACC
Source organism: Mycobacterium simiae (assembly GCF_010727605.1). NCBI lineage: Bacteria > Bacillati > Actinomycetota > Actinomycetes > Mycobacteriales > Mycobacteriaceae > Mycobacterium > Mycobacterium simiae. The sequence continues at coordinate 3,811,685 of NZ_AP022568.1, forward strand.
TCATTTTGACCGCACGCGCGGCGGCCGCGCTGGCACGGGTACCAAACACGTCCATAGTGCACTTCCATGTGGCTGACGGCGGAGCATGGCTGCGGGAGGGAGCGTTGATTCGGCTGGCACGGATCCGCGGTCTCCGGGTGGTCGTAACTCTGCAGGGCTCCGACTTCGTCGGCGATGTGCGCAGACACCGCCGGTTCATCGGCGCCACGCTGCGCTGCGCGGATCATGCGATCGTCTTCTCGACAGACGCGCAGGCAGCTGTTGCGTCGGTGGCACCGCGGGTGAAGATCACGCTGTCGGTGAACCCATCTCCGATTGACTGGGACGCCCCGGCAGCCAGCACTACGCCACCCGTGGCGCTTTTCGCTGGAACTATCGGGCTACGCAAGGGCGTCGACACACTGGCTGCCGCCTGGCAATTGCTGCTCGACGAAGGCATCGAAGGGCAGTGCCGGGTGGTCGGTCCGATCGACGATTACCACCCGCCGCAATTGGAGCGCTTTTCGGTGGAACCTGCCGTGCATCCCCGCGCGATCCCCGAATTGATCCGATCGGCACGAGTGGTGGTGCTTCCCTCGCGTGCCGAGGCAATGCCGTTGATCGTGACCGAGGCGCTCGCCGGCGCGCGACCGGCCGTGACAACGCCCGTCTCTGGCACAGCGGACATTGTGTCTGACTCGAACATGCTTGTTCCCGTGGATGATCCGGCGGCATTGGCCGCGGCGATCGGCCGGTACCTGCGTGACCCGGATCTCGCGGAGCGCGACGGCCGCAAGGGGCAGGCGCACATCGCTGCGACACGAAGCCCGGAAGTCATTGGCGCACAGCTCCGCCGGATCTATGAGAGCCTCGGTGTTGGATCAGATTGAGCTCAAGGGACCGGCGCTGAGGATCAGCGCCGTCGGTTTCGGGTGCGGAGGCTTGATGCAGTCGCCTTTCCGCAAGGAGCGCATGACGGTGTTGGCGAGCGCGGTGGAACATGGCATCACTCATTTTGACACCGCACGCATGTACGGGCTCGGTAGGGCAGAGGCCGAGATAGGGCTGTTCTTGCGCACACTGAATCGCGACGCGGTCACGGTGGCAACGAAATTCGGCATTGGCGTCGGTGCCGCCGGGCGACTCGGGCGTTTCCAGGCCCCGGCGCGGGCTCTGCTGCGAAAGGCGCCGGCGCTCCGGCGCGCTGTCAAGCGGCGACACCACGACGGTGAAGCGGCGCGGTTATACGACGCGGCCGCGGCGTCACGCAGCCTGGACAAAAGCCTGGCCGCGTTGGAAGTCGACTATGTGGATATCTTATTCGTCCACGGCCCAAGGCCTTTCGATATCGTCGCAAGGGATGAACTTGGTGAATTCTTCGAACGCGCCCATCAGCAGGGCAAGATTCGCGGCTGGGGCGTCTCTCAAGACGAAGGGCTAGAGGTCGATTTCGCCGCGGCGTTCGCTCCGCACGGGGTTAGCCAGGTACGCAGCGACGCTCTCAATCCGTCGTCGCGTCCCGCTGACATAGGATTCGGCGTGTTCAGCCGTTCGTATCTGACGCTGTCGGACGCGTTGCGGGGCGACGCACGCCTGGCCGGGCAATGGCGCGAAACACTCCAGGCCGACCCGCTCGCACCCGGCGTGCTGCCGAGGCTGATCCTCGCCTCCGCTGCCACCGCCACGGGCTGTCGCGCCATTCTGTACAGCAGCACCGACCCGCGCCGGGTCGCCGAGGCGGCGCGCGCGTTGTCGTCGCCGCCGGACCCCGAGACTCAGACGCGGTTCCTCGCGTTGGTGGAGCAGTTTCGGCGGGGCCGCGCATCGTGATTCACGGACCGGCGCAGTTCGCCCCGAACATGACGATCCATACCGATGTGGTGATTGTCGGGGCCGGACCGATCGGCATCGTGACCGCGTTGGAGCTCGCGAGCGCAGGTGTCGAGGTGGCGCTGCTCGAAAGCGGTTTGCAGCGCAAGAATGACACCGCCCAACAGTTGGCGGCGTTCGACTCCCGGCAGGACGACTACTTTCACGCGCGCAGTGAACTCATGGTCCGACGGCAGCTAGGTGGAACCTCGGCCCTGTGGGGTGGACGGTGCGTCAAGTTCGACGCGATCGATTTCGAAGATCGGGTCATTACCGCGACGGCGCCCTGGCCGATCAGCTATGCCGATGTCGAGCCCTATCTGCAGCGTGCGTGCGATTGGGCGGGGTGCGGCCAAGCCGCGTTCAATGCACGCGACATCCCCGAAATCGCGCACCGCGATATGGTTGTGGGCCTTCCCGACGAGCAGGTGCGCACCACCGATCTCGAACGGTGGTCCCTGCCAACGCGTTTCGGGACCCAGTACCGAGCCGCTCTGCGAAACACTCCCGGCCTGACGGTGTGGACCGGCCTGACTTGCACAGAGATCGTGACCACCGAATCCGCTGACAGCGTCGACCATCTCGTCGTACGGACCATCGATGGGCGGCAGGGCAGAGTCGTCGCGAACGACTACGTTCTTGCCAACGGCGGCTTGGAGGCGACGCGATTGTTGCTGGTGTCGGATCGCCACCATGCCGGCGGGTTGGGCAATGCCGGCGGGCACCTGGGGCGCTGGTACATGTCGCACGTAGAGGGACGGGTCGCGCGTGCGCATTTCACTGCCAAAGACGTTACCTACGAACATGAACGGGACCGTGACGGCGTCTACGTCCGCCGCCGTTTCACCTTCAGCCCGCAGTTGCAACGCGACGCCGGGATGCCCAATGCGGCGGTCTGGATGGTGAATCCGCCGATCGGCGATCCCGCACACGGCAGCGGCATTCTGTCGGGGGTGTACCTGACGCTGATCTCGCCGCTGGGGCGTTTCGCACTCGCGCCGGCGATCCGTGCAGCCCATACCAAGGCAGCCGATCGGCCCCGCATCATCGCGCATCTACGCAACATCCTCGGAGACCTGTTCGGTTCGCTCCTGTTCGCGGTCCGATTCTCGCACGCACGGTTCCTGCGCAAAGGCCGCAAGGCGCCGGGCTTTTTCGTGCGGGGAGCGGGCAACTGCTATGTGCTGCACTACCACGGCGAGCATCTTCCGCATTGGGACAGTCGCGTCGAGCTTACCGACGAGCGCGATGCCTTAGGCATGCGCAAAATCCGCACCCATCTGCATTTCTCCGACGCAGACTACGAAAGTGTCCGCAAGGCAATCACTCTCATCGACGAACATCTTCGCCGTCACGACGTCGGATACGTGGAGTGGTTGGCCGATGATGTCGAGGCTTCGGTGCACACCTTCATGCAGGGGTATGCCGGCTTTCACCAAGCCGGAACCACTCGCATGTCCGCGACACCGGACGGCGGGGTGGTCGATCCTGACCTCGAGGTGCATGGAGTGCGTGGCCTCTACGTCGCCAGCACTTCGGTGCTGCCGACCTCCAGCCAGGCCAACCCGACTCTGGTCGGGATCGCACTGGGCGTGCGGCTGGCTGAACACCTGGTGCAATCCCGGACAGGCAGCGGCTACCGAAAAGGTTCGAAAAGCGGTCATTGACACGCCGCTTTGCGGGACCATTGGGCGATTGTTGGGAAGCGAAGGTGTCGTCTTGAAGATATCGGTAATGGGATGCGGTTATGTCGGTCTCGTCACCGGCGCGTGCCTGGCCGACAGCGGTAATGATGTTGTCTGCCTCGATATCGAGCAGGCAAAGGTGGACGAGCTTCTCGCGGGAGGCGTCCCCATCTATGAGCCCGGATTGGCCGAGTTGATCGCGAGAAACCGGGAGAACGGGTCTATCGATTTCACGACCGATGCCGCCCGTGCCATCACACATGCGGACGTGGTTTTCATTGCCGTCGCGACGCCGATGAGCGATGGCGGCGAAGCCGACCTGTCCTACGTTTACGCAGCGGCCGAGGACATCGGCACCTACCTGGACCGCTACAAGGTCATCGTCGACAAATCGACCGTGCCCGTCGGTACCGCCGACAAAGTTCAGGAGATTATCGGCGCCAAGGCTAAGACCGAGTTCGACGTCGTGTCCAACCCCGAATTTCTGAAGGAGGGCACCGCGGTCATCGACTTCACCAAGCCGGACCGGGTGATAGTCGGCAGCGACTCCCAACGAGCGGTCGACATCATGCGAGAGCTCTACGAACCTTATCTGCGCACCTTCCATCCGCTGATCGTCATGGATATCAAGAGCGCCGAAATGGCGAAGTACGCGGCTAATTGCTTTCTCGCGACCAAGATTTCGTTCATTAACGAAATCTCAAATCTGTGTGAGAAAGCCGGTGCCGATGTCAGGGCGGTGCAGGAGGCCATTGGCGCCGACCGGCGCATCGGCTACGAATTCCTCTTTCCCGGCGTGGGGTACGGCGGTTCCTGCCTGCCGAAGGACGTCCAGGCCCTGATACATACCGCCGCAGGCGTGGGCTCGGACATGCGCCTGCTGCGTGCGGTCGACTATGTCAACACGGCGCAAAAGGCCACTCTGGTAGCCAAGATCGTCAGCCACTTCGGCGACGGATCGCCCGCGAGCGACCTGAAGGGCCTGCAATTCGGTCTATGGGGCCTCAGCTTCAAACCGCAGACCGACGACATGCGGGAAGCGGCCTCCTTGGTGATCATCCGAAAGCTGATCGAACACGGCGCAACGGTGCGGGCCTTCGACCCCGAAGCGAGTCTTCGAGCAAAAGAGATACTGGGGGATTCGATCGAATACGCCAGCAGTATGTACGAGGCCATCGAGGGTGCGGACGCGCTGATCCTGGTCACCGAGTGGAAGCAGTTCCAGCGGCCGTCGTGGCAGCGCGTCAAGTCCGCGATGCGCGGACACGTCGTTTTCGATGGACGCAACATTTACGATCCAAAGCGTTTGCGGGCCGAGGGTTTTGACTATTACGGCATGGGCCGGCATTAAGGAGAACAGGTTTTGAGAGCTCTGGTCACCGGCGCCGCCGGGTTTCTCGGGTCCCATCTATGTGATCGTCTTCGGCGCGACGACGTCGAGGTGATCGGAGTCGACAACTTCTTTACCGGGCGCCGTGAGAACATCACCCACCTGCTAGACGATCCCGGCTTCACGTTCTTTGAGCACGATGTGACGTCGCCACTCGAGGCGGCGAAAGTCCCCGGTGGGCTGGACCTCATCTTCAACATGGCTTGTCCCGGCTCACCTTTCGCTTTCCAGCGCGATCCGGTGTTCACTCTCGACACCAACTATCTCGGCACCAGGCATCTGCTCGAGCTGGCCATCGAGAAGGACGCCGTGATGGTGCAGGCATCGACCAGCGAAATTTACGGTGATCCGATCCTTCACCCCCAGCACGAGGGCTACTGGGGCAACGTCAATTGCTTCGGCCCCCGGGCCTGCTACGACGAGGGCAAGCGCGTTGCCGAGACGTTGATGCGCGAATTTGCACGCAACTTTGGGGCCCGGATCAAGGTCGTGCGAATCTTCAACACCTACGGGCCCAGAATGGATCCCGACGACGGGCGAATCGTCTCCCAATTCATCGTTCAGGCGTTGCGCGGCGAACCGATCACCGTGTTCGGCGATGGCAGCCAGACCAGAACCTTCTGTTACGTCGATGATCTGATCGACGCATTGGTGCGGATGGCGAACAGCGACCCATCGTTCACCGGGCCGGTCAATATCGGTGGTTTAGCGGAACTGACCGTATTGGAGACCGCGCGCGTGATCAAAGATATGACTGACTCGCCTTCTCGCATTGTCTTCAAGGCGCTGCCCGAGGACGACCCGCGAAAGCGTAAGCCGGATATCACCCTCGCCACGTCAAGGCTGCGCTGGAGCCCGGTAGTGCCCTTCGAGCAAGGGGTGGCGCTCACGATCGCCCATTTTCGATCCGCCCATTCCGTTCGATAATCTCCCGGTACACCGAAACGGTTTTCTCGGCAACCGATTTCGGACTGAACCGTCGTTGGGCTTGGTCGCGCACGGCGCGCTCGATGTCGCAGCGGAAGGCATCGTCGTTGAGCATTCGGCGAATGTGCGCTGCGCACGCCAGGGTGTCGCCATAGCCGAACAGCAGCGCCGTGCGGCCGTCCTCGACCATCTGCGGAATGCCACCGACCCGAGATGCGATCACGGGTAATCCGCAGGCCATGGCTTGCGCGATTGTCTGGGGCGTGGTCTCCTCGCGTGAGCCCATCAACAAGACCTGCGCGCGCGCATACTCATCCAACAACTGTTGGTGGCTGATGGCGCCGAGGATGTGGACGCGCTGCTGCAAACCGTATTCGGCTATTGCCCTGCGGATTTCGAGTTCGTTGGCCGGGTCCAGCGCGGCGCCGGCGATCCTGAATTGCAGCCGTTGCAGCCACGGTTCGTCGCCGGCGACCTCGCTGACGACCCGGCCGATCGCGCGAACGAGGTCGGGCACGCCTTTGCGCGGTACGAGCGTGCCGACGAACAGCATCCGGCCGGGCTCGGGCGCGCGGGAGATACCGAAATATTCCTCGTCGATCGGGTTTTCGATGAAGTGGGTGCGCGCCGTCAGCATCGACCCGTACGTTTGGGTCAAATAGCGCGAGATAATGATCATGTCTTGGGAGCGGTGAAACACCTCGCGTTCCATGGTGACGACACCGCGCCGTTTCACCGCCCCGATGGCATCCCATCGGGTTTTCTGGAGCAGGCGGCCTTCGATGAACAGCACGCCGTGTGGTGTGATCACGGTCGGGAACCCGCTCCCCAGCGCGCCGAGTGCGTGGCGGTCCTGGCCCTGCCCGTGGACGACGTCTGGCTTGATCGAACGGATGACGGAGATCAATCGTGGCGCGTCGCTGAGTCGCAGGGTGATTAACCGCGGCAGGCTCAGGCGCCGGACGTAGTGCACGTGCACGGCCCCGACCTGGCGATACGTCGACGTTGGATCGCTCATCGCGGCGACGACGTGGCACTCGATGTCCGGGCGGGCCGCTAGCGCATGCGCCAGGTTCTTCGTCACCGACTGCACCCCGTTCTCGGGCGTCGTCTGCTCGTCGACGGGGTAATCGCTCACCAGAGCGACCCGGAGCGGTCGCCCTGAATCAGGTTGCACCATAGCGCCTTTGAGTCCGCTTCATAGAGAGATATCGGGGTACTCGGCGAAGATCTTGCGGGCCGTCTCTTCGCTGAACGGGTCCGCTGCGCGACCGATGGTGCGGCGCAACCGTTGCGTGTCCGGGCATAAGAACGGCCGGTCGTTGAGGCGCTGACGCTCGGGCACACACTTGAAGTCGACCTGAAACGGCAGCACGGCCGCAATGATGTCCAACGCTTCGCGGACTTCGATCGCCTTGCCGGATCCGATGTTGAGAATCTCCAGCCCTGCCACGCTCGACATGGCGTCGACGATGACCGACCCCATCGAGTCGACGTCGACGTAGTCACGCAGTGGCCACAGATTTCCGACTTCGACTTCGCGCTTGCCCTCCACCGCGATCTGGCGGGTGACCTCGGCCAGTAGGTGAGGGTTGGTTTCGCGCGGGCCGGCGGCGTTGAACAGGCGCCCGATCAACAAACTGCGAAAGCAATCCTGGGATTCGAAGTACCGCATGCACATCTGTTCGGCCAGTAACTTGGTGTGGCCATAGACATAGACCGGCCCGGTCTGATCAACCTCTTTGTGGGGCAGGAAATTTGGCAGATACACGTCGCCGGTAGAGGCGAAGAAAAAATCTTGCACCCCGTAGCGGCGTGAATACTCGAGTATGTTGAGTGTCCCGTTGACGTTGAGGGTGTACGCCTCGTAGATGTGCTCCTCGCACCACGGAACGAAGTGCTGCGCCGCCAAGTGGATGACTTTCTGCGGCCTGACATCTCGGAAGGTCTGGTCACAGGCGTCGGGGTCGAGGATGTCTCGGATGAGCAATGTCGGCCGGCTGGGGGCGTGCTGCCAGCGGTCTCGTCCGAGCGAAAGATTGTCGACGACAAACACGTTCTCGCCGCGGTCCAGCAAGTAGTTGACGACCGATGAGCCGATGAATCCGCAACCCCCGGTGATCAGATAATTGCCCATGCTGCTATCCCATCGTGTCGAATCAAGAGCCTGTCAACCTCGCCCGGTCATTACCTCGGCGATGACGTCCAGGAAGCGTTCCGCAACAAGGTCCACCGCACAATGAGTTTGGTAGTGCCGGGCCGCGGTGGCTCCTTGCCGTGCCGCCGCCGCGGGGTCGGCCAGCATATCGAAGGCGGCGGCCAGGCCGGCCACATCGTCGACACCGATCGGGGGGCAGTCCGGGGGCTGGTACTCCGGTGGGCCGCCCACCGTCGAAATGATCGGCATGACGCCCAAGTGCATGGAAAGCACCTGCACGCCGCTTTGCGTGGCGCGCCGATAGTGCGCGACCGAACCCTTGGCCGCGGCCAACGTGGCGACCACATCGGAATAGCGGTAACCGCCGCGGCGCCACTGTGTGTGTTCCGGCAGGCTGTCGGCGTCCAGCGTTCCCCCGCCGATGAGGACGAGGTCGTCGCCTCGCCAGCCGCCGCCGGCCACGTGTCGCTGCCAGGCCTGCAGCACGACGTCGGCGTTCTTGTAAGGATTGAGCCGGCCGAACATTACGAAGTTCCGGCGCCCGTCGGCGGGCACGAACGAAGGCACCCGATAGACATCCAGGTCGCTGGCCAGCGGGACCACATGAATCGGCGTGCCGGCAACGTCACGGCGGGCCGCCACGGCGCCGGCGACGTAGTGGGAATAGGTGATGGTGGCAGCCGAGCGGGCGCCCCACCGGTCAAGCACCGCCAGTTCGTAGGACGGCAGCGCCTCGACGGGGTCGTGCGGGCGGTCGTCGTGAATCACCTGAATCCGCGGCGTCCGCCCGGCCAGCGCGATCCAGCGCGGATCGCGGACCTGTTCGGCGATCACGACGTCGGGGCGGAACTTGCGGACCTGGCGCCATGCCTTCAGCGTGGGCGGCCAGGTCGCTGCGGTCAGAAATCGCGGTTCGAGCACCAACTCGTAGTCACGGGCGGTATCCGACTCCGGGTGTCGGTCGGACGTCACGAGCAGGACGTCGGCCCCGTGCCGGATCAGCGCTTCGGACTGCACCCGCACCGCCGGTCGTGTCCACGGCGAAAGCCAAAGCACCCGAGGGGGACTCATGCGGCGTTGCCGATCACGACAGCTGCTTTCGGCGCAAGGACGCCAAGGAGGACCAGGTGAGCGGGCCGACGGCTGCACTGGTGGCCAGGTAGGCCGCGGCGGCGCACAGCAGAATCAAGACCACGTGTTGACCCGAGAGTAGCAGTGTCACAACGACGCTCGCGCCCGTTGGTATCAGCACCCGCAGCAAAAACATCACCGGCGTACGGTAACCGCACCTGCGGTGCAGCCACCAGCTACTGAACAACATGTTGAAAAACTCAGTGCACACCAACGCGATGCCCGGGCCGACCGCGCCCAGCCGACCGGCGAGGGCGATATTGAGCGCGACGTTGAGAACCAGCGTGGCGACCGTCAGCCACAGCAATACCTTCTGGTTGTGGCTGGCGACCAGACCCTGACCCAGGGTGCCGCCGACGAATCGAAGGGCCGCGGCGACAAACAGCAGTGCCAGGGTCGGTGTTCCCCGGGCGACGAACGCCTGGTCTCCAAATAGCGCGATCAACTCCCTGGCCAGCAGTACGCCGATGACGGCGACCGGGACCGCCACGAAGTACATCAATTCGACACTGCGGCGCAGGAAATCGGCGAATGCGGCGACATCTCGGGCGTAGAGTTCGGTGCCCGTTGACAGCGTCGATTTGAGGAAGACCAGCGACACCACGATGGTGTTGAACGCGATCGTCAGCGCCAGCCCGTAGGCGCCCACCTCGGTGTGGGTGCTGAGCAAGGACAAAATCACGCCGTCGGCGCGCGTGTAGAGGATCCCGACGACCAGGAAACCGATGAGCGGCAAGGTTTCTCGCAACAGGTCGGCGGACTCACGCAGCGCGAAGATCGGGCGCACCGAGATGTGTCGCATCGCTGCGGCGCCCTGGATGAGCAGCTGCACGGCTGGCGGAATCAGTTGAGCCACCGCGAACCAGATGACATTCGCGTGCGCCCCGACGAGGTAGGCGACCGCCGCTAGGGTGGCGAATCGGGCGGTGACATCGGAGATGGCGACCGCGGAGAAGCGGACCGTGGCTAGAAACACCGGCTCGAAGCGGGTCGTCATCGTCTGTAGCAGCAGCCCCCCGGCCAGCACCACGAGCATCACTCGTACGTCGAAGTCCCGATAGATGAGCAAGCCGGAGCCGGCCGCCAGCACCGCCAGCGGGACGCAATAGATCAGGGCCAGGCCGCTGTTGATGCGAACCAAGCGCTCCAGATCCCCGCGCCCGGAGGTCACTCGCCGCACGATCACGGTGGCCACACCGAGGTCGGCGAAGCTGTTCCACATCCCCACGAACGCCACCGCCATGGTGAGTTGGCCATAGGGTCCGGGGCCCAGGTAGCGGGCGGTCATCGCCACCGAAAACACTGACGCCAGCATCCCCAGCGCGCGGCAGACCAATTGGATAGAGAAAGCGTGAGCCACCCGACTCAGCGGCACCGAGGATACGACCGCACTGGGTGCCGTCGGCTCAGTCATGACTCCCTAGTATGCGCCGTGGCTGGCGAGAACGGCCTTCACGGTCTTGGCGACGATCATCAGATCGCCGGCCATCGACCAGTTGTCGACATAGGACAGATCCAACCGCACCGACTCTTCCCAGGACAGGTCCGACCGGCCGCTGACCTGCCACAAGCCGCTGACGCCGGGCTTCACCAGCAGTCGACGCTTGACGTCACCGGCGTAGTTTTCCACCTCGCGGCGCAACGGCGGCCGCGGGCCGACGACACTCATGTCGCCCTTGAGCACGTTGACGAACTGGGGTAGCTCGTCGATGCTGAAGCGGCGCAGCACCCGGCCTACCGGGGTGACCCTGGGGTCCTTGCGCATCTTGAACAGCATGCCGCCGGCGCACTCGTTCTGCGGCAACAGGTGGTCGATCTGTTGGTCGGCGCCGTCGGTCATGGTGCGGAACTTCAGCATGGTGAACGGGTTTCCGTCGATGCCGATGCGCTCGGACCGGTAGAAGATCGGGCCGCGGCTGGTCAGCTTGACTGCGATCGCCGCGACCATTAACAGCGGCGCCGCCGCGATCAGGGCGGCCAGGGAGAACAGAAAGTCAAAGGCCTGCTTCTGAAAGCGTTGTGTCCCTTCGTATTGCGGCTTCTCGACGTGCAGCAGCGGTAACCCCGCGGTGAGCTGCAGCGTCAGCCGTGCTTCGGCGACATCCATCACCCCGGGCGACACCACAAGATCGACATCCTTGGTTTCCAACTGCCACATCAGTTCTCGGATGCCGCGGACGCCGAAGTGCTCGGTCCGCGTTACCGCCACGGTGTCGGCGCCGCAACTGTCGATCGCGGCGATCGCGTGTCTCTCGTCGCCCAGGATCGGCACCTCGCGCCCCTGAACCGTCAGCGTGTTGCCCCGCGACGGCCCGTATCCGGGAATGCAGACACCGACGACGACGCAGCCGGCCCGGGGAGCGCGGGCGAGCTCCTGCGCGAGGTGGGAGACGGCTTGGCGGTCGCCGATCGCCAAGACCTTGGTCTGGCATTGACCGCGTGCCCGCAGGGTGCCGATATGCCGGCGCCACAGGCTGCGGCCGGTCAGCAACGCGATGGTGCCGACCGGAAGTGCGATCGCCAGATAACCGCGGGCCAGATCGACCTTGGCGAGCAGGGTGACCATAGCGATGATGCCGAACGTCCAGAACGACGCGCTGCCGATCCGCCGATACTCGTCGATGCCGGCACCGATGACTCGCGGCGACCGGGTCTGGAAGACGGCAAGAGCCGACAGCCACAGCGTCGCGAAGAGCACCGAGAACAGCGTCATGACCGGACCCGAATACGCCGACGTGCGGGCCGGGGACTCGCCGAAGCGGACGTATTGGGCCAGCATGACCGAGGCGAACACAATCACCGAGTCGCTGACGCGCAGGCGCCCGGCGTACAGGTGTTGCCAGCGCCGCGCGGGGTCGACGCCGGGGATGGTGGGCCGCTGCGCGACGGCCGAATTGGGAATCCGGTTGCCCGGCAACGAGATCATCCCAGCCGGCTTCCGTCTAACCGGCGGCTGGTTGGGTCGGAACACCGTTGCAGACGGTGCCGGTGCTATCGGCATGATCATGGCGCGGTGTCCTTAGGTAGCGCATGGCTGGTAGGTCATCCACAGAGCCGGCGCGGTGACCGCGCCGCTCAGCATGGTGCGACGCTCCGGATCGGCGCGGACGTCGGTGCGTACGCGGGCCAACTGGCGTCCTGTTCGGAGATGACCGTGACCGGCAGCGGCCACTCGACTCCGAATTCGGGGTCATTCCACCGCAATCCGCGTTCATCCGACAGCGGATGCTGTCCGGAAACGTGATAGCTGACCTCGGTGTTGGCGGTCAGTGTCTGAAAGCCGTGCGCGATGTGCGGCGGCAGATACAGCGCCCGGTGGTTGTCGGCGTTGAGCTCCAACAGCACGTGATCGCCGAAGGTCTGCGACTCTGGGCGGATGTCCACGACGGCGGCGGCGATGGCGCCGCGGGTGCACCGCACCAGCTTGGCCTCGGCGTGATAGTGCAGACCCCGCACGGTGCCGCGGGTGTAGTTGAAGTAGATGTCGGTCTGGACAGCGTGGAAGGTCAGGCCATAACGGTCGAATTCCTTGGCGCAGAACGAACGTGACGAGAAGCCGCGGTGGTCGCGTTGCGGTTCGACGTCGATGATCGTCACACCGGCGACCTTCGTTGGGGTGTACTTCACGTACCGGTCCTTCCGTATCGAGGATTATCCGGCGGCGAACGGGCGTGCCATCGCAGTGGGGATGAGGCCGTAGCGGGGGACCGGCGGCGTGCGCGGCGCCATGCCGCGCGCCATCGGCAGTCCGCCCAACATGTTGGGCATCGAGCTGCCACCGACGCTGATGTTGGGCAGTGCGGTCGCGGCCATCGGCGCATGGGGGATGACGCTGGTCCAGGCCGAGGGCACCGACATCGGGCCCAGCTGGGCCGCGCTGCCGAGGCTGCCGATCACGCCCGTGCCCAGCCGCGCGCCCGTGCTGGCCGCATTCGCCGCGCTGGATGCGGCACCGGCCGCGCCCTGGGCGGCGGCCGCGGCGCTATCGGCCGCGGTCTTGGCCAGACCCTGGCCGGTCTGGGCCATCGACAGCACCGCGGACATGCCATACAGCGGGGTGGCGCTGGCGTTGAGGTAGTTCGGCAGATAGTTGGGCAGCTGCTCCGCGAGATTCGAGAATGTGTCGTTGACGACGGTGCTGGTGCCCGAGGGCAACCCGGCGCCAGGCTGAGTGAGCGCCTTCATCAGCGTGGGCGTCTCGGTCACCAGGTTCGACAAGTCCGAGTGCTGCAGTCCGGTAGCGGCCGTGGCCTGGTCGACCGCGGCGCTCTGCGCCGTCAGGCCGGCGTCTTCGGTGACCTTGGGCGGCGTGTTGAACGGGGTGACGTCGCAGACGGCGACCGAGTTGCCCGCGTACTGGTACATCGCGGCGGCGTCCTGGGCCCACATTTCGCCGTATTCGGCTTCGTTGGCCGCGATCGCAGCCGAGTTCTGCCCGAAGAAGTTGGTGGCCATCAGCGTCGCGAGTTGGACCCGGTTGGCGGTGACGACTGGCGGGGGCACGGTCATCGCGAATGCGGCTTCGTAGATTTCGACCCCGAGCCGGGCATGGCTGGCGGATTCCATGGCCCGCGCGGCGGCCCCCGACATCCATGCCACGTACGGGCCGAAGGCCGACGCCATGGTCAGCGAGCTGGGACCGAGCCACCGTCCGGTGGTCAATCCCGCGATCAACGAACGGTATCCAGCCGCGGCCGTGTGCAGTTCGGCGGCCAACCCATCCCAAGCGATCGCGGCCATGACCATCGACGCAGGGCCTGGCCCGGCATACATCCGCGCGGAGTTGATCTCTGGAGGCAAAGCGCCAAAGTCGATCACGTGAGATCCCATCCCCGACGAAGTGCATGCTACAAACTGACTAGGTGATAATAGCTCAAAAACCATACTAATGGTCAATAAACACGGAGTGATCCTGACGACAAGTATTGGGAGGCGGGTAACGCCGACGTTAATTTCCCCGGCCAGCTGCTAATCTCAGGGACAGTTCAAATGTCGTTCCGAGAAGCGCGGGGTGTGTTTGCGCAAACCGCTGACGAGCCGACGTGCATGCCGAGCTCAAGGAAGGCATCTATCGACGTGAAGGTGATCGACCCAGGTCACGGCGTGATTCCCGACGGGAACCCGCAACAGGTTGCAGATTTTCCCACTCACGGATTCCGGACGCGAAACGGCCAGGATCGGCGGTGTGCCGCAGCGCGGAGTCGTCGCCTCCGATGACCAGCCACTCCACCGACGGCCGCGCGGACGCCACCCGCCGACACATCTTGCGGGCCGCGTCGCATCAATTCGCGCGCCGGGCATACCACGAGGTTGGACTCGACGACATACTCGCCGAAGCCGAGCTGACCAAGGGGGCAATGTACTTCCACTTCCGGTCAAAGCATGCGCTGGCGGTCGCGATTATCGACCGGCAGACCGCGGCCGGTACCGCGGCCGTGCAAGACCTGGTCACGCGGGGTTTGTCGGGACTGGAGACCCTCATCGATTTTTCGTACTTGATCGCTATTCAGGACATCAAAGTCGACCAGGTCCGAGCCGGGCTGAACCTGATCGAGTCGGTTGGGGGTTCCGAGGGGCTACAGGAGCGGTTGCTGGATGGGTGGGTGAAAGCCCTGGCCGCGGTGGTGGAACAGGCCGTCGCCGAGGGCGACATCGATCAACGATGCGAACCCGAGGACGTGGGACGCATGATGGTGTCCCTGCACATGGGATTGCGCAAGACCAGCAACCTCGACGATCCAGAGCGGTTCCTGCGCGATCTGGAAAGGTGTTGGGGTCTGCTCCTCGCCGGTATCCTGCAACCCGACCGCGTCGACTACTTTCGGCAATTCCTGCGGCGGCGCGCGGCGCTTGCGATCAACACCAGTTCGCCCGCGGATTCCTCATGACCAGGCCAACCGGCAAACCTGCAGCGGCGCGGCTGTTGACGTTGAAGCCGTTGCGGCGCAACGTGACACGAGCTCACCGGATCTGCGTACCCGATAACGTGCCGAAGGAACAGGGGTAATGGCCCGCCAGGTGCGATCCGAGGTCACTCGCCGCAAGATTCTCAACGCCGCGATCGACGTGTTCGGCGAGGTCGGTTACTCGGCGGCCGGCTGGGGCACGATCATCGAGCGCACCGGGATGACCAAGGGCGCCCTGTACCACCACTTCGACTCTAAAGAGTCGTTGGCCTCGGCCATCATCGAGGAAGGTGCCGAGACGATCCTCAACGGCTTCCGGAATGTGTGCGGGGGAGCATCGCCGGGACTGGAAAACGTACTGCACGGGACGTTCGCGATCGTCGGAATGCTGAGCTCGGATGAGACGGCCCGCGCCGCCGAGCAACTGAGCTGGACCCTGCGCGGTTCCAACGAAGCCGCCGGGAAGTTTTGCAAAGCCCTGGTGGAGTTGCTCGCCGCCGAGGCGGGGCGCGCGATCTCCGAAGGGGACCTGCGCCAGGAACTCGACCCGGAAGCGGTCAGCGAATCGGTCGTCGGCGCGCTGTTTGGCACCAGGGCGCTGGCCGACGCCATCGCGGGTCCGCAGGGGAGCGCGGGCCCCGGCCGCGACGTGGCCGCCGACCTCGAGCGCCTGACGCGCGTCTGGGAACTTCTGTTGCCGGGCATCGTCTCGGACACCTCGCTGTCCTACTTCCGACAGTTCCTCGCTCGCGAAGCGATGCGCCACGCCCGGCCCGCCGTGCCGCGGCCCCACGCCATCGCGGTTTCCGAAACCGGATAGTCCTGGGCGAATGCCGGGCCGGCCTCGATCCGCGGCTGTCGACCAGGCCATGACCCGCCTTTGAGGCAGGCCTGTAAGGCAGGCCGTGAGACAGGCCTTGGGGCAGGCCTGTGAGGCAGGCTTTGAGGACGCGACCTGCGCGCCGTTTCGACAACGTACCGAAAGAATGCATACTGTTCCGGTGGTGTACCGGAAGTATGTAGGCAGACTCGTCGCTTTGGCCGGGGTGATCGGGTTCCTGGTGTTGAGTGCCCCGCCGGCCACCAGCGCACCCTCCGACGCGGGCCCGGCTACCGACTCGCTGACGCTGTCGCTGGCCGACCTCGGGTCCGCGCCCACCCTGGAATTCTGGGGGCTGACCAGTACGCAGCAGCTGACCGTGCCCGTCCTGCGGGGACTCACGCCCACCGCCCTCAACGCGACGGTCGAACTGCCGATCAACCTTCGGTCCGGGACGCTGACCGTGTCGCAGGATCAGCGCACGCTCGCACGGCTGACCCTGCCCACCGCGGACCAGTCGCCGCTGGTCATCCCGCTGGCGGGCGCCGACGTCGTCGACAACTGGCTGACCGTTACCTTGCGGACTTACCTGGTGCCGCAAGAGGGTTTCTGCCTATACCCGGACAGCCCGCTGCGACTGTCCGCACCGTCGATCAGCTACACCGGCGTCGAACAGCCGCCCACCACGGTGGCGCACTTCTTGCCGCCCGTGCTGAAGAAGCTATCCATATACCTGCCGCAATCTCCGTCGACGGCCGAATCCGACACGGCGATCCAGCTGGCCGCCGCCGCCGCGTCGCACTACGGTAGGCAAAACCCGGAGATCACCGTAGTTCCGTTGCCGGAAGGGCAGCTTGCACCGCCCACGCCGCCGCAAGGGCTGGAACGCCAGATCGTCGTCAAGGAAGGGCCCGACAACGGGCTGGCGTTGCAAGGTTCCGGCCCGGCGACGTGGTTGTTGATGTCGGGGCCGCTCGGGGAAGCCGACGAATCCGACACCGCCATGCTGTTCAGCGACCTGTCGCAGCTCGCGGTCTCATCGAAGGCGGTCGTGGATCAGCTGAAACCGGACCCACAACAGCCCGGCAACAGCACCACCCTGCGCGACTTGGGCACCCCCGTCGTCAACGGCAGCTCGCTGCAGCCCCACCTGTCGATCGGACTGGACCAGACCAAGTTCGGCCGGTCCATCCGCGGGGTACGTGTGCACCTGCTGGGCTCCTACACCCCGACGCCGTCCAACAGCGCAGGCCAAATCGCGGTGACCATCGGCCCGGAAACCATCGACCACTTCCCGACCGACGGCCACGGCACCATCGACCGCTGGATGGACGTGCCGGATCGGTTGCTGCAGCGTTACACCAGCCTCGACGTGGTGCTCGACGTGGCGAGCAACGTCGGTCACTGCGGAGACTTCTACACCGCGGGGCCCGGAAACCAGCTGCTGACGTTGAATATCAACGGCGACACCACCATTGAGAGCAAGCCGGCAGCGCCGCCGGTGCCCGACGGCTTCCAGTCAGTGCCGCAAGCGCTGATGCCGCGGGTGCAGGTGGGCATCGAGGCCCACTCGCTGCCCGACACCGTGCGCGCGATCAACCTGATCGTCGGACTGCAACGGATCAGCTCGACGCCGATCTACACGCACGTGACAAGCGTGCAGCAGGCCATTGATTCGTCGAACCCGGCGATACTGATTTCGGCTGACGGATGGAACCACTCCAACGTCGTCCTTCCGGTGTCGGCCGGGCCCAGCGGCCCAATTACCGTCAACGCCAACACCTCCGACGGCAAGCCGACCACGCTCACCCTCGACCCAGTGATGAAGTTTGCTTCTCTGCAAACGGTTTTCAACCATGGACGGTCGCTATTGGTCGCCACGTCCAACGGCACCTCCGCCCAGGTCGATGAACTGATCCGCTGGCTCGGCGGCGACAACAACAAGCGCTGGCAGCGGCTCAAGGGAGTGGCGGTGCTGGCCGTCGCCGGCCAGGACCCGGTGACCGTCGATCACTCGCCCACGGCCAATCCGATTGCCGCACCGGACAATCACTCCGACCTGGGCTGGCTGTGGTGGTTGGGTGGCGGCTGGCTGGCCGTGACTATCGTCGGCGCCGCGGTGATCGTGCTACGCAGCCGACGCTGACGGCTCGGCGCAGAGCGGCCGGCGTCGAGCGTTAGCGCTCGTCATCCCAAAGCTGCTCGGTCAGATCTTGAAACGTCGCCAGCGCGAACCGGTCGTCGGCGCGCATGCCGACCGACTTGCTCATCAGCGCGCGCACCACCGAGCCGTCCTTGTGCGCCAATTCGACAACCATATTCGCCAGGGCGTGCACGACCGACAGCAGGGATTCCGAATCGGGAGCCTCGTGGAAAATTTCGCGGAACCGCAACGCCAGAACTTCCTCCGGCTCATAGCCCACCATTTCTGCAAATGCGGTGTTGGTGAACAAGATGGTGCCGTCATCGCCCACTGCCAGCACCGGAACGGGAATCCGTTCCAGCACGACCAAGGCGGGCAACTGTTTCAAGGTGGTCATCGGCGATTGATTATGTTGATGCCGATTCTGTCGTCGCTCCACAGGCCGATTATGGTCTATGCCAGAGGCCATGGTTGACACCAATTCTCGATGCAGGCTTTCCGCGGTCGAATCGGTGCCTGGTTTTTCCGCCTACCGCTGTTCCTGCTGCCCTGCAGCAGGTGGTTCATACCGCGGAAAGACGCCGGTCGGCGGCGGTAGCACCGCGCCAGGGGCCAGCCGCACCGCGATCGTACTAAACGTTCTTTGCTCGGCCGGTTGCCCGAGCAGATCCAGCAACTTGCCGGCGGATTCCGGCATCACCGGCTGGACAAGCAGCGCCGCGATCCGCACCGCCTCGCACGTGGTGTAGAGCACCGTGCGAAACCGGATCTGGTCCGCTTCGGCTTCGCTCTTGCGCAGCACCCACGGCTGCTGCGCCGAAAAGTAGCGGTTGGCCTCGCCGAGCATCAGCCAGATCGCCTCCAGCGCCAGGTGCATGGCTTGGGCGTCGAAGTGGGCGCGCACTCGGCGCAGCAACGAGTCCGCCCGATCGAGCAGCTCGGTGTCGGCGGCGGTCAACTCGCCGGGCTCGGGCACCACCCCGTCGAGGTTCTTGGCGATCATCGACAGCGACCGTTGCGCCAGGTTCCCCAACTCGTTGGCCAAATCGGTGTTGATGCGGTTGATGATGGCCTCTTCGCCGTAGCTGCCGTCCTGACCGAACGGCACCTCGCGCAACAGGAAGTAGCGCAGCTGGTCGACGCCGAACGCGTCCGCCAGCACGACCGGGTCGATGGTGTTGCCCACCGACTTGCTCATCTTCTCGCCGCGGTGGTGCAAGAACCCGTGCGCAAAAATCCTGCGTGGCAGCTCAATTCCCGCTGACATGAGAAACGCCGGCCAATACACCGCATGGAACCTGATGATGTCCTTGCCGATCATGTGCAGATCGGCGGGCCAGTAGCGGCCGAACAACTCCGAATCCGTGTCCGGGTAGCCGGCGCCGGTGAGGTAGTTGGTCAGCGCGTCGACCCACACGTACATGACGTGATCCGGATGCTCGGGCACCTGCACGCCCCAGTCGAACGTGGTGCGCGAGATGGAGAAATCGGTGAGCCCGCCGGCCACAAAACTGACCACCTCGTTGCGACGCACCTCCGGGCCGATGAAATCGGGGTTGGCCGCGTAGTGGGCCAGCAGCCTGTCGGTATACGCCGAGAGCCGGAAGAAGTAGGTCTGCTCCTTCTCGCTCCAGGTCACCGGCGCCCCGGTCTCCGTCGCGACGCGGATGCCGTTGACCACCTCGGTCTCCGAGTCGGTGAAGTAGCGCTCGTCGCGCACCGAATACCAGCCGGAGTAGGTGGCCAGATAGATGTCTCCAGCCGCCTCCATCCGCCGCCAGATCTCCTTGGACGCCTCGTGATGGTCGGGATCGGTGGTACGGATGAAACGGTCGAACGAGATATTCAGCGCTTCCTGCATGCGTTGGAACACATCGGAATTGCGCCGCGCCAGCTCGGCGGTCGGGACGCCAGCGGCGGCGGCGGTCTCGGCGACCTTCTGCCCGTGTTCGTCGGTCCCGGTCAGGAAGCGCACATCGAAGCCGTCGAGTCGTTTGAATCGGGCGATCGCGTCGGTGGCGATGTATTCGTAGGCATGACCGACGTGCGGCGCGCCGTTTGGATACGCGATCGCAGTCGTGACGTAATAGGGCCTCATCGAGATTCACCCTATTGTGTGCGCGTGAGCTCCAGCCGACCCGGTAAACGAGAAGCCCCACCCGCGCCGGAACCGTTGGCGCCACTCATCGACGCGCATACTCACCTCGACGCGTGCGGGGCCGAGGACGCAGCCGGAGTGGCAGCGATCATGGACCGGGCCGCGGCGGTCGGAGTGGGTGCGGCCGTCACCATTGCCGACGATTTGGACTCGGCGCGCTGGGTGCTCCGGGCCGCCGATTGGGACCCGCGGGTGTACGCCGCGGTGGCCTTGCATCCCACCCGCGCGGACGCGCTCGACGACGCTGCCCGGGCCGAGATCGAGGCGCTGGCCGCGCACCCGCGGGTAGTGGCTGTCGGCGAGACCGGGATGGACATGTACTGGCCGGGCCGGCTGGACGGCTGCGCCGCGCCCGAGGTGCAACGGGAGGCGTTCGCATGGCACATCGACTTGGCCAAGCGGATCGGCAAACCGTTGATGATTCACAACCGGGAGGCCGACGCCGAGGTGCTCGACGTCTTGCGGGCGGAGGGCGCACCCGAGGTGGTCATCTTCCACTGCTTCTCCTCCGACAGCGTGATGGCCCGAACCTGCGTCGATGCCGGATGGTTTCTCAGCTTGGCCGGAACGGCCAGCTTCACCAACGCCCGCGCGCTACGCGACGCGGTGCCGCTGATACCGGTCGAGCAGCTCCTGGTGGAGACGGATGCGCCCTTTTTGACACCACATCCTTACCGTGGCGCGCCCAACGAGCCGTATTGCCTTCCATATACTGTCCGGGCGATCGCGGAGCTGGTCGACCGCCCGGCAGCGGAGCTGGCGCGGACCACCACGAGCACTGCCCGGTGGATATACGGGCTCGCCGGGTCGGACGGGTGATTTCCGCAACACATCTCGGCTCGGGTTGCTCCAGATTGACCGGTTCGTTACCGTCTTGTGATCGAATCGTTGGTTTAATGCACTGTCGTCGAACGCCGGGTAGGTCGCTAAGTGGTAGCTGAGCATGGGGTAGACGCGCGTTGAGCGTATTGAGAAAACTCGATCAGACCCCATCGCCGATGTTGCGGTTCGTCGTCGGAGGGCTGCTCGTAGTCCTCGCCCTCGCCGGTGGGTTCGCGGTTTCGGTATCCAAAACGGTGACGCTGACCGTCGATGGCGTGGCGATGCGAGTGACCACGATGAAATCACGAGTGATCGACATCGTCGAAGAGAACGGTTACGTCATCGGCGAGCGTGACGATCTGTATCCCGCCGCCGACGTTCAGGTGCACAACGCCGACAAGATCGTGCTGCGGCGCAGCCGGCCGCTGGAGATCTCGCTGGACGGCCACGACACCAAGCGGGTGTGGACGACCGCCTCCACCGTGGACGAGGCACTGGCCCAGCTCGCGATGACCGACACCGCGCCGGCTGCGGCCTCCCGCGGCAGCCGGGTTCCGCTGGCAGGCATGGCACTGCCGGTCGTCAGCGCGAAGACCGTCCAGATCAACGACGGCGGCAAGGTCCGCACGGTTCATTTGCCCGCGCCCAACGTCGCCGGCCTGCTCAACGCCGCCGGAGTGCCGCTGCAGGACAGCGACCAGGTGGTACCCAGTGCGACATCGCCGATCGTCGACGGCATGCAGATTCAAGTGACGCGTAACCGCATCGAGAAGGTCACCGAACGAATCCCGTTGCCGCCCACCGCGCATCGGGTCGAAGACCCCGACATGAACATGAGCCGGCAGGTCGTCGAGGACCCCGGTGCCCCGGGGACGCAAGACGTCACCTTCGCGGTGGCGACAGTCAACGGCGTCGAGACGGGTCGGCTGCCGATCGCCAACATTGTGATCGCCCCGGCCCGCGACTCCGTCGTCCGGGTGGGCACCAAGCCCGGCACCGACATAGGCCCGATCAGCGACGGGGCCATCTGGGACGCCATCGCGGGCTGTGAGGCCGGCGGAAACTGGGCGATCAACACCGGCAACGGCTATTACGGCGGCGTGCAGTTCGATCAGGGCACGTGGGAGCGCAACGGCGGGCTGCGGTTCGCGCCCCGCGCCGACCTCGCCACCCGCGAGGAGCAGATCACCATCGCCGAGGTGACCAGGGAACGCCAGGGCTGGGGGGCGTGGCCGGTGTGCAGCGGACGAGCTGGTGCACGCTGACGATACGGCTGCTCGGACGCACCGATATCAGGCGGCTGGCCAAAGAACTTGAGTTTCGGCCACGCAAATCGTTCGGCCAGAACTTTGTGCACGACGCCAACACCGTCCGGCGCATCGTGTCGATCGCCGGCGTCGGCCGCGCCGACCACGTCCTCGAGGTCGGCCCCGGCCTGGGCTCGCTCACGTTGGCGCTGCTGGACCGCGGCGCGACGGTCACCGCGGTCGAGATCGACCCCGTGCTCGCCGGGCGGCTGCGCCAGACCGTCACCGAGCATTCGCACAGCGAGGCCCAGCGACTGACGGTGTGCAACCGCGACGTGCTGACGGTGCGGCGCGACGAGCTGCCCGCCCAGCCCACTGCCGTCGTCGCCAATCTTCCTTACAACGTCGCCGTTCCGGCGCTGCTGCACCTGCTCGCGGAGTTCCCGTCGATTCAGACGGTGACCGTGATGGTGCAGGCGGAGGTGGCCGAGCGGCTGGCCGCCGAACCCGGCGGCAAGGAATATGGTGTCCCCAGCGTCAAGGTGCGCTTCTTCGGACAGGTACGCCGGTGCGGCACGGTCGCACCGACCGTGTTCTGGCCGGTACCGCGCGTCTACTCCGGCCTGGTCCGCATCGACCGCTACGCCACCGCGCCGTGGCCCACCGACGACGCCTTCCGTCGGCAGGTCTTCGAGCTGGTCGATATCGCCTTCGCGCAGCGGCGCAAGACCGTGCGCAATGCATTCTTGCAATGGGCGGGGTCGGGCAACGAGTCGGCGAACCGGCTGCTTGCGGCCAGCATCGATCCCGCCCGGCGCGGTGAGACGCTGTCGATCGACGATTTCGTGCGTCTGCTGCGTCGCTCCGGTGATTCCGCGCAGCCACAGCGATAGTCTGCTGCCGTGGTAGGGGCTGACTGGGTGACCGAGGATGTCTGACGGCAGCACAGCCGCGCAGTGGGTGCCCACCGGGTCAGTCACGGTCCGCGTCCCCGGCAAGGTCAACCTCTACCTCGCGGTCGGCGATCGCCGCGACGACGGCTATCACGAGCTGACGACGGTGTTTCAGGCCGTCTCGCTGCTCGATGAGCTGACCGTCCGCAACGCCGACGTCCTATCGCTGGAACTCCTCGGCGAGGGTGCCGACCATCTGCCCACCGACGAGCGCAACTTGGCCTGGCAGGCCGCCGAACTGATGGCCGATCATGTCGGCCGAGCGCCCGACGTGTCGATCATGATCGACAAATCCATTCCGGTGGCCGGCGGCATGGCGGGCGGCAGCGCGGACGCGGCGGCGGTGCTGGTCGCGATGAACTCGCTGTGGGAGCTCAACGTTCCCCGCCGGGACCTGCGGATGCTGGCCGCACGGCTGGGCAGCGACGTACCGTTCGCGCTGCACGGCGGCACCGCGTTGGGCACCGGCCGCGGTGAGGAACTGGCGACGGTGTTGTCGCGGAACACCTTTCACTGGGTGTTGGCCTTCGCCTATGGCGAGTTGCGCACCCCGGCAGTGTTCGGCGAGCTCGACCGGCTCAGGGATGCCGCGGAGCAATCCCGGCTCGCCGAGCCCGGGCCGGTGCTGGCCGCGCTGGCGGCGGGTGATCCCGGGCAGCTGGCGCCGTTGTTGGGTAACGAACTGCAAGACGCGGCGATCAGCCTGCATCCGCAGCTGCACCGCACGCTGCGTGCCGGCGAAGAGGCGGGCGCGCTGGCCGGCATCGTCTCCGGTTCGGGCCCTACCTGCGCGTTCCTCTGTGCGTCGGCACCGTCGGCGGTCGACGTCGGCATGGCGCTTTCGGGGGCCGGCGTGTGTCGCGCGGTGCGAGTCGCGAGCGGTCCGGTGGCAGGTGCGCGGGTGGTACCGGCGCCGACGACCGACGCGTGAACACGCTGTGAAATCAGACTCAAATTGCAGAAATGGTGGGTTGTTACTTAAGAGGAGTTTAAGATAGCTCGCGGTGAGGACTATTGATCAGGACGAGCATTCGGCCTGGCCGTTCGCCGGCAGCCCCGGTGGACGGCCAGTTGGTCGGGTTTGGCCAGGATGCCGCGCGCTTGCCGGTCGGGCAACCGGACACGGGGTTGCGCAGCCGTCACTATTTCGAGATGTAACCGCTTTTCAACTGTGCTCGCGTGCCTGCTGCAAAGTGTCGTCTGGCGAGCGGAACATGAAATCCCGGGTGTTGGGGACAGCGCCGGAACCAAGGAGGTTTGCGTGAGCAGGTTTACCGACAAGATGTTCCACAACGCCCGCATCTCGAAAAAGGGCATGGTCACCGGTGAGCCGCACGAACCCGTTCGCCACACCTGGGGTGAGGTCCACGAGCGCGCCCGCCGCATCGCCGGCGGCCTGGCCGAGGCGGGCATCGGCCTCGGCGACGCCGTCGGTGTGCTCGCCGGCTACCCCGTGGAGATCGCCCCGACGGCGCAAGGTCTGTGGATGCGCGGCGCCAGCCTGACCATGCTGCACCAGCCCACCCCGCGCACGGATCTGGCCATGTGGGCCGAAGACACCATGAACGTCATCGGCATGATCGAGGCCCGGGTCGTCATCGTCTCGGAGCCCTTCCTGGTCGCGATCCCGGTGTTGGAAGAAAAGGGCATCAAGGTCCTCACGGTCACCGACCTGCTGGCGTCGGAACCGGTCGATCCCGTCGAGGTCGGCGAGGACGACCTGGCGCTGATGCAGCTGACGTCGGGATCGACCGGATCTCCCAAGGCCGTCCAGATCACGCACCGCAACATCTACTCCAACGCCGAGGCGATGTTCGTCGGCGCGCAGTACGACATCGACAAAGACGTGATGGTCAGCTGGCTACCCTGCTTCCACGACATGGGCATGGTCGGCTTCTTGACCATTCCGATGTACTTTGGCGCGGAGCTGGTCAAGGTCACGCCGATGGACTTCCTGCGCGACGCGCTGCTGTGGGCCAAGCTGATCGACAAGTACCAGGGCACCATGACCGCGGCGCCCAACTTCGCCTACGCGTTGCTGGCCAAGCGGCTGCGGCGGCAGGCCAAGCCCGGCGACTTCGACCTGTCGACCCTGCGCTTCGCGCTGTCCGGCGCGGAACCCGTCGAGCCCGCCGACGTCGAGGACCTGCTCGACGCGGGTAAGCCGTTCGGCCTGAAGCCGTCGGCGATCCTGCCTGCCTACGGCATGGCCGAGACGACGCTGGCCGTGTCGTTCTCGGAGTGCAACGCAGGCCTCGTCGTCGACGAAGTGGACGCCGACTTGCTGGCCGCCCTGCGCCGGGCCGTGCCCGCGACCAAGGGCAACACCCGCCGGCTGGCCACCTTGGGCCCGCTGCTGCAGGGCCTGGAGGCCCGCATCATCGACGAGCAGGGCAACGTGATGCCGCCGCGGGGCGTCGGCGTCATCGAGTTGCGTGGTGAGTCGCTGACCCCGGGCTACCTGACCATGGGTGGCTTCCTCTCGGCCCAGGATGAACACGGCTGGTACGACACCGGCGACCTTGGCTACATCACCGAAAACGGCCACATCGTCGTCTGCGGCCGCGTCAAAGACGTCATCATCATGGCCGGCCGCAACATCTATCCGACCGACATCGAACGGGCGGCGTGCCGCGTCGAGGGTGTCCGGCCGGGTTGCGCCGTCGCGGTCCGGCTCGACGCCGGCCACTCCCGCGAGACGTTCGCCGTGGCGGTCGAGTCCAACGCGTTCCAGGACCCCGTCGAGGTGCGGCGGATGGAACATGAGGTGGCCCGCGAGGTCCTCAAAGAGGTCGACATGCGTCCCCGCAATGTCGTGGTCCTCGGCCCCGGCACCATTCCGAAGACGCCGTCGGGCAAGCTGCGCCGGTCCAACTCCGTCACGCTGGTCACCGGATAACGTCCACCGCAGCGAACGGCGCCGCTACCAAGCGTGCACGCGGTTCTGGGCGGGCTCTAAACCCAACTCGATCAGCAGCTCGGTCGCGTCTGCGGCCTGCTCGCAGATGGCAGGGATCTCCGGGCGCTCCTTGGCGGTAAACGGCTCCAGCACGAAGGCGGCCGGATCTTTGCGTCCGGGCGGGCGTCCGATTCCCAGCCGCACCCGTTGAAAGTCCTTGGTGCCCAGCGCCGAGGCCACCGAGCGAAGCCCGTTGTGCCCGCCCTCGCCGCCGCCCATCTTGAGCCGGATGCGACCGAACTCGAGGTCGAGGTCGTCGTGGATGAGGATGATGTCGGCCGGCGCCACGGAGTAGAACTTGGCCAGCGGCCCTACCTGGCGACCCGACTCGTTCATGTAGCAGCGCGGCTTGGCCAGCAGCACCGAGCGGCCGGCAAGTCGGCCGCTCACCACTTCGGCACCGGACCGCTTGTGCACCTTGAACTTCGAGCCCAGCCGCCCGGCGAGCAGGTCAGCGACCATGAAGCCGATGTTGTGCCGGGTGCGGGCGTAGTTGTCTCCGGGATTGCCCAGGCCGACCACCAGGAGCGGTTCGGCCATCTCGTCGGCCGCTTACTCGGACTCTGCGGCCGACGCCCCGGCCTCGTCGGCTGCCCCGGCGGACTCGGTGGCCGACTCGGCGCCTTCGGCGGTCGCGCCCGCGCCCTCTTCCTCGAGGTCCTCGGCGGTCGGCGCGGTGACCACGTTGACCACCAGCATCTCCGGGTCGGAGACCAGGCTGACACCGTTCGGCAGCGCGATCTGCCCGGCAGTGATCTGGGTGCCGGCCTCGGCGTCCTCGACCGAGACGGTCAACTGCTCGGGGATGGACAGGGCGTCGGCCTCGATCTCGATGGTGTTGGTGTCCTGGGTGACCAGGGTGCCCGGAACGGCGTCGCCCTCGATGACAACCCGGACCTCGACGACGACCTTTTCGCCGCGCCGCACGACCAGCAAGTCGGCATGCTGAATGGTGCGGCGGATCGGATGGATGTCGAGCACCTTGGTCAGCGCCAGCTGCTCCGTGCCCTCGACGTCAAGCGTCAGCACGGCGTTCGTGCCGGAGTGCCGCAGCACGGCGGCGAACTCGTGGCCGGGCAGCTCCAGATGCTGCGGTTCGGTGCCGTGGCCGTAGAGAACGGCCGGAATCTTGCCATTGCGGCGGGCCCGGCGGGACGCTCCCTTGCCCGTCTCGGTTCGCACCGTGACCGCGAGTTGGTTGACCGGGGATTGCTTCGCCATTATGTCGCTCCTGTGTTCGGTACCTCAGTGTCAAGGCACGGCCAGGGTCGCGACAACTGTCGGTCTCCGTCGATAACGGTGCTGGCTGGACGCCAATCACCCTCGCCGTGACGCCCGGTCAGGGTATCCCATGAGCGCCTTAGAGCGGAAATTTGACGCCGGTGAGCTGCTCGGACAGGTCCCACAGTCTGGTGGCGGTGACCGGATCCTTGGCCCGACGGCTGCGACGCACCGGTTGAGTGGGCCCGATCCAGCCGAATCGGGGGCCGATGAAGGTGTCGCCGGGCAAATCCTGTGATGCCGCGTATAACGTCTGCCGCGCGCCGAAATCGGCGTTGGTGGCGACCACTCGGGTGGCCGCCGACATCAGCGCATCGCCGATCCTGCGGCCCGAGGCACCCTGCAGGTTGGTGTGCGAATAGCCAGGATGAACGGCCAGCGCGCGCAGCGGCGAATCGGCCGACCGCAGGCGACGCTGCAGCTCGGTGGTGAACAACAGGTTGGCCAGCTTGGACTGGCTGTAGGCCAACCAGGGCGAATAGCGGCGGGTCTTCCAGTTGATGTCGTCCAAGTCGATCCGCCCCGGCCAATGCGCCATCGATAACAGGGTCACCACCCGGTCGGTCAGCTTCGGGAGCAGCAGGTTGGTCAGCGCGAAGTGGCCGAAGTGGTTGGTGCCGATCTGACTCTCGAAGCCGTCGGTGGTCAGCGCGAACGGTGCGGCCATGATGCCGGCATTGTTGATCAGCAGGTCGGCCGTGTCGACACCGTCGGCGAACTCGTGCACCGACGACAGATCTTGCAGATCGAGCCGGCGCACCTCGACCGGTCCGGCGCCGGGACCGCGCATCGTTGCGGCGGCGGCTTCGCCCTTGCTGGGGGTGCGGACGGCCAGGATCACCATGGCGCCGCGGCCGGCCAACTCGCGGGCAGTGATCGCGCCCAGTCCACTGTTGGCGCCGGTGACGATCACGGTGCGCCCGGCAAATGACGGCAGGTTTGCGACGGTCCAGTCGGCCATACTTGTCACCCTAGTGACGGCTTCGACTCCAGGGGCAACTCAGAGCCTCGGTGATCCGGGCCGGTCCGCGCCACCGCCTGATCCCAGGTGCCACGCTGCTGTGCCAATGCCGGTCGGTCATTGGCAACCACCGTGAATTCCACGTCCAACAGACCGCTCAATCCGCGGTTGCCGGTCTTTGTCGGTTGTGGCGACGGCAAATCGACGCTTTACGGCGGCTGCCGAGGTGCGCCGACATCGCTATTGCTTCGGATCGTCCGATCCGGGGTCAAAGACGGCGCGGATTTTTTCGCCCCAAGGCTTTGAACGCCCTGTGGCGGGGTCGAACTTGATAACCGACCGAGATCCTCGCACATGCTCACCGGCAGCACTCTTCACCACAAAGTCGAACAGAGCACTACTCCGGCCAACCCGACTGGCCCAAAAAATCACATCTACATCACCAATTTGACGAATGGGCTCGATAAAAACCAATTTGGTTTCACGCACCACCTGATGTAAGTCTTCATGCCCGGGAGTGAATCCAAGCCGCGACACGCAGGCGAAGAAAGCGCGATCGATCAACGCAAGGTATCGACCATGATAGAACATGCCGAATGCATCAAGATCGTCGAAGTAGACTTGACACTTTTCAACAAATTTCTTGACGCCGCCGGCATCCGTTTCATCGTTCATTGCCCCCCCTGTCCCTCAACGTCACATCCACAGTTGCCTTTATCCAAAGTCAGAAACTCAAGTTTCACTGCGTGGGCACGGCCGCGGCAGCCTAGTACATCTCGGATGATTAGCGTGAGCGCGTAGCGTGGTGCGGCCGGCAGTCAAAGGCGGGACTAGCTTCGCCCGGTAAGCCATTCGAGTCAAGCCGGCAGTGATAGCTCTTAACTATTATTGCTCATGCATAACTCGCGAACCAGGCTTAAAAGCCTGATGGACAGTGTCGACGTCCACCATCACGTACTTAGGACGATTCTTTGATGGACGACGTGAAAGCGCCCACGCTCGACGGCCGGGCACCATTTCGCCGGTTGGTGGCGAAAATGGCCGGACACTCGGCATGCGCCATTGCTTGAGCAGTATCGGGGTACCGTTGCGATTGCACCCACGTCAACATAGGCCGGAACCCAAAGCTGGCCGCTAGCCGTTTTGCGGGTCCTGATGTGAACACGAATCAGCCGGCAGCCTGGCACGCACAGACCATTTTCATGGCGCCCTGGTTCTAGCGGGTAATGCCAGCAACGGGTGATGCTGAGTGTGCCGGTGTACTGAACGGTGTGTTCTCCGCGGTACCTCGTACCGATGCTTGAGTTTCGTTGGCGCAGCGGCACATACACGCGATACGGACAGTTGGGATACCGTCACTATGGGCTGGCGAATCTATGATTCATCGCTGCCCGTCGGTGTGCGGGCGGGTCGCCCAATCGCGGTCTTCTTCGTTGAACGCGTGAAATCCTGGCGTCTAATTGTCGGCTCAGGGCGGCGAAACCGAGCGGCGCGATGGGTTCGCATTGGAAGGATGATTTCCGGAGCAATTCCGATGCGGGTAGGACGTTGAGCCTCGCAGTGAATAACCGCGGCTGGCAAGCGATGATCAGAAACGGATCGTCCGCTCTTTCGCGATATGCGGGTGAGTTATCTTCTCGCCCGGTGCCTATCGAAGCGGAGCTGGGTGCTGGGGGATTGTGGTAAGGGCGTTTATCGGGAGAACTATCGCGACATCGGCGGAACAAACTGACGTAGTCAATACTAACCGGTCCAGCGCCGCAGAACCCTACCTAAGCGTCATGAGATTCAACTCTTTCCGCGACCAACGGATTATGGAAGCTTTCGTCAAGTTCCATCGACCTTACTGTCACTCGCATTGAAACCCGCACATTATGGTCCACCCTGCTGGGTGGCTCGCCGCGGCATCGGTCATTGAGAGGTAGGGGATTGTTTAGTTTGCTCAAACGCAGGTGGATGCCGATGCTGCTTGTTTTCGTGATCGGGTTGGGGGGGTACGTAGTAATTCGTATTCGAGACAGCTTCGACGCCAATACATCGGTCGACAGTGGTGATCCAAATATCAGTAGTGACCGGGCACTCAATCCGAAACGCGTCAGCTACGAGGTCATGGGTACTCCCGGCGGCACGGCCAGCATCGACTACCTCGACGAAAATGCGCAGCCACACCAAATTGACGGCGTTCAATTGCCCTGGTCTTTCACAATTGTGACGACGCTACCTTCGATGTCCGCTAACGTCATCGCTCAGGCGAGTACCACCGTCAGTGCCGTGCGGTGCCGGGTAATCGTCGATGGCCAGGTGCGGGACGACCGCATGGACGCCGGCTATCAACCCTTCATCTACTGCTTAGTGAAATCGGTGTGACCACCAACAATTCGCGGCGACGACTCGCCGCTCTGACACGTGGCCTGTCTATACCAGTGATCTTGTTTTGGCTTCTTATCGCCGCCGGTTTAGGCGCAATCTCACCGCCGCTGGAGGAGGTCGCGAGCCAACACGCAGTTGCGATGTTACCGAAGGATGCCCCGGCCCGTCAGGCTATGCTTCGAATTGGCCACGTGTTCCACGAGTTCAGTTCCGACTCATCAGCTATGGTCGTCTTAGAGGGACGCGAGAAGCTCGGCGAAAATGCGCATCAGGTTTATAGCGAGATCATCAGAAAACTTCGCGCCGATACCGCACACGTCGAATATGTCGAAGATTTCTGGAGTGATCTGCTGACGGCGCCTGGGGCGCAAAGCGCGGACGGCAAGTCCGCTTACGCTCAGATATTCTTGGTGGGCGACGAAGGCAGCACGCGTAGCAATGAATCAGTGGCCGCGGTACGACATATCCTCGATCGAACGCCCCTGCCGCCGGGAATCCATGCTTACCTGGCCGGTAATACCGTCCTCGTGGGCGATACCGTTTTAGTATCCAGCCAGAGCTTCAAAACTATGTCACTGGTATCGCTCACGGTGATCTTTGTGATGTTGCTTGTCGTCTACCGCTCAATAATCACCACCATCCTGGGTCTCTTTGTTGTCATTGTCGAGCTTCTTGCGGCACAGGGGGTCGCGGCCACCCTCGGCAACCTCAAATTCATCGGCCTCACGTCGGTTGCTACCAGCATGATTACCGGGCTGAGTATCGCTGCAGCAACCGACTATCTAATTTTCTTATTGGGGCGTTACCACGAGGCCCGATCCCTCGGCCAAGATCGTGAGACCGCCTTTCGGGCGGCGTACCAAGGTGTATGGCGGGTCATTTTGGCTTCCGGTTTGACTATCGCCGGGGCCTGTCTTTGTCTAGCCGCGACGAGGTTACCCTACTTCCAGACCTTGGGAGTGCCCTGCGCCGTTGCAATGCTGGTGATCATGGCAGCAGCGTTGACGCTAGCGCCCGCGGTGCTGGCATTTGCCTCCCGATTTGGACTGTTCGACCCTAAACGGGAATTATCCACCCGAAATTGGCGCAAGATAGGCGCCGTGGTGGTGCGCTGGCCGAAACCCATCATTGCCGTCACTACGATCATCGCCATAATGGGCTTCGCGGGACTCCTAACCTACATCCCCAATTACGACGATAGGAAATTTACCCCGCCAAATATGGCTGCAAATGTTGCATATTCGGCCGCAGATCGACATTTCTCACAGGCGCGCATGAATCCCGAACTGCTGATGGTTGAAGCAGACCACGATCTGCGTGATCCCGCCGATATGCTGGTCATAGACCGAGTTGCCAAGGGTGTATTCCACCTGCACGGCATCGAAAGAGTGCAGAGCATCACCAGGCCGCTGGGTGCGCCGCTGGAGCACAGCTCCATTCCCTTCCAGATCGCTCTACAAAGCTCTGCCACGTTGGAAACAGCGAAGTTCGTGAACGACAATGCGGATCAGCTCCTGCAGATGGCAGACGAACTGAGCACGACGACCGCCATCATGGAGCGAACGTACAACATCATGAAGGGTCTAACAGCAACCACTCACACTGCGGCGGGTCGGACTCGCGAGATAGTAGATACGACGAACGAGATCCGAGACCACGTGGCGAACTTTGATGACACATTCAGGCCATTTCGTAGCTACTTCTACTGGGAGCAGCACTGCGTCAACATACCGCTATGCTGGTCCGTGCGTTCGATTTTTGATGCGGTAGATGGTATCGACCAAATCGCACAGGAGCTGCAGGGCCTCAGTGGCGATTTTCAGCAGCTTGACCGACTTATGTCTGATTTGCTGCCTGAGTTTCCTATAGCGATCGCTTCGATGTACAGGATGCGCGATTTGGCGTTGTCCACACACAGCCGAACGGCCGGCATCCAGGCTCTTACGCAGGAAGCTGCCAACGGCGCGAGTCTCATGGGCGAGTATTTCGACCAAGCCAAAAATGACGACTCATTTTACTTGCCGCCTGACGTTTTTAACAATCCGGATTTCCTCCGCATTGAGAAATTATTCATGTCGCCCGACGGGAAAGCGGTAAGATTCGTCGTCACCCATCAAGGGGATCCCGCCTCGGTTGAGGGTGTCCGGCACGTCCGAGAAATCGAGGACTCGGTCGCCGAATCCCTTAAAGGAACCCCATTGGAAGGAGCGAGAGTATCCCTAGCAGGTGCCGCATCGGCGTACGCCGACGTCCAACATGGGGTCGTCATTGATTTGCTGGTCGCTGGGATCGCATCATTAATCCTGATCTTTACCATAATGCTGTTCGTCACCCGCAGTGTCATTGCTTCATTGGTCATTGTTGGCACCGTAGCGCTCTCCTTGGGGATGGCGTGCGGCCTTTCGGTTCTCATCTGGCAGGATTTCACTAACTTCGGTTTGTGGTGGCTCGTGCTGCCCCTGTCGTCGATAGTCCTGTTGGCGGTCGGATCGGACTACAATTTACTGGTCGTCTCCCGACTCAAAGAGGGACTAGACGCGGGATTAAATACCGCGATTATCCGCGGTATGGGCGCATCTGGCCGCGTCGTCACGGCGGCAGGTCTCGTATTCGCCTTCACGATGG
This sequence comes from Mycobacterium simiae, assembly GCF_010727605.1. NCBI lineage: Bacteria > Bacillati > Actinomycetota > Actinomycetes > Mycobacteriales > Mycobacteriaceae > Mycobacterium > Mycobacterium simiae. The sequence continues at coordinate 3,845,069 of NZ_AP022568.1, forward strand.
CGTCGATGATCGTCAGCGATCTGCGCCTGGTGGGTGAGATCGGCACCACGATCGCTCTAGGGTTGCTCGTGGATACGCTCGTCGTGCGCTCCTTCATGACTCCGTCGATCGCGGCGGCGTTGGGGCGTTGGTTTTGGTGGCCTTTGAACACAATCCGGCCCCTAAAGTGAACGCGCCGAGACGGTAGTTTACTTTGCGGCTATTTAATTGTGAGCCGACGACGGCAGTACCAATTGGAGGGGTAAATGGTAATTGGTGATGGGTCCGACCGGTGGATTCAAGAGTAAAAGAGTGGTCGGCGACGGTGGCCCCCGAACCGTGGCCAATCTTGGGGGCATGGCGCAGCGGGAGAACTCCGGTGGCTTTCGCACCATCGGATATTGCATATGTACTAAGGGACTTCCGCCGACCATTGCACATCGTTCGGAGCGCTATTGATGGTGCTATGGGGGTAGGCACCGACGGCGAATTGATGGCTTCGAGCTCTTCGGACATGTTTCTCTTGGCGACGTTGCCACCATTGTATCCCGAGTGGCTTGGTGATCGATCTTTTCACGAAAATCACAACGTGCGGTTTGCATACATCAGCGGATCCATGGCTAATGGTATTTCTACTCCAACCCTTGTTGTGGCGATGGCGAAGGCGCAAATGCTGGGTTTTTTCGGGGCGGCTGGTCTCTCCTACCAAGGAGTGGAACGTGGACTGGCGGAAATCGTTAGGGGCCTAGGTGAAGGAAAAGATTCCACTTGGGGCGCGAACCTAATTCATTCGCCAGGTGATCCAGCCCTCGAAATGTCTCTCGCCGAGCTGTACATTTCTCATGGCGTGAGGAAAGTGGAGGCGTCGGCATTTATGAGGCTGACGCCGGCTGTCGTGCACTACGCGCTGTCGGGCTTAACCACCGATCCAGCCGGGCAAATCGTGCGTAACCACAGCGTCTTCGCCAAGGTTTCCAGGCCCGAGGTCGCGCGTCAATTTATGATGCCCGCGCCAAGCGCAGTCGTCGCCGAACTCGTCGCGATGGGCAAATTGACTACTCGAGAGGCGGAGCTGGGACAACATGTGGCGGTCGCCGAAGACATCACTGTTGAAGCAGACAGCGGCGGTCATACCGATAATCGCCCGTTGGGAGTGCTGTTCCCTGAGGTCGCTGGGCTGCGTGACCAGGTCGCGGCCGAATGTGAGTTGGCCCGACCGGTCCGGGTTGGAGCGGCAGGTGGCTTAGGCACGCCTCGTTCTGTGGCCGCTGCATTCGCGATGGGCGCTGACTATGTGCTGACAGGTTCGATCAATCAGACATGCGCCGAGTCGGGGCTGTCAAGGAGTGGGCGCCGATTGCTGGCGGACGCCAAAATGTCCGATGTGGCGATGGCTCCCGCGGCCGATATGTTCGAACTTGGCGTTAATCTCCAAGTGCTGCAGCGGGGAACTATGTTCGCTCAGCGCGCGCGCAAACTCTATCAGATGTATCGGGCGAATCCGGGCTTGAATGCGATTGTTGGAGAAGCGGAACGCGAATTAGAAAAGATATTTGGGATGGAAATTGGTCGGGTGTGGGATGAGACCCAAGATTTCTGGAGACAGCGGGATGCCTCGGTGCTCGACCGCGCGGCGCGAGACCCCAAATTCGAGATGGCTCTGGTATTCCGATGGTATTTAGGCCGGTCGAGTCGCTGGGCAATCAATGGCGATTCCGATCGGACGATAGATTACCAAATCTGGTGCGGTCCCGCCCTGGGCGGGTTCAATTCCTGGGTCGCCGATACATACTTGGCCGATTGGGAACACCGTCGAGTTGTAGATGTCGCCCTGAATCTGCTCGAGGGTGCTGCGCAAGTTACCCGCGCGCAACAGGCTCGTAGTCATGGTGTGCCAGTACCCTCTGCGGCATTCCAATATTTGCCTCGCCGGTTGTGCTGAAAATACATCATTATCCACCCGCTGTTCTCCCATTTATCGTTGATCGTACACGCTAGTATCTGTCCGCATACCGAGTGCCAAGGTGTTGAACATAATGTCAAGCCGTCCCCCAATCGCTATTGTGGGTATCAGTTGTCTGTTTCCGGGTTCGAATAATTCCTCAGCCTTTTGGCGCAACATCATCGCCGGCTCAGACCTAATATCAGATGTGCCATCATCGCGCTGGCGCATCGATAATTACCGCGGTCCGGTATCGGGCACTGCAGTCGAGAGGCATGTCAGGCGCGGAGCGTTCTTGAGCAAAACCGAATTTTGTCCCGTCGACTTCGCTATTCCCCCTAAGACCGTATCGGCCATCGACACTGCGCAACTGCTTGGCCTGGTGGTTGCGAGCCAGGTACTGGACGACGCAACAGGCGGCGACTCGACAACTTTGGATCGGGACCGAATCAGTGTCGTTTTAGGGGTTGCCAGCGGTACCGAATTGCTTGTTCACATGGGGGCGGGGCTAGAACTGCCGGTTTGGGAGCACGCCCTGCGCTCGGCCGGCCTACCGGAGCCTGAACTAAAGGAGTTCAGTGATCGAATCGCCGCGAGTTACCTACCTTGGCAAGAAGACTCTTTCCCCGGTTTGTTGGCCAACGTGGTCGCGGGCCGTATCGCTAATCGACTGGACTTCGGCGGAACAAACTGCGTGGTGGACGCGGCATGCGCGAGTGCGCTCGCAGCTGTTGACATTGCTTCGAATGAGCTCTACTCGGGCAACTCCGACATGGTCATAGCTGGGGGAGTAGACACCTTTAACGATGCATTGATGTTCAGATGCTTTTCCGAGGTGACAGCGTTGTCCCGGTCGGGTGATTGTCGCCCATTTTCTGCCGACGCAGACGGCACGATGTTGGGTGAGGGGTTGGCGATGTTCGCGCTGAGGCGCCTGGCGGACGCTGAACGCGATGGTGATCGCATCTATTCAGTCATTCGCGGCATTGGTAGTTCTTCCGATGGGCGCGCCAGGAGTATCTATGCCCCCAGCAGCTCCGGGCAGGCCAAGGCGCTGCGCCGCGCCTACGCTGCGGCAGGATATGGCCCAGAGACCGTTGGGCTTGTCGAAGCGCACGGGACGGGCACTAAAGCGGGGGACACAGCGGAGTTCGGCGCACTGCGCGAAGTCTTTACCAGTGCCGGCCGCACCGACTTGCAATGGTGCGCTCTTGGATCAGTCAAATCGCAAATAGGTCACACGAAGGCGGCGGCTGGGGCGGCCGGCCTATTCAAAGCAGCGATGGCACTGCATCACAAGGTAGTGCCGCCGACCATCAAAGTGGACCGACCGAACCCCGCCCTTCGGGTCGAGGACTCACCTTTCTACCTTCCCGCACAGGCAAAGCCGTGGATTGCCCCCGTTGGGGTGCCCCGCCGTGCCTCGGTTAGTTCGTTTGGGTTCGGCGGATCCAACTTTCATGTGACGCTTGAGGAATACACGGGATCTGGCAAGCGCGCATGGCGCCACCGCGCCTCGTCATGCGAACTCATCCTGGTGACCGCGGAATCCGCCGCGCGGTTGGCGCAGGACGCCACCGAGCTGTCCGCCTCACTTGTCGAACACCCGGACATGCTCTCCCATCTCGCTCGCGAGACGCAGGATCGCTATGACGCTTGCCAGAAACACCGCCTTGCGCTTGTCGCGGACGACGTGCCAGACCTGAAAGTCATGCTTACCCAAGCTGCCGCCAGGCTGAGGGCGGCTGGCTGCCCGCAATCTTTCGCTTCGCCTCGCGGCTACTTCTATTCCGGAGAGCCGGCCGGACCTGTCGCACTGCTGTTTCCCGGTCAGGGAAGCCAGTATGTCGGTATGGGAACAGAGGTGCCCTTGGTCTATGCCGGCGCGCTGGATCCATGGGAACTTTCGCGGCGACCGATCGGTGACTCAGGCTGCGCGCTGCACGAAATCGTCTGGCCAACAACGGCTTACTCCGAATCGGAGCGGGCCCGCCAGTCTCAGATCTTGGCGGGAACCCGATGGGCGCAGCCCGCGATCGGCAGCCACAGTCTTAGCCTGCTTACCCTGATTCGCGCATTGAATATCAAGTACGCGATGGTCGGTGGTCACAGCTTCGGCGAGGTGATCGCCCTGTGCGCTGCCGGCGTGTTCAGCGATGAATCAGCGCTCGCCATTGCGCACCAACGCGGCCTGCTGATGGCCAGTGCGTCAGAATCGGTCCAAGGCGCTATGAGTGCGGTGTCGGCTCCGGTAGAGCGGACGATACCGCTCATCTCATCTTGGGGCCTGCAAGTCGCCATCGCCAACCACAACAGTCCCAACCAGATTGTGCTTGCCGGTGAGCTCGATGCCATTGCCGAAGCCGAAAACCGCCTTCGCGGTGAAGGGTTAACCGCTCAACGCCTAGATGTGGCGACTGCATTCCACTCGGAAGTTGTCGATTCGGCGGTTGGCCCATTCAAGAAATTCCTAGATGGCACAGTGTTTAGTTCACCTAACGTGCCTGTGTACGCTAATGCCACAGCCCAGCCGTACAAGCCCGATGCCGGCAGCATTCGCCAGGGGCTTGCCAATCAGCTGGCTCAACCGGTTCGCTTCTCGCAGCAAGTCGAACACATGTGGGCTACCGGTGCACGCATCTTTGTCGAAGTGGGCCCAGACGCTGTCTTGACGCGCCTTGTTCGTGAGTGTTTAGGAGACAGACACCATACGGCCATCGCCCTGGATCGACGGGGTTCAAACGGGATTCGGACCTTGTGGCAAGGACTCGCGCAGCTGGTTGCGGCGGGGGTTCCGATGGAGTTTATGGCTTTGTGGGCTGACTACCCGGAAGTCGACGACCCGCGTCGCCGGAAGCCGCCGGCGTTGGCGCTGATGATCGACGGGGGCAACTACGGAATCCCACAACCCAATGTCCACGAGTCGGCGCGGACGGCGACGCCCGCATACCGCCACCATGATGCAAATGATGAACCGGTGCAGATGCGATCAGACACGTCTGCGCAAGCCGGCTTGCAGTCCGTAGTTGAGCTGCCCCCTTGTGGTGGGGGCGTCGTACGTTCGGATGTGGATGTGGATGTGGATGTGGATGTGGATGTGGTGGGTGCGGTGTTGGGGGTTGTTGCGGATAAGACTGGTTATCCGGTTGAGATGTTGGATCTGTCAATGAGTTTGGAGTCGGATCTGGGGATCGATTCGATTAAGCGGGTGGAGATATTGGCGGGGGTGCAGCAGCGGATGCCGGGGGTGGGCGAGTTCGATGCTGCGGTGTTGGGGCCGGATGCGACATTGGGGGAGGTTGTTGATCGGTTGGGGCACTATGTGCCCTCTTCGGGTGCGGCCCCGCCCGCGGTCAGACCGGGTGTGGCGGCGGCCGTAGTTGAGCTTCCCCCTGGTGGTGGGGGCGTCGTACGTGCGGATGTGGATGTGGATGTGGTGGGTGCGGTGTTGGGGGTTGTTGCGGATAAGACTGGTTATCCGGTTGAGATGTTGGATCTGTCAATGAGTTTGGAGTCGGATCTGGGGATCGATTCGATTAAGCGGGTGGAGATATTGGCGGGGGTGCAGCAGCGGATGCCGGGGGTGGGCGAGTTCGATGCTGCGGTGTTGGGGCCGGATGCGACATTGGGGGAGGTTGTTGATCGGTTGGGGCACCATGTGCCTTCCTCGGGTGCAGCCCCGGCCGCCGCGACCACACCCGCCGTAAGTCACCCCGCACTGGCCATTCCACATTACGTAGTCCGCGCGGTCGAGGCGCCGCCTCGCGGCATGCGGATGCCAGGACTGAACAACGACTCGAAAGTTGAGATCGCCGGGTTGGCGGGGCTGCCGGTGGCCGAGGCGCTGGCAGCGCGATTGCGCACTGCGGGTATCGAATCCACGGTCGTGCCACATCCGAGCCCGGATGCCGACTGCGTGATTCAGCTGGCGGGACTGAAAAGCCTAGGCGCGCCCGAAGATGCAATCGAGGTCAACAAAGAAGTCTTCGCTGACGCCCAACGCGTGGCGGCTAATCTGCGGATTCGCGGCGGTGCCTTTATCACAGTGCAGGACACTGGAGGGACATTCGGCTTGATCGTCGATCCAGGGACACGTGCCTGGATCGGAGGAATAGCAGCACTCACCAAAACAGCTGCCCAGGAATGGCCCGCCGCACGCGTTAAGGCGATCGATCTGGCTACCAATGATCGATCTGCGGGACTGCTGGCCGATTACATTGTTGACGAACTACTCATGGGAGGTCCAGAGCTCGAGGTCGGGTTGGGCAGTGCGCACGGGCGTGTCACGGTGGCTGCGGTCGATGCTGAGCGGGTACAGCCCTCGACGCGGATCGGTCAGCGCGACGTTCTCATCGTCACGGGGGGTGGCCGCGGGGTAACCGCGGCGTCGGCGGTTGCGCTAGCACAGGCGACGCGCGCCAGCTTCGTCCTCATCGGCCGCAGCCAGCTGGATGAAGAGCCCGCAGCTGTGCACGGTTTGACGACGGACGCCGATCTTAAACGCGCACTGTTCGACAGCTCCCGGCGCCGAGGCATCCAACCTGCACCCAATGATATTGCTCGCCAGGTCAGACAAGTAAAGACGGTAAGAGAGATCCGACAGACCATTGCGGCCATTGAGGCGGCGGGTTCCCGGGTCCGGTACGTGCCGCTGGACGTGCGTGATGCCGCTGACGTCAGTACGCTTCTTGCCGGCGTCAGAAGCAATTTCGGGCCGATCACCGGGCTAATCCACGGTGCGGGTGTCATCGCCGACGCTACATTGGACACGACAACGGGCCTTCGATTCGACGAAGTATTCGGCACAAAGGTCCACGGGCTGCGTGCCCTGCTCGATGCGACAGCTCAAGATTCGCTGCATACCATCTTGCTGTTCTCGTCGGTGTCCGCGCGCTGGGGTAATGCCGGCCAGTGCGACTATGCGATGGCCAATGAAGTACTCAACAAGGTAGCACTGGCCGAGCAAACGCGCCGGGGCAGCGGCTGTCTGGTGCGTGCGCTGGGATGGGGACCATGGGATGGCGGCATGGTAGACGACGATATGAAGGCGAGGTTTAGCTCACGCGGTGTGGCGCTGATACCGCGGGCGGTTGGTGCCCAGGGGTTCGTTGCCAATGCGCTCGACACCAGCGCTGCTGGTGCCGAAATGCTGGTGGCAGAAGGTTTCTCGCCTGAGCATTACCCGGCGTTGCCCGCGCCAGGACGATTCGCGCAAGTATGCGCCCATCGTGGTCGGCAACCCTATCTGCACGATCACCGGGTCCGAGACGACATCGTCTTACCCATCGTGCAAGTGTTGGAGTGGTTTGTTCGGATGGCACATGGATGCCGTCCGGGACAACAGATCAAACGCGTCCATGATATTCGGGTCCTGCGCGGTGTGACGCTGACAAATTTCGATACGTCCGGCGATACCTTCCAGATTCGATGTGCTTCAGTCGAATTTCAGCCAGGCAGTCTCGCCATGGAGCTATTGGACGATACAAACGCCTCTCGATACTCCGCAGAGATTCAGCTGAGCGCAAGTTCCCCCAGCGGGTCATTCCCAGAACTGCTCGACGACAGTAGTGGGGCGCTCGACCAGAGTGGTTGCTACGCCGACGGCATGCTATTCCACGGTCCGGCTTTCCAGGCACTGGAACGCATCGAGGCATCTGGGGCCTTGGGTGCCGTCGCTACGCTTTACGGCCTCGCGCAACGGAACTGGCCGGACGAGCCGTGGGTACTCGACCCGCTCGCACTCGACGGAGCCCTACAGGTCGCGTTTCTGTGGTGTCTCCGGCACGCCGGAGGCCGGTTTCTCCCGATGCGCATCGGCGATCTCTGGATTCATCACCAAGGGCCAGTGACGGGCAAGCTGCGCTGCGAGCTAGCGGTTGTCGAGGCAACTGACAAGTGTGCACACTTCGACCTTCGATTGACCGACGCCACGGGCGCCGAGGTGGCCGAACTTCGGCAGGTCGAGTTTTATGCTTACGACCCCGTTGCCGGAGCTACGTCGTCGACATCTCCACGATCGACATGACATTCGAGCCGATTGCGATAGTGGGGCAGGGTTGCATTTTTCCTGGGGGATTGCACCCCCGCGACCTCTGGGCGGGGATCTTGGACGGTCGTGATGCGCTTGGGTCGGCACCCGCAGATCGGATGCCCACACCGGCACCCACTATTCGAAGTCATTCCCGAACAACACCGTCCGACTACCCCGTTTGTGATATCGGCGGATACGTACGCGGTTTCGCAGACGTCTTCACCCCACTTGGATTCCTCATTGCCGCAGAATCCATTGCCGGCTTGGACCCGCTTTATCTATGGACGATGCACGCTGCCCGGCAAGCAATCGAAGATGCCGGATGGGCCCTGGGTGACGTGCCCGGACGAACCGGCCTAGTCCTGGGCAATCTCAGCTATCCCACCCGCACGCTGACCGACCTCGCCGAAGAAGTCTGGAGCGGCAGGACACCCGCCGTGGACCGTCGAAACCGATTCTGCTCCGGTCTGCCCGCTGCCCTGGCAGCTGACGCATTAGGGATCACCGCGGGCGCTTTCAGTCTCGACGCGGCATGTGCTTCATCGCTCTACGCGATCAAGCTGGCGTGCGATCGTCTGCATGACCATGCAGCGGATGTGATGTTGGCTGGTGGTGTCAATGGTGCTAATCCCTTGTTGATTGCGGACGGGTTCACCGCTGTGGGAGCCTTGAGCCCGACGGGAAGATCGCGACCATTCCACCGTGACGCCGACGGCCTCGTGCCAGGAGAGGGCGCCGGGTTTGTAGTGCTTAGGCGCCTCCGCGATGCGGTCAGCGCCCATGACCGGATCATAGGAGTCATACGCGCCGTTGGGCTTTCCAACGATGGACGCGGCCCCGGCGCACTGTCTCCGTCTTCGACGGGCCAGGAACGCGCGATGTGCCTCGCTTACCAGATGGCTGACCTAGATCCGTCGGACATCTCATTGATCGAATGTCATGCCACCGGAACTCCGGTGGGCGATCTGACCGAATTCACCAGTATGAGCCGGATCTTCGCGGGTTTGAACGACGTACCAATCGGGTCGGTCAAGTCGAACCTCGGGCACCTCATCACCGCATCTGGTGTCGTCGGTCTGATCAAAGTGCTCGCTGCCATGGACGCGGGTATCCGGCCGCCGACACTGCATTCCGACGAACCCGCTCCGTTCATCGCAGGTTCGCCGTTTCGCCTACTCACACATGCGGAACCATGGACGTGTGCAGGTCCGCGGCGAGCAGCGATCAACAATTTTGGCTTTGGTGGGAACAACGCCCACCTCATTGTCGAGGAGTGGATCGAATCGGTCGAACTGCTTTCTATCCCGTCCACGCACACCGTCGACCGAACAGCAGACGACGATGTCGCGATAATTGGGTTGAGCCTGCTCGTTGGGGACGACCATGACACATGTGATGTCGCCGAGCGCTTGGTATCTCAGCGCCCAGTGACCGAACTCGAGGAAGATGGCACACGGCGAGCACGGATGCGCGGACTCAATGTTGATCTGTCCCGGGTGCGTATTCCACCAAATGATCTCGAACACGCTCTTGCCCAACAATTGTCGATACTATGCGCGGCGCTCGGCATCGGCGAACTGATTAAAACACTGCCTCCCGAACGAACAAGCATCCTTGTAGGTATGGGCTGTGACGCCGAAGTGGCTCGCTTCCCGGTCCGCTTGCGGCTCTGCGAACTCCTGGACGATCCAGCACTTTTGGCAGATGCGCGTGATCGTGTTGTCCGCAAGCTGGAGGCGCCCGGAGTCGTGGGGACGTTGCCGAACGCGGTAGCCAATCGGCTGAACAACCAGTTTGATATCCGCGGACCGAGCTTTGTCGTCAACGACGAGCAGCTCTCGGGGATCACCGCGCTCTCACTGGCTACTCGCGCACTGCGTAGCAAAGAAATTGACGCGGCCATCGTCGGCGCGGTCGATATGAGCTGCGAGCCGATCCACGAGGCCGCGGCCCGCGATTTACTCAGCGCCGGTGAACAAGACCCCGCAGACGCCGCAGTCGTGCTCGTCGTCAAACGCGCAGTCGACGCACTTCGGTCCGGAGATCCAGTCCTCGCCATCGTCACCGCAGACAGTCGACAACGGCACGACGACGTTCACCTGGGTAACGTGCCCGGTGCCCACAATGTCAGCCGCCTGCTCGGCCACGCTCACGCGGCATCCGGTCTGCTGCATATAGCAGTGGGTGCTCTGTGTGGGTTCCTGGGTGTCAAGCCCGATGGTGAACCCTGGACGAGTCGCGTGCGCGCAGTCACCGTGTCGATGAACGGACTGTTCAACAAGCGAGAGCAGGCGTTCCTGACCAACGCGCATGGTGAGAACTCGTCGACAATCGTCCAACTTGCCCGACTTAAGCAGCTCCTAGCCAATACCCGGCCGGGCATCACACAACGGCGATACCCGGCCCACCTCCCACCCGTGGTGCTACCGCACGGGTATCCCTCACGCGGACCGGAGTCACCGGACAAGTTCGCTGACGGGTCATCCGATCAAACGAGACGGCTCACCGGGCTACCCCGAGCCCCCGCGTTGCCGAGCATCGCCGACGCACGTTTGCGCCAACCGCTGGGGAGTGCACTCGTGCAACACGATTCAGCTGAATCAGTCGCGGTGGATACGAGCAGCGTGACGACGCTCAAGGGTCAGTTCGAAAACCCTTTGGGCTCAACGGGCATCGCGCCGGCCGCGGGTAGTTCAACCCACGTGGAAGATCCGAGCGAACAATCGTCGCCGGCGGCCACTAGCGGTGCGCTGCACGGAGGGTACCGGGCGAAGCAACCAGCACCACCAGATGAGAAAGCGCTACCGGCGCCGACCACTAAGCGCCGGCCGACCGGGCCAACCCTGGACAAGCGCGATCTACAAAGACACTCCTCTGGTCAGATTTCGGACGTCTTCGGCCCGGCTTTCGCGGTGCAGGACCGTTATCGCCGACAAGTACGGATGCCTGGCCCTCCGCTGCTACTTGCCGATCGGATTCTCGGCATTGACGCCAGTCCAGCCGAATTCGACGCCGGCACTATCTGGAGCGAAACAGATGTCACGCCTGGGGCTTGGTACCTGCACCAAGGTCGTATGCCTGCCGGGATCATGATCGAGAGTGGGCAGGCTGACCTTGTTCTCATCTCGTGGATGGGTGCCGACTTCGCCAACCAAGGCGAGCGTGTCTATCGGTTGCTAGGTTGTCAGATAACGTTTCTCGGCGGGCTGGCCGAGGTCGGTGACACGCTGCGCTTCGATATTCATATCGACAGCCACACCAGAATCGGCGAGATCCGGATGTTCACGTTCCACTATGACTGCTCAATCCGTGGTGTGGAACGGTTGATGATGCGCAATGGCTTAGCGGGCTTCTTCTCGGACGAAGAGCTGGCCTCCTCCAAAGGGGTCCTATGGAGACCAGAGCGTGAAACAGTGACCGGTCAACGTGATTCGGCGCCGGTTGCCATCGCGCGGACCGCGCTCTCACGAGAAGAGCTGGCGGCGTTGGCCGCCGGCCACCTCTGGGAGGTACTAGGCCTCGGCTTCGAGCTCGCCGCAACCCACACCCGCACGCCCCGAATCTGTGCTCCTGAGATGCTGTTGATGCACGAAGTGACGGATCTGGACTACGACGGCGGACCTTGGGGGCGCGGGTATTTGCGTGCTGTCAGGCGCCTGAGGGCCGACGATTGGTTTTTCTCTGGCCACTTCGAAGACGACCCTTGCATGCCGGGCTCAGTGATGTTCGAGGCGACCTTGCAGAGCATGGCCGTCTACATGACAGTGTTCGGCATGACGCTCGAATCCGATGGATGGCGGTTTGAGCCCGTTCCGTTTGAGACATACGAATTTCAATGCCGTGGCCAGGTGACGCCGAGTTCTCGCGAGCTGGTGTGTGAGGTTTTCGTCCGCGAGGTCATCGCGGACCGAGAACCTAAACTCTTTGCCGACGTGCTTTGCACGGTCGACGGGTTGGCCGCATACTATTGCCGCCGAATGGGACTCGGGCTGTCACCTGGATGGGTTAATGATCTGGGCTTCTCGGAACTCAACGGACGAATCGAGTTTCCACGGGCATCCCAGGACGGTGCCGCATTCGAGTTTCCCGCGTTGTTGGAGATAGCTTGGGGCAGGATCGCACCGGTGCTCGGAGCGAAGTTCGAACACGTCGAGAACCGCAAGTTTCCCCGGTTACCCGCTCCGCCGTTCCTGATGATCTCGCGAATTCAGTCGCTGATGGCCGAGCTGGGGGTTATGCGACCGGGCGCCAAGGTGATCGCGGAATACGACATACCTGAAGACGCCTGGTACTTCGCGGCAAACGGAGCCAGCTCAGTGCCGAATGCGTTGCTTATGGAGGTGTGCCTGCAGCCATGCGGCTGGCTCACCGGCTACACAGGTGGTCCTCCGACGGACGACGACGACATGTATATCCGCAATCTGGAAGGCACGGCAGTCCGATACGTCGAGGTCACGCGCGCCAGTGGAACGCTTCGCACGGAGGCGGTGTTAACCAGCGTGACGAAGACAGGATCGACCGCTTTGGCGCGCTTTTCAGTTGAGGTCTACACCCGCGACACCCTTGCCTACACGGCGGAAACGTTATTCGGGTGTTTCACTGGGCCCGCTGCCCAGCGGGAGGCAACGGGTTTACCCACCACGAACGAACAACACGACTTGCTTAGTGCGCATTGTGAAGCGCCAACAATAGATCTGGCCTCGAAACCCCAGGAATATTTCGGTGGCGGCACACGGCTGGCGGAACCGATGTTGCTAATGATCGACCGGGTGACCGGACGGTGGCCATCTGCCGGCGCAAGTGGATTGGGGCGATGGCGAGCCGAAAAAGACGTGAACCCGAGCGACTGGTTCTTCAAGGCCCACTTTTTGCAGGATCCTGTGCAACCAGGCTCCCTGGGCATCGAGGGCCTTCTACAGTTGCTGCAATTCGCCATGCTAGATCTCGGACTCGGCGAGTCGCTAAAGGACCACGGACGATTCCAAACGGTGGCTTTGGGACATCGCATGACCTGGACGTACCGTGGCCAAGTCTCCCCGGCAGACAAGCTCATCTGTTTTCTGATCGAGATCACTCGCGTCGAGATTGGCGATGTTGAGGTACTCGCAGTGGCCAACGGGTCGATGTGGATCGACGCAGTACGCGTCTACGCTGCCCAAAACCTTGCGGTGCGCATTGTTAGCGGATCACGCCGCGACGACGACACCAATTCGTCTGACGCGGAACCACCTTCGTGGAACCCATCGTCCGTGGGGGACGACACAGACTATCCCGCTCTTGCGGATGCACGCCAAGGATCACGTCCCCGCCACACGATGGAACTGGCCAGTGTCGCTGTCACATCGCGCGGCGTACCGGTAACTGTCGTCCGCGGCAGCACGAAAGTGCCAGAGACGACCAGGCCAGAGGAGGCGGATTGGTTACCCGTGCGTGAATGGTGGCGTCAACGATGGGGGGTGCCGCCGGGCTCGTTCAACGAGCTTGTCTCGTGGGCACTGCTAAGGCGCTATGTGCGGCGGGTGATCGTCCAGGATGCTTGCGCGATGGCCGCCGCGCGGGGCCGGGGCACGTTGTTGCTGGCTAACCACCAGGTTCAGATTGAATCGATTCTCGGCACCATGATCGCTTCATGGCTTACCGGCACTGAGGTTTTGACAGTGGCTAATGCCAAGCACAGGACGAGGTGGGTGGGCGAACTCTTAAACGTCGTGCAAAGTCATGCGGCGCAGCCCAGCGGGTCCAGCACCTACTTCCTCGATCCTACTCAGCCACAAGAGTTCTTCGCACTGTTGGATCAGTTCAAAACGGATCATGCGGAACGCGACGCATCGCTGATGGTCCATGTCTCGGGGACCCGGCAGGTCAGCGCCAGCCAGCGGGTGGACAGGATATCGTCGGTGTTTCTCGACCTGGCCGTGGAACTGTCGATGCCCATCGTGCCCGTACATTATGCCGGCGGACTTCCGGTCGATCCCGTGATTCACAAGCTCGAGGTGCCCTACCGTCACACCGCCCAAGACTACATTTTCGGAAAGCCTATCTTGGCCGAAGAATTGCGAACCTTGCCGTATGCACGACGTCGACGGCACGTACTGAATGCCATCAACGCGCTCGCACCGCCCAGCGATGCACCGCACGAACCAAACCTGGCCGTGGAGTCGCGACTCGCCGCGACGGATGCGCACACTGATTCCGGTGACGCCGCATGGGCAGCGATCGAGGATGCACTTGACGGCCTGCCCGTCGACTGGACTACGTCGAAGAGCCGTCAGCAGTGGCGCAAGATGCGCCCAACCGGTGGCCGTGCGCGCCGTGCTGGCACCTGAGATCGGCGTTGTTACAGTTGGCCCCCGTGCTCCCCGAGCTCGTCGGGCCGGCGACTGTACGCGGCACCGTCGGCACCTTCTTGTCGGAACGTTCATGGCTCGAAAATCAAGAGCCAGCGCGGATTTCCGTAGGCTAAGGACATGACGCGACCGAGGGTGGCCGTCCAGGCGTCGATCCAACGCTTCGATGAGACGAGTCCAAGTCCCCGCCGAGATGCTGCCGACGGCGCGGACTGAAGACCGCAAGGTGAGTTACGGCGGTCGTCACGGCATCCCGGTCCGGGGCCACTGGCCATCGACCCAGTCGCCCACCGAGGGCTGGCCCGTAGTCGTGTTCTATCGCGGCGGCGGTTGCATGCCGCTAGTGTGCGCTGTGAGCAACATCGGGTATTGGATTTGAGCGACGCGTTATGGCTAATGCGAGGTCTTGGTTAATTGGCGAGGTAGCCAAGATCGTTGGGACCTCCCCGAGCCGTATCCGGGCGTGGGAGAAAGAGGGGCTGCTCAACGTCCGTCGCACGTCGTCCGGTCATCGCCTGTACTCAACAGCTGACGTTGAACGGTTACGCGAGCTGAAGCGCCTCGTCGACGGTGAGGGATGGTCAGCCACCGCGATCAAGGCCAATCTCAACGCTCATTTTCCAGACAACATGTCTCCGAGCAATGCGATCGGGCGGCGCATTCGCGATCTGCGGGGGACAGCCGGATGGTCGTTACGCGACCTAGCCGAACGCTGCGGTGTTGCACCGTCAACGGTCAGCAGTCTTGAGCGTGGCCAGTCGATGCCGTCCGTTGGCTCGCTGCACAAGCTTGGTCGGGCATTTGGGATGACACTCGCTCAGCTTCTGGAAGTCGACGAAGCCGACAGTTCTCTTGTTGTCCGCAAGAGTGAACGGGTGCTGATTCCGATGCATACACCGGGATTGGCGTGGGAAAAGCTCTACACCGGGGAATCAGTCCTGGAATCTTTGATGGTGACTGTGCAGCCGGGAGCCGGCACCGACGGCGCGCTTCAACACTACGGCGAGGAGTTTCTCTACGTCATCAAAGGCTCGATCGAGTTGGTTCTCGACGGCCATCAGAAGTATGACTTGCATGCCGGGGACGCCATGACGTTTGACAGCATGCGCGAACACTCCTACAGCAACCGCGGGACAAAGATCGCGCAGATCGTCTGGGTCAACACCCCACCGACGATCTGACACCGGGGAGCCCCGGGCTCTCCGTTCCTTCCGGACGACCTTCACCCCGGACGCGACGTTCCCGCGTCAGCCGCTTCTCGCGCGTTGTCACAGCGGGGTTTCCGAAACGCAGCGGCAAGAAAAGCAATGTTAACGCTGAAGTGACCGCCGTTACGTTCGTCTTACGTGACTTACAGCCTCTACTTGCAAGGTTTACGGGTGCGCCGCACAAAACTACTGTGGCCGTACACCTCAATGGAGCGGGATCGCGAGTCGGTCACCGATCCGCCCAGCGGCTCAATGCCGGCCCATCAGCAACACACGGACAACGCCCCTACTGAAACGCGTTGACGCACACCCGGTTTCGACACAGAACCGTGACCAACACACCGAAACAGCCGCCTCGGCAGTAAACGCGTCGGCCCCTGGCCCGCCCTGTTGAGGTCTCGCACAGAAAGACTCTGCGCCAATGGAATCGACCTTTCGCGCCGCTCAGGTCGAGCAGGTGACGATCTCACCAGTCCCCGAGGGCGCCCGTCGCGGGCGCGCACGCGGACTGTTTCCGATCTGGTTCGGCGTTCAGATCATGCCGCTCACGGTGGTGACCGGCGTGCTGGGCACCACGGTCTACGACCTGCCGGCCGGGTGGGCCATTCTCGCCAGCGTCATCGGCAACCTGGTCGGCGCGGTCTTTGTGTCGCTGCATTCGGTGCAGGGACCCCGTTTAGGTGTCCCGCAAATGGTGCAGAGTCGCGGCCAGTTCGGTCTGCGCGGATCACTGCTGGTGCTCGCGGTTGTGATCCTGATGTATGTCGGCTTCCTCGCGTCGATCCTCGTTCTGGCGGCATCGGCATTGCAGGTCATCGCCCCGAAGCTGGGCAGTGTGCCGGCGTTAATCGTAAGCGGTGCAATTACTTTGGCTTTGGTGATATTCGGATACGAGATGATCCACAAGGTGAACCGGATGCTGATGCCGCTGTTCGCCCTCGCGGCGGTGGCGGCGCTCGGATACGTCATGGCCAGCGGCGCACCCGAGTCGGCAACGAGCACACCATCATTCACCGTGCAGGGGTTCATGGGGATGCTGTCGGTGGCCGCCATCTGGCAGTTGTCCTACGCGCCCTACGTTTCGGACTATTCGCGCTACCTACCCAGCCGGGTTTCCTCCGCGGCGTCGTTTTGGGCGACTTACCTGGGCGCCGCAGGCGGCGCGATCCCGATGATGGTCATCGGCGCCCTGCTCGGAAGGGTCTCCGACGGCAGCCTCAGCGCCCTTTACCACCTGCTGCCCACCGGAGTAGGCGTGTTTGTCATGATCGTGTTCTTCTTGGGCTCGATCGACGCCTGCACCATCAACCTCTACGGGCCCGCTCTGTGTGTGGCCACCACCATCCAGACGTTCAAGCATGATTGGCTGCCCGGCGCCCGCGCACGCGCCACGATCGCGACCATCATCAGTGTGCTGTCGGTCTACGTGGCGGCCGCCTTCGCCAGCGACTTCCTAGTCAGCTACAGCAACTTCATCGAGATCTTGCTTTACCTCTTGATCCCGTGGAGCGTGATCAACTTGGTCGACTACTACCTGGTTCGCAAAGCGGACTACCACGTGGCGTCTTTCTTTACGCCCACCGGCGGCATCTACAAGCACTACAACTCTGCCGCCATCGTGTCCTACATCGTCGGCTTCCTTGTCCAACTGCCGTTCATGTCCGGAGCGTTCTACACCGGCTTCGTGGCGCACGAGATGGGTGGCGTGGACATCGCCTGGATCGTCGGGTCGCTGGTCACCGTCCTGGTGTATGGGGTGCTTGGCCTCAGGCAGGAGAGGACTGCGATGGTGAGCCGGGTCAGCCCTGCCGCAGAAGCCACCGCCGCTTAGCAATGCCGCTTCTTGGGTCCAGTTTTCCCACCTACTTTCAACGCACATCGACGAGAGGAACCATGACAGAGATACTCGCTGGAATTCAGATTCCTGATCACGCAGTACGACAGCGCCTGATGCCCGAAGACACCTGGGACTGGCATATGCCCACCCCGTTCTCGCAGGGTTGGCGGGTCGGGAACCTCGTTTTCATCGGCGGCCAGTTGTCGGCTGACAGACACGGCAACGTCGTCGGCGCCGGTGACATCGAAGTGCAGACCCGCAACGTCTTCGAACACATCACCAAGACACTCGCCGCGGCCGGTGCCACGTGGGAGCACGTCGTCAAACTCAACACCTACTACTGCTTCGACGGCGACGGCGATGAGGTCAAAGAGAACTGGACGAAGATGACCAAAATCCGTATGCAGTACCTGCCCAACCCGGGACCTTGCGGCACCGCGGTTCGCGTGTCCGGCCTCATGTACGACGGATTTTTGATCGAAGTCGAAGCCATCGCGATCATCACCGAAGGGAAATAACACCGATGTCCAGCGCCATCGACCCGCAGCGGCTCCGGATCGACAAGGTCGTCGAAGCTCTTAAAGACAGTCCTGAACCACACTTGCTGACCGGCGACCTCTACAAGCGCACGCTGCGCGACGGCCGGCGCGTCATCGATTCCTTCGGACGCGAAATCGAAGACGTTACAGTGCATCCCGACCTTCGCGCCGTGGACACCACCGCGAGGGTACTCGACGCCCAGTTCGCGCCAGAGTCGCAGGATATCTTGACCTTCCGTGGCGACGACGGCGGCCGCCGGGGAATCGGGTGGCAAATCCCGACGACCCGCGAGCACTTATTGGCCAAAAAGGACGGCACCGGGTTCATCACTAAACAAACGATGGGCGTCTATGGCCGGCCAGTCGACTACGGCGCCATGATGGCTCTGGGATTCTTGTCGACCATCGATCGGATCGAAGCCGAGAATCCGGAATTCGCGCAAAATATCCGCGATTTCGTCGCGTTGTCCGCCGATCACAATCTCTTGAGCACGGACTTGATCGCCGATCCCCAGTCCGATAAGAATATCCCGCGCAACGAGCGCCCGTCGCAGCTGCGCATCATCAAGGAAACCCCGGACGGCGTCGTGCTCAACGGCGCGAAGGTCGCCGGCAGCATGGGGGCCCTTGGGCACTTCTTCACGCTGTCGACCACGCTGGGCCCCGGCTTGGGTCCCGACGCAGCGATCTGGGCGGCCATCCCGGTCAACAGCCCCGGCGTCACGCTGCTCCTGCGCGAACCGACCGCCAACATGCATTCACCCCGCGCCGACCATCCGCTGGACCATGCCGGTGAGGAGATGGACCAGATCATCATGTTCGACAACGTGTCTCTACCACGCGAATACGTCTTCAGCGCCCACAACCTGGACCTGCTGACACTGTATTACGAGAGTTGCGCGTTCTCGCTGTGGTCAGTGATGACCCGGCTGGCGTTCCGGGCCGAGATCTTTGCCGGCGTTGCGCAGGTCATCACCGAAATCCTGGGCACCGACAAGATCCCGGGCGTGCAAAATGCGGTCGCCGACGTCACTCTCTACGCCCAGACGCTCAAGGCGTACGCGCTGGCCACCATTCATGAATCGGTGGAGTGGAACGGGGTGCAGGTCCCCAACCCTGAACTGGTCACGGCCGGGCGGCTCTACTCCATCGAGAATTACCCGCGGATCACCTACCAGATTCAGGATCTCAGCGGGCAGGCTCTCGTCGCACGTTGGCCCGAAAAGGTATGGGATCACCCGGAATTCGGGCCGAAGATGGATGCCTACTTCCCCGGCACCGGGGTGACCGCGCGGGAGAAGAACGTCTTCTTCAACTTCGTCTTCGATCTGCTCTGTGGGGCCCATGCGGGACGTGTCGCGCTGTTCGAGAATATCAACGCGACGCCGCCGGCCTTCGTCAAAAGCCTTGTCTACAGCAAGACCGACCGCAAGGCAGCAGCTCGACTGGTGCGCGACTACGTCGGAATCTCCTAGGGAGTCAGCATGAATGCGGCAGAAGTCGGCGGCGCCGGCCGCCTCGTCGAGCAAGACTCGGCGCGCACGCTAGCAGATCCGGTTGCTGCCCATCCGCTGGCGATCAGCACTGAGCAGACTCCGAAGTTCGCGGCGGCGATGCGGATGCTGGCCACCGGCGTGGTGATTCTTACCGTCGAGGTCGACGGGCGACCGTGGGGTGTGACGATCAGTTCCTGCTCGTCGCTGTCAATGGCACCGCCTCGCCTGGTGTGCTCGCTGAAGTCAAACTCGGCGGCAGCACTGGCCGTCGCCGCCGGTACTCGGTTCGGGATCAACATCCTCTCGGCGGCACAAGCAGAGTTGGCTGAAGCATCCGCCAAGCCGGGAGTGCCGAAATTCCTCGACCTGGACATCCTGATTCACCGGGGAGATCCTCAGGTCGCGACACCTCAGATTGCCGATGCTTTGTACAACCTGGACTGCGTCGTCGTCTCACGATCCCAGATCATCGAACACGACCTGGTGGTTGGTGAGGTGCGCTGGTCACAGTCCGGTCCCCACCATGACCCATTGCTGTATTTCAACCGATCGTTTCGGGCTCCGGCCTGGCAGACCTAAGGACGACCATCGATGACAACCACGACCCGCGCGGCTCTAGTCGCCGCAGGACAGCAGAAGGCGCTGGCCGAGTCGGCCGTTCGCACGCCGCCGCCAAGCACTCCGCTGTTGGGGGCGGATCTGCTTGAGCGGTCCAACCATGTCGTCGACCTGACCCGCCCGCTCTACGAGGGGATGCCGATGTGGTTTGGTCATCAAAAGACGTTCACTCCGACCAACCAGGACCACGAGCGATTCAAGGAATTGCACCATACCGAAATCGGTTTCTACGCACGCAATCTGATCATCAGCGAGCATGCCGGCACACATACCGACGCCACCATCGAGTACGACCCCGCCGGTCTGTCGATCGAGAAACTGGCACTGGAAATGTATTACGGATCAGCGGTATGTCTGGACATGTCGGAGGCCCGGTGGATGGATCCGGATCCCGATTGCATCGGCTGGGCAACCGAAGACGTGGTCCGGCGCGCAGAAGCCAAGCTTGAGGCGGCCGGGGAGAGCATCAAGCCGGGCGACATCGTCTTGGCCTGGTTCGACTACGGGGACCGGTATTTCCCCATGCCGCAGTACATCAACCACAACCCCGGCTTTTCTTGGGACGGCCTGGAATACCTCGCCAAGAAGGGAATCGTCAACATTGGAACCGACTGCAGCGCAATCGACAACAGCGGCGACGACAAATTCAGTGGACACATGGTTTGCAAGAAGTACGGCCTGGTCAATACCGAACACCTCGCCAACCTAGGCCAACTGATCAACAAGCGCTTCCAATTCTGGGGACTCCCGCTCAATATCACCGGCGGAACGGGATCACCCATCCGGGCGATTGCCGTCCTGCCCTAAAGACCGCGCCCACAATTTTGATCCGTCCAACAGCTATCAGTCAGGCGCGCAGTGCAATTCGATCATATCGTCATCGCTACCTCCGACCCCGTGAATTCGGCTCACCGACTGTCCGAGAACACCGGGTTGACGGCTCTGGAGGGAGGCGTGCACGACTCCCTGGGTACCTACAACTACATCGTGCCCCTAGGGCGCGGTTACCTCGAACTTGTCGGCGTGCACGACGACGTCCTTGCCAAACGGAACCCGTTCGGTCAGCTGGTGCTGTCGGCGCTTGCTCGCAACAGCGAGTCCTTCGCCGGGTGGGCCGTCGAGGTGACCTTCGACCAACTCACCGCAACCGCACACCGGCTCGCCACGAAAATTCGTCGACTGACGCGGCGCGGCGTCGGGATCGACTATGCCGGTATGGAGACATCGACCACATCCCCGGGCCTGCCATTCCTGCTGACGAGATATCCCGGCGTCCCGCACCCCGGACATCTGGATGTCGATCATGATGTCAGCCTGCTCGGCGACATTAGCTTGCAGATCGCGGAATCCGCCGCCCAACTGGACCATTGGATCGACGGGATCCGCTGCGATTCCGCCCTGGACATCGAGGTGCGCAGCCACGGCAGCGGCCAGGGCATCCACAGAGTCTCCATCGGCACGTCCACAGGACCGATCGTGCTCACGGCGGCGCATCCGATCGGAGGAGCCACAACATGACCAGCACCACGTCAAACACATACTCGGAATCGTCAGCAATGAAGTCGACACGACCGGTCGCGGTGATCACCGGCGGGGGCCGCGGCATCGGAGTCGGCATCAGCACGGCGTTGGCCCGCCACGGCTACGACCTGGTCATCGGATTCACCTCTGACGAGTCCGCCGCCAGACAGACTGCCGCCGAGATCGCCGCTGAAACGGGCGCAAACCCAGTGCTCGTCCGCGGGGATGTTTCGGTGCCCCAGACCGCTGCGGATTTGGCCCGCGCCGCGTTAGGCGAGTTTGGCGCCCTTGACTGCTGGGTGAACAACGCTGGCTACATGGCAACTGGGGCGCTGCTCGAACTCACCGGTGCACAGGTGCTACGTTGCTTCGAAATCAACTTGCTCGGAACCTTTTACGGGATCCAGGCTGCAGCAACAGCGATGACGTCGGGTGGGCGGATCATCAACATCGCGTCGGAAGCCGGTATCCGGGCCTGGCCGTTGTACGGCGCCTACGCGCCGAGTAAATTCGCACAGATCGGGCTCAGCCAAGTCGCAGCGCTTGAGCTGGGCGGTCGCGACATCACCGTCAACACAGTCTGCCCCGGCATCATTGAAACCGACATGATGATCGACAAGTGGGTCGCCGAGTCCAAGATCACCGGCAAGTCGATCGACGAGATCCGCAACGAGGTAACCGCCGCGACCTTGACCGGGACGCTATGTACCCCAGCGGATATCGGTGCGACCGTGGCGTGGCTAGCCAGCCCGAACGCACGCAACGTGACCGGCCAGTCAGTATGCGTCAACGCGGGAGTCACGCTGCACTGACCCACCGCCATTTATCTGGGGCTCACACTGAGGCGTTTCACATCGACCGCACAATCGACCGCCGAAGCACAGGATCGTGCAATCGAGGTTAATGGCGCAGAAGTGTGGGTACAGCGGTAGACCCTCCGACGACCTCCGCGAAGCCATCGCCGCCATCACCGGCAACCCTGCATACTAAATTGTGCTAAGTCGGGTTTTCCCGCGCCCTATTTCGCGGCGACGACGAAGCCGTGGATGATCCGGTCGATGTCGGGGCCCTGCGCGGCCGCCTGGTCGGCCAGTCCGGTGATGGTGAGCTGCACGAAGTAGCGCTGCTTTGCCGGTGGCGACCCGGTCGGCAGGACGATCCGGTTCCAGCTGTGCAGCCGCATGCCGTTGTCGTTGTTGTAGCTGCCCTGAATCATCGACGAGGGAAACCCGTTGAAGGGATCCATCGAGACGTCCAATTGTTTGAAGTTCTCGAACAATTGGGCGTCGTCGTTGCCGTGCTTGATGACTTGTGTCGGGTCGAACTCGCCGTTGAGCTTGAACACCACGAGCCTCGCCGTCGGATACTTGCCGCCCTTGGCCAGCATCAGCGTCTCCGGTGCGATGTGCGGATCGGTAAACCGCGACCAACCCGCGGGTGTCGGTATCGACACTGTCAGATCGGTCAGCGAATCGGGCGCCACCTGCTGTCCGGTTACGCCGATGCTGTTCAGATACATCGACAGCGGGACCGGCCGGTCGGTAGTCGTGGTGGTCGTGGCCGTTGTGCTCGTCGTCCAAACCGTCGAGTAGTCAGGGCTTTTCGGGCCACAACCGACCACGGTCAGGGACAGTGCGGTGATCGCGGCAGCGGCGGCGAGCCGTCTCACAGAATCTCGTGCACCGCGTCGATCGGACGAGCCAGCCGGGTGCCTTTCACGGTGACGACGAATGGCCGCTCGATCAGGATGGGATGTTCGGCCATCGCGTCGAGCAGCTGGTCATCGGTGGCGTCAGCGAGATTGAGCTCGGCGTAGAGCGATTCGCGCTTGCGCACCGCGGTGCGCACATCGATACCCGCGGCGCGGATCATGCCCGCGAGGTCGTCACGGGACGGCGGGGTCTTCAAGTATTCCACGATCGTGGGGTCTAAACCGTTGTCCCGCAACAAGTCGAGCGTTTTACGAGAGGTGCTGCATTTAGGATTGTGATAGATGACGGCCGAGCCGGAGTCTGCAGAACCGGAAGGCATCTAGGCATCCCCGTCGAATAGTCCTGTGACGGAGCCATTCTCGAACACGGCGCGGATGGTGCTGGCCAGCAGCGGAGCAATCGACAGCACCGTGAGCTGCGGGAAACGCTTCTCATCGCCGATCGGCAGCGTGTTGGTGACGATCACTTCCCGGGCGCCGCACGCGGCCAGCCGTTCGGCGGCCGGATCCGACAGCACACCGTGGGTGGCCGCGACGATCACATCGGTGGCGCCGTCCTCGCGTAACAGGTTCACCGCGCCGGCGATGGTTCCACCGGTGTCGATCATGTCGTCGATCAGCACGCAGGTGCGGCCGTCGACCTCGCCGACCACCCGGTTAGAGACCACCTGGTTGGGCACCCGCGGGTCGCGGGTCTTGTGGATGAAGGCGAGCGGCACGCCGCCCAGCGCGTCGGCCCACTTCTCGGCGATGCGCACCCGGCCGGAGTCGGGGGAGACCACGACCATGTTGCTGTCGGGGTAGTTGTCGCGGATGTAGCCGGTCAGCAGGTTCTGGCCGCGCATGTGATCGACGGGCCCGTCGAAGAATCCCTGGATCTGGTCGGTGTGCAGGTCGACGGTGACGATCCGGTCGGCACCCGCCGTCTTGAGTAGGTCGGCGACTAGCCGCGCCGAAATGGGTTCACGGCCGCGGTGCTTCTTGTCCTGGCGCGCGTAGGGATAGAACGGCATCACGGCGGTGATCCGCTTCGCGCTGCCCCGCTTGAGGGCGTCGATCATGATCAGCTGTTCCATCAGCCAGTTGTTCACCGGCGCCGGGTTGGATTGCAGCACGAACGCATCGCAGCCCCGCACCGATTCGTGGAAGCGCACGAAGATCTCGCCGTTGGCGAACTCGCGCGCGGTTTGCGCGGTGACGTGGACGTCGAGTTCCTTGGCGACCTGCTCGGCGAGTTCGGGATGCGCCCGCCCGGAGAACAGCATCAGATTTTTGCGATTGTCGGTCCAGTCGTGGCTCACCGTGCTGCCCTTGCCGTTCGGGTCGTGATGGAAGTGCTGCTCATCGTACGTAGCGAATCGTACGGAATGATCGGCGGGTTGCCTGCCACCAAACTCATGGTGTCTATACGGATTCCGGTGGCGGGGTAATCGAAGGAGCCTGCCGGGCAGCCTTCTCCGCGGCTTCCGCGGCGGCGGTGCCTGGGCGTTTACGTTGCACCCAGTTCTCGATGTTGCGTTGCGGGCCGGCAGACACGGCCAACGCGCCCGGCGGAACGTCCTCCCGTAGCACGGTGCCGGCCCCGGTGTAGGCCCCGTCGCCGACGGTCACCGGGGCCACGAACATGGTGTCCGAGCCGGTGCGGACGTGCGAGCCGACCGTGGTGCGCCGTTTGGTGGTGCCGTCGTAGTTGACGAAGACGCTCGACGCCCCGATATTGCTGTGCTCGCCGATGTCGGCGTCGCCGACGTAGGTCAGATGCGGCACCTTGGTGCCGGCCCCGATAGTGGAGTTCTTCACCTCGACGAACGCGCCCAGCTTGCCGTCGGCGCCCAGCGCGGTGCCCGGCCGCAGGTAGGCGAACGGGCCGACCGTCGCGCCGCTGCCGATCGACGCCGATTGGCCGTGTGTGCGCACCACGGAGGCGCCGTCGCCGACGGTGACGTCGGCCAAGGTGGTGTCCGGCCCGACGACGCAGTGGCCGCCGATCTGGGTGCGGCCGAGCAGCTGCGTCCCCGGGTGCACCACCGTGTCGCGGCCGATCGTCACGTCGACGTCGATCCATGTGGTGGCCGGATCGATCACGGTGACACCGGCCAGCTGGTGCGCGGCGACGATGCGGCGGTTGAGCTCGGCGCTCAACTGTGCCAGCTGGACGCGGTTGTTCACGCCGGCCACCACTGCGCTGTCGTCCACATGCCGGGCGTGCACGGTCCGACCGTCGCCGCGCAGGATCGCGATCACGTCGGTCAGGTAGAGCTCCCGCTGGGCGTTGTTGGAGCCGAGCCGGCCCAGCGCCGACCGCAAGGCGGCGGCGTCGAAGGCGTAGACACCGGCGTTGACCTCACCGATGCTGCGCTGCGCGGCGGTCGCGTCGGCTTCCTCCACGATCGCCATCACTTCGTCGTCCTGGGTGCGCAGGATGCGACCGTAACCGAACGGATCGCCCAGGGTGGTGGTCAGCACCGTCGCCGCGGCCGACACCGCGTTGTGGGTGGCGATCAGGTCGGCCAGCGTGTCGGAGTCCAGCAGCGGGGTGTCGCCCGAGGTGATCACCACGACCCCGGCGTAATCCTGCGGCAACGCGGACAGCCCGCACAGTGCGGCGTGGCCGGTGCCGCGGGGGCGGTCCTGCAGGGCGACGTCGATCGGACGGCCGAGGGTGTCGGCGAGTTCGGCGACGACGGGCGCGATGCGCTGGTGCT
Organism: Mycobacterium simiae; assembly: GCF_010727605.1. Lineage (NCBI taxonomy): Bacteria > Bacillati > Actinomycetota > Actinomycetes > Mycobacteriales > Mycobacteriaceae > Mycobacterium > Mycobacterium simiae. The sequence continues at coordinate 3,871,003 of NZ_AP022568.1, forward strand.
CGTGCCCTAGCACCACCACCAGCCGCTGCGGTGCCACCTTGGCGATCGAGTGCAGCGCGTGGGAGAGCATGCTGCGTCCGGCGAGGGTGTGCAGCACCTTCGGGGTGTCCGATCGCATCCGGGTACCGGGCCCGGCGGCCAGGACCAGCACCGCTGTGTCACCGTGAAACGACATCGACTCTCCTCGCGCTTAGCCCCAAGACTGTCATTTCACCTGCACCAATGGCAAAGACCCGACACCGGGGACCCGGCGGACAAGCAGCCGAAGCTCCGTCGCCAGGACTCGAACCTGAACTATCTGAACCAAAATCAGAGGTGCTGCCGATTACACCACGACGGACTGTCGATCACGGCCGGTGACGGTATCCGCCAACCGCGCCACCAAGACTTTAGTCGGACCACGATGCGAACCGCTCGCGGCGCCGAAGAAACCCGGGCATTTTCGGCTGGACGAACCGATACGCTGAGGGACGTGGCAGCCCCGGATAAAGAGGTGCGTGCGCCACGCGCCCGGATGACCGGCAGCGAGCGTCGACATCAGCTGATCGGCATCGCACGCTCACTTTTCGCCGAGCGGGGTTACGAGGGCGCCTCGATCGAAGAGATCGCCCAGCGGGCCAACGTCTCCAAGCCGGTCGTCTACGAGCATTTCGGCGGCAAGGAAGGCCTCTACGCCGTGGTCGTCGACCGCGAGATGTCCGCGCTGCTGGACGGCATCACCTCGTCGCTGACCAACAACCGGTCCCGGGTCAGGGTGGAGCGGGTCGCCCTGGCGTTGCTCACCTACGTCGAGGAGCGCACCGACGGCTTTCGGATCATGATCCGCGACTCGCCGGCATCGATCAGCACGGGGACCTATTCCAGCCTGCTCAACGACGCGGTCAGCCAGGTCAGCTCCATCCTGGCCGGCGACTTCGCCCGCCGCGGCCTGGACCCGGAGCTGGCACCGCTGTACGCCCAGGCGCTGGTCGGTTCGGTGTCGATGACCGCGCAGTGGTGGTTGGACACTCGCGAGCCCAAAAAAGAAGTGGTGGCCGCGCACCTGGTCAACCTGATGTGGAACGGCCTTACCCACCTGGAATCCGATCCGCGGCTGCAGGACGAGTAAGGCCACTCGACTAGCGACTGTGTGCCGACGACGACCGCGAGCGCGAGGCGGTCGGCGTCGTCCGTATCGGGGACCCAGTCAACCCAAGTCGACGCCAATCAACCCGAATCAACCCCCAATCAACCGCAGTCGCGCGAGAGCAGGTCGGCGATCGTCTCCCGGCGGATCATTTGGTGGACCCGGCCGGTTCTGACCGCCACCAGCGGCGGCCGGCACACCATGTTGTAGTTCGAGGCCATGCTGTGGTGATAGGCCCCCGTGCAGGCCACCGCCAACAGGTCGCCGGGATGCAGATCGACCGGCAATTCGACGTCCCGGGCGATCTCGTCACCGGCCTCGCAGTGCCGGCCGACGACGGTAACCCGCTGCTTGAGCCCCAGCGAGTGCCGGTTGGCCAGCGTGACGGTGTACCGCGCGCCGCACGACGACACCCGCGGGTTGTCGCTCATGCCGCCGTCGACGGCGACGAAGGTACGCCCTCCCGGCTGCGATTTAACCGAGCAAACCCGGTACAACGTCACGCCGGCCCGGCCGCTGATCGCGCGACCGGGTTCGACCACGACCGTCGGCCGCGGGAAATGTTCGGCGGCACAGGCCGCGTCCAGTGCGTCTTCGACGACGACGGCGAGGTCGTCGAGTTCGAGCTCGCGGTCACCGCAGACGTACGGGATCGCGTGCCCGCCGCCGATGTTGAGCTCGGTGAGGATGACGCCGTGCCGGGCCCGGATGTCGGCCATCGCGGCGATCATCCGTGAAATGGCTTCGCCGTACCGGCCCGCGTCGGTCACCTGCGACCCGATGTGGCAGTGCAGTCCGACCAGGTCGAGGATCGGGTGCGCCAGCACCCGCCGCACCGCATCGGCGGCATGGTCCTCGGCCAGGGTAAAGCCGAATTTGTGGTCGCTGCTGCCGGTCGTGACCGCGCGGTGTCCGTGGCTGTCTGGCCTGGTTGGGGGGTTCGGGTTGACGCGGATCAGCACCGGCTGACGTTTTCGTGCGCAGCCGGCCAGATAGGCGATTTCGATGCAGGAGTCCAGCACGATCCGCCCGACCCCGACCCGGACCGCGTCCTGCAGCTCGTCGGGCGATTTCGCGTTGCCGTGCATGATGATTCGGGCCGGGTCCACGCCGGCAGCCACGGCGACGGCCAATTCGCCGGCCGAGCACACGTCGATGCCCAGGCCTTCTTCGTGCGCCCAGCGTGCCACCGCCGTGGTCAGCAACGACTTTCCGGCATACACGACCTCAACCCCCCGCAGCACCTTGCGGTAGCGGCGGGCCCGCTGACGAAAATCTGTTTCGTCGATCACATAGGTGGGGGTGTGGAATTCGTCGGCGATATCCGTCAGGGGTACGTCGCCGACGCAGAGCCGGCCTTCCTCGTCGGAATGTGTAGTGGCAGGCCAGATCGCGGGATCCAGTCGCCGGGGCGCCGCCCGGCCGATGGACGGCAGCATGTCGAGCAATGTCATGAGTTCAAAGTGCGCCGGGTCGAACCCCCATGACCGGTTCCTTACGATCCCTTGACGGCCCCCGCCGCAATCTTGACGTCGTTTTGCGGATTCCTCGGCCACCTAGAATGGGTGCATCATGACCGCACCGGGGCCTGCTCGCCCAGAAACCCCGATCGCGGGGCTCGTCGAATTGGCGCTGACAGCGCCGACGTTCCAGCAGATCACTGCCGCGGCGGCCGGACCGGCCACGCTGGACCTGGTCGGCCCGGCGAGCGCGCGGGTGTTCGTCGCCAGCGCGTTGGCGCGGCGCGGCCCGCTGCTGGTGGTCACCGCCACCGGCCGCGAAGCCGAGGACCTCGGCGTTGAACTGCGCGGTGTGTTCGGTGACGCCGTCGCGATCTTCCCGTCCTGGGAAACACTGCCGCACGAACGGCTTTCGCCGGGCGTCGACACCGTCGGCACTCGGTTGATGGTGCTGCGCCGGCTGGCGCACCCCGACGACGCACGGTTGGGGCCGCCGTTGCAGGTCGTCGTGACCGCCGCGCGCTCGCTGCTGCAGCCGATGACGCCGCGGCTGGGGCTGGTGGAGCCGCTCACCTTGACCGTGGGCGCTGAGGTGGACTTCGACGCCGCCATCGCCCGGCTGGTCGAACTTGCCTACACCCGGGTCGACATGGTCGGCCGCCGCGGCGAATTCGCGGTGCGGGGCGGCATTCTCGACGTATTCGCCCCCACCGCCGAACATCCGGTGCGTATCGAGTTCTGGGGCGACGAGATCACCGAGATGCGGATGTTCGCGGTGGCCGACCAGCGGTCGATCCCGGAGCTGGAGGTCGACACCTTGGTCGCGGTCGCCTGTCGCGAACTGCTGCTCACCGAGGACGTGCGCGCCCGGGCCGCCGAGCTGGCCACTCGGGCGGCCGCCCAGCTGCCGGAGGGGCAGGCGGCGATCACCGGCAGCGTCGCCGACATGCTGGCCAAGCTTGCCGAGGGCATTCCCGTCGACGGCATGGAGGCGCTGCTGCCCGTTCTCCAGCCCGACGGCGATCGCTCGCACGCGCTGCTGACCGATCAGCTGGCCGACGGCACCCCGGTACTGCTGTGCGACCCGGAGAAGATCCGCAGCCGGGCCGCCGACCTGATCAAGACCGGCCGCGAATTCCTCGAGGCATCCTGGTCGGTCGCGGCGATGGGCAGTCCCGAAGGCCAAGCACCGGTCGACATCGAGCAGCTGGGCGGGTCGGGCTTCGTCGAATTCGACGACGTGCACGCCGCCGCGGTCAGCGGCGGGCATCCGTGGTGGACCCTGAGCCAGCTGTCCGACGAGTCGGCCGTCGAGCTCGAGATCCGGGCGGCGCCGTCGGCCCGTGGCCATCAGCACGACATCGCGAGCATCTTCGCGATGCTGCGTGCGCACGTCTTGACCGGCGGCTACGCGGTGGTCGTCGCGCCCGGCACCGGAACCGCCCATCGGGTGGTGGAGCGGCTGGCCGAGTCCGACACCCCGGCCGCGATGCTGGACTGCGGCGCGACGCCCAAGGCCGGTGTGGTCGGGGTGCTCAAGGGCCCATTGCACGACGGTGTAGTGATTCCGGGCGCCAACCTGGTCGTCATCACCGAGACCGACCTGACCGGCAACCGGGCCACGGCGCCCGAGGGCAAGCGGCTGGCCGCCAAGCGGCGCAACACGGTGGACCCGCTGGCGCTGACCGCCGGCGACCTCGTGGTGCACGATCAGCACGGCATCGGGCGGTTCGTCGAGATGACGGAACGCACGGTGGGCGGAGCGCGGCGCGAATATCTGGTGCTTGAGTACGCCTCCACCAAAAGGGGCAGCGGCGGTCAAAACACAGACAAGCTGTACGTCCCGATGGATTCCCTGGATCAGCTGTCGCGGTATGTGGGCGGGCAGGCGCCCGCGCTCTCCAAGCTCGGCGGTAGCGACTGGGCCAACACCAAGACCAAGGCCCGCCGCGCTGTGCGCGAGATCGCCGGGGAGCTGGTGTCGCTGTACGCCAAACGACAGGCCAGCCCGGGCCACGCGTTCGGGCCGGACACGCCGTGGCAGGCCGAGATGGAGGACGCGTTCGGCTTCACGGAGACCGTCGACCAGCTGACCGCCATCACCGAGGTCAAGGCCGACATGGAAAAGCCGATCCCGATGGACCGGGTGATCTGTGGCGACGTCGGCTACGGCAAGACCGAGATCGCGGTGCGTGCGGCGTTCAAGGCCGTGCAGGATGGCAAGCAGGTCGCGGTGCTGGTGCCGACCACACTGTTGGCCGACCAGCATCTGCAGACATTCTCCGACCGGATGGCCGGCTTCCCGGTGACTGTCAAGGGCCTGTCCCGGTTCACCGACACCGCCGAGTCGCGGGCAGTGCTCGAAGGCCTGGCTGACGGGTCGGTGGACGTAGTGATCGGCACCCATCGGTTGCTGCAGACCGGGGTGCGGTGGAAGGACCTCGGTCTGGTGGTGGTCGACGAGGAGCAGCGGTTCGGTGTCGAGCACAAGGAACACATCAAATCGCTGCGTACGCACGTGGATGTGCTGACCATGAGCGCCACCCCGATCCCGCGGACCCTGGAGATGAGCCTGGCCGGGATTCGCGAGATGTCGACGATCCTGACTCCGCCCGAAGAGCGCTATCCGGTGCTGACCTACGTCGGCCCGCACGACGACAAGCAGGTCGCCGCCGCGCTGCGCCGCGAATTGCTGCGCGACGGGCAGGCGTTCTATGTGCACAACCGGGTCAGCTCGATCGACCGGGCGGCGGCGCGGGTGCGCGAGCTGGTGCCCGAGGCGCGGGTGGTAGTGGCGCACGGGCAGATGCCCGAAGATCGGCTGGAACGCACGGTCCAAGGCTTCTGGAACCGCGAATACGACATCCTGGTGTGCACCACGATCGTGGAGACCGGCCTGGACATCTCCAACGCGAACACGCTGATCGTCGAGCGGGCCGACACCTTCGGCCTGTCGCAGCTGCATCAGCTGCGCGGCCGAGTCGGCCGCAGCCGGGAGCGCGGATACGCCTACTTCCTCTATCCGCCGCACACGCCGCTGACCGAGACGGCCTACGACCGGCTGGCCACGATTGCGCAGAACAACGAGCTGGGCGCGGGCATGGCGGTCGCGCTGAAGGACCTCGAGATCCGGGGTGCGGGCAACGTGCTGGGCGTGGAGCAGTCCGGTCACGTTGCCGGCGTCGGATTCGACTTGTACGTGCGGCTGGTAGGCGAGGCCGTCGAGGCCTACCGGGCGGCCGCCGACGGTCAAGTCGTCACCACCGCGGAGGAGCCCAAGGACGTGCGGATCGACCTGCCGGTCGACGCGCACCTGCCGCCGGACTACATCGCCAGCGACCGGCTCCGGCTGGAGGCCTACCGGCGCCTGGCCGCGGCGCCCGACGACGCGGCCGTCGATGCTGTCGTCGAGGAACTCACCGACCGGTACGGGGCGTTGCCGGAACCGGCGCAGCGGCTGGTGGCCGTCGCTCGGCTCCGGTTGCTGTGCCGCGCCTCGGGCATCACCGAAGTCTCGGCCCCGTCGGCGGCGACGGTGCGGCTGTCCCCGCTGACGCTGCCCGATTCCGCACAGGTACGGCTCAAGCGGATGTATCCGGCCGCCAATTATCGCGCCACTACGTCGACGGTGTCCGTACCGATTCCGCGGGCCGGCGGAGTTGGTGCGCCGCGGCTCCGCGATGTCGAGTTGGTGCAGATGGTGGCCAACCTGGTGACCGCCCTGCAGGGGAAACCGCAGCAAGAAGTTGGTATAACGAGTTCGTCAGCGCCGCGCGACGATAGCGCCGGCCGCAAATCGGCGGGCTGAAGGTCGGGTCATGGGCTCGAGCGGTGACAAGGGAGGAGAACGGCGCCAGTGATTGTCGTCTTGTTCGACCCCCGCCGCCCGTCGCTGGTGCCCGTCGAGGCGGTCGAGCACCTGGCCGGCGAGGTCCAGTACACCGAGGAGATGCCCGTCGCGGTGCCCTGGTCGTTGCCGTCCGCGCGTCCGGTGGACACCGGGACAGACGCCCCGGTGCTGCTGTCCTCGGACCCTGACCACCCCGCCGTCACTGCCCGGTTGGCTGCCGGGGCCCGGTTGATTTCGGCGCCGGAGACACCCCGCGGGGAACGACTCGTCGACGCCGTCGCGATGATGGACAAACTGCGCACGGCCGGGCCGTGGGAGAGCGAGCAGACGCACGACTCGTTGCGCCGGTACCTGCTCGAGGAGACCTACGAGCTGCTGGATGCGGTTCGCAGCGGCAACGCCGACCAGCTGCGCGAAGAGCTGGGCGACGTGTTGTTGCAGGTGCTTTTTCACGCCCGCATCGCCGAGGAAGCTCCGCAGTCGCCGTTCGATATCGACGCGGTCGCCACCACGCTGATGCGAAAGCTGGGCAATCGGGTACCGGGAGTGCTTGCCGGCCAAACGATTTCCCTCGAAGAGCAGTTGGCTCAGTGGGAACAACGTAAAGCGGCCGAAAAGCCCCGTATGTCGGTGATGGACGACGTGCACACCGGCCAGCCCGCGTTGGCGCTCGCACAGAAGGTGATTCAGCGAGCGTGCGCTGCCGGACTGCCCACCGACCTGATTCCCGCCCAGATCACTTCGATTTCCGTGTTGACCGACGTCGATGCCGAAAGTTTTCTTCGCACTGCCGTTTTGGAGTTCGTGGACACGGTTCGCGCGGTCGAACGGTCGATCGCTGCGACGCGGCGCGGGGACAACGTGCCCGAAGAGTTCGACGTGGTGCCGCTGGGCGCGGTCACCGAGCAGGAGTGGCGGGAGCACTGGGCCGCCGAGGCCCCCGACGGTGCAGCGGCGGGGGAGCCCCTCGAGACGGACTTGACTGGCGGCGCGACCGATGCCGAGACCGACGAGCCCGGCCGGGTCGACGACCAACCCGAGCAGGTCGAAGCGGCCGCCGATGCGCCCGAAAAGGCGTCCAAGCGGTCCGGCAAGGACGCCAAACGGGCCCGCAGCCCGGACTGACGCGGGATTCGAGCACCTCATAGGTTTGTCCGGCAGCGATCCTGCCATTGTTTGCCATCTCAGGGCGGTGCGCCGGATAATGTGGCTTGTAACTTGGCGAATCCCGGTAATACACGGCGGCCATACTTTGCTAGCCACGATCGTTGCCAGCTAACGCATAATCTGGCGGAAACCGGGCTTGCCGGCGCAAAGAGACCGGTTACGCGGGAAGGTCATGGGACGATAATCAGTGGGTGACGTTGGTGTAGGGGAAGTTAAGGGGAACGTGGTGTCGCCGAGGCGTTGGTTGCGCGCAGCCGCCGTGATCGGTGCGACTGCCATGCTGATGGCCTCCAGCTGCACCTGGCAACTCAGCCTCTTCATCCCCGCGGGCGTGCCGCCGCCGTTCGGCGACCCGGTGCCGCCGGTCGACACCCACGCCAGCGGCCGGCCCGCGGACCAGTTGCGCCAGTGGGCAATCCCGCGCGCCGCGGCGTTAGAAATCCCGCTCATCGCGCTGGAGGCCTACGCTTATGCGGCCCGGGTCGCCGAAGTCGAGAACCCGAAGTGTCATATCTCCTGGACCACCCTGGCCGGCATCGGGCAGGTGGAAAGCCACCACGGCACCTACCGGGGTGCGACGTTGGCACCGAATGGAGACGTCAGCCCGCCCATCCGGGGTGTCCAGCTCGACGGCACCGGCGGCAACCTGCGCATCGTCGACGCCGACCAAAACAGCACCGACAGCGAGCCCGCGATTGCCCGCGCCATGGGGCCGATGCAGTTCATCCCGGAGACGTGGCGGCTGTACGGGGTCGACGCCCATAACGACGGCCGAGTCAACCCGGACAACATCGACGACGCGGCCCTGGCAGCCGCAGGTTATTTGTGTTGGCGCGGAAAGGATCTCGCCACCCCGCGGGGGTGGGTCACCGCGCTGCGGGCATACAACAATTCCGGCGTGTACGCCCGCGCCGTGCGGGACTGGGCGACCGCCTACGCGGCCGGTCACCCGCTGTAGAAGGATAGTTCGTGACCCAGGCTTTAGGCTGGGCCTGTTGAGGGCAGGCCGAAGCGCGCCATCAGCAACGAGTCAAGTTCAGGCAAGGAGATCCTAGTGCCGATTATCGAGCAGGTCGGGGCCCGCGAGATCCTCGATTCCCGCGGTAACCCCACGGTCGAGGTCGAGATCGCCCTGATCGACGGGACTTTTGCCCGGGCGGCCGTGCCGTCCGGTGCGTCGACCGGGGAGCACGAGGCCGTCGAGCTCCGCGACGGCGGCACCCGGTACGGCGGCAAGGGGGTGGACAAGGCAGTACAGGCCGTCCTCGACGAAATCGGCCCGGCGGTGATCGGACTCAACGCCGACGACCAGCGTCTGGTCGATCAGGCGCTGGTCGACCTGGACGGCACCCCGGACAAGTCCCGGCTGGGTGCCAACGCGATCCTTGGCGTGTCGCTGGCCGTGGCCAAGGCGGCGGCCGACTCCGCCGAGCTGCCCTTGTTCCGCTACCTGGGCGGGCCGAACGCGCACATTCTTCCGGTGCCGATGATGAACATCCTCAATGGCGGCGCACATGCCGACACCGGCGTCGACGTCCAGGAATTCATGGTCGCACCGATCGGTGCGCCGAGCTTCAAGGAGGCGCTGCGCTGGGGTGCCGAGGTGTACCACTCGCTGAAGTCGGTGTTGAAGAAGCAGGGTCTGAGCACGGGGCTCGGTGACGAGGGTGGTTTCGCGCCGGACGTCGCGGGCACCAAGGCGGCGCTGGATCTGATCCTGACTGCCATCGAAGCGACCGGCTTCAAAACGGGGTCGGACGTGGCCCTGGCGCTCGACGTGGCCGCGACCGAATTCTTCACCGCGGGCGAGGGTTACAGCTTCGAAAAGGAGATCCGCAGCGCCGACCAGATGGCACAGTTCTACACCGACCTGCTGGATACCTACCCGTTGGTGTCCATCGAGGACCCGTTGTCCGAGGATGATTGGGACGGTTGGGTGGCGCTGACGGCGGCCGTCGGCGACCGTGTGCAACTGGTGGGCGACGACCTGTTCGTCACCAACCCGGAGCGGTTGGAAGAGGGCATCGAACGCGGTGCGGGCAACGCGCTTTTGGTCAAGGTGAATCAGATTGGCACGCTGACCGAAACACTCGATGCCGTTGCGCTGGCGCACCACAGCGGATACCGCACGATGATGAGCCACCGCAGCGGCGAGACCGAGGACACCACGATCGCAGATCTCGCGGTGGCCGTGGGCAGCGGGCAGATCAAGACCGGCGCGCCCGCGCGCAGTGAGCGAGTCGCCAAGTACAACCAGCTGCTGCGTATCGAGGAGGCCCTGGGCGACGCGGCCCGCTACGCCGGCGACCTCGCCTTCCCGCGCTACGTGTTGGATGTGAAATAGCTTGGCAGTCAACGGCAAACGCGACTAGCGCTGCAATGCCCGACGCGAAACGGCCGGATCCCAAACGCCGCTCCCCGGCATCACGCCCGGGGAAAGCGGGTGATTCGGTACGGCGCGGTCGCGCTGCCAAACCCTCGGCGAAGCCTTCCGCAAAGCCCTCTTCCAGGCCCTCGTCTAAGCCGTCGTCGCGGTCGCCGAAGGTGGCGCAGAATGCCTCGACGGCCCGAAGCGCGGCCGAGCACATTGTCGAACCCATCAAGCGGCAGATCACCGAGTCGATCGAGCAGCGGTCCGAGCAGCGACTGGGTTTCACCGCCCGGCGCGCGGCGGTGTTGGCCGCGGTGGTCTGCGTGTTGACCCTGACCATCGCGGGTCCGGTCCGCACGTATTTCGCCCAGCGCACCGAGATGGCGCAGTTGTCTGCCAGTGAGGCGGCACTGCGGCGCCAGATCGCCGACCTCGAGCAGAAGAAGGTCAAACTCGCCGACCCGGCCTATATCGCGGCTCAGGCCAGGGAGCGGTTGGGTTTCGTGATGCCGGGGGACACGCCCTTCCAGGTGCAGCTTCCGCCGACCGCGGCTGCCGCCCCGCAACCCGGAGACGAAACGTCCAAGCCGGCGAGCAACGCTCCGTGGTATACGTCGTTGTGGCACACCATCGCCGACGCTCCGCACCTGCCGCCGGCCGCCGCGCCACCGGCCGGACAGCCGGCACCGCCGGATTCACCGGGGCCCGCGACTCCCGGTGGTTGATCGTGCCGACCTGGAAGCGGTGGCAGGCCAGCTGGGACGCGAACCACGCGGTGTGCTCGAGATCGCCTATCGGTGTCCCAACGGTGAGCCCGGCGTGGTGAAGACCGCACCGAAACTGCCTGACGGGACCCCTTTTCCGACGCTGTACTACCTGACGCATCCGGCCCTGACGGCCGCCGCGAGCCGACTGGAGACGACGGGGCTGATGCGAGACATGACCCAGCGGCTGAGCACGGACCCCGAGCTCGCGGCCGCATACCGGCGCGCGCATGAGTCGTATCTGGCCGAGCGTGACGCGATCGAGCCGCTCGGGACGACGTTTTCCGGTGGGGGCATGCCGGATCGGGTCAAGTGCCTGCATGTGCTGATCGCGCATTCGTTGGCCAAAGGACCCGGCGTCAACCCATTCGGCGACGAGGCGCTGGCGCTGCTGGCCGCCGAGCCGGCCATGACCGGGGTGCTGGACGGTGAGTTGTGGCGCTGAGAGTGGCGGGCGTGGACTGTGGTACGAACTCCATTCGGCTGCTGATAGCCGACGTTTCAGAGGGGACGCTGCGTGACGTGCACCGCGAGACTCGGATCGTGCGGCTGGGCCAGGGCGTCGACGCCACCGGTCAGTTTGCCCCGGAGGCGATCGAGCGGACCAGGGCCGCGCTGGCCGACTACGCAAGCCTCATGAAAAGCCATGGGGCGCAACGGGTTCGGATGGTAGCCACGTCGGCTGCCCGTGACGTCAGCAACCGCGACGAGTTCTTCGCGATGACGGGTGAGGTGCTGGGCCCCGTGCTGCCCGGCGCGGTGGCCGAGGTGATTACCGGAGCCGAAGAAGCCGCGCTGTCCTTCCGCGGGGCGGTCGGTGAATTAGACCGTACCCGAGGGCCTTTCGTCGTCGTCGACCTGGGCGGCGGGTCTACCGAGCTGGTGCTCGGTTCGGACGAGGTCGTGGCGAGCTACTCCGCCGACATCGGCTGTGTTCGGGTGACCGAGCGCTGCCTGCATTCCGATCCGCCGACCCCGGCGCAGGTGCAGGCGGCGCGGCAGTTCGTTCGCGATCGGCTCGGCCCGGCCCTGCAGGCCGTGCCCGTGCAGCAGGCCCGAACCTGGGTTGGGCTGGCCGGCACGATGACCACGCTGTCCGCGCTGGCCCACAATATGACGGCGTATGACGCTGCCGCCATTCATCTCTCACGCGTCGCCGGTGCCGATCTGACAGCGGTGTGCGAACGGCTGATCGGCATGACCCGGGCGCAGCGGGCGGCGCTGGCGCCGATGCACGAGGGCCGCGCCGACGTGATCGGCGGCGGCGCGATCGTGGTGGAGGAGTTGGCACGCGAGTTGCGCAGCCGGGCCGGCATCGATGAGCTAACCGTCAGCGAGCACGACATCCTCGACGGCATCGTGCTGTCGGTCGTCTCGGCCTAAGCCTATGGCCGGGCCCTTTGACTGTGCAGTCACGGCTTTCCGGGTGCCGTGACGGCCGCCGCGCCGGGAGTGTCGGCGCCCCGAGTCCACACTCGCGGCCGCCGGCGCACACTCAGACTTCGAATCGGTAGCCCATACCCGATTCGGTCACCAAGTGCTTGGGATGAGACGGATCGTCTTCCAGTTTGCGCCGCAGCTGCGCCAGATACACCCGCAGGTAATGGGTTTCGGTGGCATACGCCGGCCCCCACACCTCCTTGAGTAGTTCTTCGCGACCCACCAGCTTGCCGCGATTGCGCGCCAGCACCTCGAGCATGCCCCATTCGGTCGGCGTGAGGTGCACCTCTTTGCCGTTCTTGGTGACCTTCTTGGCGGCCAGGTCGACGGTGAACGAGTCGGTCTCGATCACCGGCTCATCGATTTCCGATGCCGCGGCGTTACGCCGAACCGCCGCCCGCAGCCGCGCCAGAAACTCGTCCATACCAAACGGTTTGGTGACGTAGTCGTCGGCCCCGGCGTCCAGCGCCTCGACTTTGTCCGATGAATCGGTTCGCGCCGACAGTACGATCACCGGCGCGGTCAACCAGCCGCGCAGACCGCCGAGGACCTCGATGCCGGAAATGTCGGGCAGGCCCAGATCCAGGATCACCACATCGGGTTTGTGTTCGGCGGCCGCACGCAGGGCGCCGGCACCGGTCGCCGCGGTGACAACCTCGTAGCCGCGCACCGAGAGGTTGATGCGTAGCGCGCGCAGGATCTGCGGCTCGTCATCGATCACCAATACCCGAGTCATGTGCGCCGCTTTCCCCCGCCAGGAGGAAGTGTCCCCACTGCATCGTCGCCGGCCCGTGTCATCGATCACCAATCCGTTGCGAAGGTGCGGCCAAGTCTACGACGACGGTGAGGCCACCTCCGGGTGTATCGCCGGCCTGAATGCTGCCCCCCATCGCCTCGACGAACCCGCGTGCAACCGACATGCCCAACCCCACACCGGTGGTGTTGTCGTGATCGCCAAGCCGCTGAAACGGCTCGAACAGCTGATCCTCGCCGCCGTGCGGGATGCCCGGGCCCTCGTCGATGATGTTGATCAACACCCGGTCCCCCACCTGGCCCGCATTGACCCGCACCACGCAGTTGGGCGCATAGCGCAAAGCGTTGTCGATCAGGTTAGCCAGAACCCGTTCCAGCAGCCCGGCGTCGGCCATCGCCACCGCGTCGCCCACGTCGACCTTGACCCGGTCGATCGCAGACCGGTAGAAGCCGGTGGCGCCCTTGCCGACGCTGACCAGCGCGCGTTGCACCGTCTCTTCCAGATACACCCGCCGCAGATCCGGGCGCACCACTCCGGCGGCCAACCGCGACGAGTCGAGCAGGTTTCCGACCAGCGCGGTCAGCTGGTCGATCGATTCCTCGATGGTGGCCAGCAATTCCGCGGTGTCGGTGGGGGAGAACGCGACGTCTTCGGCCCGCAGACTGGACACCGCCACCTTGGCGGCCGCCAGCGGCGTGCGCAGGTCGTGGCTGACCGCCGAGAGCAGCGAGCGCCGCAGTTCGTCGGCTCGCACGATGGCCTCGGTCCGGCTGGCCTCCTCGATCAGCTCGCGCTGCCGAATCAGGCCGGCGGCCTGCTTGGCCACCGCGCTGAGCACCCTGCGCTCGCGGGCGGACAGCTTGCGGCCCGCCATCAGCATCCAGAACTCGTCGTCGCCTACCTCGATCGCGGTGTCGGCGGAATCGACTGAGACACAAGGATCCTTGCCCACACAGGCCACGATGTAAGGTTTTTTACCGGCAGCGCGGTCTTCGTCACCGGGCTCGCGCAGCATGCTGACCGCCCGCTGCGAGTATGTCTCGCGCACTCGTTCGAGCAGCGTTTCGAGGTCCGCTCCGCGCAGCACCGATCCCGCGAACAGCGTCAGCAGTTCCGCCTCCTGGGCGGCCAGCCGCGCCTCGCGGGCACGTTTGGCCGCGAAGTCGACCAGCACGGCGACCGCCACCGCGATCAGCAACAGCACCAATTGGGTGATGGCACTGCTGGGTTCGGCGATGGTGAAGCTGTGTCGCGGGGCGATCAGGTAGTAGTTGAGCAGCAGCCCCGACAGCATCGCCGAAAGAACCGCGGGCGCAACACCTCCCAGCAGGCCCACCGCGAGAACGCCGACGAAGAACAGTGCGCTCTCGCCACCGTTGTCCAAATAGGGGTCCAGTAGGGTCACCGTGATCGCGCAGATGGCCGACGGGACGATGCAGGCTGCCAGCCAGGAGGCGATGCGGCGATCGCGGGGTGCCAGTGATGCCACGCGAAAGCCGCGCCGCGACTCTTCGTGGGTGACGATGTGCACGTCGATCTTGCCGGAACGCTGCACGATGGTCGGGCCGATGCCCTCCTCGAAGACCCGCGACCACCGGGACCGCCGTGAGCTGCCGATCACCAACTGTGTGGCGTTGATCTCGCGGGCGAAATCCAGCAGGGCCGTGGGAACGTCGTCGCCGACGACGGTGTGCAGCGACGCATCCAAACTGTTGGCCAACTCGCGGATTTTGCTCATCCGGGCTTCGGACAGCCCGGCCAGGCCGTCACCGCGGATCACGTGCACGACCATCAGTTCGGCGCTCGACTTCGACGCGATGCGAGAGGCTCGCCGCACCAGCGTCTCGGATTCCGGGCCTCCGGTCACCGCGACTGCGACGCGTTCGCGGGCCTCCCACATGTCGGTGATCTTGTTCTCGGCGCGGTATTTCGCCAGCGCGGTGTCCACCTGGTCGGCCAACCACAACAGCGCCAATTCCCGTAGCGCGGTGAGGTTTCCGCGCCGAAAGTAGTTCGACAGTGCGGCGTCAATCCGTTCTGGGGCATAGACGTTTCCGTGAGATAGTCTGCGCCGCAGTGCTTCCGGAGTGATGTCTATCAGCTCGACCTGTGAGGCCTGCCGCACAATGGAATCCGGCATCGTCTCCTTCTGTTCGATCCCGGTGATCTGAGCGACGACGTCGTTGAGGCTTTCTAGGTGCTGAATGTTGACCGTGGATATCACGGTGATTCCGGCGTCGAGCAGCTCCTCGACGTCCTGCCATCGTTTCCGGTTCTTGCTGCCCGGTGTGTTGGTGTGGGCGAGTTCGTCGACCAGCACCACTTGCGGATGCCGCTGCAGCACCGCCGGCACGTCGAGTTCGGGAAAGCTGCTGCCGCGGTAGGGGATGTAGCGCGGCGGAATGATCTCGATGCCTTCCAGCATCTCCGCGGTCTTGCGCCTGCCGTGGGTTTCGACGACGGCAGCCACCAAATCGGTGCCGCGTTCCAAGCGCCGGTGGGCTTCACCCAGCATCGCGAACGTCTTGCCGACGCCCGGAGCCGCACCCAAGTAGATGCGCAGCTCCCCGCGCTTGGGGTGGGAGTCCCCGCGGCTGACGTCGCTCACGTCAACCATCATCCCCCCGGGTACTAACTCGTGGTGGGGAACCGGTGGTCGAGTTCGGCGTTGAGCTGCAGGACATTGACCGTCGGCTCACCGAAGAATCCCAGGGCGCGGCCGTCGCGGTACCGGGCCAGGACCGCGCGAATCTGATCCGGGCTGACGTGCCGGGCCTTGGCGACCCGCGACACCTGCAACTCGGCGTAAGCCGGCGAGATGTGCGGATCCAGGCCGCTGCCGCTGGCGGTGACGGCGTCGGCGGGCACCTGTGGGCTGTCCGGGGCGGCACCGCGAATCGGCACGACCTGACCGTTCGAATAGTCTTCACCAAACTTCGCGCACTCCACCCGAACACCTTCGTAGAAGTCCAGGAATGGCTGCTTGGTCGTCGCGCACGGCTCATTGACACTGATCACCCGCGTCGGACGGATGACGTAACCGCGGGCATCACGCGGCCCGATCACCGATAGCACCGCCCCCACACCCCCGCCGGTGCAGAACGGTCGCGCTCCAGCCCCTTCGCCCATACCCTCGGTCGTCGCGATCGACACACTGCGTGAGCAGATCTGCGTCAGCAGGCTGGGCTTGAACCCGGCATCCGACGCCGTCTTGCCGGCCGCCAGCTGTGCCGGATCGCCTGGGGTGTCGACCACGCTTTCGGGCCCGAGGTTGCTGCCGCCGCTGGCCGTGGGGTCGTACCCGTTGCTGCCTGCCGCCGAGGGCCGGCTTTGGAAGTACTGCGGCAGCGGGCTGCCGGACGAGTCGGTGAACGACTGGCCGATCAGCGTGCTGCCGACCGTCTTACCGGCCACCGACAGCAGCGACCCTTCGGCTTTCCCGTGCAGGCCAGGAATCAAGGCGACCAGCCAAATCAGCAGCGGGTAGCCGAAACCCAGAATCACGGTGAAGATGAGCAGCGCGCGCAGCGCGGCCCAGTGTTGGCGCAGCGTGTTGGTGATATTCATCTAGGCCATCCCAGGGAGGAGTTGAACCAGCAAGTCGATGAGCTTGATACCGACGAACGGTGCGACGATGCCGCCCAATCCGTAGATATAGAGGTTGCGGCTGAGCAGTTTCGATGCGCGGCTCGGGGTGTACCGAACACCGCGCAGCGCCAACGGAATCAGTGCGACGATGACGATCGCGTTGAAGATGACCGCGGACAGGATCGCCGATTGCGGGCTGTGCAACCGCATAACGTTGATCAGATCCAGGCCCGGGAAGATCGTCACGAACATCGCCGGGATGATCGCAAAGTATTTGGCGATGTCGTTGGCGATCGAGAACGTGGTCAACGCGCCCCGGGTGATCAGCAATTGCTTACCGATCTCGACGATCTCGATGAGCTTGGTGGGGTCGGAATCCAGGTCCACCATGTTGCCGGCCTCTTTGGCCGCCGATGTCCCGGTGTTCATCGCGACGCCGACGTCGGCCTGAGCCAAAGCCGGAGCGTCGTTGGTGCCGTCGCCGGTCATTGCCACCAGGCGCCCGCCCTGCTGCTCCTTCTTGATCAGCATCATCTTGTCTTCGGGGGTGGCCTCGGCCAGGAAGTCGTCCACGCCGGCCTCGTCGGCGATCGCCTTGGCGGTCAACGGGTTGTCCCCGGTGATCATCACCGTGCGGATACCCATCAGACGCATCGCGTCGAAGCGTTCCCGCATACCCTGCTTCACCACGTCCTTGAGATGGATGACGCCGAGCACTCGAGCAGCTGCGGTTGCTCCGCCATCGACCTGGCCGACGACCAGCGGGGTGCCCCCGGCCGCGGAGATGCCGTCGACGATCTCGCCGAGCTCGGCCGGGACGCTGCCGCCGTGGCCGCGGATCCAGTCCGACACGGAGTTGGCCGCACCCTTACGTAACTGCCGGCCATCGACATCCACGCCCGACATTCGGGTGGTCGCACTGAATTCCACCCAGGTGGCGTGGGAGAGCTCGCCCGGCGTGCGCGCGCGCAGCCCAAAGGCCTGCTTGGCGTACACCACGATGGAACGCCCTTCGGGGGTCTCGTCGGCGAGGCTGGACAGTTGTGCGGCGTCGGCCAGGTCCGCGTGGGTCACTCCGTGTACCGGAATGAATTCCGACGCTTGGCGATTCCCGAGTGTGATGGTTCCGGTTTTGTCCAACAGCAGGGTGTTGACGTCACCGGCCGCTTCGACCGCCCGGCCCGACATGGCCAGCACGTTGCGTTGCACGAGACGGTCCATGCCGGCGATACCGATCGCCGACAGCAGCGCGCCGATGGTGGTCGGAATCAGGCACACCAGCAGCGACACCAGCACGATGCCGCTGATGCCGTCCGAGCTCAGCGCCGAGGTGTCGGGGACGCCGGGGTTGTTCACCTTTGAGTAGATCGCCAGGGGCTGCAGCGTGGCGACCGCGAAGACGAAGATGATGGTCAGCGCCGCCAACAGGATGTTCAGTGCGATCTCGTTGGGCGTCTTCTGCCGGTTGGCACCCTCGACCAGCGCGATCATCCGGTCCACGAAGCTCTCACCGGGCTTCTGGGTGATCTTGACGACGATGCGGTCGGAGAGGACGGTGGTGCCGCCCGTCACCGCGGAGCGGTCGCCGCCGGATTCGCGAATCACCGGTGCCGACTCGCCGGTGATGGCCGATTCATCCACCGACGCAATGCCTTCCACCACATCGCCGTCGCCGGGAATGACCTCACCCGCGGTGACGACCACGAAGTCGCCCTGTTGCAGCAACGGTGCCGCGATCTCTTCGACCGCGGTTGGGTCCGCGGCGCCGGGTCGCCAGGCGGTGAGGCGGTGTGCGACGGTGTCGGCTTTGGACTTGCGCAGGGTGTCGGCCTGCGCCTTGCCGCGGCCCTCGGCGACTGCCTCGGCAAGGTTGGCGAAAAGCACTGTCAACCATAGCCAGAACACGGTGAGCCAGCTGAACCAGCTGCCGTCGCCGAGGGCAAGCACCGTCGACCAGACGGCGCCGATCTCGACGATGAACATCACCGGGTTGCGCCACAACGTGCGCGGATCGAGCTTGCGCACCGCGTCCGGCAACGACTTCAGCAGCAGTGCCGGGTCCAGCAGGCCGCCCTGAAGCTTTTCGCCGGGCGCGTGCGCGGATGGCCGGTGAGTGCGGGAATCCGTTACGGTGGTCACTTCAGTGAATCCCTTCGGCGAGCGGCCCGAGCGCCAGCGCGGGCAGGAAGGTGAGGGCAACCAGAATGACCGTCACGCCCACCACCAGGCCGACGAACTGCGGCCTGTGGGTGGGTAGCGTGCCGCTCGATTCGGGCGTCATGCCCTGGCGCGCAAGCGAACCGGCCAGCGCGAGAACGAGGATCATCGGCAGGAATCGACCGAAGACCATCGCCAGACCCAACGCGGTGTTCCACCACACCGTGTTGGCCGACAGTCCCGCAAAGGCGGAACCGTTGTTGTTGGCCGCCGACGTGAAGGCGTACAGCACCTCGGACAGGCCGTGCGGTCCGGTGTTGGCCATGCCGGCGCGCTCGCCGGGTAACGCCATGGCAGTGGCGGTGCCGAGCAGCACGATCAGCGGGGTGATCAGGAAATACCCTGAGGCCAGCTTCATTTCGTGCGGGTTAATCTTTTTGCCGAGGTATTCCGGGGTTCGGCCGACCATCAAACCGGCGACGAACACCGTGATGACCGCGAGGATCAAGATGCCGTACAGGCCCGAGCCGACTCCGCCGGGTGCGACCTCACCGAGTTGCATGTTGAACATCGTCATCATGCCGCCCAGGCTGGTGTAGGAGTCGTGGGTGGAATCGACGGCGCCGGTTGAGGTTAGCGTGGTGGCGTCGGCGAAGATAGCCGAATCGGCCACGCCGAAGCGCTGTTCGACGCCCTCGTAGGAGGCACCCGCCGCGGTCGGTACCGTGCCGTGATGCTGCAGCTGAAACAGCATCATGAAGCTGACGCTGAGAACGGCCAGGACGCTGACGACCGCGGCGATCGCGTAGCCCTGCCTCTTGCTGTTGACCATCCGACCGAAGGTGCGCGGCATGGAGAAGCTGATGACCAAGAGCAGGAAGATCTCGACCCAGTTCGTCCAGGCGGTCGCGTTTTCGAAGGGGTGGGCGGAGTTTGCGTTGTAGAACCCACCGCCGTTGGTGCCCAGCAGTTTGATTGCCTCTTGGCTGGCGACCGGCCCGCCGGGGAGGGTTTGCGGGGCGCCGGCCAACGTGGTGACAACCTGGTCGTTGAGGTGGAAGTTCTGGATGACACCGCCCGTCACAAGGACAAGCGCGCCGAGCACGGACATCGGCAACAGGATGCGCAGGGTGCCACGGGTCAGGTCGGCCCAGAAGTTGCCCAGCTCGTTGGTGCGGTGCCGGGCGAAACCGCGGACGAGCGCGACGGCGACGGCCATACCGACGGCGGCGGATACGAAGTTCTGTACCGCCAAACCGGCCATCTGCACCAGGTGGCCCATCGTCGATTCGCCGGAATAGGACTGCCAGTTGGTATTGGTGACGAAGCTGATCGCGGTGTTCCATGCCAGCGCCGGTGTCATCTGCGTCGCCGGGCCGTGCAGGTGCAGCGGCAGTTTGTCCTGCACGAGTTGCAGGACAAAAAGGAAGACGACGCTCACCGCCGAAAAGGCCAGTGCGCTACGGGCATACGTTTTCCAGGTCTGCTCGGCGTCAGGGTCGGCACCGATCAGTCGATAGATGAATTTCTCTGCGCGAGAATGTTTTTGGGCGCTGTAGACGCGATACATGTAGTCGCCCAGCGGCACATGGACGACGGCCAGGGCAATGACCAACAGCGCCAGGAAAACCACTCCGGCCGCGGTGGCGCTCACTAGAAGCGCTCCGGGTACATCAGCGCGGCGCCCAGTAACAGGGCGATCAGCACGGACAGGATGAGTCCCACGGTGTTGGCGATGCTCATGAGCCCAGCCTCAGCGTCAGGCCGAGTGCGACGAACACCGCCGCAGTCAGGACGAGGTAAATCACCACGGACATGTTTGTCTTTCGTTCGATGACTGAGTGATGCCAGACAGTTCTCGGGCAACAGTGACCTGACCTCGGTGGGCAGGCCACGACCGAGGTTAAGCTCGCCAGCTACCCACGACGCTGGCCTTTAACGTTTTCTTTACGGCTGCTAGGCCGCTTTTGCGGTCTTTCTTACCCTTTATTGACCCTCCCGCGCCGCGGCAGATGTCGCGGATGCGCGGGTCCGTCAGTCGGGAGTCGGGCCGTCGGTCATGGGAAGACGTACCCGGAACACCGTTCGACCCTCCGCGGATTCGGCATCAACGGAGCCATGATGAGCCTTGACGATCGAACTGACAATGGCAAGACCCAACCCAATGCCGGAGCTGTCCGACCGGGGGGCGTCCCCGCGGACGAATCGCTCGAACAGCCGCGGCAGCAAGTCCGGGTCGATGCCGGGCCCGTCGTCGGCGACGGTGAGCTCGGCGTACGGCGCGGCGGGATCCTCCCGGTGACAGACGATGTCGGTGGTTACCGTGACCCCCGGCGGGGTGTGCAGCTGGGCGTTGTTGAGCAGGTTGCTGAGCAGCTGGTGTAGCCGGGCGCGGTCACCGCGCACCCAAACCGGTTCGTCCGGAAGGTTTTTGAGCCAACGATGGGTAGGCGACGCGACGGCGATGTCGTTCACCGCGTTCATGGCGAGGTCGGCCAGGTCGACATCTTCGTTCTGCAGGTCCTCACCCTCGCCAAGCCGGGAGAGCAGCAGCAGCTCTTCGACAAGCAGGGCCATGCGGCGCGCTTCGGATTCGATGCGGGCCAACGCGTACTCGGTCGTCGGCGGCAACGCCGAACTGTCCTGGCGGGTCAATTCGGCGTAGCCCTGGATCGCCGCCAGCGGGGTGCGCAGCTCGTGGCTGGCGTCGGTGAGGAACTGCCGCATCCGCATGTCGGAATCGACCCGGTGCGCCAGCGCGCTATCGACGTTGTCCAGCAATCGGTTCAGCGTGTGCCCGACGATCCCGACTTCGTTGTCCGGGTCGGTGTCTTCCTCCCGGACCCGGACGCTGATCCGGTGATCGTCCCCGGTGAGCGGCATCGCGGCGACTTCCGCGGCGGTCGCGGCAACCCGGCGTAGGGGGCGAAGGGTGTAGCCGACGAGCCACGCGGTCAGTCCCGCGGTGACCAACAGGGCGGCCGCGACCAGCACCGTGGTGGTGATGTATTTGCGGGTGATGATCTGTTCGGCGAGCTGCACCGACATCCCGACGATCAGCAGGTCTGATCCTTCGACCCGGCTGTCGACGCGGTAGGCACCCAGGCTGCCCAACCGGATGGTGCGGGGCGGCGCGTCGGCCCAGGACTGCGCTTCGATCGCACTGACGACGTCCGGTGGTGCGGGCTTGGGTTGGTCTTCGGAGAACACCGCAGTCCCGATGACGACGCCGTTATGCACGATCGCGATCAGATTTCCCGGTGTCTGCCCGGTGAACTCGAGCATCGCCTGCGGCACCGGCGGGACACGGCGGTGCGCCGAGGTGTGCTCCCCGTTCAGGTATCGGGTGTACGAGTTGCTCAGCGCATCAAGGGATTCGGCGACATCCGCGTCGCTGATCGCGGTGACGTAGCCGCGTAGGCTGAGCACGGAGACGATGCCGACGGTCACCAAGACCACGGTGACGACTGTCAGCACCCCGAGCAGCAACTGGCGGCGCAGCGACCGGGGGAACCACGAAGGGGTATTACGCTGGCCGGTCATTCCGGCGGCCGCAGCATGTATCCAACGCCGCGAACGGTGTGGATCATCGGCTCACGCCCGGAGTCAATTTTCTTCCTCAGATACGAAATGTACAGATCGACGATGCTGGTGCGCCCGGCGAAATCATAGTTCCAAACTCGGTCGAGAATTTCGGTGCGGCTCAGCGCGCGGCGCGGATTGCGCATCAAGAAGCGCAACAGTTCGAACTCGGTGGACGACAGCGCGATGGCGGTTCCGTCGCGGATGACCTCGCGGCTGGCGGTGTCGAGCCGAAGATCGCCGACCTTTAGGGCTTCCGAGGCCGGCGGCGAGAGCTGGCTGGACCGGCGCAGCAACCCGCGCAGTCGCGCGACGAGTTCCTCCAGGCTGAACGGCTTGGTCATGTAGTCGTCGGCGCCCGCGGTGAGGCCGGTGACCCGGTCCATGACCGAATCGCGCGCGGTGAGAAACAACGTGGGGGTGTAGACGTCTGATTCACGTATCCGCTGCAGAATCCGCAGACCGTCCATGTCGGGGAGCATGATGTCGAGGACCAGCACGTCGGGGGCGGCCCGCTCGAATTTCGCCAGGGCTTCGCGACCGTTGTGGGCGATCTCCACCACCCAACCCTCGTAGTGCAAGGCCATCTTCACCAGATTGGTCAGCGCCGGTTCGTCGTCCACCAGCAAAACGCGGATGGGGGATCCGTCGGCACGGTAGATCCTGGGTAACTGCCCAAGAATGGCTTGACGCGGTCGTTGCGAACCCGCGCTACCCGCGTACCCCGGCGTTGCTGTCATGTCTTTTCATTCTCGCAAAGCGCTTATGCGCCTGTCACGGACTTCATATGTTCCTCAAATCTTCGGAATGCCGGGGTAGGCGGGCCCTGGCACGGGAGGCCGGGGGCCATGGTGGCAACGGCCACCCGAGTTCGCCTCTCGGCAAACCCGATTAGGCATTCGGCGACGCACCAAAAGACCGGGGCCGCACACCGTGTGGTGTGCGGCCCCGGTTGACGCGAGGGGTGTCAGGCCCAGCTGGACCCGACGGCGCTGTCGGTGCTGGCCATGTTGTTGCCCGCGGTCTGCACCTTCTGCCCGTGGGAGTTGGCCTGCTCGTAGATCACCTGGAAGTTCCGGCCCAACTGGGTGATGAACTCCTGGCAAGCCACCGAACCGGCGCCGCCCCAGAAGTCGCCGGCAGCCAGCACATCGCGAACGATGGCCTGGTGCTCGGCCTCCAACGAGGCGGCCTGCGCGCGGATCAGCGCGCCGTGCGCGTCGACATCGCCAAACTGGTAATTGATCGACATTGGTAGTCCTCCTGAATGAAAAGTATTGGGTGGTTAGGGTTTTCGTTAGTGGCTGAGGGCTTGCTGCGAGGCCTGCTCTTGTGTCTCGTAGTTGTTCGCGTCGCGGATCAGCCCGTCGCGCACACCGTGGAGCATGTTGACGATGTTGTTGAACGCTTGGTTCATCTGACCCATCGTGTCGTACGAGGTGGCCTGAGCCTGACCGCTCCAACCCGCACCGGCGATGTTCATCGACGACGCCCACATCTTGCGAGCCTCATCCGACACCGTCTGCGCGTGCATTTCGAAGCGGCCCGCCATCGCCCGCATCGCGTGCGGGTCAGTCATGAAACGTGTTGCCATGTTGCCTTTCTCCTTTGTGTTTGTTGCTTCTGGTTGTGGATCAATGCATTTGGTCTCTGGGCGCGGTGGTGACCGCGCGGCGGATAGATTACGGCCCAGCGGTTACCTGCCGGCCTGCAACGAGTTACAGGCCGAGCCCTTGCGGCGTTACACCACGACCTGTTTGGGCATGACGATCGGCTTGAAGCCGTACCGCGGTCCGGACCCGTAGGCTCCGGCGCCCTTGGCGCCGGCCAGCATGCCCGGCATGCCGGGCGCACCGACGGCCGTCTCCTCGGCGGGGACGTTCCAGCCCGAGCCCTGCAGCGGCGAGGTGGCCGCCGCGAGTTCGGCCTGCGTCGCGGGGGCGGCGGCGGACCAGGTGGCCGGCACCGACAGCTTGCCGACCGTGGTGGCCTGCCCCAGGCTGCCCGCCGCGCCCGCGCCCAGCGGCATGCCGCCCAGGGGCGCGACCGACCGGACCACGGTGCCCTCGACGATGCCGGCCGCGCCGGCTTCGGGGACGACGTCGCTGACCGCGGCCGCCGGCACCGCGGCGCCGGCCAGCGTGTGGCCCAGCGACACCGCGGTGGGAATGGCCGTCATGACGAACCACGCCGCGGTGTTGACGGCGCCGTTGATGCCATTCAGGAAGGCTGGCGTGCCGAGCAGACCGTCGATCGAGGACAGGATGTTTGGGTTCGACGGGGGTGTCGAGCCCAGGAGGTCGGCGAGCG
The DNA here is from genome assembly GCF_010727605.1 of Mycobacterium simiae. Lineage (NCBI taxonomy): Bacteria > Bacillati > Actinomycetota > Actinomycetes > Mycobacteriales > Mycobacteriaceae > Mycobacterium > Mycobacterium simiae. The sequence continues at coordinate 3,895,572 of NZ_AP022568.1, forward strand.
TCGAGCTGAACGAATCGGCCGCGCTGAACGGCTCGGCCAGCGCCTGCACCCCCGGGTCGGTGGTTGTGGTCAGCGGCGCCGCCGGCTGCAGGCTTGCGGCGGCCGCCTCCGAGGCGGCCTGGTAGGCGCTCATGGCGGTGGCGTCCTGGACCCACATTTCGGAATATTCGATGTCCAATTCCATGAGCTGCGGGAGGGTGAACGGGAGCCCCCCGAGTGCGGCCGCCCACTCCGCGCGGTTCGTGTACACCAGCGCCGGGTTCACCACCGCCGCGTGCGCCGCCTCAAAAGCGGCGGCCGACGCCGAGGCCGCGGCGCTCGCCTGCTCGAGCGCGGCCGCTGTCTCGGTCAGATAGGTCACGATCGGTGCGGCGGCGGCTGCCGCGGCTGCCGACCCACCACCAGTCCACTGCTCGGTGGTCAGCAACGAGATGATCGACTCCCACGAGGTCGCCGTGGTGCTTACCTCGGCGGCGAGGTTGGCGTAGGAGCCGGCCGCGGCCATGAGCGGCGCCGAGCCGGGGCCGCTGTACACGAGCGTCGAGGTGATCTCCGGGGGTAGTGCTGCAAACTCAAAAACCATTTCTGTTCCCGCTCCTTTTTCGAATTTGGCTGTGGTGTGGATGGCCGCGATCGCGGCTGTGCCCAAGAGGGGCCGTGCCGGCCCCTAGACGGCGGTCGACTTCGGCATGACGATCGGCTTGACGCCGTAGCGGGGCGCCCCGAAGCCGGTGGAGGCGCGTCCCGTGCCCGCGACCATGCCGGGCATGCCGGGCACCACGGAGCCGGTCTGCGGTGCGGCGCCGGTCCATCCCACGGTCTGCACCGGCGTGACGCTGGTGCCAACCACCGGGGTGACCTGGCCACCTGCCCAGGCCGGCGGCGCCGACAAATTGCCGACCAGCGTCCCCTGGCCCATCGCGGCCACCGGCATGCCGCCCATGCCGGCCATGCCCCCGACGCCGGCTTCCATGGGCGTCGTCTCGCTGGCAAGTGCCGCCGCTGCGGCGGCATCGCCGATGGTGTCGCTGCCCGCCGGGAGCAAACCACCACCGGCCATACCGAGCAAAGCGGAAGCGGCCGAGGCCCAGTTGCCGCCACCGATGTTGAGGATGTTGGCGCCGTTACTCGACAGGCCGAAGATTCCGCCGAGCATGGCCGGGTTGGTGTTGTTGCCGGTGCCGCCGAGGAGCCACTGCAGGATGTCGACGATCGTGGTGCCGGGGCCGGCCGCCTGAATTTGCGAGACCGGATCCGCCAGCAGACTCATCTGTTGCGAGCCCTCCGACAGCGTTGCCGCCGCGGCGTTGGTGGCCTCGGTGTCGCTGTAGCTGGTGGAGCTCACCCCCAGGTTGGTCGTGTAGGTCTCCAACTGGGTCTGCGCCTCGCCGGCGGTCGTTTGGTACGCGGTGCCGTAGGCCGAGAAGATCGCCGCCTGCTGGGCCGATACGGGGTCAAGGGCGGCCGGAGCGACAACCGTCGTTGCCGCCGCGGCGCCGGCGTTCTGCGCCGCCAAGTTAGCGTTGATCGCCTCCAGCTGACCCTGCGCGGCTAGCAACTCTTCAGTCACCGTTGTCAGAAATGACATCCACTGCTCCTCTGGTGTTCGGAAACATGTCGGCCCAAGTGACTTGAGTCGACCCTGCGGGTTGGCGTACGAGCCCCTGTACGTTTGCGTAAGGCTAATTTCCCCACTGACCAACTTCCCGACCGAAAGCGCCAGGGTGACGGCCGTTTACGGCCTCTTAACGAAAGTGCCGACAGTTTTAACGCGGTCCTGGCGGCTGACATAGACGTGTCATCTCCAGCAAACGTCCGAACAGTGCGAAGTCGCGTGGGGTGGCGGATCCTACGTCAAGCGGCGGCGTAGCGCACGTCGCGAATCTGCCCGAATTGGGGTGGGATGCGGTGCCCCGGGCCCGGGCCCGACACGCTAGATTCGCCGCCGGGCCCCCATAGCCCAATTGGCAGAGGCAGCGGACTTAAAATCCGCCCAGTGTCGGTTCGAGTCCGACTGGGGGCACGGCGCGGAAAGTGATCACTGACGGTGGTCCGTCGATGTGATCATTCGGTAACGAGGCAACCGGCGACCGATAGCAAATCGGCCCCGGGCCGGCTCACAGTTTGCTGCGATTTTCGGGGCAGTAGGCCGCGACCGCCGCGCCGACGATGCTGCCGGCGCCGTTGTTGCTCACTCCGAGCGCCTTCTTCACGTCGCCGACTGTCTGCTCCATCGTGTCGCCGCCGGCGAAGTCCGCGCAGACCGCATGCCCGACGTTGATCATCGTCTGGTCCTGACCCTGGGCCCAGCTCAGTCCCCGCTGTTGCAGGATGTGCAGGTAGTTGTCGTCGGATGGGTCGGCCTTGGCGACCGGGGTGCCGGCGTGGACGACGACGGCGCCAAGGAGGCCGGCCACCATGGCGGCGATCGACCCCGCCCGCAGTGCCGTGTTCTTCATGCGTCGACTCCTTGGTGTGTCGGCCTGCTCGGCAGGAATCCGAATCCTAACTTTGTCTGGACAGTATGTCTTGCCAGAGCATAGGCGGAGAACCCTTCAGGGCCCGCTCCCGCCGATGGCCATGGACAGGAAGTCCAGCCGCCACAGTTCTTGAAACAGCTTGCGCGCGAAGTCCTCCACGTCGCCGGTGTCGCTGCCGGCGCGGACGTTGGCCGCGATCTCCCGGATGCTGCGACGGCCGTCGACGAGTTGGGCGAAGGGTAGCTGAGCCGGGCTGAGCCGCAGTCGGGCTCCCGGTCCGAGCAGGTCGATGCCGGACAGCTGGCACGCCGTGCGTGACATCGGCACGTAGTCGAGGGCGGCGACCGTCGAGAAGTCGATGGTGTACTGCTGCTTCGGCCGGTCGGGGCGGCAGGCCATGAAGAAATGGGTGGCATTGAGTGGCTGCAGTCGCTCCATCACCGACCACAGTGCGGCATCCGGCAAGTGTGCCGTGTAAGACGCGAATCCGCTTGAGGGAGTGAGGATTTCGTGTGGATAGTAGGGGGTCTTGTGAAACCAACCCTGGAACGCGAGCCCGGCCGAGGCGACCAGCTGAAGGCACTGGGAAACCGTGTAACTGCGCTGGCGCCCGTGCAGGAAGGTGTCGACGAGCGCGCCGTCGGTTTGCAAATCGCGAGCCACCTTCAAATAACTGCGGACGGGATGATCCGCAGGCAGCATCGCGATGATGTTTTTGACCGCCTGCACTGACGCCTCGTCCTGCGAAAGCCCCAGGTCACGAAAGGTCGACTCAAGCAGTTCGACCCCGATCCGGCCGTACTTCGCATAGAGCATCGCCCCGATCGCACCGTCGCGGCGCACGCAACCCGCGAGTGCGCGCAGGCCGGTCAGCGGATCGGCCAGGTGATGCAGGACGCCGGTGGACACGATCAGGTCGAAGTCTCGCCCCAGCGCCGACACCTCCTCGATCGGGAGCAGGTGCAACTCCAGGTTCTGCAGGCCGTGCTTGTCCTTGAGATATCGCTGATGGTCCAGCGCCGCTTGGCTGACGTCGACGGCCACCACCTTGGCCGAGCGGTTCGTGAAGGCGAACACCGCCGCCTGGTTGGCGCCGCACCCCGCGATCAGGATGTCCAGATCCGGGCGGTAGTCCCGGTCCGGCCACAGCACCCGGTGCGCCCGGTACGGATCGAACCACTCCCAGTTGGTCTTCGAGTAGAGCTCGAGATCACTGATGGGAGGCGGGTATTGCCACCGATCGTATTGCCGGGAGACAACGTCGTTGCGTGGGTCGTCGCGTGGGTCGTCGTTCACTACAGAGGCAATGTAGTGGGTTTGCCCGACCGCCGCAGGATCGCAACACGGGCAATGCGGCGGGGCGTCCCGGGTAAAAATCGCCACTCAATACACTGGCCCATCGTGGGCATGCTGTTTGGGTTTGCGCCGTGGCTTATCTATTGGGTGCTGGTCGGCAATGTTCCGTTCAAGACGGCGGTGGTTGTCGCGTTTGCGATCGCCGTCGCCGCGGCCCTGATCGCGCGCCTGATCGGCAAATCGGGGGGCGCGCTGGAGATCGGGGCGGTAGCGACGTTCGCCGTGCTGACGATCCTGACCTTCACGCTCAGCGAATCGTTCATGCACCGGTGGATCCAGCCGCTCAGCGCGGCCGGCATCTTTCTCGTAGCGCTGGTCGGCCAGCTGGTGGGCAAGTCGTTCGTGCGGGAGATCGCCGCCGCGGAGCAGCCCCCGGATGTCGTCAACACCGAGCTGTTCCGGCGAATCACCGACGTCTTGTCCTGGATCTGGATTGCGGCGTTCGCCGGCATGACGGTGTCCTCGACCATCCCGCCAATTCTGGAATCTTTCGGCGGCCGGGAGGCTACCATCCTGGACACAAAGACGCCGCTGTTGTTCGTCTGCTACTGGGTCATCCCGTATTCGCTGCTGGGTCTGGCGGCGCTGGCTTCGAAGTGGGTGCCCGGCCGGATGCTCGCCGGCATCGACGATCTGGAACGAGAAACGTCGTTCGTCGCCTACGACGAAGCGACCATCGACGAGCTGTATTTCCTGGCCCAGGAACACGCGAACCGCGAAGTGGGTCCCGGCAAGGAGGCCTACAGCGTCAAGGTTGGCGGCAAGGGCACGCCGCTGACCGGTGACGAATCACGAAAATCCTGGCCGTCGACCTACAAGGTTCGCGACAAGAAGCGTTAGGCCGCGGACATCGCCGGCGGTGCGACAAACACCGTTGTCAGACCTGGTTCGCCGTCGCGTCGGCGTACCGGTGGTCTCAACAGTTGAGACGGCGGGACGGCGTTATCCCTCGCCGCGACGAGGATTCCAGTCGGCCGCCACGCTTTGCGCCGAGCCGCGGTCACGCCGGTGGGCACCACGGCCCGGGCCGTCCGCGCGCAGTTTTGACTACGTTGGTGCCGTCGGGGCCAAGCCCCGCACCAAGCCCCGCACCACGCCCCCACAAGCAAGGAGCATGCCGATGAACGCGGTCAGCCCAGATGCCATTCGCGCGGAGACGGTCACCATCACCGGTCACGGCGGCGACCAGATCGAGGCCTACCTCGCGCAGCCGCTCGCCGAAGGTTCACGCGGCGGCGTCGTCTTCATTCATCACATGCCCGGCTACGACCGCGAAACGAAGGAGTTCGTCCGGCGATTCGCCGTCAACGGTTTTTACGCGGTGGCGCCGAACTTGTACTTCCGCGAAGCCCCGGGTGCCGCACCCGACGACGCGGCCGCGGCGGCCCGCGCGGCGGGCGGGGTGCCGGACGAGCGGCTCGTCGGTGACGTCGCGGGCGCGATCGAGCACCTGCGGTCGCTGCCTGGCGCCAATGGCAAGTTCGGCGTCATCGGGCACTGCTCGGGCGGCCGGCACGCGTTCCTGGCGGCGTGCTCGCTGGAGCTGGATGCTGCGGTGGACTGTTACGGGGGCTACATCGTCGAAAACCCGCCGGAGGGCGTGCCGGCGGCCATCAAGCCGATTCTGCACCTGGCGCCGAAATTGAGCTGCCCGCTGCTGGGCCTGTTCGGGGTCGACGACAAGTTCCCCAACCCGTCCGCGGTTGCCACGCTGGACGCGGAGCTGACCAAGCTGGGTAAAGAGCACGAGTTTCATTCGTACGACGGCGCGGGCCACGCGTTCTTCTCGGTCGACCGCCCGGTGTATCGGGTGGAGGCCGCACTCGACGGTTGGGCCCGGATCGACGACTTCTTCGCCACCCATCTGAAAGGCTAGGTCTGCCAAGCCATGTGCACGCATCTGACCGCACACGTAGAGATCGACGGCAGCGGCAAGGGCCCGGCGGGCTGGTTCGGCGCGGACCGCGCAACGGTCTACGTCGACCATCCCGTCCATGCGCCCTATGCCCATACCGTCAACATCGACGTGATCAATCCGGAGCTGGGGCCCGGGGCGCGGGTAGCGCTCGAACTCACCGAGGAAAGCGCACTGGCGCTGGCTGACGCCATCCGCCAAGCGATTTCGCAATCTCCCGCCGGTATCACCTCGAAAAATCAGCTGGTCTGAGCCATGACGTCCGAGGCTGACTATCCGCAGCCGGCTGCGGCGCGGGGCAGGGTCGAGCCCGCGCCGCGCCGGGTGCGGGGCTTCCTCGGCGACGAGCTGGTCTTCGACACCACCGCGGCTCGCTACGTGTGGGAAATCCCTTACTACCCCGCGTATTACATCCCGCTGGCCGACGTGCGGCCCGAGTTTCTGCACGACGAAAACCACGCGCAGACAGTGCAATTCGGACCGTCGCGGTTGCACGCACTGGTCGGGTCGGGCCAGACGCACCCCTCGGCGGCGCGGGTGTTCGATGCCGATAGCGATAGCCCGGTGGCGGGCACCGTGCGTTTCGAATGGGGTGCGCTGCGCTGGTTCGAGGAGGACGAGCCGATCTACGTGCACCCGCGTAACCCCTATTCGCGGGTCGACGCGCTGCGCTCGCGTCGCCACGTCCGGGTGGAATGCGACGGTGTCGTGCTGGCCGATACCCGCTCACCGGTGTTGGTCTTCGAAACCGGTTTACCCACAAGGTATTACATCGACCCCACCGACGTCGTCTTCGAGCACTTGGAACCCAGCGATACCCAGACCCAATGCCCGTACAAGGGAGCAACGTCGGGCTACTGGTCGGTGCGGGTCGGCGACACGGTGCACACCGACCTCGCCTGGACCTATCACTACCCGCTGCCGGCGGTCAGCCAGATCGCGGGCCTGGTGGCCTTCTACAACGAAAAGCTCGACCTGACCGTCGATGGACAAACTCTCGCCCGGCCCACGACGCAGTTCAGCTAATCGGCTCAGCTAATCGGTGGGGCGCATCGGCTGGGCCAAATGTGACGTTTGCCTCTTTTAGCGCACATTTCTAATAAATTCTTATCCGACATCGTCGGTCTCGCAGCGCCAAAGATTAGCTGACAATGACGAAATAGCTTGTAAAGTGGGCTGACTGGGTTAGCTGGGTAGGTGGTGTGTATATACTTGGCAACTGGCACCTGAGCGGATACTGAGGCCGCGCGGTGATTTCGCCGACAGTGCCGAATTTCCTGCATTTTCACCGGAATTCGGCCGGTAAAATTTGTGCAGATCAGCGTATTTCGGGTGCTGAAACGCGGTTATCCCAGCCGACGGCGTCGCAATGCGCGTGCACCGGTATGACCGGCGATGACCCGAACGACAGCTAAGGCGGTGCGAACGTGAGCGAACCGAACGGCCGGCAGGCCGCCCGCGACAGGGGCACGACTGAGGGCATGACTAAAGACACGACACCGGTGGCGGTGGGAATCGCGGTCCACCACGGACCGATCAGCGGCATGGCGTTGCGCCCCGACGGCCGCCGGCTATTGGTGACCAACTATGCAGACGACAGCGTCTCGGTGGTCGATACCGACACCTTCCGCGTGGTCGACACGGTCGAGGGGGTGGCCGAGCCGTTCGCCATCGCGGTCGGCGGTGCCTCCAGCCGGGCATACGTCAGCGGGGTGGCAATGAGCTCCGCGGCCTACGACTCCATCCAGGTCATTGACACAGACACCGGCATGGTGGTTCAGACGCATCCGGTGACAATGAGCGTGAGCGACCTGGCCGCCGATGCCGCGGGACGGTACGTGTACGCCAGCCGCAATGGTGCGCGCGCCGCCGACGTGGCCGTGCTGGACACCGCAACCGGCCACGTCCGCACCATCGACGTCGCGGGCCGTACCCCGGGGACCACCACCGAGTGCGTGTGCGTCAGCCCCGACGGAAGCCGGGCCTACGTCGCAACCAACGGGCCCGCCGGCGGCCGGCTCGTGGTGATCGCCTCGACGCAGGCCGGCCCACGGGTGATCGACACGGTCGAGATCGGATTGCCGGTGCGCGATGTCGCGCTGAGCCCCAGTGGTGCCCTGGCTTACGTGGCCAGTTGCGCGCCCGCGGTGGGTGTCGTGATCGACGTCGTCGACACCCGGACCAACACAATCAGCTCCACCCGCAAGGTCGGCGAGACCGGCGGCTTTTTGACCCGGATGACGTTATCCGCCGACGGCGACCGCGCCTACCTGGTCAGCGACGACAACGTCGCCGTGCTGTGCACGCTGAGCTACGACATCCTCGCCACGCTGGGCGCCGGGACGCGACCGTCCTGCGCGGTGGAAAGCCCGGACGGTACTCGGCTCTACATCGCCGACTACTCCGGCGTTGTCACCGTCACGCCGGTGCCCGCCAAGGCCCCATTGGCGCTGGCCGGCGCCGCGTCCGACAGCGAGCCGTGGCGGGCCGCCTTGCTGGTGCCCGACCTGATATCACACCAGCCGGTGTTCGCCTGACGCCGTTTGTTGATACAACGCGCCTTGTCGGGGGAATCCGGTTCTCATGCGGTAGTGCGGCGATACCATTCGCCCCGACCGACCATGGGATGTGTAGCGCCGAGACGGTAAGGCGGTAGCTCGATGGACAGCACAATGCAGGACTTTCCGCTGACGATCACCGCGATCATGCGGCACAGCTGCGGCGTGCACGGCGCCCGAACCGTCACCACCGCTACCGACGACGGCTACCGGCATACCACGTACCGCGAACTCGGGCAGCAGGCCGCGCAATTGGCAAACGGGTTGCGCCGCCTCGGCGTCACCGGCGACGAGCGGATCGCGACGTTCATGTGGAACAACGCCGAACACCTGGCGGCCTACCTCGCGGTGCCCTCGATGGGCGCGGTGCTGCACACGCTCAACATCCGGTTGTTCCCCGAGCAGATCACCTTCGTCGCCAACGAGGCCGAGGACCAGGTCGTGCTGGTCGACATGTCGCTGGCCAAGCTGCTGGCGCCGGTCCTGCCCGAACTCAAGACGGTGCACACGGTGATCGCGGTCGGTGACGGCGACACGGCGCCGCTGCAGGAATCGGGCAAGACGGTGCTTCGCTACGCGGAGTTCCTCGACGGTGAGCCGACCGACTTCGACTGGCCACGCATCGAGGAAACCTCCGCCGCCGCCATGTGTTACACCAGTGGCACCACCGGCAATCCCAAAGGTGTTGTCTACAGCCATCGTTCGACCTTCCTTCATGCCATGGCCGCGTGTAGCAGCAACGGCATCGGGGTCGGCGCCTGCGACCGGGTGCTGTCGATCGTGCCGATGTTTCACGCCAACGCTTGGGGGTTGCCCTTCGCCGCCGCGATGGCTGGCGCCGCCCAGGTGTTGCCCGATCGTCACCTCGACGCCCGATCGCTGATCGACATGATCGAGAAATGGCGGCCCACCCTGGCCGGCGCCGTGCCGACCATCTGGAACGACGTAATGCACCATCTGGAAAGGGATCCCGACCACGATATTTCGTCGCTGCGCCAGGTCGCCTGCGGCGGGTCGGCCGTTCCGGTGTCGATGATGCAGACCTTCGAGGACAAGTACGACGTCCAGATCCGGCAGCTGTGGGGGATGACCGAGACGTCGCCGTTGGCCACCCTGGCCTGGCCGCCGGTGGACACTCCGCAGGACCAGCACTGGGCCATCCGCGGAACGCAGGGCCAACCGATATGCGGTGTGGAAATGCGGATCGTCGCCGACGACGGCACCGTGTTGCCCAACGACGGCCAGGCGGTCGGCGAGGTGGAGGTGCGCGGGCCGTGGATCACCGGCGCCTACTACCGGGGGCACGACGCCGCCAAGTTCGATTCCGGCTGGCTGCGCACCGGCGATGTCGGCCGCATCGACGAGCAGGGCTTCGTCACGCTGACCGACCGGGCCAAGGACGTCATCAAATCCGGCGGTGAGTGGATCTCCTCGGTCGAGCTGGAGAACTGCTTGATCGGCCACCCCGACGTCCTCAGGGCGGCGGTGGTCGGAGTGCCCGACGAGCGCTGGCAGGAACGGCCGCTGGCCCTGGTGGTCCGCAACGAGGGTGCGTCGGTGAGCGCCAGCGAACTTCGAAAGTTCCTGTCCGACAAAGTCGTTCGGTGGTGGCTTCCCGAACGGTGGGCCTTTGCCGATGAGGTCCCGCTCACCAGCGTGGGCAAGTACGACAAGAAGACGATCCGCGCCCGGTATGCGGACAACGCCTACCAGGTCATCGAGGCGCGCGACTGAAACCGTGGCGCGCTGAGCGATCAGCGCATTCGGTACGGTCGAGCCCATGTGTCGACTCTTTGGCCTGCACGCCGGGACGCACGCGTGTACCGCGACCTTCTGGCTGCTGGACGCGCCCGACAGCCTGTCCGAACAGAGCCGGCGCAACCCCGACGGCACCGGCCTGGGTGTGTTCGACACCGATGGCCGACCGCAGCTGTACAAGGAACCGATCGCCGCGTGGCAGGACGGCGACTTCGCGACCGAGGCGCACCGCGCGACCGGAACGACGTTCGTCGCGCATGTGCGCTACGCGACGACGGGAGCGCTGGACATCCGCAACACCCACCCGTTCCTGCAGGACGGTCGGATTTTCGCGCACAACGGTGTGCTCGAGGGACTCGATGTCCTCGACGCGCGGTTGCACGAAATCGGAACCGACGATTTGGTTTTGGGGCAGACGGACTCCGAGCGGGTGTTCGCATTGATCACCGGCTCGATTCGCGCGGCGGGTGGCGACGTCTCGGCGGGCGTTACCGAGGCGATGACCTGGCTAGCGGCCAATGTGCCGATCTATGCGGTCAACGTGTTGCTGAGCACGGCCACGGACATCTGGGCGCTGCGTTATCCCGGCACTCATCAGCTTTGCCTGCTGGATCGGCGTACCGACGGGGTCGACCCGCAATTCGACATGCGTACCAAGCGAATACACGCACAGTCCGCCGCGCTGTGCGACCGCGCCTCGGTGGTGTTGGCCACCGAGCCGATGAACGACGACCCGCGCTGGCGGTTGTTGCACCCCGGCGAGCTGGTGCACGTCGACGGTGACCTGCAGATCAGCCGCACGATGATCCTGCCGGACCCGCCGCGGTATCTGCTGCGCCGGGAGGATCTCAGCGTGCCCGTCGAAGATGCGCAACACGCGCTGGCGAACACCCGGAAGCTGTGAGGTGACCACCAGACGAGCGCTCGTGCTGGGCGGCGGTGGGATAGCCGGAATTGCTTGGGAGACAGGTATTTTGCGGGGAATCGCGGACGAGTCGCCCGCCGCGGCGCGGCTGCTGCTGGACGCCGACGTGCTGATCGGAACGTCGGCGGGTTCGGCGGTCGCTGCTCAGCTTGGCAGCGGCAGCACTCTGGAGACGTTGTTCGATCGGCAGGTCGGCGAGACCTCGAGTGAAATCGATTCCGGCGTCGACGTCGACACCATCACCGAACTGTTCCTGACCGCCCTGGGCGGACCCTACGATGAGTCGCAACCCCGGACACCCCAGCAGATGCAGCGCATCGGCGCGGTCGCGCTAAGCACCGCCACCGTTCCCGAGGCGATCCGCCGACGCGTGATCGAGGACCGCTTGCCGTCCCACGAGTGGCCGCAACGCGCGCTGCGCATCACCGCGATCGACACCGCCACCGGAGAATTGGTGGTCTTCGACGCCGCATCCGGGGTCTCGCTCGTCGATGCGGTGGCAGCCAGTTGCGCGGTGCCGGGTGCGTGGCCGCCGGTGACGATCGGTGGCCGGCGGTACATGGACGGCGGGGTGGCCAGCTCGGTCAACGTGGGTGTCGCGCGGGACTGCGACGCGGTCGTCGTGCTGGTGCCCGCGGCCGCCGACGCGCCGTCGGCCTTCGGTGCCGGGCCTGCCGCCGAGATCGCGTCGTTCGAAGGCCGGGCCTTTGCCGTGTTCGCCGATACCGGTTCGCGCAAGGCGTTCGGGCCCAACCCGTTAGACCCGCGCTGCCGGGTCGACTCGGCCGAAGCCGGCCGGCAGCAGGGCCGTCGCGAGGCACCGGCCCTCGCCCGATTCCTGGGTGTCTGATCAGCCCTCGATGGCGGGCGGCACGGGATCCTCGGTCGTGGCCTCGAGTGCGGCCAGCGCCCGGTCGGCCAGGACCCGGCCAATGTCGATCACCTCTGCGGCCCGGTGGAAATCCAGGCTCCGGCACGTCGAGCGCGGTACTTCAATCAACAGATCCGGCGGGTAGGCCGACAGCATGTGACGCGTGAGGGCGGACTGGGCGATGTCGAATGCCCGGTACATCACCTCGAAGCTGCCCAGCTTCGGGACCTCGAGCGCCTCGTCGACGGCATCGTGTTGGCCGGATGCCGACTCCTCGTCGGACCAGGTGTCCGCGCCGAACCGGCTCAGCACGGCGCGCGCGGTTGGCCGGTCGAGAAGCGAGCGCACCGCCGCGGCGTCGAGCAGCGCGGACGTGCTGCGCACCATCCGGTTCAGGAAGTCGGCGGTAGCGCCGGACTCCGGCTCGCGCTTGCCGATCACCTCGCTACCGCTGACGCCCACCGCGATCGTCAGATCGGCGTTGACCGCGGCGAGCGGGGCCATCGGCAGCGGATCCAGGATGCCGCCGTCGGCGAGCAGGCGGCCGCCGACCTCGTGCGGAGCGATCACCCCCGGGATTGCGATGGACGCCCGGATCGCCTCGTCGAGCGGGCCGTGCTGAAACCACACCGACTTGCCGGCCAGCAGATCGGTGGCGACCGCGGTGTAGGGAATCGGCAGTTCGTCGATGGTGACCTCGCCGAGGATGTCGCGCACCGCTTCCAGGATCTTCTCGGCGCGCATCACCCCGGCCGCGGTGATCGACGGGTCAAGCAGCCGCAGGATGGTCCGTTGCGTCAGCGACTTGGCCCAGTCGGCGAACTCGTCGAGCCGTCCGGCGGCCTGCAGGCCGCCGATCATCGCCCCCATCGAGGAGCCGGTGATTCCCACGATCTCGAAGCCGCGGGCCCGCAGCGCCTCGATCACTCCGATGTGCGCATAGCCGCGCGCGCCCCCGCTACCCAGTGCCAGCGCCACCCGGGTCGGTGCGGAACGACGCGCAACGGTTTCGCCGGACACCCCTACATTTTGCCGGGTGATGAGGGCCCGCGCCGGGCCGGGGTGGCAGTTTTTTCACCCGTGATCGCAACTGCGGCGAGCCGCGGAGCAAGCGCTTCCGCCGCTAATCGCACTCGTTGTCGGCGGCCGCGCGCACGGCGGTGATCACCGCCGCCTGCCGCGCCGGCGTCAGGTCCGACCACCGCGTGTTCCAGGTGCCCGCCGTGCTCGTCGATGTGGTCTGCAGCATCGCCAGGTACGGCTCGAACAGGGATTCACCGGGCCTGTGATGAGCGTCCATCCACACCTTCGCGGCGTGACAGGCCTGGTAGTACTCCTCTTCGGTCGACTCCGCGGGGACGTCGACCCGAGTGGTCACGCCGGCGGGGGACAGGCCGACCGCTCCGACAGGAGCCGGTGCCGGGCCGGTCGGTCCCGGCGACGTTCGCGTCGGCGACGACGTGGTTTTGCCGCCGGGCGCACCGCCGGACGAGCATCCCGCGACGCCGGGCGACACCGCACAACCGGCCGCCACTATCAGGGCGCCCCACCGCAGGGGGCGATCGCTGCGCCACCGCACAGCACTCAATCTATGCAACACTGGCTGCCGTGATGGAGCTCTTCGGATTTTGCGAGTGTTGTCGGCCCTGACGCGCCGCTGCTTGTCCGATCCGTCTCCCTGGAGCGTTCTCACATGTCTTTCCCTGTCGCCCGCTCTGCCGTGTTGCGTCCACCCACCTCCGCGTCGCCCTCGGCCGGGCCCACGGCGTTGCGAGTGCCTGACCTGCTGCACGCCACCGACCAGGCCGCCGACGACGTGCTCAGCGGACGCTGCGATCACCTGCTGCCCGCCGGGGGCATTCCGGAGTCGCAGCGCTGGTACGCCCGCATCCACGGCGACGACGAACTGGACGTCTGGTTGATCAGCTGGGTGCCCGGTCACGCGACCGAACTGCACGACCACGGCGGGTCGCTGGGTGCGCTGACCGTCGTGTCCGGCTCGCTCAACGAATTCCGTTGGGACGGAAGCAAACTGCGTCGCCGCCGGCTGGATGCCGGGGATCAGGCCGGGTTTCCACTGGGCTGGGTGCACGACGTGGTGTGGGCGCCCCGGCCCGTCCCCAGGCCGCTGTCCGGATCCGCGCCGACGATCGGTGCGCCGGCGGCACCGACGCTGAGCGTGCACGCGTACTCACCGCCGCTGAGCGCGATGTCCTACTACGAAGTCACCGGCCGCAACCGGCTGCGTCGCCGACGCACCGAACTGACCGACCAACCGGAGGGTGCGCGGTGAGCCGGATCGACGTGGTCCTGAGGTCCGCCCGGCGTCGTTTGTGTCGGTTGCCGGCCGCCGAGGTTCCCGACGCGGTCCGAGGTGGGGCGGTGCTCGTCGACATCCGGCCGCACGCGCAGCGAAGCAGTGAGGGCGAGGTACCGGGTGCCCTGGTCGTCGAGCGCAACGTCCTGGAATGGCGCTGCGACCCGACCAGCGATGCCCGGCTGCCGCAGGCCGTCGGCGACGATGTCGAATGGGTGATCCTGTGCTCGGAGGGCTACACCTCGAGCCTGGCCGCGGCCGCGCTGCTGGACATCGGTCTGCACCGCGCCACCGACGTCGTTGGCGGCTACCGGGCGCTGGCCGAGGTCGGGGTGCTCACCGAACTCGCCCAGCTCGCCGCTACTCAGTCGTTGGCATGGAGCAACGGGCGCAGCCGTGCGGTCTTCTCCGGCGTCCAGCCCGGTGGCGACAGCACCGCGGCCCAGCCGTCGGCCACGTCGGCGACGTAGCGGTGACCGTGCCCGTCGGGCACATCCACGGCCACGGCCATATCCGCGGACACCTGCAGAAATGTCACCACCGGAATCCACCGCGTCTGCGGCAGCACGTCATAGCCCCGCCGTTCGCGCAGCCAATCCGGCTTGGCGAACAGCAGATCGGGCGTCCACCACGCGATGGGGTCGGAGGCGTGCTGCAGATACACCACCCGCGGCGTACCCCACGGCTTCCTAGGGCGATCCAAATTGCTTGGCCGAGCGACGAACCGGGCATTGCTGCCGTCGTTATAGATGGGCAGCCACTCCGGTGACCCGGCGTCGCGGGTGGAGGTCAGGTCCTTCCAAATTGTGTTGTTGAATGTCGGTCCGCTGAACAGCGCGCCGTCGGTGCGGGCCAACACGTTGTTGAGGCTCATGAACGGCGCCTCGCCGCCGAACGACCCCAGGCTCTCGCCGAACACAACGAGTTTGGGCCGCTGCGCCTCGGGCAGCTGCCGCACCAGTTTGTCGACGGCCTCGAACAGCGCCTGCCCGGCGTGCCGCGCGTTCTCCTTGTCCACCAGGAAGGACAGCCAACTCGGTAGGAACGAGTACTGCATGCTGACGATCGCGGTGTTGCCGTTGTACATGTATTCCAGCGCCGAGGCTTCCGCTTCGTTGATCCAACCCGTTCCGGTGGTGGTGGCGACGGCCACGACGGCGCGTTGCAGCCCGCCGGCTCGCTGCAGTTCGCGCGCGGCCAGCTCGGCGGTCGCCGTGATGCCGTCGGCGGAATTGAGTCCGGCGTAGGCGCGGATCGGTGGGGTGGCGGGCGCGCCGTTGAAGCGGGTGAGGTCATCGATTTTGGGGCCGCCGTTGACGAAGATGCGGCCCTGGTGGCCCAGGGATTCCCACGACACCAGCGACTGCGGGCCGCCGGATTGCAGCGGCGTGCTCGGGGGACGGGTATCCGGGTTCATTTCGTTGTTGACCGCGGCGAACGTGTTGTTCATCGTGCGCATCGCGAACTTGATGACCACACCATTGAGCAGCGCGATGCTCAGCACTACCAGCAGGGTCACCACGATGGTGGCCGAGACGCGGAACGGTGCAATCCGATCCAGTTGCCGCACAAGGAAACTGAACAGGATGCGGATGGCCTGCCCAATCTCGACAATGGTGAACAGCACGATGATCGACAATCCGGCCGCGATCGGATAGTCGTACCACTTGAGGTGTTCGACGCCCATCAGGTCGCGCACGTCGTCTTGCCAGACGTGGAACCAGATCGCCATCAGCACCATGCCGACCGCGCCGATCGGCATCAGCACCTTCCATGCCCAGCGCGGAGGTGGTGGGCTGGATTCCTTGGAGCGCATGTACCGGACCAGCCAGACGGAGAAAACGCCCAGCCCGTAGCCGATGGCACCGGAGATGCCGCTGACCAGCCCTTGGAACAGCGCGCCGCGCGGGAGCAGGGACGGCGTCATCGAGAACCAGATGAAGATCAGCCCGACCGTGGTGCCGGTGAAGGTGTAGTGGCGAACCCAAAACGGCTTTGTCGCAATGTCCGTCACGTCTTCGGCCTCATCGGCCGTGAGAATGTCCGGGACCGCTTCGGCTTTGGTCGCCACGCCGACGTCTGAGTCGCCGTGCGTGCCGGTCGCCGAACCCGCTTCGGTCACGAAGGTAGTTTAGCGGTGGGTGAAATTGGGGGCGCGCTTCTCGACGAAGGCCGTCATACCCTCGGACTGATCGGCGGTCGCGAAAGTCGAATGGAACAGCCGACGTTCGTAGAGCAGCCCCTCAGCCAGGGTGGATTCGAAGGCGCGGTTGACGGCTTCTTTGGCCATCCGGGCCGCCGACAGCGACATCTGCGAAATGGTGGTCGCGACCGCCTTCGCCTCGGTCAGCAGGTCGTCGGCCGGCACCACCCGTGAAACCAGGCCGCTGCGTTCGGCTTCCTCGGCCCCGATCGTGCGGCCGGTCAGGATCAGGTCCATCGCCTTGGCCTTGCCGATGGCCCGGGTAAGCCGCTGGGAGCCACCCATTCCGGGCAGCACGCCGAGTTTGATCTCGGGCTGGCCGAACTTTGCGGTGTCGGCCGCGATCAACAGGTCGCACATCATCGCGAGCTCGCAGCCCCCGCCAAGCGCGTGCCCCGCGACCGCGGCAATCGTCGGGGTGCGGACCTCGGCCAATCTGTGCCAGGCGGCGAAGAAGTCGGCGCCGAACGCATCGGCGAATGTCAGGCCGGCCATCTCCTTGATGTCGGCCCCGGCGGCGAATGCTCGGGCCGAGCCGGTGATGATGATCGCGCCGATTCCCGGGTCCCGATCGAATTGTGTCGCCGCACTGGTGACTTCGTTCATCACCTGGGTATTGAGCGCGTTGAGCGCTTGCGGCCGGTTCAGCGTGATGATGCCGACCCGCTGATCACGCTCGACCAGGATGGTTTCGTAGCTTGTCTCGCTGGTTGTCTCGCTCACCGAACCGCCTTTCTAGAAACTTAAGTCGTCGTCGACCGGCGCAAAGTACGCGTCGATGTCGGCCGCGGTGACCGCGGCAAGGTTCGGCGGCGACCACTTCGGATCGCGATCCTTGTCGATGATCTGCGCCCGAATTCCTTCTACCAGATCGTGTGAGCGCGCAGCGGCCGAGGACAGCCGATAGTCCTGCACCAGAACGTCTTCCAGCGTTTCCATCTTCGCGGCCCGGCGTATCGCCTGTAGCGTCACCGACACAGCGATGGGGGAGCGGGAGGCAATCAGCTCGGCGGCGTCGTGTGCCGCACTCACATCGTGAGCGCGCAGCGCGGCGATGATGTCCTCGACGGTCTCACCAGCAAAGCACTCGTCGATCCAATGCTGTTGCGCAGCAAGCTCACTGGCCGGCGGTTCGACGGCGTGGACGGCCAGTGCCCCGTCGATCCCATCGTCGATGATCTTCGTGGTGAATGCGCCGAGTTGGTCATGCGGTACGAAGTGGTCGGCGAAGCCCAGCGCGATGGCGTCGGCCCCGGAGAACGGTGCCCCGGTCAAGGCGGCGTACAGCCCCAGCGCTCCGGGCGCCCGGGACAGCAGGTAGGCGCCGCCGACGTCGGGAACGAACCCGATGCCCACCTCGGGCATCGCGATCTTCGAGGTTTCGGTCACCACCCGGACGCTGGCGTGCGCGCTGACACCGACGCCGCCGCCCATCACGATGCCATCCATCAACGCCACATACGGCTTGGCATACCGGCCAATCTGAGCGTTGAGCAGGTATTCCTCCCGCCAGAATTTGCGGACCTCGACGCCATCCCGGCGCGCGCTGTGGTAGACGGCGACCACGTCGCCGCCGGCACACAGCCCGCGCTCGCCGGCCCCGCAGAGCACAACCGCGCGCACCGCGTCGTCGTCTTCCCAACGGGCCAGCAGCGGGCGCAGCGTCTCGACCATCGACTGGGTGAGCGAGTTGATCGCCTTCGGGCGGTTCAGCGTGATCAGGCCGATGCCGTTGTCGACACGGGTCAAAATCTCCGCGGTCTCGCCGCCGGACCCGTCGGTCACGCCTGCTGTCACGCCTCCTGCCACGCCGGAGCCTCCCTTTGCCGGAATCCCTGCCCGCAGGGCGGCTCGCCGCTCCCGCAGGCCTTGCTCAGCAATCTAGAGCGTGACTACGGGAGCAACACTCGCGGGTAAGGATTATGTATGAGCCGGCGACAGCGGCCGAACCCGGAGATACGCTGAAGAACACCAGCTCCGCTGGGAACTCGGGAAAACGGCTGATCGTTGAGTAGGTGTTCGCACAGCTCGAAGCCACAGTCTTAGGAGAGGAACCGACGGTGCGGGAGACCAGCAACCCGGTATTTCGTTCGCTGCCCAAGCAAAGCGGCGGATATGCGCAGTTCGGCACTGCCGCGGCCCCGCTGCAGCAGGGCTATTACCAGTCCAGCCCTTACCCGGCTCCGTATCAGGAGGCGAAGGCCTCCCGTCCGCTGACCATCGACGACGTCGTCACCAAGACCGGCATCACGCTGGCTGTGTTGATGACCTCCGCGGTGGTTTCGTTCTTCCTGGCGGCCAACAACCCCGCGCTGGCCGCGCCGCTGACCTTCATCGGCGCCATCGGCGGTTTGGTGTTGGTGCTGATCGCCACGTTCGGCCGCAAGCAGGACAACCCGGGGATCGTGCTGAGCTACGCCGTCCTTGAAGGACTGGCGCTCGGTGCCATCTCCTTGCTGCTCACATTCCAGGTCTCGGTCGGCAGTGGCCGTGCGGTCAACGCCGGAGCGATGATCGGCGAGGCCATCCTCGGCACGCTCGGTGTGTTCTTCGGCATGCTCGTCGTCTACAAGACCGGCGCCATCCGAGTGACCCCGAAGTTCACCCGCATGGTGGTCGCCGCCCTGTTCGGCGCGGTATTCCTGATGCTCGGCAACTTCGTGTTGGCAATGTTCGGTGTCGGCGGCGGCGAGGGCCTGGGCCTGCGCAGCGGCGGCACGGTGGCGATCATCTTCTCGCTGGTCATGATCGGGATCGCGGCGTTCAGCTTCTTGATCGACTTCGACGCGGCCGACCAGATGATCCGGGCGGGCGCGCCGGAGAAGGCGGCGTGGGGTATCGCGTTGGGCCTGACCGTGACCCTGGTCTGGCTGTACCTCGAAATCCTGCGTCTGCTCAGCTACTTCCAGGGCGACCGCTAGCCCGCTAGACGCAAAAGCCGGCGTGCCCACGGGCGCGCCGGCTTTTGCGTGCATCCGGCAATCCCGGGTGCCGCGACTAGTGTGGATACAGGGCGGCCTCACCCGGCGTGTCGGCGCCCCGGGCGAACACCGAACGCCCGGAACGCACACGCAATCGGCGTTAGCTGAGCCGCTCGAAGATCATGGCCATGCCCTGGCCGCCGCCGACGCACATGGTCTCCAGACCGAACGTCTTGTCGTGGGTCTGCAGGTTGTTGATCAACGTGGTGGCGATGCGGGCACCGGTCATGCCGAACGGATGGCCCAGGGCGATCGCGCCACCGGAGACGTTCAACTTGTCCTCGTCGAGCCCCAACTCGCGGGCGGAGCCCAACACCTGGACCGCGAACGCCTCGTTGATCTCATAGAGGTCGATGTCGTTGATCGACATGCCGGCCCGGGCCAGCGCCTGCTTGGACGCCTCGATCGGGCCCAACCCCATGATCTCCGGGGACAGGCCGCTGACGCCCGTGGACACGATGCGGGCCAGCGGCGTCAGGCCCAGCTCCTTGGCCTTGGTGTCGCTCATGATCACCAGCGCCGCGGCGCCGTCGTTGAGGGGGCAGGCGTTGCCGGCGGTCACGGTGCCGTTGGGCCGGAACACCGGCTTGAGCTCGCTGATCTTCTCGTATGTGGTGCCGGGACGCGGGCCGTCATCGGTGCTCACCGTGGTGCCGTCGGGCAGCGTCACCGGGGTGATTTCACGCTCGAAGAACCCGCTCTTGATCGCCTCCTCGGCGCGGTTCTGGCTGCGCACGCCCCAACGGTCCTGGTCCTCGCGGCTGATGCCGGTCAGCAATGCGACGTTCTCGGCCGTCTGACCCATCGCGATGTATACGTCGGGGAGGTTGCCGTCGGCGCGCGGGTCGTGCCACTCCTCGGCGCCGCCAGCCGCGGTCTGCGACCGCTCCTGGGCTTCGTTGAACAGCGGGTTTTTGGTGTCCGGCCACGAGTCGGCACTGCCCTTGGCGAAGCGCGACACGGTTTCCACCCCCGCGGAGATGAACACGTCGCCCTCGCCCGCCTTGATCGCGTGGAACGCCATCCGCGAGGTCTGCAGCGACGACGAGCAGTACCGGTTGACGGTGGTGCCGGGCAGGAAGTCGTAGCCCAATTCGACGGCGACGACGCGCGCCAGGTTGAATCCGGACTCGCCGCCCGGCTGGCCGCAGCCCAGGATCAGGTCGTCGATCTGGTGCGGATTCAGCGCGGGCACCTTGTCGAGCGCGGCGCGCACGATTTGGACGGTCAGGTCGTCAGGACGCATGTTGACCAGCGAGCCCTTCATGGCGCGACCGATCGGTGAACGGGCGGCGGAGACGACAACTGCTTCGGGCATGACGATTTCCCTTCACTGCGATGTGGGCACGCGCGCTGGACGGGTAGCACACCCACCCCGACGGGCTACCGCAAATCTAACCGTGCCGTTCGGTCAGTTCGACGATGGGGCGGCCGAACTGGGCGCCGGGCGCCGCCACAGGCGTGACATGGCGCTCAGCGGCGTGTGGCCGCCGCTGACCATCGGTGTCGCGGCGCGCGCCGCCAGGTTGAGCACCGGGCTGTTGACCTCGACACCGAGGGCGTCGCACAGCGCAACCAGCAACTGCGCCGCGGCCAGGCCGTAGGCCGTGGGGGACGGGTGGAAGCCGTCGGCGGAGAACATCAGCTCGGGGGTGGTTCGGAACTGGGGCGCCAGCAGCTGCGCCAGCGGCACCGGCACACCGCCGGAGGCCCGCACCGCTGCGGCCTGGGCCCGCGCCAGCTGGGTGGTGCGGGCATGTGCCAGCGAGCGCAGCGGCTGCGGGATCGCGGTGATGACCCCGAGGTCCGGGCAGGTGCCCACGACCACCACGGCGCCGCGGGACGTCAACTTGCGCACCGTCGTGCCGAGGCGTCGCGCGGACTGGCTGATCCCGTTCAAGGCGGTGACGTCGTTGGCGCCGATCATCACCACCGCGGCGTCCGGGGGTGCGCCGGCCACGAACATGGCGTCGACCTGGCCGCTCACACCCCTCGAGGTGGCCCCGACAATTGCCTTGGTGCTCAACCGAATTCGCTTGCCGGTTTGTTCGGCGAGCCCGCGTGCGATCAGCACGCCGGGCACCTCTTCGGCGCTCGCGCAGCCGTAGCCGGTGGCGGTCGAGTCGCCGAAGATCATGAAGTGCAGATCCGCGGACATGCCGCGCTGCCACCGCTGGACCTCACCGCCGCCCGGGCTGTACACCCCGTCGGCGCGGGGTGGGATGTCCCACGACTTCGGAATGATGGTGCGCGCATGCGTGGCCTGGCCGACCAGCAGGTTACGCGCGCCCAGATAGGCAGTCCCGGTCGACGCGAGTGCCCCCGCCGTGGCCAGGGCGATGGTCGAACGACGTGGCGCCCTGATGCTCACCAAATCAGTTTAGATCGGCTGTCATGTTTGCGCGGTCGCCCGACGAACAATGTGGTCACGGTGTGAACCAGATGTGGTATCAAATCAGACTCTTTAAACGTTGCAGTAGGCAATGGCTGCGAAGCTGATTTTCGACGGGTTGGCTGAACGACTCGGTGCATCGAAATGAACTGAGCGCTCGGCTTGCTCGTACACATGCTGAATCGCACTACAAGGGCGTAGGAGTGTCGAGCATGACCGCACCGAGCAAGGTTTCCGGCTCGCCCCGGAACACCACCTACCTAAAAGACGTGCTCAAGTCGCGGAGAGCCGCGGCGCGCAAGTTTGCCGTGAGCGACGGCGCGCCGGTCGAGGTCCTCGAATCCGGCCCCAGTGTGCAGGCACGAGTGGCCGCTTTGGCGTCTCGCGCCACCATCCGGCCGATATTGGCTGCGGGCAGCCACGCCCCGACCTTGCCGTGGCCGTGGGGGCTGATCGACTTCGCGGCCCGGGCCCTGTTGCCGGCTTCCGCGACCGTGCGCCAGACGGTGAAGCTGCCGAACTCCGGCGCCCAACTGGTGCGCGCGCCCGGTGTCCTGCCCGCCGACGGCACCCGGCGCATCGTGCTCTACTTTCACGGCGGTGCGTTCCTGACCTGCGGAGCGAACTCCCACGGGCGCGTGGTCGAAGCCATCTCGACCTTTGCCGACGCGCCCGTTCTCATCGTCAACTACCGGCTGCTGCCCAAGCATTCGATCGGCATGGCGCTGCAGGACTGCCACGACGGCTACCGCTGGTTGCGTCGGCGCGGCTACCAACCGGATCAGATCGTGCTTGCCGGCGATTCCGCGGGCGGGTATCTCGCGCTGTCCCTCGCGCAGCGACTGCAGGAGGAAGGCGAGGAGCCGGCGGCGCTGGTGGCGATCTCACCGCTGCTGCAGTTGGCAAAGGAATGCAAGCAGACGCATCCCAACATTAAGACCGATGCGATGTTTACTGCCAAGGCTTTTGATGCGCTGGATGAACTGGTCGCCAGCGCGGCGCGCAAGAACATTGTCGACGGCAGGGCCGAGGAGATCTACGAACCGCTGGAGCACATCAAGCCCGGCCTGCCGCGCACGCTGATTCACGTTTCCGGATCCGAGGTGTTGCTGCATGACGCCCAGTTGGCCGCCAGCAGGCTGGCTGCCGTCGGCGTTCCGGCCGAGGTGCGGGTGTGGCCCGGCCAGGTACACGACTTCCAGTTGACGGCGCCGCTGGTACCCGAGGCCGTGCGTTCGCTACGCCAGATCGGTGAATACATCCGCGAAGCCACCGGCTAGCCGCGACTGCCGGCCGGCATCACAGGCGGTGTGCGCGCCCCGAAAACGCCTGAGACCATGAACACATGCGAATTGCGCAACACATCAGTGAGCTCATCGGCGGCACCCCCCTGGTCCGGTTGAACTCCGTCATCCCCGCCGGCGCCGGCACTGTTGCGGCAAAGATCGAATACCTCAATCCAGGCGGCAGCTCCAAGGACCGCATCGCGGTCAAGATGATCGACGCTGCCGAAGCCAGCGGCCTGCTCAAGCCGGGCGGCACCATCGTCGAACCCACCTCCGGCAACACCGGCGTCGGCCTGGCCCTGGTGGCCCAGCATCGCGGCTACAAATGCGTTTTCGTCTGCCCGGACAAGGTCAGTGAGGACAAGCGCAATGTGCTGATCGCTTACGGGGCCGAAGTGGTGGTGTGCCCGACCGCGGTCCCCCCGGAGCACCCGGACAGCTACTACAGCGTCTCGGATCGGCTGGTTAAGGAGATCGACGGCGCCTGGAAGCCAGACCAGTACGCCAACCCGGAGGGTCCCGCCAGCCACTACGCCACGACCGGTCCCGAGGTTTGGGCCGACACCGACGGCAAAATCACCCACTTCGTCGCGGGCATCGGCACCGGCGGGACTATCAGCGGCGCCGGCCGTTACCTCAAAGAGGTGTCGGCTGCACGGCCGGAGGGACCGGTGCGCATCATCGGCGCGGACCCGGAGGGCTCGGTGTATTCCGGGGGCAGCGGCCGGCCCTATCTGGTCGAGGGCGTCGGCGAGGATTTCTGGCCCGCGGCCTACGACCCGACGGTGCCGGATCAAATTATCGCGGTGTCGGACTCCGACTCGTTCGACATGACCCGCAGGCTGGCCCGTGAGGAGGCGATGCTGGTCGGCGGCTCGTGTGGCATGGCCGTGGTCGCGGCGGCGAAGGTGGCCGAGGAAGCCGGACCCGACGCCCTGGTCGTGGTGTTGTTGCCGGACGGCGGCCGCGGCTACATGTCGAAGATCTTCAACGACGCGTGGATGTCGTCGTACGGCTTCCTGCGGACCCGGCTGGACGGCTCGACCGAGCAGCCCACGGTCGGGGACGTGCTGCGCGGCAAGTCCGGTGCCCTGCCCGACCTGGTGCATACCCACCCGTCGGAGACGGTGCGCGACGCTATCGGCATTCTGCGGGAGTACGGCGTCTCGCAGATGCCGGTGGTGGGTGCCGAGCCGCCGGTGATGGCCGGCGAAGTCGCCGGCAGTGTGTCCGAGCGGGAACTGCTCTCGGCCGTCTTCGAGGGCCGGGCCAAGCTGGCCGACGCCGTCTCCGAGCACATGAGCCCCTCACTGCCGATGATCGGCGCCGGCGAGCTGGTCGGCGTCGCCGGGAAGGCGCTGCGTGACAAGGACGCGCTGATGGTCGTCGAGGAAGGAAAACCCGTCGGGGTCATCACGCGATACGACCTTTTGGGCTTCCTGTCGGACGGGCCCCGCACGCAATCTGGGCGGCGTTGACGACGTCGTTGCGGCCGCCGCGGCCGACGCCGCTCAGGTACTGTAATGCGGCCAGCTCGGCTAAACCGCAGTGGAAGGTTGCCCGATGACCGATCAACCGCCGACCGATCAACCACCGCTTTCCCCCTCGCCGGAACCGTCTGGCGATCACGAGCCGCCCGCGGGCGGCTACGAGCCTTCTCCCTCGGCGCCGGGCGCCTCCAACCCGCCACCGCCGCCACCACCGGCCGGCGGCTCTTATCCACCCCCGCCGCCACCGGGTGGCGGCTCCTACCCGCCCCCGCCGCCGTCGTCCGGGGGCTATGCACCGCCGCCGCCCGGACCGGCGATCCGGACCCTGCCTACCGAGTCCTACACGCCCTGGGTCACCCGGGTGCTGGCCCTGCTCATCGACTACCTGCCCTACCTGGTCGTGCAGGGCATCGGCAGCGGCATCATGTACCTCACCCAGCAGTCCACCTGCGTCACCAACATCACCCAATACGACGTCAGCCAGTACTGCGCTAGCCAACCCTCGATGATCGGACAGTTGGCGCAATGGCTGGCTACGCTGGTCGGTCTGGCCTACTGGGTGTGGAACCGCGGCTACCGGCAGGGCACCACGGGTTCGAGCCTGGGTAAGACAGTGATGAATATCAAGGTGGTCAGCGAAACCACCGGCCAGCCAATCGGATTCGGGTTGTCCGTGGTGCGCGATTTGGCCCACCTGGTCGACGCGATCATCTGCTTCATCGGGTTCCTGTTCCCGCTGTGGGATGCCAAACGGCAGACGCTGGCCGACAAGATCATGACCACGGTGGTCCTGCCGACCTAATCAGCCTGCCGCGCTCTAGGCTGGTCGTCGATGACGCAAAACCCGCACGGCCGCGACGGAATCAACGGGCTGGCCACCAAAGCCATCCATGCCGGCTACCACCCGGATCCGGCAACCGGGGCGGTGAACACGCCGATCTATGCCAGCAGCACCTTCGCCCAGGACGGTGTGGGCGGGCTGCGCGGCGGATTCGAATACGCGCGCACCGGCAACCCGACCCGGGCCGCGCTGGAGGCGTCCCTGGCGGCGGTGGAAGGCGGCGCGTTCGCCCGCGCGTTCAGCTCCGGTATGGCCGCCACCGACTGCGCCCTGCGCGCGATGCTGCGCCCGGGCGATCACCTAGTCATCCCCAATGACGCCTACGGCGGCACATTCCGGTTGATCGACAAGGTGTTCACCCAGTGGAACCTCGATTACACACCGGCCGCGTTGTCCGAGCTCGATGCGGTGCGGGCGGCGATCACGCCGCGCACCCGGCTGATCTGGGTGGAAACGCCGACGAATCCGTTGTTGTCCATCGCCGACATCGCGGCCATTGCCGAAATCGGCCAGCAGAACGGGGCGAAGGTACTGGTGGACAGCACCTTTGCCTCACCGGCGCTGCAGCAGGCGTTGCTGCTGGGCGCCGATGTGGTGCT
The DNA here is from genome assembly GCF_010727605.1 of Mycobacterium simiae. Classification (NCBI taxonomy): domain Bacteria; kingdom Bacillati; phylum Actinomycetota; class Actinomycetes; order Mycobacteriales; family Mycobacteriaceae; genus Mycobacterium; species Mycobacterium simiae. The sequence continues at coordinate 3,921,544 of NZ_AP022568.1, forward strand.
GCACTCGACCACCAAGTACATCGGCGGGCACTCGGATGTGGTGGGCGGCGCGCTGGTCACCAACGACAAGGCGCTCGACGACGCGTTTGGTTTCCTGCAGAACGGGGCCGGTGGGGTGCCGGGCCCGTTCGACGCCTACCTCACCATGCGCGGCCTGAAGACACTGGTGCTGCGGATGCAGCGGCACAGCGAAAACGCTTTGGCCGTAGCCGAATTCCTGGCCGGGCATCCCGCGGTCGGCACGGTGCTGTATCCGGGTCTGCCCAGCCATCCCGGACACGACGTAGCCGCGCGGCAGATGAGCGGTTTCGGCGGCATGGTCTCGGTGCGGATGCGTGGCGGGCGCGCCGCAGCCGAAAAGCTTTGTGCTGCCACCACGGTGTTCATCCTGGCCGAGTCGCTCGGCGGGGTCGAGTCGTTGATCGAACATCCCAGCGCCATGACGCACGCGTCGACGGCGGGGTCGCAATTGGAAGTACCGGACGACCTGGTGCGGCTGTCGGTCGGTATTGAGGACGTCGCCGACTTGCTCGCCGACCTCGACCAAGCCCTGGGCTAGTTCGGGCTAGCTCGCCGCGGAACTATTCGTGGTAGGGCTCCGCGCTCACCAGCGTGACCTCGACGGTGTTGCCGTTGGGCACGGTGTAGGTGCGGGTCTCACCCTCTTTGGCGTCGATCAGCGCGCCGCCCAGCGGTGAGTTCGGCGAGTACACCTCGAGCTTGCCGTCCTTGACGCCCTCCTGGCGGGTAGCGATCAGGAAGGTCTCGGTGTCGGACTTGTCGCCGTTGTAGTAGACCTTCACCACCGAACCGGGCAGCGCGACGCCGGACTGCTTGGGCGCCTCGCCGACCTTGGCGTTGTTGAGCAGGTCCTGCAGCTGGCGGATGCGGGCCTCCTGCTGGCCCTGCTCCTCGCGGGCAGCGTGGTAGCCGCCGTTCTCGCGCAGGTCGCCCTCCTCGCGGCGGTCGTTGATCTCCGCCGCGATCACCGGGCGGTTCGCAATGAGCTGATCGAGTTCGGCCTTGAGCCGGTCATGTGACTCCTGGGTCAGCCAGGTCACCTGAGTGTCCGTCATCTCGTCGTGCTCCTCGTCCTGTTGCTCCGCGTAACTGCGTAAGTCTGTGAACTCCGCCGATGGGAGTGCCTGGGTTCCGCCCCGTGCTGCCGCCCCGTTTTGCTCACGGCCGCTAATGCAGCAATACACGGTCCCAGCTGGAACCGTGCATTCATCCATGTTACCACCGTGGAAACTGCCGATGACGTCATTTGGGATCCACATTTGTGACCGATCGGGCGGGCCGCAGGTAACCGGGGACGTCGGTGCCGCACCCGTAGATGTCGGCCATCGCCGGTGGCGCCGACGACTTCACCGTGGTCGTCACCTGCACTGTTGCCTGCTCGGACGGCGGGACGAGCACTTCCCGTCGGCCGGTTTCGCGGCCGTCTTTGGCGCGCACCCGCACGATGCACTCCACCGGCCGCGACGGATCAGATCGCGTCACGCTGATCGTTACTGACGCCGTTTCCTCGTCCAGGACCGCGTAGCCGGCCAGCGACCCGGAGACGGCGCTGGTGCCCAGGTGCTGGTAGCCGACGATCGCGATGCCGATGCCGGCCGCGAGCACCAGCACACCGAGCCCGATGGCCAACCGGCGTCGGGACACGCGGGATAGTCGCGAACGTCCGTAGCGGGATTCCGGACGCGGGATGGAAGTCGGGTTCATGGGGAGGTTCACCGGGGACTGGTCTGCTGCCGGCCGGGCGGCCGAGCGCATGCAACATCGAAGAACTGGAATTATATGGTCCTTATAGGCTCGGGGGAGACCAGCGGATCCGACAAGGGGACACGTGAGCGAACTGCGGTTGATGGCGGTGCACGCCCACCCCGACGACGAGTCCAGCAAGGGCGCGGCCACTCTGGCCCGCTATGCCGACGAGGGGCATCGCGTGCTGGTTGTCACGCTCACCGGAGGTGAGCGCGGCGACATCCTCAATCCGGCGATGGACCTGCCCGACGTCAAGGAGCACATCGCCGAAATTCGCCGGGACGAGATGGCCAAGGCCGCCGAAATTCTCGGCGTCGAGCACACCTGGCTCGGCTTCATCGATTCCGGCCTGCCCAAGGGAGATCCGCCGCCGCCGCTGCCGGAGGGGTGCTTCGCGCTGGTGCCCCTGGAGCAGCCCGTCGAGGCCCTGGTGCGGGTGGTCCGCGAGTTCCGGCCGCACGTGGTCGTCACCTACGACGAGAACGGTGGCTACCCGCATCCGGATCACATTCGCTGCCACCAGGTTTCGGTCGGAGCGTACGAAGCGGCCGCCGACTTCGCCCGCTTCCCGGATGCCGGTGAGCCGTGGGCGGTGTCCAAGCTGTACTACGTGCACGGGTTTTTGCGCCAGCGGATGCAGCTGCTGCAGGACGAATTCGCCAAGCGTGGCGAGGAGGGCCCGTTCGGCCGGTGGCTGGAGTACTGGAAGCCGGAGCACGATCCGTTCGACAAGCGGGTGACCACCCGGGTGGAATGTTCACAGTACTTCAGCCAGCGCGACGATGCGCTGCGCGCGCACGCTACGCAGATCGATCCCAACGCCGAATTCTTCGCCGCCCCGATCGCCTGGCAGCAACGGCTCTGGCCGACCGAGGAATTCGAATTGGCCCGGTCCCGCGTTCCGGTTCGGTTGCCCGAGGACGACCTGTTCGCCGGAATCGAGGACCGCCAGTGAGCCATGCGCTATTGACGGTGCTCGCCGACGGCCCGCCGCGTAACACCGGGCCCGATTTCGGCAAGGCCAGTCCGATCGGCCTGCTGGTCGTCGTGCTGCTGTTGATCGCCACTTTGTTCCTGCTGCGCTCGATGAACCGGCAGCTGAAAAAGGTGCCCGAGTCCTTCGACCCCACCCATCCCGAACCCGATCAGGCCGCCGACGAGGGCACCGACCCGGTCGTCCCTCCCCCCGACGAAACCTCGGGGCCGGCGAACGGATCGAGGCGGCCGTCGGGATCCGGTGATGAGCCCGGCTGAATCCGCCGGGACCAACACCCTGGGGCTGGCCACCAGCCCCTATCTGCGTCAGCACGCCGACAATCCGGTGCACTGGCAGCAGTGGACGCCGCAGGCGATGGCCGAGGCGGCCGCGCGCGACGTACCGATCCTGCTCTCGATCGGCTACGCGGCTTGCCATTGGTGTCACGTGATGGCCCATGAATCGTTCGAGGACGACGAGGTGGCCGCCGCGATGAATGCGAACTTCGTCTGCGTCAAGGTCGACCGCGAGGAACGCCCCGACATCGACGCGGTCTACATGAATGCCACCATTGCCCTCACCGGGCACGGCGGCTGGCCGATGACATGCTTTCTGACGCCGGACGGGCGGCCCTTCTTCTGCGGCACCTACTATCCGAAAGACGGTTTCCTGCAATTACTTTCCGCGGTCACCGAGACCTGGCGCGGCCGCCGCGGCGAAGTCGAGGAGGCATCCGACCAGATCGCCGGCGAGCTGCGCAAGATGACCGGAGCGTTTCCGGGCGCGGCCGGCGCGGGCCCCGGCATCGATCCGGGATTGTGTGATCATGCGGTTGCCACCGTGCTGGGCGGTCTGGACACGGTGCACGGCGGCTTCGGCGGGGCACCCAAATTCCCGCCGTCGGCGATGCTCGAAGCGTTGCTGCGCCACTACGAGCGCACCGGCTCGGTGTCGTCGCTGCAGGCCGTCGCGCGCACCGGCAGTGCTATGGCCCGCGGTGGCCTCTATGACCAACTCGCCGGCGGATTCGCCCGTTATAGCGTCGACAATGCTTGGGTGGTACCGCATTTCGAGAAGATGCTGTATGACAACGCGCTGCTGTTACGCGCCTATGCACACTGGGCTCGGCGTACCGGAGATCAGCTGGCGCGCCGGGTCGCGGGGCAGACCGCGCGATTTTTGCTCGACGAGCTGGCCGACGGCGCTATGTTCACGTCGTCGCTGGACGCGGACGCCGGCGGCCGCGAAGGCGCCAGTTACGTCTGGACTCCCGAACAGTTGACCGAGGTACTCGGACCCGTCGACGGTCGTTGGGCCGCAGCGGTTTTCGCGGTCACCGAGCCCGGCACGTTCGAACAGGGGATGTCGGTGCTGCAACTGCCCAACGACCCTGCCGATCAGGACCGGCTCGAGCGGGTCCGGACCGCGCTGCTGGCGGCCCGGCTGACTCGGACGCAGCCGGGCCGCGACGACAAGGTCGTCACGTCTTGGAATGGTCTGGCGATCACCGCCCTGGCCGAGGCCAGCGTGGCGCTCGACGACCCCGAGCTCGCCCGCGTGGCGCGGCACTGCGCGACGGCGGTGCTCGACGTGCACTGGGTCGACGGCCGGTTGCGGCGAGCCAGCCTCGGCGGGGTGGTCGGCGACAGCGCCGGCATCCTGGAGGACTACGCGATGCTGGCCACCGGCCTGCTGGCGCTCTACCAGCTGACCGTCGAGGACAGCTGGCTATCGGCGGCGGTCGAGCTTCTCGACACCGCCTGCGAGCATTTCACCGATGCGCAGCAGTCCGGACGTTGGTATGACACCGCCGACGATGCCGAACAGCTGGTGCTGCGGCCCGCCGACCCGCTGGACGGGGCGACACCGTCGGGTGCTGCAACGATCACCGAAGCGCTGCTGACCGCGGCGCACCTGGTCGACGGCGCCACAGCGCCGCGGTATCTGACGGCGGCGCTGCAGACCCTCGGCGCGCACGCCCTGCTGCTGGCGCGGGCCCCGGCGTCGGCCGGGCACTGGCTGGCCGTGGCCGAGGCGGCGGTGCGCGGCCCGCTGCAGATCGCGGTCGTCTGCGACTCCGCGCGGTCGGTGCTGTTGGCCGACGCGCGCCGGCTGGCTCCCGGCGGAGCGATCGTGGTGGGCGGGACGATGGACTCCTCGACGCTGCTGGTCGGGCGGGACCGGGTGAACGGCGCCGACGCCGCCTACGTGTGCCGGGGCCGGCTCTGCGATCTACCGGTCACTCGGTCGGCCGACCTGGCCGCCGCGTTGGGTGTGCACTCCTAACACCGCCGCGAAACTGTATTCCCCGACGCGTTTCGCGAGTAGTGCCGTCGCTAGTTGCAGTCTCGCGAGTGTGGATCAGAAGACCACGAACCACATCGCGATGTAGTGGCAGATCGCCGCGATCGCGGTGCAGGCATGGAAGAACTCGTGGTAGCCGAATGTCGTCGGCCATGGGTCGGGCCAGCGCAGCGCGTAGAGAATGCCGCCGATGCTGTACAGCGCGCCGCCGACGAACAGCAGCACCATGGCTGCCACCCCGGCGTTGTGCAGGATCTCGCCGGTGTACCAGACCGCGACCCACCCGAGCAGGATGTACAGCGGCACACCGACCCACCGCGGCGCGGTTGGCCAGAGCATCTTGAGCAGAATCCCGGCCGCCGCTCCGCCCCACACAATCGACAGCACCACGTGCCCGTCCTGCGGGGAGAGGGCCAACAGCGCAAACGGTGTGTAGCTGCCCGCGATGAACACGAAGATCATCGAGTGGTCGGCCCGCTTCATCCACTTCTGGGCGGTCGCGGATTTCCAGTGCTTGCGGTGATAGGTGGCGCTGACGGAGAACATCACGATGGTGGCCGCGGTATACAGCAGCGTCGCCAAGCCGGCGCGGGTGGACCCCACCGCCCACGACACCGCGACCAGCGAGGCGCCGGCGAATACGGCGGTGGCCGCCGAATAGACGTGGATCCAGCCGCGGAACCGCGGCTTGGTCAGTACCCGGGCGACACCCTCGACCAGTTGATGTGCCGCATTGGCGGTGAGTCCTTGAGGTTCGGGCTGCTCCGTCGTGGTCTGACTCATGTCTCCTGATGCTTTCGTCCGATGACGGTCGAAATTGCCGGTGCCTACTTCGATAAACATTAGCTCGCACCGCCGGGCGGACCGTGGTGTCGGGCGCGGTGACATGCTGCGGAATTCCGCCGGGAATGGGCGCCGGCTCACAGTAGGGTGGACGTTCGTGGAGATCGTCCCGCCGCGGCTCAAAGAGCCGTTGTATCGCGTCTACGAGCTGCGGCTCAGGCAGGGCCTGGCCGCCTCGAAGTCCCAGCTGCCACGGCATATCGCGGTGTTGTGCGACGGGAACCGGCGCTGGGCGCGTGACGCGGGATACGACGACGTCAGCTACGGCTACCGGATGGGCGCGGCCAAGATCGCCGAGATGCTGCGCTGGTGTCAGGAAGCGGGCGTCGAGATGACCACCGTCTATTTGCTGTCCACCGAAAACCTGCAGCGCGATCCCGACGAGCTGGCCGGCCTGATCGAGGTCATCACCGACGTCGTGGAGGAGATCTGCGCCCCGGCCAACCGCTGGAGCGTGCGCACGGTGGGCGACCTGGAACTGCTTGGCGACGAGCCGGCCCGCCGGTTGCGCGAGGCCGTCGAGTCGACGCCCAGCGCCGCGCCCTTCCACGTCAACGTCGCGGTCGGCTACGGCGGGCGGCAGGAAATCGTCGGGGCAGTGCGCGCACTGTTGAGCAAGGAACTCGCTAACGGCGCGACCGCCGACGAGCTGGTCGAGTCGGTGACGGTCGAGGCCATCTCCGAAAATCTCTACACCTCCGGGCAACCGGACCCCGATCTGGTCATCCGCACGTCGGGCGAGCAACGCCTGTCCGGATTCTTGCTGTGGCAGAGCGCGTACTCGGAGATGTGGTTCTGCGAGACGCATTGGCCCGCGTTCCGTCGTGTCGATTTTCTGCGCGCGCTGCGCGACTACAGCCAGCGGGATCGCCGGCACGGCAAGTAGCCGGGGTGCCACGGCCCGGTCGGCGAACGGCCTTAAGCGCCAGGTCCGACGCATGCCACACTGAGTAGATGGCTGCGTTGTCGGCTGTGGTGTTCGCGTTGAGCGGTTGGCTCGGGTTGTATCTGCTGTCCCGTGACCCGCGTAAGCCGGTGCTGGTGCTGGCGGCGATCGGGCTGTGTGGTTTCGCACTGGTGGTGGCGCTGGACGCGGTGCGCACCACGACGCCGGTGCACACTCATGCCGGGCTGCTCAGCCGCATCGAGATCTATCTGGTCGCCATCCCCAGCGTGGCCTGGTTCGCGGTGCTGGTCGAGCTGTCCGGGCCGGCTGATCGCTGGCGCGTCCGCACCCGGGAGCTGCTGCTCGTCGCCGGCGTCGCGGCGCTGACCCTGGTCGCCGCCGCGATCGCCGGCAGCGTCGACGGTCCGTTGCGACCCGGCCATCTGCTGATGTTCGCGGTGATCTCGGTGTCCACCCTCGGTGCGATGGCCGCATTGCTGATGCGCCGGTCGGCCCGGCCGGTGCCGGTGGGCCGCAGCGGCCTGGGAATCGCCGTGATCGCGACGCTGTTCTTCGCCCTGGGCAACGCCATCCTGATCATTCCGCTGGGCCTGGTGCCGAGCTGGCTGGCCCTGGCGTCGACCGGATTCGACGTGTTGCTGCTGGGGGTGGCGGTGGCGGTCTGGGATGCGTTCGACGAGGGCCAGGCGCTGCGGGCGGACATGCGGCGCTCTTTCGCGGGCTCGGCCGTGGTGACGGTGTTGTTCGCCGGTCAGGTGCTGATCGGTCTGCGGTTGACCCGCGATGCACCGTCGACGCAGACCGCGCTGACCGTGCTGCTGTTCACCATTGTGGCGATCGCGCTGGCGGTGCAGGTACTGGCCGATCCGCTGGCCGGCCTGCTCGACCGGCTGGCGTTCGCGAAATCTCCTGCCTTGCAAGCGGATCGGGCCACGCTGCGGCACACCGGCGCGGCGCTGCCGCTTCGATCGGAATATCCGCTGGACGACATCGACGACGAAACCTTCGTCAGGCTCACCCGCCGGGCGCTGGGCCACTACGGCGACCTCACCAAGTTGGTGGCCAGCCCGTTGACCGCGCTGCCGGTGATCAGCGCACGGTTGACGGCGCGGGGAGCGCCCGATCAGCCGGTCGAGCGGGCCAATGAACTCAAAGCGCTACTTGCCGAAGGCATTTCGCGGCTCAAACCGCGTGACGGCGGCGACTTCGGTACCACTGAAGAGTGGCGGCACTACAACTCGCTGTATTTCCCGTACGTCGTCGGGGTGCGCGCGTACGCGCAGAACGCGACGGCTTCGGGTCTGGATCCCACCGCACGGCGGGCCTGGCAGTGGTTCGTCACCGAGGTCCCACAGCGTTCGTTGCACAACTGGCAGAACGCGGCGGCCCGCCTGATTGCGGCCGATCTGCGTGGGCGGGTGACTGTTTCCAGCGACTAGCGCCGCCGAGTGGTCGAAAACTTTGCCGTTTGCGTACAGGGACCGGCGTAATTTGGCTGACAACCCCGGTTGTAATGGCAATGCGACCCATCTTCGGTTGAGCTGGCAACGAATACGAAATGCGCGGGCACCCGGTCCGCGGCGTGCTATCCGATATGCCAGGGGGACTTATGTTTTCGCCAACCCTTCCGTCCGCACAGCTGGCGCGAGCCTATGAGAAGATGCGCTACCGCATCGGCCAGCTGCACCGGCGTATGGTGCCGCCGCCGGTGGCGATGATGGAAATGATCATGGATGCGTGGGCGGCACAGTCCATTACGGCCGCGGCTGACCTCGGCATTGCCGATGCGCTGGCCAAGTCACCGATGACGGCCGACGAGTTGGCCGTCGCGGTCGACGCCGACGCCGATACCCTCAGCCGCCTGATGCGGGCGCTGATCACTCGAGGCATTTTCCGTCGTCGCCGTGACGGGCGCTACGACCTCACCCCGTTGGCGGAGACGCTGCGCAGTGACAACACGTCGTCGCTGCGCGCGTTGGCCCGGTTTCTGGGGTCGCCGCAGGATCGAGAGCACTGGAGCCATGTCACCAACTCCATTCGCACCGGTCGGTCTGCGGTCGAGGACCTGCGCGGCAAAACGTATTTCGAGTTCATGTCCGAGCAACCGGAGTTCAGTGAGATCTTCAATGAGGCCATGACGAGCATGTCCGAATTGGCGATTCCACCGATCATCGCCGCCTACGATTTCAACCGCTATTCGACGATTGTCGACGTGGCGGGTGGACACGGTCGGTTCTTGGCCGCAATCCTAAACGCCGCACCGCAATCCCGCGGCATCCTGTTCGATCAACCGCACGTGATTGCGGGGGCCTTCCCATTGCTCGAGCAACATCGGGTGGCCGACCGGGTGAAGCTCGTCGAAGGTTCCTTCTTCGAGACGGTGGCCGACGGCGGCGATGCCTATGTCCTCAAACACATCATCCACGACTGGCCCGACGACGAAGCCGTGCAGATTCTGCGCAACGTCCGCAAGGCGGCTGGACCCGGAAAGCAGTTGTTGCTAGTTGAATTCGTCATTCCGAAGCATGACCGGGAGTTTCCCGGTCACTGGATGGACCTGGGGATGCACGTTGCGGCCGGCGCCCGCGAACGCACCGCCGGACAATACGGCCGACTGCTCCAGCTCGCCGGATTCCGGATGACTGGGGTCGTCGAAACAGTCTCGCCGATCGGCATCGTCGAAGCGGTGTCCGTCTAGGTCGATGCGCTGATGCCGAGGGGGGCTTATGCGTTCGTTGAAACTCTCACCTGTCCAACTGGCCCACGTTGTCGGTTTCGCCCGGCATCACGTCGGTCGGCTGCACCAACGCATGGCTCCGCCACAGGACGCCATGTTGGAAATGATCACGAATGCCTGGGTGGCGCAAGCGATCACCGGTGCGGTTGATTTGGGCATCGCCGACGCGCTGGCGGACGGACCGTTGTCGGCCGACGAGTTGGCCACCGCGGCCAACGCCGATGCGGACGCCGTCCGCCGGCTATTGCGTGCTCTGGTCGGCCGCGGTGTCTTTCGGCAACTGCGTGACGGGCGCTTCGCGCTCAACCCGCTGGGCCACACGCTGCGCAGCGACAGTGCGACCTCGGTGCGGGGCATGGCTCGATACATTGGTGCCCCGCAGCATCGGGAGCACTGGAACCATTGCGGCACCGCACTGCGTACCGGACGTGCTGTCGTTTCCCACCTCCGCGGCAAGCCGATTTTCGAATACCTGGCCGAGGAAAAGGAACTCGACGAGATCTTCAACGTCGCCATGACCAACATGTCCGAGCTGGCGGTGCCGCCGGTGATCGCGAGTTATGACTTCAGTCGTTTTTCGACGATCGTCGATGTTGCCGGTGGGCATGGTCGGTTGTTGGCCGCGATCCTGAATGCGACGCCGCACGCGCGGGGGATCCTGTTCGACCAGCCTCATGTGGTGGCCGACGCGCCGGCGCTGCTCAAGCAGCACGGGGTGGCCGACCGGGTGCGGGTGGTTGCCGGGTCGTTCTTCGATTCGATCACCGAGGGTGGTGATGTCTATGTTCTCAAGCACATCATTCACGACTGGGCCGACGACCAAGCGCTGCAGATTCTGCGCAACGTGCGTCGCGCGGCGGGGATCGGCAAGCACGTGCTGCTGGTCGAAATGGTTCTGCCCGAACACGATCGCGACCACTTGAGCAATTGGCTGGACCTGCAAATGTTGATGGAATGCGACGCCCGCGAGCGCACCGTCGCCGAGTACGACCTGCTGCTCGATGGCGCCGGCTTCCGCCTGACGAGGGTGGTGAAAACGGCTTCCGCGTACCGCATTGTCGAGGCGGTCGCCATTTAGGCCCGCGGAGAAAATTACCTATCACCTAGGAGTGCTTGTGTTTTCGCCCAACATTCGGACACTTGAAGTCGCTCGGGCTCTCGACTGTGCCCGTCATCACGTCGCTCGGCTGCACCAGCGGATGGCTCCGCCGCCCGCCGTGATGATGGAATTGGTGTCGCAGGGCTGGGCGGCGCAGGCCATTACCGCCGCGGCCGATCTGGGCATCGCCGACGCGCTGGTGGACGGGCCGTTGTGGGCAGACGAGTTGGCCGCTGCGGTCGACGCGGACACCGACGGCGTGAGCCGGCTGATGCGAGTGTTGATTGGGCGAGGCGTTTTCCGTCGCATCCGCGACGGGCGCTACGCCCTCAACCGGCTCGGTGACACGCTGCGCAGCGATGCCGAAATTTCGATGCGCGGCGCTGCCCGGTTTCTCGGTGCCGCCCAGCATCGCGAACATTGGAGCCACCTCACCACCGCGATCCGTACCCGTCGTTCCGTCGTTCCGGCGCTGCGCGGTAAACCGATTTTCGAATACCTGGCCGAAGACGGGGACTACGACGAGATCTTCAACGTGGCGATGACGAGCACGTCCGAGGTTGCCATCCCGCCGGTCGTCGCGAGTTATGACTTCAGTCGTTTTTCGACGATCGTCGATGTTGCCGGTGGGCATGGTCGGTTGTTGGCCGCGATCCTGAATGCGACGCCGCACGCGCGGGGGATCCTGTTCGACCAGCCTCATGTGGTGGCCGACGCGCCGGCGCTGCTCAAGCAGCACGGGGTGGCCGACCGGGTGCGGGTGGTTGCCGGGTCGTTCTTCGATTCGATCACCGAGGGTGGTGATGTCTATGTTCTCAAGCACATCATTCACGACTGGGCCGACGACCAAGCGCTGCAGATTCTGCGCAACGTGCGTCGCGCGGCGGGGATCGGCAAGCACGTGCTGCTGGTCGAAATGGTTCTGCCCGAACACGATCGCGACCACTTGGGGAAGCTGCTCGACCTGGAAGTGCTCGTCGAATTCGACGCCCGCGAGCGCACCGCCGACGGATACCGGCAATTGCTGCGCGAGGCCGGCTTCCGGATGACCGAAGTGGTGTCGACGGCCTCGCCGTACAGCGTCGTCGAAGCGATCGCTCTCTGATGCGAATTCGGTCACACGCGGCGCGGGATGAGCGGACAAAATGCCTGGTCACTTAGATCGTGGCAGCAGCTGGCAGCGCCGTGCGTCGATACGGCAGTGCGCGGGCGGCACGCTGAAATCCAGTTCGACACCATCAGTCATCGCAAGGAGTAACCACATGTCCGCTGTCACCGGCATACCAAACATGCGCCTCTACGACGCCACCGACTCGTTGCTGCGGTTCGCCATGCGCGTGGACGCCACGTTGACGGGGCTATGCGGTGTGGCCGTCGCCTTCTTCGCCGATCCGCTCGCGTCGCTGACCGGGCTCGGTTCCAATCTGCACTTCATCCTCGGCGCCGTCTTCGTGTGCTACGGCCTGGCGGTCTACGGCCTGACCGGGCTGGAAGATCTACGCAGCGTGGGGGTGGGCGTCGTGGTGGTCAACCTGGTGTTGACGCTGCTCGCTTTCGGGGCGGTGCAGGCGCTACCCATGACCGCGATCGGAGTGGGCATGGCCGTGGCCCTTGGCCTGGTAACTGCCGCCCTCGCGTGGCTGCAGTACTTGGGAGTGCGCAGGTTGCGCGCGTAGTCCCGTTTCCGCCGGGGCGGGCCCGTGCATCACAGCTTGCGTAGCCGCAGGCGGTTGATGGAGTGGTCGGCGTCCTTGCGCAGCACCAGCGTCGCGCGCGGACGGGTGGGCAGGATGTTCTCCACCAGGTTCGGCCGGTTGATGGACCGCCAGATCTCGCGGGCGGCGGCTATGGCCTTGGTGTCGTTGAGAGCGGAGTAGTGGTGGAAGTGCGATTCCGGATCGGCGAAGGCCGTGCCGCGCATGGCCAAGAACCGCGAGATATACCACTGTTCGATGTCTTCGATTCGAGCGTCGACATACAAGGAAAAGTCGAACAGGTCCGACACCATCAGGGTCGGACCTGTCTGCAACACGTTGAGACCTTCCAAAATCAAGATGTCCGGGTGCCGGACGACGTGTTTGGCCCCGGGAATGATGTCGTAGCGCAAGTGTGAATACACCGGTGCACACGCGTAGTCGGAACCCGACTTGACCGATGTGACGAATCGCATCAGCGCCCGACGGTTGTAGCTCTCCGGAAAACCTTTGCGGTGCATCAAGTTTCGTCGGTCTAGCTCCGAATTCGGGTAAAGGAAACCGTCGGTGGTGACCAGGTCGACGCGCGGATGGTGATCCCAGCGCGCCAGCAACGCCTGCAGCACGCGCGCGGTGGTCGACTTCCCGACCGCCACGCTGCCGGCCACCCCGATGATGAACGGGACGGGTCGGTCGGGATTCTGCTGCGGCTCACCGAGGAACTCCGCGGTGGCGGCGAACAATCGTTGCCGGGCCGCCACCTGGAGATGAATCAGCCGGGCCAGCGGCAGATAGACCTCCTCGACCTCGAGCAGGTCGATCTGCTCGCCGAGCCCACGCAGGCCGACGAGTTCCTCTTCCGTGAGGGCCAGCGGCGTCGACATGCGCAACGCGCGCCACTGCTTTCGGTCGAACTCCACATAAGGGCTCGGCTCGCTCAGCCGGGGCATAGTGCCAGTGTGGCAGGGACGACCGCAGGCCACACGGCTGGGCTGGATAAACCACCGCTCGATAGACTGACGGCTGTGACTGCTGCACCTGATGCCCGCGTATCCGCTTCCGTGATGTCCGCACCGCTCGCCGAGGTGGACCCGGACATCGCCGAGCTGCTCGGCAAAGAGCTGGGCCGTCAGCGCGACACCCTGGAAATGATCGCGTCGGAGAACTTCGTGCCGCGCTCGGTGCTGCAGGCGCAGGGCAGCGTGCTGACCAACAAGTACGCCGAAGGCCTGCCCGGTCGGCGCTACTACGGCGGTTGCGAGCACGTCGACGTGGTGGAAAACATCGCCCGCGATCGGGCAAAGGCACTGTTCGGCGCAGACTTCGCCAACGTGCAGCCACATTCCGGGGCGCAGGCCAACGCGGCGGTGCTGCACGCCCTGATGTCGCCCGGCGAGCGGCTGCTGGGCCTGGACCTGGCCAACGGCGGGCATCTGACCCACGGTATGAAGCTCAACTTCTCCGGCAAGCTCTACGAGAACGGCTTCTACGGCGTCGACCCGACGTCGCATCTGGTCGACATGGACGTGGTGCGCGCCAAGGCGCTCGAGTTCCGTCCGAAGGTCATCATCGCCGGCTGGTCGGCCTATCCGAGGGTCCTGGACTTCGCGGCGTTCCGCTCGATCGCCGACGAGGTCGACGCCAAGCTCTGGGTGGACATGGCGCACTTCGCGGGCCTGGTCGCCGCGGGGCTGCACCCCTCGCCGGTGCCGCACGCCGATGTCGTGTCGACCACCATCCACAAGACGCTGGGCGGCGGCCGCTCGGGAATGATCTTGGGCAAGCAGGAATACGCCAAGGCCGTCAATTCGGCGGTGTTCCCGGGCCAGCAGGGCGGGCCGCTGATGCACGTGATCGCGGGTAAGGCGGTCGCGCTGAAGATCGCCAGCACCCCGGAGTTCGCCGAGCGCCAGCAGCGCACGCTGTCGGGTGCGCGGATCCTGGCGGACCGGCTGCTGGCGGCCGATGTGGCCAAGGCCGGCGTCTCAGTGGTCAGCGGCGGCACCGACGTCCACTTGGTGTTGGTCGATCTGCGCAATTCGCCGCTGGACGGGCAGGCAGCCGAGGATTTGCTGCACGAGGTTGGCATCACGGTCAATCGCAACGCCGTCCCTAACGACCCGCGGCCGCCGATGGTTACCTCGGGTCTGCGGATCGGGACGCCCGCCCTGGCCACCCGCGGTTTCGGCGACGCGGAGTTCGCCGAGGTCGCCGATGTCATCGCCACCGCGCTGGCCGCCGGTACCGCGGCCTCCGAAGGGCAAATCTCGGGGCTGCGGCAACGGGTCACCACGCTGGCGCGCGACTTCCCGCTCTACGACGGTCTCGAGGACTGGGCGCTAGTCGGTCGCTGACGGCACCGAGGGCCGCGACACGCGCGACCCCGGTTTATTTCACCTGTGTCTACGGGTTACAGTTACCGCATGGCACAGAAACCTGTAGCTAATGCGCTCACCCTGGAACTCGAGCCGGTCGTCGAGGCCAATATGGACCGCCACCTCAACACCGAGGACATCTGGTTCGCCCACGACTACGTGCCGTTCGACCGCGGCGAGAACTTCGCATTTCTCGGCGGGCGGGACTGGGATCCGTCCAGCATGACGCTGCCCCGGCCCCTCACCGACGCCTGCGAAATTCTCCTGCTGATCAAGGACGACCTGGCCGCTCATCACCGCGAGTTCGTCGAGCACTTCATTCTCGAGGACTGGTGGGGGCGCTGGATCGGTCGCTGGACCGCCGAGGAGCATCTGCACGCCATCGCGCTGCGCGAATACCTAGTGGTTACCCGCGAGGTCGACCCCACCGCCAATGAGGAGGCGCGCGTCCAGTACGTGATGCAGGGTTACCGCGCCGACCACTACTCGCAAATCGAGACCCTGGTGCACATGGCGCTCACCGAACGCACCCACGCGGTCTTCACCCGCAACCTGGCCGCCCAGCTCGAGGAGCCCATCCTGGCCGGACTGATCGACCGGATCTCGCGCGACGAGGTGCGCCACGAGGAGTTCTTCGCCAACCTCGTCGCCCATTGCCTCGAGTACACCCGCGACGAGACGATCGGCGCGATCGCCGCCCGCGCGTCGGAACTCCAGGTGGTCGGCGCCGACATCCAGGCATATCAGGACAAGGTGCAAAACGTCGCTGCTGCCGGAATTTTCGGTCCCGAGGACCTGCGCCAGGCGATCTCCGACCGGATCAAGGCCTGGGGCGTCGCTGACGAGCCGCAGCTACGGCAGTTCGTCGTCGACTGACGCCCGCCGCCTTCGGCGGCCGTCGGTATCCCGGCGTCGGCGCGTCTGCGCGGCGGTGCAGCGCTCTCGGGAGTAGCGTCATCCTCGATGGCCAGCGTCATGTTCAGCTGCCAGGGCGGCACTTCCCGTCATCCAACGGAAGGGCCGGCCCCGGTCCTCGTGTCGCAGTTCCCGCCGACATGCCTGTGCGGGTCCGCGCGGGCTCATCCCGCACGAGGAGCGCTTCGTGACCGATATCCGGACCTACGTGATCGACACCTCCGTGCTGCTGTCCGATCCTTGGGCATGCAGCAGGTTCGCCGAGCACGAGGTGGTGGTCCCGTTGGTGGTGATCAGCGAACTGGAGGCCAAACGCCATCATCATGAGCTGGGCTGGTTCGCCCGTCAAGCGCTGCGTCTGTTCGATGATCTCCGACTGGAGCACGGTCGCCTAGATCAGCCCATTCCCGTTGGGACGCAAGGTGGTTCGCTACACGTCGAGCTCAACCACACCGACCCGACCGTGCTGCCCGCCGGATTCCGCACCGACAGCAACGACTCCCGGATCCTGAGCTGCGCGGCCAACCTGGCCGCCGAGGGTAAGCGAGTCACCTTGGTGAGCAAGGACATTCCGTTGCGAGTCAAGGCCGCCGCGGTGGGTTTGGCCGCCGACGAGTATCACGCGCAGGATGTCGTGGCCTCCGGCTGGTCGGGAATGCAGGAGATCGAGACGGCCGCCGAGGATATCGACGCGTTGTTCGCCGACGGCGAGATCGATCTGGTCGAGGCTCGAGACTTGCCTTGCCACACCGGGATTCGGCTGCTGGGCGGCAGCTCGCACGCCTTGGGCCGGGTGACGGCGGCCAAGCGTGTCCAGCTGGTTCGCGGCGACCGCGAGGTGTTCGGGCTGCGCGGCCGCTCGGCCGAGCAACGGGTGGCACTCGACCTGCTGCTCGACGAGTCGGTGGGCATCGTGTCGCTGGGCGGTAAGGCCGGTACGGGTAAGTCGGCGTTGGCCCTGTGTGCCGGTCTCGAGGCGGTGCTGGAACGTCGCACGCAGCGCAAGGTCGTGGTGTTCCGCCCGCTGTACGCCGTCGGCGGGCAGGAGCTGGGCTACCTGCCCGGCAGCGAGAGCGAAAAGATGGGCCCCTGGGCGCAGGCGGTCTTCGACACACTGGAAGGCCTGGCCAGCCCCGCCGTGCTGGAAGAGGTGCTATCCCGGGGGATGCTCGAGGTGCTGCCGTTGACCCACATCCGGGGGCGCTCGCTGCATGACTCGTTCGTCATCGTCGACGAGGCGCAATCGCTGGAGCGCAATGTGCTGCTCACGGTGCTGTCGCGACTGGGCACCGGATCGCGAGTGGTGCTGACCCACGACATCGCCCAGCGCGACAACCTGCGGGTCGGCCGGCATGACGGTGTCGCGGCGGTGATCGAGAAGCTCAAGGGTCACCCCCTGTTTGCGCACATCACGCTGTTGCGCAGCGAGCGTTCGCCGATTGCGGCGCTGGTCACCGAGATGCTCGAGGAGATCGCCGGCCCGCACTGACCGCTCGCCCGCTCGCGAAACTGTATTCCGCTACGGTCCTACTCGCGAAATGCGTCGCTGGTTGCAGTCTCGCGGTGGGTAGGCTTTTCCCGTGCCGAAACGACCCGACAACCAGGCGTGGCGCTACTGGCGGACCGTGTTCGGCGTCGTGGCCGCCGGTGCTGTGCTGGTCATCGGCGGTCTGACCGGACACGTGACCCGCGCGGACAACCTGAGTTGCTCGGTGGTCAAGTGCGTCGCGTTGACGTTCGACGACGGGCCGGGCCCGTTCGACGAGCGGCTGCTGCAGATCCTGAAAGACAGTGGTATCCCGGACGCCAAGGCCACCTTCTTCCTGATCGGCAACAAGGTGGCCGCCAACCCGGCCGGCGCCAAACGCATCGCCGACGCCGGCATGGAGATCGGGAGTCACACCTGGGAACACCCCAACATGGCGACGATCCCGCCGGAGGACATCGCCGCGCAGTTCACCAAGGCCAACGACGCGATCAACGCCGCCACCGGGCGGACCCCGACGCTGTACCGGCCGGCCGGCGGACTGTCCACACCCGAGGTGCGACAGACCGCCGCCCGCTACGGCCTAGCCGAAATCTTGTGGGATGTAATCCCGTTCGATTGGGCGAACGACTCGAACACCGCGGCCACCCGGTACATGTTGATGACCTACATCAAACCCGGGTCTGTGGTGTTGTTCCACAACACCTACTCGAGCACCGTTGACTTGGTGTACCAGTTCATCCCGGTGCTCAAGGCCAACGGCTACCGGCTGGTGACGGTCAGCGAACTTCTCGGCCCGCGCGCCCCCGGCAGCAGCTACGGGAGCCGGGAAAATGGGCCACCGGCCAATGACTTGCACGACATTCCGCCCGAGGACATCCCGACGTTGCCCAATACCCCCTCACCCAAGCCGATGCCGAATTTCCCGATCACCGACATCCCGGGGCAGAACTCGGGCGGACCGAACAATGGCGCCTAGCGCGGGTGCAGCTACCTTGAGCAGGTGATCAAGGCGGACTGGCTGCGGGCTCGGGCCACGCGTGAACCGCGGGACTCGGACCCGACATCCGGCGAGCCGCGGCGCAAGTCGGCTCGCAGGCTGTTGATCGAGTACGCAATCGACCTCGCCCTGGCCTACGTCATCGCCGTCATCGATGTCGCTGCCATCCTGATTCCGCTGCGCGGCCACACCTCCGCGGCCACCAGCGTTGTGTTCGGGGCAAAGGACACGGCCATCGTGGCGGTGCTGGTGGTGCTCGGGATCGTCGGCGTCGCGGTGGCCGGCGCGTTCAGCCTCGCGCCGACGGTGCGGTGGTATGCCGCCGGCCAGGAACCGAGCACCGCGCAACGGGAAGCCGTGATGCGGCTGGCCGGCCGCCAGACGGGCATCTTGCTGACGGCCTGGGGTGTGGCCGGCGGGATCTTCGTACTGGTCAATCTCCGCGGCGGCGCGGCGTTGCTGTTGCCGCTGGTGCTGGGGGTGCTGCTGGGCGGGCCTGCTGCCGCGGGCACCGGAATGCTGCTCGCCCAGCGGACCCTGCGGCCCGTCATGGGCGCCGCGACGCGCGGCCAGGAGCCGCGGCTGGCGGTGCCGGGGGTGTTCGCGCGGCTGGTCATGCTGTGGTTCTTGGTCAGCGCGCTGCCCATCGGCGGGATCGCCACCCTGGTGGTGCTGCGCTCCTACGGCTGGCTGATCGACAAGTCCGCCTCGTTGGACGTGCCGATCCTGGTGGTGTCGCTGGCCGCGCTACTGCTCGGCTTGCCCACCATGATCCTGACGTCGCGCTCCATCTCCGATCCGATCGGCGAAGTCGTCGACGCGATGGCGCAGGTCGAACGCGGCCACATCGACGCGTCGGTCGGCGCTTACGAGCGATCCCAAATCGGGCGTCTGCAAACGGGATTCAACCGGATGGTGGCCGGCCTGGCCGAGCGTGACCGGCTGCGCGACCTGTTCGGTCGATACGTCGGCGCCGACGTCGCCCAACGCGCTATCGAAGAGGGCGCCTCGCTGTCGGGGGATGTCGTCGAGGCCGCGGTGCTGTTCATCGATCTGGTGGGCTCGACTCAGCTGGCGGAAAGCCTTCCGCCGCAAGAGGTTGCCGACGTGCTCAACGACTTCTTTCGGATCGTGGTCGAGGCCGTCGACGAGCATGGCGGCCTAATCAACAAGTTCGCCGGCGACGCCGCGCTGGCCATTTTCGGGGCCCCGTTGCGGACCAGCGAGCCGGCCTCGGCGGCACTGGCCACGGCACGCACGCTGGGCACCGAGCTGCGCCGGCTGCCAGTGGTCGATTTCGGTGTCGGCGTGTCGGCGGGCCGCGTCTTCGCCGGCAATATCGGCGCCGAAAACCGCTATGAATACACGGTTATCGGCGATGCTGTCAACGAGGCCGCGCGGCTGGCGGACCTCGCCAAGACCTCGGATCGCCGCATCCTGTGTTCGGCGGCGGCCATTGAGCGTGCCGACGCCGCGGAGGCCGCACACTGGGCCGAGTGCTATTCCACCGTGCTGCGCGGGCGCTCGGAAACGACGCACGTCTCGGCGCCCGCACGTCTCGCCTAGCGTGCGAATCAAACTGTTATTTCGAGACCTTCAGCGACCCGATCACCTGGTTGAGCAGTCCGGCCGAGGCGGTGTCACCGATCGGCGTCGCGCCCAGGAAAATGGTGACCGGCTTGGTGTCGACCGCGATGATGACCACCGAGTCGCCCTTCACATTTCGAGCCGGGTCGGCAATGGTGACGTCGGCTTCCACCCGGGCGGCCTTGACGCCGTCAACCGTCGTGGACGACTTCTTGAGCGGGCCCAGCGTCGGTGAGGCGTTGGAGTAACCGGGGCCTACCGCCACGCAGTTCATCAATTTCGACGCCTGCGCGGCGACGTCCATGCTCGGGACGAAATTCGTCACGGCAACCTCGGCCTGCATCACCCACTGGTTGGCGCCGGGCACTTCCTGCGCAACACCCACCGCGCCAATGAGATTCGGCGTCTGGTCGTCTGAGAACGGCATCCATCCGGGGGCCGCGTTGGCCGGGAATGACAACTTGCCCGCCGCAATCGGCGCGCCGCCCGCGGGCGTCTCGCCCCCGGACACGTTGGGCGTGCAGTCGGAGGCGGTCTGCCCGGAACCACTCGGATCCGACGTCGGCGCGAGGGTCGAAGACGGGGTGCCGGTGGGGGCCGCGCTGGGGGATGAGGGTCCGCTGTTGAGGCTGAGCACCAAGATCACCACCAGTGCGATGACGCCCAACACGGCGATGCCGGCGACGATCAACCACGGCATGTTCGAGCGCGGTCCGTTCGGCGGTGGCCCCGGCGGGTAGGACCCGGGTGGCCAGCCGGGTGGAAACTGCGGCCCCGGTTGACCGAACGGTTGACCCGGGTAGCCGGGCGCCGAGGGGTCCATCCCACCCGCGGGATTGGTGAACGGACCGGTCGGCGGGTAAGGGTACCCGCCACTGGGCGGCCCCGGATACGAGCCGCCCGGGGGGTACGGCGGCGGGCCTCCCTGCGGGCCGCTTTGCGGCTGCCCACCCCAATAGGGATGCTGCCCATACGGATTCGCTCCGTACGGGTCTTGACCGTACGGTCCGCTCGGAGGAACCGTCATTGCCGAACCACCCCCACCTAGTTGGCCGGTTTGACCTTGGCCATGGCCAGCACGTCGAGCCGGCGATCCAGCTCCTCGATTGACAGCTTGTCACCGATTAGGCCGCGGTCGATGACCGCCTGGCGAATCGTCTTCTTCTCCTTGAGCGCTTGCTTGGCCACGGCGGCGGCTTCCTCGTAACCGATCGCCGAGTTCAGCGGAGTCACGATGGACGGCGACGACTCGGCAAGCTCGCGTAAGTGCTCGACGTTGGCCGACAGCCCGACGATGCAGCGCTGGGCGAACAACCGCGACACGTTGGTCAGCAGCTTGAACGACTCCAGGATGTTGCGGGCCATCATCGGGATGTACACGTTCAGCTCGAACGCACCCGACAGGCCGCCCACGGCAACGGCGGCGTCGTTGCCGATGACCTGCGCGGCAACCTGCGTAACGGCCTCCGGCAGAACGGGATTGACTTTGCCCGGCATGATGGAGCTGCCCGGCTGCAGGTCCGGCAGCTGGATCTCGGCCAGGCCGGTCAGCGGGCCGGATCCCATCCACCGGATGTCGTTGGCGATCTTGGTCAGCGACACCGCGATGGTGCGCAGTGCGCCGGAGGCCTCCACCAGGCCGTCACGCGCTGCCTGCGCCTCGAAAGAGTTTGTCGCCGTGCGTAGTTCGGACAGCCCGGTCGAGGAGACCAGCGCCTCGACCACCTTGGCGCCGAAGCCGTCGGGGGCGTTGAGCCCGGTGCCCACCGCGGTTCCGCCGATCGCCAGCTCGCCCAGCCGCGGCAGCGTGGCGCGCACCCGCTCGATCCCGGCCTCGATCTGGCGGGCATACCCGCTGAACTCCTGGCCCAGCGTCACCGGGACGGCATCCATCAGGTGGGTACGGCCGGACTTGACCACGGTGTGCCACTCGGTGGCCTTGTCGGCCAGCGCCTCGTGCAGCTCCTCCAGTGCCGGGATCAGGTGGCGCACGGCGGCTTCGGTGGCGGCGATGTGAGTGGCGGTGGGGAAGGTGTCGTTGGACGACTGCGACATGTTGACGTCGTCGTTGGGATGCACGGTTACGCCGTTTCTGGCCGCGATGGAGGCGATCACCTCGTTGGTGTTCATGTTGGAGCTGGTGCCCGACCCGGTCTGGAAGACGTCGATCGGGAATTGGTCGTCATGGGCGCCGTCGGCGATCTCGGCGGCCGCGGCGATGATGGCGTCGGCCTTTTCCGGCGCCAGCAGCCCGAGGTCCTTGTTCACCTGCGCGCAGGCGCCTTTGAGCAATCCCAGCGCGCGAATCTGGGTGCGTTCGAGCCCCCGGCCCGAGATCGGGAAGTTCTCCACGGCGCGCTGAGTTTGCGCTCGCCACAACGCTTTTACCGGCACCCGGACTTCGCCCATGGTGTCGTGTTCGATGCGATATTCGGCGCTGTCGGCCATGAATCGGTTCCTCTTCGTCGGGGGTTGCTGTCGCGGTTACGGCAGCGGATAGGCGGCGCTGCTGTCGCCGGTGAAGTCGATCGCGGAGTATTCGTTGAGTTTCGAAAGCCGGTGATAGGCGTCGATCATCCGGACGGTGCCCGACTTCGACCGCATCACGATCGATTGCGTCGTACAGCCGCCGGGGTAGTACTGCACCCCCTTGAGCAGGTCACCGTTGGTGACCCCGGTCGCGCAGAAAAAGACGTTGTCCCCGGACACGAGATCTTCGGTGGTCAGGATCTGGTCCAGGTCGTAGCCCGCATCCAGGGCCTTGCGCCGCTCGGCCTCGTCCTTGGGTGCCAGCTGGGCCTGAATCGCCCCACCCATACAGCGGATCGCCGCCGCGGCGATGATGCCCTCTGGGGTGCCGCCGATCCCGGCCAGCATGTCGGTGCCCGAGTCGGGCCGACACGCGGAGATCGCCCCAGCGACATCGCCGTCGGTGATGAGCCGGATGCGTGCCCCGGTGGTGCGGGTTTCTTCGATCAGCTGAGCGTGCCGCGGCCGGTCCAATATGCAGACAGTCATGTCCCGCACCGACAGGCCCTTGACCTTGGCGACCGCGCGGATGTTGTCGGCGATGGGCGCGGTGATGTCCAGCACATGTGCGGCCTCGGGTCCGACGGCGATCTTGTTCATGTAGAACACCGCCGACGGGTCGAACATCGCCCCCCGATCGGCGACCGCCAGCACCGAGATGGCGTTGGGCATGCCCTTGCTCATCAACGTGGTTCCGTCGACGGGGTCGACGGCGAAGTCGCAGTCCGGACCATCGCCGTTGCCGACCTCTTCGCCGTTGTAGAGCATGGGCGCTTCGTCTTTTTCGCCCTCGCCGATGACGACGACCCCCCGCATGGACACGGAGTTGACCAGTTCACGTATCGCGTCGACCGCCGCGCCGTCGCCGCCTTCCTTGTCGCCCCGACCCACCCAGCGGCCGGCCGCCATCGCGCCCGCCTCGGTGACCCGTACCAGCTCCAGGGCCAGGTTCCGGTCCGGGGCCTCGCGACGCACACGTCCCTGCGCGTCGGGGCCCGTGGTCGCGGCCGACGACGAACCAGATCCGCCCGATGCTGTCATGGTTGCTGATTCTCCCAGAAGCGGATCGGTCGACTGGAGCTGGGCTGTGGCTGGTGACGGTGGGCTGGGATACTCGTGGGGTGACCGAGGAACAGCCCTGCGGTACCCCAGCCGAGCTGGCCGGGGAGCCCGCGCCCGCGGCCCGGCCCGCTAAAGCCCGGCTGCTGCAGGACGGTCGCGACATGTTCTGGTCGCTGGCTCCGCTGGTCATCGGGTGCATCCTGCTGGCGGGCATGGTGGGGATGTGCTCATTCCAGCCCACCGGCGCCAACAAGGGCACAATTCCGTCGTACGACGCGGCGGCGGCGTTGCGGGCGGACGCCCAGACGCTGGGATTCCCGATCCGGCTGCCTGCATTGCCGGCGGGCTGGCAGCCCAACTCGGGCAGCCGCGGCGGCATCGAGGGCGGGCGAACCTCGGGTGGGCAGCGCGTCCACGCGGCGACCTCGACGGTGGGATACCTCAGCCCGACCGGAATGTATCTGAGCCTGACCCAAAGCAACGCCGACGAAGACAAGCTGGTCGGGTCGATCCACGCGTCGGCGTACCCCACCGGAACCGTCGACGTCGCGGGCACCAACTGGGTCACCTACCGCGGCACCGGCGACCGCGGGGCCGACGCCGAACC
Source organism: Mycobacterium simiae (assembly GCF_010727605.1). NCBI lineage: Bacteria > Bacillati > Actinomycetota > Actinomycetes > Mycobacteriales > Mycobacteriaceae > Mycobacterium > Mycobacterium simiae. The sequence goes on from NZ_AP022568.1 coordinate 3,945,432, forward strand.
GGTCTGGACGACCAGGCTGACCAGCCCCGGCGGCGCCACCCAGATCGCGATCACCGGCGCCGGAACCACCGACCAGTTTCGTACGCTGGCGGCGGCGATCCAGTCGCAGGCACCCCTGGCAAGCCATTAGCTGACGGCGGATAGGAGCGAGTCGTGACGGCACCCGCAGCGGATCTCACCGGATGGACGGCGACACCATTCACCGCAGGCGCCTACACCCACGACGTCTACCGCAGGGGAACCGGCCCCGGCGTGGTACTGATTCCCGAGATACCGGGGATTCATCCCGGCGTGCTGGCCCTGGGAAACCACCTGGTGGACAACGGGTTCACGGTCGCGATGCCGTCGCTGTTCGGGGTGCCCGGCAAGGAAGTGACGGTCGGCTACACGGCGGCGACGATTGCGCGGGCTTGTGTGGCAAGGGAATTCGCTGCATTCGCGACGAACAAGCCGCGGCCGGTGTCGTTGTTCCTGCGGGCGCTGGCCCGCGACCTCAACGCGTCGACACCGGGCAAGGGGGTCGGCGTGATCGGCCAGTGCTTCACCGGGGGCTTCGCGCTGGCCGCCGCGGTCGACGACAGCGTGCTGGCTCCGGTGCTCAGCCAACCGTCGGTGCCGTTGCCGCTCGGCCGGACGCGCCGCAGCGACACCGGGCTCAGTGAGCCCGAGATGGCCACGGTCGCGGAGCGCACCACCAACGACGGGCTGTGCGCCATGGGCTTGCGCTTCAGCGAGGACTGGATGTCACCGCGTGAGCGTTTCACCGCGCTCAAGCAACGGCTCGGCGACGCGTTCGAGGTGGTCGAGATCGATTCCCGCCCAGGCAACGAACACGGTTTCGCCAAGATGGCGCACTCGGTGCTCACCGACGAGGTTCGCGAGATCGACGGCCACCCCGCGTATGAGGCTCGCAAGCGGGTCGTCGAATTCCTTACTGCGCGGCTGACTTAACGTCGGAATCGGTCCCGGGTCGGGACTTCGATTTGCGGCGCGGCAGCCAGCCACGCCGGGCCGGCGGTTCGCTATCCGGGTCGACCAGCTCGACACCCTGGTAGACCGCCAGGTAGACGTCGATGGTGGTGACGATCAGGATCATCAGCACCGGCCCGATCACGATGCCCCACGGACCAAACATGGCAATGCCGGCGAACACCGACAGCAGCATCAGCGCGGAATTGAGCCGGGCATCGCGCGGCACCAGCACCGGACGCAGGAAGTTGTCGATGTTGGTCACCACCAGCAGATGCCACCCAACGACGAACAAGCCGCCGAAGATGTTGCCGTAGAAGATCATTCCGATGCCGAATGGGATCGTCACGATGCCGCCGCCCAACGGGATGATCGACAGCGCCGTCAGCAGAATCGCGAAAATGAAGAAGCCGTGGTGAAACCCGGCGATGTAGATCGATGCGGCGCCGGCCACCCCCTGGCATAACGCGATGACGAACTGGCCGAACACGGTGCCGCGCACCATGGCGCCCGTCTTGCGCAGATACAGCTCGGTGACTTCGGCGCCGAGTGGATTGAGCTGGCCGAGCAGCGTCCGTAACCTTTCGCGGTGCACCAACAATGCCAGGAACACATACACGAAAATGATCCCGTACGTGACCGCAGCGGCGAGTCCTCCGGCGGCGCCCTGCAAGAATTGCAGCAGCCATTGACCGGCGTGCTGCGCCACGCCGACCATCGCCTTGCGCAGCATTTCGGGGGTTACGGTGATGTGCAGGAAGGGTATTCGGGCCAGCACGTCGTTGGCGAGTTGCAGCACTTTGCCGCCGACCTCACTGGGGTCGGTGGTCTTGACCCAGTCGGAAATGCTGCTCAGCATGCGAGAAATCTGGACGACGGCCAGCACCACCAGGAGGCCGACCGGCACGATGACCATCGCTAGGGCCGACAACAGGGTGCAGGCCGCCGCCAGCCCAGTGCTCAGACGCCGGCTGAACCGGTTGAACAGCGGCGTGAACAGATACGCCCCGACAGCGGCCACCACGATGAGCACGAAGAAGTCGCGCAGGAAGTAAACGCCGAATAGCAGCGCGATCATCGTGAAAACCGCGAGGGCGCGCTTTTGTGTGAGCGTGAATTCGGTGTTCATCCGCCGCCCTCCGCGTCGCCGTTGAGCTGAACCTTAGCCCGCTCCGGCGGTTTACGGCAGCGGCCGCCCGCTGCTAGCGCGAACGCCGGGTGGCCTTGGCCGCCAATGCTTCGCGTTCCATCTGGTGGTACAGCTCCACGTAGTACGACAGGCACTCGGTGAGGGCTTTCTCGGTGGTGAACAGGGGCTGGTAGCCGAGATCGCGGGTCGCCTTGGCGATGGAGAAGAAGTTGTCCAGGTACAACCGCTCGACCGCCAGGGGTTCCAGCAGCGGCGCCGGGATGCCGAACCGGAAGTGCAGGCGCTGCCATCCGGTCATGGCCGCGCGCACGATCGGTCCGTTCACGCGGATGCGGGGCCAGGGCTGCCCGCAGGCTTCCACCACCGGCCGGGCGAACTCGAACATATTGATCGGCTCGGCATCGTTGATGAAGTACGCCTGTCCGGGCGCGGTGCCGCCGGGCACCAGGTGTTGGGCGGCCAGCAGGAAGCCGTGAATCAGGTTGTGCACGTACGAGTTATCCAGCCGCGCCGACTTGCGGCCGATCAGTACCTTGACATGTCCGGCGATCACGCTTTCGAACAGCTTGCGGAACATGGTCTGGTCGCCGCGACCCCAGATACCGCTGGGCCGGATCGCGCACGTCAGCATGCCGTCAACACCGTTCTGGGACAGCACGTATCGCTCGGCGATCACCTTGGTTTCGGTGTAGAGGTCGTTGAAGCGCGTGGTGTAGGGCATGGTCTCGTCGCCGCCGACGATGTTATGGCCGCCCATCACGACGCTGTTGGAGGACGTGTAGACGAATCGCTGCACGCCGGCGGCGCGGCCGGCCTCCACCAGATTCTGAGTACCGCCGACGTTGATCGCGAAGCTGCGCTGACGGTATTCGTCGGTCACCGACGCGCCGCCCATCAGATCGATGATCGCCGCGGTGTGGAACACGGTGTCGATCCCGTCGACCGCCTGCACGCAGACGGCCTTGTCGGTGATGTCTGCCTGCAGCACTTCCAATTGCGGATGCGCGGGAAGTGGCGAGGGCGCCCGGTCGAAGGAGCGTACCGAGTAACCGTGGTCGAGCAGGGTGGTCACCAGGTTGGCGCCGACAAACCCGGAGCCACCGGTAACCAGGACGCGACCCAGTTCGGTCGTCAGCGATGCATCACCCATGCGGGAAAGGATAACTAAAACACGTTCCAGTTCTGCAAGCAGTGACGCGGGCTGGTTTCTGGGTACCGCCCAGTTCAGGCGTCGTCGCCGTGGCCGGCCGCCAGCGCGTCCTCGACGCGTTTGCGTGCCCCAGCTAAGTGCTCTTCACAGCGTCTGGCCAGTTCTTCGCCTCGTTCCCAAAGCTTAAGCGACGCATCGAGGTCCAGTCCGCCCTGCTCCAGCGTGCGCACGACCTCAATGAGCTCGTCCCGGCACGCTTCATAGCCGAGCTGACTAATGGGTGTAACCGCATCGCTCTTGCCGCCGGCCGTACCGCCGCTGTCTTCAGTGACCATCGGTCAGCCCTTCACTCGTCGCCGCTACGGCGCCGTCGGAAACCCGGACCCGCAGCCGGGTGCCGGGCGGTGCGTCGTCCACGGAGCGCAGCACGCGCATCGGCTCGGCGGAGCCGCCCGCCGGCACCGTCTGCACCACGGCGTAGCCGCGGGCCAGCGTAGCCGCGGGGCCCAGCGTGGCCAGCCGCGCGGACAGGTGGCCGACGCGTTCGGATTCGGCGGCGACCAGCCGGATGATGTCGCGGCGCACTGCCGCGCGGGCGCGGTGAATTTCCTCGGCGCGGGCGGTCAACGCGGTCAGCGGTTCGGCCAGCACGGGACGGCTGCGCAGCTGGGCCAGCGCACGCTGTTCGCGGGACACCCAGTTGCGCAACGCCTGCGCGCTGCGCCGGCGCAGATCGCGCAGCAGCTGTTGCTCCGCGGCGGTGTCGGGGACCATCTTCTTGGCCGCGTCGGTGGGGGTGGCCGCACGTAGGTCGGCGACCAGGTCGCTGAGCGGATTGTCCGGTTCGTGGCCCACCGCGCTGATCACCGGGGTACGGCAGGCCGCGATCGCGCGGCACAGCGTCTCGTCGGAGAACGGCAGCAGATCCTCGACGCTACCGCCGCCACGGGCCAACACGATCACGTCCACGGCCGGATCGCGGTCGAGTTCCTTTAGTGCCTCGACGATTTGGGTGACGGCATTGGGCCCCTGGACGGCGGTGTTGCGGATGGCGAAACGCACCGCGGGCCAGCGGGCGCCGGCCACCGTCGTCACGTCGCGTTCGGCGGCGCTGGCTCGGCCGGTTATCAGCCCAATCATGTTCGGTAGGAACGGGATTGGCCTCTTGAGCCGCGGGTCGAAGAGGCCTTCGGCGTCGAGCAGCCGGCGCAACCGGTCGATGCGGGCCAGTAGTTCACCGACGCCCACAGCGCGAATCTCGGACAGCCGCAACGAGAATGTGCCACGACCGGTGTAGAACGAAGGCTTGCCGCAGACCACCACCTGCGTGCCTTCCACCAGCTTCACCGGCGCATTGTGTACCAGGTCGCGTGGGCACGTCACGGTAAGCGACATGTCGGCGGCCGGGTCGCGCAGCACCATGAACACGGTTTTGGAGTCGGCGCGAATGTTGATCTGGGCCAGCTGTCCTTCGACCCACACCGTGCCCAGCCGGTCGATCCAGCCCGCGACCCGGATCGCGACGGCACGAACCGGGAACGGGTTCTCAGCCGAGTTCGGCTCCGAATTCGCCGCTCGCGTCACTTGGCGGTCGCGCGGGTGATCCTGTTGGCCAGCAACGTCTGAAACGGGGCACGGGCCTTGGTGGCCTGTTCGTAGGCGAGCAGGGCTTCGAGCTCGTCCACGCCCAGCGACTGCACGCGGGCGCGCAGCTGGGCCAGCGTCAGTGCCGGGTAGTCGAGTTCGGCCGCCACCGACGGTTCGGGGACCGACGATTTGGTGGGCCGGCCGGCCGTGGCCGGTGCGCCGGCATCCACCGCGGCGTCGGCGACCGAATACAACGCGAACCGCCCCTCGGCTCGGCGATCGCCCCCGGCGCCGTCGGGCAATTCGGGGGTGCCGCCGGTCACGTCGTCGGTGTCGTCGGCGTCCTCGTCGAACGTCGCCCAATCCGGCTTCTCGTCCTTCGGCGGAAAGATCGATTCCAGGGTCGAATCGCCCTTGATCACCAGCTCCGCCAGGTTTTGCTGAAACCGCATTACCAGGTGCGCCGCCTGACTGGCTACCGTCATCGGGTACATCAGAATCGTCTTCGGCAGTCTCAACGTTTCCTCGACTGCGACTGTCGCCGCGCCGACCAGAAGCCGAACTCCATACGGTGCCGTAGCCATGCGTCCCAGCCTGCCCTAAGCACCGGCGAACGCCAACCCCAGCGCCGCGAGCTGGCAACGCCGTGTCGGCAGAACGTACCCTGGATGCCATGCCGCCGACTGTTGACATGGGGATTCCCGGCGCATCCAGCTCGGTAGCCACCGATCCGGCCCGCAAGCGAGTGCTGCTGGCGGAGCCGCGTGGTTATTGCGCGGGTGTGGATCGGGCCGTCGAGACGGTCGAGCGTGCGCTGCAGAAGCACGGCGCGCCGGTCTACGTGCGGCACGAGATCGTGCACAACCGGCACGTCGTCGACACGCTGGAAAAGGCCGGCGCGGTGTTCGTTGAGGAGACCGATCAGGTGCCCGAGGGGGCCATCGTGGTGTTCTCGGCGCACGGCGTGGCGCCCACGGTGCACGCGGCAGCCGCCGCACGCAACCTGCATACCATCGACGCGACCTGCCCGTTGGTGACCAAGGTGCACAACGAGGCGCGGCGATTCGCCCGTAACGACTACGACATCCTGCTAATCGGCCACCAGGGTCACGAAGAAGTCATCGGGACGGCCGGCGAGGCGCCCGAGCACGTGCAACTGGTCGACGGCGTGTCCGCGGTGGACAACGTCACGGTCCGCGACGAGGACAAGGTGGTGTGGTTGTCGCAGACCACGCTGTCGGTCGACGAGACCATGGAGATCGTCGAGCGGCTCCGGCAGCGGTTCCCCAAATTGCAGGACCCGCCGAGCGACGACATCTGCTACGCGACCCAGAACCGGCAGGTGGCGGTCAAGGCGATGGCACCGGAGTGCGAGCTGGTGATCGTCGTCGGATCGCGCAATTCCTCGAATTCGGTGCGGCTGGTCGAGGTCGCCCGGGGCGGCGGCGCGGCGGCCGCCCACCTGGTCGACTGGGCCGACGACATCGATCCGGCATGGCTGGCGGGGGTGCGGACGGTCGGGGTCACCTCCGGAGCGTCCGTCCCCGAGGTGCTGGTGCGCGGCGTGCTGGAGCGGCTGGCCGAATTTGGCTTCGACGTGGTGCAACCAGTGACGACCGCGCAGGAGACGCTGGTGTTCGCGCTGCCGCGCGAGATCCGCTCGCTGCTGTAGGCGTCAGACCATACCGGGCTAGGCGTCGTATTCCCACGAATCCGCCGGTGGCCGTCCCTGCGACCGGCCGCTGGCCCGTGGCCGACCGCGGCGGTCTGCCTGGTACTCCCCTGAGGGGCCCGATCCGCGGTAGCGGACCTGCGAGATTGGGTGGTGCGTCGAATCTGCGCCGTTCGAGCCGTTGGCGGCGGGCCGGCGTCGGGGTTCGGGGGCTCGCTGGTAGGAGTCGTACGGGTCGTAGGACTGGTAGCGGCGGTAGGAATCCCGCGAGATCGGCGGTTCGTACCGATCGGGGTCGTCGAAACGGCTGGTCCGGGGGGCGGGTCGGTCGTACGGACTGCGTCTGGGGCGTGGGTCACGTGGGTCGCGCCGGCTATCCCGCGGTGATTGCGCGCGCGGGTCCGGCTCGTCTTGTGGTCGGGGACGGCGCCGCGTCGACCGGCGCGGCGGGTCGGCGGGATCGACGTCGCGAGGTGGTTGGCGCCGACGGCGCGGCGGCTCACCTGCGGAATCGTAATCGTCCTCCGGCGACGGGCGGGAGTGCCGAGATCGGCTCCTGGCGGTGGCGGATCGGTTGCCGCGCGCCGGGCGGCGGGATGTCGTGGTGCCACGCGCGGGCTGGCGGGTGGAGTCCGCGGACTCGGCGTCCTGGCCCTCGTCTTCTTCCTCGGGCGACGCGACGCCGAGCAGCGAGTTCAATTTGGCGCTGACGGCCCGAAACAACGACGAGCCTGCCACGGTCGCGGCACCGGCTGTTGCGGCTTTGCCGGACTTGGTGTTTGCGGTGTCTGCGGTGTTTGTGGCGGCCGTCCGCTGTGACGCGGCGAAGTACCACCTGATCAGGCCGATCAACAGCACTCCGGCCGCGGTACCCAGCATCAGCGGGAACCGCTCGATCAGCGGGTAGCCGCAGTTGATCAGCAGGTCCTTGATGCTGCCGATCTTGCCGCCGTGGAATAGCCAGTAGGCGCCGGGCACGGCGCAGAACAGGATCAGCGGGGGCTGGATAACCGCGGTGAACAGGCCGTCCTGGCGCACGGCCAACACCGCCGCCACGCACCCCGCTATATAGAGGCAGCCGAAGACGCCGGTCAGCTCCTTGTGCCCGGCACCGGAGTCGATGCCGTAGCCGATGGCGGTGCCGGTCACGGCGATGAGCAAGGCGATCCACCACGGCACGCCCGGAATGTTGGGATGGGCCGAGCGATGGGCAGCTTCTACTGCCGAGGTACCCCGCTGCGCTGACACATGTAGACCGTACCGGGAATGACCCCAAACGCCCGTAAATAGCTTGTTAGGTATGCCGGGCGTGGCACGTCGGCGCACACGGAACGGTCCGCCAGCCCCCGACCGCGGCGCGGAGCCCTAAACTTGGTTCCCCGTGAGCCTGAGCCTGGGAATCGTGGGCCTGCCCAATGTCGGCAAGTCGACTCTGTTCAACGCCCTGACCCGTAACAACGTGGTGGCGGCGAACTATCCGTTCGCCACCATCGAACCGAACGAAGGCGTCGTCGCGCTGCCCGACCCGCGCCTGGACAAGCTGGCCGAGCTGTTCGGTTCCGAGCGGATCGTGCCGGCGCCGGTGACGTTCGTCGACATCGCCGGAATCGTGAAAGGCGCCTCGGAGGGCGCGGGGTTGGGCAACAAGTTTCTGGCCAACATCCGCGAGTGCGACGCGATCTGTCAGGTGGTGCGGGTGTTCGCCGACGACGACGTGGTGCATGTCGACGGCAAGGTCGATCCACGCTCGGACATCGAGGTGATCGAGACGGAGCTGATCCTCGCCGACATGCAGACCTTAGAAAAGGCGATTCCGCGGCTGGAGAAGGAAGCCCGCAACAATAAGGACCGCAAGCCTGTGCACGAGGCGGCCGTCGCTGCCCAGGCGGTGCTGGATTCGGGCAAGACGCTGTTCGCGGCCGGTGTCGACGCATCGCTGCTGCGCGAGTTGAACCTGATGACCACCAAGCCGTTCCTTTATGTGTTCAACTCCGACGAGTCGGTGCTGACCGACGAGGCCCGCAAGGCCGAGCTGCGCGCGATGGTCGCGCCGGCCGACGCGGTGTTCCTCGACGCGAAGATCGAGGCCGAGCTGCAAGAGCTGGACGATGAGTCGGCGGCGGAATTGCTCGAGTCGATCGGGCAGACGGAACGTGGTCTGGATGCGTTGGCGCGCGCCGGTTTTCATACGCTCAAGCTGCAGACCTACCTGACCGCGGGCCCAAAAGAGGCGCGGGCGTGGGTGATTCACCAGGGCGACACCGCACCCAAGGCCGCCGGTGTGATCCACACCGACTTCGAGAAGGGCTTCATCAAGGCCGAGATCGTGTCCTTCGACGACCTGGTGAACGCCGGGTCGATGGCGGCGGCCAAGGCGGCAGGCAAGGTTCGCATGGAGGGCAAGGACTACGTGATGGCCGACGGCGACGTGGTCGAATTCCGGTTCAACGTCTAAGTCGAAGTAGAGCGCGTTCTTCGAGCACCCTCACGTGACGGCCTGGGCGAACAGCAGATGGGGTGCGTTGGCGTCGTCACTGATCCGCCGGTGTTCGACTGAAAGGCCGGTGCTGCGCAACGTGTCGATGACGTCCAGCACCGGACGCAGCTGGAACCCGTGTCCAGTGAACGGCAGTTTTGCCATCACTTCGGGGTCGGCCAATCCGATGACCAGTCGACCCCGGCTGTTTATCACCCTGGCGAGTTCTCGGAATGCTCTGCCGAGCTCGGCGACGAAGTAGATGGTGTTGACCGTCATGACCCCGTCCAATGCCTTATCGGCGAAGGGAAGCTGCGTCATGGACGCGGAATGCAAAGACAGCCGCCCATTTTCGATGTCTGATCGATACCGTCCGGCGGCCTGGCTAAGCATCGTCTCCGACACTTCAATACCGTGAACACTGCCCGTCGGACCCACACTGTCGAGTAGAAATTTCAACCCCACTCCGCCACCGAATCCGACGTCGGCCACCGCTGATGCTTCTTCTGGTTGGAGCGCCTGGGCGGCGCTTTGGATCAAACGTCGGTTGCCCCGGTTGAGCGCGGCACCAACGAGGCGTCCGCGTAGACCGCTCGGATGGCCGAGTTGCTTCGCAACACCCGCCATGACGGAATCCCGAACGCCCATCCCCCCACGGTAGGGCACCCCTGCCGAAACAGCGCGACTACGACACCAACTCAGGGAAGGCTGGCGACTGCGCGATGATTTCGGGGCCGACGGCGACGTAGTCGAGTTCCGCTTTGAAACAACGTCTACATCGAAAGCCAAGGCATAGGCCCTTCCGGCTGGACAGGTGTCCAGCTATCGTGACCATCACGCTGATGGAAGGGCGATGGGGCAGAGATGAGCAAGGTTCCGAGCCGGGAGGCTCGCTTAGCGCACGCGTCCAAGCACGCCGATCTGTGGAACGCGGGAAAGAAGGACGAGTGGGTGGCGTCATGGCGCACCATCTGTCCCGGCGAGGTCCGCATGTTCGACCCGGTCGGCACCGAGGAGAAACAGGGGTTCGCAGCCGCCACGTCGGATGCCTTCGACATGTTTCAGTCGATCCTCAAGATCAAGATGATTACGGTTCAGGTCAATGGGAACGAGATGGCATGGGTGTGCGAGAACCACTTCGGCAAGGAGCCGAACCTTGGAGTTGCATACAGTATCGAGACCTTCGCGTGGGACGACGACGGCAACCTGCTCATCAAGACGTACTATCCGATGCCGGAATCGGTCGGAGCCGAGGCGGACCCGTACGCCCATCTGTTGGAGGGACAGCAGTAAATCGGTGAACGGCGACGTGGTCGAATTCCGGTTCAACGTCTAGGTGCCGACCCGAACTCTCGCCTTCTTCGGTTGTCGGTGGGGGTCTCTAGCATCGCGGTACTAGACGCTGTGGGTAGCAGCGTCACGGCACGCGAACGGAGAACCGTGAAATTCGTCTCAACCCGCATCATCACCGCTGACGTCCCGCGCCTCGTCGCCTTTTACGAGATGGTCACCGGCGTCTCGGCGGTGTGGGGCAACGAGTTGTTCGCCGAGATCCCGACGCCGGTTGGGGTGTTGGCCATCGGCAGCGACAAGACCGTTGCGCTGTTCGGTCGGGGATCGGCCGAACCGGCGGCCAACCGCAGCGCGATCATCGAGTTCATCGTCGATGACGTCGACGCCGACTATCAACGGCTCCGCGGTCAGGTCGCCCAGATCGTAACCGAGCCGACGACCATGCCCTGGGGCAACCGGGCACTGCTGTTCCGCGACCCGGACGGCAATCTGGTCAACCTCTTCACGCCGGTCACTGTCGAGGCACGCGCGAAGTTCGGTGTATGACCGATCCGGTGTCAATCCGATTGTGACGCAAGGTCCTTCGCGACCGCAGCAAGAATTTCCGCGGCGTGACTGACGGCAATGAAGTGCCCACCGTCGGTGATCGGGTGCCAGATGGCTTCCGGGGTGCTGTCAGCGACGGATTTGTTGATGACCTCGGGTACGAGGGTGTCGGAGCTGCCCTGCCAGAAGTGAATCGGCCGCCGCACCTGGGTCAGGTCGAACGGCCACGCTTGGTAGAGAAGCGTGGCGTCGACGACGAGTCCTGCCGAACCATGTCGAAAGCACTCGCGGCAGGTTGCCAGGAACGACATCATGACCTCGTCGTCGTCCAGCACCGCGCGGTCGGCCGCGTTCACCGATTTGATGATCGAGTTCGCGAACTGGTGCTCGAAGTGTTGCGCAGTCGCGCCTAGCAGCCAGTACATCAGCTTGAGTCCGGGGCGAAAGCCAAGCGCAAGGCGTCCACCGAGGGCGTCCACGCGACTTTGATACTGCGCGGCCCAATTGGCCCCGAATGTGCCGTAGCTGGCGCCACCGATCGATGCCACGTGGACCAGCCGCATGGGGTCGAGGTACGCGGCGGCGGCCAGGGCAAAAGGGCCGCCCTCAGACCAGCCGGTCACGGCGAAACGCTGCGCGGCGAAGGAGTCGGCCAGCTGCAGCAGATCGTCGGCCCACGACTTGAAGCTGCGGCCAGGCTGGGGATCGGACGCGCCGATGCCCGGCCGGTCCGCGCACACGAATCGCAGACCGTTGATCGTGGCGGCCGTATCGAACAGCCTCGCTTCCAGCCGACTCGACGGGCCGCCGTGGTTGTGGAGCACAAGCGGTCCACTGGGGTCGCCGGCCTCGAGGTAGGTGACGGTCCGGTGGCCGATCGACAGACTGCCTTCGCTGAGCACCTCGCCTCCTCGGCAATCCGCTGGCAACGTTCACACCACTGGCAGGGTGGCGTCTCGCACTATGCCAAACCGGATGACGGCATGGGGGTTGGAGACTGGCGGTGACGGCGCGAGCCGACCATTGTGAGGAGATGGCGACGGTAAAGCAGAAGAGACTGTGGGCCCGCACGGTGGCGGCGGGCTGGCTGGCCCTGGCCGCCTGCGGACTGAGCGGCGAGATTGCCGGTGCCGCCCCGATTCCCGTCCCCGCCAACCACTGGTGCCCTGGTCAGCAATGGGATCCGGCCTGGGGCACCGACTATCACTGGGACTGGAATCAATGCCACGACTGGCAAGGCCCGGCGCCGGCCGGGTGGGGACCGTGGGGTCCGCCGCCGCCGTGGGCACCGCCGCCGCCCCCAGCACCGGCCTGGGCGCCGCAGGCGCATCTGATGTGGAACCCGACAAGGGGCGGGTGGGGGTTCTTCAACAACGGGATATGGACTCCGGTCTGACGCCACGCGGGTTTCCGATTGTCGCTTCACATTCACCACCTCCAGTACTACCGTCGGTAGTAATCGGCTTCGTGGGGGAGGCATGATGCGCTGGCGCGGCGTGAGTCACGTGGAGTTCGCGGTGCTCGACTACGACCGCTCGATCGCCTTCTACGACGCATTGTTCGGCTGGCTGGGGTACAGCAGTTTCTCCTCGATGAACATGGAATACCAGTCGGTGTACTACATGACGCGAAACGTCAACCCGCACAGCTACATCGGCGTACAACCGGCGCGTACCGGCAAGAAATTGACACACAGCGACCAGGCGGTGGGAATCAACCACATTGCGCTGTGGGCGCGCAGCCGAACAGAGGTCGACCGTTTTCATACGGATTTCCTGATCGATCGCGACATCCCGGTGACCGACGCACCAAAGCGGTACCCGCAATATTGGCCGGGCTACTACGCCGTGTTCTTCGACGACCCGGTGAACGGCATTCATTGGGAACTGGCGTGGATTCCGAAAGTCCCTACACCACTCCAACTTTGGGATTTTTATCGCGCAATCCGCGGTTTCGCCAGCGGCCGGGCGGATCTGGCGCGCACGGTACCTGGGGTGCTGCTGCAGGCGCGGCGGACGTTGCCGCATCGGTAAGCGGCCCGCGCGGCGCTCGCCGGGCTACAGTGAGGCGTGGTCCGTAACGACGGCACCCCGACGCCTGGAGAACCCGATGCCCGAGCCGCGGCGATGAACAAGCGCGAGGAAGACCTCGAGCTGTGGGAGTCCCAACTCGAACGACGTGAGTTCCTGCTCCGCCGTCGGGACAAAGTGGCCGACCAGCGCGACCGGATTGCCGACGAGCGTGAGCTCGAGGCGGACAAGCGCGAGAAGCTCGCCGACGAACGGGAAGGGACGGCGGCCGAGCGGGAACGCGAGCGCCTACGACGCGTCGACGAACGCGTCGATCGTGAGGCGGCGCGAGCCCGCCGGGAGCAGGCTGACGTGGACCGCCAGATGATCGAGGGCGAACCAGGCCGCGACGACGGCTGAACCGTTTTGTGAAATATGCATTCCTGTTACTTATTTGCGCCAAGTGCGGCACAGGTCATTATGTAATTTACACGTGATGCGGACCACAAAGTTTGGATCGCTAACGATGAGTTGCTAGTGTCCCTGCGCATGTTTGTTCTCGAAACATTGGTGTCGCTGATCAACCAAGTCTCAGGGACGCCTTATATTCCGGGTGGAGATTCCCCCGCCGGTACCGATTGCTCTGGACTTGTTTCATGGGTTGTAAATGCCGCAACCGACCGTCCGGTATTCGGGAATCGATTTAATACTGGAAACGAAGAATCCGCCTTGTTGGCACGCGGCTTCCAATATGGAACGGCCCCCAACGCGTTGGTTGTTGGCTGGAACGGGGGCCACACCGCGGTGACGCTGCCGGACGGAACCCCGGTATCCAGTGGTGAACGCGGCGGGGTGCGCATCGGTGGTGCCGGCGCCTACCAGCCCGGATTCACCCACCATATGTTCTTGCCGATGCCGCCGGAGGGGGAGGGTCCGCAGCTGCCGCCGCCGGACGCGCCTCCGCCGCCGCCGGACGCGCCTCCGCCGCCGCCGGACGCGCCGCTCGTCTTGGTCGATTCGGTCGTACCGGCGCCGGCGCCGGCTCCAGAATTGTCACCGCCCGGTGACCCCGCAATTCCGCACCCCTAAGAATTACGACGTGTCGACAACAAATAGCACGATCAATCTTGATTTCTCTGCTGGCATTTGTCCGACCCTGGGAGTGAAGTAGTCGCGATGCGGCGGCTGGTGTGGGATTCGTCACAACCCGCCGGGGGCGTAAATGAGATTTGCGCACAATCATGAGCGAAGTCCGCCCAGCTGTCTATTGAGATGTCTGGGCGGACTTTGCTGTCGGATAGCAAAAGATTTAGTCCGTCAAAACCGGGATTTCACTCCTGTTCCGGCGAGCCGCCACCCGCCCGGGGCGCCGTATATCCTGTCGCTGCCCGCGATAGTCGGGCGACGGAATGCACTGGGCTGCGAGTACGAGCGGGGAGCGGATGATCTTCATCGTCGTCAAGTTCGAGACCAAACCGGAGTGGACCGACCGCTGGCCGGACCTGGTCGCCTCCTTCACCGCGGCCACCCGCGCCGAGGAGGGCAACCTGTGGTTCGAGTGGTCGCGCAGCCTGGAAAACCCCGCCGAGTACGTCTTGGTCGAGGGCTTCCGCGACGGCGATGCCGGCCGCGTCCACGTCACCAGCGAGCACTTCAAGCAGGCGCTGGAAGAGCTGCCGCCGGCGCTGCAGTCCACCCCCAAAATCATCAGTCAGACGATCGACGCCACCGGCTGGTCGGAGATGGGCGAGATGCGGGTCGGCTAGCTTAAGCCCACCGCAACCTCGATTTCCTCGCCCAACACGTACCCGGGCGCCAGCGGCAGGGTGTCGCCGCTCCAAAACGAGCCCGGGTCAAAGTAGTTCGAGTACTTCTCGGTTTTCAGCAACCCCATCTCCTCGTAGGTGATGGCCACCGTCTCCGCGCAGTATGCGGTTTCCAGGCCGAGGCGCTGTCGTTGCTTGCGGCGTTGCGTGGATTCGCGAACTTTCTTGTCTACGAAGGGAATTCCTTGTATCCAGTCGTAGGCGGTCGGCAGCCGACCGCGCAACCATCGGCCGGTCAGCCGAGCGGTCGTGGGGAACGCGGTCCCGTCCATGCGCGCGATCACCCGCAGTAGCGTGTTCTCCTGCTCGCGGGTGGGATGCGGCGTCAGCTGACGCAGCCAGCATCGCTGGTGGTAGCGCTGCGCCCACTGCAGGACGGCTTGATGCAGGTCGTTGAGTTGCACGCCACGGTGATTGGTGCCGGTCCACAAGTCGACGAGCTTGTCGCCCAGCTCGGCATGCCAGATCAGTGGCGGCAGGTCGTCGATGGCCACCGTCATCCCGACGTGGTTCACCGGGCTGTTGGTCAGGGTCTGAATAGCGCGATCCGGTCCGGACCCGCCGCGAAACAGCCAGAGGTCGCCGGTGCGCGTTTCATTCAGCGCTTGTTCCAATGTCAGCATGTAAGTCCGTTCAGCACAGAGGATTTCGATACGCATCGGTCATCGAGTAAGCACTTTTCAGTGGTGGACAGTACGTGGCTCCGGGCGACCTCGTTGCGGCAAATGTCCATAGCGGTAATAGCGTGTCAATTATGCGCAGCATTTGGAAGTGGATCGGGCTGGCCGGCGTTGCCGGTGTCGTCGCCGGCGGTGCGCTGGTGGTCCGCGACCAACGCAAACGGCGTGCCTACACTCCCGACGAAATTCGCGCCAGGCTGCATCAGCGATTGGCCGAGTCCAATGGGCAGGGCCCTTAGCCCGGGCCCGGGTCGGCAGCCACCGCGAACAACCGATGGCGGCCCGAAAACCCCTTCAACTCGACGTCGCGCCCGTCGTCGAACGTGACGTCGGCGCGATCGCTCAGCGCGTCGCGCACCGGTTTGCTGACCAAAATCTCGCCGCCAACCGCCTGCGCAGCAACCCGCGCGGCCATGGCGACGTTGCGACCGAATAGGTCATCGCCGCGGCGCACCGAACGCCCCATGTGGATGCCGATTCGAACTCGAATAGCGTTGTGCCGCTTACGCTTTGCATCCCTGCGCAGCGCGTTCTGCAGGTCGGCGGCGCAGCGCACCGCCTGCTCGGGACGGGAGAAGGCGATCATGAAACCGTCGCCCTGACTCTTGACCACATGGCCGCAATGGCGCTTGACCAAACCGGAGACGAGCTTGTCGTGCGAGGCGATCAGCTTGACCCACGCACGGTCGCCGATGCGTTCGTTGAGCGCCGTGGATTCCTCGATGTCAGAGAACAGAATCACCACCCGGCCGTCCGGCGTGACCCGGGCCAGGTCGGGCCGCTCGACCTCAGCCCAGTCGGCAAGTTCTTCGATCGATCCGCGCACCGCCGCGCCGAAGCCCTCCTTGCGCATGACGTTCGCCGTGTTCCACACCGTCTTGACGGCCTCGCGGCCGCCGGAGATCAGCCAGTTTCGTGTGTCGGCACGCTGCCTCAACTCCTCGGCCTCCGCCTGGCTACGGACCAGCAACCGCCACAGCACCGCGAGCGCGCCGGCCTCGACCACGACGATCCCCATCAACGTGTAAACCGCGATATGCAGCGCGTCGCCCACACAGGCATCCTCGCAAAGCCCACCATTGGCTCAGGTTGTCGGGCCTATAGGCAGTGTCTAGGGTTGATGATGGACGCCTCGGGGATAGTGAATCTCAAGAAACCGATCAGGTGATTTTTGGGAGGTTCGGTCTTGGCCGAAGACGGTGGGCGTTCGTCGAATCTCATGGTGATCTTCGGGATCACCGGGGACCTGGCTCGCAAGATGACGTTTCGGGCCCTTTACCGGTTGGAATACCGCGGCTTGCTGGACTGCCCGGTCCTGGGTGTAGCCAGCGACGACATCACGGTGGACCAACTCGTCGAGCGCGCGCACAAGGCCATCGCCGACGCCGGCGAAAAGATCGACGACACAGTGTTCAAGCGGTTCGCCGGACGACTGAGTTACGTGCACGGCGACGTCACCGACAGCACCCTGTACGACACGCTGGCCGAGACCATCGGGTCGGACTACCGGCCGCTGTACTACCTGGAAATGCCGCCCTCGTTGTTCGCGCCGATCGTGGAAAACCTCGGGCGGGCGGGTCTGCTGGGACGGGCGCACGTTGCCGTGGAGAAGCCGTTCGGCCACGACCTGCAGTCGGCGCGCGAGTTGAACGGGCGGCTGCGGGCGGTGCTGGAGGAAGACCAGATCCTGCGGGTGGACCACTTCCTGGGCAAACAGCCGGTGGTGGAACTCGAATGCTTGCGGTTCGCCAACCAGGCGCTGGCCTCGTTGTGGGATCGTCAGAGCGTGTCGCAGATCCACATCACGATGGCTGAGGACTTCGGTGTGGAGGACCGCGGCAAGTTCTACGACGCGGTCGGCACGCTGCGCGACGTCGTGCAGAATCACCTGCTGCAGGTGCTCGCGCTGGTGGCGATGGAACCGCCGGTCGGCCACAGCGGCGACGACCTCAACGACAAGAAGTACGAGGTTTTTCGGGCCATGCCGGCGGTGAATCCCGGGCACTGCGTGCGAGGTCAGTACCGTGGCTACACCGACGTGCCGGGTGTGGCCAAAGACTCGAAGACCGAGACGTTCATCGCGCTGCGGACCGAGATCGACAACTGGCGTTGGTCCGGCGTGCCGATCTTCCTGCGGGCGGGAAAAGCGTTGGCGGAGAGGGTAACCGAGGTTCGGCTGTTCTTGCATCGGGTCCCCCGGCTGGCGTTCCTCAACCACAAGGGGCCGGCCGAACCCAACCAGCTGGTGT
Source organism: Mycobacterium simiae (assembly GCF_010727605.1). Taxonomy (NCBI): domain Bacteria; kingdom Bacillati; phylum Actinomycetota; class Actinomycetes; order Mycobacteriales; family Mycobacteriaceae; genus Mycobacterium; species Mycobacterium simiae. The sequence continues at coordinate 3,963,039 of NZ_AP022568.1, forward strand.
TGCGCATCGACCCGGACCCCGGGATGCGCTTGCAGATATCCGCTCAGGTTGGCGACGCATTTCGGGACGTTCATCTGGATTCCGAATTCGCCACCGATCTGGGCGAAGCAGAGCGGCCTTATGAACTGCTGTTTCAGGCCGCGCTGGCCGGCGACCACCAGTTGTTTGCGCGAGAGGACAGCATCGAGGAAACGTGGCGCATCGTTGCGCCTTTGCTGGACAAACCAAGTGACATCCATCCCTACGAGCCGGGATCCTGGGGGCCCGAGTCCGCGCAGTCGCTATTGCCCGGTCGCCGCCGTTGGCAGGAGCCGTGGATGCCGACGAACACGAACGCCGCACAGTAAGGAGACCGGAGACAAATGCAGCTGGGAATGATCGGCCTGGGCCGGATGGGCGCCAACATCATCCGCCGCGTGGTCAGCGGCGGACACGAGGGCATCGTGTACGACCACGACGAGAACGTCGTCAAGACGCTGGCCGCCGAAGCGGGGATGACGGGGGCGTTCTCGGTCGCCGAGTTGGCGGAGAAGATGACCACCCCGCGCGTCGTGTGGGTGATGGTGCCCGCGGGCGACATCACCACGTCGGTGATCGAAGAACTCGCCACGACGCTGGACCCCGGCGACATCGTGATCGACGGCGGCAACTCCTACTACCGCGACGACATGCGGCACTCTAAATTGCTGGCGGAGAAGGGGATTCACCTCTTGGACTGTGGCACCAGCGGCGGCGTGTGGGGCCGGGAGCGTGGCTACTGCCTGATGATCGGCGGTCACCAGGAATCCTTCGCCCACGCCGAGCCGCTGTTCGCCACCATCGCGCCCGGTGTGGACGCGGCGCCGCGGACTCCGGGTCGCGACGGCGAGGTCGGCCAGGCCGAGAACGGCTATCTGTACTGCGGCCCGTCCGGGGCCGGGCACTTCGTCAAGATGGTGCACAACGGAATCGAGTACGGGATGATGGCCTCGCTAGCCGAGGGGCTCAATATTCTGCGCAACGCCGACGTCGGCAACCGCGTCGTCAAGGGGGATGCCGAAACCGCGCCGCTGTCCAACCCCGAGTGCTACCGCTACGACATCGACATTCCCGACGTGGCCGAGGTGTGGCGGCGGGGCAGCGTCATCGGCTCCTGGCTGCTGGACCTGACCGCGAGCGCGCTGCGCGAATCGCCGGACCTGCACGAGTTCTCCGGGCGGGTTTCCGATTCCGGGGAGGGGCGTTGGACCGCGATCGCCGCAATCGACGAGGGCGTTCCCGCACCGGTGCTGACGACGGCGCTGCAGTCCCGCTTCGCGTCCCGCGACCTCGACGACTTCGCGAACAAGGCGCTGTCGGCGATGCGCAAGCAGTTCGGCGGGCACGCGGAGAAACCGGCTAACTAACGGTCAGCCGCCGGACGAAGTCCACCACGGCGTCGGTGAAGGCGTCGTTGTCGTCACCGGCCGCGGTGTGCCCGGCGTGCGACAGCTCGACGAATTCGGCGCGCGGCACGGTATCCAGGAAGTGTTGAACTCCTTCGGGGCTGACGACATCGGAGAGCTTGCCGCGGATCAACAGAATCGGGATCCGCAGTTGCGACGCGGCCCGCTCGAAATTGTCCGTCCGCAGCTCCGGGTCGTCGCCGGGCGCGGTCATGAACGCCGGGTCCCAGTGCCAGTACCACCGTCCGTCGCGCAGCCGCAGATTCTTCTTCAGTCCCTCGGGGCTGCGTGGTTTACTGCGGTGCGGCAAATACGCCGAGACCGCGTCGGCGGCTTCTTCGAGCGAGGCGAAGCCGTGCAGGTTGGTCAACATGAAGTCACGGATGCGGGCGCTGCCGTTCTTCTCGTACCGCGGCACCACGTCGACGAGCACCAATCCGGTCACTGTGTCCGGTCCCGCGGACTCGGCGACCAGGATGCCGGTCAGACCACCCATGCTGGCGCCGATCAACACCACCGGTCGACCGATGGCCCGCAGCACGTGCAAGACGTCGGCCTGCAGGGTTTCGATCGCGTAATCCGCATCCGGCGCCCGGTCGCTGTCGCCGTGCCCACGGCTATCGAGCGCGATGACGTGGTAGCCCTCGTCGGCCAGGAACTGGCCGGTGTTCTTCCAGGAAAACCGGTTTTGACCACCGCCGTGCAGCATCAGAATCGTCGGACGATCCGCGGGCGCCGCGTCGCGGTTCCATTCGTCAGCAACCAGCCCGATACCGCCCGCGCCCGCGAAGCTGACCGTCTGGGGGCCGCTACTCACCGTGCTCATCGACCTGACGTTACAGAGCCGTCCGAGCTCCCCGATGAGTTCCGTCGGTTGCCGGGGTCTATCAAGCTAACCCGACCGAAGGAGATGCCCGTGCCATCGATCACGCCCTCGCTGTGGTTCGACCACAACCTGGAGGAAGCGGCGACGTTTTACACCTCGGTGTTCCCCAATTCGCGGATCGAGGAGTACAACCGCTGTACCGACGCCGGCCCCGGCGAGCCCGGCACGGTGTTGTCGGGCACCTTCGTGCTCGACGGCACCCGATTTATCGGGATCAATGGCGGCCCGTACTTTTCCTTCAGCGAGGCGGTGTCGTTCACGATCGACTGCAAGGACCAGGACGAGGTGGACTACTACTGGGACCGGCTGACCGACGGCGGAACGGAATCCCAGTGCGGCTGGTGCAAGGACCGCTACGGCCTGAGCTGGCAGGTCGTCCCGCAACGCCTCTATGAGCTGGTAAACCATCCCGATCCGGCGCGCGCGACGGCTGCCACCCGCGCTATGCACGGCATGCGCAAGATCATCGTCGCCGACCTGGAGCGGGCCGCAGACGGGACGCTCGGCGGCCCCGAGGGGTGATCGATGAGTCGCCGAAATCGACGCCAGGGCGACAAAGCTCGCCAGACCAACGCGCTGGCGTCGGTCGGTGCGGTCCGCGGTCACACGCGTTAGGTTGGTCCCTGCGGACGCGGGGAACAGGAGTGGATATGGCCGGCGATGCTCAGGTGTCCCCCCGATGACCGAGCCGCGGTGGATCGACGTGCCGGGGCCGCCCGGCGACATCAAGGCGCTGACTTGGGGCCCGCCCGACGGCCCAATCGCTTTGTGCCTGCACGGCTTCCCCGACACCGCCTACGGCTGGCGCAAGATGGCGCCCCTGCTCGCCAAGGCGGGGTGGCGGGTGATTGCGCCGTTCATGCGTGGGTATGCGCCGTCGTCGATCCCGGACGACGGGAGCTACCACGTCGGGGCCATCATGGACGACGCGCTGCGGGTCCGGACGGCCGCCGGCGGAACCGACCGCGACGTCGTGATCGGTCATGACTGGGGTGCGCTGGCGGCCACCGGCCTGGCCGCGTTACCCAACAGTCCATTCACCAAGGCGGTGATCATGTCGGTGCCGGTCGCGGCCGCCTTCCGGGGCCAGGTCAGCGAGCGGGGCCGGCTGGCCCGGTTGCTGCCGCGCCAGTTGGTGCGCAGCTGGTACCTGTTCTACTTCCAATTGCCCTTGCTACCAGAGCGTTCCGCGCGCTGGATGCTGCCGCGGCTATGGCGGCGCTGGTCGCCGGGATATCGCGGCGTCGACGAGGACCTGCGCCACGTCGACGCCGCGATTGGAACACCGGAGAGCTGGCGGGCGGCGCTGGGCACCTACCGGGCCACGCTGCGCAACACCACGCCGCCGCAGCGATATGCCGACCTGAACGAGCGGTGGACCGAGGCGCCCATCCTGCCCAGCCTGTACCTGCACGGCCGCGACGACGGCTGCATGACCTCGGCGTTTGCGCACTGGACGGCCAAGGTGCTGCCCGCCGGAAGCGACGTGGCGATCATCGACCATGCCGGCCATTTCCTGCAGCTAGAACAGCCCGAGAAGGTCGCCGAACGGGTGCTGGCATTCGTCGGCTCACCCGGTTGACGCCGTGGCTCGCGTCGTGTCGGGGCGGCGAATGGCGGCCGTCGATGCCCAGTTCTACTGGATGTCGGCCAAAATCCCCAGCGACGAGTTCCTGCTCTACGCCTTCGACGGCGAACCCGCCGACCTGGACCGGGCCGCCGCCCAGCTGCTCGGCCGGGCCGCGGCCTGTCCCGCCCTGGCTGTGCGCGTCCACGACGGATGCTCGCTGACATATCCGCAATGGGTGCCCGCGCCGGTGACCGCCGAACAGGTGATCTACCACGACCTGCCCGACCGCACCTGGGCCGGTTGCTTGATAGGAGTGGCCGGTCTTGCCGACCAGCAGCTGGACCTGCGCCGCAGGTCGTGGCTGCTGCACGTGTTCACCCCGGTGCTCGGCATCCCCGGTGTTGAGGGTCCGGGGGCCGTCGCGGTGCTGCAGGTGCCGCACGCCCTGGCCGACGGTGCTCGGGGGACGGCGATGGCGTCCTGGCTGTTCGGGCGGGCGGTGCCGGTGCCCGCTGTGCCGCGGCCGCGGCCGGGCTGTTTCGGTTGGCGCGCGGTGCAGGCGGCGCATGCCCACCACGCACTGACCCGCGACACACGCGCGGGCCTGCTGGCGGCCGGGGTCGGCTCCCGGCCGCCGGTCGCCACCAACACCCGCCCGCGGGGTGCCCGCTCGGTGCGCACGCTGGTGCGGCACCGCGCGCAGTTGCGCGGACCGACCGTCACCATCGGGGCACTCGCCGCCGTGTCGACCGCGTTGTCGAGGCTGCTGGGCGACGCGGCACCGTCGTTGGGAGCCGAGGTGCCGATGGTCAAACCCGGTGTACGGCAGGCCAATAACCATTTCGGCAACGCCGTGGTCGGACTGTACCCGCAGCTTGCCCGGGACGCGCGGATGGCGCGCATCCGCACTGACCTGACCAATGCGCGGCGCCGCTTCGAACACCCGGCCGCCCATACTGCCAGCCGGGCTTTCGCCGCGGTACCCGCCCCGCTATTACGTTGGGGCATATCGCAATTCGACGCCGACGCCCGTCCCACCGAAGTGCTCGGCAACACCGTGCTATCCAGCGTCAACCGCGGCCCCGCCGATCTGCGCTTCGGGGATGCCCGGGTGGTCCTCACGGCCGGGTACCCGGCACTATCGCCGGCCATGGGCCTGACGCACGGGGTGCACGGTATCGGTGAGACCATCGCAATCAGCGTCCACTCTGCGGAGTCGGCCGTCGGCGACATCGATGCCTACGTCGAGTTGCTGGCCGGTGCGCTATGACCTACTGCGCATCGCCGCACCGTGCCGCTTCCTCGCGGGTGAGCCCGGCGGCGCCGATCAACTCCTCGTGCCATTCGAACCACACGGTGTGGTAGGAGTCGGCCAGCGGCCGGGTCAGCCAGGAAGTGTCGCCGGACTTGACCTTTTCCAGGGCTGCAACCAATTTCGTCGAGTAGGCGCTCAGGCGAGGGAGTTGGGCGGCGACGGTCTCGACGATGGGCAGCACCCGAGCGTGCACCGCGTCGAGACGGGCCAGCACCGCGGCGTCGTACTCGGCGTCGTCGTGCGGGTTGGCGGGACCGCCCTGGCCGCCCTTGAGTTGCCAGGCGGTAACCACCGCCTTGAAATCCGCATTCACACTCCGGAAGTCGTCATAGGCCGCGGCGATCGCGTCCGGGTCGATACCGTCGCGTTCTTGGGCGAGCAACGCGGCCAGCCGGTCACGCCCGTCGGGACTGATTCGCAACGTCGCCCCGTCGAGCAGCAGGCCCGCCGCGGTCAGCTCGTTAGTGACCCGGGTGACGGTGGCGACGTCGGCACCCAGGGTGGCGGCCAGATCAGCCGGCGACGCCCGGCCCTTGAGTCGAACCGCTTGCAGCACGGCCAATTCCGTCACGGTGCGCCCCGCAGCCGCAGCGCGGCCAGCATGGCGATCAGCGGCGAGTCCGACAGCACGTCGGTATGACCTGCGTCCAGGGCGGCGTGTACCGCGTCGTCGGAGGTGTTGCCCAGCCTGGGGTAGTCGCCCTCGGCGTGCGCCCGCAGCGGGCTGACCCGCCGTGCGATGTCGGCGAGCTCACGTAACTCGGGAGTGTCATTCTCCGACCACGAGGACGGGATCAGATTGCCTTCGCGCACTTCGCCTTCGCAGCCGTCGACGGTGATCTGTCGGCCCGCGAGGGTGGCGGCGACGCCATGGCCGCAGCCCACCACCGCGACTCGGCCGAGTTCACGGCTGACCACCGCCGCATGACTGGCCGCTCCTCCCACCTCGGTGACGATGCCCTGCGCGGCGAGCATGCCGAGCACGTCCTCGGGCCGGGTGTGGTTGCGTACCAGGATGACCTGCTCACCTCGGTCCGCGGCGGCCAGCGCTTCGTCCACTTCCGTGTAGGCCGTGCCCGACGCGACGCCGGGGCAGGCGGGCAAGCCTTGCGCCAAAAGCGGGGCGGCCAACCGCGTTTCGGGTTGTAGGGTCGGTCGCAGCAGGGCCTCGACGTGTGCCGGGGTTACCCGGCGCAGAGTTTCCGCCGGCTCGATCAGTCCCTCGTGCCGCAATTGCAGTGCCAGTCGCACCGCCGCCTGCGCCGACCGCTCGGCCGAGCGGGTCTGCAGCAGCCAGAGCTTGCCGTCTTCGACGGTGAACTCGATCTCCTGAACGTCGGAGCCGAGGCGCTCGAGGGTGCGCGCGGCGTCCATCAGCTCGGCGTAGACGGCCGGTTGCTCATCGCCAAGCGCGGTGATCGGTTCGACGTTGACCAGCCCGGAGACGACGTCGTCGCCCTGTCCGCCGGGCAGCCATTCCCCGAACGGCTCGTTGGCCCCGGTGATGGGGTTGCGTGAAAAGAACGCTCCGGCACCGGAATTGGGCCCGTGGTTGCCGAACACCATGGCTTGTACGATTACCGCGGTGCCACCTCGGTCGTCGAGTCCGTAGTGATCGCGGTAGGCGATGGCGCGCGGCGAATTCCACGAGGCGAATACGGCCTCCACGGCCGCCCGTAGCTGCGCGTACGGGTCGGCGGGTACCGACTGCGATCCCACGATGCGCCGATACATACTGGTGAATCGCGACCTGGTGTCGCGGGCGAACTGTGCGGATCCGGCTGCGGACAGCGCTTGGTCGACGGCCTCGTTGCTGCCCACATTCAGGATCGTGTCCATCATCCCCGGCATCGACAGGTTCGCCCCCGAGCGCACGCTGACCAGCAGCGGCCGCGGCCCGCGGCCGAACGTGCGGGAGGTCTCGGCCTCCAGCCACCGCATCCGGCGCAACACCTCGTCCCAGACCGCGTCCAGAGTGGCAGCGGGGTTGTCCAGGTACCGCGCGCCCACTTCGGTGGTGATGCAGAACGCGGGCGGCACCGGCAACCTGTGCCGCCGCATGACCTCGATGCCGTGGCCCTTATTGCCCAAAAGCTCCCGCGGATGGTCCGCGTCGCCGTTCAGCAACACCACGGTGTGGTCGGTGGAGGTGGCTGCATCGTGCTGTGGGGTGCCATTGCCTCGTGCGATACGCGCCGTGGTCCACCCCCTCCTGATCCGGCTGGTTTCGGCAAATGCGGGAATGCCGTTATGTTCCCACACCGCCCTGGGGGCGCCGCGGCTCACGGTTGCTGCAAACCCGGCCGCCCGATGATCTAGGTTTGCACGTATGACTCCCTATGACGTCGGATTACTGATCCTGCGGCTGGTGTTGGGCGTGACATTGGCCGCACACGGCTACAACAAATTCTTCGGCGGCGGCCGGATTCCGGGTACCGCGCGGTGGTTCGAGAGCATCGGCATGAAGCCGGGGAAGTTCCATGCCACGGTGGCCGCTACCACCGAAATCGCCGCGGGGCTGGGGCTGGCCGCCGGGCTGTTGACCCCGATTCCGGCCGCCGGCTTTGTCGCTTTGATGCTGGTTGCCGCGTGGACGGTGCATCGCCGCAACGGCTTCTTCATCGTCAAGGAAGGCTGGGAGTACAACCTGGTCCTGGCGGTCAGCGCGGTCGCGGTGGCCACGCTGGGACCCGGCCGGCTGAGCCTGGACTGGCTGATCTTCGGCATCAACAACCCGCTGATCGGCTGGAACGGGCTGCTGATCGCGCTCGCGCTCGGCCTCGCGGGCGGCCTCGGCCTGTTGCTGATCTTCTACCGGCCGCCGGCCCAGCAAGCCAGTTGATCACGGATCGTCGTCGTCGCCGCTGAGCAACTCCTCGGGGTGGTGGAAGCTGTTGGTCCGCCGTTGGCCTCGGTCAAGATGTGGCGGCGGGATCCACTCGGTATCGCCGTTGGCGCGTTTGCGGGTGCGCCAGCCACCGGGCTTGACCAGTCGATGGTGCGTTCCGCAGACGAAGGTCAGGTTGTCCATGTTGGTTTCGCGGCAGGCGGAGTAGTCGTCGACGTGGTGGACTTCACAAAGGTAGCCGGGAACGTCGCAGCCGGGCGCCGAGCAGCCACGGTCCTTGGCGTGCAGCACAATTCGTTGGCCGGGCGAGGCCAGTCGGTTGGCGTGCCGCAGTGCTATCGCGCGGCCCTTGTCGAACACAGCCAGGTAGTGATGGGCGTGACTGGCCAGCCGGATGACATCGCTCATCGGCAGTTGGGTGCCGCCGCCGGTGACGGCGCTGCCGGTCCCGGATTCCAGTTCGCGCAGCGTGGTGCTGACGATGATGGTGGCCGGGAGTCCGTTGTGTTGCCCGAGTTCGCCGCTGGCCAGCACCGCGCGTAGCGCGGCATTCAGCCCGTCGTGGTTGCGTTGGCTCGCCGAGCGGGAGTCACGCTGGATGGCCTGCTCGGGCGGTGCGCCGTCGACGACGGGCGTGGGGTCGTCGGGGTTGCACATCCCGGGCGCGGCCAGCTTCGCCAGCACCGCCTCGACACTGGCCCGTGTTTCCGGGGTCAGCCAGCCGCTGAGCCGCGACATGCCGTCGATGTCCTGCTTGCCCAATGTCAGTCCACGCCGGCGGGCCCGATCAACGTCGGTGAAGGTGCCGTCGGGGTTCAGGCACAGGGCGAGCCGGTCGGCGAGTCGCCGTACCTGCTCGGGTCGGAACTGCGTCGCGTGGTGAGCCAGCTGTCGTTCGGCCAGCGCTTGGGTCTCGACGTCCACCCAGTGCGGCAGTTGGCCGAAGAACTGGCGGATCACCGCGACGTGGCCGGCGCCGATGGCACCCTGGCTCTGGGCCGCGGCGGTGGCGGTCAACCGCGGCTGCAAGGGTTCGCCGGTGAGTGCCTGGCGCGGCCCCAGATCGCCGGCCTCGGCAACCCGGCGCGCCGACTCGGCGCGGCTGACATGCAATCGCTCCGACAAGGCGTGAGAGAGCTTTCCGCCCATTTCGTCGGCGGTGGCCTGATGGCCGATCCGGTTGATCAGCTGGTGACCGGGCGCCTGCAGCCGACGGGTCTGGTGTTCGAGGATCTCCAACAGCCCAAAGCATTCCGGGGTGGTCAGCGCCCCATAGGAATGCGCTTGAATGCGCGAGACGGCGGCGCGCAACGCGTCAAAGTCCGCCTCGATCCCCTCGCGATCTGTCGAACACATGTTCGAATGATATCGCTACCCACCGACATGGATTCTGTTCAGGAGACCGGGCTAGCAGCGGCCTAAAACACCCCTCGACATCAATAGGAGCGTCAGACACACAACTATCCCGTGACCAGTGAAACGACAGTGGCACAAGTGATTTCGCGCTAGGCCCGCTAGGCCACCGCGACGGTTTCGGCGGCGATCACCTCGGACGCGGCGCGCTCCCCGGACCGGACGGCGCCGTCGATCCATCCACACATCACGGCCGAGCTTTCGGTGCCGGCCCAGTGGATGCGGCCGCACGGCTCTCGCAACGTGTAGCCGTATTCGGTCAGCACACCGGTGGGAGTGTGGCCGATCATCCCGCCACCGGAGTAACGATCGACCGTCCAATTCTGCTCGTGGAATTCGCGCGGCGCGTTGGCTCTGCTGCCGAATCGGTCGACGAGTTCGCCGATGACCAGTGCTCTGCGCTCGGCCTCGTCGAGGCGGGTCAGCCGGCGTGCCGCGGGTCCCTCGGTGATGACGCACATGATGCCCGGGTCCGCGGTGTCGGTGCAGGCATCGATGGTCAGGGTGGCCGGGGAGTTCGGCCCCGCGGACTGGCCGGAGAATCCGTCGGCACGCCAGAACGGCTCGTCGTAGAAGATCGACGTCTTGATCACAGCGCCGCTCGGCACGCGCTGGTGCAAAAATGCGCGGTCGACCGGGAGCATCGGCTCGTAATGGATTGAGGTGGCGATCGCCAGCGGGATGGCGACGATGACCCGATGTGCCCGCACCGTCAGGCCCGCGGCGCTGACCGTCACTCCGTCGGTGTCCTGGGCGATCTGCCGGACCGGCTGCGACAGGTGCAGCGCGTCGCCGAGTGCTTCCACCATCGGGCGGTGAATGGCGCCCATGCCGCCGACCGGGCGAGCATCCTGAGATCCGCCCTTGCCCGAAATCGCGAAGGTGAGCCCGCCCGCGGAGGCCGTCTGCAGCAAACCCCACAGCAACGAGGTCTCCGATGCCGCAGAGGTGTAGAGGCCGGCGAAGGCCATGTCCAGCATCTCGGCGGCTTCCTTGGATATCGTGTTCTTTTCGATCCATTGCCCGATGCTGATGCGGTCCCACTCGTGGGCCTTCTTCGCCTCCCACGGGGCTTCGCGCGGAATTGTCTTGCACATCTTTTCGATGGCCGCCAATCCGACGCCGAGGTTGGCGACCGCCCATGGGCTCACGGTCCACGGGATGGTGCCGCCATAGCGGTGCTTCTTGCCGCCGACCACCATCATCGCGTCGCCGTCGTTGTGCTGCTTGTACTCCGGTACGCCGAACTCATTCATCAACGCATGGATCCGGTCCTGGCCCGGCCCGATCCACGCGCCGCCGCGGTCGATCCACACCCCGTCGTCGCGGGTGACCGTGAAGGTGCGACCACCCACCCGGTCCCGCGCTTCCAGCAAGGCCACCGAGTGGCCGCCCTGGTGTAACCGGTACGCGGCTGTCAGACCCGCGAACCCGGCCCCGACCACGCAATAATCGACGTCCGCCATGAGGGCTCCTTGTCCGCAAGTGTGTGTCCAGCAGCAAACTACACCGAATATGTGGTGGCAACACCGCTTCGGCCGATCTCACCACGGCGCAGCCGAACCGGCGACACCTTTTGACGGCACTGCAAATTAAAACCGTTCAGGGAATGGGTATTTCACCGGCGCTCGACGCCGATTGCGGGCGGGTAGGGCAGATCGGTACTGGAATGCGGGTCCACCCGCACCGGACGGCCCAGATACGGGAAGGCGCGCTGCCGGCATGCCGGCCGGTCGCAGATCTTGCAGCCGGCGCCGATCGGCACCACGGCCTCGGCGTCGTGCACGTCGATCCCCGCCGAATAGATCAACTTTTCGGCATGCGCCACGTCGCAGCCCAAGCCGATGGCGAAGCTCTTGGCCGGCCCGAGGTAGCGGCCGGCCTCCGTGGTTGTGGTCCGCGACAGCCAGAAATAGGTTCGCCCGTCCGGCATTTCGGCGATTTGCGTGAGAAACTGTCCGGGCCGGGAGAAGGCATGATGGACCACCCACAGCGGACAGTTGCCCCCGACCCGGGAGAAGTGAAATGCGGTGGCGGACTGACGTTTAGAGATATTTCCCGCGCTGTCGGCCCGGACGAAGATGAACGGCACGCCGCGTGCACCCGGACGTTGCAGGGTGGAAAGTCGATGGCAGACGGTTTCGAAGCCCACCTCGAAATGCCTTGCCAACAGATCGATGTCGTAGCGCGCGGCCTCGGCGGCCGTCAGGAAGTTCTGGTAGGGCAACAATAGGGCGCCGGCGAAGTAGTTGGCTAGGCCGATTCGCGCCACGCTGCGTGCCTCGTCGCTGAGCTGATCGTCGCCGGCGAGGATGTCGGTGATCAGCTCGGTCTGGGTGAGCAACGCGATCTGGGTTGCCAACTGAAACGCACGTTGGCCGGCATGTAACCACCGCGCCAGGTACAGGGTCTTCGATTCGATTTCGAAAACGCGTTTGGCGTTGACGGACAACACTTTCCCGTCGTCGATCAGCACGGTCACGCCGAGCTGGTCGTCAAGCAGACCGGCCAGCTGACGATCCAGTCCGCCGGTCTGCAAACCGTTCTCGTCGAACATCGCTTCGGCCGCGAGATCCAGCTCGGCGACGTAATTCTTACGGTCGTAGAAGAAGTCACGGACCTCCTCGAAGGGCATCGGTTGCGGTGGCGGCGCGGCGACGTCCGCGGTGGCCCGGCCGTGCAGCGCTTCCAGGTCGGCCGTGGCGTCGTGCAACCGGCGGTGCAGGTTGACCAGCGTTTGGCCGACCTGCGGCATCCGGGCAACCAGCTCCTCGATCTGCCCCGCGGTCGCCGGCCCATCGACGAAGATCTCCCGCAGGTCCGCGACCAGCCGGGCATCGGAGTCCGGCGCGAAGTACTGGGTCGGTAGGTCGAAGCGCTCGGTGAGCGACAGCAGCACCGGCACGGTGATTGGGCGCTGATCGTTTTCCAATTGATTGACGTAACTGGTCGACAGGTTCAGGGCGCGCGCCAGCGCCACTTGCGTGAGCCCGTGCTCCTCACGCAGCCGTCGTAGCCGTGCACCGGCGAACGTCTTCGCCACCTGCACTACGGTACGCCCAGTGCCTTTCGCAAGATTCGCAAAACCGTCCGGATAAGGACGCAGAATTACGCCTGTTTAGGCCGTTTACCCGGATACCAACGCTGCGTACCGTGCGTCTTATGCGCATCATTGAGGTTCGGACCCGGCGTAGCGCCGACGACTTCCCCCGCAGCGAGCAGCTAGCCGCCAAGATCGCGGAGGTCGCCACCGATCCGGTTCCGGTCGACCCCGACACGGCGGAAATGGTGTGCAACCGGATCATCGACAACGCCGCCGTGAGCGCCGCGGCAGTGACGCGGCGACCCGTGACAGCGGCTCGCGCGCAGGCGCTGGCGCATCCGGTGCGGCGGGGCGCACGGGTTTTCGGCGTGCCGGGCGGCTACTCGATGGAATGGGCGGCATGGGCCAACGGCGTCGGCGTACGTGAACTCGACTTCCACGACACCTTTCTGGCCGCGGAGTACGCGCACCCCGGCGACAACATTCCGCCGCTCGTCGCGGTCGCCCAGCAGCTCGGCATACCGGGCGGCGACCTGATCCGTGGTCTGGTCACGGCGTACGAGATCCAGATCGATCTGGCCAAGGGAATCTGCCTACACGAACACAAGATCGACCACGTCGCGCACCTGGGTCCGTCGGTGGCCGCCGGCCTCGGGACGATGCTCGGGCTGGACGAGGACACCATCTACCAGGCCGTCGGCCAGGCTCTGCATCTCACCACCAGCACCCGCCAATCGCGCAAAGGGCTGATCTCGAGCTGGAAAGCGTTCGCACCTGCCTTTGCCGGCAAAGTCGCGATCGAGGCCGTCGACCGCGCCATGCGCGGTGAGGGTGCGCCGGCACCGATTTGGGAGGGTGAGGACGGCGTCATCGCCTGGCTTCTCGGCGGGCCGGACCGCACGTACCAGGTGCCGCTGCCCGCGCCTGGGGAACCCAAGCGCGCGATCCTGGACAGCTACACCAAGGAGCATTCCGCCGAATACCAAAGCCAGGCGCCGATCGACCTGGCGCGGCGGTTACGCGAGCGGATCGACGATCTCGAGCAGATCGCCACGATCGTGCTGCACACCAGCCACCACACCCACGTGGTGATCGGAACGGGTTCAGGCGACCCGCAGAAATTCGACCCCGACGCCTCCCGTGAAACACTGGACCATTCGCTGCCCTACATCTTCGCGGTCGCGCTGCAGGACGGCTGCTGGCACCACGAGCGGTCCTATGCCCCCGAGCGGGCACACCGGCCGGACACCATCGAGCTCTGGCAGAAGATCCGCACCGTCGAGGATCCGGAATGGACTCGTCGCTACCACTCGAATGATCCAGCGGAGAAGGCATTTGGGGCCCGCGCGGAGGTGACGCTCAAGAGTGGCGAGGTGATCTCCGGGGAACTGGCGGTGGCCGACGCTCATCCGCTGGGAGCGCGGCCGTTCGCGCGCGAACAGTACGTGCGCAAGTTCACCGAGCTGGCGGCGGACGTCGTGGAACCCGCCGAACAACAACGGTTCCTGAGCACCGTCGACACCCTTGCCGACCTCGAGGGCGGTGCCGTGGGGGAGCTGAATCTCTTGGTCGAGCCACGGGTGCTGGACAAGGCGCCGGTGATTGCGTCCGGGATCTTCGGATGACGAACGCGGCTGACAAGCGTGCGACGCTGCGGGCCGGGCTGAATTCCGGTCGCCTGCAGCGCTTTCCGGGCGCATTCTCGCCACTGGTGGCCAAGGCCGTCGCGCAGGCGAGGTTCGAGGGAGTCTATGTGTCCGGGGCCGCGCTATCGGCCGATCTCGGGTTGCCCGACATCGGCTTGACGACGCTGACCGAGGTCGCCGACCGTGGCGCTCAGATCGCCGCCGCCACCGAGCTGCCGACGCTGATCGACGCGGACACGGGATTCGGTGCACCGGTCAACGCTGCGCGCACGGTGACGGTGCTGGAAGACGCCGGGCTGGCCGGCTGCCATCTGGAGGACCAGGTCAACCCCAAGCGGTGCGGCCACCTCGACGGCAAGGCCGTCGTCTCGACCGGCGAGATGGTGCAACGGTTGCGCGCGGCGCTGTCCGCGCGCCGCGACCCGGATTTCGTTATCTGCGCCCGCACCGATGCGGCCGCGATCGAGGGGTTGCCCGCCGCGATCGACCGCGCTCGTGCCTATGCCGACGCCGGGGCCGACATGATCTTCACCGAGGCCCTCAGGGAGATAGCTGATTTCGAGGCGTTCCGGGCCGCCGTCGACGTTCCGCTGCTGGCCAACATGACCGAGTTCGGTAAGTCGCCGTTGCTGAGCGCGAGCCAACTGGCCGACCTCGGTTACAACGTCGTCATCTATCCGGTGACCACCCTGCGGCTGGCCATGTACGCCGTCGAAGCAGGGCTGCACGAAATCAACACAACTGGAACGCAATCCGATCTTCTCGATCGGATGCAGCACCGCAGCCGGCTGTACCAGTTGCTGGGCTACGACGTCTGGGAGGTAACACCGTGACCGCACCGACCACTGATATCCGCAAGGGCCTGGCCGGCGTGGTGGTGGACACCACCGCCATTTCCAAGGTGGTGCCGGAGACCAATTCGCTGACCTATCGCGGCTATCCGGTACAAGACCTGGCCGCCCACTGCAACTTCGAACAGGTCGCCTTCCTGCTCTGGCGCGGTGAACTACCGACCGACTCTGAGCTCGCCCTGTTCAGTCAGCGCGAGCGGGCGAGCCGGCGGGTGGATCGGTCAATGCTGTCGTTGTTGACCAAGCTCCCGGATAACTGCCACCCGATGGACGTGGTCCGCACCGCCATCAGCTTCTTGGGCGCCGAGGATCCCGACGAGGACAACGACGCGGCGAACCGCGCCAAATCGCTGCGCATGCTCGCGGTGCTGCCCACCATCGTCGCGATCGACATGCGCCGCCGCCGCGGCCTGGAACCCATCCCGCCGCACAGCAGCCTGGGATACGCCGAGAATTTTCTGCGGATGTGCTTCGGGGAGGTGCCCGAGCCCGAGGTCGTCTCGGCATTTGAGCAGTCGATGATCCTGTACGCCGAACACGGTTTCAACGCGTCGACCTTCGCCGCGCGGGTGGTGACCTCGACGCGGTCCGACATCTACAGCGCGGTCACCGCCGCCATCGGCGCGCTGAAAGGCACGCTGCACGGCGGTGCCAACGAGGCGGTGATGCGCGACATGATCGAGATCGGCGACCCGCTCAATGCGCGGGACTGGTTGCGCGACAAACTTACTCGTAAAGAGAAAATCATGGGCTTTGGGCATCGGGTCTACAAGAACGGTGACTCCCGCGTGCCGACGATGAAGGCCGCGCTGGCCCGCGTCGCCGCCGTCCGCGACGGGCAGCGCTGGCTGGACATGTACAACATCCTGGAAGCCGAGATGTTCGCGGCCACCGCCATCAAGCCCAATCTTGACTTTCCGACCGGTCCGGCCTATCACCTGATGGGATTTGACATCGGCTGCTTCACCCCGATCTTCGTGATGAGCCGGATCACCGGGTGGACCGCCCACATCATGGAGCAGGCGGCATCGAACGCGTTGATTCGGCCGCTGAGTGCCTACTCCGGGCGTGAGCAGCGGACCTTGACGTTGCGCCGAACCAGCTAGTTCGCGGGTCCGCCGTACTGCCAAACCAGGCTGTGGTCGCCGGTCATGGTCGGGTTGCACCACATCGTCCGGCCGTTGGCGTCGTCAGTGGTGGCGTGCAGGGTCGGGCAGGGGTCGCCCGGCACGGGAGCCTCGCCGTACGCGGTTCCGCCGCCGAGCCAGCCGGCGGCCAAGGTCGCCAGCGCCGCGGCAGCGCCGAGGGCCCAGAATCTGCTCATGGTGACATCTCCTTAAGCAGGTACCGAAAGCTCACGCTATCCGGCCGGGAAACTGCGAGCAAAGGATGTCAACTCCGATCCCCAGCGCGCCACCCTAGAACGCGTTCTAGTCTGTGGAACCATGGGATTTCTCCAACCCGAACTGCCGCAGGTCGACATCGACGAGTGGAGCAAGCTGTCCCGCGGCGAAAAAATCCGGCCGATGGCACAGCACTGGGCCGAGGTCGGCTTCGGAACGCCGGTCGTGCTGCACCTGTTCTACGTCGGCAAGATTCTGCTCTACATCCTGTTCGCGTGGTTGTTGGCGGTACCCACCACCCGCGGCTTGGCTTTCACCCACGTCACGTCGTGGTACGCCGAGCCGATCGTGTTCGAGAAGGTCGTGCTCTACACGATGCTGTTCGAAGTCGTCGGGCTGGGTTGTGGCTTCGGGCCGCTGAACAACCGCATCAGGCCGCCGTTGGGTTCGATCCTGTATTGGCTGCGGCCCGACACCATCCGATTGCCCCCCTGGCCGAATCGCGTGCCGGGGACCCGGGGCACCGCCCGCACCCTGCTCGACTGCGCGCTCTACGGGCTGCTGCTGTTGTTGCTCTTCCTCACGCTGTTCGCCGACGGCACTGGCCCGGTGCCGGAGCTGGGTAGCCAGGTCGGGATGATCCCCACCTGGCGGATCGTGCTGATACTGGTCGTGCTCGGTGTGCTCGGGCTGCGGGACAAGGTGATCTTCCTGGCCGCTCGGGGCGAGGTGTACGCGTCGCTGGCGCTGACGTTCCTGTTCGGCGGTGTCGACACGATCGTTGCCGCCAAGCTGGTGTTCATGGTCATCTGGATCGGTGCGGCGACATCCAAACTGAACAAGCACTTTCCGTTCGTGATGTCGACGATGATGTCCAACAACCCGGTCTTTCGGCCCCGATTCATCAAGCGACTGTTCTTCGAAAATTTCCCTGACGATCTGCGGCCGGGGCGGTTATCGCGGGTGTTCGCCCACGTGAGCACATTCGTCGAAATGTGCGTGCCCATCGCGCTGTTCGTCTCGCACGGCGGCTGGCCGACGGCCGTGGCGGCGACCGTCATGGTGATCTTCCACTTGGGCATCCTGACCGCCATCCCGATGGGTGTGCCGCTGGAGTGGAACGTGTTCATGATCTTCGGCGTACTCGCGCTGTTCGTCGGGCACGTCCATACCGGGCTGACCGCGCTGAAAAACCCGGTGCCGGTGGCGATTTTCATCTCGTTGCTCGCGGGAATCGTAATCTTGGGCAACCTGTTTCCCCGCAAGATCTCATTTCTATCCGGCATGCGGTACTACGCGGGCAACTGGGACACCACGCTGTGGTGCATCAAGCCGTCGGCGGACAAGAAGATCAACCACAACATCGTCTCGATCGCCAGCATGCCGGCGGCCCAGCTGGAGCGGGTATACGGCAAGGAACGCGCGCAGATCCCGATGTATCTCGGATATGCGTTCCGCGCCATGAACACTCACGGTCGGGCGCTATTCACGTTGGCACACCGGGCGATGGCCGGCCAGAACGAGGACGATTACGTCATCACCGACGGTGAGCGGATCTGTAGCACCGCCGTCGGGTGGAACTTCGGCGACGGACATATGCACAACGAGCAGCTGATCGCCGCAATGCAGCAGCGCTGCGGCTTTCTGTCCGGCGAGGTGCGGGTGGTGCTACTTGACGCGCAGCCGATCCACAAGCAGACCCAGACCTACCGGCTGGTGGACGCCGCGACCGGCGAATTCGAGCGGGGCATCGTCAAGGTCGCCGACATGGTGACCCGCCAGCCCTGGGCCGACGACGTGCCGGTCCAGGTGCTGACGGACACCGGTGCGCAGCCCTCACCCTCCACTTCCGTCGACGACGCACGCGAAGAGGCGCGCGAGGACTAGGCGCCCGCGCGGACCTCCCGGGCGGCGGCGACCATGTTGTGCAGCGACGCCTTCACCTCGTCGGGGTTGCGGGTCTTCAGCCCGCAGTCGGGGTTGACCCACAGCCGTTCGGCGGGCACCGCCCGCAGCGCGGCGCGCAATGACTCGGCCATTTCCGAGGTGCTGGGCACCCGCGGGGAATGGATGTCGTAGACGCCCGGGCCCACGCTGTTGGCGAAGCCGACCGCGTTCAGGTCGTCCAGCACCTCCATGTGTGAGCGGGCCGCCTCGATGGACGTCACGTCGGCGTCCAGGTCGGCGATCGCGCCGATCACGTCGCCGAATTCCGAGTAGCACAGGTGCGTGTGGATTTGGGTGGAGTCGGCGACGCCGGAGGTGGCCAACCGGAAAGATCCGACAGCCCAACGCAAATACTCCTCTTGGTCGGACCGGCGCAGCGGCAACAGCTCGCGCAGCGCCGGCTCGTCGACCTGGATGACCGCGATGCCGGCGGCCTCCAAATCCACCGTCTCCTCGCGAATCGCCAGGGCGACCTGATGCGCGGTGTCAGCCAGCGGCTGGTCGTCGCGGACGAACGACCAGGCCAGGATTGTCACCGGCCCGGTCAACATGCCCTTGACCGGTTTGTCGGTCAGCGACTGCGCGTACTGAGCCCACTGCACCGTCATCGGATGCCGGCGCATCACGTCGCCGTACAGCACCGGCGGCCGCACACAGCGGCTGCCGTAAGACTGCACCCAGCCGTTCTTGGTCGCGAAAAAGCCGTCCAGTTGCTCGGCGAAGTACTGCACCATGTCGTTGCGTTCGGGCTCCCCGTGCACCAGCACGTCGAGTCCGAGCTCCTCTTGCAGCTTGATGACGTCGGCGATCTCCTGCTTCATCCTGCGGTCGTACTCGGTCTCGTCGATGTCGCCGGCGACCAGAGCGGCGCGAGCCTTACGGATCTCGACCGTTTGCGGGAAGGATCCGATCGTGGTGGTCGGCAGCGGCGGCAGGTGCAGGCGTTCGTCTTGGTTGGCGCGGCGTTGCGCCGCGTCACCGCGGTGCGTGCCGGAGGCGAGGATCGAGTCGATCCGGGCCCGCAGCTCATCGTCGTGCAGCCGAGGGTCCTTCCGGCGCGAGGCCACCGCCGCGTTGGAGGCCGCGATCTCGTCGGCGATCTCCTTTGACAAGGTGTCGCGCCCCTGGTGCAGGGCGCGGGCCAGCGTCACCACCTCGCCGACCTTCTCCTGCCCAAACGCCAGCCAGCTGCGCAGCGCATCGTCGAGCCCGGTCTCGGGCTGCAGCGAGTAGGGCACATGCAGGGTCGAACAGGATGTCGAGACCGCGACGTGGGCCACCGAATCCCGCAGCACCGCAAGCTTGCCCAGCGCCGCTTCGAGATCGGTACGCCAGATATTGCGCCCGTCGACGACACCGGCCACCAGCGTCTTGCTGGCGAGCTCGGGCACCCCCGCGACCGCGGTGTCCGCCCCGTACACGAGATCGACACCGATCGCCTCGACGGGGGTACGGGCCAGCGCGGCCAGCGAATCGCCCGGATCGCCGAAGTACGTGGCGACGTAGATGGCGGGCCGATTGCTGACCCTGCCGAGCGCGTTGTAGACCGCTTCGGCCAGCGCGGGCGCATCGGGAGAGATGTCGGTGACCAAGGCCGGCTCATCGATTTGCACCCACTGCGCACCTCCAACAGACGGGTCTGCGAGCAGCGACAGCAGCTCGGAATAGATGCCCACCAGCTCCTGCAAGCGCTCGATCGGTGCGCCGCCACCCCGAACATCATTGACGGCCTTGCTCAGCAACAGGAACGTGATAGGCCCGATGACGACCGGGCGCGCGGGAATCCCTTGGTCGAGAGCCTCTTTCAGTTCGGAGAGCACCTTGTCTGGGTTCAGCGTGAACTTCGTTGCCGGTTCGATCTCGGGAACGATGTAGTGATAGTTGGTGTCGAACCATTTGGTCATTTCCAGCGGTGCGACATCTTGGTTGCCGCGCGCGGCGGCGAAGTAGCGATCCAGATCATCGGGGACCTGCGCGGCCCGGGCCGGCAACGCGCCCAGCATGACCGCGGTGTCGAGCACCTGGTCGTAGTAGGAAAAGGTGTTGACCGGCACCGAGTCCAGGCCGGCATCGACCAGCCCCTTCCAGGTGTCGCGGCGCAGCGCTGCGGCCACGTTTTCCAGGTCGGCCCGGCTGGTGCGTCCGGCCCAGTAGCCTTCGGTCGCGCGCTTGAGTTCGCGTTTCGGTCCAATGCGCGGCGAGCCGACAACCGTGGCGGTGAATGCTTGAGCGGTCACAATATTCGTCCTTCGATCGGCGTGGTGGTCACCGCCGGCGGACGTGCAGCCGATCCGTAGCGGAGCGCACCCCATCTTCGTAGAGGTACTAACCCGCCAACGGGTGCAGCCAAACGCCCATTCCTCGAGGCGATGAGCCGCCGGGCGCGGCGCGCCCGGCACAACTGGCAGGTCTCCGGACTCGCAGGCGCGCACCCGGGGGCGCTCCTACTGGCCGTCGCTTCCCAGTCATCTCGACCAGTGCTTGTGACGGCGGTCGTTCCTGCATACCGTTGCGGGACAGTCCCGGATTCTCACCGGGTTCCCTCTCGCGAAGCGCGACCAACCTTTGCCTCGCTCGATGCCCGCGCCGCGGGCGCGGCGCGTGCAGACCAGCTGCGCGATGCAGTTTAGTCAGCCCGCCACCGCCTGTGCGATCGGGATGTCGCCGTTGTTGAATTCGATGGTCCGCCGGATGGTCGAATCGTCGGCCAGCGCCGCGGCGGCAACGAGCGCGACGTCGGCCCGGGACACCTCGCCCTTTCCTTCTCCGAGCACAATCTCGCCCGTCGGCGGCTCCAGCGTCAGCCGGCCGGGACCCAGAATCGTCCAATCCAGGTCACTGTCGCGCAGATGAGCATCCGCGGCGGCCTTGGCCTCGGCGTAGGCGAAGAACGGGTTATCCTGTGGCACACCGTGATCCGGCCCAGCGCCGAAGTAGGACACCATCACAAACCGCGTGACGCCGGCCTGCGCGGCGGCGGCGATAACCCGGACCGCCGCGTCCCGGTCGACGGCGTAGGTCCGCGCCGGGTTGCCGCCCCCGGCCCCGGCCGCGAAGACGACCGCGTCATGCCCGGCCAGCAGGTCGGCCAGCGCGTCGGTGTCGAGCTGTTCGATGTCGGCCACCACCGGCTCGGCGCCGGTGGCGGCGACGTCGTCGGAGTGATCGGGATTGCGGAAGACGGAGCTCACCTGGTCATTACGGTCGGTCAGGATGCGAGCCAGCTGCAGGGCGACCTTGCCGTGGCCGCCGATGACGATGATCCGTGCCATGTGTCCGACGGTACGCGTTGCGGCGGCCGGGTCAGCTAGCTCGCAGTCCCTCGATGGCGAGGTCCATGATTCGTTTGGCTTGCCGCTTTCCCGCTGCCCCTTCGCCGACCCGCCACAGAAAACTCATCAGCAGCAGTACATCAGCGGGGTCGAGGTCGGGCCGCAGCGAGCCGTCGGTCTTGCAGGCATCGAGCAGCTGACCGACCGCGGCGACAACGGGTGCGTACGTTTCGTCGATCGCATGCTGCAGCGCCGCACTGTTGAGTGCGTCGCCCAAACCGTGTTTGAGACGGACATAGTCGGCGAGGTTGAGAAACCACAAGCGGAACGCCTCCAACGGCGCGCGAGACCGCAGCAGTTTGGGGACCGATCCCACGAGTCGTTGGACGTCGTGCCGGTATACCGCCAGGACCAACGCTTCGCGGGTGGGGAAGTGGCGATATAGGGTTCCCGCCCCGACGCCCGCGCGTTTGGCGATCTCGTTGAGTGAGGTCGCTCCCGACTCCGTGAAGGCGTCGTGCGCCACTTCAATGATGTGCTCTCGGTTACGTAGGGCGTCGGCGCGGATGCGCGTGTCGGCCTCGTCCGCCACAGGTCGACACCTCCTTTGGTCGCCGGAAACGCTGCGCTGCCGTGTCGAGCATAAGTGGAGATCATTCCGGTTCGATCACCATGCTTGCCGGCTTGTGCCATCATTCGTCGGGCAGACGGTCGTGAAAGTAGTCGTCGTAGGCGGCCAAGTCGAGTAGGCCATGGCCGGAATAGTTGAACAGGATGACGGTCTGCTGCTGCGTACGTCGCGCGGCCAGCGCGGTGTCGATTACGCCCCGAATAGCATGCGCGGTCTCCGGCGCCGGGATCATGCCTTCGGCGCGTGCGAACCGCACGGCCGCCTCGAGCACGGAGGCCTGCGGGTAGGCAACCGCTTCAATCCAGTGGTGTTGCACAAGATTGGACACGATCGGCGCCGCACCGTGGTAGCGCAAGCCCCCGGCGTGGGTGGCCGGCGGAATGAAGTCACGTCCGATCGTGTGCATCCACAGTCGCGGCGTGAGACCGGCGCTGTCACCGGAGTCGTACCGCAACATGCCTTCTGTCAGCGACGGACAGGACTGCGGTTCGACCGCTATTAGGCGAGGCCTGTTCGCTTCGGGGGCGTGCGGTTGCAGAAACGGCAGGGCGAGGCCGGCGAAATTCGAGCCCCCGCCGCACGCCGCGACGATGACATCCGGATCCGTCTCACCCGCGAGCTCCAGTTGCTGCTTGGCCTCCAGCCCAATGACCGTCTGATGCAACAGCACGTGGTTCAGCACGGATCCGAGCGCATAGTGCGTATCCGGACGCAATAACGCCTCTTCGACGGCTTCACTGATCGCGATCCCCAGGGAACCGGGGCTGTCCGGATGCTGTTGCCTGACCGCGCGCCCTGCGTCGGTGGTCGCAGACGGACTTGCAATCACCTCGGCACCCCATGTCTCCATCAGGATGCGGCGGTACGGCTTCTGCCGGTGTGATGCGGCGACCATAAAGACGTGACAATCCAAGCCGAGCAGTTGGCACGCCATCGACAGGGCGCTGCCCCACTGTCCGGCACCGGTCTCGGTGGTGATCCGCCGAATGCCTTCCGCCTTGTTGTAGTACGCCTGGGCGACGGCAGTATTCGACTTGTGTGAGCCGGCAGGCGATACCGACTCGTCCTTGAAGTAGATCCGGGCCGGCGTGTCCAGACACCGTTCGAGCCGTCTGGCTCGCACCAATGGCGTTGGACGCCATAGCCTTAAGATGTCGAGCACTGGACCCGGCATATCTATCCAGCTTTCGGCGGACGTCTCTTGGTCGATCAGGGCGGCGGGAAACAACTCAGCGAGATCTGCGGGGTCGACTTCGCGTTCGAGGATCGGATGCCGCGGTGCTGCGAGCGGTGCAGGTAGGCAGGACAGGACATTGAACCATGCGGAGGGCATCTGTTCAGGTTTCAACACATAACGCAACGAGTTGTCTCCTCTCGAGTGAAGGCGTGAGAGCGCAGCCGGCAGGGGCATGGGATCACTCGACGGATCACCAACCGGGCCGAACGTATTCCGCAACGGGGTGCGGACCGGTTTCGACGCCGGGCCGTCAACCACGGTGAGCCGCGCGGCATGTCGTGTGCGTGGTTTACCTGTCCCGGCGCAGCGGTCCGGACGGTTGCGAATCGCTAACCGGCCGCGGATAACTGGGGTATCCGCGCGATAATCTCTTGCAGCTGAGCATCATCCGAGATGCCCTGGAAGTCGTAACGTGGCGTATACGCGGCTTCCAACGCCTGCACTTCGGTGTCGGTGAGGTCGATCTCGAGGGAGGCGACAGCTTGGTCGATTTGCCCGACGTTGCTTGCTCCGACAATGGGTGCTGTCACTACGGGTTTGCTATGCAGCCAGGCGAGTGCCACTTGGGCCCGGCTGACACCGCGCGCCGCGGCAACTGCGCCGACCGCGTCGATGATGGCTTTGTCGGACGACTCATCGGCCGTGCGATAGAGCATGTCGGCAAACCCGTCATTGGACGATCGCGGGGTGGCCTTGGCGTCCTCCCAGGATCGCGCCAGCCTTCCGCGCGCCAACGGACTCCAAACAATCGTTCCGACGCCCTCATCGAGGCACAGCGGGATCATCTCCCGTTCCTCCTCGCGAGCCAGCAGATTGTAGTGATCCTGCATCGAGATGAATCTCGCCCAATTGTGGGTCTGCTGCAGATGAAGGGCCTTGGCGAACTCCCAGGCCGGCATGGACGATGCCCCGAGATAGCGAACCTTGCCGGCCTTCACCAGGTCGTGAAGTGCTTCGAGTGTCTCCCCCAATGGGGTGCAGTGATCGTTGCGGTGTATCTGGTACAGGTCGATGTAGTCGGTACCGAGCCGGCGTAGCGAATGATCGATCTCGGTCATAATCGCCTTGCGGCTCAACCCCTTCCCATTTGGTCCTGGGCGCATCGGGTGTCTCAGTTTCGTCGCGATCACCACCTCGTCACGGTCGGCGAAGTCGTGCAGGGCGCGTCCAAGGATCTCTTCGCTGCTGCCCTGCGAGTACATGTTCGCGGTGTCGAAAAAGTTGATTCCGGATTCGAGGGCATGTCTGATCAGTGGACGAGCTTGGTCTTCGGGCAGCGACCAGATGGGGTGGCCACGGTGCGGATCGCCGTAGGTCATCGCGCCAATCGCGATGGGGGATACGTCCAGTCCCGAACTGCCTAGTTTGCGGTATTGCAAAGTCCTGTTCCTCCTGATTGCATTAGCGGAGAGTTCTCCGAATCGTTGGGTGATAAGTTACCGGAGAACTCTCCGATTCTCAAGGTGGGGTGAGTTGGTGGGGTACCGCCTGTGTGGCAGCTGTGCCGGCGATACGCGCGGCTGGGTATTGTCGATGTGTTGGCGATGTGGTGCGGGAACGTGGACGCGATCGCCGGGAATGGGGAAATGATGGCAGCGGTAGCTCTCGATGACGAACCGACTGGCTGGTTTCGCACCCAGTCACCGGAGGCGGCGATAGACCGGTGTGAATCCGCGTTTCACCCGCACACGCTGCGGTTCCTCGGCCCGCGCAGCGCGTTCGGCTTCACTCAGCGCCTGATACACGCCGGGCCCATCACGCTGGCCGACCTGACGTACGACAGCGATGTGTCACTGCACTTCGCCCAGGGGCGCGACAGTTACTACGTCCACCTTCCCATCAACGGCCGACTCGAATCGAAATACCTTGGCCAGAAGCTAGTTTCGACTCCAAGACGCGCTTCGATCTATGGGCCCGATGCCGCGATGACCGTGACGCGCTGGCCCGGTGGTAGCCGGCACCTGGGAGTCAGGATCGATCAATTCGCCGTAGATACGGCACTGGCGACGCTGCTGGGTCATCCGGTGCGCTCGTCCGTGGAATTCGCCATGACGTTGCCGACATCGGATGGTGCGCGACGAAGCTGGGCAAGTCAGTTGTTCTGGCTCAACCGTGAACTCGCGTGCCCTGAGCATCCCATGCGGCATCCGGCCGTCATGGAGCGACTGGTGGAAAGCGTGATTTACGGGCTGCTGCTAGTCGCCGACCACCCTCATCGTGAGGCCCTGGCATCGTCGGTGCGGCCGGTTCGGGCGGCGGTCGTGCGCGCGGCGATGGACCTCATCGAAAGCGCGCCGCAATCGGCACTGACAACTTCCCGACTGGCGCTCGAATGCCACGTCAGCGTACGCGCCCTGCAGGAGGGCTTCCGCCGTCACGTGGGAATGTCGCCCATGGCTTATCTCCGGCTGGTCCGGCTCCGTCGCGCGCACGCTGATCTGCGCGCCGCCGATCCGTCTGCAACCGGCGTCGGCACCATTGCGTATCGCTGGGGATTTGGTCATCTCGGTCGTTTCGCCGCTGCGTACCGGGCAATGTACGGGGAGACGCCGCACCAGACATTGCGTGCCAGTCGTATCTGACCGGCTGGGCGGCACCAGGTTTCGGCTCATCCGGATAACGCGCTCGGATAGCCGGCAAACGCGCGATAACGATTCCGCGGTACCGGGCACGCACGGGACCGGGTAACCATGAAGCCGAAGCACGGTTGTGCAGACCGGCCGAGCCAGACGCCGCGGCGCAACCTCAGACACAACGCGCAATCCCTGGTGCGCGAAGAGGACGAGATGCGAGATGACATCAAGTAACACAGGCGAAGACCTTGCAGCCGAATTCGTCAATCGAGTCAACCGTAATCAGCAACTGCTTGGTGCGGAGTTGAAGGCGCAATACGACTTCATCGTCTGCGGATCCGGTTCCAGCGGCTCGGTGGTTGCCCGACGCCTGGCCGAAAATCCCGCCGTAAGTGTGTTGGTGCTCGAAGCCGGTGGCCCCGACGAGGGACCCGAGGTCATGCAACCGCACATGTGGCTGGCGAATCTGGGCAGCGAGCGCGACTGGAACTTCACCGCGGAACCGAGCTGTCACCTCAATGGGCGAGCGATCCCCTATGCGATGGGAAAGGTCTTAGGCGGGGGCTCGAGCATCAACGTCATGGTATGGGCTCGCGGTCACAGAAGCGACTGGGACTACTTCGCGTCCGAGGCCAAAGATGAGCAGTGGAGCTATGATTCGGTCCTCGCGATTTATCGTGAGATCGAAGATTGGCATGGTGCTCCCGATCCGGAGCATCGCGGCACGGGTGGACTTGTCTATGTCCAACCCGCGACCGGCCCCAGCCCGATCGCTTGCGCCGGGCTGGCGGCTGCCGAATCGCTTGGGATTGCGGCCTTTGCAAGTCAAAACGGCAGCCTGATGGAAGGCGACGGCGGTGCCTCGCTAGTCGATTTATGCATCCGCAACGGGCGGCGTGCGTCGATTTTTCGATCGTACTTGTTCCCGCTGATGGATCGCCCCAACGTGACGGTTCTGACCGGCGCTTTGGTCACCCGGGTGACTTTCCACGCGATGCGGGCGACGGGAGTGGAAATTTTCCACCGCGGCGAGTTGCGCCGCATCGGCGCGGGATCGGAGGTGGTGCTATCGCTGGGAGCGATTCATACCCCGAAGGTGCTCATGCAGTCGGGTATCGGTGACCAGACGCACTTGCGATCCCATGGCATCCCCGTCGTGCAGCACCTGCCCGGTGTCGGCCACAACCTGCAGGACCACCCCGGGTTCTCCGCTGTCTGGAAGAGCCGAGATCCGCTGCCCTGGGGTAACAGCGGTGGCGACGTGACCTTCTTTTCCACGAGCGATTCCGGGCTGGGCAGTCCGGATCTTCAGCTCTATCACCTTGAATTTCCGTTTTCGAGCGCGGAGAACGCGGACAGATTCGGCCTACCCGAGGCGGGATGGACCATGTATGGCGCGGTGGTGCGGCCGAAAAGCCGCGGCCACATCACTTTGACCGGACCCAATCCTTCAGACCCCGTGCGAATTAACGCCGGCCTCATGTCTGATCCAGCGGACCTCAGAGCGGCGGTCGCCGGTATCAAACTATGCCGCGACATCGGCAATGCCTCCGCCCTTCGTCCGTTCAGCGAGCGGGAAGTCATGCCGGGCAATCTCGACGATGCCGAACTACGGTGCTATATCCGCAACGACGTCACGACGTACCACCACCAGACGTGCACGGCGAAGATGGGTCTTGACACCATGTCGGTGGTCGACGGATCGCTGAAAGTCTATGGGATACAGGGTCTTCGGATCGCCGACGGCTCGATCATGCCACGGGTCACCACGGGAAACACCATGGCCCCGTGTGTGGTCATCGGAGAGCGCGCCGGCCAGATACTGCGACACGAGCACGCCCTCTAAGGGCAGGGATTCGGACGCTGAGCGGCGGGTGCTGCGCCACCTCCCGAACGCTTGCTCGCGACCTAGAGCTTCACCTTGCCCATGATGATGTCGATGATCGGCTTGCCCGGCGGGTAGGCGTTGGTGACCGACGCCATTGTGTGGCCATAATCGACCAGCAGCGTGATCCCGTTGATGCCGAAGGCGGCGGCGCTATTCAGAAACGCCATCACGTCGCCCATCTGCTCCGGCGTGTGCACCTTGGAGCCGGTCTCGTCGCGGTAGTCCTGGGCGAAGGTCAGCCACAGGTCGGCGTTGGACTGGGCCAGCGGGGTGTCGGTGGGACCCGGGCAGATCGCATTGATCCGGATGCCCTTCTTGAGCAGGGGATAGCCCTGGGTGGCCACGTAGGCGTTGACGACCTTCTTGGAGAAGCCGTAGTGGATGATGCCTTCGGCGGCGTGCGCCGTGACCCATTCCTGGGCCGACGCGAAGTCCGGCGTTGCCAGGAACTCGTTCAACAAATCGAGGTCGTTTTCCCAGCCCATGCCGGCGACCGAGGAGATGAAACAGATCGCCGATCCGGACGGCAGCTGATTGTTCTCCAGCAGCCGCTCGATCAGGTGGCGGTGGCCGAGGAAGTTGATCGCCATCAAGTCGGTGGTGCCCTCGGCGATGCCGGCCGCCGAGAACACGGCGTGGACCGGACCGTCCAGCTGCTCGATGGCGGCGTCGATCGACGCGGTGTCGCGCAGGTCGACCTGAATCGCCTTGGCGACGTCGTAGGCCACCGGTGCATAGTCCATCACGATGACTTCGGCGCCGAGCTCGGCCGCCGACTTGGCCGCGGCGGCGCCCATACCGGTCGCGCCACCGACAACGAGAGCGCGCTTGCCGTCGTAGCGCAACCGATCGACAATGGTCATGGAAATCCCCTTCTCGGATAATGCCAACGCGGTTCTAACCGCTCAACTGTATGGGTAACAGTTATTTGGTTCAATACCGGGGCGGAGTGAGCGCGATTTACTTGCCGCGGACGGCTGCGCCGCGCAATACGGTGTCGCGGGTGTGCACCAGGGCCGCACGTTTCCCGACGTCACGCAGAATGTTCTCCGGGATCCACTGCAGCCCGATCACACAGCGGGCCAGCATCGCGGTGGAAGGAGCGTCGACCCGGATCTCGCCGGAGCGGATTCCTTCCGACAGCAGCGATTTCATTTGCCGCAGCCGGGTGGGATACGACCAGCCCGGGTTCGCCGTCGGTGGCGACTGTCGCATCCACGCGAGCTGGATGCGGAACTCGTCGGAAAATCGGTCCAGCGCATTGACGTTGATCCAGCTCAGTGCGTCCAGCTTCGCGATGGGGGTGGCATCCGAGCGCAGCACGCTGACCCATCCCGCTTCGACCTTCTGGCCGAACGACGCCATGATCGAATCGAGCAGTTCGTCCTTGGATCCAATCACCCGGTAGACGGTGCCGGTGCCGAGATTCGCCGCCGAGGCGATGTCGCGGATCGTGGTCGCCTCGTATCCTTTGCGGCCGAACTCGGCCCGGGCGACCGCCCGGACGTGGGAGGCCTTGTCGAGGGGATCCGCGCCGCTGTCGTCGGCCCACGACTCGATCACGGCGCTGGCCGCCGCGAAGGCGCTCGAGCGATCCAGCGGCGAGTCGGCCGGCGGTCGCGCCGCCAACCCCCGCAAGATGATCCGGCACAGCAGCGCGGCCACCTGGTCGGCGGGGGAGTTGTGCCGCATCACGTCCAGGCCGACCTGCAGCATGGTCTGGCAGATGCGATCGGCCAGCGTCGGAAGGTCGATGTCGGGTTTGATGTAGCCACTCCAGCGCCCGGCACGCAACGTCTGCACCATGGCCTCGTGGATCGCCGAGGGTTGCCGGCGGGTCAACGTCATCAGTTCGGGATCCGCGCTGGGCCCCTCGTAGAAAGACATCTGCAGCGCGGCTCGATGTTTCACCGCGCACTGGGCGATCGCGGACCCCAGCTCGATGATTTGCTCGGCGGCCGGCAGCGAATCGGCGTCGTCCAGCCGCGCCTTGGCCTGCTGCCCGATACGGTCGAGATCGTCCTGATAGCGGCGGATCAGTTCGACCAGGATCGCTTCCTTGGATTCGAAATGGTGATACAGGCTGCCCGGCAAGATGCCCGCTGCGTCGGCGATCTCCTGCAGGGAGGTTCGCAAACCCGACGATGCGATCAACGACGCCGCGGTCTCCAGGATTTCGCTACGCCGGGTTCCGAAGTCGTCGCTGCCGGCCTGATCCAAGCGACTGGTCGCGCGGCTGCCCTTAGCCAGGGGTTTGGCCATGGCTAGCGGTGCGCATAATGGGAGGAGTGCGACCGGGGAAACCTACGCATGCGCCCTCCCTGCCGAACCAAATCTTTGGTAGAGGCTATCAGATTGCCGACCGGAAGCCGGCCCAAATGTGCTGCAAGCGGCGACCGTTGCAGTCTAAATCCCAAGCCCGGGGCCGTTCCAGCCTCTGTTGCTCAGGCGCACACCGAGTTCGGTCAGATACGGGTCCGGTCCGCCGAGCAATTCGCTCCAGCTCAGCAGGCGCTTGAGGTAAAGGTGGGCATCGTGTTCCCAGGTGTAGCCGACGCCGCCGAACACCTGGATGGCGTTGTCGCCCACACTGGCCAGCCGCCCGGAGAACGCCTTGGCCCGCAGCGCCGCCAGGTGCCGCTCGGCGTCCGGCTCGGCGTCGGCCGCCCAGAGGGCGTGGATCACTCCGCTGCGGGCCAGCTCGACCGTCTCGTACATGTCGACGCACAGATGCTGGATCGCCTGGAACGAT
The DNA here is from genome assembly GCF_010727605.1 of Mycobacterium simiae. Classification (NCBI taxonomy): domain Bacteria; kingdom Bacillati; phylum Actinomycetota; class Actinomycetes; order Mycobacteriales; family Mycobacteriaceae; genus Mycobacterium; species Mycobacterium simiae. The sequence goes on from NZ_AP022568.1 coordinate 3,993,678, forward strand.
CCGATGGGCTGGCCGAATTGCTTTCGGACCTTTGCGTATTCGACGGCAAGGCCCATGACGGCTCGAGCCGCACCCAGCGCGTCGGCGGCCGTGGCGATCAGGACGTCATCGATCACCGGCCTGACGTCTAACGGCCCTGCCCCGGTCAGCCGCTGCGCAGGTGTGCGGGCGAGTGAGACGCGAAACCGTTTGCGGGTCTGGTCAATCCCCGGTTCAGGCTGGGCGGTGAATCCGGGGGCGTCGGTGTCCACGGCGTACAACGCGGCCGGGTCGTCGCCGAGGACCAACAGCGTGCCGGCCGCCGCCACATCGGACACACCGCAGAGCTCACCGCGCAGCACGACGCCATCGTTGGCCACCTCGGCGCTGACGGTCACCCGGTCCAGGAAGCCGACGGCGGCGATCGTCGTGCCGTCCGCGATACCGGCTAAAAGCGGTGCGGCGACATCCTTTTCGCAGAGTCGGGTCAGCGCTCGCGGTGCCGCGACCGCGGTCGACAACCAGGGTCCCGGATGAAGGGCCGCGCCGAGCTCCTCTGCGACGACGCCGGCTTCGACCAGCGTCATCCCAGCGCCGCCGTGTTCTTCGGGTACCAGCAGTCCGGTGGTGCCGAGGTCGGCCAAACCACGCCAGACCGTGCCATCGACCCCGGCGGGGTCGTCGAGCAGGGCGCGGACGTGGCCGGCGATCGGCGCTTTGTCGGCGAGAAAGCGCCGCGTGGTGTCGCGCAGGGCGAGCTGTTCGTCGTCGAGTTCGAGGTTCATCTGCGCGGCAGTCCGAGTACCCGTTGGGCGGTGATGTTCTTGTTGATCTGCGTGGTTCCGCCCGCGATGGTCAGCGACCGCGACGTGAGGCGGTAGGTGGCCCAGGCGGCATTGCCGCCGCGGGTCCCCAGCACGTCGAAGGCCAAGGCCGCCAGGTCTTGTCCGATCTCACCCCAGACCGTCTTGGCCAGGCTGGCCGATGCGAAGGCCGCCCTTTGCGAGTCGCCGTGCAGCGCCGCCGAAATCGACCGCTGGCACAGTACCTCGAGATACTTGATACGCAACGCGATTTCGCCCAGGCGGCGCAGCGTCACCGGATCGGCGAGCGCGTCGGTGTGTGCCGCGAGGTCGTCCACCAGTTCCTCCAGCCGCACCTGCATTTCGGCGTATAGCCTTGCGGCCCCGGCCCGTTCGTGGCTGAGCGTGGTGGTGGCCACCTGCCAGCCGCCATTGTACGGTCCCAGTAGTGCGTCGACCGGGACGCGCACATCGTGAAAGAACACCTCGGCGAAATCGGTGTCGCCGTTGAGCGTGACGAGCGGACGTACCTCGATGCCGGGGAGCGCCATGTCGACGATCAGGCAGGAGATGCCCTGGTGCTTTGGGGCGTCGGGATCGGTGCGCACGTACAACTGGCACCAATGCGCCCGGTGCCCGAGCGACGTCCAGATCTTCTGGCCGTTGACGACGAAACCGTCAGCGTCCCGCAGCGCACGGGTGCGCAGCGCGGCGAGATCGGATCCCGCCTCTGGCTCCGACATGCCCTGGCACCAGATGTCGTCGGCGCGCATCATTCGAGGAAGCAGCGTCTTCTTCTGGTCTTCGGTGCCGTACTGCATGATCGCGGGAGCGATGTTGTTCATGCCAATCACGTTGAGTGGCATGGGGGCACGGGCGCGTGTGGTCTCCTCGGTGTACACCAGCTGTTCGAGGACGGTGGCTCCGCGACCGCCGTATTCGCGGGGCCAGGAGACGGCAGCCCAGCCGGCGTCGGACATGGTCCGGTTCCACCCTCGAAGCATCTCGAAGCCGGCGTCGTCGCGTCCGGAGGGCCGGCGGGCGGCGATCAGCTCATCGGTCAGGTTGGCGGACAGCCAGTCGCGCAGTTCGGCCCGGAACTGTTCCACTTCCGCTGGATAAGAGAAGTCCACTTTTCCTTGACTCTGGTCGTCACCGGCTGCGGTTTAGCCGGACTCTACGGTGGCGGATTTTGTCGGTCAACACATCAGTCGCCCGGTATCGCGCTGACACCGCGCATCGGACAGCAAGCCCGCCCGGCCACCACCGCCACCTGGTGGGTGAATCCCCTCGTCATCAGTTCCGGATTCATTGACTGCAGTGCAGCCGGACTCTACGGTGGAACAGATATTTGGTCAACATAGCGGAGGGGTGAAGACGGCGGGCGACGCCTGCCCCGAGCGGTTGCAGGCCCTAAGCATGTTCGCCTCCGCGCTGGCGGGGCGGCCGGTCGCAGTCGTGGACGCCCCACCGGGTGAACTGGCGTGGACGGATGGACACACGATCCACGTCGACACGGCCGGCCGGTCGCAGCTTGGCGCCCTCAAAGAGGTGGCCGTGCAGGCATCGTTGATCGAGGCCGGCAGTCTGAGCCCGGACGTCGTGGCCTCCCTGGTGCGGCACCCCAAACTGGCCAAGCGTTACCTGGCCGTGGAAGGCCACCGGGCGCTGGTTGCCAATGCCACTTTGTTACCAAGCATTTTGGCGACACTGGGTGACAGCGAGACGGCGAACCGCAGCGATTCGCCCGGCATGTCGCTGCGCATCGCCGCCGCTAGGGCGACGCTGCAGGACCCGGTGCCGGAGTTCGGGGTGATCCGCCCGGCCAAGGTGATGGCCGCGTGCACCCGACGGGCCGAACAAAGCGACGCGGACAACGCCGGGCATGTGCCGCGGCGAAGCGGCGCATCCGAACTGGCGGAGCTCGACCACAGCGAGGCCGACGATTCCGACGACCCCGATTTGTTCACCAGTCCGGTCGGTGGCGGTGGCTTCATCGGCAAGTGGCTGGCGAAGATGCTGTCCTCGGCGCGCAAGACCGGTCGCGGCGGGGGGCCGCCCGGGGCGGATGCTCCCACCCATCGGACGAACTCGGGCAGCCATGGCACGGATGCCGTCTCGTCGCTGGCCTCGCTCTCGGCGGAGGACATCGACGATGGCAACACCGCGACAGACGGCGTGCGGTATCCGGAGTGGGACGCGGCGCGCAAGCGCTACCGGCCGGCCTGGTGCACGGTGCGGGAAGTCGAGCCCACCGTTCAACAAACCGCTACTGGGGCGATCGACGACGCCATCGGGCTGCGGCGGCCGCTGTCTCGGCTCGGGATGGGGCTGCACCGTCGGCACCGGCAGTCGCAGGGCGACGACATCGACGTCGACGCCGCGGTCGAGGCGCGCGTCGAGGTGCGGGCCGGATCGGCGCCCGACGAGGCGGTGTACCTGGACAGCCTGCGACGCCGCCGGGACTTGTCGGTGCTGTTGTTGCTCGACGTGTCGGGTTCGGCGGCCGAGCGCGGAACGGTCGGGCGCACGGTGCACGAACAACAGCGTGCGGTGGTCGCCAGCCTCAGTGTTGCCCTGCACGACCTGGGTGACCGGGTGGCGCTGTATGCCTACTACTCGCAGGGGCGCGGGGCCGTGACCATGGTGCCGGTGAAGCGCTTCGACGACCATCTCGACGCCCACATCATCAGGCGGTTGAACAGCTTGCAGCCCGGTGCCTACTCCCGCCTCGGCGCGGCGATCCGGCACGGCGCGTCGGTGTTGGAAAGCCGCGGCGGTACGTCGCGGCGGTTGCTGGTGGTGCTGTCGGATGGCCTCGCCTACGACCACGGATACGAGCGGGCATATGGCGCCGCGGATGCCCGCCGCGCGTTGACCGAGGCGCGGCGGCGGGGGACCGGCTGCGTGTGCCTGACGGTCGGCGCGGGCACCGACGCGGCCGCGCTGCGCCGGGCGTTCGGCAGCGCCGCGCACGCGACGATCGCCCGCCCGGATCAACTCGCCGGCGTGGTCGGACCGCTGTTTCAATCCGCTTTGCGCGCCGCGGAGGCGCGGCGAAGGATGAGCGCCTGACGGCGCTGCGCCGCGCGGATACCCTGTCTCCGAATGTAGTTGGCGCGTCGGCAGCGAGACCGTACTCCGGCCACGGCCATACTTGAAACAAACATCTGTTCCGGGTTAGGCTCCAAGAAATCGTGAGAAGGGACGCCATGACGAGCGAGTCCGGGGTCGCTTGCCGTAACGGCACGGCGCCCGACAGCGGGGCACGGCCCTATTACCAGGAGATCGGCAGCGAAGAGGCGATCTTCAAGGCGGCCTACCGCCAAGGTCTGGCGCTGGTGCTGAAGGGCCCGACGGGCTGCGGCAAGACCCGGTTCGTCGAAGCGATGGCCCACGATCTGGGCCGGCCGCTGGTCACCGTGTCCTGCCATGACGACCTCACCACCGCGGACCTGGTCGGGCGGTACCTACTGCGCGGCGATGAGACGGTCTGGGTGGACGGTCCGCTTACCCGGGCGGTGCGCGAAGGCGCGATCTGCTACCTCGACGAAGTGGTGGAGGCGCGCCAGGACACCACCGTGGTATTGCATCCGCTCGCCGACCACCGGCGGCAGCTGCCGATCGAACGTCTCGGCGTCACGCTGGACGCCGCACCGGGCTTCGGTCTGGTGGTGTCTTACAACCCCGGATACCAAAGCGTGCTCAAGGACCTCAAGGATTCCACCCGACAGCGGATGGTCGCGATCGAATTCTCTTTTCCCCCAGCCGATGTCGAAGAAATAATCGTGAGGCACGAATCGGGCGTGGACGCCGCCACCGCGGCTGAACTGGTGCGCTTCGGCCAGGCTATCCGCCGACTGGAAACCGGCGGCCTGCGGGAGGTCGCGTCGACCCGCGTCCTGATCGCCGCGGGCAGGTTGGTGGCCGAGGGCCTGAGGATGCACGAGGCGGCCCGAGCGGCGATCGCGGGACCGCTCACCGACGACGTGGCGGTCGGGCGGGCGTTGAACGAGATGGTCGAGGTTTACCTGGGCGCAGGCGGATAGAGGATTGACGCTCTACACCGCCGCGGATACCGTCTGAGCATCGTCCTGAACAAATATTAGGTCAGTCGCGGAGCAGTCCGAATACGCGTGTCGTCCGGGAGGTCAGATGTCCTACGAAAGCACCGCCGAGCCGATCAAGGTCGGCTACCTGATGGACTTCAAGCTCCCGCCGGGGTTCCCCGAAGATCTATTCGCCTCGTTCACCCAGACCTTCGACCTGATCTTCGAAGAGGCGCTAGCCAACGGTCTGATGGACCGGGCCGTGCAGATGATCTACCGCGAGGTGGAGGGTCTGCCCAAGGGTTCGGTCAAGGCCGTAATCGATGCCTACGGCGAGCTCGTCGACGAGGGCTGCTTGGTGGTCTTCGGTCCTAACATCACCGACAACTGCGTGCCGTTACGCGAAGCGATCGAGGAACGGTTCAAGGTGCCCGCGATCAGCGTCACCGGCACCGACGACTGGCTGGGCGAGTGGACATTCGCCTTTCCGCAGGGATCCATGACCGACGAGCCGATCTTCATCGCGGACCTGATTGCCAAACGCGGACTCGCCGAAATCGGGGTGCTGGTCGAACAGAGCCTGATCGGCGAGACTTACCTGAAGAATCTCCGAAGTGCCTGTCGCCGCAAGGGAATTCGAATCGTGGCCGAGGCAGCGATCGCCCAGACCGCGCAAGACGTCAACGAGGCCGTCCGCACGCTGCACGAAGCCAAGGCGGAAGCCATCGTGCACCTGGGATTCGGGTTCGGCATCGTCTTCGTCAACCCCGCCCTGGAAGCCGTCGGCTGGGACCCGCCCCGCTTCACCACCACCGCCTTCCAGAACGCCTGGGTGAACCCGATCATGTGGAACGCCTTCATGGGCTGGACTGGGGTCGACCAGTACGACGAGGCGAACCGGACCGGCCAGGATTTCCTCGATGCCTACGCGCAGAAGTACGACGGCAGTCGCCCCGAATTCTGCGTGACGGTGGTCAACCGCGATGTCGCCGCGACCTTGGTGCGTGCGTTTACCGACGCCCACCCGTTGAGTCCGCGCGGGGTCAAGGAGGCGCTGGAGCGGGTCAAGATGATGCCCGCCGCGTCCGGGGCCCCCGGCACCCGAGTGTCGTTCGGCAAGTGGACCCGGCGGGCCTGGATGGGCGCTGGCTACCTGGTGGCCCGCACCCTCGACGCCGACGGCGTCAATTCGCACCTGGTGGATCGCTTCGGAACGGAAGACTGATGTCCACGGATCAATCGCTACCCCCGAAGCTGGCCGAAAGGTCCACGCAACCCGGTACCAAGCGCGGCTGGGGCGGCTGGATCGCCGGCGCCGCTCTGGCGGCGTTCGCGCTCTTGTTCATCGCGAATTGCCGTGTCGCCCTTGGTCCGCGGGTGGCAAACCCGAATGTGCAGGGTCGCCCGCGTCCGGTGCGGTTCATCTTCGGGCTGGATTACATCAGCTTCCTGCACATCTCGACCGTGATCATGCTGCTGGTGCTGATCGTCGTGTTCATCCGCGGCTGGCGGCGCAACCCGGGCAGCCCGGTAATGCTGATGTTCTTGTGCACCACCCTGATCGTGTGGCAGGACCCGATCATGAACTGGGCGCCGTTCGCGGTGTACAACCCCGACCTCATTCACTGGCCGGAGTCCTGGCCGTTGGTGTCGCTGTCGCCGACAGTCGAACCGTTCGTCGTATTCGGTTACGTCACTTTCTATTTCGGGCCGTACTTCCCGGCGGTCTGGATCCTGCGCAAACTACAGGCCAAATACGGCCCCGAAAGCTTCGTCTCGCGACACCCGCTGATCAGCCTAGGTGCCCTGACGTGTGCCATCGGCTTCGTCTTCGACGCGTGGCTGGAGATCCAGCTGGTCCACATGGGGATGTACATCTACTCTCAGGTCATTCCCTGGGGTTCGGTCTTCACCGGCACCACATTCCAATTCCCGTTGATCTGGGAGTCGTTCTCGGTCACCTTCGTGATGGTGCCCGCGGCGATCCTGTGTTACCGCGACGACACCGGTAAATCGGTGGCCGAAAAGCTGGCCGCCAAAGCCAAGATTTTCCCCGGCCGCCCGGTGCTGGGCACCTTCCTGGTGATGTTCGCAATCATCAACGTGTCGTATTTCGCTTACGGCGCCTGGTTCTGGGTCATCAAGGTCAGCCACGCGGCCACCTCGGTCGCTTGCCCGTGGCCCTATCCGGAAGCTAAAGTCTATGATCCGCAAGGGTATTACGAGAGGGCCGGTGCGCTCGGGCCATACTCGGTCGGCATCTGGTCGACCTGGGCGAGCGGGGAACCCAACGGCCGGCCCCATGTCGAGGCTCCGCCGCCCGGTGAGGGCCCCTGCGCCGTACCGGACCACAACGCGAGCGCGCATGGCTGAGCCGCGCGCCGTGGTCATCACCGGTGCCTCCCGCGGGTTGGGGTTCGCCTCGGCGGTGCGGCTGTATCGCGAGGGGTGGCGCGTGGTCGCCGCGATGCGCACGCCCGAGCAGGGGATGCCAGCGCTGCGGCGGGCCGTGGGGGCCGCCGAGAACGACGACAGGCTGGTCGGCGTGCAGCTCGACCTGCTGGACCCGGCGTCGATCACGGCGGCGGCCAAGGCGATCGGGGAAGCGGCCGGCGCGCCGTACGCCGTGGTACACAACGCTGGAATATCCGCGGCCGGGATGGTCGAAGAGACCGACCCGGCACTGTGGCAGAAGATGTTCGCCACCAGCGTCTTCGGCCCGGTCGAACTCACCAAGGCGCTGTTGCCGTCCATGCGGGCGGCGGGTGAGGGCCGGATCGTGCTCGTCGCGAGCACGGCCGGGGTGCGCGGGCAACCGGGCACCGCGCCCTATTCGGCCGCCAAAGGCGCGATGGAGCGCTGGGGTGAATCGTTGGCTTGCGAGATCGCCCCGTTCGGCCTCGGTGTCACCATCTTGGTGTCGGGCACTTACGACACCGAAATCATCACCGACGCAGGCACTATCGACGATCGAAACTTCGAGGGACCATACGCGCGGCTGCACACCACCATGAACAGTCGCGGCCGATTCGCGATGAAGATGGCCCGGCCACCCGAGCGATTCACCGACGGTTTGGTGAAGGCGCTAGGCGACGAGGCGCCGTTCCGGCGCCGCGGGGTCGGGCCGGATGCGGCCATGCTGCTAGCGGTCAACCGCTTGCTGCCGGCCGCCGGAATGCACCACATGTCGCGGACGGTGCTGGGCATACCCAGGCAGGGATCGATGCGCGACGGAGCGTGGCCGCTGACGACCGCTCAAAAGGCGATGGTACTGGCCGCACGTGTTCTTCCGCAGCCGGTGCTGCAGCGCCTGGCCGTACTGGCGGCGCGGCGGCAGCAGGGCAGTAAAGGGGACTGAGAGGTTAAGCATGGAACAGCTTTTCGACGACCTGGAGGACTTCGGCGCATTCGACGACGCCATCTCCGGTGACGTACGCGACCCGTACACCGAACTGGCCCGACTGCGCCGCGAGGAACCGGTGCAACGACTGGAGACCTCGGGCGCGCTGCCGCACGAGGAATCGTTGCCGATGTTCATCGTGTATCGCTACGAGGACGTCCAGCAGATGCTGCGCGACAACGAAACGTTCTCCTCGTCGGCGGTGATCGCCGCGTTCGGACCGGTGCTGGGGGAGCGCGTGATGCTCGGTATGGACGAACCGTTTCACGGTAGGCTGCGCTCGCTGGTGTCAAAAGCATTCTCGCAGAAGTCATTAGCCCGTTGGCAGGACGAGCTGGTAGGCCGGGTGGCCAACAGCTTGATCGACAAGTTCGCCCCTAACGGCAAGGCGGATCTGGTCAAGGAGTTCACCTTCGACTACCCGAGCCAGATCATCGCCGGGTTGTTGGGCCTGCCGGAGCAGGATTACCCGCAGTTCCAGCGGTGGTCGATCTCGCTGCTGAGCTGGTTGATGAATCCCGAACGGGGGCTGGCGGCCTCGGCAGCCCTGGGTGCCTATTTCGCCCCGATACTGCAGGCCCGCCGCGCCGAGCCCAAGGACGATTTGATCTCCGCGCTCGGCGCCGCCGAGATCGACGGGGGCAAGCTCGCCGACGAAGAGATTTTCTCGTTCCTGCGGCTACTGCTGCCGGCGGGCGTGGAGACGACGTATCGGGCGCTGGGCAGCCTGCTGCTCGGGTTGCTGTCGGACCCCGCGCAGTTGGACGCCGTCCGCGCGGACCGCTCGCTGCTGCCGCAGGTCATCGAGGAAGGGGTGCGATGGGAACCGCCCCTGCTGACCATCACCCGGGTGGCCACCCGCGACACCGAACTTGGCGGCGTGCCGATTCCGGCCGGGGCGACGGTGATGCCAATGCTGGGTTCGGCGAACCGCCAAGAGGACCGCTGGGCCGATCCGGACACGTTCAACATCCACCGACCGGCCAAGGCGAATCTGGGCTGGGGGCACGGCGTGCACGTCTGCCTCGGCATGCATCTGGCGCGCCTCGAGATGCGCACCGCGATCAACCTGTTGTTGGACCGGCTGCCGAATCTGCGGCTGGATCCCGACGGGGACGACCCGCACATCCGCGGGCAGGTGTTCCGGTCGCCGACATCGGTCCCGGTGCTGTTCGATGCCCAGCGATAGTCCGCCGCCGGCGCCGATCCGGCGTGCGGTAATCGCACGTCAAGGGCCTCGTGGGCGGAGCAGGGTTGTCAATCGGCTAGTTTCCAGTAAGGCTCTCCGCAGGGACGAGTAACAACAGATCGATTGTCAGGAGAGCTGAACAGATATGGCTGACACTGTAAAGGTCCGGTTCGAGCCGAAGATGATGATCGACGGCAAGCTCGTCGACGGCCAGGCCGGCACCTTCACCAACATCAACCCGGCCACCGAGGAGCAGCTCGGTGAGGTCGCCGACGCGTCCAAGGAGGACATGCACCGGGCGATCGACGCCGCCCGGCGGGCCTTCGACGAGACCGACTGGTCGACCAACAAGGAGCTGCGCAAGCGCTGCCTGCTGCAGCTGCACGATGCGATCGAAGAGGAGAAGGAGGAGCTGCGCGAGGAGTTGATCCTGGAGGTCGGCTCGCCCAGGGCCATCACGTTCGGACCCCAACTCGACGCTCCGCTGGAGGACGGCCTGAAGTACCCCGCGCGGCTGATCGACGAGTACGCCTGGGAGACGGACCTGGGGGACAAGGTGATCAGCCTGACCGGCACGCTGACCACGCGCAAGGTGTGGCGCGAGCCCGTCGGCGTGGTCGGCGCGATCGTGCCGTGGAACTTCCCCTTCGAAGTCACCCTCAACAAGCTGGGCCAGGCCCTGGGCACCGGCAACACCGTGGTGCTGAAGCCGGCACCCAACACGCCGTTCAACGCAACGCGGCTGGGTCGGCTGATTGCCGAAAAGACCGACATTCCAGCCGGTGTCGTCAATGTCGTCACCGCCTCGGATCATTTCGTGGGTGAAGAGCTGACGCTGTCGCCAAAGGTTGACCTGATTTCGTTCACCGGCTCTACGGTGGTCGGCAAGCGGATCATGGAGAAGGGCGCCGCCACCATGAAGCGGTTGTTCCTAGAGCTCGGCGGCAAATCGGCCACCATCGTGCTCGAGGATGCCGACTTCGGCACGGCCTGCATGGTTGGCATCGCGCCGTGCATGCACGCCGGCCAGGGTTGCGCGAACCCGACGCGGCTGCTGTTGCCGCGATCCCGCTACGACGAGGGCGTGGAGATCCTCAAGAACATCTACGACAACGTCACGTGCGGCGACCCGCAGGACCCCGCCACGCTGTGTGGCCCGGTGATCTCGCAGCGGCAGTACGACCGGGTGATGGGCTACATCCGCAAGGGTGTCGAGGAGGGTGCCACCGCGTTGGTCGGTGGTCCCGACGCCCCGACCGGCTTCGACAAGGGGTATTACGTCCGGCCAACGCTTTTCGTCAACGTCGACAACAAGATGACGATCGCGCAGGAGGAGATCTTCGGCCCGGTGCTGTCGGTGATTCCGTTCGACGACGAGGAGGACGCGATCCGAATCGCCAACGACAGCGTGTACGGGTTGGCGGGCAACGTGTTTGCCGGTTCCCTGGAGCGTGCGCTGTCGGTGACCCGCCGGATCAAGGCCGGCTTCATGGGCGTCAACGGCGGTGCCCCCTACGGTGCCGACACCCCGTTCGGGGGTTACAAGGAGAGCGGTGTGGGACGCCAGAACGGTGTCGCCGGATTCGACCAGTACACCGAGATCAAGTCCGTGGCCTACCCCGCGGTCTAGCCGGCGGCTGGTCTGCGCCGCCGTCACTGAACCAGGGATAGCCGCTCGGTTTTCCGGGCTGGCGCGTGGTGGGCAGCTGCCTGGACCGGTGGCGGCCCTGATGATGGCCGTCTTCGGCCTGTCGACTGACGCGAGCAATATCACCGGCGCTATCGGATCGCAGACCGTGTGTCGGGTCGGACGAGAGACGGATGTGACCGGTGTGGTTCGAGTCCGCGCGGGGGTCAACCGACCCCACCCCCTGCCCTGCCAACCTCTTGGTTGACAATCGAACGCAACACCGGAGTCAAAGGAGACATCACCATGCCCGAAGCCGTCATCGTTGAGGCCGTGCGCTCACCCATCGGCAAGCGCAATGGGGGTCTGTCCGGGGTGCACCCCGCCGAGCTGTCCGCACAGGTTCTCAACGGGCTGGTCACCCGGACCGGCGTCGACCCCGAAATCGTTGACGACGTCATCTGGGGCTGCGTGATGCAGGCCGGCGAGCAAGCTCTCGACATTGGCCGCACCGCCCTGCTGACCGCGGGCTGGCCGGAGAGCGTCCCGGGCGTGACCGTCGACCGCCAGTGCGGATCCAGCCAGCAGTCCATCCACTTCGCCGCCGCCGGCGTGGTCGCCGGGCACTACGACGTCGTCGTCGCCGGCGGTGTCGAGTCGATGTCGCGGACCCCGATGGGCGCGTCGCTGGCCAACGGCGGCCGACCCTACCCGGAGGCGTTCCTGGACCGCTACGACCGCCAGATCCCCAACCAGGGCCTCGGGGCCGAGATGATCGCCGAACAGTGGGGCTTCGACCGCACCACGCTCGACCAGTTCTCCCTCGACTCGCACGAAAAAGCCGCCGCCGCACAGGATTCCGGTGCGTTCGACGACCAGATCGTCGGCATTAAGGACCACGACGGTAACGTCGTGCGCAAGGACGAGGGCATCCGGCGCGGTACGCCGATGGAAAAGATGGCCTCCCTCAAGCCCGCCTTCAAGGAAGACGGCGTGATCCACGCCGGCAACTCCTCGCAGATCTCCGACGGCGCGGCTGCCCTGTTGTTCATGTCCGCGGACAAGGCGAAAGACTTGGGGCTCAAGCCAATTGCCAAGGTGCACACCGCTACCCTGGCCGGAGCCGACCCGGTCATCATGCTCACCGCCCCGATCCCGGCCACCCAGAAGGTGCTGAAGCGCTCCGGGTTGTCCATCGACGACATCGGCGCCTACGAGGTCAACGAGGCATTCGCGCCGGTTCCGCTGGCGTGGCTGAAGGACATCGGCGCCGACGAGAACAAGCTCAACCCCAACGGTGGCGCGATCGCGCTGGGCCACCCGCTCGGCGGCTCCGGGGCGCGCATCATGACTACCCTGCTATACCACATGCGGGACAAGGGAATTCGCTACGGCCTGCAGACGATGTGCGAGGGCGGCGGTCAGGCCAACGCCACCATCGTGGAGCTGCTGTGACAGACGGGAATGGCGCCGCGGCCGCGGTGTTGGTGGAACGCCGGGGCAACGTGATGGTCATTACCATCAACCGGCCCGAGGCGCGCAACGCGATCAACGCCGCGGTCAGCATCGGCGTCGGGGATGCGCTCGAAGAAGCACAACACGACCCCGACGTGCGGGCGGTGGTGCTCACCGGTTCGGGCGACAAATCGTTTTGCGCCGGAGCCGATCTCAAGGCGATCTCGCGCCGGGAGAACATCTATCACCCCGACCACGGGGAGTGGGGCTTCGCCGGATACGTCAGTCACTTCATCGACAAGCCCACCATCGCCGCGGTCAACGGCACCGCGCTGGGCGGTGGCACCGAGCTAGCGCTGGCCAGCGACCTGGTCGTCGCGCACGAGGCAGCCCAATTCGGTCTGCCCGAGGTCAAACGCGGGCTGATCGCGGCCGCCGGCGGGGTGTTCCGCATCGTCGAGCAGCTGCCCCGAAAAGTGGCGATGGAACTGCTGTTGACCGGTGAGCCGATGACGGCATCCGACGCCTGGGAGTGGGGCCTGGTGAACCAGGTCGTCAAGGAAGGCTCCGTGCTCGACGCGGCGCTGGTGTTGGCGGCGCGCATCACGGTGAACGCGCCGTTGTCGGTGCAGGCCAGCAAGCGCATCGCCTACGGTGTCGACGACGGACTGCTCACCGGCGACGAGGCAGGCTGGCGCCGCACCGCCACCGAGATGGGGACCTTGATGAGATCCGAGGACGCCAAGGAAGGACCGTTGGCGTTCGCCGAAAAGCGGGAACCGGTCTGGAAGGCGCGTTAGCGGCGTGGCGGGTCGCCACCATCGATCTAGCGTCCCAGGAGATTGACCCCGACGCGAAACATCCCGGGCACTCGCTGGCAGGCCGGCACGATGGCCCCCCGCGTCGCCCGCGGTGTGCTCGCCAGCACCACCGCCCGCGTGAGTAACCGGTAATTGCGGGTCACCCGGTGCCACGCCTTCTCGTAGGCCGCCGGCGTCTCGTTGACGATGGCGTTCACCACCGCGCCGGCCTGCTTGACGGCGAGGCTGACGCCCTCACCGGTCAGCGCGTCCTCATAGCCCGCCGCATCACCGACCAGCAGCACCCGCCCGGCGACCCGGCGCGACACCACCTGGCGCAACGGGCCGCAGCCGCGCGCGTGCCCGCGGCCGGCGCCCGCCAGATGCCGGCTCAGCCGTGGGAACCACGCCAGGTCGGGCCGGCCCTGCGACAGGATCGCCACCCCCACCAGGTCGGGTTCCACCGGCGTCACGTACGCCTCACCCAGCCGCGACCAATAGACCTCGACGAACTCCGACCACGGCGGCACCGTGAAATGCCAACGCACGCCGTAGCGTCGCGGCGTTCCGGCGGTCGCCTTGATGCCGACCGCGCGCCGGACCGCCGAGTGCAGCCCATCGGCGCCCACCAGGTACCTCGCCCGCACCCCGGCGGCGGTGACGCCGTGTGCGTCCTGCTGCACGTCGGTCACCTTGGCCCGAATCCATTCGGTGTCTTGCTCTTTGGCGCGGGCCTGCATGGCCGCGTGCAGGGTGGTGCGACGCACCCCGCGGCCCGACCCGGTGCGAAACAGCGCCTCGGCGCGGCGCTGCTCGCTGACATAGGCGATGCCGCGGAACGGCATGCCGACCGGATCGACCCCGAGCGAGGTGAGTTCGGCCAGACCGCCGGGCATCAGGCCCTCTCCGCACGCCTTGTCGATCGGGTCCGCGCGCGGCTCGACCACGATCACTGACAGCCCGTGCCGGCGCGCCTGCAGGGCGGTCGCCAGGCCGCCGGGGCCGCCACCGACGATCAGCAGGTCGGCGTCATAGGACATGAGCGCCGCTCCTCCTCATCGCTTTGCTCTGCATCGTCGACGGCGCGGCCGGACATGAGCGCCGCTCCTCCTCATCGCTTTGCTCTGCATCGTCGACGGCGCGGCCGGACATGAGCGCCGTTCCTCCTCATCGCTTTGCTCTGCATCGTCGACGGCGCGGCCGGACATGAGCGCCGTTCCTCCTCATCGCTCTGCTCTGCATCGTCGACGGCGCGGCTGCTCATGTGTATCCCAGCGCGGAATTTTCCACCCGGATGCGCACACTGAGCAAAATCGCGTTGGCGACGGTGAACGTGGCCGCGGTTAGCCACGCGGTGTGGATCAGCGGCAGCGCGAACCCTTCGGCCACCACCGCAACATAGTTCGGGTGGTGAAGAAACCGGTAGGGCCCCCGCCGCACCAGGGGCGCCTCCGGCAACACGATCACCCGGGTGTTCCACCGCCGACCCAGCGTGCCGATGCACCACCAGCGCAGCACCTGACTCAGCGCCGCCACCGCGAGCATCGGCCAGCCCAGCCAGGGCAGGAACGGCCGGTGCAGTGCCAGCGGTTCGACCACACAGCCGACCAGCAGGGCACTGTGGATGACGACCATCACGACGTAGTGCGGTCGCCCAAATTCCCTGGCGCCCTGGGCAAAAGACCACTCGGCGTTGCGGTTGGACAGCACCAGCTCGACTATGCGCTCCAGCCCGACAACCAGGATCAGCAGGTAGTACATGTCTACAGTCTGTACCAGTGCTACCACTTCAACAGCACGAGTTCGGAGCAGAAACCCGGACCCATCGCGATCATCAGGCCGAGCGAGCCCGGGGCCGGCGGTTCGGCCACGTTCGCCCGAAGCACGTCCAGGACCGATACTGACGACAGGTTCCCGTTGAGCCGCAACGAGTTTCGCGTGTGATCGAGAGCGTCGGCCGGCAACTCGAGCTCTTCTTCCACTGCCTCGATGACCGCCGGACCGCCCGGGTGGCAGACCCATGTCGAGATGTCCGAGGGCGTCAAACCGTGATCGGCGAGGAACTTGCGGACGTCGTCGCCCAGGTATTGCTTGGCGACGTTGACCACATCGGCGGACAACACGATCTTGAAGCCGTCGCTGCCGATATCCCAGCCCATGACGCCCTGGGTGTCTGGATACATCCGGCTGCGCGTATCCAGCACCCGGGGACCGCTGGTGGTTTCCGAGTAATTGGCACCCTTGATGACAACCGCGCCGGCGCCGTCGCCGAACAGGCTGGTAGCGACCGTATTGGCCACCGAATGGTCGTTACGTTGAATCGTCAGCGTGCACAGTTCGACCGCCAGCAACACCGCGACATGGTCGGGGAACGCCCTCAAGTAGTCGTGCACCCGGGCGACTCCGGCCGCCCCCGCAACGCAACCCAGACCGAACATGGGGATGCGCTTGACGTCCTGGCGCAGCCCCACCCGGTGCGCCAGCCGTGCCTCCAGCGACGGGACCGCGAGCCCGGTGACCGTCGTCGAAAACACGATGTCCACGTCTTCGGGCCTGACATTGGCCTGATCGAGCGCGGCGCGCAACGCCCGCTCGCCCAATTCCAGTGCGACCTCGATATAGGCCTCGTTCGCCTCGCTGAAACCGGTCAGCTGCTCCATCCGGTCCATCGAGATCGCCAGATGCCGATGCTCGACACCGGCCGACAGCGCAAAGCGTCGAAAGTGTTCCCCCATAACGCCACTCAGTCGGTCGATCAGTTCTTCCTGCGGATGGTAGTGCTGCGGAAACTGCACAGATACTGCTGCGATTGTTGGATCCTCGCTGGCCGTGGTCGTAAAGCCCACGCGCGTGGCATTTCCCCCTGTTTTTTCGTTCATGAACTTAGTTACGGTGCCCTAACTCAATTGGTTCAACCCATCCCGGTTTAGGCGCGGTGCTGCGGGCTAGGGTCAGATGTATGCGGATTTTGGTCACCGGCGCGACGGGCTACGTGGGATCGAGACTGGTCGCGGAACTGCTGGAACACCAACACCAGGTGGTGACGGCGAGCCGAAACCCGAAGCGGCTCAATCGGTTCGGTTGGTTCGACGACGTCGCTCCGGTGCGCCTGGACGCATCGGATCCGGCGTCGGCGCAGGCGGCGATGGACGCTGCTGGCCCGGTCGACGTGGTGTATTACCTGGTCCACGCCATCGGGCAGCCGGACTTCAGGGAGGCAGACCGGGCCGCGGCCGCCAATGTCGCGGCGGCCGCCCGGGACGCCGGGGTGCGACGCATCGTCTACCTGGGCGGGTTCGTGCCCGCTGACGAGGCACTCTCCGATCATTTGGCCAGCCGCGCCGAGGTTGCCGAGGCGCTGACCATCCCCGACGGCCCGGAGCTGGTGTGGCTGGGCGCGGCCGTGATCATCGGCGCCGGGTCCACGTCGTTCGAGATGATGCGCTACGTCGGTGACCGATTCCCGCTGATCCCGGCCCCGAGCTGGATGGAAAACCCGATCGACCCGATCTCGATCCGGGATGCGCTGCACTATCTGGTCGCCGCGGCAGATCCCGAACTCGTCCCGGCGGGGGCCTACGACATCGCCGGTCCGGACACCACGTCCTACCGGGACCTACTCAAGGCGTATGCGCGGGTCTCTGGCCGGTGGCACGCCTCGCTGCCGGTCGGTCGCGTCGACACCTCGTTGGCGTCGCTGATCACCGGGCTTGCCTTGCCGGTGCCGCCCGGGCTGGCCGGCGACCTGGTGGAGTCGCTCGATCATCCAATGCTGGCGTCGGCCGCCGGGCTGCGCGAACGGGTGCCCGACCCGCCCGGCGGCCTGCTGGGTGTCGAGGACGCCATCTCGCTGGCCTTGGCCGGGGCGGCGCGCGGCCGGCCGCGGCCGGTCAACGAGCTGGCCGACCCCCACGATCTCGCCGACACCGACCCCGCTTGGGCAGGCGGGGACGCCCTGCGGATCCGCCGGCTGGCCAGGGCCATCACACCGCCCATCGCCCGGCCCACCCTGAAGCTGGTCAACAGTGTTCCGGGCCCGCTAGCCGGAGCCGTGCGAACCAGCCTGGACATCCTGCTCACCCTGACCCCGAAGGTCCGTCCGGCATGAGCCAGCAGGCCAGCCCGTACCACACCAGTGTGTTCTCCGAGCTGCGTCAAGCCGTCACCAATGTTGCTGTGCCACACCATGAACCGCCGTCGCTGGTGCGGCGGCGGCGCGTCGTCGTCGCGATTACTTTGGTAGCTGGCGCGGCGGTGCTCGGCTACTCGTTGCGGCGTCTGCCCGGCGAATCGAGTTTCTACTGGCTCACCCTGGTGCTGGCCGCGGTGTGGGTCGTCGGCGCGTTCTGCTCCGGTCCGCTGCATCTGGGCGGTATCTGCTGGCGTGGCCGTAATCAGCGGCCGGTGATCAGCGGCACGCTGATCGGCCTGGGTCTGGGCGGTGTGTTCGTCGTCGGCGGACTGATCGCCCGCCAGATTCCCGCCGTCGCGGCACTGATCACCCGGGTGCTGCAGTACGCCCACCACGGATCGTTTTGGCTGGTCGTGTTGATCACCCTGATCAACGGCGTCGCCGAGGAACTGTTCTTCCGTGGCGCCCTGTACACCGCGCTGGGCCGGTTCGCGCCATTGACGATCTCGACCCTGCTGTACCTCGCCGTGACTCTGGCCAGCGGCAATCCGATGCTCGGCTTCGCCGCGATCATCCTCGGCACGATCTGCGCTTTGGAGCGCCGCGCCAGCGGGGGCGTCCTAGCGCCGGCGCTGACCCACTTCTTCTGGGGTCTGATCATGGTGTTGGTGTTGCCGCCGATGTTCGGCGTCTAGCTCTGGGCCGCCCCGACGACGTTGCGCACCAGGGTCGCCAACGCGACGGTGTGCAGCGGCCGGGCGATAAGCCAGTAGAGCCGCCCGCGCACGCCGGCCGGTACGAAGATCGCCCGCTGCGTGTACCTGCTGCCGCCGCCGTCCTGCGGCGTGACCGTCATCTCCAGCCAGGCGGTCCCGCGGGTGCGGAATCGGGAGCGCAGCCGCAGCCGGGTCCCGGGCTCCCGCTCCGCCACGGTCCAGCGACCGTTGCTCGACGCGGCGTGTTCTGCTGCGGCCCAGACATCCTCGGGTGTCGCGGCGGTTGTCGCCGTTCGCACGTCGGTGTAGACGACCCCACCCGCCCAGGCCGGGTCGCTGGGCAGTGGCTCGGCCGGTTCGGCATGCGACGATGCCCAGCTGGCGTCGGGCAGCCCGCGCGCCGCCCGGTTGAGCGACAGCGACACGGCTCGGCGGTAGGGGGTGAGACCTTCCGGCGGCGGCGTGATGATGGTGTCGATGTCCGAATTGCCCATCACCGCATCGCATTCCAGCGATTCAATCAGCGGTCGGGCCAAGCCGGACGGGATCGGGGTCACCGTCCCCACCCACAGGCTGGCGATTGACGGCGTCAAAAACGGCAGCACGAACAGGTAACGTCGGTGCAGGCCCGCGACTTCGGCGTAAACCCGCATCATGTCGCCGTACTCCAGCACGTCGGGACCGCCGATATCCCAGGTCCGCGACGAGGGCACCGGAGCCGTTGCCGCGGCGACGAGGTAGTAGAGCACGTCGCGCACCGCGATGGGCTGGATCCGATTGTGCACCCACTTCGGTGTGGTCATCACCGGCAGCCGGTCGGTCAGGTGGCGGATCATTTCGAACGACGCCGATCCCGACCCGATGACCACACCGGCCTGCAGCACCACCGTCTCGATTCCCGATTCGAGGAGCGCCTCGCCCACCGCCTTGCGCGACGCCAGATGGGGCGACAGGGCGCGGCCCTGCGGATGCAGCCCGCTTAGGTACACGATCCGCCGGACCCCGGTGCGTCGCGCTGCCGTCACGACGTTGCGGACCGAGCGGCGCTCCTCCTCGGTGAAATCCTTCGATGTTCCCATCGAATGGACCAGGTAGTACACGACGTCCATCCCGTGGCAGGCCTCGATCAACGAATCGACGTTGCTGAGATCCCCGCGGGCTACCTCCACCTGCTCGCGCCAGGGCACCTCCGCCAGCTTGCTCGGCGTACGGGCCAGTGTTCGCACGCGGTGGCCTTCGTCGAGCAGCCGCGGCACCAGGCGGGCGCCGATGTAGCCGGTCGCCCCGGTCACCAGGCAGCGCAGCGGTTCGTTCATCGTTGCCTCCCTCGACTGACGTCAGGAAGGATTGCCGCTTCGGCGGCGACTAAGCGTCTAGCGATCGGTGAAGTTCGGCGCGCGGCGCTCCTGGAACGCCGTTGCGCCTTCCCGTAAGTCGGCCGATCGCAACAAGATCGACTGCCCTCGATACTCACGGTCCAGCGTGGCATCGAGCTCAGCCAGGGTGGCCGCATTGATCGCATCCTTAGTCTTGGCGAACGCCACGACCGGGCCGCGAAGCAACGTCGAAATCACCTTGTCCACGTGGGCGTCGAAGTCCTCGGCCGGGTAGACCGCGGTAACCAGGCCTGCGGCGAACGCCTCGGCCGCCGAGAGCCGTTCGGCCAGCAGCGCCATCCGCATCGCGCGGATCCGGCCGATCGCCGCCGCGACCAACGCCGAGGCGCCGCCGTCGGGCATCAGTCCGATCTTGGTGAAGGCAAGCATGAAAAATGCTGTCTCCGAAGCCAATACGATGTCGCAGGCCAAGGCGATGGAAACGCCGACACCCGCGGCTGGTCCCTGCACGACGGCGACCACCGGGTGCGGCAGCGCGGTGATGGCGCGGATCAGCCGGTTGACTTCCACAATGATCTCGTCCGGCGGAACACCGCCGCCGCCGGACATGTCGTCGGCGCTGATCCCTGCCCCAGAGCAGAACCCGCGGCCGGCGCCGCCCAACCGCACCACTTGCACGCGCGGGTCGGTGGCCGCGCTTTCCATCGTGTCGGCAAGCCCGGCGATCACCGGAGCGGTGAGCGAGTTCAGACTGTCCGGCCGGTTGATGGTCACCGACAGCACGCCGTCGGACAGGTTGACCGCCAGGTCGGCGGTGGAAGTCGGGAAGTCGAGCGTCGATTCCGGCATGGCCTCACCCTAACCACCGGTTGGGCGACCGGGCTGCGCGGCCGCCGAGCTCGGCTGCGAAGATGCCAAAGGGTTCGCACGCGTCAGCGCAGACGGAAGGTTGGTGGGCATCATGGCCGGACCGCTCAAGGGGCTTCGGGTAGTGGAACTGGCCGGCATCGGGCCGGGGCCGCACGCCGCCATGATTCTGGGAGATCTGGGTGCGGACGTGGTGCGCATCGACCGGCCCGCCAAAGGTCCTGACGGCGTCGCCAAGGACGCCATGATGCGCAACCGGCGAGTGGTGACCGCCGACCTGAAGTCCGACGAAGGGCGCGAACTCGTGCTCAAGTTGATCGCCAAGGCCGATGTACTGATCGAGGGCTACCGCCCCGGCGTCACCGAGCGGTTGGGTCTGGGACCCGAGGACTGCGCCAAGATCAACGACCGGTTGGTCTACGCACGGATGACCGGCTGGGGCCAGACCGGTCCGCGCAGCCAGCAGGCGGGCCACGACATCAACTACATCTCGCTGAACGGCATCCTGCACGCCATCGGTCGGGTGAACGAACGGCCGGTCCCGCCGCTGAACCTGGTCGGCGATTTCGGCGGCGGTTCGATGTTCCTGCTGCTCGGCATCCTGTCGGCGCTGTGGGAACGGCAGAGCTCCGGCAAGGGGCAGGTCGTCGACGCGGCGATGGTCGACGGCTCGAGCGTGCTGGTCCAAATGATGTGGCAGATGCGGGCCTCCGGAATGTGGACGGACGCGCGCGGCACCAACCTGCTCGACGGCGGCGCGCCCTACTACGACACCTACGAGTGCGCCGACGGGCGCCATGTCGCGGTCGGCGCCATCGAGCCGCAGTTCTACGCCGCCATGCTGGCCGGGCTGGGTCTGGACGGGGCCGACCTGCCCGGACAGAACGACGTCAGCCGCTGGCCCGAGCTGCGCGCCGTACTGACCGAGAAGTTCGCCAGTCAGGACCGCGATCACTGGGCCAAGGTGTTTGCCGACTCCGACGCGTGCGTGACCCCGGTGCTGGCGTTTGGCGAGGTCCACACCGAGCCCCACATCACCGAGCGCAACACCTTCTACGACGTGGACGGCGGTCTGCAGCCACGACCGGCGCCGCGGTTCTCCCGCACCGCCCCGGACACACCACGGCCCGCGGCACCGGTGACCGACGCCGCGGACGTGCTCAACGACTGGGTATAGTTCCCAACCAACAAGTTGGTCGGCAATACGACGAAAGGACCTGCATGGAGATCAAAGACGCCGTCGCCGTCGTCACCGGGGGTGCCTCGGGGCTGGGTTTGGCCACGACCAAGCGGCTGCTCGATCGCGGTGCCCAGGTCGTGGTCATCGACCTGCGCGGCGAGGAAGCGGTCCGCGAGCTCGGTGAGCGTGCCCGCTTTTGCCAAGCCGACGTTACCGATGAGGCCGCCGTCGGCAAAGCCCTGGACACGGCGGAGGCGATGGGCCCGCTGCGGATCAACGTCAACTGCGCCGGGATCGGTAACGCCATCAAAACGCTGTCCAAGGACGGCCCGTTTCCGCTGGACGGCTTCAAGAAGGTCGTCAATGTCAACCTGATCGGCACCTTCAACGTGCTACGGCTGGCCGCCGAACGGATCGCCAAGACCCAACCGATCGGTCCCGAAACCAGCCCGGAACGCGGTGTCATCATCAACACCGCCTCCGTGGCGGCCTTCGAAGGTCAGATCGGCCAGGCCGCCTACTCCGCATCCAAGGGTGGTGTCGTCGGAATGACACTACCCATCGCCCGCGACCTGTCCCGCGAGCTGATTCGCGTAGTGACCATCGCGCCCGGATTGTTCAAGACGCCGCTGCTGGGCTCGCTGCCCGAGGAGGCGCAGGCGTCGCTGGGCAAGCAGGTCCCGCACCCCGCCCGGCTCGGCGACCCCGACGAGTACGGTGCCCTGGCCGTGCACATCGTGGAGAACCCCATGCTCAACGGCGAGGTGATCCGCCTCGACGGCGCCATCCGGATGGCCCCGCGCTGACGGGCCGATTAGCCACTCAAAACGAAGAGCCCGAGCACACAGAAACCCCCGCCACGGCGGGGGTTTCTGTGTGCTAACAAGATCAATGCGATCGGTGGAACCAACGTGAGACTGAGGGTTCGGCCATCAGTAGCCGGGCGAGCAAGCTCATGATGATCAGCTCGCGTTGGGAAGCGGGTGCCAGTCTTCAAGCTGCTCGGAGGTCTCGCCTTCCACCAGCACGTCGCCGTGGTAGAGGGCCTCGAAGTCAACCTTGATGACGTCTGCGCTGAAGTCGTCGATCCACATGACACTGAGCCTAAGAGCAACCATTAAGGATTCATTGAGTCACGATTCGGAAAATTGTGGCAATTTACTCGCGAGTAGGGTTCTCGGCGGTCGGCACCCATTTTCGGGTCGTGAGCAGCTTATATAGCGCTTGATTTTCTAGCCGGACTCTTAATCTTCACGGGTTTGAAACCCCGTCGAACCAGACCGGGTCCTGCGCCGTACCACCAAGAGGAGTTGTTTGACACCTGTCACTTACCGGGTCTAGGTTACCGCGAATATGGTGCGCGCCCCGCGGGACCGCGACCGGGGGAGGAAGCATAGATGCTGCCAAGGATCGCTCGGTTGGCCATCGCCGCACCGCGTCGCATCATCGCGGTCGGGATCCTGGTGTTCGTCGCCGCGGCGATCTTCGGCCTCCCGGTCGCCCAGCGCCTGGCGCCCGGCGGCTTCCAAGATCCCAACTCGGAATCCGCGCGGGCTATCACGGCGCTGACCGACAAGTTCGGGCAGAGCGGGCAGCAAATGTTGATCCTGGTGACCGCGCCCCAAGGAGCCCGCAGCGACCAGGCCCGCAAGGTCGGCGGCGACCTCGTGAACGAGCTGACGCATTCGCCGTTGGTCTACAACGTGTCCTCGCCGTGGACCGCCCCGGCGGC
The DNA here is from genome assembly GCF_010727605.1 of Mycobacterium simiae. Taxonomy (NCBI): domain Bacteria; kingdom Bacillati; phylum Actinomycetota; class Actinomycetes; order Mycobacteriales; family Mycobacteriaceae; genus Mycobacterium; species Mycobacterium simiae. The sequence continues at coordinate 4,016,944 of NZ_AP022568.1, forward strand.
CGCCGCCGCCGATCTGATCAGCAAAGACGGCAAGTCCGGCCTGATCGTGGTCAACCTCAAGGGCGGGGAGACCAACGCGCAGAACAACGCCCAAACCCTGGCGGATCGCTTCGTTCACGATCGCGACGGCGTGACGGTGCGCGCCGGTGGATCGGCGATGCAGTACGCCCAGATCAACACCCAAAACCAGGCCGATTTGCTGGTAATGGAGATGATCGCGCTGCCGCTCAGCTTCCTGGTGCTCATCTGGGTCTTCGGCGGGCTGGTTGCCGCGGCGTTGCCGATGGCACTTGGCGCGCTCGCCGTCGTCGGCTCGATGTCGGTGCTGCGGCTGGTCACCTATACCGCCGAAGTGTCGATCTTCGCGCTCAACCTGAGCACCGCGATGGGCCTGGCGTTGGCGATCGACTACACCCTGTTGATCGTCAGCCGCTACCGCGACGAGCTGGCCGAGGGCAGCGACCGGGAGGAGGCGCTGATCCGGACCATGGCGACCTCGGGGCGCACGGTGCTGTTCTCCGCCGTGACGGTCGCGCTGTCGATGTCGGCGACGGTGCTGTTCCCGATGTACTTCCTCAAATCCTTCGCCTACGCCGGCGTTGCGACCGTCGCATTCGTCGCGATTGCGTCGATCGTGATCACCCCGGCCGCGATCGTGCTGCTGGGGCCGCGACTGGACGCGCTGGACGCGCGCAAGCTGGTGCGGCGCATCGTGCGCCGACCCGAGCCCGGCCACAAGCCGGTCGAGCAGCTGTTCTGGTACCGGTCCAGCAAGTTCGTCATGCGTCGCTGGCTGCCGATCGGGGCGGCCGTCATCGCGTTGCTGTTGCTGCTCGGAGCTCCGTTCCTCCAGGTGACCTGGGGCTTCCCCGATGATCGGGTGCTGCCGCAGTCGTCGTCGTCACATCAGGTCGGCGACCAGCTGCGTACCAACTTCGCGCACGATTCGGCCACCTCGGTACCGATCGTCATCCCGGACGCGCGCGGCGTCAGCCCGGCCGACCTCGACACCTACGCCGCCGGCCTGTCGCGGGTGCCCGACGTGTCGGCGGTCTCGGCACCGAGCGCAACGTTCGTCAACGGTAACCGGGTCGGGCCGCCCGCGGCCGCCGCCGGATTGGCCGACGGCAGCGCGTTTTTGACCGTCAACAGTTCGGCGCCACTGTTTTCCACGGCGTCCGACGTCCAGCTCAAACGGTTGCATCAGGTGCCCGGGCCCGCGGGCCGCGCGGTCGAGATGGCCGGCGTCGCGCAGGTCAACCGGGACAGTGTCGACGCGGTGACCGACCGGCTGCCGACGGTGCTAGGCGTGATGGCCGCGATCACCTTCGTGTTGCTGTTCCTGCTGACCGGCAGCGTGGTACTGCCCGTGAAGGCGTTGATGTGCAACGTCTTATCGCTGACGGCGGCGTTCGGGGCGCTGGTATGGATTTTCCAGGATGGCCATCTGGGCGCGCTGGGGACGACGCCCAGCGGCACCTTGGTCGCCAACATGCCGGTGCTGTTGTTCTGCATCGCGTTCGGCTTGTCGATGGACTACGAAGTGTTCCTGATCTCCCGGATCCGGGAGTACTGGCTGCAGTACCGGCCGACCCTGTCGACCGCCAAGGCGGCCCACGCGGCCAACGACGAGGCGGTGGCGCATGGCGTGGCCCGCACCGGCCGAGTCATCACCGCGGCCGCGCTGGTGATGTCGATGTCGTTCGCCGCGCTGATCGCCGCGCATGTGTCGTTCATGCGGATGTTCGGGCTGGGTCTGACGCTGGCGGTGTTCGCGGACGCGACCCTGGTGCGGATGGTCCTGGTCCCGGCGTTCATGCATGTGATGGGCCGGTGGAACTGGTGGGCGCCCCGGCCGCTGATGTGGTTGCACGAGCGATTCGGCATCAGCGAGGGGCCCGCTGAACCCGCGCCGGTCCCCGAGCCGCCCATCCCGGTGCAGCACAACGGTCATCCGGTGAGCGAATCGGTGACGAAAATCGGGGGTTGAGGATCGGCTCACGGCCTTATAGTGGGCCCGTTTGAGTCGGAGGGTGGGATGACGACAGCAACAGCGACGCTCGACAACCGGTTCTTCGCGCGGGTGTGGCCGATCGTAGCCAGCCACGAAACCGAGGCGGTGCGGGCGCTGCGCCGCGAGAACCTGGCCGGCTTGTCGGGCCGGGTGCTCGAGGTCGGCGCCGGAATCGGCACCAACTTCCTTAACTATCCGCAGGCCGTCCGGCAGGTCGTGGCCATGGAGCCCGAGTCGCGACTGGCCGCGCGGGCGCGGGTGGCCGCCGCGGCGGCGCCCGTCCCGATCGTCCTGACCAACCAGACCGTGGAGCAGTTCAGCGCCGACGAGCCCTTCGATGCGGTTGTCTGCTCGCTGGTGCTGTGCTCCGTGCAGGATCCGGTGCTGGTGCTGCGGCATCTGTACACGTTGCTGCGCCGGGACGGCGAGTTGCGCTACCTCGAACATGTGGCCAGCGCCGGCCTGCGGGGCCGGCTGCAGCGGTTCGCCGACGCCACCGTGTGGCCGCGGTTTCTCGGTAATTGCCACACCCATCGCGACACCGAACGCGCAATCCGCGACGCCGGCTTCGAGGTGCTGACGTCCCGGCGGGAGTGGACGCTGCCGGCCTGGTCGCCGATGCCGGTATCGGAGCTGTTGTTGGGCCGCGCGCGCAGACCGTAGCCGGACCGGCGGCGGCTACTTCAGCAGGGCGGGGAGCCGGCGCAGCAGCCCGGGCAACGCCTGACTCGCCGATTCGCGGATGCTGATGGTCGCGTTCGCGGACAACGGCGTGGGCTCGGGGTTGACCTCGATCACCGCGGTGCCGCGGGAGAGGGCAAGGTCGGCCAGGCCCGCCGCCGGGTAGACGATCGCCGAGGTCCCGACCACCACCATCACGTCGGCAGACTGGGTCGCCTCGACCGCCTGATGCCAGGGCCCCTCGGGCAGCTGCTCACCGAACCACACGATGTCGGGCCGGATCAGCCCGCCGCAGTGGCCGCAGCGCGGCGGCTGCACCTCCAGTGCCGGTTCGGGCATCAGGGGCAGTGTCTCGGTATAGGGCAAATCACAACTCGCGCAACGGAACTCGAAGAGACTGCCGTGCAGATGATGTACCGCGGTGCTGCCCGCCCGCTCGTGCAGGTCGTCGACGTTCTGGGTGATGACGCTGACATCGGCGTAATCCTCCCAGGCGGCGATGGCCCGGTGGCCGTCGTTGGGGGCAACGTTGGCCACCAGATAGTGCCGCCACAAGTACCAGCCCCACACCCGCTCGGGGTTGTCCCGCCAACCTTGCGTGCTGGACAGCTCGTAGGGATCGAACCGCGCCCACAGCCCGTTTTTGTCGTCGCGAAATGTCGGCACTCCGCTTTCCGCGGAGATTCCCGCCCCGCTGAGCACCGCGACTCGCATGTCACCAACATAGCGGTGGTGGAGTAATACTGGATACGTGGAGCTGGGCGAATGGCTGCGCGTCGACCTGAAGGCAGGCCGGCCGTTGTTCGATCAGCTCCGGACGCAGGTCATCGAAGGCGTCCGGGAAGGGGCGTTGCCGCCCGGCACCCGATTGCCGACCGTCCGCGAGCTGGCCGGTCAACTGGGCGTGGCCGTCAACACCGTCGCGCGCGCCTATCGCGAGCTGGAAACCGCCGCGATTGTCGAAACCCGGGGCCGCTTCGGCACTTTCATCGCCCGTTACGATCCGACCGACGCCGCGATGGCGGCCGCGGCCCGCGAGTACGTGCACGTCGCCCATGGGCTCGGCCTGACCAAGGCCGACGCGCTGCGCTACGTCGAGGCGGTGCCCGACCCTGCCGAGCGCTAGTCGAATTCCAGCAGCGTCAGGCACGGCCGCAGCGGGGCGAGCGCCGGCACGCGGTAAAGCATGGACACGGCGACGTTCAACGCGCGACCGCGTCCCGGCGGCAGCCGCAGATCGTGAACCGCGCGAACACCTGGCACGGTGTTGACCAGATCGGCCGCCTGCGCGGTGGACAGGGCAAACGGCATCGGCGGACCCTTGTACCGGGTCGAGGCCCGTACCCCGGACTTGCTTACCTTGGGCATCCAGACCGGGGGCAGATCGAAGATCATCCGACCGCCGGGAAAAGCCTTGGCGCACTGGGCGATCAACGCCAACGACTGCTCGGGTTGCAGATACATCAGCAACCCCTCTGCGGTGACGAAGACGCCGCCGGCGGGGTCGACCGCCTCCGTCCAGCTGTAGTCCAGCACCGACTGGGCGCGCAGGGTCACGCGCGGTGCGGGTGGCAGCAGCCGGGTCCGCAGCTCGATGATCTCGGGCAAATCGACTGTCAGCCAACGAAATCGGCCATCCGGTAACGCCGCGTGCAACCGGTAGACGCTGGTTTGCAAGCCCTCGGCCAGGGCCACCACCGTGGCGGTCGGATGTTCAGACAGGTAGGCCAGCGTCTGAGCGTCGAAGAGGCGCGCGCGCAACGCGATGTCTTGATGCGTGCGGCCGAACTTCCCGAAGTCGTAATCGATGGCCCCCGCAAGCCGGATCGCCATCGGATCGTCGAGGAGGCGATCGGGGCGGGCTGCCTCCCGGGCCCGCGAATTCAGCGTCAACAACGCGGTCTCGGGAATGCCGCCGATGCAGACCTTCTCCTTGCGGCGATCTTGGGCAGGGGTCATCGCCGAAACCCTACCCACCGTCGCGGTCGCAGATCAGCAAAAGTTTGGTCAGGGTGCGCAGGTTGCGGGTCGTCGTGGACGACTTGTACCTCGGCTTGCCCATCGTCTTGCCGATCGTGCTGTCCAGGGTGGCGCCCTTGGGGACTTGCCAGTAGACGACGCCTTCGCCCGGGCTGATCTTCTCGTCGGCGCCGGCCCCATCGGCCAGCGCGCACAGTTCGTCGAGCACTGCGGGCTCGGCGACGAAGGTGACGTAGGACTGATACCCGTCGACCTCCGGCTTGAACGGGTACGCGTCGACGATGGCGCGCACCGTGCCGGTGTCGTAGACCAGCACCCAGGCGTCGTAGCCGAGGTTTTCCCGGAGAGCGGCTTCGGCGTTCTTGCGCACGACCGCGGCCGTGGCGGACGACTCGAGCAGCACGTTCCCACTCGCCAAGATGGTGCGCACAGCGGTGAACCCGGCGTCGGTCAGGGCGGTCGCCACGTCGGCCATCTTCACATTGACGCCGCCGACGTTGACGCCCCGTAACAACACCGCATAGCTGGCCATAACCCGATTGGAGCAGATCGATACCAGACAGACGTAGTCTTTGGGGATGGGACGCCAAGTCTTCGATGACAAGCTGCTAGCACTGATCAAGGGAAATTCGCTCGGCGTGCTGGCCACGATCAAGCGCGACGGGCGGCCGCAACTATCGAACGTGAGCTACCACTTCGATCCGCGAGAGTTGGTGATCCGGGTGTCGATCACCGAGCCGCGGGCCAAGACCCGCAATCTGCGCCGCGATCCGCGGGCCTCGCTGCTGGTCGATTCCGACGACGGCTGGTCGTATGCCGTCGCCGAGGGGACAGCCGAACTGACCGCACCGGCCGCGGCGCCCGACGACGACACCGTCGAAGCCCTGATTGCCTTGTATCGCAACATCGCCGGTGAGCATCCGGACTGGGATGAGTTCCGGCAGGCGATGGTCACCGACCGGCGAGTGCTGCTGACGTTGCCGATCTCTCATCTGTATGGCATGCCGCCGGGCAAGCGGTAATCGGGCTAAGCTGCCGCTATGGCCGAGTCGAACTCCAAGCAGGACGCTGTGGGGGCAGAGGACGAGAACAAGCGCAAGTTTCGCGAAGCCCTGGAGCGCAAGATGTCCAAGACATCTGGGGGATCCGAACACAAGGATGGGGGCGGCAAGCAGTCGCGGGCGCACGGCGCGGCGGGTGGCGGCCGTCGGGAGTTCCGCCGCAAGAGCGGCTAGTCGTCAAAGCTATTGTGGGACAGGGCTTTCCGTCGTCTAAGTTCGGGTGAACAGACCGACTGACGGGTCGTCTTGGCCGGGTTGACCACGCAGGGTGCCTCGGGTGCTGGGATGGGCGAAGTTCACCAGCGAGGGGTCATTCTGATAGGCCCAATCCGCGACGATGGTGCGCCGGTGAAACTTCCAGCGACCGTCGTGCCGCGCGTACTCGTCGAGGTAGCGGCCGCCGATCAGGACGTCGATGTCGTGTTCGGGACCGGCGAAGGTGTGGAAAACCAGGCAGTAGATTTCGCCGCGGGCAGCCTCGCCGTCGATCTCGAAGTTGGTCGTGGTGATGTTGTGTTGGGAGACACGCACATACGGTTGCGCCGCCTGCAATTGCGTGATGAATTGCTCGACGCCGCCCGCCGAGAACTCGCCGTGCGCGTCGGTCGCCTCGGGGTGGTACAGGTCGCGCAGCGCAGCGTAATCGGCGCGGTCGACGGCCCGGCAATAGGCGGTGACAAGCGCGTGCAATTCGTCGCGGGCCAGCATCAGCGCCAACCGGGCCTCATCCACCACCAGGCCACGATAACTCGGTCGTTGCTGGTGAGTAGTGTGTCGAACACATAGGTCGTCGGTCTCAGGCGTGCGCCGAAAGGAAGGTCCTGGACAGTGAACACGACAGTGAAACTGTGGCTCGCCCAAGAACCCGAGGCCGACGCGCTGCTATCGCGCGACCCGCTGGCCCTGCTGATCGGGATGGTCTTGGATCAGCAGGTGCCCTTTGAGACCGCCTTTTCCGGACCGAAGAAGATCGCCGACCGGATGGGCAGCTTTGGCGCGGTCGAGATCGCCGACTACGATCCCGACAAGTTCGCCGCGTTGTGCTCGGAAAAGCCTGCGATCCATCGCTTTCCGGGTTCGATGGCCAAGCGGATCCAGACGCTGGCTCAAATCATTGTGGACCGCTACGACGGCGACGCCGCGGGATTGTGGACCGCCGGTAACCCCGACGGCGAGGAGCTGCTGCGCCGAATCAAGGGGTTACCCGGCTTCGGCGACGTCAAGGCGCAGATCTTTTTGGCGCTGCTGGGCAAGCAGTACGGCGTCACCCCGAAGGGCTGGCGCGCGGCGGCCGGCCAGTTCGGGAAGGAGGGCACGCACCTTTCCGTCGCCGATATCGTCGACGCCGAATCGATGGGGCAAGTGCGTTCCTACAAGAAGCAGTTGAAGGCCCAGGCCAAGTCGGACAAATCCGCCAGATCGGCCCAGTAGGCGCTTGACGAGACGGCACTAGACGGCACTAGACGGCCCAGTAGTAGGTCACCAGAAGGGAAGGGCGGCAATGAAGACACACCTGACCTGTCCGTGCGGAGAAGCCATCGTCGGAAAAGACGAGGATGAGCTGGTCGAGCTGACCCAGGCTCACCTGGCCAGCGTGCACCCGGGGCTGGAGTACGACCGCGACGCGATTCTGTTCATGGCCTATTAGCTCCGGAACAAGGCGAGCGCGCGTGTCGTGCGGTGACACGCGCGCTCGCACCGGGGCAGGTGTTGGTTGGTTGTTAGGGCACCACGGTCGAGCCGATGGTGGGCAGGAACTGGCACTGCTTCTCTTTGGTCGTGACCTGTCCGAAGATCGTCGACATGATGCTGCCCGAGCCGGTGTCGGCGATCCCGGTCAATGTCGTCGGACCGTCCGGGTTGATGTCGGTCCGCGGTTTGAGCGTGACGGTGCCAGACTTGCCCGTGGTCAGGTTCACCCACGTGACATTCAGCGGTAGCTTTTGCTCCGCCGCCGGCCCGGGGGTGCCGACCGCGGTGAACACGTAGGCGGTCTGGCCGGGTTGGGGACCGGGCAGCGGAATCGCGGCCGGTCCGGCGACCGAGAGCGCGGTGGCGATCGAACTGCTGCCATCCGCAAGGCAATTGCTGCCGATCGAGGGATACATGAAGTCCTGCGTAATCGGGGCATTAGGACCGAAACCGGGAGCTGCGGCAGGGGCCGCGCCCGGCGCCGGGCCCGGACTGGGCGCGGGCGCCGGGCCGGGCACCGCTGCGGCCTCTGGGGCGGGTACGGCTGCGGCCTCTGGGGCGGGTGCGGCGGCCGGGACGGCGCCGGGAGCGGGACCCGGCGCGGCCCCCGGTGCGGGCGCGTGCGGTGTGCCGGCCGGGGGAGCGGCGATCGGGGCCGGACCCGCGGCGTGGGCCGGGTCGATGCCGGTGGGCAGGTGTGCTTCGGCGCCCGGCACGATGCCGGCCCCGGGCACATGCTCGGTGGGCGCGGCCTGCGGCGCCGGGGCCGCCGCGCCGGGAATCGGGGCGCCGGGTTCCTGCACGAACTGATTGACCGACGCCGCCACGTTCTTCGATTCGGTGGGCGCCGACGGGTTGTGGGTGAACGCCTGCGCGGCCGCCATCAACAGCTGGGTCGCTTGGCCGGGGTTGCCGGCCGCCTGCTGAATGATGGGGCTCAGCTGCGATAACGCGGGCAGGCCCGGAAGTTGCTGAGCGGAATCGGGTGGTGGCGGTGTCGGCAGCGGCGCCGCCGGGTCGGCTGCCGCGTTCGGGCTCAGCCCGAACGCGGCAGCCGATGCCACGACAACAGCGGCCAAACCTTTGGACAGGTTCCAGGTGCTTTCCACGATGTCCTCGTCCTTCGGTAGTGGGTTAGCCGTTTAGTAGTTGGGTTTGGCGGTTAGTGGAGTGCTCAGGGCAGGGCGGAGAGCAGCGACGGCGGTGTCGCCGCCGACGGCGCGACCGGTGCCGCCGGGGTGGCGGCGGCCGGTGCCCCCGGGACGGCGCCCGTGGCCAGGGCCGTCAGGTCGCCCGGAAGCGACAGCTTCGGCGGCACGTTGAGCGGTAGGCCGGGCAGCGCCGGCATGTTGACGTTGGCCACCTGCGGAGTCGACGCCGGAGCGGCGGGCGCGGCTGCTGCCGGTGCCGACTGGCCCAACCCCGGAATCGAGCTCAGCCCGGGAATGGTCGGGCTGGCCGCGGTCGGAGCGGTCGGCGTGGCCGGGGCCGGGGTCAGTCCGGGAATGGACGGCACACCCGCGGGGGCGGACGCCGCCGGCGCCTGAGCGGCCGAGGCCATGCCCGGGAAGGTGATGCCGGGGGCGGCCGGTGCGGCCGGCGGCTGGGCGCCGAGGGCGGTCGCGAGGTTCTGCAGAATCTGCGGGGCGTTTGCCGCCGAAGCGATCAACTGCTGCGGGATGTTCTGCACGGGGTCGGGAATTGGCGCCGGGTCGGCGTGGGCGATACCGCCCGTCAGTAGGGCGGCAGACGAACCGACGACAACGGCGGCGGCCTTCGCGAAAGTCCAGATGGTTGGCATTGCTCCCCCAAGGGATCGACAACAGGTGACGGATCCCGAAGCTACTTTGATGCTGGTGGGACTCAAGTGACACGTGTGGCATTTATTTGATCGTTACCGATACGAGCGGTGGCGGTGACCGCAGGGTTGCCGGAACGCCGACGAACCGCGACGGACGGTAAAGGCGGCGGTCACCGGCCCGCGGGCGCCATGACGGGCAGCGCACGGTGGTCGGCGCGGTCGCTAAAGTCGGGCGGATAGACACCACGTGGGCCGCTGCGGCGGCATCCGTCTCCCGGCGGCTGGCGAGTTCGATGAATATCGTCGCGCCGGTGTTGCTGGTCGTGAGTGTCGCTGCCCGGCTCGGCCTGACCTACCTGGGACCCAACGGCGCAAACTTCGTCGACCTGCACGTATACCTGGGCGGCGCGGCGGCACTGGACCATCCCGGCACCCTGTACAGCTACGTGTACACAGAGCACACGCCGGACTTCCCGCTGCCCTTCACCTATCCGCCGTTCGCGGCGATCGTGTTCTACCCCATGCACTGGCTGCCGTTCGGCCTCGCCGGGTTCTGCTGGCAGGTCGCGATGATCGCCGCGCTGTACGGCTCGGTGCGCCTCACTCAGCGCCTGCTCGGCGTTCCGGACGGCGGCAGCCGGCGTGTCGCGATGGCCTGGACGGCGATCGCCATCTGGATCGAGCCGCTGCGCAACAACTTCGACTACGGCCAGATCAACGTCTTTCTGATGGTGGCCGTGCTCTACGCGGTCTATACCTCGCGGTGGTGGTTGTCGGGGTTACTGGTGGGCGTGGCGTCGGGGATCAAGTTGACGCCCGCCATCGTCGGCGTCTACCTGATCGGCGTGCGGCGGTTCGCCGCCGCTGCGTTTTCGGCCGTCGTCTTCCTGTTGACCGTCGGACTGTCGGCATTGGTGGTCGGCGATCAGACCCGGTACTACTTCACCGCGCTGCTCGGGGACGCCCATCGAGTCGGCCCGATCGCCACGTCGATCAATCAATCCTGGCGCGGCGCCATCTCCCGGATCCTTGGCCACGACGCCGGCTTCTCGGCGCCGGTGCTGGCCGCCATCGCCGTCACGGCGGTCCTGGCCGTCCTGGCGTGGCGTGCCCTGGGGTCGACGGACCGGCTCGGCAAGTTGCTCGTCGTCGAGATGTTCGGGCTGCTGATGTCACCGATTTCCTGGACCCACCATTGGGTGTGGCTGGTGCCGTTGATGATGTGGCTGCTGCATGGCCCGTTGCGGGAGCATCCCGGCGCGCGGATCACGGGCTGGAGCTGGCTGGCACTCACGCTGGTCGGCGTGCCGTGGCTGCTGCTGTTCGCGCAGCCGAGCATCTGGCAGATCGGCCGGCCCTGGTATCTGGCCTGGGCGGGGCTGGCTTACACGGTCGCAGCAATGGCAACACTAGTTGTCATCGCCGTCTCGGGCAGGCGTGGCGTCGCGCCCGATCCGGTGCCGTCGCGCGATTCAGGCACCCGCGCCGCCCCGTCGCTGGGCTAGCCCCCGACGATCCCGTTGATGTCGCGGGCCATCTCGATGTCGTTCTTCGTGATACCGCCCTCGGAGTGCGTGACGAGTGCGAAAGTCACTGTCCGCCAACGGATATCGATATCAGGGTGATGATCCTTGCGCTCGGCGTGCTCGCCTACTCGGCGCACCGCGTCGATGCCGTCCAAGAAGCTGTCGAACTTGATCGAGCGGCGCAACGCGCCGTCGCTGCGCTCCCAGCCGTCAAGGCCGGGCAGGGCGGCGTCCACTTGTTCATCCGTCAGCACGACCATGGGTAGCAAACCTTTCTGGACGAGAATTCTGACGGTAGCCACGTTACGCTTTGAGGCCGGACAGTTTGACGCCGCCGCGTTCGGGAAAACGGCGTTGAACTAGGGGGATGGCCAGCTCGTGACTCACTAGATTGGCCCCGCAGCGCAGGGAGGCACGAAGCCGCCATGACCGAAAATCTGACGCCGCACTTCGAGGACGTACAAGCCCATTACGACTTATCGGACGACTTCTTCCGGCTGTTCCTCGATCCGACGATGACCTACAGCTGCGCCTACTTCGATCGGCTGCAGAACATCACCCTCGAAGAGGCGCAGCTGCGCAAGATGGACCTCTCGTTGGGCAAGTTGGGCCTGCGGCCCGGCATGACACTGCTGGACGTCGGATGCGGCTGGGGCGGGACCGCGCGTCGCGCAATCGAGAAGTACGACGTCAACGTCGTCGGCTTGACGTTGTCCCAACACCAGGCCGCGCACGTTCAGCGACTGTTCGACGCGATGGACACCACCCGCAGCAGGCGAGTGTTGTTGCAGGGCTGGGAACAATTCGACGAGCCCGCCGACCGGATCGTCTCCATCGGGGCGTTCGAGCACTTCGGCTACGACCGCTACGACGACTTTTTCGGCATGGCCTACCGAACCCTGCCCGACGACGGCGTGATGATGCTGCACACGATCACCATGTTGACGGCGCCGCAGATTCTCGAGCGCGGCCTGCCGATGACCGAGGAGCAGACCAGCTTCAACGACTTCATCGCCCGCGAGATCTTCCCCGGCGGCCAGCTGCCGGCGATCGAGATGGTGGAGTTCCACGCCTCGAAGATGGGTTTCAACCTGGCCCGCCGGCAGTCGCTGCGGCTGCACTACGCCAGGACACTGGACCTGTGGGCCGACGCGTTGCAGGCCCGTCGCGATGAGGCCATCAGGATTCAGTCCGAAGAGGTCTACGAGCGCTACATGCGGTACCTGACCGGTTGTGCCCGGGCGTTCCGCGCCGGCTACATCGACGTGAACCAGTTCACCCTGCGCAAGTAGGGACCTCTCGCTGTCCGGGGCTCTCGGGGGGCTGTCGGGTCGCGGGCGCGTCGGTGCCGATCGGTTAACCTGCCGAATGGCCTCGATACAGCTCTCCATGAGCATCCCCTCGTTTTCGGCCGAAGCGCAGGTCGATTGGGAGTACCTCACGGGGTGGGCGCAGCTGCTGGAGCGCTGCGGGTTCGACCGCCTGCTGGTCTCGGAACACATCGCGTTCGGGACGAATATGGACGCGTACGCCGATCCCCGCCTCGGGGGCACCACCGGCGGTCGCCAACCGACCGGCCCGGACGGTCCCTGGCTGGAACCGCTGACGGTGCTGACCTACCTCGCGGCGCGCACCGAACGCATCCGCCTGGGCACCAACATCCTGCTCGCGGCGCTGCGCCCGGCCGCGGTTCTTGCGAAAACCGTTGCCACACTTGATGTTTTGTCCGGCGGTCGGGTCGATCTCGGGGTGGGGGTCGGGTGGCAGCGCGAAGAATACGACGTGGTCGGAGTCGACTTCGACAAGCGCGGCGCCATGTTGGATCAAACGCTGGACGTGTGCACGCGGCTGTGGCGGGAAAACGAGGTCAGCTACTCCTCGCCGTCGCTGACTTTCGACCGGATCCATCAAATGCCCAAACCGGTTCAGCCGGGTGGCGTGCCGATCTGGGTCAGTGGAACGGTCAATCGCGCGGTCGCTCGCCGGCTTGCGCGCTTCGGAAAGTGTTGGATCCCTTGGGGTCAGGACGCCCGCGACCTTGCCGATGGCATTGGGCGGATGCGCGCCGCGGTCGAGCGGGCCGGGGGCGACCCGCACGGGTTCGGGGTGGCCGGTTCGCTTCGGGTGACCGGCGGCCCCGACGACCGGCCCGACCTGGCCGCTGTCGCCGCGGCTGCCGCGGCACTGGCGAAGGCCGGTGCGACGGACCTGAGGTTGGCGCACTGGCCGGCGCGGTTCGGGACGGGCGAGCGCACCTTGTGCGACCTCGTCGACGCCGTGCGCGCCGCGGTGGACGGCTGAGCGGACGTGCCCACCCAGATCGTCGTTGCCGCAGCTGTACTCAACGGCGGCACCGTGCTGTTGGCGCAACGGCTGCGTCCGCCGCAGTTGGCCGGCCGCTGGGAACTTCCCGGCGGCAAGGTTGCCCCCGGGGAGACCGAGCGCGCGGCGTTGGCTCGCGAGCTGGCCGAGGAGTTGGGCGTCGAGGCCGGTGACGTGCTGGTCGGTGAGCGGCTGGGCGACGACGTCGCGCTGAATGCGACAACGACGCTGCGGGCCTACCGGGTTCGCCTGGTCGCCGGCGAACCGCATCCGCATGACCACGGGGCGCTGCGGTGGGTCACCGCGGCTGAATTGCCCGCGGTCGAGTGGGTGCCCGCCGACCGGGAATGGCTCGCCGCGCTGACCGAAGCTCTCACCGCTGGCTGCTGAGGGTCCGCAGACCAGGCGCCGGCCGCGCGCCGGATCCGGATCGCGGCATCGACTGTCGTGCCGCGGTGAGCTGCCGGTTGGCCAACCAGAGCCCGCCGCTGCCACAATCACCGACGTGCCATTCCGCAATGTCGCCATCGTTGCTCACGTCGACCACGGTAAGACGACCCTCGTCGACGCGATGCTGCGCCAATCCGGAGCGCTACACGAGCGTGGTGAGCTGCAAGAACGCGTCATGGACAGCGGCGACCTGGAACGCGAAAAGGGCATCACGATCCTGGCCAAGAACACCGCGGTACACCGCCACCATCCGGACGGCACGGTGACAGTGATCAACGTCATCGACACCCCTGGCCACGCCGACTTCGGCGGTGAGGTTGAGCGCGGGCTGTCCATGGTCGACGGCGTGCTGCTCTTGGTCGACGCGTCCGAGGGACCGTTGCCGCAGACCCGGTTCGTGTTGCGCAAGGCGCTACAGGCGCATCTGCCGGTGATTCTCGTCGTCAACAAGACCGACCGGCCGGACGCGCGCATCGGCGAGGTGGTCGACGCCAGCCACGATCTGCTGCTCGACGTGGCGTCCGACCTCGACGCCGAAGCCGCCAAGGCGGCCGAACACGCACTGGGTCTGCCGACGCTGTACGCATCGGGGCGCGCGGGGATCGCGAGCACCGAACAGCCCGCCGACGGCGAGATCCCCGCCGGCGACAACCTCGACCCGCTGTTCGACGTGCTGATGGAGCACATCCCTGCGCCCTCGGGTGATGCGGGGGCTCCGCTGCAGGCATTGGTCACCAACCTGGACGCGTCCGCGTTCCTCGGCCGACTCGCCCTGATCCGCGTTTACAACGGCAAGCTGCGCAAGGGGCAGCAGGTGGCGTGGATGCGGGAGGTGGCCGGCGTACCGGTGATCACCAGCGCCAAGATCACCGAGCTGCTCGCCACCGAAGGCGTCGACCGCCGCCCGACGGACGTCGCGGTGGCCGGTGACATCGTGGCGGTCGCGGGGATTCCCGAGATCATGATCGGCGACACCCTGGCCGATCCGGAACACGCGCACGCGCTGCCGCGCATCACCGTCGACGAGCCGGCGATCTCGGTCACCGTCGGCACCAACACCTCACCGCTGGCGGGCAAGGTGTCCGGCCACAAGCTGACCGCGCGCATGGTCCGCAACCGCCTCGACCAGGAATTGGTGGGCAACGTGTCGATCCGGGTGGTCGATATCGGCCGGCCCGACGCCTGGGAGGTGCAGGGGCGCGGGGAGCTCGCGTTGGCCGTGCTGGTCGAACAGATGCGACGGGAGGGCTTCGAACTCACGGTCGGTAAGCCCCAGGTGGTCACCAAGACCATCGACGGCAAGCTGCACGAGCCGTTCGAGGCGATGACGATCGACTGCCCGGAGGAGTTCGTGGGCGCCATCACCCAGTTGATGGCCGGCCGCAAGGGCCGCATGGAAGAAATGGCTAACCACGCTGCCGGCTGGGTCCGGATGGATTTCATCGTGCCCAGCCGCGGGCTGATCGGCTTCCGCACCGATTTCCTGACCCTCACCCGCGGCACCGGCATCGCCAACGCGGTGTTCGACGGCTACCGGCCGTGGGCGGGGGAGATCCGCGCCCGCCACACCGGCTCGCTGGTGTCCGACCGCAGCGGCACCATCACGCCGTTCGCCATGATCCAGCTCGCCGATCGCGGCCAGTTTTTCGTCCAGCCGGGCCAGGACACCTACGAAGGCATGGTCGTCGGGATCAACCCGCGCCCGGAGGACCTCGACATCAACGTCACCCGGGAAAAGAAGCTGACCAACATGCGGTCCTCGACCGCCGACGTGATCGAGACCCTCGCCAAGCCGCTCGAACTCGACCTGGAGGGAGCCATGGAGTTCTGCGCGGCCGACGAGTGCGTCGAGGTGACCCCGGAGATCGTGCGGGTACGCAAGGTCGAGTTAGCCGCCACGGCCCGGGCCCGCAGCAAAGCGAGAGCCAAGGCCCGGGGCTAGCTCCTTGTTGCCCATCGCCCGCAGGATTCACCGAGCCGCTGGGCAGGCGGTCGATACCCTGATGGTCGTGCTGCACCGGGCCCGCCACTTCTTTCTGGTGGCCGGCGTGCTGCTCACCGTGGCGGGCCTTACCCTGGCCGCTTGCACCGTCAGCCCGCCGCCGGCGCCGCAGAGCACCGATACCCCGCACAGCGCGCCGCCCCCGCCGCAGCGGGTAACACAGATCATCGTGGGCATCGACTCGATCGGTGCTGGGTTCAACCCGCATCTGCTCTCGGATCTGTCGCCGGTCAACGCCGCGATCAGCGCCCTGGTGCTGCCCAGTGCGTTCCGGCCGGTGCCCGACCCCACCACGCCGACGGGATCCCGGTGGGAGATGGACCCGACGCTGCTGGTGTCCGCCGAGGTGACCAACCAGAACCCGTTCACGGTGACCTACAAGATCCGACCCGAGGCGCAATGGACCGACAACGCGCCGATCGGTGCGGACGACTTCTGGTACCTGTGGCATCAGATGGTCACCCAGCCCGGTGTGGTCGACCCGGCGGGCTACGACCTGATCACCGGCGTGCAGTCACTCGAGGGCGGCAAGCAGGCCGTCGTCACCTTCGCCCAGCAGTATCCGGCGTGGAAGGAACTGTTCAGCAACCTGCTGCCGGCCCACATCGTCAAGGACGTCCCGGGCGGGTTCGCGGCCGGTCTGGTCCGGTCCCTGACGGTCACCGGCGGGCAATTCCGAGTGGAGAACATCGACCCGCAGCGCGACGAGATCCTGATCGCGCGCAATGACCGCTACTGGGGGTCACCCGCCAAGCCGTCTCTGATCCTGTTCCGGCGGGCGGGCGCGCCGGCGGCCCTGGCCGACTCGGTACGCAACGGCGACACGCAGGTGGCCCAGGTGCACGGCGGCTCGGCGGCGTTCGCTCAGCTGTCGGCGATTCCCGAGGTCCGGACCGCGCGGATCATGGCGCCGCGGGTCATGCAGCTCACGCTGCGGGCCAACCAGCCCAAGCTCAGCGACGCCGGGGTGCGTAAGGGAATTTTGGGACTACTCGACGTCGACCTGCTCGCGGCGGTGGGCGCCGGCAGTGACAACACCATCTCGCTGGACCAGGCCCAGATCCGGTCCCCGAGCGATCCCGGTTACGAACCGACCGCGCCGCCGGCGATGAGCAAGCAGGCCGCGCTGGCGTTGTTCTCGGCGGCGGGCTACCAGATCGAAACCAGCGCGTCGGTGTCACCGACACCCGAGCCCCCCACCCCCAACGCCGGACCGCCGGAGGTGACCCGCGGCCGCATCAGCAAGGACGGCAAGCAGTTGACGTTGATCATCGGGGTGGCGTCCAACGACCCCACCTCGGTCGCGGTTGCCAATACCGCCGCCGACCAGTTGCGCAATGTCGGCATCGCCGCGTCGGTCTCCGCGCTGGACCCCGTGACGTTGTACCGCGACGCGCTGACCAACAATCAGGTGGACGCGATCGTCGGCTGGCATGAGGCCGGCGGCAACCTGGCGACGTTGTTGGCCTCGCGTTTCGGCTGTCCCGCCCTGCAGGCGACCACCGTCCCGACCACCAGTACGCCGACCACCACCCCCGCCGGCTCGACGACGCCGTCCCCGTCGGTCAGCACGTCGACGACACCCACGGCCACGCCCGCGTCCACGTCGACGTCCACAGCGCCCAGTCGGCCGCCCGACCCGGGTGCTTTGGTGCAGGCGCCGTCGAACCTGACCGGGATCTGCGATCGCAGCATTCAGTCCAACATCGATGCCGCCCTCAACGGCACCAAGAGCATCAACGAAGTGATCACGGCGGTGGAGCCGCGATTGTGGAACATGTCGACCGTGCTGCCCATCCTGCAGGACACCACGATCGTCGGCGCGGGTCCCAGCGTGCAGAACGTCAGCCTCTCCGGTGCGGTCCCGGTCGGCATCGTCGGCGATGCCGGGCAGTGGGTGAAGACCGGGCCCTAGCTCGCGCCGTCGCCAGGTGGCGCCGACCCGCGGGGCGGAATGACGGTGTCGACGATCATCGCCAGCTCGCGTCGGTTCGGCGGTTCACCGGCCAGCAGGAAATGCTGGTTGATCAGTGCCGGGCCGATGCGGGGGGTCAGCGGCGTCAGGGTGGCCGGATCGAGGTCACCGGCCTCGACGGCGGCCTGCAGGATGGAATCGATCAGCTTCAGCCGGGGCCCCACCACCGCGTCGGCGAAGATCGCGCGCATCTCGGGTTCGTGCAGCAGCTGGTGAACGATGTCCAGCCCGGGGAACGCCGTTTTGCCGGCTAGCACGTCGCGGTGCGCGGTGAACACCGTGAGCAAGGCCTCGCGCGGCGACCGGCCGGACCGCGGCTCGGGTACCGGCGGCAGCGCGAAAACCAGGGCGGCATGCACCAGGTCGTGTTTGCTGCACCAGCGCCGGTACAACGCCGCCTTGCCGGTCTGGGCGCGCGCGGCGATTCCTTCCATCGTCAGCCCGCCGTAGCCCACCTCGGTCAGCTCGGCCAGCGTGGCCTCGTAGAGCGCCCGCTCGAGGACCTCGCCTCGCCGGCGGCTCCGAACCGAGCCCGACACTGCCTGGGTGGCTTGCGACATTTCTCGATAGTAGCCGTCGGCGTTCCTATTGGTGCGGCAATCGTCCGCCCCACCGGCCGAGGTCGCCGGCTCGGGTGCGCGATCTCGGGTGGGGGATAGAGTGCGTCCATGCCCGACACTCCGCGGCTGTTGTTCGTGCACGCGCACCCCGACGACGAAAGCCTCAGCAACGGCGCCACCATCGCCCATTACACCGCCCGCGGGGCGCAGGTGAGTGTCATCACCTGCACGCTCGGCGAAGAGGGGGAGGTGATCGGCGAGCGCTGGGCCGGGCTTGCGGTCGATCACGCCGACCAGCTGGGCGGCTACCGGATCGGTGAACTGACCTCGGCGCTACAGGCGTTGGGTGTCGACGAACCTGTTTATTTGGGCGGGGCGGGGCGCTGGCGAGACTCCGGCATGGCGGGCACCGAGGCGCGGCGTCGCCAGCGGTTCGTCGATGCCGACGAACACGAGGCCGTCGGCGCGCTGGTCGCGCTCATTCGCGAGCAACGCCCCCACGTCGTCGTCACCTACGACCCCAACGGCGGATACGGCCACCCCGACCACATCCACGCCCACACCATCACCACGGCGGCGGTCGCCGCCGCGGCGGGATCCACCGCCTACCCCGGGCAGCCCTGGGCCGTGCCGAAGTTCTACTGGACGGTGCTGGCCGCCGCCGCCTTCGTGGCCGGCTGGCAGGCGCTAGGGCCCGAGGATCTGCTGCCGCAGTGGACGATCCCGCCGCCGCAGGACTTCGACTTCGGCTACCCAGACGAGAAAATCGATGCCGTCGTGACGGGGACACCCGAGGCGTTGGCCGCCAAGGTGGCGGCGCTGGCCGCGCACGCCACGCAGGTCGTGCTCGGGCCGACGAGAAGGGCTTTCGCCTTGTCCAACAACCTGGCGTTGCCGATTCTGGGCGACGAACACTACGTGCTCGTCGCCGGTTCCGCGGGGCTCCGCGATGGCCGCGGCTGGGAGACGGACCTGCTCGCGGGACTGGATTTTGACGGGTGGGACGCGGAGTAGGCTGCCAAGAAGGCAGCCACGGAAGGATTTTTCATGGACCCCGACCTGGACCCTAACCTGCAGCACTGGCAGGACCGGCTGGACAGCCTGCAGTGGGTTATCGGCTCCATCCTGTCCAACGTCGACAGCGTCCCGACCTGACCGAAACCAAGCCGCGTACCGCACCCGTCGAGGACGTCGGCACGACAGACCCAGCAATTCGCGTCGTGGTGTTGGCTCTCTTGGCGGTGGACGGGGTGTTATCCGCACTAGCCGGGGCCCTCCTGCTGCCTTCCTATATCGGCACCGTTCCCTTTCCGATCAGCGGCCTGATCAGTGGCCTGGTCAACGCTGCCCTGGTCTGGGCGGCCGCGCGGTGGACCAGCACGGCGCGCGGGGCGGCGTTGCCGCTGTGGACGTGGTTACTGACCGTGGCGGTGCTGAGCATGGGTGGACCCGCCGACGACATCATCCTGGGAGGTAGGGGCCTGCTGGCTTACGGCGCGTTACTGCTGATCGCCCTGGGCGTGACGCCGCCCGTCCTGGTCATGCTGCGGCGCGGCGTCCGCTAAGGCTTCTTGGGGCGCATGAGGGAGTGAAAGCGACGACCGGCGCTACTGTTTTCGTACAGCATCGCTATGGTTGCCGAAACGCAGATGTTGGGACATCCGGATGAAATTCGATCGCGGGGAAGTTACACCAAGGTGCCAGTGACACCGAGGCCTCCGGGCGAGGAGCCCACTGTTCTGCCGAATCCCGTCTTTCCGAAGGCCAGCGACTCTGTGCCGAAGGTCGGCGCGTCTGCACTACGGCGCGTGCTGCGCCGGGCCCGCGACGGCGTCGCACTCAACGTCGACGAGGCGGCCGTGGCGATGACTGCCCGCGGCGACGACCTTGCCGACTTGTGCGCGAGCGCGGCACGGGTGCGCGACGCCGGTCTGCAGTCTGCGGGCCGGCGCGGGCCGCAGGGCCGGCTGCCGATCACGTATTCGCGCAAGGTGTTCATCCCAGTGACCCACCTGTGCCGGGACAACTGCCATTACTGCACCTTCGTCACCGTCCCGGGCAAGCTGCGCGCCCGGGGCGCCGGGATGTACCTGGAGCCCGACGAGATCCTTGACATCGCCCGTCGGGGCGGCGAACTGGGTTGCAAGGAAGCATTGTTCACCCTCGGCGACAGACCGGAGGACCGCTGGCCGGAGGCCCGCGAGTGGCTCAGCGAGCGCGGCTACGACTCGACGCTGTCCTATGTGCGCGCGATGTCGATCCGGGTGCTGGAGGAGACCGGCCTGTTGCCGCACCTGAATCCGGGCGTGATGAGCTGGTCGGAGATGTCGCTGCTCAAGCCGGTGGCGCCGTCGATGGGCATGATGCTCGAAACGACGTCGCGACGGCTCTTCGAAACGAAAGGGCTTGCGCACTACGGCAGTCCGGACAAAGACCCGGCGGTGCGGCTGCGCTCGCTGACCGACGCGGGCCGGTTGTCGATTCCCTTTACCACCGGCCTGCTGGTCGGCATCGGCGAGACGTTGGCCGAACGCGCCGACACGCTGCACGCGATTCGCAAGTCGCACAAGGAATTTGGCCACGTTCAAGAAGTCATTGTGCAGAATTTCCGGGCCAAGCAGCACACCGCGATGGCCGGCGTTCCCGACGCCGGTATCGAGGACTACCTGGCGACCATCGCCGTCGCACGACTGGTACTCGGCCCCGACATGCGGATTCAGGCGCCGCCGAATCTGGTGTCACGTCAGGAATGCCTGGCGCTATTGGCCGCGGGAGTCGATGATTGGGGCGGCGTTTCACCGTTGACGCCCGATCATGTCAACCCCGAACGGCCCTGGCCGGCTTTGGATGAGCTCGACGCGATCACTTCCGAAGCCGGATTCGATCTGGTGCAGCGGTTGACTGCCCAGCCCAAATACATCCAGGCCGGGGCCGCGTGGATCGATCCGCGGGTGCGCGGTCACGTTGTGGCACTGGCCGACCCCGCGACAGGCCTGGCGCGCGACGTCAACCCCACGGGGCTGCCGTGGCAGGAGCCCGACGACGCGGAGTCGTCGGGCCGGGTGGACCTCAACGCCGCGATCGACACCGAGGGGCGCAACTCCGAAGCGCGCAGCGACCTCGACAGCGCATTCGGCGACTGGGAATCCATCCGCGCGCATGTGCGTGAGCTGGCTGTCAGGGACAGTAACGCTCCCGAACGGATCGACACCGATGTGCTGGCCGCGTTGCGCTCCGCCGAGCGCGACCCGGCCGGCTGCAGCGACGACGAATACCTGGCACTGGCCACCGCCGACGGACCGGCCCTGGAAGCCGTTGCCGCACTGGCGGATTCTCTGCGCCGGGACGCCGTCGGCGACGATGTGACGTTCGTGGTGAACCGCAACATCAACTTCACCAACATCTGCTACACCGGATGCCGGTTCTGTGCGTTCGCGCAGCGCAAGGGCGACGCCGACGCGTACTCGCTGTCCGCCCAGGAGGTCGCCGACCGAGCCTGGGAGGCACACGTGCAGGGCGCGACCGAAGTGTGTATGCAGGGTGGGATCGACCCCGAGTTGCCCGTCACCGGCTACGCCGACCTGGTGCGCGCGGTCAAGAACCGGGTGCCCTCGATGCACGTGCATGCGTTTTCGCCGATGGAGATCGCCAACGGGGTGACCAAGAGCGGCCTTTCCGTTCGCGAATGGCTGATCAGCCTGCGCGAGGCCGGGCTGGGGACCATCCCGGGCACCGCGGCCGAAATCCTCGACGACGAAGTGCGCTGGGTGCTGACCAAGGGCAAACTGCCGACCTCGATGTGGATCGAGATCGTCACCACCGCACACGAGGTGGGCCTGCGATCGTCGTCGACGATGATGTACGGACACGTCGACAGTCCGCGGCATTGGGTCGGCCACCTGAACGTGTTGCGCGAAATCCAGGACCGCACCGGAGGATTCACCGAGTTCGTGCCGCTGCCTTTCGTGCATCAAAGCTCGCCGCTGTATCTGGCCGGCGCGGCCCGGCCGGGGCCGACCCACCGCGACAACCGGGCGGTCCACGCCCTGGCGCGAATCATGCTGCACGGCCGCATTTCCCAGATCCAGACCAGCTGGGTCAAGCTCGGTGTCGAACGTACCCAGGTGATGCTCAACGGTGGCGCCAACGACCTGGGTGGGACGTTGATGGAGGAGACCATCTCGCGGATGGCCGGCTCCGAACACGGCTCGGCCAAAACGGTCTCGGAATTGGTCGCCATTGCCGAGGCCATCGGCCGCCCGGCGCGGCAGCGGACCACCGACTACAGCCCGCTCGCCGCGTAACCTGCCGCGCCGCGGGTATATCGACGGCCGTGAACGCAGTCAGCGGCCGCACCATCGACGGCGACCGGTGCGGATGGCCACGCTGACCGAGCTTGTCGCCGCGGCCGACGCCATGTCTGCGGACACCGACGACGTCGTCATCGACGCGCGCGCCGACCGCAGCAGCATTCGGATGGACGCACCGGTCGGACCGGCGAATCCGTCGCGGATCTGCAGCCGCGCCGACCCGGAAGCCCTGGGCCGGCTGCGGCTACTGCTTAGTGGTTACTGAGACTCAGTAGTTGTTACAGACGACCGCGACTTGCTGGATCGTGTTGAAGTACTTCGCGGCCGCCGGCATGCCCTGAATCTGGGCAGCCATCTGCTGGCGCTTGGGCGGCGGTGCGGCCAGGAACTGGCGAATGTAGTTCTGCGCGAACGGCGACTCGTTCAACTGCTGCGCAGTTGCCGGGTCATTCGCGTTGAGTGCGGCGATCACCTGCCCGTAGTTGCAGGTCGTGTTGATGATCGGATCCAGGGGGTCTGCCGAGGCAACCCCCGCCGCGGCGCTCAACGCCACCGCCGCGCCGCCGACCGCGGCTGCCAGTTTGCTCAACGACAGCGTCATCATGCTTGGACACCTTCCCCGGAAAGTTATTGCAACGCCAACGACGGCTACGTGATCTGCACTACCGGCTGCCGTCTGGGACGAGATTACCAGCCGCCGCGGGCGTTCTTTGCTTTCACCGTTATTCGGAAATCCGGCGCAAAATGTGACCGCCGGCGAACAAACGGCAGGGTGATGTTCGTCACACGGGCGCACTCGCCGGCGGGAACGTCGCCGGGCGGTCGCGTGGCGGGTTCGGATACCGGGTACGAGGACGGACATGGCTGCGAGACTGCCCGTACCGAAAGTCCGCCGAGTCCGGGCGTGCCCGGTAGTTGACGTGTATGTGCAACGTCTAGTATCAGTAACCGAAAGCTTTGCTTATGGCCGCCCAAGGCGCCGCGGCGAGGCAATCAGCAGCCCACATGAGCAGTACATCGACACAACGTTGAGGAGACGTCCGTGACGTACACGATCGCCGAACCCTGCGTCGACATCAAGGACAAGGCGTGTATCGAAGAATGCCCGGTTGACTGCATTTATGAGGGCGCGCGGATGCTGTACATCCATCCGGACGAATGTGTGGACTGCGGCGCCTGCGAGCCCGTGTGCCCCGTCGAGGCGATCTACTACGAAGACGACGTGCCCGACCAGTGGAGCCAGTACACCCAGATCAACGCCGACTTTTTCGCCGAGCTCGGCTCGCCGGGGGGTGCGGCCAAGGTCGGGATGACCGAGAATGATCCTCAAGCGGTCAAGGATCTGCCGCCGCAGGGCGAAGGAGACTGAGGGGGAACCAGTGCAGCAGGAGCCCGCGGGGGGCCGGACTGCCGTGTCGGCTTTCCTGCCGGAGTTTCCCTGGGACACCTTGGCTGAGGCCAAAGCCGCGGCCGCAAGGCATTCCGATGGCGTCGTCGATCTGTCCATCGGCACTCCGGTTGACCCTGTTGCGCCGGTAATCCAGGAGGCGCTGGCCGCCGCCGCCTTCGCCCCCGGCTATCCCGCCACCGCCGGCACATCCGAGCTGCGTGCATCGGCGGTTGCGGCCCTGCGTCGACGCTTCGGCATCACCGGGGTGGCCGAGTCCGCCGTGTTGCCGGTGATCGGTTCCAAGGAACTGATCGCTTGGCTCCCGACGCTGCTGGGTCTCGGGCCCGCCGACCTGGTCGCCGTTCCCGAGTTGGCGTATCCCACCTACGACGTCGGGGCCCGGCTCGCGCGGGCGCAGGTGGTTCGCGCCGACTCGCTGACACAGCTGGGGCCCCGGTCCCCGGCATTGGTGTACCTGAACTCGCCGAGCAACCCAACCGGACGGGTGTTGGGCGTCGATCACCTGCGCAAGGTGGTCGGATGGGCACGCGAACGTGGCGTGGTGGTGGCGTCCGACGAGTGCTACCTGGGGCTGGGGTGGGATGCCGAGCCGTTGTCGGTGTTGCATCCCGAGGTCTGCGACGGCGACCACACCGGATTGCTCGCCATCCATTCGCTGTCGAAAAGCTCATCGCTGGCGGGATATCGGGCCGGCTTCGTCTGCGGCGACGCCGACCTGATCGCCGAACTGCTGGCTGTGCGCAAACACGCCGGCATGATCGTGCCGACACCGGTGCAGGCCGCCATGGTCGCCGCGCTGGACGATGACGATCACGAAAAGGTGCAGCGCGAATGCTACGCCCGGCGGCGGGCGGCGCTGGCCCCGGCGCTGTGCGCCGCGGGTTTCACGATCGACGATTCCGAGGCGGGGCTGTACCTGTGGGCCACCCGCGGCGAGCCGTCCCGCGACACCGTCGGGTGGTTGGCGGACCGAGGCATCCTGGTGGCACCGGGTGAGTTCTACGGCCCGCGCGGCGGGCACCACGTCCGGGTGGCGTTGACCGCCACCGACGAACGGATCGACGCCGCAGTGCAGCGGCTCACCGCCTCGCCCGCATCCTGATCGAGAAATCGGCATCGATGCGCCCATCGATCCGCCGCATCCCGACGACGCGGCAGAATGCATCGCAGCATTACCCAACCGCTCGGGGTGAGGAACGATGTCGTGACAACTTCGGCCAGCAAGCTGCGCCTTCCACTGTCCATCGAGGACGTAGCCAAGCGGGTCTTCCTGGGCAAGCCGCTGATCACCGAGAACTTGCGGGCCGAACGGCTGTCGAATCCCGTTGCGCTGGGCGCCCTTTCACCCGACGCCATCTCGTCGACGGCGTACGGTCCCGAGCAGATCCTGATCGAACTACTGCCCGCGGCGGGCCTGGCCGCGTTTGCGCTGCTGTTGCCGATCACCGGCGTCATCCTGCTGATCCTGGTGCTGGTCGCCGCGTCGTACCGGCAGGTTGTGATGACCTACACCCGGGCCGGCGGGTCCTACATCGTGGCCCGGGAGAATTTCGGACCGCGCGTGGCCCAGGTCGCGGCCGCAGCGCTGTTGATCGACTACGTGGTCACGGTCGCTGTGCAGTCGGCGGCCGGCACGGTGGCGGTGGTGTCGGCGATCCCGTCGCTGGGGCCGCACAGTCTGCAGATCACGGTCGGGGTGGTGCTGATCATCTGCTTTTTGAATCTGCGCGGGCTGAAGGAAGCGGGACTGCCGTTCGCGCTGGCCACCTACTTCTTCATCGTCATGGTCGGCCTGACGATCATCGTCGGCGTCGTGCGCGCGCTCGCGGGCGATCTGCCCGTCTACGATCCCGCGCACCTGCCCGGAACGGTGCCCGTGCACAAGGCCGACGGTCTCGTGATGGGTGCGACGGTGTTGACGCTGCTGCGCTCGTTCGCCAACGGCGGGTCATCCCTGACCGGCGTCGAAGCCATCTCCAATACCGTCGATGTGTTCCGGAAACCACAGGGCCGCAATGCTCGTCGCGTACTGACCACGATGGCGACGGTCCTCGGACTGTTACTGGCCGGGGTCGCCTACCTGGCTTATGAGACCCACGCCACGCCGTACCGGAGCGAATATCCCTCGGTGCTGTCGCAGATAGCCCGCGCGGTGTTCGGCGGCGGGACCGTCGGCAACATCTTTTACATCCTGGTGCAGACGGCGACGGCGGCCATCCTGTTCACCGGGGCGAACACCAGTTTCAACGGGTTCCCGGCGCTGGCAAGCTTCGTCGCCGAAGACCGGTTTCTGCCCCGGCAGTTGATGAAACGCGGTCACCGCCTGGTGTTTTCGAACGGGATCATCACGCTCACCGCCTTGTCGGTAGTTCTGTTGCTGGCCACCGGCGGCTCGGTCAACGCGCTGGTCCCGTTCTATGCGATCGGCGTGTTCACCGGATTCT
This sequence comes from Mycobacterium simiae, assembly GCF_010727605.1. Taxonomy (NCBI): domain Bacteria; kingdom Bacillati; phylum Actinomycetota; class Actinomycetes; order Mycobacteriales; family Mycobacteriaceae; genus Mycobacterium; species Mycobacterium simiae. The sequence goes on from NZ_AP022568.1 coordinate 4,043,173, forward strand.
CCATGGCCGGTTACGGCATGACCAAACACCATCTGACACATCGCGAGGCCGGCTGGCGAGGCCGGCTGGCCATCAATCTGTCGGCGGGAATCCTGTCCACGATCGTGGTCGGCATCTTCGCGGTCGCGAAGTTCACCGAGGGTGCCTGGCTGGTCGTGGTGGTCTTTCCCATCCTGGTATTTCTGCTGATCCGGTTGAACCGCGAATATCGGGCCGAGGCAGCGATTCTGGAGATGTTCCGCACCGACCGCCCCGATCTGGTGAAGTACGCGCGGCACAAAGTTTTCGTGTTCGTCAACTCGGTCGATCTCGCCGTGATCGAAGCGCTGCGGTATGGCAAGGGATTGCGGGCCGACGAGATGATCGCGGTGCACTTCATGGTCGACGCGGCACTGGCCACGCAGATCCGCAAGCGGTGGGACCACTTCGAACTCGACACCCGGCTGCGGGTGGTGGACTGCCCGGACCGGCGCATCATCCGGGCCGCGCAACTGTTCATCGCCAAAGCGCGCGACGAGCATCGGGACACCAACGTGACCGCGCTGCTACCCCGGCGTACCTACAACCCGTTGGTGGGCCGGCTGCTGCACGACCGCACCGCGGACAAGATCGCCCGGGCGGTCAGCATGATTCCCGATGCGGCGGCCACGATCGTTCCCTACGACGTTCAAACCCGCATCGAAGAGGCCTACCCGGAACGGTTCGAACAACGCATCATCCGCGAGCTCGAACGACTCGGTGAATGGGTGACGCGCGGCGAGGACCAGGAGGTCGATGCCTACGAGCACCCCGACCCGTCTCGGTCGGTACTCACCGTGACGGGCCTGATACCGGGACGCCGCGCGACGTTCGAAGGACGCGTCAACGAAGTGGAGGACACCACCAAGGGCAGGCGCACCCTGCGCACGGTTCTCGTCGGTGACCACAGCGGTGAGATCGAAGTGATCTTCCGGTCCGGCCACGGCGGGGCCGACATCCAGCCCGGTCAGCTGTTGCGCATCACCGGCAAGCCCAAGCAGAGCGGCAACCGGCCGATGACGATGGTCGACCCGATGTACCACATCGTCGAAGACCCAGCCCGGGCCGGCAGGCCCGGCCCGGCAGAGGGCAGCAAAAGCTGACCGTTAACGTGAAGACAGTTGTACCGGCGTTCGTGGGGAGGACAGCAGTGAAGCGACTGGGAGCCGTGCTGGCGTCCATAGTGGGTCTGGCCTTCACCGCAAACGGGTATCGGCCGTTGGGCAAGGGCGGATACGGCTCGGCTTTCTCGTTCGCCTACGGCGTCGTGGCGTCGGAGTTACCGATGCAGTCGCTCGGCGTCCAATTCACCACGCTGGCCGCGCTGTCGCGCCGGTTGCCCGCGCGGACACTGAAATTCACCTGGCTGCTGTCGGCGGTGTCGTGGCTGGGCCTGCTGGGTCTGCGGCATTTCGGGCACCAGGCCAACGAGCCGCTGACGGCGGCGCTGGACGCCGGCTTGGGCGCCGACCGGCGGCGGGAATCGGGTGATCTGTGGAAGCGCCCGGCGCCGGGCGGCGCGACGGCGAAGAAGCCCGGCGCGGCGCGGATGCTGCGCATCTACCGGGACTACGCCCACGACGGCGATATCAGTTACGGGGAGTGCGGTTCGCGCAACCAGCTGGACATCTGGCGTCGGCCCGACCTCGACCGCAATGGCCGGGCGCCGGTGCTGCTCCAGGTCCCCGGCGGCGCCTGGATGGTCGGAAACAAACGCGGCCAAGCACATCCGCTGATGAGCCATCTGGCCGAACTGGGCTGGATCTGCGTCGCGATCAACTACCGGCTCAGCCCCCGGTCCACCTGGCCCGACCAGATTGTCGACGTCAAACGTGCGATCGCGTGGACGAAGGAGCACATCGCGGAGTACGGCGGTGATCCGGAGTGGCTTGCGATCACCGGTGGTTCGGCTGGCGGGCACCTGACCGCGTTGGCCGCGCTGACCCCCAACGATCCGCAGTTTCAACCGGGGTTCGAAGACGCCGATACCCGCGTGGACGTCGCGGTGCCGTTCTACGGCGTCTACGACTTCAACGCCACCGGCTCCGCGGTGCACCCGTTGATGGCGGCCATGGTTGCCAAGAATGTGTTCAAGGTCAGTCGCACCGAGATCGCCGACCCGTTCCGCGCCGCGTCACCGATCACCTACGTCCGCCCGGACGCCCCGCCGTTTTTCCTGCTGCACGGAACCAATGACACGCTGGTTCCGATCGAGCAGGCCCGTAGTTTTGTGGGGCGGCTGCGCGAGGTCAGCCAACAGCCGGTCGTGTACGCCGAATTGCCTTGGGCGCAGCATGCGTTCGATATCTTCGGATCCGCCCGCGCGGCGCACGCCGCGGTCGCGGTCGAACAGTTCCTGGCCGAAATGTATGTGCGCCGCGGGCCGCTGCACCCGAGGTCGACGATGGCCGCCGCGACCGGGACAGTGACACCGTAGCGTCATAGGCTGCGCGTTCCGACAAAGAGCAGAAGACAACCAGCGGCGGCCAGCGCGCCGGCCACCTCGACGCGCCGGCGCGAGCGGATCCAGATCTGCAGTGCAACCATGCCGGCGCGGGTCTGCCGGGGCGCCATCAGGTAGGCCAGCAGCGGGATCTCCACCAGCGCGAACGCGACTACGTGGAACATCACCAGCGCGCCGAGCCGCGTCATGGCCGCGGTACCCGAGGCGACGATGGCGGCCAGCGCAGCCAGGTAATCGACGGACGGCAGCGCAATCCCTAGACCGGCCGCACCGGCCACCCACAGCGACCGCCCATGCAGCAGCCGTCGGGAAAACTTGCCCAAGCCGTGCTGCTCACGCAGGTCGAGTCGGTCGGCTTCCCGGCGCTCCCCGACCTTGCCCCGCCACCAGACCTGCGCGCTCAGCACGACCGCGACCAGTAGGGCCATCGCACCGATCAGGATCTGCAGTTTGGGCAAGGTGATGTGCGACGAATCGAGCAGTCGGCGCTGCAGACCGAACACCACGGCCAAGCCCACAGTCATACCCATCGCGAATCCGCCGCACAGGAATGCGGACAGCTGCAGCACTGGCCGGGGGCGGTTGAGCATCAACACCGTCATGCCGATCCGGAATGGCTCGACGCTCATGGCAACGGCCATGAGCAGCAGGGTGATCCACATACCGGTCGTCCACGTTACCGCCCGGCCGGCCGGCGGGCGCCTCGGGCCCGCTGAAGCTTGTGAAGCCCTTTGCAGCTAGCTGGTTACGCCCCAATGGAATACACGCGATGTCAGCAACACAATGCCGAGGGAGACGGTCGCGACCACGGTCAGGCCGAGGACAGCAACGACGAGCGGGCGCCATCCGGTGCGCGCGATTTGGCGGAAGTCGGTGTTGAGACCGACGCCAGCGAAGGTGAGCAGGAAGGCCCATTTCGACACGTTCGCCAGATTGGCGGTTTGCCCCTTGGTGAGCCAGCCCGCGGTGGCGATGGCAGACACCGCAAGAAACCCGAGCACGAACTTGGGGAACTGCTGCCAAACGAACGCGGCCTTGGCTGGTGCGCCGGCCGCGATTTCGTCGGCCTGCCCGCGGGCGGCCCAGTACAGTGCGAAGGCCAGCACCACGAACCCGATCAGCGCGTTGCGGGTCGACTTGACCAGGACCGCGATCTTGCCGGCCTGATCGGAATACAGATAACCGGTCGCGGTTGTCTCGGCGGTGTTGTCCACCGACAGGCCCGCCCACAAACCGAATTCATGGTCGGTCAGTCCGATCGCGTGTCCCAACGGCGGCAACACGAACAACGACACGGCGCCCAAGGCCAGGATGGCCGCGATCGCGTAGCTGACGTCGGAGTTGCGGGCCCGGATGGCGCCCTTGGCGGCCACGATCGCCGAAACCCCACAGATCGAGGTGCCGATCGCCAACAGCGAGCCCAGTTTGCCGGACAACCCGAGGGCCCGCGCGACGACGATGATGACGGTGCCCGCGATCGTCATGTCCACCAGAATCTGAACCAGGCTGATGGCGCCGAGCTTGGCGATGTCGCCCAGCACGAATCGCGCGCCCAAGACCACGATGCCGACCTTGAGCCAGAACTCGTAGGTCTGCACACCCGGGCGGAAAATTCGGTGCAGTCCGACGGTGTTGGTGATGAGCAGCCCAATCACGAGCCCAATCACGATGGCCCACAACACGTATTCGATGTCGGGCACCCGCCAGTGCTCATGCTTGGCCAGCGTGTTCCACCAGATCTGGGTGTATTTGCCCAGCAGCCCGACCGCGATCAGCAACACGACGCCGGGCAGGTATTCCAGCGGTTGCCGGCTGGTGAATGCCGGTTCGTCCAGGACCTCTTCGGGTTCGGCTTTGGTGGTACTCACGGCGTCACCACGGAATCTTCGGCAGCGCGTCGGCCACCGCCAACGCGGCGATCGCACCGGCGACCAGCGTCGCCCACCAGTCCACCGACACCGAGCCGAGCCGCTCGCGCCAATCAGTCACGCACGCATGGTTGCCCGCACGGCGCCGGCGGCCAAGTTATTGGATCGCGGTGAATCTAGGTGCGGCGCGGGCTGCGCTGATTGAGCAGCTCGATGACCTGCGCGACCAGGTCGTCGAGGTCGGCACCGGTGGTGTCGATCACCAGGTCGGCGTCCTCGGGCGGCTCGTAGGGCGCGTCGACGCCGGTGAGTCCCTTCAATTCGCCGCTGCGGGCCCGCGCGTAGAGGCCCTTCGGGTCGCGCCGTTCGCATTCTTCCAACGAGGTCGCCACGTGCACCTCGATGAAGGGCAGCTTGGCGGCGTCGTTGAGCTCGCGGGCGATCTCGCGGTCGGACTTCAGCGGCGAGACGAGCGATGCCAGCGCGACCACGCCAGCGTCGGCCAGCAGGCGAGTCAAATGACCGACGCGCCGGATGTTTTCGGTGCGGTCACCGGGGGAGAAGCCAAGATCGTCAGACAAGCCGTGGCGCAAGTTGTCGCCGTCAAGCAGATAGGCCACCCGGCCGGACTCGACGAGTGCACGCTCGACGGCCACCGCGACCGTCGACTTCCCCGATGCGGGCAGCCCAGTGAACCAGATCGTGGCGCCCGGCTGCCCGGTGGCCTGCCAGCGGTGGGCACGGTCCAACGCCGACGGATGCCAGCGGATGTCGGTGCGGGCATGGCTGCCCGGCTTCACCTCACGGGCCTCGATGATGGTTCCGGCGCCGACGGTGTCGTTGGTCGTCTCGTCGATCAGAATGAACGCGCCGCTGTCGCGGTTGTCGGTGTAGCTGTCGGCGATGACGACGCTGCTGGTTCGCAGGGTGAGGGTGCCGATGTCGTTGAGCGCCAGGTCAACTGGCTGATCTAACTCTTCGAGCGTTTCGGGGTCCAGCCGGCTGTGTAGCTCCTGCACGGTGGCCCGCACGGTGTTGGTGGTCTGTTTGAGCGCCAACCGATCGCCGGCCCGCAGCGGGGCGTCGACGAACCAGCACACGGTTGCGTCGAGTTCGCGGGCCAGCACCGGCAGGACGGCGTCGTCGGCCCCGCTGACCAGCACATCGCCCCGGCCGACGTCGATGTCGTCGGCCAGCTCGATCGAAACTGACAGCGGCGCAACAGCTGTGGTGCGTTCGTCGTCGAGGGTGTCCAGCGTTGTCACCGTCGAGCGGGTGCCCGAGGGCAGCGAGATCACCGGATCGCCGACGGACAGCGTGCCCGCGGCCAGCCGCCCGGTGTAGCGGCGGCGGGTGTCGGCGGTGGGCCGCGAAACCCATTGCACGGGCAGCCGCAGCCGTGCCGGCTCGGCCTGCGGGGCGGCTAGCTCGACGCTTTCGAGGTAGTCCAGCAGCGTGGGTCCGCGGTACCACGGTGTGCGCTCGGAGCGATGCACGACGTTGTCGCCCAGCTTGGCCGCGAGCGGAATCACCGTGATGTCGATTTCACCCAACCGCGCCGCCAATGTCTGCACCTGCTGTTGTACTTCGGCAAATTTCGACTCGTCGAAGTCGACCAGATCGATCTTGTTGACCGCGGCGACAAAGTGCTTGATGCCCAACAGCTTTGCAATGCGGGCATGGCGGCGGGTCTGCCGCAACACCCCGGCGCGGGCGTCCACCAGCAGGATGGCCACGTGCGCGTTGGAGGCGCCGGTGAACATGTTGCGGGTGTAGCGCTCGTGACCGGGGGTATCGGCCAGGATGTAGCTTCGGGTTTGGGTGGAGAAGAATCGGTAGGCAACGTCGATGGTGATGCCCTGTTCACGTTCGGCGCGCAGCCCGTCGGACAACGCCGCCAGGTCGGCGACGCCTTCCTCGTCGGTGACCGCTTCCAGGTGGTCCAACGGCAGGCTGTCGGTATCGTGCAGCAACCGTCCGATCAGGGTGCTTTTCCCGTCGTCGACGGAGCCGGCCGTTGCGATCCGCAGCAGCTGGCGGGTCAAACCCCTGGGCGGCAACGTCTTTGGGGCGGCATGCGAAGCCGCCTGCTCGGTGCCGGTCATCAGAAGTACCCCTCTCGCTTGCGGTCTTCCATGGCCGCGGCCGAGGTCCGGTCGTCCGCCCGCGTCTCGCCGCGCTCGGACACCGTGGCCGCCGAGATTTCGCGGATCACGCCTTCAATGTCGGTCGCCCGGGACCGCACCGCCCCGGTGATGGTGAGGTCGCCGACGGTGCGGTAGCGCACCCACTGCGTCGCCGCGGTTTCACCGTCCTGCGGGCCGGCGTATTGCGAGACGGCCAGCAGGATTCCGTCGCGTTCGAACACCTCACGCTCGTGCGCGTAGTAAATCGACGGTATTTCAAGGTCTTCCAGCTCGATGTAACGCCACACGTCCAGTTCGGTCCAGTTGCTCAGCGGGAACACCCGGACCTGTTCACCCTTCTTGATCCGGCCGTTGTACAGCGACCAGGGCTCCGGGCGCTGCGCACGGGGATCCCACTGGCCGAACTCGTCGCGGAAGCTCAGGATGCGTTCCTTGGCGCGGGCCCGTTCCTCGTCGCGACGCGCACCACCGAACGCCGCGTCGAAGCCGCCGGCCTCGAGCGCGTCGAGCAGGGTGCGGGTCTGCGCCCGGTTACGCGAGGCGTTGGGGCCGGGGTCGGGCACCCGGCCGTTGTCGATCGACTCCTGCACCGAGGCGACGATCAGCTTGTGACCCTGGCCGGTGACTCTGCGGTCGCGAAACTCGATGACCTCGTCGAAGTTGTGGCCGGTGTCCACGTGCAGCACCGGAAACGGCAGTGGTAGCGGCCGAAAGGCTTTCTCCGCCAAGCGAAGTAACACAATCGAGTCCTTGCCCGCGGAAAACAGCAGGACGGGCCGTTCCAGCTCGGCGACCACCTCGCGAATGATGTGCACCGCTTCTGCTTCCAGCAGCCGCAATTCGTCGACGCGGCGGGTCTGGGTGGCGGTCATGTCGGTAATCCCTCTTTCTCGGCGTCGGCCCGATACCGGTCCACCCATTCGTCGGAACGTTTGTCGGCTTGACGTTCCAGCACCGGCCGCGGGGCCAGCCGTGGATCGAGGCCCAACGTCTCGAGAATGGTGCCCACCACCTCGGTGAGGTTGCGCCACAACACCGGATACGGGACTTCCATCGGTTTGACGTCTTCCGCGGCGAACCAGCTCTGCCAGCCCTTCTCCTGCTCGCGCAGCATCGTGACCACGTGCGCGATGGCACCGGCGTGGTAGGTGGCGCGCGCATCGCGGGCCGGATCGGGCCGGCCCCGCCAGACCCGGGTCTGCACCGCACGCCAGAACGACACCGCCTGCGAGACGACGTCGGGCCGGTGGATGTGGATGAACAGCGGCTCCTCACCGACGACGTCGCGGATGGCGGCCAGCAGTCCCTCGCCCGACCGGTTCGGCAGTTCGCTCGCGCGATTCAACAGCAGCGGCGTCTGATTCCACATCAATTTGCCACCCCAGACACCGTTGGGCGTCCGGCCGACGGTGCGGATGTAGTCGCGCCAGATCTCGGCGGGTGCCAGGTCGGGCTTTCCCGCATCGAGGGGATCGAGCAGCTGCAGGATCGACTCGTCCTCGACCCCGGCGAACCACTCGCGGGGCTGCGGGGCCTGGCTGGTGCCGGGCAGGTATTGGAAGAACTCCTGCGGCTCGCCGGCGACGCCGGTCGCCCGCAGCGATTCGACGAGCAATGTGCTGCCGCTGCGCTGGGAAGCCAGCACCAGATACGACGACGGACGGTGAGTCACTACCGCAGACTAACCGGCCGGAAATGCGGTGCAACACGAGCAATTACGTTCACGATGATTCCAAAGTCGGTTTGCTGTGTTCAGCGGCCCGACACAGCCGCGCAGACGTCAGCGCCTATCCTGGAAATCATTGACCGCTCCTCATCCTGGATTTGCTCCCGCAGGCCTCACACTGCGCATCGCCGAGTGCCCGTTTGCCGCACCGGTCAAACCCGGGCGCGGCACAGGATTTTTGGCAGGCACCGCTAGTCGTCGTCGAGAACCCGTAAGCCCAGCGAGAACAGCAGTCGCACTTCGGGATCGGCCAGTGAGGCAGCCAACAATTTCTCGATACGGCGCACCCGGTAGCGAACCGTGTTGGGATGCACCTGCAACCATGCGGCGGCCAGGCCGACGTCGCCGAAACTGTCCAGGTACGCCCGTAGGGTCTCGACCAGCACCGGATCACGCGCCCGCAGCTCGCCGAGCCGCGGATCGACCAACCGTTCGTCCGAGCCGATCAGGGTGACTATTTCGTCGAGCAAGACGGTGGTTCGCGCCTCCGCCAGCGAGGTTACCCGGCCGATCGAAACCGGATGTCGCGCAGCGCTGTCCAGCACGCGATCGACCTCGGCGCGCGCCGCCGCGACACCCGCCAGGCCGTCGGCCGGTACCGCGATCACCGCCCGCAGCTCGACACCGAGTTCGGTGCGCAGCGCGCCGATCGTGCCGCGCACCCACGACGTCACCGACCGGGCTGTCGAGGTCTGTGGCAGCAAGACATAAGTGCGCGAGGCCTGCGAGGCTACCTGTGCGTCCGGACGAAAAGCGCTGGCGCTCAATGCGATCACATCGGCGAGCCGGGTATGCCCGGGTTGGGCGTCGGTGGTGGCATAGCCGATCAGGGTGGCGCCGCGGTCGGCGGGCAGGCCCAGCTCGCGAGTGATCGCGCCGACGTCGGCGGGGTCGCCGTCGGTCAGGCCGAGGAGTTGTTGGACGCGCCGCGCGTGTGTCGACGGCCGGGCGGCGAGCCGGGACATGATGCGGGCGGCCAGGACCGCCGCGCCACGCAGGATCTCCTCGGCGTCGTCGGCCAACGGCTGCGATCCCTGCTGCACCCAGATGGTGCCGACGAACTCCGGCATTCGGCGCGCGCCGGTCGAGGGATGGTGAATGCCGATCGCCAGGCGCGGGCGCAACCCCAATTCGGGGCGCGCGTCGATGTGTACCACCTCGCCACCAGCCCGCAGCGCGTCGAAGATGCCCCACTGGTTGATCCACGTTAGATGCTCAGCCGGTCCGGCCCGGCCCAGGATGGACAGCCGGCGCAGCTCGTCAGCTTCGTCGTTGGAGGCCGAGTAGGCAAGCACATGCGACTGAGCGTTTTCGATGCTGACCATGCCGTGGATGCGGTCGGCCAGCGACTGCGCCAGGCCGAACAGATCGGTTCCGGAATCCTCCGTCGGGTCGGTTCGGTCGCCATGGTGCTCCAAAACGTGATTGACCAACTGATAGAGCCGCTCCCACCGGGCCTGCGGCTCCACCGCGACCACCGCCGTCCCGACCGCGGCGGCCTTGGCCACCAACGCCTCGGCCGGCTTCTTGGCGAAGATCGCCACGGGCACCCGATCCTGCGCCTGCTTGTCGATCCACCGCAGCGCCTCGGCGTCGCCGACGCCCAGCAGGAAGAAGACGTCGGCCGAGCTTGCCGCGGCGGCCAAGCCGAGCCGGACGTCGTCGGAATCGATCAGCGCCGCCGAGCGCACCGGCAGATCCAGGCCGCGTGGGGCCCAACCGTCCGGGACCAGGCTGACCAGCGTCGTATCGAGCGCCAGCAACAATTGGCCGAGTCCGACCCCAGGCACCCGCATGTTGTCCGATCTTACTATCTGCCGGTGGACAGTTTGTCCGATAAGCCAACAGTTGGGATACCCATCGCGAGGATCCTGAACAACATGGACGCCATCAGCCAGGTACCCCTGCCGGCCAACGAGCCGGTCCATGACTACGCCCCCCACTCGCCGGAACGTTCCCGGCTGCGCACCGAGCTTGCCGCACTAGCCGGCCATCCGATCGACCTGCCGCACGTGATTGGCGGTAAACACCGCATGGGCGACGGTGCGCGCATCGACGTCGTCCAACCGCACCGGCACGCCGCGACGCTGGGCACCCTGACCAACGCCGGGAACGCCGACGCGGCCGCGGCCGTCGAGGCGGCGATGGCCGCCAAACACGACTGGGCGGCGCTGCCGTTCGACGAGCGCGCGGCGGTGTTCCTGCGCGCCGCCGACCTGCTGGCCGGCCCGTGGCGGGAGAAGATCGCGGCCGCGACGATGCTCGGCCAGTCCAAGTCGGCCTACCAGGCCGAGATCGACTCGCCCTGCGAACAAGTCGACTTCTGGCGTTTCAACGTCGCCTTCGCCCGCCAGATCCTGGCCCAGCAGCCGATCAGCGGGCCGGGGGAGTGGAACCGCAGCGAGTACCGCCCGCTGGACGGCTTCGTCTACGCGATCACGCCGTTCAACTTCACCTCGATCGCCGGCAATCTGCCGACGGCACCCGCGCTGATGGGCAACACCGTGGTGTGGAAGCCGTCGATCACCCAGACGCTGTCGGCGTATCTGACCATGCAGCTGCTCGAGGCCGCCGGACTGCCGCCCGGCGTGATCAACCTGGTCACCGGCGACGGCTTCGCGGTCTCCGAGGTGGTGCTGGCCGACCCGCGACTGGCCGGCATCCACTTCACCGGGTCAACGGCCACCTTCCAGCATCTGTGGCAGCAGGTGGGCACCAATATCGGCCGCTACCATAGCTATCCGCGCCTGGTCGGCGAGACGGGTGGCAAAGACTTCGTGGTCGCCCACACCTCGGCACGCCCGGATGTGTTGTGTACCGCCCTGATTCGCGGCGCCTTCGACTATCAGGGTCAGAAATGCTCGGCCGCATCCCGGGCGTTCGTTCCGCATTCGGTGTGGCAGCACATGGGCGACGACTTCCTGGGCGCGGCGGCCGGGCTGAGCTACGGCGACGTCACCGATTTCACCAACTATGGTGGCGCGCTGATCGACCGTCGCGCCTTCACCAAGAACGTCAACGCCATCGAGCGGGCCAAAGGCGCGGCCGGGGTCACCATCGCGGTGGGCGGCGAGTATGACGACAGCGTCGGCTATTTCGTGCGGCCGACCGTGCTGCTGTCCGACGACCCGACCGACGAAGCGTTCTGCACCGAGTACTTCGGGCCGCTGTTGTCGGTGCACATCTATCCCGACGACCACTACGAACGCATCCTCGACGTGATCGACACCGGGTCGCCCTACGCGCTGACCGGTGCGGTGATCGCCGACGACCGTCGGGCCGTGCTGACCGCCCAGGAACGGTTGCGGTTCGCGGCCGGTAACTTCTACGTCAACGACAAGCCGACCGGAGCGGTCGTCGGCCGCCAGCCGTTCGGGGGCTCGCGCGGCTCGGGCACCAACGACAAGGCCGGATCGGTGCTGAACATGTTGCGCTGGACGTCGGCCCGGACCATCAAGGAGACCTTCGTCCCGGCCACCCAGTACACCTACCCGCACATGGGGTCCGACTAATGGCGGGGGTCTTCGCCCACACGTTGCGGCCGGCAATCATTGCCGCGAGCCGGCGCGACGGGTTGCGCCGCGCCGCCGAGGGGCTGTCGGTGACCAGGCAGGTGGTGCACCGCTTCGTGCCCGGGGAGACGATCGACTCCGCTATGGAAAGTGTTGCCGCGCTACGTGCGTCGGGCCGCTATGTCAGCATCGACTATCTGGGCGAGGATGTCGAGAGCGCCGACGACGCCACGGCGGCGGTGCGGACGTATCTGGAGTTGATCGACCGGCTGGCCGACACGGCTGAGCCCGCCGGCGGGGCGGTGCATCCGCTGGAAGTCTCGGTGAAGTTGTCCGCCATCGGGCAGGCGCTGTCACGCGACGGCGCCAAGATCGCGCGAGAGAACGCCTGGACGATCTGCGAGGCCGCCGGGCGTACCGGGATCTGGGTGACGGTGGACGCCGAGAACCACACCACGACCGATTCGACGCTGTCCATCGTTCGTGACCTGCGCACCGAATTCCCTTGGCTAGGCACGGTTTTGCAGGCCTACCTGCGGCGCACCTTGGCCGACTGCCGGGAATTCGCGGCGTCGGGGGCCCGAATCCGGCTGTGCAAGGGCGCCTACGACGAGCCGGCGTCGGTGGCCTATCGTGGGGCCCACCAGGTCACTGAGTCCTACCTTGCCTGCCTGCGCGAGCTGATGGCCGGGTCGGGGTACCCGATGGTGGCCTCCCACGACCCGGTGATCATCGGCGCCGTGCCTACGATCGCATCCGAATCAGGCCGCGGCACAGCAGATTTCGAGTATCAGATGCTGCACGGCATCCGCGACGACGAGCAGCGCCGGTTGGCCGGTCTGGACAACCAGATGCGGGTCTACGTGCCGTTCGGCACGCAGTGGTACGGGTATTTCATGCGTCGGCTCGCCGAACGGCCGGCCAATCTCACGTTTTTTCTGCGGGCGCTCGCCCAACGCGGCCACTGACCGACGGCGCGTGTGAATCCGCGGCTTTCAACGCTACGGCAGGGCGCCGACACGCCGAGCGACCCCGCCGGGGATTCACACTCGACGCCGAGGATTCACACCCGACGCGGCAAAGCCGCGCACCGCATGCGCGCGGACAAACTCGGCGACGACGTCGGGGTCGTCCATATCCAGGGTCGACGACGGTGTGCTGAACAACGAGAACAATATTCGGGCGAACCACTCGCCGGCCGCCTCGACGTCGAGATCCTTGCGGACTTCCCCAGTCAGCTTGGCCGCGGATAGATACGGCGACAGAAAGTCCACACATTCGCCCAGCAACACCGCGGCGTCCTTGGTCAGCAGCAGGCTGATCGCGTCTTCGTCGAAGTACTTCTCCGAGGAGATGACCCGGCGTGCCTGGGTTACGAACACCGCCGCCGAACACAACTTCTCCTCGAGGCTGCCGCCCCGGTCCATCGCCTTGGTCATCTCGCGATAGAACCGCTGCGAGGCATGCTCGGCGCAGGCCTCGACGATGGCGGCCTTGTCGCGGAAGTACTCGTAGATGGTGCTGCGCGACACCCCGGCCCGCTTGGCGATGTCGACGATCGTCGCCTTCTGCAAACCCTGCCTGCCGAAACACGCGAACGCCGATTCGACGATGAGCTCGCGGGTGTCGGCCAGCGCGGCGTGCTGGGCGGTCATGGCACCAACGCTCCCCTCCGGCTCATCTAGTCCGCGGGCGCGAGGATCAGCCCGCTGGTCGGCACGCCGGTGCCCGAGGTGACCAACACGTGTTCGACGTCGTCGACCTGGTTGTACGACGTGCCACGGATCTGGCGCACGCCCTCGGTGATGCCGTTCATGCCGTGGATGTAAGCCTCGCCGAGCAGGCCGCCGTTGGTATTGATCGGCAACTCCCCACCCAGCGACAGCCGCTCGACGGTGGCGAAGTCCTTGGCCTCGCCCCGTCCGCAGAACCCCAGCTCTTCGAGCTGGGTGAACACGAACGGCGTGAAATGATCGTAGATGAACGCGGTTTGGATGTCCTGGGGCTTGAGACCTGAGTCGCGCCAAAGCCGATCGGCGACCACACCCATTTCCGGGAGCCCGGTGATGTCGTCGCGGTAGTAACTCGTCATCATCTCGCCGTTGGCCGCGGCCCCCTGCGCGGCGGCGGTGATGACCGCCGGCGGCTGCCGCAGATCACGGGCACGCTCGGCGCTGGTCACCACCAGCGCCACCCCGCCGTCGCTTTCCTGACAGCAATCAAGCAGGCGCAGCACGGGTTCGACGATCCACCGCGAGTTCTGGTGGTCCTCCAGGGTGATCGGCCGCTGATAGAACCACGCATCGGGGTTGGTGGCGGCGTGCTTGCGGTCGACGACCGCGATGCGGCCGAAGTCCTCGTTACCGACGCCGTAGGTCGACATGTACCGCTGCGCGTGCATCGCGACCCACGCTGCGGGAGTGAGCAATCCGAACGGCGCGTAGTGCGCCATGAACAGCGGCGTCTCGGTCATGCTGCGGCCGCTGCCGCCGAACCGAAACCCGGAACGTTCGTTGAACGCCCGCCAGCACACCACCACATCGGCGACGCCGGTCGCGACGGCCATGGCCGCATGAACCACGGTGCCGGCCGCCGCACCGCCGCCGTGATGCACGCGGGAGAAGAAGCTCAAATCGCCGATGCCGACATTGCGGGCGATGTCGATCTCGTCGCTGGAATCCATCGTGAAGGTGACCATGCCGTCCACGTCGGCCGGTGACAAGCCCGCGTCGTCGAGCGCGGCACTGACCGACTCACACGCCAATTGCAGTTCGCTGCGCCCGGATTCCTTGGAGAACTCCGTCTGCCCGATTCCGACGATCGCGCAGCTGCCCGGAAGGCGACTCATGCGTGCCCGCCTGGAGAGGGCTCGTCGAGCAGGCTGAGGATGGCGGTGCCGGAGACATGATCACCCAGACTGTTGGAACCCGTGAAGGTCACTTCGACGAAGTTCTCGCCGCCAGTGCCCTCGCTCTTGGCGGTCACGCTGCCCGTGAAGCGCAGCGGATCGTCGGGAAAGCAGGGCACGCCGAGGCGAATCGACAGCTTCTTGACCATCGCCTCGGGTCCGGCCCAGTCGGTGAGGAACCGAACGCAGTACCCGTTGGTGGTCAGGATGTTCATGAACAGGTTGGGCGAGCCCTGCTTGTTGGCGTAGTCGCGGTCGTGATGTACCGGCATGAAGTCGCGTGAGGCGATCGCGCCGGCCACGATCATCGTTGTGGTGATTGGGATTTCGAGTGCGGTGACCTCGTCACCGACGTTGATCTCCGCCCATGGCAGGGTCCTAGTGCGGTTCGCGGTTGTCGTCATCAGTTTCCTTCTTCAAGGTAGGCGCTGCTGCTCGGCCGGAACTGGTGCAGCACCAGATCATTGTCGAATTCTTGATAGAAGACCTCGACCGCCATCCCGACGGTGACGTCCGCCGGGTCCGTCTCGCACAGGTTGGACACCAGCCGCACGCCTTCGGCCAGCTCCACCAGCGCCACGATGTAGGGGTACTCGAAGAACGGGAACTTGGGTTCATGCGGCAGCACGTAGCTGTAAACCGTGCCGCGGCCGGACGATTCGACGGCCTCCCACGCCAGCGAACGACAGCTCGGGCACATCGGCCGCGCCGGGTTGCGCAGCGTCCGGCATCCCGTGCAGCGCTGGATCAGCAGCTTGTGTTCGCGCAGCCCGTTCCAGAAGAATTCGGTGTCCGGGGTGATCGCGGGTGCCAGGCGGGCGGTCATGAGTTTTCCGGTTTGAACCGCAGGACCCGGAATCGCTGGCGCCCCAGCACCTCACCGTGCTGATCGGTGTAGGTAATAAGCCAGGTCAGGAAGAACCCAGCGCCCAGTGCAGTCTTCTTCTCCTCGGAGACTGACTCGAACACCGACGTCGAGCTGATCACGTCACCTAGCCGCGGATAACGTTCAATCTCGAATTCCGAGTTGGTCGCCACCGTGCTGCTGTACCCGGCTTCGTCGAGGAACGCCGTCGGGTTGTTGGTGATTTCCATCGGTGCGCCGCCGCGCTCCCTGATGCCCTCCAGCTTCGGCGACGGCATGGTCCAGGTTTGCAACATCACCGGCGGTGACACGATCCCCCCGAAGCGGGACGCCTCGGCGAACTCAGGGTCCAGGTAGACCGGGTTCATGTCGTTGAGCGCGTAGGCCCAGTGCCGGATCATCGGCTGGTTGACCGGATCCGGTGCGATGCTGGGCTTCCCGCTGCCTCCGGTGGGGTGGCCGACAAGCCCGCGCAGCTTGGCGTGAAACTCGCTATCCAGGTCGGTCACTGGCTGGATCCTCCTGACTTGTCGTCGTCTCGGCGTGGCGCACTGAGGTCGCGTGCCATACCCAGCCCGGCCGCGGCGATCGTGTCACGCTGAATCTCGTTGGCGCCGAAGGGAATGTCTTCATACTTTGGCAGCACACCGGCGCGATGGCGCGCAATAACGCGCAGCGGTGGATGAGTCTGCACGGCAAACGCCTCCCTAGCGATCGACAGGATCCACCATCCGTCCGGATCAGACATTTTGCCGCCATGTGTCCTGCGACGTCGTGTTTACTCCCGGGCCGGCTGCTGTGTCAATAACTGCGTATCACCGCCTTACCGCCGCGGATATAGCCAGACCAGTGATTGACGCCACCATGAGCGCGGTGAACACTGATTGAGCAGGTGACCGACGTCGGGTGAGGAAGCAGATGACCGAGCTACAAACCCGCGGGACTCTCGTCGACACCTACCAGCTCTACATCGACGGCAGCTGGGTAGCGCCGCAAGGCGGTCGCTACGACGACATTTCCCCGGCCACCGAGCGAGCGATCGCGTCCGCACCCGACGCGAGCGTCGACCAAGTCGGCGAGGCGATCGCGGCGGCGCGGCGCGCCTTCGATGCCGGTCCGTGGCCGTCGATGAGCCTGCAGGACCGCGCGGGTTGCCTCACTGCGCTCGGCGGGGC
Organism: Mycobacterium simiae; assembly: GCF_010727605.1. Taxonomy (NCBI): domain Bacteria; kingdom Bacillati; phylum Actinomycetota; class Actinomycetes; order Mycobacteriales; family Mycobacteriaceae; genus Mycobacterium; species Mycobacterium simiae. Next base: position 4,059,856 of record NZ_AP022568.1, read on the forward strand.
ACTGCTGCAGCACGCCGACGAGTTCTTCGCGCTCTCCCAGCTGGAGTGGGGTTGCATCGCCAACGAACGCATCATGCAGATCGACGGCGCCGCCTACATGTCCATGCACGCGGCCCAGCTGACCACCCAGCTCACCGATCAGCCCGTCACCGGAATTGGGGTCGGCACAACGCTGCTGCGCCACGAACCGCTGGGGGTGGTGTCGATCCTGACGCCGTGGAACTTCCCGCACTGCCTCAACGTGATGAAGCTGAACAACGCGCTGGCCGCGGGCAATACCGTGGTGCTCAAACCCTCACCGCTGACGCCGCTGGCGGGGTTGGCCCTGGCGCGGATCATCGACGAATACACCGACATACCAGCGGGTGTCGTCAACGTGGTCACGCCCTCGGGTGTGGATGCGGCCAAGCTGCTCACCACCGATCCGCGCGTCGATATGGTGAGCTTCACCGGCAGTTCGGCGGTCGGCTGCCAGGTCATGTCCGCCGCGGGCGTCACGATGAAGCGCATCCTGCTCGAGTGCGGCGGCAAGTCGGCCAGCATCATCCTCGACGACGCCGAGATCACCGACGAGATGCTGAAGAAGATGCTCTTCGACTGCTGCTCGCTACATGCCGGGCAGGCGTGCATCCTGCAGAGCCGGTTGCTGCTGCCGGCGTCCAAGCACGACGACGTCGTCGACCGGCTGGTGGCGCTGGCCCGCGAGGTCACAGTCGGCGACCCCACCGATCCGGATGTGCAGATGGGCCCGCTGATCAGTGCCGTGCAACGCGATCGCGTCGAAGCTCACGTGTCCCGCGCGCTCGATGACGGGGCGACGCTGGCGACCGGGGGCCGGCGTCCCGCCGGTCTGGACGTCGGCTACTACTTCGAGCCGACGATTCTGACTGCGGTGCAACCGGATTCGGTGATCGCGCAGGAGGAAGTGTTCGGACCGGTGCTGACCGTGTTGGGCTATCGCGACGACGACGATGCGGTGGCCATCGCGAACAATTCCCAGTACGGCCTATCCGGTGCGGTGTGGGGCGGCGATGTGGACCGCGCTCTGGGTGTGGCCCGGCGGATCCGGACCGGCCAGATCGCGGTCAACGGCATCGGACCCGGCAATGCGCCGTTCGGCGGCTTCAAACTCAGCGGGTTCGGCCGCGAGGGCGGCGGCATCGGCGGACTGCACCAGTACATGGAGCCGAAGGCCATCGGGTACATGGAGCCGAAGGCCATCGGGATGCCCGCGTGACGAGACCCGCGCGGGTGCTACACGCGTGACGTCGAGGCCTGACGTCGGGGTGTGTGCGCATTTCGTAATCGGCACGTCACATGTCAAGCTGCTGAGATGGTCTTCGAGATCGCCCGTCCCAAGCTAGAAGGAAACGTTGCGGTCGGTGAAGACCGCCAGATCGGCTTCGCCGAATTCGGCGACCCGCAGGGCCGCGCGGTGTTCTGGCTGCATGGCACGCCGGGCGCCCGTCGGCAGATTCCCACCGAGGCCCGCGTCTACGCCGAGGAACGCCGGATCCGGCTGATCGGCCTGGACCGGCCCGGAATCGGCTCCTCCACACCGCATCGCTACGAGAACATCCGGGCGTTCGCCGACGACCTGCGGACAATTGCCGACACCCTCGGCATCGACCGGATGGCGGTCATCGGCCTGTCCGGCGGCGGTCCGTACGCGCTCGCCGCGGCGGCGGCGCTCCCGGATCGCGTCGTGGCGGCCGGGGTGCTCGGCGGCGTGGCGCCCTTCGTCGGCGACGAAGGCATCGCCAGCGGACTGATGAATCTGGGCAAGCGGGTGGCGCCGCTGCTGCAACTCGGCGGTGACCCGCTGCGCATCGGTGCGAGCCTGGTGGTCCGGGCCATCCGTCCGGTCGCGAGCACGGCGTTGTACCTCTATGCGGCCATCTCGCCCGAGGCCGACCGGCGCCTGCTGACCCGGCCCGAGTTCAGCGCCATGTTCCTCGACGATCTGTTGAACGGGAGCCGCAAACAGCTCGCGGCCCCGTTCAACGACGTGATCTTGTTCACCCGGGACTGGGGATTCGGACTCGACGAGGTCAAGGTCCCGGTCCACTGGTGGCATGGCGACAAGGACCACATCGTCCCATTCGCGCATGGTCAGCATGCGGTCTCGCGCCTGCCCGACGCCGAATTATTCGTTCTACCTGGGGAAAGTCATCTGGCGGGGTTGGGTCGCGGGGAAGAAATCCTGGCCGCCCTAATGAAGATCTGGGACGAACGGGGGTAAGCGCCGCTGTTCAACGCGGGTCGGTAACGTGCTCACCGTGCTGCTGGAATCCCTTAACCCCGCCGCTGTCAACGCCACGGATATCCCCGACGCGATCAAGATCGATGGCACCACCCTGAGCCGCAGCGACCTGCTCGGTGGTGCGACGTCGGTAGCCGAGCGTGTCGCGGGCGCGCAGCGGGTCGCGATCTTGGCCACCCCGTCGGTGGCGACCGTGCTGGCGGTGGCCGGCTGCCTGATCGCCGGTGTGCCCTTCGTCCCGGTGCCCTCGGACGTGGGCGCGGCCGAACGCCGGCACATGCTGACCGACTCCGGCGCGAAGGTGTGGCTCGGACCCGAGCCGCCGCAAGACTCGGCGGACGAAGACCTGCCGCACATCCCGGTGCGCGTGCATGCGCGGTCCTGGCACCGTTACCCCGAGCCGGCGCCCGAGTCGACCGCGATGATCATCTACACGTCGGGGACCACGGGCTTGCCCAAGGGCGTCGTGGTGAGCCGGCGCGCGATCGCCGCCGACCTGGATGCGCTGGCCGAAGCGTGGCAGTGGACGTCCGACGACGTGTTGGTGCACGGATTGCCGCTGTTCCACATCCACGGCTTGGTGCTCGGCCTGCTCGGGTCCTTGCGGATCGGAAACCGCTTCGTGCACACCGGACGACCGACACCGGCCGGCTACGCGCAAGCCCGCGCGGAGTCCGGCGGCACGCTGTTCTTCGCGGTGCCGACGGTGTGGTCACGGGTGGTCGCGGATCAGGCCGCTGCCGAGGCGTTGCGGCCGGCCCGGCTGCTGGTATCCGGAAGCGCGGCGCTGCCGGTGCCGGTCTTCGACCGGCTCGAAGCGCTGACCGGGCACCGGCCCATCGAACGCTACGGTGCATCGGAGTCATTGATCACGGTGTCCACCCGGGCCGACGGTGAACGCCGGCCGGGCTGGGTCGGCTTCCCGCTATCCGGAGTGCAGACGCGCTTGCTCGACGACGCCGGTGACCCCGTTCCGCACGACGGTGAAACGGTGGGGAAGCTTCAGGTGCGCGGTGCGACCCTGTTCGACGGGTACCTGAACCGGCCGGAGGCCACCGCCGAGGTGTTGGACGCCGACGGCTGGTATCGCACCGGCGACGTCGCGGTCATCGACGGCGGGGGCATGCATCGCATCGTGGGCCGCGAATCGGTCGACTTGATCAAGTCCGGCGGATACCGCATCGGCGCCGGTGAAATCGAGACGTCGTTGCTCGGGCACCCGGGCGTGCAGGAGGCGGCGGTCGTCGGCGTTCCCGACGACGATCTGGGCCAGCGCATCGTCGCCTATATCGTCGGCTCGTCCGACCTCGACACCGACGAGCTGATCAACTATGTCGCCCAAGACCTTTCGGTACACAAGCGGCCGCGGGAAGTGCGGCTGGTGGACGCGTTGCCGCGCAACGCGATGGGCAAGGTCGTCAAGAAGCAGCTGCTAACCGAAGGGTGAGCGGCTTTCCGGTATCCGCAACGCAAACCAGATATGCCGATAAGGTGACCAACACGTCACAACTTGGCTGGTGATCTGGGACTTCACCCGATATGCAGGACATTGCCAGGTTTTCCTGCAAGCGAGGGTTCGCGGCTTCGCATAGTTTCGTTGGATGGACACGTACGAGTCGAACCGCACCGCGACCGGTGCGGCGACGATCACCGACGAGCCCCGGACCGCCCCGATGGCACGGGTGGCGGTCTCGTGTCTGGTCGGCTCGGCGATCGAGTTCTACGACTTCCTGATCTACGGCACCGCGGCGGCGCTGGTGTTTCCGGCGGTGTTCTTCCCGAACCTCACCCCGGGCGTGGCCATGGTCGCTTCGCTGGGAACGTTTGCCACCGCGTTTCTCTCCCGCCCGGTCGGCGCCGCTGTTTTCGGGCATTTCGGCGACCGGCTGGGCCGCAAGAAGACACTGATTTTCACGCTGCTGCTGATGGCGGTGGCGACCGTCGGCGTGGGCCTGGTGCCCAGCACCTCATCCATCGGGATGGCCGCGCCGTTGATTTTGATGGGCCTGCGGTTGCTGCAGGGGTTTGCGGTCGGCGGCGAATGGGCCGGGTCGGCATTACTGAGCGCCGAGTACGCGCCCGGCGGCCGGCGCGGCCGGTACGGCATGTTCACCCTGCTGGGCGGCGGCGTCGCCGGCATCATGAGCAGCCTGACCTTCCTGGCCGTCAGCGCCACGATCGGCGAGTACAGTCCTGCTTTCCTGCAATGGGGTTGGCGGGTGCCGTTCCTGATCAGCGGGCTACTGATCGCGTTGGCGTTGTACGTGCGGCTCAACATCGACGAGACACCGGTTTTCGCCGATGAGAAGGCCCGCGACTTGGTGCCCAGAGCTCCGCTGGCCGAGGCGCTGCGGCTGCAGGGCCGGGAGATCTTCCTGGCCGCGGGCGCCGTGTTGGGCGGGATGTCGTTGTGCTACCTGGGCAACACGTATTTCGCCATGTACGCCCATTCGCACCTGGGCTACACCCGTAACTTCATCTGGACCGTCGGCGTGCTGAGTGGCCTGGTAAGCCTCATCGCCGTCGTCACCTCCGCGATGCTGTGCGATCGCTTCGGGCGCCGGCGGATGATGCTGATCGGCTGGTCGGCCTGCGTGCCGTGGTCGTTCGTGGTGCTCCCGCTGATCGACACCGGAAAGCCGATTCTGTATGTGCTCGCCATCGTCGGCATGTTCGCCCTGGCCGGAATTGGCAGCGGACCCACCGGGGCGTTCATTCCCGAACTCTTCGCGACCCGCTACCGCTACAGCGGCTCGGCGCTGGCGATCAACCTGGCCGGGGTGCTCGGTGGGGCGTTGCCGCCACTGCTCGCCGGAACGCTGGTCGCGAGCTACGGCAGCTGGTCGGTGGGTGTCATGCTCGCGGCACTGACACTGACGGGTGTGATCTGCACTTACCTGCTGCCGGAAACGCACGGCGCCAAGCTGTAGATCAGTTGGCGTGCAAGTCCTCGTTGAGGGCGATGCCCTGACCGCCGCGCGCCACCACTTCCACCGCCCCGCTCACGGAGTTGCGCCGGAACAAGAGATTGTTGCCCCCGGAGAACTCGACCGCCTTCATCGTTTTGCCTTCGGGAGTAAGGACTTTCGTGCCTGCCGTCACGTACAAGCCGGCTTCGACGACGCAGTCGTCGCCCAGCGAGATGCCCAGGCCCGCGTTGGCGCCGAGCAGGCACCGCTTACCGATCGAAATCACCTCGGTGCCACCGCCGGACAGGGTGCCCATGATCGAGGCGCCGCCGCCGACGTCGGAACCGTCGCCGACCACCACGCCGGCCGAGATGCGGCCTTCTACCATCGACGCGCCCAGGGTGCCGGCGTTGTAGTTGACGAAGCCCTCGTGCATCACGGTGGTGCCCGCCGCCAGGTGAGCGCCGAGGCGTACCCGGTCGGCGTCGGCGATGCGGACCCCGCTGGGCAGCACGTAGTCGACCATCCGCGGGAACTTGTCGATGCCGTAGACCGTCACCGGTGCCTTGCGCCGCAGCCGCGCGCGAACCGCCTCGAACCCCTCGATGGCACACGGTCCGTGATTGGTCCACACCACGTTGGTCAAGATCCCGAACAAGCCGCCGGCATTGAGCCCATGCGGCGCGACCAAGCGGTGAGACAGCAAATGCAGCCGCAGGTAGGCGTCGTACGCGTCGGCGGCGACGTCGTCCAGGCTTCCGATGACCGTGCGCACGGCCACCGTCTCGGTGTTGCGGTCGTCGTCCCTGCCCACCAGCGCGGCCAATTCCGGCGGCACGTCGGACAGCGCGAGCCGCGACGTGCCGCTGGTGTCCGACTCGGTGAGTTCCGGTGCGGGAAACCATGTATCGAGGATCGATCCGTCGGAGGCGTGCGTCGCCAATCCGATGCCTGCAGCTCCAGTCACGGCGGTCAGGTTACGGCATCTGCCTTACCGGCGATTAGGCTGGCTGTGTGCTGGACTTGCGTGGGGATCCGATCGAGTTGACCGCGGCGCTGGTCGACATCCCCAGCGAGTCACGACACGAAAAGCGCATCGCGGACGAGGTCGAGGCCGCGCTTCGGGCGCAGACATCCGATTTCGAAATCATCCGCAACGGTGATGCCGTGTTGGCACGCACCCGACGCAATCTGCCGACCCGGGTGCTGCTGGCCGGGCATCTGGACACCGTCCCGGCAGCCGACAACCTGCCCAGCCGTCGCTTGACCGATGCCGACGGCGATGTGGTGTACGGCTGCGGCACCGCGGACATGAAATCCGGCGACGCGGTGTTCCTGCATCTGGCCGCCACGGTGACCGAACCCGCCCACGACCTGACGTTGGTGCTCTACGACTGCGAGGAAATCGAAGCGGCCGCAAACGGACTGGGCCGCATCGAGCGCGAACTGCCGGAGTGGTTAGCCGCCGACGTCGCCATCCTGGGCGAACCCACTGCCGGCTATATCGAAGCCGGTTGCCAGGGCACGTTGCGGGTCGCGGTCAGCGCCACCGGGACTCGTGCCCACTCGGCGCGATCTTGGTTGGGGGACAACGCAATTCACAAACTGGGCGCGGTACTCAATCGGCTGGCCGAGTACCCGGCACGAACCGTCGATATCGACGGTTGCCGCTACCGCGAAGGACTGTCGGCGGTGCGTGTCGACGGCGGGGTGGCCGGCAACGTCATCCCCGACGCCGCCTCGGTCACCGTCAACTACCGGTTCGCTCCCGACCGCTCGCCCGCCGAGGCACTGCGACATGTGCGCGAGGTCTTCGACGGGATTGACGTGCACATCGAGCAGACCGACTGCGCCGCTGGCGCGTTGCCCGGCCTGTCGCAGCCGGCGGCCAAAGCCCTGGTCGAGGCCGCGGGCGGGAACGTGCGGGCCAAATACGGCTGGACGGACGTGGCCCGGTTCGCCGCGTTGGGCATCCCGGCGGTCAACTTCGGTCCCGGCGACCCCAACCTGGCGCACCGGCGCGATGAGCGGGTGCCGGCGGCGGCGATCACCGACGCCGTGGCAATGCTGCGGCCCTACCTGGCCGGCTGAGCGCGCTGCTCGGCCTGCGCGGCGGCATCGGCGGCTGCCGCATGCATACCGGCCGCGGTCAGCTCCTCGGCCACCCGGCGCAATGCCGCGTCGTCGCCGGCGGCCAGTGCTTGCGCGTGTGAGAGGGCGAGTCCTCCTGCCGCGCAGTTAATTTCGCTGCATAGACGGGCCAGTGGATCAGCCGCACGGGGGTCTCCGAGCCGGACCGCCTCGTGCCAGACCCGCAGCGCCACGGCCGACTGCCCGCGGCGTTCGGCCATCCGGGCGGCGTCGCGGGCCGCGGCCACCGCGCCGTGCGTGTCCCGTCCGGCGGCCAGCCGCCACGCCCGCGCCACACCCAACTCCGGGCTGAACAACGCCGACTTGGTGCCATGTCGAGATTCGGCTCGACTCAACGCTTTTGCCGAGCTGGCGATGTCGCCCTGTTGGGCCAGTGCGGTGGCCAGCAGCATCAGCGACAGCGGTCCCCACGAATAGCCGGTGCGCTCCAAGGCGGCGGCGGCCGGCCCGAGCAAGGCGGCGGCATCGGCGGACCGGCCCGCGGCGATCAACGTGTTCGCCAGCAGCACTTCGCCGATTGCCCGGCCCGGTTGCTGCAACTCGGCGAAATCGGTGAACTGCTGGGCCAGTTCGGTCGCGGCGTCCAGACGACCGGTCATCAACAGCATCGTGGTCTCGCCCAGGCCGACGGTGAACCGCAGCAGCCCGGGGTGCTCGGCGCCCTGGGCCCGCCGCGCCAGCGGCGCGACGTCGGCGAAGCGACCCTGCCGCGCCGAACACAGCGTGGCCGCACTGGCCGCCCAGGCCACCGCCTGATCGTCGGCGGCGGGCGCGGCCAGCACCGTGCGCGCGATCTCGACTGCCCGCTCGATGTTGCCCGCGTTCATTGCGAAGGTGGCGCTGAGCGCGTCGAGGGTGAGCCGTGGACCGACATCGGGCACCCGGTTGCGGATGGTTTGCAAAAACGCGGTGGCCCGCTCCGGTTCGCTGAGCATGAAGAACTGATTAGCGGCCCGCAGCAGGGTCCAGGCCATCAGGTCGGTATCGGACAGCGTCGCGGGGTCGACCGCTGCCAGCAGCGCCTCGGCCTCGCGGCCACGGCCCTGGAAAGCAAGGGAATTCGCCAGCGCCAGCCGAGCCCCCAACGCTGGAGCGTCCGAGGACCGCTCCAGCGCCGCGCGCGCGAGTCGCTCACCCAGGGGCAGATCGCCGAGCCGCAGCGCCTGCTGCGCCGCGTCGACGACTTCGGCCACCGGCTGCGGCGCATCGCTGTCCAACGCAACGGATGCCAGCCGGAGCCGGTCGCTGAGATGCTGCGGCGGATGCTTTGACCGCAGCCGGACGACTTCGGTGCGGCGCTGCCGGGCGCCGTCGGCGCCCAGCGCCGCGCGGGCGCGCTCGGCGAACAACGGATGTGCGGTGTAGACCACCGGTTCGTCGGAGTGTTCGTCGCGCACCCGGGTTTCGGCCGCACCCCAGTCCTGGGCCTCGGCGACGGCACCGTCGCCGGCCAGCGCGGTGAGGTCGGCCAGCGATAACGGCTCCTCGACGGCCAGATAGTCGAGCACCGCCCGCGCCGCGGCGGGCAACTCGGCGATGAACGTGTCGACCTCGGCGGTGGTGGTTGCCGCACCGGGCGCGTCGACGTCGATGCGGTCCAGCAGACCGTCGGTCCACAGCGCCGCGATGGCGTCGGGTGCCGCGTCCGCGCGTGCGGTAACGACCATCCGAGCGGTGCCGGCAAGCGCCAATTGGTAAACCAGCGTGGCCGACAGGATGTCCAGATCGTGGGCGTCGTCGACGATCAGCAGCAGATCGCCTTGGCGGTCGCGGCTCAGCGACGCCCGGGCAGCGCGCAACAACGCGGCCGGCTTGCCGATGTCGGCGATATCCACGACATGGCTGAAGGCGCCGAACGGAACCACTCGCTCGGTCGGTGTGCCGGTGACCCAGCGAATGAACGTCGACGGGCGCGCACTCGAATAATGTTCGGCGGCCAGCCGCGCCAACGTCGACTTGCCGACCCCGTCCGGCCCCAGCACGACCGCGCCCGTGCGCACTCCGTCGGCCAGAGCGGCCTCCAGCTGTTCCAGCGTGGACGCGTGCTGCGGGACGTTCCATCGAATCGGCATCGTCCGAATTTTATTGCGGGACGTCTTTTATTGCGGGACGGATTGGCGGACATTGGCAAGTCGACGTCAAGCCATTGGCAAGTCGACGTCAAGCCAACGTCAAGTCGACGTCAAGCCGACGTCGAGCCGGTGTGTCGGCCCATCGGTGCACAGTCGCGTCGGCTTTGGTCTACCTTGACGGTTATGCGCCCCGAAGGCGATACAGCAGGCGAATGGTCGGTATGCGTGTACTGCGCGTCCGGGCCGACACATCCCGAATTGCTTGACGTGTCTGGCGAACTCGGCGAAGCGATAGCCGAGCGCGGCTGGACGCTGGTGTGGGGCGGCGGCCACGTATCGGCGATGGGGGCGGTGGCGAGTGCGGCGCGGGCCCGCGGCGGCCGCACCGTCGGCGTCATCCCCGAACAGCTGGTGCGCCGAGAACTCGCCGACAGGATGGCCGACGAGTTGATCGTCACCGACACCATGCGCGACCGTAAACGCATCATGGAAGACCGCTCCGACGCGTTCATCGTGTTGCCTGGCGGCATCGGCACCCTCGACGAGTTGTTCGACGCGTGGACGACAGGCTATCTGGGTATGCACGACAAACCGGTGGTGCTGCTCGATCCGTGGGGGCATTACGAGGGTCTGTGGCTGTGGCTGAACGGGTTGCTCGACAGCGGCTACATCTCGCAGGCAGCAATCGACCGGCTGGTGCTGGTCGATAAGGTGGGTGCCGCAATCGAGGCGTGCGCCCCTCGCTGAGGTCGGCATGCGTCCAGGGGAATCGAGGAAGCAATGTCCGATCACGCTCGGGGAGCGCGCAAACCCGTCGGCCTGACCGATATCGCGTCCGGGCTGCCCGACGTGCTGGCCGACCTGCCGGTGATCGTGCGCGGCGCGGTAACCGGTTTACTCGCTCAGCCGAACTCGAGGAAGTCGATCGGCAGCGTGTTCCAGGACCGCGCGGCCCGCTTCGGTGACCGCGTGTTCGTGCGGTTTGGCGACCAGCAGCTGACCTACCGCGACGCCAACGCCGCCGCCAACCGGTACGCCGCCGTCTTGGCCTCGCGCGGCGTCGGCCACGGCGACGTCGTCGCGATCATGCTGCGCAATTCGCCCAACACGGTGCTGGCGATGCTGGCCGCGGTCAAATGCGGCGCCGTCGCCGGCATGCTCAACTACCATCAGCGCGGCGAGGTGCTGGCCCACAGCCTGGGGCTGCTCGACGCCAAGGTGCTGATCGCGGAGACCGACCTGGTCAGCGCCGTCACCGAGTCCGGCTCGACGGCAACCGCGGCGACGCTGACCATCGAAGACCTCGAGCGCTTCGCCGTCGGCGCGCCCGCCACCAACCCCGACTCGGTGGCCGCCGTCCAGGCCCGTGACACCGCCTTCTACATCTTCACGTCGGGTACCACCGGCTTCCCCAAGGCCAGCGTGATGACGCACCAGCGCTGGCTCAAGGCGCTCGGCGCGTTCGGCGGGCTCGGGCTCCGGCTCAAGAGCGCGGACACCCTATACAGCTGTCTACCGCTGTACCACAACAACGCGCTGACGGTGGCGCTGTCGTCGGTGATCAACTCCGGGGCGACCCTGGCGCTGGGCAAGTCGTTTTCGGCGTCCCGGTTCTGGGACGAGGTGATCCAAAGTCGGGCCACCGCCTTCATCTACATCGGCGAGATCTGCCGGTATCTGCTCAATCAGCCACCCAAGGACACCGACCGCAAACACCAGGTGCGGGTGATCGCCGGCAACGGGCTGCGCCCGGAAATCTGGCGAGACTTCACCGAACGCTTCGGCATCGCGCGGGTGTGTGAGTTCTACGCCTCCAGCGAAGGCAACACGGCCTTCATCAACATCTTCAACGTGCCCGGGTCGACAGGCATCGCGCCGATGCCGTTGGTGTACGTGGAATACGACCCCGACACCGGAGATCCGGTCCGCGACGACAACGGCCGGGTGCGGCGGGTGCCGCCCGGCAAGCCCGGGCTGCTGCTCAGCCCGGTCAACCGGCTGCAGCCGTTCGACGGCTACACCGACAAGTCGGCGAGCGAAAAGAAGTTGGTGCGCAACGCTTTTCGTGAGGGTGACTGCTATTTCAACTCCGGCGACGTGATGAGCCCGCAGGGCATGAGGCACGCCGCGTTCGTTGACCGCCTCGGTGACACCTTCCGCTGGAAGGGCGAGAACGTCGCCACCACCCAGGTCGAGGCGGCGGTGGCGTCCGACAATTCGGTCGAGGAGTGCACGGTGTTCGGGGTGGAGATCCCCAACACCGGCGGCCGTGCCGGGATGGCCGCGGTGCAGCTGCGCGAGGGCGCGCAGTTCGACGGCAAGTCGTTGGCCCGCGCGGTGTACGACCAGCTGCCCGCCTACGCGCTGCCGCTGTTCGTGCGGGTGGTCAAGACCTTGGAGTACACCACGACCTTCAAGAGCCGCAAGGTGGAACTGCGTGAGCAGGCCTACGGCTCCGACGTGCAGGACCCGTTGTACGTGTTGGCCGGTCGTGACGAGGGCTACGTGCCGTACTACGACGACTACCCGAGCGAGGTAGCGGCCGGCAAGCGACCCCGAGGCTGAACGCCGGGTGTGCGCTGGCGGCGTCGGTTGTGCCGTGCGGGCGTCGACACGCCGCAGCAACGAGCCCTGGCGTAACACTCGACGACGTCCCCGGGCCGCGCCCGGTGCGGTGACCCGGCACTATGGACGAGTGCAGACAACCCTGTGCGGCCGGCCGGTCGCCGCGGATCGCGCGCTGGTCATGGCAATCATCAACCGCACGCCCGACTCGTTCTACGACAAGGGCGCGACGTTCGGCGACGAGGCGGCCCGGGGTGCCGCGCACCGCGCCGTGCAGGACGGCGCCGACATCATCGACGTCGGCGGTGTCAAGGCCGGCCCGGGCGAAAACGTCGACCCCGACATGGAGATCGCCCGGCTGGTGCCATTCATCGAATGGCTCCGCGACACCTACCCGGACCAGCTGATCAGCGTCGATACCTGGCGCTCCGAAGTCGCCAGGCTGGCCTGCGCGGCGGGTGCGGACCTGATCAACGACACCTGGGCGGGCATCGATCCGGCCCTGGCGGAGGTGGCGGCCGAGCTGGGTGTGGGTCTGGTGTGTTCGCATACCGGCGGCGCCCAGCCGCGCACGCGTCCGTTCCGGGTTCGCTACGGTACGACCACCCGGGGTGTGGTCGACGACGCGATCCGTCAGCTCACCGGTGCCGCCGACCGCGCCGTAGCGGCCGGGGTGGCCCCCGATCGGGTGCTGATCGACCCGGCACACGATTTCGGCAAGAACACTTTCCACGGGTTGATGTTGTTGCGGCACGTGGACGAACTTGTTAATACCGGGTGGCCCGTGCTGATGGCTTTGAGCAACAAGGACTTCGTCGGGGAGACTCTGGGTGTGGAACTGACCGAACGGCTCGAGGGCACGCTGGCCGCCACCGCGTTGGCGGCCGCCGCCGGGGTGCGGGTATTCCGGGTGCACGAGGTCGCCGCGACCCGACGCGTGCTGGAAATGGTCGCCTCGATTCAGGGGACCCGTCCGCCGGCCCGGACGGTGAGGGGGCTGGCATGACCGCATCGGAGCTGTTCGCCGGCGAGCTGACCGGCAACGAGGTCGCCGCCGCGCGGCAGTGGCTGGCCAGCCGTAGCTGGACCCGCCCCACCTGGACGGTGCCCGAGCTGGAAGCCGCAAAAGGCGGCCGGACGGTCTCGGTGGTGCTCCCGGCACTCAACGAAGAAGAAACCATCGCCTCGGTCGTCGCCAGCATTTCGCCGCTGCTGGACGAGCTGGTCGACGAGCTGATCGTGTTGGACTCCGGGTCGACCGACGAGACCGAAATTCGTGCCATCGCCGCCGGTGCCCGGGTCGTCAGCCGCGAACAGGCGCTGCCCGGAGTGCCGCCCCGCCCCGGGAAGGGGGAGGCGCTGTGGCGCTCGTTGGCCGCCACCAGCGGCGACATCGTCGTGTTCGTCGACTCCGACTTGATCAACCCGCATCCGATGTTCGTGCCGTGGCTGCTCGGCCCGCTGCTCACCGGCGACGGCATTCATCTGGTCAAGAGCTTCTACCGGCGGCCGCTGTCCGCCGGCGCGACGGGAGGCACCGGCGAGGCGGCCAGCGGTGGCGGCCGGGTCACCGAGCTGGTGGCCCGGCCGTTGTTGGCCGCGCTGCGCCCCGAACTCGGCTGCGTCCTGCAACCGCTGGGCGGCGAATACGCCGCCAGCCGGGAACTGCTGAGCTCACTGCCGTTCGCCCCCGGCTACGGCGTGGAGATCGGTCTGCTGATCGACACCTTCGACCGGCTGGGACTCGACGCGATCGCCCAGGTCAACCTAGGCGTGCGGGCGCATCGCAACCGGCCGTTGGCCGAGCTGGGCGCGATGAGCCGCCAGGTCATCGCGACACTGCTCTCGCGCTGCGGCATTCCCGACTCCGGGGTAGGGCTGACGCAGTTCTTCGCCGCCGGGCCCGACGGCCCCGACGGCCCGAGCTATACGCAGCGCACCTCGCCGGTGTCGCTGGCGGACCGGCCGCCGATGAAGGTGCTCAGGCCACGCTGAGCCCTCCGGTGCGGCCACACCGAGCGCCGGGTGTCGGTGGGATAGGGCACTATCGATGCCGTGGCGTTGGTTTTGCTCTACCTCGTGGTGTTGGTGCTGGTCGCCATCGTGCTGTTCGGCGCGGCGAGCCTGCTGTTCGGACGCGGCGAACAGTTGCCGCCGCTACCTCGCGGCACCACGGCCACCGTGCTGCCGGCCTACGGCGTCACCGGCAGCGATGTGGACGCGGTCAAGTTCACCCAGGTACTGCGCGGCTACAAGACCAGCGAGGTGGACTGGGTGCTGGACCGGCTGGCCCGCGAGCTCGAGGCGCTGCGCGGTCAGCTCGCCGCCGTCAGTGCCGCTTCCGACGCCGGCAGCGACGCGGGCGAACCAGCGCAGCACAAGGACGCCGGGGGTGGGGATCCGGCGTGAGCGAGGACGGACTGATTCGCTGCGGCTGGGCGGTGGGCCGGCCCGGGCCCGATTTCGAGCTGTACCGCGACTACCACGACCAGGAGTGGGGCCGCCCATTGCGCGGCGGGGTGGCGCTGTTCGAGCGGATGAGCTTGGAGGCCTTCCAAAGCGGCCTATCGTGGCTGACCATCCTGCGCAAACGGGAGAACTTCCGGCGCGCGTTCTGCGGGTTCGAGATCGACAAGGTGGCCCGCTTCACCGACGCGGACGTCCAGCGGCTGCTGGCTGATCCGGGCATCGTGCGCAACCGGGCCAAGATCGACGCGACGATCGCCAATGCGCGGGCGGCCGCGGAACTGGGCGCGCCGGACGATCTGTCCGACCTGCTGTGGTCGTTTGCACCCCCGCCGCGATCCCGCCCGGTTGACGGATCGGAAATCCCATCCGCCAGCGCCGAATCCCAGGCCATGGCCAAGGAACTCAAGCGGCGCGGATTCCGCTTCGTAGGCCCCACCACCGCCTATGCGCTGATGCAGGCGACGGGGATGGTGGACGACCACGTCCGCGATTGCTGGGTCCCGGTGCCGCGGTAAGGACCCGCGGCACCGGACACCGCCAGCCCTCCCCGGGACCCGCGGAGGGCCGTAGGGACGGGTCTTGTGCATTTAGTGACACTAATAGGGAACAATGGAGGGGTGATTTGGCAGTTCAATGTCGGGTATGGCTGGAAATCCGCTGGCGGGGCTAGCTCGCCGCCGACCAAGCTCGCGAGGACGGGTCATCTCGAATCTGGAGGGAGCACTCGATGGCGGCGATGAAGCCCCGGACCGGAGACGGTCCTCTGGAAGCGACCAAGGAGGGGCGCGGCATCGTAATGCGGGTACCACTGGAAGGTGGTGGTCGTCTCGTCGTCGAGCTGACACCCGACGAAGCCGCCGCCCTGGGCGACGAGCTCAAGGGTGTCACGAGCTAAGCCCCACGCGCCGCGGGTGCGACGCTACGCCGACACTTTCCGGTACGTCTCCAGCGTCTGTTCGGCGACGTGCGCCCAGGAGAATTCCTCGATGCACCGCTGGCGCCCGGCGCGCCCGTAGCGGTCGGCCTTCCCGGGATCCGCGATGAGTTCGTTGACAGCTCGGGCCAATCCCGCCTGGTATCCGGTCGGGTCGTCGGCGTCGTAATGCACCAACGAACCGGTGGTGCCGTCCACGACGACCTCCGGTATGCCACCGACGTCGGAGGCCACCACCGCGGTGCCGCACGCCATCGCCTCCAAATTCACGATTCCCAACGGTTCGTAGACCGAGGAACACACGAAAACCGTCGCAGCCGAAAGTATTTCGCGTAGCTCCGCGATCGGAAGCATTTCCCGGATCCAGAACACGCCGCTGCGCACCCGGGCCAGCTCGGCCACGGCAGAGCGGACCTCCTCGGCGATCTCCGGGGTGTCGGGAGCGCCGGCGCACAACACCAGTTGCACCTCCGGGCTGAACCGATGGGCGGCGGCCACCAGGTGGCCCACCCCCTTCTGCCGGGTGATCCGTCCGACGAATGCCACCATTGGCCGGTTGGGGTCGACGCCGAGCTCGGCCAGCACCGACCCGGTGTCGGCCGCTCCAGCCGGATACCACACGTCGGTGTCCACCCCGTTGCGGATGACGTGGACCTGGCTGGGATCCAGGGTGGGGTAGACGCGTAGCACGTCCTCGCGCATGCCGGCGCTCACCGCGATGACGGCATCGGCGGCTAGCACCGCGGTGCGCTCCACCCACGTCGACACCCGGTAGCCGCCGCCGAGTTGCTCGGCCTTCCACGGCCGCAGCGGTTCCAGCGAGTGCGCGGTCAGCACGTGCGGGATGTCGTAGAGCAGCGCGGTCAGGTGTCCGGCCATGCCGGTGTACCAGGTATGCGAATGCACCACCGTCGCTTCAGCTGCGGCGTCGGCCATCACCAGATCGGTCGACAGCGTGCTCAACGCCGCGTTGGCGTTCTGCAGACGCGGGTCGGGCTGATGGGCGATCGCGCCCGGCCGCGGTTCACCCATGCAATGCACGTCGACCGTGCACAGCCGGCGCAGTTGGGCGACCAGCTCGGTCACGTGTACGCCGGCTCCGCCGTAGACGTCCGGTGGGTACTCCCGCGTCATCATCGCCACCCGCATACTCCGCACCGTAGTTCGCAGCCGGCACCGGCCGCGAATCGGATCGGAAAAGCGGCCGGACAACTCGGGCCGCTGGCCGCGCGTCTCCCACCATCACCGATTACGGTGAGAGGCGGCGCGCCGAGTTTGCCAAATACGTTGACGGACAGCCCGTCAGAACGGCGGCCGGGGGGATTGCCCCTGGCAGCGGTTCGCGACGGCCGATAGGTTTGGAGCCATGAGGGAAGCACCACACGTGCTGGGTATCGTCCTGGCCGGCGGTGAGGGTAAGCGGCTGTATCCGCTGACCGCGGACCGGGCCAAGCCCGCAGTTCCCTTCGGCGGCGCCTACCGCCTGATCGACTTCGTCTTGTCCAACCTCGTCAACGCCCGATACTTGCGGATCTGTGTTCTCACGCAATACAAGTCGCATTCGCTGGACCGCCATATTTCGCAGAACTGGCGGCTGTCCGGTCTGGCCGGTGAGTACATCACCCCGGTGCCGGCGCAGCAGCGCCTCGGGCCGCGCTGGTACACCGGCTCCGCGGACGCGATCTACCAGTCACTGAACCTGATCTACGACGAAGATCCGGACTACATAGTGGTTTTCGGTGCCGACCACGTGTACCGGATGGATCCCGAGCAGATGGTCCAGTTCCACATCGACAGCGGGGCGGGGGCGACGGTGGCCGGAATCCGGGTGCCGCGCGCCGACGCCAGCGCATTCGGCTGCATCGATTCCGACGAGTCCGGGCGGATCCGCAACTTCGTCGAGAAGCCGCTGAAGCCGCCGGGCACTCCGGATGACCCGGAGACGACCTTCGTATCGATGGGCAACTACATCTTCACCACCAAGGTGCTCATCGACGCCATTCGCGCCGACGCCGACGACGATCACTCCGATCACGACATGGGCGGCGACATCATCCCGCGGTTGGTGGCCGACGGAATGGCCGCCGTCTACGACTTCAGCGACAACGAGGTGCCCGGCGCCACCGACCGGGACCGCGCCTACTGGCGTGACGTGGGGACGCTGGACGCGTTCTACGACGCACACATGGATCTGGTGTCGGTGCACCCGGTGTTCAACCTGTACAACCGGCGCTGGCCGATTCGCGGCGCGACGGAGAACCTGGCGCCGGCGAAGTTCGTCAACGGCGGCTCCGCCCAGGAGTCTGTGGTCGGTGCCGGCAGCATCATCTCGGCGGCCTCGGTGCGCAATTCGGTGCTGTCGTCGAATGTGGTGGTCGACGACGGGGCGATCGTCGAAGGCAGCGTGATCATGCCCGGCGCCCGGGTCGGCCGCGGCGCGGTGGTACGCCACGCGATCCTGGACAAGAACGTCGTCATCGGGCCGGGCGAGATGGTCGGCGTGGATCTGGAGCGGGACCGGGAGCGTTTTGCGATCAGCGCCGGGGGCGTGGTCGCGGTGGGCAAGGGCGTCTGGGTCTAGCCGCGCGGCTACCAGACGTAGGGCAGCAACCGGTAGCGCACCCGCTGCGTGTACTCGCGATATCCGGTCAGTTGCTCGGCGAGCAGCTGCTCTTCGTCGCGGATCCGCACGACGAGCACCACAATTCCCGGGAGGACCAGCAACAATCCCCAGTACGAGCCCAGGGCCAGCGGAACACCGATCATCATGACCACGTTGCCGACGTACATCGGGTGCCGGACGACCTTGTACAGACCACCGGAGACGACGTGCTGGCCGGTCTCGACCGTCACCGTGGCCGCGGCATAACCGTTTTGGATGATCACCAACATCGCGATCCCCAGTCCGCAAGCCACCAGCAGATCGCCGAGCAGGCATACCCAGCTGGGAGGATGCGACCAGCCCATCCGATGGTCGTATGCGCTGAACGTCAACATCAGCAGGATTGCCAGCATTGCGCCGACGATCGCGATCTTCTGGATGCCTCTGGTCTCCGCCTTCGGGCCGGCATGCATGCGGCGCTGCAACGCGGCCGGGTTGGTCCTGGCGATGTAGAGGGTGGGCAGGATCGTCGCCGCCAGCGTGGTAGCGACGAAAACCCACGCCTGCCAATAGTTGAGCGTTCCGGCCGGCAGGAAGAGCAGCACGCCCAGGACGATCAGTCCGAACATCGACGACGACGCGGCCTTGATACCGGTGTTCATGATCGTAGGTCCCGCCGCCGGAATGCCATGGCGCCCAATATGATCAGCGCGGCATCGATAGTTGTGAGCCACAGCAGTGGCACGGCGGTGAAACCTGCGCCGACGCGAGGCACGTGCGCAAAGGGCTCCAGATCGAGCACCCATTGGCCGAAGCCCGCCAACGAACCGATCAGGTACAAGGCGATGAACCCGATCAGCACGCCCCAGGTCACCGGCGCGAAGCGTGGCGCCAGGCCCCACAACGCGATGGTGACCGCCGAGCCCAGCCAGACGGCCGGCAGCTGGACCGCCGCGGTGCCGATCACCATGACCATCTTGGATCCGACGGCGCCGGCGGCCATGCCGTAAAGCAGACCGCCCAGCGCTCCGGCGATCAGCATTGCCGCCGCGGAGCCGAGCAGGGCGCCGACCAGATGGCTTGCCAGCCAACGGGTCCGCGCAACAGCCCCGGCCAGGGTGGTCTCGGCCCGCAGGCTGGATTCCTCTTGATGCAGTCGCAGGGCGAGCGAGACGGCGAACGCGGCGGCCACCATGCCCATCATCGCGAACGCCACCGCCAGGAAGGCTTCTTCCAGCGCGGTGGTGCCGCCCATCCGCGCGACGATGTCACGGGCCATGCCGCTGCCAATCTCGTCGCCGATGCCGTGCGCCACGCTGCCCATCACCATGCCGTACAGGGACAACCCCACCGTCCACAGCAGCAGCGCGCCGCGATCCAGGCGCCAGGCCAGGCCGAACACGTTGCGCAACCCGGCGGCGGCGGTGGCCGGACCGGCGCGCTCGGCGATGAGGCCGGCACCGACATCGCGGCCCGCGAGCAGTCGGTACGCCACAGCGGTCAGGACCGCCGCGGTAGCCAGGTGGAGCGACAGCACCCACCAGTGATCCCCCGCGTAGGGCCGCACCTGCAGCGACCACCCCAGTGGTGAGAGCCAGGACAGCCCGCCGGAGCCGGCGTCGCCCATGGCGCGCAGCGTGAATGCGGCGGCCAGCACGGCGAAGGCGGCGCCGCGGGCGAAGCGCGCACTGGCCGACAGCTGTGCGGTCACCGCGGCCACGGCCGTGAACACCAGACCCGAACACGCCAGTGCGGCACCGAAGGCCAGCGATCCGCCGGCCGGGACGTCGGTGCCCAGCAGGCCGGCCGCACCCAGGGCCCCGGTGGTGAGGGAGGCGCCGAACGCCAGGAGCAGCGCCGCGGTCAGGCTGGCGTACCGTCCGACGCCGGTCGAGTCCACCAGCTCGGTCCGTCCGCTCTCCTCGTCGGCGCGGGTATGCCGGATCGCCGTCAGAATGACGGCCACCGCGATCAGCACGTGAAACATGCCGGCCTTCCACACCCCCACCGCGCCCAGGCTGTCGTTGTAGATCTGCCCGTACAGCGCGCGCTGAGCCGGACTGGCCATGATCGACGCCGCGAATCCGGCGCGGGCGGCCTGGGTGGGGTAGACCTTCTCGATGCTGCCGACGTAGACCGTGGCCAGCGGCAACGAGAGCAGCAGGATCCACAACGGCAGCGAGACGCGGTCGCGGCGCAGATACAGCCGCAGCATCCTCAAGGTGCCAGTGAAGTTCGAAACGCCCTGTGACGCTGCGTGGTCCGGACGGTCAAGGATGGCGGTGGCGATCATGCCGAGACCTTCGTTGTGCCGCGCCCGGTGTCGTAGTGGCGCAAGAAGAGCTCTTCGAGGGTGGGGGGCTGGCTGACCAGGCTGCGCACGCCGGCATCCCCCAGCACGCGGATGAGTTCGCCGAGGCTTTCGCTGTCGACCTGCGCGCGTAGCGTGTTGCCGTCGACGCTGATGTCTTCGACTCCCTTGATGCGAGTGAGATCGCCTGGATCACCGGTCATTTCGGCTCTGATGGAAGTGCGGCTGAGGTGTCGCATCGAGTCCAGCGTTCCGGATTCGATGGTCTTGCCGGCCCGGATGATGGTCACGCGCTGGCACAGGGCTTCCGTTTCGGCCAGGATATGGCTGGACAGCAAGACCGTCGCGCCGCGGTCGCGCGCTTCGGCAACGCATTGCTGAAAGACGTTCTCCATCAATGGGTCCAGGCCACTACTGGGCTCGTCAAGCAGCAGCAGGCTGGCGTGCGAGGAGAATGCCGAAATCAGCGATACCTTTTGCCGGTTGCCTTTGGAGTAGGTGCGGGCTTTCTTGGTCGGATCCAGGTCGAAGCGCTCGATGAGTTCCCGACGGCGCGCGTCGTCGATACCGCCGCGCATGCGGGCCAGTAGGTCGATGGTCTCACCGCCGGTCAGCGACGGCCAGAGCGTGACATCGCCTGGTACATAAGCGATCTGTCGGTGCAGTGCTACCGCGTCTGTCCATGGGTCACCGCCCAGCAACTTAACGGTGCCGCTGTCGGCGCGCACCAGGCCCAGCAGGATGCGGATGGTGGTGGACTTACCGGCCCCGTTGGGGCCGAGGAAGCCGTGTACTTCACCGGGGCGCACGGTCAGGTCGAGACCGTCCAGCGCGCGCACCGCCCCGAAGTTCTTGGTGAGGCCACGAATTTCGATGGGGACGGCGTTGTCAACTCTCATCAGACTCTCCTTGATCGTCGGCCGCAAGGAATGCGTCGTACATGGTGCGGTCCGTCATCAGGCCTTCGGTGTAGATCTCGAGGGCGGGCAGCACCATTTCTTGGGCATAGTCGCGCAGGACGGCACGCAGATCCGTTGGTGTCGGGTGCATTTGGATGTAGAGCAACAGGCCCCCGCCGCCGGTGATGCCCAAGTATTTCGCCCTGGCGTGTGGGTCGCGGCTGGGCCTGATGGTCCCGGCGCGGACGCCCTCTTCCATATAGTCGTACGTGTTGTCGATCAGCCTGCGCCACAGCGTGTTCGCCAGCTCGCCACCGGTCTGCATGCTGCGGACCAGGTACGCCATCAGCGGTGCGTAGTCCTCGATCTCGGCCATCCGTGCGAACCAGGTGGCCGGGTCGTTGGACCGCATCGCCTCTGACTTGGTGCTGTAGATCTGTTCGGCGATGTAGTCCTCGCAGGCCTTGCGTAGGCCCGCTTTGGAGCCGAAGTGATGGATCACCAATGCCGCGCTGACGCCGGCCGCCTCGGCGATGGCGCGTAGTCCGACGCCGAAACCGTGCTGGCCGAACTGCTCGATGGCCGCATCGCGGATGCGGGCGGCGGCCGTCAGGTCGGTTGAACGCACGTTCAGGACATTAAACGGTCGTTCAGCCGGCGGTCAAGGGGAAACACCGCAAAGAATCGGTAAAGAAATCGCATCACGTCCGGCAGGTATCCGGCCGGCTGTGGCAAACGGCTAGTCGCGGACGGCCGCCAACACGCCCTCGCCCAGCGGCACCAGCGCGGGCGTCAACCGCTCGTCCTCGGCGATCAGGCGCGCCGCCTCGCGCACCGCGAGCACGTCGTCGTCGCGCGCCGCCGGGTCGCCGGCACGCCCGCCGAGCGCGGCGCCGTGCACGACGATGACCCCGCCAGACCGCAGCAGCCGCACGCCCTCGACGACGTAATCGGGCTGATCGATCGGGTCGGCGTCGATGAACACCAGGTCATAGGACTCGTCGGCAAGGCGGGTGAGCACCTCCTGCGCGCGGCCGCTGATCAGCCGGGTGCGCGACGGGCCGATGCCGGCTTCGGAGAAGGCCTGCTTAGCCAGTCGCAGATACTCCGGCTCGATGTCGATCGTGGTCAGTACGCCGTCGTCACTCATCCCGGACAGCAACCACAGACCACTGACCCCGGCGCCGGTCCCCACCTCGGCGACCGCCTTCCCGCCGGACAGCTTGGTCAGCATGCTCAGCAGCGCGCCGACCGCGGGCGTCACCGCCCCGGCGCCGATGTCGACGGAACGTTCCCGGGCAGCGGCCAGGATCGCGTCCTCGGATATCGAGCCCTCCGCATGCGCGGAGAGCGATTCGGCCCGGCTCGGCGCCGTCTGGCCGGAGGTTTCCTCGTCGCTGCCGTCCATGCCCGCAGCGTATGCCATGCGATGGCGCGCCCGAGCCAGACGGATTCCGACACGCCCGACGCGCTCCACGCGGCGTAAGTCACGCCCGGGTGGGTACCCGCTGCTTACGGCAGGTAACGAAAAGGTTTCTCAGCCAAACCTCAGATTGCTCCTATATCGCGCATACGCCGATAGGCGACGGTGAGCGTATGGAACGTGCAGCACGTTGGGTGGGGAATACCGATTGGCAGCCACGTGTTGCCGCAGACGACGAATTGTCAATAGCTGACAACTCAACTTGTTCGGAGGATTCGATCAACACCACTCTGCTAAGCCCCAGCACCATGTCTCACGCTCAGGAGTTCGCCGACGACGAATGGGTCGAGCCCGTCGACGGATTACAGGGCACCGCCGTATTCGACGCGACCGGCGACAAGACGACGATGCCGTCCTGGGACGAGTTGGTGAGACAGCATGCCGACCGGGTGTACCGCCTGGCTTACCGGCTCTCGGGCAGCCAGCAGGACGCCGAGGATTTGACGCAGGAGACGTTCATCCGGGTGTTCCGGTCGGTCCAGAACTACCAGCCCGGAACCTTCGAGGGCTGGCTGCACCGCATCACCACCAACCTGTTCCTCGACATGGTGCGCCGCCGGGCCCGGATCCGGATGGAAGCGTTGCCGGAGGACTACGACCGGGTGCCGGCCGACGAGCCGAATCCCGAGCAGATCTACCACGACGCCCGGCTCGGGCCGGATCTGCAAGCCGCCCTGGATTCGCTGCCGCCGGAGTTCCGCGCCGCGGTGGTGCTGTGCGACATCGAAGGTCTGTCCTACGAGGAAATCGGTGCCACCCTGGGCGTCAAGCTGGGCACCGTGCGCAGCCGGATCCACCGCGGCCGCCAGGCCTTGCGCGATTATCTGGCGGCGCACTCGGCGCCGGAGACCCACGCCAAATCGGCGTGACCCGGTTCGCGGTACGGCGCATGGCCCGATGATCGTGCGATTTCGTCGCACGCACGGAGGTGCGCAGCACCTTGTCGCGCTACATTCGAGGGGTACGTGGCGGCGAAAGGAGCTGGTGATGGCCGACCGGGGACATGTGTTCCGCCGTGCGTTCTCCTGGCTTCCCGCCCAGTTTGCATCGCAGAGCGACGCCCCGGTGGGCGCCCCTCGCCAGTTCGGGTCGACCGAGCACCTGTCCATCGAGGCGATTGCGGCGTTTGTCGACGGCGAGCTGCGCATGAGTGCACACCTGCGGGCCGCTCATCACCTCTCGCTGTGCCCGCAGTGTGCCGCCGAGGTCGAGGACCAGAGCCGGGCCCGGGCTGCGCTGCGCGACGACTCCCACCCCATCCGCATCCCGAGCACGCTGCTGGGCATGCTGTCGCAGATCCCGCACTACCCGCCCGACGACACGCCATCTCAGGCTGCTGAGCGTTTCTTCGACCGCGACGCGCGCGACCAGCGTAAGCGCCGGTAGCCGTCCGACCACTCCGGCTCGTGGCGTCAAGGCGACCGATCAGCAACCGTGGATACTAGGGTGGACACAACAACGCCGTGCCTATTGCTGGCCTCGCAAACGGAGCGGGTGCGCGGCCTGTCTCGAGCACTCAAGCAGAGGATCCAAAAGGGGTAACGTGACCTCCGACCAAGGCTCCGACCAGGGGCAAGAAAGCGGCAACAACGGAGGCAAACGCCTGGCGCCGCGCCCCGTCTCCCGGCCACCGGTCGACCCTGCCGCGCGTCAAGCGTTCGGTCGTCCCGCCGGAGTCCAGGGCTCGTTTGTCGCCGAGCGGGTCCGGCCCCAGAGGTACCGCGAGCAAGCCGACTTCATACCGCATGACGAACGCCGCGACCCGGTGCTCGAGGAAGCGTTCAGCCGACCCGACGGCGGCGGCGAGTCACTGCAACGCCATCCCGTCGACGCCGGCGCGTTGGCCGCCGAGCAGAACGGATTCGATCAGGACGAGTTGGACGATCCCTGGCGCGACCCCGGCGCCGCGGCGGCGTTGGGAACTCCGGCGGTGGAACCGGCCACGCTGCAGACGGCGGCGGGGTTCACCGGCAAGCTCGGTGTGCGCGACGTCCTGTTCGGCAGGAAGGTGTCCTACCTCGCCCTGGCGGTGTTGCTCGCCATCGCCTTGCTCATCGGCGCCGTCGGCGGGCTGATCGGGCGCAAGACGGCCGAAGTCGTGGACGCTTTCACCACCTCCAAGGTGACGCTGTCGACGAACGGCAACGCCGAATTGCCGGCGGGGCGCTTCGCGAAGGTCGCGGCCGCGACCGCCAACTCCGTGGTGACGATCGAATCCAAGAGTGACCAGGAGGGCATGCAGGGTTCCGGCGTCGTCGTCGACGGCCGCGGCTACATCGTTACCAACAATCACGTGATCTCCGAGGCCGCCAACAATCCGAGCCAGTTCAAGACGACCGTGGTGTTCAACGACGGCAAGGAAGTGCCCGCGAACCTGGTGGGCCGTGACCCCAAGACGGATCTGGCCGTCCTGAAGGTCGACAATGTCGACAACCTGAGCGTGGCGCAGCTCGGCGACTCCGACAAGGTTCGCGTCGGCGACGAGGTGATCGCCGCCGGTGCGCCGTTGGGTCTACGCAGCACGGTGACGCACGGCATCATTAGCGCGCTGCACCGGCCGGTGCCGTTGTCCGGGGAGGGCTCGGACACCGACACCGTCATCGACGCCTTGCAGACCGACGCGTCAATCAACCACGGCAACTCCGGCGGGCCGTTGATCGACATGAATTCCCAGGTGATCGGCATCGACACCGCCGGAAAGTCGTTGTCCGACAGCGCAAGTGGGCTCGGGTTCGCGATCCCGATCAACGAGGTCAAGACGGTGTCGCAGGCCCTGATCAAGGACGGCAAGATCGTGCACCCGACGCTGGGCGTCAGCACCCGGTCGGTGAGCAACTCGATCGCGGCCGGAGCCCAGGTGGCCAACGTCAAGGCGGGCAGCCCCGCGCAGAAGGGCGGCATTTTGGAAAACGACGTCATCGTCAAGGTCGGTAACCGCAAGGTCGCCGACGCCGACGAGTTCGTCGTCGCCGTCCGGCAGCTGACCATCGGGCAGGACGCTCCGGTCGAGGTGGTCCGCGATGGCCGCAACGTCACGTTGACCGTCAGACCCGATCCCGATAGCAGCTAGATGTTCGGGAACCTGAGCTGGGAGCACATCCTCGTCCTCGTGGTGGTCGGGCTGGTGATCCTGGGGCCGGAGCGCCTTCCGGGCGCGATCCGATGGACGTCGACGTCGCTGCGGCAGGCGCGGGACTATCTCAGCGGGGTGACCACCCAGCTGCGCCAGGACCTCGGCCCCGAGTTCGACGACCTGCGCGGGCCATTGAGTGAACTGCAGACGCTGCGGGGGATGACGCCGCGCGCCGCCCTGACCAAGCATTTATTCGACGGGGACGACTCGTTCCTCACCGGCAATTTCGAGCGGCCGGTCAACGGCACCCCGGCGCCGCAACCGCAACCGCCGCAACCGCCGGTGCAGCAGCACGGGCCGGCGCCGTTCGACACCGACGCGACCTGATTGGCCGGAACGGGTATCAGCGTCGACTCGGGTCGAGCCCCAGCGATACGCCCGCCAAGCCGCGCTTGCGCGACGACAGCTTGTCGGCCACGCTGCGTAACTCCTTGCCCACCGCCGAATCCGGGGCGCTGAGTACGAGCGGCACACCCGAATCGCCGGCCGCCACCAGGGCGGGGTCCAGCGGGATTTGACCGAGCAACGGCACGTCGGCGCCGACTGCCCGGGACAGCCGCTCGGCGACCTGCGCGCCGCCGCCCTCGCCGAACACGTGCAGGGTGGAACCGTCCGGCAAGGTCAGCCCGGACATGTTCTCAACGACGCCGACGACGCGCTGACGGGTTTGCAGCGCAATGCTGCCGGCCCGCTCGGCGACCTCGGCCGCGGCCAACTGTGGTGTGGTGACGACCAGGATCTCCGCATTGGGCAGCAGCTGCGCCAGCGAGATGGCGATGTCGCCGGTGCCCGGGGGCAAGTCGAGCAGCAGCACGTCGAGATCGCCCCAGAACACGTCGGCCAGGAACTGCTGCAGCGCCCGGTGCAGCATCGGGCCGCGCCACACCACGGGCGTATTGCCCTGGGTGAACTGCGCGATCGAGATGACCTTCACCTCGTGCGCAATCGGCGGGAGGATCATCGATTCCACTTGGGTGGGCCGATCGGTGGTGCCCATCATGCGTGGGACGGAGTGGCCGTGGATGTCGGCGTCGAGCACGCCGACCGACAGGCCGCGGGCGGCCATCGCGGTGGCCAGGTTGACGGTGACGCTGGACTTGCCGACCCCGCCCTTGCCTGACGCGACGGCGTAGACCCGGGTCAGCGAGTTGGGTTGGGCGAAGGGGATAACCGGCTCGGCGGCATCGCCGCGCAGCTTCTTGCGCAGTTCCGTGCGCTGCTCGTCGCTCATCACGTCCAGGCTGACAGTGACCGCCCCGGTCCCCGGAACGTCGGCGACCGCTTGGCTAACGCGGTCGCTGATCTCGGTCTTCTTGGGGCAGCTGGCGGTGGTCAGGTAGATCCCGACATGCACGCTGCCGTCGGGATTGGCGTCGATGCTCTTGACCATGCCGAGGTCGGTGATCGGACGCCGCAATTCGGGATCGATCACTTTGCCCAGTGCGCCGCGGATAGCGGCGTTCAGGTCGGCTTGCGAACCAGGGGAGTCATGACGAGACATCACCGCCGAGTGTAGGCGGCGCGACGTTCGCCCGGCCGGCTGGCGTCAGCGGACGGGGGCGGGTAGTCCCGCGGCGGGCGGGCTTGCCGGCGCCGGAGCACCCGGCGGGCCGGCCACCGGATCCGGCGCGGCCGGAGCGGGCGGAGCGGCTGGGGGAGGTGGCGGTGGTGCGAACGGCGCCCACGGCGGGGCGGCGTTCGGCGGCGGGGCGAACGGCGCGAACGGCTGCGGTCCGGCCGGCGGGGTGTTCTGCGAGGTTATGCAGATCACGGTGCATCCCGGCATGTGGCCGTGCGTCGGGCCGGTGACCGGCGGCGGCGGGGCCATCCAGGGGAACATCGGCTGGGTGGGGCTGACCGCTTGCGGCTGGCCGGTCAGGTCGATCAGCGGCATCCGGGCCATGGGATCGTCCTGGGGCAGGCCGATCATGTTGATCGGCAAGCCGGGGCCGAGCCCCTCGGGGTGTTCGTCGTGCGCGTTGCCCAGCGGGGGTGGCGGTCCGGTGATCGGCGGTAGGTCGACCGGGACGACGCCGGTGGCGTACGCCGCGGCCCAGCCCAACACGTTCTGCGCGTAGGCGGTGGAGTTGTTGTAGCGCAGGATCGCGGCCATGACCTGAGCGGGGTCGCGCAGGTTCAGGCCGCCGCTGCACAGGTAACGGGCCGCCGTCAGGGTCGAGTCGAACAGGTTCTGCGGGTCCGCCAGGCCGTCGCCGTCACCGTCGGAGGCGTAGCGCGCCCACGTGCCGGGGAGGAACTGCATGGGGCCCATGGCGCGCGCGTAGGTGACGCGGTTGCCGACACTGCTGGAGATGATGACTTCGTTGCCGGGCAACGTGCCGTCCAGCGCCGGACCGTAGATCGGCGTGACCGCGGTACCGCGGGCGTCGACGGCACCGCCGCCGGCATGCCCGGATTCGATCCGGCCGATGCCGGCCAACAGGTTCCAGCTGACGCCGCAGCCCGGGTCGGACACGGCCATCTTCTGCTCGGCATTGCGGTAGGCGGTCAGCGCCATCATCGGAATGCCCAGTGCGCCAGGCGTATTCACCACCATCGGCGGGGGCGGCGCCGACACGGCACCGGCCGCGACATGGAACGCCGTCGGCGCCCGGTCGATCGCGATGACGACCGGGCCGGACAGGTCGGGAACGCTCGGGGAGACCGCAGCGACCGGCGTGATGACCGCATGCACCGACGGGATCGGGCTCTTCGCACCGTGGGTGGGTTCGGGCGTCGCGCTGACGGCTCCGGCGAAAACCAGCGGACTGATCACCGCCACGCTGAACGCCTGTACCCGAGATGTGGGAAGCAGCCGCTTCCGCACCGCCGCGACGGCCGGGTGAGCACCCAAGCGACCCCCTACGCGCACTCCACCGTCCTAAGTATTTGGGCTATCGGAAGCCCTTGTGAGCCGCCGGAACCGCTGCTTAGCCTCGTGAACTAGATCACCATACATAACTCTTGTGACCAGAGTGGCGCAATGGTGGATTCGGTATTCAAGGGGATTCCTTACTGCTCCCAAAGCGGCCCGAACACCCCCAAAAAGGGCCCGGCAACTTGGCGCTACCGCTGCGCGGGAGGCTCCCCGGCCGGGGTCTGCAGGTCGCGGTCAGCCAGCAGGGCGCGCAGTTCGTCGAGCTCATCGCGCAGGTATTCGCGGGTGACGACCTCGCCGATGGCCAGCCGCAGGGCGGCCAGCTCGCGGGACAGATACTCCGTGTCGGCTTTGGTCTGGGCGGCGCGACGGCGGTCCTCTTCGAGCGCGACGCGGTCCCGGTTCTCCTGACGGTTCTGCGCCAACAGAATCAGCGGCGCGGCATACGCTGCCTGGGTAGAGAAGGCCAGGTTGAGCAGAATGAACGGGTACGGATCGAAGCGCCACTCGACCGCGATCAGGTTTATCGCGATCCACACCACCACCACCACGGTCTGAATCAGCAGGTAGCGCCCGGTGCCGAAGAAGCGCGCGATGGCCTCGGTGCTCTGCCCCACCGTTTCAGGGTCCAGGCGCAACGAAATTCCGCGCGACGTCCGGGGGGTGTACAGCCGCCGCGGTGCCGTTGGTCTGCTCACGAAGCCCCCTCGGTGGCGTTGGCGCGTCCGACCGCGGTGTTGAGCTCGTGGGCGTCCGCGCGCCAGTCGTGCGGCAACAGGTGATCGAGCAGGTCGTCGACGGTGACGGCACCCAGCAGGTGCTTGGCCGCGTCGACGACGGGCCCGCACACCAGGTTGTAGGCGGCGAAGTAGCGCGTCACCGCGGCCAGGCTGGTCTCCGGGGCCAAGGTGAGCAGGTCACTGTCGACGATGCCGCCGATCAGCTCGCTCGGCGGTTCGCGCAGCAGCCGCTGCAACGGCACGCAGCCTAGGTACTGCCCGGTGGGGGTGGCGGTCGGGGGACGCGTCACGAACACCATCGACGACAGCGCCGGGGTGAGGTCGGGGTTGCGGACCAACGCCAGCGCCTCGGCGACCGTGGTGTCCGCGGTCAGTACCACCGGATCGGAGGTCATCAACCCGCCCGCCGTGTCCGGCGAGTGCTTCAAAAGTCTTCGCACCGGGGCGGATTCGCCGGGATCCATTCGGGCGAGCAACAGTTCGGCATCCGTCGGGTTGAGCTCACCCAGCAGGTCGGCCGCATCGTCGGGATCCATTTCCTCGAGCACATCGGCGGCGCGCTCGGTGCCCAGCTGCGACAGCGCGTCGGCCTGCTCGGACTCGGGCAGCTCCTGCAGGATGTCGGCCAATCGCTCGTCGCTCAGGGCCTGGAACACCTCGGTACGCCGTTTGGCCGGCAGCCCGCGGATGGCGTCGGCCACGTCGACGGCCCGGCGTCCCTCGAACTGGTTGAGCAGCTGCGCCACTGCCTGGCCCGGCATCGCCAAGGCTGACGGGGTCAATCCATGCACGCTCTGCCAGTCGACGACATGCACCGGCCCGCGCCGCCCCAGCCGTCGGTGGGTGCGCACCGCAATCCTGGTCACCATCCAGTCGCGGGTTCGGGACTGTTCGATGCCCAGATCGGTGATGACGACTTCGCGCCCGGCCAACTCCGGGAATTCGGGGTCGTTGACCGTGACCTGGGTGTCGAGAATCTGGCCGATCGCCAGCACCTCACCCGGGCGTTGCTCGAAGTGGCGCAGCGACACACTGCCGGTGTTCAGTGTCACGGCGTCGGGCTCGATCGCGGCCACCCGCAGAATCGGGATGAAGATGCTGCGACGGGTCGCCAGATCCACCACGAGTCCCAGCACCCGCGGTTGCTGGCGGACGATGCTGATGCTGATTACGACATCGCGGATGCGCCCGAAGTTCTCGCCCATGGGCCCCAACACCAACATGCGCGCCAGCCGCGCGATGTACACCCTGTTGACCGATGCCATGCAGTTGAGCCTAGGCAGCCGGCTGCCCGATGGCAGCGCGCCGGCTCTGGCGAGCCGCCCTAATGGGAGTGCACCGCAAAGATCATCACGATCAGGCCCACGATGAGGGTCGCGACGCCGATCACGATGCCCGCCACGGCCATGCCGTACCCGTCTTGGCGGGTGCGCTTGATCTGATCGAGCGCGATGGTGCCCAACACGATGCCGACGATGCCGCCGATGCCGCAGAGCAGACCGGTGAAGGAGGCGATCAGCGATGCGATGGCTAGCCCGTTGGTTCCGGCCGCGACGCCCTCGGACGGCCAGTAGTCGGCCGGATAGCCCGGCGCCGGGTAATACCCGCCTGGATACGGCGGGGGGACCGTAGCCGGTTGGGGGGCTGCCGAATTGCGGCGGTGCTCCTGGCGGGCCGGGTGGCTGCTGGTAGCCAAATGGCGGGGTGAACTGCGGGTAGTCGGCCAGGTAGCCGGGTTGTTCGCCGCCGGGGTAACCGGGCGGCACGGGCCCGGCGGGCGGCGGGGAATCCCAGGGCCCCGCCCAGCCCGGCTGGCCGGGGTGCTGACCGCCGGTCGCGCGCGCGTCCGCGGCGTTGTCGCCGCTGTCGCCGCTGCCGCCGCCTGGACCCGTCATGGTGTTCAACCTAGCCTGCGACGGACCTCGATAGGGTGGGAGGTCCGGGTGAAAACACGGCCACGTCGGAGGAGAATGATCGCTGATGACTAGTCCTTTCCAGCCTGGCCAGGTCCCCGGCGCGACGCCCAGCGGCGCGGCCGCGGGCAGGCGGGCCGTGCCGCAATTGCCGACTCCGCCGAAGGGCTGGCCGGTGGGCTCTTATCCCACCTATGCCGAGGCGCAGCGCGCGGTCGACTATCTGTCCGATCAGCAGTTTCCGGTGCAGCAGGTGACCATCGTCGGCGTGGATCTGATGCAAGTTGAACGGGTCACCGGCCGGTTGTCGTGGCCCAAGGTGCTCGGCGGTGGAGTGCTCAGCGGTGCGTGGCTCGGGTTGTTCATCGGCCTGGTGCTGGGCTTCTTCAGCCCGAACCCGTGGGGTGCGCTGGTGACCGGGCTGGTTGCCGGCGTGTTCTTCGGCCTGATCACCTCGGCGGTCCCGTACGCAATGGCGCGCGGTACCAGGGATTTCAGTTCGACCATGCAATTGGTGGCCGGCCGCTACGACGTACTGTGCGATCCGCAGAACGCGGAGAAGGCCCGAGATCTGCTTGCCCGTCTGGCGATCTGAAGGCTCTTGATTTGGTGTTGAGTCGTCGCGGAGGCGCGCGCACGGTGGGCGCGGTCTTGGTGGCGATGGTGGCCGCGGCGTCGGTGCTGACCGCCTGCGGCTCGGGTGTCCGTGGCCTGGTGATCAGCTTCTACACCCCGGCCGCCGACGGGGCGACGTTCGCCGAAGTCGCCCGGCGCTGTAGCCAGGAGGCCCGCGGGCGGTTCACCATTGCGCACGTCAGCCTGCCCAGAGCGCCCGGCGCGCAACGGCTGCAGTATGCCCGGCGATTGGCCGGTCACGACCGCACCCTGGACGTGATGTCGCTGGACGTCATCTGGACCGCCGAGTTCGCCGAAGCGGGGTGGGTGCTGCCGCTGTCGGACGACCCGGCCGGCCGAGCCGAGGCGGACGCGACCGTCGACACCTTGCCAGGACCGCTCGCGACGGCAGGCTGGAAGCGCCAACTGTACGCCGCGCCCATCACGACCAACACCCAATTGCTTTGGTACCGAAAAGATTTGATACCTGAACCGCCAAGCGACTGGAATGGCATGGTCGCGACGGCGGCAGGGTTGCACGCCGCCGGGGAGCCCAGCTGGATCGCGGTGCAGGCGAATCAGGGCGAGGGGCTGGTGGTGTGGTTCAACACGCTGCTGGTCAGCGGCGGCGGCCAGGTGCTCTCCGAAGACGGGCGGCACGTGACCCTGACCGACACTGCCGCCCATCGGGCCGCCACCGTCAACGCGCTGCGGATCCTGAAGACGGTGGCCACCGCGTCGGGAGCCGACCCGTCGATCACCCGGACCGACGAGAGCACGGCCCGGCTGGCCGTCGAACAGGGCAGGGCCGCGCTCGAAGTCAACTGGCCGTTTGTGCTGGCATCGCTGCTAGAGAATGCGGTCAAGGGCGGTGTGAAGTTTCTGCCGCTCAATGAGAATCCGGCGTTGGCCGCCAGCATCAACCAGTACGGCACCTTCGCACCCGATGACGAACAGTTCCGCATCGCCTACCAGGCCAGCCAACGGGTCTTCGGGTTCGCGCCCTACCCGGGCGTGGCGCCGGGGCGGCCGGCGAAGGTGACCATCGGTGGGCTGAACCTCGCGGTGGCGAGCACGAGCCGGCACCGGGCCGAGGCGTTCGAAGCCATCAGATGCCTGCGCAGCCTGCAGAATCAGAAGTACATCTCGATCCAGGGCGGCCTACCCGCGGTGCGTGCCTCGCTGTACTCCGACCCACAGTTTCAGGCCAAATACCCGATGCACTCCATCATCCGCCGGCAGCTGACCGACGCCGCGGTGCGTCCGGCGACACCGGCCTACCAAGCGGTCGGGATTCGATTGGCGACGACGCTGAGCCCGATCACCGAAATCGACCCTGAGCGCACCGCCGACGAACTCACCACACAGGTGCAGCGGGCCATCGACGGCAAGGGATTGTTGCCGTGACCGCGTTCGGCGGGCGGCTCCGCAATCGTCCAGCCGAGCAGCGGCTGGCGTTTGTTCTGGTTGCGCCCGCGGCGACGTTGATGCTGGCTGTGACGGCGTACCCGATTGGCTATGCGCTCTGGCTGAGCTTGCAACACAACAACCTTGCCACCCCGAAGGACACCCGGTTCATCGGCTTGGGCAACTACCAGACCGTTCTGACCGACCGCTACTGGTGGACGGCACTGGCGGTGACGGCGGCCATCACGGTGGTCTCCGTGACGGTCGAATTCGTGCTCGGCCTGGCGCTGGCGCTGGTGATGCACCACACCTTGATCGGCCGGGGCCTGGTGCGCACCGCGGTGTTGGTCCCGTACGGAATCGTCACGGTGGTCGCTTCCTACAGCTGGTATTACGCGTGGACGCCGGGCACCGGTTACCTGGCCAACCTGCTGCCGCACGGCTCACCTTTTCCTCAAGCCCCACTGACGCAACAAATCCCATCGTTGGGTATCGTCATCCTCGCCGAGGTCTGGAAGACGACGCCGTTCATGTCGCTGCTGCTGCTGGCCGGGCTGGCGTTGGTCCCGCAGGATCTGCTCAAAGCTGCACAGGTGGACGGAGCCGGACCGTGGCGGCGGCTGACCCGCATCGTGCTGCCGATCATCAAACCAGCGGTTGTGGTGGCGCTGCTGTTCCGGACGCTGGACGCGTTCCGCATCTTCGACAACATCTACGTGCTGACCGAGGGGGCCAACGGCACCGGCTCGGTGTCGATGCTGGGCTACGACAACCTGTTTCAAGGCTTCGATGTCGGCCTGGGCTCGGCTATCAGCGTGCTGATCTTCGGGTGTGTGGGCATCATCGCCCTCGTGTTCATCAAGGTGTTCGGCGCGCATCAGCTTGTCCCCGAACCGGGTGGGGGCACCGATGAACGCTGAGCCGACGCGCCGCGCCGCGCTGTGGGTGGCCATCGATGCCCTGGTCGTGGTCTACGCCCTGCTTCCGGTGCTGTGGATTCTCAGCCTGTCGCTCAAACCGACGTCAACGGTCAAGGACGGCAAGCTGATTCCGTCGTCGGTGACCTTGGAGAACTATCGCGGCATCTTCCGCGGTGACTTTTTCACCTCGGCGTTGCTCAACTCCATCGGAATTGCGCTGATTGCCACTGCGGTCGCGGTGCTGCTGGGCGCGATGGCGGCGTACGCCATTGCGCGGCTGCACTTCCCCGGCAAGGGACTGCTCGTCGGTTCCGCACTGCTGATCACCATGTTCCCGGCCATCTCGCTGGTCACTCCGCTGTTCGAAATCGAGCGCTGGCTAGGACTTTTCGACACCTGGCCCGGCTTGATTCTGCCGTACATCACCTTCGCGCTTCCGCTGGCCATGTATACCCTGTCGGCGTTCTTCCGGGAGATCCCCTGGGATCTGGAGAAAGCCGCGAAAATGGACGGCGCGACACCGGGCCAGGCTTTCCGCAAGGTGATCGTCCCGCTGGCGGCACCTGGCCTGGTGACCGCGGCGATCCTGGTCTTCATCTTCGCCTGGAACGATCTGCTGTTGGCGTTGTCGCTGACCGCCACCAAAGCGGCGATCACCGCTCCGGTGGCGATCGCGAACTTCCCCGGCAGTTCGCAATTCGAGGAGCCGACGGGGTCGATCGCGGCCGGCGCCATCGTGATCACGGTTCCGATCATCGTGTTTGTTCTAATCTTCCAACGACGGATTGTCGCCGGGTTGACCTCAGGCGCCGTGAAGGGATAGCGCGATGGCCGAGATTGTGCTGGAGCATGTCACCAAGAGTTACCCCGACGGGCACGCTGCGGTGCGGGACTTGAGCCTCACCATCGCGGACGGGGAATTCCTGATCCTGGTCGGGCCATCCGGCTGCGGCAAGACCACGACGCTGAACATGATTGCCGGCCTTGAGGATATCTCGTCGGGTGAATTGCGCATCGGCGGCCAGCGAGTCAACGAAAAGGCACCCAAGGATCGCGATATCGCGATGGTGTTCCAGTCCTATGCGCTCTATCCGCACATGACCGTTCGGCAGAACATTGCTTTCCCGCTGACGCTGGCGAAGATGAAGAAGAGCGACATCGAGCGCAAGGTTGCCGAGACCGCCAAAATCCTTGACCTGTCCGAACTTCTGGAGCGCAAGCCCTCCCAGCTGTCAGGCGGACAACGGCAGCGCGTAGCAATGGGGCGGGCGATCGTGCGCCAGCCCAAGGCGTTTCTGATGGACGAGCCGCTTTCCAACCTGGACGCCAAGCTGCGGGTGCAGATGCGCGGTGAGATCGCCCGGCTGCAGCGCCGGCTGGGGACTACCACCGTCTACGTCACGCACGACCAGACCGAGGCGATGACACTGGGTGACCGGGTGGTGGTGATGCACGGCGGGGCGGCCCAGCAGATCGGCACGCCGGAGGAGCTGTACGAGCGCCCGGCGAACCTGTTCGTCGCCGGGTTCATCGGGTCCCCGCCGATGAACTTCTTCCCCGCAACCTTGACGCCGAATGGCTTGACGTTGCCGTTCGGCGAGGTGATGCTCAGCCCGCAACTCCAGCAGGTGATGGCCCAGCATCCCAGACCGGACAACGTCATCGTCGGGATGCGGCCCGAACACCTGCTGGACGCCACGCTCCTCGACGGGTACCAGCGAATCACGTCGACGACCTTCCAGATCACCGTCGACCTGATCGAATCACTGGGGGCCGACAAGTATGTGTACTTCACCATCGCTAACTCCGACGTGCATTCGGCCCGGCTCGACGAGGTGGCCGCCGAATCCGATGTCGCCGAAAACCAGTTCGTGGCAAGGGTTCCCGCCGAATCCAGCGCCGTCGTCGGCCAGCCGATCGAATTGGCTTTCAACACCGCAAAACTCGCGGTGTTCGACGCCGACACCGGTGCGAACCTCACCGCGCCCCGGGCGTGCGGCCAACAGTGACACCGATCCTCGACCGGGTGCGGGCCCACTTGCGCGACCACTTCGCCGGCGGATGGAGTGAACCAGATTCGGCCAGTGTGACGTTTCTGGGGTCCGAGCCGATCGAGGTGCTGCGCTTCCGCCGGGACGGCCAGGACGGCGCCGGCGCGCTGGTCGACTACGTCTCGCTGGGCTGCTCGCGCCACCCGATGGTCGATCCCACCGAGATCGTCGTCGACCCACACCGCGGCCCGCGCGCCGAAGTGACGCTGTGTCTGCGCAATCCCGGCGAGGTCTCCGGGATTGCCCGCAGCCTGGCGGTACTCGCGGCTGCGCCGGCAGTCGACGGATTGGTGCTGGGCCCGGACGCGCTGATCGATCTCGGCTCGCCGCTGTGGTCTTCGCCGTCGCAACGGGTGCCATTCACGGCAGTTCTCTTGGGCCCCAGTGACATTGCGGAATGCCCGTTAGAGCCGCCGCGCGAGCCAGTGAGGTTTTTGTCCGCGACGCCGATCACCGCGACCGAAGCGGCCTGGGTGCGGCTGAAGGGCGCCGAGGCGATGCGAGAGGCCTGGCGCACCGACGGCGTCGACGTGCTGGACCCGCATCGCCATGCCACTCAACCCAACTGAGCAACGGCTAGAGCCAGTTGTTCCTGCGGAATTGGAAGTACAGCACCAGACAGGTCACCGTCATCAGGCCCATCACGCCCGGGTAGCCCCACGTCCAATCCAGTTCCGGCATGAAGTGAAAGTTCATGCCGTAGATGGCGGCGACCATGGTGGGCACCGCCAAGATGCCGGCCCAGGCGGCCATTTTGCGCATATCGTTGTTCTGCTGCATGCCGACTCGCGCCAACGCCGCCTGAACCAGCGAGTTGAGCATGTCGTCGTAACTGGCAATCTGATCGGCGGCCTCGGAATGGTGGTCACCGACGTCGCGCAGATAGCGCCGCACCTCTTTGGAGATCAGGTCTTTGTTCTCGATCTGCATGCGGTGGAAGGCGGCTGACAACGGATTGACGCATCGGCGTAACTCCACGACCTCCCGCTTGAGCAGGTAAATGGGTTCGACGTCGATCTTGCGGCCGGGGGCGAACGCCACCTCCTCGATGCTGTCGATGTCGGCCTCCATCAGCCGGGTCACCTCGAGGTAGTGGTCCACGACGTAGTCGGCGATCGCGTGCATCACCGCGAAGGGCCCCAGCCGCAGCTGTTCACCGTCGGCTTCCATGCGCTTGCGTACGTCGGCCAGTCCGCTGTGCTCACCGTGGCGCACCGTGACCACGAAGTTCCTGCCGACGAAGATCATCACCTCGCCGCTTTGCACGATTTCGCGCGCCAGGGCCACGGATTCGTGCGGCACGTATTTGACCGTCTTGAGCACCAGCACCAGTGTGTCGTCGTAGCGTTCCAGCTTGGGGCGTTGGTGGGCGCAGACGGCGTCCTCGACGGCAAGCGGATGTAAGCCGAAAACCTCCGCCACTTCCTTCATCTGGACGTCGCCGGGCTCGTGCAAGCCGACCCAGACGAACGCCTCGTGCCCCAATGCCTGGATCTGGTGCACCTTGCTGTCTGCGGCCTCATAGGTGAACGTGCCGGGCAACCGCTGGCCCTCCACATAGACCGCGCAGTCGACCAGGGCCACGTGCGGCGGAAGCGGTTCCGCCGCGGGTTTGGCCTGCGGCTCATGCGCGATCGTTCGAAGCGCCTCGGGCAGTGCGTCGAAACCCTCGAACACCTCAACCTCCAGTCACGCCCAAAAGTGGCGGAGCGGTGCTCAATGCTACGCGCGCTGGCCAAACGGGTCATGAAATAGCGTGGCGCGGTGCTGGGACAGCGGCGGGCACCGCGCCGACGGCGACGAATGCCCGGCGGCTCCCTTTGGTGGCCCCTTTGGTGGCCAGGACCGAAGAATTCGGGGCGGTGGGAGTGCGCTAGTTTCGTGGGCGACGCGATTTTTGAAGACCTTCTCCATAGGAGTACATCGACGTGAGCGCAAGTCCACTCAAGGTGGCCGTCACCGGCGCTGCCGGCCAGATCGGCTACAGCCTGTTGTTCCGCCTGGCCAGCGGCTCGCTGCTGGGACCCGACCGTCCGATCGAGCTGCGGCTGCTCGAGATCGAGCCGGCGCTCAAGGCGCTCGAGGGCGTCGTCATGGAACTCGACGACTGTGCGTTCCCGCTGTTGTCCGGCGTCGAGATCGGCGCGGACGCCAACAAAATCTTCGACGGCGTGAACCTGGCCCTGCTGGTCGGTGCGCGCCCGCGCGGCCCGGGCATGGAGCGCAGCGACCTGCTGGAGGCCAACGGCGCGATCTTCACCGCGCAGGGCAAGGCCCTCAACGCGGTCGCCTCCGACGACATCCGCATCGGAGTGACCGGTAACCCGGCCAACACCAACGCGCTGATCGCGCTGAGCAATGCCCCCGACATCCCCAAGGAGCGGTTCTCCGCGCTGACCCGCCTGGATCACAACCGGGCGATTTCGCAGTTGGCCAAGAAGACCGGCGCCACGGTCACCGACATCAAGAAGGTGACCATCTGGGGTAACCACTCGGCCACTCAGTATCCCGACATCTTCCACGCGGAGATCGGTGGCAAGAACGCGGCCGAGGTCGTCAACGACCAGGACTGGATCGAAAACGATTTCATCCCGACGGTCGCCAAGCGTGGCGCGGCGATCATCGATGCACGCGGCGCTTCGTCGGCCGCCTCGGCCGCGTCGGCCACCGTCGACGCCGCCCGCGACTGGCTGCTGGGCAGTCCGGAGGGTGATTGGGTGTCGATGGCGGTGTTCTCCGACGGCTCCTATGGCGTGCCCGAGGGCATCGTGTCGTCGTTCCCGGTGACCACCAAGGACGGCACCTGGTCGATCGTGCAAGGTCTGCAGGTCGACGAGTTCTCCCGCGGCCGCATCGACAAGACGACCGCCGAGCTGGTCGACGAGCGCAACGCGGTCACGGAGCTCAAGCTGATCTGAATTAGGCCCGCTAATCGATAGTCAGTACCCTGGGCGCGTGTCCGGAATCGTGCCACCGCCGTTAGTCATCGGAGACGACGAGATCTTCGAGGCTCACGTAGGTGGCAAGCTTTCGGTCGATATGAAGGCGGCGTTGGACACGCAGCGTGCGCTGTCGATCGCCTACACGCCGGGCGTCGCGCAAGTCAGTCGGGCAATCGCCGCCGACCACACCCTGGCCGACCGCTACACCTGGGCGCATCGGCTGGTGGCGGTGGTCAGCGACGGCAGTGCGGTCCTGGGTCTCGGCGATATCGGACCGGCCGCGGCGCTGCCGGTGATGGAGGGCAAGAGCGCGCTGTTCAAGCAGTTCGCCGACCTCAATGCGATCCCGATCGTGCTGGACACCAAGGATCCCGACGAGATCGTCGAAACGCTGGTGCGCCTGCGGCCGACGTTCGGCGCGGTGAATCTGGAAGACATCTCCGCGCCGCGCTGCTTCGAGATCGAACGACGCGTGATCGACGCGCTGGACTGCCCGGTCATGCATGACGACCAGCACGGCACCGCGATTGTCGTGCTGGCCGCGCTGATGGGCGCCAGCAAGGTGCTCGGACGCGACATGGGGTCGCTGCGGGTGGTCGTGTCCGGCGCCGGGGCCGCGGGCGTGGCGTGCTCGAAACTGCTTCTGGCGATGGGCGTTTCGGACATCACGGTGCTCGACTCGCAGGGCATTCTGCACGCCGGCCGCGACGGCATGAACGTCGTCAAGACCGACCTTGCGCGCAGCAGCAATCCGCGCGGGCTGACCGGCGGCATGGTAGAGGCGCTCAAGGAAGCCGACGTGTTTCTCGGGGTGTCGGCCGGCGTCGTGCCGGAGGAACTCATCGCCACAATGGCACCGGACAGCATCGTCTTCGCGCTGTCGAACCCCGACCCGGAAATTCATCCCGACGTCGCGGCCCGCCATGCCGCCGTGGTGGCCACCGGCCGCAGCGACTTCCCGAACCAGATCAACAACGTGCTGGCGTTCCCCGGAGTTTTCCGCGGTGCGCTCGATGCCGGGGCGCGGCGGATCACCGAGAACATGATGGTGGCCGCGGCCGAGGCGATCTTCTCCGTCGTCAGCGACGAGCTCGCCCCGGACCGGATCGTGCCGAGTCCGCTGGACATGCGGGTCGGCACGGCGGTGGCGCAGGCCGTGGCGCGGGCCGCAGCCAACCCGGCGTGAAGGTCGGCCGGCTGGCGGCGCTGCTGGTCGCGGCCCTGCTCGCCGCCGGGTGCTGCGCCGGTTGCAGCTCCGGTGGCCACCGTGGTCCCCCCGAGGTGGTCGTCGGCTCCCCGAAGGACGCCTTGTCGGTGCTGCTGGCTGACGTCTACGCCGCGGCGCTGCGGTCGTACGGTTTCGCGGCACGGACCGAAACCGCGGACGACCCGATGGCACGCCTGGGCTCGGGTGCGTTCGACGTCGCCCCCGCGTTCACCGGCCAGACCCTGCAGGCCTTGCAGCCCGGCGCCAGCGCGCTGTCCGACGCCCAGGTGTACCGCGCGATGGTGGCGGCGCTTCCCGAGGGCATCGCCGCCGGCGACTACACCACGGCCGCCGAGGACAAGCCTGTGCTGCTGGTGACGCAACCGACCGCTAAGGCGTGGGGCGGCCAGGACCGCAGCGCGGATCTGAGCACGTTGGGCAAGCACTGCGCCGGGTTGACCGTCGGCGCCGTCGCCGGCCACCCGGCACCGTCGGTCGTCGGCACTTGCCGGATGCCCGCTCCACGCGAATTCCCGGACGGCGCAACGATGTTCGCGGCGCTGCGGGCCGGGGAATTGACCGCGGGATGGACCAGCACCGCCGACCCGGCGCTGCCGGGCGACCTGGTCCCGCTCGCCGACGGCAAGCCCGCCTTGATCCAGGCGCAGAACGTGGTGCCGCTGTATCGGCGCAACGTGTTGACCGATCGTCAGGTGCTGGCGATCAACGAGGTGGCGGGCGTGCTGGACACCGCCGCTCTGGCCGACATGCGCCGACAGGTCGCCGGTGGCGCCGATCCGCAGGCGGTCGCCGGGGGCTGGCTCGCCGAACACCCGTTGGGGCGGTGAAACGCTACCGCTTTTTCGGTGCGGCGACCCGGTGGGTGACCGGGCTGAACAGCCGCTGATAGCCCGGGCCGGTCAGCCGCACCAGCGCGTCCAGTACTTTGGCGTCGGTGCCGACCAGCACCCGGGCCTTGTTCTTGCGGACCCCATCCAGGATGACTTGGGCGGCCCGCTCGGGCGTGGTGCTCGCCATCCGCTTGTCAAACGTCTTGGCCAGTTCGGCGGCGTCGATTCCCTCGGCGGCGGTGGCGTTGCGCGCGATTGCGGTCTTGATGCCGCCCGGGTGGACCGTGGTGACCTTCACCGGGTGACGGGCCACCTGCATCTCTTGGCGTAGCGCTTCGGTGA
This sequence comes from Mycobacterium simiae, assembly GCF_010727605.1. Lineage (NCBI taxonomy): Bacteria > Bacillati > Actinomycetota > Actinomycetes > Mycobacteriales > Mycobacteriaceae > Mycobacterium > Mycobacterium simiae. The sequence continues at coordinate 4,101,513 of NZ_AP022568.1, forward strand.
AGCCGCGGACGGCGAATTTCGCCGCGTTGTAGGCGGCCTGGCTCGGCACCGCAAACAACCCGAACACGCTCGAGACGTTGATCACATGGCCGTCGCCGGAGGCGATCAGGTGCGGAAGGAAGGCCTTGGTGCCGTTGACGACGCCCCAGAAATCGACGTCCATGACCCGCTCGATGTCCTTGAAGTGGCTGACCTCGATGTCACCGGTGTAGGCGATACCCGCGTTGTTGTAGATCTGGTTGACCTTGCCGAAGTGCTCGTTGACCGCCTCGGCGTAGGCCAGGAAAGCCTCCCGCTCGGCCACGTCGAGTCGATCGGCCTTCACCGGCGCCCCGATGGCCTTCAGTCGTTCCTCGGTTTGCGCCAGTCCCTCGGTGTTGACGTCGCTGATAGCCACGCTGGCACCGGAGCGGGCCAGCTCGACGGCCAGCGCCTGGCCGATGCCCGAACCTGCGCCGGTCACCACGGCGACTTTGCCGGCGAATCCCTGCATGTGCGCCCTCCCCTTACTCTGCAATTGCCTCGAGATTACCCGGTACCACTGGTCTCGGATATTTGCAGGTGGTTCTTCTCAGCGCTTACGGGCGAGCAGCAAACGCACGCGCAGTGCCAACCGGCCCAGCAACGACGGTCCGCCGAACAGCAGTTCGCCGTATCGCCCGCCGAACACCCGCACCATGAGGTCGGCAGATCTCGCGTCCGTACCGATCAGCACCCGGGGCTTGTTCTTGCCGACGGCAGCCAGGATGGCGCGGGCGGCTTGCTCGGCGGTGGTCTTGGCGACCTGCTGGTCGAAGTTCTCGAGTATCTCTTCCTGGGTGAGCCCCATGCCCTCGGCGATCTCGGCGTTGGTGCCGAACGAGGTCTTGATGCCGCCCGGGTGCACCACGGTTACTCCGACCGGATACCCGGCCACCTGCATCTCCTGGCGCAGCGCCTCGGTGAAGCCGCGGACGGCGAACTTCGCGGCGACGTAACCCGGCTGACCGGGCAGCGACATCAGGCCGAGCACGCTGGAAATGTTGATGACGTGGCCGTCGCCGGAGGCGATCAGGTGGGGGAGGAAGGCCTTGGTGCCGTTGACGACGCCCCAGAAGTCGACGTCCATCACCTGCTCGATGTCCTTGAAGCGGCTGTACTCGATGGTGCCGATATGCGTGAGTCCCGCATTGTTGTAGATCTGGTTGACCTTGCCGAAGTGCTCGTTGACCGCGTCGGCATAGGCCAGGAAGGCCTCCCGCTCGGTGACGTCGAGTCGATCGGTCTTCACCGGTGCGCCGATGGCCTTCAGCTGTTCCTCGGTTTGCGCCAATCCGTCGATGTTGACGTCGCTGATAGCCACGCTGGCGCCCGAGCGGGCAAGCGCGAGGGCCAGCGCCTGGCCGATACCCGAGCCCGCTCCGGTGACCACGGCGACCTTACCGGCGAACTTGTCCATGCCTACCCTTTCTCAGGACCGCCCCATCGGAGAGGTTAGCCGGTGTCGGCTGCGGTCCAGCGGGTGGACTAGCGAAGCCCGGGCTCGCGCCAATTGCCCGGCTCCTTGCTCGCGCCGTGGGGCGCTCGCCGTCGCCGGGCTCGCGCCAATTGCCCGGCTCCTTGCTCGCGCCGTGGGGCGCTCGCCGTCGCCGGGCTCGCGCCAATTGCCCGGCTCCTTGCTCGCGCCGTGGGGCGCTCGCCGTCGCCGGGCTCGCGCCAATTGCCCGGCTCCTTGCTCGCGCCGTGGGGCGCTCGCCGTCGCCGGGCTCGCGCCAATTGCCCGGCTCCTTGCTCGCGCCGTGGGGCGCTCGCCGTCGCCGGGCTAGCCGAACGCGATATCGAGTATCTCCTGCTGCTCGACGGCGTGCACCTTGGACGAGCCCGAGGAGGGTGCCGACATGGCCCGCCGCGAGATGCGCTTGATCCCGGTCAACTTCTCCGGCAGCAACTCGGGCAGCTCCAGGCCGAAGCGCGGCCACGCACCCTGATTGGCTGGTTCCTCCTGCACCCAGAAGAACTCGCGGGCGTTCGGGTAACGGTCCAGGGTCTCGCCCAGCCGGCGCTTGGGTAGTGGCGCGAGCTGCTCGATGCGCACGATCGCGACGTCGTCGCGGTTGTCCTTGGCTTTGCGTGCCGCCAGCTCGTAATACAGTTTCCCGCTGGTCAGCAGGACGCGGCCGACCGTACTGCGATCGCCGATGCCGTCTTCGTAGGTGGGCTCTTCCAGCACCGAGCGGAACTTCAGCTCGGTGAAGTCCCGGATGTCGCTGACGGCCGCCTTGTTGCGCAGCATCGACTTCGGCGTGAAGACGATCAGGGGACGCTGAATACCGTCCAGCGCGTGCCGGCGCAGCAGGTGGAAGTAGTTCGACGGCGTCGACGGCATGGCGATCGTCATCGATCCCTCCGCCCACAGTTGCAGGAACCGTTCGATCCGGCCTGACGTGTGGTCGGGTCCCTGTCCCTCGTGGCCGTGTGGCAGCAGCAACACCACGTTGGACAACTGGCCCCACTTGGCCTCGCCGGAGCTGATGAACTCGTCAATGATCGACTGCGCGCCGTTGACGAAGTCGCCGAACTGCGCCTCCCACAACACCAGCGCGTCCGGGTTGCCCACGGTGTAGCCGTATTCGAAGCCGACCGCGGCGTACTCCGACAGCGGCGAGTCGTAGACCAGGAACTTGCCCCCGGTCGGGCTGCCGTCCAGGTTGGTCGCCAACAACTGCAGCGGCGTGAATTCCTTGCCGGTGTGGCGGTCGATGATCACCGCATGCCGTTGCGAGAACGTGCCGCGCCGGGTGTCCTGTCCGGACAGCCGCACCAGCTTGCCCTCGGCGACCAGCGATCCCAGCGCCAACAGCTCGCCGAAGGCCCAGTCGATCTTGCCTTCGTAGGCCATCTCCCGGCGCTTCTCGAGCACGGGCAGCACCCGCGGGTGGACCGAAAATCCCTCCGGCACCGCCAGGAATGCGTCGCCGATGCGCGCCAGCAGCGCCTTGTCGACGGCGGTCGACAGCCCCGCCGGCACCAGCTGGTCGGATTCCACGGACGCACTGGGTCGCACGCCGTGTTTCTCCAGATCGCGGACCTCGTTGAACACCCGCTCCAGCTGGCCCTGGTAGTCGCGCAGCGCGTCTTCGGCTTCCTTCATCGAGATGTCACCGCGGCCAATCAGGGCCTCGGTGTAGCTCTTGCGGGCGCCGCGCTTGGTGTCGACGACGTCGTACATGTAGGGGTTGGTCATCGACGGGTCGTCGCCCTCGTTGTGCCCGCGGCGGCGGTAGCACAGCATGTCGATGACGACGTCCTTCTTGAATTTCTGCCGGAAGTCCACCGCCAGCCGGGCCACCCACGTGCAGGCTTCGGGGTCGTCGCCGTTGACGTGGAAGATCGGTGCGCCGATCATCTTGGCGACGTCGGTGCAGTATTCACTGGATCGGGAGTACTCCGGCGCGGTGGTGAAGCCGATCTGGTTGTTGACGATCACGTGGATGGTGCCACCGACGCGGTACCCCGGCAGTAGTGCCATGTTCAGCGTCTCGGCGACCACACCCTGGCCGGCGAAGGCGGCGTCGCCGTGCAGCATCATCGGCACCACCGAGAAACCTTCCTCGCCGTCGCCCTTGTCGAGCAGGTCCTCCTTGGCCCGGACCAATCCCTCCAGCACCGGGTCGACGGCCTCGAGGTGCGACGGGTTGGCCGTCAGCGATACACGAATGTCGTTGTCGCCGAACATTTGTAAGTACACGCCCGTGGCGCCGAGATGGTACTTGACGTCACCGGAGCCGTGGGCCTGCGACGGATTGAGGTTGCCCTCGAATTCGGAGAAGATCTGCGAGTAGGGCTTGCCGACGATGTTGGCCAGCACATTGAGTCGGCCGCGATGCGGCATGGCGATGACGACTTCGTCCAGGCCGTGCTCGGCGCACTGGTCGATCGCCGCGTCCATCATCGGGATGACACTTTCGGCGCCTTCCAGCGAGAAGCGCTTCTGCCCAACGTATTTGGTCTGTAGAAAGGTCTCGAAGGCTTCGGCGGCGTTCAGTCGACTGAGGATGTATTTTTGTTCTGCCACAGTCGGTTTGACGTGTTTGGTCTCGATCCGCTCCTCGAGCCACTGCTGCTGCTCAGGCTCGAGGATGTGGGTGTACTCGACGCCGATGTGGCGGCAGTAGGCATCCCGTAACAAGCCCAGCACGTCGCGCAGCTTTTTGTGCTGGCAGCCGGCGAAGCCGTTGACCTTGAATTCGCGGTCCAAATCCCACAGGGTCAGGCCGTGATTGAGGATTTCCAGATCCGGGTGGCTGCGGAATCGGTTGCCGTCCAAGCGCAGCGGGTCGATGTCTGCCATCAGGTGGCCGCGGTTACGGTATGCCGCAATCAATTCCATCACCCGAGCGTTCTTGTCGACGATCGAGTCAGGGTTGTCGGTGCTCCACCGCACCGGCAGGTACGGGTTGCCGAGCTCTCGGAAGATTTCGTCCCAGAAGTGGTCCGACAGCAGCATTTCGTGGATGGTGCGCAGGAAGTCGCCGGACTCCGCGCCCTGAATGATGCGGTGGTCGTAGGTGGAGGTCAGGGTGATCAATTTGCCGATGCCGAGCTCGGCGATGCGTTCCTCGCTGGCGCCCTGGAATTCGGCCGGGTACTCCATCGCGCCGACCCCGATGATCGCGCCTTGGCCGGCCATCAACCGCGGCACGGAGTGCACGGTGCCGATGGTGCCCGGGTTCGTCAACGAAATCGTCACTCCGGCAAAGTCTTCCGCGGTCAACTTTCCGTCGCGGGCCCGGCGCACGATGTCCTCGTAGGCGGAGACGAACTCCGCGAACCGCATGGTCTCGCACTTTTTGATCCCGGCCACCACCAGGGAGCGTTTGCCGTCTTTGCCCTGCAGGTCGATGGCCAGCCCGAGGTTGGTATGCGCCGGGGTGATCGCGGTCGGTTTGCCGTCGATCTCGGCGTAGTGGCGGTTCATGTTCGGGAACTGTTTGACCGCCTGCACCAGGGCGTAGCCCAGCAGGTGCGTGAAGGAGACCTTGCCGCCGCGGGTGCGCTTGAGCTGGTTGTTGATGACGATGCGGTTGTCGATCATCAGCTTGGCTGGAATGGCCCGGACGCTGGTAGCCGTCGGCACGTCCAGGGATGCCGACATGTTCTTGACGACGGCGGCGGCGGCGCCGCGCAGCACCTGCAGCTCGTCGCCCTCGGCGGGCGTCGGGGCGGGCGCCTTAGTGGAAGGGGTAGCGGCGGGCGCGGCGCCGTTGGCCGCCGCAGCGGTGCTCGCGGGTGCGGCCGGGGTGGTTGCGGGTTCGGCGACCGCGACGGGCTTGGCCGCTGCGGCGGGCGGGGCGGCACGTCCGTCACCGGGGCTGGAAGGCTGCGGCGCCGAAGCGGCCGTCGACTCGGGGTTGTAGTCAACGAGGAACTCGTGCCAGCTGGGATCCACCGACGACGGGTCGTCGCGGAATTTGCGGTACATTTCCTCGACCAGCCACTCGTTCTGCCCGAACGGTGAACTCATGTTGCTCACGGCCGCTGTTCGCCTCAATTCTCGTGTCCTGCAGGCTGGTAAGCATCGTTGCCCAGCGCCTGCGAGTCTGGCGCACCTCCGTTAGCGAGGTACCTCACACCGGGGGCGGCATGAACCTCGCCGCCCCATAAAGGCTAACCCTTCGTCGGCATTTCGCCAGCGAGAAGGTGTAACCGGCCGGACGGCTACCGGCCGGCCTCGTGAACTGACGGCAACACGAGCAAAGTATTCGGCCACCGGGACGGCGGGGCCCCGAACGCGTGGCGGGCATTGCGGACGATCTTTTTGCCGATGATGCGATTGCCGGCGCCGCCGATCGCGGCACCGATGCCGACCGGCAGCATCTTGCCGAACATCAACGCACCCCGGCGCACCGCATAGCGCTTGACGAAGTACTTCAGCATCTGCGTGTTCACTCGGCCCAGGGTCGACAGCGGCAGCGAGGCCATGCCCTCGGCCAGCCAGCCGCCGTTGGTGCGGCCGGGACCGATCAGCTCGCCAAGGGCGCGCCTGCTGTCGTCACCGACCAGGACCGACAGCACTAGCGCGCGGCGGCGCTCCCGGTGATCGGCGGGAATGCCGTAAATCACGGCGTTGGCCAGCACGAACACCGCAGTGGCCTCGAGGAAGAGCACGGTCTCGCCGGCGCCCGCGGACAGCGCCGCCACAGTCCCGATGCCCGGGAATGTCGCCGCCGAACCCACCGCCGCGCCGCTGGCGGTCAACGCCGCGAGGTACCGCTTTTCCAGCTGGGTGACGATCTCGGCGGGACTCGCGCCGGGGTAGGCGCGCCGCAACCGGGCCACATAGGCCTCCGCGACCGGGCCCTGGACATGCGCGCTGCGCTCGATCACCCGCGCCAACGCCCGGGTGGAAGCCCTGGGGCGACCGGAGTCGCCGGACGGCGCGGCATCCGGCGCCGGGTCCGATCGTCGGAGGGCTTTCATCACTGATCGATTGCGTCGCGCGCGCATAGTGCCTCTCTTGCAACTGCCGTTCTTGCCAGGCTAACGCCAGTTTGCTGCACGTGGGGCGGCGGTAATCGCCGCGCCGCCTCCCCGACCCGGGTGGCCCGGTGGTGTGCAACGAGCTGCCCCACCGGAATAATGCGGGCTGAACACAGGTCGGTGGCGACACGGGCGGTCGCCGGTTGCGGTGGGGACACACTGTGCGCGTGCGGTAGCTCGCCTGCTCACGGTCGGGCCGGCCACCGGGCGCTGAAGCGAGGTGAGTGCATGACCACGGCCAGGCCCGGGTCGTCCGGGCACGCCCGGCGCGCGGGCCCGACTCGTACCGAGGGGGTCGGGGTCCGGAAGTTCATCCTGTCGGGCCTGGTGAACGGCGGGAATCCGTGGCACGCGCTATGGGCGATGATGATCGGCTTCTTCATGATCATGGTCGATGCGACCATCGTTGCCATCGCGAACCCGACCATCATGGCCGACCTGCACATCGGGTACGACGCGGTCGTCTGGGTGACGAGCGCCTACCTGCTCGGCTACGCCGTGGTGTTGCTGGTGGCGGGCCGGCTTGGTGACCGGTTCGGCACAAAGAACCTTTATCTGATCGGCTTGGTGGTGTTCACCATCGCCTCGCTGTGGTGTGGGTTGTCCGGCAGCGCGGGCATGCTGATCGCGGCCCGGGTGGTGCAAGGGATCGGCGCCGGGGTGCTCACACCGCAGACGTTGTCGACCATCACCCGCATCTTCCCGCCGGAGCGGCGCGGTGTGGCGGTCAGCTTGTGGGGGGCCACCGCCGGTGTCGCCAGCCTGGTGGGCCCGCTGGCCGGCGGTGTCCTGGTGGACGGACTGGGTTGGCAATGGATCTTTTTCGTCAACGTCCCGATCGGCGTCCTCGGGCTGGTGTTGGCGGCGCGGCTGGTCCCTGCGCTACCCACGCAGGGGCACCGGTTGGATCTGGTCGGCGTCGGCCTGTCCGGGGTCGGCATGTTCTTGATCGTGTTCGGTCTGCAGCAGGGACAGGCCGCGCACTGGCAGCCGTGGATCTGGGCGACGATCGTCGCCGGTGCCGGATTCTTCTCGGTGTTCGTCTACTGGCAGTCGATGAACACCCGGGAGCCGCTGATCCCGCTGGAGGTGTTCGCCGACCGCGATTTCAGTCTGTGCAATGTCGGCGTCGCCGTCACCTCCTTCGTGGCCACGGCGATGATGCTGCCGCTGACCTTCTATACCCAGTCGGTGTGCGGGCTGTCGCCGACGCTTTCGGCGCTGCTGATCGCCCCGATGGCTATCGCGAACGGCGGGCTTGCGCCGTTTGTTGGGCGCATCGTCGACCGCTATCACCCGCGGCCCGTAATCGGGTTCGGCTTCTCGGTGCTCGCGATCGCGCTGACGTGGCTTTCCTTCGACATGTCGCCGGACACGCCGATCTGGCGGCTGGTGTTGCTCTTCGGCGCGGTGGGTGTCGGCATGGCGTTCGTGTGGTCGCCGCTGACGGCCACCGCGACCCGTAATCTGCCGCCGGATCTGGCCGGCACCGGCTCAGCGGTTTACAACGAGGTCCGCCAACTCGGCGCGGTGCTGGGCAGCGCCACCATGGCCGCGTTCATGACCTGGCGGATCGGTGCGCAGATGCCGCCGTACGCGACGTCGCAAGATGCGGACACCGGCGGGACGCTGTTGCAACTGCCCGACTTCGTGCGCGAGCCGTTCGCGGCCGCGATGTCGCAATCGATGCTGCTGCCCGCGTTCATCGCACTGTTCGGGATCGCGGCCGCACTGTTTTTGCTCGGGTTTGTGCCCGCGCTGGCGGCCCGGGCCGGGTTCGGCGGGGTAGCACCGGCAGACGATCGCCATGACCGCGATGACGAGGGCGATGGCGAGGAGGACGAGGGCGAGGACGATGACGCCTACGTCGAACTGATCCTGTGCCGGGAGCCGGACCTGCAGCCGAGCGCACTCCGTGGGCCGATCGCGCCCCGGCGCCCCGGCGACGGCTTGTCATCGTCGACCCCAACGGCCTTCGCCTACAACGGTTCCCGCGCCCATCGGGGCGCGCATGCGCGCCCCGTCGTCGAGCTGCCGCCGCATCTGTCCGGCCCCGCCGTCGGCGGCGATCGGATGGCCACCGGGCGACGGGTCAACGGCGCGATGGGATTTCACTCATCGGGCCCCGGCGGGCGGGGCGGGCAGCACCACGCGTGGGGCCCCGACGACGATTCCACCAGCTACGGTCGCCACGCCAGCAGGTAGCCAGAACCAGCGCCGCCCTCAATCGGTGGCGGTCAGCTTCAGGAAGGCGCCCAACTCCAGCAGGCCGTCGGGGGTGGTGGGCAGGTACTCGGTGAGCAGCTCCGAGCGCACGATGATCGCGGCGTACTGCGCCCTGCTGACCGCCACGTTGAGCCTGTTTCTGTTGAGTAGGAAGGCGATTCCGCGCGGTACTTCCTCGATCGAGGATGCCGTCATGGAGATGAAGACGACCGGTGCCTGCCCGCCTTGGAATTTGTCCACGGTGCCGACCCGGACTGCGTCCAGACGTGCGGCGGTCAGCCGCCGGCGTATCAGCGACACCTGGGCGTTGTACGGCGCCAGCACCAGCACGTCCGAGGCGGACAGCGGCCTGGTGCCGTACTCGTCGGTCCAGTACGATCCGAGCAGTCGCCGGATCTGGTCGACGATCGCGTCGGCCTCCTCGGGGCTTTCGATCGAATTGCCTTGGTGCCTGACGGAAAGCGTCCGTACGCCGGGCTGGAATCCGTCGAGCCGACGTGCGGCGGTGCATTCGTCGTGGGAGTGCAGCCGCCCTTCATAGGCCAGCTCGGACACCGCCGCGCACACCGCGGGATGCATTCGGTAGGAGCGGTCCAGGAAGTATCCGCGCGTGTCGGGCAGGGTGCGCTGGCCGTCGACCAGCCAGTCGAGCGCCGACGTGTCGACCGGCTCGGGATGGGTGCCCTGACTCACCTGCGGAAGCTGCTGCGGATCGCCGAGCAGCAGCAGGTTCGCGGCCGCCGGTGCCACCGCAATGGTGTTGGCCAAACAGAATTGGCCCGCCTCGTCGATCACGAGCAGATCCAGGCTGCCCGGTGTCACCCGAGTGGCATTTGCGAAATCCCAAGCAGTGCCGCCGATTACACAGCCAGGCGAGGCGGAGATAAACGCGCCGTACTCGCTGCTGTCGATCTGCTGCCAGCGCGCCGCGCGGTGGTCGTATTTCTTCTTTGCGACCCGGTCGGATTCCAGACCGGCGTCGACCACCGCGGTCAGCAGGTTCTCCACCGTCGCATGCGACTGCGCGACGACACCGATGCGCCAGTTGTGCTCGGTGACCAGGCGGGTGATCACGTGCGCGGCGGTGTAGGTCTTCCCGGTTCCGGGCGGCCCGTGCACCGCCAGGTAGGACGAGTCGAGATCGAGCACCGCCGTGGTGATGTCGGCGATGGTGTCGCAGCTGCGTGGCAGCGCGCCGCGACTGCGGGTGCGCGGTGCGCGGCGCAGCAGGACGTCGATGATCGCGGTGCGGGGTAGTTGCGGCAGCCCGGCCGCCACGGCGGCTGCGGTCGATTCGATCGACTCGCGCAGCGCGGTCGTGGCGATGGGTGGCCCCGGCGTCAGCGCGAACGGCAGTTGGTGAAAGGTGTTGCCGTCGCTGCCCACTCGCTCCACGATAACGACTTCGGCGGGCACGGCGGGATCGTCCACCTCGACCACCGCGGCCCGGCCGGCAGCCCGCCGATCGGGGCTGTCGCACATGCTCGGTGGGGCGGGCGGGTCGTACAGCGCGAACACCTCCGTCATCAGGTCGCCGCGGGCCAGTTCGCCGTGCAACGTGACTCGTCGCTGCGGCTTGCGGGCACGCGGAGGAGTGTGCCAGTCGACGCTCACTGCGGTTGTCTCGGCTACGAAAACATCTGTGTTGTCCGCCCATTCGTCGACCGGGAAGTTCAGCCGATCGAAATGTGCCCACCAGAAGGGCTTGTCCTCGCGGCGATGGTAGCCGCGCGCCGCACTCACCAGCGCGACCGCGACCTGATCCGGCGTGCGCTGGCCGACCGCAGCGTCACCGGCGAACGCGGCCAGCCGCGTCGCCAGCTGGTCGTGGTCGTCGACCGTGTTGCCGTCGGGAACCTGTTGGGCGCCAATGGGTGTGACGCCGGATTCCCAGGCGCGCACCAGCAACCAGTTGCGCAGTTCTCGCGTCGACCGACAGTCGTAGTGGTTGTAGTCCTCGATATCCTTGAGCACGGTGCGCGCATCGTCAATGTGGCCCGCGGCGCGCAGCTCGCAGTATTTGGCGTAGGAGGTGATCGAGTCCGCGGCGGTGGTGACATCGCCGTCGCGCAGCTGTGCCCCCATGTACAGCGGTTCGAGCGCCTTGAGGCTAGACGACTCCGCGCCCACTCGAATGCTCTTGCGCACCAACGGGTATAGGTCCACCAGCACCCCGCATCGCAGCAACTCGTCGACCTGATCCTCCCCAATGCCGTAGCGGCCGGCCAGTCGGAGCAGGGCGGTCTTCTCATACGGTGCGTAGTGGTAGATGTGCATGTTCGGGTGACGTTTGCGCCGCTTGGCCACCAGTCGCAAAAAGTCGATCAGCGCCTTGCGTTCGTCCGCGCGGTTGTGTGCCCACAGCGGCTGGAATTTGGCGTCGGCATCCAGTACGCCGAACAGGTATTCCAGACCCCAGTCGTGGCCGTCGGCGGTCCACAGCGGGTCGCCCTCGAAATCGAAGAACAGGTCACCCGGGTCGGGTTCCGGCAGCAGGGCTAGCGGCTGGGGATCGACGATCTCGAACTGAGGACTGCCGGTATCACGTTGCAGGACTTGAAGTCTCGCCTGAGCGATCAACTTGTCAAGCGCGCTGGTGGCCAGGCCGGGTACCGGTCCACGGTACTCGGCAAGCTGGGCCACCGTGGTAATCCCGGCGTCGATGATCGTGTTGCGCTGGCTGATCCGCATGCCGGCGACCATCAGGAGATCGTCGGTGGCTCGAACTTGTTCGGTGCACAAGGCGCAGCGAAAACATGCCCGCACCGCCACGTCGTCCCAGCTCACCGCCGTGCCGCCGACGTAGTGTTCGTCGAGCAGCCGCTGCAGAAGCGCGCGCTGGGAGCGGAACACGGGAATGAGGTCGCCGACGCGATAGCGCATCACCGAGCCGTCGCCGAGCCGCAGTTCGGCTTCGTCGGCGACGGACACGCCCATGCTGGTCAGCGCGTCGGCGTAGGCCGCCAGCTGCAACAACGCGGTGACTTTGGGGGAGCGGGCCAGCTTGGTGTCGACGAGGCGGTACCGCTCACCGTCACGGACCAGGAAGTCGGCGAACCCGACGAAGCGACCGTCGAACATCGCGGCCTGGTACACCACCGGTGCGCGGTCGGCGATGGCACGCCGCGTCGCGGCGGCGGCGGCGGTCAGCCCGGCGAGGGTGTAAGCCGGGCGCCCGATGACCGCGACGCCGTCGGGGAACTGCTCGCGCAGCCGGTCCAGTTCGCGGTGTTCGTGTTCGTCACCCAGCGTGGCGGTGCGGGCCAGCAGTTCGTCTTCCACGGAGACGGCAGGGCCCCAGCCGAGCTTCGCATCGAATTCCCGGAGCAGCGCGTATTCGCATCGGGCCGCGGCGGCCAGGTCCGACGCGCTGTAGACGATGCTGTCGCCGGTGACGAACACAGCAGCCACTGTAGGGGAGAGCACCGACAGTGCGGCCCGTCGCGGCGTGCCCACGGTCAGCGGCCGGCGGTATTGCCGATCAGCTCGACGGAGTTGCCGTTCCAATGGAATCGCACACTGCTGTTCAACCCCGCGATCCCGCTGGGGTAGGTCAACGCCACCGTGTCGCCGGTGGTCTGCGACACGTCGATGCCGTTGAATCCGTATGTATCCGGCACACCCTGCGGGATGAACTGTCCGAGATGAAACAGCACCGCCCTGGTGGTCGGATTGGCTTCGTTGGTGTTGGCCTTGACGATCACTGCCGAAAGCTGGGCGCACTGGTTGTAATTGCCGGCTAGCGGCTCGGGGTTCCAGGCCTGCTGGCTGCGCGGATCACGCGGCAGGTCGGAGACCACCTTGGCGATGGTGGGTGAGGTCAGGTTGACCGCGCACGGGTCGGCCGGTGTGCTGGTTGCCGGGGATGCGGCCGGGATGGGTGTGGCGGGAGCGGTGATCGACGCGGTTGCCGTCGTCGTGGCTTGGGGTGTCTTCGCGACCGTCGAGTCCCCCGAACCGCAGCCGGACAACGTCATGGCGATCAGGACGCCAGCGGTCAGCGGCTCGGCACGGCAGGGTAGGCACCACACATCGCGCCACCGTACCGGGATGGCGCGCACGGGTGGGACAGGCACTCCGCGTGCCGCGCGGCAATTCACGCGATCACCACTGGGCTGGATGGTGGTGACCCGCTGCGCCCTGCTGCGCTGGGCTCGCGATCACCACTGGGCTCGATGGTGGTGACCCGCTGCGCCCTGCTGCGCTGGGCTCGCGGTCACCACTGGGCTCGATGGTGGTGACCCGCTGCGCCCTGTTGCGCTGGGCTCGCGATCACCACTGGGCTCGATGGTGGTGACCCGCTGCGCCCTGCTGCGCTGGGCTCGCGATCACCACTAAACTGCATGCACGATGACAGTCCCCGACGGCTCGCCTGACGCGGCCGCTACGTCGTTTGCCGACCTGCAGATCCACCCCTGCGTCTTGCGGGCCATCGCGGACGTCGGATACGAATCGCCGACCGGGATCCAGGGGGCGACGATCCCAGCGCTGATGGCGGGCTCGGACGTCGTAGGGCTGGCGCAGACGGGAACCGGCAAGACCGCGGCCTTTGCGATCCCGATCCTGTCCAAGATCGACGTGACCAGCAAGGCGACCCAGGCTTTGGTGCTGGCGCCCACCCGCGAGCTGGCCCTGCAGGTCGCCGAGGCGTTCGGACGCTACGGCGCCCACCTCCCGCAGATCAACGTGCTGCCGATCTACGGCGGCTCGTCCTACACCGTGCAACTGGCCGGACTGCGGCGCGGCGCCCAAGTGGTGGTCGGCACGCCCGGACGCGTCATCGACCACCTCGAACGCGGCACCCTCGACCTGTCTCGGGTCGACTACCTGGTGCTCGACGAGGCCGACGAGATGCTCGCCATGGGTTTCGCCGAGGATGTCGAGCGCATTCTTTCCGAAACACCGGAATACAAACAGGTGGCCCTGTTCTCGGCGACCATGCCTCCGGCGATTCGCAAGCTGAGCGCCAAGTACCTGCACGACCCGTTCGAGGTCACGTCCAAGGCGAAAACCGCTACCGCCGAGAACATTTCGCAGCGCTACATTCAGGTGGCCGGGCCACGCAAGATGGACGCACTGACCCGCATCCTGGAAGTCGAGCCGTTCGAGGCGATGATCATCTTCGTCCGCACCAAGCAGGCGACCGAAGAAGTCGCCGAAAAGCTCAGGGCACGAGGGTTTTCGGCGGCCGCCATCAACGGAGACATCGCGCAGGCGCAGCGCGAGCGCACCATCGCCGCACTGCGAGACGGCGGCATCGACATCTTGGTCGCCACTGACGTCGCGGCTCGGGGCCTGGATGTCGAACGCATATCGCACGTGCTCAACTACGACATTCCGCACGACACCGAGTCGTATGTCCACCGCATCGGGCGCACCGGCCGTGCCGGTCGTTCGGGTACCGCGGTGTTGTTCGTCTCCCCGCGGGAACGCCATCTGCTCAAGGCGATCGAGAGGGCGACGCGGCAAACGCTGACCGAAGCCGAATTGCCCACCGTCGAAGACGTCAACGCGCAACGGATGGCGAAATTCGCCGACTCCATCACCGGCGCGCTGGGCAGCCCGGGGCTTGACCTGTTCCGCAAGCTGGTGCAGGACTACGAACGCGAACACAACGTCCCGATGGCCGACATCGCCGCCGCGTTGGCGGTGCAGTCGCGTGACGGCGAAGAGTTCCTGATGGCGCCCGAACCGCCGCCTCGGCGCCGCGAGCTGCCCGACCGCGATGGCGATCGTCGGGAACGACCCGAAAAATCAAGGGGCACACGGTCGTTCCAGACTTATCGGATTGCCGTGGGCAAGCGTCACAAGATCGGGCCCGGGGCGATCGTCGGCGCCATCGCCAACGAAGGCGGACTGCATCGCAGCGATTTCGGCCACATCACCATCGGTCCGGATTTCTCGCTGGTCGAGCTGCCCGCGAAGTTGCCGCGCGCGACGCTGAAAAAGCTCGAACGCACCCGCATCTCGGGCGTCCTGATCGACCTTCGGCCAGATCTCGGGTCCGGCAAGTCGTCGGACAAGTCCCGGCGCGGCGGTGCAAAACCGCGCCGAAGAGACGCCGAATGACCCTCTCCGACGAGCGGGACGCCCAGGGCGGACTCGAGCAGGTCTCGCACGTCGACAGGGTGGCCTCCTTGACGGGCATCCGCGCGGTGGCCGCCATCCTCGTGGTCGGCACCCACGCGGCCTACACCACCGGCAAGTACACGCACGGCTACTGGGGCCTGGTCGGCGCCCGGATGGAGATCGGCGTGCCGATCTTCTTCGTGTTGTCCGGCTTCCTGTTGTTTCGTCCCTGGGTGAAGGCGGCCGTCCGGGGCGGTCCCGCCCCGTCGGTGAGTCGCTATGCGCGGCATCGGGTTCGGCGCATCATGCCGGCCTATGTCATCACGGTGTTGTTCGCCTATGTCCTGTACCACTTCCGCGAGGCCGGACCGAATCCCGGACACTCCTGGCTCGGTCTGGTTCGCAATCTGACCCTGACGCAGATCTACACCGACGGTTACCTCGGCAAGTACCTGCATCAGGGCCTGACACAGATGTGGAGCCTGGCGGTGGAGGCGTCGTTCTACCTCGTCCTGCCTTTCCTGGCCTACCTGCTGCTCGTGCTGATCAGTCGACGGCGCTGGGAGCCGCGCCGGGTGGTGGGCACCGTGCTGGCGCTCGCCCTGATCAGTCCGGCTTGGCTGGTCTTGGTGCACACCGATCACTGGTTTCCCGACGGCGCGCGGCTGTGGCTGCCGACCTACCTGGCCTGGTTTCTGGGCGGCATGTTGTTGGCGGTGTTGGAAGCGATGGACGTGCGCTGCTACGCGTTCGCGGCGATACCCCTGGCCATCGTCTGCTATTTCATCGTCGCCACCCCGATCGGGGGCGCACCCACGACGTCGCCGGCCTCGATGATGGAGGCGGTCGTCAAAACCGTCTTCTACGCCGTGATCGCCACCCTGGCGGTGGCGCCGTTGGCACTGGGGAACCGCGGTTGGTACGCGCAGCTGCTGGCCAGCCGTCCGATGGTGTGGCTCGGCGAGATCTCCTACGAGATCTTCCTGATCCATCTGGTGACCATGGAGTTCGCCATGGTGTACATCGTTCGGGCCCACGTCTATACGGGTCCCATGCTGTATTTGTTCGTCGCGACGCTGCTGGTGACGATCCCGCCGGCGTGGTTACTGCACCGCTTCACCCGAGTCGCCGGCTGATTGACAGCGCAAGAAAGGTTACCCTAACCTAACTTCATTGGACGGCTAGGGAGGTGTCAGCGCGATGGGCGAACAGCGGGCGTCCCGGGGCTGGGCGGGAGCGGTGCTGAGGTTGATGGGCGCGGGGGATTACCGGCTCACCGTCACCGGCCGCCGCGAGATCGGCCCGCATTATCTGCGGCTCGATTTCCAGGCCGGCAGACTGCTCGCACACCACGATGTGCACCCGACCATGTGGATCCGATTGTGGTTCGCCGACGGCGACAAGCTGCACCAGCGTGGCTACACGCTGGTTGACCCCGACCCGGCCGCCGACACCGTCAGCGTCGAGTTCGCCCTGCACGACGGCATTGCATCGCGATGGGCGGCCGCGGCCCAACCCGGTGACACCGTCGAGGCGACGGTATTGGGCAGCAGGTTCGCGATACCGGATCCAGCTCCGGCCGGCTACGTCGTTGTCGGGGACTGTGCGTCGTTGCCGGCGATCAACTCGCTGCTCGCTGCAATCGATGATGCGCCGGCACACGTGTTCTTGGAGGCCGCTCGCGAGGAGGACCGCGACCTGCCGGTGACGCCGGGCGCCGACATCACCTGGGTGCCGCGCACGAACGGCGGACAGGGGTTACTGGATGCGGTCCGGACGGCTGCCTTCGACGCCGGCGACCATTTCGGCTGGGTGGCCTGCGACAGTCGCACTACCCGCTCGGTTGCCCGGGCACTACGGGAGGACTTCGGTATCCCACGGAAATCCATTAAGGCGCAGGCCTATTGGGTGGCCTGAACCGCGGAGGGGATGGCCGCTAGCTAGCGGCGGGCGCTTGCCGGGGCGATGATCGGGACGAGAAATTCCTCGATCATCGCCCGCTCCTCGTCGGCGTCGCGACCCGGAAACATCAGCAGCGAGATGATCACCCGGACCGTCCACCGGGCCCGGCGTTGCAGCAGGGCGGGATCGTCGGGCCCCAGCGAGTGCAGGAACGCCGTGGCCAGCGCCGCGATCACGTCGGATTCTCCGGCCAGCTCACCGGCGACCGGGAGGCGAGTGGCGGCGAACCAGGACGACAGCGCGGGGCTATCCCGCACCATCGCCAAAGTGACGAGAATGCTCTCGATCAGTCGTTCCCGTGAGTCCTCGACGGTGGCGGTGCGCGCGGCGATCTCCCGGCCCAGCCGGCGTGTCTCCCGGTGTATGTACGCGGTGCGCAGCGCCTCGCGGTTGTCGAAATACCGGTACAGTGTCGCACGGGAACAGCCTGCAGCCCTTGCGATTTCATTCATACCGATGGCATCGGAATCGCGCCGGGTGTACAGCTGTTCGGCCGCGTCGAGGATTCGGTCGACAGCTGCTTCGCTGCGGCTCGTGGCGAGCCAGTCGTTGCTTGGCATCAGGCGTTCACGGTGATCGGTACCGACAGCGGGCGGCGCACATAGCTGCCGCCCGCCCACACGACGGACTTCTCGTCCACGTCGAAATCCGGGCAGCGGGACAGTAATTCGGTCAGCGCGACGCGGGACTGCATCCGGGCGGCGGCTGCGCCGAGGCAGTGATGGGCGCCGTGGCTGAAGGTCAGGATGTTGCGAGGACGCCGGGTGACGTTCAGTTCCTCGGCGTCCGGTCCGTATTGGCGTTCGTCGCGGTTGGCCGACCCGTACAGCAGCAGCACTCGGCGACCGGCCGCGATGGTGGTGTCGCCGATCGTCACGTCGTGGGTGGCAGTGCGGGCCAGTCCCTGCACCGGCGAGGTCAGCCGCAACAGCTCCTCGACCGCATCACCGATCAGTCCTGGATTGTCCGCCAGCAGCTTTCGCTGGTCGGGCCGCTCGTGCAGCAGCGGCATCGAACCGCCCAGCATGCCCGTCACGGTGTCGTTGCCGCCGGTGACCATCGTGAAGGTGAATGCCAGAATCGATAGCGTCCCGGAGACGTCGCTGTCGGTGCCGCCCACTCCGGCGCCGACCAGGTGCGAGATGGTGTCGTCGGCGGGGCAGGTCCGCCGACGCTGGATCAGCTCGGTGAAGTAGGCCATCATCGTGCCGACCGCGTCACCGGCGGTTTCCGGCGCGCCCGCAACGCCGCCGTCGGCGGTGTTGGCCGCGACGATGGCCTGGGTCCACCCGTCGAATTGGTCCCAATCCTCTTCGGGCACACCAAGGTAATGGGCGACCACCATCGAAGGCAGCGGCTTGAAGAGCTCGGCCACGATATCGCCGCCACCGTCGGCGCGCAGCTTCTCGATGCGCTGCACGACGAACCGGCGGACCCTGGGCTCGATCGCCTCGACCTGGCGGGGCGTGAAACCGCGCGAGACCAGTTTACGAAATTCGGTGTGTGACGGGGGATCCTGCATGACGAATGGGGGATTATCTTGCAGCCCAATCATTTCCAAGTCGCCGTAGTTGACCGTCAGTCCCTGCGCCGAGGAGAACGTGTCGTGGTCCCGGGCCGCCGACCACACGTCGGCGTGCCGGGACAGCACGTAGTAATCGTGCTCGGGATGCTTCGGGGGCACCACGTGGTGCACCGGATCGTGGTCGCGCAGGGCGCGGTACATCGGCCATGGTGCGGCCCAGGTTTCGGCGGTGGCCAGCCGGAAGATGACCGGCGCGCTGTGAGACATAACCGGAGTCATGTCTCATTGGTACGACATCAACCGTACGATGTCAACTGCCCATCGCCAGCGGGCGCCCGCCGAACGCCTGGGGAACTAGATCGCCGACCCGGGGTTGAGGATGCCCAGCGGGTCGAGCGCCTGCTTGATGCGCTGATTCAGCATCATCACGTCGGGTCCCAGATAACCGTCCAGCCACGGCCGCTTCAGCCGGCCGACCCCATGTTCACCGGTGATCGTGCCACCCAACCCGATAGCCAGCTGCATGATCTCGCCGAACGCGAGGTTGGCGCGCGCGGTCATCTCGGCGTCGGCTGCGTCGTAAACGATCAACGGGTGCGTGTTGCCGTCGCCCGCGTGCGCGATCACCGAGATCATCAGGTCGTGGTGTTCGGCAATGTCCGCAACTCCGGTGACCAGGCTGCCCAGGGCGGGCAACGGCACCCCGACGTCTTCGAGCAACAGCGAACCCTTGGCCTCGACCGCGGGGATACAGAACCGTCGTGCGGCGACGAACGCCTCGCCCTCATCCGGATCGCTGGTGCTGAAAACGTCCGTTGCCTTGTTCTCAGCGAACACAGCCGCGATCAGCTCGGCGTCCTCGTTGCCTGTCCGGCCGCGCTCGTCGGAGCCGGCCACCAGCATCGCGGCGGCGTTGCGGTCGAGGTCCATGCGCAGGGTGTCCTCGACGGCATTGATCGACACCTGGTCCATGAATTCCAGCATCGACGGTCGCAGCCGCGCGGTGACCCCGAGCACCGCATCGACCGCCGCTTCCAGCGACGCGAACGTGGCCACCACGACGCTGGACGTGTTCTGGGCGGGCAGCAGCCTTAGCGTCACCTCCGTGACGATGCCCAGCGTGCCTTCGCTGCCGACGAACAGCTTCGTCAGGCTCAGCCCCGCGACATCCTTAAGGCGTGCGCCGCCCAGCCGAATGGCGGTGCCGTCGGCCAGCACCACCTGCAGGCCCAGCACGTAATCGGTTGTCACGCCGTACTTTACGCAGCAGATGCCGCCCGCGTTGGTCGCGATGTTGCCGCCGATGCTGCAAATTTCGTACGACGACGGGTCGGGCGGATACCACAGGCCGTATTGGGCGACCGCTTTCTTCACCTCGGCGTTGAGCAGGCCGGGCTGGCATACCGCGGTGCGGGTGACGGGATCGACGGTGATGTCGCGCATCTTCTCCGTCGACAACACGATCCCGTTCGCCAGCGCGGTGGCTCCGCCGGACAGGCCGGTGCCGGCTCCCCGGGGCACGACGGGCACCTTGTGCGCAGTGGCCCAACGCATCACCGTCTGTACTTCTTCGGTGCGGCGCGGCCGGACCACGGCGAGGGGTGTGCCCGCGGAGGGGTCGAAGGCCCGATCGTGTCGGTAGCCATCCGTGATCGCCGGATCGGTGACCACCACCCCCTCGGGCAGGCTGGCGATCAGGTCGGCCAAGATGTCTGCGTTGACTGTGATACTCACGGACCGATTTTACGGTGCGGAACCTTCAGCAAACTCGGCTTCGCGGTCGAGCTCGCGCAGCGACGGCAGCCCGCACGCGACCAGGCCGACCAGCAGGATGGGGACCGCCAGCGTCAGGAACGTCGCCCGCAGCCCGGCGGTGTCGGCGAGCGGTCCGGCCACCAACAGTCCCACCGGGCCCGCGGCGAATGTGAGCCCGGTCATCACCCCGACAACCCGGCCCCGCAGATGCTGCGGCGCCCGCGTCTGCATTACGTAGTTGTAGATGGGCTGGATCGGCCCGTAGACCAACCCGGTCACCGCACACAGCGCCAGGATCACCCGCAGCGGTGGCAGGAACGCGATGCCCACCGAGGCGGCGCCCAAGGTGAGGGTCGCGGTCAGCACCGCCGTGCGCCTGCGGGTGTACTTCGACAGGGCGGCGTAGCCCAGCGCACCGACCACACCGCCGATCCCCAGCGCCATGAGCGCCCAGCCCAACTGTGCGGGCTGGTTATGGTCGCTGAAGTACTTGGGAAACAACACGCTTTCCATCGGCAGATACAGGGCAGTCACCACCAGGTCGATCAGCCCGAGCGTGCGCAGCACCCGCACGTTCCAGACGAATCGCAGGCCTTCGGCGACGCCGGACACCAGCCCGTCGGGTCGGGTGGTGGGATGCGGCGTGTCGGTGCCCTGGAGCCGCAGTGCGCCGATCGCGAGGAACGACAACCCGAAGCAGCCCGCCGTCAGCCACATCGTGTTGACGCCGCCGACCGCGGCGATCATCAGACCGCCGATCCCAGGTCCCACGATGTAGGCCAGGTTCAGAACGGCTTCGTAGACGCTGTTGGTGCGATCGAGCGACCAGCCGGCGCGGGCCGATGCCTCGGGCAGCATCGACTGGCGGGCGGTGGTCCCGGCCGGGTCGAAGGCCGCCGAGCAGCAGGCCAGCGCCGCGAGCGCGGCGACGTTGAGCGTGTCTGTGCCGATGCACCAGCCGAGGAGGGGGACGGTGGCCACGGCGGCGCCGGACAGCGTGTCGGAGATCAGCGAAACCCGGCGACGCCCGAAGAAGTCAACGGCGGTGCCCGCGATCAGGGTGGATCCGACCAGCGGCAGCGTCATCGCGACGGCCACGATCGATGCGTCGCGCGCGTTGCCGTGGTGCTGCAGCGCCAACCAGGGGAAGGCGACCAACGAAATGCCGGCACCCGCCGTCGCCGCCAGCGTGGCGAACAGGATCAGTAGCGTCGGAACTCGGCTGGAAGGTGTCATGACTATCGCCGGGGAAATCTAACCGCAAAAGCGGGGCCGCAACCACCGAATTTCGTCGTCACGGCAGGGTGAATGCAGGATGTCTAGGTGCTTGTTCATCCGAACACCGGCGTCGCGTTCGAGTCACCGGTGCCCCCGGGCAGCGGGTGGCCCGGTGATCCGGCCACGCCACTGACCGCCGCGGCGGCCGACGCGGCGCAGGTTCGGGCGCTGGCCGGGGCCGCCGGTTCGGTGCCGGAACTGGATGCCGTGGTCAGCGTGTGCCGGGCCTGCCCCCGCCTGGTCACCTGGCGTGAGGATGTTGCCGTCATCAAGCGTCGCGCGTTTGCCGACCAACCGTATTGGGGCCGGCCGGTACCGGGTTGGGGATCGCAGCGGCCGCGGATCTTCATCGTGGGGTTGGCGCCGGCGGCCCACGGCGCCAACCGAACTGGACGCATGTTCACCGGTGACCGGTCCGGCGACCAGCTCTACGCCGCGTTGTACCGAGCCGGGCTGGTGAACCAACCGACCAGCGTGGACGCCGCGGACGGCTTGCGAACCAAGCAGATTCGCATCTCCGCGCCGGTTCGGTGCGCGCCACCGGCCAACGTGCCCACCCCGGTGGAACGCGACACCTGCTGGCCGTGGCTGGAATCCGAATGGCGGCTGGTCCGCGAGCACGTCCGCGTGGTCGTGGCGCTGGGCGGGTTCGGCTGGCAGATCGCGCTGCGACTACCCGGCGCCCCGGAAGGGGCCCCGGAAATGCAAGCGTTGCGGGCGGGGCCCAAGCCGCGGTTCGGCCACGGCATCGTTGCCATGCTGCCGTCCGGTGTGCGCCTGCTCGGGTGCTACCACCCGAGTCAGCAAAACATGTTCACCGGTAGGCTTACGCCCGCAATGCTCGACGACATCTTCATTGAGGCGAAGAAGCTGGCAGGGATCCGGTGACCGAAATATTGATTTCCGGGGCCAGCGTCGCCGGTACCACATTGGCATATTGGCTTGGAAAGCACGGCTTTTCGGTCACGGTGGTGGAGCGGCATCCGGGGCTGCGCCCGGGCGGGCAGGCGATCGACGTGCGCGGCCCGGCGCTGACGGTGCTCGACCGGATGGGATTGCTGAGTGCGGCCGCCGACCGCAAGACCGGCATCCGCGGGTCTTCCGTTGTCGACCGCGACGGCAATGAGCTCTCCCGGGACACCGAGTCGACACCCACCGGCGGTCCCATCGACAGTCCCGACATCGAGCTGCTGCGCGACGACCTGGTCGAATTGCTTTACGGCGCAACGCAGCCGGACACCGAGTACCTTTTCGACGACACCATCGCCGGGTTGGACAACCGCGGGGCCGCCGTCGACGTCACTTTCGAACGCTCACCGGCCCGCAGCTTCGACTTGGTGATCGGCGCCGACGGCCTGCACTCCAACGTGCGCCGGCTGGTTTTCGGTCCGGAGGAGCGGTTCATCAAGAGGTTGGGCACGTACGCCGCGATCTTCACGGTGCCCAACTTCCTGGACCTGGACTTCTGGCAGAAATGGCACTACGGCGACACCACGATGGCCGGGGTGTACAGCGCCCGGCACAACACCGAGGCGCGCGCCATGTTGGGGTTCATGGACACCGAACTGCGAATCGACTACCGCGATATTGACGCGCAGTACGCCGAGGTTGAGCAGCGGATGGCCGACGACGGCTGGGTGCGTCCGCAGCTGCTGAACTTCATGCGCAGCGCGCCGGACTTCTACTTCGACGAGATGGCCCAGATCGTGATGGATCACTGGTCGATCGGCCGGGTTGCGTTGGTGGGTGATGCCGCGTATTGCTGCTCGCCATTGTCGGGCCAGGGCACCAGCGTCGCGCTGCTGGGCGCCTACATCCTGGGCGGCGAACTCAAACGCGCGACGCAGGGCGACTGGGTCGACCACGGCGTGGCGTTCACGAACTATTTCAAGCGCTTCCACGGCTACACCGAGCGCACCCAATTCCTGGCCACCGACAACATTCCTGGCGGCGCGCCGATCTCCCAGGAGCAGTTCGAGGCCATCGTGAACTCGCTCGCGCTCAGCAACTACTGATCGGGAACGTTCCCCCGTCCGGGAGCGTTGTCCAGGTCGTGCGTCTTTCCGTCCTTGACCTCGTCCCGGTGCGCACCGACCAATCGAGCGCAGACGCGCTGGCGGCCACCGTGCAGCTGGCGCAGGCTGCCGACCGGCTGGGCTTTACCCGCTACTGGGTCGCCGAACACCACAACATGCCGTCGGTGGGGGCCACCAGCCCGCCGGTGGTACTGGCCTACCTGGCCGCGCAGACGTCGCGACTGCGACTGGGATCCGGCGGCGTGATGCTGCCCAACCACGCGCCGCTGGCGGTCGCCGAGCAGTTCGCATTGCTGGAAGCCGCCGCGCCCGGCCGCATCGACCTTGGCATCGGCCGCGCACCCGGATCCGATCCCGTCACGTCGTACGCGCTGCGCGGTGCCCGCTCGGCGGCCGAGCAGGATCGAGACGTCGAGAATTTTCCCGAGTACCTCGACGACGTGGCCGCGTTGATGAGCGCGCGCGGGGTGTCGATCCCGCTGCGCACCGGCGACTACCGACTCAAGGCCACCCCGGCCGCGGCCGGCGAACCGCGGCTGTGGCTGCTGGGCTCGTCGCTGTATTCGGCGCATCTGGCTGCGGCCAAAGGGTTGCCCTATGTGTTCGCACATCACTTCTCCGGCAACGGAACCGAAGAGGCGCTCGAGGTCTACCGCTCCCGGTTCGTGCCCAGCGCACTGACCCCTGAGCCCGTCACGTTTTTGACGGTAAACGCTACGGTGGCCGAAACACGCGACGAGGCAACGGCTTTGATGCTGCCGAACCTGCAGATGATGGCGCGGCTGCGGACCGGTGCGCCGCTGGGGCCGGTGCCGTTGGTGGAGGAGGCCCAGGTCGCCGAGCTGACGCCGCAGCAAGAACAGATCGTGGCAAGCGGGCTGCGGCGTGCGGTGCTCGGCACCCCCGCCGAGGCGGCCGACCAGGTGCGCAGCCTCGCCGAGCGGCTCGAGGTCGACGAGGTGATGGTGAACCCGGTCGCCTCCGCCCGAACAGGGACCGAGCCGGCCACCGCGCCGGGACGGGTCACGACGCTGGAGCTGCTGGCCAAGGAATTGTTCTAACGCTCAATCGGATACGTGTGCCTGATCGGTTCGTGTCGCTCGGTCGGCGATCCATTGCTCGAGCTCGCTGGGCGGCAGCGCCGGGCTGTGCACGAATCCCTGGGTGATGGTGCAGCCGAACCGGTGCAGCGCGTTCAAGGTGACGTCGTCCTCCACGCCCTCGGCGACCAAGTCCGCGCCCAGGCTGTCCGCCAGCGCGACCGTCGAGCGCACAATGGCGACCGAGCGTGCGTCCTGGGCCAGGCGGCCGACGAAAATGCGGTCGAGTTTGAGCTCGTCGACCGAGACGTCCTGCAGCCGCGCCAGCGACGACCATCCGGTTCCGTAGTCGTCAAGTGAGACGCGGACGCCGAGTTGCTGCAGTTCGGCCACCGTGTTGCGGGACCGCACGGAATCGACCAACGCGCTTTCGGTGATTTCCACGATCAGCGCGTTGGCGGGCAGACCGCGGGCCCACAGCAGTCGTTCGATGGTGTCGACCAGCTCGAGGTCCAGCAGGTTCGTGGTGGCGAGGTTTACCGCGACGGACGAGACGATGCCCCTCTCGCGCCAGTACTGGATCTGTGCGAGCGCGAGTTTGAGGGTGCGGTCGGCGATCTTGCGCATCAGCCCGGCGCGCTCGGCCGCGGGCAGGAAGTCTTCTGGCAGCAGCACGCCGCGGGTGGGATGGTGCCAGCGCAGCAACGCTTCGACACTGTGCACACTGCCGTCGCCACCGTTGATCTTGGGTTGGTAGTACAGCGTCGGCTGGTCCCCCTCGAACAGTGCGGCGCGCAGCTCCTCGATGAGGTTGGGGTCGGTATCGCGGTACACCTCGAACGCCGAGTCATACACCGCAATCTTGCTCATCGCCGACTTGGCGTGCGGCATCGCCGCCTCGGCGCGGCTGAGGAGTTCTTGCGGATCCTCGCAATGGTCGGGGCACAGTGCAATGGCGACACGCGCATCGACGCGGACGGTGAGTGGATCCATCGCGAACGGTTCGCCCAGGGCTTCGAGCAGCCGACCAGCCTGAGCGCGGGCGCCGATCAGGTCGGAGCCAGCGCTCAGCAGGATGGCGAACTCGTCGTCGCCCACCCGGGCGAGCAGGTCGTCCTGACGCACGCTGGCGGCAAGGCGCTCGGCGATGTGGCGCAACAACTCGTCCCCGAAACGGCGACCGAGTGCGTCGCTGATCTCTTGAATCTCGTAGAGCTTCATCAACAGCAACGCCTTGCGTGACGACGACGACGTGTGCGCGGTTTCGTGATCCGTCGGCGACGCGGGTTCGGCCAGCGAGGTCAACGCCGTCGCCAACGAACGGCGGTTGGGCAAGGTTGTCAGCTCGTCGGTCATGGCGTGCTTGTAGTTCTCGGCGATCATGCTGGCATCGCGCAGCGTCAGCGAGAATCGCACCGCGGCGGCAAGTAAACTCAATGCCGCGAATATCGTTGCCAAATGCGACTTTTCGTCAATCACCGCAACACACAGCGCGACGACGGCGCACGCTAGGGGTACCGCATAGGAGCCAACCCCGCGTTGCAGCTTCGGTGCTGGCACCGATTCGGGCACCCAGCTGGCCATCGCCAGCAGCAGCGCCGCGGCCGGCCATAGGGCATCCAGCATGGTGCCCATTCGGTAGTCGCCGGCCGCGGTCTCGACCAGCTGGGCGGTGTGGGCGATTGCGAATCCGAGCAATCCCGTAACGATCAAGAGCAAACGAAATTCATTGCGCCAACCCACTATTGGCAATATGCTGGCGGCCAGCGTCAGCAGGATCAGATCGCTCCACGGATACCCGAAACCAGCCGGGACGGTCTCGGGGGCGCGGGCGGCCACCGCGCGGAAGGGCCCGGCGCGCAGCGCGACGCCCACCGCCGCGACGGCCATGCCGCAGATCAACGGATCGAGCCGGATCGGGATCGGTACGGCTGCCATGCGCGAGTACAGGAGTACAACCAGGCCGGCGTAGATGAACGGATAGAACGCAAGGTAGTCCGCGTCGGCAACCGACGCGGACTGCCCGGCCGGTACCCGCAGCGTGTAGACCACGTCACCGATGCCGGAACAAGTCATGGCGGCCGCGATCAGGGCCCAGGTCCATCGGTCGGCGCTGATTCGGTATGCACGCACCACGATCAACCCGGCGGCGACCAGGACCAAGCCGGCATAAAACCACTTGGTGAAGGGGGTGTCGTCGTTGGCGTTGATCCCGGCCAAGGCGGTCGCGGTGAAAGCCAGCACGGCCACTGTCAACAACACCAAGGCGATGCGGACCGGCATTGGCGACTCGCGGGTGTCGCCGGCCGCGTCCTGCTGCTGGCTGGGCGTTGCGGCCTGCGGCGGTTCGGTCCGCGGGGTCCGTGCCGGGGTGCTCGTCGGCCGCACCGAGGGCGGATAGCCCGAGGCGGCAGCCGAGATCGGCAACCAGTGGGCCCGGTCGGTGAGTGCGGGACGTGCCGGTGTATCCGTCGAGCGCGCAAAGCTATACGACAACGGAAGATCGGGCACGAAGCTACGGACGCAGTGGCCGCCTTCGCGTTTGGCGGTGTACATCGCGAGGTCTGCGTGGCGCAGCAGCTGGTCGACGGTGCACGCCGAGCCGGCCGTGGCGACGGTGAAACCGATGCTCGGTCGGACGGCAACGGGGACGCCGTCGATCACGATCGGGGCGCGGAAACCCTCGAGCACGTCGTGCGCGGCCGCCTGGGACTCCTCGACCGAACCCTCGAGTAATACCGCGAATTCGTCGCCGCCCAGGCGCGCGATGAGCCCGCGGTCGCGCAGCGCCGCGGTGAGCCGTCCGGCGACCCGGATCAGGAGTTCGTCGCCGGCCGGGTGGCCCAGTCCGTCGTTGACCGCTTTGAAGTTGTCGAGGTCGAGGCATAACACGGCGATCGGATAGCCCTCTTCTTGCCGGGCCGCGACGGCTTCTTCGAGTCGATGCAGGAAATGTGCACGGTTGGCCAGGCCGGTCAGGCTGTCCCGGAACGCTTCGCGTGCCACCACGGCCAGCAGATCCTGATTCTCGGCGAGCGCAATGAATTGTCGGGCCAGTACCGAGGCGACCAGGATGCCCAGCAGCGCCGTCAGCACCCCGTGCTCGGCCCGGGCGACCGTGCGCCAGCCGACGATCGCGGCCAGTGAAAGCGGAAGGTAGGGCAACCACAACAGCGCGCGCGACAGCACCTCGCTTCGGGAAGCCGGATCGGTGGCGGGGGGCTCACTGACGCTGGACAGGGCGGCCAGCGCGATCATCGCCAGGCCGGCCACCCGGCCCAGGTCGCCCAGATCGTTGACGTGGTAACTGCCTATCCCGGTGTCGAACACCATCGTGATGTCGGCGATGCTGATCGTCGCGATGCCGCCGGCCACCAGGGCCCGGCTCGGCCGCTCGCCAGGCTGCCCGCGCGACAACATCAGAATCGCCGTCGTCATCAGGATGCCGTCGTTGACCACCTGCGCGACCGTCGCGATCCGCGAGCCGTTGTCGTGATGCAGCTGGTAATCCAGCACGAATACCCAGGAGATGACCAGCAACGAGCTAGCCAGGATCAGCCCGTCCAACACCAGTCGCCGGAAACTGTGCCGAGAGAGGTTGGACAACAGCACCAACGACGTCATGGCGCCGAAAGGCCACAACAGCAGCACGATTTCGGCTACCGCGGGGTGGGTGGCGTGATCCAGCTGGGAGCGCACGTCGTAGAACGCCCAGATGATCTCGCCGACCGCCCACCCCAGCAGCGCCGCGACCATGGCCAACCAGCCGTATCGGCGCCGTCCGTTCGCGCAGCGCGCCGCGCGGAGCCCGCAGACCACTCCGAAAAGCAGACTCCCGGCCAAGACGACCTCGTCGACCGGCCGGGTCGCGTACTGGCCTTCCCAGTTCCGCAACGAGCTGATGACGATCAGCACCCCGGCGACAAGGTAGCCCGCGACGACGAGCCAGCCGACGTGCGCAGACAGCCCGAAGCGCTGCCACGGATTTCCCGTCCAGCGCTTCATTGCTGTTCCAGCCGATCTACTCCCCGTGGTGAACGAATAGCGGCGCCACCACGCTAGGGCAGAATAAACGTCCAGCTGGTGCTTTTGTGTGGGTTAGTGCGATTCGGTGGGGGTCAACGCGACGACCGGGATCGGCCGCGACGTCCGGCTTTGATACCCGTTGTACCGGTTGGCGTTGTTCCTGTTCACGAGGTCCCATACCCGCGCGTAGTCGGCGTCATCGGGGGTGATGATGCGGGCGGTGACCGGGAATCGCCGCGGCCCCACGTTGATTTCGCATTGGGGGCGTTTCCTCAGGTTGTGATACCAACCGGGGGCACTGTCGGAGCCGCCATAAGACGCGACGATCAGGTAGGAGTCGCCGTCCTTGGCGTAGCTCAGGGTGGAGGAGCGCTGCTGACCGGTCTTGGCGCCGATGGTGTGCAACAGCAAACTGTCCGGCATTCCGGGGACGTGGTGGCCGATTCGGCCGTCGGTCTTGCGGTATAGGGCGTCGTGAATGCGCAGCAGCGGACCCAGGACCAGCCGCTCGGCCGTCGTGAAGTTGCTCATGGCCTCAGTTCTACTGGCTGGCATCGATGCGTGCCAGCGCGTCGCGCAGGATCTGCCCGGTGCCTTCCCGATCCGGGTCGCGGCGCAGCAACATTCCCTTGGCCACCGAAAGCTTGTCACCGTTGCGGCGCGGTAGCACGTGCAAATGAATGTGGAACACGGTCTGAAATGCCGCGCTGCCGTCGTTGATGCCGATGTTGGTCGCGTCGGCCAGTTCCGTGGCCCGAGCGGCCCGCGCGATCCGCTGGCCCATCGTGATCATCCCGGCCAGGGTCTCCGGCGGGGTATCGGTCAAATCGACGCTGTGTCGCTTCGGGATCACCAGCGTGTGCCCTCGAGTGAACGGCCGAATGTCGAGGATCGCCAGATAGTCATCGTCTTCACAGATCCGGATGGCCGGGGCAGCACCGGCGACGACCGCACAGAACACACAGGACATGTCGTCACGGTACTGGTTGGCGCCGGCCGAGAGTTACGCTGCCGCAGTGGATGCTCGCGAACTTGCCTTCACCGGCGCGGGTGCGTTGGCACGAATGCTCGCCGACGGGGAGGTCAGGGCACCGGACCTGCTCGAGGTCTACCTGGATCGGATTGCGCGACTGGACAGCGAGCTGCGCTGCTATCGCGTGGTGCTGGCCGACAGCGCCCGTGAAGACGCCGAGGCCGCCCAGGAGCTCCTCGACGCCGGCGAGCGACTCCCGCTGCTCGGCGTGCCGATCGCGATCAAGGACGATGTCGACGTCGCCGGTGAGGTGACGGCCTGCGGTAGCGGCGGCCACGGAGCCGCGGTGTCCTCCGATGCCGAGGTGGTCCGGCGGCTGCGCGCCGCGGGCGCGGTCATCATCGGCAAGACGCACGTGCCCGAGCTGATGATCTTCCCGTTCACCGAATCCCTGACGTTCGGAGCGACGCGCAATCCGTGGAATCTCGGCCGCACCCCGGGCGGCAGCAGCGGGGGCAGCGCAGCGGCGGTCGCCGCCGGGCTGGCGCCGCTGGCGCTGGGTTCCGACGGTGGCGGTTCGATCCGCATCCCGTCGTCGTGGTGCGGCGTGTTCGGGATCAAGCCGCAACGCGATCGGGTTTCCTTGGAGCCGCACGACAATGCCTGGCACGGGTTGAGCGTCAACGGTCCGATCGCCCGTTCGGTGCTGGACGCGGCGGTCTTCCTCGACGCGACCTCGACGGTGCCCGGTTCCGATGGCGAATTCGCCGCCGCGGCCACCCGAGCGCCGGGGAAGTTGCGAATTGCCTTGAGTACCAAGGTACCAACACTTCCGGTGCGGGTCGGCCGGCAGCAGTTAGCGGCCGTCGATCAGGCCGGCGCGTTGCTGCGCGAGCTGGGCCACGAGGTCGTCACCGCCGACCCCGACTATCCCCTGGCCCAGATCTTCGGGAACTTCCTGCCCCGTTATCTGCGGGGCATCAGCGACGACGCCGACGCCCAGGCCCACCCGGAACGGCTGGAAGCGCGCACCCGCAACATGGCGCGCGCGGGGTCGTTCGTCTCCGATCGGCGAATCGCGGCCCTGCGCGGCGCCGAAGAGCGGGTGGCCGCCAGGATCCAGTCGATCTTCGACGATGCCGACGTCGTTCTCACGCCGGGCACCGCGGCCGGCCCGTCTCGCATTGGCGCCTATCGCCGCCGGGGCTGGGTATCGACCCTGCTGTCGGTGGCACAACAGGTTCCGTACTTTCCGGTCTGGAACCTCACCGGCCAGCCCGCCGCCGTGGTGCCGTGGGATTTCGACAGCGCCGGCCTGCCGTTGTCGGTGCAACTCGTCGCCCGGCCCTACGACGAGGCGACGCTGTTGTCGTTGTCCGCGCAGATCGAAGCGGCACGACCGTGGGCGCATCGCCGTCCGCCGGTGTCATGATCGGGCCGCCGGGTGGCCGGCTCCGACCCGGTAGGCGAGCTGCGCGCGCCAGGCCGCGAGCTTGACGCCCGGTTGGGTGGCGTGCGCGGGACTGGTCGACGGCAGCCGCTGGTAACCGAGTCGCGGTGGTGCGTGCGCCCGCCGGCGATACACTTCTTCGGCTTTGGCGCCGTTGAAGTAGACCTGCACAATGGTCGGGTAGCGGGCGTAGAAGTCGGCAAAGTCGTTGACCACCAAGGTTTTCGGATCGATTGCGGAGTCCGCGCTGCCGACGCGGCGGCAGCTACGCAGCACGTCCCACAATGCAACGCCGCGCGACCGCAGCGCGGCCAGACGGGCCTCATACGGCGCGGCCGCATCGAAACCCAGGAGTTCACCGGTGATGTGCCAGAAGGCATTTCGCGGATTGGCGTAGTACTGGCCCGCGGCCAGCGACTGGGCGCTGGGGAAGGAGCCCAGGATCAGCACCCGAGCTCGTTGGTCGACGACGGGGGGCAAGCCGTGCAGCAGCGGAGCGGTCATCGCCTCACATCATCGCGCGTCCGCGTTGTACGTTGGCCACGTGGGCGAGGCGGTCTACCGCGACATCGATGATTTGCTCGACGGGCTCGAGGGTGCCGCGCGCGCCGAGCGCGCCGAGCTGGTGGGTTGGCTGTTGGACCAGGGCATCACCGCGGAAGAGATTCGGGCCACCCGCCCCCCGCTGCTGCTGGCCACCCGGCACCTGATCGGCGACGACGGCACCTACGTGTCGGCGCGCGAGATCAGCGAGCAGCACCACGTCGACCTGATGCTGCTGCAACGCGTGCAGCGTGCGACCGGACTGGCCAGGGTCGACGACCCCGACGCGGCGATCCACATGCGCGCCGACGGTGAAGCGGCCGCCTTTGCTCAACGTTTCGTGGACCTGGGCCTCGATCCCGAGCACGTCGTGCTCGTCGTGCGGGTGCTCGCCGACGGTCTGTCCCACGCGGCCGAGGTCATGCGCTATGCCGCATTGGCGGCGATCATGCGACCGGGCGCCACCGAGCTCGAGATCGCCAAGGCGTCCAAAGAGCTGGTGAGCCAGATCGGGCCGCAGCTCGGTCCGATGCTCGAGCAGATGCTGTTCATGCAGCTGCGCCACATGATGGAGACCGAGGCGATCAACGCCGCCGAGCGCGCGGCGGGCAAGCCGTTGCCCGGCGCGCGCCAGGTCACCGTCGGCTTCGCCGACCTGGTCGGCTTCACGCGGCTGGGCGAGGAGCTGTCGGCCGAGGAGCTCGGTCAGCTTGCCGGCCGGTTGGCCAGCCTGGCTCGTGACGTGACGGCGCCGCCGGTGCGGTTCATCAAGACCATCGGCGACGCGGTGATGTTCGTTTGCCCGGAGCCCGAGCCCCTGCTCGATGTCCTGCTGAAGCTTGTTGAGGCCGTCGATACCGACGACGACTTTCCACGGCTGCGGGCCGGCGTGTCCGCCGGGATGGCGGTGAGCCGGGCCGGTGACTGGTTTGGCAGCCCGGTCAATGTGGCCAGTCGGGTTACCGCCGTCGCGCGGCCGGGCACCGTCCTGGCATCGGAGTCGGTGTGGGAGGCGGTCGCCGGCGCCGGGGATTACGCCGCGTCGTTCGCTGGGGCGCGCCGACTCAAGGGCGTGAAGAACGAGGTCAAGCTGTTCCGGATTCGCCGCGGCGGTACCGCCTGAATGCGGCCGGACATGTGGGCAGGCCCGGGCGGCGCTGGGGGCGTCTGACACGGTCCGACGCGGTCGGCTCCTTCCCCGCTGCCGACACTTTGAACGGCCGCTTCCGGGCCTGCTTCGGTGTCAAAAATACGCCGTTGAGCGGGCCATATCAACGGTTTTCCGGTGACCGCATAGGTCGCGCGCCGCCCCGTGTCGTTCGCCCTCGGCGAACGGTTGAGACATGATTTCGTAATGGTGTAATTATGTAATCATGAAATCACACCATGGTCATGGCCGGCGCTATGGTCGCGCCGGGGGCTGGCAGCAGGCGCAGCAGCCCGACGCGAGCGGTGCCGCGGAATGGTTCGCCGGTCGGGTACCCGAGGACTGGTTCGACGGTGACCCGATCGTCATCGTCGATCGCGAAGAAATCACCGTCATCGGAAAGCTGGCGGAGCCCACCGGGAAGCAGGAGAGCGGGGCGCGGACCGAGGGCCGGGCCGCGCGATTCCGGGAGGAGACCCGTTCCGAGCGCATGCGCATCGCCGACGAGGCGCAGGATCGCTACGGGCGCAAGGTCTCCTGGGGTGTGGACGTTGCTTCCGAAGACGGCACAGAGCGAATTCTGTTCACCCACATCGCCGTTCCGGTGATGACTCGGTTGAGGCAACCGGAACGTCAGGTACTCGATACCTTGGTCGACGCCGGTGTCGCCCGGTCCCGCTCCGACGCGCTGGCGTGGTCTGTGCGACTCGTCGGTGAGCACACCGAAGAGTGGTTGGCCAAGCTGCGCGATGCGATGTCTGCGGTCGACGATCTGCGTGCGCAGGGCCCCGGCCCCGGCTAGTGAGCGAACAGCCCAGGGCGGCAACGCTTTTGGTTCGACCGACCACCGCTAGATGCTGTTGATTTTCTCTACGATCTTGTCAGCGATCTGGCCGGCCTGATCGCTGATGTGGTATCCGCACGCGTTGATGTCGACGACCACGTTGTTCGCCACGCCCATCGCGTGCTCGCACTCCCAGCCGTCGGCGCCTTCCTGCGTCTGCAGCACCGAGATCTTCGGGGGACTGCCCTGGATTTGGGCGAACGTCCACCGATAGGTCTTGTTGCTCGAGTTCGTCACCGTCACCGTCTGCCCGGCGCAGCTTTTCCATTTGCCGGCTTCGCTTTGCAAAAACGCGGTCGCCTTGTCGGCGGTCGGATAGGCCACCACCGCCTGGTTGACCCAGTGGTCGTTGTTGTCGCCCGGTTCCGAGGACACCAGCCCGTTGATCCCGGTGTAACCGCTCCCGGCGTACACCCGATCCTGGGTCGTGTACAGCGCGCCTTGACAGTCGGGGATCGACACTGTCATCGACGAGGTGCCCATCGAGGTAATCGGCTTGCCGGGCTGGATGTTCGTCGCACCCATGATCGCGTTGATCTCCGAGGCGCTCAGCAGCAAGGAGTTCAAGCGGGTAGCCGCGACCGGGTCGGGTGGCGGCTTCGGGTCGGGGATGATCAGCCAAATGGCCACGGCGCTGACCACGACGACCACCACCACCGCGGCCGCCGCGATGATCGGCCACGGATTGCGTTTCGGTTTCGGCGGCTGTCCCGGACCCCACGGCGGGTGGCCAACCGCCTGTACCGGTGGCAGGTTGCCCGGTGGTGGGCCACCCCAGTTACCGCCGCCGCCGTGGAAATAGGCGGGGCCGGGGACGGGCTGGCTCGGCGTTGGCACGGGGCCGCTCTCGGGTGCCCAGGGCCGGGGGCTCGGTGCGTGGTGCGGTGCCGCCGGCGCGGCGCTCTGCCCCGGTCGCGGATAGGACGGCGTCGGGGTGGGGGGCGGCGGCGCGCTCACCCGCGGTGCGGGCGGAGCCGCCTGGGTGCCCGCGATCGTCGGCGGCTGCACGAGCTTCGGGTCGCCGGGCAGGGTGGCTTCCTGGCTGCGGCGCAGGATGTCGGAGGCGTGGTCTTGATCCGGAGTACTCAGGGCCTCGTGGGCGGCCAGCGCGAGATCGCCGGCACTGGCGTAGCGCTCCTCGGGCTTTTTGGCCATGCCGCGAGCGATCACCGCGTCAAACGCCTTGGGAATGCCCGTCCGCACGGTGCTGGGTTGCGGAATGGGGTCGTTCATGTGGGCCCGGACCAGCACGCCGGCGCTGTCGGCGCGGTACGGCGGCGCACCGGTCAGGCATTCGTGCAGCACGCACGCCAACGCGTAGATGTCGGCCCGGTAGGTCACCTCGTCGTTGGTGAACCGCTCCGGAGCCATGTATTTCCAGGTGCCGACCGCGGTGCCGAGCTGGGTGAGTTTTTCGTCGGTGGTCGCGCTGGCGATGCCGAAGTCGACGAGGTAGGCGAAGTCGTCACGGGTGACCAAGATGTTGGGCGGCTTGACATCACGATGCATGACCCCCGCGGCGTGGGCGGCGTCGAGGGCCGAGGCGACCTGGGTGATGATGGCCACCGCGCGCGGCGGCGTCAGCGGGCCATACCGTTTGAGCAAGCTGTCCAAGTCGGTGCCCTCGACAAGGCGCATCTCCATGAACATTTTTCCGTCGATTTCGCCGTAGTCGTGAATGGGAACGACGTGCGGTTCCTGCAAACGGCCGGCGGTCCGCGCTTCGCGCTTCATCCGCTCCCGGAAGACGGGGTCCTGGCTGAACTGATCGGACATCAGCTTGACCGCGACCGTCCACTCCTTGATGGTGTGTTCGGCCTCGTAGACCTCGCCCATTCCACCGCGGCCGAGCAGCCGTTTCAGGTGGTAGGGCCCGAATGTCGACCCCGCCCGTGAGGCCTGCTCCTCGCTCATCGTTGATCCTCCCAGCCAACCGCAGACCCGCCGACCATATCAACAATCCCCAGGCGATCCCGCCCGCCGAAACTCCAATCGGCCGTGGCTGCGCGCCCGTCTGGCCGTTCGATCGCGGCAAACATCGGCGGCCCCGAATGTCGGTTGCGTCCAAGAATCCATCAAGGATAGGGCAAGCGGATGCGCGCACCCTGTCTT
The DNA here is from genome assembly GCF_010727605.1 of Mycobacterium simiae. Lineage (NCBI taxonomy): Bacteria > Bacillati > Actinomycetota > Actinomycetes > Mycobacteriales > Mycobacteriaceae > Mycobacterium > Mycobacterium simiae. The sequence goes on from NZ_AP022568.1 coordinate 4,137,018, forward strand.
CACCGAAAGCCGATCACAGCGAAGGGACGGCAATGCTCACCACCACCGGGACCGAGTTCGGGGGCCGCCTCGCCGTCGTGGCCTTCGCGGCGGCTGTCGTCGCGGTCGCGGCGATGTTGCCCGTGCGGTGGCGTACCGGAGCCGAGCGGATGTGGTCGTACGGCGTCTACTACGTCGGTTACCGGCTGTTGTCGGTTCAGGTGACGTGTGGGTCGTGGGCCGTCAGCGCGCTGCCGTTGGTCGCCAAACACGCATAGTGCTGCTCACTTACCCGCCTTACGTTGTGGATCAAGCTGTTTGAGTCGCACCGCGAGCAGAATCACCAACACCATCGCTTGGGCGGCGCACGCGCCCGCGGCCATCCACCAGCTGCTCGGTGCGTAGTCCCACATCGGGTCCTCGTCGCCGCCCGCGGTTCGGCGCAGATCGTTGAGGTCGATGGTCGAGGCGGCCATCGCGTAGGCCCAACGCGACGGTGACAACCACGCCAATTGCTCCAATGGGATGCGCCCCTTGACGCCGAACATCCCGCCGCACAGCACGAGTTCGGCCATCACCACCAGTACCAGCATCGGCATGCCTCGATCGGCGTTGCCGATCACCGCGGAGATCAGCAGACCGATCATCATCGAGACCACGGTGACGGCGACGACCGCGACCGCCACCTCGACCCGGGGCCATGGCAGGACGACGGCCTGGTCCGGCGGCGGCAGACCGACCGCCCCGAGGAATCCGAGGATCAGGCCCTGCATCGTGGTCAATCCGGTGAGGACCGCCAACTTCGAGGCCAGGTAGGCGCCGCGGGACAGCCCGATCCCGTGTTCGCGCTGATAGATGGCCCGTTCCTTGACGATCTCGCGGATCGAGGCCGCACACCCCATCAGAGCGCCACCGATGACCAGGAGCACCAACAGTTGGGATGGCTGGGTGGACTTCGTCTCGATGGCCCTGGTCAGTGACAGCCCGGCCTGGCCGGGGACGGCGTGCGCGAACAAGCTCAGCAGCAGCGGCAGCACCAGGAGTGTCACCGAGTACTGGCGATCGGCGGCGATCACCGCCAGATAACGTCGGCACAGCGTGGTGAACTGGGCGAACGCGCTCTGCTGGGCGACCGGCCGGCTGGCCGGCGGCGCCGCGTGCCGCGCTCGGTGCGCTGGATGTGGACCGGTGATGGCGGTGTGGATGGGGGAGGCGACGTATCGCCCGGTCCAGTCGGTCGTGGTGTCGTGCTCGAGCAGGTTGAACAGATCGGCGAAGTCGCTGCAGTTGAAGTAGCCCAGTGCCTGTTGCGGCGGACCGAAGTAGGCCAGCCGCCCGCCCGGCGCCAAGATGAGCAGCCGGTCGCACAGGTTCAACTGCGCGGTGTTGTGAGTGACCACCACGACCGAGCGGCCGTCGTCGGCCAGGGCGCGCAGTGTCTGCATGACCGATTTCTCGTAACCCGGATCGAGGCCGGAGGTGGGTTCGTCGAGGAACAGCAACGACGGCTTGGTCAACAGTTCCAGCGCCACGCTGGTGCGTTTCCGTTGTCCGCCGGACAGGCTGTCGATCCGCTGATTGGCATGGCCGGCAAGCCCGAGTTCGGTGAGGACCTCGTCGATGCGCTGCTTTCGCTCCGCCGCGGAAACGTCTTGCGGAAATCGCAGCCGCGCAGCGTAATTCAGTGCTTTGCGGACGGTCAGCGGGGTGTGCAGGATGTCGTCCTGGGGCACGAAGCCGATGCGATGGCGTAGCTCGGCGTAGTTCTGGTAGAGGTCCCGATTGTCGTATCGCACCTCGCCGCTGGTGGCGGGGCTGAATCCGGTCAGTGCGCCCAATAGTGTGGATTTCCCTGCCCCGCTTGGCCCCACCACCGCCATGAAGCAGCGCTGTGGCAGGGCGAAGCTGACGTCGCTGAGCAACGTCTTGCCCTTGCTGGTGACGACCCGCAGGTTGGACGCTTCGTAGGAGATGTCGCCGGTGTCAACGTATTCGACGAGTTGGTCACCGGACAGGTGCAGCAGTTGGTGACCGATGCCGACGATGTCGTTGGGTCCGATGATCGCTCGGACGATCCGGTTGCCGTTGACGTAGGTTCCGTTGGCGCTGTGGTTGTCGACGAGTTCCCATTGGTTGCCGGTGCGCCGCACCACCGCGTGGTAGCGGGAGACCAAGAGGTCGTCGAGAACGACTTGGTTGTCGGTTGCGCGGCCGATCCGGATGTCGACCTGACCCATGTTGTACACCGCGGTCGGCGGCCGAGCCACCGTCGTCTCACCGACCGGCGGTGTCGGTGTCGCAACGGTTTGTGTCCGCGCGTGCGCGGGTGGCCCGACGATCGGGTAGACCTCGAGCGGTTCCCCGGACGACGCCGACCCGAGCACGACGGTGACGGGACGGTCGATCGTCAGGCTCTCGACACGCCGGCCGTCGATGAACATCCCATTGCGGCTGCGATTGATCAGAACCCAGCCCGCCGGTGTTGGCTGCAGCACCGCGTGCTGGCGCGACACCCGGGGGTTCTCCAGTTGGATGTCAGACTCGTAGGCGCGGCCGATATTCCAGGACCTGCCGCCAGTGGTCTGCCAGGTGCGTCCCTGCGCGCGCAGTTCAAGTCTGGGAATGGTGGTGACCAATTCGGTCCTGTCGTCCACGGGTAGCCTCCGCTGCGTTAGCTAGCCAATGTTATTGGGCTGGTTGATCTTTAGCGCCATCGGATGCGGTTCAGTTCAACCACCGTACTTCGTCCACCAGGTGTGCAGCTCCTCGATTGTCGGGGGGTCGCCGAAGACGTCGCACAGCAGCAGCCGTTGCTGATTGCTCCAGACCATGTTCGGGTGGTTTTCATACGTGCCGCACGCAATCATCCCGACGTCCACTTTTGGGGCGCTGGGGTGTTGCCACGGTTCGGGATTCGTGGTGCCCCCGGGGCAGGTTGCCATCTGCAGAAGTTTGATATCGGCATCGAAAGCGTCTTTGAGAACGCCCGGATTGGGGAACAGGGCGTAGCGGCCCTTGGATGGTCCGCCGGGGTTGGTGTTCTGGTCGCAGTCGACGATCGCCAGCGCCTCCGACCAAACACTGTTCGGCTTGGGCGTGGCCGGCGTGCACACGCCGCTCGGGTAGCCCGGGGGCACGATCGACAACAGCTGGCTTTCCAGGTCGCCGGCCGGGGTGGACGTCGGGGTGGACATCCTGGTGGTCGGCTGGGAGGTCGTGGTTTGCGGCGGGGTGGTGGTGCTGTTCGCGGTCGGTTGCGGCGCCGGGTTGTCCTCATGCTGCGTCGCGATGTAGATGCCGACGGCGGCGAGCACGAGAACCATGACGAGCGCGCACACCCCGACCACGATCGGCCAGGGATTGCGTTTGGGCTTGGGCACCGGCCGGGCCGGGCCCCAGTGCGTGGGACCGCCGGGCGGTGTTCCGGTCCAGTTGCGGGCGCCGCCTTGGTAATACTGCGGCGCGGAGGCGTGCTGGCCCGGGGTGGGCACGGGTCCGCTGTCGGGCGCCCAGGGCCGGGGGCTGGCGGCGTGCTGAGGTGCCGGCGGTACCGGGCCTGGCCCCGGCCGGGGTGGTTGCGGGGTGTTGATCCGCGGTTGTGCCGTGGCTGGCGCGGTCGGCGGCGGGTCCACGGCGGTGCCGGCCGCCAGCGTCGCTTCGCGGCTGCGACGCAGAATATTGTCGGCGTGATCTTGGTCGGGCGTGCTCAGCGCCTCGTGGGCGGCCAGGGCGAGATCGCCGGCGCTGGCGTAACGGTCTTCGGGCTTTTTGGCCATGCCGCGCGCGATCACCGCGTCAAACGCCTTGGGAATTCCCGAACGCGCGTCGCTGGCCCGCGGGATGGCGTCGCTGGTGTGTGCCCTGACCAATTCGCCGGCGGTGCTCGCGCGATACGGCGGCGTGCCCGTCAGGCATTCGTACAGCACACACGCCAGCGCGTAGATGTCGGCGCGGTAAGTCACCTCGCCGTTCGAAAAGCGTTCGGGCGCCATGTATTTCCAGGTGCCCACCGCGGTGCCGAGCTGGGTGAGTTTTTCGTCGGTGGTCGCGCTGGCGATGCCGAAGTCGACGAGGTAGGCGAAGTCGTCGCGCGTGATCAGGATGTTGGGTGGCTTGATGTCGCGGTGCATGACGCCCGCGGCGTGGGCGGCGTCGAGGGCCGAGGCGATCTGGGTGATGATGGCCACCGCCCGGGGCGCCGTCAGCGGCCCGAACCGCTTGAGCATGTCGTCCAGGTCGATGCCCTCGATGAGGTGCATCTCCATGAACATCTGCCCGTCGATTTCGCCGTAGTCGTGGATGGGAACGACATGCGGTTCCTGCAAACGGCCGGCGGTGCGCGCTTCGCGCCGCATCCGCTCCCGGAAAACGGGGTCCTTGCTGAATTCTGCGGCCATCACCTTGACCGCCACCGTCCACTCCTTGACGGTGTGTTCGGCCTCGTAGACCTCGCCCATTCCACCGCGGCCGAGCAGCCGTTTCAGGTGGTAGGGCCCGAACATCGACCCCACCCGCGAGTCCTGCGCGTCGCTCATCGTTGATCCTCCAAACCAACCGCGGATCCGCCGACCATATCAACAATTTTCGGCAGATCCCCGTCCCGTAACCACCGCGACCAGCAACCATCACGGTAAGCCGTGGGCGATCCCCGGGCAGGGCAATTGCGAGATCGAAATGTGGTGGGCGGACAGCTCATGCCGTTGGCGCCCAGTAAGACTGGGCGTGCGCGGCGGTGGGTGAGGTGAAATTGCCTGTGCCGCCGCGCGTTAGGAATGTGTCGAGTTGGTCTCGTGGGGAATCTCGAAGGTGAACTCGTGGTCGCAGATCCGGATGTGATCGCCGTCTTTGAGGGTGGCCGCGGACCGGATCCGCTGGTGTTGCACATGCACTCCGTTGGAGGACCGCAGGTCGTTGATGATGAAGCTGGTGCCGGTGTCGACGATGACGGCGTGATGGCGGCTGACGTTGGCGCTGGCCAGGATGATGTCGTTGTCGCTGAGGCGTCCGATCCTGGTCTCGGCGGCGCGCAGCGGGTAGCTGCGGCCCGACGCTTCGCGCAGATAGGCAAGCGGCTTTCCGGTGGGCACCTTGGTGCGCTGGTCGAGCAGGGTGATGGTGCCGACGGCCGTGGTGCGCGCGGATTTCTTGGCGTCCAGCGGCTCCTGGCGCAAGATCCGTTCGTTGAGGTCGCGCAGCGTCGGGCCCGGATCGATCCCGAGTTCCTCGGCGAGGATGGTCTTCACCCGGCGGTAGGCGGCCAGCGCATCGGACTGCCGGTCGGTCAAATAGTAGGCCGTGATCAACTGGGCCCACAGCGGCTCGCGGTAGGGGTGCTCCGACGTCAGCGCTTCCAACTCGCTGATCACGGCGGCGGCGCGTCCGCAAGCGATTTCGGCCTCGGCCTTGGCGGTGTGAACCAGAATCTTCTCCTCGACCAACGAGGTGGCGAAGCTGTCGACGAATTGGAAGTCGTGCAGATCCTCGAGTACCGGCCCCCGCCATTGCGCCAGCGCCGCCGACAGGTGCTGGCTGGCTTGCTCGAACTGGTTGGCCGCGGCAGCATGCACACCCGCGGTCTTCTCCGTGATGAACCGCCCTAGATCGCAATTGGTTTCAGCCACGCTGAGCCGGTAGCCGGGTGGCGCCGCGGCCAGCGCCACCCGGGGGTCGATGCCCGCGCCGCCGAGCAGCTTGCGCAGATTCGACACGTAGGAGTGGATGCTGGCCCGGGCGCCCGACGGCGGCTCGTCATCCCACAGGGCGGTGATGAGCCTTTCGATCCCGACCGGGCTGTTGCGGTTCATCAGCAGCATGGCTAGCACGGCGCGCTGTTTGGGTGTGCCCAAGGGCACCAGCGTGCCGTCAACAGTCATCTCCAACGGCCCAAGAAGACCGAATTCGAGACGTTTGTCTACCATCGTCGCTTACCAGCCCTTCCGGGTTCGCTACGCGGCGTCGCCTGCCAATACCATGCCATTACCTGTCGGTGTGCTACTCATTGTGATACCAACGCCGTCGATTCAGTCAAAACCGAATGCCCGGTGTGCCGCGGTAAGGCAACCGGTCGGCTGGATCCGGCACTGAAATGTCTTTCCCGGCACGCAAACCCAAGTAGCCGCGTACACCGGCCCGCCGGCCAGAAGGATCGGCGGCTCAGGTGGTGAACACCATCAATTGCTTACTGGCTCCCCACGCTTGCAGAAACAGCGCCAGGGGGATCTGCTCGTCGCGGCCTTCGGGGCTGCCGCTGTCGTTGAGGTGTACCACCTCGTTGGCGGTATCGACACCGGTCACCACGACGGCGTGATCGCCGCGCGGATCACCGTTTTCGTCCTTGGTCTGCACCGGCTGGTGCCAGATCAACTCCGCGTTGACGCTGACGATCACTTTGTGGCCCTCACTCAACTGTTGCTCGACGCCCTCGATGCCGGCGGCGACACCGTCCTGGGCGACATGGTCTTTGTTGGTGATGACGGCGTGGATCTTGTACAGCTTCAACAGTGTCGGGACATCGGCAAAACTGGTGCCCATCCCGGAGTTTGGGTTCTTGGTATTGGCCGGTGTCGTGTAGATCGAGCCCGGGTGCACGACACTCGGGGTGGCTTGGGCCCGCTTGATGATGGCGCGTTCCGAGGGTTCCTTGCCGGTGATCTGACCGATCACGTCGGCGCTCGACATCAATACGCAGTCATCGTATTTCTGGTAGCGCCAGTACTGCGCGGCGGCGGCGGGGTCTCCGTACATCGTGCCCGCGGCCGCCCCGGCGGGGGATGCCAGTCCCAGCGTGATGGCACTCGTGAGGACGGCAAGGGCTGCGGTTTTGGCGATCTTCATGGTGGTCCCTTTCTCGGTCCGCCGTGTTGCGGGCGGGTTGAGAAAAGGGTCGGATCGTGGCCTAGCCGTTATCTCCACGAATCCTTGGAGTGATCCGGGCGGGGCGGTCGCGGTTGGTTGCGGCTAATTGCAGGCCCACGTGTCGATGACGCCCCCACCAAGTTTGGTCAGCGCGTCGCGCATCGCCGAGGCCAGGGTGGGTCCGACGCCACCTTGGAAGGCCCGGCCGTTGGTCGCGACGGCGCCGCAATCGGTGAAGCTGGTGAGTACTTTGCAATCCCGGTAAGCGCAGTTCTTGACCGCGGTGACTTCGGCTGCCGCTCGGGTCGGGTAGTCCCAGGCGCGGCCCCAGGAACCGTTGCTGGAGTAGGCAATTGCGCCGTGATCGTCGGCGGCGCCGGCCACCGGCGCCAGCCCGACGCCGATGGCGGCGGCGCTGACGATACCGGCGGCGGCCAGAATGAACCGCCGTCGACGAGTAATCATCCTCATTGGTGATTCCTTTCCGAATGCCGGCGGTCCGGCGGTTGCAGCGGATTGCGATTCACGGTGGTGCACCGGGCCGAACGGTCAGCTGGGTTTGGTCGCGGTGACGGTCTTGCCCCAGTCGGACATGGTCAGCGTCACCGAGGTGTCATTCGTCGGGTGGATCTGAAGCTGCACGAGATGCGAGGAGCCGTCGGAGGCGATCCAGACCGTGGTGGGTACCGTCGTGACACTTTCGGCCGTCAGCTTGGATCCGGCCAGCGTGGCGATGTCGTCGGCGGAGGAGTTGCCGGTGATCTTGGTGGTCGCGACGCCATTGACCTGTTCGGTGCCCGCCACCGAGCCGCCCTGGAGCTTGGCCAGCACGTTGGCCAGCCCCTTGTTGGGGTCGAGCAGCACCGAGACGTTGTAGATCGAGGCGCCGTTACCGAAGTCGGTGTAGGTGCCGGGTTGTCCCAGGTCGGAATACAGGTGTCCGTCAATGTAGACGAACTTTGCCTCTTGGGGCGTCTTGCCGACGATTAGCGACGCGTTGCCAGTGGCCACGGTCTGCGGTGTGTTGGAGATGTCACCCTCGAGTTTGGTCACCCGCAGGTTCGGGACGTCACCCTGCACGGTCACGGTCACGTGCATCCCGGTGACCTTGGCCATCGCGTCGGCGGCCTGCTTGAGCAACGTGGCCGCTTCGCTGCTCGACGTGGTGGCGGTCGTCCCCGGCGGCTTGCCGCTGTTCGAGTTGCCCGAACAGCCACCGATAACGAGGACCAGGGCGAGCGCGGCGGCCGCGGCGGCGGTGACGGTGCGAGGCGAGAGCTTCATCGACATCTCCTTGAGGGATCGGCCACGGCTGCTTCTTGAATAGCAAATCGCGGTGCAGCAGAGCAACAGCGGGGGGCCAGGATGGCCGCGACGAATTGCTCTGATTAATGCGGAATTTCACTCGTGCCGGTCACGGGTTCAGGTCCCGACCCGCCCGGATCGCGGCGCTAGCAATGGTGAATGGGGGGATCCCGGCGACCGAGATCCCCCCATTCGGGTTGGTGAGCGATTTAGGTGAGTTGCGAGGCATACTGCGGGCAGTAGGCCTTGGTCGCGTCCACGACGAAGTAGGCCGCCTGGTGACTGGTCAGGTTGGTCTGCTTGAGGACTTCGGTGGCGACGTCGGTCCCGGTCTTGCCGGAAGCCAGCTCCCGGCACACCTGGTGGCCTTCCCGGACCGCTTCGGCGGGGGAGCTGAAGGAGATGCCGAGGTTGTCCATCTGGGAGATGAACGCGTCGTCGGCGGTGGTGGCCGCGGCGGTGCCGGCGGTGCCCAGTGCGACAAGGCCGATGGCGGCGGCGCCGATCATGGTGCTGGCAACGGTCTTGATGCGGTGAGTGAACATTGCTGTGATCCTTTTCAGGTTCGGTTGGGGTGCTGATGCGACTAGGTTCAGCCCCGCGCCTAAATGGATCCTCAATAACTTCTTGGCGTCGTTTCAGTAACGCCTCAGGTCGGCCGAACTAGGCCTGGCTCATTGCGTAATAGGCGCCCCGCCGCGCCATGAGGTCGGCGTGATTGCCCTGCTCGACGATACGCCCGGCCTCGAGCACGACGATGAGGTCGGCGCCGCGGATCGTCGAAAGCCGGTGTGCGATAACGAAACTCGTGCGATCCCGGCGAAGTTCGCGCATCGCGCGTTGAATCAGCGCCTCGGTGCGGGTGTCCACCGAGCTGGTGGCTTCGTCGAGGATCAGCAGTTGCGGGCGGGCGAGGAATGCGCGCGCGATTGTGATCAGCTGCTTCTCGCCGGCGCTGATGTTGTCGCCGCCTCCGCTGATCCGGGTCTGGTAGCCGTTCGGCAGCGTGTGCACGAAGCGGTCCACGTAGGCCGCGGCGGCTGCCTCGATCACCTCGTCGGGGCCGGCGTCGGGTCGTCCGTAGGCGATGTTCTCGGCGATGGTCCCGTCGAACAGCCAGGTGTCCTGCAGCACCATGCCGATGCGTGAGCGCAGGGTCTGTCTGCTCACGGTGGTGATGTCGACGCCGTCGACCAGGATGCGTCCGGAATCGGGTTCGTAGAACCGCATCAGCAGGTTCACCAGCGTGGTTTTGCCGGCTCCGGTCGGCCCGACGATCGCCACGGTGCTGCCCGGCTCTGCCGTCATCGACACGTCGTGGATGACTGGAGTGCCGGGCTGGTAGGCAAAGCTGACCTGCGCAAACTCGACCCGCCCGGCTGCGGGCGGACCGTTGGGCTGGGGTCGCGCGGTTGTCCCCGGCGGGTCCGGTGTTTCCTCGGGCTCGTCGAGCAGGGCGAACACCCGCTCCGCGCTGGCCACCCCGGACTGCAGGGTGTTGTACATCCCGGCCACCTGGCTCACGGGCGTGTTGAACTGGCGGACGTACTGGATGAATGCCTGAATGCTGCCGAGGGTGATCTGTCCGGTCGCCACCTGCAGCCCGCCGAGCACCGCAACCGCGACGTAGCCCAGGTTGCCGATGAACGTCGTGGCCGGTGCCACCAGGCCGGCGAAGAACTGCGATCCGAAGCTTGCGTCGTAGACGTCGTCGTTGAGGGTGCGGAATCGGTCCCGCGCCGCGGCCCGGTGACCGAACGTCTTGACGACGGTGAATCCGCTGTAGGTCTCTTCGATGTGGGCGTTGAGGCGGCCGATGCTGGTCCACTGTGCCACGAACAGCCGGTGCGACCGGCGGCCGATCGCCCGGGTCGCCAGCAGCGAGAGCGGCACGGTCAGCAGCGTGATCAGGGTCAGCGGCGGCGAGATGGACAGCATCATCGCCAGTACTGCCACCACGGTCAGCAACGCCGTGAGTAGCTGACTGATCGTCATCGACAGCGACGATTGGACGTTGTCGATGTCGTTGGTCATCCGGCTCAGCAGCTCGCCGCGCAGCCGCCCGTCGAAGTACGACAGCGGCAACCGGTGGACTTTGTCTTCGACGTCGTTGCGCAGCGCGACCATGGTGCGTTGCAGTGTCACGTTGAGCAACCGCGATTGCGCCCAAACAAGCAGTGCGGCAACCAGGTACATCGACAACGCGATGGCCAACGTTTGCGCCACGGCACCGAAGTCCACTCCGCGGCCGGGTACCACGTTCATCCCGGACAACAGGTCGGCGAAGGTGGTTTGACCGCGAGCGCGGGCCTGGGCAACGGCCTGCGCCTTGGTGATCCCCGCGGGCAGGCCGCGTCCGATCACCCCGTTGAAGAGTAGATCCGTGGCGTGGCCGAGGATTCGCGGCACGACAACCCCGATGGCGGTGCCGGCCAGGCCCAGGGCGATCACCGCGATGCTCAGGTTTCGTTGTGGTGCAAGTCGTCGCACCAGTCGCGCGGCGGTACTCCAGAAGTCGCGCGACCGGGTCACCGGGGTGGCTCGAGTGGTCGTCACGGGATGTCCCCGACGTGGTCGGATCGCACCGCGTCCACCGACTGCGAGTCGGCGAATTCCGCGTAGGCGCGGCAGGAGCCGAGCAGCGACTCATGCGTGCCCGAGCCGACCAACTGCCCGTCGTCTATGACGACGATGTGATCGGCCCGCGAAGCCGTCGAAATCCGCTGCGTGACAACGATGGTGGTGGCATTACCGGCGACCTCTCGCAACGCGGCGCGGACCCGCGCCTCGGTATGCACGTCCAGCGCGGAGAACGCGTCATCGAACAAATAGATCGCCGGGCTGCGGATCACGGCCCGGGCTATCGCCAGCCGCTGCCGTTGGCCACCGGAGAAGTTCATGCCGGCCTGGGCGACGCGCATCTGCAGCCCGTCGGGGTGTGCGCGGACGAAATCGTCGGCCGCGGCCACCCGCAACGCTTCCCACATGTCGTCGTCGGTCACCGCCTGGTCCGGCGTAGCGCCCATTCGCAGGTTCTCGGCCAACGTGCCGGCGAAGAGATAGCCACGCTGCGGCACCAATCCGATTGCCGCCCAAAGTCGTTCAATGTCGTAGTCGCGGACGTCGAGGTCGTCGAGGCGCACCGCCCCGGCGGTCACGTCGTAGAGCCGGCAGATCAGCGACACCAGCGTCGATTTGCCCGAGCCGGTGCTGCCGACGATTGCGGTGGTGGTGCCGGGTCGGGCGGTCAGCGAAATCTGGTGCAGCACTGGCCGCTCGGCGCCCGGGTAGGTGAATGCCGCAGCATCCAAGCGCACCACGCCGGTGATTCCGTGCGCCGGAAGCTTCGGCTGCTGCGGGCTTGCGACGGCGGCCCGCGTCGACATCACTTCGGTGATTCGCTCGGCACACACCGACGCCCGCGGCAACACCACCAGCGTCATTGTCGCGACCAGCACGGCCATCAGGATCTGGGTGAAGTACGCGAGGAACGCGGTGAGCGAACCGACCTGCATCTGCCCGCGATCGATGCGCAGCCCGCCGAACCAGACCAGCGCGACGCTGGACAGGTTGATGGTCAGCGTCGTCACCGGCAACATCAGCGCTTGCCAGTTGCCGGCCGTCAGGGCCGCATTCGACAGGGCGGCGTTGGCGCGAGCAAACCGGTCGCGCTCAAAGGCTTCGCGGGTGAACGCCCGAACTACCCGCACCCCGGACAACTGGTCGCGCATTACCCTGTTGATGCCGTCGATCAGCGCCTGCATGCTGCGGAACAGTGGCAGCATGTGCGACATGATCCAGTAGTTGGCCACACCCAGCACCGGGACGCTGACCAGCAGCAGCCAGGTCAGCGCGGCCTCCTGGTGGATGGCCATGAAGATTCCACCGACACACATGATCGGCGCGGTCACCAGCACCGTACCGGTCATCTGCACCAGGTACTGGATCTGCCGAACGTCGTTGGTGCTGCGGGTGAGCAGCGTCGGGGCGCCGAATCGGGCGGTCTCGCGTTCGGAGAACGTGGTGACATGTTCGAACATGGCCAGGCGCAGGTCGCGGCCGAACCCCATCCCGGTGCGGGACCCGAAGTAGGTGGCGCCCATCGAACACAGCACCTGCAGCCCGGTGACTGCCAGCATGAGGACGCCGAGCCTGACGATCGTCGCGGTATCACTCTTGGCGACGCCGTCGTCGATGATCGCGGCGTTGAGCGTCGGCAGGTACAGCGTTGCCAGGGTGCTGATCGTTTGGAGCATCAGCAGCGCCGCCACCAGCCGGCGGTACGGCCGGATGTACTGGCGCAGCAGTGCCAGAAGCATTGGGTAACTGTCGCATATGGCGCGCGGCGTGGTGGCGCGCACCGCCGGGCGGTTGCGTGCGGGAGCGGTATCCGGCAAACGCACCGAAACGCCTGCTCAGGTGGCGTGTCGGTGGTTGACCCGCGGGGCTGCCGCTACAGTGCATCGTGTGGACCAGCAGCAAGCCGAGCGGAAGCAGGGTAGCGGTGCATCGTAACCTCGCGGCGCTGGCCATGGCGGCCGTGACGATTCTGGTCCCGTCGGTGGCGGGCTGTTCCGGTTCCGGTGACAACAAGCCGGGAAGCACGTCGTCGTCGGCTCCCGGCGACGCCGAGGGGCATCATGGGCCGATGTTTCCGCAGTGCGGTGGCGTCAGCGATCAGACGGTGGCGGAACTGACGAAGGTGAGCGGGCTGATCAACACCGCGCGTAACTCCGTGGGCTGCCAGTGGCTGGCCGGGGGCGGCATTCTCGGACCGCACTTCTCTTTCTCCTGGTATCGCGGCAGCCCGATCGGACGCGAGCGCAAGACTGAGGAGCTATCCCGCGCCACGGTCGACGACATCACCATCAACGGCCACAGCGGCTTCATTGCGGTTGGCAACGAGCCGAACCTGGGCGACTCGTTGTGTGAGGTCGGAATCCAGTTCCAGGACGACTTCATCGAGTGGTCGATCAGCTTCAGCCAGAAACCCTTCCCGCCGCCGTGTGACATCGCCCGAGAACTGACTCGGCAATCGATTGCGAACTCGAAATGATGACAAGACGCATCCGAACGGCGGTAGTCGTTTTGCTCGCCACGCTGGTCGTGCTGACCGGTTGCTCGAGGTCGATCGGCGGTAACGCCGTCAAGGCGGGTTCGGGCAGTGTGCCGCGCAACAACAACTCCCAACAGCAATATCCGAATTTGCTCAAGGAGTGTGAGGTCTTGACCAGTGACATCCTGGCCAAGACCGTAGGTGCGGACCCGCTGGATATTCAGAGCACGTTCGTCGGGGCGATCTGCCGCTGGCAGGCGGCCAACCCCGCCGGTCTGATCGACATCACCCGGTTCTGGTTCGAGCAGGGCAGCCTGAGCGAAGAGCGCAAGGTGGCCGACTTCCTCAAGTACAAGGTGGAAAGCCGGGCGATCGCGGGCGTGAATTCGATCGTGATGCGTCCGGACGATCCGAACGGCGCGTGTGGCGTGGCCAGCGACGCCGCCGGGGTGGTCGGCTGGTGGGTCAACCCTCAGGCGCCCGGTATCGATGCGTGCGGTCAGGCCATCAAGCTGATGGAGCTGACGCTGTCGACGAACTCCTAGCGGGGTTCAGCGCGGAACGTGGAAGCCGGTCAACGCGGCGCTGCCGAGTTGTACGTCTTTCCAGTCGCCGGCCACGTGCAGCACTGCGATTCCCGACGTCGGGTATTTCTCCGAAATACGTTGGATGGCAGCATTATCGGTGTCTTCGCCACCCGCCAGGCCCAGCGCCAGGGCGGACATCGTCGGTTCATGTCCGACCACGAGCAGGGTGTGGACCGTGTCGGCCACGCCGTTGATTTCGTCGATCATCGTCCCCGGGGTGGTGTGGTAAAGGCGTTCACGGTACTGCACCGGGGCCTCGATGCCCGTGTGTGCCAGTGTCTGCCGGGCGCGGTTTGCCGTGGAGCACAGCACGAAGTCGATGCTCGGCTGGTTGGCACGCAGCCAGTCCCCGCCCAGCCCCGCTTCCCGAATGCCGCGCGGCGCCAATGGGCGGTCATGGTCGGCGACGCCCGGCGGGTAGCCGGATTTCGCATGCCGCATCAGCAACAGCGTGCGCTGAGTTTCGCTCACCCGCTTCACGTTAGGCGACGGTCACTCCTGCTGTGGTTCGCGGAGTTGTTGTTCGGGGTGGTGGTAGGAGTTGGTGCGGGGTTGGCCGCGGTCGAGATGTGGCGGCGGGATCCATTCGGTGTGGCCGTTGGCGCGTCGTCGGGTGGTCCAGCCGTGGGGTTGCAGGAGTCGGTGGTGGGGTCCGCAGGCGAGGGTGAGGTTGTCGATGCCGGTGTCGTGGCAGGTGGCGTAGTCGGTGATGTGGTGGACTTCGCAGTAGTAGCCGCCGACGTCGCAGGCGGGGGCGGCCAACTTCGCCAGGACGGCGTCCAGGGTCGCGCGCAGTTCGGGGGTCAGCCAGCCGCTCACCGCGGACATGCCGTCGGGTTGCTGCCTGCCCAGGGTCAGGCCGCGACGGTGCGCACGGTCGTCGGCGGTGAAGTTGCCGTCGGGGTTGAGGCAGTCGGTCAGCTTCTCGGCGAGCCGGGCCAACTGGTCGGGCCGGTACTGGGTAGCCAGCCCGGCCAAATGCGTTTCGGCCTGGGTGCGGGTGTCGTCGTCGATCCAGCCGGGCAACCGGTGGTAGAAGCCGCGAATCACCGCCACATGCTCCCGCCCCAACCGCCCCGCACGCTGCCCGGCCGCAGTCGCGGCCAACACCGGCGCCAACGGCGCCCCGGTCAACGCGCACCGCTCACCCAGATCGGCGGCTTCACGGACCCGCCGTCCGGCTTCGGCGCGGCTGACCTGCGTCCAGTCGGCGATCGCATGCGACAATCTGCCGCCCAACTCCGCCGGCGTGGCCTCCCGGGCCAACTGGTTGATCAGCGGGTGCTCGCCGGCGGGCAGCATGCGGCGGACCCGCTCGTAGCGGGCCAGCATCACCAACCGATCCCGAGTCGTGAGCATCCGGGCGTCGAGGCCAAGAACGGTGTCGAGCGCGGCCTCGAGCGTGTCGAAGGCCGCGGTGACGGTGTCGCCGTCGAGCAGTGCTGAACTCGAATTCATACCCCGACGCTAGGCACCCCCACCGACACAAACCGGCCCCGATGTGACAACAGAAACGTAAGTGACGCAAGAAAATTCGCCAGTGTGCAGCCACGGCGAAACTCAGCCAAACCCGGACCAAACGACACCTCCACCAAACTCCGTCGAGGCATGCCGGTGCGCGTCCCCCGAGTTGTCGGTGCACCCACTTAGACTTCGCGGTGCCTTGATAGCCACGCCGTTGCCGAAGGGAGCGCCGGGATGCGATTTCTGCATACCGCCGACTGGCAGCTGGGCATGACCCGGCACTTTCTCGCCGGGGACGCCCAGCCGCGGTACTCGGCCGCCCGTCGCGATGCGGTGGCCGGCCTGGGCGCCCTGGCGGCCGAGGTGGGCGCCGAATTCGTCGTTGTCGCCGGCGATGTATTCGAACACAATCAGCTCGCTCCCGAGGTGATCGGTCAATCGCTGGAAGCCATGCGCGCCATCGGTATTCCGGTCTACCTGTTACCGGGAAACCACGATCCCCTCGATGCGTCGTCGGTGTTCACCAGTGCCTTGTTCAAGGCCGAATGTCCGGACAACGTCGTGGTGCTCGATCGAGCCGGCATCCATCAGGTGCGGCCGGGCGTCGAGATCGTCGCTGCGCCATGGCGGTCCAAGGCTCCGACCACCGATCTGGTCGCCGAAGTTCTCGACGGCCTGAGCCCCGCACCCGTCACCCGCATCCTCGTCGCCCACGGCGGCGTCGACGTCCTGGACCCCGACCGCGACAAGCCGTCGCTGATTCGACTGGCCGGGCTCGAGCAGGCACTCGCTCGCGGCACGGCCCACTATGCGGCGCTGGGGGACAAGCATTCGCTCACCCAGGTCGGCGGCACCGGCCGCGTGTGGTATTCCGGGTCACCGGAAGTCACGAATTTCGATGACGTGGAATCCGACCCGGGACACGTCCTGGTCGTCGACATCGATGACTCCCGTGCGGTGTCGGTGATGCCCCATCGAGTGGGGCGCTGGCGATTCGTCACCTTGCACCGCCAGGTCGACAACAGCCGCGACATTGCCGACCTCGACATGAATCTCGACCTGATGACCGACAAGGATCGCACCGTGGTGCGGCTGGCACTGACGGGTTCGTTGACGGTGACCGATCGCGCCGCCTTGGACGCCTGCCTAGACCGATACGGTCGGCTGTTCGCCCACTTGGGCACGTGGGAACGCCACACGGACCTGGCGGTGATCCCCGCCGACGGCGAGTTCACCGATCTGGGGATCGGCGGGTTCGCCGCCGCGGCGGTCGAAGAGCTGGTCGCCACGGCTCGCGGCGACGACCTCGAGTCGGCCAGCGATGCCCAGGCCGCACTGGCGCTGCTGCTGCGGCTGACCGACCGGGGCGCGGCATGAAGTTGCACCGGCTGGTATTGACGAACTACCGCGGAATCCGGCACCGTGACCTCGAATTCCCCGACCGCGGCGTGGTCGTGGTGAGCGGCGCCAACGAGATCGGCAAGTCGTCCATGATCGAGGCGCTGGACTTGCTGCTGGAGTCCAGGGACCGATCCACCAAAAAAGAAGTCAAGCAGGTCAAACCCACCAACAGTGATGTCGGTTCCGAGGTAACGGCCGAAATTAGCTGCGGCACATACCGATTCGTGTACCGGAAGCGGTTCCACAAAAAATCCGAGACGGAGTTGACCGTACTGGCGCCGCGCCGCGAGCAACTGACCGGTGACGAAGCGCACGATCGCGTACGCGCGATGCTCGCCGAGACTGTGGACAACGATCTGTGGCATGCCCAACGCGTCTTGCAGGCCACCTCGACCGCCCCGGTCGATCTGTCCGGTTGCGACGCGCTGTCGCGGGCACTCGACGTCGCCGCCGGCGACCAGGCCGCGCTGTCGGGCAACGAGCCGTTGCTGATCGAGCGCATCGACGCGGAATATGCACGTTACTTCACCGGTACCGGGCGGCCCACCGGCGAATGGGCCGCGGCCATCTCCCGGCTGGCCGAGGCGGAGGACCGCGTGGCCGAATGCCGGGCGGCGGTCGCGGAGGTCGACGATCGGGTGGGTCGCCATGCCGCGCTGACCGCGCAAGTCGCCGAACTCTCGCACCTGCAAGTCGCGACGGGTCCGCGACTGGCCTGCGCGCAGGCCGCGGCCGATAAGATCGCCGACCTCACTCGCCAAGCCCGCGAAGCCACATTGGTCGCGGCCGCCGCGGCGGCCACCAGCAACGCCGCCACCGCCGCACACACCGGGCGGTTGCGACTGGTCGCCGACATCGAAGCCCGCGCAGCGGCTGTCGCGGCCGCCGAGGCCGCGGCACAGCAAGCCGCCGAGGCGCAGACCGAGGCGCGTGCGCAGGCCGACGCGGCCGGTGCGGCGCTGCGGCAGGCCAGCCAAGTCGTGGCCGACCTGCAGGCTCGCACCGACGCCGCACGGCGGACCGTCGATCAACTCGCCGGCCGCGAAGAGCGTGACCGGCTGACCGCACGACTGGCCAGGATCGAGGCGATCCAGCGTGACCGCGGCCGCGTCACTGCCGAGTTGGACCGGATCGTCCTCACCGAGGAGCAGCTTCGGCGCATCGAAGCCGCCGCCGCCGCCGTCGACCGGACCAGCGACCAGCTGGAGATGATCTCTGCGGCAATCGACTTCACCGCCATTGCTGCGGTCGAACTCACCGTCGGACACCAACATGTGTCGTTGTCGGCCGGAGAGAGCCTGTCGACGACGTGCACGGGTCCCACCGAGATCGAGGTGCCCGGTGTTCTGACGGCGCGGATCACCCCCGGCGCGACTGCGCTCGACGTTCAGGCGAAACACGCTGCTGCCCAACAGGAATTCGCTGCCGCGCTGACGGCCGGTGGGGTCACAGATCTCGCCGCGGCCCGCTCGACCGACCAGCATCGCCGTGAGTTGCAGAGCAGCCGCGACCAATTGAGTGCGACCCTGTCCGGCGTGTGCGGCGACGACGACATCGACGCGCTGCGGGAACGCCTGGCGCGGCTGCGCGCCGATCAACCGGCCGAGCCCGACCTCTTGCGCACCGATGTTGGCGCCGCCCGCACCGAGCTCGACACCGCGCAAGCGGCGCTGCTGACCGCAACCGCCGCATCCGAGGCCCGCCGTCGTGACGCCGTGGCCGCGGACACCCGGCTCACCGAAACCTCCACGACTGCAACACTTCTACTCAGCGAGGTGACCAGCCAGCAAGCCGAACTGAGCAGGGCCGCCGCCCAGCTCGTTCAAGAGCGCGCCTCGGTGAGCGACGAAGGCCTGGCCTCGTCGGCGCTGGCCGCGCAACGCGCCGCAGAAACCGCGCAGCAGCGGGCCGACGAACTGGACCGGCAATTGGCCGACGCCGCGCCGGACGCGGTTGCCGCCGAATTGGCGGCGGCCACCGAGGCCGCCTGCTCGCTGCGCCGCCGCCATGAAGACGCGACCGCGCAACTGCGTGAACTGGCCGTCGAGCTCTCGGTTTTCGGCAGTGAAGGTCGGCAAGGCAAGCTTGACGCCGCGGAGATCGAGCGCGAGCACGCGGCCAGCCAGCACGCGCGGATCGGCAGCCGGGCCCGGGCCGCCCAGTTGTTGCGGTCGGTGATGTCCCGCCACCGCGACACCACCCGGCTCGGTTATGTCGAGCCGTACCGCACGGAATTGCAGCGGCTCGGTCGCCCGGTCTTCGGGCCCAGCTTCGAAGTCGACATCGACACCGACCTGTGTATCCGCAGCCGAACCCTCGACGGCGTCACGGTGCCCTACGACTCGCTGTCGGGCGGGGCCAAGGAACAACTCGGGATCTTGGCGCGCCTCGCCGGTGCCGCCCTGGTCGCCAAGGAAGACGCGGTCCCGGTCGTGGTCGACGATGCGCTCGGCTTCACCGACCCGGACCGCCTGGCCAAGATGGGTGAGGTGTTCGACAGCGTTGGCGCGCACGGGCAGGTGATCGTGTTGACCTGCAGTCCCGACCGTTACGACGGAGTCAAGGGCGCGCACCGCATCGATCTCAACGTGTAGCTCGAAGACCCAAGCGGCAGCCAGCGCCGTGCTGCTGATCGTCCCCGGGCTAGGCAGAATAAGCCGTGATGACAATAAACGCGAGACGTCGCCGGGTGCAGCAGAAGCTCGCCGAAATGCCTGGTGTCCGGCCGGTCCGCCGGCCGATATCCCCGGGCAACTCCGAGGAGTTCGATCTTTACTACGTGCGCGCCGGCCGCAAGTCCGCGCATCCGCTGGTTATCATCCCCGGCGGTCCCGGCGTGGCGTCGCTGCAGGTCTACAAGGGGTTGCGACGCCGAGCGGCGAACGCCGGGCTCGACGTCATCATGATCGAACACCGCGGCATCGGAATGTCGCGGCACGACGACTCGGGCGCCGACCTGCCGCCCGAAGCGATCACCGTAGACCAGGTGGTGGACGACGTCGCCGCCGTGCTCGACGACGCCCGGGTGCGCTCCGCCGTCATCTACGGCACGTCGTACGGCAGCTATATCGCGGCCGGCGTGGGCGTGCGTCATCCCGGTCGAGTGCACGCGATGATTCTCGACTCGCCGCTGCTGTCGCGCCACGACATCGTGATCGTGCGCGACGCTGTTCGGGGCCTATTTTTCGACGGTGACACACCCGAAACCGCCGCGCTGGCAACAAAAGCCCGCAAGCTCTTCGACTCCGGATTGCTGTCCGGGTCGGCGGGGGAGATCGCCACTACCATCTACGCCTACGGTGGGGCGTCGCTGCTGGATCGCGAACTGGACTTGTTGCTGAGCGGTCGAAAAGCGTTGTGGTGGGCCCTGTCGCGCATGTCTGCGGTCGTCAGCCTCAACGTGGCCTACCGCCACGAGGTCGACCTGGTCAGCCGCATCGCGTTCCGTGAACTGGACTATGCGGCCGAACCTGATGGCCTGCCATTCGACCCCGCCGCCGCGATGCGCGAAATCATGGATGTGACACACGTATTCGAGTGCGAGCCGTATGACCTGGTGAGCGAGATGCCGAAATTCGGCTGGCCCACGGTCGTGATCTCCGGCGGCCGCGATCTGGTGACGCCCCGCGCCGTGGCCGAGCGGGTGGCGTCGTTGGTGCCCGGTGCGGTGCTGCTGGCGCTGCCGACCACGGCGCACAGCGCGCTGGACTTTCGCGAGCCGGCCGCGCTGGCCGTCGCTGCGGCGGTGTGCCGCGGCGAGGTCGACAGGCTCGCCGGTCAAGAACCTGCGCTAGATGCACTGCCGGCGCGGCCAGCCCTGCGCGTGCTGTGGAAGGCGGTGCTGGTGGCGGCCATCGTCGAGGGCGCGTTACCAGCCCTACCGCTGCCGTCGCGGATCAAGTCCGCATGAACCCGATTGCCGTGTAATCGATGTCGGCCAGACCCGGCGCGCCGAAGTTAGCCAAGTCGCTGCGCACCGCGTGGTTGCCTGGCGACTGGAACAGCGGCAGGTTGAAGCCTTCCTGCCAGATCATCGAGTCCACCTGATTGGCGAGCGCTCGCGCCTTATCCTGGTCCAGTTCCGACAGCGTCTCGGAGATCTTCGCATCGATCGCGGCGTTGCCGATCCTGCCGAAGTTGCTGTCACCGTCCGAGGTGTAGATTTGGGGGAGCGCCGACAACGGGAACGCGTTGCCCTCCCAACCGAACTGAGCGATATCGAAGTCGCCGACGCCGATGTACTGGCTGAAGAAACCGTTGCCGGCTTTGACGTCGAGGACCAGCTTCACACCGATTTGCGCCAGGCTGTTCTGTGCCACCATCGCGATCTGCCGGTTTGACGGGGCGTCGAACAGCACGTCGCGGACGATCAGCTGCTTGCCGTCCTTCTCGCGTACCCCGTCGCGGAGCTTCCAGCCCATGGCATCCAAGTCGTGCCGAGCCTTGTCCGGGTTGTAATCAGCTGGTGCACTGTTGTTTTGGTATCCGACCTGGCCCGCCACGTAGATGTGGTTGTTCAGCGGCGTGGGGTGTGTGGCCAGGCCGTGCTGGACGACATCGACGATGGCCTGGCGGTTGATGCCCTGACAAACCGCCAGCCGCAGCCGCTCGTCGGCCATGATCGACCCGTCGGCACCGTTGAAGGTCAAGTGGAACCAGGTGGGGGCAGGTGCACGACGGATCACGATGCCCGGTGTCCGTTGGGCGGTCACCATATCGTCGAGCGTGGTGATGCCCGCGGTATCGATCGCCTTGTTCTGTAGCGCGGGGATGATGGCCGAAACGTCGAGCACCAGATAGGTGATCGAATCCAGGCGCGGCTTGCGGCCCCACCAGCGGGGGTTTCGGGTCAGCACGATGCGTTCGGCGGTCCGGTCAATGGTGGAGACGAGGAACGGGCCGGCCGACGGGCCGGGCCGCTCGAGCTGGCCCTTATTGAAGACCTCCGGATTGGCCGTCATGCTGCGGGGCTGTATCCCGCCCGCGAACATCCCCCGCCATTCGGAGTACGGAACAGAGAAGGTGACCACCGCCTGCCGGTCGTCTACGCCGCGGGTCACCGATTTCACACGTTCGAACCCGGCCCGGCTGGCAATCAGGTACCTCTTGTCGTGGCCGTTGCACGCCTCGACCTCGGACTTGAGGTCCTCCCAGGTAATCGGCGTGCCGTCGCTCCAGGTTGCATTGGGATTGATTGTGTACGTGACGGTTTGGGGGTTGGTGCCGGTCAGCTCGGCCCCGGTGAAGTAGTCCGTGTTGAGCTTCAGCGTCCCGTCGGGCTGGGTCACGAATGCTCCCGGCAGGGTGGCACCGAGCACCGCGGCGGTGTCGGAGGTGTTGCCGTCGATGTTCAGCTCGTTGAAGTTGTCCGGGAACGCCGTCAACGGCAGTCGCAGGTCGCCGCCATCCCGCAGCGTGGTGGGGTCCTGCGGGTTCATGTCGCTGCGCGCGCCGAGCTGCGCGGCCCGCGTCTCGGGCAGCGCCTGGTAACCGGTGGAACATCCGGCGACCAGCAACACCGACGCGACGGCCAGCACTGCGATTTTGCGGGCCCTGGGCATCATTTTCACCCCGCCGATGCTAACCGGCCGTGACATCGGGATGTGCTCGCGGAACGGCGGCCAACAGCCGCTGGGTGTACTCGTGCTGTGGATCGGTAAAAACCTCGTCACTGTCGCCCTGCTCGACAATGGCGCCGCGGTAGAGCACCACCACCCGATGCGCCAGATGCCTTACTACCGAAAGATCATGTGAGACAAACAGATACGACAAGTCAAAGCGATCCTGCAGGTCAAGCAGCAGGTTGATGATGCCCGCTTGGATCGACACGTCCAGCGCCGACACCGGCTCGTCGAGGGCCAGTATTTTGGGCTGCAACGCCAGCGCCCGCGCGATCCCGATGCGCTGCTTCTGTCCGCCGGAAAACTCGGCCGGATAGCGAGCTGCGTCCGCGCGGCGCAGGCCGACGATGTCCAACAGCTCCGCGACTCGCGCATCGGCGTCACTCTTGCGAAACCCGTTCGCCTGCAAGGGCTCGGCGATGACCTCGGAAACGGGGAGCCGGGGATCCAGCGACGCTACCGGATCCTGGAACACCACCTGAACGTCGCGCCGCAGCGCACGACGATGCTGGGCGCTCAGCCGCGCCACGTCGGCGCCGAGCACCTCGATAGTGCCCGACTGCGGGGGTGCCAGTTCGAGTATCTGTTGCAGCGTGGTCGATTTGCCCGACCCGGACTCCCCGACGATCGCCAGCGTGCGGCCCCGCTGCAAAGTGAAGCTGATGCCGTCGACAGCCCGCACTTCACCCACCCTCCGGCGAAAGACGACCCCCTTGGTTAAAGGGTAGGTTTTGGCGAGGTCGGTGACCCGCAGCACCGCATCGCGTTCCCCGGACGCGCCGTCAATGCGATCCGGATGCGTTGACACGTCGAAGATTTCGGCTGCGGTGCGGCCCGCGACCTCGTCGGTGCGAATGCAGGCCGCCCGGTGCCCGTCCGCGACGGAGATCAAAGGTGGTTCGGCCGAACGGCACTCGTCGATCACCAGCGGACAGCGCGGCGCGAACGGACAAGCGTCGGGCACCGGCTCGGATACCGTGGGCGGTGCGCCGGGAATGGGGATCAACCGGGTGCCCTGCGCGGCGTCCAACCGCGGCACCGAACCGAGCAGCCCGACCGTGTAGGGCATGCGGCGGTCCTGGTACAGATCGTCGACAGTGGCGATCTCGACCGCACGGCCGGCGTACATGACCATCGCCCGGTCGGCGAACTCCGAGACCACCCCCAGATCGTGGGTGATGATCAGCACGCCCGCACCGGTGACGTCGCGCGCTGTGCGCAGCACGTCGAGAATCTGCGCCTGCACGGTGACGTCCAGCGCGGTGGTCGGCTCGTCACAGATCAGCAGATCCGGATCGTTGGCGATCGCAATCGCGATGACCACCCGCTGCCGCTCGCCGCCGGACAACTCGTGCGGAAACGCTTTCGCCCGGCGGTCCGGCTGTGCGATGCCGACGAGCTCGAGCAGCTCCACGGCGCGCGTGCGGGCGGCTGCCCGGCCGACGTCGCGGTGGTGGACCGTGATGGCTTCCGCGATTTGGTCCCCGACCGTGTAGACGGGGGTCAGCGCGGACATCGGGTCCTGGAACACGGTGCCGATCGTCTTGCCGCGGACCTGAGACATCGCCTGGTCGGGCAGCTCGAGCAACTCTCGGCCTTGCAACCGCACTGAACCCGAGACCTGACCGTACTCCGGCAGCAGCCCGACCACGGCCATCGCCGCGGTGCTTTTACCCGAGCCGGATTCGCCCACGATGGCCAGGACTTCGCCCGGATCGATGTGGTACGTCGCGCCGCGCACGGCGGGCACCCGCACGTCCCCGGTGTCGAAGGTGACGCTGAGGTCGGTCACCTCCAGCAGTGCCGTCACCGCGGCCGTCCCGCCATCTTGGGTTTCTTTCGACGTGTGGGCCGCGCGGACGGATCGACGGCGTCGCGCAGTCCGTCACCGGCGAGGTTCGCGCACAACACAATCGCGACCAGCGCAGCGCCCGGGAACAGGAAGACCCATGGGAACGTAGTCACCGACGGCGTGCCTTCGGCGATCAGGGTGCCCAGCGAGACGTCCGGCGGCTGAACGCCGAATCCCAAGAAGCTGAGCCCGGTTTCGGCCAGAATTGCGAATCCGACGTTCAGTGTGGCGTCGATGATCAGGATCGACGCCACGTTCGGCACGATGTGATGAACGATCACCCGCCGACTCGAAACGCCCATATACCGTGCGGCGCGGACGAATTCACGCTCACGCAGGCTCATTGTCAGTCCGCGCACCATCCGCGAGCTGACCATCCAGCCGAATGCGGCGAGCAACACGATAAGCCACAGAATGCTGTTCGAATGCTTGGTCCGCGGCGTGACGATCGCGATCAGCAGGAAACTGGGCACCACCAGGAGCAGGTCCACCAGCCACATCAGGGTGCGATCCCGCCACCCCCCGAAATAGCCGGCCACCGATCCGACGGTGGCGGCGATCGTGGTCGAGATTACCGCGACGCATACGCCGATCAGTAGCGACTTTTGCATGCCGGTCAGGGTGCGGGCCAGCAGGTCCTGGCCCAGCGCATTGGTACCGAACCAGTGTCGCGTCGACGGCGGCTGCAGCAGCGCGTGCAGGTCCAGATCGAGGTAGCTGTAGGGCAACAGCGGCGGCAACGCATAGCATCCGATGAATGCCAGCGCCAGCAGGATCAACGCGGCCGCGGCGGGCCGATTACGGAGAAAACGGCGCACCAACAGGTTTCGACGCGAGGTGAACGTCGCGACGGGGTCGACGCCGGTGCGCGTGGTCATGACACCCGCACTCTCGGATCCAGTGCCGCGTAGATGACGTCGGACAGTAAGCCCGCCAAAAGCACTGCCGCGCCGGAGAACAGTGTGATGGCCGCGACAACGTTCGCGTCCTGGGTCGCGATTCCCGATACCACCCATTCGCCCATGCCGTGCCAGCCGAAGATTTTCTCGACGAACACCGCCCCGACGACCAGCCCGCTCACGCCATAGGCGAACAACGTGGCCATCGGGATGAGCGCGGTGCGCAGCCCGTGCTTGAACAACGCGCGCCGACGGGTCAATCCCTTTGCGCGCGCGGTCCGGATGAAGTCCTCGCCGAGCACGTCGAGCATCGCATTGCGTTGATAGCGGCTAAAACTCGCGATCGCGCCCAGAGCCAGCGTCAGGGTCGGCAGCACGATGTGCTGCAGCCGCCCGATCAGCGCGTCGACGGTTCCGGTGGGCGGCAGCGGCGAGGTCTCGCCCGTGTATTGGAAGATCCCCACGCCGGTGAGCATGTTGACCCGCAGTGCGCCGAGAATGAGCAGGCTCGCCAGCACGAACGACGGGATGCTCAAGACGAGCAGCGACAACACCGTGATCACTCGGTCGCTGAGCCGGTACTGCCGCACCGCACCCCAGGCGCCCACGACAACGCCGATCAGGGTGCCCAGCACCGAGCCCGTCACCACCAACCGCAGGCTCACCCCGACCCGGCGCCACAGCTCCTGGGAGACCGGATGGCCGCTGACCGTCATCCCGAAGTCACCGCGAACCACACCCGAGACCCAGTTGGCATAGCGGAGGACCACCGGTTTATCCAAGCCCAGCGCAACGGCCTTGGCGTGAATGGCCTCCGGTGGTGGCGTCGGGTGACGTTGCACGAAGCTGTCCAGCGGGTGAAATGTCTGGGAGGTCAACAGAAAAGTCAGGAAAGACGCCAGCACCAGCAGGACGGCGTAGTTGAGGAACCGTCGGGCGAGGTACCGGATCATGCCCGGGCGGCCTGCCTGCATCGCATTGGGACAGGTTAGCGAGATAAGCGCGAGGCTGGCTCGGAACCCGGCGACCTAACTCGGCGCCGCCGGCAGCCAGGACGTATGATGAATTCTTCAACTGATCAACTTTACGTGTAGTGAATTCTTCAGGAGCAAAGGTGGAATCGAAGCCCCTGTACAAGCTCAAAGCCGATTTCTTCAAGACGCTCGGCCATCCGGCACGCATCAGAATTCTCGAGCTGCTGGTGGAGCGGGATCGCTCGGTCGGGGAGTTGTTGGTGTCCGATGTGGGACTCGAAGCGTCGAACCTATCCCAGCAACTGGCGGTGTTGCGTCGGGCGGGCGTCGTCGTCGCGGACCGCGACGGCAACGTCGTGACGTATTCGATCGCCTCGCCCGATATCGCCGAGTTGCTGGCGGTGGCGCGCCAGGTGTTGGCCAGGGTGCTTGCCGATCGGGTCGCGGTGCTGGACGACCTGCGCGCCGGCTTCACGGCCAATTAGCGCCATGGGTTGGCTGGCCAAGATCATTCGCGTTGGCCGGATCGTCGAGCCCGCTGTGGCGGCGCCGTCGGCGACGGAATCGGCGCTGGGCGTGAAGGGTTCGCTACAGATCCGGCATGTTGATGCGGGTTCGTGCAACGGATGTGAGGTGGAGATTTCAGGCGTGTTCGGTCCGGTGTACGACGCGGAGCGGTTCGGGGCACGGCTGGTAGCCTCGCCCCGGCACGCCGATGCGCTGCTGGTGACCGGGGTGGTGACGCGCAACATGGCCGGCCCGCTGCGCAACACCGTTGAGGCGACGCCACGCCCACGGGTGGTGATCGCGTGCGGCGATTGCGCCTTGAACGCAGGGGTGTTCAAAGGTTCCTATGCCGTCGCGGGTTCGGTGGGCGAGGTGGTGCCCGTCGATGTCGAAGTTGCGGGATGTCCGCCCACACCCGCCCAGATCGTTGCGGCCCTGCGAGCGGTGACCGGGAAGTGACGATTACCATTACGGCGCCGGCCGATAGCGCGACGCCGAGGCCAAACATGCTGTCACTGCGGGCTTTTGGTGCGGTTCTCGGTGGCATGGTGACATCCGGTGTCGGCGTCATTGGGGTGTGGCTGGGCCTGCACGCGATGTTCGGTTCGGTACACCCGGTGGCAGTCGACTGGCTTCTTCCGTTGTCCGGCGTCCGGCTGGAACTCGACCCACTGGGCGGATTCTTCGTCGCGCTCACGGGCGTGGTAGCGGTCCCGGTGGGCTGCTATGCGATCGGGTACGCGCGGCGTGCGCGGCTGAGCCGGGTCACGCTGGCCCTGCTGCCGGTGTTTGTCGCGGCGATGGAGCTGGTGCCGGCCGCGGGCTCGGTGACAACCTTCCTGCTGGCGTGGGAGTTGATGGCGATCGCATCGCTGATATTGGTGCTGTCCGAACACACCCGCTCGCAGGTCCGCGCGGCTGGTCTGTCGTATGCGGTGATGACCCAGCTCGGCTTCGTCGCGATCCTGGTCGGGCTAATGGTGTTGTCGGCGGCCGGCGGATCGATTCGGCTCGCGGACCTCACCGGGGTATCCGGCGGTGCTCGCACGGCGGTGTTCGTGCTGACGTTTGTCGGCTTCGGGTCGAAAGCGGGATTGGTGCCGCTGCACGCCTGGCTACCGCGCGCCCATCCCGAGGCGCCCAGCCCCGTGTCGGCGTTGATGAGTGCGGCGATGGTCAACCTGGGGATCTACGGCATCGTCCGCTTCGACCTGCGGCTGCTTGGGCCGGGCCCGCGCTGGTGGGGGCTTGTGCTGATGGCGGTCGGCGCCATCTCCGCGCTCTACGGTGTGCTGCAGGCGTCGGTGGCCACCGACATCAAACGGCTGCTGGCGTATTCGACGACTGAGAATATGGGCTTGGTCGTGTTGGCACTCGGTGCGGCAACGCTTTTCGCGGACACCGGCGACTACGGTCCGGCGACGATCGCCGCGGCCGCGGCGGTGGTGCATCTGATGGCGCACGCGGCGTTCAAGAGCCTGGGATTCCTTGCGGCCGGATCGGTGCTTGCGGCGACACACCTGCGAGACCTCGACCGGCTCGGCGGACTGGCCCGCCGGATGCCCTACACGACCGTGTTCTTCGGGGTGGCCGCGCTGGGTGCGTGCGGGCTGCCGCTTGGTGCCGGTTTCGTCGGTGAGTGGCTGCTGGTCCAGTCCCTGGTCCACGCGCCGCCCGCACACGATCGCCTGGTGGCGCTGACGACGCCATCGGCCGTCGGCGTGGTCGCTCTCGCGACCGGTTTGAGTGTGGCCGCCATGGTGAAAGCGTTCGGGATCGGGTTCTTGGCGCGTCCGCGCTCCAGTCAGGCCGCCGACGCGAGTGAGGCGCCGAACAGCATGCGTGCGGCCATGATGGCCGCGGCGAGCGCCTGCCTGGTCCTGGCGGTCGCCCCGGGGCTGGTCGCCCCGATCGTGCGGCAGACCGTCGCGGCCTTGCCCTTCGCTCCCGCCGGGTTCACCGGCTTGGGCACCGTGGTTCGACTGCCGGGGTTACCCGGTTCGATTGCACCGGGCGTGATCGCCGCCGGAGCGGTCAGCGCGGCGCTGGTGGCGGCCGGGCTGGCCGGGCTGCGTTCACGGCGGCGCCCCCCGCCGGTCGAACTACCGCTGTGGGCCTGCGGCGCAGACGATCTCACCGAGCGCATGCAATACACGGCCACGTCCTTCGCCGAGCCGCTGCAGCGAGTCTTCGGTGACGTGCTGCGCCCCGATACCGATATCGAGGTCACCCAGACGGCCGAGTCGCGTTTCATTGCCGACAGAATCGCCTACCGGACCGCGATCGCCGACGCGATCGAACAGCGGTTGTATACCCCGGTGGTCGCCGCGGTCGCCGCCGCGGCGGGGCTGATGCGGCGCGCCCACACCGGCAGCGTGCACCTGTACTTGGCCTACGGTGCGCTGGGTGTGCTGATCGTGCTGGTGGCGGCCAAGTGAACGCGATGTCCTACGTCGCGGGGGCGGCTCAGCTTGGCGTGGTCGCGGTGGGCGCGCCGCTGGTTGTCGGTGTGTCGCGCCAGGTGCGGGCTCGCTGGGAGGGACGAGCGGGCGGTGGCGTGCTGCAGCCTTGGCGCGATCTGGTCAAACAGCTTGGTAAGCAACCCATCAGGCCAACGGGAACGACGATCGTATTCGTCGCCGCGCCCGCGATCGTGGCCGGCACCGCGCTGCTGATCGCGGCGATCGCGCCGATCGTCGCCACCGGGTCACCCCTGGACGCCAGCGCGGATTTGTTCGCCGTGGTCGGCCTACTCTTTCTGGGCACCGTCGCGCTCACCCTCGCCGGCATCGACACCGGCACCTCGTTTGGCGGTATGGGTGCCAGCCGCGAGATCACCATTGCCGCCTTGGTCGAGCCGACAATCCTGCTGGCGGTGTTCGCGCTGTCCATCCCGGCCGGATCCTCCAATCTCGGTGCGCTGGTGACAGATACGGTCGCGCACCCCGATCACGTGATGTCCTTGACCGCGGTGCTCGCCTTTGTCGCGCTGGTGATCGTCATCGTCGCAGAGGCCGGGCGGCTGCCGGTCGACAACCCGGCGACCCACCTGGAACTGACGATGGTGCACGAAGCGATGATCCTCGAATACGCCGGTCCTCGGTTGGCGCTGGTCGAATGGGCGTCGGGGATGCGGCTGACGGTTCTGCTGGCGATGCTGGCAAACCTGTTCCTGCCGTGGGGGATTGCCGCCGCTGCGCCCACCGCACTTCAGGTGTTGGTGGCGGTGGCGGCGATCGTGGCCAAGGTAGCGGTGCTGGCCGCATTGCTCGCGACATTTGAGGTGTTCGTCGCCAAACTGCGGTTGTTCCGGGTGCCCGAGCTGTTGGCGGGTTCGTTCCTGCTGGCCCTGCTCGCGGTCACCGCCGCCAACTTCTTCACGCTACGGACATGAGAGCCCAACGATGACCGACGCCAACTTCTCGACCCTCGTTGACTTCGCCGCCGGCGGCCTGGTGCTGGCGGCCGTCTTCATCGTCTGGCGCCGCGAGCTGCCGGCCATTGTGCATCTGCTGGCCTGGCAGGGCCTGGCGCTGACCGCGATCCCGGCGTTGCGCGGCATCCATGACCACGATGTCGCGTTGATCGGGGTGGCCGTCGCGGTCCTGGTGCTGCGCGTGGTGGTGTTGCCGTGGTTGCTCGCCCGCGTGGTAGGCGCCGAACTGGCCTCGCGACGCGAGGCCACCCCGCTGATCAACACCACCAGTTCACTGCTGATCACCGGCGGATTGATCGTCGCCGCGTTTGCGATCACCCAACCGGTGGTCGACCTGGAACCGGACGCCAGCACCAACGCCGTGCCCGCCGCGTTCGCGGTCGTGCTGATCGCGCTGTTCGTGTTGACCACCCGGTTGCACGCGGTCTCGCAAGCGGTCGGATTCTTGATGCTGGACAACGGGATTGCCGCGACCGCCTTCCTACTCACCGCGGGAGTGCCGTTGATAGTCGAACTTGGAGCCTCCCTGGACGTGCTCTTCGCCGTCATCGTGATCGGCGTGCTGACCGGCCGGCTGCGGCGCACGTTCGGCGACGCCGACCTCGACAAGCTGCAGGAACTACACGACTGATGACCGCATTGCTGCTCACCGCGATCCTCGCACCCCTGGCCGCGGCCGTCGCCGCCCTGGCCGGAGGTTGGCGGCGCCTGAGCGCCGCCGCGACCGTCCTGTCCGCGGTCACCATCCTGGGGTGTGGCGCGGCGTTGGGTTTTCGGGTCGGGCCCGGTCCTCAGTTCGCGTGCGGCGGGCTGCTGCGCGCCGACGCGCTCACGGTCACCATGCTCCTGGTCATCGGAATCGTCGGCACGCTGGCCACCTGGGCGAGCATCGGTTACATCGGCACTGAACTCGCGCACGACCACATCGACGAGCGCGGTGCCCACCTGTACGGAGTACTGACACCGGCGTTCTTGGCGGTGATGGTGCTCGCGGTGTGCGCCAACAACATCGGGGTGATATGGGTGGCCATCGAGGCCACCACGGTGATCACCGCGTTCCTGGTGGGACATCGCCGCACCCGCACCGCGCTGGAAGCGACCTGGAAGTACGTCGTGATCTGCTCGGTCGGTATCGCCATTGCCTTCCTGGGCACCGTGCTGCTGTACTTCGCCGCACGCTATACCGCGGCAGCGCCCGCCGACCACGCGTTGAACCTTGACGTCCTTGCCACACACGCCCGCAGCCTGGATCCCGCGGTCACCCGGCTGGCCGGCGGACTCTTGCTCATCGGCTACGGCGCCAAGGCCGGGCTCTTCCCGTTCCACACCTGGCTGGCCGACGCCCACAGCCAGGCCCCCGCGCCGGTCTCCGCGTTGATGAGCGGCGTGCTGCTCTCGGTGGCATTCTCGGTGATCATTCGACTGCGGCCGATCATCGACGCCGCTGCCGGGCCTGCCTTCCTGCGCAGCGGGTTGCTGGTGGTCGGGTTGGTCACGCTGCTGGTCGCGGCGTTGATGCTGACCGTCACCGGCGATATCAAACGCATGCTGGCGTACTCGTCGATGGAGAACATGGGCCTGATCGCGATCGCCGCCGCCGCCGGTACCACTTTGGCGATCTCCGCGCTCCTGCTGCATGTGCTTGCGCACGGGGTCGGCAAGACGGTGTTGTTCCTCGCGGGCGGCCAGTTGCAGGCCGCGCACGACTCCACCGCGATCGCCGATATCACCGGCGTCCTGCGCCGGTCGCGCCTGATCGGCCTGTCCTTCGCCACCGGCCTGATCGTCCTGCTGGGCCTGCCACCTTTTGCAATGTTCGCCAGCGAGCTGGCGATTGCCCGGTCGCTGGCCAGTGCGCGGCTGGCCTGGGTGCTAGGCGTGGCGATGCTGCTGATCGCGATCGCCTTCGCCGCGCTGGCTCGCAACTCGGGGCGGGTACTGCTCGGGTCGCCCGCGGCAGGGGCGCCGACGATTAGGGTGCCGGCCACCGCCGCGGCCGCCCTGATCGTCGGCATCGTTGTTTCGGCGGCCCTCGGCATCACGGCGGGTCCGCTCACGGGACTGTTCACCGTCGCCGCCAGCAGCAACGTCGGAGCCTCGCGGTGACCCGAAACTGCTTGCGGCACAGAGTTTCCCCGCATGACCTCACCGCAGCGGCCGAGCAACTCCTGGACGATTCGTACCGGTTGGCGTTGATCGCGACTCACGACGATGCAGACCAGCTGCGCGTGGTCTACCTCTTTCTGGCCGGCGGTCCGGACCGTCGTGTAGAGATCGAATGCGTTGTCCCGATAGATAATCCA
Organism: Mycobacterium simiae; assembly: GCF_010727605.1. Classification (NCBI taxonomy): domain Bacteria; kingdom Bacillati; phylum Actinomycetota; class Actinomycetes; order Mycobacteriales; family Mycobacteriaceae; genus Mycobacterium; species Mycobacterium simiae. Next base: position 4,169,257 of record NZ_AP022568.1, read on the forward strand.
AGCATTCCATCCTTGGCCTACTTGTCGTTTCCGGCAAGCCGATTCGAGCGTGAGATGGCCGACCTGTACGGAATCCGCCCGGTCGGCCACCCCAAGCCGCGCCGCCTGGTCCGCCACGCGCACTGGCCCGACTGGCATCCGATGCGTAACGACGCGGGGCCCGCACCCGAATTCGCCGAAACCGGTGCATTCCCTTTCCTGAACGTCGAAGGACCCGGGGTGTACGAGATACCGGTCGGCCCGGTCCACGCCGGACTCATCGAGCCCGGCCACTTTCGCTTCTCCGTTGCCGGCGAGACCGTTGTGCGGCTGAAAGCCAGGCTGTGGTTCGTGCACCGCGGCATCGAGAAACTGTTCCACGGCCGCGCCGCCACGGGGGCGGTCGATCTGGCCGAACGCGTCAGCGGCGACACGTCGGCCGCGCATGCGCTGGCCCACAGCCTTGCCGTCGAAGACGCTTTGGGCATGGAGCTGCCCGACGAGGTGCACCGGCTACGAGCGCTGATCGTTGAACTCGAGCGGCTTTATAACCACACCGCCGATCTCGGCGCGTTGGCCAACGACATCGGCTACAGCATCGCCAACGCGCACGCCCTGCGTATCCGTGAAAGGCTGCTCCGGCTCAACGCCACGGTCACCGGACATCGACTGCTGCGCGGCGCCATCCGGCCGGGCGGATGTGCGCTGCAAGGTCTTCCGGACACCGAGGAAATTCGACAGCTCGGTGCCGACCTGGCCGAGGTCGCGTCGCTGACGCTGGCCAACGGGGTCGCCTACGACCGATTCGCCGGCACCGCCATCCTGCGCACCGAAGACGCCTCGGCTCTCGGGTGTCTGGGGTACGTCGCCCGGGCCAGTGGTCTGCGCCGCACCGACGCGCGGGTCGAGCATCCCACCGTCGAACTGCCCATCACCGAAATCGGTGCGACCGACGGGGATGTCCTCGCCCGCTACACCGTGCGGCGCGACGAGTTCGCGGCTTCGGCCGCCCTCGTCCGACATCTCGTCGAGTCACACAGCGGCGCAATCGAATACACCGCTCAGGCCGACCGGTCGGATGCTACGTGCAGCGGTATCGGCATCGTCGAAGGCTGGCGTGGCACCATCGTGCACCGCATCGAAATCGACGCGAACCAGCGCATCACCCGCGCCAAAATCGTCGACCCCTCCTGGTTCAACTGGCCGGCGCTGCCGGTGGCGATGGCCGACACGATTGTGCCCGACTTCCCATTGGCCAACAAGAGCTTCAATCAGTCCTACGCGGGTAACGATCTGTAGCTTCACGCAGTCCGGAAATCTTGCTGGTGGCGTCCCGGCGATGCAGAATGCCCAGAAACCGGACTCAAGGAGGCGTGCCGTGACGGTGACCGACGACTACCTCGCCCGCAACGCGGAATACGCGAGCTCGTTCACAGGGCCCCTGCCGATGCCGCCCAGCAAACATCTCGCCGTCGTCGCGTGTATGGATGCCCGGCTCGACGTGTATCGCCTCCTCGGTCTCAACGAGGGCGAGGCGCACGTCATCCGCAACGCCGGGGGCGTCGTCACCGACGATGTCATTCGATCGTTGGCTATCAGCCAGCGGCTGCTGGGCACCCGGGAAATCATCCTGATCCACCACACCGACTGCGGCATGTTGACCTTCAACGACGACGACTTCAAGCGCAGCATCCAGGACGAAACCGGCGTCAAGCCGCCGTGGGCGACCGAGGCCTTCCCGGACCTGGCCGAGGACGTTCGGCAGTCCTTGCGCCGCATTGAGAACAGCCCGTTTGTCACCAAGCACGAATCGGTGCGCGGCTTCGTCTTCGACGTCGCCAGCGGCAAGCTTGAGGAGATAACCCTCTAACCGACCTTGTAGGTAGCGAGGGCCTTGGCGATCAGCCTGCCCTGCGGGTCGACGATCTCGGCTTCACAGTTGGTCAGTGAACGGCCCCGCCGCAGCGCTCGGCCTACCCCGATCACATCGGTGGCCCGGGCCGGCGCCATGAAGTCCAGCGCCATCGATACCGTGACGCCGCGCAGATCGGGGGGTGCTTCGGCGCCGCACCACGCCGCGGCCATGACGGTGAGATCGGCGAGGGTGGCGATGGCACCACCGTGCACCATGTCGCCGACGGTGACGTTGGACGGATCCCACGGCAGCCGTAGCCGGACTTCGTCGTCGCCGAGCTGATCGGCGACGATGCCTAACTTGGCGACGAACGGTGATTGCGGAAGGAACTGCGCGATGACGTCGCGCCCGCTGGCGGGCGACGAGGAGGTGGTCATCCGCCCATGCTTTCGCAATGGCCGGCCGCAGGGGAAGAGCGGGCGCCGCGACTGGCGCGATCTGTCGGGTGCGCGGCTCCGGCTGTTTGCCCATTGACACCGCCGCGGCGGGCTGGTTCTATAAACGCCAATGACCGTTAACATGGTCAGTTCGACCAAGTTTATCCGGATACGCGGGTTGCGACGAAGGAAGCCATGACTAGTGGGGTAGCGGCAGGTCCCTCGGCCGGCCAATACGAATTGAGCCATCTGCGCTCGCTGGAGGCCGAGGCCATCCACATCATCCGGGAGGTCGCCGCGGAGTTCGAGCGGCCCGTGCTGCTGTTTTCCGGCGGCAAGGACTCCATCGTGATGCTCTACCTGGCTCTCAAGGCGTTCCGTCCCGGGCGGCTGCCGTTCCCGGTCATGCACGTCGACACCGGTCACAACTTCGACGAGGTGATCGCGACCCGAGACGAACTCGTCGAAGAGTTCGGGGTGCGCCTGGTGGTGGCATCGGTGCAGGAGGACATCGATGCCGGCCGGGTCGTCGAGACCATCCCGTCTCGCAACCCGATCCAGACGGTGACGTTGCTGCGCGCCATTCGGGAGAACAAATTCGACGCCGCGTTCGGCGGGGCGCGCCGCGACGAGGAGAAGGCGCGCGCCAAGGAACGAGTGTTCAGTTTCCGCGACGAGTTCGGGCAGTGGGACCCCAAGGCGCAACGGCCCGAGTTATGGAACCTCTACAACGGCCGGCACCACAAGGGTGAGCACATCCGTGTCTTCCCGCTGTCGAACTGGACCGAATTCGACATCTGGTCTTACATCGGCGCCGAGAAGATCAAGTTGCCGCCGATCTATTACGCCCACCGGCGCAAGGTCTTCGAGCGTGACGGCATGCTGCTGGCCGTGCATCGGCACATGCAGCCGCGGGCGGACGAGCGGGTGATGGAAAAGACGGTGCGGTTCCGCACGGTCGGTGATGTCACCTGCACCGGCTGTGTCGAATCCGAGGCCGCCACGGTGTCGGAGGTGATCGCCGAAACCGCGGTGTCCCGGCTGACCGAACGCGGCGCCACCCGGGCCGACGACCGCATCTCCGAAGCCGGCATGGAAGACCGGAAACGACAGGGTTACTTCTGATGGCTGCACCGACGACACTGCTTCGCATCGCAACCGCCGGCTCGGTCGACGACGGCAAGTCCACGCTGATCGGTCGGCTGCTTTACGACTCCAAGGCCGTGATGGAAGACCAATGGGCTGCGGTCGAGAAGACGTCCAAAGAGCGGGGCCACGACTACACCGACCTTGCGCTGGTCACCGATGGTCTGCGCGCCGAGCGCGAACAAGGCATCACCATCGACGTCGCCTACCGCTACTTCGCTACGCCCAGGCGAAAATTCATCATCGCCGACACCCCGGGACACATCCAGTACACCCGCAACATGGTGACGGGGGCATCGACCGCGCAACTGGTGATCGTGCTTGTCGACGCCCGGCAGGGTCTGCTCGAGCAGTCCCGCCGGCACGCGTTCCTGGCCTCATTGCTGGGCATCCAGCACATCGTGCTGGCTGTCAACAAGATGGATCTGATCGACTGGGATCGGTCGAAGTTCGAGGCGATCAAGGACGAGTTCCACTCCTTCGCGGCACGTTTGGACGTGCAGGACGTGGCGACCATCCCGCTTTCGGCGCTGCACGGCGACAACGTGGTGACCAAATCGGATCGGGCGCCCTGGTACGAAGGTCCGGCGCTGCTCTCGCACCTGGAAGAGGTGTACATCGCCGGTGACCGCAACCTCGTCGACGTGCGCTTCCCGGTGCAGTACGTCATCCGCCCGCAGACCCACGAACATCACGACCACCGCAGCTACGCCGGAACGGTGGCCAGCGGAGTGATGCGTCCGGGCGACGAGGTGGTGGTGCTGCCGGTCGGCAAGACCAGCAAGATCACCGCGATCGAAGGCCCGAATGGCGTGATAGACGAGGCGTTTCCACCGATGGCCGTCTCCATCAGCCTTGCCGACGACATCGACATATCGCGAGGTGACATGATCGCCCGCACCAACAACCAGCCCAGGGTCACTCAAGAATTCGACGCCACCGTCTGTTGGATGGCCGACGCCGCATCGTTGGAGCCAGGCCGCGACTACGTCATCAAACACACCACCCGAACCACCCGTGCGCGGGTCACCGCACTGGACTACCGGCTCGACGTCAACACCCTGCACCGCGACAAGACCGCTACGGCGTTGAAGCTCAACGAACTTGGCCGTATCTCGCTGCGTACTCAGGTGCCCTTGCTGCTCGACGAGTACACCCGTAATGCCAGCACCGGTTCGTTCATCCTGATCGATCCGAACACCAACGGCACCGTCGCGGCGGGCATGGTGTTGCGTGATGTCAAGGCACAGAAGGCGAGCCCGAACACCGTTCGGCACCAGTCGCTGGTGACCGCGGCGGACCGGGCGTCGCGGGGACGGACGGTCTGGCTGACCGGTCTGTCGGGTGCGGGTAAGTCGTCGGTGGCCATGCTGGTCGAACAAAAATTGCTCGAAAAAGGTGTTCCCGCTTACGTTCTCGACGGCGATAACCTCCGGCACGGCTTGAATGCGGACCTGGGCTTTTCCATGGCCGACCGGGCGGAGAATCTGCGTCGGCTGGCCCACGTCGCGATGCTGCTGGCGGATTCCGGCCAGACCGTGTTGGTGCCCGCCATCAGCCCGCTGGCCGAACACCGCGAGATGGCTCGTAAGGTGCACGCCGACGCCGGGTTTGAGTTCTTCGAAGTCTTCTGCGATACCCCGCTCGCCGAGTGCGAGGCGCGTGATCCGAAGGGCTTGTATGCCAAAGCTCGCGCCGGTGAACTCACACATTTCACCGGTGTCGACAGCCCCTACCAGCGACCCAAGAATCCCGATTTGCGGCTCGTCCCGGACCGCCCGCTCGAGGAACTGGCGCAAAGTGTGATCGATTTGTTGGAGTCACGGGGCTAGCCGGCACCCGAGCATCCGCCTCGATTCGCGTCGGGTGGCACAATCCTCAGGGTGCGGATGTCAGCGAAAGCCGAGTACGCGGTGCGGGCAATGATCCACCTCGCCACCGCGGACAAGGGCAGTCTGGTCAAGACCGACGACTTGGCCCAGGCACAGGGCATACCTCCGCAGTTTCTGGTCGACATCCTGACCAACCTGCGCACCGACCGCCTGGTCCGCAGCCACCGCGGTCGCGATGGCGGCTATGAGCTGGCGCGCCCCGGCAACCAAATCAGCATCGCCGATGTGCTGCGCTGCATCGACGGACCGTTGGCCAGCGTCCGCGACATTGGTCTCGGTGACCTTCCCTACTCGGGACCCACGGCACCGCTCGCCGATGTCTGGCGGGCGCTGCGGGCCAGCATGCGCTCGGTGCTGGAGGAGACGACGCTGGCGGACGTGGCATCCGGGTCCCTGCCCAAGCACGTGGCGAAACTCGCCGACGACTACCGGGGTCAGGAGAGCGTCCGGCACGGGGCTCCGCTGGTCGATTAGACCGCTGATCCGTAGGGCCGCGTCAGGATCTCGAGCGCGTGCCCGGCGGGGTCCAGGAAATAGACTCCTCGCCCGCCGTCGTTGTGGTTGATCTCGCCCGGCCGGCTTTGCCGCGGATCCGCCCAGTGCTGCAGGCCGCGCGAACGGATCTTGCCGTAAATCTCGTCGAACTCCGGCTCGGAGACCAGAAACGCGTAGTGCTGGCGCCGAATGTCGTCACCCTCAGGCGCGTCGGCGAAATCCAGGCTCACGCCGTTCTCGAGTTGGACAACCATGAAGTGGCCGAATGGCTTCGGGCTGGGTAAGCCGAAAAGCTCGGTGAGAAACTCCGCGGACTCGTGCTTGTCGCGGGCGGCGACGATGGTGTGGTTGAAACTGATGCTCATAGTTCTTTCCAGTCAACCACCGTCCTGGCCGGCCGACAACGCCCTTGCCCTACTTGGGTGCGGTCAACTCCAGCGCGATGTTGTCCGGGTCGCGGAATTCCAGAATGTATGACGGTCCAATGTCCTTGACGGGCTCGTGCTCGACGCCGACGTCATCGAGATGTGCTGCGGCAGCGTCTAATTCGTCCCTGGTGGCCAGCCGAAAGGCGATGTGGTCCAGGCCCGTGCGGTCCTCGTGGAAGCGGTCGGTGGCGACCGGCCGCAGTCCGAGCAGCGTGCCACCGAGGTCGTAGATGACGCCGCCGTACAAGAAGCTCAACTCCTCACGGGTCGCCTCGTCCGCGTTCGTCGGAATTTCCAGCAACACCGGCCAATCGAACACGCTCTCGTAGAACTGGCGGGATCGTTCGATGTCGGTGACGGTGAGCCGGACATGGGCAATGGACGTATTCGTTAGGGCCACCGGACCATACTGCCACTTCAACGGACGCGGGCAGCGGGCGTGCCACAATCGCGGTCGTGCAGATCGCAATGACGATGCCGGTGATGGAGCCGGACCTGGACGCCTCGGTTCTCGAGACCTGGGCGCGCACCGTCGACGAGGGACCGTTTTCGGCGCTGGCGTGGGGTGAACGCATCGCGTTCGGCAATCCCGACAGTCTCACGCTGCTCGGTGCGTTGGCCGCCTGGACGACGCGGGTGCGGTTGGTGACGACGGTGATCGTCCCGCAGCTGCACGATCCGGTGCTGTTGGCCAAGGGGCTGGCGACCGGCGATCTGCTGTGTGGCGGACGGTTGACCGTGGGTCTGGGAGTGGGGGGCCGGCAGGAGGACTACCACGCGGTGGGCGCCGACCTCGCGACCCAGACGAGGCGTGACATGGCCGAGCGGGTGGCGGTGATGAAGCGGGTGTGGGCAGGGGAGAAAATCACCGGGTCGGTGTTGCCGGTCGGGCCGCCACCGGTGCAACCCGGCGGCCCGCCACTGCTGGTCGGCAGCATCGGACCGAAGACCATCCGCAGCGCGGCCGCCTGGGCCGACGGATTGGCCGGCACCACCCTGGACCTCGATGTCGACAAGCAGAACGAGTTGTACGACGTGGCTCGCCAAGCGTGGGCGGCGGCGGGCAAGGGAAAACCGCACCTGGCGACGTCGTTTTGGTTCGCCTTCGGCGCTCCCGAGGAGTCGCGCGCTCAGGTGCATCGCCATCTGCGCCGTTATATGAACTGGATACCGGCCGAGTTCGTCGACGCGATGGCCCCGGTGACCGGCTGGGCCGGCAGCGAGGACGAGTTGCTGGCGGTGCTGCGGAAGTTCGAGCAGATTGGCACCGACGAAGTTCAGCTGATCCCGACCAGCTCGGACCTCGATCAGGTGCGGCGCGCCGCAGACGTGGCCGGGCGGCTTTAAACCGGTCGCCCCTTATGCGGGCAGGCGTTCTTGGCCGCTGACGTCGGGGTACAGCGGCGGCTGGCCCTTGAGCAGCGTCGCCATCAGCTCGCGGTACGGGCCGACGACGTAGACGGTGTCGCCGGCCCGTAGCCGGGCATCGCGACGAGGGTGCAGCTGGACCGGGGAGTCGTCGCGAGTGATCGCGATGACCCGGGTCTGCGTGGACAGCTCGAACATTCGCAGACCATCGAGCTCGCTGCCGGCCGCGACATGCATACCGCCGACCATGAAGTACCGCTGCCCGACCGAGAACGTGCCCAGCACTTGCAGTCCCATTGCGGCACCAATGAACCATGGCGCGGCCAGCTCGACAGTCGAGCGCACGGCATGGAACCCGAACCGGTCGGCGACGGCACTACCCAGAGCGTGATCGTAGATGCGCAGCACGATCGGCACGTCGCGCCGAACCACCTCCGGCATCACCCGCGGGCTCAGCATCTCGCGCAGCACAATCCCGGTCTCGATGTTGGTCATGTCGTCGTGGGTCAGCACCGCCACCGCGCGGGCGGTGTCGACCCGGGCCGCCAGCAGGGTCTCGCGCAGCGTCGCATCCCCGAAAATCACCGGGACTCCGAGTTCGGCAGCGGCCTCGAGATAGCGGTTGTTCTCGTCGAACTCGATCACCACGACCGCGTATCCGGCGGCGGTCAAATCGGCGGCGACCCGGCTACCGAACGATCCCAACCCGACGACCACGACGTGATTGCGTAGGTGGCGCGCCCGCCGGCGACCGGCCGTGTGGGCGAACCGGCGCGAGAGCAGCAGGTCGGCGATAAACGCGACCAGCACGGCGGTGGTGATCAGGCCGCCGAACATCAACATGATGCTGAACAGGCGCAGCCAGGTCGGTTGGGCGAGGAAGCTGAAGTCGCCGTAACCGACGGTCGCAATCGTCTCGGTACTGAAGTACAACGCGTCGACCCAGGTCATTTTCGACTGTGGCTGATAGCAATAACGCAACAACACCGTCGAGCCGATCAAGACGGCCAGCAGCGCGGTCACCGCCCGCATGAACATCGGGTTGATGTCGCTGCGCAGGGCCCGCGCGGCGTCGACGGCGCGCCGCAGCCGACGCTGGCGGGTGCGCGTCCGATTCGGCCGCGGCGGACGGATGCCCCGCGCCGCAAGCTCTTCGACGGTGCCGATCATGGCCGTCCAGTCACCGGCGTGCACCCGCAGGTCTCGGCCCGGGCACGTCTGGAACAGTCCCGGCGTCGGCGAGTTGTCGCCGTGAATCACCGCGACCGGTGCCAGATCCGCGTAAATCTCGCGCAGCGTGGCATCGTAGGGCGCCTCGGAACCCGAGACTAGGAATTGGATGCCCGCCGCCTCGAATGGGTGTGCGGTGTGGGCCAGGCACGCCTCGACCACCGACGGCGCGGCCAGCTGGGCGACATCCAGAATCGCCCCGGGTCCGTTGTCGACGCCTACCGCCCCACGCAGCACATCGTTGGCCAGCCGGGCCACCACTCGCACATCCGGATTGGCTTTCCTTGCCAACAAGGCGATTTCGAGATTTCGCGCATCGTCGTTGCCGGCGCAGATCACGGCGAGCGCCCGGGTGATCCCGAGGTCGGCGAGGTCGTTGTCGGCGGACAGTATGACGACGCGGGCACCGGCGCTCTTCAGCTCGTCGACGATTGTTGTTGCTAAGGCGTCGTCGCCGCTAACGATGATGTGACGTTGCATACCCAGCCCGTTTCGTGTCGTCGGAGCCGAGGTCTCGGCCGGTTGACCTGCTATGACTATCAACCACCGCGCCGATTTGTGCTAGCCGACTGCCCACCTGCGGGGGCCGCGTTAATCGGCCGAAACCTTGCGTCCGGAGGCTGGTCACCGCCGAGCGCCGACCATAGTCTCGGTCGGCGTGACGGAGCTCAACGTGACCGACCTCGAGCTCGGGCCGAAGATGCTTGACCTGCTCGGTGGTTTCGTGCTGTCGCAGGCGCTGTTTGCGGTCGCGGAACTTGGTGTGGCGAATGTGTTGCTGGATGGGCCGCGCGCGGTGGACGACATTGCGTCGGCGGTGGGTGCCAAGACGGATCCGCTGGGACGCATCATCCGGTTCTTGGCTCGCCACGAGATCTTCCACACGCGCGACGACACCGTCGAACTCACCGCGCTCGGGCGTACCCTCGCCGACGGCCACGCTGGTTCGCTGCGTAAGTTGGCCGGCTACTTCCGGCGGACGCACTACGCGGCATTTGGAGGCTTGGCGGACGCGGTGCGGACCGGACAACCGGCGGCGACATTGTCGTTGGGCAAGCCGTTCTTCGAGTGGATCAACGACGACCCCGAACTTGCCGAGTTGCAAAACGAGACGATGGCCGCGTTCACGCGAGGCGGCCGCGGCGATCTGCTCGACAGGTATGACCTGCCCGCGGGCACAACGGTTGCAGACATCGGCGGCGCGGATGGCAGCTTGCTGGTGGAGCTGCTCGATCGTCGTCCCGAACGCCGGGGCATCGTCTACGACCTGCCGACTTCTGTCGCCGCGGCGCGCCGAACCGTGCAGGCGGCCGGGTTGGCCGACCGGGTGACGGTTCGCCCGGGAGACTTCTTCGAAAGCGTGCCGACCGCCGACGTGTACGTGCTGTCGGCGGTGCTGCAGGACTGGGATGACGCCCCGGCCCTGCGCATCCTGGCCAATATCGCCGCAGCCGCGCCGGCCGATGCCCGCCTGGTCGTGTTCGACATGGTGGTACCCGACGGTGCTGCGCAAGACCGTGCGGCGCTGGTCGACATCCTCATGCTCGGCATGGTCGGCGGTCGGCAGCGCAGCCTGTCCGAGTGGCATCACCTGTTGGCCCGCGGCGGCTTCGCCCTCGAGCGCACGGTCACCGGCTCGGGGTCCTATTGCGCGCTCGAGGCCGCCTTGGCGTGAGACCCGGATTGCGTTCGGCGGTAACGGCTTTGCGTTACAGGACGCGAACGTCGGAGGGCGACCAGAACGCCCGCATCGAGGCAACCCTGGCCTCGTCGTCAAACGTCATCACCGAGATGGGGGAGATGCGGGTGCGGCTGTCGCCGGCGTCGAGGGTGAGATGCCACAAGAATGCCGCCTCGTTGCCGCCGACGCGGATTTCGGCGAGTTCGGTTTCCTTCTTGGCGTCCTGGATGGCCGTGTAGAACGCACGGACCGCGTCGTGGCCGCGCAGGACATCCGCGCCGATCGGATCCTCGATGGTGGCGTCGGGGGTGTACAGGTTCACAATCTCGTCGGTTGCGCCTTTGGCGAGCAGGGTGAGATAGCTGTTGACAGTCTGCGTGATGGCTTCAGGAGACGGCATGGCCTTGGACGCTACCCGGTTGCCCTGGCCGTCGCTTCGGGTTGGCAATACTGAGCAATGTGCCATTCATCGAACGCGTCTCGTCGCGCGAGGTATATCGGAATCCGTGGTTGATCTTCCGAGAGGACGACATCCGCCGGCCGGACGGCAGTCCCGGCATCTACGCCGTGGTCGACAAGCCGGTCTACGCGCTGGTGGTGCCGTATGACGGGAGTCGGTTCCGGCTAGTCGAACAGTTCCGGTATCCGGTCGGTGCGCGTCGCTGGGAGTTCCCGCAGGGCACCGCCCCCGATTTGGCCGAGGCGGAGCCCGCCGAGCTGGCCGCGCGGGAGTTGCGCGAGGAAACCGGGCTCAGCGCAACGTCGTTCGAGCCGCTCGGATTGCTCGACGTCGCTCCCGGGATGACCAGCCAGCGGGGTTGGGTCTTTTTGGCCACCGGGATCAGCGAGGGCCGCTCGGAGCGCGAGCACGAGGAACAGGACATGCGCAGCGCATGGTTTTCTCGCGAAGACGTCGAGGAGATGATGCGTTCGGGGCAGATCGTGGACTCGCAATCGCTCGCGGCCTACGGCCTGTTCTTGCTGCACGACCGATGAACGGGTGCACGCGATTACTTGCGGTGCTCGGTGCCGCGATAGCCCTTGGAGCCCTTGCGGTTTGCGCGCACGCGACACCACCGGCGTGGAACGGCAAATACTCGTTGGTGCGCTACGCCGCCAACAAAACCGGCACCAGCATGGCGGCCGGGCAAGCCGAACCGACGTTCAGCGCCGACTACGTCTTCGTGACGTCCTGTTCGGCCGGCACGTGCGTAGCCACCGCCACCAACGGACCCGTCCCGAAGAACCCGACGCTGCCGCAGCCGTCGCACTACGCCTGGGACGGAACGCGGTGGGTGGAGCGCTTCGACTTCCAGTGGGATTGCTATAGGGGCGAAGGGATTCCGAAGATATGGGCGCCCGCCCAGTCATGGGCGTTTTATCGCCCCCAACCGGACGGATCGCTGCGCGGCACCTGGCATACGGACATCGCCAGCGGCCCGTGCCGCGGGACCGTCGAGATGCCGGTGGCGGCGTTTGCTGCGGCGTGAGCGGGTTCGCGGGCAAGGCGGCCCCATCACCCCCTACGGGCAGTAGTTCGATTCGGCGGCGCTGACCACGCCGGTCGCGTCGCTGAGGCTGATCCCGGGGTTCTTGCTCTGCACCACCTGGGCCAGCTGGTCAGGGGTCTCGCCGGCGCTGCGGTCGGCGCAAATCAAGTGTCCGAGCTGGATCAGACCGTCCTTATCGCCGGTCAGACCGATCTTGTGAATCTGCGCGAGGTAGGCGTCGTCGTCGGCAGCTGCGATTCCGGTGCCGAGCATTAATGCGGTGGCCAACATCGCGGGGGCACTCAACAAATAAAGTGTGCGGATGGATATCACGGTCGTGTTCCTTGTCTGTGAGGGGCGGCAGAACGGGCTCAGTATGCGGTCCGGGGCAGTGACGTGCGCGGCAAATGGGCGAATCGAGCAAATTGTCCTCCGGGGTGACGCGTGCGCCGGCGTATCGGAGGTCATCCCGGTCAGGCTGGGCGGTCGCCGGGGAGGCGGGCGCGCCTTGCGAGCCGATCGGCAAACTTGACCGGACGAATTTCACTGCGCGGCAACAGGCGCGGTGCCCGAGTGGGCGCAGCGAATGGTTAGGTCGGATTGTGGCGTCTTGGAGGAAGTCGTTCCGCGATACCGTCGCAGTCCGGATAACGCTTGCCGTGTTACTCGGAATTGGTGTGGCGATCGTGGTAGGTAATGCGGCCGGGTGGCGTTTTGCGCTGGCCGGTTGGGTCGCCGCGGCCGGCCTCTACGTCGGGTGGACGCAGCTCCTTTTCTACCGAATGAATGCCGACCAAACCCGCGTCTGGGCGACGCGCGAGGACCCGACTCGCTGGCTCGCCGACGCGGTCATCCTGTCCGCCAGCATCGCGAGTCTGGGCGGCGTCGGTTACCTGGTGGCCGCCGCGTCGCGTTCGGGCACCGAGTCGCTGCAAGCCGCCGTCGTCGGCATTCTGACGGTGGCCGCTTCGTGGCTCGCGGTGCACACGCTGTTCACCGGGCATTACGCGCGGCTCTACTACTCCGGCGATCCCGGGGGGATCAATTTCCATGACCAGGAGCCGCCCCGGTTCCGAGACTTCGCGTACGTCGCCTTCACCGTCGGCATGACCTACCAGGTGTCGGACACCGAGATCAACCTGACGTCCATCAGGGGAACGGTGTTGCGGCACGCGCTGATTTCTTACCTGCTTGGTGCGGTCGTTCTCGCGGTGACGGTCAATCTCATTGCGGGACTGGGTGCCAAGGTGTGATCGAAGTCGACCAGATGTCCCAAGACATCGCAGCCCTAGTTCAGTTTGGTGAGCGTGAAAGTGTCGTGCGGGTCGTTGAGGCCGCAGGGCGCGGAGCTGTCCAGAAATATTGCAATGCCGGTGAGCGTCAACGGATCCCAGGATTGTCGAACAGTCACCGGGTGTTGGCTGAGATCGTTGCTGCAGATCGCAGCCTCGGGGATGGTGCGCGTTACGGTGTACTGGCCGTCGATCAGGGGAGCGTTGAACCCTTGTCCCGGCGCGGTCCAAACGTGGGCGACGCACACCTGTCTACAGGTGGTATCGATCGTCCAGGTTCCGGTGTCCCCGTCCTCGTCGGCATAGTGGTAGACCCCGTTCATCTTCAATTCATCGACGGTGCCCCGTGGCTCGGCCGGGGCGGACGGGGCCGACGAGATAGCCCAGCTGGCAAATAAGGTAGTACCTGCGATGAATGTCGCGATCCTCATGACTAGGCCCTCTTCTCACCGTGTTTCCGCTCGCGAGGCATGCGAATCGGAACGTATCAGCAAACGGCGGACAGGTAGCCGATCACGGTCGAACCCATATCGAATTGAAAGGTAGCGGTGCCGCCCAGACCGAATATTTCTGTGAGCTCGGCATGCGACCGAGGCGATGGCGGCGCTGCGGTGGAAAACGCGCAGCGACGGCACATCGTGGCAGCCATTTCATGTGCGTGCGATCACGCCTGGTTCAGCCAGCCGATGAAGTCCGCGGCCTGGCTTTTCCACAGTGCCGGGTGAGCTATCGAGGAGTGGCCGGCCGAACCGGCCGAGATCGGTCGGACCATCAGCCGTCCCGTCGGCACCTTGGGCACGTCACGCTCCGCGATCTGCAGGCTGTCGCGGTAGTACTCGTCGTCGGCGAAGTTGAGGGCGAACACTTTTGCCTTGATTTTGCCCAGGTCTGGTTCAGCGTTGTAGTCGCGCGACGCCTCGAGGGTGTAGATGTAGTCGTTCGCGTCCTGCGTGGCGGACTGCTGTTTGGTGGATTTGACCAGCGCATCGGCCTTGTCGATGGTGGGCGCTTCGTCCTGAAGGTTGGGTACTCCGTCCACCAGCGTCCGGGCCAACAGCATGCCCGGAATCAACGAGGGCGGTTGTTGCTGATAATTTCCACCCGCCCAGGCCGGATCGGACTTGATGCTATCCACGACAATTCGTCGCCAGAACAAGTTGCGTCCACTGATAGGCGCCGGAAAGCACGCTACAGGCATGGCCGCATCCATCATGTCCGGATAGTTTTCTGCCCATTGCCAGGTGTTCATACACCCCATTGACATCCCCGATACGACCCGCAAATGCGTGACGCCCAGTTTTTCGGTGACCAATTTGTGCTGTAGGTCCACCATATCGCTATAGGTGTAATGCGGGAATTTAGCTGCGAGCTTCTCGCTGGGCCTGCTGGATTTTCCGTGGCCGATCGCATCGGGAATGATCACAAAGAATCGCGAAACGTCGTACGGCGCGCCCGGCGCGAAGAGGGAGTCTTTGTATTCCTGAGTGACCAACACCTGACTGCTGGCGGCCGTCCAATGCAGCAGCAGCACGGCATTGTCCACCGCGCCGCGGGCATCCTTGTGTGGCTCGCCCACTGTCAGGTAATGAATGCGCAGCTCGGGCAGCGTCTCGCCGTCGCGGAACGTGTAATTGGTGAAGATCGCGTCCCCTGGACGCGGATTGATGACCGCGGGCTGGCCGGTTTGCGCGGGCGGCGCGGGTGTATCCGAATGAGGATTGCTGGCCTGTCGTGAACTCGAGCAGCTCAATACCGAAAAGCAGACCGCTACGGCGAGCAGCCCGGATAATTTGCGTGGAATCATCGAGTGGATACTCCCTCTTTCGGCCGAAGCGCAATGGCCGCACGGCTGCGGAGAATGGATAACGAATGCTGCCCGCCTCGCGCCCGGGGTGGACCGGCGAAGTCCCGGACCTGGGTGATTTCGGCAGTGCGACGGCTCACACCCTACGACCGCGAGCTCGCGGCCGACAATAAATTCCGGGTATTAGACGGAGGCGAGTGGGTGCATTACTATCGCCGCTTCTTTACGAACGCGATCCAGGCGATCCCGTCCGGTGAATAGCACAGTCGAGCCCGGCAATGACGTCGAGATCCGTCGTCGAAATGGGGCCGTAGCCCGCAACCCCGGCAGACGCCGGGCGGCGTCAGGCCAGCTGCGCCGCGAAGCGGGCCGTAAACCAAATTGACCTGCGGTAACCTGGTGCCCCCGGCAGGATTCGAACCTGCGGCCTTCTGCTCCGGAGGCAGACGCTCTATCCCCTGAGCTACGGGGGCGCACGCACATCGACACGGCGCCTGGGGCGTGAAACTGTCCGGGACAGACTAGCGCATCCCGGGGGCTGCTTGGTCACCGCAATGGATTCGGGGCGTAGGCACGCTAACCAATAGGATGGACGCTCGTGACACCCGCTGACCTGGCTGAGCTGCTCAAGACCACCGCATCCGCGGTGCTGGCCGAGCGCGGCCTCGATGTGTCGGCGCTGCCGGAAACGGTCACGGTGGAGCGGCCACGTAACCCCGATCACGGCGACTACGCGAGCAACCTGGCGATGCAGCTCGGTAAGAAGGTCGGCGCCAACCCGCGCGAGCTGGCCGGATGGCTGGCCGGGGCGCTGGTGGCGGCCGACGGTATCGCCTCGGCGCAGGTGGCCGGCCCGGGTTTCATCAACCTGCGACTCGAGACCTCGGCGCAGGCCAAGGTGGTCAACGACGTCATCGACGCCGGTGACCGCTTCGGGCACTCCGCGGCGCTGGCGGGCCACAAGATCAACCTGGAATTCGTCTCGGCCAACCCGACCGGACCGATCCACATCGGCGGTACCCGCTGGGCCGCCGTCGGGGATGCGCTGGGCCGGCTGCTCACCACGCAGGGCGCCGACGTGGTCCGCGAATACTATTTCAACGATCACGGCGCACAGATCGATCGATTCGCCAACTCGCTGATCGCCGCGGCCAAAGGCGAGCCCACTCCGGAAGACGGCTACGCGGGCACCTACATCAACGACATCGCGGCGCAGGTGCTGCAGAAGTCGCCCGACGCGCTGGAGCTGCCCGACGCCGAGATGCACGAGACGTTCCGCGAGATCGGCGTCGACCTGATGTTTAGCCACATCAAAGAGTCGCTGCACGAATTCGGCACCGACTTCGACGTCTACACGCACGAAGATTCGATGCACACTAGCGGCCGCGTCGACCAGGCCATCGCCAGGCTGCGCCAAAGCGGCAACATTTACCAGAAGGACGGCGCAAGCTGGTTGCGCACCAGCGCATTTGGTGACGACAAGGACCGCGTCGTGATCAAAAGCGACGGCAAACCCGCCTACATCGCCGGTGATCTCGCTTACTACCTGGACAAGCGCGAACGGGGCTTCGATCTGTGCATCTACATGCTCGGTGCCGACCATCACGGTTACATCGCGCGGCTCAAGGCCGCCGCGGCAGCATTTGGTGACGACCCGGCGACGGTCGAGGTGCTGATCGGGCAGATGGTCAACCTGGTGCGCGACGGCCAGCCGGTGCGGATGAGCAAACGTGCCGGCACCGTGATCACCCTCGACGACCTCGTGGACGCTCTCGGTGTCGACGCCGCGCGCTACAGCCTGATCCGCTCGTCGGTGGACACCGCGATCGACATCGACCTGGCGCTGTGGTCATCGGCGTCGAACGAAAACCCGGTCTACTACGTCCAGTACGCGCACGCCAGGCTTTCGGCGCTGGCCCGTAACGCCGCCGAGCTCGGCCTAGTCGCCGATACCGGCCACCTGGAACTGCTCAACCACGACAAGGAGGGTGCGCTGCTGCGCACCATCGGTGAATTCCCGCGGGTGCTGCAGACCGCCGCGTCGCTGCGCGAACCGCACCGGATCTGCCGTTACCTGGAAGACCTCGCCGGTGACTACCATCGGTTCTACGATTCATGCCGGGTGTTGCCTCAGGGTGACGAGCAAGCCTCCGATCTGCACACCGCTCGTTTGGCGCTGTGCCAGGCCACCCGCCAGGTCATCGCCAATGGACTTTCGATACTCGGCGTCAGTGCTCCGGAGAGAATGTGAACGTTCATCCCGCCGGCCCCCGGCACGCCGAAGAAGTCCGCCCTGCGGACAGCCCGCCTCGGCCCCAATCGCCCGAGGATCTGTTGCTGCTTGCGCCAAATGTGTGGCCGCGCAACACCATTCGCAACGACTCGGGCGTGGCCGTGATCGCGGGCGTCTCGGTGACCGACCTCGCCCAAGAGTACGGAACTCCGTTGTTTGTCCTCGACGAGGACGACTTTCGCTCGCGCTGCCGCGAGATTGCCTCGGCGTTCGGGGGCGGCGCCAACGTTCACTATGCGGCAAAAGCGTTCCTGTGCAGCGAAGTAGCCAGGTGGATCGCGGAAGAGGGTCTGTCGCTTGACGTGTGCACCGGCGGAGAACTGGCCGTCGCGCTGCACGCCAATTTCCCGCCGGAGCGAATCACGTTCCACGGCAACAACAAATCAGTCGCGGAGTTGACCGCCGCGGTCAAGGCCGGCGTGGGCCATGTGGTCGTGGACTCGATGACCGAAATCGAGCGCCTGGAAACCATTGCGGGAGAGGCCGGCGTCGTCCAAGACGTGTTCGTGCGGCTCACCGTCGGCGTCGAGGCGCACACCCACGAGTTCATCTCCACCGCGCATGAAGACCAGAAATTCGGCCTGTCGGTGGCCGGCGGCGCGGCGATGGCGGCGGTGGAGCGGGTCTTTGCGACCGATCACCTGCGGCTGGTCGGGTTGCACAGCCACATCGGCTCGCAGATCTTCGACGTCGCCGGCTTCGAGCTGGCCGCGCGGCGGGTGCTCGGACTGCTGCAAGAGGTGGTCGCGCAGTTCGGTGTGGAGAAGACCGCGCAGATCTCCACCGTGGATCTCGGTGGCGGCCTAGGCATCTCGTATTTGGTTTCCGACGACCCGCCGCCGATGGCCGAACTTGCGGCCAAGTTGAGCGCGATCATCAACAACGAGGCGGCGGCGGTGGGACTGCCGACCCCGCGGTTGGTGGTAGAGCCCGGACGCGCCATCGCCGGGCCGGGAACCATCACCTTGTACGAGGTCGGCACGGTGAAGGACGTCGAGGTCAGCACGACGGCGATTCGACGTTATGTCAGCGTCGACGGCGGCATGAGTGACAACATCCGCACCGCGCTCTACGACGCCCAGTACGACGCCCGGCTGGTGTCGCGGATCAGCGACGCACCGGCCGCGCTGGCTCGTATTGTCGGAAAGCATTGCGAGAGCGGCGATATCGTCGTGCGCGATACCTGGGTGCCGGGGGATCTGGGGCCGGGTGACCTGCTGGGGGTGGCCGCAACGGGCGCCTACTGCTATTCGCTGTCGAGCCGCTACAACATGATCTGCCGGCCCGCCGTGGTGGCGGTACGCGACGGCCGGGCACGCCTGATCCTGCGCCGGGAAACGGTCGACGATCTGCTGAGTTTGGAAGTGAGGTGAACTGTGTCCGGTAATGGAAAGCCAGTCGGCGTAGCGGTACTCGGCTTCGGCAATGTCGGTAGCGAAGTGGTCCGCATCATCGAGCAGAGTGCGGAAGATCTCGCGGCCCGGGTCGGGGCGCCCCTTGTGTTGCGCGGCATCGGAGTCCGACGCGTCGCAGCCGATCGCGGCGTCCCGGTCGAACTGCTCACCGACAACGTCGATGAGCTGGTGTCCCGCGAAGACGTGGACATCGTCGTCGAATTGATGGGGCCGGTCGAGCCGGCCCGCAAGGCGATCCTGACGGCCCTCGAGCACGGCAAGTCGGTGGTCACGGCGAACAAGGCGTTATTGGCGCAGTCCACCGGAGAATTGGCCCAGGCTGCCGAAAACGCGCATGTGGACTTATATTTCGAGGCGGCGGTGGCCGGCGCGATCCCGGTTATCCGTCCGCTCACCCAGTCGCTGGCCGGCGACACGGTGGTGCGAGTGGCCGGCATCGTCAACGGCACCACCAACTACATCCTGTCCGCGATGGACAGCACCGGCGCCGATTACGACAGCGCGCTGGCCGACGCGAGTGCGCTCGGTTACGCCGAGGCCGACCCCACCGCCGATGTCGAGGGCTACGACGCCGCGGCCAAGGCGGCGATCCTGGCGTCCATCGCATTTCACACCCCGGTGAGGTCCGACGACGTCTACCGCGAGGGCATCACCAAGATCACCCCGGCGGACTTCGCGTCCGCGCACGCGCTGGGCTGCACCATCAAGCTGCTGTCAATCTGCGAACGCATCACCACTGACGAAGGCCAGCAACGTGTTTCGGCGCGCGTCTACCCGGCGCTGGTGCCGCTGTCGCATCCGTTGGCCACCGTCAACGGGGCGTTCAACGCGGTAGTGGTGGAAGCCGAGGCCGCGGGCCGGCTGATGTTCTATGGTCAGGGCGCCGGCGGTGCGCCGACCGCGTCGGCGGTGACCGGCGACCTGGTGATGGCGGCTCGCAACCGGGTATTGGGCAGCCGGGGGCCGAAAGAATCCAAGTATGCGCAACTGCCCGTCGCCCCAATGGGTTTCATCTTGACTCGCTACTACGTGAGCATGAATGTCGCCGACAAGCCGGGCGTCTTGTCCTCCGTGGCGGCCGAATTCGCCAAGCGCGAGGTCAGCATCGCCGAGGTCCGTCAGGAGGGTGTCGTGGACGAAGGCGGGCGCCGGATCGGTGCCCGCATCGTGGTGGTCACCCACCGCGCTACCGATGCCGCACTCTCCGAAACCGTTGCCGCGCTGGCTGATTTGGACGTCGTGCAGAGTGTGACGAGCGTGCTGAGATTAGAAGGAACCAGCCTATGAGCACGCCGCGTACCGCCACGCACACGCCGTGGCCGGGCCTGATCGCCGCCTACCGCGACCGACTGCCGGTCGGCGACGACTGGACGCCGATCACCTTGCTGGAGGGCGGCACGCCGCTGATTCACGCCGCTCGGCTGTCCGAGCAGACCGGCTGCACGGTCCACCTCAAGGTCGAGGGCCTCAATCCCACCGGCTCCTTCAAGGACCGGGGGATGACGATGGCGGTCACCGACGCGGTGGCGCGTGGTCAGCAGGCCGTGCTGTGCGCCTCCACCGGCAACACCTCGGCCTCGGCGGCGGCCTACGCCGCACGCGCCGGCATCACCTGCGCCGTGCTCATACCGCAGGGCAAGATCGCGATGGGCAAGCTCGCGCAGGCGGTGATGCACGGCGCCAAGATCATCCAGATCGACGGAAATTTCGACGACTGCCTGGAGCTGGCCCGCAAGATGGCCGCCGACTTCCCGACGATCTCGTTGGTCAACTCGGTCAACCCGGTGCGCATCGAGGGGCAGAAGACGGCGGCGTTCGAGATCGTGGATGCGCTGGGCACCGCGCCGGACGTGCACTCGCTGCCGGTCGGCAACGCGGGCAACATCACCGCCTACTGGAAGGGCTACACCGAGTACCACCACGAGGGCATCGCCGACAAGCTGCCGCGGATGCTGGGCACCCAGGCCGCCGGCGCGGCGCCATTGGTGCACGGCAAGCCCGTCAGCCACCCGGAGACCATCGCGACGGCCATCCGCATCGGCTCGCCGGCCTCGTGGACCGCTGCGGTCGCCGCGCAGCAGCAGTCCAACGGCCGGTTCCTGGCCGCGACCGACGACGAGATCCTGGCCGCCTACCATCTGGTCGCTCAATCCGAAGGTGTGTTCGTCGAACCCGCATCCGCGGCCAGCATCGCCGGCCTGCTCAAGTCCGTCGAGGACGGCTGGGTGGCCCGCGGATCGACCGTGGTGTGCACTGTGACCGGTAACGGCCTCAAGGACCCCGACACCGCCCTGCGGGATATGCCGAGCGTGTCTGCACTGCCGGTAGACCCCGTCCTGGTCGTCGAAAAGCTGGGTCTCGCGTAGTGGCAGCTCGGCGCGCACCGACTCCGAAAGCCGGCCGGTGACTCAACTGCTGCCCGCCGGGCTGGTGGCCAGCGCCGCGGTGTCGGCGTCCAGTGCCAACCTCGGCCCCGGTTTTGACAGCATCGGCCTGGCGTTGAG
This sequence comes from Mycobacterium simiae, assembly GCF_010727605.1. NCBI lineage: Bacteria > Bacillati > Actinomycetota > Actinomycetes > Mycobacteriales > Mycobacteriaceae > Mycobacterium > Mycobacterium simiae. Next base: position 4,190,566 of record NZ_AP022568.1, read on the forward strand.
TCTCTCCGACGAGATCGTCCTGCAGACAACCGATTCCGGACTCGTCGTTGAGGTGGAAGGCGAGGGCGCCGACCAGGTCCCATTGGGCCCGGACCATTTGGTGGTGCGCGCCATCGAACGCGGCATGCAGGCGGCCGGGGTGCGGGCGCCCGGCATGGTGGTGCGCTGCCGAAATGCCATCCCACACTCCCGCGGCCTCGGCTCGTCGGCCGCGGCGGTGGTCAGCGGCCTGGCTGCGGTGAACGGCCTTGTTGCACAAACGGATTCGTCACCGCTGAGCGAGGCGCAGCTGGTCCAGCTGGCGTCGGAGTTTGAAGGCCATCCCGACAATGCCGCCGCCGCGGTGCTGGGCGGCGCGGTGGTGTCGTGGACCGACGGCAACGGGGCCCGGGCCGAATATTCGGCAGTGCCGCTTGCGCTGCATCCCGGAATCCGGCTGTTCTGCGCGATCCCAGATGAGCGTTCGTCCACCGCGGAGACCCGCGTGCTGCTGCCCGAGCGGGTCAGCCACGAAGACGCCCGGTTCAACCTGAGCCGGGCCGCATTGCTGGTAGTCGCGCTCACCAGCCGCCCCGATTTACTGATGGCGGCCACCGAAGACGTGCTGCACCAGCCGCAACGAGCCGCCGCGATGCCCGCGTCGGCGGAATATCTGCGGCTGCTGCGGCGTCTTAAGCTGTCAGCGACGCTTTCGGGGGCGGGTCCATCGGTTATCGCATTGAGTACCGACTCGGAGCTGCCGGCGGAGGCGCTGGACTACGGTGCCGCCAATGGATTCAGGGTGGTGCAGCTGACGCCCGGCGAAGGAGTTCGCTGGAGCCCGGGTGCCACAATCACCGGATAATCCACAGGCTCACCGGAGGGTTTGCTTGCTTGAATCACCGATGCGGGCTATCCTCGGCATCGTCCAGCAATCGCAGGATCTGCATCTGCATAAATACTGCCTTGCCGCTGGGACAACACCAATTCTTCTCGTGGACGAGGTTCGCCTTTCTCTCCGCCCCTCCAGGCGATCACCGTTGCAAGTCGATTGGGCGCACTCGGCAATTTGGCTGACTGCAACGACCCCCCTATGACGTGATCAGCGGGGGAAGAAAGGAAATCCGTGACTGATACGGACCTGTTCACGGCTGACGAAAGCACCGACGGCAACCAGCTGTCGGATGCCGTGACCACAACCACTCCCGACGTCAAATCCAAGGTCTCGACCGGCTCCCTGTCGACCCTGGTGCTGCCCGAATTGCGTGCGCTGGCGAGCCAGGCCGGCGTCAAGGGGACGTCGGGCATGCGCAAGAACGAACTCATCGCCGCGATCAAAGAAATCCGGGGCCAGGCGAACGGCGCTGGCGCCGAGGCCGCCCCGACCACCGACACGGGCAGCGGCAACGGCGACGGCGACAAAACCAAGAACCAAGAAAAGAACCGAGATAACGCGAAGGCCGAAGCCCCGGCCGCCCAAGGGGAACAGCAGGATTCGGCGCCCGAAGCCGCGCCGCGCCGGGAACGCCGCACCGCCACCCGCGAAGCGGGCTCATCCGGCCGCGGCGACGAGTCGGATCGTGCCAAGGCACAGAACCGCAACGGCACCGCCCCCGAGGAGACCGACACCCGCGACCGCGGCGCGAAGGACAACAAGGGCGAAGACCGCGGGTCGGATTCCGGCGACCAAGGTGGGGATCAACAGGGCTCGGGCGGCCAGCAGGGGCGCGGTGGTTCGAATCAGCAGGATGACGACGGCGAGGGCCGGCAGGGCCGGCGCGGTCGCCGATTCCGGGACCGCCGGCGGCGCGGCGAACGCAGCGGTGAGGGCGGCGACGCCGAGCTGCGCGAAGACGACGTCGTCCAGCCGGTGGCCGGCATCCTTGACGTCCTGGACAACTACGCGTTCGTGCGCACGTCGGGGTACCTGGCCGGCCCGCACGATGTCTACGTCTCGATGAACATGGTCCGCAAGAACGGCCTGCGCCGCGGCGACGCGGTGACTGGTGCCGTGCGGGTGCCCCGCGAGGGCGAGCAGCCCAACCAGCGGCAGAAGTTCAACCCGCTGGTCCGGCTGGACAGCGTCAACGGGGGCCCGGTCGAGGACGCCAAGAAACGGCCCGAGTTCAGCAAGCTCACGCCGCTCTACCCCAACCAGCGGCTGCGCCTGGAGACCACTCCCGACCGGCTGACCACCCGTGTCATCGACCTGATCATGCCGATCGGCAAGGGCCAGCGCGCGCTGATCGTGTCGCCGCCCAAGGCCGGTAAGACGACGATCCTGCAGGACATCGCCAACGCGATCACCAAGAACAACCCGGAATGCCACCTGATGGTCGTGCTCGTCGACGAGCGGCCTGAAGAGGTCACCGACATGCAGCGTTCGGTCAAGGGTGAGGTCATCGCTTCGACCTTCGACCGCCCGCCGTCCGACCACACCTCGGTCGCCGAGCTGGCTATCGAGCGGGCCAAGCGCCTGGTCGAGCAGGGCAAGGACGTCGTGGTGCTGCTGGACTCGATCACCCGGCTGGGCCGCGCCTACAACAACGCGTCGCCGGCATCGGGCCGGATCCTGTCCGGTGGTGTCGACTCCACCGCGCTCTACCCACCTAAGCGGTTCCTGGGTGCGGCCCGCAATATCGAGGAAGGCGGATCGCTGACCATCATCGCCACCGCGATGGTCGAGACCGGCTCCACCGGTGACACGGTGATCTTCGAAGAGTTCAAGGGCACCGGTAACGCGGAGCTCAAGCTGGACCGCAAGATCTCCGAGCGCCGGGTCTTCCCGGCGGTGGACGTCAACCCGTCCGGCACCCGGAAGGACGAGCTGCTGCTGTCGCCCGACGAGTTCGGCATCGTGCACAAGCTGCGGCGCGTGCTGTCGGGGCTGGATTCGCATCAGGCCATCGACCTGCTGATGTCGCAGCTACGCAAGACGAAAACCAACTACGAGTTCTTGGTGCAGGTGTCCAAGACGACGCCGGGAGCCATGGACGGTGACTGACAGTGACTGGCAACACCGCGTTCCGCGGCGGGTGAGTCGCCGCGACACTTGAACCACGCACACGACGCGCCGCGACCGACGTCGCCGAGGTTTAGGTTTCGCCGTCACCTGTGCGTCGGGAATGTCGGCCAGTGCCCCGTTGTTTTGGGGAGGAGTGGCTGACCTGGCATAATCGATGCTCGACCAGATCGAAGAGGACATCATGAAAACTGACATTCATCCCGCCTACGCGGAGACCACGGTGGTCTGCGGATGCGGTCACACGTTCCAGACCCGCAGCACCAAAGAAGGCGGTCGCATCGTCGTCGAGGTCTGCTCGCAGTGCCACCCGTTCTACACCGGCAAGCAGAAGATTCTGGACAGCGGCGGCCGGGTTGCACGCTTCGAGAAGCGTTACGGAAAGCGCAAGGCCGGAGCCGACAAGGCTGAATCAGCCGGTAAATAGCTGCCTGACCGACGCCCGAACTGTGCAACAGCGCAGGCCGGGCGTCGGTTCGCGTTTGCGGCCAATAAGCTCCTGACGGCCCGGGAGACCGGGGGAGACGGGGAAGGAGGTGTGTGATGACGCAGCCGGTACAGACGATTGACGTGCTGCTCGCCGAGCACGCCGAGCTCGAGCAGCGACTGTCGGATCCCGAGCTGCACGGCAATCCCGACGAGGCACGCAAGGCGGGTCGCCGATTCGCCCGACTGGCCCCGATTGTCGCCACCCATCGCAAGCTGGAGGCCGCTCGCGACGATCTGGCGACCGCACGCGAACTGGCCGCCGACGACGACTCGTTCGCTGACGAGGTCGTCGAACTCGAAGCGCGCGTGGCCGAACTCGACACGCAGCTCACCGACATGCTGGCGCCGCGCGATCCGCACGATGCCGACGATGTCGTGCTGGAAGTCAAATCCGGTGAAGGCGGCGAAGAATCGGCGTTGTTCGCCGCCGATCTAGCCCGGATGTACATCCGCTACGCCGAGCGGCACGGCTGGACGGTGACGGTACTGGACGAGACCACCTCCGACCTGGGCGGCTATAAGGATGCGACGTTGACCATCGCCAGCAAGGGCGACTCGGTCGACGGGGTGTGGTCGCGGTTGAAGTTCGAGGGCGGCGTACACCGCGTGCAACGCGTCCCGGTCACGGAATCCCAAGGGCGGGTGCATACTTCGGCCGCCGGCGTGCTGGTCTATCCCGAACCCGAAGAGGTCGGCGAAGTGCAGATCGACGAGTCGGATCTGCGCATCGACGTCTACCGGTCGTCCGGCAAGGGCGGGCAGGGCGTCAACACCACCGATTCGGCGGTGCGAATCACCCACCTGCCCACCGGAACCGTCGTCACCTGCCAGAACGAACGATCACAGCTGCAGAACAAGATTCGGGCCATGCAGGTGCTGGCCGCCCGGCTGCAGGCACTCGCCGAGGAACAGGCGCAGGCCGACGCGTCGGCGGATCGGGCCAGCCAGATCCGCACCGTGGATCGCAGCGAACGGATCCGCACCTACAACTTCCCGGAGAACCGCATCACCGATCACCGAATCGGTTTCAAGTCACACAATCTCGACCAGGTTCTCGACGGTGACCTGGATGCCCTCTTCGATGCGCTCAGCGCCGCCGACAAACAAGCACGGTTGCAACAGGCATGACCGCCCTGAGACGCGTGATCGATTCTGCTGCGACGGTGCTTGCCGAAGCCGGAATCGATTCGGCGCGTTTCGATGCCGAGGAGTTGGCCGCCTACGTGGCGGGTGCCGAACGCGGCCGGTTGACGCTGATCGAATCGATCGACGACGACTTCTTGGTGCGCTACCACGACGCGGTCGCCGCGCGGTCGCGGCGGGTGCCGTTGCAACATCTGACCGGGACGGCCGCGTTCGGCCCGGTCCTGCTGCAGGTGGGCCCGGGGGTGTTCATTCCGCGGCCAGAGACCGAGGCGATCTTGGAATGGGCCATCTCGCAGCGCCTGACGGCGCCAGCTGTGATCGTCGACTTGTGCACGGGCTCGGGCGCTTTGGCGATCGCCCTGGCTGTGCACTGGCCTACCGCCCGCGTCATCGGCATCGACGACTCCGAGGCGGCCCTGGACTACGCGCGCCGCAACGTCGCGGGCACCGCGGTGGAACTGGTGCGCGCCGATGTCAGCACTGCGGGCCTGCTTCCCGAGCTCGACGGACGGGTTGACCTGATCGTGGCCAATCCGCCCTACGTGCCCGACGATGTCGTGCTGGAGCCCGAGGTGGCCCGGCATGACCCGGCGCACGCGGTGTTCGGCGGCACCGACGGCATGGCGGTGATTCCCGCGCTGGCCGGTCTGGCTGGGCGCTGGCTGCGCCCCGGCGGCCAGTTTGCCGTCGAGCACGACGACACCACCTCCTACGCCACCGTCGACGTCGTCGCGGCCACCGGCCTGTTCGACGACATCCAGGCACGGCGCGATCTGGCCGGCCGGCCACGGTTTGTGACCGCGCGCCGGCGTGCGGCGCACCCGCAGACCCGGGGTGCCCTCCGTGGCTGAGGTGTTCGATTGTGCTGTGCCCGAACAACGTTCGGCCGGGATCGCCGCTGCGGTCGGGGCGCTGAAGGGCGGCCGGTTGGTGGTGCTGCCTACTGACACCGTGTATGGCATCGGTGCCGACGCCTTCGACAACTCCGCGGTGGCCGCACTGCTTGCCGCGAAGGGGCGGGGCCGCGACATGCCGGTCGGTGTCCTGGTCGGCTCCTGGCACACCATCGAAGGCCTGGTCTACACCGTGCCGGATGGGGCGCGGGACCTCATCCGCGCATTTTGGCCTGGCGCGCTGAGTCTTGTTGTGGCACAGGCACCGTCGTTGCAATGGGATCTCGGCGATGCTCGTGGCACCGTGATGCTGCGGATGCCGCTGCACCCGGTGGCCATCGAGCTGCTGCGCGAGGTCGGTCCGATGGCGGTGTCCAGCGCCAACGTCTCCGGGCGCCCGGCCGCGGTGGACGCCGCGGAGGCCCGCGCCCAGCTCGGCGATCTCGTCGACGTCTATCTCGACGCCGGGCCCGCCCAACAACAGGCCGCCTCCACGATCGTCGACCTCACCGGGGAGACGCCGCGGCTGCTGCGGGCGGGACCGGTGAGTGCCGAGCGGATCGCGGAAGTACTCGGCATCGATCCGGGGCGATTGATCGCCTAGCCCGAAGCAAGGATTCAGCTCCGATGGAAGGTGGCGTACGGTCGCGTGGTGTCTAGCGAGCCGGGCAGCAATCTAGCCATTCTTGCCTCAGGTCTGCACGCCCTGGCCGATCGTGGTGCCGGGGTGCCACTGCGGGAGCTGGCGCTGGTCGGACTGACCGCCGCGATCATCACCTACTTCGCGACCGGGCCGGTGCGGGTGTTGGCCACCCGGTTGGGTGCGGTCGCCTACCCGCGGGAACGCGATGTGCATGTGACGCCGACCCCCCGCATGGGCGGGTTGGCGATGTTCGTCGGTGTGGCCTCCGCGGTGTTCTTGGCTTCCGAGCTGCCCGCACTGACCCGCGGTTTCGTCTACTCCACCGGTATGCCCGCGGTCATGGTGGCAGGCGCGGTGATCATGGGTATCGGGCTGATCGACGACCGTTGGGGGTTGGACGCGCTCACCAAATTCGCCGGCCAAATCACCGCCGCCAGCGTGCTGGTGACCATGGGTGTGGCCTGGAGCGTCCTGTACATCCCGTTCGGCGGCGTGGGCACCATCGTGCTGGATCAAGCGTCGTCGATCTTGCTCACGCTGGCCCTGACCGTCTCGATTGTCAACGCTATGAACTTTGTCGACGGACTCGACGGGCTGGCCGCCGGATTGGGTCTCATCACCGCGCTGGCAATCTGCATTTTCTCCGTCGGACTGCTGCGCGACCACGGCGGCGACGTCCTGTTCTATCCGCCCGCCGTGATCTCGGTCGTGCTCGCCGGGGCGTGTTTGGGCTTCCTGCCGCACAACTTTCACAAGGCCAAGATCTTCATGGGCGACTCCGGCTCCATGCTGATCGGATTGATGCTGGCCGCCGCCTCCACCACCGCGGCGGGTCCGATTTCGCAGAACGCCTACGGCGCCCGCGATGTCTTTGCCTTGCTGTCACCCTTCCTGCTGGTCGTCGCGGTGATGTTCGTTCCGATGCTCGACCTGCTGCTGGCCATCGTGCGGCGCACCCGGGCGGGCCGCAGCGCGTTCAGCCCCGACAAGATGCATTTGCATCACCGGCTGCTGCAGATCGGTCATTCGCACCGTCGGGTGGTACTGCTCATTTATTTGTGGGTGGGCATCGTCGCGTTCGGCGCCGCCAGCACGATCTTTTTCAACCCGCGCGACACCGGCGCGGTGATGTTGGGCGCCATTGTGGTTGCGGGGGTTGCGACGGCGATCCCGCTTTTACGACGTCGCGACGACTACGACGGAGAGTAGTAGTGCCGCTGACCTTGTGGTACGGTGCTGGTAGAACCCCAAATTGAAACTTGTGGGTTGCCGGCCAATCGGGTTGCCAGATCGTTTTCCGGCAGTGCCGATTGTCGATCGACCGAGGGAGCTACCCCTTGAGTGATTCGGCTGTGACGTGCGATACGCTCGGCGGACCACCGATCAGTCGGTCGGAAGGTTCCCGCTCCATCAATCCAGATTGAGGTGCTGCAGTGACGACACCAGCGCAGGACGCGCCGTTGGTGTTTCCCTCTGTTGCCTTCCGTCCAATCCGGCTCCTGGTGATCAGCGCTGTGATCACCGCGGTGGCGATGGCGGCCGCCGGGTTCGCCGGTCACCTGATGGTCGGAGTCTTCTTCGGTGTCGGGTTGCTGCTGGGTTTGCTCAACGCATTGCTGGTGCGTCGCTCGGTGGCATCGATCACCGCGAAAGAACACCCCTTGAAAAGTTCGATGGCGATCAACTCGGCAACCCGGCTCGCGATCATCACCGTCATCGGTCTGATCATCGCCTACATTTTCCGGCCAGCCGGACTGGGCGTGGTATTCGGCCTGGCACTGTTCCAGGTGGTGCTGGTGCTTTCGACTGCACTGCCGGTATGGAAGAAGCTGCGCGCCGGCGGCGCGGAGTCGGCATGCGACGACACCTTGGACGGCTTGCAACAAGGCTTAGAAAAAGACTTGGAAAAAGGCATGGAAAGAGGAAACAACAACGATGACTGACACGTCGTTTTTGGCCGAAGGCGCGATCGAGGTCGGCGAGCACAGCCACGCCACCTGGTTCGGGCTTACGGTCAACACCGACACGATCCTGTCGACCGGGATCGCCGCGATCATCGTGATCGCCCTGGCTTTCTTCCTGCGCGCCAAGATCACTTCCACCGGTGTGCCCAGTGGCGTTCAGTTGTTCTGGGAGGCCATCACGGTCCAGATGCGCGATCAGATTGAGAGCGCGGTGGGGATGCGGATCGCGCCGTTCGTGTTGCCGCTGGCCGTCACCATCTTCGTGTTCATCCTGATCTCCAACTGGCTGTCGGTGCTACCGCTGCAGTACACCGACGCGTCTGGGCACACCACCGAGCTGCTGAAATCGGCGGCCGCGGACATCAATTACGTTCTGGCGCTGGCCCTGTTCGTCTTCGTCTGCTATCACGTGGCAGGCATCTGGCGCCGTGGCATTGTCGGACACCCGGTGGCGGTGCTCAAGGGGCACGTGGCGTTCCTGGCGCCGATCAACCTGGTCGAAGAGCTCGCCAAGCCGATCTCGTTGTCGCTCCGACTTTTTGGCAACATCTTCGCCGGCGGCATCCTGGTCGCGCTGATCGCGCTCTTCCCGCCCTACATCATGTGGGCGCCCAACGCGATCTGGAAGTCCTTCGACTTGTTCGTCGGTGCGATCCAGGCGTTCATCTTCTCGATCTTGACCATCTTGTACTTCAGCCAAGCCATGGAGATCGAGGATCACCATGACTGAGACCCACACCAATCAGCTCACCAATCGGCCTGAGCCACACACCATTACAGGAACCTGGTAGACCCCTACCAGATATAAGGAGGATAAGAATGGCCCTGGACCCCCAAGTCGCTGCCGCTGCTCTCATCGGCGGTGGAATCATCATGGGCGGCGGTGCGATCGGTGCCGGTATCGGTGACGGTATCGCCGGTAACGCGCTGGTTGCGGGCATCGCCCGGCAGCCGGAGGCGCAAGGCCGGTTGTTCACGCCGTTCTTCATCACTGTCGGTCTGGTTGAGGCGGCCTACTTCATCAACCTGGCCTTCATGGCGCTGTTCGTATTCGCAACCCCCGTCGGCTAGTTCGCTGTGATGGGAGATGCGAGCCGCGGCGTTCTGGCATCCAGCCAGATAGCAGCAGAGGGGGGCAACAACTTTCTTGTCCCCAATGGCACGTTCTTCTTCGTGCTGGCGATCTTCCTGATCGTGCTGATCGTGATCGGCACGTTCGTCGTGCCGCCGGTCATGAAGGTGCTCCGCGAACGCGACGCGATGGTGGCCAAGACCGCCGCCGACACGAAAAAGGCGAACGAGCAATTCGAAGCCGCCGAAGCGGACTACGAAAACGCCATGAGGGAAGCCCGTGTTCAGGCGTCGTCCCTGCGTGATAGCGCCAGGGCGGAAGGTCGCAAGGCTGTCGAGGACGCCCGCGCCCGTGCCGAGCAGCAGGTGGCATCGACGGTCCAGAAGGCTGCCGAGCAATTGAAGCGGGAAAGGGACGCCGTGGAACTGGATCTGCGTGCCAACGTGGCTTCCATGTCAGCGACTTTGGCCAGTCGCGTCCTCGGTGTCGACGTCACAACCACTGCCGCAGCAAGGTAACTATCAATGTCGACGTTTATCGGGCAGCTGATCGGATTCGCCGCCATCGTTTTCCTGGTGGTGCGTTATGTCGTGCCGCCAGTACGCAATTTGATGGCCGCTCGGCAAAACACCGTGCGCCAGCAGTTGGAGGACGCGGCGAAGGCCTCGGACCGGTTGACGGAATCGACTGCGGCGCACAGTAAAGCCGTCCAAGCTGCTGAGTCGGAAGCCAAGCAGGTGGTGGCAGAGGCCAAGGCGGATGCCGAGCGAATCGCCGAGCAGCTGTCCGCCCAGGCCGAAGTCGAGTCGGCGCGCATCATCGGACAGGGATCCCGGCAGGTCGAACTGCTGCGGACGCAGCTGGCACGTCAGCTTCGCCTGGAACTGGGTCACGAATCTGTACGTCAGGCAACGGAATTGGTGCGCAACTATGTCGCCGATTCCGCCCAGCAGGCGTCTACCGTCGACCGTTTCTTGGATGAACTCGACGACATGGCGCCGGCCTCAGCCGACGTCCAATACCCGCTGCAGTCCAAGTTCCGCTCGTCGAGCCGGGTCGCGTTGGCCAACCTCACCGAACAATTCCGCGACGTCGCCAAAGACCTTGACAGCAAAGCTCTTTCCACCCTGTCGGCCGAGCTGGTCTCGGTGGGCCGGTTGCTGAGTCATGAAGCGGTCGTGACCCGGTACCTCACCGTGCCGGCCGAAGATGCGTCACCGCGCGTCCGGCTGATCGAGCGGCTGGTATCGGACAAGGTCGGCGAAAACACCCTCGGGGTGTTGCGGGCGGCCGTCTCCGAACGTTGGTCTGCCAACAACGACCTGATCGATGCGATCGAACATGTGTCGCGCCAAGCGCTGCTGGAGGTCGCCGAGCGCGACGGCAAGGTCGATGAGGTCGAAGACCAGCTGTTCCGTTTCTCCCGCGTTCTCGACGCCCAGCCCCGCCTTGCCATCCTGCTGGGCGACTACGTCGTCCCGTCCGAGCAGCGGGTAGCCCTGCTGCGCAAGGTGCTGGAGAGCGCCAGCGGCCGGGTCAACCCGATCGTGCTGTCCCTGCTGAGTCAGACCATCGAGCTGCTGCGCGGTCAGTCGGCCGAGGAAGCCATCCAGTTCTTGGCCGAAGTTGCGGTGGCCCGCCGCGGTGAGGTCATCGCCCAAGTCAGCGCGGCGGCCGAGCTCAGCGACGCCCAGCGCACTCGCCTCACCGAGGTGCTTGGTCGCATCTACGGGCATCCGGTCACGGTGCACCTGCAGGTCGAACCGGATCTGCTCGGTGGGCTGCTGATCTCCGTGGCCGACGAGGTGATCGACGGGACGCTCACGTCGCGCCTCGCCGCGGCCGAGGCGCACCTGCCCGACTGACCACCAAACCGATCCCCGCGAACGACAGAATCAAGTAGGAAGACGAAAAGCCATGGCCGAGTTGACAATCTCCGCTGATGACATCCAGAGCGCAATCGAGGAGTACGTAAGCTCCTTTACTTCCGACACCTCCCGCGAAGAGGTAGGCACCGTCGTGGACGCCGGCGACGGCATCGCGCACGTCGATGGCTTGCCGTCGGTCATGACCCAGGAGCTGCTCGAATTCACCGGCGGCGTCCTGGGTGTCGCGCTCAACCTCGACGAGCACAGCGTCGGCGCGGTGATCCTGGGTGACTTCGAGAAGATCGAAGAGGGCCAGCAGGTCAAGCGCACCGGCGAAGTACTTTCGGTGCCTGTCGGCGACGCGTTCCTGGGCCGGGTGGTCAACCCGTTGGGTGAGCCCATCGACGGCCAGGGCGACATCGAGACCGACACACGCCGTGCACTCGAGATCCAGGCCCCCTCGGTGGTACAGCGGCAAAGCGTCAGCGAGCCGCTGCAGACCGGCATCAAGGCCATCGACGCCATGACCCCGATCGGGCGCGGCCAGCGTCAGCTGATCATCGGCGACCGCAAGACGGGCAAGACGGCGGTGTGCGTCGACACGATCCTCAATCAGCGCAAGAACTGGGAGACCGGCGACGAGAAGAAGCAGGTGCGCTGCGTCTATGTGGCCATCGGCCAAAAGGGCACCACGATCGCCTCCGTGCGGCGCGCGCTGGAAGAGGGCGGGGCGATGGACTACACCACCATCGTGGCCGCACCGGCATCCGACTCCGCTGGATTCAAATGGCTTGCACCGTACACGGGTTCGGCGATCGCCCAGCACTGGATGTACGACGGCAAGCACGTGTTGATCGTCTTCGACGACCTGTCCAAGCAGGCCGAGGCGTACCGCGCGATCTCGCTGCTGCTGCGCCGCCCGCCGGGTCGCGAGGCGTACCCGGGCGACGTGTTCTACCTGCACTCGCGGCTGCTGGAGCGCTGCGCGAAGCTTTCCGACGAACTCGGTGGCGGTTCGATGACCGGCCTGCCCATCATCGAGACCAAGGCCAACGACATCTCGGCCTACATCCCCACCAACGTCATCTCGATCACCGACGGACAGTGCTTCTTAGAGTCCGACCTGTTCAACCAGGGTGTGCGGCCGGCCATCAACGTCGGTGTCTCGGTGTCGAGGGTCGGTGGCGCCGCGCAGATCAAGGCCATGAAGGAGGTCGCCGGCTCGCTGCGGCTCGACCTGTCCCAGTACCGCGAGCTGGAAGCGTTCGCCGCGTTCGCTTCCGACCTGGATGCCACGTCCAAGGCGCAGCTGGACCGCGGCGCGCGGCTGGTCGAGTTGCTCAAGCAGCCGCAATACCAGCCGCTTCCCGTTGAAGAACAAGTGGTGTCGATCTTTCTGGGCACCGGCGGGCATCTGGACTCGGTGCCCGTCGAGGATGTCAGCCGCTTCGAGACGGAGCTGCTGGACCACATGCGGGCTTCGGAGGAAAGCCTGCTGGCCGGAATCCGGGACAGCGGAAAGCTTTCCGAAGAGGCCGAGGCGCAACTCGAAGACATCATCGGCAAATTCAAGAAGGGTTTCGCCGCCAGCGATGGTGGATCGGTGGTGCCGGACGAGCACGTCGAGGCCCTCGACGAAGAAGACTTGGGCAAGGAGTCGGTCAAGGTCAACAAGCCGGCGCCCGAAGACAAGAAGAAGCAAGAGAAGAAGAAGTAATACTCGATGGCTGCCACACTTCGTGAGTTGCGCGGACGGATCCGCTCCGCCGGTGCGATCAAGAAGATCACCAAAGCCCAAGAGCTGATCGCGACCTCGCGTATCGGTAGAGCTCAGGCCCGGCTGCAGGCCGCTCGCCCGTACACCGAAGAGATCACCAACATGTTGACCACGCTGTCCAGCGAGGCGGCGCTGGATCATCCGCTGCTCGTCGAACGGTCGGAGCCGAAGCGGGCGGCCGTGCTGGTGGTGTCCTCGGACCGCGGTCTGTGTGGTGCCTACAACTCCAGCGTCTTCCGTCGCGCCGAGGAGCTGTTCTCCTTGCTGAGGGAGGAGGGCAAGACGCCGGTGCTGTACGTGGTCGGCCGTAAGGCGTTGGGGTACTACAGTTTCCGTAACTGGAAGATCACCGGTTCCTGGACCGGCTTCTCGGAGCAACCCACCGTCGAGAAAGCCGCCGAGGTGGCGTCCACGCTGGTGGACGCTTTCATCCCCGGCAGCGACGGTGTCGAGGAGGGATCGGACGACGCGGGTGTCGACGAATTGCACATCGTGTACACGGAATTCAAGTCGATGCTGTCGCAGTCCACGACGGCCCACCGGATGGCACCGATGGTCGTCGAGTACTCCGAAGAATCCGATACGTTGCACACCCTGTACTCGTTCGAACCGGACGCGACGACACTGTTCGACGCGCTGCTGCCCCGGTATGTGACCACCCGCGTGTACACGGCGCTGCTCGAGTCCGCGGCATCGGAGCTGGCGTCGCGCCAGCGGGCGATGAAGTCGGCCACCGACAATGCCGACGATCTGATCAAGGCATTGACGCTCATGGCGAACCGCGAGCGGCAGGCCCAGATCACCCAAGAGATCAGTGAAATCGTCGGCGGCGCAAACGCGCTCGCGGACGCCCGAGCCCGATAGCACCACGAGGAAGCGAAGAAATATGACTGCGACTGCCGAAAAGAGCACTAAGTCGACAAGCGCCGACACCAGCGGCCGCGTGGTACGGATCACCGGGCCGGTCGTCGACGTCGAGTTCCCGCGCGGTTCCGTTCCGGAACTGTTCAACGCGCTGCACGCCGAGATCACGTTCGAAGAGCTCAAGAAGACACTCACGCTCGAGGTCGCCCAGCACCTCGGCGACAACCTGGTGCGGACTATCTCGCTGCAGCCCACCGACGGCCTGGTTCGCGGTGTCGAGGTGACCGACACCGGTGCGTCCATCTCGGTGCCGGTCGGTCAGGAAGTCAAGGGACACGTCTTCAACGCGCTCGGACACTGCCTGGACAAGCCCGGCTACGGCGACGACTTCGAGCACTGGTCGATTCACCGTAAGCCGCCGCCGTTCGAAGAGCTGGAACCGCGCACCGAGATGCTCGAGACCGGTCTGAAGGTCGTCGACCTTCTCACCCCGTATGTCCGCGGCGGCAAGATCGCCCTGTTCGGCGGTGCCGGCGTGGGCAAGACCGTGCTCATTCAGGAGATGATCAACCGTATTGCTCGCAACTTCGGCGGTACCTCGGTGTTCGCCGGCGTGGGGGAGCGCACCCGTGAGGGCAACGACCTGTGGGTCGAGCTGCAGGAAGCCAACGTGCTCAAAGACACCGCGCTGGTGTTCGGTCAGATGGACGAGCCGCCCGGCACCCGTATGCGGGTGGCGCTGTCCGCGCTGACCATGGCCGAGTGGTTCCGCGACGAGGCTGGCCAGGACGTGCTTTTGTTCATCGACAACATCTTCCGGTTCACCCAGGCGGGATCGGAGGTCTCGACGCTGCTCGGCCGGATGCCGTCGGCGGTGGGCTACCAGCCCACGCTGGCCGATGAGATGGGCGAGCTGCAGGAGCGCATCACCTCGACGCGAGGAAAGTCGATTACGTCCATGCAGGCCGTCTATGTGCCCGCCGACGACTACACCGACCCGGCACCGGCGACCACATTCGCGCACCTGGACGCCACCACCGAGCTGTCGCGTTCGGTGTTCTCCAAGGGCATCTTCCCCGCGGTGGACCCGCTGGCCTCCAGTTCGACCATCCTCGACCCCAGCGTCGTCGGTGACGAGCACTATCGGGTGGCGCAAGAAGTCATTCGAATCCTGCAGCGATACAAGGACCTTCAGGACATCATCGCGATCCTCGGTATTGACGAGCTGTCCGAGGAGGACAAGCAGCTGGTCAACCGAGCCCGGCGGATCGAGCGCTTCCTGTCGCAGAACATGATGGCGGCCGAGCAGTTCACCGGGCAGCCAGGTTCGACGGTCCCGCTGAAGGAAACCATCGAGGCATTCGATCGGCTGACCAAAGGTGAGTTCGACCACGTGCCCGAGCAGGCGTTCTTCTTGATCGGTGGTCTTGACGACCTGGCCAAGAAGGCCGAGAGTCTTGGCGCCAAGCTCTAGCTTGCGGTGTCACCTAGGAGGGTCCGCAAGGCATCGAAAGGGTTTGTGGCATGGCTGAATTGAACGTCGAAATCGTCGCCGTCGATCGCAAGATCTGGTCAGGCGAGGCAACGTTCGTGTTCACCCGCACCACCGTGGGTGAAATCGGCATCCTGCCGCGGCACATCCCGTTGGTGGCACAGCTGGTCGACGACGCCATGGTGCGGGTCGAGCGGGAAGGCCAAGACGACCTCCGGGTCGCGGTTGACGGCGGCTTCTTGTCGGTGACCGAGGACGGTGTCACCATTCTCGCCGAATCCGCGGAGTTCGAATCGGAGATCAACGAGGCCTCGGCGCGGCAGGACTCCGAATCCGACGACCCGCGTATCGCGGCTCGCGGCCGCGCGAGATTGCGCGCCGTCGGCGCGATCGACTAGATGCCGATGAGCGCGCCCATGATCGGCATGGTCGTGCTCGTTGTCGTCTTAGGCGCGGCGGTCCTCGGGTTGAGTTATCGGCTGTGGAAACTGCGCCAGGGCGGTACCGCCGGAATCATGCGGGATATCCCCGCGATCGGTGGTCACGGCTGGCGGCATGGCGTGATCCGATACCGGGGCGGGGAGGCGGCCTTCTACCGCCTGTCCAGCTTGCGGCTATGGCCGGACCGGCGGCTGAGCAGGCGCGGTGTCGAGATCGTGGCCCGGCGCGCACCGCGTGGCGACGAGTTCGACATCATGACCGACGAGATCGTGGTGCTCGAGCTGCGCGATACCACGCAGGAACGCAGATCCGGCTATGAAATTGCCCTCGATCAGGGCGCTTTGACGGCCTTCTTGTCGTGGCTGGAATCACGTCCGTCGCCGCGGTCGCGTCGCCGTAGCGTTTGACCAAAGCCGCACCGGCCCAACCGATCACCCGGTTCAGTCGGCGGCGTCGTCGCCCGGCTTCCCCGCCGGTCTCCACAGCACATCGCCATCGGGATTGGCCGCCCGCGACAGGATGAATAGCAGATCGGACAATCGGTTGAGGTATTTCGCCGGCAACGCGTTGACCGTGTCCGGCGCGGAATCCACGGCCGCCCACGCGGACCGCTCGGCGCGGCGCACCACCGTGCGCGCCACATGCAATAGCGCCGAAAGCGGCGAACCGCCGGGCAGCACAAAGGAATTCAGCGGCGCCAACGGCTCGTTATATTTGTCACACCACTCTTCGAGCCGGTCGATATAGGACTGCGCCACGCGCAGCGGCGGGTACTTGGGTTTGGCCACGACCGGGGTGGACAGGTCCGCGCCGGCGTCGAACAAATCGTTCTGGATCTGTTGCAGCACCGCCGCAATCCCGGCATCGGGACGACCCACGGCGATGGCGACGCCGATCGCGGAGTTGGCCTCGTCGCAATCCGCGTAGGCGACCAGGCGGGGGTCGTTCTTGGAGACTCGCGAGAAGTCGCTCAGTCCCGTGGTTCCGTCATCGCCGGTTCGCGTATAGATGCGGGTCAGGTGCACGGCCATGACCAAACCGTACTCGGCCAACCGCTTAGCTGACTGACAAGCCGATAGCGCTTCACTAGACTGACACGGGTGGCTGAGCGATTCGTGGTGACCGGAGGTAACCGGTTGTCAGGCGAAGTCGCAGTGGGGGGCGCCAAGAACAGCGTGCTCAAGCTGATGGCGGCGACGCTGCTGGCCGAAGGCACCAGCACCATCACCAACTGTCCCGACATTCTCGATGTGCCGTTGATGGCCGAGGTGCTGCGCGGCCTGGGCGCCACTGTCGAACTCGACGGCGATGTCGCCCGCATCACTTCGCCCGACGAACCCAAGTACGACGCCGACTTCGCCGCCGTGCGGCAATTCCGCGCATCGGTCTGCGTGCTCGGCCCCTTGGTCGGCCGGTGCAAACAAGCGCGGGTCGCGCTGCCCGGCGGCGACGCGATCGGGTCTCGTCCGCTGGACATGCATCAAGCAGGCTTGCGGCAACTGGGGGCGACCTGCAATATCGAGCACGGATGCGTGGTCGCGCACGCGGATACGTTGCGCGGCGCGGAGATTCAGCTGGAATTCCCGTCGGTGGGCGCCACCGAGAACATCCTGATGGCCGCCGTCGTGGCCGAGGGTGTCACTACGATCCACAACGCGGCGCGCGAACCGGACGTCGTCGACCTGTGCACGATGCTCAACCAAATGGGCGCGCAGATCGAAGGCGCCGGCTCGCCGACGATGACCATCACCGGAGTTGACCGGCTTTACCCCACCGAGCACCGGGTGATCGGCGACCGCATTGTGGCCGCCACCTGGGGGATCGCCGCTGCCATTACCCGCGGCGACATTTCGGTAACCGGTATCGACCCGGCGCACTTGCAAGTGGTGCTGCACAAACTGCACGACGCGGGTGCCACCGTTACCCAGACGGACAACAGCTTCCGGGTCACCCAGTAC
Source organism: Mycobacterium simiae (assembly GCF_010727605.1). NCBI lineage: Bacteria > Bacillati > Actinomycetota > Actinomycetes > Mycobacteriales > Mycobacteriaceae > Mycobacterium > Mycobacterium simiae. The sequence goes on from NZ_AP022568.1 coordinate 4,208,174, forward strand.
GAACGTCCCAAGGCCATGAACGTTGCGACGCTGCCGTTTCCCGGTTTCCCGACGGACTTGCAACCGATGGCGATCGCGCTGGCGTCGATCTCCGACGGCACCTCGATGATCACGGAGAACGTGTTCGAGGCGCGCTTTCGGTTCGTCGAGGAAATGATTCGGCTCGGCGCCGACGCCCGCACCGACGGGCATCACGCCGTCGTGCGTGGACTGCCGCAACTGTCCAGTGCACCGGTGTGGTGTTCGGACATCCGCGCCGGCGCGGGCCTGGTGTTGGCGGGTCTTGTCGCCGACGGAGACACCGAGGTCCACGACGTCTTCCACATCGATCGCGGCTACCCATTGTTCGTCGAAAACCTGGCGATTTTGGGAGCGGAGATCGAGCGGGTACAGTAACCAAAGTCAGTGCCCCACAGGCGCGGTCGCCTCCCGAAGGAGACCGAGACCGAGGCTTGACTCCCTCGCCGGATTGGTACTAACCTGGCACGGCTGCCCTCGCAGCGATCACCAAGATCGCAAAAAACTGGGGGTTGACGACTCGGCCAGATCAGTATTAAGCTGGCAGGGTTGCCCCGAAGAGGGCGAAAACAAGCAAGAGTGTTGTTTGAGAACTCAATAGTGTGTTTGGTGTTTTTGTTTGTTGTTGTTTTTTTGACCATACTTTTAACACTCCCCGTGTGTAGGTATGGTCGTTTTTGATGCCAGTATTTGGTGTCTTTTTGTTAGGTCAGATTATCTCTGATTTGAATCCCCCTCGTTGATCGAGGAGATTTTGTTTGGAGAGTTTGATCCTGGCTCAGGACGAACGCTGGCGGCGTGCTTAACACATGCAAGTCGAACGGAAAGGCCCCTTCGGGGGTACTCGAGTGGCGAACGGGTGAGTAACACGTGGGTAATCTGCCCTGCACTTCGGGATAAGCCTGGGAAACTGGGTCTAATACCGGATAGGACCACTTGGCGCATGCCTTGTGGTGGAAAGCTTTTGCGGTGTGGGATGGGCCCGCGGCCTATCAGCTTGTTGGTGGGGTGACGGCCTACCAAGGCGACGACGGGTAGCCGGCCTGAGAGGGTGTCCGGCCACACTGGGACTGAGATACGGCCCAGACTCCTACGGGAGGCAGCAGTGGGGAATATTGCACAATGGGCGCAAGCCTGATGCAGCGACGCCGCGTGGGGGATGACGGCCTTCGGGTTGTAAACCTCTTTCAGCAGGGACGAAGCGCAAGTGACGGTACCTGCAGAAGAAGCACCGGCCAACTACGTGCCAGCAGCCGCGGTAATACGTAGGGTGCGAGCGTTGTCCGGAATTACTGGGCGTAAAGAGCTCGTAGGTGGTTTGTCGCGTTGTTCGTGAAAACCGGGGGCTTAACCCTCGGCGTGCGGGCGATACGGGCAGACTGGAGTACTGCAGGGGAGACTGGAATTCCTGGTGTAGCGGTGGAATGCGCAGATATCAGGAGGAACACCGGTGGCGAAGGCGGGTCTCTGGGCAGTAACTGACGCTGAGGAGCGAAAGCGTGGGGAGCGAACAGGATTAGATACCCTGGTAGTCCACGCCGTAAACGGTGGGTACTAGGTGTGGGTTTCCTTCCTTGGAATCCGTGCCGTAGCTAACGCATTAAGTACCCCGCCTGGGGAGTACGGCCGCAAGGCTAAAACTCAAAGGAATTGACGGGGGCCCGCACAAGCGGCGGAGCATGTGGATTAATTCGATGCAACGCGAAGAACCTTACCTGGGTTTGACATGCACAGGACGCCGGCAGAGATGTCGGTTCCCTTGTGGCCTGTGTGCAGGTGGTGCATGGCTGTCGTCAGCTCGTGTCGTGAGATGTTGGGTTAAGTCCCGCAACGAGCGCAACCCTTGTCTCATGTTGCCAGCGGGTAATGCCGGGGACTCGTGAGAGACTGCCGGGGTCAACTCGGAGGAAGGTGGGGATGACGTCAAGTCATCATGCCCCTTATGTCCAGGGCTTCACACATGCTACAATGGCCGGTACAAAGGGCTGCGATGCCGCAAGGTTAAGCGAATCCTTTTAAAGCCGGTCTCAGTTCGGATCGGGGTCTGCAACTCGACCCCGTGAAGTCGGAGTCGCTAGTAATCGCAGATCAGCAACGCTGCGGTGAATACGTTCCCGGGCCTTGTACACACCGCCCGTCACGTCATGAAAGTCGGTAACACCCGAAGCCAGTGGCCTAACCTTTTGGAGGGAGCTGTCGAAGGTGGGATCGGCGATTGGGACGAAGTCGTAACAAGGTAGCCGTACCGGAAGGTGCGGCTGGATCACCTCCTTTCTAAGGAGCACCACGAGAAACACTCCAATTGGTGGGGTGTGAGCCGTGAGGGGTTCTCGTCTGTAGTGGACGAGGGCCGGGTGCACAACAACAGGCAATCGCCAGACACACTATTGGGCCCTGAGACAACACTCGGCCGACTTCGGTTGAAGTGGTGTCCCTCCATCTTGGTGGTGGGGTGTGGTGTTTGAGTATTGGATAGTGGTTGCGAGCATCTAAATGAACGCGTCGCCGGCAACGGTTACGTGTTCGTTTTGTGTAATTTTTTCTTTTGGTTTTTGTGTTCGTAAGTGTTTAAGGGCACATGGTGGATGCCTTGGCATCGAGAGCCGATGAAGGACGTGGGAGGCTGCGATATGCCTCGGGGAGCTGTCAACCGAGCGTTGATCCGAGGATTTCCGAATGGGGAAACCCAGCACGAGTTATGTCGTGTTACCCGTATCTGAATATATAGGGTACGGGAGGGAACGCGGGGAAGTGAAACATCTCAGTACCCGTAGGAAGAGAAAACAAAAGTGATTCCGCTAGTAGTGGCGAGCGAACGTGGAACATGGCTAAACCGCACGCATGCGATACCGGGTAGGGGTTGTGTGTGCGGGGTTGTGGGAATGATACGTCTCAGTTCTACCTGGCTGAGGGACAGTCAAAAAGTGTCGTGATTAGCGGAAGTGGCCTGGGATGGTCTGCCGCAGACGGTGAGAGCCCGGTACGCGAAAATCCGACACCTGTCTTGTATCACCTCCCGAGTAGCAGCGGGCTCGTGGAATCTGCTGTGAATCTGCCGGGACCACCCGGTAAGCCTAAATACTTCTCGATGACCGATAGCGGATTAGTACCGTGAGGGAATGGTGAAAAGTACCCCGGGAGGGGAGTGAAATAGTACCTGAAACCGTGTGCCTACAATCCGTCAGAGCCTCCTTGTGGGGTGATGGCGTGCCTTTTGAAGAATGAGCCTGCGAGTCAGGGACATGTCGCAAGGTTAACCCGTGTGGGGTAGCCGCAGCGAAAGCGAGTCTGAATAGGGCGCTTGAGTGGCATGTTCTGGACCCGAAGCGGAGTGATCTACCCATGGCCAGGGTGAAGCGCGGGTAAGACCGCGTGGAGGCCCGAACCCACTTAGGTTGAAGACTGAGGGGATGAGCTGTGGGTAGGGGTGAAAGGCCAATCAAACTCCGTGATAGCTGGTTCTCCCCGAAATGCATTTAGGTGCAGCGTTACGTGTTTCACCACGGAGGTAGAGCTACTGGATGGCCGATGGGCCCTACTAGGTTACTGACGTCAGCCAAACTCCGAATGCCGTGGTGTATAGCGTGGCAGTGAGACGGCGGGGGATAAGCTCCGTGCGTCGAGAGGGAAACAGCCCAGATCGCCGACTAAGGCCCCTAAGCGTGTGCTAAGTGGAAAAGGATGTGCAGTCGCAGAGACAACCAGGAGGTTGGCTTAGAAGCAGCCACCCTTGAAAGAGTGCGTAATAGCTCACTGGTCAAGTGATTGTGCGCCGATAATGTAGCGGGGCTCAAGCACACCGCCGAAGTCGCGGCAACCGCAAGGTTGGGTAGGGGAGCGTCCCCCATGCAGCGAAGCTGTCGGGTAACCGATGGTGGAGTTTGGGGGAGTGAGAATGCAGGCATGAGTAGCGATAAGGCAAGTGAGAACCTTGCCCGCCGAAAGACCAAGGGTTCCTGGGCCAGGCCAGTCCGCCCAGGGTGAGTCGGGACCTAAGGCGAGGCCGACAGGCGTAGTCGATGGACAACGGGTTGATATTCCCGTACCCGTGTATGAGCGTCCCTGACGAATCCATTCTGCTAACCACCCAAATGGCGGTCTATCAATCCCTTCGGGGTGCGAAGATCGCCGGCTGCGTGGGACCCGGGTGGGTAGTAGTCAAGCAATGGGGTGACGCAGGAAGGTAGCCGTACCAGTCAGTGGTAATACTGGGGCAAGCCTGTAGGGAGAGCGATAGGCAAATCCGTCGCTCATGTTCCTGAGAGGTGATGCATAGCCGATTGAGGCGAATTCGGTGATCCTCAGCTGCCAAGAAAAGCCTCTAGCGAGCGCATACATGGCCCGTACCCCAAACCAACACAGGTGGTCAGGTAGAGAATACCAAGGCGTACGAGATAACTATGGTTAAGGAACTCGGCAAAATGCCCCCGTAACTTCGGGAGAAGGGGGGCCGGCTTACCGTGAACAGCCTTGCGCTGGGAGCGGGAACCGGCCGCAGAAACCAGTGGGAAGCGACTGTTTACTAAAAACACAGGTCCGTGCGAAGTCGCAAGACGATGTATACGGACTGACGCCTGCCCGGTGCTGGAAGGTTAAGAGGACCCGTTAACTCGTAAGGGTGAAGCGGAGAATTTAAGCCCCAGTAAACGGCGGTGGTAACTATAACCATCCTAAGGTAGCGAAATTCCTTGTCGGGTAAGTTCCGACCTGCACGAATGGCGTAACGACTTCCCAACTGTCTCAACCATAGACTCGGCGAAATTGCACTACGAGTAAAGATGCTCGTTACGCGCGGCAGGACGAAAAGACCCCGGGACCTTCACTACAACTTGGTATTGGTGTTCGGTACTGTTTGTGTAGGATAGGTGGGAGACTGTGAAGCTCGGACGCCAGTTCGAGTGGAGTCGTTGTTGAAATACCACTCTGACCGTATTGGACACCTAACTTCGAACCCTTATCGGGTTCAGGGACAGTGCCTGGCGGGTAGTTTAACTGGGGCGGTTGCCTCCTAAAATGTAACGGAGGCGCCCAAAGGTTCCCTCAACCTGGACGGCAATCAGGTGTTGAGTGTAAATGCACAAGGGAGCTTGACTGCGAGACCTACAAGTCAAGCAGGGACGAAAGTCGGGATTAGTGATCCGGCACCCCCGAGTGGAAGGGGTGTCGCTCAACGGATAAAAGGTACCCCGGGGATAACAGGCTGATCTTCCCCAAGAGTCCATATCGACGGGATGGTTTGGCACCTCGATGTCGGCTCGTCGCATCCTGGGGCTGGAGCAGGTCCCAAGGGTTGGGCTGTTCGCCCATTAAAGCGGCACGCGAGCTGGGTTTAGAACGTCGTGAGACAGTTCGGTCTCTATCCGCCGCGCGCGTCAGAAACTTGAGGAAACCTGTCCCTAGTACGAGAGGACCGGGACGGACGAACCTCTAGTGCACCAGTTGTCCCACCAGGGGCACCGCTGGATAGCTACGTTCGGACAGGATAACCGCTGAAAGCATCTAAGCGGGAAACCTTCTCCAAGATCAGGTTTCTCACCCTTTTAGAGGGATAAGGCCCCCCGCAGACCACGGGATTGATAGGCCAGACCTGGAAGCTCAGCAATGAGTGCAGGGAACTGGCACTAACCGGCCGAAAACTTACCAACACAAATCGCAACCACTATCGTCCGCGACTTATTGTCGCGCCGAATGCCACACCCCCCACCAGAACAACTAATAAAATAGTGTTCCGTAATAGAGTTACGGCGGCCACAGCGACAGGGAAACGCCCGGTCCCATTCCGAACCCGGAAGCTAAGCCTGTCAGCGCCAATGATACTGCCCTTTGGGTGGAAAAGTAGGACACCGCCGAACATACACAAAAACACCCCCTGCAAAGGGGGTGTTTTTGCATTCTCTGCTAATCGAAAAGGGTCAAATCCTGGCGCTGTTTTTCTAATTCCAGCAGCGTCCGCTTTCGGCCGAGGCCGCCGCCAAAGCCGGTCAGGCTTCCATTTGCCCCGATCACCCGATGGCACGGCACGACGATGGCGATCGGGTTGTGGCCGTTGGCCAATCCGACCGCGCGTGCGGCACCGGGCGCACCTATCTGCGCGGCGATCTCACCGTAGGAGCGGGTTTCCCCGTACGGGATGGTGAGCAGTGCCTGCCACACGCGACGTTGAAATTCGGTCCCGCGCAGATCGAGTTCCACGTCGAAATGCGTCAATTCGCCGGCGAAATAGGCCATGAGTTGGTCGGCGGCCTTCTCGAACGCTTTCGGGTCCGGTGACCAATCGGCACGGCTGGGTTCGTAGGTTTGATCGACCATTCGCAGGTTGGTCAAGACGTCGTCGTACCCGGCCAGGGTCAGCAGTCCGATCGGGCTGTCGATGGTGCGGTACTGGATCATGCGACCTCCTGTGGCGGCCAATCGTTTACCGGATGCTCGAGCGTGGTCCACAAGTGCTGGGTGGCATACGAGCGCCAGGGCCGCCAATGTGCGCTGTACTCCATCAGTTTCCGCTGATTCGTCGGCACGCCCAACCCTTGGGCGGCGAGTTGCAGGCCGAGATCACTGGCGGGGAAGGCGTCCGGGTCACCGAGGCCACGCATCGCGATCACCTCGGCGGTCCAGGCGCCGATGCCCGGCAGGGCCAGCAATTGGCAACGCGCCCTGCTCCAATCGCTCCCGGCGTCCAGCACCACGCTGCCGTCGAGGAGCCCCTCGATCAGCGCGCTCATCGTCCGTTGCCGCGCCTTGGGCACCGCCAAATGGACAGGATCGATCTCGGCCAACTGCTCGATGGACGGAAAGGTATGCGTCAGAGCGCCTTCCGGATCCGCGACGGGCTCCCCGTACGCCCGCACCAATCGACCGACGTGGGTGCGCGCGGCCTTCGTCGACACCTGCTGACCCAGGACCGCGCGCACGGCCAGCTCGGTCTCGTCGACCGTGCGGGGAATGCGCTGCCCGGGGGCCTTGGCCACGACGGGGGCGAGCAGCTGGTCGCGGCTGAGCGCGTCGACGACAGCTTCGGGGTCGGCGTCAAGATCGAGCAGGCGCCGACAACGCGCAATCGCGGTGGTGAGATCGCGAAAGTCGTCGAGTACCAGAACGCAGCGCACGTGGTCGACCGCGGGTGTCAGTGCGACCACCGCATTGCCGGCGGGAAGCCGCAGGCTGCGCCGGTACGCACCGTCGCGGACCTCCTCGCACCCGGGTGCGGCGCCGGCCGCCAGGTGGCCGAAGAGTCCCTCGTAGGCGAACGGAGTGCGCACCGGCAGCCGAAGGCACACGGTCCCAGGCGAAGTCCGGGCCGATCCGGGCCGGGCGGCCGCGCGACGGCGCAACTCGGACGGCGTGCTTTCGAACACGAGGCGCACGGTGTCGTTGAATTGCCGAATGCTGGAAAAGCCGGCGGCGAAGGCGACATCACCGAACGGCAGGTCGGTGGTCTCGATCAGCAGCCGGGCCGTCTGGCTTCGTTGAGCCCGCGCCAGCGCGAGCGGCCCCGCGCCGACCTCGGCCTGCAACAGGCGCTCTAGCTGGCGGGTGGTGTATCCGAGGTGGGCGGCCAACCCGCCGACGCCGTCGCGGTCCACCGTGCCGTCGGCAATGAGCCGCATCGCCCGTGCGACGACGTCGCCGCGCACATTCCATTCAGGCGAACCTGGCGACGCGTCGGGGCGGCACCGTTTGCACGCGCGGAAGCCGGCGCGCTGAGCGGCCGCCGCGGTCGGGTAAAACCGTACGTTCCTGGCGAATGGCGGGTGCACCGGGCAGCTGGGCCGGCAGTAAATCCGGGTAGTCAGCACGGCGGTGACGAACCAGCCGTCGAACCGGGCGTCCTTGGCTTGGACCGCTCGGTAGCACCGTTCGAAGTCGTCGTGCACGTCTCCACAGTTACACCTGAGCGGCGACAAAACTAGCGGAAAAGCGACATGATCGTGGCCAATCGGTGGCGTTCGCGACCCGCCCCCCGGCAGGAGCGCGTATGGCCGCACCGAGACTGTCGCCATCGACGACTTCTCCGACGCCGTGCTGAGGCGCGCCGGGCGCGGGGTCGCATGGTCGGCGTACTGCTTAGGGCGTTCGCGCCCACTCGCCTCGGTCTCGCACGGACATGGCGGAAGCCACGAAGTCGCGCGCGGCCCGCGACAGTGGTCGGCTCGAATCCCAGATCAACCCGATATCGCGGTAGGCGTCGGAGTCGGCCAGGCGCACCACGCTGACTCCGGGGGCATACTCGCTGCCATCGATCGGTGTCAGGCTGACGCCCAGTCCCGCGGCGACCAGCCCGGCGGTAGTGGTCAGGTTCGGTGATTCCAGGGCGATACGCGGCTGGAATTGCGCTGCTGCACAAAGCTCGTCAAGCAGCTGTCGCATGCCGAATCCCGGGTGCATGCTGACGAACGGCTCGTCGGCAAGCTCCGTCATGGACACCGCCGACACGTTCGCCAACCGGTGACCACGCGGGACCGCGATGCCGAGACGTTGACGAAAAAGGCTGCGCCAGGCCAGAGTTGGCTGGTGCGGGCGCGGAGACACCACCCCCACGTCGAGCGCACCGTCCAGGACGCGATCGCTCATCAGTTCCGCAGCGCCCTCCTCGAGCAGGAACGTCACGCGCGGCGAGATCTCCGCGAACCCCGCGATCAAGCGCGGCACGACGATCGACCCGAATGACCCCAAAAAGCCCAGTCGAATCTCACCGGCGGCAGGGTTGTTCATGTCCTCGATTTCGCGGCGGGCCGAGTCGAGCTCCAGTTGGGCGCGGCGCGCATGCTCGTAAAAGATGCGGCCATAGGTACTCAGCGACAGTCGGCGGCCGCGACGGTCGAACAACTCCACCCCGAGCCGACGTTCCAGGCGCGCTAGCATCCGGGTCAGGGTGGGCTGGGCGATGTGTAGCTGCTGGGCGGCCGCGGTCACGTGCTGCAGCTCGGCGAGTGTGAGGAACCACTCGTAATCCCCATCGGCCACGCCTGCCACCTCTACTTATGTGATCCTTGCATCATACTGGCGGCAACAATTCATTTCCGAATCACCCTGTGCGCGCGGACGATTGTCGCTGCGCCAGTGCTCGCCGCGCCTCCCACCGCTCACCAGCTCGGCAGCCGGGGGTACCGGCGAGTGACCGCGGCACTGTGCTGTGCCGGCGTAGCGAGTTTCGCGGCGATGTATTGCACGCAGGCACTTCTTCCCGCGCTGTCGTCGTACTACCACATCAGCCCTGCCACCTCGGCGCTGACCATCTCGCTCACCACCGGAATGCTGGCGGTGTCGATCGTTCCGGCCAGCGTGCTTTCCGAGCGCTATGGCCGCGTCCGGGTAATGGTGATCTCCGGCATCGCAGCGAGTGTGCTCGGTTTGCTGCTGCCGTTCAGTCCGACGCTCGGCGTGCTGCTCGTGGGACGAGCGTTGCAAGGAGTTGCGCTGGCCGGGATTCCCGCCGTCGCCATGGCTTTTCTGGCCGAAGAGGTGCACGCCTGCGCGCTGGGATCGGCGATGGGGCGCTACATCGCCGGCGCGACCGTCGGTGGCTGCTTGGGCCGGATCATCCCGGCCACGGTTCTGGGAGTGAGCAATTGGCGCATCGCGTTGTTGGTGTGCTCGGCCGCGACGCTGGTCGCCACCCTCGTCTTCGCACTGCTGGTGCCCCGGTCCCAATTCTTCACGCCGAAGACGGTGAGCATCGGCGCGACCGCGCGGAGTATTCTCGCGCATCTGCGAAAGCCCGTGCTGCTCAAGCTCTTCGCCCTGGGGTTCATGCTGATGGGCGGATTCGTCACCGTCTACAACTATCTCGGTTACCGGCTGGCCGCCGCGCCGTTCGGGTTGGCGCCGTCGGCCGTGGGGTTGTTGTTTTTGCTGTACCTGGTGGGCACCGGGACCTCGGTGATGGCCGGTCGGCTCGCCGACCGGCGCGGGCGAATGCTGGTGCTGGGCGCGTCGTTGCCCGTCACCGGGGCGGGTTTGCTGATGACGCTGCCAGCAAAGCTGCCCGTAATCGTGCTGGGCGCCGGCGTTTTCGCCGGCGGGTTCTTCGCGGCCTACACCGTGGCCAGCGGCTGGGTAGGGGCGGTGGCCGAGCGCGACCGAGCCGAGGCCTCCGCGCTGTATCTGTTCAGCTATTACCTTGGTGGCTCGGCGGCCGGTGCGTTCGGTGGGTTGGCCTACGGTGCGGGCGGCTGGCCGGACACGGTGTGCTTTGTCGCCATACTGCTGGTTCTGGCCGTGCTGATCGTGGTGTCCCTAGTGCGCGCAACCGCATCCGGGACCGGGCCGGCCAGGTCGTTGGCCGAGTACCCGGCCAGCTGAGTCAAGGTCGCTGTGCGCCAGGCAGCAGTCCTTCTTCCGGGGCGCCGATTGAGCGACGCCGGGCGGCCGCGCGCCGCCGAGTCGAGTCAAGACCCGAGAAGCTTGGGGCAATCGCCCCAGGCGGTGCTCCGTGCGCGGTGACCGTTGGGTAGGCGCCACGCGCGAACCTCAACGATGCTCGGCATCGCCGACCGGTGCGGCCAGCCGGGTCGGGCGGTCGTGCCCGCGCAGCGTGACGGTCTCGCCCAAAGACCAACGGGCACGCTCACTTTCGCTGGCGCCCCGGATGGTGTCCTCGGTCGTCAGCAAGCGCCCCGCGTGTGACTTCGCCAGTTCGCACAGCCGGGCCGCCTCGTTGACCGGTCCCCCGATCACCGTGTACTCGAACCGTTCCTTGGCGCCGACGTTGCCCGCGACGACCTCGCCGGCGGCCACGCCGATGCCGGCGTCAAGCTCCGGCATTTCGCGGGCCAGCCGTTTACAGATGGACCGGCCCGCGGCCAGCGCGTCGTCCTCTGGGGTATCGAGGTGGTTCGGGGCGCCGAAGATGGCCAGCGATGCGTCGCCTTCGAACTTGTTGACCAACCCGTGGTGTCGGTCGACCTCTTCGACGACGATCGCAAAGAACCGATTGAGCACCTGCACAACTTCAGTCGGCGGCCGGCTGGTGACCAATTGCGTGGAACCGACGATGTCGATGAACACGACCGCGACGTGGCGTTCTTCGCCGCCCAGCTTGGGACGCTCGCGCTCGGCGGCCAGGGCGACTTCACGCCCGACGTGCCGGCCGAAAAGGTCGCGCACGCGTTCGCGCTCCCGCAGGCCGTCGACCATCGCGTTGAAGCCGCGCTGTAGCTCGCCCAACTCGGTGCCGTCGAACACCACCAGGTCGCCGCGTAGGTCACCCTGCTCGACGCGTTTGAGGGCCGCCCGCACCACCCGCACCGGGGTCGCCGTCAGCCAGGACAGGATCCACATCAGCACGAAGCCGAAGATCAGCGTCACGCAGGATACGATCAGCACGGCCACGCTGAGTTGGGTCTCGGTCAGATTGCCCAGCACCAAAGCGAAGAACGCGATCATCGCGATGCCGAACACCGGCACACCCGAACCCAGTAGCCAGACCGTCAGAGTACGGCCCATGATGCCCGGCGCCAGCCGTCGTGGGGCCCGCCCTGCCTCGAGGGCTTGGGCAGCCACCGGCCGCAACGCAAACTCGGTGAACAGGTAGCACGCGGTGGCCACCAGGATGCCGCAGATGCTCACCGAGAAACCCACGATCGGAATGAACAGCGTATTGACCAGCCCGTAGAGGGTTGTCAACAACGCCGTTCCCACTCCCCAGAGCACCAGCACCCCGACCGCGAGCCAGAACGGCACCAGGAAGGTGTTGCGTTCGTCGTCCAGGGTGGGTTCGCGCTCTTCGATCGCCCACCGCAACGCCTTGGTGGTCCGGTGCGTGATCCAGTAGGTGCCGAGCGCCAGCGCGATCCCGATGTACGCCGGCGACACGGCAAACGTGATCCACGCCGGCGCGTCGCTGAAGACACTGGGCGAGGGCAGCGCGACGGCCAGCAGCAGCACCGCGACGCCGATGCCGATCACGTTCGTCGCGAGGATGAAGACGGTGAGGATGATCTGGATCCGTACCCGGCGGCGGGCTTGGCTCTCGGTGACCCGTCCCAGCAAAAACGAGCCGTACGCCGGCGTCTCTGGCAGCCGGCCGCTCTGACGAGTCAACGCCTCGAGCACCCGGCCCAAGCGCTGCGCAAAGGTCTTGTTGGACGACGTCCTGGTTTTGGCAGACGTCGTCTTTGTGGCCGACGTCCTCGTTTTCGCCGACATGGTGGCGTCAGCCTAATTTGTCGGCCACGCTCTAAGGTGAGTCGGGTGCGTTTAGTGATCGCTCAGTGCACCGTCGACTACGTTGGCCGCCTGACCGCGCATCTGCCGTCGGCACGCAGGTTGCTGCTTTTCAAGGCCGACGGATCGGTCAGCGTTCATGCCGACGACCGTGCCTATAAGCCGCTGAACTGGATGAGCCCGCCCTGCTGGCTGACCGAGGAACTCAGTGGCGAGACGCCGGTGTGGGTGGTGGAGAACAAGGCGGGCGAACAACTGCGCATCGCGGTCGAGGAGATCGAGCACGACTCCAGCCACGAACTCGGCGTCGACCCAGGGCTGGTCAAGGACGGCGTCGAGGCGCACCTGCAAGCGTTACTTGCCGAGCATGTCCACTTGCTGGGTGAGGGTTACACGCTGGTACGGCGCGAGTACATGACCGCGATCGGTCCCGTAGATCTCTTGTGCCGCGACGAATTGGGTAATTCGGTCGCGGTCGAGATCAAGCGACGCGGCGAAATCGACGGCGTGGAGCAACTCACCCGCTACCTCGAACTGCTGAATCGGGACAGCGTTCTGGCTCCGGTCAAGGGGGTCTTTGCGGCGCAGCAGATTAAACCGCAGGCGCGAACTTTAGCCACCGACCGCGGGATACGTTGTCTGACATTGGATTACGACAAGATGCGGGGGATGGACAACGACGAGTACCGGCTGTTCTGAGCTGCCCGATTAGACTTGTCGCATGGCTCGGCGTCGCACACAGCCCCGCCGGCAGCAACCGCCCACGCTGTCGCCGCTGCTCCATCGGCTCGAGATTGGGCCCGACGGCCACGAGTACGAAGTGCGCCCGGTAGCCGCGGCGCGTGCCGTCAAAACCTATCGCTGTCCCGGATGTGACCACGAAATCCGTTCCCACACTGCGCATTTGGTGGTGTGGCTGGCGGATTCGGCGGGGGGTGCAGCGCAAACCAGGGAAGCCGACCGTCGGCACTGGCATACGCCATGCTGGACGAACCGGACGAACCGGAGCCCGACCAGAAAGTGGTCGTGAATGTGGTGAGCGCTAGCGGGCCGGCTCGACCAGCTCCATCAGCACCCCGCCGGCGTCCTTGGGGTGGATGAAGTTGATCCGAGAGTTCGCTGTGCCGCGCCGCGGCGCCGCGTAGACCAGCCGAACGCCCTTTTCCCGCAGCTGCTCGCAGAGGGCGTCCAGATCGCTAACCCGCACGGCCATCTGCTGGATGCCGGGGCCCCGCTTGTCCAGGAACTTCGCGATCGCCGAGGAATCGTCGATCGGCGCCATCAACTGGATTTGCGCGGTGCCCGGTTCACCGTCCTGCACGGCGATCATGGCTTCGCGGATTCCCTGGTCCTCGTTGATTTCCTCGTGCACGAGAACCATGCCCAGGGTGTCGTGGTACCAGGCGATGGCCGCATCGAGGTCGGCGACTGCGATGCCGACGTGATCGACCGCGGTCACGAGCGAGGTGGCCAGGATCTGACGGGCGTCAACTTGATCGGTCGTCATCACATAACGGTAACCTGGCGGCAAAGATCGCGCTTCTCCGGGAGGCCGCAACGGCCGTCCATCCGTCGCTAGGAGGTTGTTATGACGACATCGGTGATCGTTGCTGGAGCCCGGACGCCGATAGGCAAGCTAATGGGTTCGCTGAAGGATTTCAGCGCCACCGATTTGGGTGCCATTGCCATCAAGGCCGCCCTGGAAAAGGCCTTCCCGAACACCGAGTCGCCGGCGTCGTTGGTCGAGTACGTGATCATGGGGCAGGTGCTGACCGCCGGTGCGGGTCAGATGCCGGCTCGCCAGGCAGCCGTCGCGGCCGGGATCGGCTGGGACGTTCCGGCGCTGACCATCAACAAGATGTGCCTGTCCGGTATCGACGCGATCGCGCTTGCTGACCAGCTGATTCGAGCGGGGGAGTTCGATGTCGTGGTGGCCGGCGGTCAAGAGTCCATGACGAAGGCGCCCCATTTGCTGATGGACAGCCGGGCCGGCTACAAGTACGGCGACGTGACGGTGCTCGACCACATGGCCTACGACGGGCTGCACGACGTGTTCACCGACCAGCCGATGGGCGCATTGACCGAGCAGCGCAACGACGTCGACAAGTTCACCCGCCAGGAGCAGGACGAATACGCCGCCCAGTCGCATCAGAAGGCGGCCGCGGCGTGGAAGGACGGCGTCTTCGCCGACGAGGTGGTGCCGGTGAACATCCCGCAGCGCAAAGGCGATCCGTTGCAGTTCAGCGAGGACGAGGGCATCCGGGCAAACACCACCGCCGACTCGTTGGCGAGCCTCAAACCCGCGTTCCGCAAGGACGGCACTATCACCGCGGGCTCCGCATCCCAGATCTCCGACGGGGCAGCGGCGGTCGTCGTGATGAACAAGGCCAAGGCCCAGGAGCTGGGGCTGTCTTGGCTCGCCGAAATCGGTGCGCACGGCGTCGTCGCCGGGCCGGATTCGACGCTGCAGTCGCAGCCCGCCAACGCAATCAAGAAGGCCCTCGGGCGCGAGCGCATCTCGGTCGATCAGCTCGACGTGGTGGAGATCAACGAGGCGTTCGCGGCGGTGGCATTGGCCTCGACCCGCGAACTCGGCGTCGACCCGGGAATCGTCAACGTCAACGGTGGCGCGATCGCGGTCGGCCACCCCATCGGCATGTCGGGCGCCCGAATCACGCTGCATGTGGCCCTGGAACTCGCCCGCCGCGGCACGGGGTACGGAGTGGCGGCGCTGTGCGGGGCCGGCGGTCAAGGCGACGCGCTGATCCTGCGGGCCGGTTAACCACTTCTGACCACCGGTCAGCGTTGCTGGGATGACGTCTGCCGGGCGCGTTGTGATTTTGCTCTCAGGAGCCGTGCGATGCCCGTCTTGGCGACTCATTTGCGCTTCCGGCGATGCCGGAGCGGGGTGGCTCCCCGGTTGGCACGCATGACAGACTTGTCGTTGTGACGCGTCCGAGATCTTCGATTGGTCCCGCACTGGCCGGAGCGGTCGACCTGTCCGGTCTTAAGCAACGAGCTCAGCAGAGCGCCTCCCCGGGTGGCGCCTCGGGGGCACCAGGGCCAGGGGGCACAGAGGTCAACGAGGCCAACTTCGAAGCCGAAGTGCTGATCCGCTCCGACGAGGTACCCGTGGTGGTGGCTCTGTGGTCGCCGCGCAGCGAGGCCTGTGTGCAGTTGGTCGACACGTTGTCCACACTTGCCGCCGAAGACGGCGGTAAGTGGTCGTTGGCGACAGTTAACGTCGATGTCGCGCCCAGGGTGGCACAGATTTTCGGGGTCGAGGCGGTCCCCACCGTCGTGGCGCTGGCCGCCGGCCAGCCCCTGTCCAGCTTCCAAGGCGTGCAGCCGGCCGACCAGTTGCGCCGCTGGCTGGACCAGCTGTTGTCGGCGACAGCCGGAAAGCTCAAGGGCGCAATGGGTTCCGAGGACGACGCGGAGGTGGCCCCCGAGTTGGCGCACGCACGCGAGCAGCTCGAGGCCGGAGACTTCGATGCGGCCAAGCAGTCCTACCAGGCGTGGCTGACCGCTAATCCAGACAGCGTCGAGGCGAAGGCCGCCATCCGGCAGATCGACTTTCTCGTCCGCGCCACCGCGCATCGCCGTGACGCCGTGGCCGTCGCGGATGCTGCCCCAGGCGACATCGAGGCGGCCTTCGCGGCGGCCGATGTGCAGATCCTCAGCCAGGATGTGACCGCAGCGTTCGACCGGCTGATCTCCTTGGTGCGCACCACTTTCGGGGATGATCGCACTCGAGTACGGACCCGCTTGATCGAGTTGTTCGAGTTGTTCGATCCCGCCGACCCCGAGGTCGTGGCCGGTCGGCGCAAACTCGCCAACGCGCTCTACTGAGGCGAGTCGGGCTCCAGCCAGAGGGCCGAGTTGGGCGGCAGCACCAGCAACGCCGACGCGGGACGCCCATGCCAGGGGTCCTCGGTGGCGTCCACCCCGCCGAGGTTGCCGATCCCGGAGCCGTTGTAATCCGTCGCGTCGGTGTTGAGCACCTCGCGCCAGCGGCCCGCGCTGGGCAGACCGAGTCGGTAGCCGCTGTGTTCAGATCCCGCGAAATTGAACACGCACGCCATGACGGACCCGTCTTTGCCGTACCGCAAAAAACTCAGCACGTTGTTGCCGGAGTCGTTGGCGTCGATCCAGGAATAACCGTCGGGGGTGGTGTCCTGGCTCCACAGCGCCGGGCGGCTGCGATAGATCGAGTTGATGTCGCGCACGAACCGCAACACACCGTTGGAGAAGCCTTGCTCGTCGAGCTGCCACCAATCCAGGCCGCGTTCCTCCGACCACTCGGCCCGCTGCCCGAATTCCTGTCCCATGAACAGCAATTGCTTGCCGGGGTGGGCCCACTGGTAGGCGAGCAGGCTGCGTAGGCCGGCGGCCTTCACGTGATTGTTGCCCGGCATGCGGCCCCACAGCGTGCCCTTGCCGTGTACCACCTCGTCATGGCTGATCGGCAGCACGTAGTTCTCGCTGAACGCATACAGCATGGAGAACGTCATCTCGTGGTGGTGATAGCTGCGGTAGATCGGGTCGCGGCTGATGTAGTCGAGCGTGTCGTGCATCCAGCCCATGTTCCACTTCATCGAAAAGCCCAGACCGCCAAGGCTTGTCGGCCGCGTCACACCGGGCCAGGAGGTCGATTCCTCGGCGATGGTGACGATGCCCGGGGCCGCCTTGTGCGCGGTGGCGTTCAACTCCTGCAGGAATTGCACCGCTTCGAGGTTTTCCCGGCCGCCGTAGATGTTGGGTGTCCAGCCACCCTCGGGTCGCGAATAGTCCAGGTACAGCATGGACGCCACCGCGTCCACCCGCAGACCGTCGACGTGGAACTCCTCGAGCCAGAACAACGCGTTGGCCACCAGGAAGTTGCGGACTTCTCGTCGGCCGAAGTCGAAAACATAGGTGCCCCAGTCGAGTTGCTCGCCGCGCTTGGGGTCGGAGTGTTCGTAGAGCGGGGTGCCGTCGAACCGGCCCAGCGCCCACGCGTCCTTGGGGAAATGCGCGGGTACCCAGTCGACGATGACGCCGATGCCGGCCCGGTGCAGCGCATCGACGAGTGCCCGGAATTCGTCGGGCGTGCCGAACCGTGACGTCGGCGCATAGTACGAAGTGACCTGGTAGCCCCACGAGCCGGCGAACGGGTGCTCGGCGACCGGCAGTAGCTCCACGTGAGTGAAGCCCTGCTCGACAACATAATCCGTTAGTTCCTCGGCCAGTTGGCGATAATTGAGGCCGGGGCGCCACGAACCGAGATGGACCTCGTAGGTGCTCATCGGTTCGAAGACCGGATTGGTCTGGGCGCGCCGAGTCATCCACTCGTCGTCGGTCCAGGTGTACGAACTCCTGGTGACCCGTGATGCGGTGTGCGGCGGCACCTCGGTGGCGAAGGCCATCGGGTCCGCCCGTTCGGTGACGACATCGTCGGCGCCGTGTACACGGAACTTGTACAGGCCGTCCTCGGGGAACCCGGGCCAAAACAGCTCCCACACCCCGGTCGAGCCCAACACCCGCATCGGCGCCTCGGTACCGGTCCAGCCGTTGAACTCGCCAATCAGGTTGACGCCCTTGGCGTTGGGCGCCCACACCGCGAACGACACGCCGTTGACCACGCCGTCAGCCGTGGTGAACGAACGATGATGAGCGCCAAGCACTTCCCAGAGGCGCTCGTGGCGTCCCTCGGAGAACAGGTGAAGGTCGATCTCGCCCAGCGTGGGCAGGAAGCGGTACGGATCTGCGGTGACGTGCGCACCGGAGCCGTAGTCCAGTCGCAGTCGGTAGTCGATCAGATTCGTGAAGGGCAGCGCCACGGCGAACAACCCCGACTCGACATGCTGCAACGGGAATTCGTCGTCCCCGACGAGCGCGATTACCTCGCGAGCGTGTGGACGGTAGACACGGATGACGGTGTGGTCGTCATATTCGTGCGCGCCCAGCACGCTGTGCGGGTTGTGGTGGGTGCCCGAGAGCAGGCGCGCTAGATCACCGGGGTCGGGCGCCAAGTGTGTTTGTTCGGTGTGGCTGTCGGTTCGACTCATGCTTGCTTCCCCTTTCGGGCCCTCTTACCTCCTGCGCAGCAACGTGTCTCGAGACTCCTGCGGGATGAGAGGCATGTTGATGATGTGGGCGACCGCCTGTCCGGGGTCGAGGCGGATGTAATTTGACTGCCCCCACTGAAATTCCTGGCCCGTAATCTCATCGCGCACCCAAAATCGCTCATAGGGCTCCATACCCAATGCCGCCATGTCTAACCACAGCGTCGCTTCCTCGGGCCCGAACGCGTTCAGCGTCACCACCACCAGCACGCAGTCCCCGGTGGCCGGATCGAACTTGCTGTAAGCCAGCAGCGCGTCATTGTCGACGTCGTGGAAGTGGATGGTGCGCAGCTGTTGCAGCGCGGGATGTACCCGACGAATCAGGTTGAGCTGCTTGATGAACGGCTCGAGTGACCTGCCCTCTGCGAGGGCACCCGCGAAATCGCGCGGGCGGAGTTCGTACTTCTCCGAGTCGAGGTATTCCTCGCTGCCCTCCCGTACCGCGCGGTGCTCGAACAGCTCGTAGCCCGAGTAAACACCCCAGGCCGGCCCCATCGTCGCGGCGAGCACCGCACGAATGGCGAACATTCCGGGGCCGTTGTGCTGCAGGATCGCGTGCAAGATGTCCGGGGTGTTCACAAACAGGTTTGGGCGCCGAAAGTCGGCGAGGGCGGCGATGTCGTTGCCGAACTCGGTGAGCTCCCACTTGGCGGTGCGCCAGGTGAAGTAGCTGTACGACTGGGTGAAACCGAGCTTGGCCAGGCCGTACTGGCGCGCTGGCGGAGTGAACGCCTCGGACAGAAAGAGTACGTCGGGGTCGATGTCCTTGACCTGGCCGATCAGCCACGCCCAGAAGTTGGGCGGCTTGGTGTGGGGATTGTCCACCCGAAAGAACTTGACGCCGTGGTCAATCCAGTGCCGGACGACCCGCAGCACTTCGTCGTACAGGCCGGCCGGATCGTTGTCGAAGTTGAGCGGATAAATGTCCTGATATTTCTTCGGCGGGTTCTCCGCATAGGCGATGGTGCCGTCCGGCAACTCGGTGAACCACTCCCGATGGTCGCGCGCCCACGGGTGATCCGGGGCGCACTGCAGCGCCAGGTCCAACGCGACCTCCAGCCCCAGCTCGCGCGCGGCGGTCACGAAGTTGTCGAAGTCGTCGATGGTGCCGAGCTCCGGGTGAACGGCGTCGTGGCCGCCCTCGTCACTGCCGATCGCCCAGGGCGACCCCACGTCTCCGGGCGCAGCGGTAGGGGAGTTGTTGCGTCCCTTGCGGTGCACCTTGCCGATCGGATGGATCGGAGGGAGGTACACCACGTCGAATCCCATGTCGGCGATGCGCGGAAGCTGCGCCGCGGCCGTCGCGAAGGTGCCGTGCACCGGTTTGCCGTCGGCGTCCCAGCCGCCGGTTGATCGCGGAAACAGCTCATACCAGGCGCCGAAGCGGGCCAGCGGTCGGTCGACCCACACTCCGTGCTGCGCGCCGCGGGTGACGATGTCGCGCAGCGGGTAGGCGGCCAGCAACTCCTCGATGTCCGGTGCCAGCGCCAGCGCGGTCCGCGTCACCGGATCTCCGGGCTCCCGCAACGCCGCGGCTGCCGCCAGCAGGGGCTCACGGCTGGTCCGCGGCACCCCGGTCGCGGCGCGTTCGAACAGATCCGCGCCCACCAGCAGGTCGTTGCTGAGTTCCTTTTCGCCCTGACCGGCATCCAATTTGGCGACCAGGCCGTGCCGCCAGGTGTGAATCGGGTCGCCCCAGCCGTCCACCCGAAAGCTCCACAGCCCGACGCGGTCGGGGGTGAACTGTCCGTGAAAGACGTAGGGCTCCAGGCCCATCGTCATCGGCAGTTGCAGCGGTTTGACCCGTTCGGTCGACTTCGGCTCGGGCGGGGACGCCAGCTTTTCGGGCGCCTGCACCGCGGTGATGCGCTGGATGTCGGTGACCTGCGGATAGCGCGGACCCAGGTAGCGAACCACCAGCGTGGCCGCGACGGCATCGTGCCCTTCGCGCCATACTGCGGCTCGTACCGGCACCGTTTCGCCTACCACCGCCTTAGCGGGGTACGCGCCGCAGGAGACTACGGGCTGGACGTCATCGATCTCGACACGACCGGGCACCACCACTCCGTTCCGTCCGATTATGTGTGGGCAAACCGCGGATAGTGCTGCAGGCGGCGTGCCTTTCGTCTGGAGAAACTTCGTCTCGTGGGGAAATT
Organism: Mycobacterium simiae; assembly: GCF_010727605.1. Taxonomy (NCBI): domain Bacteria; kingdom Bacillati; phylum Actinomycetota; class Actinomycetes; order Mycobacteriales; family Mycobacteriaceae; genus Mycobacterium; species Mycobacterium simiae. The sequence goes on from NZ_AP022568.1 coordinate 4,228,620, forward strand.
CCTGTAGGGGCGAAGCGTCTTTGCGGCCCCGATATCTACCCGTACCCACCCTAGTGGCCGGTCACACTCAACCGATGGCGAACGGTCGACGCCGGATGCGAGCTCAGCGATCCGCAGTAAGGTAGTCATGCGTGAAAGCCCTCCGTCGCTTTACCGTCCGTGCCCACCTGCCGGAACGGCTCGCCGCACTCGACCAGTTGTCCATCAATCTGCGATGGTCTTGGGACAAGCCGACGCAGGACCTGTTCGCCAGCATCGATCCCGATTTGTGGGCGAATTGCGGCAACGATCCGGTGGCGCTGCTGGGAGCGGTCAATCCCGCTCGCCTCGACGAGCTGGCAATCGACGACGACTTCCTGCGCTGGCTCGACGAATTGTCCGCCGACCTCAACGACTATCTGAGCCGTCCGCGGTGGTACCAGCAACAGCAGCAGGCCGGCGCCGCGCTGCCGACCGGAATCGCGTACTTCTCGATGGAGTTCGGCGTGGCCGAGGTGCTGCCCAACTATTCGGGCGGCCTGGGCATCCTGGCCGGTGACCACCTCAAGTCGGCGTCCGATCTGGGCGTGCCGCTGATCGCGGTCGGGCTTTACTACCGGTCCGGCTACTTTCGGCAATCGCTTACCGCGGAAGGCTGGCAGAACGAGACCTATCCCGCGCTGGACCCGCAGGGGCTGCCGCTGCGGCTGCTCACCAACGCCGCCGGGGCGCCCGCGTTGGTGGAGCTGACGTTGCCCGACTCGTCGCGCCTGTCGGCGCGGATTTGGGTCGCCCAAGTGGGGCGGGTTCCGCTGCTGTTGCTGGATTCCGATGTCCCAGAGAACGAACACGACCTGCGCAGCGTCACCGACCGGTTGTACGGCGGTGACCAGGAACACCGGATGCGGCAGGAGATCTTGGCCGGCATCGGCGGGGTGCGGGCGATTCGCGCGTTTACCGCCATCGAAGGCCTGCCGGACCCCGAGGTGTTCCACATGAACGAGGGGCACGCTGGGTTCCTCGGCCTGGAACGCGTCCGGGAGCTGATCACCAACACGGACCTGGATTTCGAGACCGCCCTGACCGTGGTGCGGTCCAGCACGGTATTCACCACCCACACCCCGGTGCCGGCCGGCATCGACCGTTTCCCGGTCGACATGGTGCGGCTCTACTTCGACGACCATCTGGGCGAGGACCCCGCGGAGCGGATGCCGGCGTTGCTGCCGGGCCTGCCGATCGAACGGGTGCTCGCGCTCGGCGCCGAGGATGATCCGACCAAATTCAACATGGCGCACATGGGACTGCGGCTGGCGCAACGGGCGAACGGTGTTTCGCTGCTGCACGGCCGGGTGAGTCGAGCCATGTTCAACGAGCTGTGGCCGGGATTCGACCGCGCCGAGGTGCCCATCGGTTCGATCACCAACGGCGTGCACGCGCGAACCTGGGCGGCGCCGCAGTGGTTGCAGCTGGGTCGCGAGCTGGTCGGACCGGACGACGCGGCGTTCAGCGATCCCGGTGTGTGGCTGCGCCTGCGCGAGGTCGACGCCCGGCATCTGTGGGCGATCCGATCACAGCTGCGCTCGCTCCTGGTCGACGACGTTCGGCGCCGGTTGCGCCGCTCATGGCTCGAACGTGGCGCATCGGAAGCTGAATTGGGTTGGATTGCAACGGCATTCGACCCCAACGTGCTGACCGTCGGGTTTGCGCGCCGGGTGCCGACGTACAAGCGATTGACGTTGATGCTCACTGACCCGGCCCGCCTGGAACAACTGCTCCTGGATGAGGAACGGCCCATCCAGCTGATCGTGGCCGGGAAGTCACACCCCGCCGACGACGGCGGCAAAGCCTTGATCCAGCAGGTGGTGCGATTCGCGGACCGGCCCGAGGTCCGCCACCGCATCGCGTTCCTGCCCGACTACGACATGTCCATGGCCCGGCTGCTGTATTGGGGTTGCGACGTTTGGCTCAACAACCCGCTGCGGCCGCTGGAGGCCTGTGGCACGTCGGGAATGAAGAGCGCACTCAATGGTGGGCTGAACCTATCCATCCGCGACGGCTGGTGGGACGAGTGGTACGACGGCGAAAACGGTTGGGCCATACCGTCGGCCGACGGCGTCAGCGACGAGGCCCGGCGCGACGAGCTGGAGTCCAGCGCCCTGTACGGCCTGCTCGAGCAGGCGGTCGCACCGAAGTTCTATGAGCGCAACGAACAGGGCGTGCCACCCCGCTGGATCGAAATGGTGCGCCACACGCTGCAGACGCTCGGGCCGAAGGTGCTGGCCTCCCGGATGGTGCGCGACTACGTCGAGCAGTACTACGCGCCGGCGGCCCAATCCCTGCGTACCACCATTGCCGACGCGGGCGACGGTCCGTTCTCGGCGGCGCGCGAGCTCGCCGCCTACCGGCGGCGCGCCGAACGGGCATGGCCCAACGTGCAGATCACCGACGTCGATTCCACGGGGCTGCCCGATACCCCGGTGCTCGGCTCCAAGCTCACCCTGACGGCCACTGTGCAACTGGACGGATTGGCGCCCGACGAGGTCACGGTGGAGGCCGTGGTCGGCAAGGTCGATGCCGGCGACGCCCTGATCGACCCGGTCACCGTCGAAATGTCGTACACGGGCGCCGCCGACGGCGGCAATCAGGTCTTCTCGACGACGACCTCCCTGCCGGTCGCCGGCGCGGTCGGATACACCGTGCGGGTACTGCCGAATCACCCGATGCTGGCCGCACCCAACGAACTCGGGCTGGTCACCCTCGCCCGGTAGGTCAGGCCGTCACCTCGTCGGGTGCGGTCCGCAGCCGCTGCAGCGCGCCCCGGACCTGCGCGGCGTCGGTGGTCTGCCAGAACGGCGGCAGCGACGCGCGCAGGTAGCCGCCGTAGCCGGCGGTGACCATCCGCGAGTCCAGCACCGCCACCACGCCGCGGTCGGTCACCCGGCGCAGCAGCCTCCCCGACCCTTGGGCCAGCAACAGCGCCGCATGGCTGGCCGCGACGGCCATGAAACCGTTGCCCCCGCGCGCCGCCACCGCGCGTGACCGCGCACCCAACAGCGGGTCGTCGGGCCGCGGGAAGGGGATCCGGTCGATCAGCACCAGCGACAGCGACGGGCCGGGCACGTCGACGCCCTGCCACAGCGACAGTGTGCCGAACAGCGAGGTCTCCGGGTCGTCGCTGAACTGCTCCACTAACGCCGAGGTGCTGTCGTCGCCCTGACACAGCACCGGCGTGGACAGCCGCTCGCGCATGGCCTCGGCCGCGGCCCGCGCAGCGCGCATCGACGAGAACAGCCCCAGCGTGCGGCCGCCGGCCGCGGTGATCAATTCGGCGATCTCGGTCAGCTGCTCGGCCGACCCGGTCCCGTCGCGGCCCGGCGGGGGAAGATGCGCGGCCACGTACAAGATTCCCGCCTTGGCGTGCTGGAAGGGCGAACCGACGTCGAGCCCGCGCCAGGACGGGTACTCGATGGTGTCGTCCGGTCCGGTCAGGCCCCAGGCCGTGGCCATCGCGTCGAACGATCCACCAACCGTCAGGGTGGCCGAGGTCAACACGGTCGTGGACCGCGAGAACACGTGGTGGCGCAGCAGGCCGGCCACGGTCAGCGGCGCCACCCGCAGCACGGGCCGCGGCGAACCTCGATTGTCCTCATGCTCGAGCCAGACCACGTCGGTGCGATCGGGGATGGCGGGCCCGAACGACGTCAGCATCCGCGACGCCGTGTCGGTGATTTCGGTAAGGGCCGCAATGGCTTCCGCGCGTGCAGCGGCCGCCTTGGCGTCGCTGGTGGTGTCGACGTCGGAGCGCGCCGCGCTGGCCACGTCGCGCAGCGCGGTCAGGTAGGTCGCCATTTCGTCGTCGAGCCGATCGATGCGCCCGGGTGCGGCGTCGTGGATGGCCGCGGCGAAGTTGGCGGTCGTCGCTTCCAGTCGCGTGACGAGCTCCGGATTCACCAGCCGGGTGATGCGCCGGGTGGCGACACCCAAGCTCGCCGCCGTCAACTCCGCGGTGGCCACCGAGGTCACCCGGTCGACCAACTCGTGCGCCTCGTCGACAACCAGTAGCGAATGTTCGGGCAGCACCGTCGACTCGGCGACGGCATCGATGGCCAGCAGGGCGTGATTGGTCACGACGATATCGGCGACACCGGCCCGGCTGCGGGCTCGCTCGGAGAAGCACTCCGAGCCGAACGGGCAGCGGGAGACGCCCAGGCATTCCCGCGCGGACACGCTGACCTGCGCCCAGGACCGCTCTGGCACACCGGGTTTGAGGTCGTCGCGGTCGCCCGAGTCGGTGGTCGAGGCCCAGGCCGTGAGCCGTTGCACGTCGCGGCCCAATGCGCTGGCGGCCATCGGATTGAAGAGCTCCTCCTGTGGGCGATCGCCGTCGATATCCGGGTCGGCACCGGCGCCGTTGTGGATCTTGTTCAAGCACACATAGTTTCGTCGTCCCTTGAGCAACGCGAAGCGCGGCCGGCGCGGCAGCGCATCGGCAAGCGAATCGGCCAACCGCGGCAGGTCTCGGTCGACGAGTTGGCGCTGCAAGGCGATCGTTGCCGTCGATACCACCACCGGCGACTCGTCGGTGATCGCGTGCACGATCGCGGGGATCAGGTACGCCAACGACTTGCCGGTTCCGGTGCCGGCCTGGACGGCGAGGTGCTCACCGGTTTCGAACGCGCGCGCGACCGCGGCGGCCATCTCCTGCTGGCCGCGGCGTTCGCTGCCACCGAGCGCCGCGACCGCTATGGCCAGCAGCTCGGGCACGGGCTTGAGATCCGCGTCGGTCGCGTCCGGCGTGATGACTCCTTGATTCGGCCTGGATTCGGCTGGATGTCGGGTGGTTCCAAGTTAGTCGAATCGAGGCATCAGACCGGGATATGGACGGTCGGAATCGCGGGCTCGCCGTGCGCCAGTTTCAGCCCCTCCCACGGAAGGGCGTGCAGCCCGGCGGCCACCAGCTCCCGCGCGGCGGTCAGCGCCGCGTGGCCCGTCTCGGTCACGACTTCGCCGTCGCGGACCAGCGGTGTGGTGAGCACCCGCGACGGTTCGCTGGTCGGCGGCGGCCGGCCGGCCGGGTGCACCACCTCCTCGGTGATCGTGCCGGTGGGTCGGGACAGCCGCAGCGCCTCTTTGTGACCGCCCTGAGACTCCTTGTGGCTGCTGCGCTTCTGCACCGGGATGCCGTCGACTTCCACCAGCTTGTACACCATGCCCGCGGTCGGGGCGCCCGACCCGGTCACCACGGCGGTGCCGGCGCCGTAACTGTCCACCGGCTCGGCGCGCAGCGCGGCGATGGAAAATTCGTCGAGGTCGCCGGAGACCACGATGCGGGTGCCGGTGGCGCCCAGCCGGTCGAGTTGTTCACGCACTTGACGGGCCAGCACGCCGAGCTCGCCGGAATCCAGCCGCACCGCTCCCAGCGTCACCCCTGCGGCCGCCACCGCGTTGGACACACCGATCGTCACGTCGTAGGTGTCCACCAGCAGCGTGGTCCCCACACCGAACGCGTCGACCTGCGCCCGAAACGCGGCCAGTTCGTCGGGTCCATCGTCACCGGTGTGCAGCATGGTGAAGGCGTGTGCGGCGGTGCCTTCGGCCGGCACTCGATAGCGTCGCTGTGCCTCGAGGTTGGATGACGCGGCGAAGCCGGCGATATAGGCCGCGCGGGCCGCGGCGACGGCGGCGCGTTCGTGGGTCCGCCGCGAGCCCATCTCGATCAGCGGTCGTCCGTCGGCCGCACTGACCATGCGTGCCGCAGCCGACGCGATGGCCGAGTCGTGATTGAAGATCGACAACGCCAGCGTTTCGAGCACCACACATTCGGCAAAGCTGCCACGCACCGTCAGCACCGGAGAACCCGGGAAATACAGCTCGCCCTCGGCGTAGCCGTCGATATCGCCGCGGAACCGAAAGTCGCGCAGAAAACGAACCGTGTCGGGATCCAGAAAACGGGCCAGCAACTGGCCGGCCGCGTCGTCGAACCTGAACTGCGGCAACGCTTCCAGCAAACGTCCGGTTCCCGCCACCACGCCATAGCGCCGGCCTTCGGGAAGCCGTCGCGCGAAGAGTTCGAACGTGGTCCGGCGTTCGGCGGTGCCGTCGCGCAGCGCCGCGGCCAGCATCGTCAACTCGTACTTGTCGGTCAACAGCCCCACGAACGCCGGCTCGTCCATTCCGCAACGGTAACGTCTGGGGGTGCACCACCGATCTCTCGCTATCCTGGAGTTCATGGCTGTTGCGTCAGCACCCACCAAACCCGGGACGACCGGGCAACGTGAGTCCTCTCCGGTAGAGGTCACGGCCAGTCCGTGGGTCACCGTCGTCTGGGACGACCCGGTCAATTTGATGACCTATGTGACATATGTCTTCCAGAAGCTGTTCGGCTACAGCGAGCCGCACGCCACCAAATTGATGCTGCAGGTGCACAACGAAGGCAAGGCGGTGGTGTCGGCCGGAAGCCGGGAATCGATGGAGGCCGACGTATCCAAGCTGCATGCCGCCGGTCTCTGGGCGACCTTGCAGCAAGACCGATGAGGTTTGAGGACACCGGGAAGTCTTGTGCGCAAATGGAAACGGGTCGACACGGCCGACGGCCCGCGTTTCCGTTCTGCGTTGGCCCCGCATGAGGCAGACCTGCTGAACAATCTCGTCACCGCGATGATCGGTTTGCTCGACGAGCGCGAATCCTCTTCGCCGACAGATGAACTCGAAGAGATCACCGGAATGAAGACCGGAAACTCCGAGCCGCCAACCGACCCGACACTGCGTCGGCTGCTGCCCGATTTCTCTCGACCCGAGGATGTCGCCGGCTCGGGGACCGAACTGCCCGAAGGTCTCAACGCCGCACTGCGCAACCTGCACGAACCGAAGATCATCGACGCCAAACGCAATGCGGCACAAGAACTATTGGACACCGTGCCAGGAAGCGGCGGCCGATTCGAGCTGACCGAAGACCAGGCGAACGCCTGGGTGTCGTCGGTCAACGACATTCGGCTGGCACTAGGCGTCATGCTGGACATCGGTCCGGACGGACCGGAACGACTGCCCGACGATCATCCGATGGCCACCCACTTCGACGTATACCAGTGGCTGACCGTGCTGCAGGAGTATCTGGTCTTGGCGTTGATGAATAAGCCCGTCGGATGACCGCGCTCACCGACGTCGGCGGCATCCGGGTCGGCCACTACCAGCGGCTGGATCCCGAGGCGGCGCTGGGCGCCGGATGGGCGACCGGGGTCACCGTCGTGCTGGCACCGCCGGGCACCGTCGGCGCGGTGGATTGCCGCGGCGGCGCGCCCGGCACCCGCGAGACCGATGTGCTCGACCCCGCCAATACGGTGCGGTACATCGACGCGGTGGTGCTCGCCGGCGGCAGCGCCTACGGGCTGGCGGCCGCCGACGGCGTTATGCGCTGGCTGGAGGAGCACGAGCACGGCCTGGCGATGAACGGGGGCGTGGTGCCCATCGTGCCGGCCGCGGTGATTTTCGACCTGCCGGTGGGCGGCTGGGATTGCCGACCGACCGCGGAGTTCGGTTACGCGGCCTGTGAGACCGCTGGCACTGAGGTGGCAGTCGGCACGGTCGGCGTGGGGGTGGGAGCGCGCGCCGGCGTGCTCAAGGGCGGCGTCGGGACGTCGTCGACCACCCTGCCCACGGGTGTCACCGTCGGCGCCGTCGTCGCGGTGAACTGCGTCGGCGACGTCGTCGACTCGACCACCGGTCTGCCGTGGATGACGGACTTGGTGGGGGAGTTCGGATTGACGCCGCCGCCGCGCGATCAGATCGACGCCCTCGGGCAGCTGCGGCGAGACCCGCAACCCCTCAACACCACCATCGCGGTGGTGGCCACCGATGCGGCGCTGAGCGCCCCGGCGTGCCGGCGGGTGGCGATCGCCGGGCACGACGGGCTGGCGCGTGCCATCCGGCCCGCGCACACTCCGCTGGACGGCGACACGATCTTCGCGCTGTCCACCGGCGCCGTCGAGGTACCACCGCCGGCGGACCTCCCTGCCGGGATGTCCCCGGAGACCCGACTGGTCGCTGACGTGGGCGCCGCCGCCGCCGACTGTCTGGCACGAGCCACACTGGCCGGCGTGCTGGCGGCCGAGTCGATCGCCGGCATACCGACCTACCGGGGCGCGGTGCCCGGCGCGTTCGGGCGGGGAAGCGGCTGACGTGCTGGTGATCCGAGCCGATCTGGTCGACGCCATGGTGGCGCACGCGCGTCGCGACCATCCGGAGGAGGCGTGCGGCATTCTGGCCGGCGCCGAGGGCTCCGATCGTCCCGAACGACACATTCCGATGACCAACGCGGAATGCTCACCGACGTTTTTCCGCTTCGACGCCCAGGAACAGCTTCGCGTGTGGCGCACCCTCGACGACGCCGCCGAGGTGCCGGTCGTCATCTACCACTCCCACACTGCGACCGAGGCCTACCCGAGCCGCACCGACGTGCAGTTGGCCGGCGAACCGGCCGCACACTACGTGTTGCTGTCCACTCGTGATCCGGAGCGCGACGAAGTGCGTAGCTACCGCATCGTCGACGGTGAGGTCGTCGAAGAGCCCATCGCCATCGTCGAGCAGTATTGAGCTCGCCGCGGAACGCACTGGCGACCGGCACCGTCTCCGTGGTTGCCGACGCCGGCTGGAATACCCGTCTACCGGCACATATGCCGGTAGCCTGGACGATGCTGAGAGAACGCGTGAGAAGGGCAGTAGAAGGACATTAAAGGACATTAGAAGGACATTAGAAAGACGATTGTGGGCATGAGCAGGGCGAGCGGATACCCCGCCGTGCCGGCGCCGAAGAAGCGGCCCGGCTGGATGGTCGGCGGGCTCACGGTGGTCAGCTTCGTCGTGCTGCTGTGGGTCATCGAGCTGTGGGACAGCCTGACCAATCATCGCCTCGACTCCAACGGCATCCGACCCCTGGAGACCGATGGCCTGTGGGGCATCCTGGTGGCGCCGCTGCTCCACGCGAACTGGGATCACTTGATCGCCAATACCGTTCCGGCCCTGATTCTCGGATTTCTGATGACCCTCGCCGGCTTGTCCCGGTTCATCTTCGCCTCGGCCATCGTCTGGATCCTCGGCGGCTTTGGTACCTGGCTGATCGGCAATGTCGGCGCGCATTGCCCGTACGTCGGCGCGCATTGCGAGACCAACCACATCGGGGCCTCGGGGCTCATCTTCGGCTGGCTGGCGTTCCTGATCGTGTTCGGATTCTTCACTCGCAAGCTGTGGGAGATTCTCGTCGGCATCATCGTGTTGTTCATCTATGGCGGTGTCCTGCTCGGCATGCTGCCCGGTACCCCCGGGGTGTCCTGGCAGGGGCACCTGTGCGGCGCAATCGCCGGTGTGGTCGCGGCGTACGTGTTGTCCGGCCCGGAGCGCAAGGCTCGCGAACGCAAGACGACGGTCCGTTCGTCGCACCCGAAAACATGAGCTCACCATTGTCGCCCGTCGGGGTTTTCGACTCCGGCGTCGGCGGGCTGACGGTGGCCCGCGCGATCATCGATCAACTCCCCGACGAGGACATCGTCTACGTCGGCGACACCGGAAACGGCCCCTACGGCCCGCTCAGTATCCCCGAGGTCCGCGCGCATGCCCTGGCCATCGGCGACGACCTGGTCGGACGGGGTGTCAAGGCGCTGGTGATCGCCTGCAACACGGCCTCGGCGGCGTGCCTGCGCGATGCACGCGAACGTTATGACGTGCCCGTCGTCGAGGTGATCCTGCCCGCCGTGCGTCGCGCGGTGGCCACCACCCGCAGCGGCCGCATCGGCGTCATTGGCACCCAGGCGACCATCGCCTCGCACGCCTACCAGGACGCGTTCGCCGCCGCCCGGGACACCGAGATCACGGCCGTGGCCTGTCCGCGCTTTGTCGACTTCGTGGAGCGGGGCGTCACCAGCGGACGCCAAGTGCTGGGGCTGGCCGAGGGGTACCTCGAGCCGCTGCAGCGGGCTCAGGTCGACACGCTGGTGCTCGGATGCACGCACTATCCGCTGCTCTCCGGGTTGATTCAGCTGGCGATGGGCGACAATGTGACGCTGGTCTCGAGTGCCGAGGAAACGGCGAAGGAAGTGCTCCGAGTGCTGACCGAGCGGGATTTGCTGCGGCCCCACGACGCCGCGCCCGCGACGCGCGTCTTCGAAGCTACTGGGGACCCCGAGGGCTTCACGAAGTTGGCGGCGCGGTTCCTGGGGCCTGCCGTTAGCGGCGTTCGGCCGGTGCATCACTCACCCATCGGCTAGTCGGTGGGGAGATTCTCATCACATCAATGCGTCAATGTTTTTCTCATGGGGGTTCCGGGCATGGCACAGTAGTGTCCGTGCGAATAACCGTGCTCGGCTGCTCGGGCAGCGTGGTGGGTCCGGATTCGCCTGCGTCGGGATATTTGCTTCGCGCCGCGGACACTCCGCCTCTGGTTCTCGACTTCGGCGGGGGTGTGCTAGGGGCTTTACAGCGCTACGCCGACCCGGCTTCGGTGCATGTGCTGCTGTCTCATTTGCACGCCGATCACTGCCTGGATATGCCGGGGCTGTTTGTTTGGCGGCGCTACCATCCGTCGGCCCGTCCGCTCGGCAAGGCAATGCTGTACGGCCCGAGCGACACCTGGTCTCGGCTGGGCGCCGCGTCGTCGCCCTACGGCGGCGAAATCGACGATTGCTCGGACATCTTCGATGTCCGCCACTGGGTTGACGGCGAGCCGGTCACCATTGGCTCGCTGACCGTGACGCCGCGGGTGGTGGCACACCCCACCGAGTCCTACGGCTTGCGCATCACCGATTCCAGCGGGGCCTCCTTCGTCTACAGCGGCGACACCGGAGTCTGTGATCAGCTCGTCGACTTGGCGCGCGACGCCGACGTGTTTTTGTGCGAGGCGTCCTGGACGCACGCCCCGGACCGCCCACCCGCACTGCACTTGTCGGGCACCGAAGCCGGCCAGACCGCGGCGGCGGCGGGCGTTCGGGAGCTGTTGCTCACCCATATCCCGCCGTGGACCTCGCGCGAGGATGTGATCAGCGAGGCCAAGGCCGAGTTCGACGGCCCGGTGCACGCGGTGGTGTGCGGCGAGACGTTCGATGTGCGGCATTCCGAACGAGTCTGATTCGACTGGCCCGCTGCTCTGAAACCCGTCGGGCTGGGGTGGCTAGGGTGATTGGGTGTCAAAACGAGAAGACGGTCGCAACGACGACGAGCTTCGTCCGGTAGTCATTACCCGCGGCTTCACCGAAAACCCCGCCGGCTCGGTGCTGATCGCATTCGGCCAAACCAAGGTCCTGTGCACCGCGAGCGTCACTGAAGGCGTGCCGCGCTGGCGCAAGGGATCGGGACTGGGCTGGCTGACCGCGGAATACGCGATGCTGCCGTCGGCCACCCACACCCGGTCCGACCGGGAGTCGGTGAAGGGTCGGTTGTCGGGCCGCACCCAAGAGATCAGCCGGCTGGTCGGCCGGTCGCTGCGCGCGTGCATCGACCTTGCGGCGTTGGGAGAGAACACAATTGCTGTCGACTGTGATGTATTGCAGGCCGACGGCGGCACCCGCACCGCGGCGATCACCGGTGCCTACGTGGCACTGGCCGACGCGGTGACTTACCTGTCGGCGGCGGGTAAGTTGTCGGACCCGAGACCGTTGTCGTGCGCCATCGCGGCGGTCAGCGTGGGCGTCGTCGACGGCAGGATCCGGGTGGATCTGCCCTACGAGGAGGACTCGCGCGCCGAGGTCGACATGAACGTCGTCGCCACCGACACTGGAACGCTGGTTGAGGTCCAGGGCACCGGCGAGGGTGCGACGTTCCCGCGCTCGACGCTGGACAAGCTGCTCGACATGGCGCTCGGTGCGTGCGACACCCTGTTCGCCGCGCAGCGCGCGGCGCTGGAGCTGCCGTACCCGGGTGTGCTTCCCGATGGACCGCCTGCCTCGAAGGCCTTCGGTAGCTGATGCACCCAGGGATCGCGAAGACCCCTGGGCAGCAACATGTTACGGCTACAGTCAATCCACGGTCACTCCACGGTCACTCCACGGTCACTCGACGACGAAGACCGGAATCTCCCGCTCGGTGAGCGACTGCAGCGTCGTGTAGTGCGGGTAGGCCGCAACTCCCCGGCGCCACCACGTTTCTCGCTCGGCCCCGACGACCTCACGGGCCCTGCCTTCGAAGACCCGATCGCCGTCCTGCACCGAGACCTCGGGGTTGGCTCGTAGGTTGGCGACCCAGGCCGGGTCCTTGGGCGCTCCGCCGGTAGAGCCGATCATCGCGTAATGCCCGTTGTGCTCGACTCGCATCAGCGGGACATACCGCTTCAGGCCCGTCTTTGCTCCGGTCACGGTGAACAGGACGATCGGCCGGTTCTTGGTTCTCTCGTCGCCTTCACCGATCCCTTCCGTGGTGCCTTGTGCCAGAATTCGTTCGGTGTGTTCGCGCACCCAATCGGTGGTGCTGAATGCTGTTTGCGTCATGAGCGCCAGAACATCTCGGCATTCGGTGGCATTCCCGACGCCGCGCGGAGCGGGGCCAGGTATCGAATGAACGGGGACGTATGAGTCGTTGGACCAATCGGTGACCCGGCTACTGGTCGCCAGCCGCAATCCCAAGAAGCTTGCCGAACTGCGCCGGGTGCTGGACGGCGCCGGCTTGTCGGCACTAACGCTGGTGTCGCTCAACGACGTGGCGCCCTTCGACGAGGCGCCCGAAACCGGAGCGACGTTCGAGGACAACGCGTTGGCCAAAGCGCGAGATGCGTTCGCCGCGACCGGCTTGGCCACGCTGGCCGACGACTCGGGTTTGGAAGTGGCCGCGCTCAACGGCATGCCGGGCGTGCTGTCGGCGCGCTGGGCGGGTGTCCACGGCGACGATGCCGCCAACATCGCACTGCTGCTGGCTCAATTGCGGGATGTGCCCGATGAGCGACGCGCCGCGGCGTTCGTGTCGGCTTGCGCGCTGGTGTCGGCGAACGGGGAGACGGTCGTGCGCGGCCAGTGGCCGGGCGCGATCACCCGGCAGCCGCGCGGTGACGGCGGGTTCGGCTACGACCCCGTTTTCCTTCCCGACGGCCCGGAATTCAGGGCCCGCACCGCGGCGGAACTGAGTCCGCAGGAGAAGGACGCGGCCTCACACCGCGGCCGCGCGCTGGCTCTGCTGTTGCCCGCACTGCGCGAGCTGGCCTGCACCTAAAGCCCGAACCGGGCCTTGATGTCCTTGCTCTGGAAGTGCTCAACGATGATGCCCGCCAACGGGATGGTGCCGGCCAGCAATACACCGATCGTCTTGCCGATCGGCCAGCGCACCTTGATCGCCACATTGAAGGCCGTGAGGACATAGACGAAATACACCCAGCCGTGCACCACCTCGATCCACCGGATCTCGTGATGGAACACCAGGTGCACAACGATCTCGTAGCACAGGGCGATCAGCCACAGACCCGTCGTCCACGCCATGATCCGGTAGCCGAGAAGGGCGGGGCGGATCCGGTCGGCCGATACCGCGCCGGGGGGCTCGGGTGTGGTCATGCGGTGGTCCTGTTCTGTTTTTCGGAATCTGCGGCGGCCAGCTGGGCCAGGTAGGCGTTGTACTCCCGCAGTGCGGGGTCATCGGACGATTGCGGCGCGGGTTTGGGTCGTTCGGGAAGTAGGCCGGCCGGAATTTCGGTGGCCGCGCCGGCGTGACGCGGCGGCGGCGGCGCGTGTTCGTAGCGGACGAAGTTGCGGTAGGCGTAGAGGCAAAACCACGCGAACAGGGGCCACTGCAAGGCATAGCCGAGGTTCTGGAAGGTGCCGGATGGCGACTGAAATCGGGTCCATTGCCACCAGCCGAGGGCCAGACAACCGCAGGCCGCGACGACCGCCAACACGATCAGCGCGGGCCGGTGATGGCGCCGATCGTGCTGCTGGTTGGACACCCCTCGACGGTACCGCGAGGACTCGACCGCTGACACCGGCGCCGGGTGCGTCCACGCCCAATTCTCTGGAGGCGAATGGAGGTAGGCTAGCCTAGCCTTACTGACAACGTGTATGGTCGATCGCCATGGCATCCTCTACCGCGGTGACCGCTGCGCTGCAGAATATTTTGCGTGACGACCTCAACGTCGATATGAGCCGGGTGAGCCCCCAGGCGCGGCTGATCGATGATGTCGGACTCGACTCGGTGGCATTTGCTGTCGGGATGGTCGCGATCGAAGAACGCCTCGGCGTGGTGCTGTCTGAAGAAGAGCTACTAGCCTGCGACACCGTCGGCGATCTGGATGCTGCCATCGCGGCGAAATCCCGCAATGAGTGAACTCGCCGCGGCAATGACGCGGTCGATGCTGACCGCCACCGCCGACTTGGCCGTCTTCGACCGTCAGACCGCCGACTGGCAACGACGCCCGTGGCCGGAGGTACACGGGCTTGCCGAAGGAATCGCGGCGTGGCTGCTCGACCACGATCGGCCCACCGCCGTCGGTCTGGTGGGTGAGCCCACCATCGAGTTCATCGCCGCGATCCAGGGCACGTGGCTCACCGGCGCGGGAATTTCGATCCTGCCCGGACCGGTCCGCGGCGCCGACCTACGCCAGTGGGCCAGCTCGACGCTCGCCCGGTTCGGCGGACTCGGCGTTACCGCCGTGCTGAGCCACGGATCGCACCTGGAAAGCCTTAAATCAGTCGCACCCCTTGGTATTACGGTCGAAGACCTGGGAGCTGCCGCCGCCACCACCCGATCGGCATCGGGTCTGCCTCAAGCCGAAACCGCCAACCACGCCATTCTGCAGGGCACGGCGGGATCGACGGGATCACCGAAGACCGCGATGCTGTCGGCGGGCGCCGTGCTCAGCAACATGCGCGGCCTTTCGCAACGGTTCGGGTTCGACGCGTCCGGCGATGTCCTCTGCTCCTGGCTGCCGCTGTTTCACGACATGGGACTGACGTGTGTGCTGGCGCCAGCGTTGCTGGGCATGCCGCTGTGGCTGTCGTCACCGGCGGCCTTCTCCGCGTCGCCGTTCAATTGGCTGAAGTGGCTCTCGGCCAGCCGCGCGACGGTAACCGCCGCACCCAACCTCGCCTACAACATCCTCGGCAAGTATGCGTCGCTGGTGTCCGACGTCGACCTTGGTGCCCTGCGGGTGGCGATCAACGGTGGAGAACCGGTCGATTGCAAGGGATTTGGACGATTCGCCGAAGCGATGGCACCGTTCGGGCTTGCCGCAGGCGCGTTGGCACCGTGTTACGGTCTCGCCGAATCCACCTGCGCGGTAGCGTTGCCCGCCCCCGGCGCGGGACTGCGGTTTGCCACCGTCGTGGACGGCAGCGGTCCGCACGAATACGCGGTACTCGGCGACGCGATCCCCGGCATGGCGATCCGGGTGGTGGCCGATGATCGCTACGCCAAGACCGATCGCGAGATTGGCGAGATCGAGATCCACGGCACGTCGATGATGGACGGCTACCTCGGGCACGCACCGATCGATCGTGAGAACTGGTTTCCCACTGGGGATTTGGGGTTCTTTGACGGCGGCGGCCTGGTGGTGTGCGGCCGGGCCAAGGAGATCATCTCGATTGCCGGACGCAACATTTTTCCTACTGAGATCGAATTGGTCGCGGCCCAGGTCGATGGTGTCCGGCAAGGCGGGGTGGTGGCCCTGGGCACCGGTGCCCGCTCCGCCCGCCCGGGCCTGGTCGTCGCGGCGGAGTTCCGCGGCGACAACGAGACCGAGGCCCGCACCGAGATGATTCAG
Source organism: Mycobacterium simiae (assembly GCF_010727605.1). NCBI lineage: Bacteria > Bacillati > Actinomycetota > Actinomycetes > Mycobacteriales > Mycobacteriaceae > Mycobacterium > Mycobacterium simiae. The sequence continues at coordinate 4,244,317 of NZ_AP022568.1, forward strand.
CGCATCGCGTCGGTGTGCGGGATCGTGCCGGCCGACGTGGTCTTCATGTCCCCGGGATCGCTGCCGCGCACCTCCTCGGGCAAACTGCGGCGTCTGGAGGTTCGGCGTTCACTCGAGCTGGTGGACTGACGTGACCACGACGGGCCAACCCATCTTCGACGCGGATTACCGCGCTCTGCTCACCGAGGTCTTCGACGAGCGCGTCACCAAATGGACCGCGGAAGCCGAAGCGCAGCAACGGTTCCCGCGAAAACTGATCGAGTACCTAGGCGCCGGCGGTGTCTTCGCGGCCAAGTGGGCGAACCAGACCGAGCCCGACGTTGGCAAGCTCGTCGAGCTCGCGCTCGCGTTGGGTCACCTGGCGTCCGCCGGGATCGGAGTCGGGGTAAGCCTGCACGATTCGGCCATCGCCGTGCTGCGCCGATTCGGCAAGTCGGATTACCTGAAGGACCTTTGCGAGGAAGCGATTCGCGGTGAGGCGGTGCTGTGCGTCGGCGCCTCTGAAGAATCCGGCGGCTCGGACTTACAAATCGTCGAAACCGAGGTCCGCTCGCGTGGCGACGGTTACCACGTCCGCGGTATCAAGAAGTTCGTATCGCTTTCACCTATCGCCGATCACATCCTGGTGGTGGCCCGCAGCGTCGATCATGACGCCTCCAGCCGGCACGGCAACGTCGTGGTGGTGGCGGTCCCCACCACTGATGTCGACGTGCAGCAGCCCTACAACAAGGTGGGTGCGGGACCGCTGGACACCGCCGCGGTCCATATCGACTCCTGGGTGCCGGCCGGTGCGTTGGTCGCGCGGGCGGGTACCGGCTTGGCCGCCATCAGTTGGGGACTGGCCCACGAGCGGATGTCCATCGCCGGCCAGGTGGCGTCGTCGTGTCAGCGGGTGATCGGTATCACCCTGGCCCGCATGATGATTCGGCGTCAATTCGGTCAGACGCTGTTTGAGCACCAGGCGTTACGACTGCGGATGGCCGACCTGCAAGCCCGCGTCGACCAGTTGCGCTATGCCCTGCACGGCATCGCCGCCCAAGGCCGATTGGATCTGCGTGCGGCCGCGGGGATCAAGGTCTCGGCGGCTCGGCTGGGCGAAGAAGTGGTCGGCGAGTGCATGCATATCTTCGGCGGCTCGGGCTATCTCGTGGACGAGACACCGCTCGGTAGCGTGTGGCGGGACATGAAGCTGGCCCGGGTGGGCGGCGGCACTGACGAGGTGCTGTGGGAGTTGGTGGCGGCCGGGATGAAGGCCGACCACGCCGGCTACGAGGACTGGGTGGCGCGCTCCAACGCGTAGAGCACCATGCGGCGGTTCGGCGCCTCGTGCTCACCCAGGCAGCGGCACCCGACGTAGTCGCATAACCGGCGGACAGTGGTGTTGCGGTGATCAGGGTCGAACATGATCCGCCTGCAGCGCGGCTCCTGGGCGAACACGCTCGCCACGATCAGCGGCAAGAGCCGCGGGCCCAGCCCGCGGTTGACCAGCGTCAGGTCCGCTATCGCCGCGTGCAGCCCAATGTCGTACGGTTCGGCATGATAGTGCCGCGAGATCATGTCCTTTGCTGCCCAGTAGATCTCTAGGTAGGCGCACTGCGTGCCGCGCACGGTGGCGATCAACGGCAACGAATAGGTCCCTTCGAGCTGCGCATCGATGTGTTGACGCCAGCGTGCGACGGGCCAGGCGTACTCCCACGCCTCGGCCAGGTGGGGGCGATTCATCCACTCCGACACCATTTCTGCGTCGTCGCTCACCGCCGCTCGCATGGCGTAGGGCGGGTCCAGCACGGGGACCGGAAGGCGGCCGACGAGGCGAATATTGTCGGGTAGATCGTTTCGTTCGCGCTTCAGGACGTGAGTCGATGTGCCGTCGGCGCGACTGCTCGCTGCTCCGTTCATCGTTTGCTGACCTTACCCGGTCATCGGAGCTCTCCCGCGCCGAGAGCCGGTCCAGCCGCCGTGGCGTTAAGATCGCAGGGCCCAGGCGCGAGTGGCGGAATTGGTAGACGCGCTGGATTTAGGTTCCAGTGTCTTCGGACGTGGGGGTTCGAGTCCCCCCTTGCGCACTCAGCAGCGGGCTACGGGCCCGCTCAGCGAACGAGTGTTTAGCGAACGGTAGCGCCGGGGTAGCCGACGAGGAGCCGCGCGTCGGCCGGCCGTGGCAACTCCGACCAGATTGCTGGGACGAACGATGAGTTCTGCGCTACACACCTTGACCCGATGGACGAAGGCGCCGACCAAAGGTGTCACCGCCGCCAAATCCTGGGTCAACGTGCCCCGTGGGCTGGCTGCGCGGGCGACGACTCCACTGTTGCCCGACGACTACCTCAAGATGCTCAATCCGTTGTGGTCGGCCCGGGAGCTGCGCGGTCTGATCGTCGACGTGCGCCCCGAGACCGCTGATTCGGCGACCGTGACGATCAAACCCGGTTGGGGTTTCTCCCGGCAGTACCGGGCGGGCCAATACGTCGGCATTGGACTGCGGATCGACGGCCGCTGGCACTGGAGGTCTTACTCGCTGACCTCCGTTCCGCGGCGTGACAACAAAAACATCACGATTACCGTCAAGGCCACCCCGGAGGGCTTTCTGTCCACCCACCTCGTCAACGGGGTGCAGCCGGGCACGATCGTCCGATTGGCCACGCCAAAGGGCGAATTCGCGCTGCCCGACCCGCCGCCGGCGAAGATCCTGTTCCTCACCGCAGGCAGCGGAATCACACCGGTGATGGCCATGCTGCGCACCCTGAATTCCCGGGGACACGCTGCCGACGTCGTGCACATTCACTCCGCGCCCACTACCGACGACGTGATTTTCCATGATGAGCTGCGCGAGCTGGAAACAAGTCAGCCCGGCTATCGCCTTCATCTGCACCTCACCGAAACCGCGGGCCACCTCGATTTCGACGGCCTCGCCGACATCGTCGTCGACTGGCAGGACCGCCCCACCTGGGCATGCGGACCTCCCGCCCTGCTCGACGCCGTCGAGCGGGTGTGGAAGGACGCGGGTCGCGCTCACCAGCTGCACATGGAACGTTTCACCATCGCGGCGACGGACAAGGGCGGCGAGGGCGGCACTGTTCGCTTCGCGATATCGGATAAGACCATCGAGATCGACGGTGCCACATCCCTTTTGGAGGCCGGGGAGAAGGTCGGCATCCAGATGCCGTTCGGATGCCGCATGGGCATCTGCCAGACCTGCGTACTGCCGTTGGAGTCTGGGTACGTCCGCGATTTTCGTTCCGGGACCGAACATCGCGAGGGCGACCGTATTCAAACCTGCATCTCCACGGCAGCTGGAGACTGCACCATCAAGATCTGAGGGGGAACCGGTGGCCATCACCGACATCAAGGCATACGCCCATCTGAGCACCGAAGACATCGAGCAGCTCGCCCACGAACTCGACGCGATCCGAGCCGACATCGAGGAATCGCGCGGAGAGCGTGACGCCCGGTATATCCGCCGCGCCATCACGTTGCAGCGGGCGCTGGCCGCCGGCGGTCGAATTGCCCTGTTTGGCAGCCGAAATCGGCTGGCGTGGATCGCCGGAACTTCGATGCTCGCGATGGCCAAGATCATCGAGAACATGGAGCTGGGGCACAACATCACGCACGGTCAATGGGACTGGATGAACGATCCGGAGATCCACTCCACCGAGTGGGAATGGGACACCACCTGCCCGACCGCTCAGTGGAAGCATTCCCACAACTTTGTGCACCACAAGTACACCAACGTGGTCAACCTCGACGCCGACGTCGGGTATGGAATCATGCGTGTCACTCGTGACGAGCCCTGGGAGCCATACTATTTGGGCAACCCCATCTACAACTTGTTGCTCGGCACGCTGTTCGAGTGGGGCGTTGCGCTGCACCACATCGAATCGAAAAAGCTTCGGAAGAAAGAGAAGACCTGGGCCGAAGCGCGCAAAGATCTGCGCGTCATCGGCACCAAGGTCGCCAAGCAGGCCGGCAAGGATTACCTGGTGTTTCCCGCGTTGACGGGCCGTAACTGGAAGCACACGTTGAAGGCCAACCTGACGGCCAATCTGATCCGCAATTACTGGGCGTACATGGTGATCTTCTGTGGTCATTTCCCGGACGGCGCCGAAAAGTTCACCGTCGAGGAATTCGAGAACGAAACGCCGGGGGAGTGGTACCTACGCCAGATGCTCGGATCGGCCAATTTCAACGCCGGGCCGGTGATGGCCTTCATTAGCGGCAACCTGTGCTATCAGATCGAACACCATCTTTTTCCCGACCTGCCCAGCAATCGTTACGCCGAGATTGCCGTGCGGGTACGCGCGCTGTGCGAAAAGTATGACCTGCCCTACACGACGGGCTCTCTCGGTCGCCAATATTTCCAGTCGTTTTGGACGATCCTGAAACTCGCCCTGCCGGATCAGCTACTCACCGCGACACCCGACGATGCCCCGGAGACGCGTTCGGAGCTGAAGTTCCGGGTGCGCGAAGGCCTGCGCGACAGACTCGTCGATCCGGTGACCGGCAAACGACGGGGCCTACGGACCGCGTTACGCGAATTGCACGCGGGTCGCCGCGCGGCCTGACGAATCCACACCGCGCGGTTGCGCACCCGCGACTTCGACCGGTGTTGCCAGTCAGCTATGGTAAGGCAACCCTTAGTTCGGGTCGAGGTCGTGGCGGGAGCTCCCCGCCGCGGGAGAGGACCGCTGATGCCACGCGGGTTCCAGGGCGCGATATTGCGCGGGTTCGGGGCGCGCGACCACGTCGCAACGGTGCTCGAAACCGAGCGGATCGCGCCGCATTTCGTGCGGATCCGGATGACATCGGCGACGCTGTTCGAAGATGCCGAGGCCGAGCCCGCCGCCTGGCTGCGGTTCTGGTTTCCCGATCCGCGGGGGTCGGACACTGAGTTCCAGCGGGCCTACACGATCTCCGAGGCCGATGTGCCCACCGGCCGTTTCGCGATCGACGTCGTGCTGCATGAACCCGCCGGTCCGGCGTCGAGCTGGGCACGCACCGTCGAACCCGGCGCCACGATCGCGGTGATGTCGCTGATGGGCGCCTCGCGATTCGATCGGCCCGACGAGCAACCGGCCGGCTACCTGCTGATCGGCGACTCGGCCTCGATACCGGGGATGAACGGAATCATCGGCACGGTTCCCGACGACGTCCCGATCGAGATGTACCTCGAACAGCACGACGACAACGACACGTCGATCCCGATCGCTCAGCATCGCCGGCTGCGCGTGCACTGGGTCCGCCGCCGCGACGACAAGTCCCTGGCCGAGGCGATCGAGGCGCGGGACTGGTCGGACTGGTATGCCTGGGCGACCCCCGAGGCGTCCACCCTGAAGAACGTCCGCAAGCGCTTGCGCGATGCGTTCGGGTTCCCCAAGTCCGAGGTCCACGCACAAGCGTATTGGAGCGCCGGCCGCGAGATGGGCACCACCCGCGGCGGTGATGCGGATCCCACCGAGGCGCAGGTGCCGGCCGCGTTGGTCGTCGCGGAAACCGCGGAAACCATTGCGGCCCAGCCCGATGTGCTCGTCACGGCACCTGCAGGGGCTGCCGAAGTGTCCGCTAACCGCGGTAGCTGGAGCGCTCGGGCCGCCGGCCGGCTGCTCGCGCCGCTGCGGTCGGCGCTGATCGTTTCCGGTGTGCTGCAGGCCGTGATCACGCTGGTGCAGCTGGCGCCGTTCGTGCTGTTGGTGGAATTGGCCCGGTTGCTGGTGTCCGGTGCCGACGCGGCCCGGCTATGGCAGGTCGGTATCGCCGCGGTCTCGCTGCTGGGGGTGGGCACGGTGCTCGGCGCCGCCCTGACGCTGTGGCTGCACGTCACCGACGCACGCTTCGCGCGTGATCTGCGTTCGCGGCTGCTGAGCAAGATGTCTCGCCTGCCTCTGGGGTGGTTCACTGCCCGCGGATCGGGCTCGATCAAGCAGCTGCTGACCGATGACACCCTCTCGTTGCACTATCTGGTCACCCACGCGATCCCCGACGCGGTCAACGCGGTCGTCGCCCCGGTTGCGGTGCTGGTCTACTTGTTTACCGTCGACTGGCGCGTGGCGTTAGTCCTCTTCGGTCCGGTGTTGGTCTATCTCGTGATGACCTCGGCCTTGACGATTCAATCCGGCCCCCGCATCGTGCAGGCGCAGCGCTGGGCCGAACGCATGAACGGCGAAGCCGGTGCCTACCTTGAGGGTCAACCCGTGATCCGGGTCTTCGGGGGTGCCGCGGCGTCCAACTTCCGTCGGCGGTTGGACGAGTACATCGGTTTTCTGGTGGCCTGGCAGCGACCGCTGGCCGGCAAGAAGGCCGCGATGGATCTGGCCACCCGCCCAGCCACCTTCCTGTGGCTGATCACACTCGCCGGCACCCTGCTGGTCGTCTCGCACCGGATGGACCCGGTCAACCTGCTGCCATTCTTGTTGCTGGGCACGACATTCGGGGTTCGGCTGCTCGGGATCGCCTACGGAGTCGGCGGCATCCGCAGCGGCCTGTTGGCCGCCCGGCGTCTGCAAATCGCGCTCGACGAACGAGAACTCGCGGTGCACGAGCGGCCATCCGACCCCGGTGCCGCGGCCGCGGTCGTGTTCGACCGCGTGGGATTTAGCTATCGCGCGGGCGTACCGGTGATTGAGGACGTCTCATTGGAGTTGCACCCCGGCACGGTGACCGCGCTCGTCGGCCCGTCCGGATCCGGCAAGTCGACGCTGGCGGCGCTGCTGGCCCGGTTCCACGATGTGGAGCATGGCGCTATTTATGTTGGGGGACAAGATATCCGGTCGCTGACCGCCGATGAGCTCTACTCCCGGGTCGGGTTCGTGCTGCAAGAGACCCAGCTCGTGCATGGCACGGTCGCGGAGAACATCGCGCTGGCGGTCCCGGACGCCACCCTCGAACAGATTCAGGCCGCCGCGCGCCAGGCGCAGATTCATGACCGGGTGCTGAGGCTGCCGAACGGCTACGACACGATGCTGGGCGCCGCAGCCGCGCTGTCGGGGGGAGAGCGGCAGCGTCTTACCATCGCCCGCGCCATCCTTGCCGACACCGCGATCCTGATCCTGGACGAGGCCACGGCATTCGCCGATCCTGAATCGGAATACCTTGTGCAACAAGCGCTTAATCGACTGACTCGGGACCGGACCGTGCTGGTGATCGCACACCGGCTGCACACCATCACCCGGGCCGACCAAATCGTGGTGCTCGATTCCGGCCGCATCGTCGAACGGGGCACCCACGAGGAATTGCTTGCCGCCGACGGACGATATCGCCGGTTGTGGGACACCGGACAGGCCAAGCCCGTCGCGGTCACCGGAGCGGCGCCGGAGGGCCCGCGATGATCCGCACCTGGATGAGCCTCGTTCCGCCGGACCGGCGCGCCAAGGTCAACGGCTACGCAGTGCTCGCGGTCGTATCGGTCGTCATCCGCGCCGTGGGCGCGGTCTTGCTCGTCCCGCTGGTGGGAGCGCTGTTCAGTGCGACACCGCACCGCGCACTGGTTTGGCTGGGCTGGCTCACGGTCGCGACTGTGGCCGGATGGGGCGTCGACGCATTGACCGCGCGGATGGGCTTTGAGCTCGGTTTCGCGGTGCTGGATCACTCGCAGCACGATGTGGCAGAACGTCTTCCGGCCGTCCGGCTGGACTGGTTCACCTCCGACAACACCGCGATGTCACGCCAGGCCATCGCCGCGACCGGTCCCGAGCTGGTCGGCCTGGTGGTCAACCTGCTGACGCCGCTGATGACCGCGGTGCTGTTGCCCGCGGTCATCGCCCTGGCGCTGCTGCCCATTTCCTGGCAGCTGGGCGTCGCGGCGTTGGCCGGCGTGCCGCTGCTGCTCGGCGCCTTGTGGGCCGCACTGCGTTTGACGCGGCGTGCGGATGCGGCTGCCGGTGCGGCCAACACCGCGATGACCGAGCGGATTATCGAGTTCGCGCGGACCCAGCAAGCGCTGCGCGCCGCGCGCCGCGTCGAGCCGGCCCGCAGCATGGTCGGCGCTGCCCTGGCCGCGCAGCACACCGCGACCATGCGGCTGCTCGCCATGCAGATTCCCGGCCAGCTGTTGTTCAGCATCGCCAGCCAACTCGCCCTGATCGCGCTCGCGGGAACCACCGCCGTGCTGACCGTGCACGGCACGTTCACGGTGGCCGAGGCGGTCGCCCTGATCGTGGTGATCGTGCGCTACCTCGAGCCGTTCACCACCGTCAGCGAGCTGGCGCCGGCGCTGGAGAGCACCCGCGCCACGCTCGACCGGATCCGCGGCGTGCTCACCGCACCCGCGGTGGTGTCCGGATCCGCGGCTCTGCCCGGCACCCCGGGCCCCGCCCGCATCGAGTTCGAGGACGTCGCCTTCGGTTACGACGGCGCCGGCACACCGGTGCTCAACGGCGTCAGCTTCGCACTGCAGCCCGGTACCACGACCGCGATCGTCGGGCCGTCCGGCTCCGGAAAGAGCACCATCTTGGCGCTCATCGCCGGCCTGCACCAACCGACTCGCGGCCGCGTCGTCATCGACGGCGTCGATACCACCACGCTGAGCGCCGATGCACGCTTGGCAACCAGCAGCGTCGTCTTCCAGCACCCCTATCTCTTCCACGGCACGATCCGCGACAACATCTTCGCCGGGAACCCCACGGCCGGCGAGGATCAGTTCGGTCGGGCGGTCGCCCTGGCCCGGGTGGACGAGCTGATCGCTCGGTTGCCCGGTGGCGCCGACACGGTCGTCGGCGAGGCGGGCTCGGCCCTATCCGGCGGTGAGCGGCAACGGGTCAGCATCGCGCGGGCGCTGCTCAAACCGGCTCCCGTGCTGCTGGTCGACGAGGCCACCAGTGCCCTGGACACCGAGAACGAGGTTGCTGTGGTAGACGCGCTGACGGCCGACCCACGGGCCCGCACCCGCGTCATCGTGGCCCATCGATTGGCCAGCATCAGGCACGCCGACCGCGTCCTGTTCCTCGACGACGGACGGGTCGTCGAGGACGGGTCGATCGATGAATTACTGGCCGCCGGTGGCCGTTTCAGCGAGTTCTGGCGGCAGCAACGCGAGGCCGCGGACTGGCACCTCGCCGTCGAATAGGCCACGCCGCACAGTCGTTGCCGTATGCCTTACAGTTGATCCGTCAGTCGGCCGGTGGAGTCCTGGAGGCGTGGTTGCCTATGAGTGCTGTGGTCTCGATTCCGCGATATCCCGGCGATGTGACACCCGAATGGTTGTCCGCGGCGCTGAGCGAGCGCGGCCTGGTCGAAGTGTCCGACGTCGACGTGATGGCCATCGGTACCGGCCAAACCGGCGCGACCTACCGGGTGACGGCGCGGTACGCCACCAACCCCGGTGCGCTACCAGAGACTTTCGTGATCAAGTTGCCCGCTCAGGACGACACCGTGCGGGATCGCGTCGTCATCGGCTACCGCAGCGAATGCGCGTTCTACACCACGGTGGCCGACCGGGTCCGGGTTCCGACGCCGACGTGTTACTTCTGCCAGATCAGCGACGACGCGATGGAGTACTCGTTGCTGCTGGCCGACCAGGCGCCGGCGGTGCAGGGCGATCAGATCGCTGGGTGCGGCGAACAGGAGGCGCGGCTTTCGGTGGTGGCCCTGGCCGGGCTGCACGGGCCCAGTTGGTGCGATCCGGTCTGGCTGGACCTACCCGGCCTAGCGTTTCCCCGCCCGGATGAAGCTGCCGCCAAGGGGCTCGGCGATGTGGCAAAGATGAGCGCCGAGATCACCCTGGCCAAGTTGGGCGATCGAATGAATGCTGATGATCGCGAAACATTCACCACGACAATGGATTTGGTGACGCCCTGGCTGCTCACCGAACGGGACCGGTTTGCATTGCTGCACGGTGACTACCGACTGGACAACCTGCTGTTCGACCACGCGCACACCCGGGTGAGCGTGGTCGACTGGCAGACCCTCGGCGTCGGCCTTGCCGCACGGGATCTGGCGTATTTCACGGCGACGAGCCTGAATTCGGAACTGCGGCTGACGATCGAGAAAGACCTTGTCGACGACTACCACCGCGCGTTGCTGGGATATGGCGTCAGCGGCTACGACAGTGAAACGTGTTGGCGCGATTACCGTCTGGGCATGCCGCAGGCGCTGCTGATCTCCGCCCTCGGGTTCGCCTTCGCGGCCAGCACCGAACGCGGCGATGACATGGTGCTGGCCATGCTCAGTCGCGGCTGCCGGGCCGTCCGCGAGCTGGGCACGCTGGAACTGTTCGGCTGAGCCGGATTACCGGTTGAACCGTCCGGCCAGGTATTCCGCCCGGCACGCGTTGCGGGCCAGCTTGCCGCTAGTGGTGCGGGGGATCGTTCCCGCGGCAACGAGCCGGATGTCGGCCAGCCGAACCTGATGCTCGCGGGAGACGGCGGCCCGCACGGTTGCCGCGATCGCCTCGGGATCGGCGCGCCCGACCCCCGCCGCGCGTTCGGCAACGACGACCAGCTGCTCGACCGGGCCGCCGCTTTGCCCGTCCGACGGAACGGAGAATGCGGCGACGTAGCCGGACCGGATGGCGTTCGACGAGTTACTGACGGTGGTCTCGATGTCGTGCGGGTAGTGGTTGCGCCCATCGATGATGATGAGGTCTTTGATCCGTCCCGTCAGGTATAGCTCGCCGTCGATGTACACGCCGAGATCGCCGGTGGCCAGCCAGCAACAGTTGTCCGGGGCGTCCTCGGCGTGGCTGCCCACATCGAGCCGGGACTGCAGCTTGTTGGCGAATGTGCGTTGGGACTCTTCCTCGCGTCCGAAATAACCGCGAGCGATGTTATTGCCGTGCAACCAGATCTCGCCGACGGTGCCGTCGGGCACCTCACTCCCTTCCGGGCTGGCGATCACCGCCCAGAGGTCACGGAACGGGTGGCCGCAGGAGACGTACGCGACCGCGTTCTCGGCGTCCGGCTCGACGGTCACCGCATGGCCGGCGGCGAGTTGAACACGGTCGAGGTACACCCACCGCGCACCCTCATGAGGCGGTGTGCTGGCCACCCCCAACGTCGCCTCGGCCATCCCGTAGGAGGGCTTCACCGCGGTCGCGGGTAGGCCGTGGGGCTCGAATGCCTTGGTGAACTTCTCGATGGCTGCGATCGTCACCGGTTCGGAGCCGTTGAGGAGGCCGACGACATTGTGCAGGTCTATCGTGACGCCCGCCGGGGGGAGGCCCCGCTCGGCGGTCAACTCGAATGCGAAGTTGGGTGCGGCGGCAAACGTCGGGCCGTTGGCGGCCTCCGCGCTGAGTTCTTTGATCCAGCGGAACGGCCGGCGAACGAACGCCATGGGGTCCAGCAGCGTCAGGTATTCGCCGCCGCACAACGCCGGGAACATGATCATGATCAGTCCCATGTCGTGGTAGAGCGGCAACCAACTCACGCTGTGGGTATTGCGATGCAGATCACCCGCCAGGATCATCTGCAGGACATTGGTGCAGACAGCGCGATGGGTGACCTCCACGCCAGCCGGACTGCGCGTCGACCCCGACGTGTACTGCAGGTAGGCGATGTCGTCGGTGCCGATGGTGGGCTCGGTGAACATCGAGGCCAGCGAGGCCGGTATCGCGTCGACCGCGATCAATCGGGGCCGTCCGACCACCGGATGGGCGCGCAGCGATTCCCGCACGGACTCGGCCGCCGCAGTGGTCGTCAACACCACCGCGGGGCGGGCGTCGGCCAGCACCGCCGTGAGCCGCTCGGTGTGCCCGGCCAGGGTAGGGGCGAACAATGGCACCGCGATGTTGCCGGCGTGGACGGCGGCGAAGAACGACGCCACGTACTCCAAGCCCTGCGGGGCCAGGATCGCGACCCGGTCGCCGGGCTTGGCGACTTGTTGCAGCCGGGCACCGATCGAGCGCACCTGGGTCCACAGGTCGTTCCAGCTCAGCTCGAGGACGCGACCATCCTGGTCTTTCGCGTAGTCGATGAACCGGTAGGACGGGCGATCACCGAACGCCGCGCGGTTCTGATCGAAGAACGAGGTCAGCGTCAACCCGTCCGGCAAGACGATATTGCCGTTCGGGGATACATAATCGTTGATGTCAGCCGCTAGTGGCTTAACAGCATCTATCGACAATTGGGGCCGTCCCATGTTGAGAGAATAAGAGAGTTACTTAGTGTTTTGCTCCACCGGGTAGGTGTGTCGCCGAGCACGTTTGATTACGAAGTGATGTAGATCACATCACCGCCGCCGTGATGACCAGCGAATTTGGGCGTTGACGAGGGCAATGCGTCGCCCGTTGTCAGCGCGAAATTCGTTGCCGCAGCAGGCCGCTCGGCACGTCGGTGGGCTGCTCGCACGCCAACGCGGGTTTGCTTTAGCGCTACCTGCCGGCGGCGAGCCCGCTCGAGGGTAGTACCGCTGTATCAGTACTGGCTGGATCCCTGGTCGATGCGGATCTGCGCCGCGGTGACCTTGCGTGACTCATCGCTGGCCAGCCAGCACACGGTGTCGGCGATCTCTTCGGGCTCAGCGACCCAGTCCGGCAGAAACGGCGTGAGAACGTGCGCCAGCTGCGGGTTCGTTTCCATCGCCCGCGCCACCGCGGCGCCCATCTCGCCCGAGCCCATCGGGGTGTTCACTGGGCCGGGGTGCACGCTGTTGACCCGGATCGAGTGCTTCCCCAATTCCGCGGCGAACGCCCGGGCCAGGCCGGTGACCGCATGCTTGCTGGCGGTGTAGTGCACCATGAATGGCTGCTGTTTTACCCCGGCCGCCGAGCTGATCAGAATGATCGAGCCGCCGCGGCCGCCCTCGATGATCTTGTCCGCTCCGGCCATGACCGTGTTCCAGGTGCCCGTCACGTTGATGTCGAGGACATCGGCGAAGTCCTCCGGCGTGATCTCGTTCCAGGGCTGCGGCGCCGCGATGCCGGCGTTGGCCACGATGATGTCCAGTCGGCCCAGGGCGGCCACCGCGCCGTCGACGGCGTTGCGCAGTGCCGTGAGGTCGCGGGTGTCGGCAACTGAGGCGCGGATGCGGCGATTCGTGCTCTCGACTAGGCGGACGGTTTCGGCGAGGTCTTCCTCGGTGGCCGGGCTGTAGGGAACGCAGGACGGTAGCTTTGCGGCGATGTCGACCGCGATGATGTCGGCGCCCTCCTGCGCCAGGCGGACCGCATGCGCGCGCCCCTGGCCGCGCGCCGCCCCGGTGATGAAGGCGACTTTTCCCTCGAGCTTTCCTGGCATCAACGCTCCTTCGTGGTGGTGGCTCGGCCCTTGACGAGGTTCGCCCCGATGATCAGACGCTGAATCTCGCTGGTGCCCTCGTACAACCGCAGCAGCCGCACGTCGCGGTAAATGCGCTCCACGGCGACACCCCGCATATAACCGCTACCGCCGTGGATCTGGACCGCGAGATCGGCGACGTTGCCGGCCATTTCGGTGCAGAAGAGTTTGGCGGCCGACGGCGCGATGCGGCGATCCTCGCCCGTGACCCATTGGTGGGCGGCGTCGCGCACCAGCGCACGTCCGGCCATCACCCCGGTCTGCTGGTCGGCGAGCATCGCCTGGACCAGCTGGAAGCTCCCGATGGCGGCGCCGCCCTGGGTGGCGGTCGCGGCGTACGCGACGGATTCGTCGAGTGCGCGGGCGGCTAGGCCGACCGCGAGCGCGGCGATGTGTACCCGCCCGCGTGCCAGCGACGTCATCGCGGCCCGGTAGCCGACGTCTTCGCTGCCGCCGACCAGCGCCGCGGATCCGACGCGAACATCGGTGAAATTGACGTCGGCTGTCCAGGCGCCTTCCTGCCCCATCTTGGCGTCCTTGGCGCCTACTTGCACCCCGGCGGCGTCGGCGGGAACCAGGAAGACCGCGATGCCTGGACCTTGATCGTCGGCGGGACGGCTGCGCGCGAAGACCACGAACAGATCGGCGACGGGCGCGTTGGTGATGAAGCGCTTTTGTCCGTTGATCACCCAACCATCGTTCTCACGAACGGCTTTGGTGCGCAGACCGGCCGGGCTTGACCCGGCGCCGGGTTCGGTCAGCGCGAAGGAGGCGACGACGTCGCCCGACGCGATGGGCTGCAGCCACCGGGATTTCTGCTCGTCGGTGCCGAACCCGACCAGCACCTGTCCGGCGATGCCGTTGTTGGTGCCGAACATCGAACGGACCGCCAGCGACGTGTAGCCCAACTCCATCGCCAGCTCGACGTCTTGGCTTAGATTGAGCCCGAGGCCGCCCCATTCCTGGGGAATTGCGTAGCCGAACAGTCCCATTTTCTTGGCTTCGTCGCGCAGGTCGTCGGGGACCCGATCCTGCTCGAGGATTTCCTGCTCGCGCGGGACGACCGCAGTACGGACGAATCGCCGTGTCTGGGCGAGGATTTCGCGGAAATCTTCGTCCGACACTGCGGCGACGTCGGCGGTGGCCATCGACTGCACGCTCCTCTCCGGATTGGGGGCACCCCGGTCCAGAGCAGGATCCTATATCAAATACGATATTTGTTTCTGGGCCGGTGGCGACGAGAACAGTGAAGGATGGGTGGTCGAGGTGGCGTTGTTGGAAGGTCAGACCGCGGTGATCACCGGCGGTGGGCAGGGACTGGGGCTGGCCATCGCGGAACGCTTTGTCGCCGAGGGCGCGCGAGTGGTGCTCGGCGACGTCAACCTGGAGGCGACCCAGGCCGCGGCCAAGCAACTGGGCGGCGACGTGAAGGGTGACGGGGTGGCCGTCGCGGTCCGCTGTGATGTCACGCAGTCACCCGAGGTCGAATCCCTGATCCAGACCGCGGTCGACGAATTCGGCGGCCTCGACATCATGGTCAATAACGCCGGAATCACCCGCGATGCGACCATGCGCAAGATGACCGAGGAGCAGTTCGATCAGGTCATCAATGTGCATTTGAAGGGGACGTGGAATGGCACCCGGCTGGCCGCCGCGATCATGCGGGAGAACAAGCGGGGCGCGATCATCAACATGTCCTCGGTGTCGGGCAAGGTCGGCATGATCGGCCAGACGAACTATTCGGCGGCCAAGGCCGGCATTGTGGGCATGACCAAGGCTGCCGCCAAGGAACTGGCGTATCTGGGCATCCGGGTGAACGCGATTGCCCCCGGGCTGATCCGCTCCGCGATGACCGAGGCCATGCCACAACGCATTTGGGACTCGAAGGTCGCCGAGGTGCCGATGGGTCGCGCCGGTGAGCCCAGCGAGGTCGCCAGCGTGGCGCTGTTCTTGGCGTCGGACCTGTCGTCGTACATGACCGGCACGGTCCTGGAAATCACGGGCGGCCGCCACCTGTGACCGCAATGCGCGAAGTCGTGATCTGCGAACCCGTCCGCACGCCAATCGGCCGCTACGGCGGTATGTTCGCCGCGCTGAGCGCCGTCGACCTCGGCGTCACCGCGCTCAACGGACTGCTGCAGCGGACCGGGCTGGCGCCCGACGCCGTGCAGGACGTGATTTTGGGTCACTGCTATCCCAACAGCGACGCCCCGGCGATCGGACGCGTGGTGGCGTTGGATGCCGGATTGCCGGTGACCGTGCCCGGCATGCAGGTCGACCGGCGGTGTGGGTCCGGCTTACAGGCCGTCATCCAGGCCGGTCTGCAGGTGGGTAGCGGCGCCCACGACCTCGTGGTCGCGGGGGGCTGCGAAAGCATGAGCAACGTCGCCTTCTACTCCACCGACATGCGTTGGGGCGGCGCCCGCACGGGCGTTCGGGTGCATGACGGCCTGGCACGCGGACGCACCACCGCCGGCGGCCGCAACTACCCGGTTCCGGGTGGGATGCTCGAGACGGCCGAAAACCTGCGCCGCCAGTACGGCATCACCCGCCATGAACAGGACGAGTTGGCGGTGCGCTCGCATCAACGCGCCGTGGCCGCCCAAAAGGACGGTGTACTGGCCGAGGAAATCATTCCGGTCGCGGTGCCCACTCGCAGTGGGGAGGAAATCATCGACACCGATGAGCATCCGCGCGCCGAAACCTCGATGGAGTCGTTGGGAAAGCTCAAACCCGTTCTGCGCAAAGATGATCCGGAAGCCACGGTAACGGCCGGCAATGCCAGCGGGCAAAACGACGCTGCCTCCATGTGTGTGGTGACCACCCCTGACAAGGCCGCCGATGCCGGCCTGACCCCGCTGGTCCGGATGCTGTCGTGGGGGCTGGCGGGCACCGCACCCAACATCATGGGCATAGGCCCGGTGCCGGCAACTGAGGTCGCCCTGGCCAAGGCCGGTCTGCAGCTGTCGGACATCGACGTCATCGAGCTCAACGAAGCCTTCGCGGCCCAAGCACTCGCGGTGACCCGCGAGTGGAACTTCGGATCGTCCGATTTCGACCGGACCAACGTGCACGGCTCGGGAATCTCCCTGGGCCATCCGGTCGGCGCGACCGGCGGGCGCATGCTCGCCACCCTGGCGCGCGAACTGCACCGGCGCCAGGCGCGCTACGGGCTGGAGACCATGTGCATCGGCGGGGGCCAGGGGCTCGCCGCGGTTTTCGAGCGGGTCGCCTAGTCATGGGCCCGGGATTGCCGCTGGCCGGTCTCACCGTAGTCGAAGTGTCCAGTTTCGTCGCCGCCCCACTGTGCGGTTTGACGTTGAATCAGCTTGGCGCCCAGGTCATTCGGATCGATCCCATCGGCGGCGCCGCCGACGTGCAGCGCTGGCCACTGGCGCCGGACGGGACGTCGATCTACTGGACGGGGCTGAACAAGGGCAAGCGTTCGGCCACAATCGATCTGCGCTCGACGCAGGGCCAAAACCTGATCCAGCGGCTGATCGTTGAAGGTGATGGCATCGTCGTCACCAACGCCGCAGGGTTGTCGTGGCTGGGTCATGAACAACTCGCGGAAAAGCGGCCCGACGTCATCACCGTGCACCTGGTCGGCCGCGGCGACGGCTCCACCGGGGTGGACTACACCGTCAACGCCGGCGTGGGGTTCCCGCTCGTCACGGGGCCGTCCGACCATGCCGGCCCGATCAACCATGTGTTGCCGGCCTGGGACGTGTGCTGCGGGCTGTACGCCGCACTGTCCGTGGTCGCCGCGGTGCACCGCCGCGCGTGCGCCGGGGTGGGCGCACGCATCAGGCTGGCTCTGGAGGACGTCGCGCTGGCCACCGCCGGAAATCTGGGTCTACTGACCGAGCCTCAGGTGGCCGGCACCGAGCGGCAACGTTTGGGTAACGCTATCTACGGCCAGTACGGCCAGGATTTCACCACCCGCGACGGGGTGCGGTTCATGGTGGTCGCGTTGACCAACAGACACTTTCGCGACCTGGTCGAGGTGACGGGTACCGGTGCCGCGGTGTCGACGCTGGCGGATACGCTCGGCGTGGACTTTGCCACCGAGGGGGACCGGTACCGGTACCGCGACGTGCTTTCCGGCCTGTTCGCCGCGTGGTTCGCCGACCACACCGGCGACGAGGTCGTCGCGACATTGTCCCGCACCACCGTGCTGTTCGAGCGGTACCGCACCTTCGCCGAGGCCGCGACCGATCCCAAAGTGACGGCGAATCCGGTCTTTTCCGTGCTGAACCAACCGGGCGTCGGCCAATACCTGGCCCCCGGGCTGCCGGTGGCATTCGACGGCGTCCACGGCGCCAGCACTGCCGCCCCCGTCCTAGGACAGGACACCGCAGACGTCCTGATGCGGCAGCTGGGCTTGACACGCGAGGACATCGAACGCCTGGCGGCCGCCAAGACCATCGCCTGTTGAGCCCGCCACCACAGAAAGACGACCGATGACAAAGCTTGCGCAAACCCTCGGCTTGAGCGAATTCCAGACCGAGATCATCGCCACGGTGCGGCGATTCGTCGACAAGGAGGTCATACCGTACGCCGCCGAACTCGAGCGTGCGGACACCTATCCGCAGCAGATCGTCGACCAGATGCGCGAGATCGGCCTGTTCGGGTTGATGATCCCGCAGGAGTACGGGGGGCTGGGGGAGTCGCTGCTGACCTACGCGCTGTGCGTCGAGGAGCTGGCGCGGGGCTGGATGAGCGTGTCCGGCGTGCTCAACACGCACTTCATCGTCGCCTACATGCTGCGTCAGCACGGCACCGACGAGCAGAAGCAGCGTTTCCTGCCCCGCATGGCGGCCGGCGAGACCCGCGGGGCCTTCTCGATGTCGGAGCCCGAGTTGGGTTCCGACGTCGCCGCCATCCGTACCCGCGCCCGGCGCAACGACGACGGCACCTACACCATCGATGGTCAGAAGATGTGGCTGACCAATGGTGCCACCTCGACACTGGTCGCGGTGTTGGTGCGTACCGACGAGGGGTCGGACAAGCCGCACCGCAACCTCACCGCATTTCTCATCGAGAAGCCGGTCGGTTTCGGCGAAGTCGTTGCGGGCCTGCACATTCCGGGAAAAATCGACAAACTGGGCTACAAGGGAATCGAGACCACTGAGCTCATCTTCGACGGCTACCGGGCGGCCGCCCAAGACGTGCTCGGCGGCACCACGGGCCAGGGCTTCTTCCAGATGATGGACGGCATCGAGGTCGGCCGGGTGAACGTGTCGGCGCGCGCCTGCGGAGTCGGCCTTCGTGCCTTCGAGCTCGCGGTGCGCTACGCGCAACAGCGCCAGACCTTCGGTAAGCCGATCGCCGAGCATCAGGCCATCGCGTTCCAGCTGGCCGAGATGGCGACCAAAGTCGAAGCGGCACACCTGATGATGGTCAACGCGGCGCGGCTGAAGGACTCGGGGGAGCGCAACGACGTCGCCGCTGGCATGGCGAAATATCTGTGCAGCGAATACTGCACCGAGGTCACCCAGCAGAGCTTCCGCATCCACGGCGGCTACGGCTATTCCAAGGAATACGAGATCGAGCGGCTGATGCGGGACGCCCCGTTCCTGCTGATCGGCGAAGGAACCAGCGAAATCCAGAAGAACATCATCAGCAAGCGGCTGCTCGCCGAATATCAGGTGTGATGCGATGAGCGTTCCGGATTTCGCTGCACGACCCCAACTTTCCGAGGACGTCGCGCGGATCATCCGCGGCCGGATCTTCGACGGGGCCTACGGCGCGGGGTCCTATATCCGGCTCGACCAGTTGGCGGCGGAGTTGGGCATCAGCGTCACTCCGGTTCGCGAGGCTCTGTTCGCGTTGCGGGCCGAAGGCCTGATCGCCCAGCAGCCCCGGCGCGGGTTCGTGGTACTGCCGGTCACCGGACGAGACGTCACCGACGTCGCCAACGTCCAGGCGCATGTCGGTGGCGAGCTGGCGGCGCGGGCCGCGGTCAACATCACCCCCGAGCAGCTGCACCAGCTCAAAGACATTCAGGCCCAACTGGAGCGGGCCTATGCCGGGGATGACCACGAGCGCACGGTGCGGCTCAATCATGAGTTCCACCGAGCCATCAACGTCGCGGCGGATTCACCCAAGCTCGCCCAGCTGATGTCGCAGATCACCCGCTACGCACCGGAATCGGTATTCCCGACGATCCAGGGATGGCCGCGCCAATCGGTGCAAGACCATCGACGGATTCTCGACGCGCTCGAGATACACGACGACAAACTCGCCCGCGCCGCGATGTCGGAACACCTTGCCGCCGGGGCGGTGCCGTTGATCGATCACCTCCTCGCCCGCGGCGTGTTGGTCGGCGAGGACCACCGGCCTAGCTAGGGTCGGGCCTTGGCTGGCTGCCCTGGTCGCGAAACGTGTGCCGGTAACTCTGCGGCGACACCCCGGCCAGCCGGCGAAACTGCTCACCGAAATTCGCCGTCGACGCGAAACCCGCTCGGCGCGAGATACGTTCGATGCTGTCCGAGGTTGTCTCCAAAAGCTGCTGCGCATGCCTGATCCGGACGCTGTTGACCCATTGCGTGGGCGTTTGGCCGGTCTCGTGCTTGAACCTCCGATTGAGCGTCCGCTCGCTGCTGGACGCCTGGTGCGCGATGTCGCGCAACGTCAACGGCAGGTGCGCGTTGTGCTCGATCCATACCAGCAAGCCGTCGAGTTCGGTGTGCGAGAT
Source organism: Mycobacterium simiae (assembly GCF_010727605.1). NCBI lineage: Bacteria > Bacillati > Actinomycetota > Actinomycetes > Mycobacteriales > Mycobacteriaceae > Mycobacterium > Mycobacterium simiae. The sequence goes on from NZ_AP022568.1 coordinate 4,264,222, forward strand.
GCGGCGGTTGCGAATGATGAATTGTGCTTGGCCACCGCGGCGGTGCAGCGGCGTGACGGCCAGGCGGGCGGCGTCCGCGGCGGCGGCCGAACCGTAGTCGCGGGCGACCAAATGCAGGCACAGGTCAAGCCCGGCGGACGCGCCGGCCGAGGTGAGGAGCTGGCCTTCGTCGACGTAGAGCGCGTCGGCGTCGACCTGGACGGCTGGGTAGGTCGCCGCCAATAGGCCGCGGGTGTGCACCCGGTCGCGGCCCGTGTCGTCGACGACGGAGACCTGGTGACGGCCGGCGGGGTGACGTCGGGTCTGGACCTGGCCCTGCATCTGCTCGACCGTTTCTATGGTCCACGCATCGCCCACGCCGTGGAACAACTCTTCGAATACGAGCGGCGCGGCACGGTGTGGCGGCCGGTGGGCCGAGAACCCGCGGAGGTTTGACCGTGAGCATCCAAGGCGATTGGGATGTGACGATCAAGACCCCGATCGGCACGCTGGCCGTGCGCTACACCTTCACCGAGTCGGACGCCGGGCTTGCGGGCGCCGCGACCTACAAGGACGAAACGGTTGCGCTGCAGGACTTTACGAGCGAGCCGGCGCAGGGCGGCACCCGGCTGCGCTGGCGCCAGGCGGTGACCGAGCCAATGCGGCTGAATCTGGCATTCGATGTGCTGGTCAACGATGACGTCATGAGCGGACATTCGCGTGCCGGTCGGCTACCACGGTCGGCGGTATCCGGCGCTCGTCGGTAGGCATCTTTGTCCCTTGTAGCAAAGCCCTCCCCAGGCCTACGCTGCGATCAGATCGGGCAACGAATGGAGAAAAGATGCCTGCGACGACTCGCGCGGTGGCCGGATTCGTTGCATGCCTGACGGCGATCGCGTTCGCGGCGCCGACGCATGCCGACCCACTCGACCCGATACCCGGCAACGGGGTCTTCGTCGTCGGACCCGATATCGCACCGGGCCTGTACCACACGGGCGGGTCGGGCTCGGCCTTCGGAGTATGGATCAACAACGTGCCTACTCAAGACTCCATGTGCTCGTGGTTCACCTACAGCACGTCCGATGCGAACAAGGACCACGTCCTGCAGACGAACACCTCCATCGGCCCGATGTTCGCGAACATCAACACTTCGGTAAAGGCATTCGAGTCACTGAACTGTCAGCCCTGGACTCGGGTCCCCTGAGGTCGGCCGGCCCTCCCGCGAGTCGGCCAACATCTCGCGCAGTCGGCGGACGTCGACCTTACCGGTAGCGCCGCGCGGCACGTCCTCGTCGGAATGCAGCACCAGCCATACCGCCGGAACCTTGAAGGCACTCACCAGCGTCTTCGCGCGGTCGCGCAGCCGCGCAGCGGTCAACTCCCGGCACACCACCGCCGCCCCCACCCGATTGCCACCGCTATCAGGCACATTGGTGACGAAGGCGAACTCGACGCCGTCGATCGTGCGCAGTGCGCGCTCCACCTCGCTGGGATAAACGGTCGCCCCGCTGACCTTGAACATGTCGTCGGTTCGTCCGTGGTAGAACAGGAACCCGTCGTCGTCGAGGTGACCGAGGTCCCCGGTCGGATAGAACCCGTCGGCAGTGAACAGCTCCTCGCGCCGGCGGCCGCAGATGCCGCGCAACGTGTGTGGCCCGCGGATCTGTATTTCGCCGGTCGTTCCCGCCGCGACGGGTTGGCCGCTGTCGGGGTCGACGATGCGGATCTTCATGCCGGGGAACGGTTTTCCGCAGCTGCCCCACGCCGTCGGTGGCAGGTCGGTATCGGCGGGGTAGCCGCAGTACGGTCCGAACGCCTCGGTCATGCCGAATAGCGTGGCCCGCGCCCCGGGCCGGGCTCGCTGCTGCCGCGGCAGTAGCGCCTCCAGGCTGCCCGGCCGCAGTGCCGAAAGGTCGGCGCCGAAAGAACCGGCGTGCCGGGCCAGCGCCTCGGCCTGATCGGGCCAACCCCGAAACAGGGTGACCCGCTCGCGCTCCAGCAGTCGCAGCGTGGTCTGCGGAGCGGGAATTTCCTCGGTGACAAGGGTGGCACCGGCGACCAGCGCCGACAGTATTCCGCTGCCGAAGCCGCCCACCCAGAAGAACGGCATTGGCAGGTACAGGCGGGTGTCGGAGGTGATACACCGCGCGGCCAGGCCGGACTGGACGGCGCCCAACGCGCTGCCGTGTGAATGCACGACGCCCTTGGGCGCTGCGCTGCTGCCCGAGGTGAACATGATGACGAGCGGGTCGGCGGCGGTAACCGTGCCGGTCATGGCATCGGCAATCCGTCGGGCCCGGCCGCCGGCGGCGGCTCGGTCCAGCTGCCTGACCGACCAAACTTGCTGCAGTGCTGGAAGTTCGGACCGAGCCCGCGCCACGTCGTCCAGGTAGTGATGGCCGCGGAACTCCTCGACGGCCACCAAGAACTGCACGGCCGCTACCCGCAGTTGCGCGGCGAGTTCGCCCGCTTGCAGCAGCGTGCTCAACGGCACCAGGACGGCGCCGACGCGCGTCAGCGCCAGCGCGACCCGCACCCAGCGCACACTGTTCGGCATGATCAATCCCACCCGAGTGCCCTTGCCCACGCCGGCTTCGAGGAAGGCGGCGGCCAATTCGCGGGTGGTGTGCTCGAGCTCGCCATAACCGATTCGCGACGCCGGATCGATCACCATCGGTGTGTCCGGGTCGTGGTCGGCGCGAAATCTCAGCCACTGGTCGATGGTGCTAGGCATCGAAGAGTTCCCTCAGCCGCCGAGTGTCGACCTTGCCGCTGGACCGCAGCGGTACGTCGGCACGGGATATGGTGACGAACCGCCGGGGGACTTTGTAGGCCGATAGCTCGGATTTGAGTCGCTCGCGCAGGACCGCCTCGTCCCACGCCGCAGCTCCGTCGCGCCGCACCAGCACCGCCGCGACAAGTTGGCCGCGACGTGCGTCGGGAAGGCCGATCACATACGCGGGTTCGCCGGTGATCCTGTTGATCACCTGCTCGACCTCCGGCGCCGACACGTTGGCGCCCGCCGTCTTGATCGTCGCGCTGCGCCGCCCGACGAAGTAGACGAATCCGTCGCCGTCGACGCGGACCAAATCTCCGGTGTGAAACCAGCCGTCGGCATCGAAGCACTCCTCGCGGGAACGTTTGTAGTAGCCCTGCATCAGGTAGGGCCCGCGGATGCACAGCTCGCCGACCGCACCGACGCCCACGGGTTGGCCCACATCGGGGTCGATCAGCATCGTCTCGAATCCGGGTGCCGGCTTGCCGAATGAGCCTCGCCGCGTTTCGGGTTGGTCGGATTCGTCCGAGTCGATCAGCAGCACACTGCCGGCCTCGGTCATCCCGAGCATGCTGTGTCGCAGCTCGGGATCGGCGGGCCGGTGCTCCGGGGCCATGATCGGGTAGAGATTGCCGCGCCGCAGTGAGGAAAAGTCACGCGTGGCGTAGCTGGGGTGTTCGGTCAGGTGCGCGATCCCGGCCGCGAATCCATTTGTGATTGTCGGCTTTTCGGCTTCGATCAGGTCCAGCGTTGCTCCGGCACCGTCGGTGTCGGCACCGGCGTTGGAACACACCAACGTCGATCCGGCGACCAGCGTGGCGAGCAACCCGAACGCGAAGCCGCCGATCCAGAAGAAGGGCGAATTGCAGAACAGCTTGTCGGCAGCGGTCAGACCGCGCAGCCCGTTCAGATTGCGCTGATGTTCGATCAGCGCGGCATGCGTGTGTACCACACCCTTCGGGGTGCTCGTCGACCCCGAGGTGTAGATGATCGCCAGCACATCGGCGTCGTGGACGTCCGCTTCCATCGCCTGCAACCGCTCGGGCGCCACGGCCGGCGCGGACCGCCGCAGCGCCTCGAGTGAGAACACGACGCGCCGCAGGTTTGGCACGGTGGCACAGAACAGTCGTTGTCCGGAATCGACATCGACCTGCTGGAGGATCTCGGATAGTCGCCGCACGTAGTCGTGCGAGCGAAAAGACGGTGCCGTCAACAGGATCTCGACATCGCTGTCGACCAACTGCTCGCCCAGTTCGCGAGCGGTGGCGAAGGTGGAAAACGGGATCACCACGGCTCCGATGCGCGCGGCGGCCAGCATCGCCACGACGAAATCGGAGCCATTGGGGTAGAGCAGTCCGACGTGGGTGCCCTTGCCCGCACCCAGATCGATCAGTCCGCGGGCGAGTTCGGCCGACCGCGAGTCCGCCTCGGCATAGCAGATGCGGTCGGCGTCGCACACCAGCAGTCGATGCTTGCCGCGCGAGCCTGCCTGACGGCGCAGGATCTCGCCCGCGGTTGACTCACCGGGCATGATCGTGCTGCGCTGTGGATTCTTCGAAAAAGCGCCGGATCTCCCCGAGGTCGGCCTTGCCGGAGGGGGTTCGTGGTATCGCGTCGACGATCGCGATATGATCCGGAATCTCGTAGCGGGCCAGTCGTTTTCGTAGATGCTTAACCAAGTCGTCGGTATCGGTGGGCGTTCGCAGCTCCACGATGGCGACTGGTGTCTCACCGAGGCGTGCGTCGGGTCGCCCGATCACCGCCGCGGCGGCCACCGCGGGATGGTCTTCTAACGCGACCCGAACGTCGTCGGGCATGACCTTGAACCCGCCGCGGATGATCGCCTGATCGGCTCGCCCGAGTACCCACAGGTAGCCGTCGGCGTCGATGCGCGCCAGGTCCGTGGTGCGCATCCATGGCGCGTTGCGCCCCAGCTGCGCCGGCTTGACCTCCAGCAGCCCGACCAGGTCCGGCCCGAGCGGCGCGCCGGTGTCGTCCACCACCCGCAATTGCGCGCCGGGGTTCGCCCGCCCGACGCTTCCGCGTTTGGCGGTCCAATGCCGTTGGTAGTCAGCCAGCGTCCAGCCCGCCACGCCGCCGCCGAATTCGGTTGCGGCGTAGGAGGTGAGGACGGGAATGCCGAATTTTTCGGTGAAGGCGTCGGCATCGTCGGCCGAGAGCGGGGCGGTGCCGCAGGTGACGGCGCGGATGCCATCGAGGTCCGCCCGCGACAGGTCGGAGTGCAGCACCGTCCGTAGTGCGGCCGGCACCAGCGAGACCGCGCGCGGTCGATGCTTACGTACCGCCTCGGCCCAGGGGCCGAGCTCGAAGCGTTCCAGCAGAACAAAGGGTCTCGCTTCGGCGATGCATTGCAACACCCGAAACACGCCGCCGATGTGCACCAGCGGTGAATTCACGATCGCGACCGTGCGTCGCAGCTGGGTGGGCGGTGGTGCCTGATCAGCATCCAGTCCCAGGACGCTGCGCGCGAGCATGTCGTAGCTGAGGTCAATTCGCTTGGGTGGGCCGGTCGTTCCGCTGGTCAGCATTCGCACCGCGACCGCGCTGGACACCGCCGGGGCGTCGCCGTATCGCACCGGCCCGCCGGGATCATCCAGACCTGTCGAGATCGGCGCGGTCGGCGTATCCGCACCCACCAGCGCAGCCAGGTCGTCGGGCTCGCCCACGACCAGCGGCAGTCGCAGCGCGTCGATATCGGCACGGGTGCGTTCGTCTCCCCGGGATGGATTGATGGTGACGACGGTCCCGCCGCCGAGCAGCACACCCAAGAAGGCCGCCACCTGCCCGGGGCGATTGCGCAGCAGCATTCCAATGCGCGGATCGCCGCGATGCTCGGCGGTCAAGGATGCCATCCGCCGTGCGGCGTCGCCGATCCGGGCCCAGGGGAGCCATCGGCCGTCGTATTCGATCGCTGGCGCGTCGGGCTGCAGATTCACTACGTCGGCGATGCGTCGGCTCAGCGGATGCGCGGTCATCAGCGGATCTTTGGTTCGCTTCGTGGCCCGCTAAAACCGTTGCCGTACGGGTCCTGGCGCGCCGCCAGCTCTGCGGTGCCCACCGGGTTGCCCAGCCGGGTATAGATCAGGTTCTGTTCCATCGCGGCACGGTACGGCTTGTCCAGCGATTCCCAGATCGCCTTCACCGTGCCCTGAGTCGCCGACGGCGGCTTGGCAGCGATCGTCGCGGCGATCTCACGGGCACGATCCCACAGCCGGTCGGGCGCCACCACCTCGGTGACCAGCCCGATCCGCAACGCGGTGTCGGCGCTGACCCGCTCGTCGTTGCCCATCAGGGCAATCCGCAAGGTCTCACCCAGGCCGACCCGCCGCATCAGGCCGATCGGTTCCAGCGCGCAGACCAGGCCGGCCGACACATGCGAGTCGAAAAATGTTGCGTCCGTGGAGCAAATAGCCACATCGGATTCGTTGACGAAGTAGAAGGCGCCCGCGGTGCACATCCCTTGGACGGCGCACACCACCGGTTTCCACACCTTTTGCCACTTGGGGCTGAGCAACTCCCCGGGATCCTCGTGGTTCCAGACGTTGTCGGGCTGGCCGTAGGCCGCCTTGATGTCCAGCCCCGAGCTGAAGGCGCGGTCGCCCGCCGCCCGCAGCACCACCGCGTGCACCGAATCGTCGAGTTTGACAATGCGCCAGGCCTCGCGCATCTCGGTGCACATCGTGCGATCGAACGCGTTCAGCCGCTCGGGCCGATTCAGCGTAATGGTCGCGACGTGGTCGGTCGTGTCCACGTCGAGCAGGATGGTGTCGAACTGCGGGGTACTCATCGGCATTGCCAATTCGGTTTGCGTTTTTCCACAAAGGCTTTCGGGCCTTCGGCCGCGTCTTCGGTGCGTAGTACCCGCTCGCGGAAGGTTTCCGCGAGCATCTCCGCCTCATGCAACGGGACGTTCAGGCCCTTGAGAATCGCCAGCCGGGTTCCCCGGACGGCAAGCGGTGCATTGGAATTGACGATATCGGCGATCTCCCGAGCCCGGTCCATCAGCCGATCATGCTCGACCACCTCGCTGATCAATCCGAGCTCGTAGGCGCGGGCGGCACTCATCCGCTCATGCTTGCCCATCAACGCCATGCGCAGTGCGATCGAGCGGGGCAGCACCCGCGATATGCGTACCAGTTCGCGGCCCGCCACCAGTCCGATGCTGACGTGCGGGTCGAAAAACGTCGCCTGCTCGGATGCGATCACGATGTCGGTCGTCGTCACCCAATCCATCCCGGCGCCACAACAGATGCCGTTCACCGCGGTCAGCACCGGCTTGGCGGAGCTGCGAAATGGTGGGGTGCCCTCCTGCGGGGCCTCCCATTGGTCGTACGTCGACAGGTACGGCCGTTCGTAGATCACCTTGCCGTCCTCGGGAATCTCCTTGACGTCGGCGCCGGTGCAGAACGCGCGGCCGGTACCCGTGACGATCGTCAGCCAAACCCGATCGTCGTTCTCTGCCTCGTGGTAGGCCGCCCGCAATTCGGTGATCATGTGCGGGCTCAGCGCGTTGAGCGCCTCAGGCCGGTTCAGGGTGACGGTGGCGGTGTGTCCGTCGACCTCGTAGCTGATGGTGTCGAACGAGTCAACCGGCATCCGTGCCCCCTTCGTCAGCGACCACGGAAATCCGGATCGCGCCGCTGCCGGAAGGCTTCCAGGCCCTCCTTGAAATCGAGTGTCCGACTGGATAACTCGAGATTGAACAGTTCCTGTGTCAGGGACTCACCCAGCGAGGTGTGCTGCCCGTAGTTCAGCGCTTGCTTGGCCATCCCGATCGCCACCGTCGGTCCGGTGGCCAGTCGGCCCAGCAGCTGCTCGGCGACGTCGTCCAGGTCCGCGGGCTCGACGGCCTGGTGAATCAATCCCCAGTCGGCCGCGTCCACACCGCGCACCTTTTCGCCGAGCAGCAGCATCCGGCGGGCCCGGGCCACGCCGGCCAGGCGGGGGAGCAGCCAGGTGGCGCCCGAGTCCGGGCTGAAACCGCGCTGCACGAACGGTTCCCAGAACACCGCGTCGGTGGCGGCGACAGCGAAATCGGCAGCCAGCGCGAGGTTGCAGCCCATCCCCACTGCCCAGCCGCGCACGCTGCACACGACCGGAAGCTGGATGCTGTGCACGAGCTCGATCACCCGGTGAGCGGCATGCGGGATCCTGCGCACCAGGCTGCCGGTGCGCGGACGTTCTGCGGCGCCGCTGTTGGAGCTCACCCAGTCGGCGCCCGCGCAGAAATCCCCGCCCGCCCCGCGCAGGTGTATCGCGCGCAACGAATCGTCGGCGGCGGCCTGTGTCAGCTCGCCGACCAGCGCGTGAATCATGAACTGCGTCAGCGAATTACGCCGCTGTGGGCGTTCGAGGGTAAGCCGTAGAATCGCGCCGTCGCGATGTGCGGTGACCGAACCCTCGGTGTCGGCCGCACCGGCGTCGTGACTCACCGTCGAACCGGCCTTTCTCAATGATACGGTTACCCATACAGTAGGCAATACGATTGGTACGCTGTACAAGTTATCAAGTAAACGCTGCCGACGGAACAACCGGGTCACACCCGGCGGAAGAGGGTCGCATGGGCGAAGGTACGCCGACGCGCAGGGATGACCCGAAATTCGGCGAGCTGCCCTTGGCTCAGACCGTGGCGGCCGCCGCCGCGATGCGCCGGCTGAGCTCGTTACTGCTGTCGCTGGAACATTCCCACCCGACGGTGGACGCCATGCTGGACAAGTTCGGGGAATGGGAAGACGAGCTGACGGCCGCGGCGCCGCCGGACAAGACGCCTCGCATCGGTGCGGTCGATGACGATCCGCGCCGCGTTTATCTCAATCACGCCACCGACATCGGCGCCTACAACCCGGCCTTCCCGGAGTACGAGTTCGATCACCTCGACCCCGACCGGGCCGCGGGCCGGGTGGTCTTCCCGCTGGTCTACGAGGGCCCACCGGGGCTGGTGCATGGCGGCTTCCTCGCTGTGTTTTTCGATTGCGTGATCCAGCATCACAGCTGCGTGATGGGACTGTCGGGCAAGACCCGCTCGCTCAATGTGTCGTTTCGCCGGCCCACGCCACTGCTGACCGAGCTGCGGTTCGACATCGTCCGGTCGCATGTCGAGCGTGGCATCGATTCGACGGCGCGCCTACTGCTCGCCGACGAAGTGCTGTGCATCGGCGAGGTCAATACCCTGGCGTCGCAACCGGAGAAGCTGACCGGATACGAATTCGGCAGGCGGCGAAAGGAGTCCGCGAGATGACCGCCTCGAGCCAGGATCGGGTGCTGTTCGAGGTGGATTCCGCGCGGCGCATCGCGACGATCACACTGAACAATCCCAGGCAGCGCAACTCTTATGACGCCGCGATGCGGGAGGCCATCGGCCGCTGCCTGGACCAGGCGGCCGAGGACGACGACATCACGGTGGTACTGCTGCGCGGCGCGGAGGGTGTTTTCTCCACCGGCGCCGACATGAACAACGCCTACGGCTGGTATGGGGACAAGAGCAAGGGGCCCGGCGAATTCGCCAAACGCCGGCCGAGTCAGCGTCGACGACTCGCCGTGGACCGCAAGTCATTTGGCTTCTACCACAACTTCATGGGTTTCCCCAAGGTCACGGTGGGGGAGATCTCCGGCTACGCCCTCGGTGGCGGTTTCGAGATGGCGCTGATGACCGATATTTCGGTGATCGCCCGCGATACCAAGATCGGGATGCCGGCGACGCGCTTTCTGGGTCCGGCGCTCGGCAGCTTGCACATGTTCTTCCACCGACTGGGGCCGGTCTTGGCGCGGCGGCTGCTGCTGACCGGTGACGTCATCGCGGCCGGCGAGATCGAGCATCTTGGAATCTTCACCGACACCTGCGATCCCGGCGCCGTGACCGCGCGCGCCCGGTATTGGGCCGAGAAGGCGGCAAAGATGCCTGCCGACGGTGTCGTGATCGCCAAGGAGGCGTTCCGGCTCGTCGAGCAGACCCAGGCCTACAACGGTGAGGAAGTGGCGAGCTATCTATTCCACGCCTACGGCACCAACCTGCAATTCGAGCCGGATGAGTTCAACTTCGTCAAGACGCGCGCCCAGCACGGGACCAAGGAGGCGTTCCGGCTGCGTGACGAACACTTCCACGTGCCTGAACCCGAAGGCTGACAATCCGTTTCGAGGGGACTAGCGTTCGGCGGTCGTTTTAAGGCGGGGGGACGACCTCGCCGACTTGCGCGGCCGGGAATTCGATTTGGCCTTCGCTCCCTCTTCGATCAGCCGGCCGGCGTGGTCGAGGATGCAGGTGAGGCCGTACTCGAAGTTCGTCTCATCGGGTGCCCCGATCCGGTGCCCTATCCGGCTCACCTGGGCCAGCAGTGGCGTCTTCTCCGGGTCGATCGAGACGGCGTCTTCGATGGCGCGTGAGCCGACATCCGAGGACTGGTTCTTCTCGTATAGCCGCTGCAGGACCACCGAGCCACGGACGTGTACGGACACCGCGGAGTAGGTGTCGAAGGCGTCTTCCGGCGACAGGCCGGCCTCGACCAGATTGGCGATCGCCTTCTCCATCTCCTGCGCACCCAGCCGGGCGGCCTTGGGACTCAGCGCCGCGCGGATCAAAATCAGGTCGCACAGAATGGGATTGCCCATGAAGGTCTTACGCATCAAGCGTGCGTGATTGCGCAGGGTTTCTCGCCAATCGCTGGCTTCTACGTACGGCGTGGCGAACACGTACTTGCTCAGCGCGCGGTCGGTCATCGCGTTGAGCAAGTCGTCCTTCTTCCGGAAGTACCAGTAGATGCTCGTCACTCCGACGCCGAGGTGTTTGCCGAGCAGCGGCATGCTCAGGTTGTCGATCGACACCTGTTCCGCGAGTTCGAATGCGCCGCTGATGATGTCGTCGGGGTTGATGGACCCGCGTTCGCGTCGTTGACGCTTATCAGCGGTTGCCTGCTTTGCCACTACGGGCACCTCCATCAAACTGTATCCTGTACGAACGGTCTGCAGCCGGGCCGCCGACTGCGCCAAATCTATCGGCGTGTGTGCTCCCACCTGCACGTATATAGGCGTGTCGTCATTCGACGTATGACCGTCAACCGGGCTTTCGTATGCTTTTGCCTCTGCTACTGTAATACCTATCGTAGGCTTTTTGGTATATGAGGCTGGACGGGTAAAGGTGACCGGACGCATACCATCGGGTGGCTCATCGAGACGGCCGCGGATCTCGCCGTGAATCTGGGTCTGGTCAATGCTACGGCGACTGTCGCCGGCGGTAGCCGCGACATGGGTGTGGCGACGGCCCGGTGTTTGGCCGAGGACGGTGCCCGGCTGGCGTTGGTCAACGTGGTGTCGCCAGCTGCCGCGCGCCGGTCTGCCGAATGAGATCGGCCCTGTGGTCGCGCTCCTGGCCTCCCGCCGTAATTCCTACCTGACCGGCGACAATATCAACGTTGACGGTGGATCGACTTCATCTGACGTCAAATCGGTTGGCCGACAGAAGGAGTGAATTGTGGCGACTGCGGCGCAGGCGCGCACCTGGGCGCCCGGAGCTTTGCGTGGCATCGGGGACTCCTTGTACACGCCGTTTCGCGGGACCGACGGCGACGACATCGACTGGGACGCATACCGGACGTTGGTGCGTTACTGCGTCGGTGACCTTGGGCACCCGATGTTGTGGTGCACCAGCGGCATTGCCGAATTCTGGTCGTTGACCATCGACGAGCGCAAACGTCTGCTCGAGGTGGCGATCGAGGAATCGCATGCCATCAATCCCGACGTCGTGGTGCAGGCCTGCACGGCGGCGATGTCGGCGAAGGACTGCGTCGACTTGACGCGCCACGCCCAGCAGGTGGGCGCCGACATCGCCTACATCCAAACACCGATGATGGAGGCGCACGGCGGCGAAGGTGTCTTGCGGTTCTTCAAATATGTGGCCGGGCATACGGATATCGCCTTGGGTATGTTCAACTCGCCATCTTCGGGCTATGTGCTGACCCCGGCTGAGGCCGCCCGGATATATCACGAGGTGCCCGCGGTATGCGCCACCAAAGAAGGCGCGTTCCGGCCGGCGAATAGTCGGATGCTCCATGAACTGGCGCCCGGCCTGCTGGTGTGGGAGTGCGACCAGACGGTGTACCGGGCGGGCTGGCTGCGCGACGGGATCGTGTGCCCGGCGCAGCTGGGCACCGCATGCTATCTCTTCGAAACGCCGCAGCGGCGGCTATTCACCGACTATTGGGAACTGGTGTCGTCCGACAAGCTGGTCGAGGCAATGGATTACGCCCGAGACAGTGGCTTGGATCAATTCCATCTCGACCTCGGCCCGTGGTGGACGTGTTACCCGGCGCGATCGGACTACTTCACCCACTGGGGTGGCGCCTTCAAATACGCCGCCTCGCTACTCGGCCTGCCGATCGGCGACTACCCGCACTCGCGGCCTCCGCAGGCGGAGCTACCGGGCGAGGCCAAAGCCCAGATGCAAGCGGCCTACCGCCGACTAGGCCTGATCGCCTGAGGGTCGCCGGATAAGGCCTGGCGGGGGTTGGTTGGGCTAATCCTGCTCAGCGCGTTCACGTGCCTCGTGCACCTTCGCCTCGGCCCGCGCTCGCCGCGCCTGAGCTTCCTTCTTTCCGGCTTTGCGCAGCGCCGCTGCCTTGTCCTGGCGAGCTTGACCTTCGCTGATCCAATCATTGCGGCCTGCGACCGTGCCCACGACTTCTTTTGCCTTACCGATCACGTCGTCCACGACGCCCCTGATGACGTCAACCATCGGCGCTCCCTCCTCCTGCCTGTTGGGTGCCTTCGTTACCTCTTCCCGATCGGTCACGGAAGGAAAACGCCACCGGAACGTGGCGCTCGCCACACTATGTGGCGTGCTCAGTGCGCCGGCTGGTTCGCCGTCGCTTCCGCTGCGGCGGCGTCCGGCTGGGGCTGCCCGGTGTGGCGTTGCCGGCGTCGGGCCCACAGCGCGAGACCCGCCACGGCGCCTATCGATCCCGCCGTGGCCAGAAATTGGATTGCCGTCCAAGTGAGCTCGACTCGCACGAGCGCCGTACGGGCCTGCCGCATCCGCTGCACGACGGCTTTGGCTGTCGACTTCACTGCTGGTCCCTTTCGCTGCCGGGGTATGCACGTCAATGCTCCGATAACCCGCCACCAGGCCGGCCCAAACCGCGCAGTGGCGCGCAGCACCCCTGGCGGGCCCGAAACTGCCTGTTTGGCATTGGTTCAGGCGGGCGCGGGCACAGTTGTGGAATGCAGTACCGATAGGTATACAGTATGGGTACAAAGCGCACCGAAACCCGTCGTCAAAGCATGAGGAGGTGCTGCGGAAGATGTCCGGCAGCGGTGGTGCCTCCCCGGCCTTTCAAGCCGGCGACGCGGTGCTCTACGAGGCCACCGACACCGGTGTCGCCGTGGTGACTCTCAATCGCCCGGAGCGTCTCAACGCTTGGGGCCCCGACATCGCCGCCGGGTTCTACGCCGCCATCGATCGCGCGGAAAACGATCCCGCAATACGGGTGATCGTGCTGACCGGCCGGGGCCGGGGGTTTTGCGCAGGCGCCTACCTGGGTGGGCCGGGCGACGCGGACAAGGTCGGCGACTCCATGGGGCAGGCCGGGCAGACGGATCTCGCCGAACTCGTCGGCGACCGGCCACCCCACTTCCTGACCATGCTGCGCAAGCCCGTCATCGCGGCGATCAACGGTTCGTGCGTGGGCATCGGATTGACCCAGGCACTAATGTGCGACGTCCGCTTCGCCGCTGCCGGTGCCAAGTTGGGTGCGGTGTTCGCCCGCCGCGGGCTGATCGCCGAATTCGGCATTTCGTGGATTCTTCCCCGGCTGACCAGTATGGGGATTGCGCTCGACCTGCTGCTGAGCGCGCGCACCTTTCTCGCCGAGGAAGCCGCCGAGCTTGGCCTGGTCAAGGAGGTCGTCGCGGCGGACGATCTGATGAAGCGGGTGCTGGAATACGCCGAAAACATGGCGGCCAATTGTTCGCCCGCGTCGATGGCGGTGATCAAGCGTCAGGTGTACGCCGACACCACTCGCGACGTTGCGGAGGCCAACGGCCAATCCGAAATCCTGGTGCGGGAGGCGATGTCACGTCCGGACGTCATCGAGGGGATCACCAGTTTCCTTCAGAAACGGCGCCCGCAGTTTGCTGCGCTCAATTCCCAACACGCGTGATACCGGGGAAGGACGACCATGAATGGCTTGGGCTACAAGGCGATTGACGTCGACAACCACTACTACGAACCGCTGGATGCGTTCACCCGCCATCTGGACAAGGCGTTCAGGACCCGTGGTGTGCAGATGGTCACTCAAGGCAAGCGCACCTTGGCCGTCATCGGGGGCCGGGTCAACCACTTCGTTCCGAACCCGACCTTCGATCCGATCATCGTGCCGGGCTGCCTGGACCTGTTGTTCCGGGGGGAGATCCCCGAAGGCGTTGATCCGGCGTCGCTGATGAAGGTCGAACGGCTCAGCGAGCACCCGGAGTATCAGAACCGCGATGCGCGCATCGCGGTAATGGACACCCAGGACATCGAGACGGTCTTCATGCTGCCGACGTTCGCGTGTGGGGTAGAGGAGGCGCTCAAGCACGACATCGAGGCGACGATGGCGTCGGTGCACGCGTTCAACTTATGGCTTGACGAGGACTGGGGCTTCGATCGCCCGGATCACCGGATCATCAGCGCGCCCATCATCTCACTCGCCGACCCCGAAAAGGCGCTCGAAGAGGTCGAGTTCGTGATGGGCCGCGGCGCCAAGCTGGTGCTGGTGCGCCCGGCGCCGGTGCCCGGCTTGGTCAAGCCGCGCTCTCTCGGGCATCCCAGCCACGACCCGGTCTGGGCGCGGCTGGCGGAGGCCGGTGTCCCGGTCGGATTCCACCTCAGCGACAGTGGTTATCTGCACATCGCGGCGGCGTGGGGTGGCAAGTCGACATTCGAGGGGTTTGGCGCCAAGGACCCGCTGGACAACGTGCTGCTCGATGACCGCGCCATTCACGACACGATGGCCTCGATGATCGTGCACGGGGTGTTCACCCGCCACCCGAAACTCAAGGCGGTCAGCATCGAAAACGGTTCGTACTTCGTCCATCGGCTGATCAAGCGCCTGAAGAAGGCGGCCAATACCCAACCGCGCGACTTCCCCGAGGATCCGGTGCAACAGTTGCGCAACAACGTCTGGATCGCCCCTTACTACGAGGACAACCTGTCGGAGCTTGCCGAGGTCATCGGCGTCGACAAGATCCTGTTCGGCTCCGACTGGCCGCACGGCGAAGGTCTCGAGTCGCCGGTGTCATTCACCGACGAACTCACCGGCTTCAGCGAATCGGATGTCCGAAAAATTATGCGCAACAATGCGTTAGATCTGCTGGGCGTCAAAACACCAGTGCTGGCCTAAGGCGGCGCGATCCGTGAGCGAATGGACGATTGGCGCGGTTTTCGACGCCATCGCCGACGTCATTGGTGACCGCGTGATGACCGTGTGCGGACCCCGCCGCAGCACCTTCGCCGAGGTGGTGGGCAGAACCAGCCGATTGGCAAACTTTCTCAGCGCCAGCGGTTTCGGGGTGCACCACGAGCGACACGCCCTCAACCGCTGGGAGTGCGGCCAAGACCGCGTTGCGCTGCTGATGTTCAACGACTTGTATCCGGATGCCATGATCGCGTGCCTGAAGGCCCGAGTCGTCCCGGTCAACGTGAACTACAGCTATTCGCCGCGGGAGATCGGCGAACTATTTTCCTATGTCCGCCCGCGCGGAGTCATCTATCACCGCTCGCTGGGTGCTCGGTGCACCGACGTGCTACAGCGCGCGGGCATCGAGCTGCTCATCTCGGTCGACGACGGCAGCGACGCCGCCGAACTGCCGGGTGCGATATCGCTGAATGATGCAATGGCACAGGGGGATTCCGGTGACCCAGTGCCCGGTTCGCCGGATGATCTGATCATGATGTGCACGGGCGGCACTACCGGGCGGCCCAAGGGAGTGCTGTGGCGCCAAAGTGACATGTACGTCGCGTCGATGGTGGGCGCCGACCACGCCAGCGTCGACGAAATCCACGCGAAGGTCCGCGGCGGCGGACCGCCATGGTTCGCGGTATCGCCGCTGATGCATGCCGCCGGCCTGTGGACCACGTTCTCGGCGATCATGAACGGGTTGACCGCGGTGCTGTACGAGGGCCGCGGCACCCTGGATGCGCGCGCGGTGTGGGAGACCGCGCAGCGCGAGGCAGTGGGCATGATGACGATGGTGGGCGACGCCTACGCCGGGCCGCTGGTGGCCGAGTTGCACCGGGGCAGTTACGATTTGTCGTCGCTGAAAGCGATCGGGACCGGCGGGGCCGCAACCAATCCGAAGTTCAAGGCCGCGCTGATGGACAAAATCCCGCAGCTCACCATCATCGATGGCTACGGCTCGTCGGAATCCGGCAACATGGGTTTCGGGCACAGCCAGCGCGGCAGGCAGAGCGAGACCTTCGCGCTCCGCGAGGGCGGAGCGGTGGTGTCGGCAGATCGCAGCAGGTTCCTGCGGCCGGGCGACGCCGAGATCGGGTGGGTGGCCAGGAGCGGCCGGATCCCGCTCGGCTACTTCGACGACCGCGACGCCACCGAGCGCACCTTCCCCGAAATAGCCGGCACCCGGGTGGTGATCCCCGGCGATCGGGCCAGCATCGAGGAGGACGGCACCCTGCGTCTCTACGGCCGCGACTCCCTGGTGGTGAACACCGGCGGTGAAAAGGTTTTCGTCGAAGAGGTCGAAGAGGTGCTGCGCAGCCACCCTAGCGTCGCCGATGCGTTGGTGGTCGGACGGCCCAGCGACCGGTGGGGCCAGGAAGTCGTGGCGCTGGTCGCACTGGCCCCCGGCGCCGCCACCGTCGCGGAGGCTGACCTTGCGGCGCTGTGCAAGTCGCGGCTGGCGCACTTCAAAGCGCCCAAGGCGATCCTGTTCGTCGACCGGGTGCAGCGACTCGGCAACGGCAAGCCCGACTACCGATGGGCCAAACAGGCTGCGACAGAGCAGGTTGCGGCAGCCGTATTGGCCGGCGCCGAGGCGGAGGGATCCCGATGAGTGACAAGGCTATCGACTGCCTGGTCAACGTGCATTTCGGCGAGGCCGACTCGCAGCCCAGCTGGATGCTGCGGGTCCGCGACGACTACTTCAAGGGCCCACAATCGATGTTCGCACCGGTCGACCTGTCCGAGCTGATCGACGAGATGGACGCCCAAGGCGTGCGCAAGGCGATCCTGATGGATAACCTGGCCAGCCCGTCGACCACCGCGCGCAAGTTCGTCGAAGCCAAACCGGACCGCTTCGCCCTGGCGATGGGCGGACTCAACCTGCTGCGGCCGGTGGGGCCGCTGCGCGAATTGAGCGCCGTCGTCGCCGACCTGCCCGTCGCGTATGCCGTGGTGGGGCCGAGCTTTTGGGGCGATGGCCAGTACCCGCCGAGCGACGCCGTGTACTATCCGCTCTACGCCAAATGTGCAGAGCTGGACCTGCCGTTGTGCGTCAACACCGGAATTCCGGGACCGCCAATACCGGGCGACGTGCAAAACCCCATCCACCTCGACCGCGTATGCGTGCGATTCCCGGAACTGAAGCTGTGCATGATCCACGGCGCCGATCCGTGGTGGGACGTGGCGATCCGGCTGATGCTGAAATATGCGAATCTGCGCCTGATGACGTCGGCGTGGTCGCCCAAGCGGCTACCGGAGAGCCTGCTGCACTACATGCGGACCCGCGGTCCGAACAAAATCATCTATGCGTCGGACTGGCCGGTGTTGCGGATGCGTCGCGTGCTGCCCGAAGCCCGTGCCCTCGACCTACCGCCCGAGGTGTTGGACAACTACCTCTACAACAACGCACTCGCGTTCTTCTTCGGCGACCGTGCCTGAGCGACGACAGGAGCAGTGACGATGGACCGTTACGAATTGCGCAGGCTGGACTACAGTCTGTCCGAAGACCACGTGGATCTGCAGAACGCGTACAAACAGTTCTTCAAGACCCACTGCTCCATCGAAACAGTCCGTGCCGCAGAGCCTTCCGGGTTCGACAAGAACCTCTGGGAGCGACTGTGCGCCACGGGCGCTACCACGATGGCGCTGCCGGAGTCCTGCGGCGGCGACGGTGCGACGCTGGTCGACCTCACTCTGGTCGCCGAGGAGATCGGTCGATCACTGGCCCCCGTCCCCTGGATCGACCACGTCTGCGCGGCGCGGCTGCTCGGGCGCCTGGGCGCACTCGATGCGGGCACCGCCGGCGTGGCCGACGGCGAGCAGCTTGCGGGTCTCGATGCGCGACTCGACGCGGCGCCGGGAGTGCGCTTGATCCCGACCGGATCGATCGCGGACCACGTCATCGTCCGCGACGGCGACGAAGTGGTCCGCCTGACTTTCGGGACCCGCCCGGCCAAGGTCGACAACCTGGGCCGGTTGCCGATGGCCTGGGTCGATCCGGCCGCCGCCGACACCCGCATCATCGTCGCGGACGGACCCGAAGCGGTGGCCAACTATGAACGCGCGCTTGATGAATGGCGCTTGCTGACCGCGGCGGCGTTGGTCGGCCTGGTGGAGGAGGCAATGACGATCGCGGCCGAATTCGCCAAGACGCGGTACACCTTGGGGGTCCCGATCTCGACGCTGCAGGCCATCTCCCATCCGTTGGCCAACATGGCGATCACGGTGCAGGGCGGACGCAACCTCGCCCGGCGCGCGGCGTGGTTCCTGGACAACGAACCCGACGAGCGCGCCGAGCTGGCACCGTCGGCATTCGTCTTCATGGCCGAAGAGGCCGCCAAAGCGGCCACCATGGCCGTCCACATTCAAGGCGGACTTGGCGTTTCGGCTGAAGCCGCGGCAACCGCCTACCTGGTGCGGGCCCGGGGATGGCCGCTGGCTGCCGGTGACCCCGGTGCCACCGCCAAGCGTATCGCCGAGATCGTGACCGCCCGCGACAGTGCGGCCGCGCGCGCATAGGACAGGAGCGAGCAATGGACTTCTCCCGGGTGGAGCTTGCCGACGAAGACAGCGCGTTTCGCGACGAGGCCCGTGCGTTCCTGAAAACACATGTGACCGAAGAGGTGCGGCGTCGCGACCGCGAAACCGGTGACAATTTTGACGAGCGGGTGCACTTGGCGCTTGGTGCCGCCGGCTACCTGGCCCTGGAGTGGAAGCCGGAATCCGACGGCGGATTCACCCGGGTGCGCCGGCGAATCTGGGAATTGGAGAAGCGCCGCGCCCACGTGCCGTGGGTGACCTGGGGGACGACGGCCATGGTGGCGCGGTCAGTAGCCAAGTTCGGTTCGGCCGAGCTGCAAGCCCAGGTCATGCCGAAGGTCTTCACCGGCGAGGTCCGCCTGTGTCTGGGCTACACCGAGCCGGAGGGCGGCTCCGACATCGCCACCTGCAAGACGCGCGCCGTGCGTGACGGCGACGGCTGGGTGATCAACGGCTCGAAGATGTTCACCACCGGTGCCCACAACTGCCAGTACGTCTTCCTGATTACCAACACCGCCCCGGACGCGCCGAAGCACAAGAGCCTGACCATGTTCCTGGTTCCGCTCGACTCGCCGGGCATCGAAATCCAGGGCATCCGCACCGTGGACGGTGACCGGACCAACATCGTCTACTACAGCGATGTACGCGTCGACGACAAGTATCGGCTCGGCGAGGTGAACGCGGGCTGGACTGTGCTGCGTGAGCCGCTCAACACCGAGCACGGCGCCGTCGCGGCCGCACCCGACGGGTTGCAGGACACCTCGATCATGATGCACCAGGCGGGTTCGATGGCCACCGCGGTCGACAACGCCGTGGCGGCCGTGACGCGGCCGGACCCCCACGGGCGCAAACTCATCGACGACGGATCGGTGGCGTATCGGCTGGGTCGTTGCGTCGCTCGGCTGGAGGCGGCGTTGTCGTCGCCGAACATCTACGGCCGCGTCGCCATTGCCCAGACGATGCGCGACATCTCCCCGGACCTGATGGACATCCACGGGGCGGCAGCGGCGCTGCCGTTGGGCACCGACGGCGCGGCCGATGACGGCAGCGCCGAATACGTCTACCGATTCGCGCCCCTGGTCGGAATCTACGGCGGAACCCTGGAGGTGTTCCGCAACATGATCGGCCAGTACACGCTCGGCCTGGGTAAGCCCAACTACTCGGCGCCGGTGCAGAAAGTTTCCTGATCGTCGCCAGTGCCTGGCGTGTGACTCGTCGGCGTCCAGTGTCACGTCACGGCAACGTTTTCCGGCGTGTTGCCGCCCGCAGTGCACGTTCGAATGCGTCAGGTCGTCAAGATGGTCGCCGCGGCCGTGCCGGGGGCGCCGTACAGCTGAGTGAATCCGACCTTCGGATGCCCCAGCACCTGACGTTCGCCGGCCTGTCCGCGGAGCTGCCGCACGATTTCGTGGATCTGCCGCAGCCCGGAAGCCCCGATCGGCTCGCCGTTCGCGATCAGGCCTCCGTCGGTGTTGACCGGCATCGAGCCGCTGATCTCGGTAGCGCCGTCAACCAGCAGCTTCTCCTGCTCGCCGTGCTCGCAGAACCCGCACTCGGCCATGTGGATGATTTCGGCACCGGCGTCGGTGTCCTGTAGCTGAATCACATCGACATCACCGGGAGCCACACCAGCCTTCTCGAAAGCGCTGCGGGCCGCGTAAACGGTTGGCGCCAAGTCCTCTTCGACCGGCGCGAAGGTGGTGTTGACCTCGTAGGCGCCGTACCGGCGGGTGCGCACCTCCACCGCCCGCAGATAGACGGGCTTGGTGGTGTAGCGGTGCGCGATGTCGGCCCGGCACATCACCGCCGCGGCCGCTCCCTCGTCGGGTGCGCAGAACATGTATTGCGTCAGTGGGTAATTGAGCATCGCCGAGTTGAGGATGTCTTTCTCGGGGATCGGCTTGCGGCGAAACGCATTCGGGTTCAACGCACCGTTGCGGAAATTCTTGGCGGCCACCCTGGCGAGCGTCCGTTGGGAGACGTTGTTCTCGTGCAGGTAGCGGTTGGCTTTCATGCCAAAAAACTGAGTGGTCAGGTATTGCCCGTTCTCCGCATACCAGCGCGGCGTGCCCACCAACGCCGGATCCTCGGTGAATGCCCCGCGCGGGTGCTTGTCGAGGCCGATCGCGATGCCGATGTCGTAGTCGCCCAACCGAATTGCGTCGGCGCAGGCCTTCACCGCACTGGCCGCGGTCGCGCACGCGTTGAACACGTTGGTGAAGGGAATCCCGGTCAGGCCGACCATGCCGACGATGGCGTCCGGGTTGGCGACCGTCCAACTCCCACCGGTGGCGAGCTGGATATCTCGCCACGCGACGCCGGCGTCGGCGACGGCCGCCAGGATGGCGTCGACACCCATCTGCATCGCCGACTTCCCCTCGAAGCGGCCGAACGGATGCAGACCCACCCCGATGATCGCGACGCCGTTCATCGGTGACCGCTGCTCACGCGATGGCCCCCGATTCCTTGAGCGCTTCGATTCGGTCCCAGTCCATACCGAGCTCCATCAGTACGAGCTCGGTATGTTCGGAGGCCTGTGGTGCCCTGGAGGTCTGCAGCGGTTCATGGTTGAACTGCACCGGGCCGCGCACGACCTTGAACGGTTCGCCACCGCTGGCCAGCTCGACCTCGGCGATCATGTCGTTGGCCAGGGCCTGGTCGTCGTTGGCCAGGTCCAGCAAGCTCTGGAACGGAGCCCACTGGCCCTTCATCGTTTTGAGGTGCTGTCGCCAATAATCGAAAGGCTTGGCGGCAAAGGCTTTCGAGATGAGTTCGGCGGCCGCGCTGGCGTTCTGGATCAACGGCAGCACCTCGGAGAAGCGTGGATCGTCGGCGGCCTCGGGGATGCCGAGATGTTCGAAGGTGTCCCGGATGAGGCCGGTCGGGCTGATGATGCACAGGTTGATGGTGCCGCCGTCGGATGTCTCGTAGTTGCCCATGAACGGATTCACCGACATCGCGGTGGCCGTGCCCGGCATCGGCGTGCGCATGACCTCCCCGGTCTCCATGCCTTGCGTCATGCTGGCCCCGGCCGCCCACCAGGCGGTGCTCAACAGCGATACGTCGAGTTCGATCGCCTCCCCGGTGCGTTCACGGTGCAGCAACGCCGCCGAGATGCCGCCCGCGATGAACATGCCGCCGATCGAATCGCCGAACGCGGGGATGCCTTGTCCCAGTGCGCCGCCCAGCCCCTCGGGCGTCAGCGCGTAGCCGATACCGCTGCGGGTCCAGAACGCCGTCCCGTCGTAGCCCCCGACGTTGCGTTCGGCGCCCTTGTCGCCGTACGCCGAACCGCGCGCGTACACGATGTTCGGATTCACCGCGCGAATGTGCTCGAGGTCGAATTTGTTCTTCTGCCGCTGGGCGGGCATGTAATTGGTTAAAAACACGTCCGAGGTCTTGGCCAGTTCATAGATGACTTCCTGCCCGCCTGGCGTGGACACGTCGATCCCGACGCTGCGCTTGCCGCGGTTGGGGTGCTCCATCAGCGGGTGCCGGTCCGGGTTGACCTGAATGCCGCCCATGTTCAGAAAACCTCGCTGCGTGTCACCGCGTGCCGGGTGCTCGACCTTGATGACGTCGGCGCCCCAATCAGCCAGGATTGCGCCCGCGGCGGGGACGAACGTGAACTGCGCAACCTCGAGGACGCGAAAACCCTGCATTACCTTGACCATCTGGGCATCAACTCCTACTTGACGTCGAAAGTTACGGGCAGCGCCGTCGGCGAACGAAAAGGTTGCCCGTGGATGTGCGGGTCCTCGTCGGTGAGCAGGGTGAAGTTGGTCAGCCGACTCAGCAGGCATTCGAGCGCGACGCGGGTCTCCAACCGCGCCAGATGCAGACCGAGGCAGGTGTGCTCGCCGGCCGCGAATGAGATGTGCGGGACCGCCTTGCGGAAGATGTCGAATTGTTCCGCTCGCTCCCAACGCTTTTCGTCGCGGTTGGCCGACCCGATGCACACACCGACCACCGAGCGTGCCGGGATGCTCACGCCTTCTAGCTCGACGTCCTCGGTGGTGAACCGTTGCACGGTGGTCAGCGGCGTCTCGAAGCGCAGGCCTTCCTCGATCGCCTGGCCGATCAGCCCGTGATCGGCTTGTACCGCGGCGAATTGATCGGGATGGCTGAGCAACAGGTACAGCAGATTGCCTGAGGACCGGTAGGTGGTTTCCAGCCCGGCGGGCAGCAGCAGCCGCAAGAACGAATAGATAGCCTCGTCGCTGAGCTTTTCGCCGTCGATCTCGGCGCCGACCAAATCGCCGATGATGTCTTGGGTCGGTCTGCAGGTGGGTCTGGACTTGCGCTGCTCGATCTGCTCGATGAAGTAATCCTTCAGCGCCGCCGACGCTTCGAAGGCCTTCTCGTAGTCGACGTGGTAGCTGATCAATTGCACGGCCCGCTTGCGGAACACCGGCAGATCCTCGTCGGGCAACCCCAACAGCCGGGCGATGACGCGGGTGGGAAATTCGAAGGTGAAGTTGCGGATCAGGTCCGCGCGGCCGGTCTCGACGAATTCCTCGATCAACGCGTTGCAGATCGGGCGGACGATGGTCGGCTCCCACTGCGCCAGTGCCTTGGACTTGAAAGCCGCCGACACCAGGTTTCGGTGTTCGCGGTGGGTCTTGCCCTGCATCGCCAGGATGGTCGGGCCGATGAACAGGCCGATCGTCTTGTCGTACGGCTTGGAGCTGAACACCCGGCCGTCGCGAAAGGCGGTGTTGACGGCGTGGAATGACACCGCGGAGTACTCGTTCTTGGGTCGCAAAGACTCGGGTGTCTTGGTGTAGTCCATCACCGTTCCGTGGAAGACACCGGACCGGCGACGACGGTAGGCGAAGTATGGGTAGGGGTCACGCAGATCGACGGTGCGGTCGCCGGGGGTTTCAACGTCGGTCGTCACCGAGATCTCCAGCATCGTCGACGGAACGGGCAGCATTGCGTAAGATCATACTGTAGTTCTTACAGTAGACAATATGAGCGCAGCCGTCCCTGCGGTGCCGCTCGAGGCGGAAGCTCGGGGTGCAACTCGCCACCACCGTCGCTTCCGCCGTGGTGCAACGATTCGGATCGGCAGGCGCGCCGGGTCAGGCGGAAAAGAAGTTCACGAGCGCGGCGGTGGTCTCGTCGGGCAGCGCTTCAGGGAAGAAGTGTCCCGATGGCATCGTCGTCGCGGTGACAGTTGCGGCGCAT
The DNA here is from genome assembly GCF_010727605.1 of Mycobacterium simiae. Taxonomy (NCBI): domain Bacteria; kingdom Bacillati; phylum Actinomycetota; class Actinomycetes; order Mycobacteriales; family Mycobacteriaceae; genus Mycobacterium; species Mycobacterium simiae. The sequence continues at coordinate 4,288,153 of NZ_AP022568.1, forward strand.
TGGGCTTGCCAGAGGGCGTACGCATCGAAGAGTCGATGTACCACTCCGTTTTCGGCGATGAGAACCTGCGTGTCGCAGCCGATTCGATGCCCGTCATCGCGACTCTGCTGGTCGTGCTCGAGGTCGATGCCCGCGCTGGCCCGGTAGTCCTCTGCGGTGCTGTGCAGCGTTTCTGGTGTGCAAAAAACGCGTTCGTACTCGGCGACCACGTCGCGTTCCAGGTAGTCGCCGTTCCCGCCGGAGAATTGTCGCAGCACGACGGCCAAGTAGGCGGCCGGGTTACCTCCGATGAGAGCCTCAGGCAGCGGGCTGGGCTGGATGAGCAGGAACCAGTGAAAGTAGGCGGTCGCGAATTCTCTGCTGGTGGCCCTGTACATGTCGAGGGTGGGGGCGACGTCCAACAGGGACAGCTTCCTGACACGGTGTGGGTGGTCGAGCGCCAGGCGGGCTGCGACGCGTGCGCCGCGGTCGTGCCCGCAGAGGTAGAACGAGTCCCGCCCGAGCTGGTCGATGACCGCCACGAGGTCGTTGGCCATGGTCCGCTTGCTGTAGTTGCTGTGATCGGGGAGTCCGACTGGTTTGGCGGAGGCGCCGTAGCCACGCAGGTCGGGCAGGACAATAAAGTAGCGCTCTTGGAGCCGCTGCGCGATATGGCGCCACATCAGGTGCGTCTCCGGGTAACCGTGCACGAGTAGTAGTGCGTCGCCGTCGGGGTTGCCGCCCCAGCGTGCGTAGATGGAGGTTCCGTCGCTATCGAAGATTCCGGCGTCGAACCCTGGGAACCACCGCGAATCCGTGTGTGCGGCATCCTGTTTCGACGTGCCGCGGTCGTCAGATCCTTCCGTGGATCCAGCTGCGGAGTCCGTGAACCCATCGTGCTCGGTCGAGTAGGGCACCGAACAGTTCCTCCATTCGGCGCACCAGCGCCTTCCCGATCACCGCGCGCCCCGCAACGGTGCCACACGAAAAAGGTTTACCGGGGACCGGCCCGATTCCCACGCGTCATCGTAAGAGCCGCCACCGATGTCCGCTCACTCGCTGGCTGAAATCGCTCGCTGTCTACCTACTTTTCTGACGAACTTTTCTGACGAACCAGGCGTTGCCAGACGTTCGGCGGCCTTGCGGGTCACTCTTCGCCGCCCGCCTCGCTGACGGCCTGCTCGCGTGCCCAGCGGTAGTCGGCCTTGCCCGACGGGCTGCGTTCGATCGCGCGACGAAACACTACTGCCTTGGGCAGCTTATAGCGGGCCAACGACTTGGCGGCGTGGCCGACCAGTTCGTCGGCTTCGGCGTGCGCACCTTCGGCGAGAGCGACCACCGCGACGACCTCCTGGCCCCAGCGTTCGCTTGGCCGTCCGGTAACCACCACGTCGGCCACCGCGGGATGCGAGGCTATCGCGGTTTCGACCTCCTCGACGAAGATCTTCTCGCCGCCGGAGTTGATCGTCACCGAATCACGGCCCAGCAATTCGATGTTTCCGTTCTTGTGGTGGCGTGCCCGGTCGCCCGGAATCGCGTATCGCACGCCGTCGATCACGGGGAAGGTCGCGGCGGTCTTGGTCGCGTCACCCTTGTATCCGAGCGGAACGTAGCCGCGCTGCGCCAACCAGCCGATCCCGTCGTGGCCCGGTGGCAGGATCGATGACAAGTCCTCGGCCGCTACGAACGTGTCCGGGCCGGCGTTGAAGGTACCGGTGGACACCGCCCCGGAGGCGGACAGGTGATGCATTTGCGCGCCCGTCTCCGACGATCCGACGCCGTCCACGACAACCACATTGGGCAGGGCCTCGATCAACCGTTCCTTGACGAAGGGAGTTAGCAGGGCGCCGCCGTTGGCGATCACGGCCAGCGAGGAGACGTCGGGTGCGCCGTCGTCGCGGGTCTGCTCAATCGCGGCGAGCAACGGTCGGGCCATCGCGTCTCCGACCACTGTCACCACCGATACCCGTTCCCGCTCGATCGTGCGCACCACATCGTCAGCGTCCAAACGATCGACCACCGTGGGGAAGACGACGGACTGCCCGGTGGTGAGCGCGGTCATCACACTCCACTGCGCCGCTCCGTGGATCAGCGGCGGCAAGATCATCAACTTGGTACCGGGCCCGGCCGTCACTCGCGCCACGATCTCATCGACCGAGCCGGCGGGTTCGCCGGTCATCAGGTTGCGTCCTCCGAAGGAGGTCATAAAGATGTCGTGCTGACGCCACAACACGCCCTTCGGCATGCCCGTGGTACCGCCGGTGTACAGGACGTACAGGTCGTCCGGCGAATGCTGCACCGGCGGCGGATCGGACGGACTCGACCCGATAATGGTCTCGTAATCCACTGCGCCGTGGATCAAGTCGTTGCCAGAGTCGTCGGCAATCTGAATCAGCACCCGCAATCGGGGCAGATCGGGCAGCACCTCGGCCACCCGCGGCGCGAACGCGGCGTGATAGACCAGGGCGGTGGCACCCGAATCCGCCAGCAGGTATTGCAATTCGCTCTTGACGTAGCGGAAATTGACGTTGAAGGGGGCCACCCGGGCAGTGAAGGCGCCGAGCAGCGATTCGACGAATTCGTTTCCGTTGTAGGCGTAGAGGCCGAGCAGGTCCTGACCGGTCTCATGCCCGGCAAGCGCGGAGCGCTCGGTGTGGCAGCCAAGGCCCCGGGAGTGTAGGTAGGCGGCGAGACGGTTGGACCGCTCGATGGTCTGCGCATAGCTCAAGCGCCGATCGCCCTGGATGAGCAACTCGCGGTCGCCGATCGCGGCGGCGACGGCCTGGGCGACGGCGGGGACCGTGAATTGTGTAGCGGTGTCGGACATCAGACCTCTCACGGTTGGTGTGGTAACAGACGGACCATCAGGCCGTTGGCCTCGCTGAGCAGCGACCCATCGACCGATGTCATCGTCGAGGAGATGAAGACTTTCCGACCGTCGGTATTGCTGATGCGGCCCTTGGCGATCAATGGTTCATCGATCGGGGTGATCTTGCGGTAGTCGACATGCAGGTACGCGGTGCGGGTCGGGCGAATGCCCGCGGTGGAAACGACCATGCCGAACATCCAGTCGTACAACAGCGGGATCATGCCCCCGTGCACGGCGTTATTGCCGCCGACGTGCGACCGGCTGAAGTGCCCTTCCATCGTGACGCCGTCGGGTCCGGACTCGGTCAGCGTCCACGGCGGCAGCAGCGGATGGCCGAGCCCGGGCAGTTCCAGAACGCGGCCGGCGGGTGTCACGTGCTCTGCAGCCTGGTGGCCGTCGAGCAAGGCGCAGGCGTTTTCGACATATTGTGCCGCACGTGCCCATATCGAACTGTCCGGGTTGGTGGACACCGCGAGGTCCTGCAACCGGCGCAGCGCCTCGGCGAATCGGCCCAGTTCCGGCGGCGCGTCTTCGACCGCAGAGATTTGCGGAAACCCGCCGCGGGTTCCGGGAGCGGTGTCGGTCATGCGGATCCTTTGGCCTGCCATGCGTGGAGCGGCTCGATCATGAACCAGCCGGTGAGCTTCCAGGTGAAAGGGACCCGCACGCCTGTCCTCCAAAATAGTTTTCGACCATACTAAGTTCGTTACAGTATAGATTTCAGCAGTACCGCCCTCGGACGGCAAGGAGCGACATGACGGAAGTGGCCGACCAGCCGGAGGGATCCTTCGACGTGCAGGTGATCGGCTTTTGGCTGAGCTAGCGGTTTAGGGTGACCGGCATGGCGGGATTCGCGCTGGCGAAACGGTCCGTGGGCCTCTCCGCAGAGCTGGCCCGCGAACTCGGCCTGGTAGTGCCCCGGACGGTGTCCGGCCTCAACGAGTCGACGGGCTGGGTGCCGGCGACGCCGCGGGGGGTGCGCCAGTTTGGTGAGGTCTTGTTGGACGAATTGGTCCTGAGTGGCTTCTCGCTGCTGAGCGGGAACCTGCCCGACGATCTCCGGCCGGTGCACGCCTGCGCTCCGGCCGCCGAGGAGCTCTCGCGGCTGGGCATCGACGGTGCACACACCGCGCCAAAGCCGTTGCGAGAGACTTCGATACGGCGACGCCGGATCGGCAGACTGTCCTATGAGCGGATGACCTTCGAACACGATCCGCAGCTGCCGCCGACACTGGCCGCTGAAGGGCACAGCGGTCCGTGTCGGGCGGTGGTGCACCTGTGCCGTCATCGCGGCGGTGCGCGGCCGTGGCTGATCTGGGTGCATGGCGCCGGTCAGGGCGGTACCGAGGACCTACTGCTGTCGCGTATCGGCCGTATCCACCACGGCCTGGGATTCAACGTCGCGCTCCCGGTGCAGCCCGGGCACGGCTGCCGCCGCCGTGACTGGCCGGCGTATCCGGACATGGATCCGCTGCGCAACGTCGCGGTCATGATGCGGGTGGTGTCCGAAGTGCGCGCCGTGGTGCGCTGGGTGCAGCAGCAGGCCAGTGCCGTTGTGGTGTCCGGGATTTCGATGGGCACCCCGGTGGCCGCACTGGTTTCGCACCTGGAACGGCAGATCGACGCGGTGGGTCTCTACACCCCGATTCTGGGGCTGAATGCGATGATCGCGCGGCACCTGTCGCGCTGGGGTTCGGCGCGCGAGGAGTTCCGGGAGCTGCTGGGATCGCCGGTGGTCGCCCAGCTGACGTCGGTGATCGATCCGTTGGCCGTCGACCCGGCGCCGCCGCCGGCACGTCGGCTCATCGTCGGGGCCTGGCACGATCGCATGGCGATGCGTGAACCCGTCGAAGCGTTGCAGCAGCGCTGGGGCGGCCAGCTCTACTGGTACGACGGCAGTCACGTCGGCCATATCTTCTCCCGTCGCGTGCAGAAGGTATCGGAGCGATTCCTGCGCGAGGTGGCGGAGTCGCACTGATGACGGCCATCCGGACCGCGCGTGAGGTGGTCGAACTGTACAACCTGGTGGTCTGGAACGAGTGCAACCTCGAGCTGGCCGACGAGTTGCTGGGCGACAACGTAATTCGTCATGAGGTCGGCGCTGCCCGAACGCTGACCCACGCCGAGGCTGTCGCCCGCGTCTCGGACATGTGGCAACAGGTCATTTCGCTGCGCTTCGCGCCCATCCTGGTCATCGCCGATGACGACGGCGAACACGTCGCCATCGTCTACGACTCCACCATCACCGGCAAGGACGGCACCGAAACCCGGATCGCCAGCATCGAAGTATTCCGCGTCGTCACCGGCCGGATCACCGAAGTCTGGAATTGCGGCTACCACCAAGGAGTGTGGAATTGACCGATCGCGTGCTCGACGAATTGGGCTACTACCTGCTGGCCGGCGCCGGCGGCGAGGGCCCGGCGACCCTGGTGGACGAAGCCCGCCGCGGCGAACAGCTCGGCTTCGGCACCGCGTTCATCTCCGAGCGGTGGAATGTCAAGGAAGCGTCGTCGCTGGTCGGTGCGGCCTGCGCGGTGACCAACAGGATGCAGATCGCCACGGCCGCAACCAATCACAACACCCGCCATCCGCTCATCACCGCCTCGTGGGCGACCACCATGCACCGGCTGTCCGGCGGTCGATTCACGCTGGGCATCGGCCGCGGGATCGCGGCGATCTACGGCGCGTTCGGTATATCTGCGGTCACCACCGCACAGATGGAGGACTGGGCCCAGGTCATGCGCCGACTCTGGCACGGCGAAATGATCTTCAACCACGACGGGCCGATGGGCAAATACCCGATCCTGTTCCTGGATCCCGCGTTCGACGAAGACATCCGGCTCGCGCTGGTGGCCTTCGGCCCCAACACCCTCGCCCTGGGTGGTCGCGTCTTCGACGACGTCATTCTGCACACCTACTTCACGCCCGAGACGTTGCAGCGCTGTGTCAAGACGGTCAAGTCCGCCGCGGAGAAGGCCGGACGCGATCCGGACAGCGTGCGAGTATGGTCGTGCTTCGCCACGGTCGGCGACCACCTGCCCGAAGAGCTGAAGCTGAAGAAGACTGTCGCCCGGCTGGCCACCTATCTGCAGGGTTACGGTGACTTGCTAGTGCGCACCAACGACTGGGATCCCGCTGTGCTGGAACGATTCCGGTCCGACTCGGTGGTGACCTCGATCGCGGGCGGCATCGATCACAAGGCCACCGCCGAGCAGATCGAACACATCGCGACGCTGATCCCCGACGAATGGCTGGCGCCGGCGGCCACCGGCTCGGCCCAGCAGTGCGCCGAGCGCATCCGCAAGGAGTTCGACTATGGCGCCGACGCGGTGATCATGCACGGCGCGACCCCCGACGAGCTGGCGCCGGTGGTCACCGCCTACCGGGCCGGGGCCTGACGGGCGGCCCGGGTCAGGGCATGATCACAGTGCGCGTTACCGGTTCGGCCGCAACCTGGCGACTGGACAATCCCCGCAGCAGGGCCGCCAGCAACGCATCCCGCGTCTCGCGAGGATCGATGAGTTCGTCGAAACCCATACCTTCGGCCGATCGGTAGGACGCCTGCAACTCGGCGTTGCGCAGTTTTTCGGCGAGATCCTCCCCGGCATGCGATGCCCGGCTCAACGCGGCCGCGCTCATCGCCCCCATCGTCGCGCCGGGATAGGCGAATGTCGCGACCTGGTGGTCGAAACCCAACAGCGACATCACCATTGAGCCGAACCCGTACGCTTTGCGTAGCGTCACGTGCAGCTTCACTGTGGTGGCCGCCGTCTGGGCGGCGAACATGCGCGCACCGGCCCGCAGGACGCCGCTGCGTTCGGACCGGCTCCCCGGCAGCATGCCGGGATTGTCGGCGAGAAAGACGAGCGGCAGGTGGAACGAGTCCGCCACCATGATGAAGTGCGCGGCCTTGTCCGCCGCCGCGGCGTCGATCGAACCGGCAAGCACCTGAGGCTGATTGGCGACTACCGCGACAGGGTGGCCACCGAGATGGGCCAGGGCGCAGATGATCGCGGTCCCCAGCCGTGGCTGCACCTCGAACCAGTCGGGCCGATCGAAGACCACGTCCAGCACCGCTCGCATGTCGTACACGCGACGGTTGTCGCGCGAGACGATGTCGAGCAGTTCCGGTGTCGGCCGTGGCTGGCTGTCCTCGTCGGGCGGCAGCGCCGACGGGTAGGACCAGGCGCTGGGCGGAAAGTAGGACAGGTAGCGACGGATGTCGGCGAGGACGGCTTCGTCGTCCTCGGCCAGGTTGTGGATCACCCCGCTGGGCAACGCGACATCGGGGCCGCCCAGATCCTCTTTCGAAATGTCTTCTCCGGTGGACTCTTTGACGACGGGTGGGCCAGCGGTGAAGATCGCGCCCTGCCGGCTCATGATGCGGAAGTCGCAGACTGGTGCCACCAGCGCGCCGTGGCCGGCCGACGGGCCGAGCACCGCGGCGACTGTCGGCACGCGGCCCGAGCATTGCGCCTGGGCGAGCAGGTCGGTGGGAGTGCGTCCGTAGTGCCCGCCGGTCGGCCGGAAGCCGGCGCCCTCGAGCAGCATCACCAGCGGGATCTTGTCGCGCAGCGCCAGCTCGGCGATGCGATATCGCTTGGAGTTGCCGCCGGGACCGATGCTGCCGGCCATGGTGGTGAAGTCCTCGGCGCCCAGCATCACCGGGGAGCCATTGATCGACCCGGACCCGACGATCAGCGCGTCGGCCGCGACATCACCGCCCACCAGGGTGCCGATCTCGCGGAAGGTGCCTGGGTCGAGCAGGTGCTCGATCCGGGCACGCGCGTCGAGCTTGCCCTTGGCCCGGTGCTTGTCGAGCCGCTCGGGCCCGCCCATTCCCCACGCGTGTTGACGGCGACGTTCGAGGTCGTCGAGTGTCCCGTCCCAATCCTGGGCTTTCGTCATGCGTCAGTCCTACCTCACGGATGCCCTCGGGCGCGCCACCTCGCGCCTGCGATCGCCGCGCGATATGCAGGGTCACATACTGGATTACTTACTGTAAAGTTACCCGCATGTCTGACGGGCTCCGCCTCAAGATCGACGGCGGCATCCCCAATCGGCTGCAGCGCGTGGTCGACGCGGTCGGCAAGCTGGAACAGCAGGGCTATGACGGCACCGTCGCAATGAAGGAGTTTGGCCAGTGAGCACGACGACGATGGATGACGCCGGTCGGGTGTTGGCAGATCCGTTGGCGTACACCGACGAGACCGGGCTGCACGCCGCGCTGACTCACCTACGAGCCGCCGCGCCGGTGTCCTGGGTCGAGGTGCCGGACTACAAGCCCTTCTGGGCGATCACCAAACACGCCGACGTCATGGACATCGAGCGGCAGAACATGCAGTTCACCAACTGGCCCCGGCCGGTGCTCACCACGGCGGAGGGCGACGAGCTGCAGGCCGCCGCCGGCGTCCGCACGCTGATCCACCTGGACGACCCGCAACACCGTGTGGTGCGCGCGATCGGCTCGGACTGGTTTCGGCCAAAGGCCATGCGCGCGTTGAAAATGCGTGTGGACGAACTCGCCAAGATCTACGTCGACAAGATGCTGGCGGTCGGCCCCGAATGCGACTTCGTGCAGCAAGTCGCGGTGAACTACCCGCTGTACGTCATCATGTCGCTGCTGGGCATCCCGGAGGCGGACTTCCCCCGCATGCTCAAGCTCACCCAGGAGCTGTTCGGCAGCGACGACTCCGAATTCAAGCGCGGCACTTCGAATGAGGATCAGATTCCGGCGCTGCTGGACATGTTCAGTTACTTCAATGGCGTCACCGAGGCGCGCCGCGCGCACCCGACCGAGGATCTCGCCTCGGCGATTGCCAACGCCCGCGTTGACGGTGAACCGTTGTCGGACATCGACACCGTGTCGTACTACCTCATCGTGGCCACCGCGGGGCATGACACCACCAGTGCGACCATCTCCGGTGGGCTGCAGGCGCTCATCGAGAACCCCGACCAGCTCGACCGCCTGCGGCGCAATTTGGACCTGATGCCGTTGGCCACCGAGGAGATGATCCGCTGGGTGACTCCCGTCAAGGAATTCATGCGGACCGCCGCCGAGGACACCACCGTGCGGGGAGTGCCGATCGCCGCGGGGGATTCGGTCCTGCTGTCCTACGTTTCGGCCAACCGCGACGAGGATGTCTTCGACGAACCGTTCCGTTTCGACGTCGGACGTGACCCCAACAAGCACCTTGCCTTCGGGTACGGAGTGCACTTCTGCATGGGCGCGGCCCTGGCCCGCATGGAAGTCAACAGCTTCTTCTCCGAGTTGCTGCCCAGGCTCAAATCCATTGAGCTGACCGGTGCTCCGGAGTTGGTCGCCACCACGTTCGTCGGCGGCCTCAAACACCTGCCGGTGCGCTACGTGCTGACCTGAGCCCGTCAGGGAGTCAGGCGTTCTTCTCGTTCCCATCGACAGCGCCACGCGCATGGGCGAGACTGAATCGCGGCGCACGGTGCGGGCGCCGATGACCGCTTGGGTACAGAAAGTTGGGCAGCAGCTCATGGCACACGGCGCAACGATCCACCAGGTCACCTACGATTTGCTTCGCGAGCTGGGCTTGACGACGGTATTCGGCAACCCCGGGTCCACCGAGCAGACGTTCCTGAAGAACTTCCCCAGTGATTTCAGGTATGTCCTTGGGCTGCAAGAGGCTTCGGTGCTGGCGATGGCCGACGGTTTCGCGCAGTCCACCGGCAGACCCACGCTGGTCAACCTGCACACCAGCGCCGGCACCGGCAACGCGATGGGCAGCCTGATGTCTGCGTATCGCGGCAACACTCCACTGATCGTCACGGCCGGCCAGCAGACCCGGGAAATGGTGCTGTGCGATCCGTACCTGACCAACCCCAACGAGACGTTGCTGCCGTTGCCCTGGGTCAAGTGGGCGTACGAACCCAAGCGCGCCGAGGATGTGCCGGCGGCATTCATGCGTGCCTACACCGTGGCCCTGCAACCGCCGGCGGGGCCGGTGTATTTGTCGATCCCACTGGACGACTGGGACAAGCCGGCACTGGGCCCGGCGGTGGTGCGCACCGTCAGCCACCGGGTGGCGCCCGACGCCGAGCGGCTGAAGGAATTCGCCGACCGGATCAACCGCGCGCAGCGGCCGCTGCTGGTGTTCGGCCCCGAGGTCGACCGGGCCGGCGGCTGGGACGCCGGCGTGGCGTTCGCCGAGAAGCTCGGCGCCCCGGTGCACAACGGACCGCTGCCGGACCGGGTGTCGTTTCCGGAGAATCACCCGCAGTACCGGGGCATGCTGCCGCTGACGATTGCCGGTGTGGCGGAGGCACTTCGTGGCCACGACCTGGTCGTGGTGATCGGCGCGCAGGTGTTCCGGTACTACCCGTACGTCGCCGGCGATTACCTGCCGGAGGGCAGCGAATTGCTGCACATTACCGCCGATCCCGCGCTGGCCGGGGCCGCCCCGGTCGGTGACAGCCTGATCGGTGACACCCGGTTGGCGCTGGAGCAGTTGGTGGGGCTGATCGACGGCCGCGGCCGCACGGCGGCCGCGGCGGCGCCGGCCCCGGAGATCAACATTGTCGACGCGGATTCTTCGCCGCTGACGCCGGACGCGGCATGGTCCACACTGGCCACCGTCAAGCCCGCGGATTCTCCGGTCGTGATGGAGTCGACGTCGACGATGGCCCAGCAGCTGCACTGGCTGCCCACCACGCGGCCCGGTTCGTTCTTCGCAACGGCCAGCGGGGGCATCGGCTGGGGTGTGCCGGGCGCGGTCGGCATCGCGCTCGGCGATCGCGCCCGCGGGGTCCATCGCACCGTGATTGCGACGATCGGCGACGGTTCCTTCCAGTACTCGATCCAGGCGATCTACACCGCCGCTCAGCACAAGCTGCCCATCGTCTTCGTGGTGATGCGCAACGAGGAATACGGGGGGCTCAAGGCGTTCGCCTTGCTGGAGGAGACCCCCAACGTGCCCGGCCTTGAGCTGCCAGGGCTCGACATTGGCGCTCTGGCAACGGGTTACGGCTGCCGAACGGTCGACGTCGATACCACCGAAAAACTCGCCGCGGAATTCACGGCGGCGCTGACGGTCGACGGACCCACGGTCATCGTGGTGCACACCAAGCCGCAGCTGGCGCACCTGGGCTGACCCGGGCGGCCCTGCGCTGGCAGCCCTCGGTTCGTTGAGCGGACCGCTTAACGCCTGCCCGCTACACTCCCCGTGGAGGTCTCGCAATGACGCGGAAGACGATTGTGATCACCGGAGCCAGCGACGGGATCGGCGCGGCAGCGGCGCGCCGACTGCACCGCAACGGTGACCAGGTCGTCGTGGTGGGCCGCTCGCAATCCAAGACGCAAGCGGTGGCCGCCGAATTGGGTGCGGACTATTTCGTCGTCGATTACGGCGACCTGTCCCAGGTTAGGGCGCTATCGGACAAGATTCGCTCGCAGTACCCGCGCATCGATGTGTTGATCAACAACGCCGGCAGAATGGCCAGCAAGATCGAGCTGACACCCGACGGCTACGAACGCACCTATCAGGTCAACTACCTGGCGCCGTTCCTGCTGACCACCCAATTGCTGGATGTGCTGCTGGAGTCGCGCGCCACCGTCGTCAACACAACCAGCTCGTCGCACAAGCTGATTCGTCGAGCCACCGTTGACGACCTGGAGCACACGGCCAGCCGCCGGCCCGCCGCCGCCTACGCCCTCTCGAAGCTGGCAATCGTGTTGTTTACCAAGGAATTACATCGGCGCTACCAGACCAGTGGCCTTTCCGCCGCAACCGTGCATCCCGGCAACGTCAACTCCAACATCGGCGTCGCTTCGGGATCGCGGTTCCTGGTGTTCATGCAGCGATACACCCCGGCGGCGCTATTCATCTCGACCCCGGACGAGGGCGCCGACCAGTTGGTCCGGCTTGCCTCCAGCACGCCCGGTTCGCAGTGGACGCCCGGCGAGTACTACGCACAGCGCAAGATCGCCAAGGCCAGCAGATTGGCGAACGACCGCGCGTTGGCCGCCGAGCTGTGGGAGCGCACCCTGGCCAAGATCGGCTGACGTGACATTCGATACTTCTCAGTATCCAGTCGATACTGAAGAGTATGCTGCTGGACATGTCACCGGTGAAGCCGCATCGCACCCGTCCCACCCGGGGTGAGGTCCGCGACCGAATCCTGGATGCGGCCTCGAAAGTGTTCGCGGCCGAAGGGTTTGCCGGTGCCACCATCGACGCAATCGGGCAGGCCGCGGGATTCACCAAGGGCGCGGTCTATTCGAATTTCGAGTCCAAGGACGAGCTGTTCCTGGCTTTGGTCGACCGCGAGTTCGAGCTGCGTGGCGAGCAGATCGCGGTAGCGCTGGACAGCAGCGGTGGCGACCGGGCCGCGGCGGCGCGCGAGGTGAGCCGGTCGGTACTCGATTCGGTGCGCGACAACTCCGACTATTACGTGCTACTCGTGGAGTACTGGCTGCGTGCCCAGCGCGATCCGCAGCTGCGCGAGCGGCTGATCGGGCGCCGTCGCGCCGCGGCAGACCAGGCCCTGCACATCGTCGAATCGACCGACGCGGTGCCGTCGGACCGGCGGCTGGTCGACGTCGCCCAGCTCGTCGTCACCATCAACCTGGGCGTCGCGATGGAAGAGGCCCTGCGCCCTGGCAGCATCAACCCAGACCTGCTCGCGGAACTGATCACTGCACTGCTGCAATCGATTCCGGTTTGCGGCGACTAGGGGACTTCACCATGGATACCGAAGACGAGCCGGACACGACTGCGCCGGTGATCATCGCCAAGGGATTAGGCGTCGACGGCGAACACGGGCCGATCTTCTCGGGGGTCGACCTCGCGCTGTCGTCGGGCTTTCACGCAATTCAGATGCCCGGCGGCCCCGGGCAGACCACACTGCTGCTGACACTCGCGGGACGTTTCAAGCCCAGCCACGGCTCGCTGACCGTGCTCGGTGAAACGACGCTGCACGCTATCCGTCGGCACTGTGCGATCGCTGCCTTTGACGACATTGACGACCTGGAGGAGTCGGTGACCGTGGCCACGGTGCTCGCCGAACAACGCCGGTGGTTGGCGCCGTGGTATTCGCTGGTGCCGCTGCAAGCCGGGCAGGCCGAGCTGATGGAAGTCTTCGGCCAGCTACCCCCGCCGTCCCCTGGCACGTACATCGTCGAATTGTCGGACCTAGAGCTGTTTTTGCTGCGCATCACGCTGGCGCTGCTGTCGAATCGTCCGATCTTGGTGGTCGGCGACCTGGAACAGGTTCGCGACAATTCCCGGCGTGCGATCGCGGTGCAGCGGCTCGGCGTGATCGCGAACCAGCGCACCGTCGTGGTCGGTGTGACCAACCCGCTCGGCACCGACGCACCCGAGCATGAACTGCACGATCAACGGGACCTGGCCGAAGGGGATTAATGATGCTGGCTGGACTCGCATTCGGTTCGGAGATCAAGCGATTCGGGCGCAGCCGATTGACGCGCGTGGCGATCGTCGTGCTGATGCTGCTGCCGTTGGTGTACGGGGCGCTGTACCTGTGGGCGTTTTGGGACCCCTTCGGCCACACCAACAAAATGCCGGTGGCTCTGGTCAATTCCGACCGCGGCGCCGTGGTGTCAGGCGAGCAGTTCAACGCCGGCGACCAGATCGCCAAGAGCCTGACCGCGGACGGCGGTTTGGACTGGCACGTTGTGGACTTGGCGGAAGCGCGCAGCGGCGTCGATCACGGCAAGTACTACTTCATGGTCGAGTTGCCGCCGGACTTCAGCGCGGCGATCGCATCGCCGGTGACCGGGCAGCCGAAGAAAGCCAATCTGATTGCCGTCTACAACGACGCCAACAACTACATCTCCACGAGCATTGGCCGCACCGCGATCGGCCAGGTGCTCAACGCCGTGTCCAGCCGGATCTCGGGACAGGCGGTCAATCAGGTGCTGTCGGTGGTGGTTTCGTCGGGTGCGGGGATCAAGCAGGCTGCCGACGGGGCCGCTCGACTCGATGACGGCGCTGGTCAGTTGGTGACCGGCCTGGACAGCGCCCGGTCCGGCGCGGCGAAGCTTGCGACCGGCGCCCAGCAACTGTCGGACGGGATCAACCAGGCCACCGACCCGCTGCTCGCGATATCCCGAGCACTGTCACAGATCGGCGGCAGCACGCAGCAATTGCAGCAGGGCGCGGCCGCCCTGCAGCAGGCCAACGACCAGATCGGCGCCATTGCCGCGGCGCAGGATGGCGCCGCGGACTCGCTGTCGCCGGTGATCGATCAGCTCTCCGCTCGCCAGGATCCGTTGGCCAACAACCTGCGCGGCATCCAAGATCAGCTTCGGGGCCACCAGTTCACGCCGCAGATCCGCCAGCAGCTCACCAATGCGCAGAACGCGGCGATCGCCTTGACATCGGGATTGCGTAACCCGGGCAGTCCGCTCGGGTCGGCGCTCGACCAGGTGGGCAGCAAGGGCCAGGACCTGACGAACAAGCTCACCCAGCTGCGCGACGGGGCCCAGCAGGTTGCCAGCGGCAACGTTGAATTGGCCGGCGGCATCGCCAAACTCGACGACGGCGCACACCAACTCAAGGCGGGGTCGGCCGAGCTGGCGACCAAACTCGCCGACGGGGCCAAGCAGCTGCCCGACTGGACGACTCAGCAAAAGGATGCCGTCGCCGACACTATCGGCGGTCCGGTCCAACTCAAGGCTTCACACGAGAACGCCGCGCCCAACTTCGGCACCGGCATGGCTCCGTTCTTCCTGACGCTGGCCTTGTTCTTCGGTGCCTTGGTGCTATGGATGGTGCTGCGGCCCTTGCAGAGTCGTGCGATCGCGGCGGAGGTGTTCGAGATCCGCGTGGTGCTCGCCAGCTACCTACCTGCCGCGGCGATCGCGGTATTCCAGGCCACCATCCTTTACTGCGTCGTCCGGTTCGCCCTCGGTGTGCACGCCGTGCACCCGGTGGCGATGCTGGGGTTCATGATCCTTATTTCCGCTGCATTCGTGGCCGCGACGCAGGCGATCAACGCACTTGTCGGTCCGGCGGTGGGCCGGGTGTTGATCATGGCCCTGCTGATGCTGCAGCTCGTCAGCGCGGGCGGGATGTATCCCGTGGAAACCACGTCACGGCCTTTCCAAGTCTTGCATCGTTTCGACCCGATGACCTATGGCGTCAACGGGCTCCGGCAGCTCGTCCTCGGCGGCATCGATGCGCGGCTCTGGCAGGCGGTTATCGTGCTGGTCGCGATAACGGCGGTCTCGCTGGCGATCTCATCGCTGTCTGCGCGACGAGACCGCGTCTGGAATCTCAGCAGACTGATCCCCGCGATCAAGATGTAGCGACTCGCGATGCTTGGGCCCGCTGCAACGGGTGTCAAGGCGTGGGAGTGACGTCACTCGATCCCGAAATCGATGATGCCGCGGACGATCTTGCCGTTCCGCAGGTCGTCGTACGCCTCGTTGATGTCGTCGAGACGGTAACGGCGGGTGATCATCTCGTCGAGCAGCAGCTGTCCGGTCTGGTAGAGCCGGGCCAGCCGGAAGACATCGGCCTTCGGGTTGCAGGAGCCGAACACGGTGCCGGCGAGCGACTTGTTGCTCAAGATGAACTCTTGCAGATCGATCTTGACCGAGCTGGTCAACTGCGAGGTCATCCCGGTGAGCACACAGGTCCCGCCCTTGCGGGTGAGCCTGACCGCGTCACGCACATCCTCGGCGGTGATGAGCGAGGGCGACAGCACCACGGCGTCGGCCATCACCCCGTGGGTCAGCTCGCGCACCAGGTCCAGCGCTTCGACTGCGCTCGCGGCGGTATGAGTGGCACCGAATTGCAGGGCCGACTTCTGTTTGAAATCCACCGGATCCACCGCCACGATATGGGCGGCGCCGCCGATGCGGGCGCCCTGGATCGCACCCGTGCCGATGCCGCCGACACCCACCACCACGACGGTATCGCCCGGGCGCATGTTGGAGCGGTTGGCCACCGAACCGAAACCCGTGGGAATGGCGCAGGACAGCAGTGCACTGGGCGCCAACGGCAGGTGCGGCTCGATCTTCACCAGTGAATTCACGGACGCCACTGTGTGATTGGCGAACGCGCCCACTTTGGCCAGATGTCCCAGTGGCTTGCCGTCTGCGGTGTGATGCCGGTAGGTACCGTCGGTCGGCATGCCCGGCGTCAGCACGCCGGCACCCATGTCGCAGAGGTATTCCAGGCCGCTCGCGCACCAGCGGCACTGTCCACACACCGCGACGAACGACATCACAACGTGGTCTCCGGGTGCGAATTCCATTACGCCGTCGCCTACTTCGCGCACCACTCCCGAGCCCTCGTGACCGCCGATCATCGGGAACATGGTGGGCAGCCCGAGCGAGCGCAACGTCTCATTGGGTGCCGACATGTCGCCGGAGAGGATGTGGTCGTCGGAGTGACACATTCCCGCGGCCGCCATCTCGACCAGCACCTCGCCGGCTTTCGGCGAGTCCAGCTCGAATTCCTCGACGGACCAAGGCCCGCCGACATCGTGCAGGATGGCCGCCCGGCTTTTCATGCGGCCGGGGTGAACGTGACAGGAAGCTTGTTCGGTGATCGGAAGGTGAGCCCGATGATGCGAGACTCCTCGCCGGTGCCGTCGTCGGGCACCAGCGCCAGGTTGCGGACGCGGTCGAGCAGGCTGTTGAGCATGACCCGGGTTTCCAGCCGGGCCAGATGCATGCCGAGGCACATGTGGATGCCACCGGCGAATGCGATGTGGGCGTTGCGCGGTCGGTGAATGTCGAAACGGTCCGGATGGGGCCAACGACTTTCGTCGCGATTGGCCGACCCCACACACATGTCGACCTGCGCCTCGGCGGGTATTACCTTGCCGCCGATTTCGACTTCTTCGGTGGTAGTGCGCATGACCATGGTCAACGGCGTCTCCACCCGCAAGCCCTCTTCGATGGTGGCGGGGATCAACGCGCGGTCCTGCCGGACCATCTCCAGCTGGTCGGGATGAGTGAGCAACAGGTACAACAAGTTTCCCGACGAGCGGTAGGTCGTCTCCAGGCCGGCGGGCAACAGCAAGCGCAGGAACGCGATGATGGCGTCGTCGGTGAGTTTCTCGCCGTCGATCTCGGCAGCCACCAGATCGCCGATGATGTCGTTGGTGCGCTTCCGGCGCCGCTGCTCGACTTGCTCGAGGAAATACCCGTGCAACTCCGCGGCGGCATTGAGTCCCGCGACGATGTCGGTCGGAATTGAGATCAGGTCGAGCGACAGCCGCCGGAACATGTCGAGATCCTCGGGAGGCAAACCGAGCAGAACCGAGATGATCCGGGTCGGGAACTCGAACGTCAACGCCTTGACCAGGTCGGCCTGACCCTGGTCCTTGATTTCGTCGATCAGCTGATCGCACACCGGCCCGATGACGGCAGGTTCCCAGCGTTGCAGCGCCGTGGCCCGAAATGCCTTGGCCACCAGGCTGCGGTGGTCGTGATGTTCCTTGCCTCCCATCGCCAAGATGGTATGGCCCATGACCAACCCGATCGTCTTGTCGTAGCCGGCCGAGGTGAAGATCCGGTCGTCGCGGAAAGCCTGGAATACCTCGTCATACCCGAACAGCGCCCACTCGTCGCTCGGGCGCAGTTCCTCTGGCAGTTGCGTGTGATCACCGAGCGCGCCGTGCCAGACCGGGTCGGTGCGCCGCATGTATTCGAAGAACGGATACGGGCTGATTTCACCCGTGAAATCGAGGGTGACCGGCTGGGCATGCGCATCGGGACGGTCGGTGCGTAGCGGCATCAGTGCTCCTCTTGGGCAACCCGTTGACGCAGGCCGGCTCCTGCGGAATTTCGCTATCATAGTATAAATAGCAACGAAGCCCAATGGCTTGTGGTGGTTACCGTAAAGGGCTCAGTATTGACCGAACAGGTCTTGGATATGTCGACGAGGCGGTGATTCCTGGTGCCTCAGCGGCGTTTCGTGTGTTCCCTCGACGAGCTGCCGCCCGGCGCGATGAAGTTGGTCGACGTCGGCAAGTTCGGCGTCGGTGTGTACAACGTGCGCGGCGCGCTGTACGCGATCGTGAATTACTGCTCGCACGAAGGCGCTCCGTTGTGTCTGGGCCTGATCGGCGGCACCACCGAACCATCGCCGGACGAACCCGGCGGTGTGCGTCGGGTACGGGATGGTCAGATCGTCCGATGTCCTTGGCACAATTGGGAATTCGACATCACAACCGGTCAGAACGTGGCTGACCCGCAGCGTCGCGTGCGCACTTACCGCGTCGACGTGACCGACGGGGAGGTGTACCTGACCGCATGAACGGGCCCGTCATCGATGCCAATGTGCAACCGCATTTCCGCTACAACGCCGAGATCCGGCGCTACCTACCGGCCGCGCACCAACTGCGGGCGATCCCCGACGTGGAGCAACAGTGGTACCAGGCACCCGGGGGCGATTACCGCCAAGACCTGTACGGCCAGGGTTACCCCGGCTCCGACCCGGAGACGGTCGCTGGCCACCTATTCGACGAGCTGGGGATCAGCTTCGCCATCCTCAACCCGCTGACCCGCGGCAACATCGCCGACTACCTGCTCAACAGCCGCATCTGCGCCGCGGTCAACGACTGGCTGCTGGACCGATGGCTCGAGCCTGACACCACCGACCGGTTTCTCGGCACTATCCGTGTCAATCCCGAAGACCCGAAGGGCGCCGTCGCCGAGATCGAACGGCTGGCCGGGCATCCCAAGCTGGTGCAGGTCGGCGTGCCGATGCAGTCACGCGAACCGTACGGCAAGCCGATGTTCGAGCCCATCTGGGAGGCGGCCGCCACCCACGGGCTACCGGTGGCGGTGCACATCAACGGCGGCAACGGCGTGGACCATCCGCCCACCTTCGCGGGACATGCCCACACCTACCCGGGTTACGCGGCGTTCATGCCGCTCAATTACTTCGTGCATCTGGCCACACTGATCATCGAGGGCGTGTTCGGCCGGCTACCGGGGTTGAAGTTCGTATTCGCCGACGGCGGCTACGACATCCTCACGCCGTTGATGTGGCGGCTGGACACGTTCTGGTTGTCCATGCGCGACCAGACACCCTGGGTCGACCGGTATCCCAGCGAATACCTGCCCGGCCATGTCCGGTTCTGCTCGTCGGCGTTCGACGGGCCGGTCGACTCCGCCTCGACACAGCGCTGGATGGAGTTCACCGGCAAGGCCGGTCTGGTGATGTACGGGTCGAGTTACCCGCACTGGTCGACGTCGCCGCCCGGGGCGATGGCCGACGGGCTCGACGCGGACCAACGTGCCCAGGTTTTGTGGCGAAACGCCACTGAGCTATACGGACTCGAGGAGCGTGTCGGATGACCACCGTGGCCCACATCGATACCATCGCCGCCGCTCAGGACGACGAGATTGCGGTCAGCATCGTCGACACCGACGTCCATCCGATGCCCGTCTCGGCCGACGTGCTCAAGTCCTACGCGCCGCCAGCCTGGGTGGACAAGATCTGGCCGACCGGCAACGCCGTCACGCCGGTGCCGCACTTCTATGACACGCCGGATTCCTACAAGACCATGTCGCTGCGTGTGGATGCCGCCCCGCCCGGCGGTGGCTTCGCCGGCACCGACCCGGACTATGCCGCCAAGCAACTGCTGCTCGACGCTGGGGTCAGCATCGCGACGCTGGAGCCGATGTGCGACGCGCAGTTGCCCGAGGCCGAACACGTGCTGAAGTCGATCTACAACGACTGGCTGGCCGATGTGTGGCTGGACAAGCACAACAAGCACGGCCGCTGGCGCGGGTCGATCAGCGTCAGTGCGCAGACACCGGAGCTGGCGGCGCGCGAGGTGGAGCGCTGGGCGGGACATCCCTACCTGGCCCAGGTCCTGATGACGCCGCAAACGCGCGGAATTCCTTTCGGCAACCCACATTTCGATCCGCTCTACGCCGCCGCGTCACGCCATGGGCTCCCGGTGGCCACTCATCTGATGGGCCAGACGCCCTTCGAGTTGGTGCCGCTCTATCCGGTCGGCAACCCGGCTCACTGGCATGACTTTTTTGCGTCCTGGCCGTTGCTATATGTCTCGCACCTGATGAGCCTGGTGTTCGACGGCGCCTTCGATCGGCATCCCGATCTGCGGGTGGTCTTCGTCGAGGGCGGCTTTACCTGGGCCATGCCAGTGATGTCCCGGATGGATCGGATTTGGGAGGCCCGCCGCGGCGACCTGCCGCAGGTGCGGCGCCGTCCGTCGGAGTACGTGCGCGAGCACGTCCGTTTCACCACGCAGCCCCTCGAGGACGTCGACACCGTAGAGTTCCGCGAATACCTGCAGATGATGGACCTGGGTGACAATCTCATGTTCTCGACGGACTATCCGCACTGGAGCTATGACTCGCCGACGTACGCCATCAACAGGTTTCCCGCCGAGCAGCGGGAGCGCATCATGCGCGGCAA
The DNA here is from genome assembly GCF_010727605.1 of Mycobacterium simiae. NCBI lineage: Bacteria > Bacillati > Actinomycetota > Actinomycetes > Mycobacteriales > Mycobacteriaceae > Mycobacterium > Mycobacterium simiae. Next base: position 4,308,400 of record NZ_AP022568.1, read on the forward strand.
CGCGACGGCCCTGTACGGCCTCCCGGCGACCGTCAAGGCGCTGCCCGGTGAGCGGTCGGCCGCCGGCACCGGCGAGAGCTGATTCGCTCGGGTCTACCTTGGAGAAGGTTTCCGGCGGGATTCGCCGGGACCAGATGACGAACCCGACCCATCGCGCCGGAAGTTGAGAGGGTATGACACAAACGGAACTGACCCGTCCGCAAGGGATCAACCGCATCGATCCGGTGCTGCGCGACGCCGCGAGCGAGCTCGGTGTCGTCGAATTCCGTGCGGAGACGTTGCCCGCGGAGCGTGAGCACGCCGACCGGTTGGCCGCCGAGCGTGCCGCCACGGTCGACACCGCGGGCGTGGTCATCGAATCACGGTCGATCTCCGGGCCGGGCGGCCATCAACTGAACCTCCGTCTCTACCGCGGTTGCATCGAAGGCGGCGCCGGGGCGCCGTTGCTGCTGTATGCCCACGGCGGCGGCTTCGTCACCGGCAACCTGGACACCGATCATGCGCAGTGTGTGGAACTGGCCCGCGACGGCGGCTGCCTGGTGGTGTCGGTGGACTACCGGCTGGCGCCCGAACACCGGTGCCCGGCGGCGCTCGACGACGTCGAGGCGGGGCTTTACTACGCCATCCGCAAGTGCGCTGAGCTCGAACTGGATCCGAGCCGAATCGCGGTGATGGGTCGAGACGCCGGTGCCGCCCTCGTCGCGGGGCTGGCCCAGCGCATGTTCGACAACGAGGGGCCGCCGATTTTGATGCAGATTCTGCACCAGCCGATGCTCGACAGCGACACCACACCGTCCCGACGCGAGTTCCAGCGCACCCCGGGGCTCAATGGTCCCGCGGTGAGCCGGGCGTGGGGGCACTACCTGGGCAACGACAGTGCCAGCGGCCAGCACGTGCCCGCACACCGGGCGAATCTGGAGGGGCTGCCGCCGACCTTCATCAGTTGCTCCGAGATCGACCCGTGCCGCGACGAGGCCATCGACTACGCCAACCGGCTGCTGCACGCCTTCGTCCATACCGAATTGCACGTCATCGCAGCCACATTCAACGGCTTCGATGCGGTGGTACCGGATTGGGTTGTGTCTCAAGAAAATCGGGCTCTACACGCGCAGTCGGTGCGCCGCGTGTTCGCGATGTAACGGCCGCGACCACGGTATCGACCCAGCTCCGGTAGCACTTACGGTATCGGTCGTTGCTAGCATCGGCTGGTGACTGTGACCGCGGCTGATTCTGCAGAACTGGCGCTGTTCGCCTCGACCACCGCGGCCTTCCTGCAGAAGGAAGCCCCGCTGGCCCGCGTCCGGGAGTTGCACGCGGCCGGCCTTTCCTTCGATCCGGCCTGGTGGCGGCGCGCCGCCGAACTTGGCTGGACGGCGTTGCTTGTCCCGGAGGAACTGGGCGGCGGCAACGTCTCAGGCAACGGCGTCACGGATTTGGCCATGGTGGCCGAACAACTCGGCAAGACCGTGGCGCCCGGGCCGCTTTACCCGGTCAGCGTCGTGCTCACGGCGTTGGTCGAAGGCGCTGACGCCCAAGCGCATGCAGACGCCATCGAGTCGCTGATCTCCGGAACGGCGGTGGCGACCTGGGCGGTCTCCGAACCTGGCCGCGGCTGGGCACCGCTGGAGCCGACGGTGACCGCCACCCCGACCGACGCTGGCGGCTACCGTGTCGACGGCACCAAGGACCGTGTCGAGGCGGGTGCCCAGAGCGACCTGTTGCTGGTGGTGGCGCGATCCGGCGACGAGGTTCGTCAGTTCCTGGTGCCGGCGGACGCGGCGGGTGTTCGAGTCGAACCCCAGCAGTCGGTCGATCTGGTCAAGCAATACGCGCGCGTGCACTTCGACGGGGTCCTCGTGGCCGCGTCGGCCGCCGTCGGCAGTGCCGCCGACACGGAGGCGCTGATCGATCGGCAGAGTCAGATCGCGCAGGTGCTGCAGTGCGCGGAGGTGGTCGGTGTCCTGCAGACGGTGTTCGACTTCACCGTCCAATGGGCCCTGGACCGGCACACGTTCGGCCGCCCCCTGGCGTCGTACCAAGCGCTCAAACACAACTTCGCCGATATGAAACTGTGGCTGGAGGCTTGCCGTGCCACCACGACCGCCGCGGTTGCCGACGTGGCCGCCCGCGCGCCGGAGGCGAGCTTGTCGGCTAGCGTCGCCAAGTCCTACGTCGGTGAGATGGCCGGGCGAATTGTGCAGGGCTGCGTGCAGATGCACGGCGGTATCGGTGTCACCTGGGAACACGACCTGCACCTCTACCTACGCCGAGTTGCCTTGTACCGCTCCCTGTTCGGCACACCGGAGGAGCACAACCTACGGGTGTACGACGCCGAAAAAGCCGGTCGGTGCGCGAAATGACTCCGGGTCAGCCGACGGAATCCGTCGCCGAGTTCGCCGCCCGCGCCCGCGCATGGTTGGCGGACAACATGCCGCCCATCGACCCCGACTGTCCGCCGCCCGCACCGCGCGACGACGCGGAGGCGTGGAAGCGGGCTCGCGACCTGCAAAAGCGGTTGTACGCAGGCGGATTCGCCGGAATCTGTTTCCCCCGTGCATACGGCGGCCTGGGCCTGGACTACGCGTACCAGAAGGCATTCGACCAGGAGTCGCTGCGTTATGAGATGCCGCTGATCCTGAACACTCCCACCTTCACCATCTGCTGCGCCACGTTGCTCGACACCGGCAGCGAAGAGCAGAAGACGCAACACATCGGGGCGGCGCTGCGCGGCGACGAGGTACTGGTGCAGCTGTTGAGCGAACCCAGTGGCGGATCCGATCTGGCCGGGGTAATCACCCGTGCCGAACGCCGCGGCGACCGCTGGGTGATCAACGGCGCCAAGACCTGGAGTACCAGTGCGTTCGCCGCCGACTACGGCCTGTGCTTGGCGCGCACGAATTGGGATGTCCCCAAGCACGAGGGCCTGACGATGTTTCTGGTTCCGATCAATCATCCGGGAATCACGTTGCGCCACATCACCATGCTCAGCGGGTCGACCGAGTTCTGCGAGGAGTTCCTCGACGGTGTGGACGTCGGTGACGACGCCGTCGTCGGGGAGGTCAACGGTGGCTGGGCGGTCGCGTCGCGCCAGCTGTATCACGAACGCCGGGCCGTGGGGCAGGGTTCGGAGTTCGCCAGCGGCAGTGGCAGCGAGGGCGGTAACGCGATCCCCGTTGATTACGTGGGGTTGTTGACCAAGACCGGTCAGGCTGACAGCGAACGAGCACGAGAAATGGCGGGCCGCGCGTTGGTGCACCGGGCGGTGGCCGACCAGCTGATCGATCACGTCTACCGAAATGTCCGGGACGGGGTCCTGCCGCCGGCCGCCGGGACGCTGATCCGGTTGTTCCACTCCGAGACCGTGACAACCGAGATCGACATCGCAACGGCCATCGCGGGGGCCGTCGGCGTGGTTGGCGAGGTGGGCGAGGGGCTGGAGACCGGGCTGCGTTACCTGGCCCGGCAGACCGTCGCCATTGGCGGCGGCACGACGGAAATGGCGCGCAATGTGATCGGCGAACGGGTGCTGGGCTTCCCGCGCGAATACGCCGCCGACCGTGGGGTGCCGTTCAGTCAGGTGCGGCATGGCCAGACCCGCTGAACGCTAGTCTTCGACGAAGACGTTTTCGCTATCACCGCTGACGACGGGGATCTGCACCATCGACAGGATGTGGTGGGCGGGACTGCCCGGCGGTGCGATCAGCACGCAGCTGCCGCCCTGTCTGCCGGCTCGATCCCGCGCGGCGGCCAGTGCGCTGACGCCCGCCGAGCCCAAGTGGGTGACCGCGCTCAGGTCGACCGTCAAAGGTGCGATGCCCGAACGACTTTCAACCGCGAGCTGGCGGTCCAGGGTGGACGCGGTGATGGAGTCGACATCGCCGCTGACCATGATGTGTCCGGGGCCCCGGAGCACGGAGCTGAACTCGTGGTCGCCGGGCCGCTGGTAGCGGCCGCGGTTGACGACGGTATCGGTCACGAAGTTCGCCGGTCGCGACAGACGATGGGTCACGCTGGCTGTGGTTCCGGCGTCACTGCGGGTGATGAGTGCCTGGGACACCAGCGCATCGGCCATCGCAAGTCCACGCCCGCGGCCCTGTTCACCCGCACGGTGATCCTTCCATGTCCCGCGGTCGATCACGGCCGCATGTAGGTTGCCATCGCCGGACAGCGACGCGTTGACCACAACCCCGTCGGGAACCTCGGTGCCGTAACCGTGTTCGACCGCGTTCTCGACGAACTCCGAAATCGCGTGCACGATGTCCGAGATGTCGTCGGCGTGGGCACCGACCTCGGAGAGCCACTCGCGAAGCCGCGCCCGCACGACCCGTGCGGCGTGGACCGTCGCGTCCAGCGTCAGGTGCAGCGGTTGCGGGGGCGTGCGCCGTTGTACCGCGAGCAGTGTGACGTCGTCGTTGTAACCGGTTGAGCGGAGCAACAATTCGAGTGTCTCCGAGCATAGGCGGTCGATCGTTCGGGCGGGCGTGTCCATCACGAAACCGCTGGCGCCGCCGGCGATATTGGCGGCCAGGTCAGCGAATTCGGCGGTGCTGGCGCCCAGTGGGCGGCCCGGTCGCTCGATCAAGCCGTCGGAGTAGAACAAGATAGAGTCGCCGGTGTCCAGCGGTTCGCTGCGCACCGAAAATCCGACGCGGCTGCCGAGCGGCCCCGCGCCGGAGGGCTCGAGGTAGCGTGCGGCGGCGCCTGCGGTCACCAACAGCGGCGGCGGATGACCGGCGGTGCAGTAGTGAAATTCGCCCGTGGTGTAGTCGAGCGAGCCGACGCACAAGGTGGCCGACCTCGAGCCCGGGACATGCTGGTGAAATCGGTCCAATGCCGTGAGTGCCTCGGTAATGGTGTGGCCCTGCAAGATTTGCATCCGCAGCGCGGTGCGCAGCTGCGACATCACCGCCGCGGCTTCGACGCCGTGGCCGACGACGTCGCCCACGACAAGCACCAGTCGATTCTCCAGCGCGATCGCATCAAACCAGTCGCCACCGGCCGCGGTGTCCTGCGCGGCGACCAGGTATTCCGCGGCGATGTCGGCGTCGGGAACGACGGGCACTGTGGCGGCGAGCAGGGCCTGCTGCATGACGATGGCCGAGTCGCGCACATTGCGGTAGCGCTCGGACAACTCCTGGATGCGCGCCTCGGCGGCCGAGCGCGACCGCACCCGCTCGGTGACGTCGTCGAAAAGGACCTGTACGCCCTCAATGGAACCGTCGGGGCCGCGGCGGGGCGTGACGAGAAAGTCGAAGTACTTCTCTTCGATGCCCGCCCCGGCGAAGTCGGCTTGCAGCCGCCATGCGGTCCCGGTTTGCGGTTCGCCAGTCCGATAAACCCGGTCGAGCATCGGGAAGATCTGCTGGCCCTCCAGCTCGGGATACACCTCGCGGACCCGCTTCCCGACCGGGCTGAACCCGGGATTGAGCGAGCGATACGCCGCGTTGGCCGCGATGAAGCGATGCTCGGGACCATCGAGGCCGAGCAACATCGCGGGGACGTTCTCGAAGATGCGGCGAACGTCGTCGGCCGTACCAGCAATCTTGTCCCAGTCCTTTTCGGCCACCATCTGGCCGTCCCTCCTACGGAGCCTCCCGCGGGCTGTTCCATGGACCGAATTGAAAATCTAGCAAAGCGCGATCTATTGAACACGCGCAAGTAATGAGATTAGCAACCACCGCCGGGTGGTTAGTGCACCAGTTTCGCATCGGCGGCGGGTCCGAGCACGTCGGCGGGCCTTTCGGAGGGAGCGTCTTTTCAAGTGCACCGCCGAACGTCGCGTCTACGGGCCGCGCCGCTGCGAGGGCCTACCGCGGGCGGCGTGGCGGTGCCAGATCAGGCGGAGACGGGCTTTTTGGCCGGCCGCGACACCTTCATGAGCTTCATCAGGTTGACGCCCATGATCTTCGCCTTGTCCTCGTCGCTGAAGTCGGTCAGCTCGTCGACGAAGCTGATCGGGTCCTTCAGGCCCTCCGGATGCGGCCAGTCGGATCCGAAGACCACGCGGTCGGTGCCGACCATGTGGACGATCTCGGTGAACCGATCTTCCCAGAACGGGCTGACGTAGACGCACCGCTTGAATGTCTCGATCGGATCCTCGGCGAACGACTGTGGCATTTTCTTGTAGACACCCTTAAGCCCCTTGAACAAATGCGGCACCCAGTCGGCGCCGTTCTCAATCGACAGGATCCGCAAATCCGGATTGCGCGTCAGCGCGCCGTGGCAGATCAATGCGCCGAAGGCGTCCTCGACCGGCCGATGGCCCATGGCCAGGCTGCGGAAGGCGGTCGGTTTGAACGGCAAGAACTCGTCACCCGGCTCCCAGATGTTGAGCAGCTCGGAGTACCCGCTGTCCGAGGCGTGCATGGAGACCGGGATCTCGGCACGAACGCAGGCCTGCCAGAACGGGTCGAACTCTTCCAGTCCGAACGAACGACTGCCGCGGTAGCCGGGCACCGGCGCGGGGCGAACCAGCACGGTGCGGGCACCGCGCTCCAGACACCATTCCAGCTCTTCGAGCGCGCGGTCGACGATCGGCAGGGTGATCACCGGGGTGGCGAAGATGCGCTCTTTGTAGTTGAACGACCACTGCTCGTACATCCACTGGTTGAGCGCGTGGATGACGTCGTGCATCATCTCCGGGTCGTCCTTCATGCGCTCCTCGACCAGGCTGGCCAGCGTGGGGAACATCAGCGCGTAATCGATGCCGAGTTCGTCCATCACCTCGAGGCGCGCGCCCGGTTCACGGAAGGCCGGAATCGCCTTCATCGGTTCGCCGAGGATCTCGCGGTAGCTCTTACCCTGCGAGCCGTTGCGGAAGTAGTCCTCCTGGGCGCCGGGTCGGGCCACCACCTCGAACGTCGGGTTGGGGATGTAGTCGCTGATGTGGCCGCGGACCACGATCTTGGTGCGGCCGCGGACCTGCACGTAATCGATGACGTGCTTACGGTTTTCCGGCAAGAACTTGGTCAACGCCTCCTGCGGTTCATACATGTGGTTGTCGGCGTCGAACACGGGAAACGGAAGCTCGCGAGACGGCATGACGATCTCCTTGCAGGCTGAATTGTATGCGTGGTAATGACGTTACCACTGCTGTGTAATAACCCGTACCGGGCTAACCGCCGGCCTGCAGACCCTTCGGCGTCGCGCCGTTGACGATGGTGAAATTGACTGTGGCAGTTGCGGCGACCTCGTCGTCGCCGTCGGCGTAGATGTCGATCTGCATGACCATCGACCGTCGGCCGGCCCGCAACATCCGCGGGACGGCCACCGCGGAACCCTGCCGAATCGGTCGCAGGTACCGGACGAACAGGTCGGCCGTCGTCATCGTGGTGCCCGGCTGTAGATAATCCAGTCCGAACTGCCCGCCGGCGACATCGACCAGCGTGGCGATCAGCCCGCCCTGCAGTGCACCGGAAGTGTTGACCACATGCGGGCTCACCGGCAGCGTCATCGCGAATTCGCCGTTGCGAGAACCGGTTCGCAGGCCGATGGTGCCGAACAACTCGGCCAGCGATGGCGGGCCAGTCTCGTCGTCGGCGTCCCGGATCCCCAGCGCGCGGGTGAGGAATTCATACAGTTGACCGGCGTCCACCGGTGTTCCGTTCAATTCGGCGCCCAGCCAATGCAATCGCTGTGCCCCCACCATGGTCTGCATGGCGATCGCCGCCGAGGACTCGACGTCGAGCGCGGGATTGAACACTCCCTCGGTGATGCCTTGGCCGACGATGTCGCGGATCAATCGGTGCAGCGGAGACAGTACCCGGGCGTATTCGCGCGGACGCGTCTCCGCGAGGTGGTGGTTGTAGAGGCCCAGCGCCCGATTCAGGCTGTCCTGGGTACTGGATTCGGGCTGTTGACCGACGCGGTCGATGAGCAGCTTGAGTGCGGCGGTGCTGTCCAGCCCCTCGGTCTCGGCTCGCCAGGTCGCCACCGACTGGGCGATCGTTCGGTCGAACAGAGCCAGCAACAGCTCATCCTTGCTGCTGAAATGTTGATAGAAGGCCCGCAGTGAGGTCTTGGACCGGGCGACGACCTCCTGCACGGTGAAGTCCGTGCGGCCCGTCTCGCGCAGAATCTCCACGGCCGTCTTGATGAAGCGGTCGCCGCGCGTGACTTCGGCTCCATCATTCGGGGCGGTCATGGCCGATTGGTTCCCTTCCGTCGCGCACGTCTGCGCTATGAGAATGAGGTTACCGCGCGAGCCGGGCCGTCCGCTGCCTCGGTTTACCCGGCGGTCTGGACCTGCGGGTGAGGGGCGGCAGCTTGCGGGCTCGCCGTGTCGGTGGTGTCCTTCGGAAGCAGCCACCGCACCATCGGGTAAGCGGTCGCAAAACCTAGCCACATACCGGCCCACATCACCAGCCAGAACGCCATGGAATCGGGGGAGTACCGCAACACGAATGCCACCACCAGCATGGCAGCGCCCATGCCCACGTCGAATGCGGCAATCGCGAGAATCGAGATGCGCGAGGCCAGCCACCAACGGTGAGCCGCCGACGTGATCCGCCCGGCCGACGCCAGCGCGTGATACTCGAAGGCAATGAGCAGCGGCAGGGCAAAGACCGCGATCAGCAGCATCATCGGCCAGACGCCCTGACCGCCGATCGTCCAACCCGTCCACATCACCAGCGGCATGGCGATCATGTGGCCGACGAACGAGGCCGCGCCGCCGGGCAGCGTCTGCACGGCAGCCATTGCGGCACGGCCCATTTGGGGTGCCCTACCGTGTCGGTTCTGCCATCGCGAGGTGGCTGACCGGCCCCACCGGAGGTAGGCCCACCAGGCGGCCGGACCGGCATAGACCGCCGTCACCGGCCAGACCGCCTCCATCGCCCGCAGCGGCTGCCGATAACCGCCCAGATACATATCGGCGAGCATGACACCGGCAACCATCCCACCAAGGATGGTCACTATCCAGGCCACGACTGTCACCCACTGCGGTGCGGGCATTGCCATCATCATCATGATTTGGGTCCTTCCTAATTCAGATCGGTTTGTACTGTGTGTCAAGGAATTTCAGGCAACGCCCTGATCGGCGAGCACCATGTCGGCCAACGCGGCGACCTCGAGGGCGCAGCCCCAGGACAACGTGACACCGGCACCGCCGTGGCCATAGTTGTGCACGATCCGGGTGCCGGGCTGCACTTGCAGCCGCACCCCGCCTGCCCGGAACGGTCGCAGTCCGACCCGCACCGGGTCGTTCGGGTCGAGCTGGGCCTGGCGGAGGACCGGCAGGAATTCGGCGCAGCGCTCGAGCATGCCGCGCAGCGGCGGATAGTTGTCCAGGTCGAGCCGGGTGTCGTATTGGTCCGGCTCAACCAGTCCGCCTATCAGCAATCGATCGGCGCCGCGGGGCACGATGAACACCATGTCCTGGTTGTCCGTGCTGATGTCGTTCGCCACGGCGTGCACCGCCGTCACCCGCGTCATCGCGCTGCCATCGTTGACCATGCGCAACAGGGCGCCCCGGTGCGGTTCCATCGTCGAGTCGTCGGCCAGCTCGCGGGCGCCCAGCCCGGAACAGTTGACGATTAGTTCGGCCCCGTACTCGGCGCGTAACTCATTCTCTTGCTCGGCAAGTGCTCCACGGATGCGGCGTCTGGTCAGCCTGACGCCGGTTGCCGCGGCCTGGCGCGACAACCAGACCAGGTACTGATCGGTGTCGATGGTCGGCGCCAGGTACGAGTAGGCGTCGACCATCCCGGACTGGGGATTGATGCCGTGGGCGTCGATGAGTTCGGCGTCGTGGACGAAGCCGGGCACGAACTGTTCGACCTCGGCCATTTTTGCCGACTCGGCCGGATCCTCCGTGATTGGTCGCGGGAAGTAGAAGACCGCGGGCCGCAGGCTCACACCCGTGCGCGGGTCGGCGGCCAGTCGGGCAAAGCGCGGGTAGGAATCCCTGGCCCAGCCGGCCGAGCGGGCCAGCACGGCTTGGCCGTGGTGGCGGCCGCACACGGACGGCGGCCATTCCCAGACCGCACCTGCGACCGTCGACACCGTGTCGCGGTCAAACCGATCGGCGGCAACGGTCACCCGCCAGCCGTCCCGAGCGAGGATCAGCGCCGTGGTCAGACCGCTCACCCCGGCCCCAATCACCAGCGCGTGCGGTCGATCCCTGCGCGCCCTCATGGCCGCACCCGCCTCGATCGGTTGCCGAAAGTGTTGGCAGGGAACATATTACGGTATTTCGATAGGACGAAGCTCATCTGGAATTCTCGTTTCTGAACCTCCGCGCGGGTGCGCGGCAACCGGCATGGACAGCGAAACCAAGCCGTGGCGGTCAACGCGTTAGCTTGGCGCTGGCCGGTCAGATCCGAGCGATGCAGTGGCGGATCAGGATGATTCGACCCGGCCGATGTGGAACGAAGCCGTCGGGCCGTGGCGGGCCGCGGGGTGTCGACACCACCGGCCAGGCCGGCGACGCGAACACCACCGTTAGCGCGGCCGCGACGGCAAGTGCCACCAAATCAGTTGTCGTGCATGCCTGCGCCGCCTGCTGACAGTTCCGATCCATCGGTGAGCACGGGTGGGCGCCGGGCGGTGCGTGCTCGACCGCGGCGGCGACGGCATGGCCCATGGCAGTCGCCGACATCGTCGGCAGCTGCGGCGCCGACATCGGCAGGTGGGGAAGGTGGCACCCGGCGACAGCGGCGAGAGCCCAGAAAAAGGCCATGACCGCGGTCGCGTAGCGCAGCCACTTGTTCGTGGGGGCGGTCATCGGGCACATAACGACTCGATGCTAGCACCCCCCGGGGGTATCCGCGAGAAGCGTGACAGGCGGCGCGCCGATCGCCACGATGGAATGTCAAAGATGGTATGGAGCAGTAGATCTAGTCGCAGCTTGAAGCAGGCAGGGTGAGACTATCTCTCATATCGTACGGGTACGGGGTATAGCACCGAGGGGGACCGATTCTGCCCAGACGTCAGAACGGGGCGCCTCAACGTCCGGTGCTGGTGGGCCGTAGCAGGCACGTTGAGCCCGGCGGACGTCGCGGTTATGGCGTCAAATCGCGGCAACGTACGAAATCGGCCAATGCGTGGGACGGGACACCCGGCTTTCGGGCGGCGTGCGGCCAGGGTCGACCACGGCCGCCGCGGAACGTTCTTGAGTGCCGAACATACGTTCGATAGTGGTCCGGCACGGTTACCCGCCGCGGGCGGCGATCATGGCCGACCGATTGACCTTGGTTGCCGCGGTGCGGGGGATTGCATCGACGAACTCGACCGTCTTGGGCGCCTTGTACGGTGCCAGCCGATTCTTGGCGTACTCGATCACCTGTTGCTCGGTCAGCGGTTCTGCGCCGTCGCGGCGCGCGGGTTGCACCACGGCGTGCACCCGTCGTCCCCACCGCTCATCCGCCAGGCCGATGACCACGACGTCGGCAATGCCCGGGTGGCCGGCCAGCGCGGATTCCACCTCCGCCGGAAAGACATTCGCGCCGCCGGTCACGATCATGTCAACGCGGCGGTCGACGATGTAGAGAAACCCGTCCTCGTCAAGATGGCCGATGTCGCCGGCGGAGCGGAAGCCGTCTTCGGTCGACGGCAGTGGCGCTGCCCCGCCCAGGTACCGATAGCCCGCGCTCATCATCGAACGCAGATAGACGTCACCGTCCTCGCCGGGGCCCAACTCGTTCTGGTCGGCGTCGAGAATCTTGATCTGGGTGTCGCGGAAGCCGCGACCGACGCTGCCGGGATGGGCCAGCCATTCGTCGCCGCGCAACGCGGTGAGGCCGAGGTTCTCGGTCATGCCGTACGCCGTCACGATCTGTTCGGGGCTGAGCAATTCGAACCAGGTGTGCAACAGCGAGGGCGGCATCACCGCGGCGCCCTGCAGAATGAACACGACACTGGACAGATCGCGCCGCCGGATGTCGGGCAGGGCGGCGATGCGGGCCAGCATCGTCGGGGTGGCGGTAAAGTTCGTGATCCGGTAGCGCTCCACCATGTCGATAAACACTGCCGCATCGAACTTTTCGAGTATCACTAGATGATCACCGCTGAGCAGCATCAGGAAGGTGGCGAAGCCGTTGGTGTGATACATGGGTGCAGGCACCAGGATGGTTTGCGGCTTGGCCACCGGTGTCCAGTTCGCCAGAAACGGTTCGCCGTGTTGCGGTATCCACAGCGACGGAGCGAGATTGACAATCACTTTGGGCACGCCGGTCGACCCGCTGCTGCAGATTCCATTCGCGGTGGGAGACACCGCAACCGGTAGCGGGCCGTCGCATTCGCCGGCCGCACGTGCGTCCAGCGCCCACCGGCTGGCTTCGTCGACGACCACGGCGGGATTGATCACGCCGCGCACCCGGTCGCGCTCCCACTCGGGCAGATCCCAATGCATGGGGATCGGCACGGCGCCGATTTTCCAGCACCCCAGCGTCGCCAGCACGAGGTGCTGTGAATTCGGAATAGCAAGGGCAACAAACGAACCCACCTCGGCTCCGTGGGCAGCCAACGCCCGTCCCCACTGATTGGCGCGGGCATCGAGCTCGCCGAAGGTCAACGTCCGGGCGGTCCCGTCGAGCGCGACGACGGTGACGGCGGCTTTGTCGGGTTGCTCTTCGGCAAGTTGTTGCAGTTTGGTTCCGAACGGAATGCCGTCTTCCAGTGGATTGGGCGCCTGTGACTGCAGGGGCTCGGTCTGACTCATCGGCGCCGCTGCTCCTCATCGCTGCGCTCTGCGTCGTCGTCGGCGCGACTCATGCGGATACCGGTTCGCTGAACAGGGTTTCCAGGGAGCCGTCGCGCACGTCGGCGATCAGCCGCAATCCCAGCGCCTCTGCGCCCAGCGGCAACCGGATCAACGGCTGGGTATGGCGATCCAGCACGCTGACGTCGGACTCGTCGCAGAAGCCGAGCGCGCCGAGCAACTGGTGCGACGTGCGCAGCACCTGCCTTGCGGTGTCGGCGGCCTTGAACCGCAGGACCAGTGCGTCCGCGGAGTGCACCGTTAGCGGCAGCGATGCCGGGCGGCAGATGGTGTACTTGGCCAGCTCGTGCAGCCCACGCACGGCGACCGAGGCGTCCGCGACGGCAAAGCGCACGGCCTGGAAGTCTGCCAATGGCTTACCGAACTGGATGCGGGTCTGGACATGATCGGTGACGATGCGTAGCGAGCGCTGCACCGCTCCCAGAATCCGCCATGATCCCAGCACGAGATGTAGGTTAACGTCGGCGGCCGGAACCGTCCCGTCGGGTGTGCTCAACCTGGCCGGCACCAGGAACGGCCCCAGTTTGGCGGTTGTCCGCGACGTCGCTTGCAGCCGATACCGATTGCCGTCCAGGTCGGCGGCGATCCAGTCGCCGGCCAGATCGCCGTGATCGACGCGCGGCGCGTCCGGATTGACCAGAGCCAGCCGGGCCCCATCGACGGCCAGCAGTTCCTCGACGAGCGGATAGGGCACCACGTTTGCGCCGGCGGCCTGACACAGGACCGCCGCGGCCAGCAGATCGTCGGTTCGTGATCGGACGTCGAGTTCGAACGCGCCCAGGTCGCCCAGCGCACCGCGGGCGGCGTCGCGGACGCTGTCGTCGCTCTCGGCGCGTAGCGCGGCCTGCGGCCCGCCCAACCGATCGAAACGCTTGGCGGCCACCGCCGCGAAGTCGCTGATATCTTGTGGCAGCGTGGTTTTCACCGATGTTCTCCCAAAGCGTCTCGGGCCACCAGCATGCGTTGCACCTCGATGGTTCCCGAGGCCACGGTGGCGGCTTGTGCGTAGCGCCAATGGTCTTCGATCGCGCCGTGCAGGGCCGCCGAGGTGCCACCGTCCAGCGCGGTCGGCCCGAGCACGTCGAAGAGCAACTCGGCGACCTGCTGATCACAGGTGGTGGTGGCGATGCGCGCCGCGCTGGCCGCCGCCCCCGCCGACGGATCGTCCTGCAATGACACGGCGCGATACGCCAGCAGCCTCGCCACCCGCAGGTCGACCAGGGCCCGAACCCAGCGCGCCCGAAGCGATTCGGGCAGCAGGTCCCAATGATCGCCGAGTTCGTCCTGCAAGCGATGCAACAGCGACTCGCAGCGCGCGTACCGGGCAATGCCGACGCGCTCGAAGGCAAGCGCTTCGCGCATGACGCGCCAGCCGTCACCCGGCTCGCCGAGGACGTCACCGGGGAAAGCCTGAACACCGTCGAGGAACATCTCGTTGAGGTGATGCGGCCCCAGCATGGACGGGATTTGCCGCACCGTGAAACCGGGCCGGTCCATCGGGATGAGAAAGAGCGTGAGCCGCTTGTGCTTTGGCGCGTCGGGATCGGTACATGCGGCGAGGACGCACCAGGACGCCATCTGGGCATATGACGTCCACACCTTCTGCCCGGTGATGCGCCAGCAGTCCCCGTCGCGCACGGCCCGGGTGCGCAGGGACACCAGGTCCGTCCCAGCTTCCGGTTCGGAAAAGCCTTGGCACCAAATCACATCGCCGGAGGCGATGGCGGCCAGATGTTTGTCCTTCTGTTCGGCGGTGCCGTACCGCATCAACGCCGGACCGACCCAGTTTATCCCCATGTACTGCGGCCCGCGGGGTTCGTGCTGGGCCCACATCTCCTCGCGCAGCACCGTCTGCTGCCAGACCGAACCACCACCTCCGCCATGCTCTTTGGGCCAGGCCAGCGCCAGCAGTCCTTCGGCGGCCAGGAGTTTGCAGAACGTTTCGGTGGTGGCCAAGTCTTGCGGATCGTCGGTGCAGGCACCGAGAAAGTCGGGGGGCACATGGGTGGCGATCAACTCCCGCAGGCGGTGTCGCAGCTCGACGGCGTCCTCGCCGAGGTCATAGTCCATCGTCATCCCTTCGGCAGCCCGAGCAGTCGCTCGGCGATGATGTTGCGCTGCACCTCCGACGTTCCGCCGTAGATGGTGGCGGCAAGTGCGTCCTGACGTTCGAACAGCAAGTCCGCGTCGATGGTCGACTGGGGACCTTGCGCGGCGGCCGCTAACTCCCAAACACGTTGCAGCGTAACCGAACCGAGCAGCTTCATGACGTCGGCTTCGGGACTGGGCCGGCCGGCCAGTTCGTTGTCGAGCGCGCGATACCCGGTGGCACGCAAGGCCTCTGCATCGGCGAGCAGCGATCCGAGCTCGACGCACAGGTCCTGGCCCGCCGCGGCGGGCCCACGATCGGCCTCACGTACCGCATCGAGTCCGCGCTTGATCTCGACCCAGTTCATGATCCAGATCATCTGACGTTCGTGCTGCAGCGATGCCAGTGCGACGGTCCAGCCGCCGTTTTCCGGGCCGAGCAGGTTCTGCACCGGGATCTCGACGTCGTCGAGGAAGACCTCACAGAACGTCTCGTCCGAGATCGACGACATCCGAATAGGTTCGATGCGCACGCCCGGGGAGTGCAGATCGAGAATCAGGCACGAGATACCGCGATGTTTCGGCGCATCCGGATCGGTGCGTGCGTACAGCGTGCACCAGCGTGACTGGTGGGCGTGCGTGGTCCAGATCTTGTGGCCGTTGACGCGGTAAATGTCGCCGTGTCGCTCGGCGCGGGTGCGCAGGCCGGCGAAATCCGATCCGGCTTCGGGCTCGGACATGCCCAGCGCCCACCATTCGTCGCCGCGCAGCACGGGCACCAGCAGCCGCTCCACCTGAGCGGGTGTGCCGAACTGGCGGATGCCGGGTGCCGCGACCCCGGGACCCTGAATGTTAGGCAGCTTGGGAGCCGACCGCACCGCCCCCTCGATGCGTATCTCCATTGCATCGCGCAGGCCCAGCGATCGCCCGCCGTGTTCGCGCGGCCAGGTCGGCTGTAGCCAGCCGCCTTCGAAGGCCGCCCGTTGATAGTCGCGACGCAATGGGATGTCCCATCGGTAGCGCCGGTAATTCTCGTAATAATCGTGCGGCAGAAACGCGGTCAGCCAATCGGCGAACTCGGCGACCGGCCCCGAACGCGGCGCGGTGCTGGTCATGCGGCGCCTCCGGCGAACCGACAGCCGACCTCGTGATACAGCGCGCGACTGTCGCCCAACAGCGCCGACCCCTGCCAGGCGTGACGGGTGTAGAGGTGAGCGTCGTGCTCCCAAGTCTGCCCGAGCGCACCGTGCACCTGGACGGCGGTGCGGGCACACCCGACGGCCGCGTCACCGGCCGCCGCCTTGGCCAGTGCCGCCGCGATCCAGCCGTCGCCGGGCGGGGTGTCCGGATCGGTGAGACGGGCGGCTGCGGCGTAGGTGAGGCTGCGGGCGCGCTCGACGGCCACGTAGTTGTCCGCGAGCGCGTGCTTGACTGCTTGAAACGCCCCGATCGGCGTGCCGAACTGGCGGCGCGTCTTCGCGTGTTCGACCGAGCGCTGCAGTGCGGCGCTGGCCACGCCGACCAGGTCCGCGGCCGCCGCCACCAACGGTGCCGTCAGCGCCGATTCGAGGTTGACGGCGGCGGAAGCCAAGGGTGCGGCGTCGATCTCGACATCGGCCACCGGTTGAGCCGGGTCGGTGGACTCGCCGGGAATGACGGTCACGCCGTGACCAGCACGCACGACGACCGCGACGTATCCGTCGATGGACTTGGCCAGCGCGACGATCAGCTCTGCCCGGGACACGTTGGGCACCGCGACCGCTCGGCCGCGCACCCGCCCGTGCCGCAACGTCAGCGGCGCCGCGGCGAGCCGAGATCCCTTGGCCTGCACAGCCAGCGTCGCGACGGCGCCGTCGGCGATGTCGGTGAGTACCGAATCCAGCCCGGCCGTACGCAACGTGCCCGCCGCCAGTCCGACGCTGCTGAGCAACGGTATGGGGGCCAGTGCGGCACCGCATTCCTCGAGCACCACGACCAGCTCGACGGGTCCGTAGTCGCGTGCGCCGGGTGCGGCCAATTCGGTCCAGCCGAGGTCGACTACCGTCTTCCACAATGCGCGCCAGCAATGCGGATCCGTCAGTGCCTGCCGCGCCGCGTCAGGGGGGCTTTCGGTGCGCAGGATGTCGCGCACGCTGTCGCGCAGCGAGAGCTGATCGGAAGTCAACCCGACATCCATAAGACTCCTAACATAATAAAGATAGTAAACTAGCCGGGCTGTGGCAATCGGGACGAGCATTAGGTGGGCGGATGGTCGAGTGGTATCTCTTCCTGCCGCAGGTGCGGTTATCGGTCGGCGACATCACGGATCGGGCCCGCCATGCCGAGGCCAGTGGCTTCGACGGGATCGCGTTCATCGACCACCTCGAGGCTCCCGGGCTGCCTGGCGAAAGCATTTGGGAGGCAATGTCCGTCGCCACCTGGGTGGCGGCCAACACGGAGCGACTGCGGATCGGCCACCTCGTGCTGTGCGACGCCTTTCGGCATCCCGCCGTGCTCGCCAAACAGGCCGTCACGTTGTCGGACGCCTCGGGCGGTCGGTTCGATCTGGGGCTGGGTTCGGGGTCCTGGCCCGCCGAGTTCACCCGGTTCGAGGTTGGGCCCCAGGATGCCGTGACTCGCGTCCAGCAGCTCGGCCGGCACCTGGAGTTGATCAAGCAATACTGGGGCGACCGAACCCGCACCGACGGCGTCGTGCAATTGCCCAAGCGCACCCACCCGATACCGCTGGTTCTCGGCGGCAGTGGACCGCGGATGATGGAACTTGTTCGCCGGCATGCGGATTGGTGGAACCTACAGGCCGACCTGCTCGACCGGTTGCCCCGGCTGGCCCCGGCGGCGGGCGGCGCCCGAATCTCGGTGCAACAGATGATCGGTTTCGTGCGTTCCGGCGCCGACCCCGACGCGGTGCGCGAGGTCAGCACCCGCCGATTCGGCGCCTTGGGGTCGGGGCTAGTGTGCGGCGATGCCGACGAGCTGAGGAAACACTTCGCGCGGCTGGCGGATCAGCGGGTCGAGCGGTTCTACGTCTGGTTCGCCGACTTCGCGCCCGCGGACTCCCTGCACGAGTTTGGCGAAACGGTGATCAAAGCGTTCTCTGGCGCCGTCGACGCGCCTCGGTAGGAACCACCGGCGGCCGGGCGTAGGGTCCCCGCTGCACCGCGGAGAGTCGGACTTCCGGCAGGTCGACGGATGGATCGACGGTGTCCAGCCACGCGACCGTCTCGGCGCCGTCGGACACCTGGATCGCGTACATCTCGAATGGGACATCGTGCAACATCTCGGTTTCCACCGGACCCGGCGTGACGATGTGGACGGCGATGCCATCCCGATCGACCTCGAGCGCCAAGGCCCGCGCGAAGGCGTTCATGCCGGCCTTCGACGCCGAATAGGCCGTGCGGGCAGGCATCGGTTCGTGCGCCGCCGACGACGAGATGAACACCAGGCGCGAGCCGGCGCGCATCCGGGGCAGCGCGGCTGCGGTCACCACGAAGCAGGAATCCAGGTTGGCCGAGATAATGGTCTGCCACTGGGCAAAAGTCTGCTTGCGCGCATAGGTTCCGCCCAGCGCACCGGCGGCGTGGACGACCAGGTCGATGGTCTCCAAAGGGCTTATCGCAGCGGCAAATCCATCCGGATCCGACGCGTCGGCCACCAGATGAGCGGCCCCGATCTCCGCGGCCGCCGCGCGCAGCGGCGCCTCACGCCGTGCCGCCAGCACGACGTTGTAGCCCCGCTCGACCAGCGTGCGGCCGCACCCTTTGCCAATGCCGCCGCTGCCCCCGGTGACCAACGCGGTTCGCATGGCGTGCGTAAGTTCCTCAGGACTGCCGGATGCCCGGGGGGCGTGTTCCCGCACGTGAAAGAGATTGGGGCGACAGCGCATAGATCCGTTGCTGGGGATGGCCGGACAAGACATAGGTTTGGGTGTCGGCCAGATGACGGCCCGCAATGCGGCGGGCGCGATCGACGTCCCCCTCGGCGATCATCTCAGTGAGCTTGATATGAGTGTTGAGTACCGCCCGCCGTTGGGTGAGCGAAGGATAGGTGCCCCGCGCCGCGCTCTCGTCGGCCCATTGGCGTTCATGGCTGGTCCACAACGTCTCCAGGCTGCCGACCACCGCGATGATGGTGTGGTTGCCGCAACCCTGGACGATGAGATCGTGGAACTGGCGACCGATCTCGGTGAACAACCGGCCGTCGTCAAGATGTTCGGCCATGGCCTCGTTGACCTGCTTGAGTTCGGGCACCAGGGTATCCGCTCGGTCAGGGCGTTGCGCTGCCAGCGCCGCGCAGGCGGGCTCGAGTTCCTGCAGCGCCATCCCCAGGTCGGCGACCTCGACGGATTCGCTTTGCAGTAGCAGGCCGAGCATGTAGGCCGCGCTGGTCTTCGCCGGCGCATGCACGACGGCGCCGCCGCGGTTACCCCGCCGCACCGAAACCAGCCCCTCGGTCTCCAGGATGCGCAGCGCTTCACGCAGCGAGACCAGGCTGACATTGAACTGTTCGACCAGCACTTCCTGGCGCGGCAGCAGGTCGCCATCGGCGAGTTCGCCGTCGATGATCTGGCGGCGTAGTTCGTCGGCTACGATTTCGGCGATCCTCGGCGCCGACAAACGGCGGCGGGCGTCGGGACCAATTCCCAGGGCGGTCATCCAATCCTCGCAGGAGCAGCGGGAAGAGCGACGCGATCCGGGCCCGCGCACTCAACTGGCCTAGCTATTTTAGCAGTGATGATATAAATAGCATCTCTGATCGCGCGTCGGTCGGAAGGGGCGGATGCAGTTGACCCAAGGATCCGATGACCGTGCCACGCCGCTGTGCGAATTGCGCGTCGTCGAGATCAGCAATCGGATCGCCGGCAGCTATGCCGGCAAGTTGCTGACTGATGCCGGAGCACAGGTCCGCAAAATCGAGCCACCGCAAGGAGATTGGTTGCGGCGGTACACCGCGACCTGTTCCCCGGTGGCTGACGGAGTGACGTCCCCGTTTTACAGCTACCTCAACGCCGGCAAGCGCAGCATGACCTTCGCGCCCGGTTCGGCGCGATTTCGTGCCGAGCTGGCCGGTGCCGAGGTGATCATTGTCACCGCCGGTCCGGCGGGTGCCGCCGAGCTGGGCATCGATCCGGTGCAGCTGCTGGCCGACGCGCCGCGGACGATCGTCGTCACCATCTCCGATTTCGGCTGGACCGGACCCCATGCCGACCGTGCCGCGAGCGAATTCACCCTGCAGGCCTGGGCGGGCTCGCCCGGCTTCCGCGGTGATCCCGCCGGACCCCCGATCGCGATCGGCGGTGACCTGGGGGAGTACATGGGCGGCGCATTCGCCGCATTCGCCGCGCTGGCCATTCGCCGACGCGTCGAGAACGGCGGTGCTGGCGAGCATCTCGACCTGTCGATGCTCGAGGCGCTGACGTTGATGCAGAGCAGCGAATGGCTACATTCGCAGTTGTTGGGGGTACCCCCGGTCAGCCGCACCACCGAGGTCCCGTCGATCGAGCCGGCCAAGGACGGCTACGTGGGGATCACCATGGTCACCGGGCAGCAATGGCTCGATTTCCTGGCGATGGTCGAGTGCCCGGAACTGGAAGAGATTGAGCAACTACGTTTTCAGATCGGGCGTTGGGCCTACCGCGATCTGATCCGCGAGCACATCCGACCGTGGCTGGCGCAGCGGACCGTCGCGGAGATCGTCGAGCTCGGCCAGCTATTCCGGCTGCCGATCGCCGCGCTGGGCAACGGCGCCACGATCCGTGCGACGGAGTACGCCGTCCAACGCGGAGTCTTCCTACCGAACCCGGCCGGCTTTCATCAGCCCCGCGCGCCGTGGCTGATGTCGGTATGCGCCCCCGCGCCGATCGGCGGCACCGCCGCTCCCGGCGTGGACAATGACGAACCCGCCTGGTGCGCAACTGAAACCACAGAGTCTCGGGCGCCCCGAGCGCGTCCGTTGGCCGGCCTGCGGATCGTCGACCTGACCGCCTTTTGGGCCGGACCGGCGGCGACCCACCTGCTGGCGGCATTCGGCGCCGACGTCATCAAGGTGGAGTCGATCCAGCGGCCCGACGGCATCCGCTATTCGGGCGGGATGCGCAAGGACGTGGACGACTGGTGGGAGTACGGCTGGGTATTCCACGCCATGAACACCAACAAACGGTCGATCACTTTGGATTTGGGCTCCGACGAAGGCCGCCGGTTGTTCACGCGATTGGTGGCCGGTGCCGACGTGGTGATCGAGAACTTCTCGCCGCGAGTGATGGAGCAGTTCGGCCTGACGGCGGACGTGCTGCTCGAACTCAACCCCAAATTGGTGGTCGCGCGGATGCCCGCGTTCGGATTGGACGGCCCGTGGCGCGAACGAGTCGGTTTTGCTCCCACCATGGAGCAGCTTGCCGGCCTGGCCTGGGTGACCGGAGTTGCAGACGCACCGCCGGTGACGCCGCGCGGTGCCTGCGACCCGCTGGCCGGCGTGCACGCTGCTTTCGCCGTGCTGGCCGCGCTGAGCTTTGCCGAACGCACCGGGACGGGTCAGCAGGTCGAGCTGCCGATGCTGGAAACGGTGTTGAATGCCACTGCAATTCAGGCCATCGAGGCCGAGGTGTTCGGGAAGACGTTGAGCCGCCGCGGCAATCGAGGCCACGGTGGGGTGCTGCAAAACCTGTACCGGTGTGCCGGCGCACCAGCGACCGATGATTGGATCGCGGTCACGGTGCGTGACGACGACCAGTGGCGCGCCCTGGTCGAGGTGATGCAACGGCCCGCGTGGTGTGCCGAGGACTTGGCCACCTTCGAAGGCCGGCGCGCCCGCGCCGACGACATCGACGCGCGACTGCAGCAGTGGTTTGCCGCGCAGCCCCTGGCATCGACGGTGGAGCGGCTGGCCGCCGCCGGTGTTCCCGCCGCGCCCGTCGTCTCGCCCTCGCTGGTGACCGAAAATCCTCAGCTGCGCGCGCGGGGGTTCTTCGAAGAGATGCAGCATTCGAGCGTCGGGTCGGCCCTGTATCCGTGCCCGCCGTTCGCCCCGTTGTCCGGGCAAGATCGGTGGTTATTACGGCCACCGCCGCTGCTGGGTCAGCACAATGCAGAAGTGCTGCGCGAGCGGTGTGCAGTGACCGACGAAGAACTTTCGGCCCTCGCCGCCAGCGGGGTGATCGGAACCCGTCCCAAAGGCCTATAGGAGGCAGCCATGCGTGTCATCGTCGACGAAACCCTGTGTGAGGCCAACGGGTTTTGTGAATCGCTGGCCCCGGAGGTGTTCGAGCTGGGCGATGAGGACGTCGTGCAGATCGCGGACGGACCGGTACCGCCACGCCTGGAGATCGACGTTCGAGCCGCGGTGGATCAGTGTCCGAAGGCCGCATTGCGGTTGCAGGACTGAGTCAGCGGCGCTGCGTCACCGAGATCGCCATTTCGTCGTAAATCGACATGTTGGTGGTCAGGTTCGGATGTGACACCTTGGCGGGCCCGATCTCGATGCGGTCGCAGCGCAACAACAACTCGTCCAGCACTGCGCGCAATTCCGCGCGGGCCAGCATCGCGCCCAAGCAGTGGTGTGGCCCGCCGCCGCCGAAGGCGACGTGCGGATTGGGTTGTCGCCCAATGTCAAAGGTGAACGGCGAGTCAAAGACCTCCTCATCGCGGTTGGCCGAACGCAGCATCGACACCACCCGCTCGCCGGGTTTGATGTGCTGGCCGTCCATCTGTACGTCAACCTTGGCGGTGCGCGTCCAGTACGCGACCGGCGATGCCCACCGCAATACCTCTTCGACCGCGCTGGGCCGCAGCGCTTCC
Source organism: Mycobacterium simiae (assembly GCF_010727605.1). Classification (NCBI taxonomy): domain Bacteria; kingdom Bacillati; phylum Actinomycetota; class Actinomycetes; order Mycobacteriales; family Mycobacteriaceae; genus Mycobacterium; species Mycobacterium simiae. Next base: position 4,330,996 of record NZ_AP022568.1, read on the forward strand.
TGCTCGCGATACCGTTGCATCTGTTCGGGATTGGCGACAAATGCCTGCAGCCCGATCGCCAACGCGTTCTTGGTGGTGTCGCTGCCGGCGAAGGCCAATACGAAGAAAAAGAACTCGAGTTCATTGGCGGGCAGCCGGAACTGCTGGCCGTCGTCGCCGGTGATCTCCGCGGTGGCCAGAGTGCTCCAGATGTCATCGGTGGGATTGCGCCGCTTCTCGGCGGTGAGCTCCATCGCGTAGCCGAAAACCGAGGCAAACAAGTCGAGCTCCACTCGGTCGCCCGGGCGCGACTCGGGCGCCGCCTTCAGGATGCGGTCGAAGATGTCGAATATTCGCGGCCGGTCCTGGTCCGGGATGCCGATGATGTCGCCGATGACCGTCATCGGCAACGCGTCGGCGACGTCGTTGATCCAGTCACCGCCACCCCGGGCCAGCAGGTCGTCGATCATTCGGGCCGCCCGCGCCCGGATGCCGTCTTCCAGCTTGGCGATCGCCCGCGGATTGAAGGCGTTCGAGATCAACTTGCGGCGCTTGTTGAGCTCCGGCGGGTCCAACGTGATGATCGTCGGGGACGCCGAGAACATGGCGACCGGCCCGATGAGGGGGCCGTCGGCCGCGGTGAACGACTCGGTGTCGCGGTGCAGCCGTACGGCGTGCCGGTGTTTGGTCGCCACCCAGAAATCCCGGTGCACTGTCTCGGCCACCCCGGGGGTCAGCTCATGCCGGAAAAGCGGCCTGGCCGACCGCAATTCGGCGAACACGTCGTCGGGAAAACCGTTCCGCCACAGGGCGAAATCGGAGAGATCCACTGCAGCTGCGGTCATGCATAACCCCACTGTCCCGGCGCCACGCGGCGCCTCATTGACGTTCAATGCTTAAAATAGTAAAAATAGACCCTAGTCGGCCGCGTGAGAAATGGAGTTCTCGTGGCGAACACGCTCTCGGAGTCGGACCCGTCGGAACGCGAGTTCGGACCGTCCGGCATTGCGCTGTCCACCTATCGGTTCCCGACCGGGTGGTTCATCGTCGCCTTCGCGGGCGACGTGCAGCCCGGCGACGTCAAGCGCCTGCACTACTTCGGTGAAGAGCTGGTGCTGTTCCGCACAGCGTCGGGCAAGGCCAGCGTGTTGGACGCATACTGCCAGCACCTCGGGGCCAACCTGGGCGTCGGCGGCACGGTCGAAGAGGAGAACATCGTCTGCCCCTGGCACGGCTGGCGGTGGCGCGGCGACGGCAGCAACGCGTTGATTCCGTACAGCAAGATCGGTTGCAAGAACAACGTTCGCATCCGCAGCTACCCGACCACCGAGTGGTATGGCTTCATATTGGTCTGGCATGAGCGGCACGGCCGCGCACCGTACTGGCAGCCGCCGGTGCTGCCCGAGCTGGAGACCGATGAGTACTACCCGCTGCACCCGCACACCCAGATGCTCAACCGGGTCAAGGTGCACCCACAGATGATCATCGAAAACGCCGCGGACCCATACCACGTGCAATACGTACACAAGGCCGCCAATCCGGCCACCACGGCATCGTTCGAGGTGTCCGGTTACCACCTGCACGCCACCGTCAACGCGCATTTCGGCGGCGGCCGGGCCAAGACGTGGTTGACGCCGAACGGGCCGGTGGACGCCAAGATCATCTACGACAACTATTCGCTGGGCCTGGGGGTGGTTCGCTTTCCCAGCGAACTGGTGGCCACCGTGCAGGTCACCGGGCAGACACCGGTCGACGAGGACTACACCGACTACTTCTATACCCAGGCCTCCGTTCGCGAGCCCGGGGATACCGGCGACGTGCCGACCGGCCGCGCCGCCCGATTTTTGGCGCTGCAGCAAGAGGTCATCAAGCAGGACTTCTTCACTTGGGAAAACATGAAGTACCTGGAGAAGCCGAACCTGGCGCCCGAAGAGGCGCACGACTACGCGTCGCTGCGGCGGTGGGCGCATCGCTTCTACCCCGGCGCCGAGCCGTCCGCGAACGACTTCGGATACACCTCCGACGGTGCGCCCGACCCCGCCGCCGCGAAAGCCTGATGCCGGGGCCCGCCGCCTTCGGCGTCGATCGATTCACCGTTCCGGCCGTCCTGGACCAGCGGGCGGCTCAACATCCGGACCGGGTGATGATGTCGATCGGCGGAATCGACGTGACCTTCGAGCAGATGCGCCAGCGCAGCTGCGCGGCGGCGTACATGCTCGCGTCGATGGGGGTGGGGCGCGGTGACGGCGTGGCACTGTTCACCGCCACCTGTCCGGAATGGGTTTACTTCTGGCTGGGCGCGGCCCGCATTGGCGCCGTCAGCGCGGCGGTCAATGCCGCCAACAAGGGAGACTTCCTGCTGCACACGTTGCGGCTCGCCCGTCCCAAGGTCATCGTGACCGACACCGGACTGCTGACCCGCGTGGTCGAGGTCGCGGCGCGGCTCGACTCCGCGACCCAGATCGTGGTGCGCGACGATTCGTTGCGCGAGGCCCTCGAGCGCGACGCCCTCGAGCGCGACGCCGGCCGGCCCGAGGCCGACGACCCCGCCCCCGACGAGGTGGGCGCGCTGTTCTACACCTCGGGCACCACCGGTCCCTCGAAAGCCGTTGCAACAACCTGGAATTACCTGTTCTCGGTGGCCGCGACGGTCGCTGCGGCGTGGCAGCTGCGGCCCGGCGAGGCGCTATGGACGGCGATGCCGCTGTTCCACCTCAGCGCGGCCCCCAGCGTGCTGGTCCCGATGCTGCTCGGCACAACCACGGTGCTGGCGCAGTCTTTTCGTCCCGGCGCGGTGTGGGACGACGTCCGCGCCCACGGGGCCGTCGGGTTCGCTGGCGCCGGCGCGATGGTGTCGATGCTGCAGAACCTGCCCCCCGACCCGCGGGATGCGCAATTGCCGCTGCGATTCATCTCCGCCGCACCGATCGACGCGAGCTCCTATCCCGTCATCGAAAAGCGCTACGGCTGTCGCATCGTCACGATGTATGGCATGACGGAGGCGTTCCCGATTGCGGTGCAGGGCGTTTCCGACAACGGCGTTCCCGGGGCATCGGGACGACCGAATCCCAACTTCGACGTGCGCATCGTCGACGACGACGGCAATCCGTTGCCCGCAGGCCGGGTGGGCGAGATCGCCTGCCGACCCAGGCACCCTCAGGTGATGAGCGAGGGGTATGTGGGTGAGGACGGGCGCGTGCAGCCGCACCCGGAATGGTTTCGCACCCGTGATCTCGGCCGTCTCGACGCCGACCAAAACCTGACCTATCTGGACCGAATCAAGGATTCGTTGCGCCGGCGCGGGGAGAACGTCTCCTCGGTCGAGGTAGAACGCACCGTGCTGGGCCACCCCGCCGTTGCCGAGGCCGCCGCGATCGGAGTGCCCAGCGAGCTCGGCGAAGACGATATTCTGCTGGTTGTCGCGGCACGCCCGGGCGCGGCCCTGGATTGCATCGAGTTGCTGGATTTCTGCGCCGCCCGCATGCCGTATTTCTGCGTGCCCCGATACGTCGAGAGGGTCAACGAACTTCCGAAGAATATTCTCGGACGGGTACGTAAAGACTTGTTGCGGGCCAAGGGGTTAACTGATGAAGTCTGGGATCGGGAAACTCATGGCTACTCGGTCAGGAGATAGGTTAGTTTGAAGTTTCGTCGTTCATTTGGTTTTCATCTCGGGAGAGGCTGGCGAGCAAGAGATGACACTGACCTACCAACAAGAACAGTTCCTCAACGCCGCGACCGGCCGCGACGCGATCCTGAATCTGAACGCTCGGCACAATCGCGCTTACTCCGACGGTGACCGGGACCGCTGGATTGCCACTTTCCGCCATTCCGGCGCCAACTTCGTCCGGGACGGCGAAGAGTTCACCGATCTCCGGTTGGGTTTCGACGGCGGCGACGGGCAACGCCTGGTGACCGTCGACCACGAGATCGCCATCGACGGCGTCAACGCGGTACAGCGCTGTGTCGCAGTGCTTTTCGCCTCGTCATACGGCGATGTGTCGCTGCGAGCAACTGGTACCTACCGCGACGAACTGGTCTATGAGCGGGGCGGCTGGTACTTCGCCTCCCGCAATCTCACCTGGGATGCGGTGCCCAGCCGGCACCCACTCGTCATGTGAGCGACACCGATACGTGGATCCCGACGTCAGCTATCAATTAGCCTTCGGCACGTACGAAGACGCGCTGCGGATGGTCGGCGTGGCCAGCGAACCGCGCGCGGCGGCAACGCCGGTCAGCGGTGCGCGGATCCAGCTGTTCGCCTCGATGATTCACGACGGCAATCGCTCCTACTGGGACGCGGAGTTCGCGCGCCGGCAGTGGGGCGGCCTGCTGGCGCCGCCGGCGCTGTTGATGGGATGGCTGATACCGCCGCCGTGGGCTCCCGGCGGTCGGCCGCCTGCCCCGTCGCTGATCCTGCGAGTGCCATTGCCGGGCACCACATTCATCAACGCCGCCAACGACGTGGAGTTCTTGGAACCCATCATCGAAGGCGACGTGCTTAACGTCGTCGAGGAATTGGTCTCGGTGTCACCGGAAAAGCAAACGCGGCTGGGTGTCGGCCATTTCATTGAGACACTACAGACCTACCGCCGCCAGGACGGGGCCATCGTCGCCCGATCGCGTAATACGTTGTTCCGATTCACCCCCGGAGCGCCGCAATGACGGCTGCGGACCTGTGTTGGAACGACATCACCATCCCGGTCGACCTGCCGGAAGTGATCGACGAGATCAGTTATCAGCGGGTGGTGGAGAACGCCGGGGCGACATGGGACTATTTTCCCGGTCATTTCGATCCGAAATACGCTGAAGAGCAGGGCAACCCAACAATTTACGTCAACACGATGCATCTTGCCGGGTTCGCCGACCGGGTCGCTACCGACTGGGCCGGACCGCGCAGCCGGGTGGTGCGCCGCTCGCTGCGGCTCGCGAGCTCCATCTATGCCGGCGACACAATGATCGGCCGGGGCCGAGCGGTGGCCAAGCGCCGTGACACCTCCGTCGATCCACCGCGCTGCCTGGTCGACATCGAGATTCATGTGATCAACCAGCATGGCGCGCTCTGCTGTCCGGTCGAACTCACGTTGCAGCTGCCCGGTGGATGACGGCGTAGCCGCGCTGCATCTGGCAGTGTGTCGACGCTTCGGCGAGGCGGTTGCCGCGGCGCACGGCAAATGGGATCGTCGCAGCCCGTGCGATGGCTGGGATGCCCGCGGGGTACTAGAGCACGTGATCGGCTTCCACGATGCACTCCTGCTGCGGCCCTTGGGATTAAAGCCGCAACGGCCTCGAGACGAGCCACAAGTGCGGTGGCGGTTGACCTATGACAGCCTCACCGGAGCCCTTGGGGCCGGCGAAGTCGTCGGGCTGGCGGCACACCGGTTAATGCCGAACCTGACACGAGATGTATTGGTGCACACTTGGGACCTGGCACGAGCTATCGGGGCCGACGACCGGTTGAACCGCGATTGGTGTGAACTGTTCTACACCGGCTCAACGACCGGGCATGACGCCTTGATCGCGTCCGGCATGTTCGGCCCCCCGATTGCGGTGAGCGACGAACTGGACGTGCAGGCCAAACTCCTCGCACGCCTTGGCCGCAACCCGCTTTGGCCGAATGCCCTATAACGGCGGCAGTTGCCCCTTGCACACCAGCGTCTGGAGCTCGACGTACTCCTCGAGACCTTCCGGGCCGAATTCGCGTCCGAGGCCCGATTGCTTGAAGCCGCCGAACGGGGCGCCGATGTCCAGGGTGTACATGTTGATGCCATAGGTGCCGGTACGAACCCCTGCCGCGACCTCGAGGCCGTGGGCGATGTCGGAGGTCCACACCGATCCGGCCAGACCGTAGTCGGTGTCGTTGGCGATCCGAATGGCATCGGCCTCGTCGCGGTAGCGCAGCACCGTCAGGACCGGGCCGAAAATCTCCTCCCGAGCGATGCGCATGTCGTTGGTAGCGTCGGTGAAAAGTGTTGGCCGGACGTACCAACCGCGTTCGGCCGGGCTGTCCTCGCCGCCCAGCACGATGCGGGCGCCCTCGCGTTGGCCGGACCTGATGTAGTCCTGAACCCGTCGTTGCTGTCGTTGTGCGACCAGCGGTCCGACATCGGTGGTTTCGTTCGCCGGGTCGCCGACATTGAGCGACGACATCATGGCTGCTAGCGCGTCGACGACGTCGTCATGTCGCTTGTCGCTGACCAGGATCCGGGTCTGGGCCACGCACGCCTGACCGTTGTTCATCAGCCCGGCGGACTTCAGCCCGGCGACGGTCTTGGCAATGTCCGCGTCGTCGAGAATGATCGCCGCGGACTTGCCGCCCAGTTCCAGGCTCACTCGTTTGAGCTGTTCTCCGCACAAAGCCGCGATGCGGCGCCCTACCGCACTGGAACCGGTGAAGGCGATCTTGTCCACGCCGGGGTGGCGCACCAGCGCCTCGCCGATCTCGGGTCCGCCCGGCAGCACCGACACCACGCCTTCGGGCAGGTCGAGTTGTTCGATCATCTCCGCCAACCACAAAGCGTCCAAAGGTGTTTCGGGCGCCGGTTTGATGATGACCGTGCAGCCGGCGATCAACGCCGGGATCAGCTTGGGCATGATCAAGAACTGTGGAACGTTCCACGGCACGATCGCCCCGACGACGCCGACCGGCGCCCTGCGCAGGTGCACTTCGCCCAGCACACCGTGGCGGCGTTCGGTCCACGGGAACTTGCGGGCGTCCGCCAGGTGGAGCTGAATCAGCGTCGCTGCGGCCGCCGCTTGACCCAATCGGCTGAAACTGAGGGGTGAGCCCATTTCGTCGGTGATGAGGTCGGCCATCTCGTCGAGGTGGCGGCCGTAGATCTCGGCCAGCTGTTCGACTTTGGCCATCCGATCGGCATGGGCCAGGCGGGGCCATGGCCCGTCGTCGAAGGCCTGCCGTGCGGCGGCGACGGCGGCGTCGACATCCTCGCGTCCGGCCACCTGGACGTGGCCGATCGGTTCCTCGGAATGCGGCGAGATCACGGCCAGCTGTTGCGGGTTCGCGGGTTTGCGCCACTGCCCCCCGATGAAAAGTTCGTTGTAGGTCCGGTGGTCGGAATTGTCTGGCATCGGGGCACTTCCTTACGGAGGAGATGAGGCCGTGACCGTAACGCTATTGACGCTAACATAGTGAAAAAAGGATGATGGCGCCGTGGTAAGGAAGCCGTCATGAGTACCGATTGGCGCAGTTACCCGTTTCAGTTGGTGCCCGGGGACAATCAGCTGGATTTCCCCGCCGCCGAGGGTGAACATCCCGACCAAGAGTCGGACACGTGGTTCATCGCCGGCCAACTGCAGGCCGTCCAGAGTGACCGGTCGTTCGCCTTCCTGACCATCTTCAACAAGAACCAGCCTGGGGGCACCGTTGTCGCCGACTTTTACACGATGGCCCTGTTCGATCTGGATTCCGGCGACTACGGGACGTTCACCGATTACGACATGCCGCCGAAGAACATGGAGCCGGGGGCACAGCGCAAAATGACCATGGCCCCAGGTTATCTCGATCTGAGCTACCGCAGCAGCGCCGGCACCGCGTCCTGGACGACCTGTCGTGACGGTAATGGCGAATTGTTGCCCTATACCTATCGAGTCAGCCTGGTCGGTCAGGACCATCAGGGTCGATCCATGCGGTTGGATCTGGTCGTCACCGCCACGCGTGCGCCAACCCCGGTGGGGGCATCGACCTACAACGGCAAGATCGTCTGCTTCGGCCAGAGCGACACCTACTCGTACTTCCAGACCGGCATGTCGATGACCGGGACGTTGCGCTGGGGGGACACGGTCGAGCAGGTCTCCGGCAGTTCCGGGCATGTCGACCGGCAGTGGTTCCCTAAGTACGCCGGTGGCGGCGGCAGCGGGGGAGACCCGCGAGCCCGCTCGCATGAATGGCGCACGATCAATTTCGACAACGGGGTCGATCTGAGCATCTGGCGGCAGTTCGACCGCGCGAATGGCAATGCGCTGCAACCGTTTACCGGCATCACGACGAGTCATCCCGATCCGGCCATCGCGCCGGAGTGCGCCGAAGACGTGGAAGTCACCGTCAGCAGCTACGTGCGCTGGCCGGAGAGGGTACGGCCACTCCTGCGTCCGCCGGCACCGGCGCGATACCTGCCCGATCGTCATAGGATCACCTGCGCCACACTGCAACTCGACCTTGTCGGGGAACCGCTGGTGGCCGCCCCGGCCCATGGCCTGCCGATCGAATACATGGAGGGCCCCTATCGGTACCGCGGCACGCTGTGGGGCAAGCCAGTCAGCGGCTTCGCGTTCAACGAGCGCTCGCTGGCGCTGTACCGGGACTGGGAACTTGTCGAGGTGCTCACCACCACCGTGTCGAACATGGAACCGGCCGACCGGGAGCTGCAGATGACCGCCGGGCTCCTGGTGCAGCTGGTGGCCAGGGGGCGCCGATCAGAAGCGGTCGAAATGCTGACCATGGTGCGACAGACCCAAAGCGAGCCAGTCACAACGCTTTTGGGCGATTTGATCGCGGTGCTTTCCGAAGCGGAGTCAGCCAGCGACGGCTGACTCCTGCAGTGCCTGGGCCCAGGCGAGGTGGCGATGCTGCAGGCCGGGCTCGTTGCGGCCGAACACCAGATGGTCGCGGGCGCCCGAGGTGAGATTAGCCTGCAATCCCTCGACCAGCCGGTAGTCCTCGTCGCGCACCGTGGCATGCGCGTAGTCGAAGACGGCCTGCGCGCCGGCCGCCACGGATTCCTCGGAGAGGTCCAGCGGCGTCGAATTCTGGTGCACGGTGATCGATCTGCCGGGCTGGTCGCCGGGGTAGATGCGGAACAGTTCACCGTTGGCAATCGTCACCGACAGCACGATGTTGGGAAACAACGCGTAGATCACCACCAGGTTGTGGAACGGGTCCCACTGTTCCTCGGGGATGTTCTCCAGCTCGAGGATTGCATTGAGCGGGAAGACCAACCGGTGGTGAGGTCCGTAGCAGTCGAACACCGTGCAGTTGCTGCGGGCGATGGTGGCGAACGTCTGGCGGTGCACCGTGGCGAAGTGGTAGTTCTCGGCGAAGGTGTCGACGGCCAGCTTCCAGTTGATCGGGGCGTCGAGCACTTTCTCGCCCAGCGGAGACCAGCGGCCGATGCCCCACGAGTCGAGTTCATCGGCGAGCGGTCCCAAATGGGCGGCGACATCGAGGGTCGCGGTCGAATCCAGCGCCACCCACAGGAAACCGGCGAATTCGTCGGCCGGCAGTTCGGCTAGCCCGTCGGACTTCAGCGTCGCCTCCGGGAAGCCTTCCCGGCCTGGCAGGCCGACAAGCTTGCCGGTGTTGTCGTACGTCCAGGCGTGATATGGACACGTGAACCGCTTCGCGGTGCCGCACCCCGTTGCCACCGGCGACTGTCGGTGCAAGCAGACATTCTCGAAGGCCCTGACCGCACCGTCGGACGCTCTGGTCATCAAGATCGATCGCCCCATCACCGTCTTGGTGCAGTACGAGCCCGGCCTGGGCAGCTCGGAGACGTAACCGACCAACTGCGGGCTGGCGAGCATCAGCGCGCGGTCGCGGTGGTGGCGTTCCACCGAGGTGTAATCGCGGGCGTCGACGGTGTGTTGGCCGGGCGCGAGGTCGGTCGTCTTGTCGCGGGCCAACTTCAATGCCCGCCGGGTCAGGTCGATGAGCTGGTCACGGTCCATCACACGCTCCCTCGTCGCTGTGCTCTGTCGACGCTAACTTTATAAAGTTAATTGTGACAACAACAATGGCGGTTGGGACCTTCGGTGTGTACTCCTGGCTTTCGGTGTGCGACCTGGGCGGCGTGCTCGCGGCGTGTCGTCGCCCACCATGCACACGCAGGGCCCGCGGCGCACACCCAATGCCGGCGCGCACACGCAAGGCCGGCGGCTCGCAGTTGAACTGCCAGTTGAACCCGCGGTCGAACTTGCGGTCAAAGATGTGACGGACCTGTGACCTGTGTGACTCCTGTGTCTGTTGAGGTATGTGTCGTACCCTGTGCGTTGTGTCAATTTCGCGTCGTGACGTGCTCAAATTCGCGGCTGCGACGCCGGCTCTGATCGGTGCGGGTGTCACGGCGTCATCACTGTGCGCCGCACCGGCGTCGGCAGCGCTGGGCACGTTGTTGGACTATGCCGCGGGCGTGATCCCGGCCAGCCAGATCCGCGCCGCCGGTGCCGTGGGTTCGATTCGGTACGTCTCCGACAGGCGACCCGGCGGCAACTGGATGCTGGGTAAGCCAATCCAGCTAGCAGAGGCGCGTGACCTGCACAGCAATGGCTTGAAGATCGTCTCGTGCTACCAGTACGGCAAGGGCAACAACGCCGACTGGTTGGGCGGCGCCGCCGCCGGGCTGCAGCACGCCAAGCGAGGCCTCGAGCTGCACACCGCGGCCGGTGGTCCCGCCGCCGCCCCGATCTACGCGTCGATCGACGACGATCCGTCCTATGAGCAGTACAAAACCCAGATCGCACCGTATCTACGGTCCTGGGAATCGGTGATCGGACATCAGCGGACGGGCGTTTACGCCAATTCCAAGACGATCGACTGGGCCTTGCACGACGGACTGGGCTCTTACTTCTGGCAGCACAATTGGGGCTCGCCCAAGGGCTTCACCCATCCGGCGGCCAATCTGCACCAGGTCGAGATCGATAAGCGCAGCGTCGGAGGGGTCGGCGTGGACATCAACGAGATTCTCAAGCCGCAGTTCGGGCAGTGGGCCTAGCAACCACTCGGTCGCCGCAAAGTTTCCGGACCATTAACCGATAACCCCGGGGTTGCGCAAGTCGGTTCCAGCAAACACTCGTTCGCCGATCGCCGCGCGAGACGGGGCCTGACGGGCGAGCCCGGGCCGGACGCGCGCGGCGCCGTGTGCGAAACGCCATACGAATTCTTAACATAACGATTTGATAACAATGATGCCTTGAACTGGGCAGTTATAGCTACTCGACCGTAACCACCTGCATGCAGGACATTTGTTCTGGATACCCGTGGGGCCGGTTAATCCGGGTGTTACCCACAACACGGTTACCCGTGCGTAGAACTCACCAGTAACCGATCCGGCCCGAAAAATGAGCCGAAATCTTATGACACTCTTAGTGCAGCCGATGCAGTCCGCTGCGCCGCTCGGTCCGCAAGAGTGGCCCGCCGAGAACACACCGGTGAACCGTTTTTTGGCTGCGATTCAAAGCGGAATCGACCCCGAGCCAGTTGGGGCCCCGCCCGCCGGGCGTTCAGCCGGCCGAACGAACCGACACGTGAAGACGCATACAGGGAGATACAGGTGACGATCCACGAGCACGACCGGGTGTCCGCTGAACGCGACGAGAACGGCCCGCTGAGCACCCACGCCCTGGTTGACCGTCTCGCGGCCGGTGAGCCCTACGCAGTCGCGTTCGGCGGCCAAGGTAGCGCCTGGTTGGAAACCCTCGAGGAGCTGGTGTCCTCGGCCGGGATCGAGACCGAGATCGCGACGTTGGTCGGCGAGGCCGAGCTGCGACTCGAGCCGGTGGCCAAAGAACTGGTCGTGGTGCGCCCGATCGGCTTCGAGCCGTTGCAGTGGGTGCGCGCGTTGGCCGCCGAGGACCCGGTGCCCGCGGAGAAGCAATTGACGTCGGCCGCCGTGTCGATGCCGGGTGTACTGCTCACGCAGATCGCGGCGGGACGCGCGCTGGCCCGCCAAGGCATGGACTGGGCCGCGACGCCTCCGGTCGCCGTCGCCGGGCACTCCCAAGGGGTGCTCGCCGTCGAGGCTTTCAAGGCCTTGAAGGACGGGGTGGGCGCGCGCGACGTCGAGCTGCTGGTCCTGGCCCAGCTCATCGGTGCGGCGGGGACGCTAGTGGCGCGCCGTCGCGGCATCTCGGTGCTCGGTGACCGCCCGCCGATGGTCTCGATCACCAACGCCGACCCAGAACGCATCCTGCGGCTACTCGACGAATTCTCCCAAGACGTCCGGACCGTGCTGCCCCCGGTGCTGTCCATCCGCAACGGCCGGCGTTCCGTCGTCATCACCGGCACCCCGGAGCAACTGTCCCGTTTCGAGCTGTATTGCCAGCAGATCTCCGAGAGGGAAGAGGCCGAGCGCAAGAACAAGCTGCGCGGCGGCGACGTGTTCGCGCCGGTCTTCGACCCGGTACGCGTCGAGGTGGGCTTCCACACCCCCCGGCTGGCCGACGGCATCGACATCGTGGGCGGCTGGGCCGAGAAGGTCGGCGTGGACGTCGCGTTGGCGCGGCAACTGACCGAGGCCATCCTGGTGAGCCAGGTCGACTGGGTCGAGGAGATCACCCGGGTGCACGAGGCCGGCGCGCGCTGGATTCTTGACCTGGGCCCCGGCGACATCCTGACCCGGCTCACCGCACCGGTGATCCGCGGCCTCGGCGTCGGCATCGTGCCCGCCGCCACCCGCGGCGGGCAGCGCAACCTGTTCACCGTCGGCGCCACCCCCGAGGTGGCGCGGCCCTGGTCGAGCTACGCGCCGACGGTGGTCACCCTGCCCGACGGGCGCACCAAGCTGTCGACGAAGTTCACCCGGCTGACCGGCCGGTCGCCGATCCTGCTGGCCGGCATGACCCCGACCACCGTCGACGCCAAAATCGTTGCCGCCGCGGCCAACGCCGGGCACTGGGCCGAGCTGGCCGGCGGCGGTCAGGTGACCGAGGAGATCTTCGCCGCCCGCATCGACGAGCTGTCCCAGCTGCTCGAGCCGGGTCGCACCTACCAGTTCAACACCCTGTTCCTGGACCCCTACCTGTGGAAGCTTCAGGTCGGCGGCAAGCGGCTGGTGCAGAAGGCCCGCCAGTCCGGCGCCGCGATCGACGGCCTGGTGATCAGCGCCGGCATCCCGGACCTCGAGGAAGCCGTCGAGCTGATCAACGAGCTGAACGACGTCGGCATCAGCCACGTCGTGTTCAAGCCGGGCACCGTCGAGCAGATCCGCTCGGTCATCCGCATCGCGACCGAAGCACCCACCAAAGCCGTGATCGCGCACATCGAGGGTGGCCGTGCCGGCGGTCACCACTCCTGGGAAGACCTCGACGACCTCTTGCTGGCGACGTACTCGGAGCTGCGCTCGCGGCCCAACATCACCGTGTGCGTCGGCGGCGGTATCGGCACGCCCGAGCGGGCCGCCGAATATCTGTCCGGTCGGTGGTCGCAGCCGTACGGGTTCCCGTCGATGCCGATCGACGGCATCTTGGTTGGCACCGCGGCGATGGCCACGCTGGAGTCGACCACGTCGCCGTCGGTGAAGCGGATGCTGGTCGAGACCACCGGCACTGACCAGTGGATCGGTGCCGGAAAAGCCCAGGGCGGCATGGCTTCTAGCCGCAGCCAGCTGGGCGCCGACATTCACGAGATCGACAACTCGGCCTCACGCTGCGGCCGGCTGCTCGACGAGGTCGCCGGCGACGCCGACGCCGTCGCCGAACGTCGCGACGAGATCATCGCGGCGATGGCCGCCACCGCCAAGCCCTACTTCGGCGACGTCGGCGAAATGACGTACCTGCAGTGGCTGCAGCGCTACGTCGAGCTGACCATCGGCGAGGGCAATTCGACCGCGGACACCGCCGGGCCGGGCAGCCCGTGGCTGGCCGACACCTGGCGCGACCGCTTCCAGCAGATGCTGCAACGCGCCGAGGCGCGACTGCACCCGCAGGACCACGGCCCGATCCAAACCCGGTTCAACGACGAGGCCCTGCTGGAGAACCCGCAGCAGGCCATCGCGACGCTGCTGCAGGACTACCCCGACGCCGAAACCGTGCAGCTGCACCCGGCTGATGTGCCGTTCTTCGTCACCCTGTGCAAGACGCTGGGCAAGCCCGTCAACTTCGTGCCGGTTATCGACAAGGACGTGCGCCGCTGGTGGCGCAGCGACTCGCTGTGGCAGGCGCACGACGCCCGCTACGACGCCGACCAGGTCTGCATCATCCCGGGTATCGCCGCGGTTGCCGGCATTACCCGGATGGACGAGCCTGTGGGTGAACTGCTCGACCGTTTCGAGCAGGCCGCGATCGACGAGGTGCTGGGCGCCGGTGTGGAGCCGACGCCGGTGCGCTCGCGGCGGCGGGGCCGTCCGGATGTGACAGGACCGCCGGCCGTCGTGCTCGATGCCCCTGACGTGGTGTGGGCCGGACGCACCACCACCAACCCGGTACACCGCATCGCCGACCCGGCCGACTGGCTGGTGCACGAAGGTCAGCGCGCCACCCACTCGTCCACCGGCGCCCGTCTGCAGGTGCAGTCCGACAACGGCGCCGGATCCGAGCAGGTCGTGCTCAGCGTCCCGGTGTCGGGGGTGTGGATCGACATCCCATTCACGTTGCACGCCAACACGATTGACGGCGGGGCGCCCGTCGTCTCCACCGAAGACGCCACCGCCGCGATGCGCGCGGTCCTGGCCATCGCCGCCGGCGTCGACGGGCCGGATCTCCTCCCGCCGGTCACCGACGGTTCGGCCACCGTGACGGTGGACTGGGACCCCGAACGCGTCGCCGACCACACGGGAGTCACCGCCACCTTCGGTGAGCGGCTGGCCCCCGGTCTGACCACGGTGCCCGACGCGTTGGTCGGTCTTTGCTGGCCCGCGGTGTTCGCGACGATCGGCTCCGCGGTCACCGACGCCGGTGTCCCGGTTGTCGAGGGCCTGCTGAGCCTGGTGCATCTCGACCACGGCGCACACGTGGTCGGCAAGCTTCCGGCCGAGCCCGCCCAATTGACCGTTACCGCAACGGCTTCGCCGGCCAGCGACACCGACATGGGACGGGTGGTCCCGGTCTCGGTGACGGTCGTCGGTCCCGACGGTGCCGCGATCGCCACCCTCGAAGAGCGGTTCGCCATCCTCGGGCGTACCGGTGCCGGGGAACTCTCCGACCCGCCCCGGGCCGGCGGCGCGGTGTCGAAGAACGCGACCGACACCCCGCGGCGGCGCCGCCGCGACGTGAAGCTCACCGCGCCGGTCGACATGCGGCCCTTCGCGGTGGTGTCCGGTGACCACAACCCGATCCACACCGACCGCGCGGCCGCGCTGCTCGCCGGACTGGAATCGCCCATCGTGCACGGCATGTGGCTCTCCGCCGCCGCGCAGCACACCGTGACCGCCACCGACGGCCAGGCCCGTCCGCCGGCCCGGCTGATCGGCTGGACCGCGCGCTTCCTGGGCATGGTGCGTCCGGGTGACGAGGTCGACTTCCGCGTCGACCGGGTCGGAATCGACCAGGGCGCAGAGGTTTTGGAGGTCGCGGCACGCGTCGGATCCGATCTGGTGATGTCGGCGACCGCGCGCCTGGCCGCACCCAAGACCGTCTACGCGTTCCCCGGCCAGGGCATCCAGCACAAGGGCATGGGCATGGAGGTACGCGCCCGGTCCAAGGCCGCCCGCAAGATCTGGGACGACGCGGACAAGTTCACCCGCGAAACCCTGGGCTTCTCGGTGCTGCACGTGGTGCGCGACAACCCGACCACGCTCATCGCCAGCGGTGTGCATTACCACCACCCCGACGGTGTGCTGTACCTGACGCAGTTCACTCAGGTCGCGATGGCCACCGTCGCGGCCGCCCAGGTCGCCGAGATGCGCGAGCAGGGCGCGTTCGTCGAAGGCGCCATCGCCTGCGGCCACTCGGTCGGTGAATACACCGCCCTGGCCTGCGTGCTCGGCGTCTACGAGCTGGAAGCGTTGCTGGAGACGGTGTTCCACCGCGGGTCGAACATGCACGACATCGTGCCGCGCGACGAGATGGGCCGCTCCAACTACCGGCTGGCGGCGATCAGGCCGTCGCAGATCGACCTGCCCGACGACGAGGTCAAGAACTTCGTCGCCGAAATCGCCGAGCGCACCGGGGAATTCCTGGAAATCGTGAACTTCAACCTGCGCGGTTCGCAATATGCGATCGCCGGCACGGTGCGCGGTCTCGAGGCGCTCGAGGAAGAGGTGGAGCGGCGCCGCGAAATCACCGGCGGCAAGCGCTCATTCATCCTGGTGCCCGGCATCGACGTCCCGTTCCACTCGCGGGTGCTGCGGGTCGGTGTGGCCGACTTCCGCCGCTCGCTGGAACGAGTCATGCCGCGTGATCAGGACCCGGAACTGATCATCGGGCGCTACATCCCCAACCTGGTGCCGCGGCCGTTCACGCTGGATCGCGACTTCATCCAGGAGATCCGTGATCTGGTCCCGGCCGAGCCGCTCGACCCGATCCTGGCCGACTACGACACGTGGCTGCGCGAGCGGCCGCGGGAGATGGCCCGGACCATCTTCATCGAGCTGCTGGCCTGGCAGTTCGCCAGCCCGGTGCGCTGGATCGAAACCCAGGACCTGCTGTTCATCGAGGAGGCCGCCGGTGGCCTGGGCGTGGAAAGGTTCGTCGAAATCGGTGTGAAGTCCGCGCCGACCGTCGCCGGACTGGCCACCAACACGCTCAAGTTGCCCGAATATGCCCACAGCACAGTCGAAGTGCTCAACGCCGAGCGGGACGCGGCGGTGCTGTTCGCCACCGACACCGACCCGGAACCGGAGGCCGACGAGTCCGCGGAGCCGGCCGAAGCTGCGGCGCCCGACGCCGCGTCGGCGCCGCAGGCCGCCGCACCGGCAGCCGCTCCCGTCGCAGCTTCGTCGGGCGCTCCGAGGCCCGATGACCTCGGATTCGACGCGGCCGACGCCACGTTGGCGCTGATCGCCCTGTCGGCCAAAATGCGCATCGACCAGATCGAGTCGCTGGACTCCATCGAGTCCATCACCGACGGTGCGTCGTCGCGGCGCAACCAGCTGCTGGTCGACCTGGGTTCGGAGTTGAACCTCGGCGCGATCGACGGCGCCGCAGAAGCCGACCTGGCCGGGCTGCGGGCGCAGGTGACCAAGCTCGCCCGCACCTACAAGCCTTACGGGCCAGTGCTTTCCGACGCCATCAACGACCAGCTACGGACGGTTCTCGGGCCGTCCGGCAAGCGCCCGGCCGCGATCGCCGATCGGGTCACCAAGACCTGGGAGCTGGGCGAGGGCTGGGCCAAGCACGTGACCGTCGAGGTCGCGCTGGGTACCCGCGAGGGCACCAGCGTCCGCGGCGGCGCCTTGGGACACCTGCACGAGGGCGCACTGGCCGACGCCGCCGCGGTCGACAAGGTGATCGACGCGGCCGTCGCCTCGGTGGCCGCACGCCACGGTGTCTCGGTCGCGCTGCCCTCGGCGGGCGGTGGCGGTGGCGCCACCATCGACGCGGCCGCGCTGAGCGAGTTCACCGACCAGATCACCGGGCGCGACGGCGTGCTGGCTTCGGCGGCCCGCCTGGTGCTGGGACAGCTGGGTCTGGACGACCCGGTCAACGTCTCTGCAGCTTCGACCGACGCCGAGCTCATCGACCTGGTCACCTCCGAATTGGGTTCGGACTGGCCGCGATTGGTGGCGCCGGCGTTCGAGGCCAAAAAGGCGGTCGTGTTCGACGACCGCTGGGCCAGCGCCCGCGAGGATCTGGTCAAGCTGTGGCTGTCCGACGAGGGTGATATCGACGCCGACTGGAAGCGCCTGTCCGAGCGCTTCGAGGGCGCCGGCCACATCGTTGCCACCCAGGCCACCTGGTGGCAGGGCAAGGCGCTGGCGGGCGGTCGTCAAATCCACGCGTCGCTGTACGGCCGGATCGCCGCCGGTGCGGAAAACCCCGACCCGGGTCCGTACAGCAGCGAAATCGCCGTCGTCACCGGAGCATCGAAGGGTTCGATTGCCGCCTCGGTCGTGGCGCGGCTGCTCGACGGCGGTGCCACCGTCATCGCGACCACGTCCAAACTCGACGACGACCGGCTGGCCTTCTACCGCAAGCTGTATCGCGACCACGCCCGGTTCGATGCGGCGCTGTGGGTGGTGCCGGCCAACATGGCGTCCTACTCCGACATCGACGCTCTGGTCGAGTGGGTCGGTACCGAGCAGAGCGAAAGCCTGGGGCCGCAGTCCATTCACATCAAGGACGCGCAAACCCCGACGCTGCTGTTCCCGTTCGCTGCCCCGCGCGTGGCGGGCGACCTGTCGGAGGCGGGTTCGCGTTCCGAGATGGAGATGAAGGTCCTGCTGTGGGCCGTGCAGCGGCTCATCGGCGGCCTGTCGAAGATCGGCGCCGAGCGGGACATCGCCTCGCGACTGCACGTGGTGCTGCCCGGCTCGCCCAACCGCGGAATGTTCGGCGGTGACGGCGCCTACGGTGAGGCGAAGTCCGCCTTGGACGCCCTGGTGAGTCGCTGGCACGCGGAATCGTCGTGGGCGACGCGAGTCAGCTTGGCGCACGCGCTGATTGGCTGGACGCGTGGTACCGGGCTGATGGGCCACAACGACGCCATCGTCGACGCTGTCGAAGAAGCCGGTGTCACCACCTACTCCACCGACCAGATGGCTGCGATGCTGCTGGGTCTGTGCGACGTGGAGTCGAAGGTGGCGGCGGCCAGTCGGCCGATCAAGGCCGACTTCACGGGCGGCCTCGCCGACGTCGAACTCGACATGGCCGAACTGGCGGCCAAGGCACGCGAGCAGGCCACCGCCGCGAGCGCACAGGCCGACGACGAGAGCGGCCGGGGTGACCCGGGAACCGTTGCCGCGCTGCCGTCCCCGCCGCGCGGCTACACCCCTGCGCCGCCACCGCAGTGGGCCGACCTCGACGTCGATCCCGCCGATCTGGTCGTCATCGTAGGTGGCGCGGAGCTGGGCCCATACGGGTCGTCGCGCACCCGCTTCGAGATGGAGGTCGACAACGAGCTGTCGGCCGCCGGCGTACTCGAGCTGGCCTGGACCACGGGGTTGATCCGCTGGGAGGATGACCCCCAACCGGGTTGGTACGACGCGCAATCCGGCGAGCTGATCGACGAGGCCGACCTGGTCGAGCGTTACCACGACGCGGTCGTCGAGCGCTGCGGCATCCGGGAGTTCGTCGACGACGGGTCGATTGATCCCGACCACGCGTCGCCGCTGCTGGTGTCGGTGTTCCTCGACAAGGACTTCGCGTTCGTCGTCTCCTCGGAGTCCGACGCCCGTGCGTTCGCCGAGTTCGATCCTGAGCACACGGTGATCCGCCCGGTGCCCGACTCCAGCGACTGGCAGGTTATCCGCAAGGCGGGCACCGAGATTCGGGTGCCACGCAAGAACAAGCTGTCGCGTGTTGTCGGTGGGCAGATCCCGACCGGGTTCGACCCCACGGTGTGGGGCATCAGCGCCGACATGGCCAGCTCCATCGACCGGCTTGCGGTCTGGAACATCGTCGCGACCGTCGACGCGTTCCTGTCCGCCGGCTTCAGCCCCGCCGAAGTGATGCGCTACGTGCACCCGAGCCTGGTGGCCAACACCATGGGCACCGGCATGGGGGGCGGCACCTCGATGCAGACGATGTACCACGGAAACCTGTTGGGCCGGAACAAGCCGAACGACATCTTCCAGGAAGTTCTGCCGAATATCGTTGCCGCGCACGTGGTTCAGTCCTACATCGGCAGCTACGGGTCGATGATCCACCCGGTCGCCGCCTGCGCCACCGCAGCGGTGTCGGTGGAGGAGGGCATCGACAAGATCCGGTTGGGCAAGGCCGAGATGGTCGTGGCCGGTGGTATCGACGACCTGACGCTGGAAGGCATCATCGGATTCGGTGACATGGCGGCCACCGCCGACACCGGCATGATGCGGGCCCGGGGCATTCACGACTCGAAGTTCTCCCGGCCCAACGACCGGCGGCGCCTCGGGTTCGTCGAGGCCCAGGGTGGCGGCACCATCCTGCTGGCCCGCGGTGACCTGGCGCTGAAGATGGGCCTGCCGGTGCTCGCGGTCGTCGCGTTCGCGCAGTCCTACGGTGACGGTGTGCACACCTCGATCCCGGCCCCTGGTCTGGGCGCCCTGGCGTCCGGCCGGGGTGGCAAGGACTCGCCGCTGGCCCGCGCGCTGGCCAAGCTCGGGGTGAGCGCCGACGACGTCGCGGTGGTCTCCAAGCACGACACGTCGACGCTGGCCAACGATCCCAACGAGACCGAGCTGCACGAGCGGCTGGCCGACTCGCTGGGGCGCTCCGAAGGTGCGCCGCTGTTCATCGTGTCCCAGAAGAGTCTCACCGGGCACGCCAAGGGTGGTGCGGCGGTCTTCCAGATGATGGGGCTGTGCCAGATGTTGCGCGACGGCGTCATCCCGCCCAACCGCAGCCTGGACTGTGTCGACGACGAACTGTCCGGGTCGGCTCACTTCGTCTGGGTGCGCGACACCCTGCGGCTGGGCGAGAAGTTCCCGCTCAAGGCCGGCTTGGTGACCAGCCTCGGGTTCGGCCACGTGTCCGGGCTCGTCGCGCTGGTGCACCCGCAGGCGTTCCTCGCTGCACTGGATCCGAGCCAGCGCGAGGACTACCAGCGGCGGGCCAACGCCCGGTTGCTGGCCGGTCAGCGCCGGCTGGTGTCGGCCATCGCGGGCGGTGAGCCGATGTACAAGCGCCCGGCGGACCGTCGCTTCGACCACAGCGCTCCGGAGAAGCGCCAGGAAGCGACGATGCTGCTGAATCCGGTCGCCCGCCTGGGCGATGACGACGCCTACGAGGTGCCTGCCGGGTGACCCGGCCGTGTTGCCCGGCTTCTCATCGGTCCGCCGCACGGACCGCATCGTCGCCGGGCGAAGTGATCGGTTAGCCTGGCCAGCCATGGGCATCGTCGGTGTGGGGATAGACCTCGTATCCATCCCTGATTTCGCCGAGCAGGTCGACCAGCCGGGGACCGTCTTCGCCGAGACGTTTACCCCCGGCGAGCGTCGGGACGCCTCGGACAAGAGTTCGTCGGCAGCGCGCCACTTGGCGGCGCGCTGGGCGGCCAAGGAAGCCGTGATCAAGGCGTGGTCGGGCTCGCGGTTCGCCCAGCGCCCCGTGCTCCCGGAGGACATCCACCGCGACATCGAGGTCGTCACCGACATGTGGGGGCGACCACGGGTGCGGCTGACCGGGGATATCGCCAAACATCTCGCCGAGGTGACCATTCACGTCTCGCTGACGCACGAGGGCGATACCGCCGCCGCGGTGGCCATCCTCGAAACGCCGTGAGCGCCTAACCTCGTCGGTATGAGCGATCTAGTCGAGCGGGTCCGCGAGCTGTTGCCGTCGGTGCGCCGTGACCTCGAGGACCTGGTGCGGATCGAGTCGGTGTGGGCCGACCCCGCCCGCCGCGGCGAAGTGCAAAAATGCGCGCAGGCGGTGGCGGATCTTTTGTCGCAGGCCGGGTTTGGCGATGTGCGGATCGTCAGCGAGGGCGGCGCCCCGGCCGTCATCGCCCACCACCCGGCGCCCGCCGGGGCGCCCACGGTGCTGCTGTACGCCCACCACGACGTGCAACCCGAGGGCGACCGGAGTCAGTGGGCATCGCCGCCGTTCGAACCGACCGAGCGTGCTGGGCGGCTGTACGGGCGCGGCAGCGCCGACGACAAGGCCGGAATCGCAACGCATTTGGCGGCGTTTCGGGCCCACGACGGCAATCCGCCGGTCGGTGTGACGGTGTTCGTCGAGGGCGAAGAGGAATCCGGGTCGCCGTCGCTGGGTCGGCTGCTGGCCGCCCATCGCGACGCGTTGGCCGCCGACGTGATCGTGATCGCCGACTCGGACAACTGGAGCACCGAAATTCCGGCGCTCACCGTGACGTTGCGCGGTCTGGTCGACTGTGTGGTGGAAGTCGCCACGCTCGACCACGGGCTGCACTCCGGCCTGTGGGGTGGCGTGGTCCCGGACGCGCTGAGCGTGCTGGTGCGGCTGCTGGCCAGCCTGCACGACGACGAAGGGAACGTGGCCGTCGCGGGGCTACACGAAAGCACGGCTGCAGCAGTGGATTACCCACCCGATCGGGTGCGCGCGGACGCGGGCCTGCTGGACGGCGTGTCCGAAATCGGTTCCGGTTCGGTGCCGCAGCGGTTGTGGGCCAAGCCCGCGATCACCGTGATCGGCATCGACACCACACCCATCGACAAGGCTTCGAACACGCTGATCCCGCGGGCGCGGGCAAAGATCAGCATGCGCGTTGCGCCGGGCGGTGACGCCGCCGCGCACCTGGACGCGCTGACTGCTCACCTACAGGAGCGGGTGCCGTGGGGCGCCCAGCTCAGCGTCACCCGGGGTGACCTCGGCGAGCCGTACGCGATCAACGCCAGCGGAAGCGTTTACGACGCCGCCCGTCAGGCTTTTCGCCAGGCGTGGGGGACCGACCCGATCGACATGGGCATGGGCGGGTCGATCCCGTTCATCGCCGAGTTCGCCGCGGCTTTTCCCCAGGCGAAGATCCTCGTCACCGGTGTGGAGGATCCGGCGACGCAAGCCCACAGCATCAACGAGAGCCTGCATTTGGGCGTGCTGGAACGCGCCGCGATCGCCGAAGCCCTGCTGCTGGGCAACCTGGCCTAGACCGACAGGTCGCGGCGCAGCTTGGCGACGTGACCGGTGGCCTTCACGTTGTACTGCGCGACGGCGATCTTGCCCTTCTCGTCGACGACGAACGTGGAGCGGATGACGCCGGTGACCGTCTTGCCGTACATCTGCTTTTCGCCGTACGCGCCGTAGGCCGTCAGCACCTTGCGATCGGGATCGGACAGCAGCGGAAACGTCAGCCCCTCGGCGTCCCGGAATTTGGCCAGCTTCTGCGGCTTGTCGGGCGAGATTCCGACGACGTCAAGACCGGCCTCGTTGAGCTCGGCCAGGCTGTCGCGGAAGTCGCACGCCTGTTTGGTGCAGCCCGGGGTCGAGGCCGCGGGATAGAAGTACACCACGACGCGCCGCCCCTGGTAATCAGCCAGCGACACCGTCTTGCCGTCGGCGTCGGGAAGGCTGAATGCGGGTGCTTTGTCTCCCGGCGCCAGGCGTGTGGTCTCGGTCAAGGTGCTTCCCCTTTCGGTTCGCCGGAGCGTCGGCACTAGGGTAGTTCGTCAGGCGCACCGGGCGACTTGGAGGACAGACACGTGGTGGACCGCGATCCCGACACCATCAAGCAGGAGATCGATGCCGCCCGCGACCAGCTCGCGGCCACCGTCGACTCCCTCGCCGAGCGCGCCAACCCGCGTCGCCTGGCCGATGACATCAAGGTCCGGGTGATCGGATTCGTCACGAAACCCGCGGTCGCGGCGTCGCTGGCCGGTGTCGGTGCCCTCGTCGTCGTGGTGGTGGTGCGCCGGGTCAGGAACCGCTGACCCCCCGCGCCGTGGGCTAGACAGACAGTTCTGTCTAGCGGTCGGCGCCTCTGTTAGCGTCCTGGAGATGGACATCCTCGACCGGGATACCGCTGCTGCGGACGTCGAGCCGCGACGGTCGTCCCCGGCCGATCGGATGCTCACCGCGGCCACGAAGCTTTTCGCGGCTCACGGCATTCGGGCGGTCGGCATCGACCGGATCCTGCGCGAGTCCGGATGCGCGAAGGCCAGCCTCTATGATCTGTACGGCTCCAAAGCGGGCCTGATCAATGCCTACCTGGCGGCCCTGGACCGGGCCGACCGCACGCGGTGGGAAGAAGCCGCTGCGACGCGGACCGACCCGACCGAAAAGGCGCTGGTCTTCTTCGATCTGGCCATCGCCAACGGCCCGCGCTGCGACTTTCCCGGTTGTCTCTACGCCAATGTCGCCACGGAATTTCCCGCCGTCCGCTTCGCGCCGATCGACGCGCACCGCGAGTGGGTGCGCTCACGCCTGACGGAGCTGATGCGGTCCGCCGGTGCCGCGCGCCCCGCCGCGACCGCCCGGCAGCTGCAATTGATCTACGACGGCGCCTTGGCGGGCTCCAAGCTCGAACAATCCGTGGCGCCGATCGAGGTCGGCCGGCGCCTCGCCGCCGACTTCATCAACCGAGCCCAGCAGCGCTAACCCGTCGCGCGGGTTCGGCCGGTTCCGATCAGCGGGATCCGATTTCGCGCGACAAGCAACGCGAGGGTGCGTCGCGCACGCCCGCGATGGCAGCCGGATTCCATGCCGCCGCCCGGTGCGCCGGAAGCGCCCCGACATCCGACTTAACCTGTTGTACTGCAACATATCTCGTACCCAACGCGGAGTCTGCGCAGTACCGGCAAGCCAGCGTGGTCGACGGCCACCGCGGCGCCCGCCTGCGCCCACCGACCGCAGGGTGACGGATACCCGCGCCATCGCGATAGACAGAGCGGTCTGTCTATGGCAGCGTCACGCTCGTGCCGCGCCCGGTGATACGCGTAGCGGGTACCAGATCGTAGCGAAAGGACAACCGTAGTGGCAGCTGGCACAGTACGAATAGTCAATGGCCACAAGCACTTCGGTGGGTCCAGTCCCGCGTTGGCGGGTATCGACCTCACCATCGACGACGGCAACTTCCTGGCGGTCCTCGGCCGAAGTGGGAGCGGCAAGTCCACCTTGCTCCGGGTGATCGCGGGCCTGGAACGCCTGACGTCGGGGACCGTCGAATGGTCCGGCGGTGACGGCGTGGCGCGGCCGCATACCGGGGTGGTGTTCCAACAGCCGCTGCTGATGCCGTGGTTGACGGCCGGCGAAAATGTGGTGTTCGCCGGGCGATTTGCCGCGAATCGCAAATTCTTCGAACCCGAGTATGCCCGCGAGCTGCTGCGCCGTTTCGACCTGGAGCGCGTCGCCGACCAGTACCCCGACGAGCTTTCGGGCGGCCAGGCCCAGCGGGTTTCGATCATCCGGGCGGTTGCCACCCGGCCGCGCTTGCTGCTGCTGGACGAGCCGTTCAGCGCCCTCGACCCCGCCATCCGCGGCGATTTACGGACGTGGCTGGCCGACCTTGCCGCCGAACTCGGGATCACCGTAGTGCTGGTCACCCACGACGTCGACGAGGCCTTGCTGCTGGCCAGCCGCATCGTCCTACTCGGCGCCGACGGCCGGATCCGCCGGGAATGGCGACCCCGCGCCCCCGACGCCAACGGCGACACCAAGAAAGGGCAGCTTCGCCAGGAGATCCTGGACCACTACCGGGTGGCCGAACAATGAGCGGCCGGCTGCTCTCTCGCCGCTCGGCGCTGACGGGCGCCGTCGCGGCGGCCGCCGCCGGGGGGCTGGCCGGCCTGGCGGACCTCGCTCGCGCCGCGACGGTCGACCGGACCAACACCAGCGGACAGCTGCGGATCGGTTACCTGCCGATCACCGACGCCGCGCCCCTGCTGATCGCGCACGCGGCCGGGCTCTACCAGCCGGGCGTCGTGAGCTCGGCGAAGCCGGTGCTGTTCCGCAGTTGGGCGTCGTTGGCCGAGGCGTTCGTCACCCGCCAGGTCGACGCCGTGCACATGCTGATGCCGACGGCGTTGCAGCTGCGTTTCCTGCTCGGCAGCGCGGTCCGGGTCCTGAGCTGGAATCACACCAACGGCAGCGCATTAACCGTCGCGCCGGACGTCACCGACCTCGGCCAGTTGGCCGGAACTCAGGTCGCGATCCCGTTTTGGTGGTCGATCCACAACATCATCCTGCAAGAGCTGCTGCGGGCCCACGACTTGGTGCCGGTGGTGCGCCGCGGCGCCGCACGTAGCGCCCGGACGGTGGAGCTGATTGTGATGAGCCCGTCGGACATGGTGCCGGCGCTGGCCAATCGATCGATCAGTGGCTACGTGGTGGCCGACCCGTTCAACGCGATGGCCCAGGTGCGCAAAATCGGGCGCATTCACACCTTTCTCGGCGACGTGTGGCGCGACCACGCCTGCTGCGTCGTGCTTGCCCACGAAGACCTCATCGAGCACCGGCCCCAAGCGGCGGCGTCCCTGGTCAACTCGATTGTGCTTGCGCAGCAACGCATCAACACCGACCGGCCCGCGGCGGCCACGACGTTGTCGACCGGGTCTTATCTGCCGCAGCCGTTACCTGCTATCAAGACGGCGCTGACCTATCGCCCCCAGGACTACCGCTTCGCCCATCCGGATTGGCAGCCGCAACGGCTGGGCTTCCAGCCGTTCCCGTTTCCGAGCTTTACCCGCCGGCTGGTCGAGGCCATGCACGACACCGTCGTCGACGGCGACCGGCAGTTCCTGAATCGGCTCGACCCCGCGACCGCACATGCGCAGCTGGTCGACGACAGCTTTGTGCGAACCGCGCTGGCCGCCCACGGCGGGGCCGAAAGCTTCGGCCTCCCAACAAATCTCAGCCGAGTCGAACAGGTGCAGCCGCTATGACCACCGAAGAGATCCGCTCCGTCGCTGCGCCGGGGGAGATACCGGCGGCCGCCGAGCGCAGGCCCCAGTTCTTGCGACGCTGGTCGCCGCCCGTGCTGGCAGTCGCCGCGGCGGTGGGGGTTTGGTGGCTGGCCACGGCCGTGCTGGCCGCGCCGCAGTCGCTGTTGCGCCAGACGGCGCCGGTCCAGGTGGCCAAGGCCCTGGCCGCGTTATACCACCGCGGGGTGTTGGTGTCCGACGCCGAGGTCAGCCTGTGGCGCCTGCTGGTCGGTCTGCTGGTGGCCGCCGTCATCGGGGTCCCCGCCGGATTGTTGATCGGGCTCAACGACGTCGCCGACCGCGCCGCCCGTCCCGTGGTGCAGTTTCTGCGGATGATCTCGCCGCTGTCGTGGGCGCCGATCTCGGTGGCGCTATTCGGGATTGGCAACCAGCCCGTCATTTTCCTGATCGCCGCGGCGGCGGTGTGGCCGATCCTGATCAACACCGCGGCCGGCGTCCACGCCGTCGACCCGGGCTACCTCCAGGTCGCCAAGTCGTTCGGCGCCACCCGCACCGAGTTGCTCACGGTCGTGGTGCTGCCCGCCATCCGCGGACACCTGCAGACCGGCCTGCGGGTCGCACTCGGAATCGCGTGGGTGGTCTTGGTGCCCGCCGAAATGCTCGGTGTGCGTTCGGGTTTGGGCTACCAGATCCTCAACGCGCGCGACCAGCTGGCCTACGACCAGGTCGTCGCCGTAATCGTGGTGATCGGCCTGATCGGGTACCTGTTGGACCTTGGCGCCCGGCGCCTACTGTCCTCGGCGCGCTAGGCCGTGTCGGCGGCGGTACTGCGCTGCACATGCACGGGCAGGTCGTCGGCCCAGGGCTGGGTAGTGACCATGTCCTCGACGTCGACGTGGCCGCGCTCGAATTCGCCGGTCGCGGCATCGACCAGCCGGTACTGCTGGCGCTGGATGTGGATGGGCTGTGCGTCGAGGATCACCACCCGCACGTCGCCGGGCTGGAACCCGCAGCGCTGCTGCAGCGCCTCGATCAGGGATTCGTTGTGCAGGTGCCCGTCGCCGAAGTTCCAGCCGAGCACCGTCGCGCACAGCGTCTCGCCTTCGCACAGGTTGTAGTCATCCTCGTCGAAGCCGGCCAGCGCGCGATGCACCAGCGTGAGTAGCGCGCGCCCGTGGGTGTTCATCCCGCGGAAGGCGAGGGCGAGGTGCAAGGGGACGACGGTGTCCTCTTTGGATTTGTAGAGCCGTTCGAGCTGTAGGTGTTGCAGCGGGCCCAGCGCGCGCGAGCCGGTGCGGAACTTGTCGTCGACGGACGGCTTGACGCACCACACCGTGGTGTCCCAGTTGCCCGCGTAGTAGCGCATGCCGGGCAGAAACGACACCTTGCGCGGGTACAGGTTTCCGACGACGACCGTGCCCGCGCAGACGGCGAACAGAACGGCGACCGGCAGCGGGTTGGTCAGATCGGCGAGCCCCGTGCTGGCGTGGCCGACGAACAGCCACAGCACCCCGAAGATCATGAAGACGTTCCACTCCAGCGGCACTCCCATCGGGAAGGCCAACAGAATGTTCAGGTGGAACACGATCATCACGAAAGCGGCAATCGCCGTGGGCCAGCCGCCGTGTGAGAAGAACAATGCCAGCGGCACCAATCCTTCCACGGCGGTGGAGAAGTGGGCGATGAAGCCGGCCAATCCGCTGGGCCGCAGGTCGTCCGGGTAGCGCTTGAACATCGCTCGCTTGAGCGGCCCCGACGGTATGAACGGGTTGTTGGCCAGCATCGTGGAAATCACGAAAGGGAAGTGCCGGTTGAGCTTCGAGGTCGCCGCGCCCAGCCAGATCACCATGAAGATCACCTTGGCCCCGACGATGATATTCGTCCCGCCGAACAGGAACACCAGCGCCAGCGGCGCATACACCTCACCGCGGGCGGCCAGGAAGATCACCTTGTCGCGCAGGCCCAACACGGCCAGCACGGCGAGGATGGCCACCGGCTGCCACCACGGCAGCACGCCGATGACCGTGT
Source organism: Mycobacterium simiae (assembly GCF_010727605.1). NCBI lineage: Bacteria > Bacillati > Actinomycetota > Actinomycetes > Mycobacteriales > Mycobacteriaceae > Mycobacterium > Mycobacterium simiae. The sequence goes on from NZ_AP022568.1 coordinate 4,359,102, forward strand.
GTAGGACGGGAATTGGGCCCGTGCCGTTCGACACCAGCGCGGTGGCCAGCAACACCAGCAGCGCGGCGTACAGCACCACGTCGAACGGCGTTCGGTCGATGCCTTTGGTCAGCGGTACCCGATCGGGCCACGGCGGCAGCCGGATGGTGCCGGGGCGCAGCCAATACAGGATCGACCCCATCGGCGGGAAGTAGCGTCCGGCCAGCGGCCCGAAGCAGCAGCCCAGCCCGACGACCTCGAACAGCATGGTGTAGAGCACGGCCTTTTCGAACACGATGGGCTCGAGCCACCAGGAGGCGACGTCGGTGAAGCCGCCTTTAACGTCGACGCCCGCGGTGGTCCACGCGAATGTCCAGGCGCCCAGGATGTAGAGCGCGATCTTGATGCCGTACATCACATGCATGATCAGCGGCGTGCCGAAGCCGTACTGAGCGATGTGGCGCACCATCGGCACGATGCGCTCGGCGCGGGGCAGCTTGCTCCACTCGGCCATGTCGACGACGGGCAGGTTGGGCTGGATGAACCCCATTGCGGCTCCTTCGGCGCAGCTACCTCACAACGGGTGCCAATGGTTAGCTAGGCACCGAGAAAAAACTACTCCCGGCAACCGCGGGTTGGGACAAAATTTGCGACGCCGGCCGGCCCGGCGGGCGAAGTTTGGGCAGCACAGGCGCGAGTACCCGCGCCACTTGTGCTCTCGCCGGACTGAGTCCGGTTTCCGCTCACCGCCACATGTTGACTGAAGCGGGACCTCTCTCAGTACAAGGGGAGGAACTGGAGTCGCATATCGGTCATGAACGCCAATTCGACGCTCGGCGACGCTCACGAGCCCGCCGGTAACCCGGGAGGGCTGACGGCGTTGACCCGGATCGACTTCGATTCACTTAATCCTGAGGACATTCTGGCGATAGCTGCTGAAGGGGCTGGCTGGCTCATGACTTGCGTCGTCCGCACTATGTCGTGGTGATTCAAAGCGGGCGCGGTGACGGCGACGCCGGCATCGTCGCTGCGGGCCGCGCCGTTGAGAACCTGCACAGTCCTTCCTCAGAGCCCGTCGCAACGCTCAATGTCCGCCTGAACTCGGCCCGTCTCTGAGGGGCGTCTGACTATTACGAGCTCGGCTTCTACCACCTAGTCGATGCGGCGCATACCGCCGGCGTCGTCGATGAGTGCCTCCGCCAATGGCTGGGGCCGTTGATCGATTACGACGCCGCCAAGAACTCCGATCTGGTACAAACCTTGAGCCATTATGTCGAGTGCGGTGGTAACTACGACGAATCGGCTGCCGCTTTGCATGTCCACCGCAGCACGTTGCGCTATAGGCTCGGCTGCATCACGGCCCTGACGGGTTTAGACCTTCGCGGATGTCGATACTCGCTTCAACCTGCATGCCGCTACCCGGGGCGTGGCGCTTCCTCGGCGCGAGTGTGTGATCGCGGGGCGGTCGAAAGCCAATGCTTGGCTTGACTATTCAGCGAGTCGGGCGCATTGTCTGGTGGCTGTGTTCACCGATTTGGTGTAGTTTGAGGTCAGTTCGGCGGTGACTATAGACGCGGCCCAAAGCATTAGTGACACGACGGCAGGGACAGAAATCGCCATCGGGAATAACGTCGTAGACCCTCGATTCAGCTCTGCGGAGACTGTTTGAAGGCGGGACGAGGCCGGGACTGCGGCTGTTGGGCACAGTGGTAACTGAGAAGTGACGGGACGCTCCGCCGCTGCGGCAACGTTCTCCGCTTTTCGGTAAACGACAACGGAAAGGGAGCAACCATGGCGACAAAGGCTTTGCTGGTGCGGCTCGAGGCCAAGCCGGGCAAGGAGGACGCGGTCGAGGAGTTTCTTCTATCGGCGCTGCCCCTCGTCGAGCAAGAACCAGGCACGAGGCCATGGCTTGCGGTTCGGTTCAGTCCGTCGGCATTCGGCATCATCGACGCCTTCACCGACGAGGCGGCACGAGAGGCACATCTTGGCGGCCCAGTTGCAAAGGCCCTCGCGGAGAAGGCCGACGAGCTGTTCGCCTCGCCACCCGCCATCAGCAAGTTGGACGTTCTCGCCGACAAGCTCTGAGGCCCGCGACCCCAATGAACACGAATAGTGCGCGCGCCTTGATAGAGTCCCGCTTACCGGTCTGATTGCTCTCGGCCACAACGCTTTCCAGCGTTTCATCGCCGTGGACTTCGCGGACTTCGGTGTTGAGAAGTAGCTGACGAATCTCGTCGGCCTCCTCTAGCTTGTCGAATTCGCGCATTCGCTCTTGCATGCCTTTGGTGATCGGAAGGTCCTGCGCCACAATGACGTCGCGGCCGTTCGACTTTGCCGAGGTGCGCCCCGAGATGGCAATGTCATCGATCTGCTCATCGACAAACTCTCGGAAGCGACGGACGTCGTTCCGATCGATCTTGATGTTTGCAACCGAGCGAAAGAACCGTTCGAATACCGGGAGACCCGACGGATGGGTCACTTGATACCTCCGTCCAGAAACAACGACTCGCCAAGCAGACCAACGCTCAACATTGGCAGTGTCGTGGTTGCCGGCGAACCGGACTCGCAGGCGCAATTTCGTCGGGTCGGTTCGGCCTGACAGGTCAAGAGGCGCCCAGGAATCGGTGACAGCTGGCCGATTTTCCGGTTGACCCGGATTTTTTGGGTTACCCCGGCTATGGCGCTGAGCCGTGCACGGCGCCGGCCCGCCGTCCAGTCGCATGCTTGCTCGCGGCGCGTTCGATGCACGAAGGGACAGTGATGCCATGGGCGACGACGGCGAAAGCTCGGCACAGCGCGCGGGCCCGCGCTCCGAGGGCAACCTCGAGCTGTTCTTTGATCTGGTGTTCACCTTCGCCATGTCGCAGGTCACGCAACTTGTGCTGCACGATCTTTCGCCGACGGGTTTCGGCCGCGCCGCGCTGGCGCTGCTTGCGGTGTGGTGGGCCTGGGTGGGCTACACGTGGCTCATCAACACGTTCGACACGGCCAACGTGTGGCATGAAGTGGTAGTCATTGCCGCGATGGCCGCGATGCTGGTCGCCGCCGCGGCGCTCCCCGCCGCATTTGCGTCGGGCGCGTTGGTCTTCGGCATCGCGCTGCTGGTGGTTCGGTCGATCCAGGTGGTGAAGTTCGTCGCCCTTTCTGCGCACGAGGACGTCGCTTTGCGGAAGGGCACCCGTCGAATAGCGCCGGCGTTCGTCGCCGCGCCCGCCTGCATCGTGGCCGCCGCCTTCGTCGACTCGCCCGGCCGCGAGCTGCTGTGGGTTGCTGCGGCGGTCATCGACTACGGCGCACCGGCTGTGCTCGGCCTCGGCGGGTTTCGTGTCTCACCGTCCTACTTCGTTTCGCGCCACGGCTCGATCATCATCATCGCGCTCGGCGAGGTGGTCGTGGAATTGGGCGGAGCGGCAAGGGATCTCGGCCGGTGGGAGACCATTGCTGCGTTGCTGTTGGGGGTGGCCGTGATGGCCACGTTCTGGTGGACGTACTTCGGTGTGACGTCCGGAGCGCGGCAACGGATGGAGCGGGCCACCGGTACCGAACGGGCTCATCTTGCCCGTGATGCCTACAGCTACCTGCACCTACCCCTGGTCGCCGGCATCATGCTGTTCGCCGTGGGGGCGCACGCCACCATCGAGCACGCCACTCACCGGCTGCCGTTGCTGTCCGCGATCGCACTGGCCGGCGGGATGGCGTTGTTCTACCTCGCTGATGTCGCCTACCGATGGCGTGACCACCGGCAGGCCCCGGTCGACCGCGCGGTTACCGGAGTGGCCGCGGCGGCGGTCCTGCCTGCGTTGCTGCACCTGCCCGCCCTCGCAGCGCTCGGCCTGCTCGCCGGCATCGGGGTTTGCCGGTTGGTCTGGGAATTGCGGCGGCGCCCGCGGATCGGGCCGGCCTTGGCAGGACAGGCGCGTTGAGGAATGCGCTCACGAACTGGTAATTCCATTGCGCGCGCTGCAATTAGCCGGCGCGAAGGTGGATATCGTGTCGCTGCGGCGCGGCCGCATCCGCGGAGTGAATCTGCACATGCCGGCCAGCCGGATCGGCGTCGACAAGGTGGTCACCGAGGCGGACCCTGACGCGTACGACGGACTGCTGCTTCCGGGTGGCTTCATCAACCCCGATCTGCTACGGCAGTCGGCGCCGGCTCGCGATTTTGTCCGCGCGTTCGACCACGCTGCCAAGCCAATCGCCACGTTGTGTCACGGTCCGTGGCTGCTTGCGTCGGCGGGAATGCTCACCGGGCGCACCCTGACCTCGTGGCCGGGCATCCGCGACGACTTGGTGAACGCCGGCGCCACCTGGCTTGACCGTGAGCTCGTGCATGACCGCAACCTCCTGACGAGTCGCGGGCCGCAGGACATGAGGGCGTTCCTGCCGGCGATCCTCGACATCTTCGCCGACTCGACGGATGAATCGCCGACGGTCACGAACCACAACGGCTCGGATCCGCAGCTTGACACGCCGCTCGGCTGGGCCGTGGCCGCCTTGCGCTGGTCACCGAAGCCCTCGGCGGCGGCACTGGCCAGCGCGGCCGCGGCGGCACTGGCGTCGCCCCTACGGAGACGGGTCTCGCTTAAGAACTAGCTGGGACTCGCCAGCCACGGCGGCGCCTCGTCAGTTCCCGATGGGCGGCTTGGGCTCGCCCAGCACGGGCGGGTACGGGCCCTCGCTGGCCTCCGGCCGCACCGGTGCGTCGTCCTCGGCGGCGGCGGCATCGTTGTCGGTGTCGTCGTCCTCATTGGGTCGGATCATCGGCATCTCCTTTTTTGATGCCTAGCCCATACCCCCGGTCGACGATCGCAACCGCTTCGGAGCCCGCCGGGGCGGTGAATCCCGCAAATACGTTTCGAAGTGCGCCGTCAGGGTTTCGAACCCCGGACCCGCTGATTAAGAGTCAGCTGCTCTACCAACTGAGCTAACGGCGCTTGGGCGGTCGCAACCGCGTCCGCGACAATAACAAACATTCTAACCTAGGGCGAAATCGCCGCTTGGGCCCAGCGCGGGCCACGGGCGTCCGCGAATCGGCCACGCGATCGATGTGCGTCTCAAATAGATTGTGACACAAGCACTTTCAGAACAGAGTGCCGCAAAACGGCGCCCGCTGGGTGCCGAACGCGGCATCCAGCTCGGCCAACGCGCCAGCGCGGAGCTCGGTGAGGCGGCCGGCCCGTGTCAGCTGCGACGGCCGGTGGGCGCCCATGTAGATCGTCGCCAGATCGGCCAGGCCGATCTTTGCGTCCGGAGGCCCGTCGTGCGGCGTGCACTTGCCGACTCCGTCGCGTACCTGCAGCTCGAAGCGGCCGCCCGCGAGGCCCAGGGGGTCCGCGACCTCGAGAATCATGTCGATGTCGGCGGAGTACTCGCGTGCGCCGAGCACCTCGGGCACGTCGTTGATCCGCACCCACAGGAAATCCCGTTTGCCCTCCGGGTGCGAGGCGCGCTGGTCGCGGAGTTTCAGCGGTAGCGGATCATCGACCGGCACGTCTATGTCGATCTCGTGGAACATCTCCAACACCAGCAGCGTCTGCAGCAGCTCGCTGTGGGCGTCGTCGGTGATCGCGCAGAAATCCACGACAACCACCTTGCCCAGCGGCGGCCGGAAGCCGTGGTTCTTCTCGCCGATGACGCGGTAGGACAGGAAGCCGTCCGGATGAATGGTGTAATTCAGCGCCGATCCGTTGCCCCGCTCGGTCGTCCTGTCTTCGAGGAAGTCGTCCCACCACTCGGCGCTCCGTTCGACCGCCCCGCTCGTTACGGCACGCCACCGCTCATAGATCTCCGGCAGATGGCGGGCGGCCTGGGCGGCATCGACCTCACGGGCCCGAATGGTGCCCGGCTTGTCCCGCAGCTTGGCGAAGCGGCGGTCGACGCAATAAGTCTGGCTGTAGCTGGACACGCCGGCGCCGAACCCGTCGTACATCGCGGTTTGGGTGGGCACACCACAGACGATCGGATAGCCGCGCTCCATCAATATTCCGAGCCCCTGCGCGCTGAGCTGGCCCCAGATCCCCGTGCCCTGATGTGTCGACGCGACGGTGATCATTGTCAGCCACGCGGCCCGCAGGCTCGCGCCGCCCGGGACCGTGAGCCGGGTGCGGTAGATGATCGACGTCCCCACCAAAAATGGCTGTTGCGCATCGGAAACGTCTTCGGCGACCAGGATGTCCTCGAGTTCGACCCGGCGTCGCCATGCCTCGATGCCGCGTGGATCTACCGGATCCCCAAAAATGCGAGCCTGATTCGCGTAAACGGCCGCCCAATCGTCTTCGGATGGGTGCCTGATATTGATGGCGTTGTCCGTCGTGTTCATCGCTCATCCAATTCGGTTGTAGCCCAAGCAAATCAGCGCTTTCCGCACCGAATCCGCCAAAGCCCGCGGGCAAAAATGCTGCCTAATCCCGATACCCGTGGATCGGATCGCCAAACGTCGCGGCCGACCAGCGATTTCCTTGCGCGGGGAGTCAGATCGGCCGAGACGGGTACAGCGATATGTCGGAGGGAAAGCACCGGGAAGGACGCGAGATGCTGTATGCCATCACGCGGCTGGCCATCGCCGCACCGCGCCGCATCATTGCCGTCGCCGCCCTGATCCTGGTCGGGGCGGCGATTTTTGGCGTCCCCGTCATCAACAACCTGTCCGGCGGCGGCTTCCAAAGCCCGACGTCGGAGTCGGCGCGGGCGACCGAGGTGCTGCGGGACAAGTTCGGCCAGACCGATCAGCAGATGCTTATCGTGGTGACCGCGCCGGCCGGCGCCCGCAGCGAGCAAGCCCGCCTCGTCGGCACCGACATCGTCGAGCAGCTGCAGCGATCGCCGTGGGTGCTCAATGTGTCGTCGGCCTGGACGTCACCCCCGGCGGCCGCGGCGCAACTGGTCAGCAAGGACGGTACGTCCGCGATGATCGTGGCCGGTCTCAAAGGTGGCGAGAACGACGCCCAGAATTACGCCAGCGCGCTCAGCCACCAGCTGGTTTATGACCGCGACGGCGTCACCGTGCGCGCCGGTGGCATGGCCGTGGCGTATGCCCAGATCAACCATCAAAACGAGCGGGACCTCTTGCTGATGGAGTCCCTGGCGATTCCGTTGAGCTTCGCGGTCTTGGTGTGGGTGCTCGGCGGGGTGGTGGCGGCGGTGCTGCCGATTGCGATGGGCGCATTGGCGATTGTGGGCACCATGTCGGTGCTGCGGCTGATCACGTTCGCGACCGACGTATCGACGTATGCGTTGGATCTCAGTGTCGCAATGGGGCTGGCGCTGGCGATCGACTACAACCTGCTGATCATCAGTCGATATCGCGAGGAGCTGGCCCGGGCGCAGGAACGCGACCAGGACCTGTTGCGGATGATGGCTCGCGACCAGGCGCTGATGCGGACCATGGCAACGGCTGGGCGAACGGTACTGTTTTCGGCTACCACGGTCGGGTTGTCCATGTCGGTGATGGCACTGTTCCCGATGTATTTCCTGAAGTCCTCGGCCTACACGATCGTGGTGACCGCGGTGATCGTCGCGCTGGCCACCGTCGTGGTCACTCCGGCTGCCATCACGCTGCTGGGTCCGCGGCTGGACGCGCTCGACGTTTCTCGCGTCGTGCGCCGTGCGCTGTTCGGCGTGCGGGCCACCACCAAATCGTGGCGCGACCATGCGCATACGCCCGTCGAGTCGCTGCTCTGGTATCGATCGACGAAGTTCGTATTGCGCCACGCCGTACCGTCCGGCCTGAGCGTGGTCGCGCTGTTGCTGCTGCTCGGCGTTCCGTTCTTGGGCGTCAAGTGGGGCTTTCCCGACGAGCGGGTGCTGCCCGCAGGCGCGTCGGCGCGTCAGGTCGCCGACATGCTGGACCAGGACTTCGGCAACGGGTTAGGAACCCAGGTCACCGTGGTGGTGCCCGACGCGCGCGGGGTGAGTCCTGTCGACCTCGAGCACTACGCCGCAGCGCTGTCGCGGGTTCCGGACGTGTCCGCGGTCACCGCGCCGACGGCGACGTTCGTGGCCGGCAATCCCGTCGGACCGCCCGCAGCGCCGAGCGGGCTCGCCGGCGGCAGCGCGTTTTTGACGGTCGACACCACCGCAGCGTTGTACTCGGCTGCCTCGAACACCCAACTCGACCGACTGCACGAGGTCGCCGGCCCGGCGGGACGGTCGACGCAGATGACCGGCTTGGCGCAGATCAATCGGGACAGTGTCGACGCGATCACGGCGCGGTTGCCCAGCGTGTTCGTGTTGATTGCCGTCATCACGTTCGCGTTGCTGTTCTTGCTCACCGGCAGCGCCGTGTTGCCGTTGCAGGCGTTGGTGTGCAACGTGTTGTCGCTGACCGCCGCCTTCGGCGCCATGGTGTGGATTTTCCAGGACGGTCATCTGCACGCGTTGGGCACGACGCCCAACGGCACGTTGAACGCCAACATTCCAGTGCTGTTGTTCTGCATAGCTTTTGGGTTGGCGATGGACTACGAGGTGTTCTTGGTCTCGCGGATCCACGAGTATTGGCTGGCCTCGGCGCCCGCACACGAGAGGCGCCCGGTCCTCGCGGAAGCACGCGCGGCCACCGACGAAAGCACGGCGTTGGGCATCGCCGGCATCGGCCGGGTGGTAACGACCGCGGCGCTGGTGATGTCGATCTCGTTTGCTGCATTGATTCCGGCGCACGTTTCGTTCATGCGGATGCTCGGCGTCGGGCTCACGCTTGCGGTCCTGGCCGACGCCACCCTGGTGCGAATGGTGTTGGTACCGGCCTCGATTCACCTCCTCGGCCGGTGGACGTGGTGGGCGCCCGGTTGGCTGGTCCGGTTGCGGAGTCGATCCGCGACCGGTGAAGATGCTACCGCCGCGGTGGGGCGGCGGCGCTGGGCCACCGATGCCTCCGAGTCGGAGCAGCATCTGATCAGCGGGTGGCCGACCACGACCACGTCCACCACCACGACCACGACCACGACCACGACCGACCGCGGTTAGGTGAATGTTGCTGTGCCCGAAGTAGATATCGCCGTACTGCTCGCGTTGGGTTCCGCGCTGTGTATCGCGCTCGGCGACGTATTGCAGCAGCGCGCGGCGCATTGCATCGAGAACCGCTCGGCCGCTCACATCGAGCTGCTTGTCAGCCTGCTTCGCAGTCCACGGTGGTGGTGGGGCGCGGCGTTGCTGGTCGCCAGCCTAGGGCTGCAAGCGGCCGCACTGCGTCACGGCTCGGTGCTGTTGGTGCAGGCGCTGCTGATGCTCTCGCTGCTGTTCGCGCTGCCGATGAACGCGAGGTTCACGCAGCACCCGGTCGGTCGTGGCGAGTGGATCTGGGCGGGGTTGTTGACCGTCGCCGTGATCACGACCGTCGTGCTGGGCAACCCGCAGACCGGTCGTATGTCCGCGCCGCTCCGGACGTGGGTCGGCGTGGCGATCGTGCTCGGACCGTTGTTGGCCGTCGCGGTTGTCGCGGGTCGACGGTGCGGCGGAGCGGTCGCCGCGCTGCTGTACGCGCTGGTTTCTGGTTCGCTGTGGGGCATTTTCGCGGTGCTTGCCAAAGAGGTCGTCGCTCAACTCGGGGGCGGCTGGTCGGTCATCCGATCGCCCGAGCTGTATGCCGCGCTCCTGGTCGCGGTAGGCGGCGTCGTGGGCAGTCAGTTCGCGTTCCGGGCCGGGCCGCTGACGGCGTCCATGCCCGCCTTACAGGTGTCCCAACCGGTGGTGGCCACGACGCTGGGTGTCGTCGTCCTCGGCGAAACCCTCAGCACCGGTTGGGCCGGGCTGATTGGCTTGGCTGCGGCGATTGTGGTGATGGCCGCAGCGGTGGTCAAACTTGCCCGGGTCGAAGCCGCCGCGGCCCGCGACGTGGCGGCGGTGACGCGGGCAGCTCACTTCGGTGAACCGGCGTGGTTTTCGGCCGCGACACCCTGCCGGGCAACCCGCCGAAGTCGGCAGTAGGCGGGCCGAAAAGCCATTACAATGCTGGCAACTAAGCAGGGTCAGCGGTGACCGGATGTAACAGAATGATGTGAAAGGTCACTCGATGGGTCCTTTGCGCAGACGACGATCGTGGCTGATTATCGCTATGATCATGTTTGCTGTCTTGGCCTCGGTTGGGGTGGCGTGTAGTAGCAGCCAGCCCGCCGCACCGGCAAAGGTCATTTTCGACAAGGGCACCCCGTTTGCTGACCTACTGGTCCCCAAGCTAACCGCCTCGGTGTCCGACGGAGCCGTCGGCGTCACCGTCGATGCGCCGGTGACGGTCAGCGTCGCCGACGGCGTGCTGGGGTCGGTCACGATGGTCAACGACAACGGCCGGACCATCGACGGCCAACTCAGCCCCGACGGGTTGCGCTGGTCCACCACCGAACAACTCGGCTACAACCGCCGCTACACACTGACCGTCAAGGCGCTCGGACTGGGCGGCGCGGCGAGCCGCCAGATGACCTTCTCGACGAGTTCGCCCGCACACCTGACGATGCCCTACGTCGCGCCGGGTGACGGCGAGGTCGTCGGGGTCGGTGAGCCGGTAGCCATCCGATTCGACGAGAACATCGCAAACCGCGCGGCGGCGCAGAAGGCGATCACAATCACCACCAACCCGCCCGTCGAGGGCGCGTTCTACTGGCTGAACAACCGCGAAGTGCGTTGGCGCCCAGAGCATTTCTGGAAGCCGGGTACGTCCGTCGATGTGGCGGTCAACACCTACGGCGTGGATCTGGGTGACGGGATGTTTGGCGAGGACAACGTCAAGACCCACTTCACCATCGGTGACGAGGTCATCTCGACCGCAGACGACACCACCAAGATGGTGACCGTGCGGGTCAACGGGGAGGTGGTGAAGACGATGCCCACGTCGATGGGCAAGGACAGCACGCCGACGGCCAATGGCGTCTACATCATCGGCGGCCGCTACCGACACATCATCATGGACTCTTCGACCTACGGCGTTCCGGTGAACTCGCCCAACGGATATCGCACCGAGGTCGACTGGGCCACCCAGATGTCCTACAGCGGCGTCTTTGTCCACTCCGCGCCGTGGTCCGTCGGTGCGCAGGGTCACACCAACACCAGCCATGGCTGCCTGAACGTGAGCCCGAGCAACGCGCAGTGGTTCTACGACCACAGCAAGAGCGGCGACATCGTCGTGGTCGTCAACACCGTCGGGCCGACCCTGCCCGGCGACGAGGGTCTGGGCGACTGGAACATTCCCTGGCCGCAGTGGAAAGCCGGCAACGCGGACACGTGACCGTGTCGTGCAGAAGCTTGTTGGGGCAGCGGATTACGCCGGACCGCGCGGTAGGCGCTTAGGCGCAGACGAAGAGGGGTTCGCAGACGACGGTAAGCGTGCAGCCCGACGCGGCGGGGGCCGTGAACGCAAGCACCAGGGCGAGGACGACTTTGCACTTCAGACCAGACATAACCACTCCGTAGCTAAGTAATCTCGCGATAATACGCCATGCAGCGACCGCAATAGATTGCTGCTGGCAAATTTTCCGGCAGGCCTACGGGTATGCCTTCACCCGGGCGGCTCGGGCATCGGCGCCGACCGGCAACGGCCTTGCGCTGCAAGGCAATCGCCGACCATGAAAAAGGTCAGAGGGCGCTCAGCCCTCTGACCTGTGGGGTGAGTGACGGGACTCGAACCCGCGACATTCAGGATCACAACCTGACGCTCTACCAACTGAACTACACCCACCATGGCTACTGCCGGCCGCAGCCTAACAAGCAGCGACTGTCGATACTAGCGGTTAGGTGGCTCGACGGCCGAATCAATTGACGCCGGTGCGTCCTGGCCATCCGTCAGATCGGTGGCGACCGCCGCAATTTCGCTGGTAGACGGGCCCGGCAGCGGCACGAACGCGGTCCGTCGATAGAACTGCAGTTCACGGATGGACTCGCGGATGTCGGCGAGGGCCCGGTGCGCCAGCCCCTTGGCCGGCTGGCCGTAGTAGATGCGGGGATACCAGCGTCGGCAGAGCTCTTTGATCGAGCTGACGTCGATCATTCGGTAGTGCAAGAAGGCGTCCAGGGCGGGCATGTCGCGGGCGATGAATGAGCGGTCGGTGGCGATCGAATTGCCGGCCAGCGGCGCCGTCTTGGGCGCTTTGACGTGCTGACCGATGTAATCGAGCACCATCGCCTCGGCGGCAGCGAGGTCGACGGTGGACGCCCGCACCTCGTCGATCAGCCCGGAGCGGGTGTGCATCTCGGTGACGACGTCGATCATCGAAGACAACGCCGCGTCGTCGGTGTGGATCACCACGTCGATGCCGTCCCCGAGAATGTTCAGGTCCGCATCGGTGACCAGGGCCGCGATCTCGATCAACTTGTCCGACTGCAGATCCAACCCGGTCATCTCGCAGTCGATCCACACCAATTCGTCGCGCACAGCGCTCAGCGTATGCCCACGTGGGGCGCTGCCCCTGCCGCACCCTGGCAAGTAGTGTGAGCCTTGCTGGACGTTGCAACTCTCGGGGGGAGAGGGCGGGGCGCAATGGGTACCGAATCGGCGGCGGGCGGGGCGGCGCAACGGATCGCCGGCGGTTACGCCGTCGAAGGTCAGGCGCTGGAACTCGGCACGGTTGTCATCGACGGCGCCGCCGACCCGACGGCGCGGATTCGCATCCCGTTGGCGACGATCAACAGGCACGGCCTGGTGGCCGGCGCGACGGGAACCGGCAAGACGAAAACCCTGCAGCTGATCGCCGAACAGCTCAGTGCCGCGGGGGTGCCGGTGTTGATGGCCGACGTGAAGGGCGATCTGTCGGGTTTGTCTCGGCCGGGAGCGGCCAACGACAAGACCGCCGCGCGCGCCCAAGACACCGGCGATGATTGGGCGGCGACGGCGTTCCCCGTCGAGTTCCTGTCGCTGGGTACCGGCGGGGCCGGTGTGCCGATCCGGGCCACCATCGCCAGCTTCGGTCCGGTGCTGCTGTCGAAGGTGCTGGGCCTCAACGCCACTCAAGAGTCCACGCTGGGGCTGATCTTCCATTGGGCCAAGGAGAACAATCGCCGGCTGATCACCCTGGACCAGCTACGGGAGGCCATCAGCCACCTGACGAGTGAGGACGGCAAGGCGGACCTGAAATCCCTTGGCGGAGTGTCGTCGACCACCGCGGGGGTCATTCTGCGGGCTTTGGTGAATCTCGAATCCGAGGGCGGCGACACGTTCTTCGGGGAACCGAAGTTCGACCCGCACGATCTGCTGCGCGTCGACGACCAGGGCCGGGGGATCATTTCCCTGCTCGAGTTCAGCGGTCAGGCGCTGCGCCCGGTCATCTTTTCCACCTTCCTGATGTGGGTGCTGGCGGACTTGTTCACCGTTTTGCCCGAGGTTGGTGACGTCGACAAGCCGACGCTGGTGTTTTTCTTCGACGAGGCGCATCTGTTGTTCACCGACGCGTCCAAGGCGTTCCTGGAACAGGTCGAGCAGACCGTCAAGCTGATCCGATCGAAGGGCGTCGGGGTGTTCTTCTGCACCCAGTTGCCCACCGACCTACCCAACGATGTGCTTTCCCAGTTGGGCGCGCGAGTCCAGCATGCCCTGCGCGCGTTCACCCCCGACGATCAGAAAGCGCTCGCCAAGACGGTCCGCACGTACCCGAAAACCGATGTCTACGACCTAGAGTCGGCGTTGACATCGCTGGGCATCGGTGAGGCGGTGGTCACCGTGCTATCCGAGCAGGGGGCACCAACGCCGGTCGCGTGGACGCGCATGCGGGTGCCGCGGTCGTTGATGGGCGCCATCGAGGCCGAAGCCATGGCTGACGCGGTAAAAGCCAGTCCGCTGCAGGAGAAATACGGTCAGACGGTGCCGCAGGCCGAACCCCCGAAAGCACCCGAAGCGCTCGAGGCGCCCGCCCCGCAGCGACGTGCCGAGCCCAACCCGCCGCCAACCGAGGTCGATATTCCGCCGATGCCGGAGCCCTACGAACCCAAAGGCCCGGCCATGTGGGAGCAGGTGCTGACGAACCCGACCGTGAAAAGCGGCATCAATACTGCGATCCGCGAAGCGGTGAAAAGCATCTTCGGCACCGGGCGGCGCGGACGCAGGTGACGGTTTGCCTTCCGGGCCTGGGCCGCGGGCCTGACGGCTCTGCCGAAATATTGTGGCGTCAGCCGCCGCCGAGCTTTTTGTAGAAGCTGCCCACGATCGGCGCCACGATCGCGCGGGGAGCATACCCACTGCCCACTGACATCGCCTTGGAGGTCAACCCGGGAACGACGCGCATCTTGTTGCGCTCCAATGCATTCAGCGATGCCCGCGCGGTGTGCTCGGTCGAGATCCACAGAAAATCCGGCACCAGCCGCTCGACCAGCGAGCGTTCTGCCTCGTCGGGCAGGTCGGTGCGGACCGGTCCGGGCGCCAGCAGTGTGACGTGCACACCCGAGCGGCGCAGTTCACCGCGCAACGATTCACTGAACGTGTTGACGAACGCCTTCGAGGCGGCGTACGTCGCGTTATAGGGAATCGGCGAATTGCCGGCCGCCGAACCGGAAATCAAGATGCCACCCGCGCCACGCTCGACCATGCCTGGCAGCACGGCCAACGTAAGGTCGTGCACCGCTACGGCATTCAGCTGCACCTGAGCCTTTTCGCCCGCGGGGTCCAGACCGGCCACCGGGCCGAACGTTCCGGTGCCCGCGTTGGCGCACAGAATCGAGATGTTGCGGCCCGACAACTCGTCGCACAGCTTGGCCCGTTCCGTGGGGTCGGCGAGGTCGGCCGCACGGACCTCCACGGTGACGCCGAACTTCTCGGTCAGCCGCGCGGCGAGGGCCTCGAGCAGTTCTTCGCGCCGGGCGGTGACGATCAAGTTGTGCCCGCGCGCGGCCAATTCGGTTGCCAGCGCTTCGCCGATGTTCTGCGAAGCGCCGGTGACAACGGCGCGCGCTTCTGGGCTGGGAGCGGGTACCGGCATGCCGCCAATCGTAGACAGCCGTCGAAGGTTGCCCGACAACGACCACAGCAGCGGCACGCCCGCACGCGCCGGACGGCGGGTTCAACAAATAGAGTGCCGGGCATGGGTCAGCCACAGCCGGGCACGAGGATCGACCGATCCCGGGTGGTGGCATGGGCGCTGTGGGACTGCGGATCCACCGGCCTGAATGCGATCGTGGCGACGTTCGTCTTCTCCGTCTACCTGACCAGCAGCGTCGGGGCGGGTCTGCCGGGCAAGACGACGCCGGAAAGTTGGCTGGGCCGAGCCGGGGCGCTGGCCGGACTGACGGTCGCGGTGCTGGCGCCGCTGGTCGGCGTGTGGGTGGAGTCGCCGCATCGCCGCCGGGTCGTGCTCAGTGTGCTGACCGGACTGGCGGTCACGTTGACCGGTGCGATGTTTTTGATCCAGGACCGTCCCGGCTACCTGTGGGCCGGTTTGGCGTTGCTGGGCGCGACCGCCGCCTGTGGTGATTTGGCCAGCGTGCCGTATAACGCCATGCTGCGGCAGCTCTCGACGCCGCAGACGGCCGGCCGGATCTCCGGCTTGGGGTGGGCCTCCGGTTACCTCGGCAGTGTGCTGCTGCTGTTGCTGATCTACACGGGCTTCATCGCCGGCTCCGGATCGGGGTCCGGCGCGGTACGCGGGCTGCTGCACGTGCCCGTCGCCGACGGCCTCTACGTCCGGGAGGCGATGCTGGCGGCGGCGGCATGGCTGGCAGTGCTGGCCCTACCCCTGCTCCTGGTCGCGCATCGGCTGCCCGACACCGGCGAGGTGTACCAACCGACGACGATGCTGGGCGGTTACCGCAAGCTCTGGAGCGAGATCTCCGCGGAATGGAAGCGCGACCGCAACCTGGTCTACTTTCTGGGTGCCAGCGCGCTGTTCCGGGACGGCCTGGCGGCGATCTTTGCATTCGGGGCGGTGCTGGGCGTCAATGTGTACGGCATCTCGCAGGCCAACGTGCTGATCTTCGGTGTCGCGGCCAGCGTGGTGGCCGCGGTCGGCGCGGTCGCCGGCGGGTTCGCCGATCACCGGCTCGGATCAAAACCGGTCATCGTCGGGTCGCTGGTCGCGATCATCGCGATGGCGCTCACCATGATGGCGCTGTCCGGCCCGATCGCCTTCTGGGTGTGCGGGTTGGCACTCTGCCTGTTCATCGGGCCGTCGCAGTCCTCAGCGCGAGCCCTGCTGTTACAGATGGCGCACAACGGCCGGGAAGGGGTGGCATTCGGCCTGTACACGATGACAGGCCGGGCGGTCGCCTTCGTGGCGCCGTGGCTGTTCTCGGTTTTCGTCGACATCTTCGGCGCGGTGCGCGCCGGGCTGGGCGGGATCTCGCTGGTGCTGATCGCCGGATTGCTCGCGATGCTGGCGGTCCGGGTGCCCGCCCGCCACGTGGTGGTCGACCAGCTCTAGCGAGCGGCGGCGTCGCAGACGGTGATACCCGCGCCGACGCGCTGGCGCACCTGAACCCCGTCGACGGTGACCGTGCAGGTGACGTTGTGGCCGATGTTGATGATCGTGACGCTGGCCGGATGCGCTGCCGATTGAGACAGGCTGACCTGCTTGCTCCAGGGCAGCGCGACATTGAATTCGGTCTGGATCACGTCACCGGTGTCCCAGTAGGTGACGCTGATCGCCCGGCCTTCGCCGCTGACGTCGTAGATGACGTTTTGCATCGCGCCGGGGGTGGCCGACGGACCGGCCGAGCCGCTCGGTGGCGGCGCCGGCACCACGGTTCGCGGTGAGGTCCGCGTCGAGGGCGTGGGTGTCGGGCTCGGTGCGCTCGATCCGGGCATGGCCGGCAGCGGCGGTACGGCCGTTTGAGTCCTGATCGCGCCGTTGGTGAGGACCAGCGCGATCAACAACGCGACGACAAGCAACACGGCCGCGCCCGCGCCGATGAGCAACCAGCGTGGGGATCGCGGCCCTTCCGGTGCTGGGGGAGGTGTGCCCTCGGGTGGCATGCCCCCGGGCGGCGGTTGATCTTGCTGCCAGTACGCCGGCAGTTCTTGGGTGGGGTTGGTCTCGTCGTGACGGGACGCCCAGTGCGGCGGGTAGCCGCCGTAGCTGGGTGGGTAGGGCGCTTGGTCGGCATAGGCCGGATCCGCGAGTGGCGCATTCCGCGGACCAATCGGCCCGGTCGGTTGGGACCACACGTCGGGGCGACCATACCGGTCGGGTCGACGTGGATCGTTCATGTCCACCTCACAAATTGCAGGGTACCGAAGCTGAGCGCCTGGGCGTGGATTCATGGCATCCCGGCTGACTCAGCCGCCCAGGCCTCCGGTCCCCAGCGCCGCGACCGTCATGGCTCGCATCACGGCGCGGGATCGCGCCGCGCGGGCGGGTTTTTCCGTGGCCTTGACGCTGTGCGGTGTGGAGTTCAGCAGACCGAACACGGCGTGCGCCGCCACCCGCGCGTCGGCTTCGGCCAGGCTCGGATTCAGCTCCCGTAGTACTGCGACCCATACCTCGACATATTGCCGTTGCGCCCGGCGGACCTGCCGTTCCGCGGGCGCTGGCAGGTGCCCCAGGTCGCGGTCCTGGATGCGGATCAAGTCGGGCTCGGCGAAGGCGAAGTCGAGATGAAACTCGATGAGGCCGTTGAGCGCGTCGACCGCATCCTCGTTGCGCGCCGTCACCCCTCGGGCCCCGGCGAGCAGCCGGGCGCTGATCCCAACCAGCAACTCGGCCAGCATCGACTCCTTGTTGGGGAAGTGTCGATAGATGGCCGGCCCACTGACGCCCGCCGCGGCGCCGATGTCTTCGAGTCGGACCGCGAGGAAGCCGCGCTCGGCAAAGAGATGTTCGGCCGCGGCGAGTAGTTGTAATCTCCGGTCGGATTTCAACCGGCTGCGGCGATTTGGGCTTTCAGGCTGATCGAGTGCGCGATCCGGGCTGGACGCTGTCATGATGGTCCTTTGCCTACGACCGAAAGTTTCGGTTAATCATCACTAACATAGCACGAGTTATTCACGATTAACCCAAATTGCGCAGGAATGCGGACACCTCCGTGACGTCGGCAACCGGCAGATCCGTGCCGATCAGGCCCAGCTGGCGCAGCACCGCGGCCTGGTCCCAGTAGAGCCGTTCGCTGGCCATCAGGCCGCCGCGAAACTTCACCACGACCACGGCGGGCACTTCCACCGTTTTGCCGGTCGGCCCAAGACCCGGCAGCAGGAACGGCATGTCTCGGTCATGGGTCATCCGCATGATGAACTCGTCGACCAGGAGGTCGTCGCCCAACGACCGGGCGACCGGCTCGCTGCTGGTGTCGGATGGAATACCCGGGATGAACACGTCGGCGTAGTAGCGCCGCAGGTTTTCCTTGCCGGCACCGCCGCTCATCGTCGGCAAGTGCATGACGGTCGCGTCGTCGACCATGGTGGCGACCGCGAGGTCGGCGTCCTTCAACTCGAACTCGCACGACATGTGGCGTTCCCAGAGCTCGATCATCGCGTCGCGGTCCACGGTGGCCTCCCCGGGTGCGGCGATCCTAGGCGCACCGCAGCTGTTGGTGTATCCGGGAGCGCACGGCGCGGGCCTCGGGCAACCAGGAGGTCATGGCCCAATCGTGGATCACGCCGGTGCGCAGGTCGAAGGTGAAGTTCGCATCCGGTGTGACGGACGATTTCTGTTGCAGCGCAATGGCATCGGGGGCGAGAATCTCAAGGGATCCGGCGTAGACGGCGGTCGGCGGAAGCCCGCTCAACGAGCCATACAACGGGCTGACCAAGGGATCTGTCAGGTCGAGATCTGCCGCCCAGCGTGCGAAATTCGCTTTCAGCACATCGATGTTCAGGACCGGGTCGTTGACGAAACGGATGGCGGGGTTGCTCAACGAGGCGTCGACGACGGGGGACAGCAGCACCATCCCTGCCGGGACGGTCTCGCCGCGCCGTACCAATTCCTGGACGGCGCTGAGCGCGATGCCGCCGCCGGCGGAGTCTCCGTAGATGCTGACGTTGTCGGGTCCGTATTCAGCGACCAGTTCGGTGATCAGGTCGGCCATCTGCGGGACGACGGTGCCCGCGGTGCCTCGTGGCGCGAGCGGATAACAGGGCACCAATACGGTCGCCCTGGTGTCGCGGGCGATCGCCGCATAATCGCCCCAATGCAGGACGGTGGCTTCACACACGAACGCACCGCCGTGTACCGCCAGCACGTTTTTGCCCGACGGGGATTTGCATCGCAACGTCCACAGATCCCAGCCGTGGAAATCGTGGTGCTGCACGGTCAATCCTCGGGTCACCAATCGCGGTGGGCGACGGCTGGCCATCAACGCGTTGAGGCCGGAACCCAGATCGAGGCCGACCAGACCGGTGATCGTGCGCCAGAAGCCGAACGCCGGAGCGCTGATCCGGGCCTGCAACGACGGTCGCCCGGCGAAACCGGGTCGTGCGGCGGTCGTGTGCGGCGGCGTTTCTGGCATGACTCCCTTTGCGGTGATTTTCTTTCTCGAACGCGATGGACGAGAGACCGGACTACTGACCAGACGATTGAAATGTAGAAAAATTTGGACGCCTTGGGAAAGCAAACTCGTGTTGTCGTTTGACGATCGGCCGCGGACCTGGGGATCAACTCGTCCCTGGACGCCGCAATGCCGCCGGTGGTATTCTTTGGTCCAGTTAATGGACATTAACTGAATTAGATCCCGACGGCGAGGAGGCTGCTGCGGCGATGGATGAGCTGCTGGAGCAGTCATGAGCGCGCCCGCGAAGACCGCGCCGTCATTCGCCGACGAACACCGCCGGTTAGTTGGCGAACTGAACGCCAAGCTGGCCGCCGCGGCGCTGGGTGGTAACGCGCGTGCCCGGCAACGTCACGTCAGTCGCGGGAAGTTGTTGCCTCGCGAACGGGTGGACCGCCTGCTGGATCCGGGCAGCCCATTTCTGGAACTGACCCCATTGGCCGCGGATGGAATGTACGACGACGAGTGCCCGGGCGCGGGCATCATCACCGGTATCGGGCGGGTGTCCGAGCGGGAGTGTGTGGTGGTGGCCAACGACGCGACAGTCAAGGGCGGCACCTACTACCCGATGACGGTCAAAAAGCACCTGCGCGCACAGGAAGTCGCGCTGCAGAATCGGCTGCCCTGCATCTACCTGGTCGACTCCGGCGGTGCGTTCTTGCCGCGCCAAGACGAGGTGTTCCCCGACCGCGAGCACTTCGGGCGCATCTTCTACAACCAGGCGACCATGAGCGCCAAGGGGATTCCGCAGGTCGCCGCCGTCCTGGGGTCGTGCACGGCCGGTGGTGCCTACGTGCCAGCCATGAGCGACGAGGCCGTCATCGTCCGTGAGCAGGGCACGATCTTCCTCGGTGGTCCGCCATTGGTCAAAGCGGCAACCGGCGAGATCGTGTCGGCCGAAGACCTCGGCGGCGGCGACCTGCACTCCCGCGTCTCCGGGGTCACCGACCATCTCGCCGACGACGACGAACATGCGCTGCGCATCGTGCGCGCGATCGCGGCCACGTTCGGTCCTCGTGAGCCCAGTCCCTGGGAGGTGCGCCCCGCGGTCGAGCCCAAGCACGCTCAATTTGAGCTCTACGACGTCGTGCCCCCGGATCCACGGGTGCCCTACGACGTGCACGAAGTAATCGAGCGGTTGGTCGACGGGAGTCAATTCAGCGAATTCAAGGCGAAGTACGGCAAGACGCTGGTCACCGGGTTCGCGCACATCCACGGTCACCCGGTCGGGATCATCGCCAACAACGGCGTCCTATTCAGCGAATCGGCGCTGAAGGGAGCCCATTTCATCGAGCTGTGTGACAAGCGCAAGGTCCCGCTGCTGTTCCTGCAGAACATCGCCGGCTTCATGGTCGGCCGCGACTACGAAGCCGGCGGCATCGCCAAGCATGGCGCCAAGATGGTGACGGCCGTGGCCTGCGCCCGGGTGCCCAAGCTGACCGTGGTGATCGGCGGATCGTATGGCGCGGGCAACTACTCGATGTGCGGGCGGGCGTACTCACCGCGCTTCCTGTGGATGTGGCCCAACGCCCGGATCTCGGTGATGGGCGGGGAGCAGGCCGCCTCGGTGTTGGCGACGGTGCGCCAAGAGCAGCTCAGCGCGTCGGGCACACCCTGGTCGCCAGACCAAGAGGAGGCGTTCAAAGCACCCATTCGCGCGCAGTACGAGGCTCAGGGCAACCCGTACTACTCGACGGCCCGCCTCTGGGACGACGGCATCATCGATCCGGCCGAAACCAGAACCTATGTCGGACTTGCCCTTTCCGTGTGCGCCCAGGCGCCCCTGGAACCCGTTTCCTACGGCGTCTTCCGGATGTGAATGCAGTGTTCGAAACCGTCTTAGTGGCCAACCGCGGTGAAATCGCCGTGCGGGTGATCCGGACCTTACGCCGGCTGGGCATCCGGTCGGTCGCCGTCTACAGCGATCCCGACGCCACCGCGCGACACGTCCAGGAAGCCGACACCGCGGTGCGGCTGGGTCCGGCTGCCGCCCGTGAAAGCTACCTCGACATCGAGAAGGTCCTTGCCGCCGCGGTCCGCACCGGCGCCCAGGCAATTCACCCGGGCTACGGATTCCTCTCGGAGAACGCCCATTTCGCTGCCGCGTGCGAGCGTGCCGGCATCGTGTTCCTCGGCCCGCCCCCGCGCGCGATCGAGGTGATGGGCGACAAGATCGCCGCCAAGAATGCCGTCGCCGCCTTCGATGTGCCGGTGGTACCCGGGGTGGCCAAACCCGGACTGACCGACGACGAGCTCGCCGCAGCGGCCGAACAGGTCGGCTACCCGGTGTTGATCAAGCCGTCGGCCGGCGGCGGCGGCAAGGGCATGCGGCTGGTGGAAGACCCCGCGCGGCTGCCCGACGCGCTGGTGGGCGCGCGACGGGAGGCCGCGTCGTCGTTCGGTGACGACACGCTATTTTTGGAGCGGTTTGTGTTGCGGCCCAGGCATATCGAGGTGCAGGTGCTGGCCGACGGCCATGGCAATGTGGTGCATCTCGGGGAGCGCGAATGCAGCCTGCAGCGGCGCCACCAGAAGGTCATCGAGGAAGCCCCGTCACCGCTGCTGGATCCCCGCACCCGCGCGCGGATCGGCACCGCCGCCTGCAATACCGCCCGCAGCGTTGACTACGTCGGGGCCGGCACGGTGGAGTTCATCGTCTCCGCCGCGCGGCCCGACGAGTTCTTTTTCATGGAGATGAACACCCGGCTGCAGGTCGAGCACCCGGTTACCGAGGCGATCACCGGGCTCGATCTCGTTGAGTGGCAGTTGCGAGTGGGCGCCGGCGAAAAGCTTTCGTTCGTCCAGGACGACATCGAGCTGCGTGGCCACGCCATCGAGGCCCGGGTGTACGCCGAGGATCCGGGACGCGGCTTTCTGCCTACCGGCGGACGGGTGCTCGACGTGTTCGAGCCCGCGAGCGCCGTTGTGCGAGTGGACTCCTCGTTACTGCCGGGCACAGTGGTGGGCAGCGACTACGACCCGATGCTGAGCAAGGTGATCGCGCACGGGGCCGATCGCGACGAGGCGCTCGCCGAACTCGATCGGGCGCTGGCGCAGACGACGATACTTGGCGTGCAGACCAATATCGAATTCCTGCGGTTCCTGCTGGCCGACGCGCGGGTGCGGGCGGGTGACCTGGACACCGCGCTGCTCGAGGAGCGGCTGCCCGACTTCGCGCCGCTCCCGGCGCCCGATGACGTGTTGGCCGCGGCCGGTCTGTATCGCCAGTGGGCGCTGGCCCGTCGCGCGCAGGGCAACCCATGGGCTCAGCCCACCGGGTGGCGCGGCGGCGGGGGCCGGGCACCGGTGCGCACCGCGATGCGGACCCCGCTGCGCACCGAGACCGTCTCGGTATGGGGCCTGCCGACGGCCGCCCAGGTACAGGTCGGCGAGGGCGAAATCCACTCTGCCACTGGTGATTTCGAGCGACGCACCTGCAACATGACACTAGATGGCCGGCGCCGCGAATACCGTTGGGCGCGGGATGATCGGCAGCTATGGATCGCCGACGAGCGGGGAACGTGGCAGCTACACGAGGCCGACGAGGTCAAGATCCACCGCGCGACCGATGACAGGCAGGCCGAGGTCCTCAGTCCGATGCCCGGCAGCGTGATCGCGGTGCAGGTGGACTCGGACGCCGAGGTGTCCGAGGGCGATGTCATCGTGGTCGTCGAAGCCATGAAGATGGAACACTCGTTGACCGCGCCGATTTCGGGCCGGGTGGAGCTACTGGTCACGGTCGGCGATCAGGTGACGGTCGACCAGGTGTTGGCCCGGCTGGTCCCAGACTCTGAAGAAGGCCCGGAAAGCGGCCGCCAAAATCGCAAGGAATAACGCATCATGACGACAACCATTCCCGCCGGGACGTTGCCCAAGGAATACGAAGAACTGCGCAGCACCGTCGCCGACTTCGCGCGAACCGTCGTGGCTCCCGTGTCCGCCAAACATGATGAGGAGCACAGCTTTCCGTACGAAGTTGTCGCCAAGATGGGTGACATGGGTTTGTTCGGGCTGCCTTTTCCGGAGGAGTACGGCGGCATGGGCGGCGACTACTTCGCCCTGGCGCTCGCCCTCGAAGAACTGGGCAAGGTCGATCAATCGGTGGCGATCACGCTGGAAGCCGGCGTGGGGCTGGGTGCGATGCCGATCTACCGGTTCGGCACCGAGGAGCAGAAGCAGAAGTGGCTGCCCGATCTGGTTGCCGGGCGGGCGCTGGCCGGCTTCGGGCTGACCGAGCCGGGCGCGGGTTCTGATGCCGGTAGTACGCGCACCACGGCCCGGCTGGACGACGGCGAATGGGTGATCAACGGCGCCAAGCAATTCATCACCAACTCCGGCACCGACATCACCTCGCTGGTTACCGTCACCGCCGTGACCGGCACGGTCGCTGACGGCAAGAAGGAGATCTCGACGATCGTCGTGCCCAACGGCACCCCGGGGTTCACCGTCGAACCGGTCTACAACAAGGTGGGTTGGAACGCCTCGGACACCCACCCGCTGACCTTCGCCGACGCCCGTGTCCCCGAGCAGAACCTGCTGGGGGCCCGGGGAACGGGGTACGCGAACTTCCTGTCGATCCTCGACGAGGGGCGCATCGCCATCGCCGCGCTGGCAACCGGTGTGGCGCAGGGATGCGTGGACGAGAGCGTCAAGTACGCCAGGGAGCGTGAATCGTTCGGCAAGCCGATCGGTTCCTACCAGGCGATCAGCTTCAAAATCGCGCGGATGGAGGCACGGGCCCACGTCGCCCGCACCGCCTACTACGACGCCGCGGCAAAGATGTTGGCGGGCAAGCCGTTCAAGAAGGACGCGGCCATCGCGAAGATGATCTCCTCGGAAGCCGCAATGGACAACGCCCGCGACGCCACCCAGATTCACGGCGGCTACGGCTTCATGAATGAGTATCCGGTGGCGCGGCACTACCGCGACAGCAAGATTCTCGAAATCGGCGAAGGGACGACCGAAGTGCAGCTGATGCTTATCGCGCGATCGCTGGGCTTGTCATGACGGCCAAGTCCGTTGTTCAGCGCGGTTTGTGGTTCGAGGAATTCGAGATCGGCACGACTTACCTGCACCGCCCGGGCCGTACCATCACCGAAGCCGACAACGTGCTGTTCACCACGCTGACCATGAACACCCAGTCGCTGCACCTCGACGCGGCCTGGGCCGCCGAACAGCCGGGCTTCCGCGGCGAGCGGCTGGTCAACTCGATGTTCACCCTCTCGACGCTTGTCGGGTTGTCGGTGTCGCAGTTGACGCTGGGCACCATCGTGGCCAACCTCGGTTTCTCCGAGGTCTCCTTCCCCAAGCCGGTGTTCCACGGCGACACCCTGTACGCGGAAACCGTCTGCACCGGTAAGCGCGAGTCGAACAGCCGCCCGGGGCAAGGCATCGTCACTCTCGAGCACACCGGTCGCAACCAGCACGGCGACGTCGTCGCGCGTGCGGTGCGCACGACGCTGGTCCAGAAGCGGCCGAACAACCAGGAGGCCGAGTGAATCTGCAAGCCGCGGGCCCGGCCTGGCTGTTCTGCCCGGCCGATCGGCCCGAGCGCTTTGCCAAAGCGGCCGCCGCTGCGGACGTCGTCATCCTCGACCTCGAAGACGGCGTAGCCGAAGCGGACAAGCAAGCCGCCCGCAAGGCGTTGCAGGAGACTCCGCTGGACCCGGAGCGAACCGTGGTCCGGATCAACGCCGCCGACACCGCCGACTATCCGCGCGACCTGGACGCGTTGGCGGGCACCGCGTACACCACGGTGATGCTGTCCAAAACCGAATCCGCCGCGCAGGTGACGGCCCTGGCGCCGCGCGAGGTCATCGCGCTGTTGGAGACGCCGCGCGGCGCGGTCTTCGCGACCGAAATCGCGGCGGCCGACAACACGGTGGCGCTGATGTGGGGCGCCGAGGATCTGGTCGCCACCCTCGGTGGCAGCTCCAGCCGCAAGGCTGACGGCTCCTATCGCGACGTCGCTCAGCACGTGCGGTCGACGGCGCTGCTGACCGCGAACGCCTTCGGTCGGGTCGCGCTCGACGCCGTGCACCTGGACATCCCGGACCTCGACGGTCTTCGAGCAGAAGCCGAAGACGCGGTGGCGCTGGGCTTCGCCGGGACCGTATGCATTCATCCCAGCCAGGTTTCCGTGGTGCGCAAGGCTTTTCGCCCCAGCGAGGAGAAGCTGGACTGGGCCCGGCGGGTGTTGGCGGCGGCCCGGCACGAGCGCGGCGTGTTCGCGTTCGAGGGCCAAATGGTGGACTCGCCGGTGCTCAAGCATGCGGCAACGCTGGTGCGGCGGTCCGGAGAATCCGTTTCGGACTGAGGTTCGCTACACAGCCCCGTCGGGCTCTGCCAGACCGCGGTGGAAAACCGTTAATATTCGCCGGTCCACTCTGCGGACTTATGACACTCGAGTTACCGTGATGTTTCTGCGTTGCCGTCGTCCGGCACCGATGCGGTATTGCGCAGCGGGCCTTTTCGGGTGTTAACAAGATTGCAAAAGAGCAGAAACGTATGCGAATGCCGATACCGCGAAACTGTCGTAATCTTTGCTCGACCACATCACAGTTGCTCGCTGCACTGACTGGCTGTACGGAAGGAACGAGAACATGACCATCGCGCGGGGCTTTGCCTTAACCGCTATCTGCGCCGGTTTGGCTGTCGGTTCAGCAGGCGCAGCGTGGGCCGACACACCGACGATGAGCGGGTCGTACACCGAGACCGTCACGACACCGAGCGGTCACTCCATCGACAACAGCTGGTCGGTCAACTCTTGCGGCAACGGGTGCCTCTGGATCAAGGCCGGATTGGGCGCCAGCCAAGCACGATTGGTCGACGGTCAATGGGTGATGGACACCATGAGCAACGTCAGCTGCCCGGACGGCGCGTACACCATCTACGGCACTACCACCCACACCGTGTGGGATCCCAACACCTTGACCGGCACGTCCGCGCACACCTACATCACGGGAGCCTGCGGCAACCCGCCGGGCTTCACGCAGGTCGACCAGATCACCATCAAGTCTGCGTCCTGATAATTTCTGCTGCACGCCCCTGAATCAATCGGATTCAGGGGCGTTCGGCTATTACTCGATTACCTCGCCGTGATTTGAGCCGGCTGTTTCGGATTCGTCGACGGCAATCGCTGGAAAACGCTTGGCGGCCGCGCTGGACCCCGTGACATCGTGTTTGCCGCCTGGTGTGCTCCGGGCGCCATGCTCCCGTATAAGGCAAGCTGACTATTCGCGTCGATCAATCCGTCGGCGGGCCGGGCGACGACAGTGTGGAGCGTTATGGGCAATCAGTACTTTCCCTTGGTTGCCGCCGTGGTCATGCTTGCCCTCGGGCTGACACTCACCGTCGACGACTTCAAGCGGGCCGCCACGTTGCGCCGGCCGCTGGCAGTAGCGCTGGTCTGCCAGGCCCTAGTGCTACCCGTCCTGTGTGTGTTGATCGCCGAGGTCTTCCACCTCGAGCCGCATCTGGCGGTCGGGCTGATGCTGATGGCCGCGACTCCCGGCGGGACAATGGCCAACATCCTGAGCCATTTGTTCAACGGAGATCTGGCGCTCAATCTCACCCTGGCGGCCATCAATGCCGCCTTGTCGGTGTTCACCCTGCCTTTGATCCTGGCGGCATCGATGACCTGGTTTCTGGGTGAGGGGCGGTTCATCCCGCTGCAGTTGGACAAGTTCGTTGCGGTTTTCGCCCTTGTGCTCGTTCCGACCGCGATCGGCGTTGCGATCCGCCATCGTCTTCCCGCCTTCGCGCGGCGACTGCAACGGCCCACCAAGTTCGTCGCGGCCGCGCTGCTGGTCTTGGCGGTCGTGGCCGCTCTCGCCAGGGGACGAACGTCGCTCTGGCACAACTTCGGTGTGCTCAGCGCAGCGGTCGTGTCCTTCTGCGCCGCCAGCCTGACCGTCGGCTACCTGGTGCCGCGCGTGATGCGGCTGGCCTCCCCCCAGGCGACCGCCGTCAGCCTGGAGGTCGGACTGCACAATACCGTGGTGGCGCTGAGCGTGGCACTGAGCCCTCAGCTGCTCAATAGCGCCGAAATGGCAACTCCTGCAGCGGTTTACGGAGGACTGGCGCCGTTCGTCGCGGTGGCGTTCATCGTGACTGCGCGTCGGGTGGACCCAGGGTTTCGGGTCAGTGGGCCAGCCGACGCGGCGAGCGGGCCCCGCGGGTAGGGCCTACTTGCGACGTGCCGCGGCCAGCCGGTCGGCGAACTCCGGCGACTGGATCGAGGACACCTGCGGCCCCAGCTCGGTGCGCATCGCGAATTCGTGCTGCTCGCTGTCAAGTGCCCCGGGGCTGGCCGTCGCGCGCATGCTGGCCTTGGTGGCCAGCACCACCTCACGCGGCGCGGACGCGGGGCCGGCGGCCAGCTCCAGCGCCGCGGCGACCGGGTCGTCGGCAACGCTGAGCGCCAACCCGTACCGTACGGCGCTCTCGGCGTCGAAGCTCATGCCGAACAGCAAGGCCGCGCGAGCGACCTGCGGGCCGACCGCCCGCTGCAGCATCCACGTCGCGCCGCCCCCGGGATGCAATCCCAGCTTCTGAAACCGGGGGTCGAACAGTGCGCCCGGCCCCGCGATGCGCACGTCGGCGGCCAGTGCCAGGTTCAGCCCCGCGCCCACTGCGGCACCATTGACGGCAGCGATGGTCGGCAGCGTGCAACTGCCCACGGCCATGAACCCGTCGTAGAGCTGTTGCAGACCCGATTCCGCGGCGCCGGCCCCCGCCGCGCCCAGCGCGCTCAGGTCTGCACCGGCGCAGAACGCCTTGCCCGCCCCGGTGACGACGAGGGCGTGCACACCCGGATCGGCTTCGGCCCGTTCGACGGCGGCACGCAGCCGCGCCGAGCTCTCGCTCGTCAGCGCATTGCGCCGGTCGGGGTCGTTGACGGTGATGAGCGCGACGCGATTCGCCACGCTGAACAGGACGAAATCGGACTGGGCCATCGGGCACCTCCGGTCGGCGACGTCAGTGGGCGAGCTAAAGGCTACTTGGCTGTTACGCGCCAAGAATTCGCCAAGGATGCCGCGAGCTCGACTGCCGATGCTGATCACACCAGCCAACGACAGCACGACGGGGGACAGCTCATGCGGACCACAACGATCAGCGCCAGGGCGCAGGCCTTCCGGTGGGTGATCTTTTGCTCGGTGATGGTCGGTCTGACCGCACTCGGTCTCCGTGTCGCGCACGCCAACCCGCCCGCGCAGGATCAGCCGTGTTCGCTGCGGCATGCGACCATGCGCGACGCGGACGGACACCTGATGACGTGCGAGCGGATGATGAACGGTAAGCATGGCCTGGTGTGGCAGTACACGCAGGGCTCGGTTGCTGTCCCGACCGGCCGCTAATCTGGCCGAATGGTCAGTCAACGGATACCCGGCGGCGTGGTGCACCAGTTGCCCGCGGACCTGCGCGAGGCATTGATCGGCAACCCGACCGCCTTTGCCGCGTGGAAAGACATCACGCCCCTGGCGCGCAACGAGTTCATCTGCTGGGTCGAGGACGCGAAGCAAGAGGCGACGCGGCAGCGTCGCATTCGCCGGACGCAGGAAGAGCTGGAGGAAGGGCAGCGTCGGCCATGTTGCTGGCCGGGCTGCAAGCACCGGGAACGTACCGGTCGACCGTAGCTGCTGCTCGAGTTGCGCCCGGCCCTCCGCTATTTCAGGCTTGGGGATGGCCGGCGCGCTGCGACTCGTTTCCCACGTCATCCGCCCGGCACTGACGACCGCAGTGGTCGTGGTGTCAACCGCCCACGCCGCAGCGCCCACGGTGGTGCCGCTGGAATGCGGCATCACGTGGACGATGGTCGGCAAGACCATCATCGTGGTGCCGGACTGCGCGCACCCGGTGCCGGGCGGGCCGCCGCCCTATCCCGAACCGCCACCCGACCCCGCCGCGCCGCCACCGCCGTGAGCGCCGGCCAATCAGCCGTGCGTCAGAGGTGGCTTGCCACGAAAGTGGCTGCCTGACTTGGCATTCCGGAGTGTGCGTAAGAAAGCGCGACCGGCGAGAACAGCTCGTCATGCGACGGCAGCGCTAGCGGGCCACCGGGCGTGCACACCGGATCGCCGGGGGCGCACAGATCAATGGCCTTGGCCCCGTACCAGGGACTGACCTCGCTCACCGGCGCTCCCAGGTATCGGTCCGACGGGTTGCCGAACAGCGCGAGCGCGGCGACATGGTCGGCCTCGTCTGCGGTGAGGATGTCGGGGATCAAGCCGGCGATGGGGGCCCGGGCGATGGTGGCCAGGTCTATCGCCATCGCGCCCAAGGAAGTTCCGCCGAGCACCAGCTTGGTGGCGGGGCAGTCGGCGACCATTGACCGCACGTGGGCGTGCACATCGCTGCCCCCGGCGGAGGCCGACGGGGCGAAATCGTCGTCGGCCGGGTAGTTGACCGCGTACACCCCGAGGCTGCGGCCGCCCACCTGCGAGCGCAGCGAATCGATGAATTCCTGCCCGACCGCACCGACCCCGGGTGCCTCGTTCGTGGCGCGAGCGAAAGTCACCTCGATGTCCGGGCATGTTGCGGCGGACGCGGGTGCGGTCGCGATGGACAGGTTCAACAGGGTCGCGCAGGCCGCCGCTGCCGCGACACCCCAGGGACCACCGAATTGGCATGCAATCACGTCCCCATGCTGACACATCCAGCGTCGCAACTAAGGGTGCCCTTAGGCGGGGGTGGCCGATTTCACCGGTCTGGGAGGTCGGGACGGAACGGCGCGAAAACGACAGGTGACGTCGGGGTGAACGGCGGCGCCGTGATCAGAAGGCGTTGGGACCGAATCTGCCCCAGGCGACGACCACCGCCGCCACCAAAAGCACCGCCGGCGCCAGCAGGGCGGCGTACTCGGCGCGACGGATGTGGACAACGATCGCGCCTACCATCACGAGTGCCAGGCAGGTCGCCGCGACGGGCACCAGGAGCGGGGCGATGTGCACGATCGCCGGCAGCACCACGCCGATGGCGCCCAGCAGCTCGGCGGCCCCGAGCGCCTTGACGAATCCGGGGGAGACCTCGTCGACGAAGTTCATGCCCTTGTCGGCGAGGCTCTTCTTGTCGACGGTCAGTTTCATCAGTCCGGCCCCGGCGAAAGCAGCCGCCAATATCCCTTGCAGGATCCATAACGCGACGTTCATGCCCTCGCCTCCCGCGCATTCACTTGATGCTTCAAGTCAACGCTAGCCCTGTTAAGTTGAAGCGTCAACTCAGCTAGGGTCGATGGGGTGGCTGAGGAAACTCGGTGGTTGAACGACGCGGAGAGCACTGCGTGGTTGGAACTGGTGCGCGTCTTGGTCACGCTGCCCGCGGCGCTCGACGCGCAACTTCGCCGGGATGCCAATCTGAACCAATACGAGTACCGGGTGCTCGGGGTGCTCGCCGAACAACCCACGCGCAGGTTGGGCATGAAGTCGCTGGCAGTAGTGACCAACGGGTCGCTGTCCCGGCTGTCGCATGTCGTCAAGCGCTTGGAGGCGGCCGGATATGTGCGCCGCCGGACCAACCCCGGCGATGGGCGTCTGACCGATGCGATCTTGACCGACAAGGGTTTTGACAAGGTGAGTGCCGCGGCGCACGGCCACGTGGCGGCCGTGCGGTCCTACGTTTTCGACAGGCTCACCGCCGAGCAGGTTGCGCAGCTGACCGAGCTGCTCACCCGCATCGTCCCGGATGCCCCGCCATCATGTCCGGGTGAGCAGTCGAGGTGACACGGACCGCTTTGGTGCCGCTTTGGTGCCCCCGGCACGACTCGAACGTGCGACCTAGGGATTAGAAGGCCCTTGCTCTATCCACCTGAGCTACGGAGGCAATGCGCAGGTCAGTCTATCCAAGAATGCCCGCCGTCCCGACTCGCCGACGCGACACGCGCGAAAAGCATTGCACCGCTACCGAAACCGGTTATCGTATAGACCCTCGACACACGGACAACATCAGCTGGTAAACAGCTGTTAACCGCAACGAGGCGTGTGCATGAGGTCGAGGAGAGCCGTTCGATGGGCGTGGCCATGAGCAAGACTGGGCGGTACGCCAGTGCCGGTTCGCAAGCGTTCCGCCTGTTGGCCGAGGCCAAGGGCGCGTCGCGGGCGGCCGCCCTGCTGCTGCGCGGTTCGCCATTCGCCCTCGGCTGGTTTGCCGGCTGGCTGACCACGGAGTTTCCGCCGCACGTGGTGACCGGACACGCGCTGTCGCGGGTCTCGGCGCCCGCGATCGGTCGGGTCGGCGCCAACTGGGCCGGCCAGCGCGCGGAGCAGACGCTCACCGCGGCGCTCGAAGAGTCCTTCGGGCCGGGATATGTCGACGAGGTGTGCCATCCCACTTGTGCAGAGCCCGAGTGCGCACCGCGCGGCGGGCTGTTGAACCGGCCCGGCCCGCACCGCCGGTACGCCGCACAGACGTCGGACATCTCCTACGGACCGCGCGGTCGCGACAACCTGCTGGACATCTGGCGCCGCCACGACATGGCGCCCGGCCGACGCGCGCCGGTGCTGATTCAGGTTCCCGGCGGGGCGTGGGCCGTCAACGGGAAACGCGGTCAGGCCTACACGCTGATGAGCCGGATGGTGGAACTCGGCTGGATCTGCGTGTCGATCGACTACAGCAAGAGCCCGCGGGCCACCTTCCCGGCGCACCTGATCGACGTGAAGCGGGCCATCGCATGGGTTCGCGAGAACATCGCCGACTACGGCGGCGACCCCAGCTTCATCGCGATCACCGGCGGCTCGGCCGGTGGACACCTCGCCTCGTTGGCCGCGCTGACCCCCAACGACCCGCAATTCCAGCCGGGGTTCGAAGACGCCGACACCACCGTTCAGGCGGCGGTGCCCTACTACGGCGTCTACGACTTCACCAACGCCGACACCATGCACGAGCTGATGATGCCGTTCCTCGAGCAGTTCGTCATGCGCGCTCGATTCGCCGAGACACCCGAGCGTTTCCGCGCGGCCTCGCCAATTTCCTACGTCCACGACCAAGCGCCGCCCTTCTTCGTGCTGCACGGGCAGAAAGACGAACTGGTGCCCTGCGGGCAGGCCAGGGACTTCTGCGAGGCGATGCGTACCGCCGGAGCCGCGGTCGTGGCGCACGCCGAGCTTGCCAATGCCCACCACGCGTTCGACATCCTGTCGACGGCCCGGTCGCGGCTGGCTGCCAACGCCGTCGCCGACTTTTTGGGCATCGTCTACGGCCGTCGGGACAGCACGTTGATCGACTCGTGGGCAGTCTCGGCAACCTCTGCCAGTTGAGTTGCGCAAGGTTAACAGCCCACAGCTAGCTCGCGTAGCGACCGAATCGTGCCTTTCACCAGCCCGTCATCGCGACTAGCGTTGGTGGAGCTATCCGGGTGATGAAGCTGAATCAGGAGGCTTGATCGGCTGTGACGAGGTTGACGCGTCGAGTTGATGATCATGGCTGAGCCCGAGGGACGTCCCGGGTTGCCCGACGAACTCGGGCCCGTGGATTATCTCCTGCATCGCGGCGAAGCCAATCCGCGTACCCGATCAGGAATCATGGCCCTGGAACTGCTTGACAGCACGCCGGACTGGGACCGATTCCGCACCCGGTTCGAAAGCGCGTCTCGAAAGGTGTTGCGGCTCCGGCAGAAGGTCGTCGTGCCGACGTTGCCGACCGCGTCGCCGCGCTGGGTGGTCGACCCCGACTTCAACCTGGACTTCCATGTCCGCCGGCTCCGGGTGTCCGAACCAGGAACGCTGCGTCAGGTGTTCGACCTTGCCGAGCTGATTTTGCAGTCGCCACTGGACATTTCGCGGCCGCTGTGGACGGCCACCCTGGTCGAAGGACTGCCCGACGGCAAGGCCGCGACGCTGCTGCACATCAGCCACGCCGTCACCGACGGTGTGGGTGGCGTCGAGATGTTCGCCGAAATCTACGATCTCGAGCGCGACCCGCCGGCCAAACCGACACCGCCGGTGCCCGTCCCGCAGGACCTGTCGCCCAACGACCTGATGCGCCAGGGCCTGAACCGTTTGCCGCTGAACATCGTCGGCGGCGTCGCAGGTGCGGTGGCCGGGGCGGTGTCAGCGGCCGGTCGGGTGATCCTGGAACCGGTATCTACGGTGTCGGGGATCGTGGACTACGCCGTGTCGGGAGTGCGGGTGGTCAACCGCGCCGCGGAGCCCTCGCCGCTGTTGCGCCGGCGCAGCCTCACCTCGCGCACCGAGGCCATCGACATCCGGCTCTCCGATCTGCATAAGGCCGCAAAGGCCGGCGGCGGGTCGATCAACGACGCCTACCTGGCCGGTCTATCCGGCGCCCTACGCCGCTACCACCAGGCGCTCGGAGTACCGATCGGCACATTGCCGATGGCCGTGCCGGTCTCGTTGCGGGCCGACGCCGACACGGCCGGCGGCAACCGGTTCACCGGCGTGAACTTGGCAGCGCCGTTGGGTACCGCCGATCCGGTGTCGCGGATGAAGAAGATCCGGGCCCAGATGACCCAGCGCCGCGACGAGCCGGCAATGAATATCATCGGCGCGTTGGCGCCGGTGCTCAGCGTGTTGCCGTCGGCCGTGCTGGAGGGCCTCACCGGCTCGGTCATCGGCTCGGATGTGCAGGCTAGCAATGTGCCGGTATACCCGGGAGACACCTACATCGCCGGTGCAAAAGTATTGCGGCAGTACGGCATTGGGCCGTTGCCCGGGGTCGCGATGATGGTGGTCCTGATTTCACGAGGGGGGTGGTGCACCATCACCGTGCGCTATGACCGGGCGGCCGTGCGGGAAGAGGCGTTATTCGCGCAGTGTCTGCTGGAGGGCTTCGACGAGATCCTCGCGCTGGCCGATGATCCGCCGCCACGCGCGGTGCCAGCCTCGTTCACCGCCCAAACCGAAGCGGCGTCGCGATCGGTGTCGAGCTCATGAGCCGCGCCGAAGGCCAGAAGGACACTCCTGCACAGGATTTGCGGCTACCCGGATCAGTCGCCGAGATCCTCGCCAGCCCGCCCGGGCCCAAGATCGGCGCCTTCTTCGACCTGGATGGGACGCTGGTCGCCGGCTTCACCGCCGTCATCCTGACCCAGGAGCGGCTGCGGCGACGCGACATGGGAGTGGGCGAGCTGCTCTCCATGGTGCAGGCGGGCCTGAACCACACGCTCGGACGCATCGAGTTCGAGGATCTGATCGGTAAGGCCTCCGCCGCGTTGGCTGGTCGGCTGCTGACTGACCTGGACGAGATCGGCGAGCGGCTTTTCGCTCAGCGGATCGAGTCGCGCATCTACCCGGAGATGCGGGAACTGGTTCGCGCCCACGTCGCCCGCGGCCACACCGTGGTGCTCAGCTCCTCGGCCTTGACCATTCAGGTCAACCCGGTGGCCCGGTTTTTGGGCATCACCAACACCCTGACCAACAAGTTCGAGATCAATGAAGACGGACTGCTCACCGGCAAGGTTGTGAAGCCGATCCTGTGGGGCCCGGGCAAAGCCGCTGCGGTGCAACGGTTTGCGGCCGAACACGACATCGATCTCAAAGACAGCTACTTCTACGCCGACGGCGACGAGGACGTTGCGCTGATGTACCTGGTCGGTAATCCACGGCCGACCAACCCCGAAGGCAAGATGGCGGCGGTTGCCAAGCGGCGCGGCTGGCCGATCCTGCGATTCAACAGCCGCGGCCCGGTGGGGTTGCGACGCCAAATTCGGACCCTGGCCGGCATCGGGTCGATGTTCCCGGTCGCGGCCGGCGCGGTGGGAGTCGGTCTGCTGACCACCAGCCGCCGGCGTGGCGTCAATTTCTTCACCTCGACGTTCCCGCAGACATTGCTGATGACCGCCGGGGTCAGCCTCAACGTCATCGGCAAGGAGAACCTGACCGCGCAGCGCCCGGCGGTCTTTATCTTCAATCACCGCAACCAGTTTGACCCCCTCATCGCGGGCTCGCTGGTGCGCGACAACTGGGTCGCCGTGGGCAAGAAGGAATTGCAAAAGGACCCGATCATCGGCACCCTGGGCCGGTTGACCGACGGCGTGTTCATCGACCGCGATGATCCGGTCGCCGCGATGGAGACGATGCGCACGGTCGAGGAGCGCGCCAAGAAGGGGCTGTCGATTCTGATCGCACCCGAAGGCACCCGGATGGACACCACCGAGGTCGGGCCGTTCAAGAAGGGACCCTTCCGCATCGCGATGGCAGTCGGGATACCGATCGTGCCCATCGTGATCCGTAACGCGGAGCTTGTCGCGGCCCGCAACTCCACCACGATCAACCCGGGCACGGTGGACGTCGCGGTGTTCCCGCCGATTTCGGTGCAGGACTGGACGGTTGAGACACTGCCCGAGCGCATCGCTGAGGTACGCCAGCTGTACCTGGATACGTTGGCGAACTGGCCGGTGGACGAGCTGCCCGCGGCAGATGTGTACGCCGAGAAGAAGGCGGCAAAGAAAGCCGCGAAGAAGGTGGCAAAGAGGTCGGAGCCGGCCAAGGCCCCAGCGAAGGGTAAGGGTCCGGCCAAGAAAGCGAAGCCCAAGAAGGCGGCGCCCAAGACCGCTGCGAAATCCCAACCTGCCCAGCAGCATCCGAATCAATCGGAGGTTGCGCTCAAAGACGGTCAGACGCCGCCGCAGCCGGCCACCGAGCAATCCGACACGGCGATAATTTCCCCGCCCCAAGGGCGCACGTGACGCAATTGGCCGCGGCTAGCAGCACAGTCCTGACCGCACAGGATTCGCTGGTGCTGGCGTCCATGCAGTCCGGCGTCGAAACCCAGTTGGTGATGGATTGGCTGGGCCAGCAACGAGCACGTAATCCGGATGTGAAGTTCGATGTGCTCAAATTGCCCGCCGATGCGTCGCCGGCGACGCTGAATCTTCTTGTCGATCAACTGGCGTCGGGTGAAGACCGTTCCATCGTGCCGGTGCGGGTGTTCTGGCTGCCCGCCCCGGATCGGGGCAGAGTCGCAAAGCTTGCCGGGTTGCTCCCCGGTTGGGATCCCTACCACCCCAATGCTCGTCGTCAGCGCCACATCGTGCGCAACGACCCGTACCGAGCTCGGGTGGTGGCCGGTGAAGCCGCCAAGGTGTCCGAACTCCGCGAGCAGTGGCAGGACAGGACCGTCGGCGAGGACGAGCGCGACTTCGCCGAATTCGTGACGCGCCGAGCACTTTTGGCGTTGGAAAGGGCCGAGTATCGAATACTGGGTCCCCAGTACAAATCTCCGCGGCTGTTGAAGCCCGAAATTCTGGCGTCCACCCGATTCCGCGCCGGACTGAAAGCCATCCCGGGCGCCACCGTCGACGAGGCGGGCAAGATGCTCGACGAACTGGCCACCGGATGGAGCCGGGTGTCTGTCGATCTGGTTTCCGTCCTGGCCAGGGCGGTGTGCCGGGGATTCGACCCCGACATCGACTACGACACGTTCCAGGTCGCCGCAATGCGCAACGCGTTGGAAATCCATCCCGCGGTGCTGTTGTTCTCGCACCGCTCCTACATCGACGGTGCCGTGGTGCCGGTGGCGATGCAGGAGAACCGGCTGCCTCCGGTGCATGTCTTCGCCGGCATCAACCTGTCGTTCGGCCTGATGGGGCCGCTGCTGCGCCGCTCCGGCGTGATCTTCATCCGCCGCGACATCGCCAACAACCCGCTCTACAAGTACGTCCTGCGCGAATACGTCGGCTACATCGTCGAGAAGCGGTTCAACCTGAGCTGGTCGATCGAGGGTACCCGCTCGCGCACCGGGAAAATGCTGCCCCCCAAGCTCGGTTTAATGTCCTACGTGGCCGACGCGTATCTCGATGGTCGCAGCGAAGACATTCTGCTGCAACCGGTTTCGATCGGCTTCGACCAGTTGCACGAGACGGCCGAGTATGCGGCCTACGCCCGCGGCGGGGAGAAGACACCCGAGGGCGTGCTATGGCTGTACAACTTCATCAAGGCGCAGGGCGAACGCAACTACGGAAAGATCTACGTCCGCTTCCCCGAAGCTGTGTCGATGCGGCAATACCTCGGCCCGTCGCACGGCCCGCTGGCCCAAGACCAGGACGCGAAACGTCTTGCGCTGCAGAAGATGTCGTTCGAAGTGGCGTGGCGGATTTTGCGCGCGACCCCGGTGACGGCGACAGGCCTGGTGTGTGCGTTGTTGCTCACCACGCGTGGCGCGGCGCTGACGCTGGACCAACTGCACCACACGCTGCAGGATTCACTGGACTACCTCGACCGCAAGCGCACGCCGGTCTCCACTAGTGCGCTGCGGCTGCGCACCGGCGACGGGGTGCGCGCGGCCGTCGACGCCCTGTCCAACGGGCACCCGATCACCCGCGTCGACGGCGGGCGGGAACCGGTGTGGCTCATCGCGCCGGACAAGGAACACGCCGCCGCGTTCTACCGGAACTCCGTCATCCACGCCTTCCTGGAGACCTCGATTGTCGAACTCGCGCTGGCTCATGCCCGCAACGTCGACGGTGACCGCATGGCGGCTTTCTGGGCGCAGGCGATGCGGCTGCGCGATCTACTGAAATTCGACTTCTATTTCGCCGACTCGGTGGCATTCCGCGCGAACATCGCCGAGGAGATGGCGTGGCATGACGGCTGGGAAGCGCACGTCGCCACCGGAGGCGAGGAGATCGACGCCATGCTGTTCGCCAAGCGCCCGCTGATGGCCGACGCGATGTTGCGGGTGTTCTTCGAGGCCTACGAGATCGTCGCCGACGTGCTCAGCGATGCGCCCGCCGACGTCGGGCAGCAGGAACTCACGGAGATGGCGCTCGGAGTCGGCCGCCAATACGTGGCGCAAACCCGGGTGCGCAGCAGCGAGTCGGTGTCCACGTTGCTGTTCGCCACCGCCCGACAGGTCGTCGCCGACCAGGATCTGATCGCCCCGGCGCCGGATCTTGCCGAACGCCGAATGGCGTTTCGGCGCGAACTGCGGGGGATCCTGCGCGACTTCGACTACGTCGAGAACATCGCCCGCAACCAGTTCATCGCCCGCGAGTACCGGGCGCGCGAGGAGCGCGCCGCTCGACGGGCCGGGTAGCGCGGGCTTTGCCGGCGACCGCCCATACCCTGGACGCATGACGGGTCGGCAGTCCACAGCCAGGACTCAGGAGATGGTGTGGCCGCTGCTCACCGGCGTCGCGGTGCTGGCCGGCGGCACGGCCGCCGGCATCGGAGCGCTGTCACTGGCCGACGCGCTGACCGCCACCGGATTACCCGACCCCGGCCCGGCGACGACACTCGGCCTGCCGTTCGTCCGGGCGGTGGGGGAGATCGCTGCGGTGCTGGCCGTGGGATCGTTCCTGTTCGCGGCATTCCTGGTGCCGCCGCAGCCGTCCGGCGTGCTGGACGCCGGTGGTTACCGGGTGCTGCGGCTGGGAACGGTCGCGTCCGCGGTATGGACCGTCTGCGCCATCCTGCTGGTTCCGCTGACGATTTCCGACGTGTCCGGCCACCGGGTGTCCGAGCAACTCGATCCGCTACGGCTGTGGTCGCTGGCCAGCCTGATCAGCACCGCCTCCGCGTGGCGCTGGACGGCGGTCCTGGCCGCTCTCGTGACGCTGGCCAGCTCGGCGGTGCTGCGCTGGTCGTGGACCCCGCTGTTGTGCGCGGGCGCGGTGCTCACTCTGATTCCATTGGGCCTGACCGGTCACTCGTCGGCCGGCGGCTCGCATGACCTGGCCACCAACAGCCTGCTGATTCACCTCGTCGCCGCCAGCGTGTGGGCCGGGGGCCTGCTGGCGCTGCTGGCCCATTCGCTGCGCGGGGGCGACCACCTCGCGCTGGCGGCCCGGCGCTTCTCGATGATCGCCCTGTGGTGCTGGGTCGCCATGGCGCTCAGCGGCGTGATGAATGCCCTGGTCCGGTTGTTGCCGTCGGACCTGCTGACCACCACATACGGGCGGCTGGTGCTGGCCAAGTTCGTCGCGCTGTGCGCGCTGGGCGTCCTGGGCTGGCGGCAGCGCCGGGCCGGAGTCGTTGCGCTGCAACGCGATCCCATGGCACGCAGGCTCCTGATCAGGTTGGCGCTGGTCGAGGCGGCCCTGTTCGGAGTGACGTTCGGCATCGCGGTCGGGCTCGGCCGCACCCCGCCGCCGCCACCGCCGAACCCGCTGCCATCGATCCCGGAAGCCGAGATCGGCTATGACTTCGATGGTCCGCCGACCCTGGCCCGCATCCTGTTCGACTGGCGCTTCGACCTGGTCTTCGGCACGACTGCCATCGTCTTTGCCGCGTTGTATGTGGCGGCGGTGTTGCGGCTGCGCCGTCGGGGCGATCACTGGCCGGCCGGCCGCATCCTGGCCTGGCTGTTGGGTTGTCTGGCCCTGCTGTTTGTCACCTCATCGGGGGTCGGCCGGTACATGCCGGCGATGTTCAGCATGCACATGGCCGCGCACATGGGGTTGTCGATGCTGGTGCCGATCCTGTTGGTGCTCGGCGCCCCGGTCAGCCTCGCGCTGCGGGCGCTGCCCGCCGCCGGACGCAACGACCCACCCGGCATGCGGGAATGGCTGCTCGCCGCCTTGCACAGTCGGGCGTCGCGGGTGCTGACCAACCCGATCGTGGCCACCGTGCTGTTCGTCGCCGGGTTCTACGGCCTGTACTTCAGCAGCATCTTCGACGCCGCGGTGGGCAGTCACTCCGGGCACCTAGCGATGAACGTGCACTTCCTGCTCAGCGGCTACCTGTTCTATTGGGTGGTGATCGGCGTGGACCCGACACCGCGGCCGATCCCGCCGCTGGCCAAGGTGGGTGTGGTGTTCGCCTCGCTGCCCCTGCATGCTTTCTTTGGTGTGGAGCTGATGGGCACCCCCACCGTGCTCGGCGAGGCCTACTACCGGTCCCTCGGTTTGAGTTGGCACACCGATCTGCTGGGCGACCAGCACTTGGGCGGGGGCATCGCGTGGGCGGCGGGGGAGGTGCCGCTCGTGATCGTGATGCTCGCGCTGCTGGTGCAGTGGGCGCGCAGCGACGAGCGGACCGCACGGCGCCTCGACCGGGCCGCCGATCGCGACGACGACGCCGACCTCGCCGCCTATAACGCGATGCTGGCCCAACTGGCTCGAGGCGGCGGGCCGCGGCCGGAGCCGTCTTCGAGCGATCCGCGAGCGTAACGGCGGCACGATTTCCGGCGCTCGCGACTTTTCACAGTGACCTTACGCTCGCGCATCTGCGGGGCAGAATTGCGGGGATGCAAGTCTTTGCCGTGGACGCCTTCACTGGGCAACCCTTTGCCGGTAACCCGACGGCGGTGTGCCTGTTGGATTCGGGGTGGCCGGCGACTGAATGGCTCCAGCGACTGGCGAGCGAATTTAATTTGCCTGCAAGCGCATTCATCCACCGCACTCCTGTCAATACGGAGTTGCGTTGGTTCAGTCCTGGCAGCGAACTCGAACTGTGCGGCAGTGGCACGCTGGCCGCGGCGCACATATTGTGGGAAGTCGGTGACTGTTCGGAAACCCTGCTGTTCACTACCGCTGGCGGTGTGCTCGGCGCTCGACGAGAGCAGGGTGAACGGATCTCCTTGGACTTCCCGTCCGACAATCTTCGTCGGGTATCGGAACCACCGGGATTGACTGCGATGCTTGGCGTTAGGCCCATTGCGGTTTGGCGTGGACGGCTGGACATGCTTGTGGAATTGGACTGTGCGCAATCTGTCGCCGGCTTGAACCCAGACTTTGACGCTCTGGCCAGGCTCGATGCCCGCGGTGTGATCGTCACCGCTCGCGGTGACGCCGATGCTGATTTTGTCTCCCGATTTTTTGCGCCTGCCGCCGGGATAAACGAAGACCCCGTGACGGCTTCGGCTCACTGCAGCCTGGGCGCTTACCGGTCAACGATCCTCGGGAAGAAAACGCTTATCGGTTCCCAGTTGTCGGCACGGGGCGGGCGAGTCGAGGTTCACCTCCGCGATGACCGAGTGAGTCTGACCGGGAAAGCGGTCACCGTGATCAGGGGCGCGCTGGCCATACCATGTGCCATCTAGTGCTTCGGCGCCCTTATGCACCTGCGCGTCAGTGCGGATTGTGGATGTCGCAGACGAAATCATCGATTCCCAAACAAGTTTGGGTGTTGCGGTTTAGTTGGTGGGTGGTGGTGGTTGGGGTTGGAAGGGTTGGTACCACCACCACTGGGCGCGTTCGCCGGTGGGCCCGGGGCAGGGTGGGACGGCGGGTGGGGGATGTTGGGGTGGCCGTGCGAGCGATGCTGGACGCAGTGGTTGGCCGGTGCTGTCGGTGATGGTGAGGTGGTCGGCGGGTCCGGTGAGCGTGATCAGGCCGCGGTGGTGTGCCCGGTGATGGTAGGGGCAGACCAGGACCAGGTTGGCCAATTCGGTGAGGCCGCCGTCTTCCCAGACGCACGACGTGGTGTGCGTGCAGACCGCGGGTGGCGCCGCAGCCGGGCACCACGCAGGTGCGGTCGCGATGTTCCAGGGCGCGGCGCAGCCGCCGGTTGATCACCCGGGTGCTGCGCCCGGCGCCGATGGGCTGGCCGTCGCGTTCGAACCACACCTCACAGGTGGCATCGCAGGTCAGGTATTGGCGTTCGGCGTCGGATAGCAACGGACCCAGATGCAGCGCCGCGACACGGGCGGCCACATCCAGGTGCACCACCACTGTGGTGTGTTGGCCGTGCGGGCGGCGGGCCGCCTCGACGTCCCACCCGGTTTCGACCAGTCGCAGAAACGCCTCCACGGTCCCCGGCAGCGGCGCCGCGTTCTCCGAGACGTCCTTGCCATCGGCGTGATCCTGTTTCCATTCGGCGATCAGGGCGTCGCGGTGCGACGCCAGTGCCGCGTCGAAGGTCGCCGCCTCCTCGTGGGGAAGTTTGATCCGCCAACACGTGAATTCTTCGTCGGAGGTCTTGGTGATCGACGGCTGCGGGGCCGGCCCAGGCGCGGGATCGGGTCGCGGTTCGAGTTTGACCGCGGTACGCAACTGGTTGACCGTGGCCACCGAGGCCAGCGCCGCGTAATGCTCGTCGGATCCCGGCCCCGCCCCGGCGGCGATCACCCCGAGCTGATCCAGCGACAACCGCCCCTCGGCCATGCCCGCCGCGCAGCGGGGAAACTCCGCGAGGCGGTGGGCGACGGTGGCGATGGTGTGGGCGTTGGCCGATGACGAACCGGTCTTCCAGGCCACCAACGCCGCCACCGACCGCGCACCCGTGAGCCCGCACAACTCCTCACGCTCAATCTCGGCGGTGATCTGCACAATGCGGGCATCAGCGGCATTACGCTGACCGGTCAACTCCGCCAACTCGCCGAACAACACTTCCAGCCGCTCCTTAGGGCTCACCCCCACCGCGGCGCAAGACGATGCGATCGACATAACCCCATCCTCACAACCAGGTACGACAAAACTCGGCCCACAACCCCGCCGCGCACGGCGCCGCGCGTCGCTATCCACAGTCACGAATCTGTCCACAGACACAGCCGAGCATCGGACCGAATTGCCGGTGACTCGTCGGTGACCCAGCGCTCAATGGTCCTCAGTCACGCGCTATACGAAAGGAACCAACTCATGTTCGAAACACCGCTCACCGTCGTCGGCCACATCGTCAACAATCCCGAGCGTCGGCAGGTCGGAAGTCAGGAGGTCATGAAGTTTCGAGTAGCCAGCAATTCACGCCGCCGCACAGCTGCCGGCGGTTGGGAGCCGGGCAACTCGCTGTTCATCAACGTCAATTGCTGGGGCAAGTTGGTTACCGGCGTCGGCGCCGCGCTGGGCAAGGGCGCGCCGGTGATCGTGGTGGGCTTCGTGTACACCAGCGAGTACGAGGACCGCGACGG
Source organism: Mycobacterium simiae (assembly GCF_010727605.1). NCBI lineage: Bacteria > Bacillati > Actinomycetota > Actinomycetes > Mycobacteriales > Mycobacteriaceae > Mycobacterium > Mycobacterium simiae. The sequence continues at coordinate 4,402,209 of NZ_AP022568.1, forward strand.
CAATCGCCGATCGTCGCTCGAGATGCGGGCCACCTCCGTGGGGCCGGACGTTTCGCGCGCGATCGTGCGTATCGAAAAGCCCGGCTACACCGGTCCCGACGCCGAATCCGCGACCCCCGACACCGAGGCCGAACCGGCGACCGACGGCGAGTTGGCCGACTCCGCCGACGGTGCCGACGACCGCGGATCGTTACCCCTGTCGGCTTAGCTGACGGGTCGGGCGTCGGGTTATCGCTGTTGGGTGATGCCTAGGATGGTTCGCGAGATCATTCTCGAAGACTAGAAAGGCAAAACCGCGGCATGGCTGAGTTCATCTACACGATGAAGAAGGTCCGCAAGGCGCACGGCGACAAGGTGATCCTGGACGACGTCACCTTGAGCTTCTTTCCGGGCGCCAAGATCGGCGTCGTCGGCCCCAACGGTGCCGGTAAGTCGAGCGTCTTGCGGATCATGGCCGGGCTCGACAAGCCGAACAACGGCGACGCGTTCCTGGCCAACGACGCCACGGTCGGCATTCTGCTGCAGGAACCGCCGCTCAACGAGGAAAAAACCGTGCGCGGCAATGTGGAAGAGGGCCTGGGCGAGATCAAGGTCAAGCTGGACCGCTTCAACGAGGTCGCCGAGCTGATGGCCACCGACTACTCCGACGAGTTGATGGAGGAGATGGGTCGGCTGCAGGAGGAACTCGACCACGCGGACGCGTGGGACCTGGACTCGCAACTCGAGCAGGCCATGGACGCACTGCGCTGTCCGCCGGCCGACGAACCGGTGACCAACCTCTCCGGTGGCGAGCGGCGCCGAGTGGCGCTGTGCAAGCTGCTGTTGTCCAAGCCCGACCTGCTGTTGCTCGACGAGCCGACCAACCACCTCGACGCCGAGAGCGTCCAGTGGCTCGAACAGCACCTCGCCAGTTACGCCGGTGCCATCCTGGCCGTCACCCACGACCGTTACTTCCTGGACAACGTCGCCGAGTGGATCCTCGAGCTCGACCGCGGGCGCGCCTACCCCTACGAGGGCAACTATTCGACATATCTGGAGAAGAAGGCCGAGCGCATCGCGGTCCAGGGACGCAAGGATGCCAAGCTGCAGAAGCGGCTGACCGAGGAGCTGGCCTGGGTGCGGTCCGGGGCCAAAGCCCGCCAAGCCAAGAACAAGGCCCGCCTGCAGCGCTATGAAGAGATGGTCGCCGAGGCCGAAAAGACCCGCAAGCTCGATTTCGAGGAAATACAGATCCCGGTCGGGCCGCGGCTGGGCAACGTGGTCGTCGAGGTCGAGCACCTCGACAAAGGCTACGACGGACGCACCCTGATCAAGGATCTGTCGTTCACCCTGCCCCGCAACGGCATCGTCGGCGTCATCGGTCCCAACGGTGTCGGTAAGACCACGCTATTCAAGACCATCGTCGGGCTCGAGGAGCCAGACAGCGGCACCGTCAAGGTCGGCGAGACCGTGAAACTCAGTTACGTCGACCAGACCCGTGCCGGCATCGACCCGAAGAAGACGGTGTGGGAAGTGGTGTCCGACGGGCTGGACCACATCGTCGTCGGCCAGAGCGAGGTGCCGTCGCGGGCCTATGTGTCGGCGTTCGGATTCAAGGGTCCCGACCAGCAGAAGCCGGCCGGCGTGCTCTCCGGCGGGGAGCGCAACCGGCTCAATCTGGCGCTCACCCTCAAGCAGGGTGGCAACCTCATCCTGCTGGATGAGCCGACCAACGACCTCGATGTCGAAACACTCGGTTCGCTGGAGAATGCCCTCGAGCAATTCCCCGGCTGCGCGGTGGTGATTTCGCACGACCGATGGTTTCTCGACCGCACCTGCACACACATCCTGGCGTGGGAAGGCGACGACGACAACGAAGCCAAGTGGTTCTGGTTCGAAGGCAACTTCGGTGCCTACGAGGAAAACAAGGTCGAACGTCTCGGAGCCGAGGCCGCCAGGCCGCACCGGGTGACCCACCGCAAGCTGACTCGGGACTAGTCTCACCCTTGCCAGCTGCCCCGCGACGACGCGCCTCATTCGGCCGCCTGAGGCTGGAGCGACTGAGCGAGGTGCCATCCGTCCTGAGTTGGGAGCTAGCGGCATGACGATCGGTTCCGGACCGAAGCAGCAGACGACGCCGTGGACCTCCTTCACCACGATGGCGGAGATCCCCGAATGGATCGCGAAGGCTTACATCGAGACCTATCGCGGTCCGCACGATTCCGAAACCGGCGGCACCGAGAGCGGACCGGCCGACCCGACCGTCGCCGAGGCAGTGGTGACCCCGGCGTTGCTGGGCGCGCACTACCAGCTCGGTCAGCACCGCCCGCCCGGTGCCAGCGGCGTCGCCGTCTACCCGGCCGACGACCCCGCGGGCTTCGGCCCCGCCTTACAGGTCGTCACCGACCACGGCGGCATGCTGATGGACTCCATCACGGTGTTGCTGCATCGGTTGGGCGTCCCGTACTTGGCGCTGATGACCCCGGTGTTCGATGTGCAGCGCGACCCCGCGGGCGACCTGATCAGCATCGAGCCGAAAGCCCCCGGCACACCGCAATACGTCGGCGAGGCCTGGATTCACATCCAGTTCGTCCCCTCCGTCGACACCAAGGCGCTCGCCGAGGTCGAGCGGCTACTGCCCAAGGTCCTCAGCGACGTGCAGCAGGTGGCCGCGGACTCGGCGGCAATGATCGCCGGCCTGAGCAACCTGGCCGCTGACGTGGAATCCAACATCGGCGGACGTTTCACCGCCCCCGACCGCCAGGACGTCTCAGCGCTGCTGCGCTGGTTGGGCAACGGGAATTTCCTGCTACTGGGGTACCAGCGCTGCCTGGTGCACGACGGGCTGGTATCGGGCGACGGCACAAGCGGTCTGGGAGTGCTGCGCGGTCGCGCCGGGAAACGCCCACGGCTCACCGATGACGACAAGTTGCTGGTACTGGCGCAGGCCACGGTCGGCAGCTATCTGCGCTACGGCGCATATCCCTACGCGATCGGGGTGCGCGAATACGTCGACGGTGAAGTCGTCGAGCACCGGTTCGTCGGGTTGTTCACCGTCGCGGCGATGAACGCCGACGTGTTGGAGATCCCGGCGATCTCGCGCCGGGTCCGCGAGGCGCTGGCGATGGCCGCCGACGATCCCGCGCACCCTGCCCAGCTGCTGCTCGACGTCATCCAGACCGTGCCGCGCTCGGAGTTGTTCACCCTCAGCGGTGAACGGCTTTTCACGATGGCCAAAGCCGTGGTGGACATGGGATCACAACGGCGAGCACTGCTGTTCGTGCGTGCCGACCGACTGCGCTACTTCGTCTCCTGCCTGGTGTACGTGCCCCGCGACCGCTACACCACCGCCGTGCGGCTGCAGATCGAGGACATTCTGGTCCGCGAATTCGGCGGCACCCGGCTAGAATTCACCGCGCGGGTCAGTGAATCCCCTTGGGCGCTCATGCATTTCATGGTCCGGCTGCCCGAAGATGCGGGCCCGGTCGACGTTTCGGAATCCAACCGGACCCGCATTCAGGCCCTGGTCGCCGAGGCTGCGCGCACTTGGTCGGACCGGCTCGTCGCGGCGGCGCCAACCGGCACGGTCACCCACGCCGACGCCGAGCACTACGCGGCCGCGTTCTCAGAGGCATACAAATCGGCGATCGCCCCCGAGGATGCGATCGACCAGATCGCCATCATCAAAGAGCTGAACGATGATTCGGTCAAGCTGGTGTTTTCCGATGACGGCGACGGTTTGGCCCAACTGAACTGGTTTCTGGGCGGGCACAGCGCCTCGCTGAGTCAACTGCTGCCGATGCTGCAGAGCATGGGCGTCGTCGTCCTCGAGGAGCGCCCGTTCACGGTCGCCCGACCGGACGGGCTGCCGGTATGGATCTATCAGTTCCGCATCTCGCCTCACCCGTCCGTCCGCCTGGCCGAGACGGCGGCCGAGCGTGCCGCGATGGCGGAACGGTTCGCCGACGCGGTCACCGCGATCTGGCACGGCCGGGTCGAGATCGACCGGTTCAACGAGCTGGTGATGCGGGCCGGGCTGACCTGGCAGCAGGTCGTGCTGTTGCGTGCCTACGCAAAGTACTTGCGCCAGGCCAACTTTCCCTACAGCCAGTCCTATATCGAATCGGTGCTCAACGAGCATCCCTCGACCGCGCGATCGCTGGTGCTGTTGTTCGAAGCGCTCTTCGATCCCAGCACCTCGGACTCGCCAACCGGTCGCGACGCGCAAGCCGCTGCTGCGGCGGTCGCCGCGGACATCGACGCGCTGGTGAGTCTGGATACCGACCGCATCCTGCGCGCTTTCGCCTCGCTCGTACAGGCCACGTTGCGGACCAATTACTTTGTCACACGCGAAGGTTCGGCCCGAGCCCGCAATGTGTTGGCGATCAAGCTGGACGCCCAACTGATCGACGAGCTGCCCCTGCCGCGGCCCAAGTACGAAATCTTCGTGTACTCGCCGCGCGTCGAGGGCGTGCACCTGAGGTTCGGCCCGGTAGCCCGCGGCGGGCTGCGCTGGTCGGACCGCCGCGACGATTTCCGCACCGAAATCCTCGGCCTGGTCAAGGCGCAGGCGGTGAAGAACGCTGTCATCGTTCCGGTCGGTGCCAAGGGCGGCTTCGTCCTCAAGCGGCCACCGCTGGCCACCGGGGACCCCGCGGCCGACCGCGATGGCACCCGGGCCGAAGGCGTCGCCTGCTACCAGCTCTTCATCTCGGGTCTGCTCGACGTCACCGACAACGTCGACCACGCCACCGGAAAGGTCAGCCCGCCAGCGCAAGTAGTCCGCCGCGACGGTGACGACGCCTACCTCGTGGTGGCCGCGGACAAGGGCACGGCCACCTTCTCCGATATCGCCAACGACGTCGCCAAGTCCTACGGATTCTGGCTGGGTGACGCGTTCGCGTCCGGCGGCTCAGTCGGCTATGACCACAAGGCGATGGGCATCACCGCGCGGGGCGCCTGGGAGGCAGTCAAGCGGCACTTCCGGGAAATGGGCGTCGACACCCAGACCGAGGATTTCACGGTCGTGGGCATCGGCGACATGAGCGGCGACGTGTTCGGCAACGGCATGCTGCTGAGCAAGCACATCAGGCTGATCGCGGCGTTCGACCATCGGCACATCTTCTTGGACCCAGACCCCGACGCCGCGTCGTCCTGGAGCGAACGGCGGCGGATGTTCGACCTGCCGCGATCCAGCTGGGAGGACTACGACAAGTCGCTGATCAGCGCCGGTGGCGGTGTCTACAGCCGCGACCAAAAGGCCATCCCGGTCAGCCCGCAAGTGCGTGCTGCCCTCGGCATCGACGATGCGGGTGCGGACGGGGTCACCGAGATGTCCCCACCGAACCTGATCAAGGCCATCCTGCTGGCCCCGGTCGACCTGTTGTTCAACGGCGGTATCGGCACCTACATCAAAGCCGAGACCGAATCCGATGCCGATGTGGGCGACCGCGCCAACGATCCGGTGCGCGTCAACGGAAACCAGTTGCGCGCCAAGGTCGTTGGCGAGGGCGGCAACCTCGGGGTGACGGCGCTGGGTCGGGTCGAGTTCGACCTGTCCGGCGGCCGGATCAACACCGACGCGATGGACAACTCGGCCGGCGTGGACTGCTCCGATCACGAGGTCAACATCAAGATCCTGATCGACTCGCTGGTGACCGCGGGCAAGGTCAAGGTCGAGGAGCGCAGCCAACTGCTGGAGTCGATGACCGACGAGGTCGCCGCACTGGTACTCACCGACAACGAGGACCAGAACGACCTGATCGGCACCAGCCGGGCGAACGCCGCCAGCCTGCTGCCGGTGCACGCCTCGCAGATCAAACACCTGGAGGAACGCGGCGTCGATCGTGAGCTGGAGGCGCTGCCATCGGAGAAGGAGATCGCGCGGCGCAGCGAGGCAGGTATCGGGTTGACCTCGCCCGAGCTGTGCACGTTGATGGCGCACGTCAAGCTGGCGCTCAAAGAGGAGATGCTGACCACCGAACTGCCGGAGCAGGACGTGTTCGCGTCGCGGTTGCCCCGGTACTTCCCGACACCGTTGCGCGATCGGTTCGGCCCGGAAATCCGCACCCACCAGCTGCGCCGCGAAATCGTCACGACAATGTTGATCAACGAGCTGGTCGACGCCGCCGGCATCAGTTACGCCTTCCGCCTCAGCCAGGACGTCGGCGTCGGGCCGATCGACGCAGTGCGCACCTGGGTGGCCACCGATGCCATCTTCGAAATCGACCACATCTGGCGCGGCATCCGGTCGGCCGACATTCCAGTCGCATTGTCGGACCGGATGACGCTAGACACCAGGCGGTTGATCGACCGCGCCGGCCGGTGGCTGCTCAACTACCGGCCGCAACCGTTGGCCGTCGGCGCCGAGATCAACCGCTTTGCCGCCAAGGTCAAGGCACTGACACCGCGGATGTCGGAGTGGCTGCGCGGTGACGACAAGGCCATCGTCGAACAGGAGGCTGCGGAATTCTCCGCGCAGGGCGCGCCCGAGGACCTGGCGTACCTGATCGCGGCCGGCCTGTACCGGTTCAGCCTGCTTGACATCATCGACATCGCGGACATCACCGACACCGACGCCGCCGAGGTCGCCGACACCTATTTCGCGCTGATGGACCGGCTGGGCACCGACGGCCTGCTGACCGCGGTGTCCGCGCTGCCTCGGTACGACCGCTGGCATTCGTTGGCGCGCTTGGCCATTCGTGACGACATCTACGCCTCGCTGCGGTCGCTGTGCCTGGACGTGTTGGCGGTGGGGGAGCCAGACGAAAGTGGGGAAGAGAAGATAGCCGAGTGGGAACACATCAGCGCCTCCCGCGTGGAGCGGGCGCGCCGCACGCTCACCGAGATCTATGAGAGCGGCGCCACGGATCTTGCCACGCTGTCGGTGGCCGCACGCCAGATCCGCCGCATGACCCGCACCAGCGGACGGGGGACGTCGGGATGACCGTCGGATTTGTCGCGCCGGTGCCGGTGCGGTGGTCGGACATCGACATGTACCAGCACATCAACCACGCCACCATGGTCACGATTCTCGAAGAAGCCCGAGTGCCCTTCCTCAGGGAACCGTTCGGCGCCGACATCGCCACCATCGGCCTGCTGATCGCCGACGTCCGCGTCACCTACAAGGACCAGCTGCGGCTGGCCGATTCGCCGCTGCAAGTGACGATGTGGACCAAACGGCTGCGCGCGGTGGACTTCACCCTGGGCTACGAAGTGCGTTCGGTGCTGGTCGCCGCGGATTCCAAGCCCGCCGTCGTCGCCGAGTCGCAGCTGGCCGCCGTGCACATCGAAGAGCAGCGGCTGGTGCGGCTGACGCCAGCGCATCGGGAGTATCTGCAACGGTGGCTGCGCTGACGGATCGCGGATTGTGGTTGGGCCCGGCATCGCCGGAGGTCCAGCGGGCCGATCTGTCGACTTTCGTCGATCATGCGCTGCGCCTCGATGATGCTGCGGTAATTCGGTTGCATGCCCGGGCTTCGGGACTGCTCAGCGCTTGGCTGGCAACAGGTTTCGACGTGCTCGCCAGCCGGGCGGTGGTGGGCACGGTGCGGCCGGCCGACATGACGGTCGCCGCAGCGGATCTGGGCCGCGGATTGGCCGCGATGGACGAGACCGGCTATGTCGACCCGGGTTTCGCGATGGACTCGTCGTGGCGCGGTGTGCTACCCCCGGAATCGGGCTTCACCCATCTCGACGACGTACCGGCCCAGGTGATGCTGGATCTGGCGCAGCGCGGCGCGCGACTGGCCAAGGAACACGGCAGCGCCCACGGGCCGCCGGCGTCGCTGCTCGATCAGGAGGTCATCCGGGTCAGCTCGGCCGACAAGAGCGTGGGTCTGCCGATGCGCTGTGTGTTTGCCTTGACCGCCATGGGATTTCTGCCGCAGTCGCCGAAAGCGGTCGATACCGGCGAAATGATCAGGGTGAGAATAATGCCGTCCTGGTTGCGTCTGGACGCCAAATTCGGCAGCGTGTACCGCCGGCGTGGCGACGCCGCGCTAGTGCTGCGCTGAGACGGGCGTCAGGTCCCGTAGCGCAGCCACAGCGGCAGAACGGAGTCCAGGTAATCCATGAACTTTTTCAGCCCCACCCGGTACTGACCGAACCCATAGGGATCCTTCGCGTACTCGGGGAACGCGATCCCCAGCCCGAACAGGCCGGGCGCGATGATGCCGTTCTGTTGGTTGTACTCCAGCGGGCCCCATTGCGGGGTCTCCGGTAACTTCCTGCGCTCGAATCCGACGGTGTACACGACGCGGTCGCAGCTTGCGAGTTTCTCCTGAAACTCCGGGCTGGACACCCAATAACGCTCGAGCCGGTCCGGATACTCGCCGTCGATATTCTCCCGGGCCCATTGCGCCGCCCGACCCTTGAGGCCGGTGTCGTCGAACAAAATCCAATCATCCAGGTACACCGCGTATTTGAGTGGGCTGCGGTAGAAGTTGATCACTTTCTCGACGGGATGACGCAGCAGATGCGGCAAGGCGATCATCGACGAGTGCGACGAACCGAAGACGGCGACCGTGGCGCCCTCGAGCGATTCGGCGGCCAGCTTCTCGGGATCCAGCGCGACCTCGACGGGAATCTCCAACAAGTGAGGATAGGAAAGTGTTTTGGGGACAGCGCCAACGGCGAGAACGACATTCGCCGATGTGACGTCTTCGCCGTCGGTTTCGATCCACCATTGCCGCTGCCGCAGCCACAGCGCCGCCGCGGTCGCTTGCACAGCGCACACCTGTTCTCGCAACTGTTCGGTCACCCACACCAACGGATCCGCAACCAGAGCCAACGCACATGTTTCCTGCGGATCGACGGCACGCAGCGGGGTGGGCGGCGCCGCCGAGAACCGGAATGCCGCAGAGCCGTCCAAAAAGTCGAGGAACGTCGAGGCGATGGTGTTGCTGGACACCGGCCGCCACTTCTGACCGAGGTCGCCGGCGGCGAAAGCGGGATCGATCCAGGCGATCTTCTGCGCAGCGACGCCGTGATCGAGCAATCTGCCGACCGCGGCAATGCCCGCGGGTCCGGCGCCAATCACTGTCCACTCGTACGTCGGCATGTACTAGATATAGAGGAACGGACGGTTCGCCGCTTGCGTCAATGGCATGCGGCTAGACCAACCAGGCCGCCGTATCGGTCGGCAACCGACCGTCGACCAGCGGCGCGCTGGATAGAATCACCTCGCCGGACGGCAGCGGCATCGGACGAGCGCCGGTGTTCAGCGCGCAGATCAGCCCGCCCGCGGTGCGCCGAAATGCCAGCCCGTCAGCCGATGCACTCAACCACTGCAGTTCGTCACCGTCGAATTCGCTTCGCTGCCTGCGTAATCCAAGCGCAACGCGGAAGAATGCCAACGTCGAACCGGGATCGGCATCCTGCTTTTCTACCGTCAGCGACGCCCAGTCTGCAGGCATCGGCAGCCACGTATCGGGGGAGCGGGAGAACCCGAACGGGGGCGCTGTACCGGACCAGGGCAGCGGCACCCGGCACTTGTCGCGGCCCCGCTCGACGTGACCCGAGCGTTCCCACGTCGGGTCCTGCAACACCTCGTCGGGCAGGTCGAGCACGTCGGGCAGCCCCAGCTCCTCGCCGTTGTAGATGAACACCGCACCCGGCAGGGCGAGCATCACCATCGCCATCGCACGCGCCCGGCGCAACCCGGGCTCGCCGCCCCCGTAGCGGGTGACCTCGCGACCCACGTCGTGGTTAGACAACGTCCACGTCGGGACTGATTTGTAGACCGCCGTGGCCGCGAGCGAATTCTCGATCGCGTCGTGGATTTGGGCGGCGTCGAAGTCGATCTTGGTCAGCCGGAAGTTGAATCCCAGATGCAGTTCGTCGGGTCGCAAATACTCGGCCCACAGCAGGTTGTCCAGCACCCAGACCTCGCCGATTGTCACCGCGTCGGGGTAGTCATCGACGATCTTGCGGATGCCGCGGTGAATGTCGTGCACGCTCGCGTTGTTGAACCGCGGGTCGTCGTCGCTGTGACTGAGCACCTTGACGTCGTCTTTCGCGTCGGGCAGGTCGGCGGGCTTGGCCATGCCGTGGGCCACGTCGATGCGGAAGCCGTCCACGCCGCGCTCCAGCCAGAACCGCAGCGTCTTCTCGAAATCGTCGAAGACGTCCGGATGCTCCCAGTTCAGGTCGGGCTGCTCGGTGTCGAACAGGTGCAGGTAGTACTGGCCGGGATTGCCGTCGGGTTCCACTACCCGCGTCCAGGCGGACCCACCGAAGACCGAGGTCCAGTTGTTGGGCGGCAACTCGCCGTCGGCGCCCCGGCCGTCCCGAAAGAAGTACCGGCCCCGCGCGTCGGTGCCCGGCCCGGCAGCCAGCGCAGCCTGAAACCACGGGTGGGCCGAGCTGGTGTGATTAGGCACCACGTCCATCGTGATCTTGATGCCCCGCTGGTGCGCCGCCGCGATCAGCCGTTCGATCGCGGGCATGCCGCCGAACAGCGGGTCGATGTCGCGGGGATCGGCGACGTCGTAGCCATGGTCGGCCATCGGCGACACGGTGACGGGGCTGAGCCAGATCGCGTCGATACCCAGCCGCACCAGGTGATCCAGGTGGGCGACGATGCCGTCGATGTCGCCGACACCGTCACCGTTGCTGTCGGCGAACGATCGCGGATAGATCTGGTAGAAGACCGCGTTCGACCACCATGCTGCGGGGCTCATGCTGCTCCGTTCGGTTTGCTCGGCTGTCAGAAGGACGAATTGACGAGGGAGTGTGCGGCCATGTCCAGATAGTTGAGCAACTCGCGGCGGTGCTCGTCGTCGAGAGTCTGAGCGTCGATCGATGCGACAGCCGTGTGCATACAGCGCAGCCATGCGTCGCGTTCGATGGGAGTGATCCGAAACGGCACGTGACGCATCCGCAACCGCGGATGTCCGCGCTGGTCGGAGTAGGTCCGCGGGCCGCCCCAGTATTGCTCGAGGAACATCCGCAACCGCTCCTCGGCGCCGGCCAAGTCATCGAGGGGATACACCTCCCGCAAGATCTCATCCTCGGGGACCTGCGCGTAGAACCGCGCCACGATTGTCCTGAAGGTTTCCGCGCCACCGACGGCGTCGTAAAAGGACTGTTGTACCTGATCCATCGCCCTCCATTGTGGTGCATTGGCGCCTGCGCAACGTCAAATCGGCCCGCGGCACGCCTGCTGTTCACTGGTTCGACACGGCGTGCACCTGCAATTAGGCGTGCGATTGACGACGAATCATGGTGGACTATCGGCGGAGGATTCATGGCGCAGGGCAAGAAACGCCGCAGCCACCGCAGTTCGGCTGGCACGGCAGGGCTAACCGGACCCATACCCGCGTCGTCGTTGCACAAAGTTTCCCACCAGGACTTTTCCCACCGCCCCGCAGGCCTTTCCCACCACCCCACAGGCCTTTCCCACCACCCCACAGGCCTTTCCCACCACCCCGCCCAGGGCCTTTCCTACCGCCCTGCCCCGGGCGCCGAGACCCATCCGCCCGGCCCCCACGACAGCGCCTCCATCTGGAGTCGACGCCGCGTCCTGCTGCTGAATTCCACCTACGAGCCGTTGACCGCGCTGCCGATGCGGCGGGCGATCGTGATGGTCATCTGCGGCAAGGCCGATGTGGTCCACCACGATCCGGCCGGGCCCGTCATCCACTCGGCGACCCAGTCGATCGTGGTGCCGTCGGTGATCCAGCTACGGTCCTACGTCCGGGTGCCCTACCGGGCGCGGGTTCCGATGACCCGTGCCGCGTTGATGCACCGCGACCGTTTCTGTTGCGCGTATTGCGGCGCCAAGGCGGACACTGTCGACCATGTGGTGCCCCGCAGCCGCGGTGGCGAGCACTCATGGGAGAACTGCGTCGCCTGCTGTTCGACGTGCAACCATCGCAAGGGCGACAAGCTACTGACCGAGCTCGGCTGGGCGCTCCGCCGGGCGCCGTTGCCGCCGACCGGGCAGCACTGGCGGCTGTTGTCGACGGTCAAGGAGATGGACCCCGCCTGGGCCCGGTATCTGGGCGAGGGCGCGGCCTGATCACCAAAGGGGTGTCCACGCGCGCCCTGCTGATACTCGGTGGGATACGGTTTCCGTCGTGAGCGCTATGGAGATTCACCTGTTAGTGGTCGGAATCCCGGCGTTGCTGGTGATCGTGCTGGTGGCGCTGATCTGGTCGCGCAAGGGGCCGCACCCGGCGACCTACAAGATGTCCGAGCCGTGGACGCATCCGCCGATCCTGTGGGCGGCCACCGACGAGGCCGTCGGCGGGGCACACGGACATCATGCATCGGAGTTCTCAGTCGGAGGTGGCGCCAGTGGCACATGGTGAGGTAGCGACTAGAGAGCCCGCCGGGCTGCCCAAGGGTTTTGTGATCACGACCAGCGGGCGAGTGTCCGGCGTCACCGAGCCCGGCGAGCTGTCATCGCACTACCCGTTCCCGATCAAGGACCTCGTCGCCATCGACGACGCCCTGAAATACGGCTCCCGCCAGTCGATGACGCGGTTCGCCATCTACCTCGGTGACCTCGGCAGCGACACGGCGGCCCGGGCTCGCGAGATCCTGGCCCAGGTGCCCACGCCGAACAACGCGGTGCTATTGGCGGTGTCCCCGAACCAATCCGTCATCGAGGTGGTCTACGGCGCGGATGTCCGCGGGCGGGGCGCCGAGTCGGCCGCGCCGCTCGGTGTTGCCGCAGCGTCGTCGGCGTTCGAGCAGGGCCACTTGGTCGAGGGTCTGATCAGCGCGATCCGCGTGCTCAGCGCGGGAATCTCCCCGGCCTAACCGGCGGCCGGACCCGTATCGAAGGCGCGGGCCCGCAGCGCCCGCTTCACCCCGGCCTGCCCCTCCAACACAAGGCGACGCAGCGCCGGGGGCACCTCCGATTCCGGCGCGGCCAGGAACTCGTCGGCGGCGGCGATCGCGTCCTCACTGATGTCCCACGAGGGGTAGAGCCCGATCACCACCGTCTGCGCGACCTCGCTGGAGCGACGCGCCCACACTCCCGGAATCGCCTGGAAATAGCGGGCGGTGAACGGTTTGAGCAACTCCGACTGGCCGGGCGCCCCGAAGCCCGCAACGATCGCACGGGTCGTCGCGTTAGCCAACGTGTCGTCCTCGACCACCGTGGTGAACGCCTGCTCCTTGACCTCGAGTTGCGGGCGCGCCGCGGCGGCCTGGGCGCCATGCCGCTTGCCGGTCGCCGTCGGGTCGCGCTGCACCTCGGCATCGATGAATCGCGTTTCGAGTCCGTCGGCGTCGACGTCGCCGGCCGCGGCCAGGGCGGTGACGATGCGCCACCGCAGGTCGGTGTCGATCTCCAGGCCGGCCAGGCCCGACTCGGCCGGGGCCCGGTCCAGCAGGTCCGCCAGCGTGGCGATATGCCGGGTGGACAACACCGACGAGCACAGCGTGTTGACGAAGGCGAGCTGGTGATCGGATCCGGGTGGTGCCTCCCGGGCCAGTTCCAACACCCGGTCGGCGAAGCGCGGCCAGCCATGTTCGCGGGCCCAGCCCGGCTCGGCGTAGGAACTCAGCGCCGTCTGCGCCTGCAGCAACAGCCGCTGGGCCACCCCGACTTCGGTCTCGGCCTGCACACCCTTGGAGACCAGCGCGACGAAGTCGCGGGCCCGCAGCTCGGCCTCGCGAGTCATCTCCCACGCCGCCGACCAGACCAACGAGCGGGGCAGCGAATCGGCGATGTCGGCGATGCGCTCCAGCGCCGTGCGCAACGATTGCGGGTCCAGGCGCAGCGAGCAGTACGTCAGGTCGTCGTCGTTGACCAGGATCAGCTTCCCGGACGACACACCCACCAGGGCAGGCACTTCCGTCTGGGCGCCGTCAACATCGAGCTCCTCGCGGTGCACCCGCACTAACTTGCCCGCGTCGTCGTCGTAGATGCCGACCGCCAGCCGGTGCACCCGGGTTTCACCCGCCCCGGGCGCCGCGCCGCTCTGCGCCACCGCAAACCGAGTGAACTTGCCGTCGGCATCCACTTCGAATTCGGGACGCAGCGTGTTCAGGCCCGTGGTCTTCAGCCACTGCTGACCCCAATTCGACAAATCACGACCCGACGCCCGCTCCAGCGCGGTCAGCAGATCGCTGAATGTGGCGTTGCCGAACGCGTGGGCCCGGAAGTAGTCGCGCAGGCCGGCCAAGAAGTGCTCCAGACCGACGTAGGCGACCAGCTGCTTGAGCACCGAAGCGCCCTTGGCGTAGGTGATGCCGTCGAAGTTGACCTCGACCGCGTGCAGGTCGGGGATGTCCGCGGCGATCGGGTGCGTCGACGGCAACTGGTCCTGGCGGTATGCCCACGACTTCTCGACGGTCGCGAAAGTCGTCCAGGCCGAGGTGTATTCGGTCGCCTCAGCCTGGCAGAGCACCGAGGCGAAGGTGGCGAAGGATTCGTTGAGCCACAAGTCATCCCACCATGTCATGGTCACCAGGTCGCCGAACCACATGTGCGCCATCTCGTGCAGCACCGTTTCGGCGCGGCGCTCGTAGGAGGCCCGGGTGACCTTGCTGCGGAAGACGTAGTCCTCGAGGAAAGTCACCGCCCCGGCGTTCTCCATTGCGCCGGCGTTGAATTCGGGAACGAACAACTGGTCGTATTTGCCAAACGCGTACGGAACACCAAAGTTGTTGTGGTAGAAGGTAAATCCTTGCTTCGTCTCGGTGAACAACCGCTCGGGGTCCATGTGCTCGGCGAGCGAGGTTCGGCAATAGATGCCCAGCGGGATCTCGCCATGCTCGTCGCGATAGGAGTCCTTCCACTCCGCATACGGACCCGCGATCAGCGCAACCAGGTAGGTGCTCATCCGCGGGGTGACCGCGAAGAGGTGCACACGATTGGCGCCCGACTCCTCCACCGACGATGTGGCGCCGTTCGAGATCACCTTCCAATGCGCCGGCGCGGTCACCCGCACCTCGAAGGTCGCTTTGAGATCGGGTTGGTCGAAGCAGGCGAACATCCTTTTGGCGTCGGCGGTTTCGAACTGGGAGTACAGGTAGATCTCGTTATCCACCGGATCGACGAAGCGGTGCAGGCCTTCGCCGGTGTTGGAGTAGCGGCAATCGGCGTCGACGACGACAACGTTGCGGTCGGCCAGGCCACGCAGCAAAATGCCGGTCGATTCGTCGTATCCGGAGATATCCACCTCCCGCCCGTTGAGGGTGGCGCTGCGAACGGTCTCGGCGGACAAGTCGATGACCGTGTCGGCGCCGGCCAATGCGTCGAACACCACGGTGGTGGTGGAGCGGAAGGTGCGTTCGCCGGGGCCGCCGTTACCGTCGGTCAGATCCAGGGTGATCTGGTAGCTGTCAACGGTGACGAGGGCCGCGCGCTCGATGGCTTGGTCGCGAGTCAGGTTAGGAAGGGCCACCCGTCCAACTTAGTAGCGCTGCCGTTTTGCGGTGCGAAACGGGAACACTCGCGCGGCGACTACGGTTGTGCTGAACGGTGTTGTGACCGTTTCCGAATACCCGACCCCGCGGAGAGGACTGGCCGATGTCCGAGAAGACCCCTGTGAAAGACCAAGCCGATTTCTGGTTCGATCCGCTGTGCCCGTGGTGTTGGATCACCTCGCGCTGGATCCTCGAGGTCGAGAAGGTTCGCGACATCGAGGTCAATTTCCACGTCATGAGCCTGGCGGTGCTCAACGAGAATCGCGAGAACCTGCCGGACAAGTACCGGGAGATGATGAAGCGTGCGTGGGGCCCGGTGCGGGTGGCGATCGCCGCCGAGCAGGCCCACGGCTCTTCAGTGCTGGCTCCCTTGTACGCCGCGATGGGCACCCGAATCCACAACGAGGGCAACCAAGATCTCGACGAGGTGATCAAGCTGTCGTTGGCCGACGCGGGTCTGCCAGCCGAACTGGCAACGGCCGCCACCAGCACCGACTACGACGAGGCGTTGCGTAAGAGCCACCACGCCGGGATGGACGCGGTCGGCGACGATGTCGGCACCCCGACCATTCACGTCAACGGGGTGGCATTCTTCGGGCCGGTGCTGTCGAAGATTCCGCGCGGTGAAGAGGCCGGCAAGTTGTGGGACGCCTCGGTGATCTTCGCCTCTTACCCGCACTTCTTCGAGCTCAAGCGGACCCGCACCGAGGCGCCGGAGTTCGACTAGGTCTTGCCGCTGCCCGGCGTGCACGGCGTCGTGTCCGGCGTGCACAGTGTCGTGCACAATGTCGTGCACAATGACGGGCATGCGTGTCTACCTGGGTGCCGACCACGCCGGATTCGAGCTCAAGCAAGCGATCATCGAGCATCTGAGGAAATCCGGGCACGAGCCGATCGATTGCGGCGCTTTTGCCTACGACGCCGAGGACGACTACCCCGCGTTTTGCATCGCGGCGGCCACCCGGACGGTGGCCGACCCCGGCAGCCTGGGCATCGTTCTCGGCGGATCGGGCAACGGCGAACAAATCGCGGCCAACAAGGTGCCCGGTGCGCGCTGCGCGCTGGCATGGAGCGTCGAGACGGCGTCGCTGGCGCGTGAGCACAACAATGCCCAACTGATCGGAATAGGCGGCCGGATGCACACCGTGGCCGAAGCGCTGAGCTTCGTCGACGCCTTCCTCGCCACGCCGTGGTCGAAAGCCGAACGCCATCAACGGCGTATCGACATCCTCGACGAGTACGAGCGCACGCATCAGGCTCCTCCGGTGCCAGGCGGGCAGGGTTAAGCACCGCGTTGCCTGAGGGACATACCCTGCACCGGCTGGCCCGGCTGCATCAACGCCGATTCGGCGGCGCAGCGGTCGCCGTGTCCAGCCCGCAGGGCCGGTTCGCCGGGCCGGCCGCGGCGGTGAACGGGCAGGTGCTGCGCAAGTCCAGCGCGTGGGGCAAACACCTGTTTCACCACTACGCCAACGGCCCGATCGTGCACGTCCACCTGGGTCTGTACGGCACGTTCACCGAATGGGAGCGGGGCGACGACGCAACCCTTCCGGAAGCGATCGGGCAGGTACGGATGCGAATGGTCGGCGCCGAGTACGGCACCGACCTGCGCGGCCCGACGGTGTGCGAGGTGATCGACGAGGCTGCGGTCAGCGACGTCGTGGCCAAGCTCGGCCCCGACCCGTTACGTAACGACGCCGACCCGTCCTGGGCGTGGACCCGAATCACCAAGTCGCGCAGACCGATCGGCGCGCTATTGATGGATCAGACCGTCATCGCCGGGGTAGGCAACGTCTACCGCAGTGAGTTGTTGTTCCGGCACCGCATCGACCCGTACCGGCCCGGGCGGTCGATCGGTGCCGCGGAATTCGATGCGGCGTGGACCGATCTGGTGGCGCTGATGAAGGTCGGCCTGCGGCGCGGCCGGATCATCGTGGTGCGGCCCGAGCACGATCACGGTTTGCCGTCGTACCGGCCGGATCGGCCCCGCACCTACGTCTACCGGCGTGCCGGCGAACCATGCCGGGTTTGCGGCGGGCCGATCCGCACGGCGGTGCTGGAGGGGCGCAACCTGTTCTGGTGCTCGACCTGCCAGAAGTGACCGTCACGCCGGCTGCCGGATTGGCAGGAAACTGACAGGAAGAAACGCTGGCGTCTATAGTTTTCGGTCGGCCGCGGGCGGGTAGAAGTGCGCGTGTGAAGATGATTTCGCGTGTAGCTGCAACGATTTTCGTCGGAGCCGCGGTTGCGGGTCTGGCTGGCGTCGGCATCGCCGCCGACGCGGTCGCGGCGCCCGGGCCATTCCCGCAGTGGTGCCCGGGGGAGTTCTGGGACCCGGGCTGGGGCAACAACTGGGACTGGAACAACTGCCATGACTGGCGCGGCGGGCCACCGCCGCCGCCGGACCGCCCGTGGGACCGGGGTCCTGGGTGGGGCGGGCCGCCGCCCCCACCGGACCGCCCGTGGGGTCCGCCGCCGCCTCCCGGATGGCACCCGTGATACGTCCCTGACAACCATCGCGCCCTGCCGGCCTCGTTCGGCAGGGCGCGCCTCATGTCGAGAACTGGGAGACGTCGACCCCGAGGGTGGCGTAGACCTCGTTGCTCAATGCCAGGCTGCGTGGGTCGGCATTAGCCTTCGTGGCGTCGAACCGGTTGGCCACGTAGGCGTAACCGATGCGGTGCTCGAGGTCGACGAACCCAAACGAGCCGCCGAGCCCGCCGTGGCCGAAGATCCGCGGGTTGGGCCCGTTCACGCACCGCTGGTTGAGCATGTAGCCCAGCCCCCAACCGTGGTCGGCGACCCGAGGTCCGAGCACCAGGTCGGTCTCCAGGCCGCCCTGACACTCCCGGATCACGTCCATGTGTTGACGGCTGAGCAGTTTCTCCTGCGCGAGCGCGTTGTAGAACGTCGCCAGGCCCAAGGCCGACACCTGGCCGTTGGTGCCGGGGAACTCCAGCGCGCGCCAGCGGTCCAGGTCATAGGAGCTGACCTCGTCGTCCGGCGCCCAACCCATCGCGACCGCCAGGCCGGCCTTCGGGTGATCGGCCAGGCTGGCCGGGCTGGCCGGGATGTGTGTGAGCAGGTCGCGCATGTGCGGCTTGTTCACCCGTTCGGCGCAGCGCAGCTGGTCGGCGGGGAACAGGCCGATGTGGACGTCGGCGCCCAGCGGCTCGGCGATCTCGGTGCGCAGGTACTGGCCGATCGTGCGGCCGGTCACCCGGCGGAACACCTCGCCGACGATGAAGCCGAAGGTGGTCATGTGGTAGCCCTGGGCGGTGCCGGGCTGCCACCACGGTTCGGCGCTGACCAGCTGTTCACAGACGTAGTCCCAGTCGCAGACCTGCACCCAGGTGATCGGGGTGCGCGGCCCGATGACGCCGGACCGGTGACTCATCACCATGGCCAGCGTGATGTGCTCCTTGCCCGCCTGTCCGAATTCCGGCCAATACCGTGCGATCGGTGCGTGCAGGTCCACCTCGCCGCGGTCGACGAGCTGGTGCATGCAGGTGGCCGAGAGCCCCTTGGTGCCGGACAGCACCGTGGTCAGAGTGTCTTGCTGCCAGGGCCGCGTCGCGGCCCCGTCTGCCCAGCCACCCCACAGGTTGACGACCAGGTCCCCGTCGACCCACACGGCAACGGCGGCACCCTGTTCGAGTTGCAGTGCGAAGTTGCGCTCGAACGCGTCGCGGACTCCGATGAAGTCCGGCGCGCAAGAGCCCTTGATGGCGGCTTCAGGTGCAAGGTCGCTCATGGCGCCTTTCTGTGGAGCTACCTACCCCGAGCGGGCGACGGGAATCGAACCCGCGTAGCTAGTTTGGAAGACTAGGGCTCTACCATTGAGCTACGCCCGCATGCATTAGTCGAGCGAGACTGTATCTGGCTGCGAACATCAAATCTAATCGACGCAGATTCGTGACTGCTTTGTGAGGTCTTGAGTTCGCTCCCAAGCCGGTGGCCCTGCTGCTACTGGGGGGCCGTAGGATCGCGAGGTCAGCGCGGGGTGTAGCGCAGCTTGGTAGCGCATCCGCTTTGGGAGCGGAAGGCCGCAGGTTCAAATCCTGTCACCCCGACCAGCACCGCGCCGCAACCCAGCCGGCTCGCAAGGCCACCACAGAACGACCATCAAGGAGCACACCCGTGAAGAGCAGCGTCGAGCAGTTGAGCCCCACCCGGGTGCGCATCAACGTGGAGGTGCCTTTCACCGAACTCGAACCCGACTTCCAGCGCGCCTACAAGGAGCTGGCCAAGCAGGTCCGGCTGCCCGGATTCCGGCCCGGCAAGGTGCCGACGAAGTTACTCGAGGCCCGGTTCGGCCGGGAGGAGATGCTGGACCAGGTCGTCAACGAGGCGCTGCCGGCCCGGTACGGGCAAGCTGTCAGCGAGACCGAAGTGCACCCGATCGGCCGTCCCGAGATCGAGGTGACCAAAAAGGAGTACGGCGAGGACCTTGCGTTCACGGCCGAGGTCGACGTCCGCCCCGAGCTCACCCTTCCGGACCTGAGCTCGTTGCAGGTTTCGGTGGACCCGATCGAGGTCAGCGACGAGGACGTCGAAGCCGAACTGCAGTCGCTGCGCGCCCGGTTCGGCACGCTCACCGGGGTGGACCGGCCGGTCGCCGACGGTGACTTCGTCTCCATCGACTTGTCGGCGACTGTCAACGGCGAAGAGGTGCCGGGCGCCGCCGCGGAAGGACTGTCGCACGAGGTTGGCTCCGGCCGTCTGATCGACGGCCTCGACGACGCGCTCATCGGCATGTCGGTCGACGAGTCCAAGGAATTCACCGCCAAGCTGGCGACCGGTGAACACGCGGGCCAGGATGCGCAGGTCACCGTCACCGTCAAGACGATTAAGCAACGGGAGCTGCCGGAGCCCGACGACGAATTCGCGCAACTAGCAAGCGAATTCGACACCATCGACGAGCTGCGGACCAATCTGCGCGACCAGGTGGCCCGGATCAAGCGCGCCCAGCAGGCGGAGAAGATTCAGCAAGCCACGATGGACGCGCTGCTCGAACAGGTCGACGTGCCGCTGCCGGAGGCGATCGTGCAGGCCCAGTTCGACAGCGCGCTGCACGGCGCGATCGACAGCGTCGGCCATGACGAGGACAAGTTCACCGAGGTGCTCGCTCAGCAGGGCAAGACACGCGAGGAGTTCGAGGCCGAGACGCGTACCGCGGTGGAGAAGGACGTCCGGCGGCAGCTGCTGTTCGACGCGCTGGCCGACGACCTGCAGATCCAGGTCGGCCAGGACGACCTGACCGAGCGGCTGGTGGCGACGTCGCGGCAGTACGGCATCGAACCGCAGCAGCTGTTCGCCTACCTTCAGGAGAACAACCAGCTGCCCGCCATGTTCGCCGACGTGCGGCGCGGCTTGGCGATTGCCGCGGTGGTTTCGGCGGCGACGGTCACCGACACGGACGGCAACGTCGTCGACACGAGCGAGTTCTTCCCAGACCGGACGAAGGCGGCCGACGAAGCCGACACGGCCGACGAAGCCCAGGACACGACCGAAGAGCCCAGCGACAACTGAGCCGGCCTTGACGCTGTGAGCGAACGCGGGGTCCGCGGCGCGAAACGGTGGACTTGGTTGGTTAGTGTCGGTGAGTACAGATCTGAAAGAAAGCAGGTAATCCCGTCGTGACTGACATGCGTTCGAACTCGGTGGGCCTCAACCTCACGGACTCGGTGTATGAGCGCTTGCTCTCCGAGCGCATCATCTTCCTGGGTTCGGAGGTGAACGACGAGGTCGCCAACCGGTTGTGCGCGCAGATTCTGCTGCTCGCCGCCGAGGACAGCGACAAGGACATCAACCTCTACATCAACTCTCCGGGTGGCTCGATCAGCGCCGGGATGGCCATTTACGACACGATGGTCCTGGCACCCTGCGACATCGCCACCTATGCGATGGGCATGGCCGCCTCGATGGGGGAGTTCCTGTTGGCGGCCGGCACCAAGGGCAAGCGCTTCGCGCTGCCGCACGCCCGCATCCTGATGCACCAGCCGCTCGGTGGAGTGACCGGTAGCGCGGCCGACATCGCAATCCAGGCCGAGCAGTTCCACGTCATCAAGAAGGAGATGTTCCGGCTGAACGCCGAGTTCACCGGCCAATCGATCGAACGCATCGAGGCCGACTCGGACCGCGACCGGTGGTTCACCGCGCAGGAGGCCCTGGAATACGGCTTCGTCGACCACATCATCACCCGCGCCGCCCACATCACCAATGGAGAAGCCCGATGAGTCCCCAGCATCCTGAAATCCAGCCTCAGGCGCGCTACATTCTGCCGTCGTTCATCGAGCACTCCAGCTTCGGTGTCAAGGAGTCGAACCCCTACAACAAGCTGTTCGAGGAACGCATCATCTTCCTCGGCGTGCAGGTCGACGACGCCTCGGCGAACGACATCATGGCCCAGTTGCTGGTGCTGGAATCGCTGGACCCCGACCGCGACATCACCATGTACATCAACTCGCCGGGTGGCGGATTCACCTCGCTGATGGCGATTTACGACACCATGCAGTACGTGCGCGCCGACATCCAGACGGTGTGCCTGGGACAGGCGGCCTCGGCCGCGGCGGTGTTGCTGGCTGCCGGAACACCGGGTAAGCGGATGGCGCTGCCCAACGCCCGGGTGCTGATCCACCAGCCGTCGCTGCAGGGCGTGATCCAAGGCCAGTTCTCCGACCTGGAGATCCAGGCTGCCGAGATCGAGCGGATGCGCACGCTGATGGAGACGACGCTGGCCCGGCACACCAACAAGGAACCGTCGGTGATCCGCAAGGACACCGACCGGGACAAGATCCTGACCGCCGAAGAGGCCAAGGACTACGGGATCATCGACACGGTGCTGGAGTACCGGAAGCTGTCCGCGCAGACCAATTAAGGACGGTCGCTTTCACCGAGCGCGCACTGACTGCGATTTTCTAGCTGTGGTTGCAGTGGGTGCGCGCTCAGTGTTTTTTGCGACGTCCAGCGCACCGGCCACGGCCGCGATGTCGGCGGGCGTCACCCGGCAGCATCCGCCGACGACGCCCGCCCCGGCCGCGACCCACTGACGGGCACGGTCCGCGGAGAACCGCGACACACCGGTCCAGGCGCGTCCGTTCCAGCGCTCGCCGCTGTTCGGGTAGACGATCACGGGTTTGCCTACGGCGCAGGCGATTTCGATTGCCGGCGGCACGTCGTCGGGACTGCAGCAGTTGACGCCGACTGCGACGATCTGGTCCACGCTGGCGGCCACCGAGAACGCCTCGGCCAGTGGTTGTCCGGCGCGCGTGCGGGTCCCGTCGATGGTGTAGCTCAACCAGGCTGGCTTGCCTGACGCACGCACCAGATCGACCAGCGCCTCGGCTTCGTCGACGTCGGGCATGGTTTCCAGGGCCAGCACATCCGCGCCCGCGTCGGCCAATACCTCGAGCCGCGGTCGGTGCCAGCGCCTCAGTTGCGAGACGGAAACCCCGTAGCGGCCGCGATATTCCGAGCCGTCGGCCAACGCCGCGCTGTACGGACCGATCGAGGCGGCCACCAGCAGGCCGCCGGTTGCGTCGCGGGCCGTTGCCGCAAGGTCGACGCTGCGACGCAGTAATTTGACCGCTTCATCGCGGCCGATGCCGCGCGCGGAAAAGCCGTCGAACGATGCTTGATAACTGGCGGTCGTCGCGATCTTGGCGCCGGCCTGAAAGTAGGTGGTGTGCACCGCGGCGATCTCTTGCGGGGCATCCGACAGCAACCTCGCCGACCACAGCGCGTCGGACAGGTCGTGTCCGCGCGCCTCCAACTCGGTCGCCAAGCCGCCGTCGCTGATCAGCACGGAATCGGTGGGCCACAAAGATTCGGCAGCCATTCCCACTCATGCCACTGTAGGGTGGTGGCCTGGCAACCGGTCCGTACGGCGTACCAGCCTCGGTGGGGTAACGACCGCGACACGCCAAAGACACGGAAAGCGCGTCTCGGCCGGTGCGGACGGTTGTCGGGCTATATGTTTTCGGACAGGCATGAATACCACCGACGCGATTCGGCGCTAATGGTCGCGGCGGGCCCGATCTAGCGGGTAGCGTCGGGGGAATACATGCGGCACGTTGAGGCGTACGGCGAACAGGAAGTAGGCACTTAGGCACCATGGCGCGCATCGGAGACGGCGGTGATCTGCTGAAGTGCTCATTCTGCGGGAAGAGCCAAAAGCAGGTAAAAAAACTCATTGCGGGCCCGGGTGTTTACATCTGCGATGAGTGCATTGATCTCTGCAACGAGATCATCGAAGAGGAGCTTGCCGACGCCGACGACGTCAAACTCGACGAACTGCCCAAGCCGGCCGAAATCCGGGAGTTCCTGGAGGGCTATGTCATCGGGCAGGACACCGCCAAGCGGACACTGGCGGTCGCCGTCTACAACCACTACAAGCGAATTCAGGCCGGCGAAAAGGGTCGGGACTCTCGGTGCGAACCGGTCGAGCTGACCAAATCCAACATTTTGATGCTCGGCCCGACCGGCTGCGGCAAAACGTATTTGGCCCAGACGCTGGCCAAGATGCTCAACGTCCCGTTCGCCATCGCCGACGCCACCGCCCTGACCGAGGCCGGTTACGTCGGTGAAGACGTCGAGAACATTCTGCTCAAGCTGATCCAGGCCGCCGACTACGACGTCAAGCGCGCCGAGACCGGCATCATCTACATCGACGAGGTCGACAAGATCGCCCGCAAGAGCGAGAACCCCTCGATCACTCGCGACGTCTCCGGCGAAGGTGTGCAGCAAGCCCTGCTGAAGATTCTGGAGGGCACCCAGGCGTCGGTTCCTCCGCAAGGCGGCCGCAAGCACCCCCACCAGGAATTCATTCAGATCGACACCACCAACGTATTGTTCATCGTCGCGGGTGCGTTCGCCGGGCTGGAGAAGATCATCTATGAGCGCGTCGGCAAGCGGGGCCTGGGCTTCGGCGCCGAGGTGCGCTCCAAGGCGGAGATCGACACCACCGATCACTTCGCCGAAGTGATGCCCGAAGACCTGATCAAGTTCGGCCTGATCCCCGAGTTCATCGGCCGGTTGCCGGTGGTCGCCTCGGTCACCAACCTGGACATGGAGTCGTTGGTCAAGATCTTGTCCGAGCCGAAGAACGCTCTGGTCAAGCAGTACACCCGGCTGTTCGAGATGGACGGCGTGGAGCTGGAGTTCACCGACGACGCGCTGGAGGCGATCGCCGACCAGGCGATCCACCGCGGCACCGGTGCCCGGGGTCTGCGCGCGATCATGGAAGAGGTCCTGCTGCCGGTGATGTACGACATCCCCAGCCGCGACGACGTCGCCAAGGTGGTCGTCACCAAGGAGACGGTGCAGGACAACGTGTTGCCGACGATCGTGCCGCGCAAGCCTTCCCGCTCCGAGCGGCGCGACAAGAGCGCCTGACGACGATCAAGCGGCTGTGGCCGCGTTGAGGAGTCGGGCAATCAGGTAGCGCCTGACGACGATCAAGCGGCTGTGGCCGCGTTGAGGAGTCGGGCAATCAGATAGCGCCTGACGACGATCAAGCGGCTGTGGTCGCGTTGAGGAGTCGGGCAATCGGGTAGCGCCTGACGACGATCAAGCGGCTGCGGGAGGCTCGCGAATTTGCCACCGCACGTGAGCAACGCCACAGTTTTGTGTCGTACTCGTCAGTAGCACGTCCTGAACACGCATTTTGCCTAAGATAACCCTAAGGACGCGCAGCTTCGGACGTTCTTCCAGCCGGACTACCAGTGCCATAATTGGTACTGCCAGTCTCATGCAATCGCGTGCGGCTGGGAGCACCTAAACGGCGCGTAACCTGAAGCTTTGGCACGGGTGGGTATCCGGTCAACCAATGAGAGGCGGAGACGTGGATCCGAACGGTAGCGGAACCGGATCTGAATCTCATAACGACAGCGCGTCGGACCGTCAGCGCCTTGAACAAGTAGTCATCCGGTTCGCCGGCGACTCCGGCGACGGTATGCAGCTAACCGGCGACCGGTTCACCTCGGAGGCAGCGCTCTTCGGTAACGACTTGGCGACCCAGCCTAACTACCCCGCCGAAATTCGGGCACCTGCAGGGACTTTGCCCGGTGTCTCGTCCTTCCAGATTCAAATCGCCGACTACGACATCCTCACGGCCGGTGACCGGCCGGACGTACTGGTTGCCATGAATCCGGCCGCATTGAAAGCCAACATTGGCGATCTGCCGCGCGGCGGAATGGTGATCGCCAATTCCGACGAATTCACCAAGCGCAATCTCACCAAGGTCGGGTATGTAGCCAACCCGCTCGAGACCGGCGAGCTGTCCGACTACGTCGTGCACTCGGTCGCGATGACGACTCTGACGTTGGGCGCCGTCGAGGCGATCGGCGCGTCCAAGAAAGACGGCCAGCGGGCCAAGAATATGTTCGCCCTCGGTCTGCTGTCGTGGATGTATGGGCGACCGATCCAGACCAGCGAGAACTTCATCCGGGAGAAGTTCGTCCGCAAGCCTGACGTCGCCGAAGCCAATGTGCTCGCCCTGAAGGCGGGCTGGAACTACGGCGAAACCACTGAGGCGTTCGGCACCACCTACGAGGTATCGCGGGCGACCTTGCCGCCGGGTGAGTACCGCCAGATCTCCGGCAACACCGCGCTGGCCTACGGGATCGTCGCGGCCGGACAACTCGCCAACATTCCCGTCGTCCTCGGCAGCTACCCGATCACGCCCGCCTCGGACATCCTCCACGAGCTGTCCAGGCACAAGAACTTCAACGTCATCACCTTCCAGGCCGAGGATGAGATCGGCGGCGTCTGCGCCGCGATCGGCGCTTCCTACGGCGGTGCACTGGGAGTCACCAGCACCTCGGGGCCCGGAATCTCGCTGAAGTCCGAGGCCCTGGGGCTGGCGGTGATGACCGAGCTGCCACTGCTGGTCATCGACGTGCAACGCGGCGGCCCGTCGACCGGGCTGCCCACCAAGACCGAGCAGGCCGACTTGCTACAGGCGCTGTTCGGCCGCAACGGCGAGTCGCCGGTGGCGGTGGTGGCGCCCAAGTCGCCGTCCGACTGCTTCCAGACCGCCATCGAGGCGGCGCGCATCGCGGTGTCCTACCACACCCCGGTGATCGTCCTATCCGATGGCGCGATCGCTAACGGCTCGGAGCCGTGGCAGATCCCGGATGTCTCGTCGTTGCAGCCGATTACGCACGCATTCGCCAAGCCGGATGAACCGTTCCAGCCTTATGCGCGCGACCCGGAGACGCTGGCCCGCCAGTTCGCGGTGCCCGGCACGCCGGGTCTGGAACACCGCATCGGCGGCCTGGAAGCGGCCAACGGCTCGGGCAACATCTCCTACGAGCCGGTTAACCACGACCTCATGGTGCGGTTGCGCCAGGCCAAGATCGACGGAATCAAGGTCCCGGACCTGGAGGTCGACGACCCGACGGGTGACGCCGAGCTGCTGCTGATCGGCTGGGGCAGCTCTTACGGTCCGATCGGGGAGGCCTGCCGACGCGCGCGGCGCAAGGGCATCAAGGTCGCGCACGCTCATCTGCGCTACCTGAACCCGTTCCCGGCTAACCTCGGTGATGTGCTGCGGCGGTACCCGAGGGTGGTGGCACCGGAGATGAACCTGGGACAGCTCGCGATGTTGCTGCGCAGTAAGTACCTGGTCGACGTGCAGTCGGTCTCCAAGGTGCAGGGCATAGCGTTCCTGGCCGACGAAATCGGGCGGGTAATCCGGGCGGCGTTGGCGGGAACGCTTGCCGAGATCGAGCAAGACAAGACGATGGTCGCCAGAATGGCGGCAGCAACTGTTGGAGCGGGAGCTAACGCATGACGAGTGGGATTGCTGGCGACCTGGCGGGCACGGACCTCGGGTTGACGCCGAGGTTGAAGAAGAACGACGGCGTGCCCACCTTGACCCCTGAGGATCAGCCACAGAAGAGCAAGGACTTCACCAGCGACCAAGAGGTGCGCTGGTGCCCGGGCTGTGGTGACTACGTCATCCTCAACACCATTCGCAACTTCCTGCCGGAGCTGGGGCTGCGCCGCGAGAACATCGTCTTCGTCAGCGGGATCGGCTGCTCCAGCCGGTTCCCGTACTACTTGGAGACCTACGGCTTTCACTCGATCCACGGCCGTGCCCCTGCGATCGCCACCGGTTTGGCGCTGGCCCGCGAGGACCTGTCGGTTTGGGTGGTCACCGGCGACGGCGACGCCCTGTCGATCGGCGGCAACCACCTGATCCACGCGCTGCGCCGCAACGTCAACATCACCATCCTGTTGTTCAACAACCGGATCTACGGGTTGACCAAGGGCCAGTACTCACCGACTTCCGAGGTCGGCAAGATCACCAAGTCGACGCCGATGGGATCGCTCGATCATCCGTTCAACCCGGTGTCGCTGGCGCTGGGCGCCGAGGCGACCTTTGTCGGCCGGGCACTCGACTCAGACCGGGCCGGGCTGACCGAGGTGTTGCGCGGCGCGGCCGAGCACCGTGGCGCCGCGGTGGTCGAGATCCTGCAGGACTGCCCGATCTTCAACGACGGCTCGTTCGACGCGTTACGCAAAGAGGGCGCCGAGGATCGGGTGATCAACGTCCGGCACGGCGAGCCAATTGTGTTCGGCGCCAACGGCGAATACTGCGTGGTGAAGTCCGGCTTCAGCCTCGAGGTCGCCAAGACCGCTGACGTGGCGGTCGAAGAGATCGTCAAGCACGATGCGCACGCGGATAACTCGGCGTACGCGTTCGCCCTGTCGCGGCTCTCCGAGCAGAACCTGGACCACACCGTGCTCGGCATCTTCCGGGACATCACCCGGCCCACCTACGACGACGCCGCCCGCTCCCAGGTTGCCGCGGCCCGGTCGTCGACCCCGTTCGACGCGGCCGCGCTCCAATCGCTGCTGCGCGGGCGCGACACCTGGACCGTCGACTAGGGGGCAGAGGTAGTGACCGATGCCATGTCGTTGGCCGGGGTAGTTCTCGCCGGGGGCGAATCGCGACGCATGGGTCGCGACAAGGCCACCCTGCCGGGTCCGGACGGAACGGCGACGATGGTCGAGTTCGTCGTCGGCGTTCTCTCGCAGCGGTGCAATCCGATCTTTGTCGTGGCCGCCCCCGGTCAGCCGTTACCTCAGCTGACCGCGCGCGTGGTCCGTGACGAGATCCAGGGGCTCGGACCGCTACCCGCCACCGGGCGGGGATTGCGCGCGGCCGCGGAAGCCGGCGCACCGTACGCCTTTGTGTGCGCCGTCGACATGCCGCTGCTCACAGCCGAATTGATCGATCGGCTGATGCTGCTCGCGAGCAAGACCGACGCCGAAGTGGTGCTGCCGTGGGACGGTCGCAGCCACTACCTGGCTGCGGTGTACCGGACCGATCTCGCCGACCGGATCGATGCGCTGGTGGCCGCGGGCGAGCGCAAGATGAGCGCCCTGATCGATGCTTCGGACGTGCAGCAGATCGTGCTGTCGGATTCGCGCCCGTTGACCAACGTCAACACCGACGCCGAGTTCCGCGCGTTGGTGCGTTCCAGCGCCTGAGAGGCCGCCGCTTCGACCACCACGGCGGGAATTAGTTTTCCCCACGGCGCGCTATTCGCGATCCGTGACGTAATTGCGGAGCTGGCTAAGTAATTGGCTATTCAGTTTCTTTTCATTCATTATTCGCGTTAATCGGTCACTGTGGGCCGGCTCGGAAATTGTGCATACGAATCTCGCGACGTATGGCATTGGGGCGGAGGAAAATTCGGGGCCGCCGACGAATGAACCAGGGCCTTTACCGTGGGAAGTGATGATCGAGATTTTCCACAAACCCCGCCGCACCTGTTGTCAGGGAATTGTCGGGTCGCAAACCGGGGTTGGGTGCGTGCTGACTGGGCCCCTGCAGTGCAGCAGTAGTGTCGGCCGCGAGGTGTGACCCGCTGCACCGGCAAGCGTTAAGCCGTTGAAACGCTGTGAAACTCGGTGGAAATATCTGTCAAGACCCGGGTACGACGCGTTAACTATTTGGGCACAAGGCATCTCGGAAGCGAACCGTCAAGTGTTGTGAATCAGGCTGCGGTAGGGCAGTTTTGGAGTGATAGAGAGATCCTTTCAGCGGCCAGCTGGATGGCATCCCCTGTTTGGGCCCTTGCTGTGACGGAGGCTCCGGTGGCGTCGCGCGGGCCGTCAAGACGCGGTTCTAAACGCGCAAAAGTGGTGGCCCACGTCACAAAAAATGCGTGATTCGGGTCACCATTGCGTGCGGATCTTGACTTGCGATGATCCGCGGAAAAGCCAGGCGTGACCTGCACAAAGATTTGGCACTGCGCGCC
This sequence comes from Mycobacterium simiae, assembly GCF_010727605.1. Classification (NCBI taxonomy): domain Bacteria; kingdom Bacillati; phylum Actinomycetota; class Actinomycetes; order Mycobacteriales; family Mycobacteriaceae; genus Mycobacterium; species Mycobacterium simiae. Next base: position 4,431,851 of record NZ_AP022568.1, read on the forward strand.
GTGATCTTCTCGTTATCGTCTCGAGATAGCCGCGTGTCGAAGATGACGAACGCCTGCGGGTCACCTACGGTGCGTTTTAGCCCGAAAAGGCCAACCGAAAATTTAATCCACGGACCCGTGTGTGAGCGGGGCTGCGGGCGGCGATTGCCGCTCGGCAGCTGGCGGCTTGTGGCCCGCCGGGCAGATCACGCCCCGCTGTCGTGCCGAACCGAGACGGCACGTTCCAAAGCACCATTTCCAGTTCACGCAATACCTAAACCCACCCTCGGTGGGTTTGCTTTGGCGCGCGCGCACCGCGAAAGGAACACCTTGAACAACGTCCGCCGAACGCTCGTCCTCGCTGCCCTTACCGGATCGCTGGTGACGGTGCCGTCCGCCACCGCCAGCGCGGATGTGCCCCCGCCGCCCCCGGCTCCCGACGCTCCGGCCCCCGACGCGCCCGCGGCGCCTGTCGGCTTCGACCCGAACGTTCCGCCGCCGGCACCGGACGCCCCGCCGCCGCCCGCGCCAGTGGGTTTCGACCCGAACGTTCCGCCGCCGCCGCCGGCACCCGACGCCCCGCCGCCGCCCGCGCCGGTGGGTTTCGACCCCAACGTGGCGCCCCCGCCCCCGGGGCCGGATGTACCGCCTCCGCCGCCGGTCCGGGCGTACAGCGTCAACTGGGACGCCATCGCGCAGTGCGAGTCGGGCGGCAACTGGTCGATCAGCACCGGTAACGGGTTCTCGGGCGGCCTGCAGTTCACCCCAAGCACCTGGCACGCGAACGGCGGCTCGGGTTCGCCCGCCGGCGCCAGCCGCGAGGAGCAGATTCGGGTGGCCGAGAACGTGTTGCACTCGCAGGGCATCGGCGCCTGGCCGGTCTGCGGCCGCCGCGGCTGACCAACAGTGATCGACGGCGGCTCTGCCGTAGGAAATGCCGGGCGCGGGTGCCCGGCATTTCCTTTTCACCGCGTTGCGTCAACGCGCACCGCTCGGTGCGCGGGCCGTCGGGCCGCAGCTGAGGATCCGGTACCGTCGCGACGATGACCGCAACGGGGCGTGAATTCGACATCGTGCTGTACGGGGCGACCGGTTTCGTCGGAAAACTCACCGCTGAATACCTCGCCCGCGCCGGCGCCGGCGCGCGAATTGCCTTGGCCGGCCGGTCGGCGGAGCGGTTGGAAGGGGTGCGCGACAGCCTCGGGTCGGGCGCGCAGTCCTGGTCCGTGCTGACCGCCGACGCGTCGTCGCCGTCCACGCTGCACGAGATGGCCGCCCGCACCCACGTCGTCGTCACAACGGTCGGGCCCTATGCGCGGTACGGGATGCCGCTGGTGGCCGCGTGCGCTGCGGCAGGCACTCACTACGCGGACCTGACTGGCGAGGCGAATTTTATCCGCGAGGCGATCGACCTCTACCACAAACAAGCCGCCGACACCGGTGCCCGGATAGTGCACTGCTGCGGATTCGACTCGGTGCCCTCCGACATGACGGTTTATGCCCTGTACCGCACGGCCCGCGACGACGGCACGGGTGAACTCGGCGACACCCACTTCGTGATGCGCTCGTTGTTCGGCGGGTTGTCGGGCGGGACGGTGGCCTCACTGGTGGGGGTACTGCGGGCGGCGTCCGGCGACCCGGAGCTACGCCGCCGCCTCACCGATCCCTACACGCTGAGCACGGATCGCAGTGCAGAACCCGAGCTCGGGCGCCAGCCCGACCTGCCCTGGCGGCGTGGTCGGTACATCGCGCCGGAGCTCGAAGGGGTCTGGACGGCCGGCTTCTTGATGGCCCCGATCAACACCCGAATTGTGCGGCGCAGCAACGGATTGCTCGACTGGTCCTATGGCCGGCGGTTCCGATACAGCGAACACATGAGTGTCGGCTCGTCGCCGCTGGCTCCGGTGGCAGCAGCCCTCATGGCGGGTGTCGGTAACGCGTCGTTCGAGCTGGGCAGCCGTTACTCCCGGCTGCTGCCCCTGCCGCTGGTGGAGCGCATCCTGCCCAAATCCGGCACCGGCCCGAGTTCGCGTGTGCGAGAGCGTGGTTACTACCGGTTGGAGACCTACACCACCACGACCAGCGGGGCGCGTTACGTGGCCAGGATGGAACAACGGGGCGACCCGGGCTATCAGGCGACCTCGGTGCTGCTCGGGGAGTGCGGCTTGGCCCTCGCGCTCGATCGCGACAAACTCCCGGACCTGCACGGTGTGCTGACGCCCGCGGCCGCAATGGGTGAGGTGTTGCTGACCAGGCTTCCGGCCGCCGGTGTGTCGCTGCGGACCGAACGGCTGGATTAAGTCACTGCCGCAATAGCTTTCGCTCGAACTGGTCCCGATGATTCCGGCGGCGCCGAAGGGGTATGCCGTCTCGGACCGACATCGGTGAGAATGACGAGAGGAAGCCATGTCAGACACGCTGACTCCAGGGCAAAAGCTGGAGCGTGGACAGTCGCTCGCCTCGAACAACGGCGCCTACACCCTTACCCTGCAAGACGACGGGAACCTGGTGCTGGCCGCGCGGGGTGAAGCGTTGTGGGCGAGCGCGACCAATGGCCAGGAGGTGGCGCGTGCCGAACTCCAGTCGGACGGCAACTTCGTGCTGTACACGCCGGACAAGCCGGTCTGGCACACCGACACGCAGGGCAAGGCGGACGCCCGGCTGGTGCTTCAGGACGACGGCAACCTGGTGCTCTACGCGGCCGACGGCCCGGCGTGGGCGACGAACACCCAAACCGACGGCCCGCCGCCTCCGGCACCCGCCCCGGAACCGGGGGCCAGCGGCGTGGCTCCCGTCACTGAAGCATCCGTCGGCGAATCGGTCCCCGAGGCCGCGCCGGAACCGGTTGGGGAGACCCCCGGGGCGCGTCCGCCGGGCACCTACACCGTCGTGTCCGGCGACACCATGTGGGCGATCGCGGAGCGTTTCTACGGTGATGGCAGCAAGTATCGCGTGATCGCCGACGCCAGCGGGGTCGCCGATCCCGACCTGATTCACCCTGGCCAGGTGCTGACCATTCCCTGAGCGGCGCCGGCCAAGCCCAGAGTGACCGAGCCCACGCGGGATCGGGCGCTTACACACGGCCAGGCGAGGCTTCCTAGAATTGACCGGTGACCGCCAGCCCCAACCCCGCCGCCGAGCTGCCCAAGTCGTGGGATCCCGGCGCGATGGAAACGACGATCTATCAACGGTGGGTGGACGCGGGCTACTTCAAAGCGGACCCGACGAGCTCCAAACCGGGCTACTCGATCGTGCTGCCACCACCGAACGTCACCGGCAGCCTGCACATGGGCCACGCACTGGAACACACCATGATGGACGCCCTGACCCGCCGCAGGCGCATGCAGGGTTATGAGGTGTTGTGGCAGCCCGGCACGGATCACGCCGGCATCGCGACCCAGAGCGTGGTGGAAAAGCAGCTCGCCGTCGACGGCAAGACCAAAGAGGATTTCGGCCGCGAGCTGTTCATCGAGAAGGTCTGGGATTGGAAGCGGGAATCCGGCGGCGCGATCGGCGGCCAGATGCGGCGCCTGGGCGACGGCGTCGACTGGGACCGCGACCGATTCACCATGGATGAGGGCTTGTCCCGCGCGGTGCGAACCATCTTCAAGCGGCTCTACGACGCCGGGCTGATCTATCGGGCCGAACGCCTGGTGAACTGGTCGCCGGTGCTGGAAACGGCAATCTCTGACCTCGAGGTCAATTACCTCGACGTCGAAGGCGAACTGGTGTCGTTCCGGTACGGGTCGCTGGACGACTCGCAACCGCACATCGTCGTCGCCACCACCCGGGTCGAAACGATGTTGGGGGACACGGCGATTGCGGTGCATCCCAATGATGAACGTTACCGGCATCTGGTGGGCACCACCCTGCCGCACCCGTTCCTCGACCGGCACCTCATCGTCGTCGCCGACGAACACGTCGACCCCGAATTCGGCACCGGCGCCGTCAAAGTCACGCCCGCCCACGACCCGAACGACTTCGAGATCGGGTTGCGCCACGAGCTGCCGATGATCTCGATCCTCGACACCAAGGGCCGGATCGTGGACACCGGAACGCAATTCGACGGCATGGATCGCTTCGAGGCCCGCGTCGCGGTGCGTGAGGCGCTGGCGGCGCAGGGCCGGGTTGTCGAGGAGAAACGGCCATACCTGCACAGTGTCGGGCACTCCGAGCGCAGCGGTGAACCGATCGAGCCGCGGCTGTCGCTGCAGTGGTGGGTTCGGGTGGAATCGCTCGCCAAGGCTGCTGGTGACGCGGTTCGCAACGGCGACACCGTGATTCATCCGGCGAGCCTCGAGCCACGCTGGTTCGCCTGGGTGGACGACATGCACGACTGGTGCATTTCGCGGCAGTTGTGGTGGGGCCACCGTATCCCGATCTGGTACGGGCCCAACGGCGAACAGAAGTGCTTCGGCCCCGACGAGACACCGCCGGAGGGCTGGGAGCAAGACCCCGACGTGCTGGACACCTGGTTCTCCTCGGCGCTGTGGCCGTTTTCCACCCTTGGTTGGCCGTCGCGGACTGCCGAACTGGAAAAGTTCTACCCGACAAGCGTTTTGGTGACCGGATACGACATCCTGTTCTTCTGGGTGGCGCGCATGATGATGTTCGGCACCTTCGTCGGCGGTGACGACGCGATTACCCTCGACGGGGCTCGCAAGCCGCAGGTTCCGTTCACCGACGTTTTCCTGCATGGATTGATTCGCGACGAGTTCGGCCGCAAGATGAGCAAGTCCAAGGGCAACGTCATCGACCCGCTGGACTGGGTGGAGCTGTTCGGGGCCGACGCATTGCGGTTCACTCTGGCCCGCGGCGCCAGCCCCGGTGGCGACCTGTCCGTCGGCGAGGATCACGTTCGGGCCTCGCGCAACTTCTGCACCAAGTTGTTCAACGCGACCCGCTTCGCGTTGCTCAATGGTGCGGCGGTGGTCCCGTTGCCGACAGTGGCCGAGCTGACCGATGCCGACCGGTGGATTTTGGGGCGGTTGGAAGAGGTTCGCGCCGAGGTTGATTCGGCGTTCGACGGCTACGAGTTCAGCCGGGCCTGCGAGGCGCTCTACCACTTCGCCTGGGACGAATTCTGCGACTGGTACGTGGAGCTGGCCAAGACGCAGCTGGCCGACGGACTCACCGGAACCACTGCGGTACTGGCCGCGACGCTGGACACGTTGCTTCGGTTACTGCATCCGGTGATCCCGTTCATCACCGAGGCGCTGTGGCAGGCGTTGACCTCCGAAGAGTCGCTGGTCATCACCGAGTGGCCGCAGTCGTCCGGAATAGAATTGGATCCCGTTGCCAATCAACGGATTACCGATATGCAGCGGTTGGTGACCGAAATCCGCAGATTCCGTAGCGACCAGGGCCTTGCCGACCGGCAGAAGGTGCCGGCCCGGCTGGCCGGTGTCGAAGAGTGCGACCTGAACACTCAGGTCGCCGCGGTGACCTCGCTGGCTTGGCTCACCGAGCCGGGACCCGAGTTCGGCGCCTCGGTGTCATTGGAGGTTCGGCTCAGCGGCGGCACCGTCGTCGTCGAACTCGACACCTCGGGCACCATCGACGTCGCCGCCGAGCGGCGCCGGCTGGAGAAGGACCTGGCCGTGGCGCAAAAGGAATTGGCTTCTACCGCAGCAAAGTTGGGCAACGAGGAGTTCTTGGCCAAGGCACCGCAGAACGTCGTCACCAAGATTCGTGATCGACAGCGGTTGGCCCAGGAGGAAACCGAGCGCATCAACGCCAGGCTGGCCGGGCTGCAATGACCGACTCGCCGGACTGGCTCGACCATCCTGGGGGAGCCGCCAGTGCGGCCCCGACGCCGGACGAGATCGCGTCCCTGCTGCAGGTCGAGCATGTGCTCGATCAGCGTTGGCCGGAAACGAAAATCGAACCGAGCCTGACCCGCATCAGCGCCCTGATGGACTTACTCGGCTCACCCCAGCTGGGTTATCCGTCGATACACGTCGCGGGCACTAACGGCAAAACCTCGGTGGTGCGGATGATCGATGCGCTGCTGACCGCACTGCACCGGCGTACCGGACGCACCACCAGTCCACATCTGCAGTCGGCCGTGGAACGCATCGCAATCGACGGAAAGCCGATCAGCCCAGCGCAATACGTGGCCACCTACCGCGAGATCGAACCGTTCGTGCAGATGATCGACGCGCAGTCGCAAGCCGCCGGTGGTCCGGCGATGAGCAAGTTCGAGGTCCTGGTCGCGATGGCGTTCGCGGCGTTCGCCGACGCGCCGGTCGAGGTCGCCGTGGTCGAGGTGGGCATGGGCGGTCGTTGGGATGCCACTAACGTGATCAACGCGCCGGTCGCGGTCATCACCCCAATCGGTGTCGACCATGTCGACTATCTCGGCACGGACATCGCCGGGATAGCCGGCGAGAAAGCCGGCATCATCACCACGGCCCCCGACGGCGCCCCCGACACCGTCGCGGTGATCGCCCGGCAGGCGCCCGAAGCCATGGAAGTACTTCTAGCGCAGACTGTTCAGTCCGATGCGGCGGTGGCCCGGGAGGACTCCGAGTTCGCGGTGATGGGCCGTCAGGTTGCGATCGGCGGGCAGGTGCTGCAGTTGCAGGGCCTCGGTGGGGTGTACTCCGACATCTACCTGCCGCTGCACGGCGAGCATCAGGCGCACAATGCCGCGGTCGCGCTGGCGGCGGTCGAGGCGTTCTTCGGTGCCGGAGCGCAGCGCCAGCTCGATGTCGAGGCGGTGCGCGCCGGTTTCGCGGCCGTCACCAGCCCCGGACGCCTTGAGCGGATGCGCAGTGCCCCAACGGTTTTTATTGACGCTGCACACAACCCGGCCGGTGCGACCGCGCTGGCGGAGACGCTGAACAGTGAATTCGACTTCCGCTACCTCGTCGGGGTCCTTAGCGTGATGGCCGACAAGGACGTCGACGGCATCCTCGCGGCCCTGGAACCGGCCTTTCATTCGGTCGTGGTGACCCACAACGGGTCACCACGAGCGTTGGACGTCGAGTCGCTGGCGCTGGCCGCCGAGCAACGGTTCGGACCTGACCGCGTGCTGACCGCCGCAAACCTGCGGGACGCCATCGACGTGGCCACCGCGCTAGTCGACGACGCGGCCTCGGAAGGGTTGGACGGCTCGGATGGTAATGGCGGTGAGTTCTCCGGTACCGGAATGGTGATCACCGGATCGGTCGTCACCGCCGGGGCCGCGCGCACGTTGTTTGGTCGTGATCCGCAGTGACCGATAGCGGCCAGCCCCCGCCCGCTGCCGACCCCTGGAAAGGTTTCCGCGGGGTCATGGCCGCGACGCTGATCCTGGAGGCCGTCGTGGTGCTGCTGGCGATACCGGTGGTCGGCGAGGTCGGCGGCGGCCTCAACGGCGCCTCACTGGGTTATCTGATCGGGCTGGCCGCGCTGTTGATCCTGCTGTGCGGGGTGCAGGGCAGGCCCTGGGCGATTTGGGTCAACCTCGGCGTTCAGGGCATCGTCGTGGCCGGATTCGCGGTCTATCCCGGGGTCGGCTTCATCGGCGTGCTGTTCGGCGGATTATGGCTGCTGATTGTGTACTTCCGCGCCGAGGTCCGGCGCCGCCAGCAGCACGAGTAACCGCTGTCAGGCTCAGTTTCGATTCATTCTGTACGCTGTCCGCCGTGACGGAACGGACCTTGGTACTGATCAAGCCCGACGGCGTCGAGCGCCGCCTGATCGGGGAGATCATCAGCCGAATCGAGCGCAAGGGACTCACGATCGCGGGGCTCGAGCTGCGCCATGTCAGCACGGAGCTGGCCAGCCAGCACTACGCCGAGCACGACGGCAAACCATTTTTCGGGTCGCTGCTCGACTTCATCACGTCGGGACCGGTCGTCGCGGCAATCGTGGAGGGGCCGCGGGCGATCGCGGCGTTTCGGCAGCTCGCGGGGGGTACCGACCCGGTGGAGAAGGCCGTACCCGGCACTATTCGGGGCGATTTCGGTCTGGAAACACAATTCAATCTGGTGCACGGATCAGACTCGATCGACTCAGCAAAGCGCGAAATCGCGCTATGGTTTCCCGGCGCTTAGCGCCCCGTCCGCGAGCGCAAAGTCGGGGTTCGGGGTCACGGTCGTAGGGACCGCCCGGGTGATGTGGGATACTGACGGAGGGTGAACGTCGCCGGACTGGCGTCAGACACTCGAATGAAGACTTAGACAAGCGCGACCATTGCCAGCTCGCGATGATGCGCCGCATGTCGGGCCGACATTCAGCACGGCGCCGAGTTGGTTCTTACCGAGTCACTCGGGGCGAGACGATCACAAGCTCGGGAGAAAGTGACCCGAGCACATAGCGAAGCCCTCGCGTGGCCGCGTCGATACGACGCGCCCGGGGGCTTGAGGAGAATACGTGATAGACGGTGACCAGACTTCGGACCAAACAACTGAGCCGGCCCAGGAAGACTTGCCGGACCGCCTGAGAGTCCACTCGCTGGCACGAGCGCTGGGAACCACCAGCAAGCGGGTTCTAGATGCGCTGGCCGCGCTGGATGGACGCATCCGCAGCGCGCATTCCGGCGTCGACTACGAAGACGCGATCCGGGTGCGTGACCTGCTGTCGCCCCGGCCGCCGGAGAATTTTGTCGCGTTCAGCAGCGCCGCGGTGACCACGTTCGGGGCACCACCGTCTCGGCCGGTATCGGAGACCCCCACCGAACACGCCGCCTACATGCCGCTGTTCGTCGCGCCTCGGCCGGTCGCCGCGGACGACGACAATACCGCCGACGACGGTGTCGACACCGACGACGCCGACGACGACGACGACGAGGACCAGGGCGACCGGCCCGCCAACCGACGCCGTCGGCGGGGCCGGCGAGGGCGGGGCCGCGGTCGCGGTGAACAGGGCGGCTCCGACGGGCCGGATGACGACATCGACTCCGAGCAGCGCGGAGCGAAACCCGGCGACATGGACGACTCGGATGATTCCGACGACGACCAGGATTCGGACGACTCCGACGATGGCGACGAAAGCTCGGCCGACGGTGGCAGCCGGCGCCGGCGCCGGCGCCGCCGCCGCAAGTCGGGTTCCAGCGACGACAACGAAGACGGACCCTCGCCCGACGATCCGCCGAACACCGTCGTGCACGAGCGGACACCACGCGGCAAGGGTTCCAACGACAACGGCAACGGTTCGAGCAACGCCGAGATCAAGGGCATCGACGGATCGACTCGGCTGGAGGCCAAGCGGCAGCGGCGCCGCGACGGGCGTGACGCCGGGCGGCGCCGCCCGCCGGTGCTGACCGAGGCCGAGTTTTTGGCCCGCCGCGAGGCGGTCGAACGGGTGATGGTGGTCCGCGACCGGGTCCGCACCGAGCCGCCGCATCCCGGCGCCCGCTACACACAGATCGCCGTGCTCGAAGACGGCATCGTCGTCGAGCACTTCGTCACCTCGGCGGCTTCGGCGTCGCTGGTCGGCAACATCTACCTGGGCATCGTGCAGAACGTGCTGCCGTCGATGGAGGCGGCCTTCGTCGACATCGGCCGCGGCCGCAATGGCGTGCTGTACGCCGGTGAGGTCAACTGGGAAGCAGCCGGTCTGGGCGGAGCGGACCGCAAGATCGAACAGGCGCTCAAGCCCGGCGACTACGTCGTCGTCCAGGTCAGCAAGGACCCCGTCGGGCACAAGGGTGCCCGGCTGACCACCCAGGTGTCGCTGGCCGGGCGCTACCTGGTCTACGTGCCGGGCGCGTCGTCCACCGGGATCAGCCGCAAGTTGCCCGACACCGAACGCCAGCGCCTGAAGGAAATCCTGCGCGAGGTGGTCCCCGCGGACGCCGGGGTGATCATCCGGACCGCCTCCGAGGGTGTCAAAGAAGAGGACATCCGCTCCGACGTCACCCGGCTGCAGCAGCGTTGGGAACAGATCGAAGCCAAGGCAACCGAGACCAAGGAGAAGGCCGCCGGCGCGGCCGTGGCGCTCTACGAAGAGCCCGACGTGTTGGTCAAGGTCATCCGCGACTTGTTCAACGAGGACTTCGCGGGGCTGATCGTGTCCGGCGACGAGGCGTGGAACACGATCAACGAGTACGTGAACTCCGTTGCCCCCGACTTGATTTCCAAGTTGACCAAATACGAGCCGCCCACCGGTGTCGAGGGTCAGCCCGGGCCGGACGTGTTCGCCGTACACCGCATCGACGAGCAATTGGCCAAGGCGATGGAACGCAAGGTGTGGCTGCCTTCGGGCGGCACGCTGGTCATCGATCGCACCGAGGCTATGACGGTGGTCGACGTCAACACCGGCAAGTTCACCGGCTCCGGCGGCAACCTCGAACAGACGGTCACCAAGAACAACCTCGAGGCGGCCGAGGAGATCGTGCGCCAACTGCGGCTGCGCGACATCGGCGGCATCGTCGTCATCGACTTCATCGACATGGTGCTCGAGTCCAACCGCGACCTCGTGCTGCGCCGGCTCACCGAGGCGCTGGCCCGGGACCGCACCCGCCACCAGGTGTCCGAGGTGACCTCGCTGGGCCTGGTGCAGTTGACCCGCAAACGGTTGGGCACCGGCCTGATCGAGGCGTTTTCGACGACCTGCCCGAACTGCGGCGGCCGCGGAATTTTGCTGCATGGCGACCCGGTCGACTCGGCCCCAGCAGCCGGGCGTAAGTCCGACTCCGGCGGCCGGCGAGGCAAGCGGTCGAAGAAGACCCGCTCTGAGGACCAGCCGGTGGCCAAGGTGCCGGTGCATGCTCCGGGTGAGCACCCGATGTTCAAGGCGATGGCGGCCGGAGCCACGGGCGCCCGCGACAACGGCGACGGTGAAGGCGACGAGACCGATGCGGTGGTCGCCACCGAGGTCGACGAGAAGACCACGGCGCAAGGCCCCGCCGACCTCGACGACATCGATCAGGACGAGTACGAGGACACCGATCAGGACACCGACGACGTCGACGATGAGGACTCGGCTGACGACGACGCCGAGGACCTCGACGACGAGGACCTCGACGATGACGATGACGATGACGATGACGAGGACCTGGACGACGAGGATCTCGACGACGACGATGAGGACCTCGACGACCTCGACGAGGACTCCGACGATGAGGACTCCGACGACGAGAACGGCTCGACGAACGGTTCCGGTGGTGGACTGGGACGCCATCGCCGGCGGCGCGCCGCCGGTCGACCGGCCGGACCGCCAATCCATGCCGATTGATCCGCACGGCCGCGAGACTGTAATCAGCGACGCATTTCGCGAGTAGACCCGTCGCGGAATACAGTTTCGCGGCAATAATGGGGGGACCGGTGGGCCGGTTTGACCCTGTAGGTGCTGGTCACGTACCCTTGGACAGTTGTCGTCAAGCCCTTCGGCTGTCGACAGCGGGACTGCCGGGCAATCGGCGCAGACCCGCACCCAAGACCCACCACGCGCATCGCAGTGAGCACGCGCGCGGAAGACGTGAGGAAGAGGCAGGAGCAACGATGGCGACCTACGCAATCGTCAAGACCGGCGGCAAACAGTACAAGGTTGCCGTCGGCGACGTGGTCAAGGTCGAGAAGCTCGACTCCGAGCCCGGCGCCAAGGTGTCGCTGCCGGTCGCGCTGGTTGTCGACGGTGCGACCGTCACCTCCGATGCGCAGTCGCTGGCCAAGGTCGCGGTGACCGGCGAGGTGCTCGAGCACACCAAGGGCCCGAAGGTCCGCATCCACAAGTTCAAGAACAAGACCGGCTACCACAAGCGCCAGGGCCACCGTCAGCAACTGACGGTCCTGAAGGTCACCGGAATCAAGTAGCGAGAGCGAGAAGACATGGCACACAAGAAGGGCGCTTCCAGCTCGCGTAACGGTCGCGACTCCGCCGCCCAGCGGCTCGGCGTCAAGCGGTTCGGCGGCCAGGTCGTCAAGGCCGGTGAGATCATCGTTCGCCAGCGCGGCACCAAGTTCCACCCCGGCACCAACGTCGGCCGTGGCGGTGACGACACCCTGTTCGCGACGGCCGCCGGTGCGGTCGAGTTCGGTATCCGGCGCGGCCGCAAGACCGTCAACATCGTCGCGGCCGGGCAGACTACCGACTGAGGTCGCTGCGCCCGTGCATGCGGGTAGCTGAGAGGACCCCCGATGCCGCGGTTCGTCGATCGAGTTGTCATCCACGCGCGGGCGGGTTCCGGCGGTAACGGCTGCGCTTCGGTCCATCGCGAGAAGTTCAAGCCGCTCGGCGGGCCCGACGGCGGCAACGGCGGCCGCGGCGGCAGCATCGTCTTCGTCGTCGACCCCGCCGTGCACACCCTGCTGGACTTTCATTTCCGTCCGCACGTCACCGCGCCGGCCGGCAAGCAGGGGATGGGCAACAATCGCGACGGCGCGGCCGGGGCGGACCTGGAAGTCAAGGTGCCCGACGGCACCGTCGTTCTGGATGAAAACGGCCGGCTGCTTGCCGATTTGGTGGGCGCCGGTACCCGCTTCCAGGCCGCCGCCGGCGGTCGGGGCGGCCTGGGCAACGCAGCGCTGGCGTCGCGCGCCCGCAAGGCACCCGGCTTCGCGCTGCTGGGTGAGCCGGGTCAGGAACGCGACCTCACTCTCGAGCTGAAGACGGTCGCCGATGCCGGACTGGTCGGGTTCCCCTCCGCTGGGAAGTCGTCGCTGGTCTCGGTGATCTCGGCGGCCAAACCCAAGGTCGCCGACTATCCGTTCACCACCCTGGTGCCCAACCTCGGCGTCGTTTCGGCGGGCGAGCATTCATTCACCGTGGCCGACGTGCCCGGACTGATTCCGGGCGCCTCCGAAGGCCGCGGCCTCGGCCTGGATTTCCTGCGCCACATCGAGCGGTGTGCGGTGCTGGTGCATGTGGTCGACTGCGCCACCGCCGAGCCGGGTCGCGACCCGATCTCTGACATCGACGCACTGGAGGCCGAACTTGGCGCCTACACCCCGACGCTGCAAGGTGATGCGGCGCTGACCGACCTGGCCGAGCGTCCACGCGCAGTCGTGTTGAACAAGATTGACGTGCCCGAAGCTCGCGAGCTTGCCGAGTTCGTTCGCGACGACATCGCCGCGCGGGGTTGGCCGGTGTTCCTGGTGTCGACCGCAACCCGGGAAGGCTTGCAGCCGTTGGTGTTTGGGCTGTGGAAGATGATTTCGGACTACAACGCCGCACGGCCGGCCCCGATAGCCCGTCGCCCGGTGATCCGCCCGGTGCCGGTCGACGACAGCGGTTTCACCGTGGCCCCGGACGGCGAGGGCGGCTTCGTCGTCACTGGGGCCCGTCCCGAACGCTGGATCGGCCAGACCAATTTCGACAACGACGAAGCGGTGGGCTATCTCGCCGACCGCCTGGCCCGACTCGGCGTCGAGGAGGAATTACTGCGACTGGGCGCCCGGCCCGGCTGCGCGGTGACTATCGGCGACATGACCTTTGACTGGGAGCCGCAGACCCCCGCCGGCCAGCAGGTCGCACTGTCCGGCCGGGGCACCGACGCACGGCTGGAACGCACCGAGCGCACCGGCGCCGCCGAACGCAAGGCGGCTCGACGCCGGCGGCGCGAACACGGTGACGACTCGTGAGCGCCGGCGACGATGCAGAGCGTAGCGATGAGGAGGAGCGGCGCAGCATGACCGCGCACCGCGAGGCCATCCGCACCGCTCGGCGCGTCGTTGTCAAGATCGGGACCAACGCCCTGACCACACCGTCGGGAGTCTTCGACGCGGGCCGGCTGGCCGAATTGGCCGACGCGATCGAGGCGCGGATGAAGGCCGGCACCGACGTTGTCATCGTCTCCTCCGGTGCCATTGCCGCCGGCATCGAGCCGCTCGGGTTATCCCGCCGCCCAAGGGATTTGGCAACCAAACAAGCCGCAGCCAGCGTGGGACAGGTGGCGCTGGTGAATGCCTGGAGCGCCGCCTTTTCCCGGTATGGGCGCACGGTCGGACAGGTCTTGCTCACCGCCCACGACATCTCGATGCGGGCCCAGCACACCAACGCCCAACGCACCCTGGACCGCTTGCGGGCGTTGCGCGCGGTGGCGATCGTCAACGAGAACGACACGGTGGCCACCAACGAGATCCGGTTCGGCGACAACGACCGCTTGTCGGCGCTGGTGGCCCATTTGGTCGGTGCCGATGCGCTGGTGCTGCTGTCCGACATCGACGGCCTCTATGACACCGACCCGCGAAAATCCAAGGCCGCGCGGTTCATCCCGGAGGTGGCGGCCGCGTCGGATCTCGAGGGCGTGGTGGCCGGACCGGGCAGCGCGCTGGGCACCGGAGGCATGGCCTCGAAGATGTCCTCGGCCCTGCTGGCCGCCGACGCGGGTGTGCCGGTGCTGTTGGCCGCGGCCTCGGACGCCGCGACCGCACTCACCGATGCGTCGTCGGGTACCGTCTTCGCCGCCCGTCCGGCGCGGATGTCGGCCCGTCGGTTCTGGGTTCGCTATGCCGCCGAGGCCACCGGCTCGCTCGTCTTGGATGCGGGCGCGGTGCGCGCGGTGGTGCAGCAGCGACGGTCTCTGCTGGCCGCGGGCATCACCGCGGTGTCGGGCCGGTTCTACGCCGGCGATGTGGTCGAGTTGTGCGGCCCCGACGCGGCGACGGTGGCTCGCGGCGTCGTCGCCTACGACGCCGCCGAACTCGAGACGATGATCGGTCGGTCGACGACGGAACTGGCCGGTGAGCTGCGCCGGCCCGCGGTGCACGCCGACGATCTGGTTGCTATCTGAAGTCAGTGCGGGGTCTCGAGATACAAAGTAGCCCAGATGATTTCGGCTAGCGTGGCGGCCAGTTCAGCATCATAGGAATCGGCCGCGGCCGGTAGGTTTTGTTGGCAGGCCCGCTCCACCATCCAGGTCAGCGTGCTGGCGGTGGTCTCCGCGCGCAGTTCAGGGCGGATCGAGCCGTCGGCCTGGCCGTCTTCGATCACCCGGGTCATCCGCCCGGCGACCGCGGTCAGGAGATTGCCGTACGTCGCGCCGACCACCGGGTCGTAGGCGGCCATCTCGTTCAGCGCGACCAGCACCGGCTGGTGACGGCGGTAGCTGGCCACCAGAGCCGTCATCGCCGCGCGCAGGTCATCGGGGTCACGGCGGCGCGCCACTCGCCACCACCGATCCGCGCTTTCGGCGAGGTCGGCGAACACCTGACCGGCGAGCCGGCGCAGCAGATGACCCTTGTCCTCGAAATAGATATAGAAGCTGGCCCGCGAGATGCCGGCCTCGGTTGCGAGCCGGTCCACGCTCAGCTCGGTGTAACTGGCGCCGCCGCGCATCAGCCGCTCGGTGGCGTCGAGCAGCCGGCGCTCCATCCCTTCACGTCGCTGCTGGCGCGTGTTCTCGCGCCTGGGCGGCGGCTTACGGGTGACCGACGGCATTCGCCGAGCATAACCGCCGTGTCAACGTATTGACTAGACATGTTGTCTAGGCATAGTGTTCGACACGAATTCCCGAGTGGACGGAGGGCCAACGATGGCTGTGCTGACCGGGCGGTCTGACCGTCCCCGCACCTACGACCCGATCGATCTGTCCTCGCGCGAGTTCTGGTCGACGACTGCCGCCGATCGCGAGCGCTCGTTTGCCGTGTTGCGCGCCGAACGGCCGGTGAGCTGGCATCCGCCGGTCGAAGACTCCCTGATGCCCGATCCCGACGACCCCGGCTACTGGGCGGTCACCCGGCGCGCCGACATCGTCACCGTCAGCCGCAATAGCGACGTGTTCCTGTCCGGTAAGGGCGTGATGTTCGAGAGCATCCCGGTGGAGTTGCTCGAGGCATCGCAGTCCTTCCTGGCGATGGACCCGCCGCGGCACACCAAGCTGCGCAAGCTTGCTCACGCCGCATTCACGCCGCGGCAGGTCCGCCGCATCGAGGAATCGATCCAGGCGAACGCGAAGTCGATCGTGGAAGAGCTTCGCGACGCCGGGAGCGGAGCGGATTTCGTCGATCTCTGCGCCAAGGAGCTGCCCATCCGCACGCTGTCGGACATGGTGGGTATCCCGGATTCCGAGCGTGCGCGCATGGCGCATGCCACCGACGCGTTGGTGTCGTGGGCCGATCCCGACTTCCTCAATGGCCGTCCCGCGTTGGAAGTGATCTTCGAACAGCAGATGTACCTGCACCAGGTCGTCGGCACGCTGGCCGCCGAGCGCCGCAAGCATCCGGGCGACGACCTGATCAGCGGCCTGGTACATGCCGAGGTGGACGGTGACCGGCTGACCGATGCCGAGGTGGCAGCTTTCTTCGTGTTGCTGTCGGTGGCCGGCAACGACACCACCCGTCAAACCATGAGCCACACCATGAAAGCCCTCACCGACTTCCCGGACCAACGGGCTTGGCTGCTCACCGATTACGAGAACCGTATCGGCGTGGCCGTCGAGGAATTCGTGCGTTGGGCGTCGCCGGTGATGACGTTCCGTCGAACGGCCGCAACCGATTTCGAACTGGGAGGCCAGAGCATCGCCGCCGGGGAGAAGGTGGTGATGTTCTATCCGTCCGGGAACTGGGACACCGAGGCCTTTGCGCATCCGGAGCGTTTCGACCTGAGCCGCAGCCCTAACCCACACGTCGGCTTCGGCGGTGGCGGACTGCACTTCTGCCTCGGCGCTCACGTGGCGCGCGCGCAGTTGCGGGCATTCTTCGGCGAACTGCTGCATCAGCTTCCCGAGATCCAAGCCGGCGACGCCAGCTACGTGGCGGGCAACTTCGTGCACGCCGTCCGCAGTCTGCCCTGCACGTTCTAGCGCACCGCCAGTGGCCCCAGCTCACCTACCAGTTCGGAGGCGAGCAGTACCAGTAGCTCAGAACACCCGCCGTCGACTTTGACGGTGGCCAACGCGTCGCCGCGGGTGGGGCCGCGGTTGATGATTGCGACCGGGATGCCCAGGGCGGCAGCGTGCCGCACGAAACGGTAACCGGAGAACACCGTCAGCGACGAACCGGCGACTAACAGCGCGTCGGCCCGATCGACCAATGAAAGCGCCTGTGCCACAGTATCCTTAGGCACACTCTCGCCAAAGTAGACGATATCGGGTTTGAGCATCCCAGAGCAGCACGGGCAGTCCAGGTAGCGAAACGACGCGGTGTCGGCGACGACGGCGTCGGCGTCGGGTGCCACCGCCAGCCCGCCGATGGCCTCGGCGCGTTCGATGAATCCGGGGTTGAGTGCCTCGAGCCGTGTCGCCAGCCGGGCACGGCTCATGGCGCGCCCACAGTTCAGGCAGATCACCCGCGCGTAGGTGCCATGCAGATTGATCACGTTCTTGCTGCCGGCCTTGGTGTGCAGCAGGTCGACGTTTTGGGTGATCACACCCGTCACCACTCCGGCATGCTCGAGCGCGGCCAATGCCCGATGTCCCGCGTTCGGCTGCGTCTGGTCCATGTGCCGCCAGCCGAGGTGATTGCGCGCCCAATACCGTTGCCGGAATGCGGCATCCGAGGTGAACTGGCGGATCGTCATCGGGTTGCTCGGCGGCGAATCCGGGCCGCGGTAATCGGGGATGCCGGAGTCGGTGGACATCCCCGCGCCCGTCAGCACTGCGATCCGTCGGCCGGCCAGCAGCGCGACCAGTTCCGGCGATTCGGCTTGAGCGATCACGTACTCGAGGGTACGGACCATGGCCCGATCCACTGGTGGGGTAGTCGACTACTCATCCCCGCGACGCGATGCGCAGACATGCTTACAGTCTCTGCATCGAAAGGCGGGCCGATGTCTGAATCGGAGTCTGCGCGGGTAGAAACCTGCGACCTGTGCATCGTTGGCGCCGGCATTGCCGGGCTGAACGCACTATTTGCCGCGAGCCGATACCTGACCCGCGACCACAAGGTGATCCTCGTCGATCGTCGAGCACGGGTCGGCGGCATGTGGGTCGACGTGTACTCCTATGTGCGCCTACATCAACCACACCCGATGTTCACGGCGGGCAACATCGAGTGGACGCTCGGCCAAGACCGCGCCCACTTGGCGACCAAGCGGGAGGTGCTCGACCATCTCCGGCACTGCATCGACGTGATAGCCGAACGCGTGCAGGTCGACGAGTACTTCGGCTGGGAATTCGAGTCTCAGGAGGAAGTTGGCGGACTCGTGCGGGCCACCTGTCGGGCCGCTGACGGCCGGATGATTGTCGTCGAGGCCCCGCGATTGATCAAAGCTTTCGGGCTGGCAGTCGCTCCCAACGATCCGCTCGATATCTCCAGTAAGCGGGTCCACTCGGTGTCACCGGACTATTGCGACATCCGGACGGGCGACATCAGGGACAGCCGTGCGCCGGTGTGGGTCATCGGCGGCGGGAAAACCGCGATGGACACTGCGCACGCACTGATCACCGCCTACCCCGGTCGCCAGGTCAATCTGGTGGCCGGCCGAGGAACGTTTTTCTCCAACCGCGACCGACTCTTACCGAGTGGCTCCCGGAGGTGGTGGACGGGCACAGTGCCGAGCACTCTCGCCGCGCAGCTGAGTCGCCGATTCGACGGCACGAACGAATCGGAGGTCCAGGACTGGTATCGCGCAACCTACGGCACGTTCTTGACGCCGCAATCCGAGAACTTTGTGTTGGGCGTGTTATCTGAGGCCGAGAACGACACGATCTCCGCGGGGCTCAACGATGTCGTCATGGACTATCTCGAAGATGTGGTGGATTGCAACGGCTCGACGGAGTTGCTGCTCCGAAGCGGTGCGACGAAGGCGATTGAGCCGGGCAGTTGGGTGGTCAACTGCACGGGCTACGTCAAAGCCAACGCTGGACATGTATACGAGCCGTACGTTTCGCCCAGCGGCGCAATCGTTTCCATCAATATCCATTCGGCCGTGCTGCATCTACCGGCGTTCATGGGGTACTTCCTGGGTCATCTGCTGTTCTTGGAAAAGCTTGGCGAGATACCACTGTACGAAGTCGACTGGCTGGGGCTAAGAGACAAGTCGCCGTTGGCATTTCCGTACGTGCTTTTCGCACTCGTCCAGCACAATCTCAGCCTGATCTACGACAACGTCCCCCGACGCGTGTTCGACGAGAACGGTCTCGACTTCGACAAGTGGTACCCGCTCCCGCGCCGGTTGCCGGGTGTGGCACGGTTCCTGCTCACGCATCGTCGCGAGCGCGAGCGCCAGCGCCACGTTCTCGACACAGTGCGGGAGCGATTCGACATCCGTTGCGGACCACTGGGCGAGCAGCGCATCCCCAGCGCCGGTTGAGCATTGCCCCTTTGCCGGACGCGTTTAGTTGCTCCGCTTACGCTTCGGGAGTGCGTCGGGGGTCCCGAAATGCGTGTCGAGAACTGGTATCACGCGGGCGGTAAGGTCGGAGACTGGCGTGGAAGCCAGCGGTTCGATCTGAACGATGTATCGCAAATACGCGATGCCCAACAACTGTGCCATCGCGAGAAGCCGAAATAGTGCCGGATCAGGTCACCGGTTTCAATCGCTACGTAAGCGACCCGATGTACATCGGACTGGTGCTGGCAATTCTGGGGCAGGCGTTGGTCTTTCAGAGTCTGGGGCTGGTGATCTATGCGGTGCTCGTGTGGGTCGCCACCGCGTCTTTCGTCCTTCTGTACGAACAGCCAACCGTGGCAAGGAAATACGGCAACGAGTACGCGGAGTACAAGCTCAACGTGCCGGCCTGGCTGCCGCGGCTGCGGCCCTGGTGATGCCGCCGGGCCGGTTCAGGGGATCAGGATGTAACTCATCCCCGGGACGGCTCGGACTGTCCGTGTGTCGAATTCGTGGAAACCTGTGGTGCGGTATCCGTTAGCGGCGCTGCCTCCGTAACCCACGTTCATTTCGGTGATCGTCACGGTGCTGCCATTGACGGCGTCGACCCAGGCGACGTGTCCGACGCCGCCGACCAGTGCACTGCTGAACACCGCAATCGAGTGGGGTTGCGGTTGGTTCATGACCGTCCAGCCCGCCGCTTGGGCTTGGTCAGCCCAGTCTTCCGCGTTTCCGGTCAGCGCTTTGATGTAGTAGCCGGTATGGGCGTGGACCTGTTCTTGGGCGCCCCAAGTGCAGTAGCCCTCGTAGGCGCCGCTAAAGGGGTTGTGGTCGATCGTGCGGCCGATGTTCGCTGCCGGGTCGCCGCTGGCCGGTGCCGGAGCCATCGATGCTCCGAGGGAAAGTGCGCTGCTGATGGCGACGGCGGCCAGCGCCCCGGTGCGTTTCATACGCGTCCTCCCGCTCGAGGTCAGGCCGTTACCTTCCTGTTATCGCGAGGAGACCAGCATTCGTTTCACGGGCCGAGTTTGATAAGGGGCTACTTCAGCGCGGCCATTCAATTTTCAGGTTTTCGTCATACGAGCCCGCGCGGCTATCGGGGGACATTCGACCGTAAGGAACCATGAAACCGCAGCTGTTGTCGCCAGGAGACCCGGATTCGTGTCACCTGGCCGGCGCGTCCTGAGCAGACAGTTGGGCGATCAGGAGATCGACGCGGTCGGAGTCGTAGTCGGGGCGCAATCGGCTGGTGCGGGACAGGGTGACCAGTCCGTGCAGCGCCGACCACAGTACCTCGGCGAGCGTATCCGGATCGCGGTGTCCGGCAACCGCGGTGACCACGTCCCGCAGCTCGGTGAACGCCGACACCAATTCGGGCGGCGTGTCGTCGGCGGCAAAGTGCAACGTCGTTGCGCGGGTGAACATTGCGTCGTACAGCGCCGGGTTGTGGCGGCCGAAATCGAGGTAGGCCTGCGCGACCTGTCTTAGCGCCTCGCCGGGTGTCGCCGCACCGGTGTGCGCGGTACGCAGCGTGTCGGCGAGTTCAGCAAAGCCGTCCAGCGCGACGGCCTGCGCGAGCTGTTCCATGTTGGCGAAGTGCGTATAGAGAACGGGCTGGCTGTATTCGATCTCGGCGGACAGCCGGCGGGTGGTGACGGCGTCCCAGCCCTCCGTTTCGGCCAGCCGGCGCGCCGTCGTGATGATCAACCGGTGGCGTGCGGCTCGCTCCCGCGCGCGACGGTCTTCAATCGGCATACGTGGCAGCATAGCTGTGCTAGACGATCTAGCGCTGCTATTGACCGCGCCGGCAGATTGTGTCTAGCATTGCTAGAGTATCTAGCATCGACAAGACTAGGGGCTCGACGTGCTCATTTCTCTTTTCGCCCAGATCGCGGCACTGGTCGCCGTGCTGGGCACTGCCGCGGTCTACGGCACCGATGTGTTCTGCGCGGCGGTGTTGCGACCGGCACTGGCCAGCGTCGACGATCGCACGCTCGGGGCGGTGACCGGGTTTGTGCACCGTTATGGCGACCGGCGAATGCCCGTGCCGGGAGCTCTCGGAATCGTGGCGGCCAGCTCAAGTGCTGCCCTGGCCGCGTTGGCGGGACACTGGACCCAGGCCGTCGCGGCCGGGATTGCCGTTGTGCTGCTTCTGGTTTGGTTGCTGCTCTACACCCGAGTGAGTGCGCCGATCAATCGACAGCTCATCGCCGCGGCCGACATTGATCAGGTGTTACCGAATGTCCGTGCCCTGCAGGCAGATTGGGATCGAATCATCAACGGCCGCGCCACCCTGCAGGGACTTGCGGTGGCCGCGCTGTGCGTAGCGCTGATCGCGTGAACGACCATCACTACCCATTCGAAAGGACAGCTGTCATGGCGACAACACCCAACAGGCTCGGACGACTACTGATGCGCGCCGCACCCGTGTTCAACGCACCCGTGGCGGCGTTGGCGAAATCGCGACGCTTTGGCGGGCTGATGAACCGCAACATCGTTATCGTCGGCTACACCGGGCGACGGTCCGGACGTAGCTTCAGCATCCCCGTGGCGTACCGCCGTACCGGTGACGAGATCACCATCACTGCCAACCTGCCGGAGACCAAGACATGGTGGCGCAACTTCCTCGGCGACGGCGGCCCGGTGACATTGGAACTCGACGGGACCCAGCGCGTCGGGCACGCCGTGGCCGAGCGTAACGAAAAGGGCGGGGTCACTGTCCATGTGCGGTTGACCGACGGGTGACCGAGGTGCGGCGTACCCGGCAGTGCGTTGTACATGAATTGAGATCCGGTTTGACGGTGGGGAATCATGAGGGCATGGCACTAGTTCGTGCAGGCCTCGCTGAGGGATTCTGCTTCGGCGAGGATGCGGTGTTGCTGCCCTTCGAATCGACGAGCTGAACACCTTTCGATCCACACTTACTCACGCCCAGCAAGAGGGATCGTCGCGCTTAGACTTTGACGGAACCATCCACGAGTTGGCTACCGAGGACAGCGCATCCGCCATGAGTGCCGCGATGAGGGCGACCCGGTGCTGTGGCGTCTGGGCAGTGCAAAAACGCGCTATATCAGGCCGCCCGAGCGGACTCGTGCGCAACCACCCCTAAGCGAGGCAGTCTGCCGCCGTCGTCAGCTCGGCCGACATGTTGCTTTCCATCATTTTCAGCGCTGCCGCACCCAGCTCTTCGTCGATGTGTGCGACGGCATCCGTGGGGATGACGACCTGCAAGTGACGCACGTACGCGTCCAGCGCGCTGTAGAGGATGCACTGCTCGGTGACCTGACCGGTCAGGATCAACCGCTCGGTCTCGAGGCGATTGAGTAGATACGCCAGCGGCGTGGCATAAAAGGCGCTGTGGCGCACCTTGGTCATCACCCGGGTGCCGTCCCTCGGCACGATCGGCTCCACCAGATCGGGCCGTTCGCCGTTGCAGGCCGATTCGACGAGGTCGTCGAACCCGGCGGTGAAGTCGCCATAGTTGTCGTTGACGTAGATCAGGTCCACGTCGTCGGAATCGCGGGCCCGGCGGACAAGATCGGCCAGCGGGTCGATGATCTTGGCAACATTGGGTATCAGTACCTCGGCGTCGGGATGCTGATAGTTGTTCATCATGTCGACCACCAAGACAGCGGTATCACTCATGCGGGGGTGATACCCGGCGAAATACTGTTGACACTGTTCGCGCGACAATGGAAGGGCGATGGACTTCTACAACAGCTACAGCCAGGGTTTCGTCCGCGTGGCCGCGTGTACGCACCACACCACGATCGGCGACCCGGCGGCCAACGCCGCGTCGGTGTTGCGATTGGCCGGTGAATGCCACGACGACGGCGTGGGCCTGGCGGTCTTTCCTGAATTGACGCTGTCCGGGTATTCCATCGAAGACATCGTGCTGCAGGACCTGTTGCTCGACGACGTGGAGGCCGCCGTGGCCGACATCGTTGCACGGTCGTCGGATCTGCTGCCGGTCCTGGTGGTGGGCGCCCCGCTGCGGTATCGCCAGCGCCTCTACAACACCGCGGTCGTCGTCCATCGGGGCGCGGTGCTCGGCGTGGCACCCAAGTCGTATCTGCCGACCTATCGGGAGTTCTACGAGCGCCGCCAAATCGCACCCGGCGACGACGAGCGCGGCGTCATCCGCATCGGCGACATCGAAGCCCCCTTCGGACCCGACCTGCTGTTCGCCGCGTCTGATCTGCCGGACTTTGTGTTGCACGTCGAAATTTGCGAGGACATGTTCGTGCCGATCCCGCCGAGCGCCGAGGCGGCTCTGGCCGGGGCGACGGTGCTGGCGAACCTGTCAGGCAGCCCGATCACCGTCGGGCGGGCCGATGACCGCCGCCTGCTGGCTCGCTCGGCATCGTCGCGCTGCCTGGCGGCTTATGTCTACGCCGCCGCGGGTGAGGGCGAGTCGACGACCGACCTGGCCTGGGACGGCCAGACCATGATCTTCGAAAACGGGGTGCTGCTCGCCGAATCCGAGCGGTTCCCCAAGGGGGAGCGTCGTTCGGTCGCCGACGTCGACACCGAGTTGCTGCGGTCGGAGCGGTTGCGAATGGGCACCTTCGACGACAACCGCCGCCACCACCGGCCGCTGACGCAGTCGTTCCGCCGCATCGAGTTCCGGCTCGACCCGCCCGCTGGCGATATCGGGCTACGCCGCGAGATCGAACGTTTCCCATTCGTGCCCGCCAACGCCGAACGGCTGGAACACGATTGCTACGAGGCCTACAACATCCAGGTGTCCGGCCTCGAGCAGCGGTTGCGGGCGCTGGATTTTCCGAAGGTCGTGATCGGGATTTCCGGTGGGCTGGACTCGACGCACGCGCTGATCGTCGCCGCTCGGGCGATGGATCGCGAAAGTCGGCCGCGCAGCGACATTCTGGCGTTCACGTTGCCAGGGTTCGCGACCGGGGATCGGACCAAGCGCAACGCGATCGAGCTGTGCCGCGCGCTGGGTGTGACCTTCTCCGAGATCGACATCCGCGAGACCGCGCAGTTGATGCTCAAGGAGATGGATCACCCCTTCTCGCGCGGCGAGAAGGTTTACGACGTCACCTTCGAGAACGTCCAAGCGGGGCTGCGCACCGACTATCTGTTCCGCCTGGCCAATCAGCGCGGCGGCATCGTGCTGGGCACCGGCGACCTCTCCGAGCTGGGCCTGGGCTGGTCGACATACGGTGTGGGCGACCAGATGTCGCATTACAACGTCAACGCCGGCGTGCCCAAGACCCTGATCCAGCACCTGATCCGCTGGGTCGTCTCGTCGGGGGAGTTCTCGTCGGACGTCGCCGAGGTGCTGCAGTCGGTGCTCGACACCGAGATCACCCCTGAACTCGTTCCCAGCGGCGAAGAAGAAGAATTGCAGAGCAGCGAAGCCAAGGTCGGGCCCTTTGCGCTGCAAGACTTTTCGCTATTCCATGTGCTGCGTTTCGGATTCCGGCCGTCCAAGATCGCCTTCCTGGCCTGGCATGCGTGGAGCGATCCCGAACGGGGTAATTGGCCGGCCGGATTCCCGGCGGACAAGCGGCCGTCCTATTCACTCAAGGAGATCAGGCACTGGCTGCAGGTCTTCGTGCAACGCTTCTACTCGTTTAGCCAGTTCAAGCGTTCGGCGCTGCCCAACGGCCCCAAAGTGTCGCACGGCGGCGCACTATCCCCGCGGGGGGATTGGCGTGCGCCGTCGGACATGTCGGCGCGGATCTGGCTCGACGAGATCGACCGCGAAGTTCCCGAGGACTAGCGCCGCGCGCGGCGCCAGCCCTGGTATTGCAGTTCGGCGAAGAACAGGGTGTAGATGCCGGATGCCAGGGTGATGATCACTCCGGCGACGGTCAGCGGGAAGACGTCGGCGAGCACCAGCGCCACGGCGGCCACCGTGTAGAGCAGGTTGCCGAGCACGACCGCCATGCCGGCCCGAAGCACCGATGGCAGCGCCGCCAGCCCGAACACCAGCACGCCGTAGCTGATCAGAAACGCTGCCATGGCGTATTCGAACTCGATCGTGGTGCCGGATGTACGGGCCAGCCAGCCGGCCAGCGGCAAGCCGGCGATACCGGCGAGGCCGCTGATAGCGGCGTCGGCGCGCATGGCGAAGCGCAGCAAGCCGTCGCGAGTGCCTGTGCGGTCAACAGTGAAGGCGGACATGACTTTCCTTTCTTTGATGGGGTGAACCGACGTCACCGACCCTGCTGGTAAACCACTGCCGCATCGACGACAGACGCTGCCACCTACTGCCAACCGCAGGTCAGCGGGTGTGCGGAGAACACGGAGAACGCGCGACCACCGACCCAGCACCGGCGAGCCGCGCTACGAACTGCTCTGCCGTCTCGGCGTCGCGCAGCAGTCTCTCGTTGGTCCAAAGAGCCAATGCGATGGCGGCCGCGGCGCGCATCACGACGACCCGGACACCGCGGTTTCGATGGCGCGGCCGTCTGGCGCGCAGTCACCGGCACCGGGTATCAGTGTGGACAGGGCGGCCGCGGCACACGCCCGCTGCAAGGCGGCCAGGTGCTCGGTCCGTGACCCCGGCCCGGGTGGCCAGTGCGCGGCCAACACTCCGGCGAAGACATCACCCGCGCCGGTGGTATCCACCGCCTGCACCGAGGGTGCGGGGACCCAAAACTCGTCTTGAGCACTGACGCATTGGGCGCCGCGGGCCCCCAGCGTCGTCACGAAATACCCTGGACGCCAGGGCCATTCTTCGGCCTCGTCCTCGTTGGCGATCACCACATCGGCCAGTTCGGCCAGCTCGGCCAGCGCGCCTGGGTGGTGTCCTGCCGGCGACGCGTTGACCATGACGACCGCCCCAGCGGTCTTGGCTTGGCGCGCCGCGTCGACGGCGGTGCCGACCGGAATCTCCAACTGCGTCAACAACACATCGCAACGCTCGACAACCGCCCGGGCTGCCGCGGAGCTCACGCTGAGCAGGCCGTTGGCGCCGGGTGCCACCACGACGGTGTTCTCGGCATGGCCGTCGACGACGATGATCGCCGTGCCGCTCGGGCCGGGTACCGAAACACTCGCGTCCAAACCAACGCCGTTGTCCGACAAATGCGCCCACAAGGGTGCGGCCTTGTCGTCGTCGCCGACCGCACCGATGAATTGCACCTGCGCACCCGCCCGCGCCGCGGCCACGGCCTGATTGGCTCCCTTGCCGCCGGGCGCATAGTTCAGCGACGACGCGAGCACCGTCTCACCCGGGCGAGGCAGGGCGTCGACCGCGCACGTCATGTCCATGTTCACGCTGCCTACGACGCAGAGCCGTGCCATGCGGCCAACGTTAGTCGCCCTCGGCTGGCCTTTTGAAGCCGATTGCAGCTCGCAAACGCCGATTTTGTGACTTCCGCGCGCTAGGGTGCTGCGTGAACGGCGCCTCTCAAGGAAGGGGAAGCGATTGACATCGCGTGAGCTCGCCGACGCCGAATCGGCCACCGAGTCCGCCCCGGCGCAAGAGGCAGTCGCACCCGAGCCCGCCGCTTTCCCGTCGAAGCCGCGCCGCCGCCGGGTTTTCCGGCTGGGCATCCAATCGAAGCTGTTGATGACGTTGTTGGTGTGCAGCATCTTGTCGGTTGCGGTCGTCGGTCTGATCGGGGCGCTGTCCGGCCGCACCGCGTTGCGGCAAGTGGAGGCCGAGCGGTTGACCGAATTGCGGGAGTCGCAGAAGCGCCAGCTGCTGACACTTTTCAAAGAGGTCACCAACTCGGTGATCGTTTACAGCGGCGGGTTCAGCGTCGTCGACGCCGAACGGGCCTTTTCGGCCGCCTTCGGCCAACTGGCCGACGCGCAAATCACGCCGGCCCAGCAGCAGGGGCTGATCAACTACTACAACAACGACATGATCAAACCGATCAGCCGGGTCACCGGAGAGACCGTCGACCTCAACGCCGTCCTGCCCACCTCCAACGCGCAGAAGTACCTGCAGGCCCACTACACCGCATCGCCGCGGACCGCCTCCGACCCGTTGCCGCCTGCCGACGCCGGCGATGGCAGCGCTTGGTCGGCGGCCAACGCCCGCTTCGATTTCTACCTACGTGACATCGTCACCCGGTTCGATTACCGGGATGCGCTGCTGCTGGATGCCCAGGGGACCGTTGTCTACTCGGTGCAAAAAGGCCCCGACCTCGGCACCAATATCCTCACGGGTCCCTATCGGGAAACCAATCTGCGGGACGCTTACCAAAAAGCGATGCGCTCCAACGATGTGGACTTTGTCTGGATCACCGACTTCCAGCAGTATCAGCCCGCCCTGGCCGCACCGACGGCGTGGGTGGTGTCGCCGATCGGGATGAACGGCAAGGTCGAGGGCGTTATGGCGCTGCCCCTACCGATCTCGAAGATCAACAGCATCATGACCGCCAACAAGCAGTGGGAAGCCGCCGGGATGGGGCCGTCGACCGAGTCCTATCTGGTGGGCTCCGACGGGTTGATGCGTTCGGATTCTCGGCTTTTTCTGCAAGACCCGCAGGAATACCAGCGCGAAGCGGTGGCCGCCGGCACCTCGCCCGACGTCGTGCAGCGAGCGATCCGGCTGGGTACCACGACGCTGGTGCAGCCCGCGACGACCGCGGGTTTCCGGGCCGCGCAACGCGGTCAGGCCGGCACCGTCACCGCGACCGATTACACGGGCAACAGCGAAATGGAGGCCTTTGCGCCCCTGAACGTGCCGGATTCTGATCTGCACTGGTCGATCCTGGTGACGCGCGACGACTCGGATGCCTTCGCACGGCTGGGCAGATTCAGTCAAACGCTAGTGGTCAGCGTCGCAACGATGATCTTCGTCGTATGCGTGGCGTCGATGCTGCTCGCTCAGGTGATGTTGCGACCGGTCCGCAGGCTGCAGGCCGGTACCCAAAAGATCAGTGCCGGCGACTACGCATTCAGCATCCCGGTGCGGTCCCGCGACGAAATCGGAGACCTCACGCAGGCTTTCAATGAGATGAGCCGGAGTCTGGCCATCAAAGACGAACTACTCAACGAGCAACGGAAGGAAAACGACCGCCTGCTGTTGGCGCTCATGCCCGAATCGGTGGCGCAGCGTTATCGCGAGGGCCAGGAGACCATCTCGCAAACGCACCAGGACGTCGCCATCATCTTCGCCGACATCGTCGGCCTGGACGAGATCTCGAACGAGCTCAGCGGAGACGAACTGATCGGGATCGTCGACGACCTGTTCCGGCAGTTCGACGCGGCAGCCGAATCCCTTGGCGTCGAACGCATTCGAACCTTCCACAATGGGTACCTGGCCAGCTGCGGTGTCCTCACCCCGCGGTTGGACAGCATCTACCGAAGCATCGAATTCGCTGTGGAGATGCGCCAGATCATCGAGCGGTTCAACAGCCAAAGCTCACACCAACTACGGCTGCGGGTCGGCATCAACACTGGCAACGTGGTGAGCGGCCTGGTGGGCCGATCCAGCCTGGTGTATGACATGTGGGGCGGCGCGGTGAGCTTGGCCTACCAAATGCACAGTGGTGCACCGCAACCCGGCATCTATGTCACCTCGAGCGTGTACGAGGCGATGCGGGATACCCGACAATTCACCTCGGCCGGCACGATTACGGTCGGCGGTAAAGAACAGCCGATCTACCGGCTATCGGAGCGCTGATGAACGCGTTCCATTCGCCCTGGTTCTACTGGGCAATCGGTGTCGCGCTCGGATTCCCCGTCGCGCTGATAATGCTCACCGAACTGCACCACGCGCTCCTTCGCCGCCACAACCGGCTGGCCAGGCAGGTCAGCTTGCTGCGCAATGCTTTGCTACCGCTCGTCGCGCTGCTGCTGCTGGTGGTCAAGGCCGCGCAGGTCCCGGCCGGGGATGCCGTGGTGCGCATCCTGTCCACCGTGTTCGGCTTCCTGGTGCTGGTGCTCCTGCTGTCCGGGCTCAATGCCACGGTGTTCGAAGGCGCGCCGCAGGAGAGCTGGCGCAAACGGCTGCCGACGATCTTCCTCGACGTGGCCCGGTTCGCGCTGATCGGCGTCGGCCTGGCCATCATCTTGTCGGTGATCTGGGGAGTCCGCGTCGGCGGTGTCTTCACCGCATTGGGCGTGACGTCCGTCGTCCTCGGCCTGATGCTGCAGAACTCCGTGGGTCAGATCGTGTCGGGCTTGTTCATGTTGTTCGAGCAGCCCTTCCGCATCGACGATTGGCTGGACGCCGCCAGCGAACGCGGCCGTGTCGTCGAGGTGAACTGGCGGGCGGTGCACATCCAGACGGGCGGCGGCATCCGGGTGATGCCGAACTCGATGCTGGCCAGCACCTCGTTCACCAATCTCAGTCGCCCGGCGGGAACCCACCGGCTGACGGTCAAGACGACGTTTGCGCTGGCCGACCCACCCGACCGGGTATGCGACCTGCTGACCCGCGTCGCCGCCCAACTACCGCAACTGAAGACCGGCGGCATCCCCCGTTCGGTTCCGGTCGGCGCCGGCGAGTATGCCACCACGATCGCGCTGTACTCGCCGGCCGACGACGGCGACGCCCGGTCGATGTTCCTGCGTTGGATCTGGTATGCCGCCCGCCGGGCCGAGCTGCACCTTGACGGAGCCGATGACGATTACTCCACGCGGGAACGGGTCGAGGATGCGTTGCGCACCGTGGTGGCGCCGGCGCTGCGGCTCACCGTCGCCGATCAGCAGGCGCTGCAATCCTGCGCGCGGATCGTGCGGTACGGCGCCGGCGAAATCGTCGAGTACGTGGGGCAAGTACCTGCGGGGATGACGTTTTTGGTGGCCGGGCGGGTCCGGCTGATGGCCACCGGGGCAGACGGGTCGACGGTGCCTATCAGCACCCTGGAGGAGGGCTCGTTTCTCGGACTGACCGCGCTGACCCGGCAACCGAACATGGCCAGCGCGTACGCCCTGGACGAGGTCACCGCGCTAGAAATCGACCGCGAACATCTCGAGCGGCTAGTGATGCGTGAGCCGGTGCTGCTCCAGGATTTCGGTCACATCATCGACGAGCGGCAGAGCAAAGTCCGGGCCGCCGAGCGCGGCGAGCGGGTCGGCTGACGGCGACCGCGACCCGGGCCGTGTTACCTGGCGGCCCCAAGCCCGATACCCTGGATCAATGAGCCTGCAAGCACCGTCGCGCACTGACCTACGTCAGGAGGTTCACGCCGCCGCCCGCCGGGCCCGCATTGCGTCCCGTGCGCTGGCGCTGTTGCCGACGGTGGCCAAGGACCAGGCGTTGCACTCCGCCGCCAATGCGATCACGGCAAACACCCGGGAGATCCTGGCCGCCAACGCCGAAGACCTCGACGCCGCCCGGGCCGCCGGGACGCCGGCCGCGATGCTGGACCGGTTGGCGCTGGACGCCCACCGGGTGGACGGCATCGCGGCGGGCCTGCGTCAGGTGGCGGGGCTGCCGGACCCGGTCGGGGAGGTGCTGCGTGGCTACACCTTGCCGAACGGGCTGCAGCTACGCCAGCAGCGGGTTCCGCTCGGCGTGGTCGGAATGATCTACGAGGGCCGGCCCAATGTCACCGTCGACGCCTTCGGTCTGGCGCTGAAATCCGGCAATGCCGTGCTGCTGCGCGGCAGTTCGTCCGCGGCGCGCTCCAACCAGGCGCTGGTCGAGGTGCTGCGTTCGTCGCTGGCCGGCGAAGACCTGCCCGCCGACGCCGTCCAGCTGCTCTCCGCCGAGGACCGCTCGACGGTCACGCACCTGATCCAGGCGCGCGGGTTGGTCGATGTGGTTATCCCGCGCGGCGGCGCGAACCTGATCGAGGCCGTGGTGCGTGATGCGCAGGTACCCACGATCGAGACCGGTGTCGGCAACTGTCACGTCTACGTCGACGGCGGCGCCGACCTGGATGTGGCCGAGCGGATCCTGCTGAACTCCAAGACCCGGCGGCCGAGCGTCTGCAACGCCGCCGAGACCTTGTTGGTGGACCGGACGATCGCCGCACACGCGGTGCCCCGGCTGGTGGCGGCGCTGCAAGACGCCGGGGTGACCGTGCACGGCGGTCTGCTCGAAGCGCCGAGCGAGGACGATCTGCGCCGCGAATACCTGTCGATGGACATCGCGGTGGCGGTGGTCGACGGCGTGGATGCCGCGATCGCCCACATCAACGAATACGGTACCGGGCACACCGAGGCGATCGTGACCGACAATATGGCTGCGGCACAACGGTTTACCGATGGCGTCGACGCGGCTGCGGTGATGGTCAACGCGTCGACCGGTTTCACCGACGGCGAGCAATTCGGTTTCGGCGCCGAAATCGGCATCTCGACCCAGAAACTGCACGCCCGCGGTCCGATGGGTTTGCCGGAACTGACCTCGACCAAATGGATCGCGTGGGGAGATGGCCAGGTCCGCCCGGCCTGACCCGGTCCACGAAAAGTGTTTTAGGAGAACCGATTGTGAGCGTGCCTGCCAGGTCGACTCCGCTCTTCGCCGATATCGCCGACGTCTCGCGGCGGTTGGCCGAGACCGGTTACCTGCCCGACACCGCCACCGCGACCGCGGTGTTCCTGGCGGATCGGCTCGGCAAGCCGCTGCTCGTGGAGGGGCCCGCGGGTGTGGGCAAGACCGAGCTGGCGCGCGCCATTGCGCAAGCGACCGGCTCGGGTCTGGTACGGCTGCAGTGCTATGAGGGCGTCGACGAAGCCCGCGCGCTCTACGAGTGGAACCACGCCAAACAGATTTTGCGCATCCAGGCCGGCTCCGGCGACTGGGACCAGACCAAGGACGACGTGTTCAGTGAGGAATTCCTGC
Organism: Mycobacterium simiae; assembly: GCF_010727605.1. Taxonomy (NCBI): domain Bacteria; kingdom Bacillati; phylum Actinomycetota; class Actinomycetes; order Mycobacteriales; family Mycobacteriaceae; genus Mycobacterium; species Mycobacterium simiae. The sequence goes on from NZ_AP022568.1 coordinate 4,463,691, forward strand.
TGCAACGCCCGCTGCTGACCGCCATCCGGCGCACCGAGCCGACGGTGCTGCTGATCGACGAGACCGATAAGGCCGACATCGAAATCGAGGGCCTGCTGCTGGAGGTGTTGTCCGATTTCGCGGTGACCGTCCCCGAGCTGGGCACGATCACCGCCGAACGGACGCCGCTGGTGGTGTTGACCTCCAATGCCACCCGCGAACTGTCCGAGGCGCTCAAGCGTCGTTGCCTGTTCCTGCACATCGACTTCCCGACACCCGACCTGGAACGCCGCATCCTGCTGTCCCGGGTGCCCGAGCTGCCCGCCCACCTCGCCGAGGAGTTGGTGCGCATCATCGGTGTCATGCGAGGCATGCAGCTCAAGAAGGTGCCGTCCATCGCCGAGACCATCGACTGGGGCCGGACGCTGCTGGCGCTGGGCATGGACACCATCGACGATGCCGTCGTCGCACAGACGCTCGGCGTGGTCCTCAAACACCAATCGGATCAGCAACGTGCGGCCGGAGAGTTAAGGCTGAACTGATGGCCCCGCGCCGCATCCGCCCTTCCCGGCCCCTGGCCCCGCACGGGTTGCCGGGCCACCTGGTCGGCTTTGTGGAAGCGCTTCGCGGGGCGGGGATTTCGGTAGGCCCATCGGAAACGGTGGACGCCGGACGGGTGATGGCTACGCTCGGCCTGAGTGACCGCAACGTGTTGCGCGAAGGCATCGCCTGCGCGGTGTTGCGCCAGCCCGACCACCGTGAGACCTACGACGCGATGTTCGACTTGTGGTTTCCCGCGGCGATGGGTGCGCGCGCCGTGATCGTCGACGACACCGGCGAAGCCGGCCCCGACAGCGACACCCTGCCGCCGGATGACGTCGAGGCGATGCGTCAGATGCTGCTCGACCTGCTCACCCAGAACGAAGATCTGGCCGACATGGACGAACGACTCGTCGCGATGATCGCGCGGATCGTCGAGGCCTACGGCAAATACAGCTCCAGCCGCGGCCCGTCGTTCTCGTCGTATCAGGCCCTCAAGGCGATGGCGCTCGATGAGCTGGAGGGCAAGTTGCTCGCGGGTCTGCTCGCCCCGTACGACGAGCCGACGCCGACCCAGGAGCAGATCGCCAAAGCCCTTGCGGCGCAGCGGATTACACAACTACGTAAGCTGGTGGATGCCGAGACCAAGCGACGCACCGCCGAGCAGCTCGGCCGCGACCATGTCCAGATGTACGGCATCCCACAGCTTTCCGAGAACGTCGAGTTTCTGCGGGCCTCCGGCGACCAGCTGCGCCAGATGCAGCGGGTGGTGGCGCCGTTGGCCCGTACCCTGGCCACCCGGTTGGCGGCGCGCCGGCGTCGCAGCCGCGCCGGCACCATCGATCTGCGCAAGACGTTGCGCAAGTCCATGTCCACCGGAGGGGTGCCGATCGACGTGGTGTTGGCCAAACCCCGCCCGGCGCGCCCGGAACTGGTGGTGCTGTGCGACGTGTCCGGCTCGGTGGCTGGCTTCAGCCATTTCACCCTGCTACTGGTGCACGCGCTGCGCCAACAGTTCTCCCGGGTGCGGGTGTTCGCGTTCATCGACACCACCGACGAGGTGACGCACATGTTCGGCCCGGAATGCGATCTGGCCGTGGCGATTCAGCGGATCACCCGCGAAGCGGGGGTGTACAGCCGCGACGGGCACTCCGACTACGGCAATGCGTTCGTCTCCTTCGTGCAGGCCAATCCGAATGTGCTGTCGCCGCGCAGCTCGCTGTTGGTGCTTGGCGACGGGCGGACGAACTACCGCGACCCGGCCATCGACGTGCTCTCCGACATGGTCACCGCCGCCCGGCACGCGCACTGGCTCAATCCCGAGCCCCGTCACCTGTGGGGCAGCGGCGACTCGGCGGTGCCGCGCTACGAAGAAGTGATCACCATGCACGAATGCCGATCCGCCAAGCAGCTCGCGACGGTGATCGACCAACTGCTGCCGGTGTGAGGCGGCCCGCAGTGTCGCCGAGTGTGGGTGCTACGTACAAAATTCGCCCTCAACTCGTCCCTAGGCCCCACGCTCGGCGTCCGGAGCGGGATTGACGTGGCGCATGTGACCACAGTGCGGCAACTGCCGGCCGGGCGGCGGCCGCGGGCGGCCCGGTAAGCTGGCACATCGTGCAAAAGCCCCGTCGCCGGCTCGGAGTGATGGGTGGGACATTCGATCCCATCCATTACGGGCACCTGGTTGCCGCCAGCGAGGTGGCCGACCTGTTCGACCTCGACGAAGTGGTGTTCGTGCCCAGCGGACAGCCGTGGCAGAAGTCCCGGAACGTTTCCGCGGCCGAGGACCGGTACCTGATGACGGTGATCGCGACCGCGTCCAATCCGCGGTTCTCGGTCAGCCGCGTCGATATCGACCGCGGCGGCCCCACCTACACCAAGGACACCCTGCAGGATCTGCACGCGCTCAACCCGGACGCCGAGCTGTTCTTCATCACCGGTGCCGACGCGCTGTCGTCCATCCTGTCCTGGCAAGGCTGGGAAGTGCTGTTCGACCTGGCGCGGTTCATCGGCGTCAGCCGGCCCGGCTACGACTTGCGCCGCGAGCACATCACCGACGCGCTAGGGGAGTTGGCCCAGGATGCGCTGACTCTGGTGGAAATCCCGGCGCTGGCGATCTCGTCGACCGATTGCCGTAAGCGCGCCGCCCAGCGCCGGCCGCTGTGGTACCTGATGCCCGACGGTGTCGTGCAATACGTCTCCAAGCGCCGGCTCTACCGCGAACCCGTGGGCGACGACCTCGATGCCACCGAGTCGAGTCTCGCGGCGGGCAACAGCACATGAGCGCCACCCCGGAAGCCATCGAGATGGCCACCATCGCGGCGAACGCCGCGGCCGCCAAGCTTGCCAACGACGTCGTCGTCATCGACGTCTCCGGTCAACTGGTCATCACCGACTGCTTCGTCATCGCTTCGGCCTCCAATGAGCGGCAGGTCAACGCGATCGTCGACGAGGTCGAGGAGAAGATGCTGAAGTCCGGCTACAAGCCGGCGCGCCGCGAAGGTGCGCGGGAGGGCCGGTGGACGTTGCTGGATTACCGCGACATCGTCGTACACATCCAGCACCAGGACGACCGCAACTTCTATGCCTTGGATCGCTTGTGGGGTGACTGCCCGGTCCTCCCGGTGGAGTTCGACGACAGTGATCAGGAAAGCGCGCAATGAGGATCCGTCGGCTAATCATGTTGCGCCATGGGCAAACCGACTTCAATGCCGGCAGCCGGATGCAGGGTCAGCTGGACTCCGCACTCACCGAACTCGGCCGGGCCCAGGCGGTCGCGGCCGCCGAAGTGCTGGGCAAGTTGCAACCGCTTTTGATCATGTCGTCGGATCTGCATCGTGCCTACGACACCGCGGTGACGCTGGGGGAGCGGATCGGGGTGCCGGTGCGGGTGGACGAGCGGCTGCGCGAGACACACCTGGGCGACTGGCAGGGCCTGACCCACACCGACGTCGACGCGCGGGCCCCGGGAGCGCGGATCACCTGGCGCGAGGACGCCACCTGGGCGCCGCACGGCGGGGAGAGCAGGGTCGACGTCGCCGCGCGCAGCGTGCCGCTGGTCGCCGAGCTGGTGGCCGGCGAGCCGGACTGGGGGGACGCCGCCGAGCCGGATCGACCGGTGGTGCTGGTCGCCCACGGCGGTCTTATCGCCGCGTTATCGGCTGCGCTGCTGAAGCTTCCGGTCGCCAACTGGCCGATCCTGGGCGGCATGGGCAATGCCAGCTGGGTGCAGCTGTCCGGCCACTCACAGGACGCCGCTGCCGAGTTCGACAGCATCCGGTGGCGCCTGGATGTGTGGAATGCTTCGGCGCAGGTCTCCAACGATGTCCTCTGACGTTCGGCCGACCCTGCTGGTATTCGCCGACTCGCTGGCCTACTATGGCCCGACCGGCGGTCTGCCCGCCGACGATCCACGGATCTGGCCCAATATCGTTGGCGCCCAACTGGGTTGGGATGTCGAGCTGATCGGCCGGATTGGCTGGACGTGTCGCGATGTGTGGTGGGCGGCGACGCAGGATCCGCGGGCCTGGGCCGCGCTGCCCAAAGCCGGCGCGGTGATATTCGCGACCGGCGGGATGGATTCCCTGCCCTCGGTGCTGCCTACCGCGTTGCGCGAGCTGATCCGCTATGTCCGGCCGCCCTGGCTGCGGCGTTGGGTTCGTGACGGCTACGGCTGGCTGCAACCCAGGCTGTCGCCGGTGGCCAGGCCCGCGCTGCCGCCGCACCTGAGTGCGGAGTATCTCGAGCAGACCCGTGGCGCAATTGATTTCAACCGCCCGGGCATCCCGATTGTGGCGTCGCTGCCCTCGGTGCATATCGCCGAAACGTACGGCAGGGCCCATCACGGCCGCGCCGGAACCGTGGCGGCGATCACCGAATGGGCGCAGAATCACGATGTTCCCCTGGTGGATCTGAAAGCCGCTGTGGCCGAGCAGGTTATGAGTGGTCGCGGTAACCCGGACGGGATTCACTGGAATTTCGAGGCGCACCAGGCGGTGGCGGAACTGATGCTCAAGGCGCTGGCTGAGGCCCGCGCGGCGACGATGCAGAGCGCGCAGCGTGATGGGGAGGAGCCGCGCAATCAAACCGGCGCGGCGACGATGCAGAGCGCGCAGCGTGATGGGGAGGAGCCGCGCAATCAAGCCGGCGCGGCGACGATGCAGAGCGCGCAGCGTGATGGGGAGGAGCCGCGCAATCAAACCGGCGCGGCCAGCGAGAAACCGTGCGGTTGAACGTGATCCGCACCGTCGACGCTGCAAGACGAAGCGATGGAGGGCCCACGTGCCTGTCGTGGTGGTGACCGATGCATCGTCGCGTCTGCCGGACGACCTGGTCGACAAGTGGGGGATACGCGTTGTCCCGCTGCATATTCTGCTTGACGGCAATGACCTGCGCGATGGTGTCGACGAGATTCCCGACGACGTCTATCAGCGCCATGCCACGACCGCGGCGGCCACCCCTTCCGAACTCGCCGCGGCGTACCGCCAGGCGTTGGCAGACTCCGACGGGGACGGTGTCGTGGCGGTGCACATCTCCTCGGCGCTATCGGGAACCTGCGCTGCGGCCGGACGTGCTGCCTCTGGACTAGGACCCGCGGTACGGGTGATCGACTCGAAATCGACGGCCATGGGCACCGGTTTTGTGGCGCTGGCCGCCGCCCGGGCTGCCGCGGACGGGGGCGACGTGAATGCCGTTGTCGCCGCGGCCCACTCGTCGGTCCGCCGCGGGCACGGGTTCATCGTGGTGCACGGCCTGGAGAGCCTGCGGCGCAGCGGCCGGATCGGTGGGGCCACGGCATGGCTGGGCACCGCGCTGTCCCTAAAGCCGCTGTTGCGCATCGATGACGGCAAACTTGTTCTGGCCCAACGAGTGCGGACGATCAGCAAGGCGACTGCGGCGCTGATCGACGAGGTGTGCGAGATCGTCGGCGACGCTCCGGCGGCGTTGGCCGTGCACCATGTTGCCAACCCGGACGGCGCCAACGAGGTCGCCGCCGCGCTGGCGCAACGCTTACCGGCCTGCGAGCCGGCAATCGTCACCGCGCTGGGACCGGTGCTCGGTGTCCACGTCGGGTCCGGAGCCGTCGCGGTCTGCCTGGAAGCTGCAGAACGTTAGGCCGGCACCGGTTTTCGGGCGTGGTCGCCGCGCGGATGCACAACTTGCGGCCACCAGAACCACCGTCCGAGCAGCGTGGCGATCGACGGCATCAGTAGCGTGCGCACGATCAGCGTGTCGAGCAGCAGACCAATGCACACGGTGGACCCGAATTGGCCCAGCACCCGCAGGTCGCTGCCCAGCATCGCCGCCATCGTGAACGCGAACACCAGACCCGCGGCTGTCACCACCCCGCCGGTGCCCGCCATCGAGCGGATGATGCCCGTCTTGAGACCGTGATGGATCTCCTCCCGGAACCGGGAAACCAACAGCAGGTTGTAGTCAGACCCCACGGCCAGCAGGATGATCACCGACAGGGCGGCCACGATCCAGTGAATCTTGATGCCGAACAGATCCTGCCAAATGAGCACGGCCAGCCCGAATGACGCGGCGATCGAACTGGCCGCGGTGCCAACGATGACCAGCGCGGCCACCACGCTGCGGGTGAGCAGCAGCATGATCATGAAGATGAGCGTCAGCGCCGATACCACCGCGATCATCAGGTCGTACTTCTCGCCGTCAGCCATGTCCTTGAAGGTTGCGGCGGTTCCGCCGAGATACACCCTGGCGTCGGACAGCGACGACTGCTTCAGTGCCTCTTGCGCCGCGGTGCGTTCGGCTTCGACCCGCGAAATGCCTTCCGGTGTCATCGGATCGCCTTGGTGGGTGATGAAGAACCGCGCCGACTTACCGTCGGGAGACAAGAACATGCGCAGACCGGTCTGGAAGTCGGGGTTGTCGAACGCCTCGGGCGGCAGATAAAAGAAGTCGTCGTTCTTGGACTGATCGAAGCTTTGCCCCATGACGATCGCGGTGTTGCTCATCGCCTCCATCTGGTTGATCATCGCCTTGAACGTCTGATAGAGCGTCAGGGTGATACCCCTGGTGGTCTTCAGGGTGGTGATCAGCGTGGGGAACAACGCATTCAGGTCATGGGTGGCCTGGGCGGTGTGCTTGATGTCGGCCGTGAGGTAGTGGAATTGCTCGGCGAGTTGGTCGAAGCCGTCCAATGTGTCGAACAACGATCGCAGCCCGAAGCACAATGGGATGTCGTAACAGTGCTTCTCCCAATAGAAGTAGGTGCGCACCGGTCGGAAGGTGTCATCGAAGTCGGCGATGTGGTCGCGCAGGCCATCGGTGATCTGCGACGTCACCGCCGTGGTGTTTGCGCTGTCGTCGGCGGCGTGCGCGAGGTCCAGCGATACCTCGTACTGGCGCTGCGTCGTCTCGATCTGGGTCTGCAGGTCGTCGGCCATTTTGAGGATGTCGTTCATGCGCTCCTTGAGGAAGCCCATGTTCTGCATCGTTGTCTGGCTTTGGATGCTGTTCTGGAACGGGATCGAGCTGTGCTGAATCGGAATGCCCAGCGGCCGCGTGATGTCCTGCACCATGGCGATGCCGAGGGTGCGCATCTCGTTTTTGGCCACCCGGTCCAACACCAGCATGTCGGCGGTGTTGCGCATATCGTGGTCGGATTCGATCATCAACAGATCGGGGTTCATCCGCGCCTCGGAGAAGTGCCGATTGGCAGCCTCCTGCCCCTGGTTGGACGGTGCTGAGGTCGGCAGATAGAAGCGGTCGTTGTAGCTCGTCGTGTAGCTGGGCAGGGCGACCATGCCCACCAACACCACCGCGCCGCTGACCGCCAAAACCGGTCCAGGCCAGCGCACGACCGCGGTGCCCACCCGCCGCCACAGCCGGCCTTGTCTGGCCACCCGCTTGGTCTCGAACAGGTGGAAGCGACTGCCGACGAACACGACCGCGGGGCCCAGGGTGAGCCCGGCCAGCACCACCACCAGCATGCCGATCGCCACCGGTGCACCCATGGTGTTGAACCAGGGCAGCCGGGCGAAACTCAGACAGTAGGTCGCGCCGGCGATTGTCAGGCCGGAGCCCAGGACCACCGGAGCCACACCTTTGAAGGTGGTGTAGTACGCGGACTCTCGATCTTCACCCGCGCGCAGCGCCTCTTGATAGCGCCCCACGAGGAAGATTCCGTAGTCCGTTCCGGCCGCGATTGCCAACATGGTCAGGATGTTGGCAGCGAACGTGGTCAGACCAAATGCGTTGTGATACGCCAAAACCGCGACGACGCCACGGGAACAGGCCAACGCCACAAACGTCATGAACAGCTGCACCAGGGTGGTGACGATGGACCGGTAGACCAGCAGCAGCATGAGCGCGATGGCGCCCAGCGTGAACAGCGTGATCTTGGCCAGGCTGGCGTTGCCGATCAGGTGCATGTCGTCGGAGAGCGCCGCGGGACCGGTGACGTAGGCCTTGACGCCCGGCGGCGCCTTGTTCTCGTCGATCACCTTGCGAACGGCGTCCACGGAGTCATTGGCCAGCGTGGTGCCCTGATTACCGGCGAGGTTGATCTGTACGTAAGCGCCTTTGGCGTCGGCACTTTGCGCACCTGCCGCGGTGAGTCGGTCGCCCCAGAAGTCCTGGATGTGCTGGATGTGCGCCGGGTCTTGGCGGAGCTGACGAATGAGCTTGTCGTAGTACTGGTGCGCCTCGGCGCCGAGGGGCTGCTGACCCTCCAGCACGATCATCACGGTGCTGTTCGAATCGAACTCGCGAAAGTTGTGGCCCATCCGCATCATCGCCTGCATCGACGGCGCGTCCAGCGGTGTCATCGGGGCGGAGTGCGCCTCGCCGACGACTTCCAGAGTGGGGACGATGACGTTCACCACGATCGTGACGAAGACCCATACCAGAATGATGGGCACCGCAAAGATCCGAATGGCGTGCGGGAGGTAGGGCCGGTGACCCCGCTGCGGCTTGCCCGCGCTCTGGGTTTCGATCGGTCCGGTGTCGGCGGTGTCGTTGACACTCAATTGGCTCTTGCCGTGTGCATCACTCATGCGGACTTCACCAAGCAGAAGGTCTGGGCGTTGTGGCCATCGGACGTGTGCTGTTCGCGGACAACGCCGTCCACGGTGATCTTGCAGCTGATTTGGGTGCTGTCACTTTGCGCCATGATGTTGGCGCTCACCGACGGCAGGGTGGTGGAGATGGTGGCCGACCAGGGCAACGCAGCGTTGTCGACCTGGTGGGTGTTGGCGTTCTCGTCCCAGTAGTTGATGTTCGCGACCGCACCTGGCGGCCCGGAGATCTCGTAGACCACAACCTTGGGGTTGAACTGCACGATTTCGATGCCCTTGCCGGCATTCGCGTTGAGGTCTTGCGACCCGAAGAGCTTGTGCAGCCGCGATACGACCAGTGTCGAGATGGCCAGGACCCCGACCAACAGGATGGGAATCCATGCCCGTTTGAGCGCCCGGGTTATAGCGTCCGAGTTCGTGGAAGCCCGCACCTTGACCGCCTTCCGATGACCGCTTCCGGGGCCTGCCGTCCTGCCAGGGAAAGCTCACCACCGCCGTCGACAACTCTCGTTGTCGGAGGAACCTTTGCTCGGCTAAGTACTCTAAACCTTAGAGCACGGAACCGTTCCTCCGGGGGGCCGCGGATGTGGTCGACGCCATACCGTTAGCCCGCCAGCCGCCCGGTGACGGGCGGTAAATCGGCCAGCGTCACGATGCCGGGGTCGGCGGCGACCACCGCCGGGACGGCATTGGTAACCGGCATGGCGGTGTAAATCATTCCCAGCCCCATGAATCCGGGCTCGGTCCAATCCTTCGGCGGCAGACAATGCAGGACGGTCCGCATGTTGGGCATGCCGAAGACTTGGATGACGTGGCCGTGCTCGAGCGGCTTGGGGGGGACCACATGGTTGCCCATGGTCCAGTTGAATCCGACGCTGACGACGTTGCGGTCGCCCACCCAACCGCGGTGGAAGCCGTACACACCCCCGACCGTCCCGGCCGGGATCTTCATGAAGCCCAGATCCGAGTCACCGGTGGCCGCGGTGAACGTGACGTCGAAGGTCATCCTGTCCAGCTCGGCTCCGATCGCGTCGGCCATCATCGCCGCCGATTCGGCGAATACCTCACTTTCCCGGCGCACGGACTCCGCCAGCCCCGGCGTCTCCGGGTCCTGCGAAAAGCCCATTGCCGTCTGGGTTTCCGCGGATTCATAGGTCGAGCAGTCCACCGACTCGGTGATTCGGATTTCGTCGACACGCTCGCAGCAGGCCGACAGCACCATTCCGACCATGTTGGTCATGCCCGGATGCGCGCCGCTGCCGAAGATCGTCGAATTGCCCCGTTGGCAAGCGTCTTCGACACGCTTGCGGTCTTGCGGTGTCTGCTTGCCGCCGGTGATCCAGGCCGCGCTGGTGCACACGTTGACTCCCGCTGCCAGCAGCCGCACCAGTTCGTCGATGTTCGGCCACAACGGGTTGTAGCAACACGCGTCGGCGCCGAGGGCGAGCAGCGCGTCGACGTCGTTGGTGGCCGTCACCCCGGTCGGCTCCGGCCAGCCGGCAAGGTCCGCCGCGTCGACGCCGACCTTGTCCGTGCCGTGCGCGTACACCCCCACCAGCTCCATGTCGGGCCGGCCGATGATGGCGTGCAGCGACCGCCGCCCGATGTTTCCCGTGGTCCACTGGATGACGCGTAACGGACGGTCAGTGCTGGTTCTGCTCATCGTGGCTCCTTTGCCGCCGAGGGGGGGTGGAACCATTATGCGAAGACCGCTTGCCGTCGGGAGCCCGCGCCCCCGATCGGCCGCGCTCAGCCGTCGAGGCGAGCGAACTCGTGCCGGCGGTACTGCTCGACGCAGGCGGCACGCCGTATTTTCCCGCTGGTGGTGGTCGGGATCGATCCCGCCGCGACCAGCACCACATCGCCCACGGTCACCCCGTGCACAGTGGAAACCGCCGCCGTGACATCGGTTTTGATCGACGAGTACCGCCGCATCGCCTCGTCGGTGGACTCGCCGCGCTTCTTGAGCTCGATCACGGTGACGAGCGCCTCGGTGCCCTGCACCGGGACCGAGATCGCGGCGACGCGACCGCCGGTGATCGTCTGGACGGTCGCCTCGATGTCCTCGGGATAGAAATTGCGTCCGCGGATGATCAGCAGATCCTTGATGCGTCCGACGACGAACAGCTCATCGTGATAGACGAAACCCAGGTCCCCGGTCTTCAGCCAGGGGCCGGCCGGGGTCCCCGGCGACGGTTCTACCAGCGTCGCGGCGAAGCATTGCTGTTCGGCCGCGGGCTTGCGCCAATATCCATCGGCGACGTTCTCGCCGTGCACCCAGATTTCGCCGATCGCGCCCGGCGGGCATTCGCGGCACGTTTCGCTGTCGACGATCCGCACTGTCGGCGATTGCGGGACCTGGTATTTGACCAGCGCCGTGCCTTTCCCGGCAGCGCAGGCCTGGACGCGGCCCGCCCCGAGCGCTGCGGCATCGAAGTATTCGGCCGGCGAGGTTTCGCTCCATTTCCCGGTGGCCACGAATACGGTCGCCTCGGCCAAACCGTAGGAGGGGCGCATCATATGGTCACGGAAGTTAAAGTGCGCGAACCGGTCGACGAAGCGGTGCAAGGTGGCGGGCTCGACTCGCTCGGCGCCGCTGATGATGCCGAGTACCTCGCCGAGGTCGAGTCCGGCCAGGTCGTTGTCGCTGGTCTTGCGGGCGGCCAAGTCGAAGGCGAAGTTGGGTGCCGAGGACCAGGTGTGCGGAGCCTCGGCCAGTGCGCGCACCCATCGGGCCGGCCGCTCCAGGAAGCCGACTGGACTCATCAGCTCGGCCCGATGGCCGCTGAGAATCGGGGCGCACACGCCCAGCACCAGCCCCATGTCGTGGTAGAAGGGCAGCCACGAGACGATCACAGCTTCCGACGGGACGGTGGTTTGGGAGTCGACGAAGAAGCTCCGCATGAGCTGCTGGAAATTCACTTCCAGGTTTCGGTGCGAGACCATCACGCCGGTCGGCGTTCGGGTGGAGCCCGAGCTGTACTGCAAATACGCCAGGCTGGGCAGGTCGCCCGTTGGCATGGCGGCGGCGCAGTCGGCGTCGAGATTCATCGAATCGATCTCGACGATCTTGGGCACATCCTCCAGGCGCGCCCGGTCGACGTATTCGGCGACGTCGTCCGCGACCGCCGAGGTCGTGAGAATGACCGAAGGGGACGTGTCGGCCAGGACCGAGCCCACCCGCTCGTCACTCGAGCCGCGATGCGGCAGCGGCAGCGGCACCGCGATCAGCCCGGCCTGCATGGATCCTAGGAAGGCCGCGATGTAGTCCAGGCCCTGCGGTGCCAGAATCACCGCCCGGTCACCGACCGACCCGTGCGGATCGAGATTGCGTGCCACGTTGAGTGTTCGGCGGGCCACTTGCGACCAGGTGAGGCGCTCCCGCACACCCGCCCAGTCGGTTTCGTAACTGGTGAAGGTGTACGCGACGTCGTGCGGCCGCAGGCTGGCCCGGCCGTGCAGCATGGACAGTATCGATGACCCGGACATGAGCGCCGCGTTAGCCCGTGCTGTGGGACAGCACGGAGGCCGCACCGCTGAGGATCTGGGACAGGGGGTCGGCGCCGCCGCCGAATGTCGCCTGGTTGGCGGGCGCGGTGACTTCCGCGGGGTCGAAGCCGTGCACCGGGTCGACCTGAACCGGGGCGGTCGCCGGGTCGTCGTTGCGCGAGTAACCCGCGTTCACCCGTGGTATCAGGATCGCGTCGAGCTTGTTCAGCGTGTCCTCGGGGATTCCGACGTAGGCAAGCGGCATGACCAGCGGAAGATGCTTTTCGGGGACCATGATCGTGGTGTCTTTCGCGCCCCGCGAGTTGATGGTCGTCCTGATGTTCTGCGGCGGCACCATGCTCGGATTGGTGAAGGCCACCGCGGTGTGGCCGGTAGCGAGACCTAACAATGTGTTCGCGAGCGCGAACAAGTTGTCCGGCCGGTCCGGAAAGTCTGCGATCGAGTCATAAGCGGCCACGAATCTGTTTGTGTCGTATTGACTTTCGTACGGCGCCGGCATCGTGTAGTCCAGTGCGGGCACGACGCTGCCGGGCGGAAACATCGCGGACAGGAAGCTCTGCCCGAACGCGTGCCGTCCGATCGGATCGCCGAAAGTCGCGAAGTTCAGCGTGTTCGGCGGGGGAGCGGTCGGATCGTTGGCGAGTCGAGCCTGCTCGCCGTCGACCACGAACCCGCCCTCCGACAGGCCGATCCCGGTGCCGGGGCGACCGGCGCGGATCGCGGCGTCGAGGTTGTTCACGCCGATGTCGACCGACTCGCCGACGCTGGGGCCGTCCAGCCCCAGCCCGGGCAGCAGCTCCTCGCCGATTTTCCCGATGCCCGGGAAGAGCCGCTCCAGCACGTGGCCCTGCACCTGGCCCGCCGGGTAGGGGACAATCTCGCGCTTTTGACCAGGGAACCATTCGGCGCCCTCGCGCCGGATGTACTCGTCGTAGGGGATGCCCAGAACGTGGGCGCCGCCCAGCGCGAAGGCGGTCTGGTCCCCCGGGGCGCCGGGGGTTGGTGGCCCACCGATGGGCGTGTCGTCAGCGGTCGCGGTGCCGACGCCGAAACATCCTGTAGCGCCGACAGATACCAGCGTCGCGGCTGTTGCGAGTAGCTTCTTCATTCCTAATCCTGACCGCTCGGATTCGTCTCGTAGTCTCACACAGGTCGTCACTAAGTGCTAATTCGGCTGTGGCTCGGCGCGTCCGACCGGCGACTGCCCGGCGGTGCGCCGCAGCTGCGGACGCCCAAACTTGGCCGATGGCCACCAATTCGCCTTCCCGACCAGCGCGGCGATCGCGGGAACCGTGATGGTGCGGACCAAGAACGTGTCCAGCAAGATGCCCACACCGATCACGAAGCCGCCCTGCACGACGGTACCGATGCTGGAGAACAACAGACCGCACATGGAGGCGGCGAAGATCAGCCCCGCAGCGGTGATCACACCTCCGGTCGAACTCAACGTGCGAATAATGCTGTATCGCATGCTGTGTGGCGACTCCTCCCGCATTCGCGACACGAGCAGCATGTTGTAGTCGGCGCCCACAGCGACCAGTACCACGAACGCGAGCGGGGGCACACTCCAATGTAGTTGCTGACCCAGCAGGTACTGAAAGAACAGTACCCCGACCCCGACCGCGGACAAGTACGAAACCACCACAGAACCAACTAGATACAACGGTGCGACCAGGGCGCGCAGCAACGCGATCAAGGTCAGTAACACGACCAGGAGGGTCACCGCGATGATGAACCGGATGTCGTGCTGGTAGTAGTCGCGGGTGTCCTTAAGGGCCACGGTGTATCCGGACATCGAGATCGTGGCGTCGGCCAACGCGGTGTTCGGTTGTGCTCCGCGGGCTGCCGCAGTGATCGCGTTGACCTGGTCCATGGCTTCGGTGCTAAACGGGTTCAGTTTGGTCTGAACCAAATACCGCACCGAATGCCCGTCCGGCGAGATGAACACCTTCGCGGCTTTTTGAAACTCTTCGAGCTGCAAGAGCTGGGGCGGAATGTTGAATCCCGCCATTGCCGGTTGCGCCGCATCACGTTTCATGGACAACAGGAATGCGGCTGACTCGCTCAGCCCGGCGCCGAGCTGTTTGACTTGGTCGACGAGTTGAGCGACCGCGTCGGCCAGTTGCCGGCTGCCGCCGGCGAACCGGCTGGCGCCATCCTGCAGACCGTTCAGATTCGCTTGCAGGCCACCGGGTTTGTCCATCCCCATCGAGTGCAGCACGCCGGTGAGTTTGCGCAGTGCGGCGCGCAGCCGGTCGGTGGACGCCTTGAGCGCCTGCTTGTCCGGATAGTCCTGCAGTTGATGCGCCAGCTGGTTGATTGCATCGAGGTCGGCTTGATCGCGATTGCCGACCAGCTGCTCGAACGTCCCGCGGGTGGTGCTGCACGATGGATCGGCGTCGCACACCGGGTTATTTTGCAACGCCGTCAACACCGGTCCGATCCAGGCGAACATGTTCTTGGCCGCCGTGAAGTTCCAGCCCATGGCGTTGCTCAGCGAGTTAACATGGTCGACGAGCTGCGCGGCGATGTCGACCTCCCGCACCAGCGCGTCGCCGCTGTACTGATTTTTCGCCGCGGAGAAGGCGTTCTCCAGTTCCTGCACGCTGGCGGCGAGCTGGCTGACCTGGCCACGCACATCGCCGAGGCTGTTGGCCAGCGTGCCGGCCCCTGCCACCAGCCGGTTCAGGTCGCCGGTGTGATCGTTGATCATGGTGGAACCGCCGGCCAGCAGGGTGCCGATGGCACCCGCTTGGTAGGTGGCTCGGAATTGTTCGGGCACACTTCCGGTGGGACGCGTAATACCGCTGACCGCAGCAACATTCGGCAACTGGCTGACCCGGTCGGCCATCTGTTCCAAATCGGCGAGGGCCTTCGGCGTCCGAAGGTCGTGCGGTGACTGGACCAGGATGTACTCCGGAATGGACTGATTGACCGGGAAATGTTGGTCCAAAGCGGCATATCCGACGGAGCTCGGCGCGGACGCCCGCAGCGCCTTGCGATCGTCGTAGTTGTAGCGCACCAGGCCGGCGCAGCTGGCCAGGATGATCAACACCAACACACTGGCCAGCAAATTGGCCTTGGGCCGGCGCACGATCCGGATGCCCGACCGTCGCCAGAATCGCGCGGTCAGTTCTCGCCGCGGCTTGACCCAGCCGCGCGGACCGGCCAGCACCAAGATGGCCGGCAATAACGTCACGGCGGCGAGGAAAGCCACGCCCACCCCGATCGCCGACGACGCGCCGACCGTCTTGAACACCCCCATCTGGGCGAAACTGATGAGCAGGAAGGTGATTCCGACGGTGGCGGCGGATGCGCCGATGACCTTGCCGATCGACAGCATCGCCTTCTTGATTGCTTGCTCGAAACTCGCGCCCGACCGCAGATAGTCGTGATAGCGACTGATCAAAAAGACCGCATAGTCGGTTCCCGCGCCGGCCATGATGGCGCTGAGAAACACGATCGACTGATTCGAGACGCCCGAGTCCGTCAATTCCGAATAGCCCGCGACCACCGCCTGCGCGATCACCAGCGATATCCCGATCGTCACCAGCGGCAGCAGCATGGTGACCGCACTGCGGTAAATCACCAGCAGGACGAGAAGCACCAGCACGGCGATCGCCAGCTCGATCGGAAGCCGATCCTGATCACCGGCGACTGTCAAGTCGGCCACGGTTGCCGCCGGGCCGGTGATGTTGGCCGTCAGATGGCTTCCCGGCGGGGCCTGCGCCAGGTTGTGCTTGACGAGCTCGGCGACCCGGTTGAACGCGGCGTAGGACTGGGGCGTGCCCAATTCGCCAGCGACCCCGACCGGCAGTACCCACGCCTTGTGGTCCTTGCTGGTCACCACCGAGCGCAGCGGCGGCGTGGTGAGGAAGTCCTGCACCATCACCACGTCACGGGTGTCGTGTCGCAGCGCGTCCACCAGTTTGCGGTAGGCGGCTTCGTCGGCGGGGCCGAGGCCCTTGTCGTCGGTGAGGACCACCAGCAGCAGGTCTTCGGAGCCGGCCTCGTGGAACGCTTCGGTCATTTTTCGAGCGGTGACGCTCGACGGTGCATCGCTGGGCAGGATTGCCAGCGGATGCTTTTGAGCCATGTCACCCAGCGACGGCAGGGTCAGCGGAAGCGCAACCGCAACCGCGACCCAGATGCCGATCACCAGCCAGGGCCACCGCAAAACCACATCGGCTAGCCGTTGCATACCGTCCTCGCCCCCGGTCGGCGCAGTCGTCTGCGCCCGCCGACGACGCTCGCCGGCGAAAAGTCACGGCGCGCAAAACCGTCGGATCCCCGACGAGAGCGCGCGCGCCTCGGAAAATCTCTAGCCATCGGGTGGCTCCACGCTACGCAACGCGGCCCCAGTGTCCGCTACCGGCGACCCGGCCACACACGGACTTCATAGCTGACATGTAGCGATTCACAGACTTGCGGGCGACCGGATTGTCGGGATGCATGATCGCCATGACCGTGCCCTCCTCGTACCGGAAGACGTAAATGGTCAGTTGATAGGAATAGCGGCCGTCGGGATAGATCCCGATGTTGTTCGCGAGCCCGAGGTCAGCCGCGGCGAGGATGGCGTTGAGCGGAGCGGCGCCGCCGTGCAGGAAGTTCGACACCGGAAAGTTCGGCCGCGGCCAGTTCAACCACGGCGCCAATTCCAGGACGCGGTAATAGGGCACCTTCGCCATGTCCAGACCCGAGTCGAAGGACGCCTGTGCCGCCCACGCGGCATCGCCGAACGAAGCCGCCGCGATCGGCACGGTAATCGGGATCAGACCGGTAAACCAGCCTTGGGTCATGAAGTTGTCCGCGCCGGTGCGGGAGTCCCGCGGAGTCAGCCCGTAATACGTGAGGGCGCCCGTGAACTCGTGCTCCAGCAAGGCAAAACAGGCGAACAAGCCGCCGACGAAGCGGGCGCCTGCCGCGGCGCAGGCCGATTCGAATCGTTCGGTCTGGGCGGCGTCCATCAACAGTTCGGAGGCCATGTCACTGCTGCTGGACTGCGCGGGGTTACCCAGCGGAAGGGGGAATTCCGGGAAACCGCCGCCGTTGTTGTCCGCGAAGTCGATCCACGCACGTACACCGGGTGAATCCAGCGTCAGTGTCGAGGTGTACTCGCGTTCCCGGGTGCAGAAATCGTCGAAGCTCCCGGCATCGGGCAGCGTCAGGGCCTGCCCACCGCCGCTCAACGCCGAATACATGCCGTTGGCTTCCATCATCGTCGTGCCGATCAGCGTCGCGTCCCCGTGGACGTGGTCCATCGCGGCAAAGAACGTGAAATGATCCTCGCTCTGCACGATCCCGAAGGTGAAACATCCCCACTCCAAGGGGCTGGGGATGGCCACGACATGATCGTGGATCTCATCCACCGTCATGTGACCGTGGTCGATCGGCGCGAATTCGATGTCGGCAGGATCGGTGAGGGTGTGCCGGACGAATTTGCCGTCACCGGTTTGCTCGAACCAGCTGCGGAATGTGTCATGCCGACGCAGGTACGCATTGACGGCGCGATCCATGGCCGCCACATCACATGTGCCAGGTAATTCACAGGTAGCGATGATCTGCCGGGAGAAATTCAGTCCCGCGGCCGTCCGTTCGCAGTAGTTACGCAGATGCTGGGCCTGCATGTAACTGACGGGCACACAACTTACCGGCGCCCGTCGGACCTTTTCGCTGGACGCCGCGGTCGGGTGCCAAGAGATGACCGAACCTGCGGTTACTGCCCATTCACCCAGTGCGCCGACCGTAATTTTCCCGATGCGCAAAACTACTTCTCCCTCTCCGTCGGCATACCGGGCTGACGTCCAGCCACGCGGGTGGCGCCACCAACATAACCCGCCTGTCGGTCACCGTCGCATCCGTGCGGCGGGCCACCGCCTACACTCGCTGACGGATCCGGCGGGCCGTTCTTGCGATCGAACGGTCGGCGCGGGAGGTGGGGGCGGCAGCCGCATTGGTTGCCGCTGTGCGGTGCGAGCGCTGCAATTGCGGTGCTGGCCTTTGGGACTGGTTCCCCGAGCGCAGCCGGCCTCCCTGGGGATCGATCTTGACCGGCCAAGGGAGGACAAGCGCATGGCATCCGTCGAAGATCAGGGAGATCCGGCATCGGGTTTCGCAATCATCGGGTACGCAGCGCGCTTCCCGGGGGCTGCCGATGCCGACCAATTCTGGGATGTGCTGCGGGACGGCCGCGATGCAATATCGGAGGTGCCGCGCGACCGCTGGGACGTGGACGAGTTCTTCGATCCGGAACCCGGTGCCCCCGGTAAGGTCGTGACCCGCCGCGCCGGGTTCGTCGACGACGTGACCGGATTCGACGCCCCGTTCTTCGGCATGTCGGCCCGCGAGGTCAGGCTGATGGACCCGCAGCACCGGATCTTGCTGGAAACGGCCTGGCGTGCGGTGGAGCACTCGGGTATCGCGCCAACGGCCCTGGCGAACAGCAACACTGGTGTGTTCGTCGGGCTGGCCACCCACGACTACCTGGGCATGGCCTCCGACGAACTGACCTACCCCGAGATCGAGGCCTATATGGCGATCGGGACGTCGAACGCCGCGGCCGCGGGCCGGATCAGTTATCGACTGGGGCTGCAAGGTCCCGCGGTAGCCGTCGACACGGCATGCAGCTCGTCGCTGGTCGCGATCCATCAGGCATGTCAAGCGCTTCGCTTAAATGAGTGCGATCTGGCCCTGGCGGGCGGCGCGAACGTTCTGCTCACCCCGGCGACCATGATCACTTTCTCCAGCGCACAGATGCTTGCGCCGGACGGCCGATGCAAGACCTTCGATGCGGCCGCGGACGGCTACGTGCGCGGCGAGGGCTGCGGCGTCATCGTGATCAAGCGCCTCGAGGACGCTCTTGCCGACGGTGACCGGATTCGGGCTGTGATCCGCGGCAGCGCGATCAACCAGGACGGCGCGTCGGGCGGATTGACCGTACCGAACGGTGTTGCCCAACAACGGGTCATCGCCGACGCGCTGAAACGCGCCGACATCGAACCCCACCACGTCGGGTATCTCGAAGCCCACGGCACCGGGACGTCGTTGGGCGACCCGATCGAGGCGCAGGCCGCGGGCGCGGTGCTCGGCGCCGGCCGTGAACCCCACCAACCGCTGCTGATCGGCTCGGTGAAGACGAACATCGGGCACCTCGAGGCGGCCGCGGGCATCGCCGGTGTGATCAAGGTCATCCTGGCGCTGGAGAACGAGCTGCTGCCGCGGCATCTGCATTTCCAGAACCCGTCGCCGCACATCCCGTGGGACCGGCTCCCGGTGGAGGTCGTCAAGGAACCGACGCCCTGGGAACGCAATGGCCGTCCCCGCATCGCCGGCGTCAGCTCTTTCGGATTCGCCGGGACGAACGCACACATCATTCTCGAGGAGGCGCCCGAGCCGACGGTCGCCGCTGCGCCGGCCCCGGTCGAGCCGGCAGCCGACCGACGATTCAGCATCCTTGCGCTTTCGGCGCGCACGCCGGGGGCGTTGACACGACTGGCCGACGAGTACCGCGACTGGCTGCGCGCGCATCCGGACGCCACCCTGGCCGACGTGTGCTTCACCGCAGGGGCGGCTCGAGCACACCTGGAGCAGCGTGCCGCGTTGGTGGTCAATTCGCGAGAATCCGCCATCGAGCTGCTCGGCGCGCTCGCCGACGACCGCCCGGCACCGGGTCTGTTCCGCGGCGAGTCTTACGACACGCCGAAGACCGCCTGGCTGTTCACCGGCCAGGGCAGCCAGTACCCGGGCATGGCCCGCGAACTGTTCGACACCGAACCGGTGTTCGCCGAGACGCTGCAGCGGTGCGCCGCCGCCGTGTCCGACATCCTCGAAAAGCCCTTGCTGGACGTCATTTTCGACGTCGACAGCCCGGACAGCGACGCGACGCTGCAGCAGACCTGCTATGCACAGCCCGCGCTGTTCGCGGTGGAGCTGGGCCTGGCGCGACTCTGGCAGTCTTGGGGATTGCAGCCGGACGTGGTGCTGGGCCACAGCGTCGGACAGTATTCGGCCGCTTGCGTCGCAGGTGTGCTCAGCGTGGAGGACGGCGCGGTACTGATGGCCGAACGGGGCCGGCTGTTCGGCAGCCTGCCCGCCGGTGGCCGGATGGTCGCGGTGTTCACTGCCGCCCCGCGGGTCGAGGCGCTGACCGACGAATTCCCCAGCCTGTCCGTCGCCGCCTACAACGGGGCCAACACCGTGTTGTCCGGGCCGGTGGCCGACCTGGAGCGCGCGGTGGCCGGATTGGCGTCCGACGGGGTCCGCTGTGATTGGCTGGACACCAGTCACGCGTTCCACTCGGCGCTGCTGGACCCGATCCTCGATGACTTCGAATCGTGTGCGGGTAAGTTCAACTTCGCTGCGCCGCAACGAATTCTAATCGATAACCGCACCGGAGCGGCGCTGGGCCGCAGTGTGAAGCTGGACGGGGCCTACTGGCGCCGCCACGCCCGTCAGCCGGTGCAATTCGCCAAGAGCGTGCGCACGCTGGCCGAGATGAACTGCAAACTGCTGCTGGAGATCGGCCCCCGCCCGGTGCTGTCCGCCGCGGCCCTGTCGGCGTGGCCGGACCCGGCCACCGCGCCGCGGGTGATCACCTCGCTGCGGCGAAACACCGCCGATCACCGGCAGATCACCGAAGCCGTCGCCGACGCCTACGTGTTGGGACACCTGCCCGATTTCGCGGCCCTGCGCCGGCCCCACGCGCGCAAGCTTGACCTGCCCACCTATCCATTCGAGCGCCGTCAGTACTGGTTCCGCGACGACCGCATGCGTCCCGACCAACCCCAGCACGTGGTCAACGCGGGACCGCGCACCGACACCGTTCGTCTGCTCGAAGACGGACGGATCGAGGAACTCGCCACCCTGCTCGACGCGGCCGGCGACGATCATCAAACCCTGGATGTGCTGAGCAAACTTGCGGCACAGCACAATCAACAACGCACCAGCCGGTCCATCGGAGACGACCGCTACGAGATCCACTGGGAAAAGTCCGCAGCGCCGCTCTTTCGTCCGCATTCCGACGAGCGATCCGACTGGATCGTCGTCGGTGATTCGATGGACGCGATTGCGCCGCTGGTCGAGCTGCTTTCCGCCGGTCACCATCCGCATCGGGTGATCGGGCTGCCGGCCTCCGACGCCGACGAGAAGGCGCTCGTCGAGGAGTTGCGCGCTGCGGCAACGGGGGGCTCGACGCCGCGCATCGTGCACGTCGCCGCCCTGGAGGCCGGGACCACGCCGTCGATGCGGTCACTGTTGCGCATGCAACACCGGATCCTCGGCGGAACCCGACGGCTCTTCCGCGCCGCGCTCGCCGCCGATCTAGGCGGCCCCATCTGGCTGGTGACGCGCGGTGCCCAGCGCGTCACCGATTCGGACCTGGTGGCGCCGCAGCAGAGCAGCCTGTGGGGATTCGGCCGCGCCGCCTCGCTGGAGCTGCCGCAGCTGTGGGGCGGACTGGTCGACCTCGGCGACGGCACCGCGGACGAATGGGCCGCGCTGATCGACCGGATCGGCAGGTCAGACGGCGCGGCCGCCCGGGAAGATCAGCTCGCGCTGCGTGGTACGGCGACCTACGTTCCGCGGTTGGTGCGACGCACCCAGCCGCCGAGCGGGGCGACACTGCAATTACGCAGTGAGGCAACATATTTGGTGACCGGCGGACTGGGCGCAATCGGGTTGGAGATCGCCGGACACCTGGCGGCACACGGCGCCGGGAATGTGGTGCTGACCGGTAGGCGCGAGCCGACCCGGGCCGCGCAACAGCGCATCGCCGTGCTGCGCGAACAGCACGGTTGCCAGATCCGCGTCGTCACCGCCGATGTCGCCGATGCGCACGATGTGGATCGGCTGCTGGCGGGGGTGCAGGCCGAGCTGCCGCCGCTAGCCGGCATCGTCCACGCCGCGGGGGAGATCGGCACCACCCCATTGGCCGCCCTGGACGACGCCGAGATCGATCGCGTCTTCGCCGGCAAGGTCTGGGGTGCCTGGCATTTGAGCGAAGCGGCGGCCGAGTTGAAGCTCGACTTCTTCGTCAGCACGTCCTCGATCGCCTCGGTGTGGGGTGGCTACGGTCAGACGGCCTACAGTGCGGCGAACGCCTTCCTCGATGGGCTGGCCTGGCGGTTGCGTGAGCAGGGCATCCTAGGGGTCAGCGTCAATTTCGGGCCCTGGTCGGCCGGCATGGCGGACGCGGAATCCCGTGCGCGCCTTGAGCAGCGGGGGGTCAAGGCGATGGCGGCGGCCGATGCGCTTGCGGGCCTGGCCGAGGTGGTGGCCGCCGCCGAGCCGGGGCAGGCCCAAGGCGTCGTGGCCCGCATCGACTGGGGCCGGTTCTTGCCGCTCTACCAGCAAGCGGGCCGACGGGCGTTCCTGGCGGAGCTGCAACGCGAGGCCCCCGAAGCGGCGCCCGCCGTGATCGCAACCGGCAAGACGGCACTGGTCGAGCGGCTCGCCAGCGCGCCGGCGCAGCAGCGCAAGAAACTGCTGACCGACTACCTGCGCGATGCGGTCGCGGAGGTCACCCGCGTCGATGCCGACGAAATCCGCGCGGACGCAGGGTTTTTCGATCTTGGTATGGATTCGCTGATGGCGATCGAATTGCGCCGTCGCCTCGAAGAAGGGGTCGGCAAACAGATTCCGGCCACCCTGGCAATGGATCACCCGCGGCTCTCCGACGTGGCCGACTACCTGCTGGGCGAGGTGCTCGAGCTCGACGACCCGGCGGCGGCCAAGGCACGGCCGGAGCCGGCGGCGGCGGTGACGACGCGCACCGACGAACCGATCGCTATCGTCGCGGTCTCGTGTCGCTTCCCGGGCGCACCCGACCCGGAGTCGTTCTGGGAGTTGCTCTCCGGCGGCGTCGACGCGATCCGGGAAGTGCCTGAGGACCGCTTCGACATCGACGAGTTCTATGACCCGGATCCGGATACGCCGGGCAAGACCTACACGCGCTACGGCGGATTCCTGGACGACATCGACGGATTCGATCCCGAATTCTTCGGCATCTCCCCGCGCGAGGCCGTGTGGATCGAGCCGCAGCAGCGGCTCATGCTGGAAATGGTCTGGGAGGGCCTGGAACGCGCCGGCTACTCGCCGGGGGCCTTGCGCGGCAGTCGAACCGGAGTTTTCGTGGGTGTGGCGGCCAACGAGTACGCGCATCTGCTTTCCGGGGAGCCGGTCGACAAGATTGAACCCCACTTCATCACCGGCAATGCGCTCAACGCCATCTCCGGCCGGGTCGCCTTCGCGCTGGGATTCGAAGGTCCGGCGGTGGCCGTCGACACCGCTTGCAGCTCGGCATTGGTGGCCGTCCATCAGGCCTGCCAGGCCCTGCACACCGGTGACTGCGACCTGGCGCTCGCCGGCGGTGTCAACGTCTTGCTCAGCCCGGTGACCGTCATCGCCGCCTCGCGAGCGCGGATGCTATCGCCCGTCGGCCGGTGCAAGACGTTCGACGCCTCGGCTGACGGTTACGTGCGCAGTGAAGGCTGCGGCGTCCTGGTGCTCAAGCGGCTGAGCGACGCCGAGCGCGATGGTGACCGGATCTGCGCGGTGATCCCCAGCAGCGCGGTCAACCAGGACGGGGCATCCAGTGGCTTGACGGTGCCCAACGGCGGTGCCCAGCAACGACTTATCGGGACCGCGCTGGCACGCGCCGGTTTGTCGGGCGGAGAGGTCGACTACCTCGAAGCGCACGGAACGGGTACCCCGTTGGGCGATCCGATCGAGGTGCAGGCGGCCGCGGCCGCCTACGGCACCGCGCGCGACGCCGACCGGCCCCTGCTCATCGGTTCGGTGAAGACCAACATCGGCCACACCGAATCGGCCTCGGGCGCAGCAGGTCTGATCAAAGTCGTGCTATCGCTGCAGCACGAGACGCTGCCGCCCAGCCTGCACTTCGAGCAACCGTCGCCGCACATCCCGTGGGATTCGTTGCCGGTGCGCGTCGTGGACAAGACGACGCCCTGGCGGGCCAACGGAAGGCCACGGCGTGCGGGCGTGAGCTCGTTCGGGTTCACCGGCACCAACGCCCACGTGCTGGTGGAAGAGCCGCCTGCGCGCGGACACCTCGACGGTGAAGTCGCCACCGCGCCTGCACCACACCCGCAGTCGGAGGCCGAGGGCCTCCAGCCGCGGGTGTTGGTGCTGTCCGCGAGGTCGCCCGAAGCGCTGGTGGCGCTGGTGCGGCGTTACCAGGTGTGGCTGAGCGTGCACCCCGAGGTGGATCTCGCCGAGGTGTGCCGCACCGCCGGAACCGGCCGCTCACACTTCGAGCACCGAGCCGCGCTGGTGGTGGATTCGGTCGAGGGGGCGCGCGAAGCCCTGGCCGAGCTGGCCGAAAACCGGCTGCGGCCGGGTGTCGTGCGCGGTGAGCACACTCACCAGCCGACGACGGCGTGGTTGTTCACCGGCCAGGGCAGCCAACACCCCGGGATGGCACGCGAGCTGTTCGACACCGAGCCGGTCTTCGCCGACACCGTGACCCGGTGCGCGGATGCGGTCGCCGACATACTGCCGTACCCGCTGCTGGACGTGCTGTTCGCCGCCGACCGCGGCGGGCCGGAACTCTACCAAGAAACACTGCGGCACACGTCGTTTGCGCAACCGGCCCTGTTCGCTGTGGAGATGGGCCTGGCCCGGTTGTGGCAGTCCTGGGGTATCCAGCCCGATGTGGTGCTGGGGCACAGCGTCGGCCAGTACGCGGCGGCCTGCGTGGCCGGCGTGTTCAGCCTCGAGGATGGGGCGCGACTGATCGCCCGGCGCGGTCAGCTGTTCGGCAGCCTGCCCGAAGGCGGCCGAATGGTGGCAGTGTTCCACGACGCCAAGCACGTCGAGGAAATTGCCGGGGAATTCCCGCGCGTCTCGGTTGCTGCCTACAACGGGCCCAACACGGTGCTCTCCGGACCGGGTGACGATCTGGAACGGGCGGTCGCCCGATTCGAGGACGAGGGGATCCGCTGCACCTGGTTGGACACCAGCCACGCGTTCCACTCGGAGTTGCTGGATCCGATCCTCGATGAATTCGAGTCGTACGCCGCGCAATTGGAGTTCCACACCCCGACGATGCCGCTGGTCTGCAACCGCACCGGTGCGGTGCTGACAGCCCAAACGCCGCTCGACGCGCCGTACTGGCGTCGGCATTCCCGTCAGCCGGTGCAGTTCGCCGAAAGTGTGCGCACGGTGGCAGCGTTGGGCTGCTCGGTGTTGATGGAGATCGGACCACAGCCGGTGTTGACCGGTGCGGCCGTGCAGGTGTGGCCGGAGCACCTCGCCGCGCCGCGGGCGATCGTCTCGCTGCGCAAGGGGGTGAGCGACCGGCGCCAGATCGCCGACGCGCTCGCCGCCGCCTACGTCGGGGGCCTGCGTCCTGATTTCAATGCGCTGCACCATGATTCGCGGAGCAGACTCGAACTGCCCACCTATCCGTTCCAGCGGCGACGCTTTTGGCCGAAGACGACCGGTGTGACGATCGACGGCCCCGCGGCCTCCGGAATTCTGGGCAGCGCCAAGGATCTCGCGTCCGGCGACTCCGTCTACACCAGCCGGTTGTCGGTTAAGTCGCAGCCCTGGCTGTCCGATCACGTCATCTACGGCACCGTCGTGGTGCCCGGCGCGACATACGCGGCGATGGCGCTGGCCGCCTTCGGCGCGCCCGCGCGGGTGAAGGACGTGTTCTTCTACGAGCCCATCATCTTGCCCGAGAAGACTTCTCGGGAGGTGCAGCTGATGCTGCATCCGTTGGCCAATGACGGTGAGTCGAAGTTCCAAGTGCACAGCCGCCCCTATGGTGAGCGCGGCGGCGAATGGTCCCTGAACGCCGAGGGCACCGTGCAGGCCGGGGCCGGCGAGTCCGCGCCCGACGGCGATCCGGTCGACGAAGCGATCGAGCGCCTCGACCGGATGCGTCCGCAGGAGTTGTTCGAGACCTTCGCTGACCTCGAATTGACTTGGGGGCCAACGTGGTCCGGTTCCCTGAAGTCGCTGTGGCTGGGGGAGGGCGAAGCGATCGGCGACATCCTTGTCGGCGAAGAACTCGCCGAGCAACTGGGAACCGAACCGATGCACCCGGTCCTGATGGACCTGTGCACCGGGGTCGCCTTCCCGGCGTTCCCGGCGCTGCTCGCCGCCGAGCAGGGCGTCAACGACCTGTTCCTGCCGCTGCGGTACGGGCAGGTGACGTTGCGGGAGAAGATGCCCCGGCGGTTCTACTGCCGTGCCCGGTGGCACCGCAGCGAATTGAACAGCGAAACCCAGGTCTTCGACCTCGATTTCCTCGATCGGGATGGCCGCCATCTGGGCGGTATCCGCGAATTCACGGTCAAGCGCGCACCGCGTGAGGCGCTGCTGCGCGGCCTGGGTGGTGACACCACCCGGCTGCTCTACACCCTGGGCTGGCACGAGGTAGCGCCGCCGGGCGGTGAGGTCGATGGTGCACCGAGCCCGGCCGGTACCTGGCTGATCGCCGGATTCGACGAACTGGCCGCCGCGGTGCCGGGATGCATCCCGTTCGACCGCAGCGTCAATCCGGAGCCGCTCGGACAAGTGTTGGCACAGGCCGCCGCGGGCGGCCTGCCATTCGCCGGCGTGGTCTGGCGCAGCAGCGGACCGGATACCGACTCCGATGCCGAGGCCGCGCGCCTCGAGGCCGAGGTCGCCCAGCTGCTGGGCGCGGTGCACACGGTGCAAAGTGGTTCGGTGAAACTGCCCGGTGGGCTCTGGATCGTCACCGAGCGTGCGGTGGCCACCGAATCCGGCGAACCGGTCGACCCGGTGCAGGCGGCGTTGTGGGGATTTGGACGGACGGCGATCAACGAGGAACCAGCATTGCGCGCCAAACTCGTCGATTGCGACGGATCGCCGGAGGCCGTGCGGGCGCTGGCCGCCCTGCTGGCCACGCCGATCGACGAACCGGAACTCGCTGTGCGGCAAGGGAAGCTGTTGGCCTCCCGATTGCTGCCGTGGGCGCGCAGCGGGCACCTGGCCGTGCCCCGTTCCGGCGACTATGTGCTGGCGCCCAGCGAGCGGGGTGCGATCGACAACCTGCGACTGACCGAGACCGAGGTGCCGCCACCGGACGAGGGCTATGTGCAGGTCCGGGTGGAGGCTGCTGGCCTCAACTTCCGCGACGTGCTCAACGTGTTGGGCCTCTACCCGGGCGACCCCGGGCCGATCGGCGGGGACTTCGCCGGCACCGTCACCCAATTGGGAAGCGGCGTTACCGGACTCGAGGTGGGCCAGCGGGTCTACGGGTTCATGCAGGGCGCGTTCTCCAGCCGATTCAACGTGCCCGCCCAGCTGCTGGCCCCGATCCCGGACGGGATCAGCGCGGTGGAGGCGGCCACCATCCCGGCCGCCGCCCTGACCGTGCGGCTCGCGTTCGATTGGGCGCAACTCAAGCCGGGCGAGCGGGTGCTCATCCACGCCGCCAGCGGCGGCGTCGGCCTGGCGGCGATCCAGATGGCTCAGCAGTGCGGTGCCACGGTCTACGCCACGGCCAGCACCTTCAAACGCGCGACCCTGCGCAAACTCGGGGTCGAGCACGTCTACGATTCGCGCACAACGGATTACGCCGATCAGATCTTGGCCGACACCGATGGTGCCGGCGTCGACGTGGTGCTCAACAGTTTGACCAATGACGGGTTCCTGGAAGCGACGGTTCGGGCCACCGCGCAAAACGGCCGCTTCGCCGAGATCGCCAAACGCGACATCTGGACGCCGGCGCGGATGGCCGAAGTTCGTCCCGACATCGCCTACGAGATCGTGGCTTTGGATACGGTGACCTTCCAGGAACCCGACCGTATTCGGGCGTTGCTCACCGAGGTGTCGGCGGGCCTGGCCGAGGGCAGCTGGAAGCCGTTACCCGCCGAGATCTATCCGCTGACCGAAGCCAGGGCCGCGTTCCGCCGGATGCAGCAGGCGCGGCACATCGGCAAGATCGTCGTGCAGGTCCCGAATCCGTTGCAGCCGCGGCCGGATCGGAGCTATCTGATCACCGGGGGGCTGGGTGCGATCGGGTTGCACACCGCGTCGTATCTGGCCCAGCTCGGGGCGGGCGACATCGTGTTGACCAGCCGCCGCGCACCGGACCCGGAGGCGCAACGCCGCATCGAGGAGATCGCCGAGCGTTATAAGGCCCGTGTCCATGTCTTCACCGCCGATGTCGGGGCGGAGTCCGATGTGGCCGGGCTGTTGGGGCGCATTCGCGCGGAGTTGCCGCCGCTGGCCGGTGTGGTGCATCTGGCCGGGGTGCTCGATGATGCGTTGCTGTCGCAGCAGCACCTGGATCGATTCCGAGCGACGTTGGTGCCCAAGGCATTCGGCGCCGCCCATTTGGACAGGTTGACCGAGGAGGACGAACTGGACTTCTTCATCGTGTCGTCCTCGGTGTCCAGCTTGTTCGGTTCGCCCGGGCAGTCCAACTATGCCACCGCCAACGCGTTCCTCGACGGTTTGGTGGCGCGGCGTAGGGCGCAAGGTCGGGCCGCCACCGGGGTCAACTTCGGTCCGTGGGCCCAGGGCGGCATGGCTTCCTCGGAGGCCGCAACGGCCAATATCAGTGCGCAGGGCCTGATTCCGCTGGACCCGTCGGCGGCGCTCGGCGCGCTCACCGAGGTCGTCGCCAACGGCACCGGCCAGGCCACCGTGCTCAAGGCCAACTGGCAACGGGCCGCGAAGCTGCTGGGCAATTCGCGTCCGCCGGTGCTCGACCTCGTGCTGCCCAGTGCCGCCGGGGAAGTCGGCGGTGACAGTGAGTTGCTCAAGCAGTTGCAGGAGATCCCCGTGCCGCAGCGCGCGGGGTTCGTCACCGAGTTCCTGCAGCGCGAGGTGCAGAACTTCCTGCGACTGGCGCAACCGCCCGCCGCGAGCAGCCGGTTCCTGGATCTGGGCACGGATTCATTGATGGCGATCGAACTCCGCAACCGGTTGCACAGTCAGTTCGGCGGCGCGTTCACCATCAACGCCACCGCGGTCTTCGACTACCCGACCATCGGCGGGCTCGCCGAATACCTGGTGAGTCAGTTGCCCGACGCGGATTCGGCTCCCGGCGAGCCGGATTCGGCTCCCGAGGCGGATTCGGACCCAAGCGGGGTTTAAGCGAGCGCCGGCTTAGAGCCGGGCCAGATCGTAGTCGCCGAGGTGATCGATCAGGTTGTGCAGGTGATCGCCCGAGGTGCCCAGGGTGTGCTCGATCGCGGTGAGCCGGGCGGCGTAGTGGCTGACCGGGTATTCCGCGGTCACGCCGATGCCGCCGTGCATCTGGATCGACTCCTGGGCAATATGGCGCCCCGACCGCCCGATCTGCAGCTTGGCGCGGGAGGCGATCACCGGATCTAGGTTGCCGTCGGCGATCGACATCGCGGCGTAGAGGTTCATGCTGCGGGCCAGCTCCAGCGACACGTACATGTCGGCGGCACGCTGCGTTAGGGTCTGGAACTTGTTGAGGGTGACGCCGAACTGCTTGCGCGTCTTCAGGTAGTCGGTCGTCAGCCGCAGTGCCTCCTCCATCGCCCCGACGGCCTCGCTGCACAGCGCCGACTGGATGCCGATGATGGCCTCGCCGATGGCCTGCGAGGCGTCGGAGGCGGTGGGGGCCTCACCCAAGGGTTCGGCGGCCGCGCCGTCCAGATCGATCTGTGCGCCCCGCTGCCCGTCGAAGGTCCGGTAGGGATGCCGTCTCACCGCACCCGCGTCCACCAGGAACAGACCGGTGCCGCCGTCCGGCAACGCGGCGCTGACCACCAACGCGTCGGCACAGTCCCCGGCCAGTACTGGGTTCTTGCAACCGGTGAGGGTCCACGAATCACCTTGCCGCGCAGCCTTTGTGGTGACCGTCACCGACGGCTTGCGTTGTCCGGGCTCGGAATGGGCGAAGGCCAGCAGGCGCTGGCCGGCGGCGACCTCGTCGAGCTGCAGCTTCTGCGCATCGCTGCCCAGCTGGGCGATCAGCGCGCCCGGCGCCAGCGCGGCGTGCAGGATCGGTTCCGGGGCCAGCCGGCGCCCGACTTCGGTGAGCACCACCATGATCTCGATCTGGCCCGCCTCCTCGGGCTCGAAGCCCAGACCGAGAATCCCGGTGTCGGCCAATTGACTCCACACCTCGCGGCTCCAGCCGAGGTCGGAGCCGATGACCTTGATGCGGCTCTCCGGGTCGTAGGAGCGTGCCAGCAGGTCGCGGGTGGTGTCGCGCAGCAGGCTCTGCTCGTCGGTCAACTGAAAGTCCATGGCTGCCTCACAATCCCAGAATCGTCGACGCGATGATGTTGCGCTGCACCTCGCTGCTGCCGCCGTAGATCGACGTCTTGCGGTAGTTGAGGTAATGCGGCGCACTGTGTTGCGCCCAGTCCGGCGACGCAATGCCGTCCCCATCCGCGGGTAGTGCGTCCGGGCCGGCTACCTCGACCAGCAGTTCGGTGGCCACCTGCTGCAACTGACTGCCGCGCAACTTGAGCACCGACGAGGCCGGGTTGGGCTGTCCGTTCGCGGAGTCGGTGACCACCCGCGACTGCGTGAGTTCCAATGCCAGCAGCTCGTTTTCGGCTTCGGCCAGCCGAGCCGCGAACAGCGGGTCGGTCAGCACCCCGGTTGCGGCGGCGTGCTTCTTCACCTCGGCTAGGCGCACCTTGGTCCGGCCCACCCCGGCGATGCCGGTGCGCTCGTTGCCCAACAGGAACTTCGCGTACGTCCAGCCCTTGTTTTCTTCTCCGACAAGCTGATTGGCGGGTACCCGGACGTCTTCGAAAAAGACCTCGTTGACCTCGTGGCCGCCGTCGATCGTCTTGATGGGCCGCAGCGTGACCCCCGGTGAGTTCATCTCGAACAACAGGAACGAGATGCCGGCCTGACGTTTGGGCGCCTGCGGGTCGGTGCGCACCAGACAGAAGATCCAGTCCGCGTACTGACCGAGGGTGGTCCAGGTCTTTTGGCCGTTGACGACGTAGCTGTCGCCGTCGCGCACCGCGGTGGTGCGCAGCGAGGCCAGGTCCGAACCGGCTTCCGGCTCCGAAAAGCCCTGGCACCACCAGATGTCGAGGCTGGCCGTTGGCGGCAGGAAGCGCTGTTTGACTTCCTCCGAACCGAATTCGGCGATCACCGGGCCGACCATCTTGGTGTTGAAATTCAGCGGCTCGGGGACACACGCGAGTTGCATCTCGTCCGCCCAGATCTGTTGCTGGGTCGGCGTCCATTCCTTGCCGCCCCACTCCACCGGCCAGTTCGGGACCGCCAGACCGTGTTCGTGCAGGATCTTGTGGCTGGCGACGATGTCGTCGTGGTTTACTTCCGCCGAGCCCTTACGCACCCGATCGCGGATCTCCTGCGGAATCTTGGTGGTGTAAATGGTGCGGAGTTCGTCGCGGAACGCGGCTTCCTCCGGCGTAAGCGCGAGTTGCATGCAGCCTCCTATGCCTGGCGATGAGCGTCGGTGACCGATGGCCACGATTGCTGGACGGCTGTCGCGTCGGTGCGTACGCTCCGAGGTCCATCTTGACCCATGCGTTGCTGCGCTCGTGCACAGCCTCCGATTAATCCACAGCGGGCCGGCACGGGACCGTCCGCCGGGGCGGTGCTGGCGGTCCGCGCACCTACCGTCGGCCCATGCGCACAGAACTGCCCGCCGAGCGGCTGCAGCGCCGCCTCGGCGCCGACCCCGATCCCGATTCACCCGCCGAAGGTTCGGATGCCGAGCCGGACCCGGCGGACGAGGATCAGAATTCGTTACTGCCGCGCTGGCTTCCGGACGCCACGCCCGATCAGGGTTGGCTGGCCCGGTTACGCGCCGACCCGGGTCGGGCGGGCGCGATTGCCTTGGCGGTGGTGGCCGCGCTGGCAGTACTGATCACCGTCTTCACCCTGATGCGCGACCAGCCGGCGCCGGTGATGTCGGCCAAGCTGCCGCCGGTGCAGAAGGCATCCACGGCCGGCCCCGCTTCCCCGGGGAGCCCCGCCGTCGCGACCCCGGCCGGCCCGGATCGACCGGTCGTGGTCAGCGTGGTGGGGCTGGTGCACAAGCCCGGCCTGGTCACGCTGACGCCAGGGGCGCGCATCGCCGATGCGCTGCAGGCGGCCGGGGGCGCGATGGATGGCGCCGACACCATCGGGCTGAACATGGCCCGCCCGCTCACCGACGGTGAGCAGATCGTGGTGGGGTTGGCACCGGTGCCGGGTAAGCCAGCGGCGCTGGGCAGTTCCGTGGCCGCCGGCGCGGCTCCAGCTCCCGCTGCACCGGCACCGGTCTCCGGGTCCGCCCGGCCGAAACCGGGCGGGGTGCTCGACCTCAACACCGCCACCGTGGAACAGCTGGACGCTCTGCCCGGGGTCGGGCCGGTCACCGCCGCCGCGATCGTGGCCTGGCGGCAGTCGAACGGCAAATTCACCAGCGTCGACCAACTTGCCGACGTCGATGGGATCGGGCCCGCGCGGCTGGACAAGTTGCGTGCCCTGGTCCGCGTCTGACGCTGCCGGCCCACCCGCCTACCTCGATGTCCGCTTGGTGCCCGCCGCCCTGACCGGGTGGATCGTCACCGCCGCCGGCATCGAGTGGCCGGTCGGGCGCGTCCTGGCCTGGTGCGGTGTGGCGCTGCTCGGGGCGGCCGGACTGCTGGCCTGCTGCACATTGCGGCAGCGGGCGTTGGGTGCCGGGATGGCGGCGGTGGGCGTGGTCGGCGCCGGCTTCGGGTTCGCGATCGCGCTGCGTGCCGAGGCGGTGGCGCACCACCGGATCGTCGCGGAGTTCGGGACCGTCGCCCCGGTCACGGTGACGCCCAGCGAGAGCCCGTTGCCGTTGGGCCGCGACCGACTGATGTTCCGGGCGACCTTGCAGCGCCTCCGCGACGACCAGACATCCGGCCGGGTGACCGTTTTCGCGCGGGCTTCCGACTTCGACGTCATGGTCGGTCAACCGCTGCGGTTTTCCGCCCACATCGGCAGGCCTGGTCGCCATGACCTGACGGTCGCGGTGCTCAACGCGTCGGGCCGGCCGACCACCGGCCGGGCGGGGCCGGTGCACCGAGCCGCGCAGGCGGTGCGCGCCCGGTTTGCCGCCGCCGCACGCGAGGCGCTGCCCAGCGGGCAAGCCGCGATGCTGCCGGCGCTGGTGCTGGGCGACACATCCGCGGTGAGCACCGATACCGGCCGAGAATTCCGTGCGGCGGGCATGACACACCTGACGGCCGTCTCCGGTGCCAACGTCACCATTGTGTGCGGGGCCGTACTGTTGTCCGCCCGGCTGGTCGGCCCGCGGGCGGCGGTGCTGCTCGCCGGCGTTGCGCTGCTGGCGTTGGTGATCGTGGTGCAGCCGACCGCGAGTGTGTTGCGGGCGGCCGTCATGGGGGCCATCGTGCTGCTCGGGATGCTGTCGTCGCGTCGCCGGCAAGCGATTCCGGCGCTTTCCGCGGCGGTACTGATCCTGGTCGCGATCGCCCCGCAGCTCGCGGTCGATGCGGGCTTCGCCCTGTCGGTGCTGGCGACGGCGGCGTTGGTGGTCCTCGCGCCGCCCTGGTCGCGACGCCTGGTCGCCCGGGGCTGCCCCAAACTGCTGGCAGACGCGGTGGCCGTCGCTGTTGCCGCACAGCTGGTGACCGCTCCACTGGTCGCCGGCATCTCCGGCCAGGTCAGCCTGGTGTCGGTGGCGGCAAACCTGGCCGCGGCGCCCGTCATCGCGCCGATCACCGTGCTGGGCAGTGCTGCCGCCACGCTGTGCCTGCCCTGGCCGTCCGGCGCACAACTGCTGGTCCGGTTCACCGGCCCGGAGCTGTGGTGGGTGTTGCAGGTGGCGCACGCCGCGGCCGGGCTGCCCGCGGCGACCGTGCCGGTACCCGACGGGGTGGCCGGCGTGCTGTTGGTCGGTTGCGGCACCGCGTTGCTGCTGGTGCTGAGCGTGCGGCTGTGGCGGCGAGCCTGGTTTCGCGTGGCGGCCCGCGCGGCCGGGGTGACGGCGGCGGTGTGCGTGCTGGCCTGGTCGCTGTCGGCGCTGCTGGATCCGCGGCCGAATTGGTCAGCCCTTCGTGACACCATCGTGGGGTGAGCCGGGATTCGTCGTTGCATTTGGTGTTGGGGGACGAGGATCTGCTGGTTGAACGAGCGGTGGCACAGGTGTTGCGGGACGCCCGGGCCCGCGCCGGCACCTCCGAGAACCTTGACATTCCGGTGAACCGGATCCGGGCCGGCGACGTCGGCACCTACGAGCTCGCCGAACTGCTGAGCCCGTCACTGTTCGCCGAGGAACGCGTCGTGGTGCTGGAGTCCGCCGCCGAGGCCGGCAAGGACGCAGTCGCGATGATCGCGGCCGCTGCCGCCGATCTGCCCCCGGCCACGGTGCTGGTGGTGATTCACTCGGGCGGCGGGCGAGCCAAGGCGCTGGCCGATCAGTTGAAGTCGCTGGGCGCCGAAGTCCATCCGTGTGCGCGGATCACCAAGGCCAGCGAACGCGTCGACTTCGTTCGCAAGGAGTTCCGTGCGCTGCGGGTCAAGGTGGACGAGGACACCGTGACGGCCCTGCTGGACGCCGTCGGCTCCGACGTGCGAGAGCTCGCGTCGGCGTGCTCGCAGCTGGTCGCCGACACCGGCGGGGCGGTCGACGAGGCGGCGGTGCGCCGCTATCACAGCGGAAAAGCCGAGGTGAAGGGCTTCGATATCGCGGACAAGGCCGTCGCCGGGGATGTCGCCGGCGCAGCGGAGGCGCTGCGGTGGGCGATGATGCGCGGCGAGCCGCTGGTCGTGCTGGCCGACGCGCTGGCCGAGGCCATTCACACCATCGGCCGGGTGGGGCCGCTCTCGGGCGATCCGTACCGCCTGGCCGGTCAGCTGGGGATGCCGCCGTGGCGGGTGCAGAAGGCGCAAAAGCAGGCTCGGCGCTGGTCTCGCGACAGCGTGGCGACGGCGATGAAAGTCGTGGCGGAACTCAACGCCAACGTCAAAGGAGCCGCGGCCGACGCCGACTACGCGCTGGAATCCGCGGTGCGCAAGGTGGCCGAACTGGTGGCCGACCGGGGTCGATAGGCAGCGAGGTGGCCGGAGCTCAGATCTTGTTCAGCGAGCGTGCCAGCGCCGACTTCTTGTT
Source organism: Mycobacterium simiae (assembly GCF_010727605.1). Lineage (NCBI taxonomy): Bacteria > Bacillati > Actinomycetota > Actinomycetes > Mycobacteriales > Mycobacteriaceae > Mycobacterium > Mycobacterium simiae. The sequence continues at coordinate 4,498,821 of NZ_AP022568.1, forward strand.
GGCCGCCTGGTTCTTGTGGATGACGCCCTTGCTGGCCGCCTTGTCCAGCTTGCGGCTGGTCGACAACAGCAACTCCGAGGCCTTTTCCTTGTCGCCGGCGGCCGCAGCCTCGCGGAACGCGCGCACGGCGGTACGCAGCGAAGACTTCACCGACTTGTTGCGCAGCCGGGCGCGCTCGTTGGTCTTGATGCGCTTTTGCTGCGACTTGATGTTGGCCACGCGGAAATTTCCTTCGTCGGTTCGGTATTTGCGGTGTTCGTTTCGGGGGGCGCCCCACACCCGATTGCGACTGCTCAGGTTAGCAGTCGGTTACGTTTTCTCCCAAAACGGGAACTCCCGGCCTGCCATAACGTCAATTAGGGCAGCATCCTAAAAGTGAGTCTTCCGAACCAGGTTGAGCAAGCCAGGCGCGGGTCGCGCGGCGCTGCCCGCAAGCTGGCGCGGTCCGAGCGCATCTTCGGCGGCTACAACACCTCCGACGTGTATGCGCTGGCATTCGATGAGATGTTCGACAGTCAGGGCAACGTCCGGGGCCCCTACAAGGGCATCTATGCCGAGCTCGCGCCGGCGGACGCCGCCGACCTACGAGCCCGCGCCGAAGCCCTGGCCCGTGCGTTCATCGACCAGGGCATCACCTTCTCCCTGTCGGGCCAAGAGCGGCCATTCCCGCTGGACCTCGTGCCCCGGGTGCTGTCCGCCGCGGAATGGAATCGGCTAGAGCGTGGCATCGTGCAACGCGTCAAAGCGCTCGAGATGTACCTCGACGACATCTACGGCGACCAGGAGATCCTCGCCGATGGCGTGATCCCGCGGCGGCTGGTCACCTCCTGCGAGCATTTTCATCGCCAGGCGGTAGGCATCGTGCCACCAAACGGCGTGCGCATCCACGTCGCGGGCATTGACCTGATTCGCGACGAGAAGGGCACCTGGCGGGTCCTCGAGGACAACCTGCGCTCACCCTCGGGCGTGTCATACGTCATGGAGAACCGCCGCACCATGGCGCGGGTCTTTCCGAACCTGTTCGCCACCCACCGAGTGCGCGCGGTCGACGACTACTCCTCGCACCTGCTGCGAGCGCTGCGCAACTCCGCGGCCACCAACGAGGCCGACCCGACGGTAGTGGTGCTGACCCCTGGCGTCTACAACTCCGCGTACTTCGAGCACTCGCTGCTCGCCCGGCAGATGGGCGTCGAACTGGTCGAGGGCCGCGATCTGTTCTGCCGCGATAACCAGGTGTACATGCGCACCACCGAGGGAGAGCGGCAGGTCGACGTCATTTACCGGCGCATCGACGACGTCTTCCTCGATCCGCTGCAGTTCCGCGCCGACTCGGTGCTCGGGGTGGCCGGTTTGGTCAACGCCGCCCGCGCCGGCAACGTCGTGATCTCCAGCGCGATCGGAAACGGGGTCGGCGACGACAAGCTTGTCTACACCTATGTCCCGACCATGATCGAGTACTACCTGGGCGAAAAGCCGCTACTGGCCAACGTGGACACGTACCGGTGCTGGCTGGATGACGAACGCGAGGAAGTGCTCGACCGGCTGCGTGAACTGGTCATCAAGCCGGTCGAGGGTTCCGGCGGCTACGGCATCGTGTTCGGGCCGGAGGCCTCCGAGAAAGAACTCGCGGGCGTGAGCAAGAAGATTCGCGAGGATCCTCGCAGCTGGATCGCCCAGCCGATGATGGAACTGTCGACCGTGCCCACCCAGATCGACAACACACTGGGCCCACGCTACGTCGACCTGCGGCCGTTCGCCGTCAACGACGGTGACGAGGTGTGGGTGCTGCCCGGCGGGCTGACCCGGGTCGCCCTGGTCGAAGGTTCGCGGGTAGTCAACTCCAGCCAGGGCGGTGGCTCCAAGGACACCTGGGTGCTGGCGCCGCGTGCGTCGACCGCCCATCGCGAGCTGGGGGCCGCCGAGTTGATGCGCTCGCTGCCGGACTCCATGGCGGACTCCGAGCCCGACGACTCACCGTCTTCCCACCAGCAGTCGGTACCGGCCGAACCGCTGCAGGGCGGCCCGCCACCGAAGAGGCAAAAACAGCAGCAGCAACAACAACAGAGGACGGTCCGCTGATGTTGGCTCGAAACGCCGAGGCGCTCTACTGGATCGGCCGTTACGTGGAACGTGCCGACGACACCGCGCGGATTCTGGATGTGGCGCTGCACCAGTTGCTCGAGGACTCCAGCGTGGATCCCGACCAAGCATCGCGGCTGCTGCTGCGGGTTTTGGGCATCGAGCCGCCCAAGCACGATCTGGATGTCTGGTCATTGACCGACCTGGTGGCCTACCGAAAAGACAACCAGGGCGGCAGCTCGATCGTCGACGCGATCACCGCGGCGCGGGAAAACGCCAAGTCCGCCCGGGAAGTCACATCCAGCGAAATCTGGGAATGTCTGAATACCACCTACCACGCCTTACCGGAGCGCGAGCGGGCCGCCAAACGCCTTGGGCCACATGAGTTTCTGTCATTCATCGAAGGGCGGGCGGCAATGTTCGCCGGTCTGGCCGACTCGACACTCTCGCGCGACGACGGCTACCGCTTCATGGTGTTGGGCCGGGCGATCGAACGCGTCGACATGACGGTGCGGTTGCTGCTGTCCCGAGTGGGGGACAGCGCCTCTTCGCCGGCATGGGTGACGCTGTTGCGCTCGGCCGGTGCCCACGACACGTATCTGCGCACCTATCGCGGGGTGCTGGACGCCGGCCGCGTGGTCGAGTTCATGATGTTGGACCGGTTGTTCCCGCGCTCGGTCTTCTACTCGCTCAAGCTCGCCGAGCACAGCATCGAAGAGTTGGTCCGCAATCCGCAGAGCCGGGTGGGTGCCACCGCCGAAGCGCAGCGCCTGCTCGGCCAGGCCCGCAGCGAACTGGAATTCCTGCCGCCCGGAGTGCTCCTGGACACGCTGGAGACTCGGCTCGCCGGTCTGCAGACCACCTGTCGCGATGTCGGAGATGCGTTGTCGTTGCAGTACTTTCACGTCACTCCGTGGGTGGCATGGTCGGATGCCGGACATAGTCTCGTGGCCCGGAACGGGGATGTCTGATGTGGCGGTTGCGCGTGGTGCACACCACCGGATTCGCCTACGAAGCACCGGTGACCGCTTCGTACAACGAGGCGCGGCTGACCCCGGGCTCCGACACGCGGCAAAACGTCATCCTCAACCGCGTGGAGACCATTCCGGCCACCCGGACCTACCGCTACATCGACTACTGGGGTACCGCGGTCACGGCGTTCGACTTGCATGCGCCGCACACCGACCTGACCGTGACGTCCTCGTCGGTGGTCGAGACCGAGCAGCCGGAGCCGGCCGCCAAGGATGTCACGTGGAGCGACCTGCAATCCCCGGCGGTGATCGATCGCTTCGACGAATTGCTGCAACCCACCAACTACACGCCGGTCGCCAAGCGGTTGCGCGCCGTCGGTAAGAAGATCAGCAAAAGCGAGGAGCCGCAGGAGGCGGTGATCGCCGCGGCCAAGTGGGTACACGGCGAGCTGGACTACCTGCCCGGGACCACAGGCGTGCAGTCGTCTGGATTGGACGCGCTCAAGGCGGGTAAAGGGGTGTGTCAGGACTTCGTCCACCTGACCTTGATGTTGTTGCGCGACATGGGGATTCCGTCGCGGTACGTCTCGGGCTATCTGCACCCGAACCGGGATGCTGTGATCGGGGTGACGGCGGACGGACGAAGCCACGCCTGGATTCAGGCCTGGACCGGGGGCTGGTGGAACTACGACCCCACCAACGACACCGAGATCACCGAGCAGTACGTCAGCGTGGGCGTCGGACGTGACTACACCGACGTATCGCCGCTGAAGGGCATCTATTCAGGACAGGGCGCCACCGATCTCGACGTGGTCGTCGAGGTCACCCGGCTGGCCTAGCTAGGGTCGCGGCGCAATTTCAACCCGGTGCAAGTCGTCACCGAGCTCGATCCGGCCGCCGAATTGCGAGGCCGCCAGCGTTCGCCACTGTTCTTCCTGGCCAGGCACCAGCGCCGGCACGTAGTGGGTCATGACCAAGGTGCCGACCCCGGCACGGGCCGCGGTGGCCGCGGCCTCTTCGACCGAGGAGTGATAGTCACAAATGTCCTGCATCCGCTGCTGCGGGATCTGCGCGACGATGTCCTTGCGAATTACGGTGTGCACCAAAGCATCCGCCCCGGCGGCGAGCGCATCCAGGCCCGCGCACGGCACGGTGTCCCCGGCCAGCACCACCGCGACGCCCCCGGCCTCGATCCGGAAGCCGATGGTCGGGGCCACCGGCCGGTGATCGGTGGGGCCGACCCGAATCGACACCCCGTCGCGATCCCACACCGGGCCCTCGATGTGCTCGTGCACCTCGACCGACGGTGGCGTGTTCAGGTCATCGTGGTGGGCGATCCGGTAACCGATGTCGTGGTCGAAGGCCTTGAGCATGGCCTCCACCGTCTCCGCGGTACCGGGCGGGCCGATGATCGGAAACGGCGCCGGATTGGGTGTGAACGTGGTGATCCAGCGCGTGATGAGCAGGTCGCCGAGTTCGGCGATGTGGTCGCTGTGCAGATGGGTGAGGAGCAGCGCCGACAGTCCGGCGGCGCCGACACCGACGGCCGCCGAGCGTTGCAACACCCCGCGTCCGCAATCCACCAGGAATGCCTGTCCGCCGGCGCGCACCAGCGACGCCGGCCCCGCACGGTTCGGATCGGGAATGGGACTTCCGGTGCCCAGCAAGGTGATCTCAATCATGGACCGATCCTTCAAGACCGCCGCGCGTGGCGGGGCCCAATCGAACGAACTTGCCCCGGCGGGTTTCCCCCTGGTGGTGCCGGGGTGCCGGGTGCTGATCGGCTGCCGGTTGCCGTGTTGGCTTTCCCGCCGCGCGACTTAGCCGTAGCCTGGTGTGAGGCAGATCACGACCAGCGGGAGGCTTGATGCGGATCGCGGACGTTTTGCGAAACAAGGGCGCGGCGGTGGTGACGATCCATCCCGAGGCGACGGTCCGGGAACTTCTCGCGGGCCTCGCCGAGCAAAACATCGGTGCCATGGTGGTGGTCGGCGACGAGGGGGTGGTCGGCATTGTGTCCGAGCGCGATGTCGTCCGCCAGCTGCACACGCACGGCGCCAGCGTGCTTTCCCGCCCGATTTCCACGGTCATGACCGCGACCGTCGCCACCTGCACGAAGGCTGACACCGTCGACGCGATCAGCGTCCTGATGACCAAGAATCGGGTGCGCCACGTCCCGGTGCTGGACGGCAAGAAGCTGATCGGGATCGTCAGCATCGGCGATGTGGTGAAGACGCGCATGGAAGAACTCGAAGCCGAACAGCAACAACTGCAGTCCTACATCACGCAGGGCTGACCGGGCCCTCGCCCCGCTCGCCACACGCCGGGCGACAAGACCGGCAAGACGGGTCAGCTCCAGGCGTAGTCGGCGCGCAGCCGGGCTGCTACGACCTCGAAGACCTCGCGTTCCAGAATGGCGCCCTCGCGGCGAATACCTTCCTCGGGCACATCGAGCACCCGATCTAGCCGCACCCAGCTCTCCCGGCCCTCGTAATCCCAGGCGCCGGTGCCGATCCCGATCCAATCCGCGTCGGAGGCGTGCCGCTCCTGGCTGGACAGCATCAGCCCGAGCAGGATGCTGCGGTCGCGACCCACGACGAGGACCGGGCGGTCCTTGCCGCGGGTGGGATCGTCCTCGTAGGCCACCCAGGTCCAGACGATTTCGCCGGGATCGGCCCGGCCGTCGAGGTCGGGTGCGTAGACCACTTTCCGGGCGCGCTGCGTGGTTGGGAAGCTGGTGCTCGTCACCGGACGGCCCGCGGTGATCGCCGGCGGCGACTCGGAGCCGGAACCCATCGCGTTCGCGGTGATCTTGACGACTTCCTCGATTTCGCGCATCACCGCGTGGGCGGTCTGCACGTGCTGAATCAACCGCGGAACACCGTAAACAACCGCGTTTTGCGCGAACCGCTGGAACGTTCTCCACTGAGATTTCCGGGGAGACGCCATAGTCGCAGCATAGACGTCGGCATAGCGCCGCTACCGCGTCCGAGTATGTCCCGACCGGCCCGCATGGATACGCTGGATGTACCCGCGAACCGCCGGTCACGCAGCATTCACAGCACCGCCAGGAGATCCCCATCAGCAGTTTCGCCGACAAGACCTTCACCGCGCCGGCGCAGATCAGGAACTTCTGCATCATCGCCCATATCGATCACGGCAAGTCGACGCTGGCCGACCGGATGCTTCAGCTCACCGGCGTCGTCGACGAGCGGTCCATGCGGGCGCAGTACCTGGACCGGATGGATATCGAGCGGGAGCGCGGCATCACCATCAAGGCGCAGAACGTCCGGCTGCCCTGGAAGGTATCCGACGGCCCGGACGCCGGCAAAGAGTATGTCCTGCACCTGATCGACACTCCTGGCCACGTCGACTTCACCTACGAGGTGTCCCGGGCGCTGGAGGCGTGCGAGGGCGCCGTGCTGCTGGTCGACGCGGCACAGGGCATCGAAGCCCAGACGCTGGCGAATCTCTACCTCGCACTGGACCGCGACCTGACCATCATCCCGGTGCTCAACAAGATCGACCTGCCGGCCGCCGATCCGGACCGCTACGCCGGAGAGATCGCGCACATCATCGGCTGCGAGCCCAGCGACGTGCTGCGGGTGTCCGGCAAGACCGGCGAGGGCGTGGCCGACCTGCTTGACCACGTCGTGCGCGAGGTGCCGGCGCCGCAGGGCGATGCCGACGCACCCACCCGCGCGATGATCTTCGACTCCGTCTACGACATCTACCGCGGCGTGGTGACCTACGTCCGGGTGATGGACGGCAAGATCATCCCGCGGGAACGCATCCTGATGATGTCCACCGGCGCGACCCACGAACTGCTCGAGGTCGGCATCGTCTCGCCCGAACCCAAGGCCAGTGCGGGCCTGGGAGTCGGGGAGGTCGGCTATCTGATCACCGGCGTCAAGGACGTCCGCCAGTCCAAGGTCGGTGACACCGTGACGACGGCCCGCCACGGCGCCAAGGAAGCGCTGACCGGCTACCGCGAACCCAAGCCGATGGTCTACTCGGGGCTGTATCCGGTGGACGGTTCGGACTATCCGGACCTGCGCGACGCCCTGGACAAACTGCAACTCAACGACGCGGCGCTGACCTACGAGCCGGAGACGTCGGTGGCGCTGGGCTTCGGGTTCCGCTGCGGCTTTTTGGGACTGCTGCACATGGAGATCACCCGCGAGCGCCTGGAGCGCGAATTCGATCTGGACCTGATCTCGACGTCGCCCAACGTCGTCTACCGGGTGATCAAAGAGGACAACAGCGAGATTGTGGTGACCAACCCGTCGGACTGGCCGGAGGGCAAGGTCCGGGAGGTGTATGAGCCGATCGTCAAAACCACCGTCATCGCGCCCAGCGAGTTCATCGGCACCATCATGGAGCTGTGCCAGTCGCGTCGCGGCGAACTCGGCGGCATGGACTATCTGTCGCCGGAACGAGTGGAGCTGCGCTACACCATGCCGCTCGGTGAGATCATTTTCGACTTCTTCGACTCGCTGAAGTCGCGCACCCGCGGCTACGCCAGCCTGGACTACGAGGAGGCCGGCGAACAGGAGGCGGCTCTGGTCAAGGTCGACATCCTGCTGCAGGGCGAGGCCGTCGACGCGTTCAGTGCGATCGTGCACAAGGATTCGGCGTTTGCCTATGGCAACAAGATGACCACCAAGCTCAAGGAGCTCATTCCACGGCAGCAGTTCGAGGTGCCGGTGCAGGCGGCCATTGGTTCGAAAATCATTGCGCGCGAAAACATTCGCGCCATCCGCAAGGACGTCCTCTCCAAATGCTACGGCGGCGACATCACCCGTAAACGCAAACTTCTGGAAAAGCAGAAGGAAGGCAAGAAGCGGATGAAAACCATTGGACGCGTCGACGTGCCGCAGGAGGCATTTGTCGCGGCGCTGTCTACCGACGCCGCGGGGGACAAAGCCAAGAAATGAGGATCCGGTGGCGCAGCGCGGCGCCGCTAGTGGCGACCCGATATTGCCGAAGGCGTGATCGCGCTGCCCTCGGCGGCCGAGGCCGGCACGTTGTTCGCCACGTTCTCCGAGCAGTGGAAGCACTGCGACGGCAAGACGCTGAACGTGCCGGCCAGTAGTTTCGCCCAGAACGTGATCACCGACGTCGGTGTTGAGTATTCCGTTGTCGCCGCCAATATTTCGCGCCAGCCCGATGTGCGGTCGGTACTGCATGCCGTGCCGGAAGTCCGTGCCCTGGGGGTGCGGGGCAACTGTCTGATCGAGGTCGACGTGGCCTACGTCAACAGCGCGGACCTGCCGGGCCAGCCGGCCGCGAAAACCGACGCCCTGACCGTCGCGCATGCCCTGATGGACAAGGTCAGTGCGCTGGGTTGACCGGGCCGGTGCACCCACCGCGATGCCGTTCGTCGTGGCGCCGGGGCAGCAGGGTAAGAATTGGTCATGCGGATAGGGGGAGCGGCCGCGGCGCTGATGCTGGTTGCCGCGGTGACGGTGAGTTGTAGCGTGGCCGTCGACGGGGTGGCGAAGCCGGCGCCGAACCTCAAGCCTCGCCCGCTGCAGGGCCAAACCGTTCGGCAGGTGCTGCTCGACAGCGCCACCCTGTCCCGGATGCTCGACCAGCCGTTCGGGGCCCGCAACCCGGTGATGTTCGGCGGCCCCGAAAAGTTGTATCGCGTCGACCGGCAGGTGTCGCCGCCCGGATGCCTGGGCATCGTCGAGATGCTGCAGGCCAGCGTCTATCAGTCCGGCTCCTCGGGCACCCCGGTCACCGATGTGGCATCGGAGTCGTGGTGGAACAACGGCCAACCGGCACAGGTGATCACCGTGATCGAGGGGGTGGTTGCGCTCACCTCGGCCGCCCAGGCCCAAGCGCTGTTCGGGCAGTTCTCTCAGCAGTGGCAGCAGTGCAACGGCCGGACGGTCACCGAACACAGCGGCCCGATCAGCACCACGAACGTCATCAGCGACGTCCGCATCGACTCGTCCAATACCGTTGTCGCCGCGACGAATAACGCGACCTCTGTACTGCCCAACATGCCGGCGCTGCGGCCGACGCCGCAGGCGCGTGCCCTGGGCGTCCGGGCGAACTGCCTCGTCGAAGTGCAGGTGGTGTTCTTCGGCGGGCGCCGCTCGTCGGACCCCGGCACGGGCGACGTCAACACCAGCGGTATCGACATCGCCCACGCCATGATGGACAGGGTGAGCGCGCTGGGCTGAGGGTTTACAGCTGTTTGTTGGCGATCACGTTGCCCGACACCGCGTCGACTGTGACCTGGTGTTCGACGATGAAGGTGTCCCAGGCGACCGCTTGCCACACCGTGGCACCGTTGCTGTCCTCGAGCGCGAGTTCACTGATCGAGGCGCCGGCGATGATGGACAGGATCTTCTCCGCCGCCGTGCGATAGTCGAGCCGTGCCGCTTGCACCAGGGCACGGGTCTTGGCCTTGTCGGAGTCGTCCTGGTTCGCCGGCGTCGGGCCGACCATCAGCGTGGCCCCGTCGGAGGACACATCCATGGCTTGGTTCGCCCCGTCCGGTGTGGCCACCAGCACCCGCCACGTTCCGGTTTCTTGCGATTTGATCGACGTCAACTTGCCGCCTGGAACCGCGCCCAGGGCAACCGATCCGGCGTGGATCAAGTTGTGTGGGTCGGGCGGTGTGTCCGGACGCGTCCAGGTGGTGTGGACAGTGGTGGACGACGGTGCGGTCATGCTCGACGTCGACGTTGCCGTCGAGTCACCGCTGTGGCCACACCCCGCCAGCCAAGCGATCGTCGCGCACATCACGGCCACGGTGCCACCCGCTGTCTTCATCGGTCCACTCTCGTGTCGATATGAATCCCGTTGCCGAAGAACGGATTTGATGACCACGCTACATGGGCGCATTGGCGGGCTGGAACATCCCGGACCCATCGGATTCCTCCTCGGCGCGAATCACGTGGACCACCGCGTTGATCAGCGCCAGATGGGTGAATGCCTGCGGGAAGTTGCCCAGGTGCCGGCCGGTGCGGGGCTCGATCTCCTCGGCGTAGAGGTGCAACGGGCTGGCGTAGGACAGTAGCCGCTCACAGAGCCGCTTGGCGCGGCTCACCTCGCCGATCTCGACCAGGGCCGACACCAGCCAAAACGAGCAGATCGTGAAGGTGCCCTCCTCGCCGGACAACCCGTCGTCGGTCTGCTCGACCCGGTAGCGCAGCACCAACCCTTCCTCGGTGAGCTCGTTGGCGATCGCCAGCACCGTGTTGCGCACCCGCGGATCGTCGGGCGGGAGAAATCGAGTCAGCACCACCAGCAGCAGCGAGGCATCCAACGCGTCGCTGCCGTACCGCTGGGTGAAGACGCCGCGCGAGTCGACGCCGTGCTTGAGGATGTCGGCCTTGATCTCCTCGGCGATCACTCGCCACTGTTGGGCGTAGCTCTTCTCACCCTGCCGTTCGGCCAGTTTGGCTCCGCGGTCCAGCGCCACCCAGCACATCACCTTCGACGAGGTGAAGTGCTGCGGTTCCCCGCGCACCTCCCAAATGCCGCGATCGGGCTCGCGCCAGTGCGCGATCGCCTCCTCCACCTGTTTTTTGAGCACCGGCCACAACGTCTCCGGCACTTGCTCGCGCGACTTGGCGTGCAGATAAAAGGAATCCAGGATCGAACCCCAGATGTCGTGCTGGATCTGGTCGTAGGCGCCGTTGCCGATCCGCACCGGACGCGCATGGTCATAGCCGGACAGATGATTGAGCTCTTCTTCCACCAGGCTGCGCTCGCCGCCCACCCCGTACATCACCTGCAGCGGATGGCGCTCGTTGCTGTTGGCGCCGGACACGTCGGCGATGAATGCGAAGAAGTCGTCGGCTTCGCGGTCCAGACCCAGCGTGTAGAGCCCCCACAACGCGAACGTCGAGTCGCGGATCCAGGCGTAGCGGTAGTCCCAATTGCGCTCGCCGCGCGGCGTTTCCGGCAGCGACGTGGTGCTGGCGGCCAGCAGCGCGCCGGTCGGGGAATAGGTCAGTCCCTTCAGCGTCAGCGCGCTGCGCTGCAGGTACGCCCGCCACGGGTGGTCCGGGAAGTTTCCGATGTTGATCCACTGGCGCCAGCACTCTGTGGTCTGCCACATCCTGTCGGCGGCCTCTTCATACGTCTGCGGCGGTGGGTGCTTGGTCCAGCTGAGCGCGACGAACACGTCGTCGCCCTCCTTCATCCGGGTGCGTGCCCGGGCTTCGCGGCCCTCCAGCCCGATGTTGAGGTTGGTGGTCAGCCGTAGTTGTGGGTGGTCATCGGGCTGTTTGCTGGCGCGAGCGACCGCCTCGTTGTAGGCATTGGCCGAGTACTCCCAGTCCACGCCGAGACGGTGGTAGTCGAACGCCGGTTCGCAGCTCATCATCAGCTCGACGGTGCCGCTCACGCAGCGCACCGTGCGCAACAGGATGTGTTCGGCATCCCAGTCCATCGGCGTGCGGCGGTGTGTTTTCGAGCGACGCTCGATGTCATGCCACGGGCCCATCACCAGCGCATCCCGCACGATCAGCCACCCGGTGTGGGTCTGCCAGGTGGTTTCCATGATCAGGCTGCCCGGCAAATAGCGGCGCGCCGAGGGCACCGAGACGCCGTAGGGGCCGATCCGGAAATGGCCGGCGCTGCGGTCCAGGATCGCGCCGAACACGCTGGGGGAGTCGGGGCGCGGCACACACAGCCATTCGACCGAACCGGCCGGCGAGATCAGGCAGGTCGTTTCCCAGTCGGATAGAAACGCGTAGTCGGCGATCGGCGGGAACGGGTTGCGTAGCGCCCCGCTCGAAGCAAACGGCGCGGCCGCGCTGAAATCGAGCGGCGAAACCAGGGGCGACTGCGGGGCGGGGTCAAGCGCCTTCTCGGTCTCGCCGTTGGTGGGCTGATCAGCGGGCTGGGCGTGCAAAACCATGTCGACATCATCATCTGTCGACCCGCCCGGCGTCCATTCTTGCGCCGCACGTCGCGCCATGATGCCGGCGATCAGCCGGGCGGCCGGGCAAACTTCGGCGCGTGCTCGGAGAGCGGGCCGATCGCCACCAGGTAGGCGATCAACCGGCGTAACGCCGGCGAGCGCCCCACCAGCCGGAGACCGCCCGGTGGTGCGGCGTCCTGTCCGGACACCACGTCGGCAACCACTTGGGCGTGGATGGTGCGTTGCACGGCCTGGATCATCGCGGTGGGAAGCCAGCGGCGCACCTGGACGCGAGCGAGGTCTCGCGTGGACAACCGGCCGGCTCGCAGCGGACCGGCCAGGATGCAGGCCGCTGCCACCGCGTCGGCGACCGCGAGGTTGATGCCGACGCCGCCGACCGGCGACATCGCGTGGGCCGCGTCGCCGATGCACAGCACGCCGTCGGCATACCATCGGCGCAGCCGGTTGAGTTGCACGTCAAGGAGTTTCACGTCGTCGAACGACGTCAGCGTGTCAATCCGGTCGGCGAGCCAGGGCACCACGGCCACCACCACGTGGTGCAGCGCGTCGATGCCCCGGGCGCGCAGTTCGGCGTCGGATCCCTTGGGAATGATGTAGGCGATCTGGTAGTAGTCACCGCGGTCGATCAGGATGATCCCATGCCCGGCCCGAAACGTCCCCGCAAGTCCCTTCGGGTCGTCGCTGCGCCGCGGCAACCGGAACCACCACACGTCCATCGGGGCGCCGAACCGTCGCGGCGTCGCCCCGATCGCCGCGCGCACCGTCGACGCGCGACCGTCGCAGGCCACCGTCAGCGTGGCAGGTAACCCTTTGGTTTCGCCGGCGGGATCGCGGTAGGTGACGCCGACCACCCGGTCGGCCTCGCGAAGCACTCCGGTCACCTCGGTGCTGCGCCACAACCGGAAACTGGGTTCGGCCTCGGCCGCACTGGCCATCATTTCCAGAAAATCCCATTGCGGCACCAATGCGATGTGCTGATGCGCACCCGGCAGACGGGATAGATCCAGGTTCAGCGGTTGACCCCGGATCGACAGCTCGATGGAGTCGATGAGGCGATGCGGAATTTGGGCGAACCGGGATCCCAGACCCAGTTCATCCAGCAAACGCAGGGTGCTCGCGTGCACCGTGTCGCCCCGGAAGTCACGCAGGAAATCCGCGTGCTTTTCCATCACCGTGACTCTTACGCCGGCCCGGGCCAGCAGCAGGCCGAGCACGATGCCTGCCGGACCGCCGCCGGCGATGACGCACGTCGGTTGGTCGTCGGCGGTGGCCATTGGCTGATCCTGACACATTGGTGTTTCCGGCGGCAGGACGAATAGGGTGGGCTCGATGAACGGGTTCCTCAACTGGTGGGACGGCAACGAGCTGTGGATTTCCGGGCTTCCCTTTGTGCTGCAGGCCATGGTGGTGATGCCCGTGGTGCTGGCGGTCGCCTACGTGACGGCGGTGTTGCTGGACGCCGTGCTCGGCAAGGGCATCGAGCTGATGCGCCGGGGCCGTCGGATCGACGGGACGCCCAGGTAACCGGCATGCCCCGGTCCCATGTGACGTTGATTCTCGTCACGCTCGTGGTGTTGGTGATCGTCGCGTGGATGGTGATCCACTGAGGCCGCGTGCGCGGCCCGGTCCGCTGGCGGGCTAGCGAATTCCTGTTAGGCTTCGCGCCATGCACTTGACAGCCGCGGTTCGGGACTGTGATGTCGTCGTGCACTGTTGTCGCTGACTACCACCCGCGCGCGGTTTGGTAGGGAATTCGCGAATTCTCCTAACGGTTCCAAGGCCTTTCCGCAGCAACGGGACAGATCCCCCACCCGCCCGCACCGGAAGGCCGTTGATGCGTAACGACAACGACAGCGCACCGCGCCGGCGGCCACTGTTTGCGCTCGCCGCGCTCGCCGCCGTCGCCGTTGCCTGCAGCCCCGGCCCCAGCGACGTCGTGGGCGGCGGCGGGTTGGCCAACGCCCGCACGACCATCACGCTGGTGGCCTATTCCGTCCCAGAACCCGGATGGAGCAAGGTGATTCCCGCTTTCAATGCCTCGGATGCGGGCAAGGGTGTGCAGGTGATCACCTCCTACGGGGCCTCCGGCGACCAGTCCCGCGGGGTGGTCGACGGCAAGCCCGCGGACGTGGTCAACTTCTCGGTCGAGCCGGACATCACGCGATTGGTCAAGGCGGGCAAGGTGTCCAAGGACTGGAATACCGATGCCACCAAGGGCATTCCGTTCGGATCGGTGGTGGCGCTGGTGGTGCGCAAGGGCAACCCGAAGAACATCAAGGACTGGGACGACCTGTTGCGGTCCGATGTGGAGGTCGTCACGCCCAGCCCGTTGAGTTCGGGTTCGGCCAAATGGAATCTGCTCGCCCCGTATGCCGCCAAAAGCGATGGCGGCAGCAACAGTCAAGCCGGCATTGACTTCGTCGCCAAACTGGTTCGGGAGCACATCAAACTGCGACCGGGATCGGGACGCGAAGCCACCGACGTCTTCGTCCAGGGCAGCGGCGACGTATTGATCAGCTACGAGAACGAAGCGATCGCCGCGGAGCGGGCGGGCAAACCGGTCGAACACGTCATCCCGAAGCAGACCTTCAAGATCGAGAACCCGGTGGCGGTCGTGACAACCAGCCCGCACCTGGATGCCGCGACCGCCTTCAAAAACTTCCAGTACACCGCCCCGGCACAGACGGTGTGGGCGCAAGCCGGTTACCGGCCGGTCGATCCCGCCGTCGCCGCCCAGTTCCGGCCCCAGTTCCCGGCGCCGGCGAAGCTGTGGACGATCGCCGACCTGGGCGGATGGGCCACGGTGGATCCGCAATTGTTCGACAAGAACAACGGCAGCATCACCAAGATCTATACGAAGGCCACCGGATGACCTCTTCCTTCTTGGGCGCACGTACCGGCGCGACGGCGGTCGAACCCGACGACCCCGCCCGGCCGGGTGAGCAGCCGGGACCGCGGTCGTTCGGGCGGGGCGGCGGCACGTCGCTGCGTGTCGGTGTGGCGACGGTGTGGCTGTCGGTGATCGTGCTGTTGCCGCTGGCGGCAATCGCGTGGCAGGCCGCGGGCGGCGGCTGGCACGCCTTCTGGCTGGCGATCACCTCGCACGCGGCCGTGGATTCGTTTCGGGTGACGCTGACCATCAGCGTTGGGGTCACGGTGGTCAACACGGTTTTCGGGCTGCTGATCGCCTGGATTCTGGTGCGCGACGACTTCATCGGACGACGATTGGTCGACACGGTCATCGACTTGCCGTTCGCGCTGCCCACGATCGTCGCCAGCCTGGTGATGCTGGCGCTGTACGGCAACAACAGCCCGGTGGGATTGCATTTGCAGCACACCGCGTGGGGTGTGGCGGTGGCCCTGGCCTTCGTGACCTTGCCGTTCGTGGTGCGCGCGGTTCAACCGGTGTTGCTGGAAATCGACCGGGAAACCGAAGAGGCGGCGGCGTCGCTGGGGGCCAGCGGCCCGAAGGTCTTCACCTCCGTCATCTTGCCGTCGCTGCTGCCTGCTTTGTTGTCCGGTGCGGGGCTGGCCTTTTCACGGGCGATTGGCGAATTCGGCTCGGTGGTCCTGATCGGCGGCGCGGTGCCGGGCAAGACCGAAGTGTCGTCACAATGGATACGGACTTTGATCGAGAACGACGACCGCACCGGTGCTGCAGCGATATCCATTGTGCTACTGGTGATTTCATTCGTGTTGCTGTTCATCTTGCGCATCGTTGCTGCGCGTGCGGCACGGCGGGAGGAGAAGGCATCGTGAGGTCATCGTGAGGACACTGCCCTGGATGCGTTATCTCCTCCGCTACGTCGGTCTGGCATACATCGTCGTGTTGCTGATAGTTCCGGTTGCGCTGATTCTGTGGCGCACGTTCGAGCCGGGGTTCGGCCAGTTCTATGACTGGGCGAGTACCCCGGCGGCGCAATCTGCGCTGGACTTGTCGCTGTTGGTGGTGGCCATTGTGGTGCCGCTGAATGTACTGTTCGGGATTCCCACCGCTTTGGTTCTGGCGCGCAACAGATTCCGGGGCAAAGGCGTGCTGCAGGCCATCATCGACCTGCCGTTCGCCGTCTCGCCGGTGATCGTGGGTGTGGCGCTGATTCTGTTGTGGGGGTCTGCGGGTGCATTCGGTTTCGTCGAGCAGAACTTCGGGCTGAAGATCATCTTCGGCCTGCCGGGCATAGTCCTGGCCAGTATCTTCGTCACACTGCCCTTCGTGGTCCGCGAAGTCGAACCGGTGCTACACGAGCTGGGCACGGATCAAGAGCAGGCCGCTGCCACGCTGGGTTCCGGTTGGTGGCAGACGTTTTGGCGGATCACCTTGCCGTCCATCCGGTGGGGGCTGACGTACGGCATCGTGCTGACCATTGCTCGCACGCTGGGCGAATACGGTGCGGTGATCATCGTGTCGTCCAACCTGCCCGGTAAATCGCAAACGCTGACGTTGCTGGTGTCCGACCGCTACAACCGCGGCGCCGAGTACGGCGCCTACGCACTGTCCACGCTGTTGATGGGAGTCGCCGTGGCGGTTCTGATCGTCCAGGTGATTCTCGATATCCGCCGAGCGCGGGCGAACAAGGTTGCCTGACAAGGAGACACGAATATGACCGCCAGCAAGACCGACGACGCGATCATTGTTCGCGACGCCAATAAGCGTTACGGCGATTTCGTGGCACTTGACCACGTCGATTTCGTCGTGCCCGCGGGATCGTTGACGGCCCTGCTCGGACCCAGTGGTTCGGGTAAGTCGACCCTGCTGCGCGCCATTGCCGGCCTCGACCAGCCCGATACCGGGACCATCACGATCAACGGCCGTGACGTGACGCGGGTGCCGCCGCAGCGGCGTGGCATCGGGTTCGTGTTCCAGCACTACGCCGCGTTCAAGCACATGACGGTGCGCGACAATGTGGCCTACGGCTTGAAGATTCGAAAACGCCCGAAGGGCGAGATCAAGGAGAAGGTCGACAACCTGCTGGAGGTCGTGGGGCTCAGTGGTTTTCAGAGTCGCTACCCGAATCAGCTTTCGGGCGGTCAGCGCCAGCGCATGGCGCTGGCGCGGGCGCTGGCCGTCGATCCGCAAGTGCTGTTGCTCGACGAGCCGTTCGGCGCGCTGGACGCCAAGGTCCGCGAGGATCTGCGGGCCTGGCTACGGCGTCTGCACGACGAGGTTCACGTCACGACGGTGCTGGTGACCCATGATCAGGCCGAGGCGCTGGATGTCGCCGACCGGATCGCGGTGCTCAACAAGGGACGCATCGAGCAGGTCGGGTCCCCGACGGAGGTCTACGACGCTCCGGCGAACGCGTTCGTGATGTCGTTTCTGGGGGCGGTCTCCGAACTCAACGGCAGCTTGGTACGTCCGCACGACATTCGGGTTGGCCGCAACCCCGAGATGGCGATCGCCGGCGGTGACGGGACCGCCGATTCCATTGGAGTAGTGCGCGCGACCGTCGAGCGCGTGGTGGCGCTGGGGTTTGAGGTACGCGTCGAGTTGACCAGCGCAGCCACCGGCGGGGCGTTCACCGCGCAGATCACCCGCGGCGACGCTGAGGCGCTGGCCCTCAAGGACGGGGACACCGTCTATGTGCGCGCCACCCGCGTGCCGCCCATCGTGGCGGAGGCGTTGCCCACCACTGCTGCCGACCGGGATCAGAGCACGCTGACGTCGGCCTGATCCGTCAGGGCAACGCCGACCAGTACGGCGGGGCCTGGGTGAGCCGCCCCAGGTATTCCGCGGCTGCCTCCTCGTCCGGTGCGGCGGTGTCGTCACCGTGCGCCAGCGGGCACCAGCGCGGGTCGGCCTCGACGATCCACACCGCGTCGAGTTCCACCTCCGGCACCGGGGCGCCCGGCGGCGGCGAGATCAGGTCCGTGGCGAAACCTTCGGCGCCGGGCCAGGTCAGCCCGTCGCTGTAGACGATCTCGTTGTTCCGGTTCTGGGCGACGACGTGGAAATGCGGCAGGCCGGCGAGGTGCTCGGCGAGACCGCGCGTGCCGTGGTCGCCCATTGCGTCATGCTAGTGCGCGGGGCGACGCGCTGTCCCGGTCAGGCCGCAACCGGCGCGACGGCTGCAGCGGTGAAGCGATGCAGCACCGTCTCGGCCACCAAACGGTGCGAACCCAGCGGGGCCGCCATGTCGATGCCGGTCTTGTCGGCGAAGCGTTGAACGCGATCCGGTAGCCGTCCGGGCGCCAGAAACCACGGCGCGATGACGACACGTCGGGCGCCTTGCCGGCGCAGCCTGCCCAGTCCTTCGGCCAGCGAGCGTTCCTGTTGGCTGGCGAATGCGGTGGTTGCTCCCACCCACGCGGTGCCGGCCAACAGTTTTGGCGCGACTTTCCCGGTGCGCGCGTTTACCGCCAGGTCGGACGTGCCGATTGCCGCCACGAGCACACCAAGACCATCGTCGAGGCGGGACAGTCCCAACTGCGTCACTCGCTCGCGTAGCACCGACACCAGTCGGTCGTCCTCACCCAGCACGGGTGCTTGCCGGATACGTGGCATCACACCGCAATTAGCGATCTGCGCCGGGATGTCGACGCGGGCGTGGTAGGCGTTCGCCAGCAGTAGCGGAGTGACGACGGCCGGGCGGTCGAGCGCACCGAGCACATCGACGAGACTCGGCGAGTCGTGATCCAGGAAGGCCAACCGCACCTGGAGGTCGGGCCGGCGGCGCGAGACCGCCTCGGCCACGGCGCGCGCGTTGGCCGCCGACCGAGGGTCTTTGCTTCCGTGCGCGGTCAGCACGAGGGCGGGCTTGATCGTGCTACTCGCCCCGGCAAGCAGGTGGTGGCACCGCCCAGTTGTGGGGGCGCCGCCCCATCTCGTTGCTACGCCCGGCATCGACGGCGGCACGTCACGATGCATGCAAGCCGCATTCGGTCTTGGCGAGCCCCTGCCAACGTCCGCTGCGCGGATCGGCGCCTGCCGCGGGTTTGGCCGTACACGGCGCGCAGCCGATCGACGGATAGCCTTCGTAGACAAGCGGATTGACCAGCACGTCATGCTCGTCGATGTAGTTCTGCACGTCCTCGTCGGTCCACGCCGCCAGCGGGTTGATCTTCACCAACTTGAACGCCTCGTCGAAGCTGATGAACGGCGCGTTCGCCCGCGTTGGCGCCTCGACCCGCCGTATCCCGGTGACCCAGGCGGAGTAGCCGCGCAGCGCTTTGCCCAGCGGAGCGACTTTGCGCATCTGGCAGCATTCGCCGGGGTCGCGGGCGAACAGGTTTTTGCCCATCAGCTTGTCCTGCTCGGCGACCGTGTGTTCCGGCGTGACGTTGAGAACCCGTACGTCGTAGACGGATTCGACGGCATCGCGGGTGCCGATGGTCTCCACGAAGTGGTAGCCAGTATCGAGGAAGAGCACCGGCACGCCGGGGCGTACCCGGGCCGCCAGGTCCACCAGCACCGCGTCCTGCATATTGGAGGCGACGACGTAGTTGCACGTCGCCCAGCCTCGTGGGCCGTTGACCCCCCCGAAGTTCTCATCGGTCCAGCGCAACAGCTCGTCGGCGCCGGCGCCGTCGAGTTCGGCCGCGCCGCGAGCCGCGATCTCGCGCAGTTCCTCTTCGGTCCGCCGGGTCGTTGATCCGGTGCTCATCGCAGGTCGCCCTCCTCGGCGCGAAGGGCCCACTGCGCGAACCGCTCTCCTTCGTTGCGGTGCTTGACGAAGTTGCGCACCACCCGGTCGATGTAGTCGCCCAGCTCGTCACTGGTGACCTTGTGCTGGCGCAGTTTTCGGCCGAATCCGCTGTCCAGCCCCAGGCTGCCGCCCAGATGCACCTGGAAGCCCTCGACCAGGCTGCCGTCACCCGCGTCGACCATCTGGCCTTTGAACCCGATGTCGGCGACCTGAATTCGTGCACAGGAGTTGGGGCAGCCGTTGATGTTGACGGTGATCGGCACATCGAGCACCGAGTTGATGTCCTCGAGCCGGCGCTCCAGCTCGGGCACCAAAGATTGTGCCTTGACTCGGGTTTCGGCGAACGACAGCTTGCAGAATTCGATACCGGTGCATGCCATCAGATTCCGGCGCCAATGCGACGGTTGAGTGTGCAGGCCGAGTGCGTCCAGGCCGGCGGTCAACTCGTCGACCTTGTCGTCCGGGACGTCGAGGATGACCATCTTCTGGTAGGGCGTCAACCGGACCCGGTTCGACCCGGCTCGTTCGGCGAGGTCGGCCACCGCGGTGAGGATGGTGCCCGACACCCGTCCGGCGATCGCGGCGACGCCGACGGCGTTGAGCCCGTTCTTGAGGCGCTGCACGCCGACGTGGTCGATCGGGTGCTTGACCGGCTCGGGGGCCGGGCCGTCGATCAGCGGTCGCTTGAGGTATTCGGTCTCGAGGACGTCGCGGAACCTCGCGATGCCCCAGTCTTTGATCAGGAACTTCAGCCGGGCCTTGGAACGCAGCCGCCGGTAACCGTAGTCGCGGAAGATCGAGGTCACGGCGTGCCAAACCTCCGGCACCTCGGCCAACGGCACCCAGGCGCCGACCCGTTGGCCCAGCATCGGGTTGGTCGACAGCCCGCCGCCGACCCACAGGTCGAGGCCGGGCCCATGCTCCGGGTGGTTGACGCCGATGAACGCGACGTCGTTGACCTCGTGCACCACGTCCTGCAGACCCGAAATCGCGGTCTTGTACTTGCGCGGCAGATCGGCGAACTCGGGCTGGCCGATGTAGCGGCGCACGATCTCGTCGATCGCCCAGGTCGGGTCGAGCACCTCGTCGAGCGATTCGCCGGCCAGCGGGGAGCCCAGGATCACCCGGGGGCAGTCACCGCACGCCTCGGCGGTCTGCAGACCGACCTCGCCCAGCCGCCGCCAGATTTCGGGGACGTTTTCCACTTCGATCCAGTGGTACTGGATGTTTTCCCGGTCTGAGATGTCGGCGGTGTCGCGAGCGAATTCGGTGGAGATTTGGCCGACGGTGCGCAGGGCGGCCGTCGACAGCGCTCCGCCGTCGCAGCGCACCCGCATCATGAAGTACTTAGCTTCCAGCAGATCGGCGTTGTCGTCGCCGGTGAACGAGCCGTCGTAGCCCTGCTCGCGCTGGGTGTACAGCCCCCACCAGCGGAAACGACCACGCAGATCGCTCTTGTCGATGCTGTCGAAGCCCTGTTTGGCGTAGCTATCCAGGATGCGTTGGCGCACGTCCAGTGGCGCGCCGGCCTGCTTCATCTCTTCGTTGGGGTTGAGCGGCGCACGGTCTCCTAGCGCCCACTGGCCCTCGCTCCGAGCCTTCTTATCGGGGGCAACGGGACGGGCTGTGGTCATTCGAAGGTCTCCTTCGCGGGCTGTGCAGGCGTGGACGCGCGACTCACCGGTTGAGCTCTGGCAGGCGCAGATCCGGCGCCAGCTGGACGAACAGGTGGGCGGGTCTACGGAATCAAGCCGGACAGCTACAGCTGCAGACACGCTTGAGATCGATGTGCCGACGGGCCACGAGCGCAATGCGCGAGCTGGGCTGGGCGGCGGTCACTCGCCCATTGTGCCATGGACATGGCCGGGTAACGCCACCAGCCCGAATTTCTCCTCATAGCGAGCAAAATTACCTAGCAAACCTGGGTAATCCGGCATACAAAACCGAGAAATCCCTGAGAGCGTGGCCTCGGCGGGTGTGACATGGCTAATTCCTCGACCGGGTGCGCGGTGCCGATCGCGTCCGGTCGGCGGGCTCTGGTGTCGGCAAGTACCACCTCGCGGCGACCCGGGTGAGTTTGCTCACCAGCGGCGGCCGGCGGCGGCCGGCGGCGCGTGTTCGTCGTGGGATCATTTGGCATGGCTTTACGCACGGCCCCGGTCGAGCTACCGGAAATCCAGCGGAATCCTGGGCGCCCGTTCGGGCTGTACGTGCATGTCCCGTTCTGCATCACGCGGTGCGGATACTGCGATTTCAACACCTACACACCGGCCGAACTGGGCGGTGTCAATCCGGACGCGTGGCTGCAAGCGCTGGACACCGAATTGGCGCTGGCCACCGTCCTGTTGAAGGCGCCGACGGTGAACACGGTGTTCGTCGGCGGCGGTACGCCGTCACTGCTCGGCGGTGCGCGTCTGGCGGCCCTGCTCGACATGGTGCGCGAGCACTTCCCGGTAGCGCCCGAGGCGGAAATCACCACCGAGGCCAATCCCGAGTCGACCTGGCCGGAGTTCTTCGACGCCGTCCGGGCGGCCGGATACACCCGGCTGTCGCTGGGCATGCAGTCGGTGTCGCCGCGCGTGCTGGGCACCCTGGATCGCGTGCACTCCCCGGGGCGGTCGGCCGCCGCCGCGGCCGAGGCGAAGGCCGCGGGCTTCCAACATGTCAGCCTCGACCTGATCTACGGCACTCCGGGTGAAACCGACGAAGATCTGTTGCGCTCGGTGGATACCGCCGTCGACACCGGGGTGGACCACGTGTCGGCGTACTCCCTGCTCGTGGAGCCGGGGACGGCGCTGGCGCGCCGGGTTCGCAGCGGCGAGCTGGCCGCGCCGGACGACGATGTGCTGGCGCACCGCTACGAGCTGGTCGACGCACGACTGTCCGAAGCCGGGATGGCCTGGTACGAGGTGTCCAACTGGTCGCGACCCGGCGGCGAGTGCCGGCATAACCTCGGCTACTGGAACGACGGTCAGTGGTGGGGTGCCGGGCCGGGAGCGCACGGGTATGTCGGCACGACGCGCTGGTGGAATGTCAAGCATCCCAATAGCTATGCGCAGCTGCTCGCCGATTCGGTGCTGCCGGTGGCCGGTTTCGAACAACTCGACGCCGAAGCACTGCACACCGAGGACGTGTTGCTGAAAACACGTCTGCGGCAAGGGCTTCCGCTGTCGGGTCTGAACGCTGACGAGCGCGAGCGGGCCAAAGCCGTAGTCGCCGACGGACTATTGGTGGCCGCCGGCGACAGGCTGGTGCTCACCCCGCGCGGCCGACTCCTGGCCGACGGGGTGGTGCGAACCCTGTTGGGGTGAGGCCGTCAGACGCCAACCCAGTGTTGAATGAGGCGGGCGATCTCGATATACAGCGGGATGCCGATGGTGACGTTGTAGGAGAACGTCAGACCCAGTGACGCGGCCAGCGGCAGCGTCGGACTTGCTTCCGGGATCGCCAAGCGCTGCACCGCCGGCACCGCGATATAGGACGCCGCTCCACACAACACCGCAAACAACACGTAGGTACCGGTCTTGAAGTCGGCGTGGGTCAGGCTTGCGTAGCAGCATGCGACAAAGATCCCCAGGGTCGCAAAGACATTCGGGGCCAGCAGCGCGAAGACGATGAATCCGGGGCCCGCTTTCCGTAAATCCTTCAGCTTGCGTGACGCCGTCATGCCCATCTCGAGCAGGAACAGGCACAGCACGCCCTGGAATGCCAGGACGAAGAACTTGTCGTCGTCCTGGACCACTTTCTGGCCTTGCAGCCCACTGATGAGTCCGATTGCGATGCCGCCGATCAGCAGCACCAAGCCCGGGTTGAGGAAGACTTCCTGGAACAGCTCGCGGGAGAAGATGGACGGCTTTTTGCCGGTGGATCGATGTGAAAGGTCGTCGAAGTCCCCCAGATGGTCGGACTTTTCGAGCGAGAGCTCGAGCTCTTCCTCGATGCCGCGCGCGTGCTCGGTCTCCAGGCTCTGGCCGTGCGGCGGCCGCGCCGCCGTGCCGGGTCCGACGCCGACCTTGACGGCCGCGTAGCCCGGCTCGTCGACCATGTTGCCCGCGGCGTCCATGCCCCGGTGCCGCAGCCGGGCGACCAGGTACAACGCGACCAGGCAGCCGGGGATCTCCATCACGGCCAGCATCACCGGCATGTAGGCGTTGAAGGCGATGTTGACGGCGGCCAGGACGGCCACGCAGGTAGCGAACGTTCCGGCGGAATCCGATCCGTAATAGCCGCCGATGGTGGCCCGGTCGACGCGCCGCAGATTGGTCATCAAACCCAGCAGGAGATAAGCGATTCCACCGATCACACAGTTGAGCACGAAGCCCAACACCATGAATCCCACTATCGCTGCGAGGCTGGAGGCTTGAACCTGGGCGAGTTCCTCACCGCCGTGCCAGCCGATGGCCAGCAAGAGATACATCGTGAGGCCTTGATAGATCACATACGGGAACTCGAAACGCACTCGCAGGATCGGAATCATAAATCCGAAGTAGAAGAAAAGCAGAAGTGGTTTGAACAGGTTGTGCGTGAAGTTCTGCCAGAACTCTTGCAGCATTGGTGCCTCTCTTCATTCGTCCGCCGGTCCGGGGAATGCACCGTCCGCAAGCGGTGGGGGCGAGCACGAAAATCCCGAGGGCCGTGCAAAATTTAGCGCCGCCGGTGTCGGTCCGCCACTCGTCTGATGCCCCGAAAATCACGTGTTTTCCGGCCGGGCGGTGAATTACGCGGACGGGGTAAAACCCGTGGTCACCGCGATGCAGGTAGGACCGGGTGAACCCTGATTAGCGGGAGTCGGGTGTGAATTCGCTGTGTATTTGCTGGGAGTTGGGGAGTGTCGCGGTTCAGCCGGAAATCAACGAGGGCCGGACCCCCGCGCCCCGTTTGCGGTGTGTCACAGATAACCACGCCGTGGGCGAATAATGCGTGGTGATTTCCTCAAACCCGTCGACGCGGGAAACCGTGAGCACGCCGGTTTCCTGATTGATTTCGAGCTCGTCACCCTCGGATGCCTGGACTTCTTCGCCGTTCGCGAGCCTGATCACGAACATGAGGTTCCTCTCGATCGATGGAGGAGTTAGCTGCTGATCCCTAACCCAGTCGGTGAAGTCTGGTTGCGCCTTCCCGTCGCCGCTGCCATGAGGTCTGTACCGCCGCACCGCCCACATGTGCCGGGGTGCGCCCCGTAGAGAGTCGCCAGCACCGAACGACAGCAACGCGCGAAGAGCTGAGGTCATGTTAGCCCTTCGGCCCCGCGCGGAGCAGGTTGAGAAGCGGCGAATCTCGGCGCGGCCCAGTGCTTCCCCGAGAGTTCGGGGTCAGGGCGCCCGAACGTGCTGACAACGGTCGGTGCTCCCGATTTCCACAAAAGTGCCCGTACCAGCTAAGAGACCAGCGCGCACACCTGCTAGTTGGGGACTTTCATAGGTTAGGCTACATTTACTAACTGTGACCGATGCCAGCGTCGAGACAAATCCCGTAGGCGTTACGTTGCCGTCGATCCCGATTCCCCCGGACGTCGACCCGGCCGACCTGGCCGCCGCGCTCGCGGCGGCGTTGCCGGAGCGACTCGGCGAGGAGTACCTGCTCTACGAGAACGCCGGCGAATGGGTGCTTGCCAGCGGCGCCCACGCGACGATCGAGTTGGACAGCGACGAGCTTCGGGTCATCCGCGACGGGGTGGCAAAGCGTCAAGGGTGGTCTGGCCGACCGGGGACGGTACTGGGTGAGGCAATTGACTGCCTGTTGTTGGAGACCCAGCAGCTTTACGGTTGGATCGCCTTCGAATTCGGCGTCTACCGCTACGGATTGGGACAACGACTGACGCCGGGCACGCCGCTGGCGCGACTGTTTTGGCCCCGGTCCCGAATTGTGGTCACGCGGCAGGGGATTGCGCTGCGCGACGCCGCCGAGAGTCACCGGGCAGTCGTCCTGGAAGTCCTGCGGGACGGGGTGCCCGGCCTGCGCGAGACCCGCGACATCGATATCACCAGCGACGCGTCCGACTACCGCGGTCGCGTCATCGAAGCCGTGAGCGAGATCGCGTCCGGCGAGTATCAGAAGGTGATCCTCTCCCGTTGCGTGGAAGTGCCCTTCCCCTTGGACTTTCCAGCCACCTACCGACTGGGACGCCGGCACAACACCCCGGTGCGGTCATTCTTGCTGCGGCTCGGCGGAATCCGTGCGCTGGGCTACAGCCCCGAACTCGTCACCGCCGTCCGCCAGGACCGCGAAGTTATCACCGAGCCGCTGGCTGGCACCCGAGCGCTCGGTCGTGGTGCCGTCAACGACCGCCGAGCCCGGGATGACCTGGAGTCGAACTCGAAAGAGATTGTCGAACACGCTATTTCGGTACGCAGCTCGCTGCAGGAGATGAATGAGATCGCCGAGCCCGGAACGGCGGCGGTGACCGACTTCATGACCGTCCGGGAGCGGGGGAGCGTGCAGCACCTTGGCTCGACGGTCAGCGGACGGTTGGATCCGTCCAGCGACCGGATGGACGCGCTGGAAGCGCTGTTCCCGGCGGTCACCGCGTCGGGTATCCCGAAGGGCGCCGGTGTCGAGGCGATCCTGCGTCTCGACGAGACGCCGCGAGGGCTGTATTCCGGTGCGGTGGTGTCGGTTTCGGCCGACGGTGCGCTGGATGCTGCTCTGACGTTGCGAGCTGCCTACCAGTCCGGCACTAGGACATGGCTGCGCGCTGGTGCGGGGATCATTGAAGAGTCGCAGGCCGACCGCGAATTCGAGGAGACTTGCGAGAAGCTGTCCACACTCGCGCCCTATCTCATTGAGCGTCGGTAAGCTCAGTAGGCTCGTGCTCCAATCAGTGGCTGGTCAGCTCGACGAACGCCTCGTTGAACAGTGCGTCAAGCGCCGGCCACCACCAGGGTCGGCTGCCATGCCTCGTCGAATTCCCAATCTGGCCGCGCTGAGCAGTTGGGTCGTCGCGAAACTTGACGAGTTGCAACTGCTTCCACCGCGACACCGGGCAATACCGTGCATGTTCTGCGACACGCCGCTGCCGGTCTACGAGGCGCGGGTCGATTGCGCCGAACACGTGACCGTCTAGCGACGCTTCATTTGCGCAGCCGCAAGGTCAATTCCTGCGGTGCAGGGTGAACACCGGAATGATCCGTGTCGTTCTGGCTTGATAGACGCCGAAATTCGGCGCGATGGACACGACCGCATCGAACAGGGAATTGCGCGCCTCGCCGCGGGCTTCACGGGCGGTGGCTTCGAACGACTCGGTGCCCAGGTCCACGTGCACCCGCGGGTTGGCCCGCACATTGTGCACCCAGGCGGGATCTTTCGGTGCGCCGCCCCGCGAACCGATGATCACCATGGCGCCATTGACGGTGAAATAGGCCAGTGCTGTCAGTCGCGACAATCCCGATTTGGCGCCGATCGCGGTCATCAACAGCAGATCGCGGTTTTCGAAGACGCCACCGACTTTGCCGCCGTTTTGCCGGAACTCTCGAATGATCTGCTCGTTGAAACGGTTCAGCGCGGCGGTGTCGGTGCGGAATCTCTCGTCGTCGAACTCTTGCACATGTTGCATCCGGTCGACGCTAGGGCCCACGGTTGAGCATTTCGGCGTCCCCCGATCATCGGGAAACCGACGTTGTCGGCAGAGCCGGACCGGGTGGCGCACGGATAATCACTTCGGGTGGCCGAGCGGCCCGGGTGGCCGAGCGGCGCCGGCAAGGCCGGGAAAGGAAATGTGTAGCGAATGATCCGCGGAAAGTCCGCCGTCATCACGGGTTCCACATCGGGTATCGGTCTTGCCATCGCACGGGCCTTCGCCGCCGAGGGAGCGAACGTCACCCTCAACGGGTTCGGCGACCGAGACGCCGTCGAGCAGCAGCGGCGCGACATCGAAGAGAGGTTCGGGGTCACGGCGGCCTACTCAGGCGCCGACGTGACCAAGCCGGCCGAGATCGCCGAGATGATCGCCCAGGCCGAAGCGAGCTTCGGGGCGGTCGACGTCCTCGTCAACAACGCCGGCATCCAGTTCGTGGCGAAGGTTCAGGATTTCCCCGTCGAAAAGTGGGACGCGGTGATCGCCACCAATTTGTCGGCTGTGTTCCATACCTGCCGGTGCGCGGTGCCCGGGATGAAACGCCGCGGCTGGGGCCGCATCATCAACATCGCCTCGGCGCATGGTCTCGTCGCCAGCGCCGAGAAGGCGGCCTACGTCGCGGCCAAGCACGGCGTCGTCGGGCTGACCAAGGTGGTCGCGATCGAAACCGCGGACCACGGCATCACTTCCAACGCGATCTGTCCCGGATGGGTGATGACACCGCTGATCGCGCAGCAAATCGAGACATTCGCCGACACCACGGGAAAGTCCGTCGAAGAGGCCAAGCGCGAGTTCGTCGCCGACAAACAGCCGATGGCCCGCTTCACCCGCCCGGAAGACGTTGGGGCACTTGCGGTTTTCCTGGCCGGGGACGCGGCCGCCACCATCACCGGTGCGAGCTACTCGATCGATGGCGGCTGGACCGCGCAATAACGTCTCGGGGTTGCGTGCGCTACGCCGTGGTTGCGGCCCGCTGCCGCAGCGGGCGACTGCGAACCAGTGTCGGCCACCAGAACCACGGCCCGAGGATGCGCAGGATCGAGGGCACCACGAACGAACGCACGATCAACGTGTCGAGCAGCAGGCCGACGCAGACGGTGGAACCCAGCTGGCCGATGGTGCGCAAATCGCTTGTCAGCATTGCCAGCATCGTGAACGCGAACACCAGACCCGCAGACGTCACCACGCCGCCCGTGCTGCCGAGGGCGCGAATCAACCCGGTGTGAATTCCGGCGTGCAATTCCTCTTTGACCCGCAGGATCAACAGCAGGTTGTAGTCGGAACCCACCGCCACCAGGATGATGAAGGTCAGCGGCAGTATCAGCCAGTGCAAAGGCAGCCCGATGAGGTGTTGCCAGACCAGTATGGAGAGCCCGAAGGCCCCGGCGTAGGAGAAGGCCACCGTGCCGGGGATCACCAAGGCGGCCACCAGGCTGCGTGTCAGAAACAGCATGATCAAGAAGATCAAGACGAACGCGGCGATCGCCACGATGAGCAGATCGGATGCGGCGTATTGCTTGATGTCCTTGTTGGTCGCTCCCGAACCGCCGATATACACCTTGGCGCCGGCAAGTGAGGTCTCTTTGAGCGCCGAGGTGATCGCCGTGGGGAACTGTTCGACATGCTGTACACCTTCGGGGCCGTTCGCATCGCCCTCGTGGGTGACGATGATCCGAGCGGCCTGGCCGTCCGGCGACATCAGCAGCTTTATCCCGGTTTTGACGTCTTCGTTGTCGAAACCCTCGTGCGGGATGTAGAAGAAGTCGTCGCTGCGGGACTGGTCGAAGTCGAGCCCCACGTTGATCATGTCGTCGAAGGTCTGGTCTGTCTGGGTGGACTGCAGCGAAGACTGGCTGTAGGTGTTGACCAACAACGAGGCCAGAGCCTCGGAATCATCGGCCGTCAATTTCAATTGCGTGATGATCTGCGGCAGTGTCTGGTCGATGATCTCGAGTGACGCGACGGAGTCCTTGATGTCGTCAGCCATCTTGTCGAGACCGTCGATTGACTCGAACAGGGACCGAAACGCCCAGCACACGGGAATATCGAAACAGTGCTTCTCCCAATAGAAATAACTGCGAATAGGGCGGAAGAAATCTTCGAGATTCGCGAGGTTTGACCTCAACTCGTCGGTGACGCGTTGCATGTCCTGCATCGTGAGCACCGTCTTATGCATCTCGTCGGACATCGTCTGGAAGAAGTCGATCTCCTTCCGCAACACCGCGACGGTGTGCTCGGTAACCCGTGCCTGCTCTTGGGTATTGGCGTTTTGTTGCTTGGTGAAGGGGAGTTGTTGACCGTTTCCGCTGCCTTGCGTGGTGAACAAGTAGGGGATGGTGGCATGTTCCAAGGCTCGACCCATGGGTCTGGTGATGCTTTGCACCATCGCGACACCGGGAAGGCGTTCGAGCGCCTTGGCCGCCCGGTCTAGTGAAATGAAATCAGCCGAGTTTCGTAGGTCATGATCCGACTCGATCATCAACATCTCGGAGAACAGCTTGCTCTTGGGAAAGTGCCGGTCTGCCGCCTGGAAACCCACATTGGCCGGAGAACTGCGTGGTTGGTAGTGACGGTCGTCGTAGTTCTGTCGGTACGTTGGCACGAAGATCGCCCCCAGTAGCACGGCTGTCGCACTGGCGAAGAGGACCGGCACCGGCCACCGGACCACGCTCGTGCCGATCCGTCGGTACAAATGTGCCTTGGCCTTGCTCCTTGGGTCGAAGAGCCCGAAGAGGCTCCCGACCGTCAGAAAGGCCGGGCCGAGCGTCAGCGCCGCGGCGATCGTGAACAGCATGCTGATCGCCACCGCCGGCCCCATGGTGTGGAAGTAATTGAGCCGCGCGAACGTCAAGCAGTAACACGCTCCGGCGATCGTCAATCCTGAGCCGAGAATGACTGGCGTAACGCTCTTATAAGCGGTGTAAAACGCCTGCTCTCGGCCTTCGCCGTCGTGGCGCGCCTCGTGGTAGCGGCCTATCAAGAAGATGCCGTAATCGGTTCCGGCTCCGAGCGTGAGCGCGACGACGATGTTGACGGCGAAGGACGAGAGCTCGATGTACCCGAGATGCCCGAGGGTTGCGATGACCCCCTTCGCGACCAGCATCTCGAACAGAACTCCGGCCAATGGCACAAACATCGTGATGATCGAGCGATAGACCAACAGCAGCATCGCGATGATGAGGAAGATCGTCACGATGGTGATGTTGTTCAAGCTTGAATTCGCAATGGCTACGGTGTCCGAGGCCAGCGGGGCAGCGCCGCTGACGTAGACCGTGAGTCCGGGCGGTGGCGTATCCTTGGCGACGATATCCCGCACGGCGGCAACGGATTCGTTCGCTTGCATCTGGCCGATATCACCCGCCAGACGCAACAGCACGTATGCGCACTTGCCGTCGAGGCTTTGCGCCCCTGCCGCGGTGATCGGCTTGCCCCACAGGTCCATGGCGTACTGGACGTGCTTGCGGTCTTGTTTGAACCGGCGCATGAGGTCGTCGTAGTACTGATGATCCACATCGCCCAGCGGTCGGTTTCCCTCCAGCACGATCATCGCCAGGCTGGTCGAATCGGACTCATGGAACTTCGCACCGATGGACAGCAACGCCCGCTGCGACGGTGCATAGTGCGGGACCACTGGGCCCGCGAGCTCTTCGGCGACCGTCTCCACCTGCGGCATGAACGTGTTCGTCGATACAGCGAGCAGGGCCCAGAAGGCGATGATCGGTATCGCAAAGATCCGGACCATTCTGGGGACGAGTGGTCGCTTCGGCGAAGGTTCCGCCTGATGCTCGCTCATGCGGATTTCACTAAGCAAAAAACGTGCGCGTCCTGCTGGGCATCGGACTGTTCGGCGCGGACAACACCGTTGACTCGCAACCGGCAGCCCAGCGAGCCGCCATGAACCTGCGCAGAGATGCTGCCGGATACCACGGTCAGGGTTGTCGCCTCGGTATGCGACCACGGCAAGGTCGTGAGATTGACCTGATGCGGATGCCCGTTGATATCCACCCACACGAGCATTCCGCCGTCCCCGGCGGAGCCGAACAACTCATACGTGATGCGCTTGATACTGAACTCCGGGGGCGCTGCCGGCTGGTTGACGGTGATCACGGGCTCCGGATTGGAGAATTCGTGGACCTTGACCATGGCCACCGCACCCAGGCCGACGGCGATGACGGCAACCAGGGGCATCCAGGCTCGCGCCAAGACAGTCCTTCCGACTGACCGAGGGCTCACTCGACCACCTTTTCGAACTCGGGTCCCTGACCTTGCGCTCTTTCCCGCTCCCGCTCCCAAGCCGCCAAATAGTAGACGGTCCTGTGCCCAATACGATGGACTGATCGTCAAGAGTAGCGGCTCGGTGGCAAAACGAGAACACGACGACCACGGACGTTGCCACCCGCGGTTGCTTTCGGCAACGGCGATGGGCGCCGCCAATCCGGTGACGGCTCGCGACGACGCGCTCGATGTCTTTGCTAGTCGCGCTTTCGCGATGCGAAAAACGACGTTATGGCAGGAATGCGCTGTCTTATGACGTTGCTCAAGCCGCTTTTCGTAGCCGTCTTTTCAGCCTGGCACTGCGCAGAATCTGGGTCGTGAAGTTGATCGAGGCCAGCATGGGAAACACGCCGAGGAAGGTGCGTTCGGATGGTGTCGCTCCATGCAGGTGATACAAGCTGCCGAACACGTAAAAGCATCCGACCATGAACAGCGCCCCGGGGATGCAGAAGGTCCTCAACGAGCTTCGATCCGCGACGATTCGCTTGGCGTAAGCCAGCTCATCGGCCGACATCGGCTCGCCCTTACGCACCTTCCGGGTAACCGTCTTGGCGATCCCGATTTCGTCGCTTATCGGAAGGGTCGGCCGGTCCTGTAGCTGTTTGACGTATACGCCGGCAAGGGCGGCGAACACCAGCGCCAGCGCGAGCGTAACCACGGTCAGCAACCCATACAGACCTTGCGTCATGCTTGGCTCCTCGTCACCTGATTGGTCGCCAGCTTAGGCCCCAGCGGGTAACGGTTCGGGTTCGATTCGGTCATGCCGCCGCCCGTCGCGCCGTGCCGCGGCCGTGGCGATCCCAGAATGCGGGACATGACGCAATCGCGGAAGTCCGACGATGGCGCGTGAGATCTCGCGGCAGAGGTTACTGCGGGGTGCCGCCGCCGCGTTAGCCGCCGGCGCAGTCCTCGGCACCGGCCGGGTCGGCTCCGTCCGGGCCACTGCTGCGCCGAATACCACGGGCTGGGACGGTCTTTCGAGCGCCCTTGGTGGCAAGGTCTTACTTCCGGACAGCCCACAGTTCGGGGCCGCTAAGCAGGTGTTCAACACCAACTACAACGGCTTCACCCCGGCCGCGATCGTCACCCCGACGTCCGCGTCGGACGTCCAAAAAGCGATGGCCTTCGCCGCCGCCAATCACCTCAAAGTCGCGCCGCGCAGTGGCGGCCATTCCTACATCGGTGCGTCGACGGCCAACGGCGCCATGGTTTTTGACCTTCGCCAGCTGCCCGGGGGCGTCAACTACGACGCTGCGACGGGACAGGTCACGGTGACGCCGGCGACGAGCCTGTACTCGATGCACGAGACGCTGGCCGGCGCCGGGCGGGGTCTGCCGACCGGCACCTGCCCGTCGGTGGGCGCGGCGGGGCACGCGCTGGGCGGCGGGATGGGCGCCGACTCCCGGCACGCGGGGTTGCTCTGCGACCAGCTGACCTCGGCGCAGGTGGTGCTCCCGGGCGGCCAGGCGGTCACTGCGTCGGCCAACAGCAATCCCGACCTGTTCTGGGCGCTGCGCGGCGGGGGCGGCGGCAACTTCGGGGTCACCACCTCGCTGACCTTCAACACGTTCCCCACCCGCGACCTGGACGCGGTGAATTTGAATTACCCGCCGCAGGCGTTGCCTCAGGTTCTCGTCGGTTGGGTGAATTGGCTGCGCACCGCCGACCGCAATAGTTGGGCGTTGGCCGACAGCACCACCGACGGATTCGGAACGCAGTGCCGCATCCTCGCGACCTGTCCGGCCGGGTCGGGTAACAGCGTGGCCAACGCGATCACCTCGGCCGTCGGGATGCAGCCGAGCGGGGTCGAGCATCACACGTTCAACCGCATGGACCTGGTGCGGTATCTGGCGGTCAACAACCTCAACCCGCAGCCCCTCGGCTATGTGGGTGGATCGGATGTTTTTCCAAGCCTCACCCCGGCCGCCGCACAGGGAATCGCCGCCGCGGTCAACGCTTTTCCGCGCGGCGCGGGCCGCATGCTGGCCATCATGCATGCCCTCGACGGCGCGCTGGCCACGGTGGCACCGGGCGCGACCGCCTATCCCTGGCGTCGTCAGGCCGCGCTGGTGCAGTGGTACGTCGAAACCGGGGACGCGGCGGCGGCTACCAACTGGCTCGGTACCGCGCATCAAGCGGTGCAACCGTATTCGGTCGGGGGCTACGTGAACTACATCGAGGCCAACCAGCCGGCCTCGCGCTACTTCGGCCAGAATCTGTCCAGGCTGTCCGCCGTGCGGCAGAAGTTCGACCCAGGCCGGGTGATGTTCTCCGGGCTGAATTACTAGCCCGCCGCACGGTGTGCGCCTGCGGCTTTCGATGTGCACCTTCGGCCTTTGGTGTGCACCTTCGGCCTTTGGTGTGCGTCCGGGGCGGCGACACGCCGGCCGGACTCGCCGCAAGCGCACATCGAAAACCCTGAGCGCACACCGACAGGTCAGCCCCCGCCGACCGCGCGGATAATCGCCTTCTTGTCGATCTTCCCGATCGGCGTGGTCGGCAGTGCCGGCATGACGACCAACGTGTCGGGCCGGGCATGCGATGCGACCCCGCGCCGATCCAGATGTGCGTTCAATTCGGCAAGACCGATCGGCTCGGCGGTGAATACCAGTGCAGCACAGATCTTTTCGCCCAGGTACGGGTCCGGCAATGGTACGGCGGCCGCCGCGAAGATCGCCGGGTGGCTCAGCATCTGCTCTTCGAGGTCTTGGGCGGAGATCGTCTCACCCGCGCGGGTGATGACGTCTTTGACCCGACCGGTGACCACCAGATTGCCGTCACTGCGCCGACGGACCAGGTCGCCGCTGCGGTAGAAGCCGTCGGGGTCGAAGCTGCGCCGGTTGTCCCGCTCGGCCCGGAAGTAACCATTGAGCGTGTAGGGGCCGCGCACCAGCAGTTCACCCTCCGCGCCGGGCGCCGCCGGAGCACCCCGGCTGTCGACGATGCGCAGCTCGTCGGCCGCGCACAGCGGCCGGCCCTGCGTCTGCTCCACCACCTCGGCCGGGTCGTCGAGGCGCGTGAAGTTCAGCAGCCCCTCGGCCATGCCGAACACCTGCTGCAAGCCGGGCGTCAGCGTTTCGCGGATCCGGCGGGCGTCGTCGGGCTCCAGCCGAGCGCCGCCAACCTGCAAGAGTCGCAACGTTTTTGGCGGGACGGGTTCCCAGTCGCAGGCCTGCGCCCACAACTTGGCCAACGCCGGCACCAGCGCGGTGACCGTGACGCCGTGCCGGTCGATGGCGGCGAAAGCGGCCTCGGGACTGGGATCGGTACCGAACACCGTCGTCGCGCCGACCGTCATCGCGCCCAACAGCCCCGGACAGGCCAGTGGGAAGTTGTGGCCCGCGGACAGCGCCACCAGGTAGACGTCGTCAAAGTTCAGCCCGCACAGTTCGGCGCTCGCGGTCGCGTTGAACACGTAGTCGTCGTGCGTGCGGGGAATGAGCTTGGGCAGACCGGTCGTCCCGCCCGAAACAAGCAGCAGCGCAAGCGATCCCGGATCAGCCGGCGTTCGGGGTGGGGTGTCGGCCGACGAGTCGCACAGCCGCGCCCACGGGATGAACGACCCGGCGTCACCGTCGACAATGACATGCCGCAACCCGGGGTGATCGCGGACCAATTCGGCCGCCATCGCCCGATAGTCGAAACCGTTGACCCGGTCGGCGATCAGCAACCCAGTCGCCTCGCCGACCGCGGCGAAGTGGCCCAATTCCGCCGCGCGGTGCCCGGGCAGGCACATCACCGGTATCGCGCCAGCCCGCAACAGCCCGAACAGCGCCACCGCGAACTGGGGGCCGTTGGGCAGCTGCAGCAGAATCCGCTCGCCCGCGGTGATGCCCAGGCCGCGCAATCCCGCGGCGGCTCGGCGCGACAGCTCGTCGAGTTTGGCGAAGGTCAGGCCCTGCCCGGTGGCGGCGTCGACGACCGCGACCTTGCGCGGCCAGCGGGCAGCCGCGTCGGCCAGGACCGTGTCGAGAGTTCGGCCCGCCCAGTAGCCGGCCGCCCGATAGGCCGCCGCCCGGTCGGCCGGAAATGGCACGAAGCCCTCGGCAGGCTGCGCTGTGTTCGAAACCACCGGGACTCCTTGCGGGTAGGTGGCGCCTGGCAGGGACCAGATCACAGTTGGTAGGGGCTTGGTAGCAAAGGCGCTGCGGTAGAGGATAGGGTAGCCAAACAAAATTAGGGCAGCCTGTGCTAATTCGGGAGGAGAGTCGTGGTGCGTGCCCCCGCGTGCTCGGAGGACATCCGTGCGGAGGTAGCCGAGCTGCTCGGCGTCGCTGTCGACGCCGTTGCGCCCGCCGACAACCTGATCAGCCAGGGTCTCGATTCGATCCGGATGATGTCGCTGGCCGGTCGCTGGCGTCGCCAAGGCATCGACATCGACTTTGCCAGCCTCTCGGCCACGCCGACCATCGAGGCCTGGTCGGCGTTGGTAGCGGCAGGCTCCCACGCCCCGGCCGACGAGGCGCCCGCCATCCAGATCTCCGCCGAAGATGCCGCCGGCGAGCCATTCCCGCTCGCCCCGATGCAACACGCCATGTGGGTGGGCCGCCACGAAGACCAACAGTTGGGCGGGGTGGCCGGGCATCTGTACGTCGAGTTCGACGGCGCCACGGTCGACCCGGATCGCCTGCGCGCCGCCGCCACCCGCTTGGCGCTGCGACACCCGATGCTGCGGGTGCGGTTCCTGCGCGACGGCACCCAGCGCATCGCCCCGGCGGACGAATGCGGAGACTTCCCGGTGGCCGTGGCGGATCTGCGGCGGCTCGACGCCGAGCGCGCCGTCGAACGGCTCGACGCCATCCGGGAGACCAAATCGCACCAGCAGCTCGACGGGGCGGTCTTCGAACTCGCGTTGACCTTGTTGCCGGGTGATCGGTCCCGGTTGCACGTCGACCTGGACATGCAAGCCGCCGACGCAATGAGTTACCGCACCCTGATGTCGGACCTCGCGTCCCTCTATAGCGGTCGCGACCTGCCTGAACTGGGTTTCACTTACCGCGAGTACCGCCAGGCGATGATGCGCGACGACGACCGTCCCCAACCGACGCGCGAGGCCGATCGGCAGTGGTGGGCACGGCGCATTCCGCAGCTGCCCGACCCACCGATGCTGCCCACGCTCGGCGGTCGGGACTCTCGCCGCGGTATCCGGCGCTGGCATTGGCTGGACGCGCCCACCCGCGACGCCTTGTTCGCCCGCGCCCGCAGTCGCGGCATCACCCCGGCGATGGCGCTAGCCGGTGCCTTCGCCAACGTCTTGTCGCGGTGGTCGGCCTCGCCGCGATTCCTGTTAAACGTGCCGTTGTTCGGACGCCAGGCTATGCACCCCGATGTGGACGCGGTGGTCGGCGACTTCACCTCGTCGCTGCTGCTCGACGTCGACCTCACCGATGCGGCAACACCGGCGCAGCGGGCGCGGGTAGTGCAGGACGCCATGCAGACCGCCGCGGCGCATGCGGCCTACCCGGGGCTGTCCGTGCTGCGCGACCTGAGCCGTCATCGCGGCACCCAGGTCCTGGCGCCGGTCGTGTTCACCAGCGCGCTGGGCCTTGGCGAACTGTTCAGTGCCGAGGTCACCGAGCAATTTGGTAGGCCGGAATGGATCATCTCGCAGGGCCCACAGGTGTTGCTCGACGCCCAGGTCACCGAGTTCGACGGTGGAGTGCTGGTGAACTGGGACGTGCGTAATGGCGTGTTCGCGCCGGGTGTCATCGACGCGATGTTCGCCCATCAGATCGACGAGCTCGCCCGGCTGGCGTCCGGTGACGAACCGTGGGAGACGTCCGGCCCGTCGGCGCTGCCGGCCGAGCAGCGCGCGGTGCGCGACGCGGTCAACGGTCGCACCGCCGAACCCAGCGGAGAAGCGTTGCACGACGGCTTCTTTCGGCAGGCCGGTCAACGACCCGACGCGCCCGCGGTGCTGTCCAGCTCCGGCAACCTCAGCTACGCGCAGCTGCGTGACCGGGTACTCGCGGTCGTCGCCGCGCTCCGCGACGCCGGGATCCGGGCCGGCGACACGGTCGCCGTGATGGGGCCGAAGACCGCCGAGCAGGTGCCCGCCGTGCTGGGCATTCTGGCCGCTGGCGCGGCGTACCTGCCGATCGGAGCCGACCAGCCGCGTGAGCGGGCGCAACGCATCCTGGAAACCGGCGAGGTGGCGCTGGCGCTGGTGTGCGGCGGCCTGCGGCCGGTCCTGCCGGTTCCGGCACTGACGCTGGCCGACGTGCTGACCGAAAAGACGTCGGCCGCCGAGGTTCGCCCGGCCCGCGTCGATCCCGCCGCGTTGGCCTACGTGCTGTTTACCTCGGGCTCAACCGGTGAACCCAAGGGCGTCGAAGTGACGCACGACGCCGCCATGAACACGGTGGAGTTCATCGCCCGGCACTTCGAGATCGGGCCGCAGGACCGGTGCCTGGCGCTGTCGACGCTGGAAGGCGACATTTCGGTGATGGACCTGTTCGTCACGCTGCGCACCGGAGGGTCGATCGTCGTCGTCGACGAGGCGCAGCGCCGCGACCCGGACGCGTGGGCCCGGCTGATCGACACCCACCAGGTCACCGTGCTGCATTTCATGCCGGGCTGGCTGGAGATGCTGATCGAGGTGGGCCGCGGCCGGTTGTCGTCGGTACGGGTGATTCCCACCGGTGGCGACTGGGTGCGCCCCGAGATGGTTCGCCGGTTTGCGGCCGAGGCGCCCAACCTGCGCTTCGCCGGGCTCGGTGGGGCCACCGAAACGCCCACGCACAACACAATTTTCGAGGTGCGCGAGGTCGGGGCGCTGCCGGCGGAGTGGACTGCGTTGCCATTCGGAACACCACTGACCAACAACGCGTGCCGCATCGTCAGCGCCACCGGCGACGACTGTCCGGACTGGGTTCCCGGTGAGTTCTGGGTATCCGGGCGCGGCATCGCACGCGGCTATCGCGGTCGACCCGATCTCACCGCGGAGCGTTTCGTCGAGCACGACGGCCGGCGGTGGTACCGCACCGGCGACTTGGCCAGGTATTGGCCGGACGGCACCATCGAGTTCGTCGGACGGGCCGACCATCGGGTCAAGATCAGCGGGTACCGGGTCGAACTCGGTGAGGTCGAGGCTGCCATCCGCCGCGTGCCGGGAGTGCGGATCGCCGTCGCGGCCGTGCTGTCCGCGTCGGATGAATCGGAGATCCTGGCCGCGGCCGTCCGGGCGGAGACCCCGGGGGATCCCGACGTAAGTCCAGAACGGATCCGCCGGGCCCTCGCCGATGTGCTTCCCGCACATATGATTCCGCGTCACATCACGCTGGTGGACGACATCCCGTTCACCGACGGCGGCAAGATCGACCGCCGTGCCGTCGCCGCCGCGCTGGCGGCCGTGGTTCGCGGGGCAGACATCGATAGGCCCGGCTACCGCGCCCCGTCGACGGCGCTGGAATCCGCACTCGCCGGCATCATCGCCGACCTGCTGGCCCGCGACCGTGTCGGCGTCGACGATGACTTCTTCGCCCTCGGCGGCGACTCGGTGTTGGCCACCCAGGCGGTGGCGCGCATTCGCTCCTGGCTGGACAGCCCCGATGTCATGGTCGCCGACATCTTCGCCAACCGAACCGTCTCGGCACTCGGCGCGGTGTTGCTGCGCCGCGAGCGCGACCCCGGCCGGCTCAACCAGGTCGCCGAGTTGTATCTGGAGGTTATCGGCATGGATGCCGACGCGGTGGAACGCGCCTCGCAACGGCCAGCTGACATCGAAGCGGCCCAGGAGCGTTCCGCAACATGACATTCCGCGACCTGATCAGCATGCCCGCGACTTTTCCGTCCTGGGTCAAGCGGCTACCGCGGCCCGACGGTCAACCGTCGGCCGGCGCCGTCGTGGTCTTCCCGCACGCCGGGGCTGCCGCCGCAAGCTATCGGGTGCTGGCCACGGCCCTGTCCGCCGAGGCCGACACCTTCGTCGTGCAATACCCGCAGCGAGCCGACCGGCTCGCCGACCCTGCCCACGAAACCGTGCACGATCTTGCCCGTGGGCTTTTCGACGCCGCGCCGTGGCGCAGCGTCGCACCGCTGCGATTGTTCGGGCACAGCATGGGTGCCGTGGTGGCGTTTGAGTTCGCTTGTGTCGCCGAAGAACACGACGTCGCTGTGCACAAACTATGGGCGTCGGCGGGTCCGCCGCCGTGTGTCGTCGCCGACATGCCCGAGCTGCCCACCAGCGATGACGGTGTGCTCGCCGAGATCGCCGATCTGGGTGGCACCGCCCCCGAACTCCTTGCCGACGAAGAGTTTTCCGAACTGCTCACCACCGCCATGCGGGCCGACTACCAAGCGTTCAATCGCTACGATCCCAGCCCCGACATCCGCATCGCTACGGATATCCATGTCCTCGGCGGCCGCGCTGATCACCGCATCGGGATCGATGTTCTACGTCAGTGGGAACGCCACACTGCCGGATCCTTCCAGCTCTCGCTGTACGACGGCGGCCATTTCTACGTCTACGACCACGTCCAGACGATCGCCGCGCAGGTCAATTCCGATGTCTGACAACGACTTTGACCAGCGCATCGGGACGATAGCGCGGGACCCGGTGGTGATCGTCGGGATGGCTGTCGAAGCGCCCGGCGGCATTGACACCGCCGACGGCTACTGGGACCTGCTGGCACACGGCCGCGAGGCGTTGGGACCGTTCCCGACCGACCGCGGCTGGCCGGTAGCAGAGTTGCTGGCCGGATCACGGCGAAGCGGATTCAAGCAAATCCACGACCGGGGTGGATTCCTATGCGGCGCAGCCACGTTCGATCCGGAATTCTTCGGTATCTCGCCGCGGGAGGCCGTCGCGATGGACCCCCAGCAACGGGTAACGCTGCGGGTGTCGTGGCGTGCGCTGGAAAACAGCGGCATTAACCCCGACGACCTCGCCGGCCACGATGTGGGCTGCTACGTCGGCGCGTCGATGACGGGGTACGGCCCCCAGATGGCCGAATTCTCCCGGCACAGCGGGCATCTGCTCGCCGGGACCGCCCTGAGCGTTATCTCGGGTCGGGTCGCGTACACGCTGGGGCTGACCGGACCAGCGCTCACCCTCGACTCCTCCTGCGCCTCCGCGCTCGTCGCCTTCCACGTGGCGGTGCGTGCCCTGCAAGACGGCGATTGCGACCTGGCGCTGGCCGGCGGGGTCAACGTGTTGGGTTCGCCGGGCTTCTTCGTCGAGTTCTCCAAGCAACATGCGCTCTCCGACGACGGCTACTGCCGTCCCTACAGTGCACAGGCCAGCGGAACGGTATGGGCCGAGGGAGCGGCGATGTTTGTGCTGCAACGCAAATCGGACGCGGAGCGGGACGGGCGGCAAGTCCTGGCCGAAGTCCGTGCCTCCGCCGTCAACCAGGACGGCCGTAGCGCCGGGCTGTCCGCGCCCAGCGGCGACGCGCAGGTGCGGCTGTTCCGGCGAGCAATCGACCAGGCCGGCATCAAGCCCGACGAGGTGGGCATGATCGAGGGTCACGGCACCGGTACCCGCCTGGGCGATCGCACCGAATTGCGCTCCCTGGCAGCGACCTACGGCGACATCGAGGAAGGCACCGGGGCCTTGCTGGGATCGGTCAAGTCGAACGTGGGTCACTCGCTGGCCGCCGCCGGTGCCCTGGGGCTGGCCAAAGTTCTGGTGTCGGCGGAACACGGGGCCATCCCGCCCACACTGCACGCCACCGAGCCCAGTCCCGAAATCGATTGGGATCGGCAAGGTCTGCGACTCGCCCGAACGTTGACGCCGTGGCCGGCCATCGCGGGGGAGCGGACCGCGGCGGTATCGGCGTTCGGGATCGCCGGCACCAACGCCCACCTGATCGTCTCCGCGCCGGAGGTGGCATAGTGCTCGAGCATCCCTTGCCCGACGGACGTGTCCCGGTGCTGCTGTCCGCGCACGACAAGGAGCTCGTCCGCCAAGACGCCGCCGCCGTCCTCGACTACCTGGACCGCAACGCGCTCGGCACGCCGGACGCGGCGCTCGCGATCGGTTCGACTCTGTTGCGACTGCGTCGGGTCAGGCGGCACCGGGCGGTGCTCCGGGCCGCCGACCGCGCCGAGCTCGTCGCGGGCCTGACCGCGCTGGCGCGTGCCGAGGAGCACCCGCTGATCAGCTGGTCGGCGCGCGCCAGCGCGCCTCGGATCGCCTTCGTGGTCGCCGGGCAGGGCAATCAATGGCAGGCGATGGGCGCCGACGCCTACCGCCAACTCGCCACGTATCGAGCGACCGCTGACGAGTGCGGGCAGGCGTTCCTGGACGCCGGGTTGTCCTCGCCGCTGCCGTATCTGGTGGGGGAGCTGGACCGGAACTGGTCGCGCACCGAGATCCAGGGCGCGCAGTTCACCCACGCGGTCAGCCTGGCCGCGGTCTGGCACTCCTGGGGAATCCGTCCGGAAGTCACCCTCGGGCACAGCCTCGGCGAGGTGGCGGCGGCCTACCTGGCGGCGACCATCACGCTGGCGGACGCCGTCGCCCTGATCGGTGCGCGGGCCGGCGTCGTCGACCGGCTGACGGGGCGGTACGCGATGGCGGTGCTGGGTGTCGGCGTCGACGAGGCGGAGTCCGTGCTGGCCGATGCTCCGGGCTGGCTGGAAGTCTCCGCGGTCAACGGCCCCTCGTCGACGGTGGTGTCCGGCGACGCCGACTCGGTGGCCGCGGCGGCGCAGTTGGCCCAACGCCGGGGCATCTTCGCTCATCAACTGACCGTCGATTACCCGGGCCACACCAGTGCACTGCGCCAACTGCGCACTGCTCTGATCGAATTGATCCCCGACTCGGCGTTTCGGCCCTCGGGCGTCCGGTTCGTCGGTTCCACGTTCGGCAACGAGGTGGCCAGTGACACGAAATTTTCCGAATACTGGTATGAAAACCTCTGCGGCACCGTCCGATTCGATCGAGCCGTGCGCTACGCACGCACCGCCGGAATCGACACGTTCGTCGAGCTGTCGGCACATCCATCGCTGCTGTACCCGCTCGCCGACATGCTCGGCGAGGAAGCGGCGGTCATCGTCGGATCCGGGCACCGTGATAAATCGATCGCCGACTCGCTTTCGGCGAGCCTGGCCGCCGTCGCAACCGCGGACCCCGGCACCTCGTGGGCGCACGCCCTGCCCGGCCGTCCGTTGCCGCCGCTGCGCCGGTTCCCCAACGCCCCGATGCGCGCGGTGCATCTCTGGGCGACAGCCGAACCACTGACCGACACGGCAGGGCCGCCCGCCCTCACCGTCGCCGTCGAAACCTGGCAGCCGCCGCCGACGGTGGGGGCAGGGGCCCCGGCCGACACAACCGGTTGCGGCATCGGATTTTTCGGCGAGGCATCGGCGGCGCCGTTGACCCAGCAGCTGATCGACGCCGTCGCCCGGCACGGCGGCGGCCGGGCGGTGCCGCTGCGCGAGGCGGAGATCGCCGTGGTGATCGCGCCCGAACTCGACCAGCTGGACGCCGGCGCGGCCATCGAACAGATCGGCGGGCGGCCCGACGCGGGGCTGCCTGACTACGCCGCGGTCATCGGCCCGCGTTGCCGGGCGGTGTGGTTGCTCACCGCCGGCGCCGAACGGGTCGATTCCCCGGCGGCGGACGTCGCGCCGGCGCAGGCGGCGCTGGCCGCCATGCATCGTAGCGTCGGTTTCGAATTCCCGGACCAGGCCTTCGCCCACCTGGATCTGCCCGGCCGCGATCTCGACGCCGCCACCGCACTGGC
This sequence comes from Mycobacterium simiae, assembly GCF_010727605.1. Taxonomy (NCBI): domain Bacteria; kingdom Bacillati; phylum Actinomycetota; class Actinomycetes; order Mycobacteriales; family Mycobacteriaceae; genus Mycobacterium; species Mycobacterium simiae. The sequence goes on from NZ_AP022568.1 coordinate 4,541,966, forward strand.
GGTCATCGACGCGCTGCTCGGCGACGCCGGCGAAGTCGCGCTACGCGGGGCCGAGTCGCCCCGCCGTTATGTGCGGACGTTCCGGGAGTGCCGCGAAGCGGCGGCCCGGCGGCCGTTGGACGCCGCCGCGCTGGACCACGTGGTGATCACCGGCGGCAGCGGCGCCATCGGGTTGCAGTACGCGCGATACTGCATCGAGCAGGGCGCCCGGATCGTAACCTTGTTGAGTCGCAACGGTGTTGAGCCGGACGCGCTGGCGCGGCTCGCCGACAACCACGACGCGCTGATCCAGGCTCCATTGTGCGACATCACCGATCGCGCCGACCTGTCCGCCGTCGCCGCCGACTACGCCGGCTCCGGTGCGTCCTTGTTGATTCACACCGCCGGTATCGCCAGGGCCGTCGCCCGCACGGACCTCACCGGCACGGACGTGGCAGCGGTGTGCGCGGCGAAGGTGCGTGGGCTGGCGCTACTGGCCGAGGTCTGGCCGGCCCGGCCCGACTGCCGCATCCTGGCCTGTTCGTCCGTGTTCGGCGTGTGGGGCGGCGACAACCACGCCGCGTACGCGGCATCCAACCGGATGCTCGACGTGCTGGCGAGCCAACTGCGGGCCCGAGGCCGGGATTGCATGGCGATTCGCTGGGGTCTGTGGCAAGCGGCCGGGGTGGTGGCGGCCAACGAAATCGCTCGCACCGAGCGCTCCGGCCTGATCGCGATGGACCCGGAACTGGCCATCGCCGCCAGCCTCTACCGGTACGCCGACGACCCGTTGATCTTCGAGGCTGACTTCGACCGGCTCGCGGTCTTCTTCGAAAGCCAGGGAATGGCAATGCCATTCGGCGGCGTCGACGACAACGAACAATCCCAGACCGTCGACGGCGCGGCGGCCAAGCCGCTTGCCGACGTGGTGTGCGGCGAGTTGGCCGCCACCTTGCACCTGGGTGAGCCGTCAGCGATCGACCCGGGTGCGTCCCTGATCGACCTCGGCGTGGACTCGCTACTCGCCCTCGATCTGCGTAAACGCCTGCGGCGTCGGGTCGGCAGCTCGGTTCCCGTGGCACGCATGCTCGGCGGCATCACCGTGCACGAATTGATCGAGGCGTTGGGTGCCGATGCGATTGGCGCACCACTCGATGCTCGCGATGCTAGAAAGGTTGGACTCTCAGCGTGACTGAAACCTCCGGTGCCCATGCCCGGCTCGACGACCAGCGCCTGGAATTGTTGCGCCGCCGGATCGTCGAGCGTGGCCTGGACAGACCCCCGGCCGACAGCGCCGAGGCGACGCCGGACCGGCCACGCATGTCCAGCGGTCAGCACCGGATGTGGTTCGTGCAGGCGGTCGACCCCGACAGCGCACTGCTCAACGTCTGCGTGTCGTACCGCCTCACCGGTCCGGTGGACATCGAGCGACTGCACGGCGCGCTCGATGCCGTCGCCGCGCGCCACCGGGTGCTGCACACAACATACGAAACCGACGCCGACGGTTACCCGTATCCGGTGATCCGCGAGGAACTGAGGCCGGACTGGGCCGAACACGACTTGTCCGGCCTGTCTGATCAGTCCCGGCGGTTACGGCTGGATGTGTTGGCACAGCGCGACTTCGGCCGCCCGTTCGACCTGGCCAAGGACTCGCCGCTGCGAATCACCGTGGCCCGGTTGTCGTCCGACGAACTGATGATGCTGATCACCGCGCACCACATCGCCTGGGACGATGGGTCATGGGCGCCGTTCTTCGCCGATCTGACCCATGCCTACCTCGATCCCGAGGACTTCGCCGCTGCGCCGGTCGCCGTCCGCGGGGGCGAGCCTGCCTCAGCCGATGCCGCGAGTCACCAGGAGGACGTCGACTACTGGCGGCCGCTGATCACGAATCTGCCTGAGCCGCTGGAGCTTCCGGGGGCCAACGGGTCGGTGGTGCCCAGCACGTGGCGCGCGCAGCGGGCGACGGTGCAACTGTCGGCCGCCATCGTCGATCGGGCGGCGGCGCTGGCCCGGGAGTGTGGCGCCACCCCGTACATGGTGTTGATGGCTGCCTTCGCCGCGCTGGTGCAGCGCTACACGCAGTCGACCGACTTTCTGGTCGCGGTGCCGGTGCTCCACCGCGGCCTCGGGACCGAGGATGCGATCGGCTACTACGGCAATACCGTGGTGATCCGCCTACAACCGCAGTCTCGCCAGACATTCCGGGAACTCTTGGCGCAGACGCGTGACCGCGCGGTGGGTGCTTTTGCGCATTCTCGGGCCGACTTGGACTGGCTGGTCCGCGAATCCAATCCGGACCGCCGCCATGGCGCGGACCGGATGACGCGGGTCAGCTTCGGCCAGCGCGAGGCCGACGGTCCCGGCTTCTGTCCACCGGGCGTGCGATGTGTGCGTGCCGACCTGCGCGGTCACGTCAACCAGTTGCCGTTGAGTGTCATGGTCGAGCTGGCACGTGCCGCCACCGGCGGCGGCGGATTGGTCGAGGCCGAGTACCTGGTCGAAGTGTTGGATCGGCCGCTGGTCGAACAGATGTTGCGGCACTACCTGGTGTTAGTGGACAGCGCACTGAGCAACCCCGACGCCGCACTGTCGGCCTGCGCCCTGATGACCGAGGACGACGCCGAATGGCTGCGCCGGGTGTCGACAGGGGAGCGGTTCAGGACGCCGGCGGCCACCCTGCCGGAGTTGGTCAGCCGCCGTGCGGCGTCCGCGCCGGACGCCTTCGCGATCGCCTACGAAGGCCGCAACTACACCTATCGCGAGATCGACGAAGAGTCGAACCGGGTGGCACACTGGCTCATCGAGCAGGGCGTTGGCACCGAGGACCGCGTCGCGCTGCTACTGGACAAGTCGCCCGAACTGGTCATCACGGCCCTGGGCATCCTCAAGGCCGGCGGGGTGTACATGCCGGTGGACCCGACCTATCCGCAGGACCGCATCTCGTTCATCCTCAGCGATGCCGATGCCAAACTCATTCTGCGGGAACCCATCACGGGACTGGACGGCTACCCCACCAGCGCACCAGCGGCGTTGCTCCGGCCGCTGAGCCCACAGAACACGGCCTACTTGATCTACACCTCCGGTTCGACCGGGCTGCCCAAGGGTGTGCCGGTGCCGCACGCACCGATCGCCGAGTACTTCGTGTGGTTCGGTGCGGAATACCAGGTCGATGCGACCGAATCGCTCTTGCAGGTCGCCTCGCCCAGCTTCGACGTCTCGATGGGCGAGATGTTCGGCACCCTGATCATGGGTGCCCGGTTGGTGATTCCGCGGCCGGACGGACTACGCGACATCGGTTATCTGACTGACCTGCTCAGGCGCGAGGGAATTACCTCGATGCACTTCGTGCCGTCCCTGCTCGGACTGTTCCTGTCGTTGCCGGGGGTCAACCAATGGCGCACCCTGCGGCGGGTACCCATCGGCGGCGAGGCGCTGCCCGGCGAGATCGCCGACAAATTCCATGCCACCTTCGACGCGCTGCTGTACAACTTCTACGGACCGACCGAGACCGTGGTCAACTGCACCAGCTATCCGGTGCAGGGCACGCAAGGCACCCGGATCGTGCCGATCGGCAAGCCCAAGATCAATACTCAGGTGTATCTGCTCGACGGCGCGCTGCAGCCCGTGCCGGTCGGAGTGATCGGCGAAATCTACATCGCCGGAACGCATGTCGCGCAGGGGTATCATCGCCGCCCCGGATTGACCGCCGAGCGCTTCGTGGCCGACCCGTTCACCGCGGGCGGACGGATGTACCGTTCGGGCGACCTGGCCCGCCGCAACGCCGACGGCGACATCGAGTTCGTCGGCCGCGCCGACGAGCAGGTCAAAATCCGCGGCTTCCGCATCGAACTCGGCGAAATCGCCGCCGCGATCTCGGTGGACCCCAGCGTCGGGCAAGCGGTCGTGCTGGCCGTCGAGCTGCCTCGGCTGGGCAAAAGTCTGGTCGGTTACGTCACCCCGGCGTCCGGCTGCGGGACCGAATCCGTTGACGTCGATCGCATCCGTGCCCGGGTGGCCGCGGCGCTGCCCGACTACATGACGCCGGCGGGCTACGTGGTGCTCAGCGAGATTCCGATCACGGCCCACGGCAAGATCGACCGAACCGCCTTGCCGCAGCCCGACATCGCCGCCGGCGCCGAGTATCGCGACCCGACCACCGCCACTGAACACCGCATCGCCGCACTGTTTTCCGCGCTGCTCGGCCGGGATCGCGTCGGCGTCGACGACTCGTTCTTCGACCTGGGTGGTCATTCGCTGGTGGCCACCAAACTGGTCACCGCGATCCGCGCCGAGTGCGGCGTGGAACTGGGCATCCGGGATGTCTTCGAGTTGGGGACGGTCGGCCGACTGGCCGAGCGAATCGATCAACTGGGCTCCGGCGCAGTCGACGTGAGCCGGCCCAAGCTGATCGGCACCGCCCACGACGAGCCCCAGCCGCTATCGGCGTCGCAGCTACGCAGCTGGTTCGCCTACCGCATCGACGGGCCCAGCTGGGTGAATAACATTCCGTTCGCTGCGAAGTTGACCGGACCCTGGGACATCGAGTCGTTGATCGCCGCGATTGGCGACGTCGTCGCCCGCCACGAAATCTTACGCACCGGCTACGTCGAAATCGACGGTGTCCCTTACCAAGTCGTCAATCAAGCAACCGATCTGCCGATCCGTCGGGCGACCTTCGAAGGCGGCGACAGCGCAGTCTGGCTGCAGGAACAGCTGGACACCGAACGGCAGCACTGCTTCGAGCTCGACTGTGAGCGGCCGATCCGCGTCGCGTTGCTGCGCACTGGCGCGGACGAACACGTGATGTCGTTCGTGGTCCACCACATTGCTTCCGATCATTGGTCGGCCGGGGTGCTGTTCTCCGATGTGCTCACCGCTTATCGGGCCCGGCGGTGCGGAGAAGTTCCGTCCTGGGCACCGCTTCGCGTGCAATACGCCGACTACGCGGCCTGGCAGCGCGCCTTCCTGGGTGACTCCGTCGGCCAAGAATCCGCCGTCGCCAGCGAGCAGCGCGAATACTGGACCCGGCAGCTGGCCGGCATGCCCGAGGACACCGGACTACGGCCCGACTTTCCGCGTCAGCCGGTGCCCAGCGGGGCGGGGGAATCCGTCGACTTCCGCATCGACGCGGCCACCCGCGGCAAGCTCGCTCAGGTGTGCCGCGCGATGGGCATCACTGAGTTCATGCTGTTGCAAACGGCCGTCGCCGTCGTGCTGCACAAGGCCGGCAGCGGCGTGGACATCCCGCTGGGCACCCCGGTAGCCGGCCGCACCGAAGCCGAATTGGACCAACTGATCGGCTTTTTCGTCAACATCTTGGTGTTGCGCAACGACCTGAGTGGCAACCCGACGCTGCGCGAAGTGCTGCGCCGGACCCGGGAGACCGCGCTGGCCGCGTACGCGCACCAGGACCTGCCGTTCGACCGGGTCGTCGATGCCGTCAGACCAGTGCGTTCGTTGTCCCGCAACCCACTGTTCCAGGTGGTGGTGCACGTCCGCGACCACCTGCCGGCCACCCGGGTGATCGACGCGGGAGCAGACGGACGGCGTGGCGAAGACACGGTGTGCACATCGCTGGATCCGATCTTCGACATGGCGCACGCCGACCTGAGCGTCAACTTCCTCGGCACCGACGGCAGCGACGGCACCGACGCCGCCGGATATCACTGCCACGTCATCTTCCGCACCGAGCTGTATCGCCGGTCCACGATCGAGCGGGTGGCCGGCTGGCTCGCCCGCATCATCACCGCGTTCGCCGACGACCTCGATCGAACCCTGCGCGAGGTGCCGGTGATCGGCGACGACGAACAGCGTCGCATCCTGCAGCAGTACAGTCGCGGTGCCCCGGCACCCGCCGACCGGCCCCGCACGATACCGGAAGTGCTTGCGCCCAGCCGAAACTGGGGACCTGAGCGGATCGCGGTGCGCTGTGGTGGCGACGAGATCGACTACCCCACGCTGCACCGTCGGTCGGACAATCTGGCCGCATTGCTGGCCGACCACGGCGTCGCGCCCGGCTCATTGGTGGGGCTGTCGACCCGGCGCGGCATCGACATGGTGATCGCGTTGCTGGCCATCATGAAGGCGGGCGCGGGCTACTTCCCGATCGATCCGGGCTACCCGCAGGCACGCAAGCAGTTCATGCTCGGCGACGTGCAGCCACCGGTGCTGTTGGCAACGGCCGAGGCCGTCGACAGCATGCCGAAAGTTCCCGGGGTGAAAGTCATTTCGCTGGACGACCCGCAGGTGCGTGCCGTCGCGGACCGGGCCGAACCGCCGCTGCGACGGCTACCCGCGCCGCACCCCGACGACCCGATGTATCTGGTGTTTACCTCGGGGTCCACCGGCACGCCGAAGGGCGCGGTGGGCACGCACCGATCCATGTCGGCGCGGCTGGACTGGCAGTTGCGGCACTATCCGCCACGCGCCAACGACATTCGACTGGCGCAGGCCTCGATCACCTTCCTCGAAGGCGGCATGGAGATGCTGGCCGGTCTGGCCGCCGGCGCCACCATGATTCTCGCCGACGACGCCGAGCACCGCGACGCCGAAGCTCTCGCCGCCCTGATGGGCCGGCACCAGGTGACGCAGCTGACGGCGGTGCCCAGCCTGGTGTCCGCGCTGGTCGACACTCGCCCCGAGGTGGTGCGCTCCCTGTCGCGGCTGGTGTGTGGGGGCGAGCCGGTGAGTGTGTCGCTGTTGGAGCGGCTGGTCGCCGCCTGCGCCCACGGGCCGGGCACCGAACTGCTGAACAACATCGGCTCCACCGAGACCTCCGGCGCGGTCTCGCGCGGGCCGCTGACACCGCCGAATCCCTCGGTGGGCAAGCCGGTCCCCGGTGCGCAGGCCTACCTGCTCGACGACGCCCTGCGACCGGTGCCGATCGGGGTGGTGGGCGAGCTGTACTACGCCGGCGACCAACTGGCTCGGGGCTACTGGAAGAGGCCCGGCCTGACCGCGTCCCGCTTCGTAGCCAATCCGTATGCACTGCAACCGGGTTCGCGGCTGTACCGCAGCGGCGACCTGGCCCGCTGGACGGAGGACGGCCAGCTGGAGTTCGCCGGGCGGGCCGACCATCAGGTGCAGGTACGCGGTTTCCGGGTCGAGTTGGCCGAGGTCGAGGCGGCGCTGGCGGCGGCCGAAGGCGTCGCCGCCGCAGCGGCCCGCACCTGGGAAGTGCATGGCGGCACCTCGCTGGCCGGATACGTGGTGCCGCAACGGCCGCTTAGCGAGGACGCCGCACGCGCGGACTTCGCGGCGGCGGTGCGCGCCGCGATCGCGATGACACTGCCCGGGTACATGATGCCGTCGTCGCTGACCGTCCTCGACGCCATGCCCAAGACCGAGTCGGGCAAACTCAACCGGCCCGCGCTGCCGCAGCCGTCCGTCAGCACCCGCGGGCAGGTCGAACCGCCGCGCACCGACACCGAGCGATCGCTCGCCGCGGTGTTCGCCGATCTGCTGTCCACGCCTGAGGTCGGGCGGTTCGACGACTTCTTCGCCCTCGGCGGCGACAGCATCTTGTCCGTGCAATTGGCGGCCCGGGCACGCGCGGCCGGCCTGACGGTCAGTCCGCGCATGGTGTTCGAACATCCGACGGTGGAACAACTCGCGGCCGCCCTGGACGCGTTGGCTGAGACGCAGGCCGGCGCCGAACAACCACACAGGTCGGCCGACACCCGATTCGAGCCGATGGCCGCGTCCGGTCTGTCGGCCGACGATCTGGCGGCGGTGACGCAGCTGTGGTCCCGGCAGCGGCAATCGTCGCGCGACGGTCTGTCATGACCGCGACACGATCCGATGTCGCGCCCGACATCGAGGACGTCATGGCGCTAAGCCCCCTGCAAGAGGGCTTGTATTCACTGTCCGCGCTGACCGAGTTCGTCGCGGGTGAGGACGACCCGTACCTGATCGGGATGGCCGCCGACATCTCGGGTGCACTCGACGTCGCGTTGTTGCATGACTGCGCCACAAAGATGTTGGTGCGGCACCCGAACCTGCGTGCCAGTTTCTTCAGCCGCGGCATCGCCCGCCCGGTGCAGATCGTGCCGTCGCGATTCGACCTGCCGTGGCGCGTCGTCACCGCCTCGCCGCAGGACCTGCCGGGCTTGGAGGCGGCCGAGCGGCGGCGCCCGTTCGACCTGGAACACGGCCCGGCGATCCGCTTCCTGCTCATCGAATTGCCGGGACCACGTTGGCGTTTGGTGATCACCGCGCACCACATCGTCATCGACGGCTGGTCGCTTCCGGTGTTCGTCAACGAGCTGATGATCCTGTACGGGGCGAGCGGAGATCCCGCCGCGCTGCCCGTCGCCGCGCGGCCGTACCGGGACTACATCGGCTGGCTTGCCGGCCGCGATCCCGAGGCGAGTCAACGAGTTTGGCGCCAACACCTGGCCGGGCTCACCGGACCCACCCTGCTGGCCGCCGCGCTGGGCTCCACCGAGGCAGGCGACGGACGCCGACCCGGACTTCCGCGCACCACCGAGCTGCGGCTACCACCCGAGGCCGCCGAACGCCTGGTCGACGGAACCCGCTCGCGGGGAATCACTCTCAACACGCTGATGCAGACGGCGTGGGCGCTGGTGCTGTCGCGGCTGACCGACAGCGACGATGTGGTTTTCGGGGTCACCGTCTCCGGCAGACCACCCGAACTCGCCGGTGTCGAGACGATGATCGGTCTGTTCATCAACACCGTGCCGATGCGGGTGCGGCTGGATCCGGCCGTCGGCGTCGGGGAGCAGTGCCGCGCGGTGCAGCGTACGGCCGCGCTGCTGCGCGAGCACGGCTATCTCGGGCATGCCCAGCTGCGAGCACTCGGGGGGGTGGGGGAGATGTTCGACACCCTGCTCGTATACGAGAACTTTCCGATGAACGGACTGGTCGCGGGCGGCGAATTGACCGTCGGGGGGGCCATATTCCGCCCGTCGACGCTGGAGAGCCTGTCCCACTTCCCGATCGCGGTCGCCGCCCACATGGAGGGCCGCGAGCTGGTGGTGCTGATCGAGGTGCGCGACGGCGCGCTGGGCGCGACCAGCGCCGAACGGCTGGGCCGGCGACTGTTGGGCACCGCCGAACGGCTACTGCAGCACTGGGACCGGCCGCTGCGCGCGGTCAGCGTGCTGTTCGACGACGAGCACATCGGCCCGAATGGTGCAGAGCCGCGGGCTCCCCAGGTCGGCATACACACCCGCTTCGCCGCGGCCGCGGTGGCGGCCCCGGACAACGTCGCGGTCAGCTGGGCCGGCGGCACACTGACCTACCGCGAACTCGACGCCCGCGCCAACCGGCTCGCCGCGTGCCTTTCGGCCCGTGGGGTGCGGTCCGAGACACCGGTCGCCATCAGGCTTTCCCGCGGCCCGCAATACATCGAGGCGATACTCGCGGTGCTGAAAGCCGGCGGCATCTGTGTGCCGATGGAACCGGGCCTGCCTCCCGACCGGGTCCGATCGATCGTGCGGCAGAGCGGGGCGACGGTCATCCTCGACGCGGCGTTGGTGCGGGAACTGTTGGACAACGGCGGGCCCGGTGGCACCGGCTTCCGGCCGGTCGACGTCACCGCAGCACAAGCCGCGTACCTGGTCTTCACCTCTGGTACGACCGGAGAACCCAAGGGGGTCATAGGAACGCACGCGGCCCTCGGCGCCTACGCCGACGACCACCTGCGCAGCGTGCTGCGGCCCGCCGCAACTCGGCTGGATCGCCCGCTGCGGATCGCCCACGCCTGGTCGTTCGCCTTCGATGCCGCCTGGCAGCCGCTGGTCGCGTTGCTCGACGGCCACGCGGTGCACGTCGTCGACGAACAGACCCAAACCGATGCCGAGGCACTCGTCGCCACGATCGCCGATCATCGCATCGACATGATCGACACGACACCGTCGATGTTCGCCCAACTGACCGCGTGCGGCCTGCTGACGACCGTTCCCCTGGCCGTGCTGGCGCTGGGCGGTGAAGCCCTCGGCAGCGCGGCGTGGACGCTGATCCGCGACGAATGCGCGGCAACCGGGTCGCGGGCCTACAACTGTTACGGCCCCACCGAAACGACCGTCGAGGCCGTGGTCGCCGACATCACGGAGTACGACGAACCCGCGATCGGACGACCCACCCGGCACACCCGCGCCTACGTGCTGGATTCCCAGCTGCGTCCGGTACCGGTCGGGGCGACCGGCGAACTCTATCTGGCCGGTGCCCAGCTGGCCCGGGGCTACCAGGAGCGCCCGGGCGAGACGAGCCATCGATTCGTCGCCGACCCGTTCGCGACCGGCGCGCGGATGTACCGCACCGGCGATTTGGTGCGCCGGGGATCCGGCGGCGCACTGCACTACGTGGGACGTGCCGACACGCAGGTGAAGATCCGCGGCTATCGGGTCGAGCCGGGCGAGATCGCCGCCGCGCTCGAATCGCATCCCGGCGTCCAACAGGCCGGCGTGCTCGTGCGCCGGCAGCAGACGACGGCGCGGTTGACCGCCTACGTGGTGATGTCCGACGCGGTCCAACACCGACCGACGGCGGCGCAGTTACGGGGCATGCTCGGTTCTCGGTTGCCGCGCTACATGATTCCACAGCACATCGTCGTGGTCGACGAAATCCCACTGACCGCCAACGGCAAACTGGACGAAGCCGCGCTCGGCGCACTCGATGCCCCTGGGGCGACCAACGCCGCCCATGCCGAGCCGGAAACACCGACCGAAGCCGCACTGGCGGAACTGCTTTCGGAAATACTGCAGCTGCCACGGGTCGACGTGACCGCGGACTTCCTGCAATTGGGCCTGGACAGCATCGTGGCCCTGTCGGTGGTGCAGGCGGCGCGGGCGCGGGGGCTGGCGCTGCGCGCCAGGCTGGTCCTCGACTGCACTAATGTCCGAGAACTGGCCGAGTCGATCGATTCTGAAACCGCCTCTGCTGCAACCGATGCCGAATACGGCGTCGACCCCATGCCGGTGCTGCCCAACGGACGCTGGCTCTACGAATACGGTGAGCCGCGTCGGCTGGCACAGACCGAGGCCATTCGGCTGCCCGATGCCGTCACCCGCGCGCACCTCGATGCCGCGCTGGCCGGCATCGTCGACGGACATCAGGTGTTGCGGACGCGACTGGACCGCGCGGCGATGGCCCTGGTTCCGATGCCCACGAGCGACGCCGAGGTCATCCGCGAGGTCACGGTGGCCGGCGACGTGCAGGCCGCGGTTCCCGCACACGTCGCGCAGGCCGTCGAGCGCCTCGACCCCGAGCGGGGCGTGCTGCTGGCCGGGGTGTGGCTGAGACCCCCGAGCCCCCCGGCCGGACCCAGCGTGCTGCTATTGGCCGCGCACGTGCTGGCGATGGATCCGGCGTCCTGGCGGGTGGTGCTCGGCGAACTCGACGCCGCACTCACGGCGTTGATCAGCGGGCAACGCCCCGCCCCGGTCCGGGAGCACACCAGCTACCGGCGTTGGGCGGCGGCTCTCGTTGAGCGCGCCCAGCGGCTGGACACGGCGCAATTCTGGGCCGGCCCGTGCCACGGCGACGATCCGGCGCTCGGCGCGCGACGCCTGGACCCGCACCGCGACCGGGCCCGCGACTTGGACGTCCGCATGATCACCACCGACGCGGACCTCACCGGCCGGCTGCTCGATTCGGGCCTGCCGCTGCCGCATCTGCTGATCGCCGCGACCGCGGCGACGGTGACGCGCTGGCGGCGGATCCGCAATCAGGCCACCCCACCGCCGCTGTTGGCGCTGGAGACCCACGGCCGCGCCGACGGTCTCGTCGACGAGCCCGGCGGCCACGCCATCGACACCGGCGACACGGTCGGGTTGCTCAGCTCCATCTATCCGGTGCGGGTCGCGTCAACGGATCCGCGCGACGTGGGGGAGCAACTGGCCGCGATCCCCGGTGACGGCCTGGACTACGGATTGTTGCGCTACCTGCGCCCCGATACGGCGAAATCCCTTGCATCCCAGCCTGATCCACAACTGCTGTTGAACTACCTGGGCGCGGCCCACAGCGTCGGCGGCACCGGCGTGCTGACACTGGAGCGTGAACTGCTCGCCGGGGTATCACCGCAACCGGAACCGGACCTGGCGGTCCGCCATGAGCTCACCATCGTCGCCGCCGTGCTGAGCTTCGACGGACAGCGGGTGCTGGCCGCGCAGTGGCGGGCGCTGCCCGACATCCTCGGCGATGCGGATATTTCTGCGTTGCAACAGCTTTGGATCGACTCACTGCGGGAGGTGGCGACGTGAGCAGGTTAGCGATCCTCGGGGCGGGCGCCAAGGCGGTGGCGGTGGCCGCCAAGGCCAAGGTGCTACGCGACATGGGCGTCGAGGTGCCCGAGGTGGTCGCCGTCGAACGCACCGCGGTCGGGGCGAATTGGCAGGCGAGCGGCGGCTGGACCGACGGCGCGCACCGACTGGGCACCAGCCCGGAAAAAGACGTCGGCTTTCCCTATCGGTCGGCGCTGGCGCCGCGCCGCAACGCCGAACTCGACGAACGGATGACCCGCTACAGCTGGCAGGCCTACCTGATTGCAACGGCATCGTTCGCCGAGTGGATCGACCGGGGCAGACCGGCTCCGCCACATCGCACCTGGAGTCAATACCTGGGCTGGGTCGCCGACCAGGTGGACATGAAAGTGGTGCACGGTGAGGTCGACGGCCTTACGGTTGACGGCGATCGGTGGGCGCTGCGCACCCATGAGACCACCGTGCAGGCCGACGCGCTGATGATCACCGGGCCGGGCCAGGCGGAGAAGTCGCTGTTGCCCGGCAACCCGCGGATGATGTCGATCGCGCAGTTCTGGGATCGCGCCGCGGGCCACGACCGCATCACCGCCGAACGCGTCGCGGTGATCGGCGGCGGCGAGACGGCCGCGTCCATGCTCAACGAGCTGTTCCGCCACCGGGTTTCGACCATCACCGTCATCTCACCGCAGGTGACGTTGTTCACCCGGGGCGAGAGCTTCTTCGAGAACTCACTGTTCTCCGATCCCACCGACTGGACCGCGCTGACGCTGGCCGAACGCCGTGACGCGTTGGCTCGCACTGACCGCGGCGTGTTCTCGGCGAATGTGCAGGAGGCGCTGCTGGCCGACGACCGCATCCGCCACCTGCGCGGCCGGGTCGCGCACGCGGTGGGCCGCGATGGGCAGATTCGGCTGACGCTGTCCACCAACCGGTTCAGCGAGAACCTGGAGACGGTGCACGGTTTTGATTTGGTGATCGACGGTTCCGGGGCCGACCCGCTCTGGTTCACCTCGTTGTTCAGCCAGGATGCGCTGGATCTCCTCGAACTGGGACTGGGCGGACCGCTGACGGCGGATCGTCTGCAGGAGGCAATCGGCTACGACCTGGCCGTCAACGAGCTCACCCCCAAGTTGTTCCTGCCCAACCTGTCCGGACTCACCCAGGGGCCCGGATTCCCCAACCTGAGCTGCCTGGGCCTGCTGTCCGACCGGGTGCTGGGCCCCTGGGTTGGTCGGGCCGCCGCGTCCAAATACCAAACGATGATGGAGAAGCAATGAGCACCAACCCGTTCGACGACGACAGCGGCACCTTCTTCGTGCTGGTCAACGACGACGAACAACACAGCATGTGGCCCGCCTTCGCCGACGTCCCGGCGGGTTGGCACGTGGTCTTCGGCGAAGCGGGCCGCGCGGCGTGCCTGGATTACGTCGAACAAAACTGGACCGACATCCGGCCGAAAAGCCTGCGCGATGCCGTCGCGGCAGATCGTCCCGCCGGCTAGCCGGCAAACCCGAAATTCTGGGCTGCTACACAGGTTGCGCACAGATTAGTCTGGCGAAACTCGCGTAACCTATGTCACAGGGTGCACAACCGCACCATCTGTATCCGCGCGGCACCCGCCACGTCGGTGCACTTCGAAGGGGGACATCGTGAAATCCATGAAAGCTCTGGCCATGGGGGTGACCGCAGTGGGCGCGCTCGGCGCCGCCGCCCTGGGCATCACGTCGACCGCCGCCGCGCCGATGGCCGACGTGCAGCTGGCCGCGGTCGGCGCGCCGTTACCCCAGGATCCGCCGCCGCCCGTACCGGCTCCCGCCGCGGACGTTCCGACCGCCGACCAGCTGACCGGGCTGCTGACCAGCCTCGCCGACCCCAGCGTGTCGTTCGCGAACAAGGGCAATCTGGTCGAAGGTGGTATCAGCGGAACCGCAGCCCACATCGCTGACCACAAGCTGCAGAAGGCCGCCAAAAATGGTGACCTGCCGTTGACGTTCACGATCACCAACATTGCCCCGGCCGCGCCCGGATCCGTGACCGCGGACGTCGCGGTGTCCGGTCCCAAGCTGCCGAACCCGGTGACACAGAGCGTCACCTTCGTCAACCAGGGCGGCTGGGTGTTGTCACGCGCCTCGGCGATGGAGCTCATTCAGGCCGCCGGCCAGTGAGTAACATCCGTCACGTTGGCCCGAACCGGGCCGCTAAAGGGGGACACGTGAAATCCGTAGCTGTGAGCGTGGCGGCGCTGGCCGTCATTGGCGGTGCGGCCGCCGGCATTGCGTCGGTCACAACACCGGCCACTGGGGTGCAACTGGCCGCGGTCGGTGCGCCGATCCCACAGGACCCGCCGCCACCGCCGGCGCCCGCGCCGGTAGGGCCGGGCCTTCCGACCCCGGAGCAGTTGAGCAACCTGTGCATTCAGGTCACCGATCCCGGCGTGGGCTACTCCACCAAAGTCGGCCTGGTCGAAAACGGCATCAATCCCGACGAGGGCCACGTCGCGGACCACGACCTGCGCAAGGCCTACCGGAACGGCAACTTCCCGGAAACGTTCACCGTGACGAACATCGTCCCGGCCGGGCCGACCACGGCTTCCGCCCAGGTAGCCATTGCGGGTCCGAAGTTCGCCGGACCGGTCGTCAAGCAGCTTGTGTTCGTCCAACAGGGCGGCAACTGGGTACTGCAGCACGACGCCGCGCTGGCCTTGGTGCAAGCGGCGGCCGCAACGAACTAGCCGCAGACGGCACCGAGGTCGAGCCCCGCGATGCGCACGGGGTCGGCCAAGACGTCGATCATGGCCACTCGACCGTCGCGGACGACGAACGCCATGATCGAAACCGGGCGCCCGTGCACGAGGATCACCGCGCCCGCGGCACCGTTGACCCTCGCCGCGCGGACCTCACGCTCCGGGCCCGCGTAGCCGTGGGCCAGCTTTGCGACGGACTCGGCACCTTCGGCGTGGAAAAGCGCTGTGCCGGCGCCGAAGTCGCCGCGTAGCAGCACGTCGGGATGCAACACCGACAACAGCCGGTCGAAGTTGCCGGAACGTCCGGCGGCGAAGAACGCGTCGACGGCCTCCCGCTGCGCGGACACGTCCGCATCGGGCACCGGGTGGGCGTCCTCGATTCGCCGTCGCGCGCGGCTGGCCAGCTTGCGGGTCGCCTCCGGTGTTCGCTCCACGATCGGCGCGATCTGGTCGAACGGCACGCCGAAAGCGTCATGCAGAACGAAAGCCAGGCGCTCGGCCGGTGACAGGGTGTCCAGGACGACGAACAGCGCCAGGCCCACCGCCTCGGCCAGCATCGCCCGGTGTTCGGGGTCGGACTCGTCGTCGGCGTCCACCATCGGATCCGGCAACCGCGCCACCGGCTCCTCGCGGTGCCGGCCGCGGCGGTCGCGCAGCACGTTCAAACAGATGCGGGCCACTACGGTGGTCAACCAGGCCTCGAGGTTGACGATCTGGTCGGCGCCGCCGCGGTCGAGCCGCAACCAGGCCTCCTGCACCGCGTCCTGGGCGTCGTCGACCGAGCCGAGCATGCGGTACGCGACGGCGCTCAGCTGCGGCCGGGCCGCCTCGAACCGCGCCGTCAGCGAGCGGTTGGCGGTCACGGGCGACCGGTGTCCGGCATTGCACACACCTGGCCGCCGGAGAAGCCGGCGGACTTGATGCCCAACGCGATATTGAATCGGGCGCGCATGTTGCCCAGATTGATGACGTGGGTGAGCCCGACCAGCTGCGGCGTGTCGAAGTGGCCGC
This sequence comes from Mycobacterium simiae, assembly GCF_010727605.1. Lineage (NCBI taxonomy): Bacteria > Bacillati > Actinomycetota > Actinomycetes > Mycobacteriales > Mycobacteriaceae > Mycobacterium > Mycobacterium simiae. The sequence goes on from NZ_AP022568.1 coordinate 4,557,926, forward strand.
GCAGCGCATCGAACAACTCGTCGGTCACCTCGACCGGGGTGTGGCTCATGGCGGTGGCGTACTCGAGAATCAGCTTGTCGACGTCGGAAAAGCACGTGGCTGCACGGTAATTCGACAGCGCCCGCAGTTCCTCGTCGGTGAGACCCCAGCGCCGGGCGATTTGCGAGCCGAGATCGATGCAGTATTCACAACCCACCGTCGTCGCGGCTTTCAACTCCGCCAGCGCGCGGTGCCGCGGGCTGAGGATGTCGAGCTTGGCTTCGGCTTGTTCGAGCTTGCCGTAGGCGCTGAGCAACCTGGGAATGTGGGCATACATACGCAGCGGCTCGAGCATCCCGGCCGTTTCCAGGCCGGTCATCTGCGCGAGTTTGCGTTTGGTGAAGAAGAAAGCGATCCTCGCGCCCAGGCCGGCGTCGCGGTCGGAGAGCCCCTGCAGACGGGACATGGCGATCCTTTCCGAATAGTCACGGTGTCGGCGCCCAGGTGAATCTGTGGCCCCTACTCCGTCGACACCCGGCGACCCGCAAACGTGACCGGTTAGCGGCCGAAAGTGGAACCGGATCCCTGGGTCTGCTGGCTCAGCGGTACGTCCATGTCGTACACCCGGGCATGCAGGACGGTGCGGTTCCGCAGCGCGGCCCGCACGGCGCGGTGCAAACCGTCCTCGAGATAGACGACGCCGCGCCACCGCACCGCGTGCGGAAAGAGATCGCCGTAGAACGTGGAGTCCTCCGAGAGCAGCCGGTCCAGGGCCAGCACCGTGGTCGTGGTGACCAACTCGTCGAGCCGGATCTGTTGGGGAGGGATCTGCGACCAGTCCCGGTAAGACAACCCGTGGTCCGGGTAGGGCTTACCTTCTCGGACGCCCTTGAAGATCATTTGTCGATTTTCCTTGATGTGTCGTCGAAGGCCGACGGATACATGCCGGAAAGGCTAGCGGCAAAGTCGTCGGCCGCGCGCGCCGGACACTTGCTGATGAGGATCAGCGTCTGATGAGACCGTAAAATGTACTCGATCAAGGAGGTGGCCGATGGGCAGTGCTGACGAGCGTCGCTTCGAGGTGCTGCGCGCGATCGTCGCCGACTTCGTCGCCACCCAGGAGCCGATCGGTTCGAAATCGCTCGTGGAGCGGCACAACCTCGGCGTGTCCAGCGCGACCATCCGCAACGACATGGCGGTGCTGGAGGCCGAGGGCTACATCACGCAGCCGCACACCAGCTCGGGCCGGGTGCCCACCGAGAAGGGCTACCGCGAATTCGTCGACCGGATTGACGACGTCAAACCGCTGTCGGCGGCCGAACGGCGGGCGATCCAGTCCTTCCTGGAATCCGGCGTCGATCTCGACGACGTGCTGCGGCGCGCGGTGCGCCTGCTGGCGCAGCTGACCCGCCAGGTGGCCGTCGTGCAATACCCGACCTTGTCGACGTCGACGGTTCGGCACCTCGAGGTGATCGCGCTGACGCCGGCGCGGCTGCTGATGGTCGTCATCACCTCCTCGGGGCGGGTGGACCAGCGCATCGTCGAACTCGGTGACGTCATCGACGAGCACCAGCTCGCGCAGTTACGCGAAGTCTTGGGCCAGGCGCTGGAAGGCAAGAAGCTCTCCGCGGCCTCGGTGGCGGTGTCCGACCTGGCTAAACAGCTCGGCGGCACCGGCGGGCTGGGCGACGCGGTCGGCCGTTCGGCGACGGTGTTGCTGGAGTCACTGGTCGAGCACACCGAAGAGCGCCTGGTGATGGGTGGCACCGCCAACCTGACCCGCAACGCGGCGGACTTCGGTGGTTCGCTGCGGTCGATCCTGGAGGCCCTCGAGGAGCAGGTGGTGGTGTTGCGGTTGCTGGCGGCCCAGCAGGAAGCCGGGAAGGTAACCGTGCGCATCGGTCATGAGACCGAGGCCGAGCAAATGGCGGGAACGTCGATGGTGACCACCGCGTACGGCACCATGGACACCGTGTACGGCGGTATGGGGGTGTTGGGTCCCACCCGGATGGACTATCCGGGAACCATCGCCAGCGTCGCCGCGGTTGCTCTTTATATTGGCGAAGTCCTGGGTGCCCGATGAACGCGCACCGACAGGACTGCGGACGTACGTGGTAACGCGGCCCTAACTGGGTCCAGAAAGGTCAGGCGTGGCACGCGACTATTACGGGCTGCTCGGCGTGAACAAAAACGCCAGCGATGCGGAGATCAAGCGCGCGTATCGAAAGCTGGCGCGTGAGCTGCACCCTGACATCAATCCCGACGAGGCCGCGCAGGCGAGGTTCAAGGAGGTCAGCGTCGCCTACGAGGTGCTCAGCGATCCCGAGAAACGCCGGATCGTCGATCTGGGCGGGGATCCGCTGGAGAATGCCGCCGCGGGCGGCGGATTCGGTGGATTCGGCGGCCTGGGCGACGTCTTCGAGGCTTTCTTCGGGGGCAGCTTCAGCGGAGGCGCGACCTCGCGCGGTCCGATCGGCCGGGTCCGGCCCGGGTCGGACTCGTTGCTGCGGATGCGCCTAGACCTCGAAGAGTGCGCGACCGGGGTGACCAAGCAGGTCACCGTCGACACCGCGGTGCTGTGCGACCGCTGTCAGGGCAAGGGCACCAATGGCGATTCGGCGCCGGTCCCCTGCGACACCTGCGGCGGGCGGGGCGAGGTGCAGACGGTGCAGCGCTCGCTGTTGGGGCAGATGGTGACGTCGCGGCCGTGCCCCACCTGCCGTGGCGTTGGCGTGGTCATCCCCGACCCTTGCCATCAGTGCATGGGCGACGGCCGGGTGCGGGCCCGGCGCGAGATCAGCGTCAAGATCCCGGCCGGTGTCGGCGACGGGATGCGGGTTCGGCTTGCCGCGCAGGGCGAGGTCGGTCCGGGCGGCGGCCCGGCCGGTGACCTCTATGTCGAGGTGCATGAGCAGGCCCACGACATCTTCGTCCGCGACGGTGACGACCTGCACTGCACGGTGTCGGTGCCGATGATCGATGCCGCGCTCGGCACCGCCATCACCATCGACGACATCCTCGACGGCCCCAGTGAAATCACCATTCCGCCTGGGACACAGCCGGGTTCGGTCATCACGCTGCGCGGTCAGGGCATGCCGCAGCTGCGGTCGTCCACCCGGGGCAATCTCAACGTCCACGTCGAGGTGGTGGTCCCCACCCGCCTGGACAACCACGACATCGAATTGCTGCGCGAACTGAAGAACCGCCGCAACCGCGACGTGCCCGAGGTGCGTTCCTCCCACACCGGTGGCGGCCTGTTCAGTCGGCTTCGCGAAACCTTCACCGGGCGCTAGCCCCAGTCGCGCGGGCCGTGCACATGGTGGCGACGCTGTTCTACGTCCAGGCCTTGCCCGACACCGGTGAACTCGCGGTCGTCGACGGCGACGAAGGCTTTCACGCCGCGACCGTGCGGCGGATCCGGCCTGGCGAGCAGTTGTGGCTGGGTGACGGCGCGGGCGCGCTGGCCCGCTGCGAGGTGGAACAGGCCGACCGTGACGGCTTACGCGCCCGGGTGCGGGATCGTTGGACGGTCAACCCCGGCCAGCCGCCGGTGACGGTGGTGCAAGCCCTGCCGAAGTCGGACCGTTCGGAGTTGGCGATCGAGCTGGCCACCGAGGCCGGCGCCGACGCGTTTCTGGCCTGGCAGGCCGCCCGATGTGTGGCGAGCTGGCAGGGGTCCCGGGTCGAGAAGGGCTTGCGTCGGTGGCGAGCCGTGGTCCGCTCGGCGGCGCGGCAATCACGTCGGGCCTACATCCCGACCGTCGAGGGCGTGCTGACCACCCCGATGCTGCTTCAGCGCATCCGCGACGCGGTGGCCTGCGGCGCGGTGGCGGTGGTGCTGCATGAGTCGGCGACCGAGCGGCTCGTGGATGCCGGTGTAGCACAGGCGAACTCGCTGTTCCTGGTGGTCGGTCCCGAAGGCGGCATCGCCCCGGAAGAACTTGCCGCGCTGACCGACGTGGGCGCCGTCGCGGTGCGGCTGGGCCCCCAGGTGTTGCGTACCTCGACCGCCGCCGCGGTGGCCCTGGGTGCGCTGGGTGTGCTTACCCCGCGATGGCAGCAAACCACCGAAGGCCAGCCCGCCGAGCCGCGCGCGGCTGACCAGACCGAGCCCTCGGCGTAGACTGAGGCATCCGAATCACCCTTGACGAGCCGAGATAGGCAGGCACCGGAAACCACGTGACGCCACGCGAGACCAACGCTGCCGACGCAGCTGGGGCCCTGCAGGGCCCCGATCTCAAAGCTCCGGTTCGCAGCAGCATCGACATTCCGCCCGATGTGGTCGTGGGCTTGCTGGGCTCGGCAGACGAGAATCTGCGCGCCCTCGAACGCACCCTCAATGCTGACCTGCATGTTCGCGGCAACACTGTCACCCTCTCCGGTGAGTCGGCCGACGTCGCCCTGGCCGAGCGGGTGCTGACCGAGCTCGTCGCGATTGTGGCCAACGGCCAGCCGCTCACCCCCGAGGTGGTGCGCCACAGTGTCGCCATGCTGATCGGCACCGGCAACGAGTCACCGGCCGAGGTGCTCACGCTGGACATCTTGTCGCGCCGCGGCAAGACGATTCGGCCCAAGACGCTCAACCAGAAGCGTTACGTCGACGCTATCGACGCCCACACCATCGTGTTCGGGGTCGGCCCCGCCGGTACTGGTAAGACCTATCTGGCGATGGCCAAGGCGGTCAATGCGCTGCAGTCCAAACAGGTCACCCGCATCATCCTGACCCGTCCGGCGGTGGAAGCCGGCGAGCGGTTGGGGTTCCTGCCGGGAACGCTGAACGAGAAGATCGACCCGTATCTGCGTCCGCTCTATGACGCGCTCTACGACATGATGGACCCCGAGTTGGTGCCGAAGCTGATGTCGGCCGGGGTGATCGAGGTTGCGCCGCTCGCCTACATGCGGGGGAGGACGCTTAACGACGCGTTTATCGTGCTCGACGAGGCGCAGAACACCACACCCGAGCAAATGAAGATGTTCCTCACCCGGCTGGGCTTCGGGTCGAAGATCGTCGTCACCGGCGACATCACCCAGATCGATCTGCCGGGCGGGGCCAAGTCGGGTCTGCGCGCGGCGGTCGACATCCTCGAGCACATCGAAGACATCCACGTCGCCGAGTTGACCAGCGCGGATGTCGTTCGCCACCGACTGGTGTCGGAAATCGTCGACGCGTACGCGCGCCACGAAGAGCCGGGGGCGGGCATGAATCGGGCGGCCCGTCGTGCGTCCGGAACCCGCAATCGCCGATGATGGTGCGGTGAGCGGCAAATGACCATCGAAGTGTCCAACGAATCGGGCATCGACGTATCCGAGACCGAATTGGTGAGCGTCGCGCGCTTCGTCATCGCCAAAATGGACGTCAATCCGGGCGCCGAGCTGTCGATGGTGCTGTTGGACACGGCCGCGATGGCCGATCTGCACATGCGTTGGATGGACCTGCCCGGCCCCACCGACGTGATGAGTTTTCCCATGGACGAGCTCGAACCCAGTGGCCGTCCGGACGCTCCCGAACCAGGGCCGTCGATGCTGGGGGACATCGTGCTGTGCCCGGAATTCGCCGCCGAACAGGCCGCCGCCGCGGGCCACAGTCTTGGACATGAATTGGCGCTGCTGACGGTCCACGGCGTGCTGCATCTGCTCGGCTACGACCACGCCGAGCCCGACGAAGAGAAGGAGATGTTCGCTCTGCAGGAGCGACTTCTCGAAGAGTGGGTCGCCGAACAGGTCGAGGCATACCACTACGACCGGCAGGGTGAAAGAGACCGCCGGTTGCTGGACAAGTCAAGGTATTTCGACAATTGAGCTCTGTAATGAAAGCATTCAAGATCGCGGTCGCGGCCGCCATAATATTGGCGCCCTTCTCGGCGGTCGTCGTCAATTCCGCTGTGGCAGCGGCTTCTCCGTGCGCCGGCGCGGGGTCTAACCCGGTATCGTGCCAGCATTGCCTGTTTTATGTGCAGGCCTATCACACCGCCAACGTGTGCTATGCTCCGGCGCCACGGCCGGCACCAGCCCCGTCGAGCACGCTGCCGATCCAAATTCCGGAGCCCCCGCCGGTGCCGCCGCCACCGACCTCCACGCGGCCGGCACCGACCCCGGTGCAGACCCCGAAGATCAACCCGTCGGGTCCGGGGACGCCTCGCAACGTTTCGGTGGTGACACCGCCGAAGAAGCTGGAGGCGCCCGCCCAGGCCATCGCTGCTGCCAAGGCCGCCCCCGAAGCGCGGCTCAACCCGGCCGACCCGCCGCGGCCACCGACGCCCACGGACTTCAATCAGCAGGTGCAAAACGTCATTAACACCCATAGCGACAACATCGAGCTGATCAAGGCCGACAACAAGGCACTGGTCCGTCCCCGCCACTGGGAATTCGTCGACTACGACCAATATCACCGGCCGACGCTGTACAACCCACTCGGTCAGGCGATGACGTTCCGCTACTCCTACGGCGGCGCCTCCCGCGAGGCGTACCTGCCGGCCGGCGGCCGCATCGTGCTCGACGCCGGCACCGTGGGCCTGGTCCCGTTCACCGCGGTCAGCGAAAGTTACCTGGCGGCGGGCAGTTTCTACGGCGGAGCCTTTGTCCCGCCGGACAATTGGCAGGGCCCACCGCCGCCGGAGTACGCCGCACCGGCGCCGCCGACGCTGTACCAAAACGTCTCGGCCGAGATTCCCGCCGTCGTCCAAACCGTGCAGATCGGACAGGTGGCGGTGGTGGGCCACGACGACAGCCAACCCCCCGGCAGTCAGGATGCCTTCCTGCTCGACGACTCCACGCTGGCGTGGGGGCAGGTCAACGATCCCAACAGCAGCACCCAGATCAAGGTGGCCAAGAGTCAGTCGCTGCCCGGTTTCGGCCCCACCGACAACGGCAGCTTCCTGTTCGCGCTGGCCGCTCCCGGGGAGCCCAACCAGGCCGCCCCGCCGACGCCCACCCAGCCCTGGTGGCCGTCCGCGCTCGGATTTGGACTGTTGGGGATAGCGGTCGTGGTGGTGTCCTCGTTGCTCAATCGGCGCAAAGGCAACGCCGACGACACCTCTGACTCCGCAACCGACTCAAGGCATTCCCGGAATTGACCGGTATGTCTCAGCTGCTCGGCGCGATCGCGTTGATCGGTCTGGGTGGGGTTTTCGCGGCGATCGACGCCGCGATCAGCACCGTGTCGGTGGCCCGAGTGGCCGAGCTGGTGCGCGACGAGCGGCCGGGAGCCCGGCCGCTGTCGAAGGTGATGGCCGACCGGCCGCGCTACATCAACCTGGTGGTGCTGCTGCGCATCATTTGCGAAGTCACCGCGACCGTGCTGCTGGTCGTGTTCCTCTACGACAACTTCGGCCTGGAGTGGGCGGTGTTCGGCGCCGCGACCATCATGGTGCTGACCAGTTTCGTCGTCATCGGCGTGGGCCCGCGGACCCTGGGCCGCCAGCACGCGTATTCCATTTCGCTCGCGACAGCCCTTCCGCTGCAGGTGATCTCATCCCTTCTGATGCCGATCAGCCGGCTGCTGGTGCTGGTGGGTAACGCGCTGACCCCGGGCCGCGGCTTGCGTAACGGGCCCTTCGCCTCCGAGATCGAGCTGCGCGAAGTTGTCGACCTGGCGCAGCAACGTGGCGTGGTGGCCGCCGACGAGCGCCGGATGATCGAGTCGGTGTTTGAGCTCGGTGACACCCCGGCCCGCGAGGTGATGGTGCCCCGCACCGAGATGATCTGGATTGAAAGCGACAAATCCGCCAGCCAGGCCACCACCCTCGCCGTGCGCAGCGGCCATTCCCGCATTCCGGTGATCGGCGAAAACGTCGACGACATCGTGGGCGTGGTGTACCTGAAAGACCTTGTCCAGCAGATCTTTCTGTCCCCGGACGGCGGTCGGGACGCCAAGGTGTCCCAGGTGATGCGCCCGGCCGTATTCGTGCCGGACTCCAAGCCGCTGGACGCGCTACTGCGGGAAATGCAGCGCGACCGCAACCACATGGCGCTGCTCGTCGACGAGTACGGCGCGATCGCCGGCCTGGTCAGCATCGAGGACGTGCTGGAGGAGATCGTCGGAGAGATCGCCGACGAGTACGACGACGAAGAGACCGCCCCGATTGAAGACTTGGGCGACAAGAACTTTCGAGTCTCGGCGCGGTTGCCGATCGAAGACGTCGGCGAACTCTACGGGGTGGACTTCGACGACGATCTCGACGTCGACACGGTAGGCGGTCTGCTGGCACTGGAATTGGGCCGGGTACCCCTGCCCGGTGCCGAGGTCGTCTCGCACGGACTGCGGCTACGCGCCGAGGGCGGCACCGACCACCGCGGACGGGTGCGGATCGGCACCGTGCTGCTGAGCCCGGCCGAATCCGACGGCTCCGAACTCGAGGACGCCCACCATGGCTGAGCAGCTGGACCCCGAAGACGCGAAGCTGGCGGTGCTGGCGCGCGCCGCGATGGCACGCGCTGAAGCCGGCAGCGGCGCCGCGGTACGCGACGTCGACGGCCGCAGCTACCCGGGCGCGCCCGTCAACTTGTCGGCGCTGCGACTCACCTCGCTGCAGGCCGCGGTGGCCGCGGCCGTCTGCAGCGGTGTCAGCCATCTGGAGGCCGCCGTCCTGGTGGCCGGCTCGGCCGACGACCCGGGTATCGCCGCGGTACGTGAGCTCGGCCCGACCGCGGCGATCATCCTCACCGACCGCACCGGTGCCCCGCTATGAACGATGAATTCCGTTCCGGCTTCGTATGTTTGGTTGGCCGGCCCAATACCGGCAAGTCCACCCTGACGAACGCGCTGGTGGGCACCAAAGTGGCGATCACCTCGAAGCGCCCGCAGACCACCCGCCACACCATCCGCGGCATCGTGCACCGGGAAACCTTCCAGATCATCCTGGTCGACACGCCCGGGCTGCACCGGCCGCGCACCCTGCTGGGCAAGCGACTCAACGATCTGGTCCGGGACACCTACGCCGAGGTCGACGTCATCGGGTTGTGCATCCCGGCCGACGAGGCGATCGGCCCCGGCGACCGCTGGATCGTCGACCAAATCCGTTCGGTCGCACCGAATACCACCCTCGTGGCGATTGTCACCAAAATCGACAAGGTGCCCAAGGACCGGGTGGCCGCGCAGCTGCTCGCGGTGAGTGAACTCGTCGGCGATGCCGCCGAAATCGTTCCGGTGTCCGCGGTCGCCAACACCCAGGTCGACCTGCTGATTGACGTGCTGGCCGCCGCGCTGCCTCCGGGCCCCGCGTACTACCCCGACGGGGAGCTGACCGACGAACCCGAAGAGGTGCTGATGGCCGAGCTCATCCGGGAGGCCGCGCTGGAAGGAGTGCGCGACGAGCTGCCGCACTCGCTGGCGGTGGTGATCGACGAGGTCAATCCGCGCCAGGGGCGCGACGACCTCATCGACGTGTATGCGTTGCTCTACGTCGAGCGAGACAGCCAGAAGGGCATCATCATCGGTAAGGGCGGGGCCCGGTTGCGTGAGGTGGGGACCGCGGCGCGTGGCCAGATCGAAAAGCTGCTGGGTACCAAGGTTTATCTCGACCTGCGGGTCAAGGTCGCCAAGAACTGGCAAAGCGACCCCAAACAGCTTGGGCGGCTGGGCTTCTAGAGCGAAGCCGCCAAGCCCGCCTGCCGAATTCGCGTGGTAGGCGCCTTTCTGCGCGGCGCTTCGCTGTTTTAGTGCCAGTTGCCCGGGTACCACTGACCCACCGATACAGCCCAATCGGAAAGGCAACGCATGGATGCTTTAACTTTTCTCCGTCAAGACCACAAAAGCGTGCTCGGTTTGTTCGAGACCCTCGATGGCGCACCGTCGGGCTCTGGCGCCCAAGCCAGCGGCCTGGAGACCACGGTGAACAACCTCATCATCGCGGAGTCACAGCACGAAGCGATCGAGGAGCAGTACTTCTGGCCGGCCGTCCGCGAAGCGCTCGGCGATGCGCTTGCCGATAAGGCGGTCGAGCAGGAGCAGCAGGGCAAGAAAGTGCTGCAGCGATTGGAAGACGGCAAGCCTGGCGAGCCGGATTACCACGAAGCGCTGCAGGAGTTCATCAAACTCGGCCGGGAGCACATCGCTTTCGAACAGGAAGTGGTGTGGCCGCAGGTCGAAACCGCGATCAGCCGGGAAGAGCTGGAGAAGATCGGGGAGAAACTGGAGGTGGCCAAGAAGATTGCCCCCACCAGGCCGCACCCGGACACTCCGCCGAACCCCGCGGTGCTCAAGACGATGGGCATGGGCGCGGCGGTGATGGATCACGTTCGTGACGCCTTCACCGGCCGCGGCGAAGACAACCCACCGGACCCGCAAGCGCACTGAGCGCATCGCGCTGAGCGCATCGAAAAGGCCGGGCGTCACCGTCGACGCCCGGCCTTTTCTTCGAACTAGCTTGTTTTTCTTCGAACTAGCTTGTTTTTCTTCGAACTAGCTTGTTTTTCTTCGAACTAGCTTGTTGGAGTGCGCTGCTCGTGCGTGAACGGCTTGTCGCCCTGCACTGCTGGCGAGCCATCCGGAACCCGTTCGGCGCCTTTGTTTTTGCGCGCGTCGCTGCCCAGCCACTGCTGCTCGGGCTTTTCGACGTACTCCCATTCCATGCCCTGCGGCCACGGGCCCTGGCCCTGGTTCCACGGCCCGCGAATCGATTCGCCATTGCCGTTGGACATGTTGAACGCCTTGTTCTGGAATCGGTCGTCGCCCGGCAACTGTCCGGGCGGGAAGTTCACCGGAAGCTCGTTGAGCGCCGCGGTGAACTGCTGGTAGTGCGCAACCTCGCGAGTCATCAAAAACGTCAGGGTGTCCTGCACGCCGGGGTCGTCGGTGAACTGCTTGAGGTATTCGTAGACGATCTTCGCCCGCGACTCGGCGGCGATGTTGCTGCGCAGGTCCACGGTCGGGTCGCCGTTGGCGTCGATGAACGCGGCGGTCCAGTTGTTGCCGCCGGAGTCCTTGATGTCCGGTCCGCCGCCGCTGAGCACCATGAACAGCGGACTCACCGACACCGAGTGCATCAGCCGGTCCTTGCCGTCTCGATTGGACACCAGGGGCATCCAGTCACATCGCTCGTTGGCGACATGCAGGTTGTCGTTGAGCCCGTCGAGCAACATCGTGATCGTCGACCCGACCATCTCCAGGTGGCTGAGCTCCTCCGTGGCGATGTCCATGAATAGGTCGTACATCTTGGGGTTCTTCTGCCGCAGCACGAAGGCTTGCGTGAAGTACTGCATCGCAGCCGTCAGTTCGCCGTTCGCGCCGCCGAACTGGTCCATCAGCAGCGTCGCGAACCGTGGGTCGGGCTCGGTCACCCGCACCTCGAACTGAAGATCTTTGTTGTGGATGAACATCGGCGCCTCCCTGGGCTGTAGGCATGGTTTGGGGCGTCGAGCGGTGTACCCGACGGATTTGGCACCAAACGGTGTCCGAGCCGGTTGCTCGTTTGCCGATAACGCGCGCATCGGCCTGGAGTCGGGGCGTTTGTGCGGCCGCGCGAGGGGTAGCCGCCGGAAATGGTGCAAGCAAAACTGGCACTGGTCACGGGTGCCTCCAGCGGGATCGGCTTCGAACTGGCAACGCAATTCGCCCGGAATGGCTACGACGTGGTCGTCGCGGCCGAAGACGACGGCATCCATGACGTTCCCGACAAGCTGTCCCAATGGGATTCGGCGGTGCAGGCGGTTCAGGTGGATCTGCGCACCGCGGACGGGGTTGAGCACCTGTACCGCAGCGCGACCGACGGAGATCGTGAGCTGGCCGCGGCCGCCCTCAACGCGGGCATTGGTCGGGGCGAGATGTTTCTCAAAAGTGAGCTCGAGGACGACCTGAGCATCATCGATCTCAACGTCCGCTCCACCGTGCATCTGGCCAAGCTGGTGCTGCGCGACATGGCGAACCGCAACAGGGGGAAATTGCTACTCACCTCGTCGGTCGCGTCGATGATGCCCGGGTCCTACCAGCCGGTGTACAACGCATCGAAGTCGTTCATCCAGTCGTTCGCCGAGGCTCTGCACGACGAGTTGCGTGACACCCCAATCACCGTCACCGCGCTGATGCCGGGCGTCACCGACACCAACTTCTTCCACCGTGCGAGGATGGACGACTCGGTGGCGGGCAAAATGCCCAAGGACGACCCTGCTCTGGTTGCCCGTCAGGGGTTCGACGCGATGATGCGCGGCGATGCGAAGGTTCAGGGCGGTTCGGTGTTGTCCCACGTCTTGGGAGCCGCCACCCGCGTCCTGCCCGACAGCGTGAAAGCCGTTATGAATCGGGTTATTTCCGTCCCGATCCATCGCTAGGCCCGGCACGGCCGCGCGGGACGTTTCAGCTGCGCGGCGAGCCGAGTTCTGGCTCCCACCACACCTGCGGCTGTTTGCTTGCCCACCCGCAGACGGCCTCCAACTCGGCGGCCAGTGAGATCAGCATGGGTTCGCTGTTCGCCGGTCCCATCAGCTGCACGCCGATTGGCAAGCCGTCGGTGGTGAACCCGGCCGGGACATTGATCGACGGCCAGCCCAGGACATTCCACGGCCAGGTCACCGGACAGGCCTTGATCATGACGCGGTCGGTACCCAGGCCGCTGAGCCGGTCGAACGATCGTGCCAGCGGCGGCGGCTGTGCGGTGGTCGGCGCGACCACCACGTCGACGATGTCGAAGATCGATCCCACCCGGCGCTGCAGTGCCTCCTCGTGTCGCCGCGCGTTGCGCAGCACCGCTTGCCCGAGCACGTGGCCCAGGCGCAGATTGGACAGCGTGCGGGGGTCCAGGACCACACCGTCGCCCAGGCGCTCCTCCCACTCCCGCAGTCCCGCAGTGGATCTGGCCAGAAAGTCCCACGCTAGCCGCACGCCGTAGTCCGGGTTGCCGCTGACGACGGTGTGACCGAGCAGCTGCAGCTGGTCCCCGACGGCGCGGGTCGCGGCCAGGATTTCCGGGTGCAGTTTGGCCCGAAAGAAGGTGTAGGGGAAGCGGGTCGACAGGGCGATGTTCAGCGGACCGGGCGCGATGCCCACATAGTCCGACGCCTTGATCGGAGGCGGCCGATGGCGGTCGCCCTCGACGTTGCCCGACGCCGCATCGAGCACCAGCGCGGCATCGGCCACCGTCCGGGCCAATACACCGTTGACGGTGATTCCGTTGAAAGACTCGGGCAGCGGCCAGGTGGAGATGCGTCCCCGCTGCGGCTTGATGCCGACCAGGTGTGTCCAGGCCGCCGGGATGCGGACGCTGCCGGCGCCGTCGGAGCCGATCGCCGCGGTGACCAGGCCGGCGGCCACCGCGGCCGCGCTTCCGCCCGACGACCCGCCCGGGGTGTGCCGTCGCGACCATGGGTTGCGGGTGTGCCCGAAACCCGGGCCGCTGGTGAACGGCCACTGGCCGAGTTCGCAGGTATTCGTTTTGCCGACGATGACCGCGCCGGCGGCTTTGAGGCGGCGCACCACCTCGGCGTCCTGGGTGGCCGGCCGGACATAGCCGTCGGTGCCGAACGCGGTCGGCACCCCGGCAATGTCGACGTCGTCTTTGACCGCGATCGGCACACCCAGCAACGGAGCCGTATCGCCGGCCGCCCGTCGCCGGTCGGCCGCGGCCGCGTCGGCCAGCGCCGATTCGGTGAGGACCACCCGAAATGCGTTCAGCGTGGACTGGCTGGCCTCGATCGCGTGCAGCGAACGTCGCACCAGCGTGTCGGATGTCACCGACCGGCTCGCCAGCTGGTAGAGCAGGTCAGTAAGGGTGGGCAGGCGCCTGCCGCGGGATCCGTAAGCGGACCCGGACGGGGACCCAGCAGCGGGTCCAGGAGCGCCGATCACGGGGTACGAGACTATCCGGCGCGGGTACCCGCGATGTCGCGGCGGGGTGCAAAACTATGGAGATGCGGCTGTATCGAGACCGAGCGGTAGTGCTGCGCCAGCACAAGCTCGGCGAGGCCGACCGGATCGTGACCCTCCTGACCCGCGACCACGGTCTGGTCCGCGCGGTGGCCAAGGGCGTGCGTCGCACCCGCAGCAAATTCGGCGCGCGGCTGGAGCCGTTCGCGCACATCGATGTGCAACTGCACCCGGGCCGCAATCTCGACATCGTCACCCAGGTCGTTTCGATTGACGCGTTCGCCACCGACATCGTCAGCGACTACGGCCGCTACACCTGCGGATGCGCGATGCTGGAAACCGCCGAACGCCTCGCCGGTGAGGAGCGGGCACCGGCCCCGGCATTGCATCGGCTCACGGTGAGCGCGCTGCGGGCGGTGGCCGACGGACGCCGACCCCGCGACCTGCTCCTGGACGCCTACCTGCTGCGCGCCATGGGTATCGCCGGCTGGGCGCCCGCGCTGACCGAATGCGCCCGCTGCGCCACGCCCGGCCCGCATCGGGCGTTTCACATCGCCGCCGGGGGCAGCGTCTGCCCGCACTGTCGCCCGGCGGGTTCGACGACGCCGCCGCTGGGTGTGCTGGAACTGATGTCCGCGCTGCACGACGGCGACTGGGAAGCCGCCGAGGCGACCCCGCCATCGCACCGCAGCCATGTCAGCGGGTTGGTGGCCGCCCACCTGCAATGGCATCTGGAACGTCAACTCAAGACGCTGCCCCTGGTGGAGCGAACGTATCGGGTCGACCGCACCATCGCCGATCGGCGTGCCGCGCTGATCGGGCAGGATGAGGCCTGTGGCTAGGAACCACGAGCGCACGCCGAAGTCCAGCGACTTCCCGCAACTACCTCCCGCACCCGACGACTATCCGACGTTTCCCGACAGGTCGACCTGGCCGGTGGTGTTCCCCGAGCTGCCGCCGGCACCCGACGGCGGCCCGAGCCGGCCGCCGCAGCACATTTCGAAGGCGGCCCCGCCCCGGATTCCGGCCGATCGATTGCCGAACCACGTGGCCATCGTGATGGACGGCAACGGCCGCTGGGCCACTCAACAGGGCCTGACCCGCACTGACGGCCACAAGGCGGGCGAGGCGGTTGTCATCGACATCGTTTGCGGCGCAATCGAAATCGGCATCAAATGGCTCAGCCTGTATGCCTTCTCGACCGAGAATTGGAAGCGTTCGCCCGAAGAGGTCCGCTTCCTGATGGGCTTCAATCGCGACGTGGTGCGGATGCGCCGGGTGAACCTCAAGGCCATCGGCGTAAAGATTCGCTGGGTGGGTTCCCGACCGCGGTTGTGGCGCAGCGTGATCAACGAATTGGCGATCGCCGAGGAGATGACCAAGGACAACGACGTGATCACCGTGAATTACTGCGTCAACTACGGCGGTCGCGCCGAAATCGCGGAATCTGCAAGGGAAATCGCACGATTGGCCGCGGCTGGGCGGTTACAGCCGGAGCGCGTCACCGCGTCGACGGTGGCCCAACACCTGCAACGGCCCGACATTCCGGATGTGGACTTGTTTTTGCGGACCTCGGGGGAACAGCGGTCCAGCAATTTCATGCTGTGGCAGGCAGCCTACGCCGAGTACATCTTTCAGGACAAACTGTGGCCCGACTATGACCGCCGCGACCTCTGGGCGGCGTGCGAGGAGTACGCGGACCGCAACCGACGGTTCGGGAGTGCCTGATGCCATCCCTGCAAGAGCGCCTGGGCTCGATTTTGCGAGACGTGCTGCACGTCGAGGACGAACCCGACGGCGGCCTGACCGTGCACCACGCCGGCACCTTCGCGTCGTTGCGGGTGGTGACCATCGCCGAGGGATTGGACCTGGTGTCGCTGACCCAGGTCGTGGTGTGGGATCTACCGCTGACCAAGAAGCTCGGCGAGCAAGTCGCCAAGCAGGCTCACGACAGCAACTTCGGCAACGTCACCCTCGTCGAGAAGGTCAGCGACGAGTCCGCCCGGCGCAATTCGGGTAAGGGCGCGGCCAAGACCGCGGACGTGATGTTGCGCTACAACTTCCCGGGTGCGGCGCTGGCCGACGATGCCCTGCGCACGCTGATCTTGCTGGTGCTGGATACGGGTGCGCAGATGCGCCGCGCGCTGACTTAACGGCCGAGCGCCTGACTTAACGGTCGAGCGCCCCACTAGCCGGGCGTGGGGTACCGAGCGCCCGGCCAGCCGGGCATCGGCGAACAAACACCCGCCTCAGGACCCGCAGTTCGAGCAGGTGCCGAAGATCTCGATGGTGTGGCTGACGTCGGAGTAGCCGTGCTTGGCGGCCACCTGCGCGGCCCACTCCTCGACCTCCCGGTCGCCCACTTCGATGGTCGACCCGCAGCAGCGGCACACCAGGTGATGGTGGTGGTGGTCCGAACAGCGGCGGTACACCGATTCGCCGGTGTCGGTGCGCAACGTGTCCACCGCGCCCGACGACGCCATGGCTTGCAGGGTCCGGTAGACGGTGGTGAGCCCGATGTTCTCACCGCGGCGGCGCAACTCGTCATGCAGCTCCTGGGCCGACCGGAAATCGTCGAGGGTTTCCAGCAGCGTGGAGATCGCCGCCCGCTGACGGGTGGAGCGGACGCTGGGGTGTGTCACGGTTTGTCCTCGCCGGCGTGGGCCACCGCGTCGACGACAATGTGCGCCAAATGATGGTCGGCGAGCCGATATAGCACCTCACGCCCGGAGCGTTCGCCGGCGACCACCCCCGCCGCCTTGAGGATCTTCAAGTGCTGGCTGACCAGCGGCTGGGGCACGCCCAGCGCGTCGACCAGTTCGTGCACGCAGCGCTGCGACTCGCGCAGCTGCAGCACGATGGCGATCCGGACGGGTGCGGCCAGGGCGCGCAGCAGCTCCCCGGCGGCGTCGAGAATCTCCCGTGACGGCGGAACCGGGTACTCGGCGAACGGCGAATGCTCACCCACCTCGCCGGACCGGTGGGAATCGAGGTCGAGCGCCGGGCGGGCGGCGGCCGTCTGCGGAGAGGGGGACATCGCCATGGGGGAGCCATCACCTCGAGAAGTGCCGGGACGTTGGAATGCCCACTATAGGGGCCGACATCCACTGTCACATGCATGATGACGCATGTCAAAGACCGCGGCACGGTCGATACGATTGCTGAGGTCTCCACGGCGGCGATATGCCGCCATCAGTCACAGGCATCGGGGAAAGGGAGTGGACCACGCGTGGCGTCCGTCATCGACACCGTCGTCAACCTGGCTAAACGGCGCGGATTCGTCTTTCCTTCCGGAGAGATCTACGGCGGCACCCGCTCGGCGTGGGACTACGGCCCGCTGGGCGTGGAACTCAAGGAGAACATCAAAAAGCAGTGGTGGCGGGCGGTCGTCACCGGCCGCGACGACGTGGTCGGACTCGACTCGTCGATCATCCTGCCGCGCCAAGTCTGGGTGGCGTCGGGCCATGTCGAGGTGTTCCACGACCCGTTGGTCGAATCGCTGATCACGCACAAGCGTTACCGGGCCGACCACCTGATCGAGGCCTACGAGGCCAAGCACGGGCACCCGCCACCCAACGGGCTGGCCGACATCCGTGACCCGGAAACGGGGGAGCCGGGCCGGTGGACCGAGCCCCGGGAATTCAACATGATGCTCAAGACCTACCTCGGTCCGATCGAAACCGAGGAAGGGCTGCATTACCTGCGACCCGAGACCGCGCAGGGCATCTTCGTCAACTTCGCCAACGTGGTGACGACCGCGCGCCGCAAGCCGCCGTTCGGCATCGGCCAGATCGGCAAGAGCTTCCGTAACGAGATCACGCCCGGCAACTTCATCTTCCGAACCCGCGAGTTCGAGCAGATGGAGATGGAGTTCTTCGTCGAGCCGTCCACCGCGAAAGAATGGCACCAGTACTGGATCGATACCCGCCACCACTGGTACGTCGACCTCGGTATCGACCCGGCGAACCTGCGCCTGTACGAACACCCGAAGGACAAGCTGTCGCACTACTCCGACCGCACCGTCGACATCGAGTACAAGTTCGGTTTCCAGGGCAACCCGTGGGGCGAGTTGGAAGGCGTCGCCAACCGCACCGATTTCGACTTGTCCACGCACGCAAAGCATTCCGGCGCGGATCTGTCGTTCTACGACCAGGCCAGCGACACCCGATACACGCCGTACGTCATCGAACCCGCGGCCGGCCTGACCCGATCGTTCATGGCGTTTTTGATCGACGCCTACGCCGAGGACGAAGCGCCCAATGCCAAGGGCGGTGTCGACAAGCGTACGGTGCTGCGCCTGGATCCGCGGCTGGCCCCGGTCAAGGCCGCGGTCCTGCCGTTGTCCCGGCATGCCGATCTGAGCCCCAAGGCCCGCGACTTGGCCGCCGAATTGCGCAAATGCTGGAACATCGAGTTCGATGACGCCGGCGCGATCGGGCGTCGGTACCGGCGTCAGGACGAGGTGGGAACGCCGTTCTGCGTCACCGTCGACTTCGACTCCCTGCAGGACAACGCTGCGACGGTGCGCGACCGCGACGCCATGACCCAAGAACGGGTGTCGATGGACGCCGTCGCCGACTACCTGGCGGTTCGGCTGAAGGGCTGCTAGCCGACACCTGGGGTGCCGCGACGGCAAACCCACGATTTTTGGTGTAGTGCTGCCCTACTATTCGGCTTTAGTCTTATACACGGTGTCCAGTCGCTGGAGTGACTGTCGGGGTGTAAGTGCCAAGGCCGTAGCAGCGGCTAGGCGTGTCGAGGTAGCGGATGGTTCTGGATTTTGCGTTTTTCCCGCCGGAGATCAATTCGGCCCTGATGTACGGCGGTGCCGGCTCGGGGCCGCTGCTGGCTGCGGCCGCGGCGTGGGATGGTCTGGCCGCCGACATGTGGGCTTCGGCGTCCTCCTTCGACTCGGTGATCTCGGGCGTGACGAATGGCCAGTGGACCGGTCCGTCGTCGGAGTCGATGGCGCAGGCGGCCGAGCCGTATCTGCAGTGGTTGCACTCGGCGGCCGCGCACGCCTCGATCTCGGCAGTCCAGGCCCGGGTGGCCGCGATGTCGTACGAGTCGGCGTTCGCGGCAACGGTCCCGCCGGCGGCCGTGGCCGCCAACCGCGTTCGGCTGATGACGTTGATCGCGACGAATTTCCTGGGTCAGAACACGGCGGCCATTGCGGCCACCGAGTTCGAATACATCGAAATGTGGCTTCAGGACGTGTTGGCAATGTTCGGCTACCACGCCGGGGCGCAATCGGTGGTGTCGGCGCTGCCGTCGATCAGCGCGGCACCATCGAGTCTGGCGGGACTGCTGACGACGCCGCTGAGTAGTTTGGCGTCGCAATTCGCCGGGGCGTTGTCGTCGGTGGGTGGACAAATCTTCGGGCCCGGATTCTCCTCTGCGGTTGGCGCGATCCAGTCCGCGTTGACGCAGGTGGGGTCGATCGTTTCGTCGGCACCGGTGTCCTCGTTGATGTCGGTGGCCCAGATCGGGATGTATCCGGCGACCGCCCTGATGCCGGTGATGACGCTGGCGCAAGGCACGGTGCCGGTCACGACGCTGGCCGGTGCGACCGACGCGGCCGCCGCCGGCACTGCCTCGCAATATGTCAGTCAGACCGCCCCGGCCATGCGGATGATGACCGGCGACGGGGGCCTGAGTTCGTCGATCTCGGCGAGCCTGGGCCGGGCGCGCCTGATAGGGGCGATATCGGTGCCGCCGGTGTGGCAAGGGTCGGTGCCGGCGCCGATCATCGGCGCGACGCTGACCGGGCCGGCGGCGTCGGGAACGGTCACGACGACCTCGTCCACCAGCGGGGTGCCGATGCCCGCGCGCACGGCGGCCGCCGATGACAAGCCGACCGGCATGGTGGGCCGCGCCGGAGCCAGCCCGCCCCATGTGGTGCAGTCCCGGCCCAAGGTGGTGCCGCGCAAGGGGGCGTGAACGGATCGCGCAAATTGCGGCGCGGCCAGCTGAATGACACACAAATGGGGCCCCGGATTTCCTACCGTGCTGTTAACGCATGGTGATCGGTTAATCGCTTAATCGGACATATAAGTACGGTTTTTCGTGAAATTGATTACCCGCCGACGCAATGCCCAGGGCAAACGTGTCGACCTCGGGGTGGTCGGGCGGCGAGCGCGCATCGAGACGTCTGGTCGAACCGCGTTGCCTTTCATCGGCGGGTAGTTGCAGCGCGGCGCATCGCGTTTGCTGAAGCCGGCCGGTCGGGTATCCGGTGTTGCTGTCGGGCAATGCTTTTCGCGCGGATGTCGCACCGCGGCGGGCGCAGCTGCCGGCGGTGTGCGTTCTGGCCGCCGGCGCGAGCGGCCCGGCGCAGCAGGGCGATCGCAATCGCGGCGGGCTCCGCATGCCGGAATTTCTAGAGATTAACAACCCGAAAACGGAAGACTTCCGACAATTTCCTTAGATTTGGCTTAGTATGAAAAACACTCGGCGGCGATATGCGCGCCGTTGGGGTTTGTGTGAACAGAGTTTCGGGTGTGGAAGGGGGCATCATGCTTTTGCCTCTTGGTTCACCCCTGGCCGACGATTCGGTGTCGGCGGTTCGGGGGGAATCAGGCATGCTCGGTCGCTTGACGGTCCCGCTCAGTTGGGGCGTGGCCGTTCCGCCGGACGACTATGACCATTGGGCGCCCGATCGCGACGAGCGTTCGGCGGTCGAGGGCAAGGGTACCGATGGGCCGAATTCAGCGGCGGCTGCCGACGGCGTGAGTGAAAAGAAGGACTGGGGGCGCCGGGGAGAGTGGGCTGAGGAAGCCGAACCCCGCTTCGAAGTGGCGCGGCCCACGGGCGTCGTGCCGCATTCTCCCGCGGCTGGCTAACGCCGGGTAAGACAGCGCAGTTCGTTCGCAAGGGCGCACCGAAGCGTCGGTGCGCCCTTGCGCTGCCATGCTCAAAAGCGTCCCCCGCCGCCCATGAAGCCACCGCCGCCCCCGGACGAGTTCGACGAGCCGCCAAATGATGTCGGGCTCCATCCGCCGAACCCGCCGCGCATCGCTCCGCCGAGCAGGTCGCCGATGATGATCCCGCCGATCAGCGCGCCCACGTCGCTGTCGCCGCGGCGAGTGTAGGCCTGTTCGGCGGCGACCACGTCGGCGTTGGCCTGCGATTGAGCGTTGGCCGCCAAGGTGGACGCCGCATTCGCGTGGGCGATCGCCTCGGCCGGGCTAGCCGATGTTTTGGCCCGCGCCGCGTCCAGATGGCGCTGGGCCTCGGCGAGCCGTGTTCGGGCCTCGGGTCCGACGCTGCCGCGCCGGGTGTCGACGTACTCCGAAACACCGCGCACCCGGGACTCGGCGGTGAACAACGCCTGTTCCAGCGACCGTCGCAGCCGGTCCGCGTCGGCCCGCTCCTTGGCCAGCGTGGTCAGCAGCCGGTTGAGGTCGGCCGCAGCCTTGGCCAGTTGCGCAAAGGTACCCAGCGGATCGGCCGATCCCCGGTCGGCCTCGTCGGCGGCGATGCCGGCGGCATCGCGGGCGGCGACGAGCTCATCGTGGTGGGCGGACCGAGCGTCCTGCGTCTGCAATTGCTCGGTGGCGTGCACAATGGCCGCCCTGACGTCGGCGATCAGCGACGGCAGCGTCGCGACGGCGTGCCGGATGTCGTTGGCCGCGTTGTCCACCGAATCGAGCAGTGCGCGTGCCTGCCCGAGTGCCGACTCCGTGGCGCGCACCGCGTCGACCAGACCGCCTTGCTGCCCGCTGACCGGGGTGGTGGCCAGCGCTCGCGCCGAGCCGATGGTGCGGTCGGCGAACGCCAGCCGCTCCTTGGCGGTGTTGATGTTGTTCGACACCGAAGTCAGAGCGGCAGAGCCGAATTCGGTGTTCAGCTGAGTGAGCCGTTGCTCGGCCGGCCCGACCCGGGCGGTGAGTTCGACGAGTTGCTGGGTTAGTGCGTCAAGCCTGCTCTCGGCGTTGACCACCAGATCACGCAGCTGCTCGAACGCCTCGGTCTGGTCGTCCAATTCGCGGTCGGCGCTGGCCGCCGACACGATCACCTGGGTCAGCAGCTGGCGTCGCTGCGCCGGCAGCTCGGGAATGGCGTCGTCGAGCTGTTGACGTGTGGTAAACGCTTGGGACAGAGCAATTTTCGCATTGTTGACGGCTCTGGTGAACGGCTCGGTGCGCTCGGGGCCGAATTCGTCGATCGCCAGCGCCAGCTCGTTGGCGCTGGTGCGAACCGCGTTGTCGACGTCGACCACCATGGCGCGAGATAGGTCGTCGAGGATATCCAGCGGCACCGCGGCCAGGGCGGTCGGGTTGGTGGGGTCGACGCGCCGCGCGGCGGCCAGCTGGGCGGCCCGGCGTCGCCGGCTCCGATAGCGCATCACCAAGATCAGCGCGATCAGGGCGACGACGATCGCGGCGAGCGCGGCCAGCAGCCAAACGGGGCTCGACGACTTCGGTGTGGCGTTGAGTCCGTCCGCCGCGGCGACCGCGGCGCCGCTGAAGTTGCCGTCGCGCAGCGCAGGTTCGATGCGGTTCTGACGCAAGTCGTCGATCTGGTTGCTGGTAACGCTTTTCACCCCGGAGGGCACCAGAAAGGCGTACGCGCGTCCGGTGGTGGCGACCGCCAACACCGCGTCGTAGGTACCCAGGTCGCTTTCGTGGATGGTGCGCTGCGCCCAGCTGACGGCGTTCTGGCCGGAGAAGTCCTCGACGTAGACCACCCACAGCCGGATGTGGCGGTCGTTGTAAAGCCGGTCGACGGCGGAGTTCACCGCAGCACGTCCGGAGGCCGACAGAGCGCCGGCGTCATCGGTGACATAGCCGGGCAGCCGAAACGGCGGCTGCGCGCCCGCCGACGGCGCCAGCAGTAGTCCGGTAATGAGCACGATGAGGGCCACACCGAAATGTCGGGCAGTACGCATAGGTCAATTTAGCTCTGCGGCAACGTGGGGCAGCAGCGCGTGAGCCCAGGTGCGCCGGGCGCGCCCCAGACGCGGTCGGATCCGCGCCTTCCCTGGCAGACTGTGCAGCGGTGATAACGGTGATAACAAGGTGAGCACGAATCTGCGCGACCCATACGACGACTTCGACCGTCAGCGACGGGTAGCCGAAGCGCCCAAGACCGCGGGTCTGCCGGGCACGGAAGGACAGCAGCACCGCACCGACTTCGCCCGCGACCGGGCCCGCGTCCTGCACAGCGCCGCGCTGCGCCGGTTGGCCGACAAGACCCAAGTCGTCGGCCCGCGGGAGGGTGACACGCCGCGCACTCGCCTCACCCACTCGCTGGAAGTCGCGCAGATCGGCCGTGGCATGGCGATCGGACTGGGCTGTGACCTCGACCTGGTCGAGCTGGCCGGGCTGGCCCATGACATCGGCCACCCGCCGTACGGGCACAACGGCGAGCGCGCACTCAACGAGGTCGCCGACCCGTACGGCGGCTTCGAGGGAAATGCACAGAACTTCCGCATCCTCACCAGCCTGGAACCCAAAGTCCTTGACGAGCAAGGCAATAGCGCGGGTCTGAACCTAACCCGGGCCTCGTTGGACGCGGTCACCAAGTACCCCTGGCCGCGCGGTGACGAGTGCGGGGAGCCGCGACGAAAGTTCGGTTTCTACGCCGCGGATCGTGAGGCCGCCGACTGGATGCGCGCCGGCGCGCCGGTGCACCGCATCTGCTTGGAAGCGCAGGTGATGGACTGGGCCGACGACATTGCCTATTCGGTGCACGACGTCGAGGACGGCGTGGTGTCCGGCCGCATCGATCTGCGGGTGCTTGCCGACGACGACGAGGCTGCCGCGCTGGCCAAGCTGGGCGAGAGCGAGTTCGCCCGGGTCAGTGCGGACGATTTCATGGCCGCCGCCCGCCGATTGTCCGCGCTGCCGGTGGTTGCCGCCGTCGGGAAATACGACGCCACACTGGCTGCGGCGGTCGCGCTCAAACGGCTGACCAGCGAGCTGGTGGGCAGGTTCGCCTCGGCCGCGATCGCGACCACGCGCGCGGCGGCCGGTCCCGGGCCGCTGGTGCGTTTCCAGGCCGATCTGCAGGTGCCCGATCTGGTGCGCGCCGAGGTTGCCCTGCTGAAGATCCTGGCGCTGCAGTTCATCATGTCCGACCCGCGGCATCTGGAAACCCAGGCCCGGCAGCGCGAACGCATTCACCGGGTGGCGCAATGGCTCTACGCCGGCGCGCCGGGCACGTTGGACCCCGTTTTCGCCGCGGCATTCACCGTTGCCGCCGATGACGGCGCACGGCTGCGGGTCGTCGTCGACCAAATCGCCTCGTTCACCGAAGGTCGGCTCGAGCGCATCGACGCCCAATCCGACGGGGCATGACGGCGGTTGCGCGCCGGACGGCGCGCTAGGCTGCGGGCATGACCAGAAGCACCGCGGTTGCTGCCCTGTTCTTGTCGGCTCCGATCGTCGCCGTGAGTGGCTGCAGTTCGCCCCAGCATGCCAGCAGCCAGCCCGGCACCACCCCTGCCGTGGTGAGCGGCTCCCCGGCATCGTCGGCGACCTCCAGCCCGGCGCCGGGCGGTCAAGCCCTTTCCGCCGCGATCAAAGCACCCGATGGTCGGCAGGTGGCCACCGCCACCTTCGACTTCGCCAACGGATACGCCACCGTCACCGTGAAGACGGACACCGCCGGCATCCTGACCCCCGGCATTCACGGGCTGCACGTGCACGGCATCGGCAAGTGTGAGCCGAATTCGGTTGCGCCGAGCGGCGGTCCGCCCGGGAACTTCTTGTCAGCTGGTGACCACTACCAGGCGCCGGGGCACACCGGAAAACCCGAAAGCGGCGATCTGTCGACCCTGCAGGTGCGCCGGGACGGCTCGGCATACCTGGTGACCACCACCGACGCCTTCACCAGGGACGATCTGTTGGCTGGCAGCAAGACGGCGATCATGATCCACGGCTCCGAGGACACCGACATGGCGATGGAGCGCGTCGCCTGCGGAGTGATCGGACCGGCCAGCTGAGCAGCCGGTCACGGGTTTGATGAAAGCGCAGCGGCGGGCGTCCTAGACTGTGCCGATGGCTGGCCGGATCTCCGATCGTGACATCGCCGCCATCCGGGAACGCGCCCGTATCGAAGACGTGGTGGGCGACTACGTCCAGCTGCGACGGGCGGGCGCGGACTCGCTGAAGGGCTTGTGCCCCTTCCACAACGAGAAGTCGCCGTCGTTTCATGTCCGCCCCAATCACGGCCACTTCCACTGCTTCGGTTGCGGCGAAGGCGGCGACGTGTACGCCTTCATCCAAAAGATTGAACACGTCAGCTTCGTGGAAGCGGTGGAACTGCTCGCCGACCGAATCGGGCACACGATCACCTACACCGGGGCCGCGGCCACCAATGTCCAGCGCGATCGCGGCAGCCGCAGCCGGCTGATCGCCGCCAACGCGGCCGCGGCGGAGTTCTACGCGGCCGCGCTGGAATCCGACGAGGCGGCGCCGGCCCGGCAGTATCTGTTTCAGCGGAACTTCGATGCCGATGCCGCGCGCCAATTCGGCTGCGGATTCGCACCGTCGGGCTGGGAAATGCTGACAAAACACTTGCTGCGCAAAGGGTTTGAGTTCAAAGAACTGGAAGCCGCCGGCCTGTCCCGGGAGGGACGGCGCGGACCGATGGATCGCTTTCATCGCAGGCTGCTCTGGCCTATCCGCTCCTCGGCCGGTGAGGTGATCGGCTTCGGCGCGCGACGGCTCTTCGACGACGACCCAATGGAAGCCAAGTACGTCAACACCCCCGAGACGCTGCTCTACAAGAAGTCGTCGGTGATGTTCGGCATCGACCTGGCCAAGCGCGACATCGCCCGGGGACACCAGGCGGTCGTCGTCGAGGGGTACACCGACGTGATGGCGATGCACCTGGCCGGGGTCACGACGGCGGTCGCGTCGTGCGGTACCGCGTTCGGCGACGAGCATCTGGCGATGCTGCGCCGGCTGATGATGGACGACAGCTTCTTTCGTGGCGAACTGATCTACGTCTTCGACGGTGACGCTGCGGGCCGCGCGGCCGCGCTGAAGGCCTTCGGTGGCGAGCAGAATCTGGCCGGCCAGTCGTTCGTCGCGGTCGCGCCGGACGGGATGGATCCCTGCGACCTACGGCTGAAGGCCGGCGACGGCGCGCTGCGTGATTTGGTGGCACGGCGAACCCCGTTGTTCGAGTTCGCCATTCGCACCGCAATCGCAGAGTTCGATCTGGACAGCGCCGAGGGCCGGGTCACCGCGCTGCGCCGCTGCGTGCCGATGGTGGCGCAGATCAAGGACCCCACCCTGCGCGACGAGTACGCCCGCCAGCTCGCCGGCTGGGTGGGCTGGGACGATGTCGCGCAGGTCATCGACCGGGTGCGGGGCGAGGCCAAGAAGTCCAAGGACCCGGCGCCCCGCGGCGGTGCCGTGTCGACCCCGCGGCGTCGCGGTGGCGCGGCGCCCCGTGACAGCGCGCAGGCCGAGCGGGCCGGCCGTCCGGATCCCCGTGACCCGACGCTGTGGCCACAGCGGGAGGCGCTCAAGTCGGCCCTGCAGTACCCGGCGCTCGCCGGGCCGGTCTTCGACACCCTGACCGTCGAAAGCTTCACCCATCCCGGGTACGCGGCCGTGCGCGTCGCCATCGAGGCGGCCGGCGGCACGGGGACCGGTGCCAAGACCGGCAGCACGGGCGCCCAATGGATCGAAGCGGTGCGCCGGCAGACCACCTCGGAGTTGACCGCCGGTCTGATCAACGAGCTCGGGGTGGAGGCCGTTGCCGTCGAGGACGAAAAGCTGCCCCGCTATATCGCCGGGGTGCTGGCCCGGCTGCAAGAGGTGTGGATGGGCCGGCAGATCGCGGAGGTCAAGTCCAAGCTGCAGCGCATGTCACCCATCGAGCAGGGCGACGAATATCACGCGCTGTTCGGCGACCTGGTTGCCATGGAGGCCTACCGGCGCAGCCTGCTCGAGCAGGCTAGCGGCGACGATCTGACGGCGTGAGCGCTTCGTCCCGCTCGACCTCGCGGTGCATCACGGCGGTCTCGTCGTCGATTTCGGTCAGCGTGACGAACCCGGCGTCCGGGGAGATCCGATTCGCGATCTTGCGCCGCCCACCTTCGATCAACGACTGGGCCACGGGACTACTGGTCAGCGCGCGGTACGTGGCGGCTAGCTGCTCGTACCGGCGGCGTCCAGCTTTCGAGCCCAGCACGTATCCCAGCCCGAGCACGACGACATATCGGATCAAAATGTCCCTCCCCACGACGGTGCGGATGAGTCCATCCTGCCTCACGCCGACGGTTGGGCGCGCCCCCGATCGGTCCGGCCGCCCCGAGACCGCCCTGAAGTTGGGTGCGGCTGTGCCAGTACGCTAGAGTCGTCCAGCGATCCGCGCCAGAATTCGCGTGGACGGGTTGATCCCCTGTAGCTCAATTGGCAGAGCATTCGGCTGTTAACCGAAGGGTTGGTGGTTCGAGTCCACCCGGGGGAGCAGGGAACGGCGCACCGACGCCGCACGGGCAACCGGAGCACGCGGTTCGCTACCAACGGGGGGCTCGGCAGCGATGGTTCGACATTCGACGCACGCGGAACGATCGATTCGCGCAGCGCGCCATCAGCTCGATCGCGACGTGAACGGGTGTGCCCGTCGATGACGGCGGCGCAGCTGCCGTTGAGCGGCTTGGTGAACACCTTCGACGCCGTCATCCGTGCCGGATATCCGCGCGGAGTGCCCGTCGCCGACTACCTGCCGTTGCTGGCGCTGCTGCGACGGCGCTTGCCGGACAATGCGGTGGCCGCGGTTGCCGCTCGGGTCGCGGCCGCCGACGGCCTGGACATCGACGCCGCAGCGATCCGTGCGGTTCATCGCCGGCCTCGCGGTCCAACTGCCGGCCGCGGCCGATCTGGAGCGCGTGCAGCACCGGCTCGCGGCGATCATCGAATTGGCCCGACGGTCCGCGTGATTCGAGTGTCCGCCAGTCGTCGATGGCGGCAAGCCCCCGCCGCTCGAGGTCGGCGAGGCGCTCGCGCATGGCTTGAATCTGTTCGGGCCGGATGCCCGACCCAATGATTTCGCCGACGATGCGCGCCGGTTCCGGGGTGCGGTAGGGGCCGGGCTCGACCACATCAAACAGCGCGATTGCGATGGTCTTTCCCGAGGGCTGGACGACGCGAGGAAACTCAGATGGAAAAGTCTTCGCCGTGCCACACGCCGGCTTCGGGCGGCCGGATCACGCGGCCGTTTTGGGGGCTGTCGCTGTGTGCCTCCAGGCGTGCCACTCGAGTGAGCAGCGATTGCAGGCTCACGCCGACCAAGTCGGGCAGTGAATCGTCTTCGCCGGCCGGTCCGGTTCTGCTGACGATCTGGCCGGGCACCCCGACTACCACGCTGCTGGACGGAACCTCTTTGACCACAACGGCATTGGCGCCGATACGGCTGCCGTCACCGACCTTTATCGGCCCGAGAACCTTGGCTCCGGCGCCGATGATGACGCGATCGCCGATGGTGGGATGCCGTTTCCCCGGATCCGTGCTGATGCCGCCCAGCGTCACACCGTGGTAAATCGTGACGTCGTCGCCGATTTCGGCGGTCTCGCCGATCACTACGCCGGTCGCGTGGTCGATGAACAGGCCATTGCCGAGCACCGCACCGGGATGTATCTCGACCCCGGTGGTGATGCGGTTGAATTCCGCCACAACCCGTGCAAGGACGCGAAATCCGCGCTTCCACAACCACCGGCTGATCCGATGCCCCCAGATGGCATGCACACCCGGGTAGGCGAAGATGACCTGCAGCGCCGACGGCCGGGCCGGATCGCGATCGACCGCCGCTCGAATGTCCCGCCGCATCGCTGCCAGCATGGTTACTCCGTCACGTCGTCGAAAAGTGGTGTGCTCAAATACCGTTCACCGAAGTCGGGGAGCACCACCACGATGAGCTTGCCGGCGTTCTCCGGCCGGCGCGCCACCTGCAGGGCGGCCACCACGGCCGCACCCGAGGAGACGCCGACCAGCAACCCTTCTTCGCGCGCCAACCGCCGGGCCACGTTGATCGAGTCCTCGTTGCCGACGGTGATGACCTCGTCGATCAGATCGAGATCGAGCACCGGCGGAATGAACCCCGCCCCGATTCCCTGGATCGGGTGCGGACCCTTTTGACCGCCGGACAATACCGGCGACGCCGCCGGCTCGACCGCCACGAACTGGACGGAAGGCTTGCGTTCCTTGATGACCTGGGCGACGCCGGTGATGGTTCCGCCGGTGCCGACACCCGACACGAAGATGTCGATCTTTCCGTCGGTGTCGCGCCACACCTCTTCGGCGGTGGTCTTGCGGTGAATCGCCGGGTTGGCCGGGTTCTCGAATTGCTGAGGAACGAAATAGCGCTGATCCGACTTGGCCAGTTCCTCGGCCTTGGCGATGGCACCGGGCATGCCCTCCGGTCCGGGGGTCAGCACCAGCTCGGCGCCCAACGCCAGCAGCAGCTTGCGCCGCTCGATGCTCATCGTCTCCGGCATGGTCAGCACGATCCGATAGCCCCGGGCGGCGGCGACCATGGCGAGCGCAATCCCGGTGTTGCCGCTCGTCGGCTCGAGGATGATGGTGTCCGGCTTGATCAGGCCCGCTTCCTCGGCCGCGTCGATCAATGCCACGCCGAGGCGGTCTTTCACGCTCGCGGCAGGGTTGAAGGACTCCAGCTTGGCGACGACGTCGGCTTCGGCTCCGTCGGTGACCCGGTTCAGCCGGACCAGCGGGGTGTTTCCGATCAGTTGCGTGATGTTCTCAGCGATGGTCACAGTCGCCATTCCAGCGAATGTCGAACTCGATTGCAACGTCAGCAGGCACCGCCAGCGCGACCGGAGTGAACTGTTCCGGCGCGTCGGGCGCCACTCCGGCCAGCACCCGGCCGGCGAGGCGGCGCGACGTGGTTGCGGTCACCGTTACTGCCGAGGCGCCCGGTGCGGGACGGACGTAGAAGTCGGTGCCTGGGCCGATGGTGTCTTCGAGGGCGAAGCCGTCCGGGTCAACCAGCGCGTGACCGTCGGTCACCTTGAGCGACAACGGGGTTCGTACCTGGAACGGACCGATCAGTTCGGGTCCGGCGACGGCGTTGGTGTCGACGAGCGTGACATCGTCGGTTTTCGGACCGGTCCCCGAGCCGGACCGCAATGCTCCGGAAAGCAAGTAGTTGTACAGGTGCACGATGCGGTCGGCGTTGCGGAAGTGGCGCGTACCGGTCAGCCAGAAGTCCACATGGCCGATCTGGGGCGTTGCGCCGGCTTCCGTTTCGGTGACGAGGCGGTAATACCGGTAGCCGCGGCCGCGGTGGCCGTGGCCACTGCTCGACAACGTACTGCCGATGCCCAGCGTCCGTTGGTAGCGCCCCATTGTCGGGCCGGTCGTCAGTCGTGATCCGGAAACGTCTTGCCAGTCAACACCGTTGGCGGACTTTTGCAGCCACATGGTGACGGCGCTGTCGGAGTCGGTCCATACCGAGTAGCCGCCGAGCTGCGGGTGGCCGTCGAATTCGAAGGTGATCACCGGACCCGGTGCCCGGTGCACGGCGACCGGCACGTGCAGCGGCTGGGTGTCCAGGGCCAGACCGTTGGTCAAGTACCAAATCGCCGCCTGGGTCGCCGCAATGGCTTCGTGTTCCTCGATATTGCCCACTCCCAACGGGTAGCCGGCGCGACGCAACCGCCGACTCAACTCGGCGGTGGTGGTCATCGGATAGGAGTGGCGCAGAATCCAATCCACTTCGGCTTCATAGTCGCGATTGCGCAGGTGTTCGAGCGCGGACCAGGTGCCCAGGCGATAACGCGACGGCAAATGCGGTGCGATGCCGCTGAAATTCAACGAATAGGCGCACAGCGTGGGATGCAGCCTGATCAGGTCGGTGCGTGCGGTGCTGCCGTCGCTGAACACGATCTCCTCGACGGTGTGGGAGTAGGTGCCGCCGCGGTAGCGCGTCATCTGGGGCAGGTCGTTGGCGGGCAGGGCCACGGTGCGCGGTGGGGTGGTCACCGGTGCCAGCGCGCGGCCGGATAGCGACAAAACAGTCATGAATTGTTGTTCTTCCTACAAGATTTCGGCTGGGCGCGCCTCGACACGGGCGGACGCGGGCCCGCAAGCGAGAAAAAAGCGCGACGATTAGAACGTCAGAATTCGGCCGTCAGGAATCAACAACAGCGACAACAGTCCACGGCAAGGCAGCGCGAAGGGATTAGGCGCAGCTGTGCGACGTGGTGCATGCGACCACTATAGGGCAAGATTCTCGGTGGACTTCTTCGACTGACAACGTTCGCCACCAAGAGATAAAATCCCGCTGAGTCTTACACTTGCCGTGACGCGGCACGGCCCCCTCGGTAGACAGCTCCTTTGCTCCCGGATGCACATTCGCCCCGCTATTCCACGACGGAAGGATCAAGATGACGTCAGCCAGCTCGGGGGCTCAAAATGAGTCCCAGGCACTCGGAGATCTCGGTGCCCGCCAGCTTGCGAATGCCACCAAGACCGTTCCGCAGCTCTCGACAATCACCCCCCGCTGGCTGCTGCACCTGCTGAGCTGGGTGCCGGTCGAGGCCGGTATCTACCGGGTGAACCGTGTCGTCAACCCCGAACAGGTCGCCGTGACGGCCCAGGAGGGCGCGGCCCTGGACGCGCCGCTGGCGGAGACCTTCGTCGATTACGAGACCAGCCCGCGCGAATACACGCTGCGCACCATCTCGACGCTGCTTGACGTCAGCACCCGCGTCTCCGACCTGTACTCCAGCCCGCACGACCAGATCGCCCAGCAGCTGCGCCTGACCATCGAGACGATCAAGGAGCGCCAGGAGTTCGAGCTGATCAACAGCCCCGAATACGGGTTGCTGGCGCAGGCCATCCCCGAGCAGACCATCCAGACGCTCGGTGGTGCTCCTACCCCCGACGACCTGGACGCGTTGATCACCCGGGTGTGGAAGACGCCAAGCTTCTTTTTGACCCATCCCCAGGGCGTCGCCGCGTTCGGCCGGGAGGCCACCTACCGCGGGGTGCCGCCGGTCGTGGTCAGCCTGTTCGGCGCGCAGTTCATCACCTGGCGCGGCATTCCGATCATCCCGTCGGACAAGGTGCCCGTCGAGGACGGCAAGACCAAGTTCATCCTGGTGCGCACCGGCGAGGAGCGCCAAGGCGTCGTCGGCCTGTTCCAGCCGGGCCTGGTCGGTGAGCAGGCGCCGGGCCTGTCGGTGCGGTTCACCGGAATCAACCAGTCGGCGGTCGCCCGCTACCTGGTCACCTTGTACACGTCCTTGGCCGTCCTCACCGACGATGCGCTCGCCGTCCTCGACGATGTGGCTGTGGACCAGTTCCATGAGTACAAGTGAGTACCGCTCGGTAGACGCCGAAAGCGACCTACCCATCAGCGCCGCCGAGCTTGCGGTGTTGGCCAGTCAGCTGTACGCGGCGAGTATCCGGCCCGGTCCGGACAGTCCACCGCAGACGGCGCCGGTCGCCCCGCGTGGCACCGTCCCGGATACCACGGCGGCGGCCTCGGCGGGACGGGCCGCGACCGGGGCCGCGGATCCGTTCCCGGCGACGGTGCCGCCCATCGGCTTCACCGACATCTACGTGCCCGCACCGACATCCCCGGAGCCCGACGGTCCGCCGCAGGCGGTGCCCGTCGCGCCGCGGGGCAATGTTCCGGACACGACGGCCGGGCCCTCGACCGCCTGGACGACCGGCGGCGCGGCGGATCCCTACCTGCCGCCGGGCGTCGCCGACCTCAGTGCGTTCGCGGTGCCGACCGAAGGCATCGTCTCGACCCAGCCGGGTGTGCTGGCCGGGCCGACGACGATCGGGACGCCGAGCGCCGCGGTGGCGCCGCGCGGGTCGTCACCTTATTCCGGGACGGAATGGCCGGATTCCGGGATGGAATGGCCGGCCGACGCCCCGGCCGTCGGTGACCTCGGTTGGTCGGACGCGATACCCGCCGCGGCGTCGGTGCTGAGCGCACCACCGGCCGGCGACGGCTACGACTACGGCTTCCTGCCGTCGTCTTCGACGGCGCCCCCGGCGCAGGGGTTGCCGAAGGCCGACCCGGTACCGCGGTTGCGCGCTGGAGACCGGACGCACGAGATCTTCGACGTCAACGCCGTGCGAGCGGACTTTCCGATCCTGGCGGAGACCATCCACGGCAAGCCGCTGATCTGGTTCGACAACGCCGCGACCACACAAAAGCCGCAGGTGGTCATCGACCGGTTGGCGTATTTCTACGCGCACGAGAATTCCAATATTCACCGGGCGGCACACGAATTGGCGGCGCGGTCGACCGACGCCTACGAAGAGGCGCGCGAGACCGTGCGGCGGTTTATCGGTGCACCCAAGGCCGAGCAGAACATCTTCGTGCGGGGGACCACCGAAGCGATCAACCTGGTGGCCTATGCGTGGGGTGGCAAGCATTTGGGGCCGGGTGATGAGATCGTCATCACCCATCTCGAGCACCACGCCAATATCGTTCCGTGGCAACTGCTTTCGCAGAAAACCGGAGCAATCCTGAAAGTCGCGCCGGTCGACGAGGCCGGCAATTTGTTGCTCTCGGAGTTCGAGGATCTGCTGGGTCCGAAGACGAAGCTGGTGGCCGCGACCCAGGTTTCGAATGCGCTGGGCACCGTTACTCCAGTCGACAAGATCGTCGAGCTCGGCCACCGTTACGGCGCCCGGGTATTGATCGACGGCGCGCAATCGATTCCGCATATGCCCATCGACGTCGGCGAACTCGGCGTCGACTTCTTCGTGTTCTCCGGGCACAAGATCTACGGCCCCACCGGGATCGGCGTGCTGTACGGGCGCGAGGACGCGCTCGCGGAGACGCCGCCATGGCAGGGCGGCGGCAACATGATCGCCGACGTCACCCTGGAACGTTCGCTGTACCAAGGGCTGCCCAACAAGTTCGAGGCCGGCACCGGCAACATCGCCGACGCCGTCGGGCTGGGGGAGGCGCTGCGCTACGTCGAGCGGGTCGGCATCGAGCGCATCGCGGCCTACGAACACGCGCTGCTGGAGTACGCGACCCCGAGGCTGGCCGACATCCCCGGCGTCCGCCTGGTCGGCACCGCGGCGGAGAAAGCCAGCGTGCTGTCCTTCGTGCTGGCCGGCCACGAGCCGCTCGAGGTGGGTAAGGCGCTCAACTCCGAAGGCATCGCGGTTCGGGCCGGACATCACTGCGCCCAACCGATTTTGCGTCGCTACGGGCTGGAGGCCACCGTCCGTCCGTCGTTCGCCTTCTACAACACATTCGAGGAGATCGACGTGTTCCTCCAGGCGGTGCGCCGGATCGCCGAGGGTGGCGCCAACGTCGGTTGACGTTTGAAAGGTCCACGCGGCCAAGGGCTTACGCTCACCCCTGAGCGCAATGGTTGTCCCGGCTGCGTCTGCTGCGACCTGGGACATTCGACGGCAATAGCCGAACGGGGCGGTGACGCGGGCGCTCGGGTCATGGGACGGAAAGAATTCGCCGACCCGTGGATCTCTGCCCGGCGGCCCACGGTGCGAACGTCGGATGTGCGTTATCGAATTGTTCAACCGCCGCCATTTCGGTGCTCTTTGAGCCGCTCTAGTTGTGCACAATGAGGTGTCGGCGACGTTAGCTCGGGGGGCGGCCCAGGCGGCGTCGCGGCCGCCTCCCCAAGCCGTCCCCGGTGTCGACACGGTGTCCGCATAACGCAACGCGTCGCGGCTGGTGTTGACTTCGGTGCAGGTCAACGCAAGTCGGGGGCGCCGTAGCCGGCGCCGCCATGGGGCCGCACCGTCAAATACCCCACTCCATTACTTTCTGGTTGATTGCAACCCTCACGCCGGGCATCGGTTTGCCCATAAATTGCGGCGATGTTCTATGCATACGCCCGGACGGGCGCGGTCCACAGGTAAACAACGCTGACCTTTCGAGCCGGCTTAGTTACATACGCGTAAAGATCTTTACGAAATTGGGGGACCGCATGCGCCGAATGGGTCGCCGTTCGTCTGGCCAGGTTCTATGAACGGGTCCGCTGTCGCCAGGCCGATGAATGCGCTGGGCGAGTTCTTCCTGCTCAGCGCCGAAGCCGTGGTGACGACCCTGCGTCGGCCATGGGCGTGGCGCGAAATCCTCGAGCAGATCTGGTTCGTCGCGCGGGTCTCGATCTTCCCGACGATCATGCTGTCGATCCCGTACACCGTGTTGATCGTGTTCGTGCTGAACATCTTGTTGGTCGAGATCGGCGCCGGGGACCTGTCCGGCGCGGGCGCCGGGCTGGCATCGGTGACCCAGGTCGGGCCGGTGGTCACCGCGATGGTCGTCTCGGGCGCCGGGTCGACCGCGATGTGCGCCGATCTGGGCGCGCGGACCATCCGGGAGGAAATCGACGCGATGAAGGTCATCGGGGTCAACCCGGTTCAGGCACTGGTGGTTCCACGCATCATCGCCGCCACGTTCGTTGCGGTCCTGTTGTACTCGGTGGTTGCGGTCACCGGCCTCACCGGAAGTTACGTCTTCGTGGTCTTCGTGCAACACGTCACGCCCGGTGCGTTCATTGCCGGCATGACCCTTGTCACCGGCCTTCCGCAGGTTGTGATCTCGCTGATTAAGGCGACACTGTTCGGGCTCTCCGCCGGCTTAATCGCTTGTTACAAGGGTTTGTCGGTGGGCGGCGGCCCCACCGGCGTCGGCAACGCGGTGAACGAGACCGTCGTGTTCTCATTCATGGCCCTATTCTTCATCAACATCGTGACTACCGCGCTCGGAGTGAAAGTGACTGCCAAATGACCGATCTCGCACGCGGTCCATCATGGTTGGACACGTTGGGCCCGAGGCTGGTGGCGTCCACCCGCAAGTTGGGTGAGCAGACCGAGTTCTACGGAAAGTCGTTGGCTGCCACCGTGGATGCGGTTCGCCGGTACCCGAACGAACTGCTGCGGCTGATCGCCGAAATGGGCATGGGCACCGGCGCGCTCGCGGTAATCGGCGGCACCGTCGGCATCATCGGATTTCTGACGCTGACCACCGGGGCGCTCGTCGCGGTGCAGGGGTATGACACGCTGTCCAACATCGGGGTGGAGGCGCTGACGGGGTTCCTGTCGGCATTCCTGAACGTCCGGATGATCGCACCGTGCACCGCGGGGTTGGCGCTGGCGGCCACGATCGGTGCCGGGGCGACGGCGCAGCTGGGCGCGATGCGGATCAACGAGGAGATCGACGCCCTGGAAGTGATGGGCATCCGGTCGATCACCTATTTGGCGTCCACCCGGATCATCGCCGGCATCCTGGTCGTCATCCCGCTCTACGCCGTCGCGGTGTTGATGTCGTTCGTCGCGGCCAAGTTTCTCACCATCTACGCCTACGGCCAGTCGCGCGGGGTGTACGAGCACTACTTTTCCACCTTCCTGCGTCCCAACGACTTACTCTGGTCGTTCCTGTCGGCGCTGACGATGGCGACGGGGGTGATGGTGGTGCACACCTATTACGGCTTTACCGCGACGGGTGGCCCGGCCGGTGTCGGGGAGGCCGTCGGTCGTTCGGTCCGTTCGTCGATGATTGTGACTGCCTTTGTGTGCCTAATGATTTCGCTGTCCGTGTACGGCCAGTCCGGCAACTTCAACCTGTCCGGGTA
This sequence comes from Mycobacterium simiae, assembly GCF_010727605.1. Taxonomy (NCBI): domain Bacteria; kingdom Bacillati; phylum Actinomycetota; class Actinomycetes; order Mycobacteriales; family Mycobacteriaceae; genus Mycobacterium; species Mycobacterium simiae. The sequence goes on from NZ_AP022568.1 coordinate 4,594,264, forward strand.
GCCCATGAGCGATCACCGGGAAGGCGGACCCGCACGGCCAAACAGAGTCCGCAGCAGCAGGATTGACCCGATCTGGTGGGCGCCGACATTGTTCATCGTGGTCGGGGCGTTGATCGCGCTGACCGCGGCGTCGTTTTCCGGCAAGTTCCGGGACTTCATCCCGCTGACGTTGGTATCGGACCGGGCCGGATTGGTCATGGAGCCCGGCGCCAAGGTGAAGTTGCGCGGGGTGCCGGTGGGCACCGTCGCGGCGATCGGTACCGACGTGAAGGCTGCCAAGCTGCAACTGAATATGGACCCGGGCCCGTTCAAGTACCTGCCCAGCAACCTCGAAGCCGAGATCAAGTCGACCACCGCTTTCGGTTCCAAATACGTCGATCTGATCGTGCCCGACCAGGCCAGCTCCACTCCGTTGCGGCCCGGCGCGGTGTTGCATTCGCGCAATGTCACCGTCGAGGTCAACACCGTGTTCGAGAACCTGCAGTCGGTGGTGCAGGCCCTCGATCCGGCCAAACTGAATTCGATCCTGTCGGCGTTCGCGCAATCGGTGCGCGGCAAAGGTGATCGGCTCGGGCAGGCGATCACCGATGCCAACAACCTGTTGCTCACCGTCAACCCCCGGATGGATACGATCCACCGGGACTGGCGGCTATTCGGCAAGACCACGCAGATCTACTCCGATGCAGCACAAGACATTTTGTCGGCCCTCGAATCGGCGACGACCACTAGCGCCACCCTCGCGGAAAACCAGCGGTCGCTGGACGCCTTGCTGCTGTCCGCGATCGGCTTCAGCCAGACCGGTATCAACGTCATCGGCAGAACCGAACCCAACATCGTGCGCGCGATGAGCCTGCTCGATCCGACCATGACGTTGCTCAACAAGTATTCGCCGACCTACACCTGCCTATTCCAGGGTGCGCAATGGTATGTCGACCACGGCGGCCGAGACGCGCTGGGCGGCAACGGATATTCGGTAATCCTGGATGCCGCACTGTTGTTCGGCGATGACCCGTATCGGTACCCCAGGCATCTACCGAAGACCAACGCCACCGGCGGCCCCGGCGGCAAGCCGAGCTGCGGCTCGCTGCCCGACCCGAGCGCGAACTTCCCGGTGCGGGCCCTGGTTACCGACACCGGTTGGGGTGCGGCTCCCGATGAGATCCGGACCAGCCCGTGGGTGGGTAATCCATGGTGGGCCAATTGGTTTCCGACGACCAAGAACCCTCCCGAGCCGCCACGGTACTTCTGGCGCGGGGGGCAGCCGCCGCCATGAGAAGGAAACTGTCCAGCATCATTGCGCGCGTCGCGCTGTTCACAGTGGTGTGCCTCGTCTTCACCTTCACGTTGGTCGCGGTGTTCGGCCAGCTGCGCTTCGCGGATCGCACCGGCTATCAAGCGGTCTTCACCAACATCTCCGGCCTGAAATCGGGCAATTTTGTTCGCATCGCCGGGGTGGAGGTCGGGAAAGTCGGTGACCTCAGCCTGCATCACGACGGCACGGTCACCGTCGGTTTCGCCATCGACAAGGACATACGGCTGACCGAGGGCACCAAGGCCGTCGTCCGGTACGAAAACCTGATCGGCGACCGCTACCTGGCCCTTGACGAGGCTCCCGGTCCGCCGCGTCGGCTGCCGGCGGGGGCGACGATCCCGCTGGCTCGCACCTCGCCCGCCCTCGACATCGACGCCCTCATCGGAGGTTTCCGTCCGCTGTTTCGCGCGCTGGATCCCGATCAAGTCAACGCCCTGTCGGGTCAGCTGCTGCGCATCTTCCAGGGCCAGGGCGGCACGCTGGCCTCCGTGTTGTCGCAGACGTCGGTGCTGACCTCGACGCTGGCCGGGCGCAGCGAATTGATCGGCGAGCTGATCACCAATCTGAACACGGTGCTGCACACCTTCGCCGCGCGCGACCACGAATTCTCTGATGGCGTGGATAAACTCGCCCAACTGGTGGAGGGCCTGGCGCAGCGCAAGGACGACATCTCCACCGGCCTCGCCTATGTCAATGCGGCGGCCGGTTCGATCACCGATCTGCTGGTGCAAGCCCGCCAGCCGATCAAGGACGTGGTGCATGAGACCGATCGGATGTCCGGGCAGGTGCTCGCCGACCGCGACTACGTGGACAAATTGCTCAAAGACCTGCCCGACACCTACCAGGTACTTGCCCGCCAGGGCCTCAACGGTGACTACTTCGGCTTCTACTTCTGCGAAGTACTGCTCAAGTTGAACGGAAAAGGGGGCAACCCGATCTTCGTCAAACTCCTCGGGCAATCCAGCGGACGGTGCACACCCCAATGACACTGAAGCTGCCCACGATCGGACCACTCGGCCGTCGCAGCCCTTTCCTGCTGGGGGTGATGGGCACGGTGATCCTGACGTGCGTGACGATCGTCGCCTTCCAATATGACCGGCTGCCGTTCGTCAAGAACACCGACGATTATGCTGCATATTTCTCCGAGGCCGGCGGCATCAAAACGGGTAACACGGTACGGGTTTCGGGCATGGGGGTCGGCAGGGTCTCGCAAATCCGGTTGGAGGGCAACAAGGTGCGGGTCGACTTCACCGTCCGTCAAGGCATCGAGCTGGGCGACCGCACCGAGGCGGCGATCAAAACCGAGACAATCCTGGGCGCCAAGATGCTCGAGCTCACCCCACGCGGCGAGGGAAAGCTGTCCGGCACGATTCCGTTGACGCGTACCCACTCGCCCTTTGATCTGCCCGACGCGCTGGGCGACCTGACGACCACGATCAGCGGTCTGGACACCGCTCAATTGTCCTCGGCCCTATCCACGTTGGCCGAGACGTTCAAGGAGACGCCACCGAATCTCAGACCAGCCCTGGAGGGCGTGGCCCGCTTTTCCGACACGCTGAACAAGCGTGACGCGCAACTGAGGAGCCTGCTCGGCAATGCCAACACGGTCTCGGCGGTGCTGGGTAAACGCAGCCAGCAGATCGCCGGCCTGGTGGCGAACTCCAACGCGCTGCTGGCCGCACTGCTCGACGAACGGGATTCGCTGGACGCGCTGATGAATAACGTCGCCGCGGTGTCGCATCAGATTTCCGGGCTGGTCGCCGAGAACAGAACCCAACTCAAGCCGGCCCTGGACAAGCTCAACGGTGTGCTGGAGATCTTGGACAACCGCAAGGAAGACATTCAGAAGACGTTGCCCAAGTTCAAGCGGTATGCGATGTCGTTCGGCGAATGCTTGGGCTCCGGGCCGTTTTTCAAGGCGTATGTGGCGAACCTGGTGCCGGGGCAGATCGGCGGACCGGTCCTCGACGCCGACATGTACGACCGATTCCTGGATCCGGACCAAAAATTGCCGTCGGAGGCGGTGGACCCGCCGACCGGGACGCCACCCGTGCCGCCGGAGAATGCGCCCGTCCCGCTGTGGTCCCAGCCGCCCTCACCGCCGCCGTCGACGCCACCGGTGCGGACCATCCCGCCGCCCTCGCCGCACGATTTCGATTCGCCATGAACCTCAGCCGAAACGCCCTGCGCAAAGCAACCGCGATCAGCCTGGTGCTGACCTTGGCGGTGGCATCGTTCCTGGTCGCCACCAAGCTCTGGAAAGACGTCGAAAAGAACACCTATGCGGCATATTTCACCGAGACCAACGGCCTGTTCGTCGGCGACGAAATTCGGATCCTCGGCGTCGCCGTCGGCGTCGTGGATAGGATCGAGCCGCAGCCCAGCAGCTCCAAGGTGACGTTCTCCGTCGACAAGCAGTACCCGATCCCCGCCGACGCCCGCGCCGCGATCCTGTCGCCGTCGCTGGTGACCTCGCGCGCGATTGCGCTCGTCCCCGCGTACTCCGGCGGGCCCAAGTTGAGTGCGGGCGCGTCGATTCCGCTGAATCGCACCGCGGTTCCGGTGGAATGGGACGACTTCCGGCGCCAGCTGGAAAAGCTGACCGACGCGTTGCAACCCACCAGTCCGGGCGGGGTGAACTCCGTCGGCGAGTTCGTCAACTCGGCCGCGGACAATCTGCGCGGCCAGGGCGACACCGCGCGCGACACCGTCATCAAGCTCTCCCAAGCGATCTCGGCGCTCGGTGATCACGCCGACGACATCTTCGGCACGGTGCGCAATCTACAGCTGCTGGTGTCGGCGCTGTATTCCAGCAGTGACCTGCTGGCCGCGTTCAACCAGAACCTGGCCAGCGTGACGACGGTGCTGACCAACAGTCCCAACGAAGTCGGCAACGCGGTGCGGGCGCTCGACACGGCGCTGAGCGACGTCCGGGACTTTCTGGCCGAGAACCGCGAGTCGATCGGCGTCACCTTCGACCGGCTCGGATCGATCACCACCGCGCTGGACGACAGCCGCAACGACATCAAGCAGATCCTGCACGTCGCACCCACGGTGTTCCAGAACTTTCTGAACATCTACCAGCCCGCGCAGAGCGCGATGACGGGCATTCTGGCGTTGAACAATTTCGCGGACATCCCGCAATTCATTTGCAGCTCAATCGAAGCGGCGTCGCGGGCGCGACTGGCCCGCGTTTCGAAGCTGTGCCTGCAGTACATCAACCCGATCATCAAGAACCGCGTCTACAACTACATACCGGCGGGCATCAACCCCTTCGTCGGGACACAGGCCCGGCCGAGCGAGATCACCTACAGTCAGGACTGGCTGCGACCCGGCTATACGCCGCCCGACGCCGCTTTGCCACCGCCCGACGCCACCCCGCCGCCGGCCGGCGCGCCGTTGCCGGGTCCGCCACCGGCCGACGCGCCGGCCCTGGCCGAGGCGCCGGGACCACCGGCGCCCAGCGCCGGGATGACCTCGATGCAGGTGCTGCAAAACCTGATGCTGCCGACGGGGCCACCGTCGTGAGACGCGCGATAGCCGTGGTCCTCGGAGTCGTCTGTGTCGCCGCCCTTTCCGGGTGTGGCTGGCGCGGTCTGAACTCGTTCGTCCTGCCCGGGACATCCGGCGGGGGACCGGGCTCGTACACGATTGAGGCGCAGATGCCCGACGTCGTGACCATCCAGCAGAACACCCGGGTCCGGGTCGACGACGTCACCGTCGGCAACGTCACCAAGATCGAGCTGCAGGACTGGCACGCGCTGGTGACCATGCGGATCAACGGCGATGTTCACCTGCCGGCGAATTCGACCGCCAAGCTGGGCCAGACCAGCCTGCTCGGTTCGATGCACATCGAACTGAGCCCACCCAAGGATGAGCCGGGGGTCGGCCAACTCGGCAACGGCTCGGTTATTCCGTTGAGCCACGCGAGCCTGTACCCGAGCACCGAGCAGACGCTGGCGTCAGTGTCGATCCTGCTCAATGGCGGGGGCATCGGGCAGCTGCAGGAAATCAACCAGGCCGTCGCCAAAGCGTTTGCGGGCCGAGAGAACGACATGCGCAGCCTGTTGAATCAGCTCGACGTGTTCATCGCGAAAACCAACGACCAGACCGACGACATCATCGCTGCCGCGGAGAATCTCAATGCGCTAGTGGGACAGGTGGCCGGCAAGGACGCGGTGGTCGATAAGGCGTTGACGACGGTGCCCAAGGCGCTGTCGGTGTTGGCGGCCGAGCGCGCCAACATCGCCGAGACCATCGACCAGGTCGGCAAGTTCAGCGCAATCGCGGCCGACACGGTCCACCAGAGCCGGGAATCCTTGGTCAACAATCTGCGCAACATCGCGCCGGTGCTGAGGTCGCTGGCCGACGCCGGCCCGTCGCTCACCAAGGGGCTGGACGGCTTGGCGACCTATCCCTGGCCGACGTCCACGGTGCGCAACTGGTTCCGCGGTGACTACGCCAACCTGACCCTGGTGGTCGATTTGACGTTGAGCCGCATCGACCAGGGGATCTTCACCGGTTCCCGGTGGGAAGGGAACCTCACCAAACTCGAAATGTATTGGGGACGCACCATCGGCATGCAGCCCAGCCCGGTCACCGGCGGTAACCCACTGACTTACCCCTATCACTTCGGGGGGTACTGATGTTGCGCCTCAATCGCCGTACCTGGGTCCAGCTGGCAATCTTGTCTTTGGTCACCGTGGTGTCCTGTGGCGCAATGGCTTTCAACTTCATGAAGCTGCCCGCGACGCTATTCGGAATCGGGGAGTACAACGTCACCGTCGATCTGCCACAGTCCGGTGGGCTGTACCCGACCTCAGTCGTGACCTACCGCGGCACCGACGTGGGTCAGGTCAAGTCGGTCGACGTCACCGCCGTCGGGGTGCGCGCCGTGCTCGCCATGCGGTCCGCAGTCATGGTCCCGTCCAATGTTGCCGCCTCGGTGCACAGCCGCTCGGCGGTCGGGGAGCAATACATCGACCTGACTCCGCAGCAGGGCAAAGAAGGCGAGCAGTCCCGGCCGCTGCAGAGCGGTGATGTCATTCCGGCCGGCCGGGTGGACGTGCCGGTGGATATCGGGCGGTTGCTCGACATGACAAACCGTGCGCTACAGGCGATTCCGCGCGACAACTTACATACGGTGATCGATGAGACCAACCGGGCGGTGGGCGGGCTTGGTCCCGAACTCTCCCGCATCGTCGACGGGTCGGCCGCGCTGGCCGTCGCCGGCGGCCAGAGCATCGATCCGCTGGCGGCGCTGATCGACCAGTCCCCGGCCGTGTTGAATTCCCAGGTGCAGACGGCCGACGCGATCGGCACCTGGGCGAATCGGACATCGGCGTTGATGGCGCAGTTGAAGGCCCAGGACGCGGCGGTGCGAGACCTGTTGCGGCAGGGTACTTCCGGCATCGAGGAAGGTCGCGCACTGCTCGACCGGGTGGCACCGGCCCTGCCGGTGTTGTTCGCCAACCTGGTGAGCCTGGGCGATATCGCGGTGGTCTATCGCCACGACATCGAACAGCTGCTGGTGTTGCTTCCGCAGGGCATCGCGGCCATGGCGGCGATCATCGTGCCGAGCTCGAACACCAAACAGGAGTACCGGGGGGCGCAATTGGACTTCAACCTCAACCTCAATCTGCCGCCGCCGTGTACCACGGGGTACCTGCCCCCGCAGCAACGCCGGTCACCGGCCAGCGTCGACGCGCCCGATCGTCCCGCCGCGGATTTGTTTTGCCGGGTACCGCAGGACTCCGAGTTCAATGTCCGTGGCGTGCGCAACATTCCGTGTGAGACCAAGCCGTGGAAGCGGGCACCCACCGTCGAGCTGTGCGAAAGCGACGAGGAGTATGTGCCGCTCAACGAGGGCTACAACTGGAAGGGCGACCCCAACGCCACCACCTCCGGGCAAGGCGTCCCGATGTATCCGCCGGGACAGGATCCCCGGCTGCCACCCCCGCGGGGCACCGCGCCGGCCACCCCGCCGCTTTCGGTGACCACCTATGACCCGGCCACCGGCGACTACATCGGTCCCGACGGGAAGCGCTACACCCAGTCCGACTTGGCGCATCCGGGTGCCAAAAACTGGCAGTCGCTGCTAGTGCCGCCGGCGTAGGAACGCGTAGGAACGAAGGAGAGACATGGGCGACAAACCCGACAACCCCGAGATCGACGAAAAGCTCGGTGCGGCACCGGCTGCGGACGTCGAAGACGATGCCGCCACAGCGTTCGACGAGATTACCGAGACCACCCAGACCACCGAGACGGGTGGCCGCGTCGCCCGGCTGCGGCGGCGACTCACCTCCCGGCGGCTCACTCGCGCAGGATCGGCATTGGTCACCGGCGCCTTGATCCTGGCGGGGGTGACCGGACTGGCCGGCTGGCTCGGGTATTCGGCCTACCAGGCTCATCGAGCCCAGGCCCAGCGAGACCAGTTCGTGTCGGTTGCCCGGCAGGGCGCGGTGAACCTCACTACGATCAAATACACCGAGGTGGACGCCGATGTGCAGCGGATCATCGATCTGGCCACCGGGTCGTTCCGGGAGGACTTTGAACAGCGGGCCAAGCCGTTCATCGAGGTGGTCAAGGCGGCGCAGTCGAAGTCGGAGGGCACGGTCACCGATGCCGGCTTGGAGTCGCAGCAGGGCGACTCGGCGCAAGTTCTGGTCGCGGTGGCGGTGAAGTCGCAGACCGCGGGCGGGGAAGAACCACAACGGGAATGGCGGATGCGCATCGAGGTCCGCGCCGTCGGTGCGGACGCCAAGGTGTCGAACGTGGTGTTCGTGCCATGACGACACTCGAGGACAACATCGACGCCGAGGCACCCGACGAGGAGGTTGCCCAGGCAACAGATTCTGCGCAAGCGACGGAATCCACTGTGCCGCAAACGACGCGGGAACGGCGCCGCATCCCGTGGTCGCGAGTGTTCGGCTACGGCGTGTTGCCGGCGTTGGCTTTGCTGGTGGCGCTGGGGGCGGGTTATTTTCGCTGGGTGCTCGGCTCGGCTGACGAGCTGACGTTGGCCCGCAGCGAATCCGTCCGCGCGGCCTCCGACGACACCGTGGCACTGCTGTCCTACCACGCGAACTCGGCCGACAAGGAACTCGGCGCGGCCCGGGACCGGCTGACGGGCGAGTTCAAGGACGCCTACACCGCGCTGATCCACGAGGTGGTGATCCCCGGCGCGAAAGAAAAGCAGATCTCCTCGGTCGCCAAAGTCACCGCGGCATCCTCTGTTTCGGTGACTTCCGGCCATGCGGTGGCACTGTTGTTCGTCAACCAGACGGTGACGATCGGCGATGGCGCACCCACCGATACCCAACCCGTCATCAAGGTGACGCTGGACAAGGTCAATGGCCGATGGCTGGTTTCCCGCTTCGACCCGGTGTGAGCCGGACAGGCCGGATGACGCTACGCCGCGGCCTGCCGGTGCTGGGCGTCGTCGCCTCGCTGTTGGCGGTGGCCGCGGTCGCGGCCCCGGTCGCGCGCGCCGACAACAAGCGACTCAACAGTGCCGTCGTTTCCGCCGTCTACACACTCCAGCACCAGGCCGGCTGCACGAATGACGTCATCCGCAACAATGCGCTGACGCTGGCCGCCGAATGGCACGCGGAAGACATGATCAACAACCGAAACATCAACGGCGACGTCGGGTCCGACGGATCAACCCCGCAGAACCGCGCCAATGCGGCCGGCTTCCGGGGCACGGCCGCCGAGACGGTGGCGATCAACCCCGCGATCGCGATCAGCAGCCTGGAGCTGGTCAACCAGTGGTACTACGACCCGGCGGCCATGGCCATCATTCGTGATTGCGCGAACACCAACATCGGGGTGTGGTCGAACAACAGCTTGGACCGCACCGTAGTGGTGGCCGTCTACGGCCAGCCCGCCCCGCCCACCCGGTAGCGGATCAGTCGTAGACCGGCGCCCACATCGTGTCAGACACCGCCTGTGCGACGTTGTCGTGGTGTGTGGTGGCCACCCCGTCTTCGACAGCCGCGTGGTAGACGGCCTCGGCGACCGCCGTGGAGACCGCCCGCAGCTTCTGCACATCCGGCAACAGCGAGTCCCCGGGGTTCTTCGGAGTTGCTTGTCGCACAAGCGCTTTCGCGGCCGCCTGCAACATCCCGGGAGTTACTCTGGTAGCGCCGGCGACGATGATGCCCAGCCCGATCCCGGGGAAGACCAGCACATTGTTGGCCTGGCCGATCGTATAGGTGATCCCGTCGTATTCGACCGGTGGTACCGGGGTACCGGTGGTGACCAGTGCCTTGCCCGCCGACCACTGCACCAGGTCGGCCGGCATCGCCTCCATGCGTGAGGTCGGGTTGGAAAGCGGAAAAATCATCGGCTGTTCGCACGATGCGGTCATTGCCTCGACGACCTCGCGGGTGAACGCGCCGGACACCGTCGAGGAGCCCAGCAGCACGGTCGGCGACGCGAGCTGGATCGCATCGACGAGCCCGACCCGGTCGCCGTCGGCCACCCCGAGTTGACGGCGGTTCTTCGCATACGGAACTTGGAAAGCGCGAAGGTCGTCCATGTCGTCGAAGAGCAGGCCCTGGCGGTCGATCGGCCAGATCTGCGACCTGGCCTGCTCAACGGTGGCGCCGTCGGCGACCATCGCGTCCCGGATTTGATCGGCGACCCCGATCCCGGCGGTCCCGGCACCGAACACGACCACCGTTTGGTCGCGCAGCGGTAAGCCGGTGACGTGGCAGCCGCCGTACACCGCGGCAACCACCACCGCGCCGGTGCCCTGGATGTCGTCGTTGAAGATGCAGTAGTCGTCGCCGTAGGTCCGCAGGATGTTCCGCGCGTTGATCGGGCCGAAGTCCTCGAAATGCAGGATGGCTCGGGGGAACAGGCGGTGGGCCGTCTCGATATAGCGCTTGATGAAGTCGTCGTACTCCTCGCCGCGGCGGCGGGCGTGGCGGTTGCCCAGATAGAAGGGGTCTTGCAGCAGCTGCTCGTTGTCCGTGCCGACATCCAGTGACACGGCGATGCAGCGGCGGGGGTCGATGCCTGCGCCTGCGGTATAGAGCGCGAGCTTGCCGACCGCGATCTGGATACCGCCCACCCCCCAGTCGCCGATGCCCAGGATCGCTTCGGCGTCGGTGCACACGATGAGGTCGACGTCGTCGGCGCCCAGGCCAAGGGTTTCGAACGCTATCTGGACGTCGTCGGGTTCGTCGATGCTCAAAAACAGCCCGCGTTGGCCGCGGTATTCGTCGGAGAAGCGTTGAATGGCCTCCCCAACGGTGGGCGTGTAGACCACAGGCATCAGTTCGGGCAGATGGTCTTCCAGCACCTTGAAATACAGCAGCTCGTTGCGGTAATGCAGCTGCTCGAGCAGCAGATTGCGGGCCAAATCAGTTGCCACGCTCTGCAATTGATGCCAAACCCGGTCGGCCTGCTGCTCTTGGGTCAAGACCGCCGACGGCAATCTGCCGGTCAGGCCGAGCCGCCGCCGTTCTTCGCGGGTGAAGCCGACCCCACGATTAAGGCTCGGTGAGGACATGGCGAGTGGGATTCGGGGCGTGTGGCCGGGGCTCATGACGACATCGGTCCGCTGACTGCGCGCATGAGGTCACCGTAGCGCTGATTTCGGGGACCGCATCCCGAGGAGCGGTTGACGGGCGCAGATGCTGTGTTAGTCGCGGCGGTCCGACCCGAGTTGAGCCAGGATCGTCTCGGTGTCCGGGGGCGGGCCGCGGTTGTACGGCAGTCTGGCAAGCATCGTTGCCATCGCACCGGTGTTGGACGCGGCCGCGTAGGTCAGGCCCGCCCCAATGCCGGCGGCCACCCATTTCAGTCTCGGCACGGCCACGCTGCCCAGGATCGAGGACAGCACCACCGTTCCCGCGACAAGACGTCCCTGCCGCTCGAGGTCCCAGCGCTACACGCCGCGATCGACCTGGAATCCCCGACTCTCCCAGTCGGTGATCCCGCTTTCCAACACCCGGCTGCGCGTCAGTCCGGCGTTGCTCAGCAACGTCTGGGCCTTAGTCATCTCGCTCGAGGTGACCAGCGATGGTGGAACCGTGCCGATCGAGCATGTCGAGAGGAACGTCGAGAGGGACATTGAGAGACCCTGCAATATGCGATGTTTCGAATTCGGCGGGGGTACGCACGTCGACAACGCGTGGGGCAGTGGTCGACGTCAGCAGCGCGTGCAGCTCGGGCCGTGATGACGTCTGCGGTGGGTGCGTTCAAAACCCGGAAGTCTCGATCACCCGTACATCCACCATGCTTGCCCCATCTCCGGACGGCGTCGTTGGTTGCCAGGGCCCGACTGTACTTAGCTGTGCAGAAACTCGCGTCGTACCGACAGGACCGCCAATGTTTCGCGTTGACAAGTGCCGTCGAACGGTATCGGCCGTGCGACGACATTACCCGGCGTGCCGGGCGGGGAAGCGTGGGTAGCTGCGAGGGGTTTAGCCGGCGTGGCGCCGGTCGTCGCTGATCCACTCGAGGCGGCTTTGCCCGGCCTCCGGGTCAAGCTGCGTGACTTCCGCCGGCTCGCAGGCGCACAGGGGGCCGCCATTGGCGGTTCGGAACAGTTGGGAACCGCGCTTGCGCATCAGGTGTTGCGCGTAGACCTTGTCCCGTTGCACCTGCGAGAAGGTGAAATCCAGGTTGACGGGCAGTCCGGCCCAGTCGACGTTGTCGGACGCCGCTTCGTCGAGTCGGTGCTCATCAGTCGCACCGCGTGGCCGCCGACACTGTGGGCAGACGCCGCTGTCAACCACGGGAACACCCTTTCATCGCGTACGCACCAATCGTTGTGGACATGGTGCGATAGCGATGTTTCAGCCGCGAGCGTCCAATGTTTCGGGAATATTACGCCTGCAGGGGTGGCTAGTAGACGTCCCGGTGGTAACGCTTGTCGGCGCTCAACGACTGGACGTAGGCCCGCGCCCCGTCCGGGTCGAGCTTGCCGTGCTCGGCCGCGATCTCACACAACGCGCGATCGACGTCCTTGGCCATCGGGTCGGCCGTGCCGCACACGTACAGGTGTGCCCCGTCCTGCAGCCAGCTCCACAGCTGAGCCCCCCGTTTGCGCATCAGGTGCTGGACGTAAACCTTCTGAGCTTGGTCCCGGGAGAATGCCAGGTCCATCTCGGTGAGCAGGCCGTCGGCGTGCATCGCCTGGATCTCTTCCCGGTAGTAGAAGTCGGTCGCGGCGTGCTGCTCGCCGAAGAACAACCAGTTCGGCCCGGTGTGGCCGAGTGCCCGTCGCTCCTGCAGGAAGCCGCGGAACGGAGCGATGCCGGTCCCTGGGCCGATCATGATCATCGGCGTCTGCGAGTCGCTGGGGATCCGGAAGTTGCTGGACGGCTGCAGGTACACGGCGACGCGATCGCCGGGAGAGCGGTCGGCCAGGTAAGTCGAACACACGCCGCGGCGCGGGACGCCCTGGAAGTTGTAGCGCACCGGCGAGACGGTCAGGTGGGCTTCGCCCGGACACTCTTTGGGGCTCGACGAGATCGAATACAGCCGCGGCTGCAGCCGTTTGAGCACCCGCAGCCACTCGTGAGCCGACGCGGCAACCGGCAGCCGCGCCAGCAGGTCCACCGACTGGCGGCCCCACGTCCAATTGTTCAGCTCGGTCTTGTTCTCCGGTTGGAGTAGCCTGGCCAGTGTTCGGTCGCCGGTGCGTTCCTGCACGAAACGCACCACATCCCGGCTGATGTGGGCGATCTCGATCCGCTCGGTGAGTGCCGTGCGCAGCGACATCAGACCATGCTCACCGACCTCGACCGGAGTCTGCCCGTCGAGTCCGGTAACGGCTAGCCATTCGTCGACCAGCTGGTCACTGTTGCGCGGCCACACGCCGAGCGCGTCGCCGGCTTCGTAGCTGACCTCGTCCTCGGGAAGATCGAAAACGATTTGCCGCACGTCTTTTGCGGAGCTGGGTCCGCTCAGGGTGGTATTGCGGATCATGTCGGTGACGAGCGGGCGCTTCTTGCTGAAGACCGGAGCCGCGGGATGGGCCTGCGGGCGGGGCGCGGCCTGGGCGGGCGCCGGCGGCACTGCGGTGCCCTGCCCGACCCGGCTGGGCGTGCGGGTCAGCGATTTGATGACCTCATCGGTCCAGCCGGCGGCGGCCTCTTCGTAGTCGGGCTCGCAGTCGACGCGTTGGGTGATGCGGGTCGCGCCCAGCTCGGCCAGCCGTTCGTCGAGCTTGCGCCCGTACCCACAGAAGTCGTTGTAGCTCGAATCGCCCAGGGCGAGAAGGGCGTAGCGGATGCCGCCGAGCCGCGGCGCGCCCTCGCCGGTCAGCGCCTGCCACAGGGCGGCGCCGTTGTCGGGTGCCTCACCGTCGCCGGTGGTGCTGGTGATCAGCAGTAGTTCCCGGGTGGTGGGCAAATCGGCGACTGGGAAGTCACCCATGCAGTGCAATTTGACCGGCAGTGCGGCCTCGCCGAGCCGAGCCGCGATCGCGGCGGCCAGTTCTTCGGCGTTACCGGTCTGCGAGGCCCACAACACCACAATGGGAGCACGATTCGAATCATCTTCGGCTGCTGGTGTTTTCGGCGGGTCCGTCTCGATCGTCGATGCTGCCGATGTGACGGCGGGAACGGCGGCGGGCGCGTCGGTGCGCGCGAACATCCCCGCGAGCAGGCCGTCGACCCACAGCCGGGTGTTGACGTCCAGCGGCGCGTTCAGCGGCAGGGTGGGCACCCCGGCGGCGCGTCGGCCCGCTTCCGAACGCAACCCGGCCAGCACACCGGCGAGGTAGCTGCGACCAAGCGGGCCGAGTTGTGGGGCCGGTTCGTTGGCCACGCCGAGCATTTCGGCGAGTGCGTCAACCTGTGACACGCTGATCTCCGTAACCTCCGAAGTTGCGGGTTCCGCTGCGTCGACGGCGACCGACGGTTCGGGTTCGATGCCGGACTCGGATGTGGCGACGGCGACCTTCATCACGGTGACCGCGCACGCTTTGAACTCCGGTTGGTGGGACACCGGATCCACCGCGTCGTTAGTGACCGCGTTGATTGACAGGTATTCGCCGAACACGTCGTTCCAGTGGAACGGGGCGAAACAGTTGCCCGGTCGTACCCGGTCGGTGATCACCGCAGGCAGCACGGCCCGGCCACGGCGGGAAGCGATTTCGACCTTGTCGCCCTCGCTGACGTCGAGCCGTGCGGCGTCGTCGGGATGGATCTCCACGAACGGGCCCGGGTTCAGTTTGTTGAGTTTGGCGACCTTGCCGGTCTTGGTCATCGTGTGCCACTGGTGCGGCAGCCGCCCGGTGTTGAGCAGGAACGGGTAGTCGGCGTCGGGCATCTCGTCCGGCGATAGGTGCGGCCGGGCGAAGAACACGGCGCGGCCACTGGCGGTGGGGAACACCAGCCGCGGCACGCTGCCGTCGGCACGGACCAACTGCGTTTGGCTCACACCGTCGTTCAGGTAGCGGATGGGGTTGCGGTCGTCGGCGCCCTCGGGTGGGCATGGCCATTGCAGCGGGGTCCGGCGCAGCCGGTCATACGTCGCGCCGCGCAGGTCGTATCCCGTCTTGGGGTTCCAGAACCGCTTGATTTCCTCGAACACTTCCTCGGCGGAGGAGTAGGTGAACGACTCGGAATAGCCCATCTCGCAAGCGATCCGGGCAATGATCTGCCAGTCCGGCATTGCCTGGCCGGGCGCGCTTACGGCCGGCTGGAACAGCGTCATGTTGCGTTCTGAGTTGATCATCACGCCCTCGGCCTCGGTCCATAGGGCGGCGGGCAGCAACACGTCAGCGTATTCGTTGGTCTCCGTCTCGAGGAAGGCGTCCTGGGCGATCACCAACTCGGCACGGTCCAGGCCGGCCAATACGGTTTTTCGGTTGGCAACGCTGGCAACGGGATTGGTGCAGATGATCCAGCACGCCTTGATCTCGCCCTTGGCCATTCGGGAGAACATGTCGACCGTACCGGTACCGACCTCGGTGCGCAGCGACCCGCGCGGGATGCCCCACTGATCCTCGACGAATTCGCGGTCGGCGGGTGAGGTCACTGCGCGTTGACCGGGTAAACCCGGCCCCATGTAGCCCATTTCGCGTCCGCCCATGGCGTTGGGCTGCCCGGTGAGGGAGAACGGACCGCTGCCCGGTTTGCAGATGGCCCCGGTCGCCAGGTGCAGGTTGCAGATCGCATTGGTGTTCCAGGTGCCGTGGGTGCTCTGGTTCAGGCCCATCGTCCAGCAGGTCATAAAGTTTTCGGCTTCGCCGATCCAGCGTGCCGCGGTGCGGATGTCGGCTGCCGGGATGCCGGTGAGGTTGCTGACCCGCTCGGGGGTGAAGTGCTTGAGGAAGTCCGGCATCTCCTCCCAGCCCTCGGTGAATTCCGCGATGAATTCGGGGTCGGTATGGCCGTTTTCAACGACCTGCTGCAGCAGCCCGTTGAGCAGAGCGAGGTCGGTGCCCGAGGAGATCTGCAGGAAGAGGTCGGCCTTTTCCGCGGTCGCGGTGCGGCGCGGGTCGACGACAATGAGCTTGGCGCCGGCCTTGACGCGGTCCATCATGCGCAGGAACAGGATCGGGTGGCAGTCGGCCATATTGGCGCCGATGACGAGGAAGACATCGGCCTGGTCGAAGTCCTGGTAGGAGCCGGGCGGTCCATCCGCGCCCAGCGACAGCTTGTAGCCAGACCCCGCGCTGGCCATGCATAGTCGCGAGTTGGACTCGATCTGATTGGTGCGGATGAACCCTTTGGTCAGCTTGTTCGCCAGGTATTGCGCTTCCAGCGACATCTGTCCCGACACATAGAGGGCGAAGGCGTCCGGACCATGCTCGTCGATGATGGCTCGTAATTGCCTCGCCGACCGCGTGATCGCGGCATCGAGGTCGATCTGTGCCAAGGATGCGCCACGCTCGCTGCGCCAATAGGCCGAATCCAGTCGGCCCGGCGCGGCGAGCATGTCGGCGGTGGTTGTGCCCTTGGTGCACAGCCGGCCGAAGTTGGCCGGGTGGCTTTTGTTACCAATACATTTCGCGACATGACGGCGGTCGCTTTCGGTGTCGGTTGTGATCTGCAACACCATGCCGCAGCCCACACCGCAGTAGGCGCACATGCTGTTCACGGTGTCGTTACCGTGCTCGGCAGCCACGCCCACGTACCTCCTTCCGAGCGCGCGAGATCTCCTGCGCTAAATGGTGCGACAAAGATGTTTCGGCATCGGACGCCCGATGTTTCCGCCGTTTTACGGCTTCCTCTCACCGGATCCAGATGAAAGTGTGAAGTCTGTGGAAAATCTCGCTCCCCAACGAGTAACCGCAGGTCAGCGCTGATCCACGGTCAAGCCCAGATTACCGGCGCGCGCTTCGGAATTGACCCCCAGCAACCAGGTTCGAACCAAACAAATGGCACTTTCACAGTTTTCGCTAAGCTCACAATGTGCGCCGTCAGTGTGTGATTTTCCTGCTTTTGCTGGCCACGGGTTGCGGTGGAAAACCGGCGGCACCGCCGGCGTCACACGCCGATAACTGCAAGGAGTCCGACGGCCCCACCGCCGACACCGTGCGGCAGGCGATTTCGGCGGTTCCCGTCCAGGTTCCCGGGTCGAGCTGGGTCGAGATCGGCCGCGGGCACACCAAGAAGTGTCGGTTGTTCTGGGTGCAGATCATCCCGACGATCGCCAGTGAGTCCACTCCTCAGCAGCTGCTGTTCTTCGACCACAACCGATCGTTGGGCACACCGACCCCAAACCCCAAGCCCTACATCACCGTGCTGCCCCCGGGCGACGATACGGTCACGGTTGAATACCGCTGGCAGGTTGATCGCGAAGAACCCTGTTGTCCCAAGGGAATCGGCACGGTTAAGTTCCAGATCGGGCCGGACGGTAGGCTGCAGGCGCTCGGCAAGATTCCGCATCAATAGCGTTACCCCGCCCGCTTTTGCCACCGTGTTATCGCGGGCCAGATACGTACGCGGGGCGCCGGGCGAGCCGTCGCGATGGCTCAGTCGGGCAGGTTCTCCGGATGCAGCATCTCGGCGTAGCGCAGCGGCTCCGGAATGCCGAAGCCGTCGACCAACGTCTGGGCGTGCGGGCGAAGCGCCCGGCACCGGTCGTTGATCCCGCGGGTCACCGCCTTAGCGCGCTGGGTGGACAGGTACCCGTGTTCGATGTACCAGGCCTTGTCCTCTTCGATCGCCGTCAACGCGTACAGGTCGCAGACGATGCCCAAAAGCTCACGCGCTTCCTCGTTTTCGCACGCGTCGATGCCGGCGACGAACGCCTCCAGCACGATCCGGTCGATGTGGGCGCTGGCGGCGTGCAGCACGTGGTCCTGCACCGCGTTGAACGCATCGAACGCCGACATCTCCTTGGACTTGCTCTGTAGCCGTCGGGCGACCGAGGACAGCAGGTACTGCTCGCGTTCTTCGAACATGTTCACCTGCGTGCCCCGGTTGAACAGGCTGCCCTCTTCCTCGCTGTCCTGGCGAGCGTCGACGATTCGCTGCATAATCGCCTCGGCCGCAGTGCGTTTCATCACCCGCTCGCCAACCGTGCTGGCCGCGAACCGCACCCAATCGACCGGGCTCATGCTCTTGATGTCGTCGGCGTAGGCGGTGAGAAGCTCCTTGGCTACCAACTGGGTCAGCACGTGGTTGTCGCCCTCGAAGGTGGTGAACACGTCGGTGTCCGCCCGCAGCGCGATCAGCCGGTTTTCCGCCATGTATCCCGCGCCGCCGCACGCCTCTCGGGCCTCCTGGATGGCCCTGGACGCGTGCCAGGTGTTCGCCGCTTTCAGCCCGGCCGCCCGCGATTCCAGCTCGCGCTGTTCCTCGGCGTCGGGGAAGTCCGACGTCTGCAGATCGTGACACTTGGCGACCAGCTCGTTCTGCGCGAACTGCAGCGCGTACGACTTGGCGATTAACGGGAACAGCCGTCGCTGGTGCACCAGGTAGTCCATGATCAGCACTTCCCGGTCGTCATCGGGTGCGCTGAATTGCCTGCGCTGCAAGGCATATCGAGTAGCGATGTCCAGTGCCACCCGGGCGGCACCACCCGCACTGCCGCCGACGGTGACCCGGCCGCGGATCAGCGTGCCCAACATGGTGAAGAACCGGCGGTTGGGGTTGTCGATCGGCGAGCTGTAGGTGCCGTCGGGCGCGACGTCGCCATACTTGTTCAGCAGGTTCTCCCGCGGCACCCGGACGTGGTCGAACATGATGCGGCCGTTGTCGACCCCGGGCAGGCCGCCCTTGTACTCGCAGTCCGACGTCGTCACCCCGGGCAGGTCGTTTCCGTCGTCGTCGCGGATCGGGACCAACACGCAATGCACGCCGTGGTTGACCGGCTTGCCGTCCTCGCTGGTGATCAATTGGGCGAAAACCGCGGCCATGGTGGCGGTTTCCGCGGCGCCGCCAATGTAGTCCTTGCGCGCCGTCGGGGTCGGGGAGTCGATGATGAACTCTTGGGTCTCGGGATCGTAGGTGGCGGTAGTCTCCAGTGACTGCACGTCGCTGCCGTGGCCGGTTTCGGTCATCGCGAAACAGCCGCGCAACTCGAGGCTGATGATCTTGGGTACGTAGGCCTCGTGGTGGCGCTCGGTGCCGAGGTTTTCCACGGCACCGCCGAACAGCCCCCACTGCACTCCGGCCTTCACCATCAACGACAGATCCGACATCGCCAGCATCTCGATCATCGTGACCGCCGCGCCGACGTCGCCGGTACCGCCGTGCTCCTTACGGAATGAGTCGGCGGCCGCGCCGAACGCGGCCATGATCCGCATTTGCTCGGCGACCTTGGTGCGGGCGATCACCGTGTTGGGCGTGTAGTGCGGGCGGAAGAGGTCCTCGCTCATCGTCGCGCGCATCCGGTTCTTCACGTCGCGCCAGCGCCCATCGAGGGCGTTGCGCAGATGCTCGGCAATGTTCGTCGTGTCAGGCGCCATAACCCGACGGTAACCTGCCGTCCTCGTGGTACGGAACAACCTGGAATGTCTCGATCTTGTGCCGGTAAGTCGTCGGTGCGACCGCGCCCGGTTCGCGCTTAGATGGGCCTCATGTCCCAGCCCGACACCCCACCCCAGGACCCGACCTATGACGTCGGGCACACCCATCCCGACGTCAGCGGAGGGTGGCTGCGCGCGGCTACCTTCGGCGCCATGGACGGCCTAGTCAGCAACACCGCCCTGATCGCCGGTGTGGCCGCCGGCGAAAGTGCCCACACGACGCTGGTCAGCGGCATCGCTGGTTTGCTCGCCGGGGCCTTCTCGATGGCGCTGGGCGAGTATTCCTCGGTGACCACGGCCAATGAGCAGATCGAGTCGGAGGCATACGTGGAACGCCGGGCGCTGCGCTGCCGTCCGCAGGCCGAGCGCGCCGAGCTGGTCAAGATGCTCGTCGGGATGGGGATGAGCGAGCAGACCGCCGAGACGGCCACCGACGAAATTCACCAGGACGAGAACCGGGCGGTCAGTTTCCATCTTGTCCAGGAGATCGGCCTGGACCCGACCGAGAAGCCCTCGCCCCGGTTGGCTGCGATCGCGTCGTTTGCGATGTTCGCGATCGGCGCGGTTATTCCGCTGATTCCCTACCTGCTCGGCTACGGGTCGCTGTCCTTCGGCCTGGTGTGCGGCGCGGTCGGGTTGCTGATCGCGGGCGGATTGACCGCGCGCTATACCCGCAAACCGGTGTGGTGGGCGGCGGGTCGGCAGTTGTTGTTCGGCGGTGTCGCCGTCGCGGCGACGTATCTGTTGGGTCTGCTCGTCGCGGCAGTGATGTGATGCCGGCCCGGCTGTTGGCGTGGTGCGCGTTATGCCTGGCCTGGTTGCTCGCCGGCTGTGACTCGACGCCCCCGCCGGCGCCGCCGAACACGCCGCGGCCGGTGCTGGCGTATGTGGGCCAGGCGCAGGTCGCCTACGGGGCGACGTTCGACGGCACGGTGATCGGCGGCTTGTCCGGCCTCAGTTATGACGCGGGCCGCCAACAGTATTACGTGATCAGCGACGATCGCTCGGCGAAAAACCCCGCTCGGTTCTACACCGCGCAGTTGTCGTTGTCGGACAAGGGAATTGACCGGGTCACCTTCACCGGGACGCACCCGTTGCTGGATCGGTCCGGTCAGCCGTTTCGGCCGTTGACCCTGGACACCACGCCACCGGTGGTTCCTCCCGACCCCGAAGGCATCGCCTTCGACCCGGTGCGGCAACGGCTCTACTGGAGTTCGGAAGGCGAGCGGCGGACCCAGGGCCCGGTGCTGCTGGACCCCTGGGTTCGGGTCGCCGGACTGGATGGCTCGTACCAGGGCCAGTTCGCACTGCCAACCAATCTGGCCATGTCCGTGCAACCGACCGGGCCGCGCCAAAACCGTGCGCTGGAGGGAGTAGCGCTCACCCCCGACGGTCAATCGGTGTTCGCCGCGATGGAGGACCCGGGCTACAACGACGGGTCCGAGACCGGCGACGGGCACCGGGTGCTGACCCGGTTCACCAAATTCGACGTCGACACCGGCAAGGCCACCGCCCAATACGCCTATCCGATGGACGCGCCCATACCGCCGGTCGAAGAGAACGGCGTCCCGGATCTGGTTGCGCTGTCCGACACGTCATTTCTGGTGCTGGAGCGCACGGACTCCGTGCCTCAGACGATACGCGTCTACCGTGCCGAAATCGGTTCGGCCACAAATGTATTGGCGCTCCCGTCGATCAGCGGTGTGGGGCTGACGCCGATGACCAAGTCGTTGGCTGCGGACATGAACACGACGCCGGGCCTCACGCCGCTGGACAACGTCGAAGGCATCACGCTGGGTCCCAAGCTTGCCGATGGCCGGCAGTCGGTGGTGTTCGTCAGCGACAACAACTTCTCAGCCAGACAGGTCACTCAGTTCCTGTTGTTCGCGATGTAGTGGCGGCGGTGGCGGTTCGGGCGCCGGCGCGCGCAGCCGGTATCGAGTGAAACCGGCCCACAACAGGCCGAAGACCGCGAGGACGGTCATGTCGAACACCCACCAGCCGGCGTAGTGGGTCCACACCAGAATGTCGGCGGCCTCGGGATCGACTCGGTGCAGGTCGATGGTCGCGGCGGTCGCCGCGAAACCCCACTGGGCCGGGACGAACCACGACACCTGGTCGTAGCCCCAATGTCCCACCAGCGTGATCAACCCACCCGCAAAGAGCATCGACGCCAAGATCACCGGCACGACCAGCGGCACCACTTCTTTCAACGACCTGCCCATCGTTGACAACGCCAGCCCGACGATCGCCGAGACGACAGCCGTCAGTGCGACGCCGGCATACAGCTCGGCGGTGGCGTTGTGCAGTAGGACGGCGCCGTGCATGGGTGCGCCCTTGATGGCGATGACAATGCCGAACAGGATGGCCGCCAGGAGTGCTGCGGCCACGCCGAAGAAGACGATCTTGGCCAGCAGGTACGCGGTCGCCGAAAGGCCGACGGCCTGGTCACGACGGAAGATGCGTCGTTCGCAGACCAGGTCGCGCGCGGACAGCGCGGTGCCCAGAATCACCGCGCCCAGGTTGAGTGCGGCCAGGATCTCGACGGCTTCGTGCACGTTGTCGCTGGTCGCGCTGGCCCGCGCCAGGCCCGACTCGCCGGGGATCAGCAGGGTCAGCGCCGCCAGCGCGAACGGCAGCACCAGCAGGAAGAGGAAGTAGAGGGGATCGCCGACAAACAACCGCAGCTGGCGGCGCAGCACCCACCACAATTGGCGCGTCATTTTCGGCGGCGGCGGCGGTGTCCACGGCGGCGAAACCTGCGGCGGGGTCGTCGGACCGGTTGCCTGCCGCCGGGCCGAGTAGGCGCGGTGTGCGCCCTCGGGATCTGCGCTGACCCGCGCGACGGCCTCGGCCCAGTCGCTGGTGCCCAGCGCGGACTCGAGCTGCGACGGCGGTCCAGCAAATGCCAGGGTCCCGGCGGGCGTGAGCAGCAGCACTTGGTCGCACATGTCGAGGTGGGTCAGCGACCTGGTGGCCACCACCACGACACAGCCGAGGTCGGCCTGGCGGCGCAGCACGGTCATCACCTGGGCTTCCTGTCCGGCGTCCAGCCCGGCGCCCGGCTCTTCGACGACCAGCAGGGTCGGCCGGGTGAGCAGTTCAACCGCGATCGACGTGCACCGGCGCAGCCCCGCGGACAGCTTGCTTATCCGGGTGCTGCGGTGCGGCGTCAGGTCGAGCTCTTCGAGTACCTGGTCGACGACGCGCCCGCGATGCTCGGCCGTCGTGTCGGGCGGCAGCCGCAGTTCGGCGGCGTAGTGCAGGGCACGTTCGACGGTCAGCCGGCGATGCAGCTGATCCTCGCGCGGCACTATGCCGATACGGGTGCGCATGGCGTTGGGTTCGGCGTAGACGTCGTGGCCGTCCACGGTCACCCGGCCGGTGCCAGGGGTCCGGGCGCCGGCGATCATCATGAGCAGCGCCGCGTTGCGGGCGGCCGAGGCGCCGGTCACCGCGGTCAGCGAGCCGAGACGCGCGGTGAAGGACACCTCCGACAGCACCGCATGTTCGCCCGCGGCAAGTCCGAGCCGGTACGCGTTGACACCGGCGGTCCGGGCGCCGGGCTGCAGCGGCAGCCGGTGGGTGGTGCTGGGCTCGTCGGTGCCCGAGGTCGCGCGGCCGATGCGCAGGGCGCGAGTCGCGTCGGTCATCCAGTCCATCAGGCCGCGACCCTTGGCCTGTTCCGCCGTGCCGTCGTCTGGCGGCGGTGCCGTCTCGGGTGCGGGATCCGATGGCGCGGCCGGCGGCGGGGGAGTCACAGGGGGCGGCGGGGGAGCGACTGGGGCCGGGTGCGGCGGGCCGATCGGGTGCTCGACCGTCGGCTCCCGCGACGGGGCTATCCGCATCCGTTGCGTGCTCTGCGCGGTGGGCGCCGGCGGCCGGGGCGGACGCTGTGCCGGTGGCGGGCCGGGTGGGCCGGGCGGACGTTGCGCCGGCGGCGGACCGGGTGGACCGGGCGGACGTTGTGCCGGTGGCGGGCCGGGTGGGCCGGGCGGCCGTTGCGCCGGTGGCGGGCCGGGTGGGCGCTGTGCCGGTGCCGGTGCGCCGAGCCGAAACAGCAGCCGCGGTCCGCGCTGCGGATCGCCGAGCGCGATCGACACGCCGTCATGGATCTCGACCATCGGCACCCGGGCCCCATTGACGAAGATCCCACCGCGACTTCTATCTATGGCCGCCCAATGTGGACCGACGAAGCGCAGCAACACATCGGGCTGCGGAATCGGCGGGGGTGGGGCGGCGAAACCGAGGCGGTCCAGCGGGATGTCGCACCAGTCGCCGTACGCCACGATGACGTCGCGACCCGGGGCGAACACGTACCTCGATGCGCCGATGAAGACGGTGAGTGGGGAGGCTGGGTGCGCGGGAGCCACCTAGTAAGTGTCTACCGGTGCCGGCTTTTCCCGCACCAGGGGTGCGGGCTGGCATCACGTGTTGCGGCGCGCGCTGGCCGCGGCATTGTCCAGCAGCCGGCGCAACACGTGCACCGCCTCGGCCAGCACCTGCCGATCGGCGGGCTCGAGCATTGCCAACTGGGGTTCGATAGCGGCGGCGCGGTCGGCTCGCACCGCGTTCAGCGTGCGTCGACCTTCGGGCGTAATGCGGATGCGGACCGCGCGGGCGTCGCCGGGGTCGACGGTTCGACTAACCAGCCCGGCGTCCTCCAGCCGACGTACCTGCGTGGTCATCGTCGGTTGCGAACAATGATCGACGGCGGCCAGGTCCCCGATGCGCGCTTCGCCGTGAACTTCGATGGTCGCCAGCAGCCGGGCCTGCGCCGCGGGCAAGGGCATCTGGATGCGCTGGGTGGCCAGCCGGTTGAGTCGCGCAACGACGGCCAGCAGGTCCGCCCCCAGGCCCTGCTGAAGCGTCACATGTGCGGTCTCGACGGCGTTATCCATGCCCTCATCGTTGCATAGCTTTGCTATGCGAGACCACCCGCGGTCGCTGCGGTCCGTGCGCCAGCAAAGAAAAGACGAACGGCGGCGACCACTGGATTGGCCTGGCACAATCGACAAAGTGACCGCGCGCCGTCTCCGGCCTCGCACGGGGGGACCGTTGCAGCCGAACGAGTTAGCCCAGGCCGCGGTGATGGGGGCGCTCTGTTCGGTGACCGCAATCATCGCCGCGGTCATTCCTTTTGCGCAGGGGCTCGGGGTGCTGGGCACCGTACCCATGGGCTTACTGGCCTACCGATTCCGGCCTCGGGTGTTGCTTGCTGCGGCCGTTGCTGCGACGGTGCTCGCGTTCTTGGTCTCCGGGCTCGGCAGTTCGGCCATGGTGGTCGATGCCGCCTGGGTCGGCGGAATCTGCGGCATCGTCAAACGGAAAGGTCGCGGCGCACCGACCGTGTTGGTCGCGTCGCTGATCGCCGGGCTCATCTGGGGCGCGGCGTGGGTCGGGATGTTCGCGTTGCTAACTCGCTTGCGGCAGTTGATCTTTGGGGTACTGACCGCGAACGTGAACGGCGTCTGCACGTTCCTCGAGTGGGTGCACCTGCCGGGGTTCGCCGCCGCGCTGAAGCATTGGGTCGCCGAGGGGCTGCACGTCTGGCCGTGGCTGGTGTTGCCCTACCTGGTCTTCGTGGTCGTGGTGGTGACGTTGATCGGCTGGTCGGCGCTGTCGCGGCTGCTGGAGCGGATGGGCGACATCCCCGACGTGCACAAGTTGGATCCACCGGAAACCGATGTGGCTGTCGACGGCCGAATCGATCCGGTGCCCGTGCGGTTAGACCACGTCCGGTTCCGTTACCCAAATGCCGGGCAAGACGCGTTGCGTGAAATCAGCCTCGAAATTTCGGGCGGGGAGCATGTCGCGATCACCGGCGCCAACGGATCCGGGAAGACGACGCTGATGCTGATCCTGGCTGGCCGGCAACCGACCGCGGGTACCGTGCGTCGGCCAGGCTCCGTTGGGTTGGGCAGACATGGCGGCACCGCGCTGGTCCTGCAACACCCGAAGAGTCAGGTCTTGGGCACCAGGGTCGCCGACGACGTGGTGTGGGGTCTGCCTGCCGAGGTGCACGTCGACGTACCCCGGTTGCTGCGCGAGGTCGGCCTCGAGGACCTCGCCGACCGGGATACGGCCAGCTTGTCGGGTGGGGAGCTGCAGCGTCTGGCGCTTGCCGCCGCGCTCGCCCGTGAACCGGCGCTGCTCATCGCCGACGAGGTCACCTCGATGATCGACCAGCACGGTCGCGACGGGCTGCTGGATGTCATGTCTGGCCTGCACCAACGGCATCGGACGGCCCTGGTGCACATCACGCATTTCGACAACGAAGCCGCGTCCGCCGACCGCACCATCCACCTCAGCGATTCCGCCGACAACGCCGGCCACGCCGACCGGGTCGGCATTGCCGACACGGAACCCAGCAGCGTGGTTGATCAGCGGCGCGAGGCCGGCCGGATCGAGCTGATCAACGTCGGCCACGAATATGCCAGTGGCACACCATGGGCCAAGACCGCGCTGCGCGAGGTCAATTTCGTCGCCGAGCAGGGTGACGGCGTGTTGATCCACGGCCACAACGGCTCGGGCAAATCGACGCTGGGTTGGATCATGGCCGGATTGACCGTCCCCACCACCGGTTCCTGCCTGATCGACGGCGAGCCCACCGACGAACATGTCGGTGAGGTGGCGCTGGCATTCCAGGGTGCCCGGCTGCAATTGATGCGCAGCCACGTCAACCTGGAAGTGGCGTCGGCGGCGGGGTTTTCAGCCCGAGACGAGGACCGGGTGGCCGCGGCGCTGGGACTGGTCGGGCTGCATCCGGCACTGGGCGAACGGCGCATCGACCAGCTCAGCGGCGGCCAAATGCGCCGCGTCGTGCTGGCCGGCTTGTTGGCGCGCTCGCCGCGGGCGTTGATTCTCGACGAGCCGCTGGCCGGACTGGACGTCGCCAGTCAACGCGGACTGCTCCTGCTATTGGAGCGCCTGCGCCGTGAGCAAGGTCTGACGTTGATCGTGATTTCGCACGACAGTGTCGGACTCGAAGATGTCTGCCCGCGCACTTTGCATCTGCGCGACGGCATGCTGAGTGCGGTCTCGACCTCGCAAGGCGGTGTGTCATGACCACCACGCCGCAATCGGCGGCAGCCAGGAGGCACGAGCGGCGCCCCACTCGCCCGGTGGTGCTGCTGGTTCCGGTACCGGGAACGTCCGTCATCCACCAGCTGTGGGCCGGCACCAAACTGCTGGTCGTCGTGGGCGTCGCGGTGCTGCTGACGTTTTATCCGGGCTGGGTGAGCATCGCGTTGCTCGGCAGCCTGGTGGTGGCCGCGCTGTGGCTGGCCCACATTCCGGGCGGTGCGCTGCCGAGCGTCCCGCGCTGGTTGTGGGCGATGCTTGCCGTCGGCTTCGTGACCGCCGCGGTTGCCGGGGGCGATCCGGTGATCTCGGTTGGTGGGCTCCACCTCGGGCTTGGTGGATCGCTGCACTTCCTACGAGTGACCGCGCTGACAATCTTGCTGATCGCGCTCGGTGCCCTGGTGTCCTGGACCACCAACGTGGCCGAAATCGGGCCTGCCATAGCGACTTTGGGCCGGCCCTTGAAACTATTGCGGATACCGGTCGACGAGTGGGCGGCGACTTTGGCGCTCGCACTGCGCGCATTCCCGATGTTGATCGAAGAATTCCAGGTGCTCTACGCGGCCCGCCGGCTCCGGCCGAAAGACGCCCTGCATAGTCGCAAGGAACGGCGTCGCCAGCAGGGACGCGAGGTGATCGACCTGCTCGCGACGGCGATGGTCGTGACGCTGCGCCGCGCCGACGAGATGGGCGACGCGATCACCGCCCGCGGTGGGGCCGGCCAACTTTCGGCATCGCCGGCGCGCCCGAAACTCGCCGACTGGGTGACGCTCGCCCTGTTTGCGGCCGCGGGTGCCACGTCGGCGACGGTCGAGACGCTTTGGCATATCAACCCGATTTGACATACCGGTCGTTGTTTGTCGCGTAGCGTGAGCGCGTGGCCCACATCCAGCGCAGCCGTGTCATTGCGGCGTGCCCGCTAGAGGTGTGGGATGTCTTGGCGGACTTCGGCGCAATCAGTTCATGGGCGGACAACGTCGACCATTCCTGCATCCTGACCTCCGGCGCCGACGGTTGCTCGCTCGGCACCGCCAGACGGGTCCAGGTCAACCGTGACACCCTCGTCGAGCGCATCACCGAGTTCGATCCACCACACGCGCTGGCCTACCGCATAGACGGCCTGCCCCGCCTGTTGGGCCGGGTCACCAATCGCTGGACACTCGCCCCGCGCGCAGGCGATGCCACCGCCGTAACCGTGACCAGCACAGTCGAAATCGGGTCTCGGCCACACCAGCAACTGGCCGAACGCGTTCTCTGTCGGGTCGTGGCACGCCAGTCCGACTCGATGCTGGCCGGACTGGCAAACCGGGCGGAGAATGCACGTGTCTGATCGCCGCGGTCCCCGTCCCGATGTCATCATCATCATGACTGACGAGGAACGTGCGGTGCCGCCGTACGAGACGCCCGAGGTGCTCGCCTGGCGGAGCCGGAAGCTGTTCGGGCGCAAGTGGTTCGACGAGCACGGCGTCAGTTTCAGCCGGCACTACACCGGTTCACTGGCCTGCGTGCCGAGCCGCCCGACAATCTTCACCGGCCATTACCCGGACCTGCACGGCGTGACCCAGACCGACGGCATCGGCAAGACTGCCGACGACTCCCGGATGCGCTGGCTGCGTCCCGGCGAGGTCCCCACCCTGGGTAACTGGTTCCGCGCGGCCGGATACGACACGCACTATGACGGCAAATGGCACATCTCGCACGCCGACCTCATCGACCCGCGCTCGGGCCGGCCGCTGGCCACCAACGACAACGACGGCGTGGTCGACCCCGCGGCGGTGCAGCGCTACCTCGACGCCGATCCGCTTGGGCCGTATGGCTTTTCCGGATGGGTTGGTCCGGAGCCGCACGGCGCGCTGCTGGCCAATGCCGGCATCCGCCGGGACCCGCTGATCGCCGATCGCGTCGTTGCCTGGCTCACCGACCGCTACGCTCGCCGCCGCGCCGGCGATCCCGCCGCGTCGCGCCCGTTCCTCCTCGTCGCCAGTTTCGTCAACCCGCACGACATCGTGCTGTTCCCGCTGTGGTCGCGCCGCAGCCCGGTCAAGCCGTCTGTCCTGGACCCGCCCGCGGTTGCCCCGGCGCCCACCGCCGCCGAAGACTTGTCGACCAAGCCGGCCGCCCAGATCGCGTTCCGCGAGGCCTACTACTCCGGCTACGGCCCGGCCCCGGCGATCGGGCGCACCTACCAGCACGGCGCGCAGCGCTACCGTGATCTGTATTACCGCCTGCACGCCGAGGTGGACGAACCGATCGACCGAGTCCGGCGAGCGGTCACCGAAAATGGTTCGCGGGATGCGGTTTTGGTGCGCACCGCCGACCACCGCGAGCTGCTCGGCGCGCACGGCGGACTGCACCAGAAGTGGTTCAACCTCTACGACGAGGCCACCCGGGTGCCCTTCATCATCGCCCGCGTCGGCCCGCAAGCCACCCAGCCCCGGCTCGTCACCGCCCCGACCTCGCATGTCGACCTCGTCCCCACGCTGCTCGGTGCGGCCGGGGTTGACGTCGCGGGCGTCGCCGCCACCCTGGCCCAGTCGTTCTCCGAGGTTCACGACCTGCCGGGGCGCAACCTGATGCCGGTCGTCGACGGGGCACCGGCCGACGACAACCGGGCGGTGTACCTGATGACCCGCGACAACATGCTCGAGGGAGACAGCGGCGCATCGGGTTTGGCGCGCCGGTTGCACTGGACCATCGATCCGCCCGGCCCGCTGCGGATCCGGGTACCGGCCCACACCGCTTCCAATTTCGAGGGCCTGGTGGTCCGGATGGACGTGGCAGGAGGCGACGGGCACCTGTGGAAGCTGGTGCGTACCTTCGACGATCCGAGCACTTGGACCGAACCCGGCGTCCGCCACCTGGCAGCCAACGGTCTTGGGGGAGAAGCATTTCGAACTTCCCCAGTCGACGATCAGTGGGAGCTCTACGATCTGACAGCCGACCCGATCGAGGCCGAAAATCGTTGGGGCGATCCTCATCTGGACGAGCTTCGGCAGTACCTGCGGATGCAACTCAAGCAGGCCCGGGCCTATTCGGTCCCGGAACGAAATCGGCCGTGGCCTTATGTCACGCGCCAGTCCCCGAACTCGCGGCGGGCGCGCTGGTTCGGTCGTCGCGGCTAAGTCCGCATCCGGTCGATGAGGTTGGACAGGACGACGATGCTTTCGCTGCGTTCGATGTCGGCGCTCGCCCGGATGCGTTCCAGCGCCGCCTCGAGATGGCGCATGTCGCGGGCCAGCACGTGCAGGATCGCATCGGAGGTCCCGGTGACCGTCGCCGCGCTGACCACCTCCGGCATGTCTACCCACGCTGCCCGCAGCCGGTCCGGCGCGATCGTGCCGTGGCAGAACACCTGGACGTAGGCTTCGGTGTTCCAGCCCAGCGCGTTGCGGTCGACGATCGTGGTGAAGCCCTTGATCACGCCGCTATCGATCATCCGGTCGACCCGACGTTTCACCGCGGGGGCGGACAAATTCACCTTGTCACCGATTTCGGCAAAGGTGGCGCGCGCATGCTCGGTGAGTTCGGTCAGGATGCGTTCGTCGGTGTCATCCAGCCGGTCCATCGCCCCGCCCTTTTGATCTGCAATAAATCGCTGTCAATGGCACTCTAACGCAATAGATCGCCTCTAGACACGCAATAATCGTCGTTTGATTGTGGGAAGCTAGCCAAATACCGTTGATCTATGACGGATTACTATGTTGACGACCCGGCGCCTCGCGCCCGGCCTGAGGCATGGCAACACGCCCCACCCGTCCGGCGCAGGAGCGCGCGGACACGGCGCTATGCGATGACGCCGCCGACGTACTACGCGGTGGAATACGCCATCAACCCGTGGATGGACGTCAGCGCGCGGGTCGAGGTCGAGGTCGCGTTCGCCCAATGGGAGGCCCTGCGGCAGACCTATCTGCGGCTCGGCCATCGAGTCGACATCGTCGAGCCGGTTCCCGGGCTGCCGGACATGGTCTACGCCGCCAACGGCGGGTTCGTCGCCGGGGACATCGCCATCGTCGCTCGATTCCGCTACGAACAGCGCGCCGGTGAGGCCCGGGCCTACGCCGATTGGATGTCGTCGATGGGCTATACGCCGCTGGTCACCCGATATGTCAATGAGGGCCAGGGCGACCTGCTGATGGTCGGCGAAATGGTGTTGGCCGGTCACGGCTTTCGCACCGACCGCCGCGCGCACCGCGAGATCTCGGCGGCGCTGCGGATGCCGGTGGCCTCCCTTGAGCTGGTGGATCCGCGGTTCTACCACCTGGATACCGCGCTGGCCGTTCTTGACGATCAAACCATCGCCTTCTACCCTCCGGCGTTCAGCCCGGCGGCGCAGGAGCAGCTGCACGCGTTGTATCCCGACGCTATCGTGGTGGGGAGCGCGGATGCCTACGTGCTGGGTCTCAATGTCGTCTCCGACGGGTTGCATGTCGTACTTCCTTCCGCCGCAACGGGTTTCATCGCTCAACTGCGGGAAGCGGGATTCGAACCTCTCGGCGTCGATCTTTCCGAGCTGCTCAAAGGGGGCGGCTCCGTCAAGTGCTGCACATTGGAGGTGTTTCAATGACGATTCTCGATGGCCGGATGTCGGTTACCAGCGGAACCGAGGACGCGATCGCGCTCGTCGAACAATATGCAGCCCACAATTATTCGCCACTGCCGGTCGTTGCGGCCAGCGCCGAGGGCGTGTGGATCACCGACGTCGAGGGCCGTCGCTACCTGGACTGTCTGTCCGCGTACTCGGCGGTCAACTTCGGCCACCGTAATCCGGAGATCACCGCGGCCGCGCACGCCCAACTCGATACCGTCACGCTGGTCAGTCGCGCGTTCCACGCCGCCAACCTGGGGCCGTTCTGCGCCGGGCTGGCCCGGCTGTGCGGCAAAGACATGGTGCTGCCGATGAATTCGGGCGCCGAAGCCGTGGAAAGCGGCCTCAAGGTGGCACGCAAGTGGGGTGCCGACGTCAAAGGCGTACCCGAGGGCCGCGCGAACATCGTGGTCGCCGAGAACAATTTCCACGGCCGCACGATCAGCATCGTCAGCTTCTCATCCGACCCGGCGGCGCGCAGCGGATTCGGACCGTTCACGCCCGGGTTCCGCATGGTGCCGTTCGGTGACGCGGCGGCCCTGGCCGACGCGATCGACGAGAACACCGTCGCGGTGCTGTTGGAACCCATCCAGGGAGAAGCGGGCATCATCGTCCCGCCCGACGACTATCTACCGGCCGTGCGCGCGCTGTGCACCGACTTCAACGTCTTGATGATTGCCGACGAGATCCAATCGGGCCTCGCGCGCACCGGCTACACCTTCGCCTGCGACCGCTGGGACGTCGTGCCGGACGTCTATCTGCTGGGCAAGGCACTCGGCGGCGGCGTGGTTCCGCTGTCGGCGGTGGTCGCCGACCGCAACATCCTGGGCGTCTTGCATCCGGGCGAGCACGGCTCGACGTTCGGCGGGAATCCACTGGCCGCCGCCATCGGGACCACGGTGGTCGCAATGCTGGCACGGGGTGAGTTCCAGACCCGCTCGGCCGAACTGGGCGCGCATCTGCACCGGCGGCTGCGGGCCTTAGTCGGTGACGGCGTGGTGGCGGTGCGTGGCTTCGGTTTGTGGGCCGGGGTGGACGTCGATCCCGCCCTGGGCAGCGGCAAGCAGATCAGCGTGCGGTTAGCCGAGCGTGGGGTGCTGGTGAAAGACACCCACGGGTCGACGCTGCGGTTCGCGCCGCCGCTGGTGATCACCGAGCAGGAAATTGACTGGGCGGTTGCGCGGTTCGCCGACGTATTGCGGGCATAATCAGCTGATCCAGCAATAGGGGGCGCGATTTGCCAGCCAGCTCGATCGGCCTGACCCAACAGATGCTGCGGCGTCGCCCGGTGGTCGGAGCGCCCGTCGCGCCTGGGGCCGCCGACCACCTCAAGCGCGGCATCGGCGTGTTCGAGCTGACCATGTTCGGGGTCGGCTCGACGATCGGCACCGGGATCTTCTTCGTGCTGTCGCAGGCGGTGCCGGAGGCGGGCCCCGGGGTGATCGTCTCCTTTCTCGTTGCCGGAGTCGCGGCCGGGCTGGCGGCCATCTGCTACGCCGAATTGGCGTCGGCCGTGCCAATTTCGGGTTCGTCGTATTCGTACGCGTACACCACGCTGGGTGAGGTTGTCGCCATGGGCGTGGCCGCCTGCCTGCTGTTGGAATACGGGGTGGCCACCGCCGCGGTGTCGGTCGGCTGGAGCGGCTACGTCAACAAGCTGCTGCACAACGTGTTCGGGTTTCAGCTTCCGCACGGGTTGTCCGCGGCGCCGTGGGATTCCGATCCCGGCTATGTCAACCTGCCGGCGATCGTGCTGATCGTCCTGTGCGCGTTGTTGCTGATCCGGGGAGCCAGCGAATCGGCGCGGGTGAACGCGATCATGGTGCTGATCAAACTGGGCGTGCTGGCGATGTTCGTGATCGTTGCGTTCACCGCCTTCGACGCCGACCAACTCAGGGACTTCGCGCCGTTCGGCGTGGCGGGCATTGGTTCCGCGGCGGGCACGATCTTCTTCTCCTACATCGGCCTTGACGCGGTGTCGACGGCCGGGGACGAGGTGAAGGACCCGCAGACGACCATGCCCCGGGCGTTGATCGCCGCGCTGGCGACGGTGGTCACCGTCTATGTCCTCGTCGCGCTGGCCGCGTTGGGCACCCAGCCGTGGCAAGAGTTCGCCGGCCAAGAGAACGCCGGGCTGGCCACCATCCTCGACAAGGTCACCCATCATGGCTGGGCCAGCACGATCTTGTGCGCGGGCGCAGTCATCTCCATCTTCACCGTCACGCTGATCACGATGTACGGCCAGACCCGCATTCTGTTCGCGATGGGCCGCGACGGGCTGCTGCCCGCCCGGTTCGCGTCGGTGAACGCGCGCACCATGACCCCGGTGTGGAACACGGTGATCGTCGCGATTGCCGCCGGGACGTTGGCGGGTCTGGTCCCGCTCGAGGATCTGGCCGACATGGTGTCCATCGGCACGCTGACCGCGTTCATCGTGGTCGCCGTCGGGGTGATCGTGCTGCGGGTGCGCGAGCCGGACCTGCCGCGCGGCTTCAAGGTGCCCGGTTATCCTGTGACGCCGGTGCTTTCGGTCATCGCATGCGGATACATCCTGGTCAGCCTGCACTGGTACACCTGGGTGGCGTTCAGCGGCTGGGTGTTTCTGGCGTTGGTGTTCTACTTCACCTGGGGCCGCCGGCACAGCGCGCTCAACGGCGCGGACTAACGCTGCGCCGCGGCGTTGGCCGCGGCCTGCGCCCGCTGCAATATGGTGGCGACATCACCCCGACCCAGGAACATCTCGTCGAAATAGCTTTGCAGTACAGCGTCTCCGGCAGGGAAGCCGGCGCCGCCCGGGGCCGGGATGCGCGGGCCGCGCAGCACGGCGAAGAACGGCGTGACGTCCACGCCGCGCCCCGCCCAGTAGTCGAAGTACACCTGCTGGGCCGAGCGGACCGCGGGGATCGCCGCCCCCCGTGCGCCCAGATAGGCGTTGCCCGCCCTGCTGCCCATCCAGGCCAGCACCTGACGCACCGCGTCGGGATGTTTGGTCGCCGAATTGCCAGCGGCCGCAATGCCGTTGGTGACACTGACCCGGCCCGCGGGCCCGAACGGGAGCATCGCGACGCCCCAGCGGAAGCGGGCGTCACCGGCAATCGGCGCGAGGTTGTAGGTGCCGGACTGAAACAGCGCCATGCGGCCGGCCAGGAATTGGTTGCGGGAGAAGTCACCGTTGCCGTTGGTGTCCGAGGCGGGCGGCGCGACGTGGTCGTGGTTGATCAGGCCGACCAGGTAGCGGAAGGCCGTGATGGCGGCGCGGTTGTCGAACGCGAACTCGTCGCCGCGCTGGAACACCCCCCCGGCCGAGCCGATGTAGTTGAGGTAGATGGCCTGCGGGTCGTTGGCCGCGTTGTAGCCCCACTGCCGGATCCGTGCCGGGTCGAAACCTGCTGTGCCCGCGCTATTTCCGTTTGCGTCGACGGTGAGGCGGGCCGCCAGCGGACGCAGCGTGTCGTTGTCGCTGTACGGATCCCAGCGCAAGGTGTCCAGCTGGCTGCGATCGATGCCGGCAGCGGCGAGCAGGTCTTGGTTGTAGTACATCGCGATACCGGCATCGGTCAGCTGCGGCACACCCCACAGTGTTGCGCCGCGGGTGAACTGGTCGACGACCGCGGGCTCCCACTGCGAAGTCGTCTGTGCGCCGAAGGTTTTACCAATATCCAGGAGCCGGCCGTTGTCGGCGTAGGCCGCGAGGTAGGCATTCGACAGCCAGAAGATGTCGTCGGCGCTGCCGCCGGCGACGTCGGTGCGCAGCGTGTTGAAGTAGGTGGAGTAGGCCACCAGGTCGACACGCACGTCGATGTCGGGGTGCGCGCGGTGAAACGCCTCGAAGGACTGGCGGTAGGCCTCGGCGATCGGCGCGTCCCATACCCGCACCCGCACGACGATCGTGTTGCCGTGCGGCTCACCGAAATAGTTCAACAGCACCGCGATCGCCGCGAGCAGCACCGCGACCATTCCGAGGGCGGCGGCGGCCAGTGTGGAGACGCGCGGGCGGCTCACTTGATCCCCGACAGGACGAGCGACGCCACGATGTGGCGCTGCGACGCGATGAACAGCAGCGCCAGCGGCACGATCGCGAGCGTGCTCGCCGCCATCACCAGCGTCCACTGCGAGTTGAACCGCGATTGCAGATCGGCGGTAGCCACAGTGAGCACCCGCCACTTGTGCCCGCTGGTGATGACCAACGGCCACATGAAGTTGTTCCACTGCGAGACCACGGTGATCAGGGTCAGCGTCGCTAGCACCGGGCGGCTGGAGGGGATGACGACGTGGGTAATCACGTCCAGGGTGTTGGCGCCGTCGAGGCGGGCGGCGTTGATCAAGTCATTCGGGATCAGGCGAAAATGCTCGCGCAGCAAGAAGATCGCGTAGGGCGAGCCGAACATGAAGGGCAGCACTAGCGCCCAGAACGTGTTGCGCAGCCCGGCCTGGGCCATCATCAGGTACAGCGGCACCACCGTGACCGTCCCGGGCACCATCAGCGTCGCGATGTAGACCCAGAACAGCACGTCGCGACCGGCGAACTCGAGACGGGCGAAGGCGTAGCCGGCCAGCACCGAGAACGTCATCTGGCCGACCAGGATCACCGCTGTCATCAGCGCGGTCACCGCCGCCGCCCGCCCGAATCCGGCACCGGCCAGGTCGGCGTAGTTGGCCAGCGTCGGCGGGTGCGGCAGCTGCAGCGGGGTACCCGTCGCGAACTGATGTGCCGAGGTGAACGAGGTCAGCAAGCCAAGGGCGAAGGGCAGCAACGTGATTAGCGCACCGGCCGCCAGACCGGCGTAGCTGAGCGCATTGACCAGACGGCTAGACGAGGTCATAGGTGATCCGCCGGCGGAAGTACAAATGTTGAACGATCGTGATGCCGACCAGGACGACGAATAGCACCACCGCCATCACCGACGCGCGCCCGATCGCCGCGGAACCGAACGCTTCGGCGTAGATGCGGTGGGCGACCAGATCGGTGCGGCCGGCCGGCCCGCCATCGGTCAGCGCGTATACGGTGTCGAAAACCTGTGCAGCGCTGACAATTCCGGTGACCAGCACGAAGAACATCGTCGGGCGCAGCATGGGCAGCGTGATGCGCCAGAAGCGTTGCCAGGCATTGGCGCCGTCGGTGCGGGCCGCGGCGTAGATGTCGTGGGGAATGGCCAGCAGACCGGCCAGGAAGGTCAGCGAGTTGTAGCCGACGTTCGTCCAGATCACGACCGCCGATACCAGCGGCAGCGCAAAGCTGGGATCGGAGAGCCACTCGATGTTGTGTCCCAGCAGGGTGGCGATCGCCCCGTCGGTCGGCGCCAGGATCCAGCGCCACAACACCGCGATCGCCAGCGGCGCACAGATCCACGGCAGCACGAAGACGGTCCGGAAGAAGCCCGTTCCGGGCAGCAGGCGGGCCAGCATGGCGGCAGCGGCCAGGCCGAGCACGGTCTGTGCGGGGACCACGATCGCCACAAAGATCGCGGTGACGATCAGGGAGTTGCCGAATTCGGCGTCGGCCAGCACCGAGCGCCAGTTGGCCAGACCCACGAAGCGCAGCGGGCCCAGCAGATCCCACCGGTACAGGCTGAGCCAGACCACGACGAGGATAGGCAACAGCAGGAACGTGACGACGCCGAACAGGCTGGGCGCCAACAGCCCGTAGGCCAGCACGCTGGATCGCGGCTGACTGTGCCGGGCGACGCTGGCCATGCAGCTTATTAAAGCGGGCTCCGCCCGGCTTTGGAGTGCGCGGTCGATACGGTGGAGCCGTGACACCGAATCGGGGGATCGATGCCGACTTCTTGGACCTGCCGCGACACGAGCTGGCTGAAGCTGCGCTGTCGGCGGCCAAGGCGGCCGGGGCGAGCTATGCCGACCTGCGCATTCAGCGCATCAACACCGAGATCATCCAGTTGCGTGATGGTGAGCTCGAGACGTCGGTCATCAGCCGCGACGTCGGGCTGGCGGTCCGGGTCATCGTCGACGGCACCTGGGGGTTTGCCTCGCATGCGGAGCTGGCGCCGTCGATCGCGGCCGATACCGCGGGCCGCGCCGTCCGGGTGGCCACCACCTTGGCGGGGCTCAACAGCGAGCGCGTCGAGCTGGCGGCCGAGCCGGTGTATGCCGACGCTACTTGGGTGTCGAGCTACCGGATCGACCCGTTCGACGTGCCTGCCGCCGACAAGATCGGTGTGCTCGAGGAGTACTCCGGGCGGTTGCTGGGTGCCGACG
The DNA here is from genome assembly GCF_010727605.1 of Mycobacterium simiae. Lineage (NCBI taxonomy): Bacteria > Bacillati > Actinomycetota > Actinomycetes > Mycobacteriales > Mycobacteriaceae > Mycobacterium > Mycobacterium simiae. The sequence goes on from NZ_AP022568.1 coordinate 4,631,407, forward strand.
GCGTCGACCACGTCTCGGCCGGGCTGACCGCGGTCAAGGAGCAGACGTTCTACGCGGACACGTTCGGTTCCGCGATCACCCAGCAGCGGGTGCGGCTGATGCCGTCGCTGGAGGCGGTGACCGTTGACGCCGCGGCAGGCAGTTTCGACGCGATGCGCACGCTGGCCCCGCCGATGGGCCGCGGTTGGGAGGTGCTGGCCGGCGACGACGTGTGGAACTGGAGCGATGAGCTCGCGCAGTTGCCGTCGCTGCTGGCGGAGAAGGTCAAGTCGCCCAGCGTGATGCCGGGGCCCACCGACCTGGTGATCGATCCCACCAATCTGTGGCTGACTATCCACGAATCCATCGGTCACGCAACCGAATACGACCGCGCCATCGGCTACGAAGCCGCCTACGCCGGCACGTCGTTCGCCACCCCGGACAAGCTCGGGACCATGCGCTACGGCTCGCCGGTGATGAACGTGACCGCCGACCGCACCGAGGAGCACGGCCTGGCCAGCGTCGGGTTCGACGACGAGGGGGTGGCCGCGCAAAGCTGGGACTTGGTGCGCGACGGCATCTTTGTCGGCTACCAACTCGACCGGGTGTTCGCGCCCCGATTGGGGCAGCCGCGTTCCAACGGTTGCTCGTACGCCGACTCGCCGCATCACGTGCCGATCCAGCGGATGGCCAACGTGTCGCTGCAGCCCGGCACCGACAACCTGAGCACCGCGGATCTGATCGCCCGGGTCAACAACGGCATCTACATCGTCGGCGACAAGTCGTGGTCAATTGACATGCAGCGCTACAACTTTCAGTTCACCGGTCAGCGCTTCTTCCGGATCACCGACGGGCGGCTGGACGGCCAGTTGCGCGACGTCGCGTATCAGGCCACCACCACCGACTTCTGGAATTCCATGGAGGCCGTGGGCGGGCGGTCGACCTGGCGCCTGGGCGGCGCCTTCAACTGCGGCAAGGCGCAGCCCGGGCAGGTCGCCGCGGTCAGCCACGGCTGCCCGTCGGCGCTGTTCCGCGGCGTCAACGTGCTCAACACCCGGACCGAGGGCGGCCATTGATGATTTCCCCGCAACACGTTGTCAACCTCGTTTTGGACGAGGCGACGAAACTGGGTCGCGCCGACGAGACCATGGTGCTGGTCACCGACAAGGTCGAGGCGACGCTGCGGTGGGCGAACAATTCGATGACTACCAACGGTCTTTCGGTCAGCCGCACCATGACGGTCATCTCGATCATCCGCAAGGGCGCCAGCGCGTTCATCGGCACGGTGGTCTCGGCCGAGGTGGATCCGCGGGTGATTCCGGGGCTGGTGGCGGCGTCGCAGGATGCGGCGCAGGGCGCCCCGGAGGCTGGCGACGCGGCGCCGCTGCTGGTCGACACCGGCGTGCCCGCGGACTGGGATGCGCCGGTGCCGGGCACCGGCGCGGAGGTGTTCGCCGAGGTCGCCGGTTCGTTGCGCCGTGGGTTCGCCGGTACCGATCGGCTGTACGGCTTTGCCCACCATAGTGTTTCGACGACGTTTTTGGCCTCGTCGACGGGTCTGCGCCGCCGATTCACCCAACCCGCCGGGGCGGTGGAGATCAACGGCAAGCGGGGCGAGGCCAGCGCGTGGGCCGGCATTGGAACGGCGGATTTCGTTGGCGTGCCGACGGATTCGCTACTCGAGGACTTGTCGATGCGGCTGGGCTGGGCAGAGCGCAGCGTGGCGCTGCCCGCCGGGCGCTACGAGACGATCATGCCGCCGTCGGCGGTGTCCGACATGATGATCTACCTGGGCTGGTCGATGGCCGGTCGGGGCGCCCAGGAGGGACGCACCGCGTTCTCGGCGCCCGGCGGCGGGACCCGGGTCGGGGAGCGGCTCACCGACCTGCCGTTGACGTTGTACTCCGATCCGATGGCCCCCGGGCTGTTGTGCACGCCGTTCGTGGCGGCGAGCAATTCCACGGAGACGCTGTCGGTGTTCGACAACGGGATGGAGATCGGCCACGTGGAATGGATCCGCGACGGCGTGATCAACGCCTTGGCCTACCCGCGGGCCACCGCAGCCAAGTTCGACGAACAGGTCGCGGTGGCGGCGGACAACCTGGTGATGACCGGCGGGTCGAAAGATCTGGCCGACATGATCGCGGGCACCGAGAACGGTCTGCTGCTGACCACACTGTGGTACATCCGCGAGGTCGACCCCACCACGATGCTGCTCACCGGGTTGACCCGGGACGGGGTGTATTTGATCGAGGACGGCGAGATCACCGGGGCGGTCAATAACTTCCGATTCAACGAGAGCCCGCTGGATCTGCTGCGGCGCGCCACCGAGGCCGGCGTCAGCGAAAAGACGCTGCCGCGCGAATGGGGGGATTGGGTCACCCGCACCGCGATGCCGACGCTGCGCATCCCGGATTTCCATATGTCCTCGGTGAGCCAGGCCCAGTAGTCGTAACGTATTCGGGATGGTGAGTCCCGCTACGGTTCGAGACGGTCAGCTGGCGCGGTTGGTGGCCTTGGCTCCGGTGTCTGCGGCCGAGGCCCGCCTGGTCGGCCTGGTGCGGAGGGTGTGCGCGCAGACGACGTCGCTGCCCCCGCTGCCGGTGGAAGTGGAAGTCGACGAACCGTCCTCGGAGGCCGAGGCCGTCACCGCCGAGTTCGCCGAGCAGTTCAGCGCCGACGTCTCCGCGATCACCCCCGAGCAGCGGTCACGGTTGTTCAAGTCGTTGGGGGACAGCACCTTTGGTGTGGCGGTGGCGATGTACATCGCTGACTTCGTGCCGCGGGTGCGCGCCGGACTGGAAGCACTCGGGGTTGGCGCCAGTTTCCTGGGCTGGACGCGCGGGCCGATGGAGTGGGATCACACCAGCGACCCGTCCGGCGAGGTGTTCAACGAGTTCCTGCCGTCGGTCGGTCGGATGCGGGCACTCGACCCGCTGACTTCCGAGCTGGTGCGGCTGCGCGGGGCAGCTCAGCACAACTGCCGGCTGTGCAAGTCGGTGCGGGAGAGCCGCGCGCTGCAGGCCGGGGGGTCGGAGACGCTGTACGACGAGATCGCGCAGTTCGAGACGTCGTCGCAAATTGATGATCGCCGAAAGGCAGCGCTGCGGTATGTAGATGCGCTAATTTGGACGCCTGCGCACCTCGACGCCGACGTTGTCGCCGAGGTGCGCGCCGGGTTTTCCGAGGCCGAGGCCGTCGAGCTCACCCTCGATGTCATGCGCAACGCCAGCAATAAGATCGCCGTCGCGCTCGGTGGCGACGCGCCCCGGGTGTCCGAGGGCACCGAGACCTACCTGCTCGATGTCGACGGTCAGACAGTTTTCAGCTGACTTGGTCACGTCGTGTTTCGAACGCTTGTGCGATGGATATTCGTCGGTTATGACTGACCAGACGCGGCAGGCGCCGCAAGAGAATCCGGAAAAAGAGACGTCCGAGTGGGTGACTGGCGATGAGCCGATGACAGGCCCGCAGCGCAGTTATCTGCACACGCTGGCCCAGGAGGCCAACCGCGACCTTCCCGACGATTTGACGAAGGCGCAGGCATCGGAGCTCATCGACGAGTTGCAGCAGGCGACGGGACGAGGCGCGGACTAAGGACACCGCATCGCCGGCGGTGGGGGCTGAGGCTAAGGTCGAACCCGTTGAACACCGGGGGCGGTAGCTCAGTCGGTTAGAGCCGCGGACTCATAATCCGTTGGTCGCGGGTTCGAGCCCCGCCCGCCCCACCGTATGTTTTCTAAAACTGACGGACATCGTTGACAGTCCGGGTCTCCGATCATTAGGAGACCTGCATGAGCGAACCGCTGCTGCCCCGTGAAGTCTGTCGCCGTCTGGCGATCATCCAGCACGCCGAGGAAGTGACCGGCAACGTCGCGGTGACGTGCCGTTACTACGGGATTAGTCGGCCGACCTACTACACCTGGTTGCGGCGCTACCGCGAGCTAGGCATCGAGGGGTTGCGGGATCTGTCCCGGCGACCGCGCCATAGCCCCAACGCCACCCATGTCGACGTCGTCGGCAAGATCCTCTACCTGCGCCAGCACTACCATTTCGGGCCGGGCAAGATCGCGATGTACCTCAAGCGCTACCACGACGTCGAGGTATCCCAGTCCGGCGTCTGGCGCATCCTCAAGCGCCTGGACCTCAACCGCCTGCCGGCCTCGCAGCGCTACAAACGGCTCGACAAACGATGGCAACGCTACGAAAAGCAGCTCCCCGGCCACCAGGTCCAAATCGACGTCAAATTCGTTGAGCCACTGAAGACCGCGGCCAGGCCCGCCACCGGCCGACGCACCAAGTACTACCAATTCACTGCCATCGACGACTGCACCCGGCTACGGGTATTGCGCATCTACCCACGCTGCGACCAGAAAACCGAGATCCAATTCGTTGACTACGTACTCGAGCGCCTGCCCTTCCCCGTGCAGGTCGTCCAGACCGACAACGGCGCCGAATTCCAATCCGCCTTCCACTACCACGTTCTCGACAAAGGGATTGGCCACCGCTACATCAAACCCCGCACGCCACGGCTCAACGGCAAAGCGGAGCGCTCCCACCGCATCGACGCCGAAGAGTTCTACGCCCTGCTCGACGGCGTCGTCATCGACGACGCCAAAGTCTTCAACAACAAACTCAGGGAATGGGAGGACTACTACAACTACCATCGCCCTCACGGCGGCCTCGGCGGCCAAACACCCTACGAACGACTACGCCAGAAAACCCAGACCCGGCCGTAACCGATGACCGTCAGTCGCACACCCCACAAGGTAAAAATGCAGGTGAACGCAAGTGAGGCTGTTTGCTGGCGGTTGATTCAAGTCAGCAAATAGCCCGCTCTGTCAACACGCTGTCAACATACCAACCGTTGTACCAAGCAAGCGGCGCAGCGCCAGCAAACGCCGAGCTAAAGCGCGGATTCGCCCAGACAACAAGAGCCAAGTTGAACCCCAGCGGCTAGTTCTGACCACCTACGCAACGGGAGACCGCAACGCAACGGTTGAGCCGCGCTAGCGGCGAAACACCACCAACGGAACCCAACCGGCGGGGAACCGCACACGATAGCGTGTTTTCCGCTTTACGCTGGGCGTTGTGTACTCGTTTCGCAACAGGTTGATTATTAGCGACCCACTAGCAGCGCGCGACAAAGAACCTCGATTCAGCTTATCCGATGATTCAGGTAGTGAAATCGTGGAACTACTTGGACCGAACGCCGAAGATCCGATTGATCATGCGTTGGAATTGCGTCTACGCGGAAGCGGGTTCGTTTCTCGTGAAGCGGCAATCGATGCCGGAAAACTTTGGCGCGACCGAGTTACAGTCGCTTTCGCTCATTATGAGAAGGGGATTGAAATAGGTCTAGATGTAAGCACCGATGAGCCCTCATGGGGCTACGGTCAACCGTATTTCATTTTCCAACGTGGCCGAGTGAATCGGGACACGCCCCAACTTACCGTCTTCCCGACAAACAATGAGCCGCCGTCGAGTGTCGCGGGAGGGGAAGGGGTTGTAGCACACCCGGTTCAGACGTTCATTAATGGACCGTTGGGGTGGGTGAAGCGCCGCGACTGTCACCTTCGCGACCAACAACGGCTTGCGTACAAGCTGTTTCATGCAACGCATTTCGATTCTAACCCGGAGTCCAAATATATTCTTCTCTTTACGGGCATAGAAGCCTTGATACCCAAGCGCTTCCGGGTAGAGCCTATTAGAAAAATGCTCAGGCAGTTGCGTACATACTTAGAAACATTGAATGATACGCAGGAGTCGCCCAAAGAGTCGGTACGAAGACTGTTGACGTACAAAGAAAATGAATCAATTCGCTACCGTGGGAGAAACTGGGTTCAACTCTTGGATGATTGCACGTTCGACGCCATGACGGCCGAAGACTACTTTTTGCGGGCATACGACACCCGTAACAGTCTAGCGCACGGAAACGTTGACAGACCAACCCCCGAGAGCCTTAATACACAGATACCCGAGCTTCGCCGCTACCTGCTGGCCTTGCTCGATATGGACGTGTTCGGGGAGTTGATGCCAGGATTGATGGCTTACAACCAGGATGGATCGATTATTCCAGAAGCCGCGCCCTAGCTCGTCTAGGTGGTGGGGCGGGGGATCAACCTTCTCCGTGCTGTCGTCGCTGTTGAATCCATTGGTCTTGTCTTGCTTCCAATAGCCTGCGGGCAACTTTCATGTTCTGTCCAAACTTCGCTCCGGTCCTCACCGATGTTAGGTAAACACCGCCAGGGCCGACGGCTTTTGTCTTGCGATGCAGCCGATTCCACCATTTTCGCGTTGTGGCTGCCCGCCACTGGCTCGTGTGGACGTCCTCAAGCGGTCCAGTTTGGTTCATGGGGAACCACTGGCACAAGGCATATCGACGGTCAACTGCATCCATCCATGTGATCAGCAGCCAATCTTTATCGAAATCTTGAGCCTCAATGCGCAAGGCCGGAAAGCTGTCGCCTGACTTGACGACTGTCATTCTTGCGCCGCTGGTTTGTATCCCGTAAGTCGCCTCGACAGACACGTTCGTCGCTGATTCCGAACCTAGATTTATTAACTGATAGTGATGATGGCGCGGTTCGTCCGTGTCAGGATCGTTCTCGGCATGGTCGTAGTGCAGCCACCAGGCGACAGGCGCAAATCGACGCCGAAACCGAAGTTCAGCGATTAAAACGAACGCGAAGGTGGCTGGCGAAAGAAAGACGGTAAGCCAATCGGCTGCATTCATACCGGGCACGGTACAGCCGCTCTTACTGAGGACAAGCTTGGCACCGGAAGCGGGGTGTCTGGCCGCACCCTTTGCGGAAAGCGTCTACAGGTATCCGAGCTGGTTCATGATGTTCTCTCTTTGCGCTGCGAGGATCTTGCCGTGCGCGCCGTCAAGCTGGCGCTCAAACTCCTACCGCGCGGCCAGCACGGATTCACGGCCGGCGTTTGGATACTGCGCGGCCAACGCTTCAAGCACGCGTCTGGTTGCTACATCTAGGGTTGTGGGACACACCCGTACCGACGTTCTGCCGAAAAAGTGTTGACGACGGTTGAAAGCCCGGCCAGTCGCGACGGTTGAAAAGTAGGCCACCCAATCGGATTGGATGGGTGATCTCCTTGGAAGACTGGGCGTTGATCCGTCATCTTCATCGCAGCGAGGGTTTGTCGCAGCGGGCCATCGCACGACAACTTGGCATCGCGCGTGACACCGTGGCGGCCGCGGTGGCCAGCGATGGTCCGACGAAGTACGAGCGGACCTCGGCGCCGTCGGCGATGGATGCCGTGGAGCCGCGGATCGGGGCCGTGTTGTCGATCTATCCGCAACTGCCGGCCACGGTGCTCGCCGAGCGGGTCGGCTGGACGGGGTCGATCTCCTGGTTCCGGGAGCGGGATGCCGTTCGTCAAACAGGAAAACAGCTGCCGCACCTAGTTGGTCAAGTTGCCGTTGGAGTCTATTTGGAGCCAAGGCAGCCCAAGCCCAAAATTAGTGCGCACTTTCACCCTGCGATACCAGCACGACAGCTTGAGCTTTTGCAGAAATTGGGCGGGTTGGACCCTCGATTTGCCAAGATGCCCACAGTATCAACGCCTTTCGTTCTCAAGCCCGGCATGATTTGGGGCCCGTCGATTGGCAACCCCGGTGGCTGGTCAGTGATGGGTGGCGGCCCCAACATCGAATACGAATACACCGGATTCAACATGACATCTGAACCAGGTGGCGCATTTCTTGCTGCGCAACCTCGCCGATCGAGGCCGTAAAACGCCAACACACAACCGCCCTGGTGGGATGGCGCGCCAATTCAATCGCGAGCTTTGAAGCAGCAAACTTGCCCACCTCGGGCCACCCGTCAACATGCGTCAACATCCTGTGTTGACCCAGCTAACGCCGGTCCGGCCAGCAGGTTTGCCATCTAGGATGGCTATTGAATGCCTGACATCAGCGAAAGCTATTGATGTACAGCATATTTAATCGTCGAGATTGATTGCGTGATGGGATTCGATTTCGCTTGCTGAATCATACTTCAGCAACGCCGGATACGGACTCATAATCCGTTGGTCGCGGGTTCGAGGCCCGCCAGCCCCACCGCATCGTTACCGCAGGTAAGGGCACTTTTTTGCGGTCGGGGACACTGCGCCGCTGCCGTCGTTTCGGGCCGCTGTGACAGCGGTGTGACAGTGGTACGGCTTAGCTGGGCTCGCCTGGTAGTTCTCCGCGAAGGCCAGCACGCGGGGCGCAAGACGATGAATCGGCGGCAGCAGGGTGCGGCGCGTGAAACCGGGACCGTTTTGCAGCGCATACAGGCCCTGCCTGCCGTTGAATCGCCCGATCAATTCCTTGATCGTGGCGGCGTCATCAGCGACATTCGGGAACAGGATCGCGTCCAGCTTCTCCTGCAGGGGACCCATCAACGGCTGAAGCGCCTTGATCATGTCCAGTACGCTTGGTTCTGACGTCATCTGTTGCAGTTCGTTACGGTCAAGCCAGGGCTTGTTCCTATGCTCCTTGGTGAACTTGAGCATGTACGCGCGATCCATGTACACGTTCACCGCAGGCTCACCATGAAGCCGTGCCGTGAAGTCGTATTTGAAGGCGTTGATATCGCCGTGCAATAGCGCATCTCGCATCTCTACCAACCAGCGGTACTCAAACGACGTTGTCATCAAGTCGTTGAACAATTCGAGTACCGCCTGTTCCTGAGGCGTGCGTCGGCTGAAGGTGTCGCGCACAGCTCGGATTGTCTGGTCCTTGTGACTATGCAGCGCACTGGTGAACGAGATCAGCGCGGAGCGCAGTTTGCGCCTGCGCTCGTCCCACGCGTCCTCATCCATCAGTGAGACACGGTCGGCCTGAAGATCCTGCAGGATGCCCATTAGCACGTCGCACACGGCGTCATTCTGGTCGGAGATGTGCCGCAAAAGCTCGCTGTCCAGCATCTTGCGAAGCCGTTCGTGTGCGTCGCGATACCGCTCGTGCTCGGCTTCAGTGAACGAACACAGCTTCTCGAAGTTGATGTCAGCGTCCCGGTTTGGGTCGTAGAACCCTAGAACCGCACCGTATGGGTCTGCTGCCGCGTCTGCCTCGGCCTGCTCCAACTCGGCATCCCGAGTCTGCAGTTCGGTTATCGCCGCCTGCATAGCCTGTCCGGCCGCGGCAATCTGCTGCTGAACGCCGTCTGCCGACGGCAGCCCCTCGGAAAGCCAACGCTTGCTATCGGCCGCGATGCGCTTAAAGGCATCCTTCAGGAGCTGCTGAGCACCGTCGCGGGTCAGCCGATCCCGGACGTCTGGGGTGTCTACCCAATCCAACGCCACTGTCTTCATCACCTGCGCCATCTCCCTGCAGACCTGAACGATGATCGCCATTGCCGGACTGGCTGGCGGCGGGTTATCCGACATGACGGTGTTCTGCCATTCCATGAAGACCGCTTCGCAAAAGTCGCTCGGCGTGGGCTCCTCACGTCCGTCCAGTGACTCCGTGAAGGCCTCGAGCCGGCCGATCCACTCCCGTACGCGCTCTGTCTCTTCCTGCTCGTCCTCCACGTTCGTACCTTCCTTTGTACTGTCACATCGTCTGTGGCTCCCTTCTGTTGGGCAGCCGAACAGCATCGCATCCGGGTCCGACCGAAGCACGACAATTTCGGCGCGTGTCGTCCGCGCCTACTCATCATCCGACCGCCGGAAGCGGTGCCCGTGCTATCCCACGAGCGACACCCGGCGGAAATCTTGCTATGGCCTCAGCACCTACCGAGTTTTGCCGTCACCGCGTTGGTAGCGTGCGTCGCGTGACACTTATCACGAGCAGAATGCCCGGCGACTGGGTCGAACTGGAGGACGCAGTTGCCTCGATTCTGCAGGAATGTGGCATGAGAGTCCGGCAACATGAACGCTTGAAGTTACTACGCGGTCACTTTGACGCGGATGTCGTGGCCGACGAAACTGTCGAAGGAATATCGAACAACATCATCTGCGAATGCAAGTTCTGGAGCACCAACATTCCAGCGGAGAAGGTGCGGTCGTTCCGGGTGGCAGTAGACGAGACGGGTGCTAATCGTGGATACGTTATCTCGCGCAATGGGTTTCAATCAGGCGCTGTAGAGGCAGCGCGTGCCACTAACGTCGAGTTGGTCACATACGAAAGGTTCCAAGAACTCTACTTCGAGAAGTGGTTTAGGACCAGAATATGGTCGGTTGAGAACGCTATCAAGGGTTTTCACTCCTACTACGAACCGGGGCCGTTTTGCCGCCCCGGGTACGCACAGCTTGAAAGCGACGACGAACGCGCCGAGTACAACGCAGCATGGAATCAGTACTTCTTTGCGGGCGCCCTACTCGTCGAATTCTCGCCGTACGTGCGGATGCACCCGGGCACCCAGGCTCCACCTCCGCCATTGCCATTAGACGTCACGAAGATAGAGCAGGCTGGTTTCGCAATCCCCGACGACATCAAGTTCGAAACCGGATATCGTGAGGTTCTCGCTGCGCTTGAAAACTATGCGCAGCAGGCCATTTCGGATCTGCGCACTGTCAACCCAATCACTAGAGGCAAGCCAAATGCCGACTAGAATCCGCGGTCGATAGCTATCCGCTCCTTGCACTGCGGTGAAGTACCCCGGTACTGTCCGCCTTCGCTGGGCGGCTTACCGCGCATAGACGAGCGCGCCATTAACAGCTACCTCGAAGCGTGGCCGATATACAGGTAAACACCGTCTCCGGGAATCAACGACAGCCACGAGTATCTGACGGGCAATGTAATCGCTTGGCGAACAGTCAAATACGGGATCTGTTGGCACACAACATGCATGGTGGGGCGCTAATCCCGTTGGTCGCGGGTTCGAGCCCCGCCCGCCCCACTTCAGAGCGTGCCCTACTTCTGCCCGGTCGACCAGCGACGGCAGAGCAATAGGACGTCGTCGACGACGGCGTCGGTGAAACTATCGTCGACCACTTGACCGGTCACGATCACTCGGTAGTGGATCGGGCCGACGAGCCGCTCTGCCAGCAATGCCACATCGGCGTCGGGTGCCAGCTCGCCGCGCGCGATCGCACGGACAAACGGCCGCTGGTCGCGTACCAGTTGATCGTCCAGATAGCTGGCCCGAAATGTCTGGGCAAGCTCGGCATCGTGCTGCGCCTGACCCACGAGCGCTCGGTACACCGCGCCGGCATCGTCTTCAGTGAGAAATCGGGTGGTGTTGCGCAGATGCGAGCGTAGATCGGACTCGAGGCCGCCGGTGTCTGGTGGTTCGAGGTCGGCGGCCGCGTCTTCGAGAAACGCATCCATCAGGACTTCGGTCTTGGAGCTCCACCAGCGGTAGACGGTCTGTTTTGCGACGCCTGCCGCTTTGGCGATTCCTTCGACAGTGACTCCCGCGAAACCTTTTTCGGCAAGCAGGTCGTCGGCGGCGCGCAGAATCGCTTCGCGCGCGGCCTCACTGCGTCCATGCCGATTGCCGCGATGCGGTTGCGGGTCCGCCACAGCCCGATTCAACACCATGTCCCCTAGACTAGACGCAACGGTTCGTCTACGCTAGCGGGCATGACCGCAACATTGAACCAACCGAAGTACGCCTCGATCATCGACCGGCTGTTCGCCGATGCGCAGCTGGACGCCGAACGCCGACAGGGGATTCCCCACCCGACTGAGTACGCCGTCGAAGACCGGGGTAAGGCATTCCAACACGTCTACCTGTCCGTGGCGCCCGAATCGGGCCGGCTGCTGTACAGTCTCGTGCGCGCAGTCAAGCCGACCACGATCGTGGAATACGGTATGTCGTACGGTATTTCGACGCTGCACCTGGCTGCCGCGGTGCGCGACAACGGCACGGGACACATCATCACCACCGAGATGAGCACCCACAAGATCGCGGCTGCACGCGCGACGTTCGCCGAGGCGGGCGTCAGTGACGTGATCACCATCCTCGAAGGAGATGCGCGAGAGACCCTCAAGACGGTCAGCGGCCCAGTGCAATTCGTGCTCCTGGACGGCTGGCCCGACCTCGACCTGACGGTGATCAAGATCCTCGAACCCGCGCTCGCCTCGGGCGCGCTGGTCCTCGGCGACAACGTCAACCTCGATCCAAACCACGACTACCTCAACTACGTCCGCGCGCCCGAGAACGGTTACGTCAGCACGGCGCTGCCCCTCGACAAGGGCATGGATCTGGCAGTGCGGGTGTAGCCGGACCGTCGGCCCGAATCGGTTCCCGCCAGCCGAGCGCCGGCCGCGGCTGCATCGTCGTTGTCGACATGGGCTGGTCAAGATCGGCGAAATGATCTAATTCTCGGTGCTGATCAGAGCTTCGACCGGAGGCATGCTGGTGTAGTCGATCTGGTTGGTAAGAATGGCGGCGCTGAACCCGTTGTCGACGAGCATGTTTGTGCCGTTGACATAGCTGGCCGCGTCGCTGCCGAGGAACGACAGTACCGAGGCCACTTCGGCCGGCGTAGCGCGGCGCTCACCACTCTGGCTGACCATCCATTCCAAGATGCCTTTGCCCATTGAGGCGTTGAAATCGGCCAGCAGCGGGGTATCGATGACGCCCGGGCATACGCTGTTGACCCGAATTCCGCTGCGGCCCAGCGGGGTTGATAATTTCAGTGTGAGGACTTGAGCGCATTCCTTCGAGAAGCCATAGGGGTTGTACGTTAGCGCGGGATGCTGGCGCACCCACTCCAAAGCGGAGTGCCAATCTTCGATGTCGAGCAATTCCTGGATGTCGGTGAGGCGTTGCGGGTAGCCACCGCCGGCCGTCGATGCGGTGATGACGACGGAGCTACCGCGAGGCATGCGGTGCTTCACGCCATTGATCAGTTTGCGCGGGGCAAGAACGTTGACGGCCATCACGATTTCGGTGGGCAGGGTCGCCGCGACGCCGGCGTTGCTGAACAGCACGTCGATGGTCTCGGGCAGCTTGCTGATGGCTTCGTCAATGGCCAGCGGATCGGACAAATCGACTGTGATCGTCTGGTCGACCGGCCCATGGCAGGGTTTGATATCGAGCGCCACGATGTGTGCAGCTCCGGCAGCGCGCAGTTGTTCGACGAGGGCGGCGCCCACGCCGGTCGCCGCGCCGGTGACGACGGTGACCTTGTTATGGTAGTTGATGATGGGGGACATCTTTACCTCTTCGTCTTGTGACTTATAGCGGTTTCCACGTTGAAGTGCCGTCCGTGCGAAACGCGCTGAACGAGCTCGCGAGGTCGCCGGTCGAGGTGCACAACACCTGCGTTCGGTTCTCGATGTCGAGGGCGTGCCGCAGGCTCGGTGAATCGACGTTCTGCCACATGGTCTCCTTGGTCATCCATACGGCAAGCGGTGAATGGCCCGCTATTTCGCGGGCTTTTTCGATGGCGTGTTCCACCACGGCGTCCGCATCGACCACATCGAGAACCAGGCCGATCTTGGCGGCTTCGGCGGCATCGAAGACCCGTCCGGTCAGCATCAACTCCGCCGAGCGTGACGCGCCGACCAACCGCGGAAGGTGATAGCTGGTGCCCATGTCGCATGAGGAGACGCCATGGCGGATAAACACGGCCCCGAAGGTGGCATTGGGGGTTGCATAGCGGATGTCGCATGCCAGTGCCAGGGCAAACCCGCCGCCGACAGCGGCGCCGTTGACCGCCGCGATGACGGGTTGGCGCAGGCGGTGGATCTTCTCGAACGCCGACGTCATCAGCTCCTGAGCGGCCATCGTGACCGCCGTGGCCGAGGAAGCTCGGACTTGCAGCGAGCCGTATGGCGTGGCGTCATGGTCGGTGAAGTCGTCCGGCCCCGCTTTTATATCGGCTCCGGCGCAGAACACCGTGCCGGTGCCGGTCAGAACAACGGCGCGCACCTGGGGGTCGCCGTTGATGTTGTCTAGGATGCGGTGCAGTTCGGCCAGTGTCTGCGAATCCAGCGCATTGCCGCGGCGTGGTCGGTTGATCGTGAGAACAGGGATGGCGCCGTCATCGAGATGGTCGATGGTGAACGCGGAAGCGGTTGCAGGAGTGGACATTCCGTCTTCTACTTGTAGTTGCTCGGCTGACGTGACGGCCCGCTCACCGGGCCACCATGCCACCGTCGACGATGAGGGTCTGGCCAGTGATGAAACTCCCGGCATCGGAGACCAATAGCAATGCCGCGGGGACCATTTCATCGGGTGTGGCGATGCGCTGCAGCAGCGCGGAGGCTTCCATTACTTTGATGAAATCGGGCGGGTTGGCCCGCGTCATGTCGGTGTCGACGGAACCCGGCGCCAATGCGTTGACCCTGATTCCCGTGTGGGCGAATTCAGCGGCCATGGACCGCGTGAATGAAACCATGGCGGCCTTGGCCGCGGAGTACATCGACACCAAAGGCGAGAAGATGAATGCGCCGGCCGAAACGACATTCAGCACCGCCGCATGCTCGCTCTCACGCAGATACGGAAGTGCGGCCTGTACCAGGAACACCGGGCCCCGCAGATTCACCGCGAACGATTTCTCCCAGGCTTCCATGGTGATGTCACCGAGGGTCTGCGCCAACGCGTTGGCCGCGTTGTTGACGACGATGTCGATGCCGCCGAATTGCGTTGCCGCGGCATCGACGAGGGCATTGACCGCCTCGATGTCACCCAGATGAGTCGGCACACCAATTGCCTTGCCGCCCAAAGTCTGCAGCCGTTGCGCGGCCGTCTCGCACGCTTCGGCTTTGCGGCTGGCAACGACGACGTTCGCGCCGACGCCCACCAAGCCCTCCGCGATGGCGAGCCCAATTCCGCGGGTACCGCCGGTAACGATTGCTGTGCGCCCGGTTAGGTCGAATTTCGCCTGCAGAGCTGCTCTGTCCAAAACCGCATCCCGTCTCTTCAGCGCGCCAACGTGCGCGAAAACCGGGCAATCGCGGGCCCGGCAGGTTTACCTTACACCACGTAAGGTAAACCTGTGAGATGTCAAACTCTGCCTCCCCACTGTCTGGAAGGTCACTCATGTCCTTAGCGGGATCGACGGCGATCTCAGCTTTCCTGGTGGCGCCATGAGACTTGGTCTGCAACTGGGATACTGGCCGGCGCAGCCGCCTGCCGAGCACGCTGAGCTGGTGACGGCGGCCGAGGAAGCCGGCTTTGACGCTGTCTTCACCGCTGAGGCCTGGGGTTCAGACGCCTATACGCCGTTGGCGTGGTGGGGACGCCAGACCACCCGAATACGACTCGGGACCTCGGTGGTCCAGCTTTCCGCGCGGACACCGACCGCCTGTGCGATGGCCGCGCTCACGCTCGATCATCTCTGCGGCGGGAGGCATATCTTGGGACTCGGGGTCTCTGGACCGCAGGTTGTCGAGGGATGGTACGGCGCCGCGTTTCCCAAACCGTTGGCGCGCACCCGCGAGTACGTCGACATCGTGCGGCAAGTGTGGGCGAGGGAGGCGCCGGTCACGAGTAAGGGGCCGCATTACCCGCTGCCGCTGACCGGCGCGGGGACGACCGGCCTGGGTAAGCCACTCAAGCCGATTGTGCACCCGCTGCGCGCTGACATCCCCATCATGCTGGGGGCCGAAGGTCCCAAGAATGTCGCCCTCGCCGCAGAGATCGGGGACGGCTGGCTGCCGATCTTCTACAGCCCGCGACTGGCTCCGATGTACAACGAGTGGCTCGATGAAGGTTTTGCCCGACCGACCGCTCGCCGTAGCCGCGAGGACTTCGAGATTTGCGCAACCGCCCAGATCGTGGTGACCGATGACCGCGCTGCAGTCCTGGCCGCGATAAAGCCATATCTTGCGCTCTATGTGGGCGGCATGGGTGCCGAAGCCGCGAACTTCCACGCCGAGATGTATCGCCGTGCCGGCTATGCCGGGGTCGTCGACGAGGTGACCAGGCTGTTTCGCAGCGGACGTAAAGACGATGCCGCGCAGGCGATCCCGGATGAGATGGCCGAGGACATGGCCGTTGTCGGGAACATCGACCAGGTGCGCCAACAGATCGCGGCATGGGAAAAGTGCGGCGTCACAATGATGGTCGTCCGGGGCTATGGCAAAGACCATATCGACGAGGTGGCCGAACTGGTCGGCTCAACCACTCGCACTGCCCGAAATACCTTCTCCGACAGCATGATAACCAACTCATCACACTAACCGAGGATGTTCAGATATGCCCACCAGCACCATCAGCGCGGCACGTACCGACTACGACAAGTTGTTCATCGGCGGCAAATGGGTCACTGCATCGACATCGCAAGTCATCGAAGTCTTTTCGCCGGCGACGGGATTAAAGGTGGGCCAGGTCCCGCTGGCTGTGGATGCCGATGTCCGCGCGGCCTGCGCCGCTGCCCGCGAGGCTTTCGACAACGGACCGTGGCCGCGAATGTCGCCTGCCGAACGCCAGGCCGTGATCGCCAAAGCCACCGCATTGGTCGAGGAACGCGCCGAGGAGTTCAAGTATCTGCTCACGCTCGAGACCGGGCAGCCCGCCACGATCATCGACATGATGCAGTTCGGCTCTGGTGTTGCCACCCTCAAGTTCTACTCCACCGCCGCTGACAAATTCACCTGGAAAGAAATCCGCGATGGCATCTACGGACAGAGCCTGGTGGTCCGCGAGCCCACCGGCGTCGTTGGCGCGGTGGTGGCGTGGAACGTGCCGTTTTTCTTGGCCTGTAACAAGTTAGGCCCCGCGTTGTTAGCCGGCTGCACAGTGATTCTCAAGTCGGCCGCGGAGACACCGTTGGCGACCAACCTCTTGGGGCAAGCCTTCGCCGACGCCGGGTTACCCGAAGGCGTGCTCTCGGTACTGCCCGGAGGGCCGGAAACGGGACGCGCGCTGACCGCCAACCCCGAGCTGGACAAGTTCACCTTTACCGGCTCGTCGGCGGTAGGAAAAGAGATCGGCAAGATCGCCGCCGAACGACTCAAGCCGTGCACGCTCGAGCTGGGCGGAAAGTCGGCGGCGATCATCCTCGAGGACGCCGATCTGGACACGACGCTGCCAATGCTGATTTTTTCCGGCTTGATGAACAGCGGGCAAGTGTGCGTCGGGCAAACCCGTATCCTCGCGCCGCGTGCCCGCTACGACGAGATCGTCATGAAAATCGCTGACGCGGTCGCCGCGCTGCCGGTTGGCCTACCGGATGACCCCGCCGCCGCAATCGGCCCGCTGATCAGCGAGAAGCAGCGTGACCGAGTCGAACGCTATATCCAAATCGGTCTGGAGGAGGGCGCTCGTTTGGTGGTCGGAGGCGGGCGCCCCGAGGGGCTCGACGGGGGTTGGTACGTCGAGCCGACCGTATTTGCCGACGTCGATAATTCGATGTCGATCGCTCAGGAAGAAATCTTCGGCCCGGTGCTGGTGGTCATACCGTACGAGGATGAGCAGGACGCGGTCCGGATCGCCAACGACTCGGTATATGGGTTGGCCGGATCGGTGTGGACGACCGACAACGACAAAGCAATGCGGATTGCTGCGCAGATCCGGACCGGAACTTACGCGGTCAACATGTATGCGTTCGACCCCGGCGCTCCGTTCGGTGGTTACAAGAATTCCGGGATCGGCCGCGAGAACGGGCCGGAAGGCATCGAGGCTTACTGCCAACCCAAGAGCGTGCTGCTGCCGTTCGGTTTCGTCCCAGAAATTTGATCGACGCCCGCGTCAGACCACACTCACGTTCGTGGACGCTGGTCTGTCGCGGGTGGGTGATGACTGATGCAGCAGGCCCTGGCCCTGGCCGGTAGAGTCAGCTGCTGATGTCGTCGTCGCGCGGGGCCAAGGCCCTCCCCAAGCCGCCGGAGGAGCCGGCAAAGATCAGCAGCGCGCGAAGCGGTCGTCCCAAGGACGAGTTGCGCCGACAAGCTGCGCTTGCCGCGACACGCGAACTTTTGATCGCCAAGGGGTACGACGAAGTAACCCTGTCAGAAGTCGCGCGACTGGCGCGAGTCTCACGCCCATTCGTCTACGACAATTGGGGCACGAAATTCTCGTTGGTGGAAGATGCGATCTTCACCGCGGACAACCCATCGCTGTTGAGCGACGACGAGCCGTTCGTCGATGCGCTCACCCATATGATCGCCGCGATGGTCGAAATCCAATCCGACCCAGCATATTTGGCGGGCCTGCCGGGACTTTCCGCGGAGCTGTATAACCGGCCCGACCTCGTCGAGCAGGTCGAGAGTAAATACATCGCACCCGTGCGGGCAGCGTTCGTACAGTTGACGGAGCGGGGCAAAGCTGACGGGACGGTTCGCCATGACGTCGACGGCAGCGCTCTGTTGGACACCATCCGGGGCGCGATCATGCTGCACACGCTGATCAATCCATCACTGAGTCAAGCCGAGCTCGTCCAACACCTTTCTTCGATAATCCTGGCGGGCATCACGAAACGATGACCGACGGTATCAGTGCATGGTGGGCTGATTTGTTGCTGCAGTGAGCATTTCGGGGATGACAGTGAACTTCACGCGCGGGCGCGAAATGCGCGCGCCGCGCTCGCGCTCTGCATCGTCAATGGCACGCCATCCCTCCCATCCCACAGTCGTGATGCCACGCTGCAGCAGTAACGCGCTAAGCGATGCCCCGTCCTGTACCTGGTTGTCGAGCGTGCCTTCGGCGTAATCCGTCCACAGTTGTGCCACGGTTTCTTGGGCGCACGCGCGGTTGGTGCCTATAACGCCGCGCGGTCCGCGTTTGATCCAGCCGGTGACGTAGGTGCCGGGCAACGGCCGGCCGGCCTCATCTATCACCCGCCCCTGGTCATTCGGGATCACT
The DNA here is from genome assembly GCF_010727605.1 of Mycobacterium simiae. Taxonomy (NCBI): domain Bacteria; kingdom Bacillati; phylum Actinomycetota; class Actinomycetes; order Mycobacteriales; family Mycobacteriaceae; genus Mycobacterium; species Mycobacterium simiae. Next base: position 4,650,096 of record NZ_AP022568.1, read on the forward strand.
GCTTTGCCTGCGTCGAACGGTAGTCCACATTGCGGCACGCCCTGGTAGCCGATGGACCGCAGGACCAACGAAGTGTCAACCCACGCATCGTCTTTGGTGTCTGCGCATGCTATCCGCAGTTTCTCGACCTGTTGAGCACCGCTGATTTCCATTGGAACAGCGGAGAACTGGAAGACTATCCGCTTGTTGCCTGGGGTCGCGGGTCGGCGGGCGTATTCGCGTGCTAGCCGCAGCTTGAAGGCGGTCTCGACGTCGAGATCGTCTCCTGCCCGATCGACGTCGTCAACCTGATGGCCATCGATGATGACGTCAATGCCTTCGAGGTTGCCGAGCGCCAGGAACTCGCCAGCCGAGAACGCCGCGTGGCGAAAACTCCGGCGTCCCAGGATGAGAACTTCTTCGATGGTGCTCTGCGATAGCGCATCTAATGCATGTTGGGCGATGTCGGTCCCGGCGAGTTGGGCGGGCTCGGTAAGAAGCATCCTCGCGACGTCGAGCGCCACGTTGCCATTTCCCACGACTACCGCGCGCGGTGTACTGAGATTGAAGGTATGGCCAGCGTGATCGGGATGTCCGTTGTACCAACCAACGAAGTCGGCCGCGGGGTGAGCGCCGGCCAGATCCTCGCCGGGAATCCCTAGCGCCCGGCTTGTGGAAGCGCCGGTTGCGTAGATCACGGCGTGGTGGTGTGCGATCAGCTCGTCATGGGTGATGTCGCGGCCAACGTCGACGTTGAAGTGACACCTGAATTGCTTGTTGGCAAAAAGGTGGTCGAATGATTTCGTTATCGACTTGGTGTGTTGGTGGTCGGGTGCGACGCCCGACCGGATCAGGCCGAACGGTGTTGGGAGCCTGTCGAATAGCTCGACTTCGACTCCGTCGACGCCGACCAGCTCTGCGGCGGCGTAGCACCCTGCCGGGCCTGCCCCGACGATGGCGACACGCAGAGTCTCCGAAAGCGCACGCGGTCGTGGGTTGGTCGCAGGCCTGGCTTCGGACTCTAGAGGCTTGTTGCGAAAGTAGGCTGCGTTGATGTCTTTGAAGAGTTCTAGTTGGGGTGGCAGATCTTCTTCGTAGAAAATCGCGTTCACCGGACATTCATCGACACAGGCGCCGCAGTCGATGCACGCTTCCGGGTCGATGTAGAGCATCTGGGCCGACGTCGCGTCGGGGGCGGTTCCCACCGGTCGAATGCAGTCAACCGGGCAGGCCGGGACGCAGCTCGCGTCGCTGCAGCAGCTCTGCGTAATCACATATGCCACAGATTGACCCTCCTTTCACGACGGTGCGATAGTACTGGACACTTGTCCGATTTTTCCAGTCGGGATGACTGTGGGATGCCACGCATGATCGCCGCGGCGCGGCGATGTGAAGACAGAAATCCGTCTCAGTTGCAGGCATTGAGATTTCCGTCGAGTTCCCCCATCGGTACAGACCAATCTAGACACATGTCTATAATCACATCAACTGCGCGCGGTCTGCAGCCAGATAGGGCCTCAATATCGCGCAATTGTGTGCGACACCCCAGCCGCGCCATCGCGCAGCCTCTTGCATCGCCTCAGCGCCAATCGGTTGGCCGCATCGGCGGATGGTTACCTCGCGTATCTGACGGGCATACGTGTGAGTCCGTTGGTCCAACCGGATCGTGCGCGGCTTGGCGTATCCGTCATATGGATGTCGGGCATGTGGTCGGCAATAGCGTTGAGCATGATATTGAGCTCCATCCGCGCCAAGTTGGCGCCGATGCAGTAGTGGGGGCCCGTGCCGCCGAAACCTAAGTGTGGGTTCGGATTTCGTTCGATGTCCAACTTGAACGGATTGTCGAAGACCTCCTCGTCGAAGTTCGCCGAGCCGTAAAACAGTCCAACTCGTTGACCTTGACGAATCGTGACTCCGGAAACTTCCGTGTCGTGGACAGCAGTGCGTTGAAAGACGTTGACAGGAGAAGCCCATCGAATGATTTCGTCGGCCGCTGTCGCGGGACGAGTCCGCTTGTAAAGCTCCCATTGCTCGGAATCGCCCAGCAGGGCTTCCATTCCGAGTGCCGTCGCGTTGGCAGTCGTCTCGTTCCCCGCTGTCGCGAGCAGCACGATGAAGTAACCGAACTCGAGTTCGCTGAGCTGGTCGCCGTCCTCGCCGGCGGTCACCAGGCGAGTGATGATGTCATCGGCGGGGCATGTCCGGCGCTGTTCTGCGAGCCCATAGGAGTAGCCCATGAGTTCGACCAGCGCGGTGCGGGGATCCTCGTTGCCGGAGTCTTCGGCGCGCATCATGGTGTTGGCCCAGTTGAAGACCTTGTCGCGATCGCCCTCGGGGAAGCCGACGAGGTCGGCAATCGCCTTCATGGGCAATCGGTAGGCAACATCCTCGACGAAGTCGCCTTCACCCTTTGCCGCGGCCGCGACAACGATCTGTTCTGCCGCCGAGCGCAGGCCCTTCTCCAGGGTGGCCACGTTGCGTGGGGTGAACATCCGCGAAACCAGCTTTCGTAAGCGGGTGTGCACCGGCGGATCCGTATTGTGCATGAGCAGTTTCGCCGCTTCCATCTCCTGCGGCGACACGTCATTCGTATAACGCATAACGCAACCGTTGTGGTTCGAGGACCACGTCGCCGGATTGCGCGAGATTTCGCGGATATCGGCATGTTTCGAAATCACCCAGTAGCCGCCGTCGTGGAAGCCGCCGGCCTTGGCTGGATCTTGCTCGTTCCACCACACCGGAGCGGTGCGCCGCAATGTCGCGAATTCTTGCAGCGGCAATCCCTGTGCGAGCAATTCCGGATCGGTGAAGTCGAAGCCGATCCCGAACGACACGTCGGCGTGTGGTTCTTGCTGTGTTGTCATGCCGGAAACTCCTGAGACAGCTCGTGCAGATCCATGGGCGCCGCTACAACTACGGTGGGCCGTGACTTACCTTACACTATGTAAGGTTAAGTGATCGGCATCGCAACCACGCGACAGGAGGACGCGCTGGTGCGCGTCGACTCAGTCAATTCGCACTCGGAATCGTTGGTGAGGATGCAATACACGCGACCAACAGAGGCGTGCCGGAGCGGCAACTCCACCCGCTCGATCAACGACATCGACCCGGGCTTCTTCGGAGACGCACAAGCGCACGCGGCGCCGAGCCTGGTACTACCTTACATCGTGTAAGGTAAGTCGGTGAGGGTCGCTAGGCTCGTTGACCGCCCCCGCTTTGAACTGCAGCCTCAGGAGTTCTGCGCATGATGATGTCGCCCGCTCAGCAGCAGGAGCGGCGGCGTCAACTCATTGCCATAACGGTCGACATCGCCCGACGTGGCGGTTACGACGCTGTCCAAATGCGGGCCGTCGCGGACGGTGCCGACGTGGCAGTAGGTACCGTGTATCGCTATTTTCCATCGAAGCAATGCCTGCTGTTGTCCGCTCTGGAGAGCGAACTCGAGCGTTTAGAGCGCGTTGCGCGTCCGGCGTCGTCCAGTGCAGGCGACTGTTATCAGCAGTTGTGGCACGTGATTTCCCACCTCAACGCCGACATGACACATGATTCCCGGCTGGCCGAGGCGATGGCACGTGCCTTCATGCTCTCCTACATCAGCGGAGGCGCTGATTGCGATCGGGTGCGGCGCCGGCTCGATGCCATGTTCGCCCTTCCGCTCGGCGGCGGGGATGAGCCCACCGGCGCCCAACGGAAATTGGCGTGCCTAGTCGTCGATTCTTGGGTGTCAAACGCGATCTCGTGGCTACACCGGCGAGCAACGACCGCGGATATCAACGACCGCCTCTGGCATTTGTTGGCGGTGCTCGCGCGTCGGGACGGGCTCGTTGGCCCCATGCCGAATCAGCCCGATTTCTTCGCCTGAAGGAGCAGAATGCTAACTGCCATCGAGCCCCAACAACCTCCGGGCCGCCGGGTGGTAAGCCTCGCGGCGGACCGGGCAGCGGAGACGGGGCCGTATCGGCTCGACGTCTTCGCCGCTGATGTCGAAGACGCCGTGACAAGTGCGGGTGGTTGGCTATTCGACCAAGTCGCCGGCAGCTGGCAGGTGACGGTGATCCTCGCCGAGGTCACCGATCCGCGGCCGCTGCAGATTCTGGGCGTCGACATCGAGGACATGCAATCCGCGTTGGCAGCCGCGCCCAGTCGACCGCGCGCCCAACTAGTGGCCGCGGCAGCCGACCTGCTCATGGATGATTCCGAACTACGCCAGTATGTGATCTCAGGATTCGGTCACTACCCGACCGAAATAGCGTGGTGGGGCAACGAATTGGCAACTGGCCTCGACCGTGTTCGTTGTGTCCACTACAGACCCAGCGCGGCTGGCTCTGCCTTCAAACGGCAGGCGTTACTCGCCAGCCACGCCGACCACCACGTCACATCGCTGATCGAGACCCTCTGGTGCGGCATGTCTTTGCGGCGTGGCGCCGCAAAGACAGCCATGGCTCGATGAATTCGCCGCGCATCTCACTGGCGCTCCCGCCCAGCCGGGAAAAAATCGACCACGCGAAATAGCAGCAGGAGTCAGCACTGAACATCACGGCCAGCGCCGTCCATGAAGCCATCGCCCGCTTCACCGCCCCGTCAGGCCCGTTCGAAGTGGGTGAGCGCGTTATCGACGGAACACGCTATCGCGCGTTTACCCATGCGACCGACACGATGCCGCAACTTCTCGCCCCGCTGCGATCGCACGGCGACCGCGATTTCGTGATCTTTGAAGGTCAGCGCACGTCGTATCGTCAGTTCATCGCCGACGTCGACGCGATCGCCGCGGCCCTGCAATGCCAGTTTGGCGTTCAGTGCGGCGACCGGGTTGGCATCGCCATGCGTAACTGTCCGGACTGGATGAAAGTGTTCACAGCGGCCGCCGTTCTCGGCGCGGTGGTCGTTCCGATAAACAGCTGGGGCTCGACCGAGGAGCTCGAATTCACCATCCGCGATTGTGCACCCACGGTGTTGGCCGCGGACTCTACCCGCACGGCCCTGGCGGCCGATATCATCGCCGAGCAGTCGATCCCGGTTCTGCTCAGCGATGTCGATGACGGCACTAGACCGCTGCCCGCTCACCAGGCCGCTCGATTAGGCGTCAATCCCATCCTCACTGTAATGGCGGACTATCGTGGGCGAGATTACGAAATGGCCGTGACCACAGCGGATCAACCCGCCCTGCTGCTGTACACCTCAGGCAGCACCGGGCATCCCAAAGGGGTGATCTACCGCCACATTGCCATCGGCCAGGCGATCATGAACATGGTGTTTCTGGGCGCCTTGGGGATTGAACTGGGAGGCAGTCTCGACCTTCGAGGTGGCGCTACCGCGGATTCCCAGTTGGTCACAGTGCCGCTCTTTCATGCCACCGGTCTGTTCAGCGGCTTCCTGTTGCCCGCCATGTTAGGACACAAAATTGTCCTGATGCGCAAGTGGAGTGCCGAGCAGGCTTTGAAACTCATTGCCCGCGAACAAGTCACCATGCTGTCCACCGTGCCGGCCATCATCAAAGACTTGTTGACCCACCCCTCCTTCGACCCCACCAACGTGTCGACACTGACCCGGGTTTCAGCTGGCGGCGCAGCCATGCCGGCTGACTTGCCGGAGCTGCTGGAGAATCGTCTGGGTGTGGTGTCGCGCTCTGCCGGCTACGGGATGACCGAAACGGCGGCGATGTGCGCGGCGATGAGCGGTCCCATATTCGACCTCGCTCCGCTCGCCTGCGGCATTCCATCGCCCATCATCGATGTCCGGATATGCGAGACTGCAGCTGAGTCGCGCGCCGGCGACGGCGAAGGTGAGGTCCAACTTCGCGGAATCACGGTGACGCCCGGCTACTGGAATCGCCCGGACATTACCAACCAGGCTTTTACCGACGACGGGTGGTTGCGTACCGGCGACCTCGGTCGAATCGACGACGACGGCTTCTTACACATCACCGGACGCATCAAAGAACTCATTATTCGTGGGGGAGAGAATATCTCGCCGATTGAGATCGAGAACGTGGCCTATCGCCATCCGGGTGTCAAAGAGGTAGCCGTGTTCGGGGTGCATGACGATGCCCTAGGGGAAGAACTGGGGATGGTCTGCCACCCGTTTTCTGACGCGGCCCTGACGAAGCAAGACTTACGCTGCCACCTCGAGGGTCTTCTGCCGGCCTTCAAGGTGCCCAGATATATCGAGATGTCTTCGACTCCGCTGCCCCGCAACGCCAGTGAGAAGATCCATCGGCTCGCGTTGCGCAATAGTTTCTCTCTTCGCCTTCATGGCGGCGTCGAAGGCGACCACCCGGAGTAGTCACCAACGGCCCGCACCAGCTGGCCACCTATCAAGGGCCGCAACCGATTCGAGCAGGCCGCCGATGACCACTGGGTGGATCGTTGTCATTTCAGCACCACGACTCAACGCAGTACCTCACCCGGCGTCACGCCGACGACATCCGAGCCCCGCAAGCGACGATCTCGACCACCATCTATCTCGGACCTGGGTGGGGAATGAGCGAGCATAAGGTGTCGCATTGGCCACCAGACATTTTCGCGCCATGGCATGCCTCTCGTTGGTTGGGCAGGCAGGCAGGCGCTGCGTGTGCTTGTCGCTTAGAACGCCGGGACACCGTCTCGCAGCGGATGAAGCGCGCCGATCGGCGAGGTCAGCGGCAGGTGCAGGGCGTCAACGATTCCCGGCGGCGCCTCGCATACCCAGGGGATCGCGTTCACCGCGCGCATCCCGGTCGCGAGCAACCCGTGGTCGCTCGCGCTTTCATTAGCTCGGTAGCCGACTTCGAATTCGCCGTCGAACGAGGGTTCGCCGTCGATCAGCACTCGCCAGATTCCGTCGGTCGCTCCGGTGCGTCCGGTCGGCCATTCTGGAGCGAGATCGTCGGCCATCCGGTCGACGTGTTCGAGGCTAACCACCTCCTGACCGTCGACCACCCCAATGCATTTTGCATAGGTGGCACCGACGGTGCCGGCTGGGATCAGACCACACGCGGTGTGCAGATCGCGCGGCGTCGGCAAAAATTCACAGGTTTCTCGGATCTCATCGAACTCGACGCCGAGAGCATCGGCCACCATCGTGACGGCCGCACCCCAGCCCCACCTCAGCACCCCGGGCTGCTTCAGACCGCCCTGATAGTCCAGCGGCTGGCCGAATCCGAAGAGCTCCCGTACATCCCATTCAACGGGGTAGTCAGAGTAGTTCGTGATCTCTATTCCTCGCACCGAGTACACCTTGTGTGACATCGTCATCAGTGCGATCGGGAAAAGGTCGCAGCCGAAACCTGGCTCGATACCCGAGGCGAAGATCGAGCTTTGCCCGGTGGCGGCGGCCTGGCGAATAGCGTCGAGGAAACGCTTTGAGAGCGAACCCTTTTCGTAGACCAAGCCAGGCAGGGATGTGGTGACGATGTTGCTGCCGGCAGCCAGGATCCGGCAGAAATCACCGAGCGCCTCCGCGGGGCGGGGGCCGGCCGGAGCTGCGTACATGACGCAGTCGACGCCACGGTCCAACAACTCGTCGGCGTCTCGGGTGGCGGTGACGCCGATCGGGTCGATGCCTGCGAGCACGCCGAGATCCTGGCCGTCCTTGGCTGCCGAATGCACCCAGGCGCCGACCAGTTGCAGATTGGGTCGGTCGACGACAGTGCGGATCGCGTAGCGACCCACCCCGCCGGTGGCCCACACCGCCACGCGATAGGTCTTGTCCGATGCGCCCATTGCAGACTCCTTTCAGCCACCAAAACATAACAAGTGTAATCTTCTGATATGGCTGAATCCTCCTCGGTGCCACACCTGCACCACGCAGTGATCGCCGTCGAGCCAGAGCACCTGGCACAAACCGCGCAGCTGTTCACCGACTTGGGCTTCCGGTTCGACACATTCGACCTCGACGACGTTGGCCTGCGCGTCATGCTCGACTGGATGCGCGGGGTGGAACTCGTCACGCCGATCGCCGACAGGGGCGACACCGCGGTCCGACGGTTTCTGGACCGGCACGGAAATGGCGTCTATACCATCGCGCTACGGGTCGGCGATGCGCCAGCCGCCGAACAGATCGCCCGTCGCTACGGGGGTGTCACCAACTTCCGACAGCACCGCGACGGCGAGGGCTGGCAGCTGGACGAGATCGAGTTGACGGCGCTGCAACTGCCGTTGACCTTCATATCAACCGACCTACCGTGATGAGGGGATCGCCTGCAGGGGACACCCGCGACAACGCCGGCCTGAACACCATCACCGATCTGCTGTGAGGACCACCATGGGCCATAAAGTCATCCAGTTCTCCACCGGCAATGTCGGGGTCCATGCCCTGCGCACTCTCATTGCCCGCCCCGACCTCGAGCTGGTCGGAGTACACGCATCGAGCCCGCACAAGGTCGGGCGCGACGCCGCGGAACTATGCGGGGTCGACCAGCCCACCGGCGTTATCGCGACCGACGACATCGACGCGCTGATCGACTTAGGAGCCGACTGCGTCGTCTACACCTCTCAGGCGGAAACCCGTCCGCAGGAGGCCATGACGGAAATCGCCCGATTCCTACGGGCGGGGATCAACGTCGTCGGGACCTCATTTGTCTGGCTGGTAGCGCCCGATTTCACCGATGCCTGGCTGCGGGCGCCGCTGGAAACGGCTTGTGCCGAAGGGAATTCGACCCTGTATGTCAACGGGATCGACCCCGGCTTCTCTGGAGACACCCTGGTGTATACCGCGCTGAGCCTCACCGCCCACGCGACGATGATCACCGTTCAGGAGATCTTCGACTACGGCACCTACGACGACGCCGAATTCACCGGCGCCAGTTTCGGATTCGGTGCCGGCCCGGAGCACAAGCCGATACTATTTGCGCCCGGCGTCCTCACCTCGATGTGGGGGGCGCAGGTACGCAGCCTCGCATTTGATCTGGGCATCGAACTCGACGAGGTCCGTGAGTGGCACGAGCAATGGGTTACGCCGTCGCCGATTTCATGCACGATGATGGAGGTCGCCCCCGGGGCCGTCGGCGCCGTCCGCTTCGGCGTCCAGGGCCTTCGCAACGACAGGACGATCATCACAATGGAACACGTCAATCGCCTCACCAATGCCGCCGCGCCGGACTGGCCCTATCCGCCGGACGGCCACCCGGGGGTGCACCGCGTCGTCGTAGAGGGAGACCCCGGCGTTGAGATCAACACTCATGTGGGCAGATCCGGGACAGACCACAACATCGCGGGCGTGGTGGCCACCGCGGCGCGGGCCATCAACGCCATCGACGCGGCGTGCCATGCACCAGCCGGGATCCTGGCCGCCCACGACCTGCGTGCGCTGGAACATGTGCGCGGCGTGATGTGGTGACATAACAGGCATGACAGCTTCCACCGGGCCGCGCCGGCCTCCGGGCGGCAGTCAGCCGCGCGCTGAGCGCACCCGCCAGGCCGTCATCGACGAGACTGCTCGTTACATTGTTGAGGAGGGCTTCGTGCCCCCTAGCGTGCGTCGCATCACCGAGCGCGCCGGACTCACCTGGGGCGTAGTCCAATATCATTTTGGTGATCTGGACGGCCTGCTGATGGCCGTCGTTGACCAAGGTTTCCGCGAACTCACCGAACTGATTGAACAGCTTCCCGGCCGAATCGCCGGACTGGCGCCAGCTCGCCGCACCGAGGTCGTCATCGATACGGTGTGGCAAGCGTTTTCCAGCCAGACTTCGATCGCTGCGCTGGAAATCCTCATCTTCACGCGCATGACAAGAACGCGAGCGGTCAACTCCGCATTGGCCACGATGCAGCGCCGATTCACCAAATTGGGAGAACACCTCGGAGCTGACCTCGACGCCCCGCACGCCGAGAGAATCGGAAACCTAATCTGGGCCGCCCTGCGTGGGATGGTGGTCGCACAGATGGTGTCGCCGGGCCCATTGGACACGACGCGCGACCGCCAGACGCTAGTCGATGTCCTCACGACATACGTTGAAGTCTCCGCCGCAGCCGGACCCTAGTTCGCCTCCACGTCCGGAGATTCGGCGCGGTTGCGACATGCGCGCCTTCGAGCCCGAGTGGCACGCCTAGCACGAGAAAATGGCGGTGCCTGGATAACGAAATGTGCAGTAGCACTTGGTCTTCCCCGACACGGCGGCCGAGCGGCGGGCAAACCTGCGGGCAAATCGCGGTGTGTGTGATCAGGCAGGTGTTGCTGGGCGACGGGTTCACCGCGAGATGGATGAACCCAAAGCGGAGCGTGGGCCATCAGTTATTGACCGACCGGTCAACTAGCCGTAACGTCGGCTGTGTGCGGAAGCCCCCAGACACTCGTGAACGCATCGTGTCGGCGGCGGCCCGGCTATTTCTGCAGCGCAGTTACCAGGCTGTCGGGGTGGACGAGATCTGCGAGGCCGCCGACGCTCGCAAGGGCAGCTTCTACTACTACTTCTCGTCGAAATGCGAACTGGCCAAAGCAGTCGTCGACTTGCACGCGGTGACCTACGCGTCACGGCTGGCCGATTTTGCCGACGATGACCCCGTTCGTCGCCTGCGGGCGATTCCCGACATGATCGGAGCCGTTCAGGTCGATTTCGAGTCGCAGTTTGGTCGGGCCGTAGGTTGTCCGTTCGGCAACCTTGCCGCCGAGTTGTCCACAACGGACGACGCATTGCGTGCCCACATCGCAGGGTGTTTCAGGTTGATGGAAGAGGGATTAGCGCAGCTGTGCCGCCAGGCCTCCGCGCAGGGGGCTCTTCGCGAAGGAGTCGATCCCGATCGATTGGCCCACTGCCTGCTTGCCCAATACGAGGGGGTGACCCTGCTCGCCAAACTCAACGGAGCCGGTGTTGCCGGCATCGCACCGGCGCTACGCGACTTTTTGGCCGCTTATCTCTCCGACGGCGGACATGCCCGATGAACCGGAACCGCCAAACTGGAGGAGCGCGCATGGCTGAGAAATCCCGCTGCCGAGGTGGATTCGACGTTGCGGGTCAGCGCCGCAATGTTTGTGGCGGTGTCTTTGATCCATGGAGCGGATCGGCTGCGCCGAGGACTCCAACTTCGACGCGGCGCCGACTATTGCGATCGAGATAGTCCTGACACTGAAAGGCCAGCCCATGCCGACACACGAGTTCGCGGTGGACCGAAGTCTGTACCCGTTTGAATCACGGTGGTTCGACGGACGTCACGGACGAATGCACTATATCGACGAGGGTCACGGGATCCCGATCGTTTTCTTTCATGGAAATCCGACGTGGAGCTTCTTGTATCGGAATATCATTACCACACTGCGCAGTGAATTCCGTTGCATCGCTGTTGATTACCTTGGATTCGGGCTCTCAGAGCACCCTATCGATTTCGGCTACACGGCCGAGGAACACGCCGCCGCGGTGGGGGAATTGCTGGACTATCTGGACCTCGACGGGTTCATCACAATGGGGCAGGACTGGGGTGGACCGATCAGTATGGCCGTCGCGACGGAGCGTCACGCACGCGTACGCGGCGTGGTGCTGGGCAATACTTGGTTTTGGCCTTCGGATGGGTGGCGACTGAAGCTCTTCAGTATCGTCATGAGTTCCGCACCCATGCAGTACCTCGTGCTGCGCCGTAATCTCTTCGTCAGATTTCTTCCCTACGCATTATCCGACAAACCGACCGATACCGTCATGCGGCACTATCTCGATGTCCAACCCGCACCGGCGTCACGCCGTGGCATTGCCGAGTTTCCTAAGCAAATCCGCGCCGCCCGGCCACTCCTGGAACGGCTGTCCCGCGACGTACCTGGCCTACTGGGCTCCAAACCCGCCCTATTCGTCTGGGGGATGAGGGACCCGGCGTTCGTGCTCGACGCGACAGTCGGCCAGCTCCAGCACGCGTTCCCCGACAATGAATTGATCCGGCTCCCGCACGCGGGCCATTACATTCAGGAGGATGCACCCGAGACGATTGCCAACGCAATCGTCAGGCGGTTCGGTTGAGCCGCCAAGCTGGTGCCGCCGACGACGGCGCCAGCTTTCGGAATGGTCGCAGCTCCATTCTTTGAGGGCGCCCTAGTTGCTGGTGCGGCCGAGCAGTCCGGCGGTGGTGAAGATGACCAGTTGTTCCACCCAGTCGGGCTCAAGGCCGGCGTCGCTGAGTGGCTGACCATAGGCACTGCGGTCGACGCTGGCCAACATGGTGATCATCGAATACATCGCAATTCCGGCACGGCGCTGCACCATTGTGTCGCTGAGGTCAGGAATTGCTCGGCTGGCCGCCCTGAGGAACAGATCGGTGATACTGGGGTCGCTGCCAAGCAGATCGGACCACAACTGATCTTCGGTCAGGGCCAGCTGGGTGAAGACCTTGATCCACCGGGATGCCCCATAGGGGTCGTCTCGAAGCAGGGCGATAAATGGATTCAGGATTGCTTCAACGACATCGCGAACCGATGGCGCCCTTTCCTGTTCGCCCAGTGCGGCGAGCCCGGTAACGGTCTGCAGGGTGAACGCAGGCGCGCGCCGATCGATGATCGCGGCGACCAGGTCGCGTTTGGACCGGAAATGGTAGGTGACGGCGCGAGTTCCCAGTCCGGCCTCGCGGGCTACGGCCCGTAATGACACCGCGCCGATGGTGGCATCGCCGAACATGCGCTCGGCCACGTCGATGATCAACGTCCGAGTGTCGACGTCGGTACGAGGACCGCGGCGGCGGGCGGGAGCACTCGTCACCGCAGCAGCCTAGCGGGCACCAGGGCGATTGATTTACTCAGTTGAGTAAACTACTCTAACCGCCGTCAGGGCGCCGAAGAGCACGGCGCCGGGCCCAAGTGCACGAATGCGAGGACGCGTAGATGTCAGCAGGACTCCGCTTCGACGGCGAAGTGGCAATTGTTACCGGTGCGGGCGGTGGTCTGGGCCAGCAGTATGCACTCGATCTGGCCAGCCGAGGCGCCGTTGTGGTGGTGAATGATCTCGCCGCCGACGGCGACGCGTCGGTGGCGAGCACGGTCGCGGAGATCACCGCCGCGGGTGGTCATGCGGTCGGCCGCGCCGGCGATGTCGCTGATCCGGCCACCGCGGACGATTTGGTGGCGACGGCGCTAGCTGAGGGCGGACGCCTAGATGTGGTGATCAATAATGCGGGCGCCCCGCCGACGGGCCCGTTCCCTGAGACGGCGGCCGCTGACTTTGACCGCATCGTCGACATCAGCCTGGGAGCGTCAGTGCGGTTGGCCCGGGCAGCGTGGCCCCAGCTGGCGGACCGCGGTGGGCGGATCGTGAACGTGACATCACATTCGGTCTTCGGGATCGCATCCTCGTCCCCCTACATTGTCGCCAAGGCGGGGACGTGGGGTCTTACCAAAGCGCTGGCCTATGACGGCCGCGACGCGGGAATCAAAGTCAACGCCGTGATGCCGATGGCCTACACACGCATGACCGCGCAAATAGAAGACGAGGATCTGCTTGCGTTCGTCAAGAAACATCTGCCAATCAGTAAGGTATCGCCGTTGGTCATCGCGCTGGCCCACCGCGACGTCGCGCAGTCGGGTGAGATCTTCCACGCCGGTGGAGGTCTGGTCGCCCCGGTGGGTTGGGGTTTCGGGGCCGGCATCGTCGACCATGAGCCCACTCCGGAGCACCTGCTCGCTACCATGCCCGGCCTTGCCCCCGGCGCGGACATCACCGCATTCACCGATGTCAACGACTCAGTCGCGCACATTTTCAGCCTGATCTCTTAGCTGCTGCGGAATCGGCGTCGACTGTCAGCTGCGGTGACCGAAACAAGCTGTCCCACACCGCGGTTCAGGCATTCGTCACTGACCAAGCTGGTGCCACCGGAGTCAGCGAGGTATTCACAGTTGAGCGCGGGACCACGCTGCCGCGTCCGGCGGGACGCGGCAGCGTCACCCGGAAAGTGCAGCCCTTGCCGGGTCCCTCGCTGTGGGCGTCGATGTGGCCGTCGTGTGCTTCGACCAGTGCTCTGGCGATAGACAGGCCGATGCCGGCGCCGCCGTGCTGGCGGTCTCGGGCAGCGTCGACTCGGTAGAAGCGATCGAACAGCCGGGGCAGATGTTCCGGCGCCACGCCATCACCGGAGTCGGAGATGGCGATGACCACGGCGTGGTCGCTGTAAACCAGCGTCACGTTGACCTGGTCGCCTGCCCGGGTGTGCCGCAGGGCGTTGTCGAGCAGGTTGGCCAGCACCTGACCGAGGCGTTCCGGGTCGGCCCATAGCTGCGGCGAATCGGGGGCGATCCGTGACGTGAGTGTCACGCCCCTGGCGCGGTAACGGGGCGCGAATGCCATCAGTGCGGCACCGACCACGTCGGCGGGCGCCGTCCAGCGTGCGTCGATCGCGGTGGTGCGGCGTTCTGCCGCTGCCAGCGCCGTGACGTCGTTGCTGAACCGGGTCAGCCGTTGGGTCTGCTGCCGCAAGGTGGCGATGGTTTTGTCATCAAGTGGCTGTACGTCGTCTTCAAGAGCTTCCATATATGCCTCGAGCACCGCCACCGGAGTCTTGATCTCGTGCGCCAGATCGGCCAGCATCTGGCGGCGGGTGTCTTCGATGGCACCGAGCTGCTGTGCCATCTTGTTGAATGCTCCGGCGACGGTGTCGAACTCCTTGCCCAGACCTGGCGATGCCACTCTGATGTCATAGCGGCCATCGGCAACGGCGGACGCGGCACGCGACAACGCTTTCGCCGAACGGTGTGCGCGGCGGCTGAAATACCAGCTCAGCGACATCGTGGCTAAAGCCGATACGGTCAGGGCGATGCTGACTGACACCGCCGTCGCCTCGCGGAAAGCGCGCTCATAGGGATGGCTTCCGTTGGCGCCGGGAACCACCGCGCGATCCATTAACTTTCGAATCATCGGTGGCCCGATCATCATCGCCACAACGATGGTGGTCGTCATTCCGACGACGACGACCAGCAGATTGGTCAGCAACAGTCGCAGTCCGATACCTGAACGGCCTACCGTCCGAGAGGCCGTCGTTGTGTTGCGTGACGCCATCACCGTGCGCCCATCCGATAGCCGATGCCGCGAACGGTCGTGACGTAGCGAGGCGTGGACGGATCATCGCCCAACTTGCGCCGCAGATGCCCGATGTGTACGTCCACGATGTTGTCAGCGCCAACCCAGGAGTCACCCCACACTGATTTGAGAATCTGGGTCCTGCTGAGTACGACGCCGGGACGCGCCGACAGCGCGGCGAGGAGATCAAATTCGGTTCGAGTGAGCGCGATAAGCCTCTTCTCGACGAATACCTCGCGACTGTCAATATCTATCTCTAGAGCGCCGAATCGACGTGGCGGAGAAAGCGTTTCATCGGGTCGTGCGGTCGCGTCAGCCGTGTGGCGGGGGCGACGCAGCATCGCGCGTATGCGGGCCACCAATTCGCGCGGACTAAACGGCTTCGTGACATAGTCGTCGGCGCCGACCGAGAGCCCGACCACGGTGTCTAATTCGGTATCGCGGGCAGTCAACATGACGACGTAGGCATCGGAAAAGGTGCGAAGTTGCCGACACACCTCGATACCGTCGGCGCCGGGCAGCCCAACGTCGAGAATGACCACATCCGGATCCACTTCCCGTGCCACGTCCAGCGCGCGACGTCCGTCATGGGCCAGGTGCACCTCAAACAATTCCCGCCGGAGATAGCTCGCGACGACCTCGGCCAATGACACCTCGTCGTCGACGACCAACGCCCGCAACTCGATCTCAGCCGTCGGGGTTTCGGTGGTCATGACCTCAATAGTGCCGTTCTCGCCCACCCGTCACCACCACGAGCCCCGGCGCGCGGTCGTTCTTTACCGAAGCTTCAGAATCCACTCACGTCGTCCGCGATCGCCTTGACGGCTTTATCGAAACGTCAGACGACGACCAACAGAAGATCATGCAGCGCTGTCAGGCTCGTACTGGTCGGAAATGGCAACGGGATTAGGCGATTACGACGAAGGGGGATGCCCGCCATTGTTGTCACCGCGGGTCCACGGTGATTCCCTGCCGCGGTTCTCCCCAGTACATCTCCTGTCGTTACGTCCTGTCGTTACGTCCTGTCGTCACGGCCACCGGCTGCAAAACACCAGTCACACGAGTCGAGAAAGGCAGTTCATGACCGTTTCAACAGTCGCCGGCAGCGGCTACGACCGCGCGGCCACCGCGATCACCCAGGCGGGGCAAAACTTCGCGCGTTACGGGCTGGCGCTCGTCCTGGCCTGGATTGGCGTAGGCAAGTACGTGAAAATGGACGCGAAAGTGCTCATTGCACACAGCCCATTGATGAGTTGGATTTTCGACTTTTTCAGCGCAACCACCGTCGCGCGTGCTCTGGGGACGATGGAGATCGTCGCGGCAATCCTGATCGTCGTGCGGCCGGTATGGCCGCGTATCTCCGCAGCTGGCAGCGCGCTGGCAATCGTGCTGTTCTGTGGCACGTTGAGTTTTCTGTTCACCACACCCGGTGTTGTGGTCGGGCACGCCGTAGGTATTCCGGTTCTGTCGGCCCAACCGGGCCAATTCCTGCTCAAGGATCTCGTGCTGATGGGCGTCGCCATCTGGACGCTGGGAGACTCTCTCAGGGCGGCTTTGGCGCCCACGGCGACGAAAGGCTTCCGCACCAGCGCCGCCGTGAACCACTAGCAGAAGGGCGCCAAAGGTCGCCCGCCGAAATCGACGGCGGCCACTGATCGCCACCCCGGCCGGACTGTCGCGCAACGTCGCGTCCTACCGCTACGAACGAATCCGTTAAACATGAGGACTTCCTCACGTATAGTCCGAACGTGAGGAAGTCCTCATGTTTTGCTTGTCGTCCGAGGAGGTAGGTCAGTTGCGGTTCGGGATGTTCATGGCCCCGTTTCACTGGCCGGGGCAGCACACAACACTTGCGTTGCAGCGCGATCTTGATCTGATCGAGTCGCTCGACCGCTTGGGTTTCGACGAGGTGTGGGTCGGGGAGCACCATTCGGGTGGTACCGAAATCATCCCGTCGCCCGAGATCTTCCTGGCCTTTGCTGCTGAGCGAACCCGCGGGATCAGGCTCGGCACCGGCGTCGTTTCGCTGCCATACCACAATCCATTCACTGTCGCCCATCGCGCGGCGCTGATGGACCATCTCACGCGCGGACGGTTCATGCTCGGTTGCGGTCCAGGCCAGCTTGCCTCCGATGCGGGGATGCTGGCCGTACCGGTCGACGAACTTCGGCCCAGGATGCAGGAGTCGCTCGACGTCATTGTCCGTCTGCTTCACGGCGAAGTCGTCACTGCGAAGACCTCGTGGTTCGAACTGAACGAGGCACGACTTCAGTTGACCCCGTGGAGTCCCGACGGCCTGGAATTGGCTGTCACCGGGACGATTTCGCCCAACGGCGCCCAGGCCGCCGGCCGGCACGGTATCGGACTGTTGTCCATGGCGGCCACCACGCCGCTGGGCTTTTCGATGCTCAGGGGGCACTGGGCCGAGTACGAGAAAGCCGCCGCGGAATCCGGCAAGGCAGCACATCGAAGCCGCTGGAGGGCGGTCGGGCCGGTGCACATCGCGCAGACACGCCAAGAGGCGCGTCGTGACGTCGAGTACGGCATTGAGAAGTTCGCTCACTACTTTCACCACGTCGTGCCGGGCGGGCTGTGGGAAGGCACCACGGTTAATGAGATTCTCGCGTCCAACGACGAGCGGGGAACCGCGATCATCGGCACGCCGGACGACGCGATCGAGCGACTGCGCGCGATTGACGAACACTCCGGCGGCTTCGGGACATTCCTGATCATGAATAGCGACTGGGCTTCGCCGGCCGCGACAAACCGGAGTCTGGAATTGTTCGCGCAGTACGTGATCCCTCACTTCGACGGCCGATCCGACGCGGCGGTTCGCTCGTGGGAATGGGTCGACGGCCAGCACGACGACTTTGCAGCGCAGAACTGGGCAGCGATCTCGAAGGTCGGCCTGGTGTTGGGCGACCTGGGAGATAGCCAGCAATGAGCGTCGCCGACATTGTCGTATCCCACTACGACCATTTCAACCGTGCCGATTGGCTTGGTTGGCAGGACGTTTTGACAGACGATTTCATCGCCCATCACGCGTCGGCCGGAACGACGGTCGGACGAGCCGCCTACTTCGACGGGCTTCGACTGCACAGAACGGCGTTTCCCGACGCGACCGTGGAGTTGCACCGTGTGATCGCGCAGGGCGACCTTGCCGCCGCCCAGTTCACTTCTCGGGGAACGTTTTCCGCTGAATTCGTCGGAATCGCCCCCACGGGGCGACGATGGGAGCTGGCTGGCATGGGTTTCTATCGGTCTGATGGCGCTCGACTCGCTGAGGCATGGTTCGCGGAGGATTTCACCGGGTGGCTCGCATCGCTGCAAGGAGCCATGGAGTGACCCGGGCGATTTTCGGCTCCGTGGTAGCGACGTGCGGGATGCGCCGATGATCTCGACCTTCGAGGATGCCGTCACCGTCGTCACGGGTGGCGCCAGCGGCATCGGGCGAGGGATTGCGGTGGAGGCCGCGCGACGCGGCTCACACGTGGTGATCGCGGACATCAATGACGTGCGTCTGGGCGAGACTCTCGCAGAGATCGAGGAATTCGGAGTCAGTGGGCTCAGTGTCTACTGCGACGTCACGAAGGACGACGATGTCGGGCGGCTTCGCGACGCGGTCCTTGACACTTTCGGCCGCATCGATGTGCTCTGCAACAACGCTGGCGTGGTCGTGTTAGGGCCGCCGGAACGCGCCGAAATCGACGACTGGCAATGGATTCTCGATGTCAACGTTCTCGGTATCGCGCGAGGGCTGCGTGCATTCGTACCCTCCATGTTGGAACGCGGCCGCGGCCACATCGTCAACACGGCGTCGGTCGGCGGCGTCTGGGCCTACAGCTGGGATTCCTCTTTGTACATCACTTCGAAATTCGCCGTCTACGGGCTGACTGAAGCACTCGCCCGACGACTCACCCCGCACGGTGTGGGCGTATCCGTTTTATGTCCAGGGCTGGTGACCACCAATCTCGGTGAAACCGTACGAGTTTCGGGGGTCCCAGACGATCTGCTGGACAAGTGGTTCCACTTCCCTCCTGAGATGCGGTCGCCGGTCGAGCCCGAGGCGGTGGGCGCGCTGGTCGCCGACGCGGTGCTGCAGGATCGTTTCGCGATCTTCACCGATGCCGAGGGTGCTGAACGTTTCCGAACCTGGCGAGACGATATCGAGGGTTCGCTGCGGGAAGTCATTGCCAGCAGTCCGCCGCCCCCGACTTTCTGAACCCTTCCGAGTAGTGAGAGCGCAGTGATACGAAACCGGCCAGTGCAGCAGCGCAGCCAAGCGTTGTTGGAACGCATTATGCATGCCGCTGGAGAGATGTTCGACGAGTACGGCGTCGAGGGCTGTTCCACCGAACAGATAGCGCGTCACGCCGGAGCATCGATCGGCGCGGTTTATCGTTTCTTTCCTAATAAGGCCAGTTTGGCGGCGGACCTTGCGGAACGTTACGCACTCCAGCAGCAGGCCGCGGCGATCCAGCACTTCGAAGAGGCCAACCTCGCACGGCCCGCCGAGGAAATCGTTGGCGAGTTCTTCAAGTCATTCGCAGATCTGCTGGGTAGCCAGTTGGGCTGGCGAGGTTTGATGAAGGCGGGCTACCTCTTCAACGGGGACTCGGGGCATGCACCTCCGGCGGCCAGCCACGATTGGGATGCGCTCCTCGAACGGTTCTTCCAGGCTCAGGTCCCTCAGCTGGCAGCCGATGAACGGCGGATCGCGGCCCGGATGTTCGTGTCCCTGACCGCGTGGCTGCTGCTGCGGGTCGCCGAATCAACCGAGCCGCTCGATGTCGGTCTCCGGGAGGCGCGCACCGTCATGATCGGGTACATCCAGGAGCTCCGCCGAAGGTACTGAATCGGTCGAATCGGCCTGTGTGAGTGCTTCATTCCGACCCTGCATCCCATCCGAGGAGGACACGGTGGCAGCGACACTGCAGAAACTGCTCCGCGAACGTGCGGGTCAAGACACGGTGGCAATCAAACAGCCAGACCCGTCACCGAAGGCTCGGCCGCGCTACGTCTGGCAAGCCGACGAGCTGCCGCACACGGCGACGAACAAGATCGTCAAGCGTGAGCTGATCGATCTCGGAACCGATCCCAGTGCGCGGGTGATCTGGACACGGCGATCGACCGAGTTCTGTCCCGTTGGCGCCCAGGCGGTGGGAGCCCGCCATGGCTGACAACAACGACCACTTGAACCGCCAAATCCGGTTGCGGCGGCGACCAAATGGGCTTGTGTCCGCGGACGATACTGAATGGGTGATCACACCGTCGCCCGTCCCGGCCGCGGGCGAGGCGCTGGTACGGACCACCTACATCGGTATCGACGCCGCCGTGCGTACCTGGCTCGACGGGCAGCCCGGGTATCTTCCACCCGTCGAAGTGGGTGACGTGATTCGGGCGGCGGGCATCGGGGAGATCATCGAATCCCGTTGCGACGCCTTCAAGGTCGGCGATGTCGTCACCACGCTAACCGGATTTCAGGAGTATGTAATCGTCCGCGACGATCTGTTCTGCACGCCCGTCGTCGGCTACACGGACCAACCGTCGGTGATGTCGATCTACGGCCCGACCGGAGCCACCGCGTACTTCGGCATGACCGGGGTCGGCCAGCCGAAACCTGATGAGACAGTGGTGGTCTCGGCCGCCGCGGGTGCGACTGGATCGGTCGCGGGCCAGATCGCCAAGATCGCGGGCGCCAGGGTTGTCGGCATCGCCGGTGGCCCACGGAAGTGTCGGGCGGTGGTCGAGGAGTTCGGCTTCGACGCCTGCATCGACTACAAAGCAGGCGACCTGCTGGCCGGGCTCAAGGAGCACTGCCCCAAGGGAGTGGATGTCTATTTCGATAATGTCGGCGGGGATGTCCTCAACGCCGTGCTCGGCAGGCTCGCCCCGAATGCTCGGGTCGTGCTATGCGGCGTCATCTCGAGCTACCTGACGGGCGAGCATCCCGGACCGTCCAACTACGTCAACTTGTTGGCGAAGACGGCGAAAATGCAGGGATTCAACGCCCTCGACGAGTGGGCGCACTTCGACGAGGCCTTCAGCGCGCTACAGGGCTGGGAGCAGCAGGGTCTGCTCGCGCATCGCGAGACGATCTACGACGGTCTGGAGTTGAGCGTCGAGGCCCTCAATGGGTTGTTTACCGGGGCGAACATCGGCAAGACGCTGGTCAAGGTGAGCGAGCCCGGCGCGTCATCGCGGGCGTGACACAGGAGGATCGCAGGTGACCTATCTCGATTTCACCGACCGATGCGTCGTCGTCACCGGCGCGGGCCGTGGGCTGGGTCGGTCCTACGCGCGGCTGCTCGGCAGCCGTGGCGCGATGGTGGTCGTGAACGATCTCGGGGCGGCGCTCGACGGTTCACCAACGGGGGAAGACCCGACCGCCGAGGTAGCCGAGACGATCAATGCGGCCGGTGGTCGTGCCGTGGCCAGTACCGCCGATGTCGCCACAACCGAAGGGGCGCACAGCATTGTCGACACCGCCATGGCGCAATTCGGCCGCATCGACGCCGTCATCAACAACGCCGGCGTCTATTCGGCCAGGCCTTGGACCGACGTGTCGGTGGCCGAGTACCAGAGGTTCCTCGACGTGCACTTCTTCGGGAGCCTGCTGGTGAGCCGGGCCGCGTGGCCTCATCTAGTGGCCGCGGGGCAGGGGCGAATCGTCAATACGGTGTCCATTACGGCATTCGGCGCCCCCGACATGCTCCACTACGGAGCAGCCAAAGGCGCGATCCTGGGACTCACCCGAAATCTCGCCGTGGCCGGCGCGGACTACGGAATCGCCGTCAATGCCGTCGCTCCCGGTGCCGCGACTCGCATGACCGACGCTTCCGCGACCGCGCTCCCACGAGAAACCGTGGAGCTCGTCAAGCAGACGATGCCGCCCGAACTCGTGGCTCCAGTGGTCGCGTATCTCGCCCACCCCGCATGCCCCGTGACGGGCGAGGTACTGAATGCGGCCGGGGGTGGAGTCAGCCGACTTGTCATCGGTACCACTACTGGCATTGTCGACACCAACCTCACCCCCGAAGTGGTCGCCCAGCGATTCGACGAGATCATGGCCGTCGGGCACGTCGAACCCATCCAACTGATGCGGCCTGACTCACGGCAATCGGTTTGAGCGACGATGCGTGCGAAGCAAAGCCAGCACGTACTCTTGAAACCTGCTCTACAGCAAGCTAACTCATCGAACGGCGGACGCGCACCCTAACCAGGTCAGCGACGCAGGTCCGCGTGGGCATGCACGTAGGGCGCGACCCAGTCGGTGAGGAAGCGCCGGAGGTCAGCGCCCGCGCGCGGTGGCCGGCCGGGGTCCACAATGAGTGACTGCAATGTGCGTAGCGTGACCTCAATGAGTTCGTCGAACTTGTGGTCGGCGAATCCCGAGCCGGTCCAGTCGACGTCGAAGCGTTCGAGGATGGATCGCCCGAGGGATACCGCTATGTCGGACGTCACGCTGGCCGTGGAGGAATCGGCCTTGCCCGGATGGAAGACCAGGCGCAGATACCGATTCTGCGAGATCTGCTCAAAGGCGTAGGCGATCCCCTCCACCACTGCCTCGGTGGGGTCGGTGATCGAGCCGAGTTGATCGGCCAGCTGATCGCAGAATTCACCGATCGCCGACAATGCCACGGCCGCGATCAGCGCCTCGTGCGTTGCGAAATAACGGTAAATCGTCGGCCGAGTCACGCCGAGTGACTCAGCGACCTCAGACACGCTCACGGCTCCGCGCCGGTCGATCGCACGCCGGGCGACCATGAGGATGCGCTGTGCCGCCTCGTCGTCGTCGCGCGGCATATCGCCGGCCCAGCCATGCCTTCGCACAGTGTGATCGTCGCACAAGCGGCGTCCCTATCTTGACAATACAGTTTACGATTACTGTATCGTCAGATGTCACACCGATAGAAGGGCACGAGCCGATGACGCGTACGCACAGCAGCCCCGTCCCCGCAACAGATGAGACCCTCACGGCACGTGCCCTCAAGCACGCGTTCGACCGGACCACCGACTTCGCCGATAGCGAGTTGCGCGTGCCGCTGCACTACTATCGCGATCCGAAAATCACTGAAATCGAGGAATCGCAGATTCTGCGACGCGTGCCGCTGGCCATCGTGCCCTCGGCCCAACTACCCAACAAGAACGACTATTTGGTCCGCTCCGTGCTCGGCGATTCACTGCTGGTCACCCGCGACCGATCCGGGGCGAGTCACGTGCTTTTGAACTATTGCCGTCACCGTGGTGCGATGCCCGCCTGCGGCTCGGGCAATGCCTCCCGGTTCGTATGTCCTTACCACGCTTGGACTTACACGAACACCGGTGAATTGTTCAATCTCCCCGGCAAAGCTGGTTTCGACTCGATGGACCCCAAAGGCTACGGCCTGATCGAGCTGCCGTCAGAGGAGCGCCATGGATTCATCTGGGCGGTATTGACCGCGGACGCCGATATCGACTTGGATGCTCATCTCGGCGATTTCGGCGCCGAACTGGCGCTGTGGAACTACGAGACGTACGGGTACCACACCCAACGCGAATTCACCTCCGAGGTGTCGTGGAAGAACGCGCTGGAGGCGTTCGCCGAGGGCTACCACCTCGCTTTTGTGCACGGTCAAAGCATCATTGGGCAAAACACACTGTCCAACACCACAATTTACGACGAGTTCGGCAAGCATCATCGACTGGGCTTTCCGTACAACTGGATCACTAACCTCGACGCGGACCCCACCGCGTCGGCGGATCCGTCGGCCAATATGGGCGTCATTTATTGGCTATACCCCAATCTGATTTTGGCCAACAGCACCGTGGGCCTGGAAATCATCGACATCCTGCCCGCTGGCGAGCCCACCCGTTGCACAGTCCGTCACAGCTGGATGGGCCGCATCCCCGCGACCACTGAAGAGATGCGGGCCGGATACGACGCCATCTTCGCGGCCGTCCACGCCGCGGTTCGCGACGAAGACTTCGGCATGCTGCCCCAATGCGGTGAAGGCGTCCTGCATGGACAACATGACCACATGGTCATCGGACGCAACGAGATTGGTGTCCAGCACATGATCAAAGTCTTCGCACAAGAACTCGGCGTCGCCCTGGCCTGAGGTGAGCAACGTCAACAAATCCAGGGCCTCATCGTCATCCGCCTTCAGCTCCGGCTTGTGGTGATGACCTGCAGCTGGCCGGCCGGGGCGTGCATGGGCCTGATGACGGGCCGGCGGCCGGTGGTCTAACACGTTCTTGCTAGCGCTCCAGTGTTGGCACCCGCACCTTCGCCCAACGAAAGATAGCCAACTCGCCGCGCGGTCAGCCTCGGGCGGGGGCGACGTCCAGCAGGCCGTGCGTGCGTATTGCGGCCATTGACAACACCCGGTAGCCGTATTGGTCGAAAAGCACGGTCACGCGGTCGGGATCGCCGCCGATCACCGTGCCAAAACCCCATTCCCGATGTCGTACCTCGGTGTCAACCGGAATTGCTGGCTCCTTGAGGCTGACGTCGCTGAGCCGGCTCGCCGTCAAGCAGATGTCGCAATTGCCACACGCGGTGCGCAGCTGCTCGCCGAAATACGACAGCAAGAAGCCCCGTCTGCAGCAATCGGTTTCGGCATAGCCACGCATCATCTCGATCCGGCTGATGTCAACCCGTTCGCGTAGTTCGGCTAGCCTGACGGCCGCTGCGACCGCAGCCTTCGGTGACGCCGCGCAGCAGCGGAAACCGTTGCGGCTGGCCTGAATCGACCCGGCCTCGTCAAGAAGGTTGATGGCATTCGTCAGCTTGCGCCCACCGATTCCGAGGTGATTGCGCAACTCTTTCAGCTTTGTCGGGCGCGCTTTGCTCAACGCGGCGTACACCGTGGCGAGCAGCTTCTCGTCGGGTCGTCCGGTACTGAAAAATCGTGCCAGCCCAAGGTCCTCGGGTCGGTAGAACAGCAGTGCCACCGCATCTTTGCCGTCACGGCCGGCACGCCCGATTTGTTGGTAGTAGTTGTCCAACGAGTCGGGGACCGAGGCGTGCGCGACGAACCGCACGTCAGGTTTATCGATGCCCATCCCAAATGCCGAAGTGGCAACAACGACGTCGAATCTATCGTCGCGGAAACCGACGTGTACCGCGTCCCGCTCGGCGGTCTTCATGCCGGCGTGATAGACCGCCGCGGTAAGTCCCATGTTCTGCAAGGCCTGCGCGTAATCCTCGGCGTCCTTGCGGGTTGCCGTGTACAGCAGCCCCGGACCCGATTGCCTGGACACCGAATCGATCACGGCAGATCGCTTCTCCTCGGGTCCGATGTGACGCTCGACCGTCAGCCGCAAGTTGGGGCGATCGAAACCGCCGACGACCACCTCGGGGGTGTGCAGTCCGAGTTGGTCCACGATGTCGCGGCGCACGACCACCGACGCGGTTGCCGTCAACGCCACGACCGGGATTGAGTCGCCCAGGGTTCCGAAGACGTCGGCGAGGCGTCGGTAGTCGGGCCGGAAGTCCTGTCCCCACGCCGAGACGCAATGCGCCTCGTCAACGACAATCAGTGACAGCCCGGCTTTGCGCAGCCTGTCGACGACATCGTCGCTGGCCAGCTGCTCGGGGGAGACGAAGATGAAGTCGGCGTGCTGGTCTTCGATTGCGCGCCAACTGTGTCGGCGCTCTTCGGCACGTAATCGGGCGTTGATGGCGACCGCGTGGCCGGCCCCGCTTTCTTCAATTGTGGCGATTTGGTCGTCTTGCAACGCGATCAGCGGTGACACCACCAACGTCGCACCGGCGGTCAGCAGCGACGGGACCTGGTAAATCGCGGATTTTCCGGATCCGGTCGGTAGCACCGCGAGCAGATCTCGGCCGTGCAGGACAGCCCGCATTGCCGTGCGTTGATCGTCGGTGAGCCGGTCCCATCCGAACTGGCTACGGGCGAGTGCGTCGAGGTTCAGCGCGTTACCAGTCGCCGGGGTCACCGCGATGAGTTACCCGGTGCCGCGACCGCAAAACGGCTCTGGCAGTTGGTGTGTACTACACCGATACGGCACGGCTGCCGAACGCGGATTGAGGGGCTCGATCCTCTTGGCAGACAGCAGTGGCGAAGCAGCGAGGGCACTCGAGCATCTGAGTCTGCGGATATTCCGCGCGCCGGATGTGAAGCTCGGACTATCTCGTTGTAGGTTAGAGTGCCTAAGCTTACTTTTAAGCTAATTAGCTGAGTAGCCTTCGCCCCTGGTTAGGAAAGCGCCCATGACGACCGAGTCGCGGATCAGGTCGCTAGATCCCGAGGTTGCCTCGAGGACCGAGGAAAAAGTCGGCCCACAGCGCGACAAGAAAAAGTGGCTGGCCAGCAAGAAAAAGGGCCTGTTCAGCCGGTTCTGGCTCGTCCTGACCATTGCAGCCGTAGTCGCGCTATCGGGGTTCATGGTCTACCGCCTGCACGGAATCTTCGGTGTCCACCGCGGTTCATTCGGTGGTGGCACGTCGGGCGAGGTTCTCGACCAGTTCAACGCCAAGACGATCACGCTCGAGGTCTGGGGCGCACCGGGCAGCACGGCCACGATCAACTACCTCGACGAGAACTCCCACCCGCAGCAGGCCCTCAACGTCCCCTTGCCCTGGAGCACAGTATTGAAGTCGACGAAGCCCGGCATCCCGGCCAACCTGGTAGCGCAAGGAGACGGGAGTTGGATTGCCTGCCACTTCGTCGTAGATAACCACGACGGACACGGTGCGGTGATCAAGGGTGCTAATCAATCGCCGCCCAACGAAACGGTCAATGCCTTCGTCTACTGCCTGGACAAGTCGGCATGAGCGAGGCCACCGAGGCTGCCCCGCGCGTTGATCAGCCGCTGATCCCGCCGTTCCTGCCGCGGATGATCCACCGGCTGGCATTGCCGATCGTGCTGGTGTGGTTGGGCATCGTCTTCGTCACCAATACCATTTCCCCGCAGCTCGAAGTCGTCTCCAAACGCCAATCGGTGTCGCAGAGTCCCACGGACGCGGTGTCGTTCCAGTCGATGATGCACGTCGGATCGACGTTCAAAGAGTTCAATACCGACAGTTCGGCAATGATCCTGCTGGAGGGCGACAAGCCGCTGGGGGCCGAGGCGCACCGCTACTACGACGAGATCGTCAAGCGACTCGAGCAAGACAAGACACACGTTCAGCACATCCAGGATTTCTGGAGTGATCCGCTGACCGCCGCGGGCTCCCAGAGCCACGACCAGAAGGCCGCGTACGTCCAGGTTTACCTCGCCGGCAACATGGGCAGCGCCAAGTCCGGCGAATCCACGGATGCCGTCCGCAAGATCGTCGAATCGGTGCCCGCGCCGCCCGGCATCAAGGCCTACGTCACCGGGGCGGGTCCGCTGTTTGCCGACCAGTCCCACGCGGGTGAGAAGGGCGTTGCGGTGGTCACGATGATCACCTTCGTCGTGATCATCGTGATGCTGCTGTTCGTCTACCGATCGGTGGTCACCATGCTGATCATGCTGGTGATGGTCTTCATCGAATTGGCGGCGGCCCGCGGTGTCGTCGCGACGCTGGGCAACTACGGCATCATGGGACTTTCGACGTTCGCCAATAACATGCTCGTGCTGATGGCGATCGCCGCCGGAACGGACTACGCGATCTTCGTGGTCGGCCGCTACCACGAGGCCCGCGGTCAGGGCGAAGACCGCGTAAAGGCGTTCTACACGATGTTCCACAGCACGGCCCATGTCGTGCTGGGATCGGGGCTGACCATCGCCGGCGCGATGTACTGCCTGAGCTTCTGCCGGTTGCCCTATTTTTCGTCACTCGGCATACCCTGCGCGGTCGGCATGCTGGTCGCGGTCCTCGCGGCCTTGACGCTGGCACCGGCGATCCTGACCGTGGCGACGTTCTTCAAGCTGCTGGACCCGAAGCGACAGCTGCAGACGCGGGGCTGGCGACGCATCGGCACCGCCATCGTCCGCTGGCCCGCACCCGTTCTCGCGGTGACGATCGCCGCCGCATTGGTCGGCCTGCTCGCTCTGCCCGGCTACAAGACGGACTACGACACCCGCCACTTCCTGCCGGAAGATACGCCGGCCAATGTCGGTTACGCGGCTGCGGACCGGCATTTCGACCAGGCTCGGCTCAATCCTGAGCTACTGATGATCGAGACCGATCACGACTTGCGTAACCCGGCCGACTTCATCGTCCTGGACAAGGTCGCCAAGGCGATTTTCCACATCCCTGGTATCGGTCGGGTCCAGACCATCACCCGGCCGTTGGGCACCCCGCTCGATCACAGCACCCTCGGTTTTCAGATGGGGACACAAGCCGCAGCGCGGCTGCAGACCCAGCACTATCAGGAAGAGCAAGCGCAAAACCTCCTGAACCAGGCGGACGAGCTCAAGAAAACGATGGCAACGCTGCGTGAGCAGATGCAGGTCACCCAGGATCTGAGCAACACCACCCACGAAACCACCAGGCTCACCAAGCAAACCGTGGAAATCACCGAGAAGTTGCGCGACGACATCGCGAACTTCGACGACTTCCTGCGGCCGATCCGTAGCTACTTCTACTGGGAGAAGCACTGTTACGACATCCCGGTCTGCTGGGCAATCCGATCGGTCTTCAACGCGCTCGACGGCATCGACCAGGTGGCTGAGAACATCGTGAACCTCAGCGCGAATCTGGACAAGCTGGATCAGATCCAGCCGAAGCTGGTCGCACTGATCCCGCCACAGATCGAGAGCCAGCAGCACAACCTCGACACCATCATGTCGAACTATGCGATCACAAAGGGCCTCAACGACCAGGCGAAAGCGCAGGCCGACAACGCCACCGCGCAGGGCGATGCCTTCGACAAATCCAAGAACGACGACACGTTCTACCTTCCGCCAGAGGCATTCAAGAGCCCGGATTTCGCGAGGGGCCTCAAACAGTTCATATCGCCGGACGGGCACGCTGTCCGGTTGATCATCTCGCACGAAGGCGACCCGGCGACTCCCGAGGGCGTCGCCCACATCGAGCCGATCAAGCAGGCCGTGCACGAGGCGATCAAGGGCACGCCCTGGGAGGGCGCCAAGGTTTACCTCGGCGGTACCGCCGCGACATACAAGGACATGCACGACGGCTCCAACATCGATCTGTTGATCGCCGGAATTGCCGCGGCCACACTGATTTTCGTCATCATGCTGGTGATCACCCGAA
This sequence comes from Mycobacterium simiae, assembly GCF_010727605.1. Lineage (NCBI taxonomy): Bacteria > Bacillati > Actinomycetota > Actinomycetes > Mycobacteriales > Mycobacteriaceae > Mycobacterium > Mycobacterium simiae. Next base: position 4,679,183 of record NZ_AP022568.1, read on the forward strand.
GCGTGGTGGCGGCCTGCGTGATCGTCGGCACGGTGTTGCTGTCGCTGGGTGCTTCCTTCGGACTCTCCGTGCTCCTATGGCAGTACATCCTGGGGATCAAGTTGCACTGGATGGTGCTGGCGATGGCGGTCATCCTGCTGCTGGCGGTCGGCTCCGACTACAACCTGCTGCTGATCTCACGGTTCAAGGAGGAAATCTACGCCGGCCTCAAGACTGGGACGATCCGTGCGATGGCCGGTTCGGGCTCGGTCGTGACCGCCGCCGGTCTGGTATTCGCCGCCACCATGGCCACGTTCGCATTCAGCCCGCTGCGGGTGATGGCGCAGGTGGGCACGACGATCGCGCTGGGTCTGTTGTTCGACACCTTGATCGTGCGGTCGTTCATGACCCCGTCACTTGCCACCTTGCTCGGCCGCTGGTTCTGGTGGCCGCAGCACGTGCGTCCACGGCCGGCCAGCACCATGCTGCGACCGTATGGGACGCGTACCGCCGTGCGCGAACTGATCCTCAACGACGTTGACGAAAACCCGCCGGGCGGGCTGGTCAAAAAGCGCTAAAAGGCTACTTCGGTTGTTGCCTGTCAGTTGTTTCGGCTAGGCCCGAAGCATTGCCAGGGCTGTTGCGACACCGCGAAGTCGGGCCAATCGCGTTGCTGGCAAAGTGTTTGATCTGACGCCCGCACCGCTGCCGGCAACCACGGTCAGGGCGGAGCACCCCATTCCTCACAGTCCCTCAAACCCGGTATCGCCCGGGCAGCTCGGCCGACGCCGCTGAAGCCGTCCCGTGAGACCAATGTGACTCCCGCTGAAGACGGCCGTTGTCCCGCGGCATCCGGCGCCAGATGTGTGTCCGCACAGCGTGATTTCTGTCACTCCACAGACAAGGGTTCGACGCTCCCTGGGAACAGGCTGTGTAGCCGGTGATTTCGCTGCGATGGTAAGCGTTATAGCGCTTCGGTGCGATCAACGACAAAGCGAACCTGGCAGGTTTTGTGAATATTGCCGGGGCGGAAACCGCCGACTTCGGTCTCCAAAACACGGAACCCGAGAGCGTCGAACAACGAGTACCACTCGCTAATTTTCTTGAATTGGCAGCCGAAATTCATATCGACAAGTCCTTGGGCGACGGCATTACCAAAGAAATCAATCAGGACCAGTACCCGGAATTGATCTCTATCCGTTAATTTGTTGAATTCGATGATTTCGGACTGGCTCGCCGCGGCCCCGAGTGGCTCACCCGCGACGCCGAAAGTGTCCTCCTCGATGATCAACCGCTGTGCAACGCGCCGCAAATTGGTCAACAGCGGAATTAGGTCGGGTTCATCAACGTGGTGGAGGACGGTTTTGACGATCGCACTGTCGAACATGTCGTCCGGGTAGGGGACGTCAACGGGCGATGCCATCTGGCGGAAAGGCAGCACGCCAGCGTCCTCGCAACGGTAGTCCATGACGTCCGTGGTGTAGCAGTCAAAGCCGGCGCGGGCGATCAATACGGCAAGATGACCTCGGCCGCAGCCGAAGTCGAGAACAGAATTACCGCTAATGGCGTCAGCGAAATTGTTGAAATCCTGTTTCGGCTTACGCTGCGACTTATATGCGGAGTAGCCTTCGCTGAACCAGGACCCGATCCCGTCGGATTTGAAGAATTGCCGATGCACCTCTTCGGTCACTCGATACAATTCATTGCCGTCACCCGCATCGAGCAAGTATTTGCATGCATCCTCTAGGAGCGCGCTCACATCGCTGGCGTGGCGAGGGAAGTGGGATTTGTAACTCTTCTCCAACAGTGACAACGTAAAGTTCAGCGCCGCCGTACCATGCTGCAAGGTTTCACATATAAAGTCGTATTGGGCTCGTTTGGTGGTTGTTAACACCAATAATCCTTTCGTCGCCCATGCTACAAATTCCTGACGCTACGCTGTTGGGGCAGCAGCAGGCGGTCGGGCTTAAGTAGATGATTTAGCTCATGGTAACAGTCCAATCGGACGCGGTCCTGCTAGGCAAAACGTAATTGAAATTCCTTACATTTACCTTTACAAATGCGCAGAACTCGCGTACTAGCAACGATGGCCACCCTGACGTGGCCGGCCGCTCATGCCGGCCGCAACGTCCCCGCCGGGCGCGCTAACTGGGGCCGGCGCCGCAGGTCGGGCAAACTTCCGGCCGTTGCGTGCAGGCGCCAGCGGCGTTGTGCTGCGCACGGTCATCCAGGCACTTTCTGGGCGAGTGTGGTTGACCGCATCCGCATTAGCGGCGCACCTTCCGTTACGGGCGTCGAGCCCCGCTAGGGTCACTGCTTATGGCGCTGCTGCAGGGCAAGAGGATTCTGTTCGACATCGATGGCACCTTGATCGACTCCACCGAAACAGTCGAGCGGTCCTGGGACATCTGGGCCACGGAGTACGGCGTCGACTATCACGAGGTACTCAAGGTCTGTCATGGCCGGCGAACCGAGGACACGGTCGCGCGGTTCGTCGCACCACAGCACCGGATCGCAGCGACAGCTCGCCAACTCGCGCTGCAGGAGCAGGCCGATCTCGCCGGTGTCTCCGCGCTACCGGGCGCACGTCGACTGCTAGCCGCCCTCCCGCCAGGTCACTGGGCTGCGGTGACCTCCGGACCGCGGTCATTGATGGCTGCTCGACTGGTGGCAGCAGGACTCCCAGAACCGCAGTTGCTGATCGGTGCCGAAGATGTGTCGACCGGCAAGCCAAACCCGGAGAGCTACCTCAAGGCGGCCGCCGGGCTGGGCTTCCAGGCGCAGGAGTGTCTGGTCGTCGAGGACGCGCCCGCGGGCGTCGGCGCCGGCCGAGCGGCCGGGGCGCAAGTACTGGCCCTCACGACCACTCACGATGCGACCGAACTGGCGGGCGCCGACCTCGTGGTCACCGATCTGTCCTGCGTTCGCGTCGAAGTCACTGACAAGGGTGTGGCCTTGATCACCTAAATGGGTGGCAACTTGCGATCTCATTACCCGCGGGGTGAACGGCACAGCTGCGAGGCACGTTTCAGTGGATGTGGTCTTGTGGGTTGTCAGCGCGGCGATAGGTCTGGCTTTCGCCGCGTGCGGCGTCATCAAGTTAGTCGTACCGAAAAAGCGTCTGGCACTTCGCGGTTGGAGTTGGATCAGCGAACTCAGTTCGGCCACAGTGGTATTCGTCGGATTGACCGAAATTGCCGGCGGCCTGGCAATGCTCTTGCCCGCGGTGCTCAAGATTTCACCGCTGGCGGCGATAATGCTCGGGACGGCCGGCCTCATAGTTGTCATGCTTGGAGCCGCAGTGGTGCACGTGCGCCGGCGTGAACCGGGAATGATCGTGCTGAACTTGGCGCTACTGGCCTTGGCGGAATTGGCGATCTGGGACCGCTAGCGTCATCGCATGGCTACGGCTGTTAGCGCCGGGATAGATCTCAGCAGCTGGCCTCTCGCGCGCCAGTCGACGACTTAGGCCAACACCGCGGCGAGGTCGGCGCGGGACACCGTGACTCTGTGCGGCCCCGCATTGTCGGGCACCACTTGGTCTTGGCCGAAAAAGAAAACTACCGCCTCGTCGGTGATCGCGAAGTTTTGATAGGTCTTCTCATCGAGGTCGGCGGTCGGTGCGTCGAGTTCACGCCGGACGATCGGATTGAGAATGTCCAACGGCGTGGTCCCCGGCTTGAACAGAGTGCCGAATGTGATCGGAACGCGCTTGCCGAGGTCGAAGTTGAACGCCTGGAACGTCGTATTCGGGTGGCCTTCATGAGACAGGCCGGTGTCGTTGTCGATTGTGAGCACCAGACTTCGGGTGCCGGACTCCGCCGTCCCCGAACGGAAATCTCTTGCGGTGACGATGTACTGATACGGCCGACCCCGACCCCCCAAGGGCCCGAACTTGGTGACCCAATCAAGGAATGCGGTGCGGTCACGTTTCAGGAAATCGACCACCGCCGGAATGTCCGGGTAGTCGACGGGAAAGCGCACGTCGACCTGGTAGGAGGAGGTGGCGCTGCGGACGTGGCAGTTACGGTCAGCTTCGACAGTGCCACCCAGATCGGTGCACGCCGATTGTCCTTGCGCCGCAATCGATGTGCTCACCCCTGGCGATGCGGTCGTCGATGGGGTCGGTCGCCCGGGAGGCGACGCATCGCACCCGGCCGCACTCGCGGAGACGACCGCAGCCACCGCTGCGGCCAGCATGCCGCGTCGAAACAGGTTGGTGCTCATGGCAGCGTCGTTCACTGGACCGGCAGCTTGAGGATACGGAAGTGCAGGCCGTCGTTGACGTACACGTTGCCCTTGCCGTCGACCGCCACACTGGACGGTTTCTTGAGGTCGGTGAACGGCAACACGGTGGGAGCGCTCGCGCCGGCCGCCAATTTCAACACGCGACTTGGCCTCAGATCGACGACATAGACATCGCCAGTGGCGCCCACCGCCACCTGCGTGGGTGCCGAGAGGTCGGGGAGCGGCAGCACCGTCGGGGTGGTGGCTGTGGTGGCTGTCGCGGTATCGGGGGCCAGCTTGACTACCCGCTTGCCACCGGAGTCGACTACATAGACGCTGCCGCTGCGGTCCACCGCCACCCCGGCATTGTCAATATCGTTGAGCGGCAGGGCAATTGGGATAGTCGACCCAGGGGATAGCTTCCACACTCGCTTGCTGCCTGAGTCGCTGACGTAGACGTCGCCCGCGGTGTCGACCGCAACACCGGCGATGAGCTTGAGACCGTTGAACGGCAGCACGGTGGGATTGCTGATCCCCGGCGTCAATTTCAGCACCCGGTGTTTGTCATCGTCGGTGACATAAAGGTTGCCGGCCCTATCGGCCGCAATATCGACGGCGCGGCCGAGTCCGGCGAAGGGTAGCGGCTTGGGTCTCGTCGTGCCCGTCGGCATCTCCCACACCTGGCCGTAGTGCAAGTCGAGCACGTACACGTTGTCATCGCTGTCCACTGCTACGCCGGCGGCGTGGTTGATCAAGTCACCGAAGGGCAGAACTACTTGCGGGGCATAGCTGATGGCGTGGGTGGCACTCGGTGCGGGCGCCGGTTGTGAGACCGGCGCGCCGGACCCGGCTGTCGAGCATCCCGCCATCGAGACCGCGATACCGGCCGTTAGCGCCAGCGGAACGACACGACAGATCAGGCCACCGCGATGATGTTTCGACATGGCGCTACCGCTGACCCGGGTAGGGCACCGCGTTGATGACGCCACCGCCATTGACGGTCGGCCCCAGCAGCACCGTCGAGGTACCGGCCGTCGGGTTGTAATCAATCAGCGACTGCCCGCCGCCGCACCCGGCCCGGGCGTGCAGAGTGAGGTCGCCGCCGTTGGCGCCGACCACTACGACGCTGCCGCCTTTGACGTTAGGCACCGACACCCGCGACGTGGTGCCGTCGTCGTTGAGCTTGGCGACGAAGACGACGCCGCACGCGCCGGTGGCCTGCAGGAAGGTTCCCGCGGGCAGCTGCCACGCGTTCAGGTCACCGTAATCCGGGCCGTGCCCGTCGTTGGGGGCGGTGAGAGCGGTCGGTGTGCCGCCATCGATGGGCACCAACCACAACTGGGAGCCAGTGGAATTACCGCAATGGGTAAGGGCAATCGTTGAGCCCGGATCCCACCACCGCACCGGTCGGCAATCCTTCTGCCCGTGCACCGGCAGAGTATTGCCGGTCGCCCCGTCGTTGCCCATCAGGGTCAGGCCGGACGGCGTGCCCACCACCAGCTGGGTGCCATCGGGCGTGGAGAGGTACCCCTCGAAATCTTGATCTACCGGATACGTCAGCTGGTGGTTGCCGGCAAGGTCGACGCGTTCGAGTGACCCGGGCCCCGAAAGGTTCCACCTGTCCAGCAGGATCGCTTTGCCGTCGGGACGGGTGTAGCGGGGGCTGACGTTTGTGCCGTCGACGGAGAAAGCCTTCTTCTCGCCGCTGCGCAGATCGACCTCGGTCAGCGTCTTGCGGCCCTTCTCCTCGGCGATGAACAGGGCGCGGGTCCCGTCGCCCGACCAGTCGACCAACCGTGGGCTCGCACCGTGATCCGTCGGTGGGAACGTGGTGATGGGGTAGCGGCCCCCGGCGGGGTCGACCAGGTACAGCGTCCTGGTGGCCGTCTCCCAGGTGGGTGAACCGGGTGGTGGCTGCTCCCCGGGATGCAGGCCGGGAACCGGGCTCCACATGGCGAGCAACCAACCCGGCCCGACCTGCGACCACGGCACCGTCTCGAGCGGGGCCTCCACGCCGTGGGCCGCCATGGTCGGCGGGTTATCGGGTTCGGCGTGGGCGGTCGGCGCCAGGCTCGTAGCCGCGACGGTGGCCATTCCCATGAGCGCGAGCGCCATCATGTCGATCCTTCGTCCAAACGTAGTGCGCCGACGAACAATGCCGGGTTCGCCAGTGCGCGGCGTGGAGTGAGAGTAGCGCGATGTGGTGGTCATGTCGGTGTCCTTAAGTCTTTGCTGGTGGGCTGCGTTGCCCCGTCCGCTAGAGGCTGCGCCGCATGCCTTGCGGATTTCTTGCGCGCCACCGGTGCCGGGTCGGCGATTTGCGGTGGGGCTTCCGCGCCAAATGGGTGCGGGGGTGGGCGGTGAGCGAGATACTGCGTCCGTGGACTCGCGCGTCGGCACGACGTTCGGCAAATACAACCTCACCCGACTGCTCGGCAAGGGCGGCGGCGGGGCGGTCTACGAAGCCTTTGACACGGGCAAACAGCGCACTGTCGCGGTGAAAATCCTTGCCGACGAGTTGTCAACCAATCCCACGTTTCGTACCCGATTTCAGCGAGAATCCCAAGCGGCAGCGATTCTGCAGGAGCCACACGTCATTCCCATCCATGACTGGGGTGAGATCGACGGCAATTTGTACATCGAGATGCGGTTGGTGCAGGGGCAGACGCTGCTCGAGCTGATCGCCAGCGGCCCGCTGCCCCCCGCACGCGCGGTAGGCATCATCAGCCAAGTCGCCGCGGCCCTGGATGCGGCGCACGCCGAGGGATTGATCCATCGAGACATCAAGCCGCAGAACATCATTGTCACGCCCGCCGATTTTGTGTATCTGGTCGACTTCGGAATCGCCGAGGGCCGGGGCGATCCGCGGCTGACGACGGTAGGAACTCAGATCGGCACCCTGAATTACATGGCGCCCGAACGATTCCGCGACGCGGTGACCACACCCGCGGTCGATGTCTACTCGCTCGCGTGCGTGCTGTACGAGTCGCTGACCGCGGATACCCCGTTTGCCGGTGACAGCCTCGAGCATCTGGTTGCGGCCCACCTAGCCCTGCCACCGCCGCGACCAAGTGCGACGAATCCCCGGATCCCGGTCGCGCTCGACGGCGTCGTCGCCCGGGGCATGGCCAAACAGCCCGACGACCGCTACGGCACGGCCGGCGACCTGGCCCGTGCGGCGCAGCGCGCCTTGGGAAGCGACGGTGCGATCACCGACGAGATGGCGTTGCCCGACGGCACATCGGCCGCGTCGAACGGCACTAGACCGCTGGTTGCAAGTCTCCCAACTGCGGGTCCGACTGCGTCGGAGGCGCCCCGCACGCGTGGGCGCCGCTGGCTGCTGCCGGCCGTGATCGCGGCGACGGCGGCTCTGGTGCTGGCTGGCATCGGATTGGACGTCGGACTGTTCGCCGCGACGCCGACCGGGCCCCAGCAGACCTCGGCTGCGCGGGCCGCGTTGCCTCCGCTGCTGACCGGCCCCGACTTGAGCAGCTTGCACCAGTCGTGTGATCAGGGCTTCGCCTTGCCGGACGCCACGGGCTTCGGCACCCGTGCGGGCCGGGGAACACCGGAAACCTCATGTCTTTTCGCCCACAGCGTGCTCACCACCTACTGGGCCGAATACGGCGACGCCAGCCCGCTGCCACGGGCCGTCTCGGCACCCGGCGCCGTCGACTGCAAGACCGTGCCCGGCGCGCTGTGCAACGGATCCAATTTCCTCATGCACTGCCAGCAACTGCCGGGGGACAGCTGGATCACTTGCATCGGCGGCAGCAGCGCGCGGGTGTACCTGTGGTGATGAAGGGACTGCTACCGCGATGACCCACGGCGAGCTCCGGTTTGGGCTATTGGGATCGTTGCAGATGAGCGTGAACGGCGCCGACCTGCCGTTGGGCGCGGCAAAGCAGCGAGCCGTGTTGGCGTTGCTGTTGATCAATCGCAACCGCACCGTCGCTATTGACTCGTTGATCGACGCGGTGTGGCAACAGCAACCACCACCCGAGGCCCGCGCCAGCCTGCATGCCCATGTTTCCAGGATCCGCCGGTTGATCGGCAACGCCGGCGGCGATCCCGCTGCGATCCTGGCCAGTGCCCAGCCCGGATACCGGCTGGCCGTGCCCGAACCCGATTGCGACGCCGGGCGTTTCGCCATCGAATACAAAGCGGGGATCGAGGCCGCTGAAATTGGCCGGTTCGAACAAGCCAGCCATCACTTGTCAACGGCACTGGCCGAATGGCGCGGGCCGGTGCTCGAGGATTTGCGTGACTTTCAGTTCGTCGACGCCTTCGCCGCGGCACTGACGGAGGACAAGCTGGAGGCCCTCACCGCCCGAGCGGAATCTGAAATAGCTTGTGGAAGAACGCATTCCATAATCGCGCAGCTCGAAGCGGTGGTGACCGAGCATCCCTATCGAGAACCGTTGTGGGCGCAGCTAATAACGGCCTACTACCTGGCGGAACGCCAATACGACGCCCTGGACGCCTACGGTCGGCTCAGGACCGCGCTCGCCGACGATTTGGGCATCGACCCCGGCCCAGCGCTGCAGCGTCTGCATCAGCGGATCCTTCGCCAAGAGCCCCTCGACGCAAAGCAAGCGGCGCGTGCCACCGCCAAACGCACGGCTGTGACCCGTCGTCGACCTACCGAAGTTGTCCAGGGGGAGGCCGTCGCCTACCTGCGCGACGGCGCCGGAAAACGTTATCCGCTGCGCGAGACCGCAACCAGGATCGGACGCCTCTCCGATAACGACATCGTTGTCGACGATGACACCGTCAGTCGTTACCACGCCGTCGTGATCGATACCGGCAACAGCTTCGTCATCACCGATCTTCGATCCGCAAACGGAGTCGATGTCGGGCGACAGCGGATTCGCTCCAGCGCGACGCTGGCCGACGGCGACTGTATTTGCATTTGCGGCCACGAATTCACCTTCGAGATGTGCCCGAGTTGACATTCGCGGCGGTGCGACAAGGGCGCGCGTTATGGTCTGCAGATGGTCACATCGACTCACTTGCGGGCAGCGCTAGCGGTATCGCTGGCGATGATCGCATGCGTGACGGCACCCCCAAGTAACGCCGACCCGACGCCGCAGCAACCACCTTTCCCCACCGGGCAAGGTGGAACCACCATCCATGTCACCGAGTACAGCACCGCGACTGCCGATGTCACGCTGAACAACGCCAGCTGGGTCTCGTCCGGCTGCTCCCTGGGAGGGTGCAACGTCATCGAGGTCACCATCGTCGGCAAATCCGACGCGCCGTTCGCCTACAGCTCGGCGTCCATCACGGCCGCCTCCTCGCCGTGGCGACAAGACCCGTACCGGGATACCCAAGCGGGCTCCGCCACGGTCGACTACCAGCAGATCAACAAGGCTCCGCCGCTGCGGTCCGGTGCCGTCACGAACGGCCAAACCGCCCACGGATTCATCGCGTACGACGGCGCCGTGAAACAGGGCGATGTGTACATCGAATTCAACGATCCCAACGCGCCCGCGGCACCCACCCCGCTAGCCGGCTGGAAAGTACACACCTAGACTCACGGACAGGGCCAAAAGCCGCTGGCGACAACGGCTATCGGTTCCTAGCCCCGGCCCCGAAAAATCAGTCGCAGATCCTGGCCGCAGCCACTCCCAGCGGCGGGCTCACATCGGTTTCCGGCTGGGCGGCCAATGATGCTCTCGGTTGACGGTCGGCCGCGGGCTAGATTACGAAGATGCCGATTGTGCGCCTCTTCGCGGTAATCCTGACGACCGTTGTCGCGGCATTGCTGCTCGCAACTCCCACGGGTGCGCAACCACCGTCGAAACTCACCGAGCACGTCACCGACAGCAGTGGGGTGTTGGCGGATGCCGATCGGGTGACGATCAGCGAGGCAATCGACCAGCTGTACCAGGATCGCCGCATCCAGCTGTGGGTGGCATACGTCGACAACTTCAATCGGTTCAAACCCGAAAACTGGGCGGACAGAACCCGCGCCGCCAGCGCGATGGGCGACCACGACGTGCTGCTGGCGGTGGCCACCAACACCAAGGCGTACGCATTCAGCGTGCCGCCCCAGCTTCAGGGTCTTACCCCGGATGAGCTAAACACCTTGCGGCGCAACCGCATCGAGCCGGCAGTGGGTGCCAAGGACTGGGTTGGGGCCGCCGTCGCCGCCGCCGACAGGTTAGACGCCGCGGGCGCGTTGAACACCACGGCAGCCAAGTCCCGGCACGTCTGGCTGCAGATCGGGGTCGGCGTTGCGGTGGCGGTGGCCGTCGCCGTGGCTGTTCTGCTGCTGTACCGCGCGTCCCATCGTCGGCGCGTGGCGCGCCGGCCGGGTCCCGCCGGCGAACCCGCGGACATCGGCGATCCCGTCGATCCCCTGCGCGAGGCGCTGGCCACCGCCGAAGCGCGGGCGCGACAAGTCTCCGACTACGTCAGCCGGCATCGCCGCAGCGTCGGCGCCGAGGCGAAAACCCGGGTCAAGGAAACAAAGCAATATCTGGCCGCCGCACGCCGCAAGGAAACCGGCAATGCCGCCGACGCGATTGCCGACGCCAACCGGGCGTCGACGCTGGCCGCGCAGGCCCAAACCCTGGCGAACGCCGATGTGCAGGCGGCCCACCGCACCCCGCGGCGCGGCGGCGCTCGCTCTTGAGGTGATCTGGTGTCGGAAGAACAGGAACGAGGCACATCCATGACCGCAGATCTGCCCGGCAAAGCATTGGAATTGCGTTCGCTGGTGAGCTCCGACGGCGTGCTGGAACTCTCACTGCAGGATGTTCCCGTCCCCGTCCCCGGCCCCAACGATGTGCTGGTGCGCGTGGAGGCATCGCCGATCAACCCATCAGATCTGGGTCTGCTGGTCGCGACCGCGGACATGACGACCGCGACCGTCGCGGGCACACCCGAGCGCCCGATCGTCACCGCCCGGCTCGGGGAAGGCGCCGTCAACGCGCTCAAAGCTCGACTCGACCAATCGCTTCCGGTCGGCAACGAGGGCGCTGGCACGGTGGTGGCGGCGGGGTCTTCGCCGGCGGCGCAAGCATTGCTGGGGAAAATTGTGGCGATCGCCGCCGGCGCGATGTACTCGCAATACCGGATGGTCGACGCTGCTGCGTGCCTGGTCCTGCCCGACGGCGCCACCGCGAGGGACGGGGCGTCGTCCTTCGTCAATCCGCTGACGGCGCTTGGAATGACCGAAACAATGCGACGCGAAGGGCATTCGGCCTTGGTGCACACCGCCGCGGCATCCAACCTGGGTCAAATGCTGGTCAAAATCTGCCGACAAGACGGCATACCACTGGTCAACATCGTCCGCAAACCCGCGCAAGAACAGCTGCTGAGGTCGCTCGGCGCCACCCACGTCCTCAACTCGACATCGCCCTCGTTCAACACAGATCTCGTCGATGCCCTCACGGCAACATCCGCGACGCTTGCCTTCGACGCGACGGGCGGGGGCACCCTGGCGAGTCAGATCCTCAACGGCATGGAACAAGCCGCCAACGCCGACGCTGCACAGTACTCACGCTATGGATCGAGCGTGCACAAGCAGGTCTATATCTACGGCATGCTCGACACCGGCCCCACGGTGCTCACGCGAAACTTCGGTATGGCCTGGGGCGTCGGCGGCTGGCTGCTCACCCCCTTCCTGCAAACCACGGGCGCCGAAACAATCGGCCGGCTGCGCGCCCGAGTCGCCGCGGAACTCACCACGACGTTCGCCAGCAACTACACCCGCGAGGTCTCGCTAGCCGGCATGCTCCAACCCGAGGCCTTCCACGAATACGTCAAGCGGGCCACCGGATCGAAGTTTCTGGTCACCCCACACGCCGCCCCGTAACGGGTCTGGCGCCGCGGGCCGCGGCGACAGCACCGTCCCAAAATGACCAACGGTCGCGGCTTCGCCAAGAGAATCGCTTAGCCAACAGCAGACGCATAAGTTGCGGCTCCGAGTCGGCGATCGCGGCGGTCCGCCGCCGTCACACCCATTGCTGCGCGTGGTTGATTGCGAGAGACTCAATGCGCAGGACCCACCACACATCGATGGACGCGATGAACCACAAGCCCGTTCGTGCCGCGCGACTTGTGTTCGTCCTGATCGCGTCCACGTTCGTCGGCTTGACGCCTTCGGCGTCTGCGTCAACGGGCATCCCTGAAGCGCCCCGCCCGCCCGCGGGCATCCAGCCTCAGCTGGCCTCCGACCCCGCCCAACTGGCCGACGACCTGGTCGCCGACGAGCACGCGCTGCGGGATCCGTCGACCGTGGAGGCGGCGCTGACGGCGGCGGCGCACCGCGAGCAAGCCGCCTATCGCGCCATCGGTCGGCATCCGGACTGGGATTCGATCACCCGACCGCGCATCCCGCCGCCGCTACTGGAGGTCTACGACCGCAACGTGGACGCCCGCCGGCAGCTGCAGGCGATGGCGCATGTGCGCGACACGCTGCCGGCGTGGCACGTCGACCCACCGATTCCCCTCGATGAGCTGATGGGCTACTACCACGCCGCCGAGGCGGAGTCCGGTGTCGGATGGAACTACCTGGCCGCGATCAACTTCGTCGAGACCCGCTTCGGCAGCATCCTCGGCGTGAGCACCGCGGGCGCGCAAGGACCCATGCAGTTCTTGCCGTCGACCTTCGCGTCCTACGGCCAGGGCAGCGACATCAATTCCCCTCGCGACAGCATCATGGCCGCGGGTCGCTACTTGGCGGCGAACGGCTTCGCCAACGACCGCGATCGGGCGATCTACGGTTACAACCACGCGCACCAGTACGTGCAGGCGGTCGACGACTACGCCGCGTTGATCGCCACCGACCCCGCGGCACTATCCGCGTTCTACCGGTGGGACGTCTACTGCGTCACCACCGCCGGCGACGTGTTATTGCCCATCGGCTATGCGGCGACGTCACCGATTCCGGTCGACGAGTATCTGGCCTCGCACGCCCAGTAGCCGAGCGGTCCGGCCGCCGAGCCGTAACGCCAGGGCGAAACCGCGCCGATGCTGGCCTTGGCGTGACGCTCGCGCGTAGCTGTGCGACCGTCACAGGCCGACGTAGACCGCCTTGGTGTTGAAGTAAGCCTCGATACCCTTGCGTCCGCGCTCGGCGCCCCAACCCGACTGCTTGTGCCCGCTGATCGGCATCGAGGGATCCGCGGCAAGGGCCGAATTCACCCAAATCTGGCCTGCGCGAAGCTCATTGACTACGCGGTGGGCGCGCGACAGGTTCTCGGTCCAAATGGATCCAGCCAGCCCGTAGTGCGTGTCGTTGGCCGCGGCGATCACTTCGGCTTCGTCGTCGAAGGGAATCACACAGCCGACCGGGCCGAAGATCTCCTCCTTGATCAACCGCATATCGGGGGTGGTGTTGGTAATGATCGTCGCTTCATAGAAATAGCCCTTGCGGTCCATCGGCTTGCCGCCGGTGATCACCTTCGCCCCGCCCGCCACGCCATCGTTGACGATGCCTTCGACCCGTTTGCGCTGCTTGTCGCTGATCAACGGCCCCAGCACCGAATTGGGGTCTTCGCTGCCGCCCATCGGCAGCATCGGGGCGAACTCAGCGAGCCGGTCGACCACCTGCTCGTAGATGCCGCGCTGCACGTAGATCCGCGAGGTGCACGAGCAGTTCTGCCCCGAGCCGGCGAGCAGCCCCATGCCCGCGCCCATGATCGCCTTATCCAGGTTGGCGTCGTCGAACATGATCAGCGGCGACTTGCCGCCGAGTTCGAGGGTCAGCCGTTTGAGGTTGCCGGCGGCCGCCTTGACGATCAGCCGCCCGACTTCGGTCGACCCGGTGAAGGAGATCTTGTCGACGTCGGGATGCGCGGTAAGCGCGGCACCGGTGGTCTCGCCGTAGCCGGTGATCACATTCAGGACACCGTCGGGCAGACCGGCCTCGCGGAAGATTTCTTCTAGCTTCAGCGCGGTCAGCGGCGTTTCTTCGGCGGGTTTGAGCACCGCGCTGCACCCGGCTGCCAGGGCGGGGGCCACCTTCAGCATGGCGACGAAGAAGGGACCGTTCCACGGGATGATCAGCCCGACGACGCCGACAGGCTCGAGCTGGGTGAAGGTGTGGTAGGTCTCCCAGGCGCCGAGCAGGCCGTCGGAGACGAGGTTGGCGGACTCGCCGTGGATTTTGCCGATCCAGCCTGCGTAGTACTTCAGCATGTCGACCGACACCGGAATGATGTGCCGCGCGGCGGTCAGGTTCATCCCGTTGTCCTGGCCTTCGAGCGCGGCAAGCTCGTCGGCGCGTTCCTCGATGATGCGCGCGGCGCGGAACAGGACGTTGGCGCGGTGTGACGCGGGCGCCTTGCGCCACACACCCGACTCGAAGGTTTGGCGCGCCCGGGCCACCGCCGCGTCGACGGCGGCCCGATCGGAATCGGGGACCTCGGTGATCAGCTCTTCGGTGGACGGATTGAAGACCGGAATCGTGCCAGGTGTGCTAATCAATGGTGGTTCCTTCGGTCGCCAGCGTGCGTCGTTGCCCGACAGAGGTTACGCGCGTAACTACTGGGTGTCTAGAGCGTGCGCAGGGTGCTCCTGCAGGTTAGGTGGACTCTCGGACGACCAGTGTCGCGATGTCTCGGGCCGGCGGCGGTGCGTCGTCGGTAAGGCCGAGTTCGGTCAGCACGGCGGACAGCGCGAAGTCGGCAATCGCGGTCCGGTCGAATGCGACGGTGGTCAGCGCCGGGGCGCTGAAGGGGGATAGCGCCGTGGCGTCCACCCCGATGACAGCCAAATCGTCGGGGCACCGCAGCCCGGCGCGCCGGATGCCGTCGAGCACGACGAAGGCAACCTCGTCGCTTTGGGCGCAGACGGCGGTGACACCCGCCGCGTGCAGGTCACCGACCGCCGTGGCGCTGTCGGCCGGCGTGAATGCTTGCGTGACGACCGCGGGCAGTCCGTGCCGCTGGGCGGCGCGGCGAACGCCGTCGATCCAGTAGTCGCCGAGCGCGCGCCATCGCAGCTCACCGGAGTAGCCGAACGCGAGCTGCCGATGGCCGCGCACCACGAGATGGTCGACGCGCAGCCGTCCGACCGACGACTGCGGGTCACCCAGCCCCGGCAGGGTGTGCACGCAGATGTGGGGGATTGCGGCGGCCGCCACCGCGTCAGATGCCTTGCGGCCCAAGGGAAATAAGCTCGTGACTGCAATCGGCTGGAGTTGGTTGATGGCGTCGGCGACGGCGTCGTGGGGTGCGGTCTCGAACAGCTGGACCTGCATGATGCCGCGGCGGGTCAACTCGGTCGTCATGTGAGTGCCCACCTGCATGGGCATGTCGCCGCTGGCCAGTTGCGGCACGATGTACAGCACCACACCGCTTTTACCGCGGGCGAGATTGCGCGCCGCCAGATTGGGTCGGTACCCGAGTTCGGCGGCAGCACTGTGCACCGCGGCGCGGGTCTGGGCCGAGATGGTGCGACCGACGGCGTTGTTCAGTACGTAGCTGACCGTCGCGGTGGACACATTCGCCCGGCGCGCCACGTCGGCCTTTGTCGGCCTACCTTTCACGCTCAGCTCGACCTCCAAACGCCACCGTCTGCCGGTACGACCGGATCGGGATCACCTTACTGCGGCCGCAGCCACGATTCCCGCGTAATCTCCGCACCGGCAACCTTCGAATGCAACCGACCGGGTTGGCCGTTGGACTATATTTTTATCCGATGTACAGGGAAGATCAGACTATTGATCCGTAGCTGAGGCTGCGGGTATGGAATCGGTAGCGAACGCTCCGGTTTCCTTGGCCGACCAAGCCCGCATGGGCAATACGCGAATCAGGAGAACGCGAGATGAACCGAACCCTGGCCTCCGCACTGCTGTTCGGCACGGTGGTATTCGCCAATGTGGGCCTGGGCGCGGGTGGTGCCCAGGCCGACCCGGGAACGGGAATCTGCAACCAATTGGCGATGTGCAGCTACGTCTGGTGCCCCGGCAGTCCGTTGCCGATGCCGGACGTGGTGTGGGACATGAACAGATGCCACCACTATTACGGCGGCAGCCTCGGCCATCCGGGAACCGAGGGCGGCATTCAGGTCGGCGCCCACATTCTCGAGGGAGATCCGTCCCCGGCGAACACCTGCAACGGATCGCCCATCTGCTTGCCCGGCCTGTAACAGCGCCCGAGCGCCCTAGTGCGCTAGGTGTGGAATGCCGGCGGCCGGGTACCCCAGCGGGCGTATGACTACCGCAGGGACACAACCGGATCAGCGTGAACTCGACGACGCCCGACGCATCGTAGCCGCCATCTCAGCGGCATTCGCAGCCAAGATCGTTGGGCAGCGCGAACTCCGGGAGTCGCTGCTGATCGGTCTGCTCGCCGGTGGCCATGTCCTGCTCGAAAGCGTGCCGGGCCTGGCCAAGACCACCGCCGCCAAGGTGCTCGCCGAGTCGATTCATGGCCGCTTCCAACGCATCCAATGCACGCCCGATCTACTGCCCAGCGACATCATCGGGACCCAGATCTATGACTCGGCGAGCAACTCCTTCGTCACCCAGCTCGGGCCGGTGCACGCGAACATCGTGCTGCTCGACGAGATCAACCGATCGAGCGCGAAGACGCAGAGCGCGATGCTCGAAGCGATGGAGGAGCGGCAGACCACGATTGCCGGACAAGTACACCCGCTCGCGGATCCGTTCCTGGTCATCGCCACCCAGAACCCCGTCGACCAGGAAGGCACCTATCCGCTCTCGGAGGCGCAGACCGACCGCTTCCTACTCAAGGAGATCGTGCGTTACCCCTCTCCGCAGGAAGAGGTGGAAGTGATGGCGCGGATCGACGCGGGCATCTACGACAGGCAACCCACCGCGCCGGTCGTCGGCCTCGACGACGTCCTGCGCCTGCAGGACGTGGTGCGGCACGTCCACATGGATCACGCGCTGATGCTCTACGCCAGCCAGCTGGTCGACGCAACCCGCCACCCCGCCCGGGCGCTGCCCAAGCAGATCGCGCGGCTCGTCGAGTACGGCGCCAGCCCGCGCGCCACCATTGCGTTCTGCAAGGCCGCGCGGGCACGAGCGGTGCTGGCCGGTCGCGCGCACGTGTTGCCCGAGGACATCGCAAAGCTCGCCCACCGGGTGCTGCGGCACCGGCTCATCCTCGGATTCGAAGCGGCGAGCGCTGACATCACCGCCGAGGTCGTGATCGACGCGGTGTTACGGGCCGTCCGGGTCCCCTGAGCTGCCCCACGCTGCACCATGGGTAAGCATCTCAACCGCGCCAAGGCACACTTCGGCACCGACACGCGGGGACTGCTCGAAGGCGGGCGGTACGCGCTATTACATACGCGCAGCATGGAATTCGACGACCTACGCCCGTACGTGCCCGGCGACGACGTCCGCGACATCGACTGGAAGGCTTCGGCGCGGTCCGGCGTCGTGCTCATCAAACGGTTCGTCTCCGAAAAGCACCACAAGATCCTGCTGGTCGCCGATGCCGGGCGCAATATGTCGGCGCTGGCCCCCAACGGCGAATACAAGCGCGACGTCGCCGCCCACATCATGGGAGCGGTGGGACTGATCGGGCTGCGGCGCTCCGACCAGATCGGCATGGTCTACGGCGACCGCCGCGGGTCGGTGAACATCCCGCAGCGGCGCGGCGAATCGCACATCGAGGGCCTCCTGCACCGCTGGTACCAGCACGTCACCAGCGACCCCGGGCGCAGCGACATCACCGCCCAACTCGACTACATCGCAACGCATTACCGCCACAGCATGCTGATCGTCGTGGTGTCCGACGAGCCCGACTTCGATCGGCACGGGGACGGGCGGCTCAGCGCGGTGCTCACCAAACTCGTGGGCCGTCACGACATCATGTGGGTGATGGTGTCGGACATGCCCGCGGTGGGACCCGACAACACCGACGGCTACGACGTCGCGACCGGCCGTTTCGTCCTGAACGGGGCCGATCTCGGCGCGCGGGTCGTTGCCGCATATCGGCGTGCCGAGCAGGCGCGGCGCGCCCAGCTAGCGGCCTTCCTCACTGAGCACGCGATCCCGCACGCCCTCGTTGCCGGCAGCGGGGACATTCGACGCGAACTGGTCCGCCTGACCGAGGTGACCGCCCGTGCCGGATGATCTGCTGCGCCATCTCTTCGGTCCGCAGCCGTACTCGTCGTGGTGGCTGTGCTGGGCGGTGCTGCTTAGCATCGCCGTGACCTGTTGGTACGCAACCGTTTTCGTGTGGACGTTGCCGGCGCACCGATTGCGGCGCATCCCGGGCGTGCGGCGGATGCACGCCCGGCTGATCCGCCGACGATTTGCGCGCTGCGTCCAGGGCATCGCCGACCAGCATGATGCTGGGCGGTTGTCGCCGGCGGCCGCGTGCGCGGCGATCAGCCGAACGCTGCGCAGCTTCCTGCACCAGGCGACCGGCGAGCGCGCACAGTACCTCCACGTCGATGCCCTGGCCGCTGCCAATCTGGCTGCGGCCGCGCCGTTGCTGACCCGCCTCGGCGACGCGCAGTTCAACGCCGATACGAAAGTCGACGTCGCGGACGTGAGCGCGCGCGCACAGGAGTTGATCCACGCATGGACCTGAAGTGGTGGCCGGTAGCGCTCGTCGGATCGGCCGGCCTGGCCGCGGTCGTCGCGCTGGCCGCGCTGCTGCCGATGGCCGCCGCGCGCAGGCAACTGCGCCCGCTGGCCAACGTCGCACGGCTGACTCGGTTGCCCGACTACGCGAAGGTGGCGCGGCTGCGTTCGCTGTCGACGGTGGTGACCTTGGTCGTGTTGACCGTCATGTTCGGCGCCGCCACCTGGGCGGCGTCCCGCCCGACGGTGGCGGGCAGGGACTTCGACACCGCTCACCCCGAAGACATCATGCTCTGCGTGGGGCAGCCGGTGACGGACCCGGCCACGGGGGAGCTGCTCGGCTACTTCGCACGCCAGGCCGTCGACTCGCCTGCGGCGCAGCGCATTGGCCTGACATCGGTCAACCGCCGCCTGGTGCCGCTGACACGCGACCACCAATACGCCGCAGCCCGATTCGGCGAGTACGCCGGCGCCCGCACCCGTCAGTCGGCATCGTTCGCCCCGCCGGTGCCGTACACCGACTATGCCCCTAGCACGGACGACGTTCTGGCGCTGTGCCTTTCGGGGTTCCCCGACGCGGGGCAACGCGGCCCGCAGCGGCGCTCGGTGATCTATCTCGGCCCCGCGGATCTGCGTACCGCGGCCGAACCCCGCTCGGCACTGTTCACCGACGCCAGCACGCGGAACCTGGCCGAGCGGGCTGGGGTTCAAGTCAACGTGCTCGACACCGCCCCATCATCCGCGAGCGGTTCGCTGCAACAGCTCACCGCGCGCACCGGCGGCCGCTACCTCACGCCAGACCCCAATTCGGTGGCCCGGGCCCTCGACGGGATTCGGTCGCATACCCCACCGGCGCGCCTGGCCGACGGTACGGTCGTGACCGCGGACCTCCGCGATGCGCCGGTGGTGCCGCTGGTGATCGCCCTGTTGTCGGCCGCCGTGCTATCGGTGGCCCTCTTGGTGTTGCGTCGATGACATTTCAGCCCGTGCTGCCCTGGCCGATCCTCGCCGTCGTCGCCGGCGCGCTCGCCTTCGCGCGTCTGGTGGCGCTGCGTCAGGTGCTGGTGTCGGCGGGGCGTCGGCGCACCCGCGCGGTGTTGCGGTGGGCAGGGATCACTCTCACGGTGCTGCTGTTGATCGCCGCGACCACGCGTCCGGTACTGCGGCACACCGAAAACGGCGGTGGCGCACCAGCCGGCGCGAACCTCAACGTGTTCTTGATCGTCGATCGGTCAGCTGACTCCGCAATCGACGACTACGGCGCCGGGGAACCGCGGCTGGCCGGAATGCGCGACGACATCGCGGCGGTGATCACCCAGTACCCCGCGGCGAGGTACGCGCTGGTCACCGTCGCTTCCAACGCGACGCTGAATTGGCCGCTGTCGCATGATGTGTGGAGTCTGCGCCCCGCTATCGCGGCGCTCGGCTCGGACCGCAGCGATCGCGTCGTCAACGCCGCGTCGGCGGCCACCGTGGTGCGATACCAGCTGATGCAGGCGATACAGCAATACCCGGGCTCGCGCAACGTGGTGCTGTACTTCGGCTGCGCTGCGCCAGGCCCGCCCGGGGCGTCGGGCTCCTCGGGGTCGGAATTCGACATCACCCAGGCGTCGGTGAACGGCGGAGCGGTGCTGGGTTACGGCCGCAGCGACGCCATCGACGAAGGCGAATTACGGTCAATTGCAACGCAATTCGACGTTCCCTACCTACCCCGGGACCCCGGCGAGCCGCTGCGGCTTAGGTTGCCGGACACCCGGCACGGGCCGGCGGCCGAGCAGCGGATCGAACTGTACTGGCTGCCCGCGTCGCTCGCCGCGGCCCTGCTGCTCGCCGAAATCTACCTCTCCGTCCGCGAATTCCGGCGCGGCCGCATCGCCCGACGGGACCTGGCATCATGACGGGCGGTCCGGCGCGACTGCGGCTACGTCGGCGGCTCCTGATCTACTCAGCCCCGCTGAGTGTGGTCGCACTGCTGACCATCGCGAAGTTGATTTCCGTTGTCATCGCCGGGAACTCCGCCGTCTCCTCCTTCGCCATGCGAGACGCGAACACGGCCCGTGCCGATGCCGCGATCCTGGGCGTCGTCAACATCATCGAGCCGGCGAAGGCGCCATTCGCCGCCGGCACCGCAGCCGTGCTCGATGGTCGGCTCGACGACGCCGACGCCGAATTCTCGGCCGCGCTGCGTCGCACCGACGCCGCCCATTCCTGCCCGGCGCGCGTCAACCTCGAACTCGTCCGCGAAACCCAGGGCGACCGCGCCGCGGCCGCCGGCGACCGGCCCCGCGCGCAAGACCGCTACGTCAGCGCACTGGACGTCGTCGACGGTGCGCCCGGCGGCTGCTTCGCCGGCAACGAGGACCCCGATCCGCAGCGGCGCGCCATCCGCGACGACACGGCGAACCGCTTGGCGGCCAAAAGGACTGCACTGGACACCCCGCCGCCGGCGCCGACTCCGCCGCCACCGCCCGCGGCGCCGCCACCTGCGGCTGTGCCACCGCCGATCGCCGTCGGAGCGGACGGGCGGGAACTCCCGCCCCGCACGCTGGAGCCGGGCGCCGGCGATCCGTTCGACAAGCTGCAGCAGGTGTTGCAGGACGCGGCTGGCGCCGCGCCGACCGACGGGTCGCCGTAACGGTCTGTCACGCTCGTGGGGTGAACGAGTTCCTCGGGCCGCCGTGCCCGTGCGGCAGCGGCGTCGGTTATCGCGGCTGTTGCGGGCCGCTGCACCGCGGCGAGACGGCCCCGTCGGCCGAGGCATTGATGCGGTCGAGGTATTCGGCCTTCGCCTATGGCGACGCCGACTATCTGTTTCGCACCTGGCATCCGCGCACGCGGCCGGCCGACGTGGCTGTCGACTCCGGCATCACCTGGCTGGGCCTCGAGGTGATCGACACCCTCGGGGGCGGTCCCGACGACGATTCCGCGGAAGTGGAATTCGTCGCTCGGTTTCAGTCCGGCGGCCGCACGGGCCGCCTGCACGAGCGCAGCCGCTTCGCGCGCCGCGCCGGTCGGTGGCTATATCTCGATGCCGTCACGGCAAATACGTCGAGCGAGTGACGGGATTCGAACCCGTGTATACGGCTTTGCAGGCCGCTGCCTAGCCGCTCAGCCACACCCGCACAGGCCATCACCTTGCCAGCGTGTGGGGCCTGGGGCCCAGTGTTTGCCTCGGCGCGATCATTTCACCGATTCGAGCATGGGTTGGTACCCCATGCCCGGCACCGTTTACGACCGCTCGGTACCGGCTAACTGACACCTGCAACAACGGCGTCAGCCGGGTGCGCGCAAATCGGATAAGCCGTTTACCGAAACTGCCCGCCCGCAACGACGTCACGATTGTGCGCTATCCAGCGAAAAGCTGGCGGCCCGAACAGGGGAAGTGATTGTCTTGACCAGAACCGCAGCGGGCAGCGGTACGCGACCGCCTCGGGTCTGAGCAATCGGAAGGGACGGCAGTGGTTTTCCGGGCAGACCAGGAGATCGGTCGCGACTTGGCCGCGGTCGACTGGGCCGCTACACCGCTCGGTCCGGTAGCGGGCTGGCCGCAAAGCCTCGTCACGGCGGTCAACATCCTGCTGTCGTCCCGGTTTTCGATGTGGATGGCATGGGGCCCGGAGCTGACATTTTTCTGCAACGCCGCCTACCGACGCGACACCCTGGGCCGCAAGTACCCCTGGGCGCTCGGTCGCCCGGCCAGCGAGGTGTGGGCGGAGATCTGGGATGACATCGGTCCCCGGATCGAGAGCGTGCTGGCGACCGGGGAGGCAACCTGGGACGAAGCGCTGATGCTGATCCTGGAGCGGTCAGGTTATCCAGAGGAGTCCTATCACACGTTCTCCTACAGCGCGCTGCGCGACGACGACGCCACCGCGGTCGGGATGCTCTGCGTGGTGCGGGAGGACACCGATCGCGTCATTACGCAGCGACGGATCGCGACGTTGCGCGATCTCGGGTCTGATCCGAGCGTGGTGCGCACCGAGCGTCAGATGCTCGACTACGCGGCCCGACAACTCGCGAACAATCCCTACGATCTGCCGTTCTCGATGACCTACCTGTTCGCCGACAGCGGCGACGCACTGTTGGCCGGGGTCAGTGGCATCATCCCCGGGCATCCGGCAGCGCCGCAGATAGTGCCGGCCGGGGCCCGTTCACCCTGGCCTACCCAAACGGCGGGGCATGGCGACACCGCACTCATCCAGCTCGACGGCATCGCCGCGGACTTGCCGACCGGCGCCTGGCCGGAGCCGCCGACGCAGGCCCTCGTGGTGCCGCTGCTACAGCAGGGCGGCGCGCCGGTCGGCTTCCTGGTGGCCGGACTGAACCGGTATCGCCAGCTCGACGACGGTTACCGCGGCTTCGTGGAGCTGGTGGCCGGCTACATCGCGGCCGGCGTGAGCAGTGCGCGCAGCTATCAGGCCCAGCAGCGGCGCGCCGAGGAATTGGCCGAGCTCGACCGCGCGAAGACGGCATTTTTCTCCAACATCAGCCACGAATTCCGGACTCCGCTCACCTTGATCCTCGGACCGGTCGACGAGTTGCGCCGCCGCGCGACGGAGATCGACGAGCAGGCCCGCCAAGAGCTGGACCTCGTCCACCGCAACGGCTTGCGGCTGGCGAAACTCGTCAACACCCTGCTGGACTTTTCCCGAATCGAGGCGGGGCGCATGCGGGCCCGATTCGAACCCGTCGACGTGGCCACCGTCACCGCGGATCTGGCCAGCGTTTTCCGCTCGGCGATCGAGCGGGCCGGCCTCACCTTCACGGTGGACTGCCCACCCCTGGACGAGCCGGTGTACCTGGATCGCGAGATGTGGGAAAAGGTCATCCTCAATCTGCTCTCCAACGCGCTGAAGTTCACCTTCGATGGGTCGATCACAGTGCGCGTGGCCCGTGACGACACCGATGCCGTCGTCGCCGTCACCGACACCGGGGTGGGGCTGCCCGCCGCGGAAATGCCCCACCTCTTTGAGCGGTTTCACCGCATCGAGAACGCGCGCGCCCGCTCCACGGAAGGCAGCGGCATCGGGCTGGCCCTGGTCAAGGAACTCGTCGGATTACACGGCGGCACCATCACGGCCGACAGCCAGGAGGGCGCGGGGGCGAGTTTCGTCATACGTATGCCATTCGGTGCGGCTCACCTGCCGGCCGACGAGATCTCGGCCCCACCGGCTACCCCGCCGACCCCCGGCGTGATCGCCGAACCGTATGTCCAGGAGGCACTGCGCTGGCTGCCCGGTGACCTCGATGCCGAATCTGCGACAAGTTTCACGGCGATGATGACCGCCGTCGCGCCAGCCGGGCACCAGCGCGACGGGACTCGGGTGTTGGTCGCCGACGACAACGCCGACATGCGCGAGTATCTGACCCATCTGCTGCAAACATCTGGATACCAGGTCAGCACGGTCGGCGACGGGCAACAAGCACTGGATGCGATCCGCGCCGAGGCCCCCGACTTGGTCATCAGCGACGTGATGATGCCCCGGCTGGACGGTCTGCAATTGCTCGCCGCGCTGCGCGGCGAGCCGCGCACCGCCGCGCTGCCCGTCCTGCTGCTCTCCGCGCGCGCGGGCCAGGAAGCCTCCGTCAAAGGGCTGCTCGCCGGCGCCGACGACTACCTCGTCAAGCCGTTCGCCGCCGCCGAACTCCTGGCCCGGATACGCGCCAACGTGGAGCTGTCGCGGTTGCGCAGCCACCACGCCCGGTGGCGCACCGCCCTGGTGGAATCGCTGCAAGAGGGCTTCTTCGTCTGTGACGAACACGGTGTCGTCATCGAGGTCAATTCCGCGTTCACGGACATTCTTGGATATGGACCCGAAGGGCTGCCGTATCGACCCGCCCACCCATGGTGGCCGTCCGCCGACACCGAACCCCGGGGCCGCCGCCAGGCGGAGGCGGCCTTCGAACAGCTGCTGGCACAAGAGCAGGGCGCCTTCACCGCTCCGGTCATCCACCGTGACGGGCACCGCCTCTGGGTCGCCGCCAACTTCAATCATGTCGACGACCCGGACACTGGTCGCCGCATCATGGTGGGCACCCTGCGTGACGTGACGACCGAGCACTACGTCGTGCAGAGTCAGGCTGCGCTGGCCGGATTGAATCAGCAATTGGCGCAGGCAGAGACGCTCGAGGACACCCTGCAGGGTGCGGCCGAGGAGCTCCGTGACACGTGGGACGCCCGTCAGGTGCTGGCCGTGACGTTCGGCCGGGACGACCCGAGTGAGGCCGCGCCGGTGCTGGTGTGTGCCGGTGAGCCGGTGGACTGGGCCGAACTGTCGTCACGTCGCCGTCAGCTGATCGAGTCGCTACGCGATTCCGAGCTGCTCACCACAACGTCCGATACGCCTGGAACGGCAGGCATTTCGTTGCAGCATCCCCGCGGCGTGCTAGTGCTGTGGGTCGAATTGCGGGGGCAGCGCCCGTTCACCGTCGAGGATCACAACCTGTTGAAGGTCCTGGGCGGGCGGCTCAGTCAGGGGCTGCATCGGGTCTATCAGCTCGACGAGCAACGCGAAACCGCCCTGGCGTTGCAACACGCGATGCTTGGCCCGACGACCCTGCCGTCCGGTTTCGCGGTTCGCTACCGCCCCGCAAGTCACCCACTCCAGGTCGGCGGTGACTGGTATGACCTGGTCGATCTCGAAGACGGGCGGGTCGCGTTGATCGTCGGCGACTGCGTCGGACACGGCCTGGCCGCCGCGACGGTGATGGGGCAGCTCCGAAGTGCTTGTCGCGCACTGTTACTCGACCAGCCCAGCCCCAGTGCCGTGCTCACGGGACTGGACCGCTTCGCGGCGCGCCTGCCCGGGGCCCGATGTACCACGGCGTTCTGCGCGGTGCTGACCATCGCGACTGGGGAACTAGCGTATTCCAGCGCGGGGCACCCGCCGCCCATCCTGGTGCATGCCGACGGCAGCACCGCGCAGTTGGAGGGCGGGCACGGCCTTCCATTGGCGGTTCGGGTGGGCTGGCCTCGCCCCGAGGCGACGGTGACGATGCCGCCGCGGACGACGCTGCTGCTTTATACCGACGGTCTGGTCGAACGGCGTGGCCAGTCGATCGACGAGGGCATCTCCAGTGCCACCGATCTGATGCACGACGGCAGTTCGCTGTCCCTCGACGACGTGGCGGACCATCTTATGTCCCGGCTCGCGCCAGGCGATGGTTATCCCGATGACGTGGCCATACTGCTCTATCGGCAGCCCGCCCCGCTGTCGATGGACTTCGAGGCCGACGTCGAACACCTCGCGCCCAGCCGCGCCGCGCTGCGCGGCTGGCTAACTCAGGCGGGGGTGGGGCCCGGTCAGATTCAGGACGTGCTCACCGCGACCGGTGAGGCCGTCGCCAACGCGATCGAGCACGGTTACCGCGACCATTCGGAGGGCACCGTTTCGTTACGGGCGACCGCCGTCGTCGACGCGCTTCAAGTGACCGTTATCGACAGCGGCACCTGGAAGCAGCCGCACACGGTACCCGGAATCAATCGGGGTCGCGGCATCAGCCTGATGCGAGGCCTGGTGGAGGACCTCATGATCCACTCCTCCGAGGCCGGTACCACCGTTCACTTGTACGCGAGGATCACCTGATGGCCGCCGAGCTCAATCTGAACAGCAGCCGCGGCCCCGACGGGAGGCCTCGACTGACCGCGACAGGCGAGATCGATCTCAGCAATATCGCCCGATTCAGACACGCGCTGCACGCCACGAGCGCCGGAACCCGGCAGCCGATCACCATCGACCTCAGCGCCGTCAGGTACATCGACAGCGCGGGCATCAACGCGCTTTTCGACCATGCCGACAAAGTCGATAATTTGCACATCATCGTTCACCGCGTGCTGGTTCGGGTCCTCACCATCAGCGGTCTCGACAAAGTCGCGATCCTGGAATCCGGTCCGGCACCTTCCGATAGCGACGGCCGTAACCCCGGTAGCTGAATTAACTTGCGCAGCTTAGCTTCCTGCGTCCGTGCGTAGCAGTGAGTGCGTGACGGCGGCGCCGTCGAATCGGAACTGGTGCGCGGGACGCCGTAGCGGTTCGATCGCTGCGTCGGCGTGCACGATGAGGCCGCTGCCGGACGGGATCCCGAACCCGGCGGCCGCGCCCTGCATTGACTCGACGATGCGCGACAGTCGCGCCCAGTTGGCTCGCTCATCGTGGGTGTCGATGATCGCCGGAACCAGATTGAACACCTCGAACACTGCGGTGTCGCGGTGGTCTAACGACTCGACAAAGCCGTATCGCCCGAGCTGGACGGCGCCGGCGGAAATGCCGACCAGGATGGCCCCGCCGGTATACCGGTCCAGGATCACGTCTTTCATACCGGTCTGCTCGAAGGTGGTCCAGCCGAGCCGCACATCGCCGCCCGCGAGGACGATCAAGTCAGCATGCTCCAGAAAGGTACGGTCGGCAGGCGCGAAGGCCGAACCGATCATCCGGCGGGCGGTGATCCCGACCACATCCATCGCCGCCTCGAAGATTTCGTAGTACTCCCGGCGATCCCCGTTGGAGGCACCGATATAGGCCGCGCTCGGCGCGGAGCGCATACCCAACCCGTCGAGCGCCGGTTGCAGCAGTGGCCGCCCGTGCTGCTTCCAGAACAGCAGCTGACTGTCCGCCAGCAAATAAAGCGGTTGGCAACAACTAACTTTCTGATCCGTGCCGGACACGCGATTGACAGTATCAGCGGTGGCCAGAACTGTTGGCTCGCAACGGATGCAGCGGCGCCGGGCCGCCGTCACCGCGCTGGGCTACCGCGGCCGGATCCGTGCCGCGAGCAGGAGATGAAAGTGTCATAAACTTTTAATCCTTGAACAACCGCCAGGCGCGTCACCCGCATGCTGGCTGAGCGAAGGGCTATCGACCATCGGTGGTGTGGTGATCCAAGACACGGAACGTGTCGACGGCGCGAAGCCGTCCACGTGGGCACCGCTGCGCAATCGCGTCTACCGGGGCCTGTTCGTCGCGCAGTTCATTTCCAACATCGGCACGTGGATGCAGGCGGTTGCGGCGCAGTGGTTCCTGGTGGAAAAACACAGCCCCGATGTCGTTGTGGCGCTGGTGCAGACGGCAAGCCTGGGACCGACCCTGCTGCTGGGCTTGTTCGCCGGTGTGCTGGCCGACCTATTCGACCGCCGCCGGCTGCTGATCTTTCTCCAGACGTATGCCGTACTCGTGGCACTCGCCTTGGCCGTGCTGACAAACCTCGGTCGACTCACCCCGACCGGGCTGCTCCTCTTCACCTTGGCGATCGGCTTCGCCGCGGCCCTGACCGGACCGGCCTGGCAGGCGATTCAACCCGAAGTCGTGCCGCGTGAGCAGATCCCGGCGGTCTCGGTCCTGGGTAGTGTGTCCGCCAACTCCACCCGGGCCATCGGGCCGGCAATCGGCGGCATCGTGGTGGCATGGCTGGGGCCTGCGGCCGTCTTCGCGATCAATGCGGTGTCGTTCACGGCGATCATCATTGCGTTGCGCGCGTGGAATCGTCCGAAGCAGGTCGTGCCGCTGGAGCGTGAACACATCGGCCAGGCGATCTTGTCCGGGGTGCAATACGTCGGGAACAGCCCGATCTTCCGCAGGATCTTGTTGCGCACAGCGCTTTTCTTGTTTCCTGCCTCGGCTGTGCTCGCGCTGCTGCCGGTGGCTGCGGCGCACCGCTGGCACCTCAACGCCAGTGGTTATGGTGTGGCGCTGGGGGCGATTGGCGTCGGTGCCATCCTCGCGGTCGTGGCGGCCGATCCGCTGCATGCGCGGATGTCGGACAACACGTTGTTGGGGGTATCGGCAGCCGCGTATGGTCTTGCGCCGCTGGCGGTGGTAATGCTGCCTTTTTCCGTGGCGCTGCTGTTTTTGATGTTGTCCGGGACGGCGTGGCTGATCACGCTGACGACGTTGAATGCGGCCGCGCAACTGTCGTTGCCGCGTTGGGTCCGGGCCCGCGGGCTCTCGGTGTATCTGCTGGTGTCCACCGGATCTCAGGCAGTCGGCGCCTATCTGTGGGGCGCGCTTGCCACGCATTTTGGGCTTCACATCGCGATGTTGGGGTCGGCGGCAGTGCTGGGCATTGTTGCGCTCAGCGTGTCGGTGGTCGGTTTACGGCCGTCCACCGGACGGGTGAGTGTCGAGGTCTCCAGCGCTTGGCCCACGCCGACGCTGGTCTTTGAACCGTGCCCGCAAGACGGGCCGGTGCTGGTAACCGTCCGATATCAAGTGGCGCCGGAGAACCTGGATAACTTTCTCGAGGCTATGAAAGCGGTTCGGCGGTCGAGGCTACGAACGGGCGGCCACAGTTGGCGGCTGTATCACTTTATGGGCGAACCCAACTCGATCCTCGAGCGGTTCACGGTGACGTCTTGGAGCGAATTCGAACGTCAGCGCACCGAGCGGTGGGTGGATGTCGACCATGACGGTGTCACGAAGGCCATTAGCTACACCGTGGACCAAACGCGTCGACACGAGTACTACCTCGCGTTGCGGATGCGCCGCTAAGGGTGGTGCGCAGGTCCTACCCGATCGGGGCCGGCGGGTTGGGCGCCTCGGTAGGTCCCAAGTCGACTTGCATCCAGGCGACGTCATGCCAGCGGTCGTGCTTGAAGTACACGCGCCGATACGCACCGACATCCTGGAACCCGAACGATCGATGGAATGCGTTGCTCGCCTCGTTCGGTTGGGTGATGCCGGCGAATGCCCTGCGGTAGCCCCGCGCCGCGAGCCGGTTCAGCACTTCGGTGTAGAGCACGCGGCCGCAACCCGCACGGTGATGGTGGCGACTGATGTAAATGCCTGTCTCACAAGACCATTGGAAAGAGGGCAGGCTGATCAGGGCGTGGCCGTAAGCAAAACCGATGACCTGACCGTCATCTTCGAGAACGAGCCACTCGTGCGCCTTTTGGGCCGAGGCGATACGCCGGGCCATCTCGTCGGGGCTGGGGGCTTCGAATTCCCAACTGATCGTGGTGTCTTCGACATACGGGCGGTAAATCGCAACACAGGACGCCGCATCGTGTGGTGCGGCCGTGCGCACGGTACCGCTGATCGTTTGCATGTCAAGCAGTCTTCAGGAGTATGCCGACGATGTCCCGTTGAAGCGTGATCGCCGCAACGGGACATTCGCCGTGCATGCCGTAACGCGCCGACGTTTCAATCACGAGAATTGAAGGGGCGCAACGGAAACGCTGGAATTACTTGCCGCCGCCGGCGCCGCCGCCGCGACCGCCGCCCGCGCCACCACCACGACCGCCGCCGGCACCGCCGCCGCGACCGCCGCCCGCGCCACCACCACGGCCACCGCCGGCACCGCCGCCGCGACCGATGAACATTATCTCGCTGCTGTTGTTGATCATGGCGACACCCTATAGCCGAATCTAACGAGGCGCCAACATATTTGGTACGGGACGGGCCGTTTGCTGCCGGTAGGTGAACGGGTGTGGTAATCCTGATTAACAAACGGGGTGACAGCGCTAGTGCGGGCCATAATCCGCGGCGGATGCGGGCGCGTTGCTCGGCGTCGCGGGATGTTGCTGTGCGCTCGCCGCTGCCCGCGCCTGCCCGGCCCCGGCGCAACGCCTTGCCCACCGCTCACGGTGCCCGGCTCGGCGGGTCGGGGCCGCACAGGGGCCCAGTGTCGGGCTGCGTAAAGGCGCCCGACGCGCCCGGCCGCACTCCCGATGTCCCGCTTTCTTCCCAACGCGGTTAGGGTCGAATATATGTGCGGAGCCACCGGCGAGGTGCGACTCGACGATCGCCTACCCGACG
The DNA here is from genome assembly GCF_010727605.1 of Mycobacterium simiae. NCBI lineage: Bacteria > Bacillati > Actinomycetota > Actinomycetes > Mycobacteriales > Mycobacteriaceae > Mycobacterium > Mycobacterium simiae. Next base: position 4,709,660 of record NZ_AP022568.1, read on the forward strand.
TTGCTGCGGTTTCGGCCATGGCGGCCGTGCTGGCACCAAGGGGGCCGGATGCTGCCGGCGCCTGGTCACAGGGGCGGGTTGCGCTGGGACATCGTCGGTTGAAGATCATCGACCTGACCGAAGCGGGGGCCCAACCCATGGTCGACTCCGACCTGGGCCTCACCATTGCCTGGAACGGCTGTATCTACAACTACAAGCAACTACGCGATGAACTCAAAAGCCATGGTTACCGGTTCTTTTCTACCAGCGACAGCGAAGTCCTGCTCAAGGCCTACCACCGCTGGGGCGACGACTTCGTCGGCCACCTGAAGGGCATGTTCGCGTTCGCTATCGTCGAACGCGACAGCGGTCGGGTGTTGCTGGGCCGGGACCGGCTCGGCATCAAGCCGCTGTACCTGACCGAGGACAGCAAGCGCATCCGATTCGCGTCGACGTTGCCGGCGTTGCTGGCTGGGGGTGGTGTGGACACCCGGATCGATCCGGTCGCGCTGCACCATTACATGACCTTTCACTCTGTCGTGCCCGCACCGGCCACCATCCTGCGCGGCGTGCGCAAGGTGCCCCCCGCTTCGCTGGTCGCAATCGAGCCCGATGGCGCCAGGACCACCACGACCTACTGGGAGCCCGACTTCACCAGGCGCCAGGATCGCGCCGACTGGTCCGAGCGGGACTGGGAAGACGCCGTGTTGTCCAGCCTGCGCCTGGCGGTCGAACGCCGCCTCGTCGCCGACGTGCCGGTCGGCTGCCTGCTGTCGGGAGGCGTCGACTCCAGCCTGATCGTCGGCCTGCTGGCCGAGGCCGGCCAGACCGGGTTGTCAACCTTCTCGATCGGCTTTGAGTCGGCAGGGGGCGTCCAAGGCGACGAATTCCACTGGTCCGACATCGTGGCCGAGCGATTCGCCACGGACCATCATCAGATCCGCATCGGGACCGACCGGATGCTGCCCGCGCTGGATGGGGCCATCGGCGCGATGAGTGAGCCGATGGTCAGCCACGACTGCGTCGCCTTCTACCTGCTCAGTCAGGAGGTGGCGCGGCACGTCAAGGTCGTGCAGTCGGGTCAGGGTGCCGACGAGGTGTTCGCCGGCTACCACTGGTATCCGCCGATGGGCTCGCCGGCCGCCGCGACGCTCGACGGTGCGGTCACCGAATATCGCGGCGCCTTCTTCGACCGCGACGCCGCGGGCGTTCAGGCGCTGCTTGGGCCGGGGAGGTTTGCGCCCGGAGATCCCAGCCGCCAGTTCGTCAGCGAACACTTTGCGCGCGCCGGAGCCGAAACCGGCATCGATCGCGCCTTGCGCCTCGACACGATGGTGATGCTGGTGGAGGACCCGGTGAAACGGGTAGACAACATGACTATGGCCTGGGGGCTGGAAGGGCGGGTTCCGTTCCTCGACCACGAGCTGGTCGAGCTGGCCGCGACCTGCCCGCCGGAGCTGAAGATCGCGCACGACGGCAAGGGCGTCCTTAAAGAGGCGGCGCGGCGGGTGATCCCCTCGGAGGTCATCGATAGGCCAAAGGGCTACTTCCCGGTTCCCGCGCTCACCCATCTGCAGGGCCCGTATCTCGATTTGGTGCGCGATGCACTGTACGCGCCGATCGCGAAGGAGCGCGGGTTGTTTGACGCCGAGGCCGTCGACGCGCTGCTGGCCGATCCCAACGGCAAGCTGACCCCGCTGCGCGGCAACGAACTTTGGCAGATCGGCTTACTCGAATTGTGGCTGCAGCGCCATGGTGTGACAGGACCCGCCGCATGAGCGTCATCGATCCGTCCGACGACCATCCCGAGGCCATCACCCTGGGGCTGCATGACGCCTCGCCACCCCACCTGGTGGATGCGATGGCCAAGGACGTCGAGCTCGAATTGGGTTGGGGCAGGCTGATCTTCGGTCAGACCTTCGCCGATCCAGACACTCTGGCCGAAGCGTTGCGGCGGGAAGGTCCCGGGCGCCGCGATATCTGCATCTATGCCCGTGAGTCTCACGTGGTGGTAGCCATGGCGCCGACGGAGCTGTTCATCGATCCCAGTCACACCTACCGGCTGCGCTTCACTTCGCCACACGACAAAGACCTGACGCTCACACCGCCTGGGGTCACGGTGCGCACGCTCAGCGAGCCTGCCGATGCCGACGCGATGAACCGCGTCTTCGTGCGATGCGGCATGGTTCCGGCGCCGGTGGAGACGATCTGGGATAACCATCTGCACGCCGAGGCGGTGACCTACCTGGTTGCGGTGCGGGACGAGGACAACGAGGTGGTCGGCACCGTCACCGGCGTCGACCACGAGGTGTTGTTCTCCGACCCCGAACACGGGTCGAGCCTGTGGACCCTGGCGGTTGACCCGGCCGCCGGGTTGCCCGGTATGGGGGAAGCGCTGACCCGGGCGGTGGCCGAACACTTCCGTCGCGCGGGGCGCGCCTATATGGACTTATCGGTCGGTCACGACAACACCGCCGCCATCGCCCTGTACGAAAAGCTCGGCTTTCGCCGGGTTCCGGTGCTGGCGATCAAGCGGAAGAACGCGATCAACGAGCCGTTGTTCACTCCGCTGCCGGAGACCGTCGACGACCTCAACCCGTATGCCCGAATCATCGCCGACGAGGCGCTGCGGCGTGGAATCCGGGTTGAGGTCCTCGATGCCGAGACCGGTGAGATGCGACTGTCGCTCGGCGGTCGCACCGTGCTCACCCGCGAGTCGTTGTCGGAGTTCACCTCCGCGATCGCCATGTGCCGTTGCGACGACAAGCGTTTGACCCGGCGGCTGGTCTCCGAGGCCGGCATCACCGTGCCGCGCGCCCGCCTGGCCACCTTCGACGACGACGATCACGCCTTCGTGCGCGAGGTCGGGGAGGTCGTCGTCAAACCGACTCGCGGCGAGCAAGGCAAGGGCATCACCGTCGGCGTCGTCGCCGACAACGGCCCCGACGACCTCGAGGTGGCGCTGGCGCGGGCCCGTCAGCAATACCCCGAGGTGCTGATCGAGCAACGGGTACGCGGCGATGACCTGCGGCTGGTAGTGATCAATCGCCGCGTCGTCGCGGCGGCGCTGCGGGTGCCGCCGGAGGTCATTGGCACCGGCGAGCACAGCGTGCGGGATCTGATCGCCGCCGAGAGCCGTCGGCGCTCCGCGGCCACCGGCGGCGAATCCCGCATCCCGCTCGACGATCTGACCGAGGCGACGGTGCGCGAAGCGGGGTGGGCGCTCGACGATGTGCTGCCCGAAGGGGTTCGGCTTCGGGTGCGGCGCACCGCCAATCTGCACCAGGGCGCCACCATCCACGACGTGACCGCCCGGGTGCATGAGGAACTATGCCGGGTCGCGGTGTCGGCGGCCGACGCGATTGGTATCCCCGTGACGGGCATCGATCTGCTCGTTCCGGACATCACCGGCGATGAGTATGCGTTTATCGAGGCCAACGAACGCCCGGGCCTGGCCAACCACGAGCCGCAACCCACCGCCGCGGCGTTCATCGATTTCCTGTTTCCCGGGCAGCCCGGCCAGCCACCGGCATGGACTCCCGAGGAGCCCCCGCCGCACCGCGACTGAGCGCTGCCGGCGGTAGGGCGGTCGATTCAGCTGCGCAGCGCGGCGGCCAATATTCCAGGCAGGGCAACGAGATTGCGGCGGACGCCGAATTCACTAAGCCGCGGAGTCATTATCGGCTCCCTTCAACGCACCGACCGAATTAGTCGGCTAACCCTACGCGCACTGTAGGGCTCGGATTATCGGGGAATCCACGGTTGCCGCGGACAACCGCGATTATCAGTCGAGCAAACGACGTCTGCGGTGACGATCATTGGTCGAACTCGTCGAAGCGTGCAAGGGCGGCGTCCAGGTCGGCAACGTCGTAGAGCTCGCAGCGGCTGATCTTGCCACCTTGGACCGTGAAGACGTTGGTGATACGCCATTCGGCATCGAAGCCCTCGCGGGAGGTTGCGTCGGCCACATGGGTGACCACCGCGCCCCGGTCGGTCAGCCGAGGTACGGCCACGATGCGGAGACGGTTTCCCGACGAGTCGTCCAACGAGGCGCCGAGATATTCCATCAGATCACCCGGCACCAGCCGCGCTCCGCGTCGATGGTCGACGTCGACGAAATTCTCGGTGACGGCGGGCAATTCACCACCGTTGAGCGCCTCGTATGCCCTTGTGATCGCCGACCAGGTGCGCGCGTGCCGGGCTGCTTCGCCGGTGAGGTATCGGTTTTCGAGTTCGGCGATGGCGTCGTCGATGTCCTCGGGGTCGAACACGACCCGTGCAATGACTGTTTCCTCGTCATCAATCTCGAAGACGTCGAGGGCCTCGACGTAGAACGCCTCGGCACGGCGACCCGAGGATCGAGTACGGCACAGGACGAGACGTTCGCCGCGGGTCGCGATGGTGTCTGATGCGTGGTCCCTGGCGCCGATGTCGACGAGCGCCTGCATCTCTGCGATCGCGGCGTCGCGGCCTCGTCGCAGCCCGGAATTCACCGCGCGGCGACGGTCGTCGTGGGTAAAGTCCACGGCCAGCATGTCGGTCACTGCTTGCCACTCGCAGGCGGTGATGCACCCGAGAATTCGCTCATGCACGCGGTTTGCTGCGTTGCGCAGCTGCGGCGCCGGCTTCCGGAATTCGTCAAAACGCGCCAGTGCAGCGTCCAGGTCGGCCGCCTCGAACAGCTCATAGTGGTTGACCGCTCCGTCGCTCGCTGTCGCCATAGCGACTTCATGCCACTCAACGTCGAAACCCTGCTGCGAGGTTGCGTACGCCGCGTAGGTGACGACGGCACCGGAGTGGTCTAGCTGATGTACCGCCTCGACATAGGTGCGGATTTCCTTGTCGAGCTTGCCCGGATCCGACGACGCTGATCGGCGATGGTCGATGCTCGTTATCTGCGGTGCGGACGGGGGAAGTTCACGCCGACTGACCGCGGTGTACGTGGCCGCGATGGTCTGCCATGTCTGCGCGTACGGCGCAGCTTCAGCCGCGAGGTATCGCGCGTCGAGTTCGGTCAAGGCGGCGTTGAGATCGTCGAGATCGAACACGAGGCGCGCGACCACCCGGCCGACGTCGTTGAGCTCGACGATGTCGAGAGCGACTGAGTGAAAACCCTCAGCTCCTTGGCCGCGAACGAAGGTTCGGATGCGATTGAGTACAAGGCGGTCGCCACGTATCGCCACGACTTCTGACGCCACGTCAATGCCCGCGTCGTAAAGCCCGGATACCTCGGCGATCACAGCGTCTGGGCCCTGTCGCACCCCGGCATTGATCACGTGTCGACGGTCTTCGCTGCGTACGTCATCGGCCAGCATCGCGGCGATCGCGCCCCAATCGCGACGCGGGTAGGACGCTTTGAATCGTTCGTACATCCTGCTTGCCTGGTTTTCCAGCCGCGGCTGCGGCCGGTTGCATTGATCGAAGGCCGCTAAAGCGGACTCCACGTCCGCCTCGTCGAATACTTCGCAACGGCTGACCAGCTCATCCTGGACAGTCAGATGGGCTATGCCGCGCCACTCGGCGTCCAGGCCTTCTCGCGACGTCTCATGTGCGCGGTATGTGACCACTGCTCCGACTCCGGTTAACCGGTGTACTTCCTCGACATAAATGTTGACGTCTTGGTTGAGATCCCATCCGCCGCCAAAATATGCGGTCAGATCCGCGGGGCCGAATGCCGTCTCCCGGCGGTGATCGGCATATACACAGTTCGGCGTCGTCGGCGGTAGCTCGTGCCGGTTGAGCGCCGCGTAGCTTGCCATGGCCACCGACCAGGCACGTGCGTGAGGCGCGGCTTCGCCTGCAAGATAGCGGGAATCGAGCTCGGCCACGGCGGCGTCGAAGTCGTCGAGGTCGAACGCGACGTGGGCGGTCAACCGGTCGGCGGCGTCGGTCTCCACGAGGCTGAAAAACTCGACACGAAATGGCCCAGATTGCAAGCCTTGCCCGACGATAGACGAACGACATAGCGCGAGGCGTTCCCCGCGGGTCGCGGCGACGGTGGATGTGATCTGTTCGGCGCCGAGTTCCACGAATGCCCGACCATTGGCGATTTCGACATCGCGGCCGCGCCGGGTGCCGGAATTGACCATGTGGCGGCGATCGTCGTTGATCATGTTCTCCGCCATGACCTTTGGCATGGCATCCCAGTCGCGCGCAGTGAAGTACGCGTTGATGCGTTTGTACACTTTGCTCGCGGCGTTCTGCGGCCGCGATGCTGGCAGGCTCAGCTGTTCGAATCGGGTGACCGCCGCGTCCAGGTCCGTCTCGTCAAAGACTTCGCAGCGGTTGAGCACGTCACCTTCGATCGTGACGAGGGCGATCATCCGCCACCCGGCGTCGAAGCCCTCGGGCGAAAGTACTGTTCCGGCAGCCGAACACACCATTCCGAGGCCGTTCAGTCGATAAACAGACTCGACGTAAGTTCGGATGTACCGTTCGAGTTTTCCTCCGGCACGTACCTGTTCGATCATCTCGCCAAGGCCGAACGCGGGTGCTCTGCGGTGATCGGTGCTGGCGAAATGCGGGGTCATCGGCGGCAATTCTTGCCGGTTCACTGTGGCGTAGGCGTCGGAGATTGTCGACCAGCAATGCGCGTATTCGCTTGCCTCGCCGGCGAGGTAGTGGGCGTCGAGTTCGGCGATGGCGCTGCCGAAGTCGTCCAGGTCGAAGACGACGATCGACGTGATGCGATTGTCGGCGTCGATCTCGACCATGTTGAAGGCATCGTTCTGGACCGTTTCGGGGTCGCGCCCGGCGGCGCGGACCCGGGTAAGCGCGAGGCGTTCACCGCGGATCGCGACGACGTCCACCATCGATATCGCAAAGCCGAGGTTGGCCGCCACGCGCAAATCTTCGATTACGGACTCGCGGCTGCCTCGGTTCCCGGCGTTTACGACCCGTCGATGGTCGGCGCCCGACAGGTTCTCGGAGACAGTCGCTGCCGCACCGTCCCAATCACGGTCAGCGAAATACGACCAGAAGCGTTGGTAGACGCGCGTTACCGTGTTGTCCAGCCGCCAAAAATCCGAATCTTCGTCCTCGAGACGAATCTGGCTGCCCGGCGGAGCGCACGCAATCTCGGGTTGCACCGGTGCGGGGGGCTTGATTTGTTCGCCCAGAATGTCGCGCGCGATTTCGGCCAGTGCGGCGGCGCCCTTGCGCTCATAGAGGTCAATGGCTCGCCCGACGGCGGTCCGTGCGCCCGGAATATCGCCAGCGGCGACCAAGACCGTTGCGAGCGTGAGACAGGCATCGCCGTGATCCACCAGGGCGTCTGTGCGCTCGGCCAGCGTGACCGCTTCTTCGGCGACCGCTCTCGCCGCGTCATGGTCGCCGCCGCGCGTGAGCAGGTGTGCCCGCAGCGTGCGCCAGGCGATTGACGCCTTGAGCGCATGGCCGGCGAGCTGTTCGCTCTCCGAGCACAGTTGGTGCGCCTCTTCCTGGCGTCCCAGCGCGAGGCAGGCGCGGCCCAACAAGGCGGCCGTCTCGGCGGTGTCGGCATCCAGGCCCATACGACGAAAGCCGTTGTAAGCCTTGCGTAAGTACGGCTCCGCTGCCGCGGGGTCGCCGACGATCAGCTCGACGATGCCGGCGAACTGCTCGACTTCGAGCACCGCGTGACGCAAGCCGAGCTCGGTGACGGTACGTCGGGCCGACTCGATCATCCGACGGGCGGCGGCGGCCCGGCCGCGAAATGCTTCCAGCACCGCCTGGCACCGCGTCGACGTTGCTTCCACGGCGGGTGAGTCCGTGGTGATACGCAGTAGCCGCACCACGTCCAGACACCGACCACCCGCGCGCGGAACCGGGTTGGGCCCCCACAGCGCTGCGAGCGGCGCGCCGGCCAGGACCGCGTTGACTCGTCGATGGTCGCGTGCGCGTCGCGCGGCGGTCAGCGCGCTATCCAGGGCGAGTTCACAGTCAGCGATGCGGCCAAGGCGGGCGAGGCAGCTCGCTCGGACGGTGTGCGCCTTGGCTTCTCCGGCCGCATCGTCGAGTTCGGCAAGTTTGGCGGGCCGCGCCGCCCAGCGCTGCCTCGATCTCGTCCAAGCGGTCGGGGTGAGTCAGCATGGACAGCTGGCCATCGAAACATGTCGCCCACGCCGCCAGGCGGGGCGAATCGACGGTCGTCTCCTGCAATTTCGCGACCGCACCCGCGGCCGAAGCGACGTCACCTGCGGCCAGCAGCGCTTCGCACCGGGCGACCAGCAACTCGGCGGTCTGGTCGTCGCGGTCGGGGAGTTCCTCGTCGATTTCCTCTAGCGCATGCAGCGCTTGGTGATACAGGTCGGCGGCACCTTCATAGGCGAGTCGTGTCATCGCCTGGTCGGCGGCCCGGCGGCAGTAGTAAACCGCCTTGGCGGCGTTACCCGCCCACGCACATTCGAAGTAATGGTGTGCCAATTCGGCCAGCATTTCGTCGTCGGCGCCGGGCCGCGTCTCCAAGGTGGTGGCGATGCGCTGATGCAGCCGCATGCGCCGCACCGACGCCAACTCCGCCAGCAGCGACTGTCGGACGATGGCGTGATTGAACCGGTAGTTCCCGCCGGGCTCCTCGATGACGATGCCAGCTTGACCGGCCTGGTCGAACGCGTCGATGAGCTCGGTGCCGACCACCTGCTCGACCAAATCCAACGCGAACCTGCTCCCGACGACCGCGGCCGCGGCGAGTGCCTTGTTGGTCTCGACCGGCAATCGAGAAAGTCTGCGGCTGACGGCTTCTCGTACTCCCTGCGGCAGCGTGCTTTGATCCCATGCGCCACCGCTCTCGTCGACGTGGCGTAGCGCCTCGATCAGGAAGAAGGGGTTACCACCGGTGACGGCGGCCAACGCTCGCCCGAGTTCCTCGTCGTCGTAGCCGGCCTCGGCCACGTAGGAGGTCACATCGTCCTCGTCGAGTCCGGCCAGGCTGAGCCGTTCTGCAGTGCCGTCGCGGTTCAGATCGGCGAGCATCGCTGCCAGGGGATGGGATCGGTCGAGGTCGGTGCTGCGGTAGGTGCCGACGATCTGCACCCGTCCGTGCTCGCCGAACCGCAGCAGATGTCGCAACAACAGCAGCGTGGGTTTGGCCGCCCAGTGCAGGTCGTCGAGAATCAGCAACACCGGCGCGCTCGCGGATGCGATGTCCAACAACGCAACAACGGCGTCGAACAGGGCATAGCGCTCGGTGTCGGGATCCGGGTGTGCTCGGGATACGACATCGGGCGCCACGTCGGTCAGGCCCGGCACCAAGGTCAGCAACGCGTCGACGCCACGCAGCCCGCGCAGCCGAGCGGGGCCCATGCACGGCACGAGGGAGCGCAGCGCCTCGGCGAACGGCTGGTAGGGCGCGCCGAGGTCCTCGTCGCAACGGCCGTACAGCACGACCGCTCCCTGGTGATCGGCGCGCTGGCCCCATTCGCCGGCGAGCCGAGTCTTGCCGACGCCCGGTTCGCCGGCGATCAGCACCGCGCGCACACCGCCCATGAGGGTGGTCTGCCACGCCGAGTACAGGCGTTCGAGTTCGTTTCCGCGCCCGACGAACGGCCCGGCGCCGACCAGTACTCCAGGTAACGGGGGCCGAGGCAGCGGTGCTTCGGTTGCTTCCGATTCGGTGTGGTCGGTACCGGCTTCCAGCCGGAGCTCGAAGACGTGCTCGGGCCGCGCAAGGTTTTTCAACTGCCGCATTCCCAGATCGGTAAGCACGACATCGTCCGCCAGCGAATCGATGACGAGTTCGGCGATCGCACCGGAGCATAGGATTTGACCGCCCTCGGCCAGCGACCGCAGGCGGGCAACCCGGTTGACGGCCCGACCAAAGTAATCGCCGTCGCGCAGCTCGACCTCGCCGGTATGCAGTGCCATGCGGATGCGCAGGGGAGCGCGCAGCGCCCACGGCTCGTGAGTGATCGCGTCCTGCAACTCGAGTGCCGCGGCCGCGGCCGCGGACGGCCGCTCGAAAACCGAGAACGTGGCATCGCCCTCGCCGCGCGTTTTGATCAGCCGCCCGCCGCGCGAGGTGACCACCTGTTCGACCAGCTCGTCGTGACGTGCCAACGCCACCGACATCGCGTCGGCGTCGGCCTCCCAGGCGGCGGTCGAGCCTTCGATATCGGTGAGCAGGAACGTGACGGCGCGTGTCACCGACGGGAGCTGTTGTGCCACAGCGACATCCAGCGAGGAATCCTGGCCGACGATCGCCGTCTCCAGCCGGCGTAGCTCGGGGCCCGGGTCGACTCCCAGCTCGTCGGCGAGCAGCGTCCGCGCGCGTTGGTAAGCCCCGAGTGCCTCACCTTGTCGACCCGCACGGTAGAGCGCGAGCATCAGCTGCCCCCACCGCCTTTCGCGCAGCGGCGCGTCGGCGACCGCCGCCTCGAGATCGCCGACGACTTCGGCGGCGCGGCCGGTGGCGAGCAGCGCGTCGGCGCGGTCCTCCACCAGCGCGGCGTGGCCTTCAACCCACCTGGTCTTCTCGGATCGTCCGCGCTGGCCGTCGGGCAGCTCGGGGACTCCGCGCCACAGCGTCAACGCCTCGTCGAAGCACGCCAGGGCTTGGTTGGTGTCGCCGGCGGCGATGGCGTCACGACCCCGCTTGGCCGCCGCTTTGTAGCGCGACGCATCCACGTCGGCGCCTTCGAGAGTCCACCCCGCTCCCGCGGTCACCACGACGCCATCGCCGAGGGTGCGACGCAACGCGGAGATGTGCGTCTGCAGGGCTTTGGCGGCCGTGCGCGGAGGCGCATCGCCCCACAGCAGATGCAGCAGCGTGTCGGCGGGCACCACCGAGCCGTTGTTCAGCCCGAGCATGGTGAGGATGGCGCGCGGTTTGGCGCCCGGGATCGCGACGGGCGTGCCGTCCAGCCAGACCTGAAGAGGTCCCAAAACCCCCAGTTCCACCGATGGAAGCGTACTCACGTCAACCAGCGTCGGAGGCGTAATTCAACAGCTGGTCAAGATCGAGTAAAGGCGCCCGAGAGTCGCTACTCGGATGGGGTCGGCGTCATCGAGGCGATGTAGTAAATCTCATGCCCGGTGGGGTATCCGCCGCCCCCGGTGGCGATGTGGACGTGGTCGTAGTGGTTGGCGGTTTCCGAGCCGAGGTCGGCGGTCCAGGCGCCCGAGGCGGGGCCCAGGTAGATCTTTTGCCGCCAGATCACGTGATTGATGCCCCAGCGCTTGGCGTTGGCCAGCGCGTACCCGGCAATCTGATTGCCGAGTTCGATGCCCTGCGGGCTGTCATGATGGGGAATCATCACGTCGATCGCCAACCCGTTGGGATGCCACGGCAACGGGTCCTGCCGATAACCGTAAATCGTGGTGATCTGCGGGAACAGCACGCTGATGACACGCGCCGCCCAAATGGTCTTGACCTGCAAATGATCCTCGGACGCGACGCCCGCGGGCAACGGGAATTGGAAGCTTTGCGCCCCGGTAGGTGCGGTTGACGCCAGCGCCGCCAACGCTTCGGCCTCCGCGGGACTCGCGACATGAGGGCCGGTGCCCGGTGCGGCTCCCGCATCCTTCGGTGGCGGCGCCGCGGTGGGTGTCGGTACCGCTGTCGGTGGCTCGATGCAACATGACGACTTTGACCCCTGCGCGTAGATCATGCCGGCAGAGACGACGAGCGAGACCACGATCGCCAACCACCGGCTTTTGCCGACGGCTAACGCGCTCCTGCTCACCAGCAGCACTTTAGTGTCGTGTGCGACGCGGGTGGCGCTCTTTAGGCAAGTTATGGTGGCTGGGATCGAATTCCCGCGGTGGCGGGTCAGTGCCCGGAAGGGAGTGAGTGGTGTCATCCGATGGCGCGGCGCGTACCGAAGGCGATAGCTGGGACCTGGCTTCCAGCGTCGGGGCGACGGCAACGATGGTGGCGGCATCGCGCGCATTGGCGTCGCGCGAACCCGACCCACTGCTCGACGACAGGTTCGCCGAGCCGCTGGTTCGGGCGGTGGGGCACCCATTCTTCACCCGGATGCTGGACGGCGATATTCCCCTCGACGACGACGATGTGCCCCTGACGGCGCGCCAGCGCTGTGAGCAAATAGCCGTTCGGACAAGGTTTTTCGACGATTTCTTCCGTGCCGCGACCGAAGGCGGAATTCGTCAGGCCGTCATCCTGGCGGCCGGGCTCGACGCGCGAGCTTATCGGCTGCCGTGGCCGGCGGACACCGTCGTGTTCGAGGTGGACCAGCCGGAGGTGATCGCCTTCAAGGACACCACGCTGGCCCAGATCGGCGCCGAACCGGCCGTCGAACGCCGCGCAGTCAGCGTTGACCTACGCGATGACTGGCCGGCCGCGTTGCGCGCCAACTTTTTTGACCCGGGCGTGGCGACCGCGTGGATCGCCGAAGGTCTGCTGCCGTACCTGCCGCCCGATGCTCAAGATCGGCTGCTCGACAACATCACTGCGCTCAGTGCGCCCGGGAGTCGGCTGGCCACCGAGAACATCACCGATATGCGGGTTTTCACCGACGAACGCGCACGGGCGCTGCGCAGCGGCTGGCGTAAGCACGGATTGGACTTCGACGTCGCCGATCTCGTGTGGGCCGGCCAGCGGCGGCAAGCCAGCGACCAGCTGTCGGCTACGGGCTGGGACGTCACGCAGTACGCCACCGAAGATCTGTACGCCGAAAACGGGTTCGCGCTGCCCGATCACGAACTGCTGGCCGAATTCCGCCAAACCATCAGTTATCTGAGCGCAGAACTGCGCTGACGCGGATCGAATCGGAAGGGCTGCTCGGCGAGCTTTTCCAGCAGATCGGCGGCACCGGCGACACTCGCGTCGGGCTTGCTCATCCGGGTGGCGAACTCGCGGGCGCGGGTCACGCATTCCGGGGCCAAGATCTTGCGCAAGTCGGCGACGAGCGAGTCGCGGGTGGTATTGGCGAAGCGCCGGGCGGCACCCACCCTCAGTCGGGTGATCTGGGCTCCCCAAATCGTCTGCACCAGGTCCATGGACAGGACCAAGGTGGGAATTCCGGCGCGCAAGCCCGCCGCCGTGGTGCCTGTGCCGCCATGGTGCACGACCGCACGGCAGGACGGAAAGATTGCCGCGTAGTTCACCGCGTCCACCAGCTTGACGTTGTCGAAATGGGGGACGTCACTGAAGTCGCTCCAGCCGGCACACACCAACGCCCGCTCACCCAATTGCGTACAGGCGGCGCTGATCATCTTCACCGTCTCCGCCGGCGACTCGACTCGCATGCTGCCAAAGCCGAAGCAGATCGGTGGGGTTCCGGCCGCAACCCAGGACGCGACCTCCTCATCGGCGTCGGTCATCAATTCCATCGTGAGCGCGCCGACAAAGGGCCGCTGCGCGCGCCATTTCGCCCATTCGGCTTCGAGACCCGGGAAACACGCTTCGTCATACGCCTGGATCTCCAGCGACCCGCGCTCGGCGATGCGTAACGAGGCGGGGCGAGTTGCCCTGGGCAGCCCCAATTCTCGACGCTGCGCGTCCTCAAGGTGTTTGGTCATCCGCCAGGTCAGCCAGTTAGACACGCTCATAGCGGAGCGAGCCACCGGCGATGGCACGAACGGAAGGAGTCGTCCGTTGGCCCGGATCGGCACGTAATGCAGGGTCGCCAACGGTATGTCGTAGTACTCAGCGACATTGGCCGCGGTCTCCATGAAACTTTCGCCGGTGAACAACACGTCGGCGCCCCAGGCCAACGGCGCCAACGTCGCGGCCATGTGTACCCAGCTCGCCACGACGGACTCGCGCAGCTCGCGCCACATTCTGGCTAGGTCGGGGAGCCGCCAATAGTTGTGAAACGCCGACGCCCAAAAGTCGCGGTAAGTGTCGAGCCATTCCTGCGTATCCAGCCCGTAGGCGACGGCGCCGACTCCGGCGGATTCGGCGAAGCCGACCAAATCGGGCGACACGGCCATGTGTACGTCGTGTCCTCTGCGCAGCAGCTCACGACCGACAGCTACTGACGGCTCGATGTCCCCCCGAGTTCCATAACTTGCCAGCACAAATCTCATTGCGGATCCCGGAATCTTCAGTTGTCATGCATGGGCCGAACCGCAGGGGGCGTCGGTGGGGTGGTGCGGGCCCAGCCTAACCGATCGGGCGCCCGGCAAAGCCGGAAAAATAATTTGCACACCCGTCACATCAGCACCACGCGGGCGGCGACGAGTGGCCGCGACGGCCGCGAGGCCGTTGCCTTAGAGCCGGGCGTCGCGGGCGATGCGATCGGCGCGCCAGCACCACGCGCGCATTGGCACATCCACGGTGTCGGCCCCGGGAAATTGGGCCGCCAAGGCGGCACGGGCGTCGGCGAAGGTTTGCGCGCGGTCGTCGGGAGAAGCAATGATCGCCCGACTGTAGGTTCCCAACATCGCAACCGCGTCGTCGACCGTCATGGTCCGCACGAACTGAAAGACCGCACGCTCGGTGTTGTGAAAAATCTGCGGCTCGGGAAGGGCGAAGTGCAGCCGCTGCCGAAATCGTTCGGCCGATTGCACTTCTTCGAGATCTTGGCCCGGCAGCCGACCGAGCTCACGCACCCAGTCCACGTCGCGGTCCCGGCTCGTCCAGATCAGGCCGAGCCGGCCGCCGTCGCGTAGCACCCGACCGATCTCGGGAATTGCTCGTTCGTGATCCATCCAGTGCCATGCCGACGAGACGAAGACCGCGTCCGCCGCGGCGTCGGGAAGGGGGATGGACTCGCCGCGTCCCTCGAGTGCACGAACTCCCGGGGATCGTTCCGTCAGGACCTTGCGCATCCGCTCGTCCGGTTCCACGGCGACGACCTCTGCCGCTTTGCCCACCAGGGTGCGGGTGAACAGGCCGGTTCCCGCCCCAACGTCGACGGCGACCTCGCAACCGGGCGGCACCAACCAATCGACCGCCTCCCGCGGAGCCTGGGGCCTCAACCCGTCGTAGTCTTCAGCAATCGATCCGAATGACATTGCGCGCTCTCGACGGTCGGTCACACCGCCACGCTAGCGGGGGTACCTGTGCGGCAGCTGTAGCGGCCGAATCTGAACCCCCAACCGCCCGGTTTGAAGCACAATGAGGTGCTGAAGTTTCGCCGGAGGAGTACCGCCATGACCGAGACCATCGCCGCTCCGACCGGTCGCCCGCCGTTGCGGAGTGCCGCAGTCGGTGTGTTCGCCCTGCTACTTGCGGGGCTGCCGACGGTGTGGATTGCCGAGCCGGCCGTCAGCCGAGCCGACCCGGCATGCGCGCCGGGCTGGGCTTGGAGCGTCGAATTGAATGAATGCGTCTTCGTGCTTCCAGCCGCGAACGGACCCGGTGGGCCGGGCGGACCTGGTGGACCTGGTGGGCCGGGCGGACCTGGTGGGCCGGGCGGACCCGGTGGGCCGGGTCGTCACTAACCGAGTCAACATGGCGGGGGGTCGGCATCCCATTCGGTCAATGTCCAACCGCCAGCAGGACTTCCGGTCAACACCACATGCCCGACGTTCGTCAGCGACCTGGTTTTCAGCAATGTCTGGTCGGCGTTGTGCGCATTCATCAGGACCCAGAACATGATCGCCGCGCTGTGTGAAAACGCGACCGGGTTCTGCTGGCCGGTGTCATAGATGCGTTGGACGGCTTCGCTGAATCGCGCGTTGAACTCGTTGCCGTCGACCGAGCCCGGGATGCGCGCGGTGCGGTCACCCCGCAGCCACCGTGCGGGGGCGGCGAAGTAGGTCTGCGCGATATCGGCCTCCGGGGTGCCTTCGTAGTCGCCGGCCTCGATCTCGCGCAATCCGGGCAGCACGGTGACGGATTCGGTCAACGCTTGCGAGGTCGGGGTGGCCGTCTCCTGGGTGCGGATCATGCTCGAGGCGTACACGCCGTCGTAGTGGTTCTGGGCCAGTTGCGGAGCCACCAGAGTTGCCTGGCACCAGCCTCGAGGCGAGAGTTCCGGTCCGGGCGTCGACGTATCGATCACGCCGGACGCGTTGGCCGCCGACTGGGCGTGCCGCACCAGAGTCAAGGTGATCGGGTGCTGCCCGGCGGCACGTGCCGGGGTCGCGCCGCCGGCGGCCAGTGTCACGACCAGTGTCGCAACAAAGACCATGACGGCGGCGAAACACCGTGCGGTCACGACGATTTCACCGGAGCGCGCCGACGTTGCAATCTTGCCCAGATGCACGCGAGAAGTTTACGGTGTGCCCGGCCGTCCCGCCTCGGCTTCGGAGTTACAGCGGAATCCAGACGCCGAAGAACCAGAAGCCCCACTGATTGAAGCCGGGGTCCCACACCGGTGTCTCCTGATAACCCCAATAGTTGATCGGACCGTAGGTCCACGGAGCCCCCGGCGGCGGAAGCGGTTGATCCCATGCGGGCCGAGGCGGTTCGCCCGGGCCCCACGGGGCCGGTCCGTTGCCCCACGGCGCGTTGTTGAAGTAACCCCGATGTGGATCTCCGTGCCAAGGGCCGCCCGGCCCGCCGGGTCCACCCGGCCCGCCTGGACCGCCCGGGCCGTTGAAGCCGGGATGTCCGGGATCACCAGGTCCGCCGGGTCCGCCTGGACCGCCCGGGCCGCCCGGGCCGTTGAAGCCGGGATGTCCGGGATCACCAGGTCCGCCGGGTCCGCCTGGACCGCCCGGGCCGCCCGGGCCGTTGAAGCCGGGATGTCCCGGACCACCCGGTCCGCCGGGACCAGCCGGTCCACCGGGACCCCCCGGTCCGCCGGGGCCCCCGGGTCCACCGGGGCCGCCCGGGTCATTCGGCCCGGTGGGGGCGTGGATGCCACCGGGCGTCGGCGCCCCATGGCCACCGCCGGGAGCCGGCGCGGGTCCGCCGGGAGCGGCGTTAGCCAAGCCGGCGCTCATGCCCAGTGCCGCCGCGCCGAAGGCACCCGCGAGGCTGCCCGCCGCGATGAGTCGTTTCAGTTCCATGGTTCCCCCCACTTACTCGTGGATCATCGAAAGCTGACCCCCGTCTAGCTCGACGTTATCTAGCCTACCTATGAGTCGGCTAAGTCGAACCTCAGTGATGGCTTTGGGCAAGCTTCTGCGGCCACGACATCGGCCAATGCCGCTGGAATCATGGGTTTTTGATTGGATGACGGCCACTCGGCGTGTGACCTGGAAGCCAAACTGTAATATCTACCGTTGCGTGCCTCAGAGGAGAGAAATCATGCATACCGTGTTCACGCGGTGGGTCACTCGGTGACTGAGCCGACCGTCCGGTCCGACGACGTCGGTTCATTGCGGTCCGGCCCGTATTTCGTGCATGACGGAACCCGTTTTGCGCCAACGACTGTCGCACGCGGCGGCTGGGGCCCGTCGATGAGCGGGCACGTGGTGGGCGGCATCTTGGCTTGGGCGCTGGAAGGCGCCGTCGATGACCAGCAGTTACAGCCCGCGCGATTGACCGTCGACCTGCCCGCACCGGCCGCGTTGGAACCGTTCGAGCTGCGCACCCAGGTACATCACGAGCGTCGGCGGCTGCGGCTGGCGGAGGCCACCCTCGTCCAACGTGGCGAACCGGTGGCGCGGGCCAGTGCCCTGTTTTTGCGACGCGGCCAGCAGCCGGATGGCCGGGTCTGGTCACAACCCATCCAGATGCCGCGACTGCCCACCGAGCCGGACGGCACTCATCCGACACTGTTTCTGCGGACCTACGGGTGGGGCGGCGAATTACAGAATCCCGATCCCGATTGGGACACCACTGGCCCCAAATACACCTGGCTGCACGAGACCCGGCCACTGATCGACGACGAGCCGCTCACGCCGTTTACCCGGGCGGCGCTGTGTGCGGACGTCACTGCCGCCATCGCGAACTGGGGGACCAGGGCGCTGCAGTTCATCAACGTCGACTACACGCTTACCCTGAGCCGGCTACCCGAGGGCCCGCACATTGGGCTGGCCGCGCTCACGCACTACAGCGACGATGGCGTGGCCAACGGATCGGCCGTCGTCGTCGACCACAAGGGTCCCGTCGGCAGTACGGTGGCAGTCTCCATCGCGCACTCCGGATTTCGACCACCCACGGATCTTCCACCGGCCGGATGACCACCGCGACGCAGCTCGCGTATTGGACGTTGGTGGCCGACGCGGCCCGGCGCCGGCCGGATCGGCAAGTCCTTGCCGATGAGCACGGGCGCAGCCTGACCGCACGCCAGCTGCACGACGCTGCCCGCGCAACGGCCGCCGCGTTCGCCCGGC
Organism: Mycobacterium simiae; assembly: GCF_010727605.1. Taxonomy (NCBI): domain Bacteria; kingdom Bacillati; phylum Actinomycetota; class Actinomycetes; order Mycobacteriales; family Mycobacteriaceae; genus Mycobacterium; species Mycobacterium simiae. Next base: position 4,727,753 of record NZ_AP022568.1, read on the forward strand.
GTGGCGTCAAAGCGGGCACCGTGGTGTCCTGGCAACTGCCCACCACGCTGGAGACCGTGGTCGTCATGGCGGCGTTGGCCCGCCTCGGAGCGGTGCAAAACCCGATCATCCCGCTGCTGCGGGAGCGTGAGGTCGATTTCATCACCGGGCAGCTATCGACCGAAGTCCTTGTGGTGCCGGAACTTTGGCGGGGTTTCTGCCATGGCGAACTTGCCCGATCGTTGGCGTCGGCCAGGGGGTTCGAGGTCGTCAGTCTGGACCTGGCCAGTCCTGCACGCGTGGGGGTGCTGCGACTGCCCGAGGCCGACGCGACTGACCTGCCGCCCCCGCCAGAGCCGACCGGCGACACGCAATGGGTCTATTATTCTTCAGGAACCACCGCCGCTCCCAAGGGAATTCGTCACCTCGACAGCACGGTGATCGCCGGTGCACGCGGATTGGTAAACGCCATGGGAATCACCGCCGACGACGTGGATCCGATCGCGTTTCCCATCGCCCACATCGGCGGGGCGGCAATGCTGGCCGCCGCGTTGCTGACCGGGATGCGACTGGCGCTGTTCGAGGTATTCGACCCGGCCACCACCCCGCTGGCCATCGCGGCGCACAACCCGACGTTGTTGGGCACAGCGACGCCCTTCTTCGTGGCCTTCTTGGAAGCGCAACGGGCGCATGGCGATACGCCGCTCTTCGGTGCAGTGCGCGGCTGTGTCGCGGGCGGCGCGCCGATCACCGCCGAACTGGGCCGGCAGTTCCGCGAAACTCTCGGCACCGCGGGTATCGCCAACGCGTGGGGCATGACCGAGTTCCCGGTGGCCACCTCGCCGCCGTTGGACGCCCCGCCGGACGTGCTCGACTACACCGTCGGTGCACCAGTGCCGGGTGTCAGCGTGCGCGTGGTGGACGTCCGCGGAGCCGAGCTGCCTGCCGGCCAGGAAGGCGAGCTGCGGCTCAAGGGGCCCCAATGCTTCCTCGGTTACGCCGACGCCACGCTCGACGCCGACGCGTTCGACGGGGACGGCTGGCTGCGCACGGGCGACCTCGGGCTCGTCGACGTGCACGGCAACGTGCGCGTCACCGGCCGGATCAAGGACGCGATCATCCGCAACGCGGAAAACGTCTCGGCACTCGAAATCGAAAACGTGCTCGCGAGCCATCCCGGCGTCGCCGACGTCGCGGTCATCGGGGTGCCCGACCGTACCGCGGGTGAGCGGGTGTGCGCGGTGGTAGTGCCCGCCCCGACGGCTGGCGTGACCTTGGCATCGCTGGTGCAGCACTGCGATTCCCTGGGGCTGAGCCGCTACAAGCACCCGGAGAGCCTGGTCATCGTGGAGAACCTGCCCCGTAACCAGTTTGGGAAGGTCATCAAGAAGGATTTGCGCGCGGCGTTCGGTTACTAGCAGCGCTGTCAGCCCGGGTCACAGCCCCTTGGGTGCGTCGCGGACCGACTGCACCGCCGACGCGTCGCCGTCGAAGTCAACCCGGGCGTCGCGTCCGACGGCGAACAGCAGCAGCTCCTCGGGCGGACCGGTCACAGTGACCGCCGGCCCGCTGCCCGAGATCAGCACCGTCTTGCCCTCGGGGGTACGTAGCGCGACCCGGCCAGGCACCCTGGCCAGCGTCATCCGCGCCATCAGCGGCAGCGTGCGGCGCAGGCTCTTAGCCAGCTTGGGTTCCAGGAGGCGCGGCGCCCAGTCGGGTTGCGCGCGGCGCACATCCTCATGGTGGATGAACATCTCACCGATATTGGCTATCGGATCGAGGAGTTTCAGAGGGGTATAGATCGGCGGGCCGGACGCCACCTTGTCCAGCAGGGTGTCCCAGTCGGTCCGCCTGGCCACATCGCTTTGCACCTTGGCGGTGTGGTCGGCGAAAAGCGGGATGAGGATGCCGGGAGCAGCGTCCAGCCGGTATTCCCGAATCACGAGGTGAGCCGCGAGATCTCGCGTCGTCCATCCTGCACACAGGGTGGGCGCGTCGGGTCCGACGCTGCGCATGGTGTCGACGAGGGCGGCACGTTCCCGTTGTGCAACAGACACCTGGATTCCCTTCGTCGGCAGCGCTGACCTCTTCAGGGTAGAGCGCGAAGACACCGGTAAATTCTTTGCCATGAATGCTGGTGTTGAACAGATGGAGTTTCAGGCTGAGGCGCGAGCGCTTCTGGATCTGATGGTCCACTCGGTCTACTCCAACAAGGACTCGTTTCTGCGGGAGTTGATCTCGAACGCCTCGGACGCGCTGGACAAGCTGCGGCTAGAGGCGTTCCGCGACAAGGACCTCGACCCTGATGGCACCGTCACCTCCGACCTGCATATCGAGATCGAGGTGGACAAGGGTGCACGCACGCTGACCATCCGTGACAACGGCATCGGGATGACCCGCGACGAGGTCATCGGGCTGATCGGCACCCTGGCCAAGTCGGGGACCGCCGAGCTGCGCCGACAGCTTCGGGAGGCTAAAAACCAGAAAGACTCGGCGGCCTCCGAAGAACTGATCGGCCAGTTCGGCATCGGTTTCTACTCGTCGTTCATGGTGGCCGACAAGGTCGAGCTGCTGACCCGCAAGGCCGGTGAGGGCCAGGCCACCCGGTGGGAGTCCACCGGCGAGGGGACCTACACCATCGAGTCGATCGAGGACGCGCCCCAGGGAACCGCCGTCACGTTGCACCTCAAGCCCGAGGACGCCGAAGACGAGCTGCACGACTACACCTCGGAGTGGAAGATCCGCAGCCTGGTCAAGCAGTACTCCGACTTCATCGCCTGGCCCATCCGGATGGAGGTCGAGCGACGCACGCCCCCCGCAGAAGAAGGCGGCGAGGAAGAGGGCAAGGAAAGCGTCACGATCGAGACCGAAACCCTGAACTCGATGAAGGCGCTGTGGGCCCGGCCCAAGGACGAAGTCTCCGACGAGGAGTACAAGGAGTTCTACAAGCACGTCGCGCACGCCTGGGACGATCCGCTCGAGGTCATCGTGATGAAGGCCGAGGGCACCTTCGAGTACCAGGCCCTGCTGTTTATCCCGTCGCACGCCCCGTTCGACCTGTTCCAGCGGGACGCCAAGATCGGGGTTCAGCTCTACGTCAAGCGCGTGTTCATCATGGGCGACTGCGACCAGCTGATGCCAGAGTACCTGCGTTTCGTCAAGGGCGTGGTCGACGCACAAGACTTGTCGCTCAACGTCTCTCGCGAGATCCTGCAGCAGGATCGACAGATCAACGCGATCCGCCGCCGGTTGACGAAAAAGGTGCTGTCCACGATCAAGGATCTGCAGACCGAACGGCCCGAGGACTATCGCACCTTCTGGACGCAGTTCGGCCGCGTTCTCAAAGAGGGTCTGCTCTCTGACGTCGACAACCAGGACACCCTGCTACAGATCTCGTCGTTTGCCTCCACGCACAGCGAGGAGGAGGCCACCACCCTCGCCCAATACGTCGAGCGGATGAAGGAGGGCCAGGAGCAAATCTTCTACGCCACCGGTGAGACGCGACAGCAAATCTTGAAGTCGCCGCACCTCGAGGCATTCAAGGCCAAGGGCTACGAGGTCCTGCTGCTCACCGACCCCGTCGACGAGGTCTGGGTGGGCACGGTGACGGAGTTCGACGGCAAACCGTTGCAGTCGGTGGCCAAGGGTGAGGTGGACCTGGACTCCGACGAGGACAAGAGCGACGCCGAACGCGAGGAGCAGCAGAGAGACTTCGCCGACCTGCTGACCTGGTTGAAGGAAACGCTGAACGAGCACGTCAAGGAGGTCCGGCTATCCAGCCGGTTGACCGAGTCGCCGGCCTGCCTGATCACCGACGCCTTCGGGATCAGCCCGGCACTCGCGCGTATCTACCAGGCCTCCGGGCAGAACATCCCTATTGGCAAGCGGATTCTGGAACTCAATCCGAGCCATCCGCTGATCACGGGCCTGCGCCAGGCGCACCAGGAGCGGCCCGACGATCCCGCCGTCACCGAGACCGCCGAATTGCTGTACGGGACGGCGTTGTTGGCCGAAGGAGGTGCGCTCGACGATCCGGCGAAATTCGCCGAACTACTCGCCAAGCAATTGACCCGCACCTTGTAAGCAGGCAAAACCCCGCAAGTTCGCGGCTGACTCGCGGTTGAAATGGGGTCGCAGCGGATAATTACTCCGCATGCCCACGTTTCGAGCTGTCGACCCGCACGGCGAGGTCATCGCGGCGAGGAATTTCGACAGCGCGGAGGCGGCACACGCTTGGTTTATCGGCATCGCCGATGGTTCTGAACTGGGCTGGCGCATGGAAGTCGACGACGCTGGATCTTGGGCGTTTTTCGACGACACCGGCGGTTTCACCGCGCCGGCGAGTCGTCTTCCCCGCCACGGCGACGACCTCGGCGAGCAACCCCACTGCCGCGGTTAGTCCGCCGCGGACAACCGCTTCGCGGCACCAGCCGTCCCGCGGCCGTCGATCAGGCGGACGGGGAATTCGTCGCCGGGTTCGGGCCATGGCTGACGCGCCAGCATGTCCTTGACGTTGACGTAGCCTTCTTCGATCACGCCGGCCTTGGCGTCGACGATGCGATACCACTGCCGCTGGGTCTGGATCGGCTGCCCTTCCAAGACGACCACTCGGACGTCGCCCTCATCGAAGTCGCAGCGCCGCTGCAAGGCCTCCAACAACTGTTCGTTGTGTAGGTGGCCCTCGCCGAAGTTCCAGCCGAGCAGTGGACCGGCGACAATCTCACCCTCGCGCATCCGATAGTCGGCCTCGTTGTCGATCGCACGGGGCAGCAGCCCGTTGAGCGCGCGGCCATGGGTGTGCATCGCCCGGAAGGCGGCGGCCTTGTCGATCGTGATCTCGGCGGTCGCCGCGCCGTAGAGCTTGGCCAGTTGGTTGACGGTCAGCGCGGAGCTCTTGACAACGTCGGCCTCGATCCTGTCCTCGGCGCCGGTGCGGAAGCACCACACGCTGGTGGCCCAGTTGCCGGCGTAATAGCGCATCGCGGGCAAGAATGAAAACTGTTGCGGGAAAAGGTTTCCCAGGATCGGCACCACGGCCAGGGCGACGACCAGGATGGTGAGCAGTAGCGGCGAGCGGATATCGGTTGCATGGATCCCGCCGTAGTGCCCAAACAAGTAGAACAGCGAGAAGATCAGAAACACGTTCCACTCCAACGGAACTCCCATCGGGAGGTTGGAAATGATATTGAGGTGGAAGATCACCATAAATCCGATCAAGAACCATGCCCAGCGATGACCGTCGGCGAAGAACACCAAAACGAGCGGCACCAGCAGCTCCGCCGTGGTGCCCCCGACATGGGCCATGATCTTGGGGATCCAGGAGGGACGGATGTCGTTGACCGCGTCGCGGTAGAGCCGGCGTTTGGCCCAATTGAACGTCTTGCTCCGCAGCAGCGGGTGATTGCTGGTCATCGCCGCAACGACATAGGGGAAGTGGTGGTTGAGCTTGGAAGTCGCCGCCCCCCACCACAGCGCCAGCATGACGATTTTGAAAGCGGCGATCTGGTCGGCGAATTCGAAGAAGAAGGCGAACATGGTCAGCCAGTAGTGCTCACCGCGAGCCGCGAGGAACACCGTCTTGTCGCGCAGCCCCAACAGCGCCAAGCTGACGATCGCCGGTACCAGCAGCATGGGGTCGAGCAGACCGACGTCGCCGTCGAGGGTCACCGGGCCGCCGCGCCCGGACGACAGCAGGGCCCAGGTGGCGGAACCCAGCACGATCGCGTACAGGGCTACGTCGACGATGCTGCGGGTATCGCCGCGCGTGAACGGGACGACACGCGGCCAGGGCGGCAATCGGATGGTGTTGGGGCGCAACCAAAAAAGAACGCCACCGATGGGCGGCCAGAACCTGGCAGTCAGCGGGCCCGAGCCGCAGCCCAAGCCGAGCACCTCGAACAGCAGCGTGAAGACGACGAGCTTCTGGTAGACGATCGGTTGGGTCCACCACGCGCCGATCTGACCCAGCCCGCCCAAGCCGGGGGTCAGCGAGATGACCGCTGCGGCACCGCCGGCATACGCCACCATCTTCAGCACGTACAAGAGGTAAATCGCATACGGGGTGCCGAAGCCGTGTTCCACCCAATGCCGAGTCACCACTTGCAGCCTCGCCGATCGCGGCAGCGTGGACCAGGTGTCGTGATCGACGTCTGGCAGGTCCGGCGTGATGAATCCCATGATGCCTCGTTCCGCGTTGAACCCAATAGGCGAGTACCAATGTATCGCCGTGCCGGGTTTGCTCGGGAGCATGGCCAGGATCCCTCCGCCACGCCGCGGCCGCGCTGACAACCAACATTGTCTGGTGATGAAGCAAGCAGCTCGCCCCTTCGTTTGTGCAGCGTCACGCCATAAGCTGGCGTGACGTGCGTGACCTGCATGACGTGGGGCCCCCGCGCGCTTAAGTGACGGGCGCAGGGAATCGGCACTGCCCCTTTACTCTCTGACGCGATAGTTGGTCAGCGGAAGGCAGGTATGAGTTCAACGACAGAACGTGTGATGCCCGTGCGCCGTCGCACACCGCTCAATCGTTCGCAGATCGCCGGGTTTTGGGGGGCCTGGACGGGCTGGACACTTGATGGGATGGATTCGTTCATCTACGCGCTCGTGCTCACGCCGGCACTGACGGAATTGCTGCCACGATCCGGCATCGCTGCGACGCCGGCCAACGTTGGGCTCGCGGGATCGATCCTGTTCGCGCTGTTCCTGGTGGGTTGGGGCCTTTCCTTCATTTGGGGTCCCATCGCCGACCGCTTCGGGCGGACCAAGGTGCTAGCCGCGACGATCTTCACCTTCGCGATTTTCACCGGGCTTTCGGCTACCGCCCACACCGTCTGGGAGCTCGCCACTTATCGGTTCATCGCCGGTGTGGGCATCGGTGGCGAGTGGGCCCTGGCGGGAACCTACGTGGCCGAAGCGTGGCCGGAGGACCGCCGCAAGATGGGCGCCGGATATTTGCAGACCGGCTACTACGCCGGCTTCTTCTTGGCTGCGGCGCTCAACTACACCATCGGTGTGCACTTCGGTTGGCGTGCAATGTTTTTGACCGGCGCTGTGCCTGTGGTTGTGGCGATCCTGATCTTGACGCGGGTTCGGGAAACCGAGAAGTGGGAGCGGGCCGAGGTTTCCGCCGCAGCCCAGACGAACCCGTTGCGGGAAATCTTCAGTGCCCGGTACCGACGCCGGACGTGGGTGGCGTGCATATTGGTCACGATCGCGATCGTGGGCCTGTGGGCAGGCACGGTCTACGAGCCGACGGCCGTGATTCAACTTGCGCAGCACGCCGGTCTGGGTAAAGCCGACTCGACGAAGATCGCGTCGTTCGCCACCGGTCTGCTGTCGATCGGGACGATCCTGGGATGTCTTGTGCTGCCGGTGATTGCCGAACGCATCGGCCGGCGAAAGACCGCGGCTATTTATTTCGCCGGCATGGCGGTATCGATTGCCGCCAGCTTCGGCTGGGCGTTCTACCAGCCCAACGGCCTGGCCCCGTTCATCGCCTGGCTGTTCGTGCTCGGCTTCTTCGGCGGTAACTTTGCGCTGTTTAGCCTCTGGTTGCCTGAGCAGTTCGAGACCCGGGTGCGGGCAACGGCATTCGCGTTCTGTACCTCGTTCGGGCGCTTCGTCGGTGCCGGTGTGAACTTCATCCTCGGCGCCGCCGTGCTGCACACGCATACCCTCGGGCTGCCCGTCGCCTTGACGTCGATCGTATTCCTGATCGGGCTGTTCATCATTCCCTTGGCGCCGGAGACGCACGGCGAACCGCTGCCCTCGTAGCAGCGGCATCGTTGTACCGGGCGGGCCAATCGGCAGTGAACGCATCCGAGGGCACCGCGGCCCCGGTGGTGGGCGTGACGCCCGTCCATTCGGCGATCGCGTCCTCTGCCCAATGTGCCCATCGAAGCACCCCTTGATACTGGGCCATCAGCAGCTTGCCCGTGATTGCCGCCACCGGCAAGCGGTTTGGGAAGGGGCCGCCGCTTGTTCTGTATTCCGTTGACCTGCTGATAATCTCGGCTAGCCGCGCTTCCGCATCGGCGCGAATTTCGCGCACGGTCGAGCGCAGCGCAGTCACGTCGCCAGCGTCGGCAAACGCCACCTTGATCATGGCTTCGGACTCAAAGCGCATCCCCGCGGAGGGCACGTTCAACCAGTCACGCAGTGCGGCGCGCCCCGCCTCGGTGATCTCGTAGACGGTGCTGCGCCGTTTACCGGTGAAGCTGGTTTTGGACACGGCCAATCCGGCCGAGACCAGCTTCTTGGGCTCCTCATAGATCATGCTGGCCGCCCGCGGCCAGAACCAGCTGAGGGTCCGCTCCATCTGTTGGGCGAGTTCATAAGTCGTAAACGGCTGGATCGAAAGCAATCCGAGTATGGCAAAGGACGTCGGCGTCAGCTGCTTACTGGGCATCGGTTGACAATACTCCAAATCGGACTACATTCAAGAATGCTCCGATCAGGAGCATGGGGAAGGGAAGTCGCTCATGCAGACCCGGTTGACCCGCGAATTCGGTGTCCGGTACCCGTTGGTCGGGGCAGGTATGGCATTTATTGCCCACGAGCACCTCGCGGCGGCGGTCACCAACGCCGGCGCACTCGGAGTGCTCGGCGCCTCGCCGGATCCCGCCGACAGTCTGGTCGTGATGGTCGAACGCTTGCGCACCTTGACATCTGGACCGTTCGGCGTCGACCTCATATGCGCCGAGACAGGTATGGGACCGGCCACGACGGATCAGCACATCGTCGAATGCATCCGGTTGGGCGTACCGCTGGTGGTGTTCCACCACGACCCGCCGCCGAGCCGATGGGTAGGCGCACTGCGCGCGGTGGGAATCCACGTGTGGATGCAGGCCTCGTCGCCGGAGATCGCTGCGACCGCAATCGGTTTAGGTGTCGACGGTATTGTCGCTCAAGGCAGTGAAGCCGGTGGCCATGCCCGCGGGCAGGTACCGCTGCACAGGTTACTAAGAACGATCCGCCAGCATTGGCCCGATCTACTGCTGCTCGGAGCGGGCGGCATCTCGGACGGTGCGGCGGTGGCGGCGGCGCTGCGAGCGGGCGCGGATGGCGTATGGGTCGGCACCGCACTGGTCGTCGCCAACGAAGCCAACGCCCACCCCGAGTACAAGCGTCGTCTTATTGATTCTTCCGGTAAGACCGTGCGCACCAAGCTATTCGGGCCCGAGTGGCCAAACCAGCCCTACCGGCTCCTCGCGACCCCCGCCGTGCTCGATGCCGAGGCGGCGGCGCGCCGGGGCGAAACCCAGCCGGGCGTGTCCATCGGCCGCACCCGGCTGTTCCCGCATTCGTCGAATATGCCGTACGAGTTGCCGGCCAGGTCGGCTTTGCCGCCGACAACCGATACCGAAGGCGACTGGGAGGCAATGGTTTACCCGGCCGGCCAGGGAGTGGGGTTGGTTCGGCGGATTGCCCCGGCGGCCGAGATCGTCGAGCAGATGATGAGTCAGGCGGGTGCCGTGCTCGGCAACGGCCGTCGCCGAGCCGATGTTGGGAAGGGGTAGCTCATGCCGACATTCAGCAGGGTGTCGCACATTTCCTTCTCAGTGCGCGATGCCGAGGCCAGCGCTCGATGGTGGACCGCACTGCTCGGGCTCACCGAGATCGACCGGGTGGCCGGTGACGGCTGGCGAGGCATCGTGCTGCTGCATCCCGGCACCCGCACCATCATCGAATTCCAGCAGCATGACGCGCATCAGGGTGAGTCGTTCGATCCACGGCGTACCGGATTGGATCACATGGCATTCAAAGTCGACGATCGCGCCGAGCTCGACGACTGGTTGGCTCGCTTCCGGCAACTCGGCGTCACCCATTCCCCGATCGCCGACCGGGAATACGGTGCGGTGCTGACATTCAAGGACCTCGATGGCATTCAATTCGAAATGTTTTTCAAAGCCGATCACCCGTGAGGTTCAGCGTTGACGATGCGGCGATGATCGCGTCGGCTGGTCAGTAGCCGATCGATGCCAAAAAGGAACCGCGCGGCTCCTGGTAGTGACCCAGGCTCATCAGATTCAAGATGTAGACGATCCGCAAGCCTTGGTCGAAACACCACCGCAGCAGCTCGGCATTGCGCAGCGGGACAAGGAACCCATTCCAACTGAACTTGTCGGCACTCGCAATCAACGCGATGAGATCGTCGTTGCTCACCGCAACCGAGTGGCCGGTAAACCCGACATCGGTGGTGTATCCGGTGATGCGGCCGTCACGTTCCACGACCTTGGCCGACCCCTGGCTAATGGCGTCGCGCACCTCACCGCTTCGGTCGTGGCCGTGGACTTGCAGACACAGCTTGTCGCACTCGGCTAGATCCGTGAGTTGTGCTCCCCGCACCTCGAAACCGTCGAACTGCTGCAAGACCGGTTCGCCCTGCATCGCTGCGAGCGGTTCACGCGTCTTGAAGCCAAGCTTGGTGTACAGGCTCATCGACCGGTTGTGATACGCCAGCTGGACCAGGCGCACTCCCCATGCCTTTCGCTGCGAGCTGCGGTCCAGCACGGCCTGCATCAGCAGGCGACCGATCCCGCGGTCCTGCACGTCGGACGCCACGCTGACCGGACCCACACTGAAGATTGCCGATCGTTCGTCAAGGAAGTTGCTGCCGACCAGTCGATCATCCGATTCGGCGACGATACTGAAGAATTCGGGGTGTGACTGAAGAGACGTGACCAGCTCATGTGCATGGGTTGCGGACGGGAAGTCCGACGGGAAGTTGTGCCGGGCCGCGATCGCGTTGAAGGCCTTGTAACAGATACGCGCACATTCGGCGGTATCCGTCTGCGTCATGGTACGTATGCGAGTCATCAAGTGTTCCTTATCCATCGCTGGCGCCAACGACGGATCCTACCTAGGTGACCTGTGGCTAAACACCCTGTGGCTGAGTGGCTTACCCTCCCACAAACGAGTCGGTGCCTCTCTAGCTGCCGGGCCCCAGCACGAAGCAGCGGCCAGTGCTGCTGTTGAGTAACACCTCTTGTACCACTGACTTGTCGATCGTCGGGAACTCGAAGCGGTGCGTCTGCTGGCCGGCCCCGATTGAGGCTTCCTGAGACTCGTCGGTGCCGTCCTTCTTGCGCACTGTCGCAGTGACTTTGTCGGGTTTCGACAGATTCTGCGGTTCGTGGAAGTACCAGATCTCGATCCCCGGTCCGCCTGAATTGGGTTGCCAGCCATCGGAATAGAAGCACGCGGGGTTGCCCTCGGCGTCCGGCGGGGGCGGGGCACAGATCGACAATCCGACGCAGTCCGGCGCGGCGCTGGTCGTCGCGGCCGGTGCCAGGGTCGTGCTCGGCGCCGGGCTGGGGCTGCGCGCCGAGCTGCCGATCGGGGACGCTGTCGAGCTCGAACTCGATGCGTTGGGATTCGACGCCGGGTGCGACCCGCACGAGGTTACGGTGATACAGCCCATTGCGATGACGGCCAACAATCGCGGTGCTCTCGACATCGGTGTCCTCTCCGCCTTGTCTTCACCCTTGCTGTTCGAGTCCTATTCGGGCCGCAGCGATTTGGTAGTTCCGTTCGCCGCAATGGGTTGCCCGGCTCAGGAGTGTTCGGCGATCCAGGTCGTGGTGAATCGCTGCACCGCGGGGATGCTCTCGGCCAGACTGGCGCCCAGGGACTTTTCGAGTTTGCCGCCAACCAACGGGATCTTGACCTCCACCTTGACGGCGAAGCGGAGCTGGGTGCCGTTGTCGATGGGCTCCAGCCAGGCTTCGGCGCGACCCGACCCCACCTTGGGAGACGTGGTGACGTTGACCTGGCCGCGCACTTGACCGTCACCGGCGGGCTTCCATGTCTCGCTGTGTACGAGCTTGAGGTCGGCGGGCGCGAACTTGGTGACCATGCTCGGCAGCAGGGCGCGGCCGACGTGCTGAGTGACCTGCACCGCTACCGCGCCGTCGGAGCCAACGGTCAACGAATCCAGCGTGGTCGACGCTTCCCCGATGGCGATGCGTGCCCGCCAGTAGTCTTCACTGCTGAACGCCGCATGGATTTGTTCCACACTGGCCGGTGATTCGGTCAGGACATCGAATGAGCGAGGCATAGCAACACATTCTTGCCGAAGTGGCAACGTCACGTCGGGGCATATCCCAAATGGCTTGGCCGGCAGGGCAACCGGCCGGGTGCCTATTGCTTGTCGACCTTGACGGCGATCTGCTTGGCGACGTTGACGGCCGCGTCCCCGGGATTCTTGCGGCACGCCTCGGTGTCGATCACCACGTTATTGCGGACGGTGAGCGCACGCTGGCAGCTCTGGGACATCGAGTCGCCGTCCTTGCTCAATGTCACGCTGACGCTGGTGCTCAAGATTCCGTTGGCGTTAGATACCGGACCGACCTTCCAATGGACGTTCGGGGCGTCCGCACCGCCGCCGGGAACGGTGTCGTCGCGGTTGGCGCACGCGGGCCAGCGCTGCGACGAGCTGTCGAAGAAGGCGCTCGCTTGCTGGGCGGACGGGAACAACACCACGAATTGGCTTACGTCGGGGTTTGGATCATTCGACTCCGGCGGAATGGGCGCAAGATCGCGCTCGCCGTGCACCGCGGTGTTTCCGCTGCCACCGTAAATGGGCGCCAAGGCCTCGCCGGTGATGTACAGGCACTCGGCGGGGAACGTGTATCCCTTCGGGAAGACCTCGGCGCTTTTGTCTTCTTGCAGGGCGTCGAACGTTTTGTCGGTCTTCGAACCGGTGACAGCGAGCACGCTGTCAACCTCGGGCGGCGTGAGCAGCAGGTTCGGTAGCGCGGCGGGTGCCAGGGGCGGTTTCGAGGTGGTGGTGGTCGTCGTCGACGACGCGGCGGTGCCGCCCTTGTCATCTCCTCCGCAGGCCGCGACCAATAGCCCGGCGGTGGTGACGGCGACGACGAGTGATAGCTGACGCATGGTTGAGTGCCCTTCCTATAGCGCCGACTCGACGAGCGTTCCGCGGACCCGCGCGTTTGCTCTGCACAGCGGTGTGCGGGAGGAGCATACGCCAGTACCGCGGGTCGCGGGCGCTTTGTGCAAAGCCCAATCCGCCCGCAAACCGGTCGCCGCATGCCCGCGGGCCGCTGCGCGCGCTCGCTATTGTTTGTCGACGTTGCTGGCGATTTGGTTGGCGATCTGGACTCCCACGGTGCCCGGGTCTGGGCGACAGCCAGCAACGTCGATCGCCACATTGTTGCGCACTGTCAGCGCTCGCTGACACGTCTGCGATCTGGTCTCGTCGTTTTTGCTCAGCCGCACGAACACGGTCGTGTTCAACACCCCGTCGACGTTGGAAACCGGCCCGACCTTCCACTCGATGCTGGCCGCGTCGGCGTTACCGCCGGGGACGTTGTCCTGCCGGTTGGCGCAAGCCGGCCACCGTTCGGCCGAGTGAGTGAAGAACGCGTTCGCTTCGGTGGCCGACGGGAACAGCACTACAAACTGATTTGCGTTGGGGCTCGGATCGGTCGGGTGAGCGGGAGGAACTGCGATCCGCTCGCCACGTACGGCCATACTCCCGCTGTTGCTGTACACCGGCGCGATGGCCGGACTCATGACGTACAGGCACTCCTCGGGGAACTTGTATCCCTTCGCGAATGCGCCGACGGTTTGGTCTTCCTGCAGTGTGTCGGACAATCTGTCAGTCCTCGACCCGGTCACCGCCAGTATCTTGTCGACCTGGACCGACGTGAGGAACAGGTTCGGCAGTGCGGCCGCGGGGACCGGCTGCTTGGTGGCAGTCGTGCTGGGCACCGTGGAGTAGGTGACGCCGGTGCCGCCCCCGTTGCTGTCGCACGCAGCGGTCAACGTCGTGACGGCAGTGGCTATGGCGATGGCGATGGGGACGATGGGGACGGCGTTGGCGAGGGGGGCGCCCGCAAGCTTGCCCATGGTGACGGACCTTCCTGCCGCACGGTGGTTTTTCGGAGCATATGACACGGCGGTGCGAGCACCGCGGCATTTGCGGGGGCGGTCGGTCTGGCTGTCAGACTGGGGTGTGCCCGAAATCAAGTTCACGTCGGTGGCGCCGATCGTGCCCGTCCGCAACTTGGACCTGGCGCTGGAGCGCTACCGCCGACTCGGATTCGACACCCGCGCCTACGCCGGACCCGAGCGGTACGGTTTCGTGGACCGGGGCCCGGTGTCGATGCATCTCACCGAGTGGGCCGAGCACGATCCGTTGCAGACCGCGGCCAGCGTGTACTTCTACGTCAGCGACGCCGACGCTCTCCACGCGGAATGGGCGGCGCTGAAAGAGCTCGACGGACGCCTCCTGGCGCCAGCTGACACTGCTTATGGTTTAAGGGAATTCGCCTACATCGACCCCGACGGCACGCTACACCGCATCGGTTCGCGGCGAATCTGACCGCACAGCGTCGGCCGGGCCGTCGATGGCCTGGCTGTGTGCCAGTGCCACCACCGCCGCCGCCATCACCGCGACAGACAGAGCCAGCGCAACCATGCCGAGATGGTCGGTGTTCAGCGTCTCGCCGAGGACCGCGATACCGAGCACTGACCCGACGAGCGGCTCGGCGATCGTCACGGCGGGAAGGGATGCGGTCAGTGGGCCGGCTCGAAACGCAGACTGCTCCCTGGCGGTCGCGGCGATCGCCAGGAGCACCCAAACGTACAGTTCTGGTGTCTTCAGCAGTTGCGGGATGCCGTGGCCGAGCTGATCGACCACACCTTTGGTGAGCACCGAAAACAGACCCCACAACGTGCCCGACATGAGCCCCTGCAGCAACGCGCTGCGCCACCCCGAGGTCAGGCGCGAACCGATCAGGCACAGCAATAGGACCGGCCCCAGCACCGACGCCACGATGGCCCACGTCTTGACCGACCCGCGTGCCGTTCCCGCCTGCGGATTGCCAACCGTGACCACCGCCGTGACGGCCGTGGCGAGCAGGAGGGCCCAAATCGCTTGCCCGCGCGATATTTTGCGGTGGTTGGTGATACTGCTGATGAGCAACGCGAACAGTAGCGAAGTCACCGACAACGCCTGCACGAGGACCACGGAGCCCAGGCCGAGGGCCGCCGCCTGCAGCCCGAATCCGCCAGCGGCCACGAGAGTGCCCAACCACCACCGCGGGTCGCGAAGCAGCCGCACGAATAGGGCGGGGGTGCTGACCGATTTGTCGGTGACCTGCTGGGCGGATCGTTGTTCGGCGACGTCGCCGATGCCGACCATCAGGGCGGCCGCCACGGCGAGCAGCGCCGCGATTCCGGTTGTTCCCATTGCGGCTCCGGCTAGCTGTCGCGCCTGATCTTGAGCGCCGTGGTGATCATCGGTATCTGCAGCGGCAGCCGGGCGAAGGAAAATATCCGCATCGGCCACGATTTGCTCCACCACAGCCGGCACATATTGATGTTCGCCGGGAACACGCTGACGTACAGCAGCACGGCCGCCAGCGCGGCCGACCGCCGCGTCCGTCGCGGCAGCAGCAAGGCGCCGATGGCGATCTCCGCAATACCGGACGCGTAGGTATAGAAGCGTTGATTGCCAGGCAGTTCGGCGGGGACTATCGCGTCGAATGGTTTGGGGGCCAGGAAGTGCACCGTGCCGATGCCGATCAACATTGCTGCAGAGCGGTATGCGGCGGCCTGTGTCGCCCGCGGGGGTATGGCGGATGTGGTGGTCATCCAGTCATTGTGCGCACATCAGCCGAATGTTCTAGACATGAGGTTCCCCGACGGCGTGAGCGTCGACGGGGTTGATCCGGTTGACGATCAGCGGGTCGGTCTTGGTGAACGGGAAGTCGGGCAGGTCGTCGATGTGGGTGTCGAACGTGGCCGCCAGCACTTTGCGCGAGTATGCGCTGATCGACGTCCGGTAACCGATATCGGCGGGGGTGGGCTGGTCGAAGAAAATGCAGAAGTGCATCTCGGGAGCATCGAACACCTCGATGTGGTGGGGATAGGCGCGCGGGATGAAGTACACGTCGCCCTGGCGCAGGTACCAGGTGTCCAGCTCGCCGCCGGGGTTCATCACGGTCATCCGCGCCGCGCCCTTGTTGACGTATCCCATCTCTGCGGTGATCGGATGCCAGTGCGGCTCGCGCATCCCATCCTCGCGAATGCGCAACGAGTACATCGACAGGTCCTTCAGCGCCGGCCAGTACTGCACTCGTGCGGTGCGCGCCGAGCCGACCGCATTGCTGACAGGCGGCGTCATCGCGTCGACGGAGAACTTGTGCGGGTCGTCGAAGTAAGCGGTTGCCGGCACGTCGGGGTCGCCGTCGCGGGCGGCCAACGCGCGGTCGACGGTGCTGCGCCGCATGGCGGCGAAGTCCGAGGCCGGCAGGTCATAGGTGTTGCCCAGCACCGCGTCGGTCATTGCTCCGAATGCGGCGCCCAGCCCGAAGTCCTCGGGACGCTCACTGCGGAAGGTAATGACGAATTCGGCTGTCTCCGTTCCAATGTTCTCGATGTGGTGCAGGGAGCCGGAGTCGATGTGGAACATCTCGCCCGCGCGGACCACGAAGGAAGCGAATCGGCTCCCGGTGTCGAGCACTGAGACCAGAGCGGTACCCGAAACGCAATAGGTTAATTCGTTGGCGTTGGCATGCCAGTGCGGGGTGCGCATCGCGCCGGGGTTGACGAGCAGCCGTTTGATCGACATCCCCTTCAGGATGGGGAAGACGTCGGCGGTCAGCCGTGTGATCGAACCCAGATGGGACTCCTCGACCAGCTCACCTTCGGTCAACGAGGCGACGTGTTTGCTTAACTGCGTGGACATCTCAACCTCCTGAACAGCTTCGGATCGCCGATCCGAGTGGGTCACCACCATTACGATGCCGCGCGGCAGACGGCGCCGTCCAACGCTGCTTTTCGATCTGATGATCAACGATGCTTATCGAATGCGGCCGAGGCGGGGCAGGTGGCGAGGATCTCGATCTCCACTTCATCGATCGACCGCGGCTTGTTCAGTCGCCAGACCAGCGCACCGTTCGTCCGCGGGTGGCCGCCGAATTAGCCGAATCGCTTAATTGTTAGGGCCGTCACACCGCCCGGCTTACCAAATTTAGACCGTTACTATTGCCTATACAGTATTTGATACGATTCGCGTCGTCTGACCGCCCACTGCAGCGAGGTTGAGAACATGGGTACACCCGTCATCGTCGGAGCTGTCCGGACGGCCATCGGCCGCTCGTTCAAAGGCACCCTGGTCAACACGCCGCCCGAGACGCTGATCACCGCGGTGCTGCCGGAAGTGGTCCGCCGCTCGGGGGTCGACCCGTCGGCCATCGATGACATCATCTTCGCCGAATCCCATTACGGCGGCGGTGATTTGGCACGCTACGCGGCCACCGCCACCGGCCTGGAGCAGGTACCCGGCCAGTCGGTCAACCGGCACTGCGCGGGCAGCCTGACCGCCATCGGCAACGCCGCCGCGCAGATCGGCTCCGGGATGGAGCGCGTACTGATCGCCGGCGGTGTGCAGTCGTTGTCGATGACGCCGCTGACGAATTGGCGCATCCCGGGCCCCGAGCTGAAGTTCGAGGAGCGTTGGATGCCGCCGACCCACGTCGAGACGCCGGATGCACCCGCCAAGGACATGTCGATCACGGTCGGCTGGAACACCGCGCAGTCGGTCGGAATCACGCGTGAGGAGATGGACGCCTGGGCGGCGCGTTCCCATCAGCGTGCCGTAGCGGCGCAGGACGCCGGCAAATTCGTCGACGAGATCCTGCCGCTGAAGATCACTCAGGTGGATGGCTCGGTCACCGAGTTCGCCGTCGACGAGCACCCGCGTCGTGACACTACCGTCGAGAAGCTCGCCGGCCTCAAGGTCTTGCACCCAGAGATCGAGGGTTTCTCGATCACGGCCGGAAACAGCAGCGGCACCAACGATGCCGCGGCGGCCGTCGCGCTGGTCGACAGTGACTACGCGCGAGCCGAGAAGCTGAACGTGATGGGCACGGTCAAGGCGTGGGCCGCCGCGGGCGTGCCGGCGCGAGACTGCGGGCTGGGTGCGGTCAAGGTGATCGGCAAGGTGCTGGATCGCGCCGGACTGTCACCGGGCGACGTCGCCCTCTGGGAGATCAACGAGGCATTCGCGTCGGTGCCGATCGCGGCGTGCCGTCAGTACGGCCTCGACGAGGAGAAGGTGAACTTTTCCGGCAGCGGCTGCAGTCTTGGTCACCCCATCGCGGCCTCGGGTGCGCGCATGGTCACCACGCTGGTCTACGAGCTGGCCCGGCGTGGCGGCGGCGTCGGTGTCGCGGCGATGTGCGCCGGAGGTGGCCAGGGCGGCGCCGTCGTCGTCGAGGTCTGACGGCCCTAGTTGCAAAACGTATAACCGATGAATTCGGTCTGGCGGGTGTCGCTGGGCGAATAGTTGACGAAGTGGACGGCCGGCATCCCGTTGTACTCGGTGTCGATCTGTTGCGCGTTCGGCGGCGGCGCGCCGTTAGGGAAGGCCAGAATCATGTCGCCGAAAATTCTCAGGCCACCCTGGCAGATGGCATCCTTGCGCGGCGCTTGCGGATTCCACGCGTGCACGACGACCGGCTCGGTGACCTGATACCCAGCCGCGCAGTTCGGATCGCACAACTTGAAGACTGCGGTTCCGGTCCCGTCAGCGCCCTGAGGTCCCCAGGAGCTCCATGACATGTCTTGCAGCGCAACGGCAACGCTCGCGCAGCCCAGCACATTGAGCTTCTTGGGTCGCTCCGTCGGTTGCACGGAGGGGTTGTAGCAGCCCGGAATAGCGTAGCTGTCCGGCGGTGGCTGGGTGGTGGGGGACGCCGACGTGCCGTGCCGACCACCGATGAGTTTCACCGCGACGAAGACCAGCGCACCAACCACCAGCAGGGCCACGACGATGACGATCACAGTGAGGCGCCCCCGCCGCGGCCCGCCCTCCGAGGAGACGTTGCCGCTCACGATCACCAGGTTAAGACACTGCCGAACAACCGAGGTGTGGTCACGGGCAAATTTGTGACACATTAAATTTGGTCAACGAGGCCAACATAGGGAAGTATTGAATTCTCGCGACGCGTTAGGAGCAACCGATGAGTGACCACGCACTGGCCGCCCGTTTGGCCACCGAAGCCGGGAAGTTGTTGCTCGGGGTCCGTGAGGAGTTCGCCGACGCCGAGGCGAGCGAGCGGAAAGCGGCGGGGGACAAGAGATCCCATGACTTTCTGATCGAGGCGCTAGCCGGCGAGCGACCCCGGGATGCCGTCCTGTCCGAGGAAGGTGCCGACGACCCGGTACGGCTGCGATCGGAGCGGGTGTGGATCGTTGACCCGCTCGACGGTACCCGGGAGTTCTCCGAGCTCGGCCGCGACGACTGGGCCGTGCACGTCGCGCTGTGGCAAGCCGGCGAGCTGATCGCCGGCGCGGTGGCATTGCCGGCCCAGCGAGTCACGTTGGCCACCCCGCGGGTGGACCCGCCGCCGGCCGCGCCGGCCAAGCCGCGCATCGTCGTGTCGCGCACCCGGCCACCGGCGATCGCGCTGGCGGTGCGCGACGCCCTGGACGGCACCCTGGTGGAAATGGGTTCCGCCGGAGCCAAGGTGGCATCGATCGTCCAGGGCCAGTCCGATGTCTACGTGCACGCCGGCGGGCAATTCGAGTGGGATTCGGCCGCCCCCGTGGCGGTGGCCCGCGCGGCGGGACTGCACACGTCGCGCATTGATGGATCGGTATTGCTATACAACCAGGCCGATCCCAAGCTGCCGGATCTGGTGGTGTGCCGTCCCGAGCTTGCCGAGGCGGTACTCGCTGTCACGCGCTGACTTGAGGGCTGCCTCACTGTAACCGGCTACGCGCCAGGTGATTCGGAGGTCCACAATGGTGCTTGATGATTGCGCCTCATGAGGCCCTGACTCATCCTCATGAGGGCGCAACAATCAGATATTACATCGAAAGTGGCGGTGCATTATCAAGGCTGGCGGACTGTGGCGCTCGCCACTTTTGAGTCGTAATGCCAAAATTGGGTCGGACCGGATGAGGTGTTTCAGTCGCACGTTGGGCCCCGACGAGGCGGTGGTGTTTGCACTACCGGACCGATCCAATGCCGCAACAAAGACCGCAACTCCGTGGTTGAACGGGGCGGATCCGGCGGCACCAATACCAGCGATTGGATCAGCCGAAGCAGGTACTCGACCAGATCGTCGAAATCTCTGTGACGGTAACCCAAGGCGGCCCAGTCGATCTCGGTGCTTTCCAGCAACACGCGTGAGCGTCGCACGGACTCGCCCAGGACCATCTGCCGGCTCATCGACCGGCTGTGGTCGGTCTCCAATAGCATCATCAACAAGGGTTCTTCCGGTAGGCGTTCGACGAGAAAAGCCACGGCCTCGACCAACAACTCCACCGGATCGTCAAAGTTCGCAGTGAGATCGGCGATCCGGGTGGTCCAGCCGCCGAGGGCGATATCGCTCGCAGCGCTCAGCAATTCCTCGAGCGAGGCGAAGTACCGATAGATGGTGGGCCGGGTGACCCCGAGATCGGCCGCAATCACCGACAGGCTGGTTTGCTGCGGTCCCCGCCATTCGATGCTGTGAATCGCCGCGTCCACTATGCGCTTGCGCGCTTCCTCGTCGTCAGCCGGTGGTGCTCCACCCCAACCTTTTCGGCCCATGACCGTCGGGACCTAACGAAGCCCTGCGCGGCGACGCGTGATCATACCGAGAGTTTAGTGTCAAAGTAAGTCGGGCGGCGTAGCACCTGAGTGCCAGCGAGGCGAAGAGTGGCGATGTTGCGGATCGACACCCACCATCATGCCTTCCTTTCGGAATATCGAAACCTGTTGCGCAAAGCGGGAATCGAAGAAGCCGGCGGACGTGAGGTAGCCGAGTGGAGCCCGAAGGGCTCAGCGCAGGCGATGTCCGAGCTGGCGGTGGGCTCCGACAGTTTCCGTGTCTGGGCACGGCGCCGGGCTAAGCGCTCACCGCCGGCGGGTTTCAGAGCAGGGGCTTCATCCAGGACAGCACGCGTTCGGCCAACTCCGGTCCGCTGTCCTCCTGAATGAAATGGCTCGCCCTGATGCGGGCATGCGGCTGGTCGGCGGCCCCGGGGACGTGCCTGATCAGCGGGCGGTCGGCCTGCCCCAAAATCGGATCGCGCGCGCCGAAGATAGCCAGGAACGGTTTTTCCCACTGGCCCAACGCGTCCCATGCCGCTCGATTGGCCGGAACGGCCGGGTCGTCCGGAGAGATTGGCACCAATTGCGGGAATGCCCGCGCCGCGGCCTGATACGTCTTGTTCGGAAACGGCGCGTCGTAGCCGGCGCGCACTTTGGGCGGAACCCGGCGGACGGTTCCGGCCGCGACGATGCGCCCCGCGGGCAGCACAGGGGAGTATCGCGCAAAAGCTCGCCACGCCAAGAATCCGGGCGAGGGCCGCTGCTGGGCGGTGGGCAGAAAGCCGTTTGCGACCACCACGCGCGCGATGCGGTCGCTCTGTTCGGCGGCGATGCGCAGACCGATCAGCGAGCCCCAGTCCTGGACGAACAGGGTGACGTCTCTCAGGCGGAGCCGCTCGAACCACGATGTCACCCACTCCACGTGCCGCAGGTAGCTGTAGTCCTCGATGCGGCTGGGTTTGTCCGAGCGCCCGAAACCAATCAGGTCCGGCGCAAGTACCCGGCTCCCGGCTTCAGCCAGCGGTGGGATCATCGTGCGGTAGAGGTAGCTCCAGGTGGGCTCGCCGTGCAGTAACACGATCGGCGGGCCGTCGGACGGTCCCTCGTCCAGGAAATGCATGCGGACAGGAGGGGAGTCGCTGGCTGCCACATCGATGTAATTCGCTACGAACGGATAGCCTTCCAAGTTTTCGAATCGGGAGTCCGGGGTTCGCAGCACATCCATATTCAGCTCCTCCGGTGGACGGGCACCTGTGAAGCCTCTCTCCGCAAGGCGCCTTTCGTCCAGTGCGAGATTCGTCGACAACAAGCCGGCAGGTCATTAAAGATAGCTAATTTGTGCTCTTACGTCGCGGGTTCGCAGCGAGTGCACGGCCCATGCGGGTGATCGCCTCGGTGAGAATGCCTTGGGAGGTGGCGAAGTTCAGCCGGACATAACCGGATCCGTTGGTGCCGAAAACGTGGCCGGAGCTCAGTGCGACGCGGGCCTGGTCGAGGAACCAGCGAGCCGGCCCGGACAGGTCGGACACCACCGCGAGACCGTCGGCGGCGTCTTCTTCGAAACCGAGTCGCCGGCAGTCGAGCCAGGCCAGGTAAGTGCCCTGCGGGTGTCGATAGGCGACTCCCGGAAGGTGTTGCGCCACCAGGTCACTCAGCAACACACGATTGGAATCCAGTCCCTGCAGCAGTGCGTCGAGCCAGTCGTCGGCGCTCCGGAACGCCTCCGCGTGCGC
Source organism: Mycobacterium simiae (assembly GCF_010727605.1). NCBI lineage: Bacteria > Bacillati > Actinomycetota > Actinomycetes > Mycobacteriales > Mycobacteriaceae > Mycobacterium > Mycobacterium simiae. The sequence continues at coordinate 4,750,040 of NZ_AP022568.1, forward strand.
GATGACGCCGAGATGACTCGGCCCGTGACTGACCTCTTCGGGCAGGCGGTGCAGATCCACCGCCGCCGCGGGTCCGGCAATCGCCAGGGCGGCCTTGATGCCGGAAAGATTCCACGCCTTGGACGCCGACATCAGCGCGAACGCGTCCTCGGCCCCAGGGACGCTGAGGTACGGGGTGAACCGCGATCCCGGCAACACCACGGGGGCGTGAATCTCGTCCGCCACCACTCGCACCCGAGACCGCCGCGCGCGCTCGGCGACGCCGCGCAATTCCGCTGCGGTGTGCACCGTTCCCGTCGGGTTATGCGGATTGCACAGCAAGTAGGCGACCCGTCGGCTCGACGCGCGGGCGCGGACGAACGTTTCCTCCAACGCGTCCAGCGCGATTCTTCCCTCGGCGTCGAGCGGCGCCTCCACGATCCGGCGCCCGGAGTGCGTGACGAACGCGTAGAACGGCGCGTATACCGGCGGGTTGACGACGACCGCGTCGCCGGCCTCGGTGATAAGACGCAAGACCTCGACGATGCCGAGCATGACGTCGGGAACGATTGCGGTGCGACTTACTTCGACGTCGTGCCATTGCCAACGGCGGGAAGCGAATTCGCTGACCGCCTCGGCGAGCGCGGTGCCTGACGGATAGCCGGTGTCGCCGATGTCGATCGCGGCCCGCAGTGCCTCGGCGACGGTGGGCGGCAGGTTGACGTCCATCTCGGCGACCCACAACGGCAACACATCGGCGGGATGCGCGCGCCACTTCATGCTGGTGCGGCGCCGCAGCTGTGGCAGAGTCAGTTCATCGAGGGGATTAACCGTCACGCCCGCAGAGTAGCCGGGGCGACCTACCCGCCGACAAACGCATTTTGCGGGATCGTCAGGGGCAGGTCGACCGAGCTCAACAGCCCGGGCGGCGCAGCAACGACATACGGCACCGCGTTGACGACGCGCATCGCGGTGGCGACCATCGCGCCCGCTCCGGACGTCATGCCCCCGACGCCGGCCCGCTGCGGATCCTTCAGCGTGGCCGCCAGCGTGCAGTCGATGTCGGGATCGCCACTGATCAGTATCCGGTAGGACAGATCGCCGATGCCGGTCGGCCAGTCCGGGGCGACGTCATGCGCGAGCCGGGTGACGTGCTCGATGACGATGGCTTCGCGGCCGTCAACCACGCCCGTCGCCCGCATGCGCAGCGCTCCGCAGCTGCCGGCCTCGACGGTACCCATCGCGACCTCGAGCGTCCGGTTGGTGACCGCGCGGTCGAAGAATTCGCGCACCTCCTGGACTTCGACGCCCAGCGCGTCGCCGATCAGCCGAATCTGGCCCTGCCATTCACCGGCGATCGCCCCCGGGAAGCCGATCCATGGTTGATAGTCGAGCGGCCGGCCGAAACCCAATGCGTCACTCATGATGTCGGGCACACCGTAGTCGTCGTACAGGCCGATCTCGTAGGCGTGAATCTTCTCGATCGTCGAGGACTGGGTGGACAGCACCAGCGGCAGGTAGTCGGCGGCGAAGCCCGGCTCGATCCCGGACGCCTACAGCGACACCTGACCCTGCTTGGCCGCGGCGGCGAGTTGGTCGCGCCACTGCGCGGGTTCGTAGGCGTAGGGATTGACCAGTCGGGTGGTGCTGGTCGTCACGACGTTGATACCGGCTTCCAGCAGCCGGACGTAATCGGGGATGGCCAGGGCGTCGCGTTCCGGCCCACTGGCGGCATAGACCACGCAGTCCGGCTTGAGGGCGATCAGCGCGTCGGCGTCGTTGGTGGCTTGCAGGCCGATCGGCTCACCGTTGGCCAGCTCCCCGGCGTCCTTGCCGTCCTTGTCCGGGGAGTGCACCCACACCCCGGCCAGCTCCAGATTGGGGCGGCGGTGGATGGCGCGGATGGCGATCGAACCGATGCCACCGGTTGCCCATACCACTACGCGATGCGTTGTCATCGTGGCTCTCCTCCGTCGCCGACGTGATGAAAGCTGAGGCGGCCGTTGCCGTTACGTGTGAAGTCGCCCAACGTTCGATTCGGAAGCTACAACCGCGGGGGCGCCCGGTCAAGGGTTTAAGAAAGTAAGCACTATCCTCGTGAACAAATTTTAGGTTAGTTTCGCGTTGCCACTCAGGACGGGGCACCTTGGCAGGACCCCGAGGTCGGGCGGCGCGGTAACCGGCGGCGCCGGACTGGCATACGTCGGCATCCGCGGCCACGTACCGGGTCGACATCGAGCGCGATCGCGACATCCATTGCGAGGTGACCCTCGGCGCGGCGGTGGGCCACGCGGCCCGTCGAGTGCCGCGATGACCTGCACGAGCTCACCGGACATTCCGACCACCCTGCCGCGTTACGTGTTTGACCGGAGGTGTAACGTACGCCGCAAAGTTTGGGCCAGCTAGGAGCTTGCGTGTACACACTGCGCTTCGACATGCGCGATCCCGAATGGGCAGCGCCCCCAACCGATCTGTACGCCGCGGCACCCGAGATGTGCGCCTGGGCTGAAGAGCACGGCGGTCTGGCCGCCGTGCTGTGCGAGCACCACGGCTCCGAGGACGGCTACCTGCCGTCGCCGTTCCTGCTGGCGGCGGCAGTCGCAGCCCGGACACAGCGCCTGGCGTTGAGCCTGATTCTGATACTGCCGTTCTACGAGACCGTGCGGCTCGCCGAAGACATGGCGGTCCTCGACATCCTCAGCAATGGGCGGGCGTCCTACATCCTGGCGTTGGGCTACCGGCCCGAGGAGTTTGAACACTTCGGGGTGTCGATAAAGACCCGAGGTCGCCTCTGCGACGAGAAACTCGCGCTGTTACGGCGACTGCTCGCCGGTGAGACCGTGGTCGAAGACGGGCGCCAGATACGCGTGACGCCGCGCCCGCTGACCGCCGGCGGACCGGGACTGATGTGGGGCGGCGGGACGGTCGCTGCGGCTCGTCGGGCCGGCAGGTACGGGCTGGGCATGTTGGGCAACGCCAACGCTCCGGGCATGCAGGAGGCTTACGAAGAGGCCTGCCGCGAGCATGGGCACCAGCCCGGGCCGACCATGTTTCCCACCCGGGATACCCCTTCGGTCGTGTTCGTCGCCGACGACGTCGACCGGGCCTGGAAGGAGCTCGGCGATCATCTGCTGCACGACGTGCGTACCTATGCGGCATGGAATCCCGGGGATGAGACAACGGCCGGCTTCTCGCATGTGAACACCGTCGACGAGCTACGTGACACGGGCACGTCGCACGTCATTATCTCTGTGCCAGAAGCAGTTTCGAGGGTACGCGCGGGACAGATACTCAACCTCTCGCCACTATGCGGCGGGCTGCCGCCGGAGATCGCGTGGCCGTATCTGCGGCGCGTCGGCGAGGTGGTGCTACCCGAGGCGCGCGGGTGAAAGCAGTCGGTCCCTACTTGGGTTGGTTCGGCACGCCGGGGTAGAGCTGCTCCGTCGGGCCTGCGGTCACCCAGCCGCCCAGCTTCGTGACCAGGTGCGGCGCGAAGACCGAGCCATACACCAGGTGCCCGATGACGATGACGGCCGCGCCGGACAGCGCCGATGACTGCAGCCGGGTCTTCGATCTCTTGTCGGCCCACATGTCGATCACGTTGCGTCCCGCGGCGTCGGTGCGTCCGAGCAGATAGGTGAACACCATCATCTGGATGCCCATGGCGAGCGAGTCGTAGAGCGGGTACTGGTTCCTGGTGCCCTCAAAGATCGCGAGGCCGGGGATCACGTAGCCGTAGTAGAAGTTGCCGAGCTGGGCGCCGGTGAACGCGTTGAAGAACAGCGCCCAGCAGAAGCCGACCGCGAGGCCGACCACCAGGAGGGTAATTGGCCTGCGCCAGTTGAATTTTGCGCTAAGCCAGCGGCCCAGGGCGGCGCCTAGCAGGGCGGGGATCGTGAAGTAGGACACGTAGCCGAGCGGCACCGACGATGGCAACCCGCCCCAGGTGAGGTTCAGGGGCCACCACGACGGCATGCGCGGTAGTGCGGGCGGAAACTGTGCATACATCGCCCAGTCGTACGGGGACTCGATCCACGAGAACGAAATAGCTGAGATGGCAAGCAGTAACAGCGGGTGGATGCGCCGGCGACGGTAGCTCAGATAGGTCCCGATCGCCAGGAACAGGATGCTGCTGGCGTAGGCGAAGTACATCGCCCCGGCCAGCGCGGGCGTCATCTGGGTGTTCACCGGCGGCCCTGTTCGCCCGGCGCGCGTCGTGCCTCGGGATCGAAGCGGAGTACCAGCGCGAATATCAAGGCGATCAGGCCTAACAGCGAACCCAGCATGATGACAGCGCCCATGGTGTCACCCTTTCGACGAATCTTTTCGTAAGGTAGTGGATACTATCCTTTGGAGATAGTGGATACTATCCCCAAGGCGGGACGGTTCGACAGGAGTGGACAATGGTGGCCCAGCGTGCGACGAAGCGGCCGATTCCCGCGACGGCGGCGCGTCGGCCGCGCGGGGAGCCGCGCCGGCTGTTGCTCGACGCGGCCCGTGCGCTTTTTGCCGGCCAGGACTATCGCAGCACCACGACGCGGGAAATCGCGCAGGCCGCCGGCGTCACTGAACACCTGCTGTTCCGACACTTCGGGTCCAAGGCCGCGCTATTCCGCGAGGCACTCGTGGTGCCCTTCGTCAGCTTCGTCGACGACTTCGGCCGGACGTGGCAGTCGGTGGTGCCTGAGGAGACCGACGAGCGGGAGTTGACCCGGCTTTTCGTATCGCGGCTCTACGACGTGTTCGTCGAACATCAGGGGCTGCTGTTGACGCTGATGGCCGCTGACAATCTGTCCGACGAGGAGAAGACCGATGCCGGCATCGCGGAGGTGCGCCGGGCGGTGACGGTGCTCGGCCAGATCAGCGTAGAGGGCATGCAATTGCGGGGCCTGCGGTCCGACCACCCGGACCTTCCCGCCCACTCGACGGTGTCGATGATCGCGGGAATGGCCGCCTTCCGCTCGACCTACTTCGGAAACAACCCGCCGCCTCGGGACGTGATCGTTGAGGAACTCGTTCAAGCGCTTCTGCACGGCTTCTTGCACCGCAACGACTGAGTTAGGGATCTGACCGTGACTAGCCCCAAGACCAGCCCCAGCGTTGAATTGTATTACGACCCATTCGATGTCGAGATCGATTCGAACCCGTATCCGGTGTGGAAGCGGATGCGCGACGAAGCACCGCTGTACCACAACGAGAAGTACAACTTCTACGCGCTGAGCCGTTACCGGGACGTGGTGCGCGAGCTGCCAAACTGGGAAACCTACCGCTCCGGTCGCGGTACCACCGCCGACATCTTGTTCGCGAATATCGAAGTACCGCCGGGCATTCTGCTCTTCGAGGATCCTCCGCTGCACGACCTGCACCGCAAGCTGCTGTCCCGCGTCTTCACCCCGCGGCGCATGCTCGCCGTGGAGTCGTTGGTGCGCGGTTTCTGTGTACGCGAGCTCGACCCGCTGGTGGGCGAGCCTGGGTTCGATTTCATCGCGGACCTCGGCGCGATGATGCCGATGCGAACCATCGGCTATCTGCTGGGCATCCCCGAAGCGGACCAGGAAAAGATCCGCGACCGCAGCGTGGCCAACATCGAATTGTCCGAGGGCGCCAACCCGGCCGAGGTGGACGCAAACGTGTTCGCCAATACCATCGCGCTGTTTGCCGAGTACATCGAATGGCGAGCCAGCCATCCCTCCGACGACTTGATGACCGAGCTGTTGCGGGCGGAAATCGACGAACCCGATGGCACGCGTCGGCCCCTGTCGCGGACCGAGGTGCTGTCCTACACCGCGATGATCGCCGGTGCCGGCAACGAAACCACCGCTCGGTTGATCGGTTTTATGGGGCAGCTGCTGTCGGATCATCCCGATCAGCGCCGCGAGCTGGTCGCGGACCCGTCGCTGATCTCGGGCGCGATCGAAGAGACGCTGCGCTACGAACCGCCCTCGCCTGTGCAGGCGCGTTACGTCGCACGCGATGCCGAGCACTACGGCCAGGTGGTCCCGGAGGGCTCATTCATGCTGTTGCTCAACGCCTCGGCGAACCGCGACGAAACTCAGCTCCCCGACCCCGACCGCTACGACATCCACCGTCGCGGTAGCCATCTCAGTTTCGGGCAGGGCCTGCACTTCTGCCTGGGGTCAGCGCTGGCCCGAATGGAGGCGCGGGTGGCCTTCGAGGAGGTACTCAAACGCTGGCCGGACTGGGAAGTGGACTATGCCAATGCCCGACGCGCGCATACCGCGAGCGTGCGCGGGTGGGCCCGGCTGCCGGTGGTAGTGGGGTAGACCCGGCCTCACACTCGGGCCGGTCGCAACATGCCCGAGGCGACGACGGCGAACGCCATCCACCCTGCCGCGTAGCAGAACGCAATCGCGGGCGAGGCCACGGTGTAGAGCACACCGGCGACGACGGTCGCCAGCACATCACCGGCCGCCTGCACCGCGCCCAGCACACCGAACCCGCTGCCTCGCAACCGATCCGGAAGCAGCTGCGACACCACGGCGGACTGCGTCGGTTCGGCAAGTCCGATGCCCGCGCCGGCGAGGGCGAAGCCCAACGCGATGACGGGGGGACTGTGGACCCCGGCGGCGAACACCAGATAACCGAGCACATAGACGACCGCGCCGGTTGCGAAGACGGCACGCGGCCCCGCGCGGTCATACCAGCGTCCCGCGGCCACCGAGGCCCCCGTCGCCACCACGTTGTGGCCGGCATAGATCAGGATCGCCAGCGAAGTCGCCGCCGTCGCGGTGCGTTGCGGGGAGGTCAGCAGTTGGGTCGAGCGCAGAATCAGCAATGTCGTTGCCACGTTGCCGAATTCGAACAGCGCCACGGGCAGCAGTGCCCTGAGCATCCCAGCGTCACGCAGCGCGCCGAAGTCGAATCGCCGCCGCCGCGCGGCATCCACGGGTGGGCGGTGCTGCCGCGCCTGGCGGGCGGCCACCAGGATAGCCACCGCCGCGAAAATCCCCGGTAACGCGGCCAGACACAGGGCGGGGCGGATTCCGACCGACGCCACCAGTCCGGCCGCCAGCAGGGGGCCAACCACCGCGCCGAGGTTGTCGCCGGCGCGTTCCAGACCGAATGTCCTGCCTCGCGCCCATTCTGGGCTCAAGGAGGCCAGCAACGAGTCGCGCGCCGGTGATCGCAGGCCGCGGGACATCCACGCGATGGCGCGCAGGAACCCGGCTTGCCACACGGTGGCCGCGACGCCGACGGCTCCGGTCGCCAGCGCCGTCGCCAGGTACCCGCCGGACGCGATCCGCCCGCGGCGCTCGGGATCGTTGGCCAGCGGTCCGCCCACCAGTTTCATCACGCCGATCAGGGCGTCGCTGACGCCGTCCACCACCCCGAGCGCGGCGGCCGAAGCCCCCAACGTGCCGGTGAGGAAGGTGGGTAACACCGACGTGGTGACCTCGTGGCTGGCATCGGAGAAGAAGCTCGTCGCCGCGACCGCACCGACACCCGGTGTCAGCCAGCTGGTGTGGTCATCGGCATCGGTGGTCATGAAAGACGTTCTACGGCAATGACTAAATGCTCTGATCGACGAGGACCGCCCCGTCGGGCTGATTGCCGAGCGTTTGCAGCGCGATGTCGCCTTCTTCGACAGCGAGACGCACGATCTGGGCCAGTTGCCGGGGAGCGTCGCATTGAATGTAGTGATCCGCGCCCGGAAGCACCCAATACCGGTTGCGGCCGGGCTTGTCCTTGAGGTAGGTCTGCCAAACGTAGTTGGGCACGCGCAACGGAGCGACGTTGTCGTGCAATCCCCACGCCACCGTCGTGTTGACATGGCTGCCGGAAAGCGCCTGTAACCACTTGGTTTCATCGGCGGCGCGTTCATGCAGATACACGATGGTGTCCGGCAGCACCCGGATTCCGTCGTTGTGGGCGAAGCACTTCGCCAGCGCGACGATCTCCGGATCGGTCGGTTTCCTCCTCGGCATGAAGGTGCTGGCGCCCATCCCGGCGGCCAGGGTCTCCGGTGTGGTCGCCGCGGCCGTGGCTCGCCGCGTTTCGGGGTCCAGTAGCGCGGTTTGAAACAGGGTGAGATTGGCCAGCGGCAGGTAGATGTTGGCGTTGGTCAGGATGAGATCCACCGGCAGCGACGGCGGGTCCAGCTCCGCGAGCATGCCGAGTGCGATCATGCCGACGCTGCTGCCGCGGTCGTGGGTGAGCATGCGGAACCCGGTCAGCTTCCATACCTCGGTGATGGCGTACACCAGCAGCCGCGCATCGTCATACAGCGAGTAGACGTATGGCTCCGGCGGCTTGTCGGACAACCCGTAACCCGGAAAGTCCAAAAGGTACATGTCGAAATCGTCCGCGAGTTCATGGGTTAAGTCGAAGAAGTCGATGCTCGAGGTCGGAAAGCCGTGAACGAGCACGAGCGGCGGAGCCCCGGCCGTGCCACAGCGGCGGCTGAACACCCTAACTTCTTGCCCATCGTTGGCGGCGGTCGTCGATCGCCAGCGCAGTTCGGTGCTGAGGTTTTGCCATTCCGCGAAGATGTCCAAGCTGCCAGCATCGCAGAGGCGATCGCGGTTAGACAACCGGGCGCGCGCTCACGGACACGTGACGTGTATCCCGAACGTGATCTGGCGCATACCGCTTTGGCCGGGTGCCGTCCCTTGGCCGGAGCCGGTGATCGTATAGCTCTTGCCGTCCTTCGTGACCAGCACCTGATTCGCCGACTGGGTCGGCTGATAGGGCAACTGGTATTGACCATTTCCAACCTTGAGCGAAACCGCGAAGCCGTCCACGCTGGGGGGCTTTTCGTCGGAGAGCGCCAACGATACCGACCCCGAATCGTCGTGCACGTTGATGCGCGTCGTCAGGTCTCCCGACTCGGGGGGCGTGGCATGCGGCGCGGCCGCCGTCGTGGTGCACTCGACCTTCGCGGTGATCGTGTGTGAATGCTGGTCCATCATGACGGTGGTGCTCGAGGTGGCCGGGGTCGTGGTGGTCGCCGCGCCAGGACCGCCACCGCTACTCGAGCACCCCGACAGCCCGATCATCAGCACAACCGTCCCGAGCCCGGCGATGCGGGGGTCGCGTCGCGGCCGGACATCCGGTTTCGTCATCGCACTCTCCTACCTGGGTCCAACCTGGGTCCTACCTGGTTCCTACCTGGGGTCCCACTGATTCCCGCCTCGTCACCAGGAATCTTTCCGGAACGGCCGCCGCGCCCCTGCACCGGCCCGCGCCCACCGTAGCGGTCAAGACACTGCTCAGTGTGTGCCGGCGGAAGGCCAGGCGTCCCAACTGATCATGGTGCGCAGCGGACCGGCGAACACGGGGCGCACCACCGGCGATTGCCAGCGCTGTCTCACCAGCGGCGCCAGCGCGGCGGTCGTGGCGAGGGGGTCGGCGTCGAGGTAGACGACGGTGACATATTGGTGGTCCGTGCGCCAGCCGCGGGGTAGTCGACTCCACCCGGTGCTGGACCCGAAAATCCACGCACCCGCCGTACCGGGGGTGGCGAGCAGAGCGGGAAGGTGCTCGGCGTGCAGCCATTGCAGCCAGTCGTCCGGCCGGCCGTCGGCGGGTTCCTCGACGATCAGCAGGATTCCGCGGTGCGGCCGAAACGGCACCACTTCCGCGGAGACGAACGCGCGCGGCGCGGCGTGCCACTGCAGTAGCCGGAGCCCAGCGATTTGCAGCAGCGGCCGGGTGACGGGGAAGCGGCCGTTTTCGCGCAGCGCGCGACCGAGCGCCACGAAGTCGTCGAAGGTTTCCTCGACGGGATCGCCGACCAGATAGTGCACCAGGTTGCCGACGTCTCCCAGCGGCCCGTCGGCCGCCACACGATGGTCGCGGTACTCGCCATCGGCGATCCAGCGCAAGCCGTGCACGATGCCGGGCAGTTGGTATTGCTCCGGCATGTGATCCAGCAGATGCCAACGCAGATAGTCACTTTCGGCGTCGGCCCGTGCGGTGAGGCTGAAAATGCCCGCCTTTACCCGGTTCATGCCGTTGCCTAACCGGCCCGGACGTGCAGCTCGGCCAGCGCATGCAAATTCTCCAGATAATGCTGCACGGAATGGTGACGGAACCAGGCAGTGACGATGGTGGCGCCGTGCGCGGCGGTGTCGGCGAGGATCTCGCCGGTGCGGTCGGGAGCATCGATCGGATCCAGCGGTGCCGGCGGCGGCAACACCACCTCGAATCCCGACGGAAGGTCGAAGCGGCTCAACCATTCTCGCGTTTGCGGCAAGGTCACGTTGAACGGAGCCCACCCGTCGGCCAGCGTGACGGCGCGGCGCAGCGATCGCAGCGTGCGTCCGCCGACCCAGATGGGGACGTGGTCCTGCATCGCGCACGGGTCGACGACCATGCCGTCGAAGGAATAGAACTCCCCGTGGTAGGCCGGTTCGGGAACCGACAGGGACGCCCGTAGTGCGCGCAGCGCATCATCGCCGCGCGGCCCACGGTCGTCGAACGGAACCCCGAGGAGGTCGAATTCCTCTTTGAGGCTGCCGACCCCGACGCCGAGAATGAGCCGACCATTGCTGACCATGTCCAACGTGCCGTAGCGCTTGGCGATTTCCAGCGGATGATGGTAGGCCAGCACCAACACGTTGGTGGCCAGTCGGATTCGTTGGGTGTGGGCGGCCAGATAGCCGAGCGTCGCCAGCGGATCCCAGTAGCGCACCCCCCTGCGCTGCTGTTCGACCGCCGGCAGCGCGACGTGCTCGCTGCAGGTCAGGTGGTAATAGCCCAGCCGGTCCGCGACGGCGGCGATCTGTGCCAAATCTTCGATGGAGGCGTCCTGCTCCCACTCGGCACTGACCTGGGGCATCGTGATCACCACCGGGGTGGACACCGATAGCTTCACCGGGCTCATCCCTGCATCAACCCTTCGATGTCGACAGGGATCGATTGCCCTGTGCTGGTTCGGCTTTGGTCGCTGGCCACAATCAGCGGCAGATTCCACCGGTCCTGTGCGGGTGCGGCGGCGTTATTGCACACGATGTCAAGATGGCCGAACACCGAACCCGCGACAGGTCCCACGCCGGTGCTGGCGCCCGTGATAATCGCCACTTTGCCCGCCGACCGGCACGTCATTGGGCAGATACTACCCACCAGCGGTGATTCAGCCGTGCGATAGCGGGTAGGTGTTAACGGTGATCGAAAACCAGGCCGGTAGCCGCCGTGCCTACGGCGGCCCGGAACGCGGCGAGGTGGTGACCGCCCTGCGCGATTTGGCGAAACGGGTGGGGGTGCAGCGCGTGACGATGCGCGCGCTCTCCGCTCAACTCGGCGCCGCCGTGCCCTCGGTGTACCGGCACGTGCCCTGCAAGCAGGCCGCGCTGGAGCTGGTCGCCGAATCGGTGCTGGAAGAGATACCGACCTCCGAAGACGGGCCGTGGGACACCCGGCTCGTTGAGCTCTACAGCACCGCCCGGGAATCGATTCTGGGCGTCCCCGGCGTCGCGAACATCCTGCAATCCCGTCCGGAAAGCGAGCCCGCCCGTCGGCTCGATCGATATAGCCGCGACCTGATCGCACAAGCCGGGTTGACCAAATCCGGTGCAGCGGCTGCTCATATGGTCTTGTGTACCTACCTGCTGGGCTCGGTGGCGCTGGAGGAGAGCCGTCCGGCCGAGGAAGCGCCCCAGGCGAGAAGGCCAACCGCGGCAGAGTTCCGGGCCGGGCTGGGCCTGATCATCGCCGGAATCAAATCGTCGGCGCAGGGTAATAACTGAGGCTATCGGCTAGGCCTGTCCGTCTTGGGCGGCATCCAACGCCCGCCCGGCGGCATTTGATTCGCGACGTGCGACAGCGGTTTCCAACCAGCTGTGAATCCGTTCGGCGACCAGACGCCATCCGGGCTCGGCCATCATATTGTGGCCCATATTCGGAAAGATTTCTGCGGTGGTGCCGTAAGCCCGGGCGGTGGCGTGGACTTCGCGCTGCGTGAAACACCCGTCCTCTTCGGCACCCAATACCAACACCGGAACGTCGACGCGATCGGGCTTGGGCAGATTCAACAACAACATGTCGAAGAACCACTTTCCGACATATTCTGCGCGAAGTCGCGCGGTGTAACGCACCACATCGTCTTCGGGAGTGGATCGCGAATAGAAATGTTGGCGGGCAAGGTCAGGCGTGCCGCCGAGGCCCTGTAATGACTTGGTAGTCAAGAAAGTACGCAGGTTGTACCAGGGATGTTCCCGGAACCGGTGCACCATGAATTCGGCGACCCCGCGCGGCGGCACGGAGGCGAGCAACACCGCTGCCGCCGCGTCGTGCGATTCCAGATACTTCTGCACGATGAAGCCACCCAATGAATGACCGATCACGATCGGCGGCGCCGGTAGGCTTTTGGCGACCGAGTCGACATCGTCGACGTAATCCGCGATCGAACAGAAGTGGTTCCGCTTGGGCCCGGCGCTGTTTCCGTGGCCACGTAGGCTGACCGCCAACGCGCGATAGCCCTTTTCGGCGAAGAAGTCCAAAAAGTGCTCATCCCAATACCACGCACCATGCCAGGCCCCGTGCACAAAGAGCACCGCTGGTTTGGCGGAATCGTGCCCGGGGCATTTTTCGATCACTTCCAGCATGGACTGACTCCTTTGTCGCGCCCTGAGATTAACGTCTAAGCCCACCAAACGAGGACAAAAGGGCGATAATGGTGCAGCGCCGCCGACCCCGAGGAAGTGGTCATCGTGCCGGTGGATTCAACCGAACAGCGCACGCTGGTCTTGACGGCCTTTCCGGTCGAGGCGGACGCCGTGCTGTCGCACGCCGTGCTTGACCCCGATCCGGTGGTGGCCGCCGACCATCGCCGTTTCTATCTGGGCGCGATCGGTGGCAAGAAAGTCATTGTCACGATGACCGGCATAGGCTTGGTGAACGCCACCGACGCCGCCGAAACCGCATTCGCTTACTTCTCCAGTAGCGTTGGCGCAGTAGTATTTTCGGGTGTCGCGGGCGGAGCTGGGCGCACCGGTATCGCCGACGTGGCGGTGCCCGCCCGCTGGACCTTGGATGGCGGCGTGACGTTCCGTCCGGTCGACCCCTCGATGTTGGCCACCGCCGAGACCGTATCGGTGACGCTGAAGAACGCCCGGGCGATGCGCCACCAGCCACAGCTGGTGGTCGGTGGGGATGGCTGCAGTTACGACAACAACAACGGACAGGCATTCCCGTGTATCCCGCACGGTGGCGGCGTGTTCGGCTGCCAGCCCCGAACCGCGCCCGATCGCTCCTTCTTTTACACCGGCAATTTTTTGCCGGCGGTGTGGCCGTGGCTGCGGCACGGCCTGATCAGTAACGCCAAGATCATGTCGGCGGCGGATCCTGCCTTCGACGCGACGGACAGCGAGAGTGCGGCGGTGCAGGCGGTCGGCGAAGCCCACGGTGTGCCCTTCCTCGCCGTGCGCGGCATCTCCGACGGTCCGGGCGATCCGCTTCACCTGCCTGGTTTCCCGCTCCAGTTCTTCGTCTACCACCGGGTCGCCGCGGTCAACGCCGCCCGGGTCACCGCGGACTTCCTCAACCGCTGGCCGGGTGCATGAGGTTATTCCGGGCCACGGGCCACGGGACGGTTCGGATCCGACGACCATTCCGACCACGATCCGGGATATAGCGCCGCCTCTCGCCCCGTCGCCGCCAGCGCCGCAATCGCGATCGTGGCGGTAACACCCGATCCGCAGTAGGCAGCCAACGGGCCCGAGTCGTCGATGCCGCGGTCGGACAGCTGCTTGGCGAGCTCGTCGCCGGCGAGAAAGGTGCCGTCGGCGGTCAAGACGGAGCCGCTGGGTAGGTTGCGCGCGCCCGGGATGTGACCCGCGACCGCGTCGACGGGTTCGGTGTCGCCGCGGTAGCGCTCCGGCGCCCGCGCGTCGAGCAATGTCATCGACCCGGCGCCGACTTGGTCGGCGGTCAGGGTGGGGCGCGCGCCGTTGTACAAATCCTCTTGCAGCACAGTCACATTCCCCGGCTCCGGGGTGACTTGCCCCGTCTCGAGAGGCAACCCTGCCGACCGCCAGGCGCCTAGGCCACCGTCGAGGATCCGGACGTTGGGCAGCCCGGCCGCGGTCAACACCCACCACGCGCGGGCCGAGCCGGCGCGATTCCAGTCGTCATAGACCACGATCGCCGAATCTTGCCGAACGCCCCAACGGCGAGCGGCGGCCTCGAGGCCAGGGGCCGACGGCAGCGGGTGCCGGCCGCGTCCGACGACAGCGTGATCGCTGAGCTCGTCGTCGAGGGACACATACACCGCGCCGGGCAGGTGACCGTCCAGATACGCCGCGCGGCCGTCGGGCTCGTCGAGCCGCCACCGGACGTCCAAAATGCTGAGCGGGGTGTCGGCGCCGATGAGGTCGGCCAACTCGCCGGCAGTAATCAGAATCTGGTCGCGGGGTTTCACTGGTATGCCTCCTGGTGGTCTGTCGCGAGCCTAGTCGCCGACGCGAAAGCGCCAACGTCAGCAAACGGTCGGCGTAGTCTGCTAGGCGATAGCCGAGCACACCGGGAGTCTGGATGGGCGCAAGGTTTTCCCGCTGCTCAATCGCCGGCGTGCTGGTAGCGGTCGCGACGGCGACACCGGCGGCGGCGACGCCAAATACCCAGTGCACGTTGACGACACCCGTGCATGAAGTGCAGAGCCTGACGCAACTGCCACCGGAACTCGTCGCGTTGTTGCCGCCGCTCGCGGACGTCGGTGCACCGTTCAACAAGACGGATTCGGTCACCAATCCGACGTTGCCGTTCCGGCGCCTGATCCGGGCCGGCAACCGCGACACCGACTGGTTTATCTGGTACGAACACGGCGGTGTCGGCTATTTCTGGCAGGCGGTGATGGCCCGGGTCGTCCCGGGTGGTGAGGCGACGGTGCTGGCCAATACGGGCACCATCGCCGACACCCTCTGCCAGATCACCGACGCCACGTTCGCCGGCCACGTGCCCCCGTACCCGCCGGGGGCCTGGGCCGCATCCGGCTTCTAGCGCTAGGCGGTGTCCTCGTCGCGGCATCCGTCGGAGCTGGGTCCCAGTGTGGCCAACATGCCCGCCGCCGCGCGCTGCCAGGTGAAGTTCTCCGCGCGACGCCGCGCGCAAGTCCGGCGGTGAAATTCGGGAAGGCTGATCACCGTGCCGACCGCCTCGGCGATGGCTTCCGGATTGTTGTCGGCCGACGCGCCGCTGCCCGGGGTGATGATCTCGGTCAGCGCCGAGGTGCGCGACACCACGGCCGGCGTCCCACAGGCCAGCGATTCCAGCGCGGCCAGCCCGAAGGTTTCGTGCGGCCCGGGTGCCAGGGTGACATCCGCGGCCGCCAGCAGCTCGGCGACGGTGTGCCGGTTGGAGATGAAGCCGGTGAAGTCGATCGGCAGTCCGGCGGCTTGTCGTTGTAGCTTCGACCGCAGCGGGCCCTCGCCGACGACGACGAGTCGGGCGTCGACGCCGGAATCGCACAACGCCGCCAAGGCATCGATGCTGCGGTCGGCGCGCTTCTCAACCGACAGGCGGCCGCAGTGGACCAGCAACAGCTGTTGTGGGGTGGCCCATCGGCCGCGGACCAGCGGCGAGTGCCGGCTCGGGTGAAACATGTTGAGATCCACACCGAGGGGCACCGTGACGACGTTCGTCGCGCCGATGCGGTCGAATTCCTCCCTCGCGAAACCGGTGGTGCACACCACGGTGTCGTAGTCAGCGGCGGTGCGGCCGTTGGCGAAGTCGGCGAGGCTACGCGCCGGCCGGCGTGGAAGCACTTGACCGGCAAGACGATCCAGCCGTTCGTGGGAAATCATCACCGTGGTGGCGCCACGTTGGCGACCCCACCGCCCCAGTGATCGCAACGTGAGCCGATCCGACACCTCCAGCGAGTCGGGTTGCAGGGCCTCCAGCAGCGTCTTGACGGGCCCTGGCATCACCGCCCGGTACCCGCCGGTGAACGGAATCCGCCAGGCGGGCAGGGTAATTCGAATTACTCCGGTGGGCAGCAAGATGCGTTCCGCGCGGGAACCGGGAACGACCAGAAACACGTCGTGACCGCGGGCGCAGTACTCGGCGCCCAGCCGATCAATCGCGGTGCGAAGGCCGCCGGACCGCGGGCCATAGAAGTTGGCGACCTGGACAACACGCATACGCTGAGGACACGCGGCGCTTGTGTGCAGTCAACGAGGAGGGACTGACGCATGCCTGAACAGTCCGTGAATTCGTTGGCTAGCGGCTGTCCTCGCCGTTGCGGTCGCCCTCGGCCGCGTTGATCTGCTCGGACAGGTGATCACCGGACAGGCTGGCGTCCAGAAAAGCTCCCGAGGTCGGCAAGCTCAAATGCAATTGTGACGCCCCGCTAACCGCGACCACGCCCTCGTCGAGGGTGAAATCGAGAACATGGCCGCCGCCGGTGCGGTCGGTGTTGAGGAAGTGCAAATGGTATCCGGCCACGGAAATGCCCTGTTGGAACTGCGGAGTGCGGAATCCGACCAGCACCCCGGAGACGTCGGTGAACCGGGTTTCGGCCTGGCCTTCGGTGGCCTCGGTGAGCGGCGGGTAGGGCTGGTGCTGTTCCATCACCGTGCGGGTGTGCAGTTCGCGGAATCGCCCGGAGATCCGGATCCCGTAGATGAGGTTGGCGCTTTCGATCTGTCGGTCGACCGCGCCGAGCACCTGCGAGCGGTTGGCGGTGTTGCAGATGTGAATGTCGAAATCGGTGCGAAAGCGGGTCACCGCCGCGAACGGCGTGCGATCGGTTGACGCTGCGCGGGTGGCGGTTCCGTCCGCGCGCAACCGATAACACACGCCGTCGAGGATGACCATCTCGCCGTCGAGGTGGTTGAACGTTCCCAACCCGAAGTCGCCGTGGCGCAGGATGTCGGCGACAGTGACGTCGCCGTCGTAGACACCGTCCAGCAGGGCGCCGATCGTCGAAAACTGGTACACCTCATCGCCGCCGTTGGCTGTGTCCCGCTGGTGCTCGAGAAGCGTTGCAGCCCAATGCTTGAAGTGATCGTAGGCGCTGGTTCTAGTGGTCATGGGGCCTTCTTATTCGAAAGCGTCGTCGTGCAGGTGCGCGGCGAGCTCGGTGTTGCGGTGATAGTCCACGGGAACGTCGATCAGGGAGGGGCCGTCTTCGGCGAGAGCTTGACGTAGCGTGGTGCGGAATTCGTCGAGGGTCTTCACCCGGTAGCCGCGGGCGCCGAATGCCGCTGCGTAGGAAACGACGTCATAGTCGCCCAGCTGTACCCCCGATTTGCGCCCGTACTTCAGGACTTCCTGGAATCCCACCATGTCGTAGCTGTTGTCGCGCAGGATGATGTGCGTAAAGTTCAGACCGAGGCGGGTCGCGGTTTCGAGTTCCTGGGCCGAGAACAGGAATCCGCCGTCACCTGAGACGGATACCACGGGTGTTCCGGGTCGCGCCAGGCACGCGGCGATCGCCCAGGGCAGCGCCACGCCCAGCGTTTGTTGGCCGTTGGAGAACAACAGTCGCCTCGGCTCGTAGACGCGGAAATGGCGGGCCAAGTAGATGTAGACCGAGCCCACGTCGCAGGTGATCGTTGCTTCGTCGTTGAGTTCGTCGCGCAGCGCCAACACTACGGCGACGGGGTTGAGGCCCGGTCCTTCGGTTGTGTGCGCACACTCGGCTATATCGATGTCCTGCAGCGTTTTTCGCTGCCGGGCGATCTCATCGCGGTAGTCGTTGGTCAGCGTAAGGTCGGTGAGCTGGGCGGTCAGCGCAGTCAGCGTCGCCGCGACGTCACCGAGCAGCTCGAGTGTCGGCTGGTAGTGGTTGTCGATGTCGGCCGGCACCGCGTCGACATGCACGATGGTGCGTTCGACATCGTTGTTCCACAGCACCGGGTCGTATTCGACGGCGTCGTATCCGACGGTGATCAACACGTCGGCATGCGCGACGATGACGTCGCCGGGCTGGTTGCGGAACAGGCCGACCCGGCCCAGGAAGTTGTCCTCCAGCGCGCGGGATATCACTCCGGCGCCCTGGAAGGTTTCCACGACAGGCAGGCCGGTGGCGGCTACCAGCGCGCGCAATGCCTGGGTGCTGGCCGGGTCGGCGCCGCGGATGCCAACCAGCAAGGCCGGACGGCGCGCGCCGCGAATCAGCTCGCCGGCTTGGTCGACGGCCTGCGCGGGAGCGCTCGGCAGTGACGGGATCGGCATGCGGGCGGTGATGCCCGCGGTGGTGGCGGCGGTCAACACGTCGAGGGGCAGCACCACGGCGGCGGCTCCACGCGGCTCGGCGGCCGCGGCGCGGAAGGCGCCGACGACGGCCTCGGCGACGTTGTCCGGGTCGTTGACCTCGCCGGTGAACTTGGTGACGGTGCGCAGCAGCGCCGCGGCGTCCATCGACTGATGGGTGCGCTTGAGCCGGTCCTTGCGGCCGACGGCCCCGCACAGCGCGACAACGGGGTCTTGCTCGGTGTTGGCGGTCAACAGGCCGGTCACCAGATTGCTAGTGCCCGGACCCGATGTCACCAGCACTACCCCCGGCGTGCCGGTGAGGCGGCCGATGGCTCCAGCGATGAATGCCGCGTTCTGCTCGTGACGGCAGACGACGAGTTGCGGGCCGCCGTCAAGCAGGGCGTCATAGACCGCGTCGATCTTGGCACCGGGCACCCCGAAGACGTACTCGACTCCCTGCGCCGACAGCACGTCCACGACCTTCTGCGCGCTGCGCACCGGCGGGTCGGGGTTTGTGGCCACAAGCGGTCACCTTTCTCGGCAGGCGGCGGGTTGACTTGCGGGTCGACTTGCCACACCAGCATGCGCCAACCGCCTCGCCGGCGCAGCGCGGGTGCGTTTACGGCTTCGCGTGTGCACTCGCGGCGGCGACACGCCGGGCGAGGCCAACCCGGGACGCACACTGAAAACCCGGGACGCACAGGCGATACGTGTCAGCGTTTGCCCCAGTCCCAGCGCGGCGTGCTCAGCAAATCCTGGCCGGTGATACGGGTTTCGCCCCAATCCTTATAGAGCTCGATCTCGACGGCGTCCTGGCTGGTGCTGGCAGTCTCACCCACCGGGACGGTGTCGAGAAACTCCAGCAGTGACCGCGAATGCGTGACGACGACCAGCTGTCCCCGGGCGGCCGCGGCGCGGATCAGCGAGGCCAGCGGTCGCACCAGATCCGGGTGCAGCGAGGTCTCCGGCTCGTTGAGCACCATCAGCGAGGGCGCGTCCGGGCTCAGCAGCGCGGCGGCCCACAGCAGGAATCGCAGTGTGCCGTCGGACAATTCGGCTGCCCGCAACGGCCGCAGCATCCCGCGTTGGTGCAACTGCAGGTCGAACAGGCCGTCGTGAATGGCGACCGAAACCGTGGCGCCGTCGAAGGCCTCGGCCACCACCCGGCTCAGGTCGTCGGACCCCGACTCGAGGATCGTCTGGATCGCCGCGGCCAAGTCGTTGCCGTCGTCGGAAAGCACCGGTGTGCGGGTGCCGACCTGCGGTTGTCGCGCCGGTGCACCGCCGTCGACGCGGAAGCCGTCGTAAAACCGCCAGCCGCGCAGCCGCTCCCGCACCGCGGCGACTTCCGGCAGGGCCTGCGGATGGGCATACTCGGCCAACACGCTGCGGTACAACGGCAGCGACCGGGACAGCTCGTCAAAACCGTTGTCCGCGTTGACGGCTTCGGCGAACGCCCGCGACCGCCGCACCAGCGTCGCGCTAGGCCGCAGCACCGGGCCCGCGAACACCATCTCCCGCTTGATCTCCGGGTCGAGAACGAAAACCGACGCCCCCGCCGACTGCGGCATGCCCAGGTCGACGAGATAGCCGAAATCATCTGCGGCAAAGCCCATTTCGAGGGATACCGGCCGGGTGCGTACCGTGCCCTCGGTGGTCTGCGAGCGCCGGGCGCCCGTCAATTGCTCGGGCCCGGCCCACAACACCGATTGCAGGCCCCCCTCGCGGGCCAGGGAGCCGACCACCTCGCCCCGGCCGCAATCGGCCAACAGCCGCAGCGCGCGGTATAGCGACGACTTGCCCACGCCGTTGGCGCCCGTGATGATCGACAGCTGGCGCAGCGGCAGGATGACCTCACGCAGCGACCGGTATCCGCGGACAGCAACCGTTTGCAACATGCGGCCGACTGTACGGTCCGCCTCCGACGCCGCGCCGTTAGCTGTCGACCTCGGCGAGCAGTTGCACCTCTTCCAGATCCATCTCGGCTTGCAACTCGCGCAGCACCAGGTCGTCGATGACCTTCTGATTGCGCAGCGTGGTAATGGCGCGGCGTTTGTGGTCGAGCACGCCCAGCCGCACCCGTCGGACCAGGTCGTCGCGCTTGGCAAGATCGTTGCTGGACGAACCGTCGTCGCTCTCGGTCACGATCGCGGCACGTTCGTCGTACTCCTTCTGCAAGCGGCTCAACATCTTTGGGCTGGCGCCCAGTTCACTGGCCACCACCGGCAGCGCATCCAGGGCGGCCTTGGCTCCGACGCTGCGCGCCAGCTGCAGTTCCTCGGCGTACGCGGTGTCTTCGGGCATGCGCGCCCAGCGGACGATCGCGGGCAGCGAGATGCCCTGGACCAGGACGGTCGTCAGGATGACGACAACCACGATGAAGATGAGCAGGCTGCGGTCGGGGAAAGGTGCGCCGCTGAGCGTGGTGGCCGGGACGGCGAGCGCCGCGGCCAGCGATACGGCGCCGCGGAACCCGGCCCAGGCCGTGACAAAGCGCTGCCGCCAGGGGATCCGACGTTCCCGCTGCACCTGGCGCCGATCGAGCAGGCGCAGCAGCATCGTGGTGATCTCTCCCCAGAAGATCCGGGAGCCGATGACGACCCCGGTGACGGCCAGGGCGATGAAAAGGGCGTGGCGCAGTCCGCCTTCGACGTCGTTGGTGGCGCGCACTGCGGCGGGGATTTGCACCCCGACGAACACCCACAGCGTGCCGTTGATGAGGAACGTCGCCATGTCCCAAAACCCGTAGGACAGCAGCCGGGAGCGGGCGCGGATCACCACCGGCCCGGCGTAGGCGAGGACCAGCGCCGACACCAGCACCGCCACCACACCGCTGCAGCCCATCGCCTCGGCGAGTAGGAAGGCCGCGAACGGCGTCAGCAAGCTCATCGCCCCTTCTTCTTGCGGCGCATCGATTCGCTTGCGCGCCAAGGTAACCAGACCACCGACCAGCAGGCCGGCGGCGATTCCGCCGATGTAGGAGCCGACGAATCGCAGCACCAAATCGGGCGGGGTGATCTCGGCGCCACCGATTGCGACGTGGACGGTCACGCCGAACAGCACCAGCGCTGTCCCATCGTTGATCAAACTCTCGGCACGCAGCACGGTCAGCGAGCGGCGCGGCAGCTTCTTCGCGAGTCCGGCCACGGCCGCGGCATCGGTGGGTGAGAGCACCGCACCCAAGACCGCCGCCGCGTGCGGCTCCATGCCGAGCGCGCGTGCCGCCCAGGCCACGGCGACCGCGGTGACGATCACGAGGATGACGCTCAGGAAGATGATGATGCGCAGGTTTGCTCGGATTTCGCGCAGGCTGGTGCCCAGGCCTTCCCAATACAGAATCGCCGGCAGGAACAGCAACAGGACGAGTTCGCCGTTGATGTGGATGTGGGCGAAGGTGGGGATCAACCCGAGCAGCGTGCCGAGGAAGATGAGCAGCACCGGCGGGCCCACGCGATAGCGCCGGCCCAGCACCGTTCCCACGATGACGGCCGACACAAGCGCAACGATGACCTCGAGCCCAAACACGTGCCCATCCTGCCGTACGGGTCGGTTGCTGGCCGCATCGGCCGAGACACATCACAAAGGCGTGATGCCGCAACGGGTTCGATCGGCGGTGTCAGGTGCAGTCGCAGCAGTCCCCGCAGTCGCAGCAGCAGTCGCACCCGTCGCAGCAGCACACGCAGGCGCCGTCGCCCCTGCCGCCCTTCGCCTTGGCACCAGCGGCGGGCACCTCCTCGGGATTGGTGCCGCCCGCATTGAGGTAGCCGCCGCCGGGCGCCTGGCTGCCGAAGTTGATCGGTTCCTGCTGGCCGTGTGGGGTGCCGTTGCGGGCGGGGTGGCCCGCCCTGGTGAAGGTACGTGAGATCGCCCGGCGCACTTCCCGGGTCAGCAACCGCCGGGCCAGCCGGCCGTCGCTGAAGTCGACCTCGGCCAGCGCTAATTCGATGCCCAGCGCCGCGTCGTCGCACAGTACGCGTGCCTGGGCGACCGGGGTTTCGGTGGCCGCCAACGGGTTCCATTTGCCGCGTGCCAGGTCGTCGTCGTAGTCCTCGACGGCATCCAGGACATGAGCGATCCGCCCAAACAGTTGACCAATCTCGCGCAACGGCGCCTGGTTGCCGGGCCGGCCGGCCAGCACGGCGGTATAGGCGAAGGCCTCCGCGACGGCGGTCTCGGTGGGTTCGGTCACTTCCAACAGCGAGCTGCCCGGACCGGCGGTCGCCTCGAGCTGGGCCTGGCGGTCCATCGCCGCGACGAGCACGCCGGTGTTGAAGCCCATCGCGTGTCCGGTGTCGGTACCCTGGCGCACCCAGCGCTCGGCGATGCGCCGGGCCGCCGGCCGCACGCCGGCCGCGCCGACAACGCCGTCGTGGTCGTCGACGTGATCGCGGACCCGGGCCGCGGCCAGGGCCAGCGACACCACGGCGGCCAGGCGTGCGCAGTCGCCGGTAGCCACCTCGGCGCGTCGCATGCCGCGCAGCGGACACGGCCCGGCCTGACGGCGGGTTGGCTTCTCGGGCGATTGCGCCTCGACCAGAAGCGAGACCACGAGGCCGTCATAGTTGGTGGCGATTCGCGCCGACTGGCCGTAGTCGTCGCGCAGCGCCAGACACAATCCGCATAATTGGGCGGTCCAGGCTGCTGCGAGCTCGCCGCCGAGTCGATGACGGCAGGGCCGGATGATGCCGAACATGCACAGAAGCTACCCGACCCACAGCAAACGCGCGCCGAAACGACGAGCTAGCTCGGGCGCGTTTTCGGCGTGCCGCCGCTAACTGTCCCGCACCGAGGCCGACGGTGGTGCCATCGGCCCCACCCATAATGGAGGTGATGACTTTCGTGAAGATCAGGCTTGTCATGACCGTCGCGATTCTCGTCTCGCCGATGCTGGTGGGGTGCCACTTCGCGAGCAGAAACCCGCCGACGTCGAAAACCCTCAGCGTGCCCATGGAG
Organism: Mycobacterium simiae; assembly: GCF_010727605.1. Lineage (NCBI taxonomy): Bacteria > Bacillati > Actinomycetota > Actinomycetes > Mycobacteriales > Mycobacteriaceae > Mycobacterium > Mycobacterium simiae. The sequence goes on from NZ_AP022568.1 coordinate 4,773,128, forward strand.
CAGGTGCTCAAGCAGAGCAACATCACCCAGAACGTCACGTTGGCGGTGGGGAACACGCTGAAACTCGAGTTGGGCGCGAATTACAGCACGCCGTACCGCTGGTCGGTTGACACGAAGATCGGCGACTCCTCCGTAATCGAGCAAAAAAGTCATCAATACGTGCAGCCAACCACCGACGCGCTGGGCGCGCCGGGCACCGAGGTGTGGATGTTCGCCGCGCTCAAGCCCGGCACGACGACGATTTCCACCGGCTATTCGAGCTTCGTCGGCAAGAACACCGCGCCGATTTGCCAGTACACAGCGATCGTGACGGTGCAGTAAAGGCAACACCGATTGTCGGCGGTCACATAGCGGGCCAGCAATGCCTCCCGTTACCGTCTGGCTGTGCTTGGCTTCCTTCGTAACTGGGTGCGGCTAACCTATGTGCCCGCGGAGCTTCACGGCGAGCTCGCGGCTGAGGGGCTGATCTTCTTAGCCGACAAGGTCAAAGTGGTGCGCCATTTCAATGGGCACGTGCCGGGTGTTTTTTCGGCCGCCGGTGTCGCTCACTACGTGGGCGCGTTCGCGCTGAGCGCCGCCCGGGTGGTCGCGACCTTCCCGTTGCGCGGGGATGCCGATCTGCGCTCCATCGACTGTTCGTGGGCAACCAACACCGGCCCGGCGGCTGCGACGGTCACCCGCAAGGGCCTGCTGATCGACATCGACCTGCGCGGCGTGGACAAGGCGTGCAGCGGATCGATGAAGCTGCATTACCGCCGGGAGGTTTCCGACGAGGTGCTTGGCCAATTGCCGACCACCACGCTGCGCTTCCCGGTGGAACCGGCTTTCGTGTATCGCGCCGCCGGTGTCCGCCCGACGCGTTAGCGACTCAGAGCGCGGGCGACCTCGCCGTAGCGCCGAAACCGCTCCTCGTCGTCCAGGGCGTTGTAAAGCGCGATGCGCGTGGCGACTCCGCCGTACTTGTAGGTCAACGCCTCGGCGAGACCGTCCCACGTCGATTCGGTCGCGAACGCCGCGATGTGCTCGTCGGTGATCTGGGCCGCCATGCCCGGGAAGTCGCCGGCCTTCTGCTTTTCGCGGATGCGGGCGGTGGTGCCCTCGAATCCCGCCTCGTCCCAGATGAACGCGTAGTTGGGGGTGCTGCCGTAGAAGGCCATGCTGGCGCGCACCCCCTCGCGTTGGGCGTGCAGTTCCTCGTCGCTGTCGCCGACGATCGTCATGGCCGGCACGATGACTGCAATGTCCGACGGTGCGCGCCCGGCTTTTGCCGCGCCAGCCGCGATGTTGGGCAGCACGTGACGGTTGAGATAGCCGACTTCGCCGAGTGGATGGACGTGCACACCGTCGGCCACTTCGCCCGCCATCCGCAGCATCCACGGATTGACCGCTGCCACATCGACTTTGGGGTCGGGTGCGTCGATGGGTCCGGCGCTCCACTGCGGGGTGATGAAGTCCAGGTCGTAGAACTCGCCGTGGTGATCGAGCTTGCCGGTGCGAAACGCCGTGAAACACGCTTTGACCGCGCGGACGTAGTCGCGCAGCCGTGGGCCGGGCCGTTCGAACGGGACGCCGTAGCGGCGCACGATGTGGGTGCGGAGGCCGCCGGCCGGCCAGACGACGAACCTCAGCTTTGGCCAACCGGCCGGTCGGCAGCAGGCACGGTCGACGCACCGGCTGGGCCGTTGTCGTCGCCGAGCGCTGCCTCGGCCACGGTGGCCAGACCGAGTGTCGTGGTCAGCTCGATCAGCGAGCGGGCGATGGTGGCGGCTCGCTCGTCGCGCAGGATCGGCTCGATGAGTTGACGGTCGAGTTTGACATCGTCGATGGGCAATTCGCGCAGATAGGTCAGCGTCGCGTAGCCGCTGCCGAAGTCGTCGATCGCCACCCGAATGCCGGCCTCGCGAAGTCGATTGAGCACCGTGCGGGCCTTGGAAAGGTCGGCGACTAGTAGGTCCTCGGTGATTTCGACGGTGAGGCAACTAGCGGACATGCCGCGGGTGTCGAGCACCGACAAGATCCGGTCGGGCAGGGTGTCTTCGTCGAGGGAGGGCGCCCACAGGTTGATTGCAACCGGGATTTCGGCGCCTGCCGCGTACCACGCCGAGGCGTCGGCCACCGCCCGGGACAGCACCAGGTCGGTCAGCGCGTCCATCAGCCCGTGGTCGCGGACCAACGGCAGGAATTGGCCGGGCTCCAACGTACCGAGATCGGGGTGCTGCCACCGCACCAGCGCCTCGGCGCCGCCGACGGAGCCGGTCAGCATGTCGAATTTCGGCTGGTACAGCAGGGTCAGCAGACCGTGGTCGATGGCTCGGCGCAGCTCACCCAGCAGCTGCAGGCGGGCCATGCTGGCGTCGTGAGTGGGGTGGTCGCCGAGCTTGGCGTTCATGTCAGGGGTGAATGTCTGGACCTCGGTCGAGCTCACCTGTTTGGCCCGGCTACGGGCGGCGGTGGCTTGCTCGAGCAGCTCGCCCGGCCGCAGCGCCGACCCCCGTTCCGTCGAGGCCGAGGCCACACCGATGTTGAGATGCACGTGCAGCCGGTGGTTTTCGAGGTCAAGAGCTTCGCCGAAAGCCCGGGCGAGGCCGTGCGCAATTTGGGCGGCGACCTCGGGACGGTCTTCGATCAGCACGGCGAATTCGTCGCCGTTCATCCGGGCGACCGTGTCGGTGATGCGGACATTCTTCGAGAGCCGCTCGGCGACGCTGCGCAGGAGCTCGTCGCCGACCGCATAACCCAGGGTGTCGTTCACCATTTTGAAATCACTGATATTGAGCGCAATCACGCTGACCGGGACGCCGTGATGAATGTGCAACCGAGCCGCGTGTGCTAGCCGATCGCTAAATAAACTCTTATTTGCCAAACCGGTTAACGGGTCCCGCAGGGCGGCGTCAGATAATGCGGCCAGCAGATGTTGTTTGCGGTCGAGCAGCAACAAATGCCGAGCCACGGTGGTGAGGAATAGCACCACACAGACCGCGAAAATGAACGCCTCGCTCCGGTTGGTCGGCCAGAAATGTACAGCACCCACAGCAATCGCCAACAGCACCGGCGCGTACGGCAGCCACAGCGACATTTTGGACAGCGGCTGGGAGAAACCGAGGTCGAGATCGGGGCCCGGCCGAGACGCGATCGCCGCCAGGGCAATGAAATACATTCCCGCGGCCCAGCCGAGAATGACCGGAACGCTGGGCACCTGCTCGGGATGGTTGCCCAAGACGTGCAGTAGCCCGGCCGCCGCGATGACCGACCATCCCGCCGTCATGAACGTCGGCGAGCGTCTGCGGTCCGGCTCGGATTTGTGCACCGTGATGATCGACATGATGACGAGCCCGGCGTACACGGCCGTGGCGACGGCCAACGTGATCTGCGGCAGGCTCACGCTTTGTGCAGGTCGGCGGACATGCCCTAGCACCACGATGGCCAGTACGATCAGTAGCGATGCGGCGACAAGGATGCCGTCGAGAAGCAGGCCGATCCCGAATCGCGAATCGTCGCGGCTGGGAATCGTCACGGCGGTAGCCAACGCGCAGATGGGCAATACCACGTAGCCGATGTTTGCCGCGGAGACGCCTGTCATCGGCGGAATGCCGCCCAGATTGACGTACCACCACACCGCTTGGCCAGCCGTCCAACCGGCCAGCCCGATGCTCAACACCGTCCACGCGAGACGTTGGCGACGCCGGGCCGACCGGGCGGCGTAGACCGCGCAGCCGTTGGCAAACATGCTGATGATCCAGAGCCCTACCGGGGCGATCGATGCGTGGTCCGGCGCGCCGCTCTGGGTGAACAACAACGCCGCGTAGACGAGCAACCCGACAGTGGCCAACACAACCACCGCGGACCGGCGTCGTGTCAGTGAGAACATTTTCGTGTCCTGTCGTATGCGGTTGTCGAATGCAGGATAAGGCACCGCGCGCGTTGGCGTGGTTGCTACTGCCGGCCGTTTTGTCTATTGCGTCACGATCACCCGAAAGTCGGGTGCCGCGATAGGGATTGGTTAATCAGATCCGATCCGGTGATGTCACCGGCGGAGTTATGGCTCGCCGGCGAAGACCACGCCGGGGTTGAGAATCCCGGCCGGATCGAAGGTCTGCTTGACGCGGCGCAGCAGATCGACCTTGACGGGGTCCTCGAGGGCGCGCCAGTAGGGGGCCTTAGCGCGCCCGAGTCCGTGTTCACCCGAGATGGCCCCGCCCAGTTCCATTGCGAGGGCGAAGATGTCGGTCATGAGCTTCTTGCGGGTTGCGGGGTCGGCGCAGAAGATCGCCAAATGGACGTTGCCGTCGCCGGCATGCCCGCAGCCCACGGCGCCACCACCGGCCGCCGTGGCCAAACCGCGTACCGCTGCCAGGAATTTTGGCATGGCGCCGCGCGGCACCACGGTGTCGACGATGTCGTCGGCGTGGGCCGCCTTCAGGGTCCAAAACGCGTTCTCCCGCGCCTCGATCAGTTTGCGGGCCGAGCCGCCTTCCAGCACGTAGACATCCAGGGCGCCGAGTTCGCCCAGCAGCTCGCCGGCTTGTTCGACGTCTTCGTCCAATCGGTGTGCCGTGCGATTCTCAAGTGCGACAACCAGATACGCTTGACAGCTGTCGCGGATCTGATCGGGGATGCCCAGTTCCAGGTTCTGGGTGTGCACCAGCGCGGCCATGGTCACGTTGTCGATGTACTCCAGGATGTAGGGCCCCAAGCCGCTGCCGATGATCAGGGGCACCGCCGCCATCACTTGGTCGAAGTCGGCGAACGGGGCGAGCACGGTGGCGCTGTGCTCAAGCCGCGGGTGCAACTTGACGATCACCTCGGTGGCCAGGGCCAGGGTACCCTCCGAGCCGACGATGAGTTGGGTCAGGTCATAGCCGGTGGACACCTTGGCGATCTTGCCGCCGGTGCGGATGATCTCCCCGGTCGGCAGCACGGCCTGCAAGCCCAGCACGTTCTGGCGGGCAATGCCGTACTTGACGGCACGCATGCCGCCGGCGTTGGTGCCGACGTTGCCACCGACGCTGGAGGACAGCTCACCCGGGTGGACCATGTAGCGCAGGCGGTGCGGGGCGGTCGCGGCATCGAGGTCCGTCAGGGTCACGCCGGGCTGGACGACAGCGACCTGGTTGGTGGTGTCGACCTCGAGGACGGCGTTCATCCGTTCGAAGGAGACGACCAGTCCGCCCTCGCACGGCAGCGCCGCCCCGGACAGGCCGGTCCCGGATCCGCGGGCGGTTACCGGAACCTGATGCTTTGTGGCCACTTTCAGCAGTGCAGCCACCTCCTCGGCGGTGGCGGGCTTGGCGACGTAGGCCGGCCGTTGCGGCGGATGGGTTATCTCCTCGTCGTGTCCATAGTCGTCGAGGATGGCGTCGCCGGTCAGCACGTTGTGGTTTCCGACGATGTCTGCGAGGTGTGCGGTGATGTCGCCCATGAAGGCACTGTAAAACTCGGTGAGCTGTCCGACGTTAGGTCGGCGCCGAAATCGGGAACCCGGCGCGCTGATGGTTTTCGTGTCGACGGAAGGGACTCACTCGGTGTTCTCCTCGTACCGCTCACGTCTGGGGACGCGGTTCGGACCCTACGAGCTGCGTTCGCTGCTCGGTGCGGGCGACGCGGGTGAGGTGTTCGAGGCATACGACACGGTTAACGACCGAAGAGTTGCGGTAAAGCTGTTGCGTGCCAAGACAACGCGGAACCCCGGTTTCCAGCAACGCTTTTGGCGAGATGTTCAGATAGCCGCGCGACTGTCGGTGCCGCACGTGGCGGCGATTCACGACTTCGGCGAGATCGACGGCACGTGGTACGTCGATATGGAATTGGTCGGCGGCCCGAGCCTGCGGGAGCTGCTGCGGGCACAGGGCGCACTGGAACCGTCGCGCGCGGTGTCGATCGCCGGGCAGGTGGCGCGGGCGCTGGATGCCGCGCACGAGGCCGGGCTGGTGCACGGCGGCGTGCGCCCCGCGAACGTGCTGCTGACCCGCGACGACGTCGCCCACCTGGTCGACTTCGGAACCGCGTCGTCGGACGACCCGGCCTACCGGGCACCGGAATGGTTCAGCGGTGGCCGGATCGGAGCGCAGGCAGACGTCTATTCGCTGGCATGCGCGCTCTACGAATGCCTTACGGGCCAACCGCCGTTCGAGGGCACCGAACACGACGTCAGGGACGCGCACCTGTTCGCGCCGGCGCCGCGGCCCAGCATCATGCGTCGGGGCATCGGCCGAGGGCTCGACGACGTCGTCGCCGCCGCGATGGCCAAACAACCCACGGCACGGTACGCCTCGGCGGGGTCGTTCATTCGGGCGGCGATGGACGTGGTGTCCCCGGCGTACCAGCCGGTTCGGGCCGCCATCGACGCTCCGCTATCCGCGCCCCTGCCGCGGACCCGGCCGTTCCCGGCGGTCTATCCGAACCCCGATGATTCCGGGTCCATCCCGTATCCGCCGTCGCAGGTAACGGTGCGGCGCCGGGTGTTTCCCGGCCCGGCCGTGTTGGGTGCGGCCTCGGTGGCGGTGTTGATCGCCGGCCTGGTGTTGGCGGTCGCCTCGGTGTTCGGCGGCAGCGGTGGTGCGCCGCCTCCGACGCCGACGGCAGCGCCGTCGGCTCCCGCGGCCCCGCCACCGAAGACGCCGACGCTGTCCGAGCCGGTGCAGGGTGCCGACGGGTTGGGTTTCGTCGGTGAGACGGCCCGATGCGACCCCGGCAATCCGCCGGCCGCGGTGGTGCGGACCGCCCAGTCGCTGGCAGTGGTGTGTCAAAACCTCAGCGGTGCTTACTATTACCGCGGAGAGCGAATTCGCGATGGCGCCCACATCGAGCTCTCAAGCGCCGAGCCCGTCGCCGACGGGTTCGACGTCACCAACCCGGTGGATGGCGTGCGCTACGAGGTCCGCCCACATCGGCTGCGCATCCTCAGCGGCAGTCACGTCGATTCCTCGGAGCCGGTGCTGCAGTACGCGACCGCGTCGTAAATTCTTCTCGCGCACCGTCTTTCACATAGACGACGGAGGAGGGCCGCGCGTGGCGATTTGTCCGGAGCGTCGAACGTATGTTCTAATGGTGCCGAGAGCCAGCCCGCGGACCGCGGGCGACGTTCAGAAGGAGATCGCCGCAAACATGACCGTTGACACTCTGCCAGCCGCGCCGCCGTCCGCCGACCTCGACACTCCGGAAGTTCCAGCTTTTCCCTCCGCGCAGCCCTCGCCCGAGAGCCCGCCGGCGTCCGACGCACCCGCCGCCGCGGAGACGCCGAAGAAGGCTCCGGCGAAGAAGACGTCCGGTAAGAAGAGCAAGACTCTCGAGTTGACCCTCACCGTCACCGGCACCGCCGACGGTGAGTGGCGCGCCGAGCTCAAGCAAGGCAGCAGCTACCTGGCTCGTGACCTCGCTGTTGCCGCCGCCGCCGTCTCCCGTGCGGCCAAGGAACTGCACGAGGATCTCTCCGTCCCGATCGATCAGGTCATCGAAGAGGCCCGCGCCCAGCAGGCCGCTAAGGTCGCCGCCCTTGAAGCCGAGCTGGAAGCTGCCCGTCAGGCGCTCGCTGATCTGAAGTGAACCGGCGAATGCGTCCCTAAGCTTTTCTAGCGCAACGCGTTACGGCTGTTCGAGCAGCCGCAACGGATGCAGGCCGTCGACCGCGCCGACGAACGGCGGATGGATGCTGTAGCCGATCATCCGCTGGATGTCGGGGGACAGTGTGCGCGCGACGTCGCGGGGGATGGACAGCGTGAAGGCCTCCATCGGGCGCAGCCACGGTTGGCAGTACTGCGCAGTGACGGCCAGGCGGGCGCGGTCGGTGGTGTTGGCGCCGCCGCCGTGCCACAACGTGCCGACGAAGAGGACGCACGAGCCGGTGGGCATCACGACCGGTGTGCACGGGTCGTCGGGTCCGGGCGGGCGCGCGGGCCAGCGGTGGCTGCCGGGGTAGACGACCGTCGACCCGTTGTCGGACGTGAAGTCGTCGATCGCCCAGATGGTCGCGGCGGCCAGCGGCGCGCGGGGCCGCGGGATCGGGTAGAAGCCGTCGTCGTGGTGCAGCAGTTGGGCGGACTCGCCGGGCTGGATGTTGATGGCCTGCAGCGCCGAGAGCAGGTAGTTGGGCATCAGCAGCCGGTCCAGCACCGCCAGCACGCGTGGATGATCGGCGAGCCGGTCGCAGGCGCGGGTCCGGCTGAGCACGCTGTAGATGCGCTGGGTGCGTCGGCCTTCGAAGGAGTTGCGCCCCGTGTGCCCTAGTTCTGGGCCGACGGCCTCGCGGATCTGCCGGCAGTCGTTCGCGCTGAGCAGGTTCTCCCAGATGAGGTAGCCGTCGCGGTCCAGGGCCGACATGTCGGCGTCGACGATGGCGGGGTCGACAGTGGCACCGCTGCTCGGTGTCCATTTATGCCGGCCCGCCAGGTCGTTCTTGAGGTCGTCCAGCGTCGTGACGGGGTCGTTCATGTCTCCGACAGTGGACCTCCGCTGATTGCTGGTCAAGTGCCCTGCCGACCGACAATGGCATGCTTTCTGGCATGGCGACCGTGCCCGAGACCCTGTACGCGAAGGATGGCGATGTCCACCTCGCGTACCAGGTCGTGGGCGATACCGGTCCGAATCTATTGTTCGTCCCGTCCGGGACATTCCCGATCGACCTGTTGTGGGACGAGCCGACGGTCGCCGGTCATCTGCGTCGGCTGGGGTCGTTCAGCCGGTTGGTCATCACCGACCTGCTGGGGGTGGGCAGTTCGGATGCGGTGCCGATCCACGACCGTCCGGCGATGCAGGCGTGGACCGATGGGCTGGTCGCGGTGCTGGACGCCGTCGGCTTCGACTGTGCGTCGGTGTTCGGGATGTCGGAGTCGACGTTGCCGGTCATGCTGTTGGCCGCGGCTCATCCGGGCCGGGTGCGGTCGCTGGTGCTGGCGAGCGGCTATCCGCGGTTTCTGCGGGCCCCCGACTATCCGCATGGCATGCCCGAGCCGGCGTTCAGCCGGTATGTCGACTCGTTCGGCGACAGCGTCGGCCGGGGCCCGGTGACCGATAACTTGGCGCCCAGTTGGGCCAACGATGCCGGCAAGCGCCGGTGGTGGGCGCGCGGCGAGCGGCTGGTCGGCGGCCCCGGCTACTTCAAGGAGATCTTCGATCTGTTCCTGCGCACCGATGTGCGGCCCGCGGTGGAAAGCATCCAGGCGCCGACGCTGTTGCTGCACCGCCGCGATAGCCGGCACGTGCGCGTCGGCCACGGTCGCTACCTGGCCGAGCACATTGCGCAGGCGCGGTTGGTGGAACTCGACGGACAAGACGACGTGTGGTTCGCCGGCGATGCCGACACGGTGCTCGACGAGATCGAATCGTTCATCACCGGTGGGCGCGCGGCTCCGACGACCAACCGGGTGCTGTCGACGGTGTTGTTCACCGACATCGTCGGATCGACCGAGCGGGCCGCCGCGGTCGGCGATGACGCGTGGGCGGTGGCGCTGAACGCGCACAACGAGATCGTGCGAAAGCATGTCGCCAGCGCGCGGGGGGACGTCGTCAAGTTCACCGGCGACGGGGCGCTGGCCACCTTCGACGGCCCGGCGCGAGCGATCAACTGCGCGTGCGCAATTCGTGACTCGGTGCAAGACCTCGGCATCGACATCCGGGCCGGCTTGCACACCGGTGAGGTGGAAATGACCGACCGCGACGTGCACGGCATCGCGGTGCATGTCGCGGCGCGCATCATGGGGCTGGCCGGGCCGGGGGAGGTCCTGGTGTCCGGGGTGATTCCGCCGCTGGTGCTGGGATCGCGGATCTCGTTCAAGAGCCTCGGCAGCCATGAGCTTCGGGGTGTGCGCGGCCGCTGGCCGGTGCTGGCGGTGGTTTAGCTCCTCGGTGTGACGTGACCGGCAGCTTGCTCAGCCCAGTCATGCTCGGGTTGCCGAGATAGTGGTAGGAACCGTCGGTGACTTCGTAGTCGGGGATGCGGTCGAGGACCGCCTTGACCATCACCTGTGACATCAGCCGCGCCAGGTGCGAGCCGATGCATCGGTGGGGTCCAAGTCCGAAGGCCAAGTGGCGGTTGAGTGTTCGGTCCAGGACGACTTCGTCGGGATCGGTGAGGCTTTGCCCTCGAACTCGAATTGGATGAGGAAGCTGGTCAGGTCTTCGCTTTGATCGGCCCGCCGTTGTGCGGCGTGTTGGAGGACTTCCTCCATCATGGCCGGGACTTTGGCGATGGCGTCGGCGTATTCGGGGCTGTCTTGCGGGACGGCCCTGACGTTGTGGAACATGCCGGCGTAGAGATGCCAGTTGTCGAGCGGTAGACCCATCAGCCTCATGGTGAGGATGGCCGGGACCGGGCTGGCGTAGTCGAGGGCGAGATCCATTGTGCCCTGGTCGATGTGGCGGTCGAGGAACTCGTGTGCCTTGTCCTCCATGAAGGGTTTGAGTCTCTCGACGGCGCCGGGGGAGAAGAACGGGGCCAGCGCGTGTCGCAGGGCGAGGTGGTAGTCGCCGTCCACCTCGCCGATGCCCAGTGCCGGTTGACCTTCCGGGCGCGGGACGCCCATTTCGCCTTGTAGTCCACGCCGTCTGTTGAGTTGGGCTGGTACCGGTGGGAGAAGGTGGCGTCGTCGCGGGCTGCTTGGCTGACCGCGTCGTAGCTGCTGAGGTGCCAGAATCCGCCGTAGTTGGTGTTCCAGGCGACGGGCATTTTTGTCTGAGGGTGGCTCGTGGTTTTCGTTGAAGGCGTCACAGTGGTGGTCGAAGTCGACGATCGCGTCTTCGGCGACGTCAGGGCGGGGCGATTGCTTTGTCACTATCTTTGCATTATTAAGCTTCTGGACGGCCAACAGAAGTGGGAGCGATGAGCGATTACCGAACGGTCTTCAACCACGTCGGCCTGTGCGTGCGAGATACCGCGCGGTCGCGGCGCTTCTACGAGGAGGTGCTCGGCTTCCAATTCTGGTGGGAGCTCGAGCCACCCGACGATCTCACCGCGCAAGTGGTCCAGCTTCCCGAACCACTCGGGGTGAAGGCGACGTACTTGGTTCGGGACCGTTTCGTGCTGGAGCTGATCGACTACTCATTACGGTCGGTGCACGCCGGCGCACAGCGTGCCATGGATGAGACAGGGCTGACCCACATTTCGCTGTCCGTGTCTGATCTCCGTGCCGTGTTGGCGCGCGTTGCGGACAACGGCGGCTCCGTCGTCGAGGCGGCGGTGTCCGACGCCATGGCCATGATCCGTGATCCAGACGGGCAGCTGATCGAGCTAGTGACGGATGAGTGGCTCGCGGCGTTACCGCCGAGGCCGTAGGTGCAGCTGATACTGACTGCCTTGAGTGACGTCGCGGCTGCGGGCGAAGGGCAACACGATTAAATCGCAGTTGAGCGAAAGCCGTTGTGGGGTCATAACGGTCGACGCCGTCGGCCATCGACAGCTCGGGCCGTTGGGAAAGCCAGCGCATGAGGCGAAATGTGGGAGTACCTATAGCGGCTCTACTGGGCGATAAAGAAGACCGGCTTGCCTCCAAAACCAGCAGACACAGTCCACAGCCCATGTGCGCCGGCGGGCACCGTCACGCACCTGTTCCCGTTCGCAACTCCACCTTTGTACAAGTCGCCGATATCGTTTAGCGGATTGGGGATAACTCCGCAGCTGTCGTCGTAGGTACGGTTGTCTAACCCTACGAATTTGACTGTGATCCCATAGCTAACGTTGCCGGTTTGGTTTCCGGTGTAGGTGGCCGTGAGCAGGTACCGCTTCTGTGCTGGCTGTGGGAGGTGCTGCCGTCACAGCAGACGGCCGTCGCGTTGGACGGGTTCTGATCCGGGCTTTCGACACGATTCCCGGAGCTATTTGTGTAGTAGCCAGGCGGGCATTGACTCAACGGGACCGGCGATCTCGGTAGCTCACCCAGCCGGTCTACGAGATAGGCGCCCCCGGTACCTGACAGACCGATGATCGCGGCGACCGCCGCTGCTCCTACGAACGCACGAAACATCTGAAGCCCTTGCTCGATTGAATGAGACGTGGCGCAGCGTAGACAGGCCACAGTCATATGAGCATCGATTTCGCGAAACTTGGTGTCGGAGCTCACCCACCAGAGATTTTCGAAGGAAGCAGCCTTGGACCCTATCGCTACCGCAGACGCGATCCCGGCGGAAGCGCGTGCGGGACAGGTGGATAAGGCCGGCATGCCTTATGTCGGGCACGTCCGCCGGGGGCGTCCTACGTGGATCCGGCCAACACCGACGCCGTCGTGGCGGCGTTGCTGCACGACGTCATCGAGGACACCGGCATCGACGCGGCGGAACTGAAGGACCGCGGCATTCCGCAGCCGGCGATCGACGCGATCGAGCAGCTCACCCGCCGAGACGATCAGCCGTCCGCGACCTACTACCAACGCATCCACGCGCACCCCACGGCCCGGGAAGTCAAGCTCGCCGACCTGGCCGACAACACGGACCCGGACCGCCTCGCAATGCTCAGTGAGGTCGACCGCGCCCGCCCGACACCGAAATATGGTGGCGCCCTACGCAGCCCTCGGCGCCGACTTCGATGATGGTGCTCGGCGCAGATCCCATGCAGCACACTGAAATTCAGTCATCGACATAACGCGCGATCGTGTCTAAGAGCGCTTTGACGGTGCCGCCGGTTTGGGACTCCGCGGCGGCCAGATACACAGTCCACGACAGCAGCGGGCTGAGTGGTATGACCTGACTTGGCTGAGATCTGGGGTTGGCGGTGGTTGCGGCGGATGGCCAACGTGCGCACCGTGAAGACTGGGGGTCGAGCATCTGTCGGCAGTTGATGACGGCCACTCCCCGCAACGGATTTGGGCGCCGAAACTTGTCGTACCTAGTTGCGATGATGGGGTTATGTCTTTGACCGCGTCGTCTTCCCCCGACACGCTTAGCCCTGTCGGGCGCCTTGAGGTGTTGTTTGAGGAGTTGGCGGAGTTGACCGGTCAGCGGAATGCGATTGATGGGCGCATGGTGGAGATCGCCGCGGAGATCGAGCGCGACGAGCTGTGCGGTGTGACCGGGGCGCGGTCGGTGGCGGCGTTGATGGCCTGGAAGACGGGGTCGTCGTCGGCGAATGCCCACACGATCGCCGCGGTGGCGCACCGGCTGGCGGAGTTTCCGCGCTGCGTGGCGGGGATGCGGGAGGGCCGGTTGTCGCTGGATCAGGTCGGGGTGATCGCGGCGCGCGCGGGTGCGGGTTCCGATGAACACTATGCGGAGCTGGCCGCGGTCGCGACGGTTAATCAGTTGCGGACGGCGGTCAAGCTGGAACCGCGACCCGAACCCGAGTCCCGGCCGGGCCCGCAGGCCTCGATTACCCACACCTGCACCGAACAGTTCAGCTGTTGGCGGATCACCCTGCCGCATCTGGATGCGGCGACGTTCGAGGCGGCACTGGCGGCGCATCGTGATGCGCTGATCGGCGAGTGGAAACACGACCACGACAATGGCGCGCATTCCTGCGCTCAGGTGCCGCCGCTGCCGGGCACCGTCGAGGCGTTTATGCGCCTGGTCGAAACCGGGTGGGACGTTGAGGCGGCCCGCCGGCCCCATGGACAGCACACCACGGTAGTGGTCCACGTCAATGCCGCGCAGCGTGCGGCGGCGTTGCATCTGGGTCCACTGCTCTCTGAGGCCGAACGCCAATACCTCAGCTGTGATGCCACCGGTGAGGTGTGGCTGGAACGCGACGGGCAGGTCATCGGCGCCGGGCGCAGCACCCGGGTGATCAACCGGCGGCTGCGCCGCGCCCTGGAGCACCGCGACCGCACCTGCGTGGTGCCCGGCTGCGGCGCCACCCGCGGGCTGCACGCCCACCACCTGCGCCACTGGGAAGACGGCGGGCCCACCGAGTTGGCCAACCTGGTCCTGGTCTGCCCGTATCACCACCGGGCACACCACCGCGGCCTGATCACCCTCACCGGACCCGCCGACAAGCTCACCATCACCGACAACTCCGGGCGAGCACTCCGCCCAGGATCCCTCGCGCGTCCACCCACCCAACCTCCACCCGCGGTCCCACCCTGTCCCGGGCCCACCGGCGAACGCGCCAACTGGTGGTGGTATGAACCCTTCCAACCCCAACCACCACCAACCAACTAGCCCGGTGAAGCATCATCGTATCGATGTCCAAATGCGTTGGGGCATAGAAGCATTCGTAAGCGATACGCGCGGCAACCGCATCGTGAAATTCAGCGCTGACAACCAGCCGCGCACCACCGGCCCGCCAGCCCGGCGACCTCGGCAACACGCCCACCGCCATCCGCGCCGACGTGCGCACTAACGTGAGCCAACTCGGCGCCGAATTTGACGATGGAGCCCGACGCAGATCGCTGGCGGCACCGGCACAGTAACCATCCGATTGGCGGCGCAGTGGTCGCGATCAAATCCCTGACTTCGACACCACGTCAGCGGGCCCGTCCAAGGCGGTGGCGATCTGCTGGGTGATCGCCGCCGCATCGCTCGGGATCGAGCGGCTGTCGTTTGAGTCGGTCGTGCAACGTCTCGCCCTGGAGCAGACGCATATCGATATAGAGGATGCCTTCGATCTCGCCCCAATCGTGGATCGGGATGACGTGTGGCTCCTGAAGCACGGCCGCGGCACGCGACTCGCGCAGAAACCGCGCGCGGAATGCCCCGTCTTGCGCGTACTGCTCCTTGAGGAGTTTCAATGTGACGATGCGACCCTTGTCAGCGTCGTAGGCCTCGTAGACGTCACCCATCCCGCCCGTGCCGAGCAGGCGCCTGATTTCGTATTTGCCGAACGTCCTGCCGACGAGCGACCCTACCGCACTCTTTCCCTTCACTATCCTGGTCATTATCAGTGACGGGATCGGGTCGTGCAGACGTTTGCCGAAGAGCGCGCTCAGCCCTCGACGTAGCGCGTGATCGTCTCGACCAGCGCCCGCACGGCACCGGTCTGGGACTCCGCCGACGCCAAATACAGCGTCCACGTCATCGGCGGGCTCAACGCAACGGCGCGCAGATCGGGAAACCGCTTGGCGGCGTTGATCGGCAGCACCGTCGCCGCCAGACGATGCCGCATCAACTCGGCGGCAATCGCGTAGTCGGCGACCTCATACGCGCTGACCGGCCGCACCCCGGCCTCGGCGAATCCCGCGTCGAGGCGCTGCCGGATGCCCCACCCGCGCGGGAACTGGATGAAGTCCTGCCCGTCGAGGTCGGCCAACCGCACGTGGCGATGACGCGCCAACGGATGGCTCGCCTCGCAGACGAAGACCATGGGCTCGTGCATCAGCTCGCGCACTACGACCAGCCGCGACGGCGACGAGGGCAGCGACACCAGCGCCAGGTCCATCTTGCCGTCGGCGATGGCCTCCAAATGGCCGACCGATCCGGTCGGGCTTTGCCGCAGCTGCACGGTCACCAGCGGGTGCACGCGACGGAACTCCTCGAGCACGGCCGCCAGATTCAGCCCGCCCCACGACATCAGCGTGCCCAGCGTGACGGTGCCGGTCAGCTGATCGCGGTAATCGGCCACCGAGGCCCGCGCGCGCTGCGCGGTGTGGATGACGTCGCGCGCGTGCTGCAGAAAGACCTGGCCGGGCGGGGTCAGCACAATCTGGCGCTTGGACCGGTCGAACAGCGCGACGCCGAGCTCCTTTTCCAGCCGAGCCACCGACGCCGACAGCGCGGACTGCACGACGTGGATGCGCTGCGCGGCCCGCGAGAAATTCAGGTCCGCGGCCACCGCGACGAAGTACTCCAGCTGCCGCAACTCCACCCGACGAATCTATCGCAAACGAAGATCGTTTCGATCGAACTTCAGCGTTGGACTAGATGGGTACTCGGGTGTTTGCTTGAACCATGCAAGCCCTACGATTCACCGAGTTCGGCGGCCCCGACGTGCTGCGCGTCGCCGAGCTGCCCGACCCGCAGCCAACCGCGGACGAAGCGGTCATCCGGGTCGAGGCGGCCTCGATCAACCCCTCCGACGTCAAAAATATTGCGGGCCAGATGGACTGGACGGTCCTGCCGCGCATCCCTGGACGAGACTTCGCCGGTGTGGTTATCGGCGGCCCACCCGAGTGGGCGGGCGCCGAGGTGTGGGGGACCGGCGGCGACGTGGGCTTCACCCGTGACGGCTCGCACGCCGAACTCATGACGGTGCCGGTCGACGCGCTCGCCCGCAAACCGCAACGGCTCAGCTTCGACGACGCCGCCGCCGTCGGGGTCAACTTCGTCACCGCCTGGTACGGCGCGGTCGAAACCGCCCAGCTCACCGAGGGCGAGACCGTCGCCGTGTTCGGCATCTCCGGGGGAGTGGGCGGCGCCCTCGCGCAGATCGGCCGCGCGCTCGGCGCCCGAGTCATCGGGGTCGGCCGCCGCAAACCCGAGCCCGACACCCCTGCAGCCGAATCGATCGATGAGTACGTGGCCTTGGGCCCCGACACCCCAACTGAGATCCGACGACTCACCGGTGGCAACGGCGTCGAGGTCGTCTACGACGCGGTCGGTGGCGTCACCACCGCGGCGGCACTCGCCGCGCTCGCCCGTCGCGGCCGGCTGGTCGTCATCAGCGCCGTCGGCACCCGCACCGTCGGCGTCGACATCCAGGACCTGTATCGCAACGAAACCCGCATCCTCGGCGTCGACAGCGCGAAACTCAGCGTGACCGACTCCGCGCACAGGCTGCGAAAGATGTTGCCCTACTTCGAGTCCGGCGAATTCAAACCACTGCCGATCGCCGCCGGCTACCCGCTGAGCGCATCCCAAAAAGCCTACCGTGCGGTCGCAGCAAACATCGCCGGCCGCGTCGTGATCAACCCCGGAAAGGCGTAACCATGTCGTCCAACCTAACCGAGGACACCATCACCGAGGTGGTGCAGAAGACTTTCGACACCGCCACCGACCAACGCTTCCGCCAACTGTTGCAAAGCCTGGTGCAACACCTGCACGACTTTGCCCGCGAAGTGCGGCTGACCGGCGACGAGTGGTTCGCCGCAATGGATTTCATCGAGCGGCTCGGCAAGATCTCCAGCCCCACCCGCCAGGAGGTGGTGCTGCTCTCCGACATCCTCGGCCTGTCCATGCTGCTGGACGCCATGCACGAGAATCCCGGCGGCTCGGCCACCGACTCCGCGCTGCTCGGCCCCTTCTACGTCGAGGGCCGCCCGACTGCCCCCAACGGCGCCGACATCTCCAACGGCGTCGCCGGCACACCGATGTTCGTCACCGGCCGCGTGGTCAACGACCACGGCGACCCGATCGCGGGGGCGCACGTCGATACCTGGCACAGCGACGGCACCGGCTACTACGACGTCCAGCTGACCGAACAGCTGCACGGCGAGTTCGCCATGCGCGCGCTGCTCACCACCGACCAGGACGGTCGCTTCTGGTACCGCTCGATCACCCCGCGTTACTACCCGGTGCCCACCGACGGACCGTGCGGAGAAATCATGCGCGCCGCCAACCGCTCGGTGATGCGGCCCCAGCACGTGCACTTCTGGTTCCACGCCGACGGCTACCATCCGCTGATCACCCAGCTGTTCCTCAAGGACGACCCCTACATCGGGCGCGACGCCGTGTTCGCCGACCAGGCCTCGCTGCAGGCCGACTTCGTGCGCCACGAACCGGGCACCGCCCCGGACGGAACCACCGTCGACGAACCGTTCGTCACCTTGGACTGGACATTCACCCTCGCGGCCACATGACAGGATGGCGACCATGACACGCGTTCGGCTGGCCGACCTGGAACAGCAGCCCGAATCCATCCGCGAGTGGGCCGCACGCCGCGGCAACCTCAACGTCTTTCGGCTACTCCTCAACGCGCCCAACGTCTTTCCCGGCTGGACCCGCATGCTCGACGAGCTCTACGCCAGCCCGACCTTCGACACCCGGCTGCGGGAAGCCATCGTGCTGCGCGTCGCGCACCTGCAGGGCTCGGAATACGAGCTGGCCCAACATCTGCCGCTGGGGCGCGCCGTCGGGCTCACCGACCAGGAGCTCGATGCCTTGGCCACCGGCGAGTTTGCGGGCTTCGACCGGAAAGAACGCGCGGCCCTCGACGTCGTCGATGAGCTGTGCACCACCCGCCGGCTGCGGCCCCAGTCCGTCGCCGCCGCCCGGAAAATCTTCGGCGACGAGGCGCTGACCGAACTGCTGATGCTCGTCAGCTGCTACTACGGCCTGGCCCTGGTGCTCAACGCGGCGGATCTGGACATCGACGGCCCAGCCCGCTCGACGAACGAAGGACAACGCCGATGACGCGGATCCCGTATCGGCGGCCCGAGGACATGACCGAGCAGGCCCGCCAATTGACCGAGGAGCGCGGCAATCTCAACGTCTACCGCACCCTGGCCAACGCCGACAAAGTGTTCACCGGCTGGATGCTGGCCGGCCGCGACGCCCTGACCAGCCCAGTGTTGACCCGCCGGCTGCGCGAACTGGTCACGCTGCGCACCGCCGCGGTGATGGACTGCGCCTACGAACTCGGCCAGCACCGCGACATCGCGCGCACGGCGGGCCTGGAACCCGCCGAGATCCAAGCCGTCCTCAGCGACGGCGATTGGGAGACAGCCCAATTCGACCCGACCGAGCTCGCGATCCTGCGCCTGACCACCGAACTGGTCAGCACCCGCACCGTGGCGGACGCACTGTTCGACCAGGTGCACCAGGCGCTCGGGCCGGAGGCCACCGTCGAGGTGCTGATGGTGATCGGCCGCTACGCCGGCCTGGCGCTAATGCTCAACGCGCTCGACGTCGACCTCGACGAAACCGCCCGGCTGCCGACCATACCCAGGTGACGCCCTGCGGCTCAGTCGCCGAAGCCAGTCGGGGTCGGTGGCGGCGGCGCGGGGGCCGGGCCGGCCGGAGCCGCACCGTCGAGCCGCGCGGCGGCGAAGGCGGCGCCCTTGTCGATGTATGCGCCGCCGTCGGCGTAGGTGTTGTGCGCGGCGAAGTTCATGCCGTCCGAGCACACCGGATCGTCGGTGGCGCACACCTTGATGGTCTTGGCCTGATACGTCGGCCCGATCACCACCGGGGGCTCACCGAGAAAGTTCATGGCCCGCACATTCGGCGTTCCGAACAGCACGACCGCGGCGACATGGTCGGCGATTTCGGGCGCCAGCGGTTTCGGCACGGTGGCGGGGTCGACGCCGTCGGGCACCTGCGCGGAGGTGACGAAGCCCATCACGGCCGCGCCTTGGGAAAACCCGCCGAGCACCATCTTGGTCTTGGGGCACTCGTTGGCCATCGACACGATGTGGGCGCCGGCGTCGCGGATGCCGTCCAGGCCGGTGTTCCACTCGTTGCTCGCGGGGTAGTTGACCGCATAGACGTCGACAGACTTTCCAGCTTCACGCCCGCGCAGGTTGTCGATGAATGCCTGCCCGGTGGGGCCGACGCCCTCGGGCTCGCCGGTGCCGCGGGCGAACACCACTTGAGCATCGGGACACGGCTGAGCCGAAGCCGTAGGGGAGACAAGGGAACTAGTGCCAAGGCCCAACACGGCCACAGCCACGGGGCCAACGATTCGAATGATGTTTCCGGCGATCATGCCGCTGTAAATGCCCATCGGTGCCTATCCCAAACCTTTGAGTTCCCTGACCAGTTGACCACCGTTTGCCAAAGACCACAAAGCCGACACGCAGTAGTGCGACTGGTCTTGTTTGGCCATGTCCCCGGTCGATGCCGAAGGTCTGCTAGCCGGTCCCGACGTCGTGCTTTGCAAATCCATCGGCTTGCCCCAGAGGATAGCAGGCGGGTGCGGGCCGCGCGCGGTGGGCGATCGGGATGAAAGCTGTTCCTGGGCCGAGTGTCTGAAAACTCGCGTTGTCGCCTCGATGGGTCAGCCACCCAAGTTACGCACCGCAGTGTTGACATCTTCGGCTTGTTGGGCGAGTTCGTCCTCCGACAATCTCGCGCCACCCGCCTGCCGCAGCAAATCTTCGCGGCGCATGATCTGCAGGGCGCCGCGGTAATCCGGGCCGTCGAGTTCGGCCGGCGTGACGACTGCGACACGGCCTTCGATCAACACCAGTGCCGCATCCGGGTCTTGGGATGCGAGCAGCCGACGGACGTCGTCAGCGCTGACGGGCATGTGCCACCTCCGATACGAGTGGGTCTCGGGTCATCCCGTGGCCCCGAAAATTTTCATGATGAGGACGACTGCCGTCGTGAGGAAGAGCAGGAAGAAGACGACAACAGCAACCAGCGTGACTATCCCGGTGGGGGTGAGCCGCCCCCGGCTGGACGGCTGCGGTTCGGCGCCGCCCGACGTCTGGGCCGCGGCCGGCGGGGTGCTCCCCGGCGAGACGCCGCCGCCGGCCTCGAGGTCCGGTGTGCGGTCCGGGTCAGGGTTCGGCGGTTGTGCCGTCATGGGCGCAGCGCCACCCGGATGCAGTTGTCCTTCTTGCTCTTGAACAGGTCGTAGGCACGCACGCCGTCCTCCAGCGCAAGATCGTGGGTGATCAGCTTGGCGGGATCGAGGTCGCCCTGCTCGACGTAGTCGAACAGCCGGTCGATGTAGCGCTGGCCGTGCTGCTGAGCGGTTTTCAGGGTGAGGCCCTTATTGGTCAGCACAGCCATCGGGAACTTGTCGGTCAGCCCGTACACCCCGAGTACCGACACCACGCCGCCCTTGCGGCACGCGAGGATTGCCTGCCGCAGCGCGTTGGCGCGGTCGGTCTGCATGCGCAGCAGCTGCTTGGCTTTGTCGTAGAGCTGCTGGACCCCGGTGCCGTGGCCCTCCATGCCGACCGCATCGATGCACGCATCCGGGCCGCGGCCGCCGGTCATCTCGCGAAGCGTTTCGTGTACGCTGTCGACCGCGGTGTAATCGATTGTCTCCAAATCGAATTCGTTGCGCGCCAACGCCAATCGTTCCGGTATCCGATCGACGACGATGGCGCGTTCGGCGCCGAGCAGCAACGCGCTGCGGGCAGCCATCAGCCCTACACCGCCTGCACCCCAGACCGCGACCGTGTCGCCGCCGGCGATGTCGCAGAAGTCGGCGCCCATGAAGCCGGTGGGCGCCGCGTCGGAAAGGAATAGCGCCTGCTCGTCGGTGATGTCGTTTTTGATGGCAAAGCAATTGGCGTCCCCGAACGGCACCCGCACGTACTGTGCGTGCGACCCGGCGTAGCCGCCGAACGGGTGGGTGTAGCCATAGATGCCACCGGAGGGATAGCCGAGCAGCGGCTGCTGCAATTCCGCGTTGGGATTGGTGGTGTCGCAGCACGAGAACAACTCGTGCTCGCAGTACCAGCAGTGGTTGCAGGCGATGAACGACGGCACCACCACGCGGTCGCCGGCCTTGGTGTCGCGAACCTCGGCGCCGGTCTCGGCGACGATTCCCATGAACTCATGGCCGAAGACGTCGCCTTCGCGCATGCCGGGCAGGTAGCCGTCGATGAAGTGCAGGTCGGACCCGCAGGTGGTGGTGAGCTTGACTTCGACGATCACGTCGTGGGGATTCAGGATTTTCGGGTCGTCGACCGTCTCCACGGACAGGTCGTTGACGCCGTTCCAGCACAGTGCGCGCATGGGTGGCCTTTCGATTACCGCGCGGAAGCCCGCGCGCTGGGATTGGACCGCAGGGTGGGCAGCTCGCCGGTCTGCAGCAGCGCGCGCAGCCGATAGAGAAGCTTGTACGCGACGGCGCCCGACAACAGGCCGGGCACCGGTGTCTTGGCGTGCAACGTGACCTCGGTGCCCAGGTCGTGCGGTGCGGGGCGATAGCTGACGATCAGCGAGTTGTCGTCGGCGGTACCGACGAATTGGACTCCCTCCGGTTGCGGAATCAGCTTCGACTCCCAGGTCGCCTCGGGTCCGATGCGCAGGCGCCATTGATAGCGATCGGGCGCGACGGCCGTGACGTCGCCGATGTCGCCCAGCACTCTCGACAGTTGGTCGGGGTCGCGCCAGAACTGCTCGACCCGCTCCACCGGGCAGGCGATCGTTACGGTCTGGGCCTTGTCATGGCGGGGCAGGTGGTTCATCACCTTGTTCGCGATGCCCAGCGCCTGGTCTTTCGCCGCACTGAGATAACTCATTCGTGCTCCCTCCGTTGCCGCGAAGCCATACCCGCCCCTGGGGCACCCAAACGGGTGGTGCCTACCATCGCGGGGTGAGCGATGTGCCCGGCGTGCCGCGGCGAGACGTCCTGAAAATCGCCGGCATCGCGCCGGTGCTGCTGGGCGGCGCGGCGTTCTGCGCCCCGCGCGCGTCGGCCGGCCTGGCGGGTTCGTCGGTATTCCTCGACCCGGGGCACAACGCCGTCAACGATGCCTCCATCAACCAACCGGTCCCCAACGGGCGCGGCGGCAGCAAACCGTGCCAAACATCGGGCGCCGCAACCAACGACGGCTATCCCGAGCATGCGTTCAACTGGGCCGTCGTCGGGCTGGTCCGTGAATCGCTGGGGCAAATGGGCGTGCGCACGGTGCTCTCCCGCGCCGACGACAACTCCGTCGGACCCTGCATCGACCAGCGCGCCGCTCAGGCGAATGCCATGCATCCCGATGCGATCGTGAGCGTCCACGCCGACGGCGGCCCCGCGTCGGGCAGCGGATTCCACGTCAACTACGCCAACCCGCCGCTGAACGAGGTACAGGCCGTCCCGGCCGTGCAGCTGGCTCATGCGATGCGGGACGCGTTGGTGCAGGCCGGGTTTCACCCGTCGACTTATGTCGGGTCGGATGGGCTGTACGGCCGCGACGACCTGGCCGGGTTGAACCTGGCCCAATACCCGGCGGTGCTCGTCGAGCTGGGCAACATGCGCAACCCCGGCGAGGCCGCCCGGATGGAAAGCGCGGATGGTCGGGCCGAGTATGCGACGGCCGTCACGGCGGGGATCGTCGCGTTCTTGAACGCCAAGCCTGCATGATGGTGCTGTGGTCAAAGCGCTGTTGTTCGACGTGCAAGGCACGGCGACGGATTTCTTCTCCACGGTCTGCGGCGAGGCGCAACGCATCAGCGCGGGACGCCACCCGGACACCGACTGGCCCGATCTGGTTCGGCGTTGGCGCGCAGGGTACTTCGACGCGCTGACCGCCGCCCAGAGTCGCCACGACGGATGGGTGTCGGTGCACTCGGTGTATCGCGACGCGCTGGAAACTTTGCTCGACCAGAGTGGCGTCACCGGCTTTTCCGACGCCGAGCGTGAGGAACTCACCCGGGCCTGGCAGCGCCTAGAGCCGTGGCCCGACGTGCCGCTCGGGCTGTCCTGGCTGAAAGACGAGTTCACGTTGGCCACCCTGTCCAACGCCGACGTGTCCGCGGTCATCAACATTTCCAAGCGGGCGCGGCTGCCCTGGGATGCGATCTTCGCCGCGGAGATGGCCGGCGTGTTCAAGCCCGACCCGGCGATCTACCGGATGGCCGCCACCTACCTGGGTTTGGCTCCCGCCGACATCATGATGGTGGCCAGCCACAAGTACGACATCCGCGCGGCGGCCCAGCTGGGCTTCCGCACGGCGTTCGTCGCGCGGCCGCTGGAGTTCGGGCCCGACGGCGACGCCGACGTCACCTACTCCGACGAGTTCGACATCAATGCGTCGGATTTCCTGGACCTCGCCGATCAGCTCGGTGCGTCCTGGCCGTCCTAACGGTGCGCCGAGCCGGTCAGCGGTTGACCGTTGGCGGCCACACCCGCGATCGCGGTGTCGACGGCCATCGGTGCGCGCAGGTAGACCTCGGCCAAATGCGCTGCGGCGCAATCGACCACGGTGACGGTCACCCGGCTCAGATCGACCGGCGGAAGGTCGGCGACACACTGGCCGACTAGGGCCCCGCTTGGGTGAACGCCGGCGGCACGGTGTGGGTCAGTGCCGGGTCGGGCGGTTCTGAGGACATGGACAGCAATCCCCGCACCGCGCGCAGGGCCAGCAGCCAGTTCGCCGGCTTCTTCAGGTCCAGGCCGCCCAGCAACTGCTTGATCATGGTCAACGTGTCGAAGTAAATGCGTTCGCAGACAAGCGTTTCCGATTCGTCAAAGAGGAAGTAGGCGGTCATCCGCACCCGGAACCGGCTGCCGGTGGGCGGCACCTTGCCCAGGAAACCTTTGTGCGTGCCCATCAACCAGAACTCGACGATCACCGCGTCTGCGCTGTGCCGCAGGGCGATGATCTCGTGGTCCTGATCCGGGAACGCGGTGCGCGTGTAGTCGTAGTAGGCCCGCACGGCGTCGTGCCCGTCGTGAACGACCAGCTGCGGAATCAGCTCGTAATGCGGGTGCGGGAACGTCGCCAACACGTCGTCCCAGTCCTGGCGGACCTCGTCGTGGAAGTGGTCGAGCACGAGTTTCTGGCGCGCCGCCAGCACGTCCGGACCGGGAAACGTCATGGGCGGTGTGCCTTCCGAATTGGGGCTAGGAACCCGGCGGTGTCCACGACACCGGCAGGTGTTTGATGCCGTGAATGAATTGCGACAGCAGGCGCGCCGGTTTGCCAGTCACCGTGATGTCCGGAATCTCCCGACGCAATTCGTCGAAGGCTACCCGGATCTCGCGCCGAGCGAGGTTGGCGCCCAGGCAGAAATGCGCCCCGCCGCCGCCGAACCCCAGGTGCGGGTTGGGCGTGCGGGCGACGTCAAACGCCCACGGGTTGTCGAAGCAAGTTTCGTCACGGTTGGCCGAGTTGTAGTACAGCGCAACCTTGTCACCCGCCGCCATCTTCACCCCACTCAACTCGAACTCACGGGTGAGGGTGCGGCGCATATAGATCACCGGCGAGGCCCACCGCACGATCTCCTCCACGGCCGTGGCGGTCAGCGCCTCGAAGTTCGACCACCACTTCTTCCGTTCCGCGGGGAAGCGGGACAACGCCAGCACCCCGTGGCTGATCGCGTTGCGGGTGGTCTCGTTGCCGGCCACCACCAGCAGAATGAAAAACGACGCGATCTCGGCGGAGGTGAGCCGATCGCCGTCGACCTCGGCCTCGACCAGGCTGGTCGTCAGGTCGTCGTGATGGTTGCGGCGGCGGTCCTCGGCCAGCGCGGTCGCGTAGGCGCCGATGTCCATCGACACCTGCACGAACTCCTCGAAATCCAGCGTCAGGTCCGGGTCGCCGAAACCGAGAATCACGTTGGTCCAGTGGAAGATTCGCTGATGATCGTCCTCCGGAATCCCCATCATGTCGCAGATGACCTGCAGCGGCAGCGGTCCGGCGAGTTCGGTGACCAGGTCGGCCTGTCCGTCGGGATGATTCGCGATCAACGACGTGACCAGCCGGTGCGCCCGCTCGCGCACCGACGCCTCGATCCGGGCCACCACTTTCGGGGTGAACGCCCGGCTCACGATCGAGCGCAACCGCTGGTGTCGCGGATCGTCGAGCACGATCATCGAACCGAAGTACTGCGCCAGCTCCGGCAGTTGGTCGTTGACCGTGATGCCGCCCGCGGAGCTGAAGATGTCGGGATGACGGCTGGCGAAGTGGACGTCGTCGAGTTTGGTCAGCGCCCAGTACCCGGCGCCGGAGTCGAAACCCTCCATCTGGATCGCGGGCCAAAAAGAGATCGGGGCCTCCCGGCGCAGCGCGGCGAACGCGGCGTCACGGATGTCGTCGCCGCGCGCCCAGAAATCGAGCGCCTCGAGATGCACATCGGCAAGAGACATCTCGGGCGGGGGCGCCCCGTTCGGTCGCATCAGTGCGTACAGACGGTTCTCGCTGGCACCCCGGTGGTCGCCGTCGCGGCGCTGACCAGATTGCCGTCGACAAAGATCTTGCAGGAAATGGGCCCCGGCCCTTGGGCGCTCAACGCGAACACCTGACCGCCGAACCCGGTGAACTCCGTCGACCAGGGCAGCGAAGCATTCACCTGATGCAGCTGCCCGGTGTCGGTCTGGTAGTAGATGAACTGGGCGACCGCGGGCCCGTTGACCTCGTAACGGACCTTGGGCATTTGGGGAATCGCGTAGGCGACACCGCAGGCATTGGCAAACCCGAGACCGACGGCCAACAACACTGAAGGCCCAGCGAGGTGCTTTTTCATGAATTGCATCGTGTCACCACCGGCGACGCTAGGGAAGCTTAATGTGAAGTTCCAAAGCGGGGGCTGATGACCGGAAAGGTGGCGTAACGCATGGCGGGACACGACTCAAAACGTGTGGTGGTGTTTGGCACGGGATTCGTCGGCAAAATGGTGATCCCCGAGATCGTCAAACACCCCCTGTTCGAGTTGGTGGGTGTCGGAGTCAGTAACCCAAACAAGGTCGGCCGCGACGTCGGCGAAATCTGCGGCCTGTCCGAAAAAATCGGCCTCGCCGCGACCGACGACATCGACGCCCTGATCGCGCTGAAACCCGACGCGCTGGTGCATTACGGCCCGACGGCCATGCACGCCAAAGAGAACATCGCGCTGATCACCAAATTCCTGCGGGCCGGCATCGACGTCTGCTCGACGGCGATGACACCGTGGGTGTGGCCGACGATGCACCTGAACCCGCCGAACTGGATCGCGCCCATCACCGAAGCATGCGAGCTGGGCGAATCGTCCTGCTTCACCACCGGCATCGATCCCGGATTCGCCAACGATCTGTTTCCGATGACGCTGATGGGTCTGACGTCGGAAGTGCGCCGGGTGCGGGCCTCCGAGCTGCTCGACTACACCAACTACGAGGGCGACTACGAGTTCGAGATGGGCATCGGGCGCGAGCCGGAGTTCAAGCCGATGCTCGAAGACCGCAACATGCTGATCTTCGCGTGGGGCGCCACCGTCCCGATGATCGCGCACGCCGCCGGCATCATGCTCGACGAGATCACCACCACCTGGGATAAGTGGGTGACGCCGACCGAGCGAAATTCGGCTCGCGGCGTCATCAAACCGGGCCACGTTGCCGCCGTCCGGTTCACCATCAACGGCGTCTACCAGGGCGAAACCCGCATTCAGCTCGAACACGTCAACCGCATCGGCCGCGACGCCGCCCCGGACTGGCCCACCGGGCACGACAACGACGTCTACCGCGTGGACATTGAGGGCACCCCGAGCATCTTCCAGGAGACCGCGTTCCGGTTCACCGACGGCTCGGGCCGTGACGCGGCCGCGGCCGGGTGCCTGGCGACCGGGCTGCGGG
The DNA here is from genome assembly GCF_010727605.1 of Mycobacterium simiae. Classification (NCBI taxonomy): domain Bacteria; kingdom Bacillati; phylum Actinomycetota; class Actinomycetes; order Mycobacteriales; family Mycobacteriaceae; genus Mycobacterium; species Mycobacterium simiae. Next base: position 4,800,141 of record NZ_AP022568.1, read on the forward strand.
CACTGAACGCGGTGCCGGCCGTCAACGAGCTGCGTCCCGGCTGGGTGACCCCGCTGGACCTGCCGCTCATCGCCGGAGCAGGCAATATACGCTGATCACAGCGGACACTGCGCCCGATTCGTATACAGCTAATGCATAGCCAGCGCAGAGACTGGCTATAGGTGTAAGCGGCAAAATCGGGTGCAGGCGGATGCGGGGGCATTCCGCTTGACGACGGGGATTGGACCATGGCAGACGGAGCTACGCCGGCGCTGGGTCTGTCGGTTGGCGCCACGAACTTCGCCGCGGTCACCGCCGACCACGCGATCACCCGCAAGCCCGTCCTCACGCTCTACCGCGACCGTCTGCCCGAGATCGGCATCCCGGCGGAAAACCCGCGGCTGGACCGGCCGGGCCTGGTCATCACCAATTTCGTCGACCGCGTCGGCGACCCGGTCGGTATCGTGGCGGCCGACGGGACCGTGCACCACAGCGAGGTGCTGGCCGCCGACGGTCTGCGCGCTCTGGCCTACGCCGCCACCCAGGGGCGCCCGCTGCCGCCGGACGTCGCGGTCACCCACCCCGCCCACTGGGGACCGGCCGCGATCGACGCGCTGGGCTCGGCCCTGAGCCGGGTGTCCGAATGGTCGAACGCGGTGACCTTGATTCCGGATGCGGCCGCGGCGCTGTTCGCCGCCCGGGCCAACCCCGGCATTCCGGCGCGCGGCACCGTGGCGGTGTGCGACTTCGGCGGCAGCGGCAGCAGCATCACGCTGATGGACGCCGCGGGGGACTACCAACCATTGGCGCCGACGGTGCGCCATCCCGACTTCTCCGGCGATCTGATCGATCAGGCCCTGTTGACGACGGTGCTGGGCAACCTGCCGAGCAGCGAGTCCTTCGACCCGTCCGGCACCTCGGCGATCGGCCCGCTGAACCGGCTGCGCACCGGATGCCGCAACGCCAAGGAGCAGCTCTCGTCCAGCACAGTCGCGACCCTCGGCGAGCAACTGCCGGGGCTGCCCGGCGACGTCCGGATCACCCGAAACGAGCTGGACGACGCGATCCGTCCGGCGCTGACCGCGTTCCTGGCGCTGCTCGACGAAACCTTGGCGCGCAACGGTATTCGCGATCTTGTCGCGTTGGTGTCGGTGGGTGGTGGCGCGCATATTCCGGCGATCACCACGGCGCTGTCGGGGCACCTGCGCGTTCCGGTCGTCACGACGCCGCGCCCGCACCTGGCCCCGGCCATCGGCGCGGCGTTGCGCGCGGCGCGTGGGCCGGGGGAGACCGGCGCGACCCAGTTGACCCCGGCGGCGGCCACGTCGGCGGCAGCGGCGATCGCGGTGGGAGACCGACAGGCGTTGCTGGCGCAGGCCCCGCCGTCGGCGCCCGTCTCCACTGCGATGCCGGCGCTGGCCTGGTCGGAGGCCGACGAGGAGTCGCGTTCCTTCCGTTTCGGCCGGTCCGGGTACACGTCGGCGCGCCCGGCGGTGAGCTTCGAGCAGCCCGACCGGCCGCAGCCCGAGGAAAAGAAAAAGCCGATCATTCCCTGGTATCGGATGCCGTCGATCCTGATCGTCGGTTCGGCTGTGGCGGTGCTGTTGGTGGCCATCGCGTTGGCGATCGGTCTGGCCGACGACAAACCGGCGACCACACCCAATTCGGGCGTGAACACGACTCCCGCGTCCGCACCGCCGGCCGCCAGCCCGCAACCGTCGAGCCAGGCGCCGGTGTCGAGTCAGGCCGCGCCGGCACCGGCGGCACCACCGGCCGAAGCGCCGGCTCCTGCCGCGGTCGACGCCCCACCACCCGCGGATGCACCAGCGCCCGTCGACGCACCGCCGCCCCCGGACGCACCTGCCCCACCTCCAGTCCAGGTGCCACCTGCGCCTCCGGTGCCGCACGTGCCGGCGCCCGCGCCCCGAGTCCCGCCCATCCCGGCGATACCGCCCATTCCGCGCATCCCCGGAATCAGCCTGCCGATACCCGGCTTAGGCGGCCTCTAGCCTCTGGCTCGTCAGCGCTTCTCGCCTTTGTTCTCCTCGGCGGCTACCTTTTTGAGTTCTTCGTTGAGGGCTTTGTCCTTGTCGATCTGTTCCTGGCGGTCCTTGTCGTCTTGCGAACTCTCGCCGGAATTTTCGTTGGCCGGGCCGTCATTGCTCTTCGGGTTACCGTCGTCGTCGAGCCAGTCGTTGACCGCCGTTCCCGAAACCGCGCCACCGGAGCCCGGTAACACCAAGGTGGGCCGCGACTCGTCGTAGGCGACCATCATCTCGGCGGCGGCCTGCTTGTCCTCCTCGGTGGGCTCCGGCTTCTCGGTCGGCTGCCCGTCCGACTTTCGATCCGTCTGCTGGTCGCGGTCCCGATCCGCTGATTTGTCGTCCTGCACGCTCATGTAGCTACCCCCTTGCGAGTTGCAGTTTCGACTGCAACTCGCAACCGCATACCCGCTGCCGTGTCGTGCCGAAACTCGCGCCGCGCCCGGCATAGTGCGGGTGACCAGCGGTCACGGACGCTGATCGACGAAAAGTGTTGTGCCAGAGGCTAGTTAGCGGGCGGATAGCTGACGTGGGTGAGTTTCTCGGAGATCTCCCAGAGGCGTTGGCAGTCAGCGTCATTGCGGGCCGGCGCCGGCGTCTTGGCGACCCGTACCCCGCCACCGGCGAGCCCCATGAAACCGCGTGGCCCATAGAACTCACCGCCTTCGGCTTGCGGCGTGACCGCCGCATACAGCGCCGGCAGAATCCCGTTGTCGATCTCCTGCCAGAGGAACGGCGTGAAACGCCACGACGCCTTGTACAGCCGCTCCATCAGCGCCGGCTTTTCGCGGCCGTACGAGGGTCCGCTGATCTGCAGGTTGGTCTTGGTCAGGCCGGGATGCGCGGCGTTGGAGACGATGCCCCAGCCGGCCGCGCGGCTGCGCTTATCCAGCTCGCGGGCGAACATCAGCACCGCCAGCTTCGACTGGCCGTAGGCCGACATGGCCGCGTAGGACTTTTCGAATTGCAGGTCGTCGAAGTGGATCCTGGCGCCCGTGCCGGCCGCGAGACTGCTCAACGAGACGACGCGGGGCCGCTGGGCGGCGCGCAGTAGCGGCAGCAGATGGCCGGTCAGCGCGAAGTGGCCGAGATGGTTGCTGCCGAACTGCAATTCGAAACCGTCGGCGGTGGTGTCGCGCTCCGGCGGCGTCATGACTCCGGCGTTGTTGATCAAGATGTCGATCGGCCGGCCCTCGGCGTTGAGCTGCTCACCCAGCGCGGCGACCGAGACCAGCGAGGACAGGTCGAGGGATTTGATGGTCAGCTTGGCGTCGGGCACGCTGCGGCGGATGTCGTCGATCGCCGCCTCGCCCTTGGCCCGGTTGCGGATGGCCATCACCACATCGGCGCCGGCCGCGGAAAGCCGTTTGGCCAGCCCGAAACCCAGCCCGCTGTTGGCGCCGGTGATGATCGCCAGCTTCCCGGACAGGTCTGGCACGGTGGCAACAAGGTCGTTGGACATGGCTAACAGTGTGCTCTTTCGCTGGCTCACGGTCACTAGCGGTGACAAACTGCGTGCATGCGAAGCAGGCGGCTGGCAAAGATGTCGCTGGTCGCTGCCGTTGTGGCGATGATTGTGGCGGTCGCCGGCTTCATCATCACTCTGGTGCTCAACGCCTTCTTTCTGGACAAGTACAACGACTACGGCGAGGTGCCGATCCCGGGAGCGGGGAGCCTGTATCTGCCCGCTGGTGAGGTCACCGTCAGCCTGCACACGGTGGTGATCGGCGGGGCCGACGGGGGACTGCCCGTGCCGCCGCTGGGCGTGACCATTACCCCGCCCGACGGGGTGGCGCAGCCGACGATGACCGAAAGTATCGGCAGCACAACGACTGTCAACAACGATGCACACGTGCGAGTGTGGGTGGCGCAGATCCCGGCGGCGGGCACCTACCACGTCACGACCGACGGACAGGTCAACGGCTACATCGCCCCGCGGTTGGCGTTCGGCCACTCGAGTTCCTACGGGTATCTGGTGTGGGTGTTCGTGGCGTTGTTCGTCGTGGGACTCGCCGACTCGATTTTGTCGGGCTGGTGGCTGGCCCGCACCCGGCGTCGGGCGGCCGCCGCGGTGGTTTCGCGCAGCTGGGGGGAACCGGCCATCTCGCTGTCGGGCGCGTACGAACCCACCGACGAGGGCGTCCGGCTGGAGCGACTCAAAACGTTGGCGGCCCTGCGAGATTCCGGAGCCCTCACCGAAGAGGAATTTCAGACCGAGAAGCGGCGGATCCTGGGCGGGCACTGAGCTCCGACACGGCATCCGCGAGCCCAAGATTCGCGACGAGGCGGGCGCTGAGCCCCGACCCGGGGGGCGCGCAGCAGCCGGAGCTCAGTGACCGCGGGCGACCCACTCCTCGTAGTGGACGATCTCGTCACCGATCACGGTGCTGTCGCCGTGACCGGTGTGCACGATGGTCTCGGCGGGCAACTTGCCCAGCCGCTCGGAGATCGAGTGCAGGATCGTCGGGAAATCCGAGTATGACCGCCCCGTTGCGCCGGGACCGCCGGCGAACAGGGTATCGCCGCTGAACACCACACCGAGATCGTGCACATACCAGCACACCGATCCCGGGGAGTGCCCAGGAGTATGCAGCGCGGTGACCTCGGTGCCGTCGATCTTCAATGTGTCGCCGTCGGATACGGCACGAAAGTCGCTGTCCGGGTGCGTCATTCGCCACAAGACCTCGTCCGCGGGATGCAGCAGCACCGGTGCGTCGAGGGCCTTGCCGAGCTCGGGTGCCACCGTGACGTGGTCGTTGTGGCCGTGCGTGCACACCACCGCGACCACGTGGCGACCGCCCACCGCCTCGACGATCGGGCCCACCTGGTGGGCGGCGTCGAACACCACGACGTTGGAGTTGTCTCCGAACAGCCAGATGTTGTTATCGACTTCCCAACTGCCGCCATCGAGTTCGAAGGTGCCGTGCGTGACCACCCGATCGATGTCGACCATCAGAGCATCACTACCGAACGCAATACCTTGCCGCCATGCATCTTCTCGAACGCCTCCTCGATGCCGTCTAGCCCAATCCGCTCCGAGACAAACTTCTCCAGCGGGAGGCGGCCCTGCAAATACAGGTCGATCAGCGTGGGGAAGTCACGTTCGGGCAGGCAGTCGCCGTACCACGACGACTTCAACGAGCCACCGCGAGAAAAGAAGTCGACCAGCGGCATTTCCAGCTTCATGTCCGGTGTCGGCACTCCGACGAGCACCACGGTGCCGGCTAGGTCGCGGGCGTAGAAGGCCTGCCTCCAGGTTTCGGGCCGGCCGACCGCGTCGATCACGACGTCGACCCCGAAGCCTCCGGTCAGGTCCTGAATCGTTTCCACGACGTCGAATTCGCGGGCATTGACAGTGTGGGTCGCCCCGAACTCACGCGCCCATTCCAACTTAGTGTTGTCGGTGTCGACCGCGATGATCCGGCGTGCACCCACCAACGCGGCGCCCGCGATCGCGGCGTCGCCCACACCGCCGCAGCCGATCACGGCCACGGTGTCGTCGCGGGTGATCGCGCCGGTGTTGATCGCGGCGCCGATCCCAGCCATCACCCCGCAGCCCAGCAACCCGGCCACCGCCGGGTCGGCCTCGGAATTGACCTTGGTGCACTGTCCGGCGGCGACCAGCGTCTTGTCGGCGAACGCCCCGATGCCCAACGCCGGGGTGAGTTCGGTGCCGTCGGTCAGCGTCATCTTCTGCGCGGCGTTGAACGTGTCGAAGCACAAGTGCGGCTTGCCGCGTTTGCAGGCTCGGCACTGACCGCACACCGCGCGCCAGTTCAGGATCACGAAGTCGCCCGGCGCAACGGAAGTCACGCCCGGCCCGACGGCCTCGACCGTGCCGGCGGCCTCATGACCGAGCAGGAACGGGTATTCGTCGTTGATGCCGCCCTCGCGGTAAGTGAGGTCGGTATGGCAGACCCCGCAAGCGATGACGTCGACGAGGGCCTCGCCCGGGCCGGGCTCCGGCACCACGATGTCCACCAGCTCGACCGGTTCGCCCTTCTTGCGTGAAATCACACCGCGCACTGTCTGACTCATGCGTTCAAACCTACGGTGTAGCCTCGCAGCCTGTGCGCGCCGGTGACGATTCAACGCGAAGCGATACGGGAGGAGCCGCGCAGGTGAGCGGAGCACCCGACAGTCTGACGGAAACCACCGAGGAATTCACCGGCCGAATGGTCGCGGCCCTCGACGGCGCCAGTCTTGCGCTGCTGCTGAGCATTGGGCACCAGACCGGCCTGCTGGACACGATGGCCGGGCTGGGCGCGGCCACCAGTGCGCAGATCGCCGAGGCCGCGGGTCTCAACGAGCGGTACGTCCGGGAATGGCTCGGCGGCATGACCACCGGGCACGTCGTCGACTACGACCCCGGTGCCGCAACCTACTTGCTGCCGGCCCACCGGGCCAGCGTGTTGACCAGGGCCGCCGGGCCCCACAACCTTGCCGTGGTGGCACAGTTCATGCCGCTGCTCGGTGAGGTCGAGCAAAAGATCATCGACTGCTTCCGCGCGGGTGGCGGCCTTCCCTACAGCGAATATCCGCGCTTCCACGCGCTGATGGCCGAGGAAAGCGGCGCGGTGTACGACTCGTCTCTGGTCGACGTCGTGCTGCCGTTGGTGGACGGCCTCGTCGACCGGATGCGCTCCGGAGTAGACGTTGCGGATTTCGGCTGCGGCAGCGGCCACGCCATCAACGTGATGGCGCAGGCTTTTCCGGCCAGCCGGTTCACCGGCATCGACTTCTCCCAAGAGGCCATCGCGACCGGTGCCCGGGAGGCCGCGGCGCTCGGGCTGTCGAACGCGACCTTCGAAAGCCAGAATCTGACCGAGCTGAATTGGGCGTCGGTGTACGACGTGATCACCGTGTTCGACGCGATCCACGACCAGGCCCAGCCGGCCCGCGTGCTGGAAAACATCTACCGGGCGTTACGGCCGGGCGGGGTGCTGTTGATGGCCGACATCAAGGCATCGAGTCGGCTCGAAGACAACGTCGACGTCCCGATGAGCACCTACCTTTACACGACCTCGCTGATGCACTGCATGACGGTGTCGCTGGCGCTGGACGGGGCGGGACTGGGCACGGTATGGGGCTCCCAGCTGGCCGTCCAGATGCTCGGCGAGGCCGGCTTCGGCGACGTACGGGTGGCCGAGATCGAGTCCGACCCGATCAACAACTACTACATCGCTAGGAAGTGATGGCGGCCCTCGACCTGCTCGCCGATTGGCCTGTCGATAACGCCGCCGCCGCGGTGGTCGGCACCGCGGGAGTGCTGGCGACTTACGGCGACACCGAGCGGGTGTTCGCCCTGGCGTCGGTCACCAAACCTTTGGTGGCCCGCGCCGTGCAGGTCGCGATCGAAGAGGGCGCCGTCGACCTGGAAACCCCAGCCGGCCCGCCCGGCTCCACGGTGCGCCACCTGCTGGCGCATGCGTCGGGCCTGGCCATGGAGTCCGACAAGGTGCAGGCCCAACCCGGCACCCGGCGGATCTATTCGAACTACGGCTTCGGCGTGTTGGCCCACACCGTGGAGCGCGAGTCGGGCATCGAGTTCAGCCGCTACCTCGGCGAGGCGGTGTGCGAGCCGCTGGGCATGGCCGCTACCCGACTGGACGGCGGCGCACAACACGCCGGGTTCGGCGCGAGTTCAACGGTCGCGGACATGGCGGCATTCGCCGGCGACCTGCTGCGTCCGGCGACCGTCTCGCCCGAAACCCACGCCGAGGCGACGACCGTGCAATTTCCCGGTCTGGACGGCGTGCTGCCCGGCTACGGCATGCAGCGCCCCAACGACTGGGGGCTGGGCTTCGAGATTCGGGACTCCAAATCGCCGCACTGGACGGGGGCGCGGAATTCGGCGCGAACCTACGGCCATTTCGGCCAAGCGGGTGGTTTCATCTGGGCGGATCCCGACGCCGAGCTGGTGTTGGTGGCGCTGACGGACCGCGATTTCGGCAAGTGGGCGCACGAGCCGTGGCGGGCGGTCGCCGACGCGGTGCTGCTCCAATACATCAAATAGGCATCGAGCACTAGCGCAACACGGGTATCACAAGGCACAATAGACCCGTACGAAACAAAACGTTCGAATAAGCATCCTGCTTTCGGTCCGCCAGGTCGTTGGGGAAGACGTCCCTCGTGGAACCGAAGGAGCAGGTAGATGCGTGCGTCGAATCAATTCGCCGACGTGACGGCTGGTGTGGTGTACGTGCATGCCTCGCCCGCGGCGGTATGCCCGCATGTCGAGTGGGCGTTGTCGTCGACCTTGCAGTCCAAGGCCAACCTGGTCTGGACACCGCAGCCGGCGATGCCGGGGCAACTGCGGGCGGTCACCAACTGGGTCGGTCCGGTGGGGACCGGCGCCCGGCTGGCCAACGCGCTGCGGTCGTGGTCGGTGCTGCGTTTCGAAGTCACCGAGGACCCGAGCCCCGGAGTCGACGGCCATCGCTTCTGCCACACCCCGCAGTTGGGCCTGTGGAGCGGATCGATGAGCGCCAACGGAGACGTCATCGTCGGCGAGATGCGGCTGCGGGCCATGATGGCGCAGGGCGCCGACTACCTGGCCGCCGAACTCGACACGGTCCTGGGCACGGCCTGGGACGAGGCGCTCGAGGTGTACCGCGACGGCGGCGACGCCGGCGAAGTCACCTGGCTCAGCCGGGGCGTGGGCTAACTTCGGACTAGACCGCCGGCGGCCTGGCCGGCGCTGCAGCGGCGCACGTCTGCCCAGCCGTCGTGCGTGTCGCCCCGGTCGTCACACCGTCCGCGGCCGCAGGATCTGCAGCGCCCCCGGCACCGCCGAGATCTCGGCGGGCAGCGGACAGGCGAAGTCGCCGTCGGCGTAGACGTTGATGCCGGCGCATTCGACGTGAATCGTTTTCGCACGCGCGGTGCGCACCTCGTCGAGGTTGACGTGCGTGCCCTTGAGCACGGTGGGAAACAGGCGGACCAGTTTGGTGCGAGACGCGGTGTACACCATCGTGATATCGAGCAAACCGTCGGTGTAGTCGGCATTGGGACAGATCAGCAGGCCGCCGCCGTAGCTTCGGGTGTTGCCGAACGCCGCCAGCGTGATGTCGGCGTCGATCTCGGTGCTGCCGTCGAGCACCAGCCGAAACGGCAGCATCCGTAGCTGCGAGAGTTCGGCGAGCATCGCCGCGTAATAGCACAGCCTTCCGTGCGGCCAGGTCATCCGATTGGCGCGGTCAGTGACCAGGGAATCGAATCCCGTCGCCGCCACCGTGCCGAACCACTTGGCCACGCCGTTGCCGTCCACGATGCGGCCCAAGTCGATCGTCTGGGCCCAACCGTCCACGACGACGTCCGCGGCGGCCTCGGGAGCCTTTGTGGGAATACCGAATTCGCGGGCATGATCATTGCCGGTACCCGCCGGGATGATGCCCAGCGGAATGTCGGTGCCCGCCAACACCTGCAGCGCGTTGGAGATGACGCCGTCGCCGCCGGTGGCGACCAGCGCGTCGGTGCCGCGTTCGATGGCGGCGGCGGCCAGATGACGGGCGTCGGCGGCGTCGTCGCCGATGATCTCGTTCACCTCCACGCCGCGGGCGTGCAGCCGGGCGATGGCGGCCTGCGCGGCATGGACGGCGGTGCCGTGACCGGACCGGGGATTGGTCAGCGCGGTCACCTTGGCGATCTCGCGCTGGCGCGGCGGTGTCACGGAATCAGCTTGCCGGGGTTGAGGATTCCCGCCGGATCCAAGGTCGCCTTGACGGCGCGCAATACCTGCACACCCAAGTCGCCCACCTCGTTGCGCATCCACGGCCGGTGGTCGGCGCCGACGGCGTGGTGGTGGGTGATGGTGCCGCCGGTGGCGACGATCGCGTTTGACGCCGCCGTCTTCGCGGCCCGCCACTGCTCGATCGGATTGCCGCGCTGGCCTGCGACCACGGTGAAGTACAACGACGCGCCGGTGGGATACACGTGCGAAATGTGGCACATCACCAGTGCCGGTGTCCCGCTTTCGGCCAGGGCGGTGGTGAGTGCGTCGGTGACGGCCGCCTTGAGCGCGGCGATGTTGGACCAGTCGGTCGCGGTTTCCAGCGTCTCGCACAGGGCCCCGGCGGCCAGCAGCGAATCGCGCAGATACGGCGCATCGAACCGGCCGCGCTCCCAGGCCTGCGCCGGCCCTTCGCCCAGCGAGGTGCCGCCGTGGGCCGCCAGCAGTGCGCTGGTTTCGGCGTGTCGGCTCTCGACGTGTTCCTTGGTGCCCTCGAACACGGTGATGGCCAAACAGCCACCGGTGAGCTGGTTTTCCCCGATGGACTCGGTGGTAGCGAGGTTGACCCCGGTCTCGGCCTCGTCGGACAGGCGAATGACGGTGGGGCCGGTCGCGTTCTGGGTGACCGCCCGCAGCGCCGCGGCCCCGGTCTCGAAGTCAGGGAACGACCAGGCCTGGTAGCGGACCTCCGCCGGAACGCGGTGCACCCGCAGCCGAACCTGGGTGATCACGCCGAAGGTGCCCTCCGAGCCGATCAGCAGCTGGCGCAGATCGGGGCCGGCCGCCGACTCCGGCCCGCGACCCAGCTCCAGCGTCCCGACCGGGGTGACCACCCGCAGGCCGCGCACCATGTCGTTGAACCGGCCGTAGCCGGCGGAGTCCTGCCCGGAGGACCGGGTCGCGGCGAACCCGCCGATCGTGGCGTACTGGAAGCTCTGCGGGAAATGCCCCAGCGAGAAGCCGTGCGCGCCCAGCAGGCGTTCGGCGTCCGGGCCGGTGACCCCGGCGCCGAGGACCGCCAGGCCCGACACCTCGTCGAGCTCGATGAGCTGGTCGAAGCGGCGCAGGTCGAGTGAGATGACCGCGGTGAAGTCGCCGCGCACGGGGTCCAGGCCGCCCACCACGCTGGTGCCGCCGCCGAACGGGACCACCGCGATGCGGTGCTGCGAGCAGTAGCGCAGGATCGCGGCCACGGCGTCCTCGTCACCGGGCAGCAGGACCGCGTCCGGGGCATCCTGCACCCCGGTGTCCTTGCGGCGCAGCAGATCGAGCGTGGATTTACCGCCGGCGTGCAACAGCCGGTCGCGGTCATCGGTGCGGCAGTACTCGGCGCCGACGATCTCGGCCAGCGCGTCCTGCTCCGCCGCCGACAGGGCGGATCCGCGCAGCTTTACCTGGTCGGCGGCGAGTTCGGCGGAATGTGAATCCTCAAGCCCCACAGCCTGTCTCAGCAACGACCGAATGCCGTCGGACAGTGGTTTGGCGCTGGCGGGATCCCCCCACGCATTCCATTTCATCGGGGGAAGAAGTGCCTCAGGTCGCGTCATGCGTTACAGTATTACACATGTTGTCAATCAGTAATACCGGGTTGGATGTGGGCGACCGGATCTTGGCCGCGGCAGCCAGCTGCGTAGTCGATTTCGGGGTGGACCGGGTGACCCTGGCCGAGATCGCCCGCCGCGCGGGCGTGAGCCGGCCGACGGTCTACCGACGCTGGGCGGATACCCCCTCGATCGTGGCGGCGCTGCTGACCCAGCGCATCACCGACGTGATGCAGGACGCTCCGCTGCGCGGCGAGGACCGTGAATCGCTTGTGCAGCAGGTGGTTTCGGTGGCCAATCTGCTGCGCCACGACGAATTGATCATGTCGGTCATGCATTCGCATCTGGCATCGACCTACATCACCGAGCGGCTCGGGCAAAGCCAGCAGATGCTGATCGACGCCCTGGCCGACCGGTTGCGGGTGGCGCAACGACACGGCAGCGTGCGGGCCGGTGATCCGCTGCAGATGGCCACCATGGTTCTGCTAATCGCACAGTCGACGATTCAGTCCGAGCGGATCGTGCGCCCGATCCTCGACGCCGGCGCGCTGGCTACCGAACTCACCCACGCCCTGAACGGATACCTGGCCCCATGAGCGCCGCACTCAACGCCGCCCGCCGCACCGCTGACCTAACCGCGCTCGCCGACGGCACGCCGCTGGACGTCATCGTGATCGGCGGCGGCATCACCGGCGTCGGCATCGCGCTGGACGCCGCGTCACGCGGCCTGCGGGTGGCGCTGGTGGAAAAGCACGATCTGGCGTTCGGCACCAGCCGCTGGAGCTCCAAACTGGTGCACGGCGGCCTGCGCTACCTGGCCACCGGCAATGTCGGCATCGCCCGGCGCAGCGCCGTCGAGCGGGGCATCCTGATGACTCGCAACGCCCCCCACCTAGTGCACGCGATGCCGCAACTGGTTCCGCTGCTGCCGTCGCTGAGTCAGTCCAAGCGGGCGCTGGTGCGCACGGGATTCCTCGCCGGTGATGCGCTGCGGATGCTGGCGGGCACCCCGTCGTCGACGCTGCCGCGTTCGCGGCGGGTGCCGCCCGCGCGGGTAGTGCACATGGCGCCCACGGTGCGCCGCGAGGGTCTCGACGGGGGTCTACTCGCCTACGACGGGCAACTGATCGACGACGCCCGCTTGGTCACCGCGGTCGCGCGCACCGCCGCCCAGCACGGCGCCCGGATCCTCACCTATGTCGCGGCATCCGAGGCCACCGGCACCTCGGTGCGGCTGACCGACCGGCGCACCGGGCAGTCCTTCGACGTGGCCGCCCGCGTGGTGATCAATGCCGCCGGGGTGTGGGCGGGGGAGATCGACGGCGCGCTGCGGTTGCGGCCCAGCCGCGGGACCCACCTGGTCTTCGACGCCACCGTATTCGGCAATCCGACTGCGGCACTGACGATTCCGATCCCCGGCGAACTCAATCGGTTCGTCTTCGCGATGCCCGAGCAGTTGGGTCGCGTGTACCTGGGGCTCACCGACGAAGCGGCCCCCGGCCCGATTCCCGACGTGGCGCAACCGTCCGAGGAGGAAACCGCCTTCTTGCTCGACACGGTGAACACCGCACTGGGCAGCAGCGTCACGGTTGCCGATGTGATCGGGGCCTACGCCGGGTTGCGGCCGCTGATCGACACCGGTGCAGGCCGCACCGCCGACGTCTCGCGCGAGCACGCCGTCGTCGCATCGGAGACCGGTGTGATCAGCGTGATCGGCGGCAAACTGACCGAATACCGCTACATGGCCCAGGACGTCATGGACCGTGCCGTGAGGCTGCGGAGGCTGGAGGCCGGCCCCTGCCGCACCCGTAACCTGCCGCTGATCGGGGCTGGGGCCAACCCGGGGTGTGGCCTGGGCCCGGCGGCCGGTGCTGGGGCCGGTGTGGCGGCCGGGCTGCCCGCGTCACTGGTGGCCCGCTATGGCGCCGAGGCGCCGCACGTTTTTGCTGCCGCGCGCTGCGAACGGCCCACCGAGCCGGTGGCTGACGGTATCGACGTGACCCGGGCGGAGTTCGAATACGCCATCACCCACGAGGCCGCGCTCGACGTGGACGACATCTTGGATCGGCGCACCCGGATTGGCCTGGTGGCGCGCGACCGCGAGCGGGTGGTCGGCGTCGCCGAGGAATTCCTGGCCGGCGTCGGCTGACCGGCCGCGTGGGTTCGACCCGGGCAACTTCGGGTAACAGTGTTTCGATGGACACCGATGGCGCCCAGCGCACTTGGACGCGCGACGAGATCACGGTCACCGATCCCACCACGATGACCCAGGCCATTACCGGCACCGCGATCGGCAACGTGATGGAGTGGTATGACTTCGGCGTCTACGGCTACATCGCCACCACCATCGCGCAGGTGTTCTACCCCGGTAACAGCGTGAGCGTCGTACACCTGCTCGCCACCTTCGGCACGTTAGCGGCGGCGTTCGTGGTGCGCCCGGTGGGCGGCATGATCTTTGGCCCGCTCGGTGACCGGATCGGCCGAAAGCGGGTGCTGGTGCTCACGATCCTGATGATGACCACCGGGACGACGATGAGCGGTCTGCTGCCCGGCTACGCCACGATCGGCATCTGGGCGCCCATCCTGCTCATCGTGGCCCGGGTGTTCCAGGGGTTGTCGACGGGTGGTGAATTCGTCGGCGCGATGACCTATTTGGTGGAGCAGTCGCCCGATCGCAAACGCGGCATGCTGGTTGGATTCCTGCCATTAGGCAACCTGATCGGGTTTGTGGTGGCCGGATTTCTGGTGACCGGGTTGCAGGCGTGGCTGCCGCGCGACGATTGGCTGGCCTGGGGCTGGCGGGTTCCGTTGCTGTTGGCGGCACCCTTGGGCCTGATCGCGCTGTACATGCGGCTGCGGCTGGAGGAATCACCGGCCTTCGCCCACTTGAGTGAGAGCACCGAACCCGAAGAGGGCGGCCAGTTTCGGCGCACGGTGGTGGAGCAGTGGCGCCCGATGCTGATCTGCGCCGCCCTGGTGCTGACCTCCCAGGTGGCCGACTTCATGGTTACCGGCTATCTGCCCACCTACCTGAAAACCGTGGTGCACCTGAGGGAAACAGTGGCGCTGGTGTTGATCGTGGTAACCCTGGCCATCCTGATGGCCACGATCGTATTGGTGGCCAAGCTGTCCGACCGCATCGGCGTCAAACCGATCATGCGGACCGGTTGCGTGCTGCTCATCGTGGCGTCGGTGCCCGCGTTTTTGCTGATGCGACTCGGCGGTGCCTATCCGGTGGTCTTTCTGGGTGTGCTGCTGATTGGGTTGATGGAACTTTGCTTCGACAGCACGACGCCGTCGGCGTTACCGGCGCTGTTCCCAACCCGCGTGCGGTACGGAGCGCTGGCCATCTCCTACAACCTGTCGATCTCCACCGTCGGTGGCGTCACGCCGCTGATCGCCCAGGCGCTGGTATCGGGTACCGGTAGCGCCATGGCGCCGGCCTACCTGCTGATGTGCGCGGGCGCGATCGGCGTCGTCACGCTGCTGTTCATGCCCGAGGTCGCCGGCAAGCCGTTGCCCGGGTCCGGGCCCGCCGTCGAAACCGCAGCGGAGGCAGAGCAATTGGCCGGCCGTGCGGGAGCGTAACGCAGGGACGAGTTTCGGCGGAAACTGCGCCCTGGCCCTACCCTCGCGGCGCGACAGAGGATTTACAGCGGGATGTTCTTGTGGCGGCCGCGACGCGCCGGCGCCTCAGCCAACGCCTGGGTGAGCTTGCTGCGGGTGTGCGCCGGGTCGATCTTCTCGTCCACCACGCCGATCTCGATGGCGCTGTCCACACCACCCGCGATGCGCTCGTGCTCGGCGGCCAACTCGTTGTGCAGCGCCTCACGCTCGTCTTCGGGCGCGGCGGCCAGCTTGCGCTTGTGCAGAATGCCGACCGCGGCCTTGGCGCCCATGACCGCCACCTCGGCGTCCGGCCACGCGAACACCTTGGTGGCGTTCAGCGAGCGAGAGTTCATCGCGATGTAGGCCCCGCCGTAGGTCTTTCGGGTGACCAGCGTGACCCGCGGCACGGTCGCCTCGCCGAACGCGTGCAGCAGTTTGGCGCCCCGGCGCACCACGCCGCCCCACTCCTGGTCAACACCCGGAAGGTAGCCGGGCACGTCGACCACCACCACCAACGGAATCCCGAACGCGTCGCACAGCCGCACGAAACGTGCAGCCTTCTCGGCGCTTTCGGAGTTCAGGCAGCCGCCCAACCGCAGCGGGTTGTTGGCGAGCACACCGACGGTGCGGCCCGACAGCCGGCCCAGTCCGACCACCATCGACGGCGCCCAGTTCGCCTGGAACTCGTCGAACGGGGTGTCGTCGTCGAGGATTGCGGTGACGATCGGGTGCACGTCGTAGGCGCGCCGCGCCGACTCGGGCAGCAGGGCGTGAATGTCGGTGTCCCCGGCTTCGGCCTTGTTGCGGTCGAAATGCCCCTGTTGGCAGAACAATCCGACCAATCGGCGGCCACGCTCGTAGGCGTCCAGCTCGTCTTCGGCGACGATGTGGCAGACGCCGGACTTCTTGTGGTGCGTTTCCGGTCCGCCCAGCGAGCACATGTCCACGTCCTCGCCGGTGACGCTGCGGACCACGTCCGGCCCGGTGACGAACACCCGGCTTTCCGGCGCCATCACGATCACGTCCGTCAGCGCCGGCCCGTAAGCGGCGCCGCCGGCGGCGAATCCGACGACCACCGAGATCTGCGGGATGTACCCGGAAGCCCGGATCATGGCCTCGAACACCAAGCCCACCGCGTGCAGGGCCTTGACGCCTTCGGCCAACCGGGCCCCGCCGGAGTGCCAGATGCCCACGATCGGGCTCTGCTCCTCGATCGCCGTGTCGTAGGCGTTGACGATGTGAGAGCACCCCTCGATGCCCATCGCACCGCCCATCACCGTGCCGTCCGTGCAGAAGGCAATGGTGCGAACGCCATTCACGGTGCCCGATGCGGCCAGCACACCGGAGCGGTCACGCTCGTGCAACAGCGCGACGCTGCCGTCGTCGAAGAAGGTGCTCAGACGCAGCAGGGGGTCGCGGGGGTCAAGTGACTCGCCAACCGCATCGGGGGCCATGAGTGTCATCGCAGGTCTCCTGTTTCCGGTGAGCTCGGGCTCAGTACCGCTGGGTGTTAGTACCGTCCAAAGGTGATCGCAACGTTGTGACCGCCGAATCCGAACGAGTTGTTGATCGCGAACCGGTAGTTGCCCGGCCGCGGCTTACCCGCCACCACGTCCAAATCGATTTCTGGATCGAGGTTTTCCAGGTTCAGTGTCGGCGGGATTACCTGCTCGCGCAATGCCAGAACCGTCAAGATCGATTCCAACGCACCGACCGCACCCACCGAGTGGCCAAGCGCGGACTTCGGCGCATACACCGCGGGGTGGTTGCTGCCCAACGCCTTGTTGATCGCCTTACTTTCGGCTAGGTCGCCGACCTGGGTGCCAGTGGCGTGAGCGTTGATGTGGTCGATCTCGGCGGGGGTGATGCCCGCGAGCTGGATCGCCCGCGTCATGGCGTGCGCGGCCCGCTCCCCATTCGGATCCGGTGCCACCATGTGGAATCCGTCCGAGGTGACACTGGCCCCCATGATCCGCGCCAGGATGTTGGCGCCGCGCGCCTTGGCGTGCTCTTCGGTCTCGATGACCATCAGCGCGCCGGCCTCACCGAACACGAAACCGTCGCGGTCCCTGTCGAACGGGCGACACGCACCGGCCGGGTCGTCGTTGTTGGTGGACATCACGATGCGCATCGCGGCGAACGCCGCGATCGGCACCGCCTCGATCTGAGTCTCGACGCCACCGCAGATGGCGATGTCCGCCTCACCGAGCACGATCTGCTGCCAGGCCCGGGCGATGCCCTCGTTACCCGACGCGCAGGCCGAAACCGGTGTCATGACACCAGCTTTGGCTTGCCGTTCCAGCCCTACCGCCGCAGCCGCACCGTTGGGCATGTACTTCTGCACGCCCAACGGGGAGACCGCCTTCATGCCACGTTCGCGCATGTCGTCGTAGCTGAACACCATCTCCTCGGACGAGCCCAGGCCGGTACCGATCGACACCGCCAACCGGTTGGTGTCGACCTCGGGCGAACCGGCGTTCTCCCATACCCGGCGGCCCAAGACGGTGGACATCCTCTGCAGATAACCGGTGCGACGCAGCTCGACGCGCGTGAGCTGACTGTCGAAGTCCTCTACGAGGTGCCCACCGATGCGCACCGGCAGGTCGAATTGCTCGACGAACGGGTCGGTGAGGGTACGGATTCCACTCTGGCCGTCTAGCAACAGCTTCCAGGTTTCTTCCGCGTCGGGTGCTAGGGCAGTCGTCGCAGCGATGCCGGTGACGACCACGTTGGGGAATGCTTTCCCCGTAACCAGCTCTGTCATGGGTGTAGCGAACGTTCCTTCCATCTTCGTCCGGCTCCCCTCGGGCCATCGGCGGCCCGCGTCGTCGCCGGACGTCGTGCTCTCAGTAACGCCCGAAGGCGAGGGCCACGTTGTGGCCGCCGAACCCGAATGAGTTGTTGATCGCGTAGCGGAAGTCGCCGTAGCGAGGCTCGCTCGCAACGACATCCAGATCGATCTCGGGATCGGGAGTTTCGTAATTGAGGGTCGGCGGAATGACACCATCCCGCAGTGACAGCACCGTGAGCACCGACTCGAGCGCCCCGACTGCGCCGATAGAGTGTCCCAGTGCCGATTTCGGCGCGTACACGGCGGCCCGTTCGCATCCGGCAACCCGGATGGCGTTGGCCTCTGCGGTGTCGCCGATCGGCGTCGCCGTGCCGTGTGCGTTTACGTGGTCAATGTCCTTGGCGGACAAGCCCGCCAATTCCAGCGAACGGGTCATGGCGCGGCCGGCACGCACGCCGTCCGCCGCGGGCGCCACCATGTGGAAGGCGTCCGAGGTGATGCCGGCGCCCAGCAGCCGGGCCAGGGGTTTGGCGCCGCGGGCCTTGGCGTGCTCCTCGGTCTCGATGAGCATCAGGGCCCCCGCCTCGCCGAACACGAAGCCATCGCGGTCCTTGTCGAACGGGCGTGAGGCGCGCTCGGGCTCGTCGTTGCGCGTCGACATGGCCCGCATCATCGAGAACGCCGCAATGGGCAGCGCTTCGATCGGGCCCTCGACACCACCGCAGACCGCGACCTCCGCATCACCCATGACAATCTGGCGCCAGGCGTGCGCGATGGCCTCGGATCCCGACGAACAGGCCGACACCGGGGTAATGACCCCGGCCCGAGCCCCAAGTTCGAGACCGACGACGGCGGCGGCGCCGTTGGGCATGATCATCTGAACGGCGAGCGGCGACACCTTGCGGGGGCCGCCCTCGTTCATCAGGTCATAACTCTCGACGATCCGCTCGGCGCCACCCAGGCCGGTGCCAACGACAACGCTGAACCGGTCCGGGTCGAGCTCGGGATTGCCTGCCGCCTCCCACAATTGGCCACTGAGATACTTGGCCAGCCGCTGAACGTACGACATCCGTCGCAAATCCAGCCGGCCCATGTGGTTATCGATCGGCTCCTTGAGGTGTCCACCGATCTGGACCGGCAGCTCCCATTTGGTGACGAAATCGTCTTCGAGGACGCGGATGCCGCTCTCGCCGGCCAACAAGCCCTTCCACGTGCTCTCGACGTCCGGCGCGATCGACGTCGTCGCCGCGAGGGCGGTTACCACAACATTGGGGTAACCGCCGTTAGCAGTGGAAGGCTTGGTCACTTGCTGTCCGCTTCCAGCCTCGCCTGAACATTGGCCACGGCCTCGGGGTTCTCCGACTCCAGCTTGGCGCGAAGAGCCTGGGCAGCCTCGGGGTTCTCTTCCTCGAGCTTCTGGATGTAGGAGACCACGTCGCCGACGGTGCGCAGACCGGCCAGGTCCTCGTCCGGGATCTTCACGCCGTACTTGTCCTCGGTCTGAACGGCGATCTCCACCATCGACAGCGAGTCGATGTCCAAGTCGTCAACGAACGACTTCTCCGGGGTGACCTCAGAGGGCTCGATACCGGTGACCTCTTCGATGATCTCGGCGATACCGGCGATGATTTCTTCCTGCGAAACGGCCACAGCCTTTTTCCCTTCGTAATGTGTTGTGTGCAAATCGGTTTGATGTGCTCTTATGTGGTTGTACTGGCCGGGCTGACGTCAGATGTCGGCCAGCGCGTCCAGGTCTGCGGGCGACTTGACGGCACGGACCGTCACCCCCCGAAGCTCGCGTTTGGCAATGCCGGCGAGCGTGCCCGCGGGCGGGAACTCCACGATCGCTTTGACATCGTGGTCGGCCAGCGTCTTGGTGCACAGATCCCATCGCACCGGCTGGGTCAATTGAGCGACCAGCGCCTCCATCGCCGCGGCAGCCGAGGTGACCGGCTTGCCGTCGCGGTTGGACAGCAGGGTGGCGGTGGGCTCGGAGGTCGCGATGGCCGCAGCCGCGGCGGCGTAACCCTCCAGAGCGGACGCCATGTACTTGGTGTGGAATGCGCCGGCCACCCCCAGAGCGCGCACTCGGGCCTTGGCCGGCGGGTCCTCGGCCAGCTTTTCCAGCGCGGTCAGCGTGCCGGCGGCGACGATCTGCCCGGCGGCGTTGCGGTTGGCCGGGAACAGGTCGAGCTGCTCGAGCCGGCTCAGAACCTCGGCCTCGTCTCCGCCCAGCACCGCGGACATGCCGGTCGGCTCGGCCGCGCACGCCTTGGCCATCTCGGCGCCGCGGACGGCGGCCAGCTTGACCGCGTCGTCCGGGGAGATGACGCCGGCGATCGCGTAGGCCGCGATCTCGCCGACCGAGTGGCCGGCCACGATGACGTCCGCTGAGCCGTGGTGGGAGGCCAGCAGGCCGCGTTTGGTCAGCTCCTGGTGCGCGAGCAGGGTGGCCGCGACGACCAGGGGCTGCGTCACCGCGGTATCGGTGATCTCCTCCGTGCCGGCGGTGGTGCCCAGGCGCACCAGGTCCAGGCCGCTGGCCTGGGACCACAGCGCCATCTGCTCAGCGGCGCCGGGCAGTTCCAGCCACGGCGCGAGCATCCCCTCGGTCTGCGAACCCTGTCCGGGCGCGAGTAACGCAATCACGTGTCTAAGAGAACACTGTGGAAACGGATTTAGCGGGTGTAACAGATTATGAACCTCGTCTTAGGTTTTTGTAGGGAACCCACAAAACCGCTCGACAAGCTACGTATTTGATATCGAGTCGCGATCTGTTGCCTGGATCACTAACGCGTCGACGGTGTCACAGTACCTGCCCTGACCGGCAGGGAAACCCCCGTTACCGGGTTGTTACTCACACTCGAGGCCGGGGCGGGGTAGTTGAGTTGGCCGACCGTCGCCGCTACTCGCAACACGTAGGCGTCGCGCGGCTGCGTGGGATCACGGCCGGTGAAGTCGGTGATCCGCTTCAGGCGGTACCGCACCGTGTTTGGATGAACGAACAACTTGCGAGCGCAAGCCTCGATAGCCCCGCCGCAATCTAAGTAAGCGTCAAGAGTTTCGATCAGCGTCGGCCCGGCGTCGGCCAGCGGACCCATCACATCGGTGTGCAGCGCCACGATGGCCGACGCGTCGCCCATCAGGGCGCGTTCGGGCAGCAGCTCGCGCGCCTGGACGGGCCGGGGCGCGCCACGCCAGCCGGCCACGGCGTTCATGCCCGAGATCGCTTCGCTGGCGCTGTGATAGGCCGCCGTCAGCATCGGCGCGGTAGGCCCGATGACGACCGGGCCGGGGGAGAACGCGTTCAACAGATCGCCCAGAAACTTGTCCGTCGGCGACAACTGCCCGGACACGATGGCCACCAACCAGGTGCCGTGCACGTCGGTGAGCGCCGCGCGCCCGTGCAGGGCGGCTGTGTCGCGGACGATCTGGCTGGCCCGCTCGCTGGCGCCCGCGCCGTTGGCGTTGTCGCGACCGGGCGCCGGCATTCCGACCACGACGGTCGCTGGGGCGGTGGTGTCCCAGTTGAGCGCGGCCGCCCGGGACAACAACTCGGGGCCCGTGTCACCGCGCACCACCGCGTCGACGACGCTGGCCTCCATCCGGCTGTCCCAGGTGCCCCGCGCCTCGGCCGCGTCGGCATACTCACCGGCGAAGGTGAACGCCAAGTCCCGGCTGTACTTCAGGATGCCCACCGTCAGCGCGGTCAACTGCTCCTCCGAGCGGGCCAGCAGCGGCACCACCTCCTCGAAGAACTCCATGGTCACCCGCACCATGTCCACGCTGTGCCGCAGCGCAATCCGCCGGGTCAGATCCTGGGGCACTAGTTCGAAGGCCTGCGCGGTGTAGCTGACGTTGCTGTGCGGGTCGTGCATCCACTCCACGAAGTTCACCACCGCCGTCTGCACCACCAGCGCCACGCTGGCGCGCTGGGACGCTTCCAGGTCCGCGAAGAACGGCAGCCGGTCCTGCATGGCGGTTACGGCTTCGGTGGCCAGCCGGCCCGAGTACTGCTTCAGCCGCCGCAGCAGCGAATCCGGCACCGAGTTCAGCAGCTCCAGCGGCGACCGCGGCTTGGCGAATGGGCCGGCAAAGGGATTGTCGCTCACTCCTAAAACCTACGCCTGACTTCTGGAAGTTTCTTCCAAAGCAGGCGTCGGGCGGGCCGGCGTGTGCAGCTGGCAGCCGCGAGCGTGAAGTTAGCTTCACGCTCGGCGTCGAACGTGAAGCTAACTTCACGTTCGCGCTGGGCGGCGCCGTCGGGCGACGTGGGCAGCGCCGTCACGCCCCCGGACCGGGATCGGAGGTCTGCTTCGGGGCGGCCAGCACGTCGTCGATCTTGTACTGGCGTGCCGCCGCGACCGGCACCGATGGGTCGATCTCGCCATCGCGCGCCAGCGCCTCCAGCACAGCTACCACCTGGGACTCGGCGTCGGTGTTGAAGTAGCGCCGGGCCGCGGGCCGGGTGTCGGAGAAGCCGAAGCCATCGGTCCCCAGTGTGACGTAGCTGGTCGGCACCCACGGCCGGATCAGCTCGGGCACTGCACGCATCCAGTCCGACACCGCGATTACCGGGCCCTCGATGCCCGCCAGCGCCTGGGCGACGTACGGCGGGGTGACGGGCCGATCGGGGTGGCGCAGCTGTTCGCGCTGGGCGGCGACCCCATCGCGGTTGAGTTCGCTCCAACTCGTCACCGACCACACATCGGCGGCGACGTCCCACTCGGCGGCCAGCATCTCGGCCGCCTTCAACGCCGCCGGCACCGCGATGCCGGAGGCCAGGATCTGCGCTTTGTTGGTGCGCTGCTCGGTGGCCGTGCGGAACCGATACATGCCGCGCAGCAGGCCGTCGGGATCGAAGTTCTCCGGCTCCGGCGGCTGCACGTACGGCTCGTTGTACACCGTGATGTAGAAGTACACGTTCTCCGGGTTCTCGCCGAACATCCGGGCCAGACCGCTCTCGACGATGTAGGCGATTTCGAACGCGAACGCCGGGTCGTAGGAGATCACGGCGGGATTGGTGGCGGCCAGCAGCAGCGAGTGCCCGTCGGCGTGCTGCAGCCCCTCGCCGGTCAGGGTGGTGCGGCCCGCGGTGGCGCCCAGCACGAAGCCGCGGGCCATCTGGTCGGCCGCGGCCCACAGGCTGTCGCCGGTGCGCTGGAACCCGAACATCGAATAGAAGATGTAGATCGGGATCATCGGCTCGTTGTGCGTCGCGTACGAGGTGCCCGCCGCAGTGAACGACGCCGTCGAGCCCGCCTCGTTGATGCCCTCGTGCAGTATCTGGCCGACTTCACTTTCCTTGTACGCCAACATCAATTCGGCGTCGACGGCGGTGTAGAGCTGGCCGTTGCGGTTGTAGATCTTCAACGACGGGAACCACGAGTCCATCCCGAAGGTGCGGGCCTCGTCGGGAATGATCGGCACGATCCGCGGACCGATTTCCTTGTCCCGCAACACTTCCTTGAAGGTGCGCACGATCGCCATCGTGGTGGCGACTTCCTGGTTCCCCGATCCCTTCTTCAGCGGGGCATAGATCTCACGCGCAGGCTGCTTGAGCGCCCTGGTCTTGGTGCGACGCTCGGGCACGAAACCGCCGAGGGTGCGGCGCCGATCCAGCATGTAGCGGATCTCCGGGGCGTCCGGACCAGGGTGGTAATACGGCGGCAGGTAGGCGTCCTCTTCCAGCTGGGCGTCACTGACCGGGATCCGCATGGCGTCGCGGAAGTCTTTGAGGTCTTGCAGCGCAAGCTTTTTCATCTGATGGGTGGCGTTACGGCCCTGGAAGTGGGCGCCCAACGAGTAGCCCTTGATGGTCTTGGCGAGGACGACCGTCGGCTGGCCCTTGTGGTCGACGGCGGCGCGGTAGGCGGCATAGACCTTGCGGTAGTCGTGCCCGCCGCGTTTGAGGTTCCAGATCTCGGAGTCGGTCATGGGCTCGACCAGTGCCTTGGTGCGCGGGTCGCGGCCGAAGAAGTGATCGCGGACGTAGGCGCCGTCATTGGCCTTATACGTCTGGTAGTCACCGTCGGGCGTGGTGTTCATCAGGTTCACCAGTGCGCCGTCGCGGTCGGCGTGCAGCAGCGCGTCCCACTCGCG
This sequence comes from Mycobacterium simiae, assembly GCF_010727605.1. Lineage (NCBI taxonomy): Bacteria > Bacillati > Actinomycetota > Actinomycetes > Mycobacteriales > Mycobacteriaceae > Mycobacterium > Mycobacterium simiae. The sequence continues at coordinate 4,823,937 of NZ_AP022568.1, forward strand.
GCCCCAGACCACCTTGATGACGTTCCAGCCGGCGCCGCGGAAGAACGACTCCAGCTCCTGGATGATCTTGCCGTTGCCGCGCACCGGGCCGTCGAGACGCTGCAGATTGCAGTTGATCACGAAGGTCAGGTTGTCCAGCGCCTCGTTGGCAGCCACCTGGATCAGTCCGCGGCTCTCCGGCTCGTCCATCTCGCCGTCGCCGAGGAACGCCCATACGTGCTGATCCGAGGTGTCCTTGATGCCGCGGTCGTGCAGGTAGTGGTTGAACCGAGCCTGGTAGATCGCGTTCATCGGGCCCAGGCCCATCGACACCGTCGGGAATTCCCAGAAGTTGTGCATCAGCCGGGGATGCGGGTAGGACGGCAACCCCCCGCCGGGGTGGCTGTGCTCCTGGCGGAAGCCGTCGAGCTGGTCGGCGGACAGCCGCCCTTCCAGGAAGGCGCGTGCGTAGATGCCGGGGGAGGCGTGGCCCTGGATGAAGACCTGGTCGCCGCCGCCCGGATGCGTCTTGCCCCGGAAGAAGTGGTTGAAGCCGACCTCATAGAGCGCCGCCGACGACGCATACGTCGAAATGTGGCCGCCCACACCGATTCCCGGACGTTGGGCGCGATGCACCATGATGGCGGCGTTCCATCTGATCCAGGCTCGGTAGCGGCGTTCGACATCCTCGTCGCCGGGGAACCACGGCTCCAACTCGGTGGGGATGGTGTTGACGTAATCGGTCGACGTCAGCGCCGGGATGGCCACCCGCTGTTCGCCGGCGCGTTCTAGCAACCGCAACATCAGGTACCGAGCGCGTGCCGGCCCCGACCGCTCGAGCAGGTCGTCGAAGGACTCCAACCACTCCGAGGTTTCCTCGGGATCGATGTCGGGCAGGTACGACGCCACGCCCTCGCGGATAACGCGGACGCGATCGGGTTCGCTTCCATTGCTTGGGGTTTTAGCCAGATCGTGGCGGGCGAACTCGGTCGTCAACTTCCGCTCCTGTTGTCGGCGGTAGGGCCTGTGGGTGTTGGTCTTTCTATCGTGCCGTACCGGCGCCTCGGGCGGGTAGGCGCAACCCGTCCTGACTACGAAGGTTCACCTGCCGACACGCAACGTCGATGAGTGCAGGGCGTCAGCAACCGGCACCCGGTAACGTCACAACCTGTGCTCATCGGATGGAGAGTCGTCCCTCGCACGCACGGGGGGAAGCTGCCCAAGCGGGGCGCGCTGGCGCTCGGGTGCACTGCGGCCGTACTGATGGGCATCGTCGGATGTACCACCGTCACCAACGGCACCGCGAAGCCCGACACGAAGGTCGCGCCGGCCTACCGGCAGTCGGTGTCGTCGTCGGTGTCCGCCTCGATCGCGACGTCGAGCATTCGTGAATCCCAGCGCCAACAGTCCCTGACGACCAAGGCGGTGCGTGGCAGCTGCGACTCGCTGGCCACCACCAGCAAGGAAGCGATCGACAAGGTGAATGCCTACGTCGGGGCGTTCAACGCTGGCCGCAGCACCGGCCCGTTCGAGGGGCCGGCCATCGACGCGCTGAACAACAGCGCCTCGACGGTGAGCAACAGCTTCAACGACGCTCTGTCCGCGCAGCTCAAGGACGCATTCAACGCCTACATCGACGCGGCGCACGGGGTAGCGAACGCGATCGGCACGCACGCGGGGACCGGCGAATTCAACCGGCGGGTCGATCAGCTCAACGACACCAAGACCAAGGCGCTCAAATTGTGTCTGGCGTCCTTCTGAGGCGGAGTGTCGACGGGGTTCTGGCTGTGCGACGATAATCCCCAATCGCATGGCGCGACGGTTGTGCTGTTAAGGAGGCTCCACGGTGGTCGCGGCGGATGACGCCTCGAACTACGCTCGCAAACTGGGCGTCCAACGAGACCAGGTAGTCCAGGAGTTCGGGTGGGACGAGGACACCGACGACAACATTCGCGCCGCGGTTGAGGAAGCCTGCGGCTCCGAGCTACTCGACGAAGACACCGACGAGGTGGTCGACGTCGTCTTGCTGTGGTGGCGCGACGGCGACGGCGACTTGGTCGACACGCTGATGGATGCCATCAGTCCGCTCGCCGAAGACGGCGTGATTTGGGTGTTGACGCCCAAGACCGGCAAGCCCGGCCACGTCTTGCCCGCCGAAATCGCCGAGGCGGCACCGACCGCCGGCCTGATGCCGACCTCGTCGGTCAACCTGGGGGATTGGAGCGCCAGCCGCCTGGTGCAGCCGAAGTCGCGCGCCGGGAAGCGTTGATGCTGCGGGTCGGCACGACCGCTCCCGATTTCACCCTGCGCGACCAGAACCAGCAGCCCATCACGCTGAGCAGCTTTCGCGGCGACAAGAACGTTCTGCTGGTGTTTTTCCCGTTGGCGTTCACCAAGATCTGCCAGGGCGAGCTGGACCAGCTGCGCGATCAGCTGCCGCGCTTCGACAACGACAACAGCGTGGCCCTGGCGATCTCCGTCGGCCCGCCGCCCACGCACAAGGTGTGGGCCGCCCAGAGCGGGTTCACCTTCCCGGTGCTCTCGGATTTCTGGCCGCACGGCCAGGTCAGTCAGGCCTTCGGCGTGTTCAATGACGGCGCCGGCTATCCGAATCGCGGCACCTTCGTCGTGGACCGGTCCGGGATCATCCGCTTCGCCGAGATGAAGGAGCCCGGGGAGGCTCGCGATCAGCAACTGTGGACCGATGCGCTGGAGGCTGTGCGAGTCTGACGGTTTGGGGTCCTGGCCGCCGGGCGTGTAGCCTGCGGCGGGTCCGTTTGGTTTTGAGGGCGCGTAGCTCAGTGGTAGAGCACTGGTTTTACACACCAGCGGTCGGCGGTTCGATACCGTCCGCGCCCACCAGAATTTTGGTCGGGGATTAGCCGGGTGTTCTCCTAGGTTCGGTGCCACACTGTCGCCGTGACCGTTGACAAGTCGCCGCTGGTCCTGTTGCATCCCGCGACGAGTTCCGGGCGCGTGTGGCGGGAGCTCGAGCCCATGCTGTCCGGCTATCACGAACTAGACACGCCGACGTTGGTCGGGCACCGTGGCGGGCCGGTGCCACAGCGTCGCCCGGTGACATCCCGCGACATCGTTGACTCCGCGGAGGCTTACCTTGATGCGCACGGCCTGGATCGGCCCCATCGCGTTGGAAATTCAGGCGGCGGCTCGGTGGCGATCGAATTGGCCCGCCGAGGGCGCGCAGCCTCGGTATGCGCGCTGTCGCCGGGCGGACTCTGGTCGGACAATCACGGTGCTGCCGCGCGCCGGGTTCATCGACTCATTCGCATCGGCGGTGTGACGGTTCGCCTACTAAACCCGGTGGCACCGCTCCTGCTTAAGACGGCTGCGGGCCGTCGCTTTATGTTGCGTCAGTTCGTGTGTCATGGCGATCGGCTCAGCGCTGAACGAGCCCGCGAGCTGTACTTCGAAGACGCGATGGCCTGCACGATCATGGAGGACGCGGCGGGTTGAGATGACGCGGCCGAGCCCCCCGAGCCGCTGCTGTGTCCAATCACTTTGGCGTGGTCGGAATTTGACCGACTCGTACCGGTCGAACCATACGGACGGATGGCACGCGAATTGCTGCCCGCCGCGACGTGGACTGTTCTGCCCGGCGTCGGTCCCAATCCGATGTCGACGATCCGGCGCTGGTGGCTCGGACGATTAGCCGCCGAACGACCGGTCTTCGCCACAACCCTGCGGGCCCGACGATCGAAGGTCCAGGAGGCGCTGCTTCTGTGCGCTGAATTCTTCGTCGTTCAGAATTCCGCGGTCGCGAAGTGTGCCGAGTTCACGCAGCAGGTCAGCGAGTTCGTACACCTCGGCGGTGATCCCGAGGCTGCGGGCCCTCGACGACGCGCTCTGCCCTGCCGGGTGCACAGCAGCGGCTGTTCCGGTGCGCGCGCGTCCGACAGGGCTGACACCGCCGCCGAGCAGGCGCCCGGCGGTGCTTGCCAGTGACATCTCACCGATCACGCTCGCGGGGTCAGCGGATAGCGTTGCGCGAGCAATGCCGACGCCGGCGGGAGGCAACGTCGCCGCGGCCAGCCTGAAGGTGGGCGCCGCGGCAGCCCAGGCCGGCGGCACGGACAAGGCCCCGACCGAGACCGCACGGCCCACACTCGGCGCGTCCGCCGGCGTTACTGCCGCTAAACCCTTCAAATGGCTCAGCACGCGGTGCTCCATGCCGACCATCTGACCGCTGAACGCGCCCAGGTCACTGTGAATGTCGTGGGCAAGGGTCAAGATCTGGCCGTCGCCGTCCGATGCGGATGCCCACGCCCCTGAGGCCGTGCTCAGCTCCGAAAGTCCCAAACCTAAACTCGCGGGTTCGATTGCGGTCGACGGCGACACCAGACCCAAGTTCTGCAAAGCCGGCAGGATTCCGCTCGCCGATGCTGCGGCGGTGGCCTGGGCGCCCGTCCCGGTGAGGGCGGCGACCTGGCCGCCCGTCCCGGTGAAGGTGGCGCTTTGCGGCGGTGGCGTGAACGGAGTCAGGGTTGTTGCCGACGCCGACATGCCCGCATAGTTATACATCGCGACCGCGTCCTGGGCCCACATTTCGGCGTAGCGACTCTCGGTGGCCGCGATCGCAGCGGAGTTCTGCCCTAGGAAGTTCGTCGTCACCTGGGCCCGCAGCAGTGCACGATTGGCCGCGATATCCGCCGGGGGAACCGTTGCTGCGAATGCTGCTTCGTAGGCGGCGGCCGCCGCTTTGGCCTGGGTGGCAGTCTGCTGGGCCTGCGCGGCGGCAGTACTCATCCACGCCACGTAGGCGTCGGCTGTGGCGGCCATCGACGCCGACGCCCGACCCAACCATGGTCCACTGGTCAGCATCGAGATCGTCGCCGCGTACGAACAAGCCGCTGCGTCCAAGTCGGAGGCCAATTCGTCCCAGGCCGCTGCGGCGGCCATCATCGGCTCCGAGCCGGGGCCTGCATAGATGCGCGCGGAATTTACTTCCGGCGGTAATATCCCAAAATCCATTGCGAGACAACCTCCTAACTGATGGCACGTGCTGGCGCGTACTGGCCGCGGGAAACCGCTGCCCGCACTCTGCGCGGAATGATCGGCGGGCGAATATTTCTCGTCAGTGACGAGGGCCTGTCTCCAGACGCGCGAGATGTTTTGCTGCGCAACCAATAAATCCGCCGCGAAGCGCCACGCTGTCTGGCGTCCATACCGCGGGCCGGGATGTGACATTCGTCCGCATAGGTACCGACGCGAGCGGGATCCGGCTGAAATTCATGGCTCGCAATCATCCTTTCCATGCGTCTTGCTTAAAGCGTGCTGTGCGCGCCAATGCCGTTAGCAAGACGTCGCCCGGGTGGGCGCGCCACACCAAACATCCAGTGCGCAAATACATTGCTCTTCCGCGGCGTCGCAATGTTGTGTGTCGGCGCTTGCACACATGTTGGTTTATTCCGACGTCTGAGCGCATCCATGCCAGCTGCTATCAGGCAGCGGTACCTAAAGGGTGGGTGCTAGCACCCAGAGCGCCAGGTGCGGAATATTCCGACTGAGCGCAGGAAGGAATTAACGGGGGCAGCGACAACCGGTGTCGATCACGTCGGTCCCGGTTTGCTGCGCCAGCAACGCTAACGGTCGCGCTATCAGTCGGATCCGTATTGGCTGGCAATGGGCGTGGGGCACACCTCGTTACTGTCGGTACCGTGGGGCGCGAAAGGAGCGCTATCTAGGTGCAGGCGGGTGTGCGTGTCGTCGTCGCAGACGACGACGTCTTACTGCGGGAAGGAGTGGCCAGCCTGCTGGCTGGCTCCGGCTACAACGTCGTCGGTCGGGTCGGTGATGCCACGAGCCTTCTTGACGTGGTGCGTGCCGAAAAGCCCGACCTGGCCATCGTCGACATCCGGATGCCGCCCACCTACACCACCGACGGCCTCGATGCCGCGATGACCATTCGCCAAGAGGTTCCCACGGTGGGGCTCGTCATTCTGTCGGCGCACGTCGACGTTGAACAAGCGATGCAACTTTTGGTCAACGGCCGCAGTGCTGGTTACTTGCTGAAAACCCGGGTCACAGATGTCGGTGAATTCCTCGACACCGTTGCCCGCATCGCCGACGGAGCGTGCGTCATCGACCCAGCGCTTGTCCAGGAGCTGGTCGACGCGCGCAAGCAGAACGATCCGCTGGCAGTGCTGAGCCCGCGAGAGAGGCAAGTGCTTGCCCTCATGGCGGAGGGTCGCTCAAACGTTGGCATCGCCCGACGGCTATGGGTGACCGAGAGCACGGTCGAAAAACATGTTCGCAGCATCATGGGCAAGTTGGACCTACAGGAAACCTCCGACGATCACCGACGCGTTCGTGCTGTAATCACCTTCCTCGAAGCACGCTGATCGGTCCGGGGGTGAGCTGTGGCAGTGACCAAAACTGAGCATCGATCCGATGCCTGGTTGGGAGCGCTGCTGCTGTCCGGGAAACCATCGCCTGAATGGTTGGGTCTCGCGATGGCAGTCGGCTGCGTGGTGGCGGAGACCGCGGTGGTGCTGCTACTCAAAATGCTCGTCCCTGACAACGCCTTCGGAGTGCTCTACCTGATCGGCATTCTGATCGTCGCATCACGCTGGGGCCCCGGACTGGCGGTGCTGACAGCCGTGCTGAGCGCCATCGCTTACAACGACTTTAGGAGCTGGCCGGACTATGGCGTGGCGCTGATCCAGCCGCAGTCCTGGGCCGTGCTATTTGTCTTTGTCGTGGTCGGGCTTGTGGCACAAACCTTGGCGCGCACCGCACGAGCGCGTGCCGCCGCCGCCGAAGAGCGCAGACAGGAAGCCGAGGCAAGCCGTGAAGCGCTCCGGGTTCTGGCCGAACAGCAGGCAGCGCTGCGGCGGGTTGCGACACTAGTGGCCAGTGGGGTCCCCGCCGACGAAATCTTCCCGGCTGTCACGCGCGAGCTGGCCAGATCACTCGGTGTTGCCAACGCAGCCCTTTGGCGTTACGAAACGGACGGCACCGCAACCCTTCTCGCCGCGTGCAACGATCCAACGCAGACGGACCAGATGCCCATCGGAAGTTGCTGGAAGCTGGAAGGTGAAAACATCGCCGCGATGGTAGCCGCTGCTGGTCAACCCGCTCGCATGGACAGTCATGAAGCAGCCCGCGGCGACGTGGCAGCGCTTATCCGCCGCCTGGGGTTACGCGGCGGTGCGGGCGCGCCGATCATCGTCCAGGGCCGGCTGTGGGGGGTCGCGGTTGTCGGCTGTGGCCCGACCGAGCCGCTGCCCCCCGACGCCGAGCAGCGGGTCGGTGAGTTCACCGAACTCGTCGCGACCGCCATCGCCAACGCTGAAGCGCGGGCCGCACTGAGCGCCTCACGCGCGCGCATTGTCACAGCAGCCGATCAGGCCCGTCGCCGGATCGAGCGGGATTTGCACGACGGAGCCCAACAGCGGCTGGTGTCGCTCACACTCCAACTCCGGTCCATCGAAGCCCAAGTGCCATCCGAACTCGGTTCCGTCAAGCGCCAAATCGGCGAGGCAGTCGCTGGTCTGGCCGAGGCATCGAATGACCTGCGAGAACTTGCCCGAGGGATCCATCCAGCGATCCTGTCCCGAGGCGGGCTGGGTCCGGCGCTGAAAGTACTCGCTCGCCGCTGCACCATTCCGGTCGCACTTCAGCTGAGCCTCGAGGGAGACATTTCGGAGTCAGCCGGCGTCGTGGCGTATTACGTTGTTGCAGAGGCAATCACTAACGCGGTCCGTCACGCGCACGCCACAGCCATCAATATCGACGCCGCAACCACGGGGTCGCACCTCGTGCTTTCAATACGCGACGATGGCGTCGGTGGCGCGGACAGCCGCAACGGGTCCGGGCTCATCGGCTTGGCCGACCGAGTCGAAGCCCTCGGGGGACACCTGCAGGTTGTCAGTCCGTTCAGCGGCGGTACCGCACTGCACGTCTCAATCCCCGTCTCTACGTCAGAGTTGGGCAAAGGCAACGTAGGAAGTCAGCTCGCCTGAATTGCGGCGCCAAGCTGCAGACGCTCCCCGTCACGATTGTGCGGTTCCTAGTCGCCACCCATCCTCTCGGGCCGTCCTCGCGCACGTGGGCGGCACGACGCGCATAAGCCAAGGATCAACCGGATCGGGCTCAGGCCACAGTGATTCGACCCCACGGCGGCCCCGAGGGGGCGGGGTAGCCGGTTTCGGGATGTCCGGAGGAGTCGGCATCGTCATTGAATGGCGGCCCTCCCGCCGAATGAGGCGCGCCGATGACACGTTTTCGCAATGCGAAAAAGAAATTCCTAAAGTGAATTCTATCTAACGAAACAGCGAACGATAGATGTACGCTCTCAATATGCCGTTGACCGACGGCAGTCCGATGGCTGCCCACATCGTCATGCCGCTGGAATATATTGGGGTGGGCGAGGTTTGCCTCGAACATCCATTCCGTTTGGTCGGCGGCATCGGCGTCTTCGTGGACGACGCCCATTACCGATGTCTCCTCAGAGAGACGGATCCGGCGGTCGCGCGAAGGCGTTTCTGCGCGGCGCGCCTTAATGACAGCCGCAGGCGATGGCACCTGGGGCATAGGTGATTATTCGAAGTCCGTTCGGGACGGACTCTTGCAGAATGGAAGTCCACTCATGTTCACCGGCATCCCCAGATTGACTGGCATTACCGGCCACGTCGGCATTCCGGCTGCCGCCATTGTGTTGCTAAGTGGTCCCGCACTGCTGGGCGCCGGCGCAGCAGCAGCCGACCCCAACGGTGACAAACATTTTCTGGATCTGCTCGCTGATCAAGGCATCCCCGCCATGGAGGGCGTGCCAAGCCTCGTCGACACAGCACACCAGGTCTGTCACGCGCTGGACAGCGGTATGTCGGCGCACCACGTGGTGGACGCGTTGGTCGACTATGCGGTGACCAACGATCCCAGCCAGCGCGAAATCGCGCCCGGCCGGCTCGCCCGCACCGAAGCGCGGTTCGTCATAGCGGCGGTGGGCGCATACTGCCCACACAACCGGGAGAAGCTCAATAGCCTCGTCACCCGCGCCGACCCCCCCACCGCGGGCTGGGTTACGCCGACGCATCCGCCGGCTACCGACATCCGGCTGGTGGGTTTCCACGCCGGTGGCGCTGCGCTCACCTCGCTGATCGGCGCGATGCCGCCCGCAGGGATAGCCGACCCGAAGCCGCCGAACCTTCCGGAACCGCCACCGGTGGCGCACCTGGAAGCACCGCCGCTTCCCGTCGTGAAACCGCCTCGACCACAGCGGCCACCGCTGCCGCAACAGGAACCCCCGCGGCCGCAACAGATCCCGGCGCCGGCGCAGGCACCCGCACCAGCGCCTAGGCCGGCCGAGCAGCCGCCCAAGCCGGCCGAGCAGCTGCCGGCGCCGCCTGAGCAGCTACCCCCGCCACCCGCGCCGGCGCCGCCGCCCCCGCCGCCACCACCGAGCACGCCACCCAAGGCACCGGGATACGTCAAGCTCGCACCCTGACCCGAGTCCGACGGGGCGATTGACGGTCGATTCGTGCTCGCCGGCACGATGAGTGCGTGAAGCAGTTTCGAATCGACGTTCCCGACGATGTCCTCGACGATCTGCGGTCGCGCCTCGCCCACACTCGATGGCCCGAATCCGAAACTGTCGATGACTGGAGCCAGGGCATGCCCCTGGCGTACACCCGTGAGCTGGCCGACTATTGGGCCAACCAGTACGAGTGGCGGCCGCGTGAAGCCGCGCTGAACCGCTTCGACCAGTTCATCACCGACATCGATGGGCTGGACATCCATTTCATCCACCAACGATCTCCGCACCAAGACGCCTTCCCGCTGGTCATCACGCACGGCTGGCCCGGCTCAATTGTCGAGTTCCACAAGGTGATTGAGCCGCTGACGAACCCGGCATCCGGACGCGCCCAGGACGCTTTCCACGTCGTGTGCCCGTCGCTTCCCGGCTACGGCTTCTCCGGCAAGCCCAGCCGCACCGGCTGGGGCGTGGAGAAGACGGCCGAGGCCTGGGAGCAGCTCATGGGGTGCCTCGGCTACGACCGCTACGGCGCGCAAGGCGGTGACTGGGGTGCGGCGGTCACCACGCAAATCGGTCGAAACGGCGGCCACTGCGCGGGCATTCACCTGAACATGCCCATCGGGTTGCCGGGCAACCTGGACCACCCGACCGAACAGGAGAAGGCGGCGTTGGCCGCGATGGCCAACCACCGCAAGTGGGGCACTGGTTATTCCAAGCAGCAGTCCACCCGACCCCAGACCCTGGGCTACGGCCTGGCCGATTCACCGGTGGGCCAGCTGGCCTGGATCGTCGAGAAGTTCTGGGACTGGGCCGATTGCGACGGACACCCCGAGAACGCGGTCAGCAGAGACGAGCTGCTGGACAACGTGATGGTGTACTGGGTCACCAACACCGCCGCATCGTCGGCGCGCATGTACTGGGAGAGCTTCCACGTCTGGGGTGGCGGCGGCCGCGTCGAAGTACCTACCGGCGTAGCCGCTTTTCCCGGCGAGCTGTTGAAGTCGCCACGGTCATGGTGCGAGGCCAGCTACAACATCACGCATTGGACCGACATGCCGCGCGGTGGGCATTTCGCCGCGTTCGAGCAGCCCGAGTTATTCGTCGAGGACATGCGCGCTTTCTTCGCCACCCTGCGCTAAGCGTTCAGCTGGGCGGGGCGAAGAACTCCAGCGCGATGCCGTCGGGGTCACGGAAACTCAAACCCGAGCCGTACGACTCGTCGACGATACCGCCGTGCGCGATGCCCAGTTCGTCGAGCCGTCTGACCCAGCTCTCCAACTCGGCGCGATTTGCGCAGCCGAAGCCGACGTGATCGAGGCCGACGCGGTGTTCGCTGAATTTCTCGTCGGGCGCCGGCTCGTCGTGCTGATGGATGCCGAAGATCGTGCCGCCGTCGAGGAACCACACCTGGTGTCGAAAGCCGGCATCGGTGTGTTCGTCGAAGGCCGGATCGTCGCCGAGGAGATCGCGATACCAGGGGCCGCTGACCTTGAGATCGCGCACCGTGACCGCAACATGATTGAGAGCAGGAAAAGGCATGCCGCCCACGGTAGTGCGCCTGCAGTGGTGCGCGGCGGGAGACCCGACTAGACGATCCGCCGGCCGCGACGGGCCCGGAATCGCATGTCCCACAAATACATCCGGTAGCCAACAAGCCACACGCGGTGTGGAATGACCAGATCGGCCAGCCGCAATGCGGATAGCAACCAGCCGAACCGGCGTTGCTGACCCCGCGACCAGCCCAGTTGCATCATCGCCCGAAATTCGGGCGCCAGAAAGCCCGTCGTGGCAAACAAATTGAACGGACCCACCAGCGTACGCAACGGCGACGGCAGAAACGCCATGGCGGCCACGCCGCGCAGATGCTCACGCACCGGTGGGTCGATATGCAGCTCGTCGAGCGACCGCTTCCAATACTCGTCGAAGGCGACCCGATCCGGCGGCCACATACGCTCGGGCACCTGCAGGGTGGTGCCCAGCCGCTTGGCGTCGCGATAGACCGCGTCGGCGCTGGCCTCCTCGAGCTGTCCGTGCAGAAACTCGTGCTGATCCACGAAATAGCGGTACAGGCACGCGGCCACCCACAGCTGCAGTTTCGGGTCAAAGGCGTTGTAGGACACCGGGCTGGACGACGTGGACCGCACCTGGCGATGCACGACGTCGACCGCCTGGCGGATCATCGTGCGATCCGCCTCGGTCCCGATGGTCGCGACCGCGAGGTAGGTGCCGGTAGTCCGGGCCCGCTTGAACGGGTGCTTGTAGACGTTGCCGCTGTCCACCGGGCTCTCCAAAACGCCGTAGCCCACGCCCGGCAGGGACAGCTGCATGATCACGTTCGCCGCAGGCAGCAGTGGTGACGCGGCATTCAGCAGGTCGGCGACCCGAGTTGCCGACCGCTTCATCGCGCTTGTTGCCCCATGGGATCGAGTATGACCACGAATCGACCGCTCAGACGTTAGTTGCGCGGGAAAAGTGGGCAGTCGCAGAACCATGGGCACACTCGATACCTCCGTGCTGCTGTGGTGGGTCCTGGGCACTATCGCCGTCGTGGCGGCGGTGCTGATCGTGGTGTCGCTGGCCTAGCGGGACCGGCAGCCGCGCATGTGAGACGCTGCCCAGGTGCGTGCGAGCCGAATCCGGATCGTCGGCGTGTTGGCCGGTTGCCTGGCCGATCTCGCGGTGGGGGATCCGCGACGAGGGCATCCGGTCGCCGGATTCGGGCACACCGTGGCGCAACTCGAGCGGTTGACGTATCGCGACAGCAGGCTCGCCGGAGCGCTGCAGGTAAGCCTTGCGGTCGGCGCGGTCGGTGCGCTGGGCACGGCCGCGCAACGAAGCGTCGCTCGTAGCCCGCTGTGGTCGATCGCCGCCACGGCCGCGGCCACCTGGATGGCACTGGGTGGAACATCCTTGGCCCGCACCGGCCGCCAGATGGCGCAGCTGCTCGACCGCGACGACGTCGAAGGCGCGCGGCAACTGCTGCCGTCGCTGTGTGGACGCGACCCCGACCGGCTGGACCGCGCCGGGCTGATCAGGGCGGCGCTGGAGTCCGTCGCCGAGAACACTTCCGACGCGCAGGTGGCGCCGTTGCTGTGGGCGAGCGTGGGCGGGGTGCCCGCCGTGCTGGTATACCGCGCGGTCAACACCCTGGACGCGATGATCGGCCACCGCTCGCCGCGCTACCTCCGGTTCGGTTGGGCGGCAGCACGATTGGATGATCTGGCAAATTATGCCCCGGCTCGGGTGACCGCGGCGCTGGCGGTTTTGTGCGCGCCGCTCGTCGGGGGATCGCCGTCGGCCACCGTGCGCGCCTGGCACCGCGACGCGGCCCGCCATCCCAGCCCGAACGCCGGAGTCGTCGAGGCGGCGTTCGCCGGGGCGTTGGGGGTGCGGTTGGGCGGCCCCACGCACTATCACCACGAGTTGCAGATTCGCCCCACCCTCGGCGACGGCCGTCGGCCCGGCGCCGGAGACCTGCGCCGGGCGGTGGTGCTGTCGCGGCTGGTGCAGCTGGCGGCCGCCCTGAGCGTTGCGGCGGCCACGCATACGCTCGGCACCGGCAAAATGGGCTAGCGCCGCCGGCCGTAGCGGTCGGCGAGTTTCTCCTCGACCGTCATCGGCGCCTCGGCCTGTTGCTTGTGCTGACGGCGCGCCCGGATTTCCGAGTAGGCAAAGTAGCCCAGCCCGATCGGCGCCAGGATGCCGAATGAGATCCACTGGATGCCGTAGGACAGAAACGGCCCCGCGTCGAGGTGCGGCACACCGATGACGCCGAGGACGCCCGGCTGGTTTTCGACCAGCTGCAGATACGACCCGGTCAGCGGCTCCTTCGTCAGCACCGAGATCTGTTGGGTGTTGATCGAATACACCTGCTGCACACCGTCTCTGGAGAAGGGCTCCTTGTCGCGCACCAGCGGCTCGGAGTCGCGTAGCCGCGCCGTGATGGTCACGGTGTCCTGCGGCGGGCGCGGGATCGGCGGCACGTGCGAACCCGGCTCGGGACGCACGTACCCCCGGTCGACGAGGACGGTCGGGCCGTCGTCGACGACGAACGGCACCAGCACCTCGAAGGCCTGATCGCCCTCGATCGCGCGCAACCGGGCCAGCACCTCGACGTCGGCCAGATAATGCCCTGTCGCGGTGACCCGGCGCCATTGGTCGGCCGGCGCGGACGAATCCTGCTGGGGTAGAAGGGTTTTCAGTGGCACCGGGGCGGTGTTGAGCGAGGTTTCGATCTGATGGTTCTCCCGCGACGTACGACTGTTCTTGCCCAGCTGCCATGGCGCCAGCACCATGAAGCACAGGTAGGTGAACGCGACGACCACCAGGATCAGCGCTATCCAACCCGGCCGGAGCAGGAAGGCCAGGCGCGACCGGATGTTAGGCATCACCGTGCCCGTTTTCCGCTAACCGCTCGTCCACCCAGGCGTGCAGCCCGGGCAAGGCGGCCTCGATGACGGCCAGCACGTCCTCGAAGTCGGCCGGGTCGCCGTAGTACGGGTCCTCGACGTCGAGGGCGTAGGCCCCCGACCGCGGGTCGAACGAGCGCAGCATCCGGATCCGGTCGGGGTCGACACCCAGCTGCTGCAGGATCCGAAGATGGTTGCGGCCCAACGCCACCACCAGATCGGCGTTGAGGTGGTCGTCGTCGACCTGCACGGCGCAGTGATCGGTGGCATAGCCGTGCGCCCGCAGCACCCCGGCGGCGCGCTCGTCGGCGCAGCTGCCGACATGCCAGTTGCCGGTGCCCGCGCTGGTCACCCGCACCGCGTCGGCCAGACCGCGCTGGCGCAGTTGGTGGGCGAACATCTTCTCGGCCATCGGCGAGCGGCAAATGTTGCCGGTGCACACGAACGTCACATGCAAAGGCTTAGACACCCAGCGCCCTCCGGAGCTCGGCGACGGTCGCGGCGTGTGTGACGCCGGTCGTGGCGGTGCCGTCGGCGAAGTCGGCCTGGCCGTAGCCCCAACCGACGACGACGGTGTCGATGCCGTGCGCGGCGGCCCCGTCGACGTCGTGGCTGCGGTCGCCGACCATCAGCACCCGCTCGGGCAGCGGCTGCAGCTGGGCCAGCGCGTGGGCCAGGACCTCCTGCTTGCTGCGGCGTGAGCCGTCCGGGCAGGCCCCGGCGATCACCTCGAAATACTGGTCGAGGTCGAAATGGGCGAGGATGCGCTGTGCCGTCGGTTCCAGCTTCGAGGTGGCCACAGCCAGCCGCACGCCGGCGGCCCGCAGATCGGCCAGCAGCGTCTCGATCCCCTCGAACAGCGTGTTGATGGCCCAGCCCCGCGCGCCGTATTCGGCCCGAAACGCCGCGAACGCCGCATCGGCGTCCTCGCCCAGCCCCAGCGCGTGAAACGTTTCGTCCATCGGCGGTCCGACGATGCGGGCGACCAGATCACCCTCGGGAACTGGGGCGCCGATGTCGCTGAGCGCGTGCAGGAAGCTGGCGACGATGCCTTCGGCGGAATCGGTCAGCGTGCCGTCGAGGTCGAAGATCACCAGCTGAGGCGCCTGCCCGTCGGCCGAAACTGCTCCTGTCACGGTCCCATTCTCCTAGATGGCGAGGGGCCCGGCATCCAGGGTCAGGAGATCGGCCGGGCCCCGGGTCGGCCCGGGCAGCGGCCGGGTTCGCCGGCTGGCGCGGGCGCACTAGTGTTTCACGGATGGCGAGTCCGGATCCGAGCCCGCTTGCGATGGGGCGCTATCACGGTGATCAGGCCGCCGCGCCGGGGATGCTGGACTTCGCGGTCAACGTCCGTCACTCCCGGCCGCCGCAGTGGTTGACCGAGCGGCTGGCGGCGCGGCTGCCGGACCTGGCCCGCTACCCGAGCATCGACGACGTGCGCCGGGCGCAGGACGCCGCCGCCGCGCGGCACGGCCGAGCGCGCGAGGAGGTGCTGCCGCTGGCCGGGGCGGCCGAGGGGTTCGCGTTGCTGCCCAACCTGCTGCCCACGCTGGCAGCGATCATCGCGCCCGCGTTCACCGAGCCGGCCGTGGCGCTGAGCGCCGCCGGCGTACCCGTGCACCACGTCGTTCTCGAGCCGCCGTTCGGGCTCGACGGCGCGCTCGAGGCCGGGCGGGTGCCGCCGGACGCCGACCTCGTCGTGGTCGGCAATCCGACCAACCCGACCTCGGTGCTGCACCGCCGTGCACAGCTGCTGGCCCTGCGTCGGCCGGGACGGATCCTGGTGGTCGACGAGGCTTTCGCCGATTCGATTCCCGGCGAGCCGGAATCGCTGGCCGCCGAGCCGCTGCCCGACGTGCTGGTGCTGCGCAGCCTGACCAAGTCCTGGGCGCTGGCCGGCCTGCGCGTGGGCTATGCCTTAGGCGTCCCCGAGCTGTTGGCGCGGTTGACCTGCCGGCGTGCGCACTGGCCGGTCGGCACGCTGCAGCTGACCGCGATCGCGGCGTGCTGCGCGGCCGACGCGGTCGCCGCCGCGGCGGCCGACGCGGCACGGCTGGTCCGGCTGCGCGCCGAGATGGCTGACGGGCTGGCCGCACTGGGCGCCGAGGTGGTCGACGGTGCGGCCCCATTCCTACTGTTCCGCAGCCCCGATGCGGTTCGGATCCGAAATCACTTGCAGAACAAGGGGATTGCCGTACGCCGCTGTGACACCTTCGTCGGTTTGGACGAGCAGTACCTGCGAGCCGCGGTCCGGCCGGAGTGGCCGCTGCTGGTCCAGGCGATCGCGCAGTGCGTGCCGGTATCGCACGGGAGGCGCCGGTGAGGGTACGGCTGTTCGATGTCATCGCGGTGCTCGACGAGGCCTACCCACCGCGGCTGGCCCGATCGTGGGATTCGGTCGGGCTGGTGTGCGGCGACCCCGGTGACCTGCTCGAGTCGGTCACGATCGCCGTCGACGCCACGCCGGCGGTGGTCGACGAAGTCCCCGAGGCCGGGCTGCTGCTGGCGCATCACCCGTTGCTGCTGCGCGGCGTAGACACGGTCGCGGCCAGCACCCCCAAAGGGGCGCTGGTACACCGGCTGATCCGGACCGGCCGCTCGCTGTTCACCGCGCACACCAATGCCGACTCCGCGAACCCCGGTGTCTCCGACGCGCTGGCGCAGGCCCTTGGCCTGTCCGTCGAAGCCGCGCTCGAACCCGCCTGCGGGCCAGGTGATCTCGACAAATGGGTGATCTATGTGCCGCGGGAGAACGCCGCGGCGGTGCAAGCCGCCATGTTCGACGCGGGCGCCGGCCACATCGGCGACTACTCACACTGCAGCTGGAGCGTCAGCGGCATCGGGCAATTCTTGCCGCTCGACGGCGCCAACCCGGCGATCGGCAGCGTCGGCGCCGTCGAGCGCGTCGAGGAGGACCGCTTCGAGGTGGTGGCGCCCGCGCGGGCCCGGGCCGCGGTGTTGGCGGCGATGCGCGCCGCCCATCCCTACGAGGAGCCCGCGTTCGACATCTTCGCCCTGGTGCCGCCGCCCGGCGATACCGGACTGGGCCGCATCGGCACGCTGACACAGCCGGAACCGTTGCGGGCCTTCGTCGCCCGCGTCAATGCCGCGCTGCCGCGGACGTCCTGGGGGGTGCGGGCCGCCGGCGACCCGGATCGAATGGTGTCGAGGGTCGCGGTGTGCGGCGGCGCCGGGGATTCGCTGCTGAGCGTCGTCGCCCGCGCCGACGTGCAGGCCTACCTCACCGCCGATCTGCGTCATCATCCCGCCGACGAGCATCGCCGGGCCTCCGAGGTGGCGCTGATCGACGTGGCGCACTGGGCCAGCGAGTTCCCGTGGTGCGCACAGGCCGCCGGGGTACTGCGGTCCCGCTTTGGGGCTGCGCTTGAGGTGCGCGTGTCCACCATCCGCACCGACCCGTGGAATCTCGGGCATGGCGGATCCAACTCTTGTGGAGATCAGTCATGAAAGCTGAAGTAGCACAGCAGCGTTGGCTGCTGGAACTGTCCGAACTGGATGCCGAGCTGACTCGGGTCGCGCACCGCGCCACCCGGCTGCCCGAGCGTGCCGCCATCGAGCGGATGCGCGGTGAACACGACGCCGCCAACGACCGGATGGGTGCCCTGCGCATCGCGCTGGAGGATCTGGACGCGCAGGTCTCCCGGTACGAGTCGGAGATCGCGTCGGTGCGCCAGCGAGAGGACCGCGATCGAGCGTTGCTCGCGTCGGGGGCCACCGACGCCAAGCAGCTGACCGACCTGCAGCACGAGCTGGATACCCTGATGCGGCGTCAGGCCAGCCTGGAGGATTCGCTGCTGGAAGTCATGGAACGCCGCGAGGAACTGCAGGCCCAACTGGACACCGAACACGGTGTGGTCGAAGCGCTGCAAGCAGATTTGGCCAGCGCGCAGCAGGCGCTCGACGCCGCGCTCGCCGAAATCGAAGAGAGCCGCAGCGATCTCGCATCCCGGCGCGACCGGTTGGCCGCGGACCTGGACCCCGCCCTGAGTGCTCTCTACGAACGACAGCGGGCCGGGGGAGGCCCGGGTGCGGGGCCGTTACTCGGACACCGGTGCGGCGCCTGCCGCATCGAGATCGATCGCGGTGAAATGGCCCGCATCTCCGCGGCCGCCGACGACGACGTGGTGCGCTGCCCGGAATGCGGGGCAATTCTGTTGCGGGTCAAGGCGGTCGGACGATGAAGGTGATCGTCGAGGCCGACGGCGGATCCCGCGGCAACCCCGGCCCGGCCGGCTACGGCGCGGTGGTGCACAGCGCCGACCGCGCGACCGTGCTGGCCGAAAGCATGCAAGCCATCGGCCGGGCGACCAACAACGTCGCCGAATACCGCGGCCTGATCGCCGGTTTGGAAGACGCCGCGCGGCTGAATGCCAACGAAGTCGACGTCTGCATGGATTCCAAGCTGGTGGTCGAGCAGATGTCCGGGCGCTGGAAGGTCAAGCACCCCGCCCTCGCCGAGCTACACGCCCAGGCGCGCAGGCTGGCCGCGCGATTCGACCGGATCACCTATACCTGGATCCCGCGCGAACGCAACAAACATGCCGATCGGCTGGCCAACGAAGCGATGGACGCCGCCGCCGAGATCGACACCGAGACCCGCGAGGCCGCGACCGCCGATGCCGCGGCCCCCGAGACCGCCGAAACGGGAGCGCAAACCATTGCGCCCCAAGCACTGTCATCACCGGGCTGGACCGGTGCGCGCGGTCACCCGACCCGGCTGCTGTTGCTGCGACACGGGCAGACCGAGCTGTCGGTGCAACGCCGCTACTCGGGGCGGGGGAACCCGGAACTGACCGAGCTGGGGCGCCGGCAGGCGCAGGCGGCCGCGCGCTACCTGGCCGCCCGCGGCGGTATCGCCGCGGTGATCTCCTCGCCGCTGCAACGCGCCTACGACACCGCGACGGTGGCCGCCAAGGCGCTGGGCCTGGACGTGGCCGTGGACGACGACTTGATCGAGACCGATTTCGGTGTCTGGGAAGGGTTGACGTTCGTCGAGGCCGCCGAGCGCGATCCCGAGCTGCACACCCGCTGGCTGCGCGATACCAGCACGGCGCCGCCCGGCGGTGAGAGCTTCGATGCCGCACTCGAGCGGGTCCGCCGGGCGCGGGATCGCATCACTGCCGACTATCCCGGTGCCACGGTGCTCGTCGTCTCGCACGTGACGCCGATCAAGATGCTGCTGCGAATGGCATTGGACGCCGGACCCGGGATCCTATACCGGCTGCACCTTGACCTGGCATCGCTGAGTATCGCCGAGTTCTATTCGGACGGCGCATCGTCGGTGCGACTGGTGAATCAGACCGGCTATTTGTAGCCGCGAACGAGCCACCCGCTTGCCGCCGCCGGCTGACCTCATCGGAGGAGTCGATTCCCGCGGACCTGCGGGCGCTGGTGAGGCCGCGCCGGCTGGCCTCGCGCACAGGCCGCTGGCCAGGAAATTCGCCAGCGAGTACGGTGTTCGTGCGGACGAGTTGGCCGGGCGGCCGCGGCTCGCGCTCTTCGAGGCGACGGGTCGAGGAAAGTCCGGACTTCACAGAGCAGGGTGATTGCCAACAGCAATCCGAGGTGACTCGCGGGAAAGTGCCACAGAAAACAGACCGCCACCCTCGCGGTGGTAAGGGTGAAACGGTGCGGTAAGAGCGCACCAGCACCCCGGGTGACCGGGGTGGCTCGGCAAACCCCACCCGAAGCAAGGTCAAGAAGGCCGCACCGAAAGGTGCGGTCGCGCAGGCGATTGAGGGTTGCTCGCCCGAGCCTGCGGGTAGACCGCTCGAGGCACCCGGCGACGGTGTGTCCAGATGGATGGTCGCCACCGTGCCGCCGTTGGCTATGCCGCGGCGGCGGGGCACAGAATCCGGCTTACAGGCCAACTCGTCCGCCCGCCGCGTCAGCGTGCCTTCTTCACCGCCTTGTCGAGCTTGCGCAACGCCCGGTCGAGCTGCGCGCGGCAACGCTCGGCCAGGTCGGACTCCTGCTGGTAGAGCAGTCCGTAGGTGAAGGTGTCTTCGCCCGCGGCGTGGGCGGCGTCGGCCTGCTGAGCCAGGTGCTCGCGGCTGACCACGCTGTCTTGATGATCGCCGAGCAACGACTGGATGGCCTTGGCCTCCTTGGACACGTCGTCCGCGCCGGTGGCCGCCGCGGTGTAGCGAAGTCGCTTGGCGCGCTTACGGATTACGTGCAGCGCCTCATCATGGTCATGCTCTTCGTCGTGCTCTTCGTCGTGCTCTTCGTCGTGCTCAGCGTCGGCCTCGACGTCAGGACCCGCGTCGGGGCCGTGCTCCTCCGGCGTGGCCTGCTCCAATTCCGCGGCGGCCTTTGCGGCCTTGCGGACCTTCTTGTAGGCGGTGTCGATCGTCACCGCCGGCTTGCCGCCGGCCGCGGCGGTGAAACCCTCGGCCACGATCGCATCGAGCGCGTCGAGCACCCGGAAGTAGCGCTGCGAGCGCATCGCGATCAGCGATCGCCGCAAGCCGGCCTGATACCGGCGCTTGGCACCCTCCACCAGGCGTTCCCGCACCGGGCCCCGCACCAGCTCCGGTGCCAGCCGGTCCAGCTCCTGCTGATAGCGCTGCTCGAGCACCTCGGCGTCGCGGGCCACGCCCAGCACACCGGCGAGTTCGCGCAACTCGTCGAGCACCCAGGTGTAGGACCAGTCGTCGGAGACGCCCAGCGCCGCTTGAGCATCCTTGAGCAGGCTGCGGATCTTGCGAGTGGTGACCCGCATTTGGTGCACGGCATCGAAAACGTCGGCGCGCACGGCCCGATCCCACACCAACAACTCTTCGACCTGCTCGGCCACCGCGCGCTGCACCGGGTCTTCGGGCGGCTTGGTGGTCGGCTTCGCCTCGGCGGACTGCACCGCCGAGAGCACACGCGCGAGCTTGGACCCGTGGCCGGCCGGCTGGGCGCCGGCATCCAGGAGCCGGTTGCTCAACCGCTGCAGCAGCTCGGCATCGGTTGTCCCGCTTGACTCGTCGAGCTCCAGCTCCCACTCGCGCCACTCTTGCTCGACCGGCCCCGAGCCGAGGCCGTCGGTCGCGCCCGCCGACCAGGCGCGCACGTGATCGTTGGAGAACTCGGCAAACGGAGCGCCGTCCACGCCGTAGAGAACCTGGCTTTCACGCTCCGTGGTGATCCGGGCGACCGGTTTGAGCGGGCGGTCCCGAACGATGGCCAGCACCACGTCCAGTAACTCACCGGGGACGCTGTCGTCGTCGGCGGACCCCAACGGGGCGCGGACCTCCGTGCGGGCGTCCGGCCCGGCCGGCAGCTTCAGGTGCCAGCCGGCGTCGTGGCCACCGGTGCGGCGCCGCAACGTGATCTTGTTGCGCGCCAGGTCCTGCGTCTGCGTGTCGAAATACACCGCGTCCAGCGACTGCGTCGGCAACTTCTCCACCCGCGCCACCGCGGCTATGCCTTCAAACGACGGCGTGACCGTGGATTCGAGGACGTCGAACTTGCGCTCCACCTCCAGATGGCGCGACGTTTCTGGCATGTGTGACTCCGTAGGGGCGCGTCGACGCCGACTCAGTGGGTGACCGACGCTCGTCGGCGAGTTTCCATAGCCTGCCACATCGGGGTGAACGCCCCGCCTAGGTGACTGCGCGGGTGACTACGGGGGCGGTGGTGGCGGCGGCGTGTCTTCGGGCAGCGGAGCGTAGTCCGCCGGGGGCGGCACGTAGCGCTGGACGGTGTCGGCGATAGTGGCGCACCCGCTGACCGACACCCGTCGGCCGGCGCCGACGCAGACGGTGGCGTCGGGCCGCCCGGCAGCGAGATTGGCGATCAGCTAAAGGAGTACATGGATGCCAACCCGCAGGCGCATGCCGATCTGGAAGCAA
Source organism: Mycobacterium simiae (assembly GCF_010727605.1). Taxonomy (NCBI): domain Bacteria; kingdom Bacillati; phylum Actinomycetota; class Actinomycetes; order Mycobacteriales; family Mycobacteriaceae; genus Mycobacterium; species Mycobacterium simiae. The sequence goes on from NZ_AP022568.1 coordinate 4,845,683, forward strand.
TTCGCCAGCCGCTCACCGATTTCCACGATCGGTGCCAGTGACGAGCGGCTACATCAGAAGCAGTGTTCGTCGGCGGGGAATACTCCGCCGGCCACTTCCTGCGCGTATTGGGTAGCAGCGCGGCGCAATTCGTCGCCGATGTGCGCGAACCGCTTGACGAACCGCGCCGTCTTGCCGCCGCTCATACCGGCCATGTCCTGCCAGACCAGCACCTGCGCGTCGCAGTTGGGTCCGGCACCGATCCCGATGGTCGGGATGGTCAGCTTGCCGGTGATCTGGGTGGCCAATTCGGCCGGCACCATCTCCATCACGACGGAGAACGCGCCGGCTTCCGCGACGGCGATCGCGTCATGGACGGTCTGCTCGGCGGCGTCACCGCGCCCCTGCACTCGAAAGCCGCCGAGGCTGTTCACGCTCTGCGGGGTGAAGCCGATGTGCGCCATCACGGGGATGCCCGCCGCGGTCAGGCAGGCGATCTGCTCGGTCACCCGCTCGCCGCCCTCCAGCTTGACGGCGTGCGCGCCGGCCTCCTTCATGAACCGAGTGGCGGCGGCCAGCGCGGCGGCGGGTCCGGCCTCGTAGCTGCCGAATGGCAGGTCGGCGACGACGAGCGCGTGCGGGGCGCCGCGCACGACACCGCGCACCAGGGGGATCAGCTCGTCAATGGAGACCGGCACCGTGGTGTCGTAGCCGTAGACGACATTGGCGGCCGAATCGCCGACCAACAGGACCGGGATGCCGGCCTCGTCGAAGATGCGGGCAGTCGAATAGTCGTAGGCCGTGAGCATCGCCCACTTCTGGCCTTCGGCCTTCATCTTCTGCAGGTGGTGAATGCGGGTCTTGGCGCGCGGCGCTTGGCTGGCCTCACGCGAACCGTCGGCACCATAAACGTTCTGTTCAGACATCATCGTCCCTAGTGGTGGTCGCTTCGATCCTCGTGGCCGGATTCGGTCCCCGGGTTCGACTGACCTCAACGATTCTGCCACCTCGGCCCCGCGGTTGCACCGGTGCGGCAGTGTGAGACATACCATTCTCCGCATGCAGCGGCTCACCGGGCTGGACGCGAGTTTCCTGTATCTGGAGACGCCGACACAGCCGCTGCACGTGTGCTCGATCCTCGAGCTGGACACCTCAACGATGCCCGACGGATACACCTTTGGCCGGCTGCGTGACGCGTTGGAGCTGCGGCTGGCGGCGATGCCGGAGTTCCGAGAGAAGCTCGCCGACAATCCGCTGAATCTCGATCATCCGGTCTGGGTGGACGACAAGGACTTCGACGTCGACCGCCACCTGCATCGCATCGCGCTGCCGCCGCCCGGCGGTCGGGCCGAACTGTCGGAGATCTGCGGTCACATCGCATCCCTGCCGCTGGACCGCGGGCGGCCGCTGTGGGAGATGTGGGTCATCGAAGGGGTGGCCGGCACCGACTGTCACCGGGGCGGCCGGTTGGCGGTGATGACCAAGGTGCACCACGCCGGCGTGGACGGCGTCACGGGCGCCAACCTGATGTCGAAGTTGTGCAGCACCGAACCCGACGCCCCCACACCCGAGCCCGCCGCCGGTGTGGGCGGGGCCAGCGGCTGGCAGATCGCCGGGGGCGGGCTGGTCCGATGGGCCAGCCGGCCGCTGCAGCTGGCCGCCCTGCTGCCCGACACGGTGTCCTCGGTGGTCTCAACGCTGCGCAAAGCACGCGACGGCCAGACGATGGCGCGTCCATTCGCGGCGCCGCGATCGGCCTTCAACGGCAAGATCACCGGCCGGCGCAACATCGCTTATTCGGAGTTGGACCTCGACGACATCAAGAAGGTGAAGAACCACTTCGGGGTCAAGGTCAACGACGTGGTGATGGCGCTGGTCTCGGGAGTGCTTCGGCAATACCTGTCCCAACGCAACGCCTTACCCGACTCATCGCTGGTGGCCATGGTGCCGGTGTCGGTGCACGGCAAGTCGGACCGGCCGGGCCGTAACAAGGTGTCGGGCATGTTCGCCACCCTGCACACCGAACTGAGTGATCCCGTGCAACGGCTGAAGGCCATTGCCGACGCGAATTCGGTGGCCAAGCAACATAGTTCGGCGATCGGCGCCACGCTGTTGCAGGACTGGACGCAGTTTGCGGCGCCCGCGGTGTTCGGGATCGCGATGCGGCTGTATGCCAGCTCGCGGTTGACCGAGACGATGCCGGTGCACAACCTGGTGGTGTCCAACGTGCCCGGTCCGCAGGCGCCGCTGTACCTGCTGGGTTGCGAAGCCAAGGCGATGTTTCCGCTGGGGCCGATCTTTCACGGCTCCGGGCTCAACATCACCGCCATGTCATTGCACGGCACGCTGAACATCGGGCTGATCTCCTGCCCGGAACTCTTGCCCGACCTGTGGGAGATGGCCGACGAGTTCACTGTCGGCCTGGAAGAACTGCTAGTAGCCGCGCGCTAGCGGGCACGCGCCGGCCGCTCACGAAAGTCTCAGGATCTCTCTGGCAGCATATGTTGGCATGGGTCTGACTCGCCGCGGCAAGGCCGCGCGCATGTTGCTGGTCTCGACGGCGATCGCTGCCGTCGCGCTGCTGGTGGGCGGCTGCACGCACGTCGTCGGCGGGCACCCGCTGATGGCGGGACCCAAGCTGGGGCAGCCGGTCGAGTGGACGCCGTGCCGGGTTGCCAGCGGTTCGGTGAAGCTACCCGGCGGCGCACTGTGCGGCAGGCTCGCGGTGCCCGTCGATTACAACCAACCCGGGGGTGACGTCGCCACGCTGGCGATGATCCGGTTCCCGGCGACCGGCGACAAGCTCGGCTCGCTGGTGATCAACCCCGGTGGCCCTGGTGAGTCCGGCATCGATGCCGCGCTCAGTGTGCTGCAATCGCTGCCCAAGCGGGTCCGCGAGCGGTTCGACCTGGTCGGTTTCGATCCGCGCGGGGTGGGGTCGTCGCGGCCGGCGATCTGGTGTAACTCCGACGCCGACAACGACCGGCTGCGCACCGAGCCGAACGTCGACTACAGCCCGGCCGGCGTGTCCCACATCGAGGACGAGACCAAACAATTCGTCGGCCGCTGCGTGGACAAAATGGGCAAGAACTTTCTCGCCAACGTCGGGACGGTCAGCGTCGCCAAGGATTTGGACGCCATCCGCGCGGCGCTCGGCGACGACAAGCTGACCTACCTCGGCTACTCCTACGGCACCCGGATCGGCGCGGCCTACGCCGAGGCTTTCCCACAGAAGGTGCGGGCCATGATCCTGGACGGCGCCGTCGACCCCAATGCCGATCCGATCGAAGCCGACCTGCGTCAGGCCAAGGGCTTTCAGGACGCGTTCAACGACTACGCCGCCGACTGCGCCAAGCAGCCAAGCTGTCCGCTGGGCAGCGATCCGAGTAAGGCCGTCGACGTGTACCACAGCCTGATCGACCCGATGGTGGACCCGAACAACCTATTGGTCGGCAGGCCGGTGCCCACCAAGGATCCGCGCGGCCTGAGTTACAGCGACGCCGTGGTCGGCACGATCATGGCGCTGTACTCCCCGACGCTGTGGCATCACCTCACCGACGGCCTCACCGAACTGACCGAGCATCGCGGCGACACCCTGCTGGCCCTGGCAGACATGTACATGCGCCGCGACTCGAAGGGCCACTACTCCGACGCCACCGATGCGCGGGTTGCGATCAACTGCGTCGACCAGCCGCCAATTACCGACCGCGCCAAGGTGATTGACGAGGACCGCCGCTCCCGCGAGATCGCCCCGTTCATGAGCTACGGGAAGTTCACCGGCGACGCGCCGCTGGGCACCTGCGCGTTCTGGCCGGTGCCGCCGACCAGCAAGCCGCACACCGTCTCCGCGCCCGGTCTGGTGCCGACCGTCGTGGTGTCGACCACCCACGATCCGGCGACGCCGTACAAGGCGGGCGTGGATTTGGCCAACCAGCTGCGCGGCTCGTTGCTCACCTTCGACGGCACCCAGCACACCGTGGTGTTTCAGGGTGACAGCTGCATTGACGACTATGTGACGGCGTATCTGATCGGTGGCACCACGCCACCGAACGGCGCGAAGTGCTAGCCGGCGACGACCGCTGACTCGCCGCGGCTAGCCCGCCCAGCCGTCCCGCGGCCCCCGAGCCCGCGGCGCCGAGACCAAGGCGTGACCGATTCGCGCCGTCACGGGTATGCGGGGCTGCCACGATTGACAGCCATGTCGCGCCTGAGATCGTTGAGCTCGGCGCTGCTGTCGTTAGGACTGCTGGCCGCGGGGCAACAGGCCCTGCCGATCACTCTGCCGGCGGCCGGCGCAACTCCCGAACCCGGTGCGGGCCAAACCGTGAGCCCGGCGCCGCCGGCCGCGGCGGCGCGGCAGACCTGGGGCAGTTGCGGCCAGATCCTGAGCGACAGCAGCGGCCTTTCCACCGCCCAGTGCACCACCGTGCCCGTGCCGGTGGATTACAACAATCCGACTGGGGCGCAAGCGAAGTTGGCGGTGATCCGGGTTCCTGCGTCCGGTCAGCGGATCGGGTCGCTGTTGGTCAACCCGGGTGGTCCCGGCGGTTCGGCCGTCGACATGGTGGCCGGGATCGCGCCGAACCTGCAGAACACCGACATCGGCCGCCACTTCGATCTGGTCGGATTCGATCCGCGGGGCGTGGGCCACTCCACGCCGGCGCTGCGCTGTCGCACCGACGCGGAGTTCGACGCCTACCGCACCGAGCCGATGGTCGATTACAGCTCCGCGGGCGTGTCCCACATCGAGCAGATCTACCGGCAGTTGGCTCAGGAATGCGTCAGCCGGATGGGCAAGGAATTCCTGGCCAACGCCGGCACCGCGTCCGTCGCGCGCGACATGGACATGGTGCGCCAGGCACTCGGTGAGGACCAGATCAACTATCTCGGCTTCAGCTACGGCACCGAGCTGGGCACCGCCTACCTGGAGAAGTTCGCCGATCATGTGCGGGCCATGGTGCTCGACGGCGCCATCGACCCGACGGTCGACCCGGTCCAAGAGAACATCAGCCAAACCGCGGGATTTCAAACGGCTTTCAACGATTACGCCGCGAATTGCGGCCGCTCCCCAGCCTGCCCGCTGGGCACCGACCCGACCCAGTTCGTCAACCGTTACCACGCCCTGGTCGACCCGCTCGTCGCCAAGCCGGGCCGCACGTCGGACCCGCGCGGTCTGAGCTACGCCGACGCCACCACCGGCACGATCAATGCGCTCTACACGCCGCAACATTGGAAGTACTTGACCAGCGGGCTGCTCGGCTTGCAGCGCGGCACCGACGCCGGCGATCTGTTGCTGCTGGCCGACGATTACCAGGGCCGCGACAAGCAGGGCCACTACGACAACGATCAGGACGCGTTCAACGCCGTGCGGTGTGTGGATGCCCCGGCGCCGGCCGATCCGGCCGTCTGGATCTCGGCGGACCAGAAGATCCGCCAGGCCGCGCCGTTCTTGAGCTACGGCCAGTTCACCGGTCACGCCCCTCGCGACTTGTGCGCGCTGTGGCCGGTACCCGCGACGAGCGCGCCGCACGCAACGGCACCGGTCGCGCCGGGCAAGGTAGTCGTCGTCTCGACGACGCACGACCCGGCGACGCCCTACCAATCCGGGGTGAGCCTGGCCCGCCAGCTGGGTGCACCGCTGATCACCTTCGACGGCACACAGCACACTGCGGTGCTGGGCGGCAATCAGTGCGTGGACGGCGCGGTGATCCGGTACTTCATCGCGGGGACCGTGCCGCCCGCGGGACTACAGTGCCACCCGTGATCAGCGGGTGAATGCGTCGTGCAGGCCTTGGTTGATTCGGTCTTCGGCGGTCTGATTGGGGGCTGCCGGCGGTGTCTGGCAGGTGCAGGTGAGGTCGTTGAAGGCGGGATCGGCGACGAGCGGCACCGCGCTACCGGTGCCCGGGCCCAGGGCAACCCCGACACTGATCGCTGCTATGGCTAGAACTTTGGTGATCACTGCGGTTCCTTCCTGCGAGTCCGACGCGTGTTGTAACCGTTTTAGACAGTTACGTATTTCCACGAATGTCCTGGGCGGTTTCGGTTGCCGCAAAGGGGTTCGGCGGCGGCACGATCGGGGTGTTTTCGACGGCAAGACGTAGCTCACAGCGCCCGACGGTACGGATCCGTCGCTGAACCGGCGCTGAGAGATCAATCAGAGTTTGGCCTGTAAGCGGGTGCTCGCGGTGATTTGCCCCGCCGCTCGGCGGCAACTTTGCGCCGCATATCCTGATCGGGACGAACAGGGCCGTCCCGCGATGCGCGGGGGACCGGTAAGCCGGACGGCCGGTAGCCGTCGAGACGTTGTTTGTGCTGGTGGCTGTAACCGCAGTGCCGAGTCCGTAAGCACCCGCGTAACACAGAATTAACAGCAATTGCCTAGGGTTCGCTGTATGGATCGACAGAAGGAATTCGTCCTCCGCACCTTGGAGGAACGGGACATTCGCTTCGTCCGGCTCTGGTTCACGGACGTCCTCGGTTACCTGAAGTCGGTCGCCATCGCCCCGGCCGAACTCGAGGGCGCATTCGAGGAAGGCATCGGCTTCGACGGTTCCTCGATCGAGGGCTTCTCCCGCGTCTCGGAATCCGACACCGTCGCCAACCCCGACCCGTCCACCTTCCAGGTGTTGCCCTGGGCCACGCCCAGCGGCCACCACCACTCGGCCCGGATGTTCTGCGACATCACCATGCCCGACGGCTCACCGTCGTGGGCCGATCCGCGCCACGTGCTGCGCCGTCAACTGCAGAAGGCCAACGACCTCGGCTTCTCCTGCTACGTCCACCCCGAGATCGAATTCTTTCTGCTCAAACCCGGCCCCAACGACGGAACACCGCCCGAGCCCGTGGACAACGCCGGCTACTTCGACCAGGCGATCCACGACTCCGCGTCGAACTTCCGCCGGCACGCCATCGAGTCGCTGGAATTCATGGGCATCTCGGTGGAGTTCAGCCACCACGAGGGTGCGCCCGGCCAGCAGGAGATCGACCTGCGCTTCGCCGACGCGCTGTCCATGGCCGACAACGTCATGACGTTCCGCTACGTCATCAAGGAAGTCGCGATCGAAAACGGTGCCCGCGCGTCCTTCATGCCCAAGCCATTCGGGGAGCACCCGGGTTCGGCCATGCACACCCACATGAGCCTGTTCGAGGGCGACGTCAACGCCTTCCACAGCCCCGACGATCCGCTGCAACTCTCCGACGTCGGCAAGTCCTTCATCGCGGGCATCCTCGAACACGCCTCCGAGATCAGCGCGGTCACCAATCAGTGGGTCAACTCCTACAAGCGACTGGTGCACGGTGGCGAGGCGCCGACCGCGGCGTCGTGGGGCGCGGCCAACCGGTCCGCGTTGGTGCGAGTGCCGATGTACACGCCGCACAAGACGTCGTCGCGACGGATCGAGGTGCGCAGCCCCGACTCGGCCTGCAACCCGTACCTGGCGTTTGCGGTGCTGCTGGCCGCCGGACTGCGCGGCGTCGAGAAGGGCTACGTGCTCGGGCCGCAGGCCGAGGACAACGTTTGGGACCTGACCCCCGAAGAGCGTCGCACGATGGGCTACCGCGAGCTGCCTACCAGCCTCGACAGCGCGCTGCACGCCATGGAGGCCTCGGAGCTGGTCGCGGAAACGTTGGGGGAGCATGTTTTTGACTTCTTCTTGCGCAATAAGCGCACCGAGTGGGCGAACTACCGCAGCCACGTCACTCCGTTCGAACTGAGCACCTACCTGTCGCTCTGACGCACCGGGCCGCCGGTTCATCCGAGCGGCTGGTGGCTTTGCGCTACCGTTTGGGCGTGACCAAACCCACCACCGAGCGCCCCCGGCTGCCCAGCGTCGGTCGGCTCGGTTTGGTCGATCCGCGCGCCGGTGACCGGCTGCGACAGTTGGGTTGGGCCACCCAGGACGACAAGGCGCACGTCGACCTGCTGTGGGCGTTATCGCGCGCGCCGGACCCGGATGCGGCGTTGCGGGCCCTCGTTCGGCTCTCCGAGAACCCGGACGCCGACTGGGATGAGCTCAATGCCGCCCTGCTCACCGAGCGGCCGTTACGCGGGCGGCTGTTCTCGGTACTGGGGTCGTCATTGGCGCTGGGGGACCATCTCGCCGCCAACCCGCAGTCCTGGAAGCTGCTGCGCGGCAACGTCAAATTGCCCACCCGCGACCAACTGCACCAGGCATTCATCGAATGCGTCGGCGACGCGCTGGCCGACCCAAACTCGGTGGTGCCCGCGCTGTCCACCCGGTACCGCGACCATCTGCTGGTGCTGGCCGCCCTCGACCTGGCAGCGACGGTCGAGGACGAACCGGTGCTGCCGTTTCCGGTGGTCGGCGCGCAGCTGGCGGACACCGCCGACGCGGTGCTGGCCGCGTCGCTGCGGGCCGCCGAAGCCACCGTGTGCGGCGATCGCACACCGCCGCGGCTGGCCGTCATCGCGATGGGCAAATGCGGTGCCCGCGAGCTGAACTACGTCAGCGACGTCGACATCATCTTCGTCGCCGAACAGGCCGACGCGCTGTCCACCCGGGTGGCCACCGAGATGATGCGGGTGGCGTCGACGGCCTGCTTCCAAGTGGACGCCGGGTTGCGGCCGGAGGGCCGCAGCGGCGAGCTGGTTCGCACGGTCGAGTCGCACGTCGCCTACTACAAGCGCTGGGCGAAGACCTGGGAGTTCCAGGCGCTGATGAAGGCCCGAGCCGCCGCCGGCGATGCCGAACTGGCCAAGCGATACCTGGACGAGTTGATGCCCATGGTCTGGATCGCCTGCGAGCGTGCGGACTTCGTGGGCGAAGTGCAGGCCATGCGGCGTCGGGTCGAGCAGCTGGTGCCGTCGGAGGTCCGCGCCCGCGAACTCAAGCTCGGCAGCGGCGGACTGCGCGACGTGGAGTTCGCGGTGCAGCTGCTGCAGCTGGTGCACGGCCGCAATGACGAATCGCTGCATGTGGCGTCCACGGTCGATGCCCTGGCCGCGCTGGGCGCGGGCGGGTATGTCGGCCGCGAGGACGCGGCGAACTTGACGGCCTCGTACGAGTTTCTGCGGCTGCTCGAACACCGGCTGCAACTGCAACGGCTCAAGCGCACCCACCTACTGCCGGAGGCCGACGACGAGGAGGCGGTGCGCTGGCTGGCGCGCGCGGCCCACATCCGTCCGGACGGCCGGCACGACGCGGCCGGGGTGTTGCGCGAGGAGCTCAAACACCAGAACGTGCGGGTGTCCCAGCTGCACGCCAAGCTCTTCTACCAGCCTCTGCTGGAGTCGATCGGCCCGCCGGGGCTGGAGATCGCGCACGGTATGACGGCCGAGGCGGCCGAACGTCAGCTTGCCGCACTGGGTTACGAGGGGCCGCAGACCGCGCTCAAACACATGTCGGCGTTGGTCAACCTCAGCGGTCGTCGCGGCCGCGTGCAGTCGGTGCTGCTGCCCCGGCTGCTCAACTGGATGTCCTATGCCCCGGACCCCGATGCTGGACTGCTGGCCTACCGCCGGCTGTCCGAGTCGCTGGCCGCCGAGAGCTGGTACCTGTCCACGCTGCGCGACAAGCCGGCGGTGGCCCGGCGGCTGATGCACGTGTTGGGAACGTCGACGTACGTGCCGGACCTGCTGATGCGTGCGCCGCGGGTGATCCAGGATTACGGGGACGGGCCGGCCGGCCCGAAACTGCTCGAGACCGAGCCCGAGGTGGTGGCTCGCGCGCTGGTCGCCTCGGCGGCCCGGCACCCCGATCCGGTGCGGGCCATCGCGGGCGCCCGCACCCTGCGCCGCCGTGAACTGGCCCGGATCGGATCGGCGGATCTGCTCGGCATGCTCGAGGTTCGCGAGGTGTGCAAGGCGCTGACGTCGGTGTGGGTGGCGGTGCTGCAGGCCGCGTTGGAGGCGTTGACCCGGGCCAACTTGCCCGCGGACGGCTCCAACAAAGGAAAGGCGCCGGCGGCGATCGCGGTGATCGGCATGGGCAGGTTGGGTGGGGCCGAGCTGGGCTACGGCTCCGATGCCGACGTCATGTTCGTCTGTGAGGCGGCCCACGGCGTGGACGACGCGGCCGCGGTCAAGTGGGCAACGTCGGTCGCCGAGCAGGTGCGTTCTCTGCTGGGGACGCCCAGCGTCGACCCGCCGTTAGAGGTCGACGCGAACCTGCGACCCGAGGGCCGCAGCGGGGCGCTGGTCCGCACCCTGGGGTCCTACGCCGCCTACTACGAGCAATGGGCGCAACCGTGGGAGATTCAGGCGCTGCTGCGCGCCCACGCGGTGGCCGGCGACCAGGAGTTGGGTGAGCGGTTCTTGCTGATGGCCGACAAGACGCGCTATCCCGCCGACGGGGTGTCAGCCGAAGCGGTGCACGAGATTCGGCGGATGAAGGCCCGCGTCGAATCCGAACGCCTGCCGCGCGGCGCGGATCCCAACACGCACACCAAGCTGGGTCGCGGGGGATTGGCCGACGTCGAGTGGACGGTCCAGCTGCTGCAACTGCAGCACGCGCACGACATTCCGGGCTTGCACAACACCTCGACGCTGGAGTCGCTGGACGTGATCGCCGCGACCGGGCTGGTCCCCGCCGACGAGGTGGATCTGCTGCGCCAGGCTTGGCTGACCGCCACCCGGGCCCGCAACGCGCTGGTTCTGGTCAAGGGCAAACCGACCGACCAGTTGCCCGGTCCCGGGCGTCAGCTCAACGCGGTCGCCGTCGCGGCCGGCTGGCACAACGACGACGGAAGTGAGTTCTTGGATAACTACCTGCGCGTGACACGTCGTGCAAAAGCGGTGGTACGCAAGGTGTTCGGGACTTGAGTCAGGGAGCCGGCGCGTTCGACGCGATGTTCGAGGTGCTCAGCACCGCCGAGGCTGACCGGGTGACGGGTCTCTACGCGCCGTTGGCCGATGCGGTTCGCGAACTCATCGACGCCACCATCCGCACCGAGGCCGACGACGATGCCGTCGCTCACGCGCGCACTCAGATCGAGGCCGTCACCCAGCTGCTGCGTCAACGGACCCGGCCGGTCGGAGTCACCTTTCGGGTCGGCGATCGTCCGCTGCCGTTGGGCAACGCGGCGATCGGTTTGTGCAACCCGATCGCCCCGCCGGTCGTCGTGCACCACGACGGTGACGGGCGCTGCTGGAGCGACTTCGTCCTAGGGGCGGCCTACGAGGGCCCGCCCGGCCGGGTGCACGGCGGCGTGAGCGCCCTTGTCCTCGACCACATGCTCGGCGAGGCGGCCAGTGAGGGATTGTCCCGGGCGCGCTTCACCGGAACCATCACCGTGAAGTACCTGCGCGGCACGCCGTTGGGCCCGCTTCGTTGCGAAGCCTGGATCGACCGCACCGAACGCGCCAAAGCCTTTGCGAAGGGCTTTATTTCGGATGCGGAAGGGGTGACCGTGGAGGCAGAAGGCGTCTTCATCGAACCGGCATGGGCGCGGGACATCGGATGAGGTTCTACATCAGCAGCGCGTTCCTGAATACCCGGGAGATCATCGAGATCGCCAAGGCCGCAGACGAACTCGGCTACGACGGCATCGGTATACCCGATCATGTGGTGAACCTGGAGACGCTCGACACGCCGTACCCGTACACCAAAGACGGGGAACGACGCTGGCAGCCGTTCACCGACTGGCCCGACCCGTGGGTGCTATCCGGCGCGCTGGCGCAGGTCACCACTCGGCTGCGATTCGTCACGACCGTGTACATCCCCGCGATGCGCAACCCCTACTTGGCGGCCAAAGCCATTGGCACGGCCGCGGTTTTGGCTTCGGGCCGGATCGAACTCGGTATCGGCGTCGGCTGGTGCCGCGAGGAGTTCGCATTGATGGGTGAACAATTCGACGCTCGCGGCAAACGCACCGACGAGATGATCGAGCTGATGAAGGCGCTGTGGTCGCCCGGCTGGACAGAATTCGACGGCGACTTCTACACCGCGCCGCGATTGGAGATGCAGCCGACGCCGCCGCCCATCCCGGTCTACGTCGGCGGGCTCAGCGACGCAGCACTGCGCCGGGCCGCCCGCAACGATGGCTGGATCGGCGACCTGATCAACACCGAACGCGCGCTGGAAGCGGTGGGTAAGCTGCGCGAGCTGCGCCGCGAAAAGGGTTTGACGATGGACGATTTCACCATCCTGACCCCGTTGACCGATGCCGTCACCACCGCGGATTATCGGCGTGTCGAGGAGGCCGGGGTCCAGGGCATCATCACGATGCCCTGGATGTTCTATGCCGGCCCCGATGCCTCGCTCGACGACAAGATCGACGGCATGCAGCGGTTCCGCAAGGACCTCGGACTCGACGCCTAGACGGCGAGTAACGGCGCGGCCATACTCGACGCATGCCCTTCACGGTGGTGTTCAGTAACGGCGAACCGCGCGACTATGGCGTTTTCGACAAGTATCAAGTCACCGATGCCGGTGTGCTGGTCATCGACATGCATCGCGCAGACGTCAAGCGACACTACATCGCCCCTGGCAGCTGGCTCGAGCTTGTCGAGGTGGCCGACGACAAACCTGCCAGCGCATCGCGAGGAGTGCTTGGGGTCAGACCGTGAGGTGGGCCCGCGTCGTGGCGGTGGCCGCCGCCCTCGTCGCGGCGGGCTGCGGTGGTTCACCGAATCCGACCACCGCGTCGGGAAGCAAGACCGTGACGGCCTCGGTCTCCGAGGCGACGACGACGTCGAGCGGTGTCATAGACCTGCGGGCGCTGATCCCCACTCCGGCGGGTGTCCAGCGCACGGACGGCCCGGACACCCTTGCCGACAATGGCATCGGTGACATCGGTGGCATCCATCTGCACTTCCTGGTCGCCGGGTCGCCGAGCGACGTCATGGCCGCGTACAAGGACGCCCTGGAGGGTGCGCACTGGGCGGTGACCGTGCAGAGTTCGGGTGGCAGTGGAGGCGGCGGCGGTGCGACCTACACGGGGACCAACGGAGCGGTTTACGGCGTGTTCTCCGGTGGCGGCTACGCCTCTAGCACCGATATCGACGCGTGCGCGTGGCCGGTCAAGCCGGCGAATCCCCACTGCGGCCACCACGGCTAGGCCGTCAACATGATTCGCTGACCGCACGCGGCTCTCGTGGCGGGGATGCAGACCGGCCGGACAATCGGTATCGTCATACCGTACAGCAATACCTAGCTAACTGGCGGGAGACTTCTGATGGCATCATGGCAGCACGCACTGCCGGAATTTCGAGGCGCTCTGCGCGGGCCGGTCTACACCGCCGACGACCCGGCGTACGGCGACGAGGTGGCGGTCTTCAACCTGGCAGTACGACACCGGCCGGCGGTGGTCGTCGGCGCTGCCGATGCCTGCGATGTCACCACGGCGGTGCGCTTCGCGGCCCGTCACGGGCTGAATACCGCCGTCCTCAACACTGGCCACGGACCCGTCGTGGCGGCTGACGAGGACACGTTGATGCTCAACACGCGCCGGTTGTCCTCAATTGCCATCGATGCCGAAAGGCAGACAGCGAGAGTCGAATCCGGTGTTCGATTCAGCGAACTCGTGGAAGCTGCCGCGGTGCACGGACTGGCCCCGCTGCCCGGTTCCTCGCCCGGCGTCGGCGTGGTGGGCTACACCCTCAGCGGAGGGGCCAGCCTGACGATGGGGCGCAAGTACGGCTGGGCGGCCGACCATGTCAGTTCTATCGACGTCGTCACCGCAGACGGTCAATTACATTGTGTTTCACCACTGTTCAAGCCCGAACTCTTTAGTTCCTTATTGGGCGGCAAAAGCAATTTCGGAGTCGTGGTGGCGATGGAATTCACGCTCTTTCCGGTGCGGTCGCTGTACGCGGGTGCGCTGTTCTACTCCGGTACGCACACTCTGGAGGTGTTGCAGGCCTACCGAGAACTGACCGCCTCGGCACCCGACGAGCTGACGACCGGCTTCGCGCTGCTGAACTTTCCTCCCATGCCCGGGCTTCCGCCCTTTATGCAAGGACAGCTGACCGCGTCGGTACGGGTGTCGTACGTCGGTGATGCGCATGCCGGTGCCCGGCTGATCGAGCCACTGCGCCTGGCGGCTCCGTTGTTGGCGGACACCGTAGCCAGCATTCCGTATACCCAATTCGGTTGCATCAGCAACGATCCCACCGAGCCCGCCGCCGCGGTGGAGCGGTTCGGACTGCTGCGGGAACTGACCGAAGACACCGTGAAAGCGATCGTCGATGCGGTGGGTCCGGAGTCTGGCAGCACCATCAACATTGTCGATATCCGGCATCTGCAAGGAGCTTTCGGCAAGTCCGCACCGTTTCCCAACGCGGTTGGTGCCCGCGATGCCGCTTATGCGATGTTCGGTCTGACGGTGGTGCCGCCCGGGCAAGACGTCGCGGCCTATCGAGAAGCCGGCAGCGAATTGATTGCGGCCCTTCGCCCTTGGCTGCACGACAGGTCCAGCCCGAGCTTCATCGGACCGGCCGACGCGTCCGAGGAGGGCACCAGGCGGGCCTACGATCCGGCGGTCTATGAGCAGTTGCGGTGGACCAAGGCAATGTACGACCCGGACAACAGGTTTCGGATCAACCACAATATCCGACCGAGTTTCACCGCCTAGGAACCGCAGAGCGAGCCGATCATTGGCGGTATGGCAGTACCATATAACAATGCCAGCGAGACGCCAGACCCGTCGGGCCGGCGGAGCGCGCCGGACGGCAGCCCTTGAGGCCGCCGTCCGGGTGCTGGCCGAGCGGGGTTACGAAAATGCCCGCTTCGCCGACGTTGCGCAGGTCAGCGGCGTGGCCATCAGCACGCTGCAGAACTACTTCGGCTCGCGCGAGGACATGCTGATCGAGGCCATGCGGTACGCGACCGAGGCGGAGGTCGCCGCTCTCGAAGCAGTGGCCGGGCGGGAGAAGGATCCGTGGAATCGCCTGGTAGCGATGATCGATCGCAACCTGAACACGCCCGTCGGCAACCATCAGGTGCTGGTGGAGTTCTGGCGTTCAGGAATTCGTGATGCCGAATTGCGGGACTACGGCGAGGAAGGCTGGTTCCGCTACCGGGCGCCGTTTCTGCGGACCGTGATCGAGGGTCGTGACGCCGGTGCCTTCGCGCCGGCGGTCGCTCCCGAAGATCTCGTCGATCTGTTGTTCGCCGCACTGGTCGGCGGCATGGTGCCCCGGGTGCTGCGGTTTCCCAGCCCGACGGCCGATCGATTCCGCACGGCGTTGCTGCGCCAGCTGGCCCAGATGCTGGGCCGCCCCGGATACCAGTAGTCAGCGCTATTCAGCGTCCTAGCGCGACGCTAGGAGAGAGTGGCCCTCGTCTTGGCATCCGGCGATGAAGTCTGGCCCGGAGTCCACCCGGGCGATCTTGCCGCTCTTGAGATCGCCCATGAGAATCTGTTGGCAATATTGAGCGAGGTCGGTGGCGGGGTCCAATTGCACATGGTGCTGTTGAACCTGTTCATCGATGGCCTGTCTGCCTTGGCCGTAGGAGGGGGAGCCGGGATCAGCGGATACCGCGGGCGCGAACAAGAATGCGGCGGCACCAACCACCGCCGCCAGCGTGACTCCGCGCTTCGTACTCACAAACGTCATCCTACCTTCATGTCAGCCGCGTCACAGCCTCGTGGTTTTGCCGCGTATGCGGTGGTGCCTAAAAGGTCCACGAGCCGGAGGATTGAAGAACGAACCCGCGGTTCAGGATTGGGTCGATACATGCGGTCAACCTGTCGGCGCCCACCAAGCATGTGGTGTTTGCGGCGGTGAGCTTCTGGCCGACGTTGAGCACTGGCGCGGTGATGACGGGGCAGGTGCCTTGGTAGAAGCCGTAGGGACCCAGATCGGAGTGAAGGGAGCTTGCCACGCCGACCCTTTCGCAGCCGTCTTGTCCGCGGGGAGCGCTTTCGGGCAGGCCGGGCAGCGGCCCGGTGCATTCGGCGCTGATGTGATCTGCTGGTCCGTTGGCCAGCGAGCCCCATCCACACTGCAGTCCATCCGGGGTTGCGAAAAACACTCCACCGCCACCGCGACCGAACTGCAGTGTGTACGCCACGAGATCCACCGATTGAAAGGCGTTGAGGTCAGGAAATTTTGGAGGTGCGGCCTTCGCAACAACATGCCCGGCGTGGCAAGAACCCAGCCCGAGAACCGCGAAGATCCCGCTCGATATCGCGATGGCCATCCTCAGAAACAACGTTGGGCCGCCTTGTGGTCAGTGTTGGACAGTGAAGGTGGTTGTCCACGTGTTGGGGTCGTAAAAACTCGGATTGGTAGGGTTGAACGGCCAAGTGCTTACCCGCATTTGGATTGTCTCAAGCCCCGTCACCGGATCCAGCGTCGTACCCGTGACGGTCGGTCCATACACGCTCGGCATGGCTCCCTGGGTGACCAGAGGAACCGGTTGCGCGGTCAAGAGGCCTTGAGGGGTGGCTGCCGTTATCCCTTGCACTGCTTCGCCGTTGCTAGCGCCGACAAGCATGAAACCACCGCCTTTGAGGGCGACCAATTGGCTTTCGCGATCTCCTGGGAGGCCGACATTTCCGACGTGCTGCAGCGAATTGACCCAGCCGTTGGGATTGGCCGGGTCGATGGGTCCAGATACCCACATGCCGCGGGTGAGATCACCGGTGCGGTTACTGGTGTTGCCGACGATCACCATGCGTCCGGTGGCTGGGTCGAAAGCGCCGCTGGCCTGGTATATGCCCGGCAGCTCACCGACTTTCACTGGATGATTGGGGTCGGTGTAGTCCCAGACCGACCCGTTGGTCGCGAACTGGTTAACGCCCGGCTGGATCGTGCCGTCGGGGTTGCTGAAGAACGCGTAACGGCGGCCATCGGGCCCGAGTGCGGTTCCTGTCGGCAGGGGGCGGGTGCCTGGGGGGCCTTGCGCCAGTTGGGAGGCTGGGCTGCGGGGCAGGCCGTCGCGGGGATCGCCGCCGAAGGTGGGACCTTGGCCGTCTGGAAACTGGTCTTGCAGGTCATAAGTGTTTTGTTCGTGTTGGGGTTGGCCTGCCGGACCGGTGATCCTGGGATCGTTGGTCGGAAGGCCATCCCCCTCACCGAGGTCTGCGGGCTTGAAATCGGTAGTGAGGATGGCGTCCTGTGGGGTAAGGTTTCCGTTCGCTTGCACCTGGTGCAGCGAGTTCGCGTAGGTGTTGCGAATCGAATTCATCTGGTTGAGGGCCGTCTTGGTATCACGGATGGCGTCGTCTTCGCGTCCGGTGATGAACTCGTTCAGCGCTTGTCGATCGGCGGCGGTGAGGGCGGGGTCTTTTTCCATCTCGATCGCTTGGCCGATCATGCTGTCGAGGATCTGCAGCTGATTCTCAAGCGCGGCGATCTCTGCGGCGCCAGCCTTTTGAGCCTCGGCCAACGCCGCGGCGATGCTCTCCAGATCGACTCCGATCTTGGGTAACTGCAGCGACTGCGCGCCAAGCAACTTCGTGACGCGCTGCACCTCGGCTGAGTCGTTGATGGGGTGCTCGCCGTTCTCCCGATTCCACGCCGCCTCGAAACGGCGACGAGCTTCATCAAAGGCCTTGCTGGACTCCGCCGTACAGACGCCTGCGGCGTGAAACGCCTCGGCAAGATCAGAGATCTGGGCCGGACGGCCAGCTTGCAGGCTTCGATTGATTGCCCATGGATCGCCACCGGCTTCGCCGACTAGCAGCGGGACGCTTATATACCGGAGCTGCACCGCACAACCCGAAGTCCCGCGGCTTTGCGCAACATCGCCCACCTCCCCTGCTGGTCCCCTGCTGGTCGTAGCCTACTGCCGTGGGGTTGCTCCCAATTTGGATTTGGACTTCGCGCATCGCTCGCGTCAGCTGATGCTCAGTTTTTCGCCGTCCTGCCGGATCGGGCAGGTGGCCCGACAAGCCGCTCAAGACAGAGGGCAGCGATCAGCCGATCCCGATTCCGCAAGACCTCGCGCTCCCACTTTCCGCTTCGGGCAGAATGCTGCATGCCAGCGCACGCCCGACCCTCGACACGTACGGGCACATGGCCAGATGCCGATGAGTCCACCCGCTCAGCAATCGGTGCTGTGATCGCGAAGCGGATGGACCCAATCGGAACTACTACGGACGGGCTGCGGACGCAATGACGAAATCAGGAGCGGTTACGCAGGTGGTAGCCCGTAGTCGAGTTACACGTCGTAGTACAGCGCGAACTCGTAGGGGTGCGGACGGATCTGCACCGGCAGAATCTCGTTCTCGCGCTTGAAGCTGATCCACGTCTCGATCAGGTCAGGCGTGAAAACGCCGCCCTCCGTGAGGTATTCGTGGTCTTCCTCGAGCCGGTCGATCACCGCGGACAGCTGGGTGGGTGCCTGCGGAATGTTCGCAGCCTCTTCGGGCGGGAGCTCGTAGAGGTCCTTGTCGACCGGCGCTTGCGGCTCGATCTTGTTCTTGATGCCGTCCAGGCCGGCCATCAGCATGGCCGCGAACGCCAGGTATGGGTTGCCCGACGAGTCGGGGCAACGGAACTCGAGCCGCTTGGCCTTCGGGTTGCTGCCGGTGATCGGGATACGCACACAGGCCGACCGGTTGCGCTGGCTGTACACCAGGTTGATCGGGGCCTCGTAGCCGGGGACCAGACGCTTGTAGGAGTTGACCGTCGGGTTGGTGAACGCCAGCAGCGACGGCGCGTGGTGTAGCAGGCCGCCGATGTAGTGGCGGGCGGTGTCCGACAGTCCCGCGTAGCCGGTCTCGTCGTACATCAACGGGCTGCCGTCTTTCCACAGCGACTGGTGCGTGTGCATACCGGAACCGTTGTCGCCGAACAGCGGCTTGGGCATGAAGGTGACGGTCTTGCCGTGCTGCCACGCGGTGTTCTTGACGATGTACTTGTACAGCTGCATGTCGTCGGCCGCGTGCAACAGGGTGTTGAACTTGTAGTTGATCTCGGCCTGGCCGCCGGTGCCCACCTCGTGGTGACCCTTCTCCAGGCTGAAGCCGGCCTTGATCAGGTTGGACAGCATCTTGTCGCGCAGGTCGACGTAGTGGTCGACCGGGGCGACCGGGAAGTAGCCACCCTTGGGGCGGACCTTGTAGCCACGGTTGCGGGTGCCGTCGTCCTCGGTGGGCTCGCCGGTGTTCCACCACCCGGAGATGGCGTCCACTTCGTAGAACGAGCCGTTGGTGCGCGAGTCGAAGGTGACCGAGTCGAAGATGTAGAACTCGGCTTCGGCGCCGAAGTACGCGGTGTCGGCGACGCCGGTGCTGATCAGGTAGTTCTCGGCCTTCCGCGCGACGTTGCGCGGGTCGCGCGAGTACGCCTCCAATGTGAAGGGGTCGTGCACGAAGAAGTTGAGGTTCAGCGTCTTGGCTTCACGGAAAAGGTCGATCTGCGCGGTCGCGGGGTCCGGCAGGAGCAGCATGTCCGACTCGTGGATGGACTGGAATCCGCGAATAGACGAACCATCGAAGGCCAACCCGTCTTCGAAAATGCTCTCGTCGAAGAACGAAATCGGAATCGTGAAGTGCTGCATGATGCCGGGCAGGTCACAGAACCGCACGTCGACAAACTCGACGTTCTCGTCCTTAGCGAGCTTGAAGACGTCGTCGGGCGTCTTTTCCGTCACTGAATGCTCCTTTGCTATGTAATCCGCGGCCTGACGCTATGGAGATGATGTTGCCCGCACGTCAACCTCGTGTTGCGCGGAGGTTACGTGACCACGCGTCTCACATTCAAAGTGGAGCACCGGCGGGTTCTATTGTGAGGCCCATGGATCGCAAGATCGTATCCGGTCTGTGCCGGGGGCGCACCAGAGCATCCCGGCTTTCGCGCGGGATCTGCTGATGGCCGAATCGCGTCCGGCATACCCGGGGGAGACGCTCGGCCTGCCGAAAACCGGGTCGGGTTCGCTGGCGTCAATGGGGCGCCGGCTGGCTGCGCTGATGATTGACTGGCTGATCGCCTATGGGCTCGCCGCACTGGGCCTGGCGATCGGCATCGTCTCCGAGCGGATGCTGTCGAGCGCGGTGCTGGTGATTTGGTTCGTGCTCGGCGTGGTGGCGCTGCGGCTGTTCGGTTTCACGCCCGGCCAGCTGGCGCTCGGGCTGCGGGTGACGGCGTTGGACGAACGGCTGGGGCTGGGCCGGGTGGCGCTGCGCGGTTTGCTGGTCGCGTTGGTGATCCCGGCGCTGTTCACCGATTGGGACGGTCGCGGCATTCAGGACCGGGTGACGAATACCGCCGTGGTGCGGCGGTAGCGTGCAACGACTTATTTGCGGACTTATTTGCGCCGCACGGTGCGCTGCACCCCGCGCATCTTGCCGGCGTTGGGCAGCGGACCCTTGGGCATCATGGCCGCTCCGGCCCGCGACCCCAGCGCGGCCAGCCGCGACTCCAGGACGTCCATCGCTTTGACGCTGATGTTGGCTGGCAGCTTCGTCAGGTGTCGCTCCAATTTGGAAAGCGGCACCTCGCCGTCGCCGTTACCGACGACGATGTCATAGATCGGCACATCGCCGACCAGTCGTGCGGTGCGCTTCTTCTCTTGTGCCAGAAGCGGTTTGACACGCCCCGGTGACCCCTCGCCGACCAAAATGACCCCGGGTCGGCCGATCACCCGGTGCACGGCGTCAAAGTGACCGGTGGCCGCGACACCGGGATTGACCCGCCACTTACCCCGCAAGTTGTCCAGCACCCAGGCCGCGGCGCCGGTCTGCCCCTCGGCCTGGCGGTAGATCGACTTCTGTGCCCGGCGCCCGAAGATGATGAACGCCACCAACAAGCCCAGCACCACGCCCAGCGGAATCAGGGTGAACATGGTGAACCCGCCGGCGAGCACCCCCGCCGTCGTTGCGATCGCGACGATCAAGACGAACGCCCCGATCATGTAGGGGAGCAGGCGCTTGTCCTGTTTACGCTGGACGTTGAATGCCTGCCAGAGCTGGGCGCGGCGCTCCTTGGCCGCGGCCTTGCGGGCGGCGGCCGCTTCGGCGCGGGCGGCCTTGTTCTCGGCGGCGGTACGGGATTTAGCCATAATCACCAAGGATACGTAGCCGCCGGTCGCCGGCGCCTTCGAGTCACCTCAGGGCGTCTGGCGCGCGACGGCTCATGGCCTGCGCGTACAGCCGGCCCGCCCGGTACGACGAGCGGACCAACGGGCCGGCCAGCACGCCCGCGAAGCCCAGCTCTTCGGCGTAGCGCGCGAACTGGTCGAACTCCTCCGGTTTCACCCAGCGCTGTACCGGGTGATGCCGTGCCGACGGCCGCAGGTATTGGGTGATGGTGACGATGTCGCAGCCCGCGTCCTGCAGGTCGGCCAGTGCGGTGCGGACCTCGTCAGGGGTTTCGCCGAGCCCGAGAATCAAGTTGCTCTTGGTGACCAGTCCGACCTGACGCGCCGCGGTGAGTACGCCAAGGCTGCGCCGGTAACTGAACGCGGGTCGGATCCGCTTGAAGATACGCGGCACCGTTTCGACGTTGTGCGCCAACACTTCCGGGCGTGATTCGAAAACTTCGGCCAGGCGTGCGGGCTCGCCGTTGAAATCGGGTACCAACAGCTCGACGCCCGTCGACGGGTTGAGTTCTTTGATGGCCCGCACCGTCTCGGCGTACAGCCAGGCGCCGCCGTCGGGCAGGTCGTCCCGGGCGACGCCGGTGACAGTGGCGTAGCGCAGTCCCATCGTCTGCACGCTTTCGGCGACTCGTCGCGGCTCGTCGCGGTCCAATTCGGCCGGCTTACCGGTGTCGATCTGGCAGAAATCGCAGCGACGGGTGCACTGATCGCCACCGATCAGAAAGGTCGCTTCGCGGTCCTCCCAGCATTCGAAGATGTTGGGGCAGCCGGCCTCTTCGCAGACGGTGTGCAGACCCTCGCGCCGAACCAGGCTCTTGAGCTGGGTGTACTCCGGTCCCATCCGGACCCGGGTCTTGATCCACGGCGGTTTGCGCTCGATCGGGGTTTGCGCGTTGCGCACTTCCAGCCGCAGCAGTTTGCGGCCTTCGGGAGCAACAGTCACGGTGTCGATGCTACGCGGGCGGCATCGTGGATTCCCACCGGTAAGTCGTGGGCTTGCACCGGTAAGACACCGTCGAGAGCGTCGCACACGGCCTGCGCAACGGCGCCGCGGATCTCGGCGACGGCGACCGTCCGTTCGAGTTCCGCCGACAGCGACGTCACCCCGGCGTCGGCGATGCCGCAGGGGACGATGGGGGTGAAGGCGCCCAAGTCGCAGTCGCAATTGATCGCGAAGCCGTGCAGCGTCGTCGCCCGCGACACCCGCACGCCGATCGCGGCGACCTTGCGGGCGGGCCGTCCGGGCACCCACACTCCGGAGCGACCCTCGACCCGACCGGCGTTCAGGCCTAGGTCGCCGCACACCTTGATCAACGACTCCTCAAGGCGTCGAACATAATTCACCACATCGAGAGGTTCCGCCAGCCCGATGATCGGGTACCCGACCAACTGGCCGGGTCCGTGCCAGGTGATCTTGCCGCCCCGGTCGGTGTCGATGACCGGCGTCCCGTCCGCCGGGCGCTCGTGCGGCTCGGTGCGCCGTCCGGCCGTGTAGACGGTCGGGTGCTCGAGCAGCAGCAGCGTGTCGGGACCGCCGTCGGCCCTGACGTCGACCAAATCGCGCTGCAGCTGCCAGGCGGTTCGGTAGTCGACCATGCCTAGCTGGCGGACGTCGATCGCGCCGGTCTGCGCCCGGATTGAAGTCATGGCCGAGAGATTACTCCGGTGTTGTCGTGTCCGGTTCGGCTGACTTTCGCCGTGGTGGCAGCAACCCGACGGCATGTCTGCGGGGCCGGTTAGTCGTGATCGCGACGGGCGGTGGCATACCCCAGCGCCTCGCCAATCGTGTTGTGGTGGAACTGGAAACCGGCGCGCTCCAGAGCCGACGGGATGGCGCGCTGACCAATCAGCAGACCCTCGTCGGCGAACTCGCCGAGTGCGGCTCGCACGGCGAACGCGGGCAACACCATCGGTGTGGGACGGTTGACCGCACTGCCGAAGGCGGTGGTGAACTCGGCGTTGGTGACGGGTGCCGGCCCGGTCAGGTTCACCGGGCCGGACAGCGACGGCTGCGAGATCGCGAACAGCAGGGCCCGCACCTCGTCCTCCAAGCTGATCCACGACATGTACTGGCGGCCGCTCCCCAGCCGGGCGCCCAGCCCTAGCGTGAACAGTGGGCGCATCCGGCGCAGCGCCCCACCCGCCGCGCCCAGCACCAGGCCGGTGCGAGCCAGCACCACGCGCACACCGCAGTCCTGGGCCGGCAACGTCGCGGCTTCCCAGTCCTCGCACAGCTGGGCCAGGAAACCCGTTCCGGCGCGGTCATTTTCGTCGACCACACGGTCTTTGGTGTCGCCGTAGAACCCGACCGCACTGGCATTGATCAGGGTCTCGACACCGGCATCGGCGACCGCCGTCGCCAGCACCTCGGTGGGCGTGATGCGACTGTCCCGCAGGCTCTGCTTGAATGCACCCGACCACCGGCGCTGCCCGACGTTGACGCCGCACAGGTTGACAACCGCGTCGACTTCGGTGAGCGCGTCCGGATCGAAGTCACCGCTCTCCGGATTCCAGTGCAGCTCATCGGGATTCGCGGGCGTTCGGCGGACGATGCGCAGCACGCGGTGGTCCGCGGCGCGCAGCGCCGCAGCCAAGGCGGAACCGATCAGGCCGGACGAACCCGCGATCGCGATGACGGGCTTGGCCAATTCAGCAAGCCTTTCTAGAGCCCCAGATCGGCCTCGAACGCTCCCTCTTCAAGCCGGTGCTTGATCGTGGTGAGGAATCGTCCGGCATCTGCTCCGTCGATCAGCCGATGGTCGTAGGTCAGGGGCAGGTAGCACACCGAGCGCACACCGATCGATTCGTTACCGAATTCGTCGACGATGACCCGCGGCCGCTTCACGATGGCGCCGGTGCCCAACATGGCCGCCTGCGGCGGAACCAGGATCGGGGTGTCGAAGAGGGCGCCCTGGCTGCCGATGTTGGTGATGGTGAACGTGCCGCCGGACAACTCGTCGGGCTTCAGGTTGCCCGAACGAGCGCGCTCGGCGATGTCGGCGATCGCGCGGGCCAGGCCCGCCAGCGACAAATCGCCGGCGTTGTGGATCACGGGGGAGAGCAGGCCCTGGTCGGTGTCGACCGCGAAACCGAGGTGCTCGGCGTCGTAGTAGGTGATCTCCTTGCTGTCCTCGTTGTAGCTGGCGTTGACGTTCGGATGTGCCTTCAGCGCATCGATCACCGCCTTGGCGATGAATGGCAAGTAGGTCAGGTTAACCCCCTCGCGCTCGGCGAATGAGGTCTTGGCCCGCGCCCGCAACCCCACGATCCGGGTCATGTCGACCTCGTGCGTCTGGGTCAGCTGCGCGGTGGCCTGCAGCGACTCGCGTGTCTTCTTCGCGGTGAGCTGGCGGATCCGGCTGGCCTTCTGCGTGGTGCCGCGCAGGTGGGCTAGCGCGGGGCTCGAGGTCGGCGCCGGCGCGGCAGCCGGAGCCGCCGGCGCGGCGGCCGGCGCGACCGGGGCGGCGGGCGCCGGTTGGGCCTGTTGCTTCTGCTGCGCGGCGGCCAGCACGTCTTGCTTGCGGATGCGGCCACCGACACCGGTGCCCTTTACCTGGGCCAGGTCGATGTTGTGTTCGCTGGCCAGTTTTCGCACCAGCGGGGTGACGTACGGAGTGCCGTCACTGGGCGCCGGCTCTGACGCCTGGGCCGCCGGCTGGGCCGCGGGGGGCTGGGGGACGGGCGCCGGCTGGGGTTTGGCGGCGGGCGCAGGCGCGGCTTCGGCCCGGGGCTGCGGTGCGGGTTCCGGCTTGGGTTGCGGAGTCGGCTCGGGCTTGGATTCCGGCTCGGGCTCGGGCTTGGGGGTGGGGGCGGGCTTGGGGGTGGGGGAAGGCTCGGCAGCGGCCGGGGCGGCCGACGCGCTACCGATCCGGGCCAGCTCGCCACCGACCTGCACGGTGGCGTCCTCGTCGGCGGTGATGCTGAGCAGCACGCCGGCGACCGGAGATGGAATCTCGGTGTCCACCTTGTCGGTCGACACCTCGACCAGCGCCTCGTCGACCTGAACCGAATCACCGACCTTCTTCAGCCAGCGGGTGACGGTCCCCTCCGTGACGGACTCGCCGAGTTCCGGCATCAGCACCGGGGTCGCCTCGGAGCTCGAGCCGCCGCCCGGGCTCTGGGACGCCGGCGCCGGCTCGGGCTCCGGCGCTGCCGCGGGCTCAGGTTCGGGTTCCGGGGCGGGTGCGGCGTCGGCCGCCGGTTGGCGCGGCGGCGCGGCGGATGCGCCGTCTTCGGAGGCGTCGCCGATGAGGGCCAGCTCGCCGCCGACCTCGACGGTGTCGTCCTCCTGCGCGATGATCTTGGTCAGCACACCTGCGGCGGGCGCCGGAATTTCGGTATCGACCTTGTCGGTGGAAACCTCGACCAGTGGTTCGTCGAGTTCGACCGTGTCGCCTTCCTGCTTGAGCCAGCGGGTCACCGTCCCCTCGGTGACGCTCTCACCGAGTGCCGGCATCTGGACGGAGAAGGCCATCTCTTCTGACTCCTCGAATACTCGTGGGTCGGCGCAGGTCGACATCTGACTTACCACACCGCGATGTACTGGAAGTTGACGTCAAAACTATCCTGTCATTGCCGCTGGGTCGGCCCGCAGTCAGGGCTGGCCCGGCTTGCTACGGTGAGCCTCGATGCCGGCAACACGAGCACCACAGCAATTCGTCGACAGTGCGGACGGCGTGCGTATCGCGGTCTACGAAGAGGGCAACCCCGACGGACCCACCGTCGTGCTGGTCCACGGCTTCCCCGACTCGCACGTGCTGTGGGACGGCGTCGTCCCACAGTTGGCCGAGCGGTTTCGGATCATCCGGTACGACAACCGCGGGGTGGGCCGATCGGCGGCACCCAAACCGGTGTCGGCGTACACGATGGCTCGGTTCGCCGACGACTTCGCGGCGGTGACAGGGGAACTCAGCCCGGGGCGGCCGGTGCACGTGCTGGCCCACGACTGGGGGTCGGTGGGCATCTGGGAATACCTGAAACGGCCCGACGCCGTTGATCGGATCGCCACGTTCACGTCGGTGTCCGGCCCGAGCCAGGAGCAACTGGTCGACTACATCTTCAGCGGCCTGCGCCAACCGTGGCGCCCGCGCAGATTCGCCCGCTCGCTCAGCCAGGCGCTGCGACTGACATACATGGTGTGCTTCTCGGTCCCGGTGTTGGCGCCGCTGCTGTTGCGGGCCGCGTTCTCGGTGCCGGCGGTGCGGCGCAATGTCGTCGACAACCTTCCCGCCGAGCAAATTCACCACTCCGCCGACTTCGCCAGGGATGCGGCTCAATCGGTAAAAACCTACCCCGCCAACTACTTTCGTTCGTTTTCGATCCGTGGCCGAGATATCGGCCTGGTCGAGGTGCCGGTGCAGCTCATCGTCAACACCCGCGACAAGTACGTCCGGCCCTACGGATACGACGTGACCGCGCGCTGGGTGCCGCGGCTGTGGCGGCGCGACATCCGGGCCGGGCATTTCTCGCCGATGTCACACCCGCAGGTGATGGCGGCCGCGGTGCACGACATCGCGGATTGGGCCGACGGCAAACAACCCAGCCGTGCCTTGTTGCGCGCGCAGGTGGGCCGCCCCCGTGGCGCCTTCGGCGACACTCTGGTGTCGGTGACCGGCGCCGGTAGCGGCATCGGCCGGGCCACCGCCGTGGCGTTCGCCGGCCAGGGAGCCGAGCTGATCGTCAGCGACATCGACGAAGCCGCCGTCAAACAGACCGCGGCCGAGATCGCCGCACGCGGCGGGGTGGCGCACAGCTACGTGCTGGACGTCTCCGATGCCGACGCCGTCGAGGCGTTCGCCGAGCGGGTGAGCGACGAACACGGCGTGCCCGACATCGTGGTCAACAACGCGGGCATCGGGCAGGCCGGCGCGTTTTTGCACACCCCGGCCGACCAGTTCGACCGGGTCCTGGACGTCAACCTCGGCGGCGTGGTGAACGGCTGCCGGGCCTTCGGGCGGCGGTTGGTTGCGCGCGGCACGGGCGGACACATCGTCAACGTTTCGTCGATGGCGGCGTACGCCCCACTGCAGTCGTTGAGCGCCTACTGCACCTCCAAGGCGGCGACCTACATGTTCTCCGACTGCCTGCGGGCCGAACTCGACGCCGCCGACGTCGGCCTGACCACCATCTGCCCCGGGCTGATCGATACGAACATCATCCACACCACCCGGTTCGACGCGCCGGTAGGCAGGTCGGACACCCACGTCGACGGCCGGCGCGGTCAGCTCCGCCGCATGTTCGCGCTGCGGCGCTACGGACCGGAGAAAGTCGCCGCCGCGATCTTGTCGTCGGTGCAGAAGAAGAAGCCGATTCGGCCGGTAGCGCCGGAAGCGTATGCGCTGTACGGGCTTTCGCGGTTATTGCCGCAAGCGTTGCGCAGCACCGCGCGATTCCGGATCATCTAGACGGGCTTAGGCCGTCGGTGCCCGATCCCGTTGCAACAGCAGCGCTCCCGCGATACCGACCAGTCCGATCAGCGTCAACGGGATCGTCCAGGCGCGCCGACTACCGAGCGACGATTCGCACTGCGCCACGTAGTCGGTGTGCGGAACGATTTGGTTGACGATCGGGATGTTCGCCACGCTCTTGTCGTTGGCGTTGCGCGCCGCCGTCAGGTCGGAGACGGCGCCGTTGCCGCAGGAAACGGAGTTGCCGTTGCCGTCCGAGACCTTCACCGGCACCAAAAGCCCGATCACGCCCACTAGTAAGAGCACGGCGGCCAGGCCAAGTATCACCCGTCGCACCGTCATATTTCGCCTCCTGTCGAGTACCGGTCGAAGGGGAGACTAGCCAGCCGAACAGCTGGCTAAACGGTGAACTTGTCGGCATCGGTCCAGGCCGGCGCGCTTGGCCCGCGCCGAGCGGGGTAACCCGCTGCCAGGCACGCCGAGCGAAAGGATTCCGATGACATCCAAGGAGCAGATGGCCACCAGTCGCGAGGTGCGGGCCTCGCGCCAGCAGGTTTGGGACACGATAGCCGATGGATGGACCTACACCCAGTGGGTGGTCGGCAACAGCCGCACCCGCGCGGTCGACTCACACTGGCCGCAGCCGGGGTCCGTAATCCGGCACTCGGTCGGGGTGTGGCCGTTGGTGATCAACGACAAAACCGTGGTCGAAAGCTGTACTCCCGGTGCGGAGCTCGTTCTGCGAGCACACGGCAGGCCCTTCGGGGTCGCCCGAATAACGCTGCGGCTCACCGATACTCCGGGCGGATGCCGAATCGACATGATCGAGGTCCCGGCCGAAGGCCCGATGAAGATCATCCCCGACCGGCTGGCCCTGGCCGCCGTCTACCCCCGTAACCGGGAATGCCTATTGCGGCTCGCAGCGCTGGCCGAACGGCTTGAGCCGAGCGAGGTCGACTAGTCCGTGGCCGCGCAGACGGTCGACGCGGTCGTCGTCGGCGCCGGCCATCACGGGCTGGTCGCGGCGGCGATGCTCGCCGACGCCGGCTGGGACGTGCTGGTGCTCGAGGCCCAGCCAGAACCGGGCGGCGCGGTGCGTAGCGCGGAACTGACACCCGGTTACGTCACCGACCTGTTCAGCTCGTTCTACCCGATGACGGTGGCATCACCGGCCATGGCGGCACTCGGGCTCGAGGACCACGGCCTACGCTGGTCACGCGCACCGGCCGTGGTCGGCCACGCGCGCAGCGCGAATGATGACGATCCGCCCGTCGTGTACCCCGACCCGGCGCGCACCGCGGCGGAGTTCGACCGCCGCACCGCCGGCGACGGGGAAAACTGGCTGCGCCTGCTGGGGCTGTGGGACAGGGTGAAAAAGCCGCTGCTGGACGCCATCCTGGCGCCGTTTCCGCCGGTGCGGCCGCTGCTGACGTTGTTGCACAAGCTCGGGACATCGGAGGCGTTGCGACTGGCGAACCTGTTGGTGCAGCCAGCGGCCGCCATGGCAGAACAGCTTTTCGACGGCGACGCGCCGCGAGTTTTGCTGCTGGGCAACGCTTTACACGCCGACATTCCGTTGGACGCCCCGGGCAGCGGGGTGATGGGCCTGTTGATGACAATGCTCGCCCAGGACCGCGGCTGGCCGGTGCCGGTTGGCGGATCGGGCCAATTGACGGCGGCGTTGGTCCGGCGTGCTCGTTCGGCGGGAGCGCGAATCGAGTGCGACCAGAACGTATGTCGCGTTAACGTGCGTGGCGGACGGGCAACCGGGGTGAACACCACCGACGGCCGGACGGTCAATGCCCGCCGCGCGGTGCTGGCCGATGTGACGGCGCCGCGGTTGTTCTGCGACATGCTGCCGGCCGATGCCGTCCCGGCGGGACTGCGCCGCGACCTCACCCATTTCGTATGGGATCCACCCGTGGTGAAGGTCAACTATGCGCTCGACGCCCCGATTCCGTGGCATGCCAAGGCGTTACGTGACGTGGGGACTGTTCATCTGGGCGCCGACGGGCCCGGCCTGATCCGCTGGATGGCCGATATCAACACCCGCGCGGTGCCGACGCATCCCTTCATGCTGCTGGGCCAGACCAGCATCGCCGACCCGACCCGATCACCGTCTGGCACCGAAAGTGTCTGGGCCTACACGCATTTGCCGCGCCACGTGCACGACGACGCGTCTGCCGAGCGGCTGGCCGAGTCGATGGATCGGGTGATCGAAGCGCACGCACCGGGCTTTGCCTCGCACGTCGTCGGACGCCACCTGCAACGGCCGTCCGACCTGGAGGCCCACGATGCCAACCTGCACCACGGGGCGCTCAACGGCGGGACCGCGCAACTGCAGCAGATGCTGATCTTTCGTCCGGCGCCCGGGATGGGCCGGGCCGAAACCCCGATCGAGCGGCTGTATCTGGCCAGCGCGTCGGCCACCCCGGGCGGCTCCGTGCACGGCGCGTGTGGACGCAACGCGGCCAACGCCGCCCTGGCCGCCGACGGTGTGACCGGCTGGCCGCGCCGCAATCTGCGCCGTGCGGTGTTCTCGCTGCTGACCGGCACGCGCTGAGCGGCTGTTACTAGCCCTTTTCGCAGATGTCTTCCAGCACCGCGAACATGGTGCGAGTCGGCACACCGGTGGACCCCTTCGGCGAGTACCCCCACGCGCTGCCGGTGTTGAAGGCCGGCCCGGCCACGTCGATGTGCACCCAACTGAGCCCGTCGGCGACGAACTCGCGCAGAAAGACCCCGGCGACCAGCATGCCCGCGAAACGCTGCCCGCTGATGTTCGACAGGTCGGCCACCGTGGACTTCAGGTCGTCCTTGAGGTCGTCGGGCAACGGCATCGGCCAGCCGTTCTCGCCCACCGCCTGCGAGATCGCCGCGACCCGGTCGCGGAAGTCGTCGCTGCCCATCACCCCAGGGATGCGCGCACCCAGCGCCACGGTCTGGGCGCCGGTCAGGGTGGAGGTCTCGATCAGATAGTCCGGGTTGTCCTCGCAGGCGCGCACGATGGCATCGGCGAGGATAAGCCTGCCTTCCGCGTCGGTGTTCTGCACCTCGACGGTGATCCCACCGTATTGGGTCAGCACGTCACCGGGACGCTGGGCCGTCGCCGAGGGCATGTTCTCGACCATCGGCACGGTGGCGATCACGTCGATCGGAAGTTCCAGCTGTGCGGCCAGCGCGACGGTCGCGATCACCGCGGCAGCACCGCCCATGTCCGAGGTCATGTGGTGCATTCCCGCCGCCGGCTTGATCGAGATGCCGCCGGTGTCGAACGTGACACCTTTACCGACCAGGGCGACCTTCTTGGCGTCTTTACGCTTCTTGGCCAGCTTCGACCCGTGGTGGGTCAGTCGCACCAGGCGAGGCGGACGCGACGAGCCCTGGCCGACACCGATGACCCCGCCGTAACCGGCCTTCTGCAGCGCTTTCTCGTCGAGCACCTCCACCTCGAGACCCACTGACTCACCCAAAGCTCTTGCTCGCCTGGCGAATTCGGCGGGATACAGCGCGTTGGGCGGGGTGTTGACGAAGTCTCGGGCGGTGGCGACCGCAGCCGCGACGGCCGCGCCGTGCGCGCTCTGCCGCTCGGCGTCCTTGGCCGAGCTTTTCGTGGCCAGCACGGTGATCTCGCGCAGCCCTTGGTCTTTCGGCGCCGTCTTGTCGCTACGGAATTCGGTGAAGCGGTAACTGCCCAGGATCAGACCCTCGACCGCGGCCGACGCGCTGCCGTCGCCGGGCAGTTCGCCCAGTGTGGTGAGCACCGACGCGGTCTTGCCGAGCGAACGCGCCGCCACACCCGCGGCGCGGCGGATGGTGTCGGCCGGCCACGCGTCCTTCGGCTTACCCAGCCCTATGGTGAGCACGCTGGCCACCGGCAGCGAGGCAACAACCAGCCGGTGCACCTGTTCGCTGCCGCCGGTGGCGTCCAGCGCCCGCAGCCCGGCCTCGATCTCGGCGACCGCGTCGGCCGAGACAAACGCCTCGGCCGCGACGACGGTCGCGCCCGGCCGGTCGTCGTCCCCAGTGGAGACGACGGGCACGAGCAACACCGACGCATCGGCGGCGCGTTTAGGCAGCGACGTGGCGACGGTGACGGAAGGGGCCTGGTATCCGGGTTCGGTGCTCACGCGTCCTCACCCTAGTCACCGGCAGCGGGCCTAGCTCGGCAGCGTCCCGGCGTGCAGATCGAACGCGCTGACCGGGGCGTCAAAACCCTTGAGTGTCAACGGGCCCTGGGCGACCGCCGGCCGGTCCGGCAGCGCGTCGCGCAGCTCGACGGTGGCCAGGATCTGTTCTGGCGCCGCCGCAGCCACCAGCCGCGCGGCCAGGTTGACCGGGTTTCCGAAGTAGTCGCCGTTGATCGCCACCACCGTGCCGTAGGCGAGCCCCGCCCGCACTTGCAGCCCTTCCTCGCGGGCCTTCGGGTGCTCGACGAGGTCGATCGCCGCCTGCAGCAACCGGTCCGGCGCCGAGCTCACCCACATCACCTCGTCGCCGATGAACTTCACCACCCGGCCGCCGTCGGCATGCACCACATCGGAGACCGTGCCGGCGAATTCGTTGAGCAGATACGACAGCTGCGCGGGGGTCAGCGCCTGCGTCAACGCGGTGAAACCGGACAGATCGGCGAACCCCACGCCGCACACCACCGCCGCCGAAGTGTCGCGAAGGACGTCCTCGAAGTGCGTCCGAGCGCTGATCAGGTGGTGGCGATGCACGACGTCGATCAGCGCCCCGAGCCGCGGCACGAACTCGGCGACCGCACGATAGGCCTGCGCGGTAGCCAGTTCGTCGCGCGTGTGGGTCATCTGAATGTCCGGTGTCCCGGCGCGGATCATCGTCGACTCGGCCTCGGCGAGCCGGGCCATCGCGACTCCCAACACCCGCAGCAGGCCGTGCGCGCCGTCTTGGCCGACCACAGCTTTGATCGCCAGCCAGGTTTGCAGGGCGTCGACGTCGGCCTGGCTCAACACGGGAACATCGGGACCCGCGGCGGTCAAGCCGAGCAACGCCCAGGCGCGGGCGACCTCCTCGGCGGTCACACCGAGCTGCTGCGCCGCGGCCGCGAACGTGTAGACCGGCCGCCCCGACCACGACAGCACGTCGCCGGGCAGGCCGAACAGCCGGCCACGGCGTTCCGCGTCGACCATCTCCTCGGTTGAAAAGCCCAGCTCGTCCAGATACTTGATCAGATCGGCCCGCGCGTGCGCGTTGGCCACCCCGGCGGCCTCAAGCGCATCGAAGTCCAGGGAATCGGACATCCACCCAAGTCTGCCAGGCGCACGCGCTCGGTAGAACTGCTCGCTTCTCCTCCCGCCGCGGACCGGCGGGCATCGTCGCGAGCGGGGTGGGATCGCTCGCTCCTCCTCCCGCCGCGGACCGGCGGGCATCGTCGCGAGCTAGGGTGGACCGTCGTGAGCGATGCATCCGAGTCGATCAAGGGACCGCTGGAAGACCGCCATCGCCAGCTGGGCGCCAGTTTCGCCGAGTTCGGCGGCTGGCTGATGCCGGTGTCCTACGCGGGCACCGTCAGTGAGCACAACGCGACGCGAAATGCCGTGGGGCTGTTCGATGTCAGCCACCTCGGCAAGGCGCTGGTCCGCGGGCCCGGCGCAGCCCAATTCGTGAACTCGGCACTGACCAACGACCTGGGCCGGATCGGTCCGGGCAAGGCTCAATACACGCTGTGCTGCACCGAATCCGGTGGCGTCATCGACGACCTGATCGCCTACTACGTCGCCGACGACGAGATCTTCCTGGTGCCCAATGCGGCCAATACCGCTGCGGTGGTCGAGGCGCTGCAAGCCTCGGCGCCGGACGGGGTGACGATCACCAACGAGCACCGCTCCTACGCGGTGCTGGCCGTGCAGGGGCCGCGGTCCTCGGCGGTGCTCGGCGAGCTCGGGCTGCCGACCGAGATGGACTACATGGCCTACGCCGACGCGTCGTTCGGGGGGGTGCCGGTGCGGGTCTGCCGGACCGGATACACCGGCGAACACGGCTATGAACTGCTACCGCCCTGGGACTCCGCGGGCGTGGTGTTCGACGCGCTGGTGACGGCGGTGTCCACCGCGGGCGGCGAGCCGGCCGGCCTCGGCGCCCGCGACACCCTGCGCACCGAGATGGGTTATCCACTGCACGGTCACGAGCTCTCGCTGGACATCTCGCCGCTGCAGGCACGTTGCGGCTGGGCGATCGGATGGAACAAGGAAGCCTTCTTCGGCCGCGACGCGCTGCTGGCTGAGAAGTCGGCCGGACCGCGGCGGTTGCTGCGCGGGCTGCGGATGGTGGGGCGTGGGGTGTTGCGGCCCGGGCTGACGGTCTTGGCCGCCGACAAACCCGTCGGGATCACTACCTCCGGAACCTTCTCGCCGACGCTGCAGGCCGGCATCGCGCTGGCGCTGATCGACACCGACGCGGGGATCGAGGACGGTCAGCAAATCACGGTCGACGTGCGCGGCCGGTCCGTCGACTGTGCAGTGGTGCGCCCGCCATTCGTCGAGCTGAAAACCCGTTAGCGCGCCACGATTCACGCGGGAAAAACCCATTGGCACGCGCATATAGAATCGGCGCATGACGAGCGGCCTTCTCGCGTTCACCGTTCAACGCGCGTCTAATCCTGCAAGTGGCGCGGAGCGGGAATCAATCCTGGCCGACCCCGGTTTCGGCAAATTTTTCACCGACCACATGGTCTCGGTCGATTACGACGACGGGCAGGGCTGGCACAACGCACATGTCATCCCGTACGGCCCGATCCAGCTGGATCCGTCGGCGATCGTGCTGCACTATGCGCAAGAGGTGTTCGAGGGACTCAAGGCCTACCGGTGGACAGATGGCTCGATCGTGTCGTTCCGGCCCGATGCCAACGCCGCGCGAATGCGGTCCTCGGCGCGACGCCTCGCGATCCCGGAGCTGCCCGACGAGATCTTCCTGGAATCGCTGCGTCAGCTCATCGCCGTCGACAACGACTGGGTGCCCCAAGCTGGCGGCGAAGAGTCGCTGTATCTGCGGCCGTTCATCATTGCCACCGAAACCGGCCTGGGCGTGCGCCCGGCCAAGCGTTACCGATACCTGCTGATCGCTTCACCGGCCGGGGCGTACTTCCGCAACGGCATCAACCCCGTCGACGTGTGGGTGTCAACGGAATACGTGCGGGCCAGCCCCGGCGGCACCGGCGCGGCCAAGTTTGGTGGCAACTACGCGGCATCGCTGCTGGCGCAGGCCGAAGCCGCGGAAAACGGTTGCGACCAAGTGGTTTGGCTTGACGCGGTCGAGCGTCGCTACGTCGAAGAGATGGGCGGCATGAATCTGTTCTTCGTGCTCGGCAGCGGCGGCACGTCGCGGCTGGTCACCCCGGAGTTGTCCGGCTCGCTGCTGCCCGGCATCACACGGGATTCGTTGCTGCAGTTGGCCACTGACGCCGGCTTCGCCGTCGAGGAGCGCAAGATCGACATCGACGAGTGGCAGAAGAAAGCGGCCGAGGGAGAGATCACCGAGGTCTTCGCCTGCGGCACCGCCGCCGTCATCACCCCGGTCGCGCGGGTCAAGTACGGCGACACCGAGTTCACCATCGCCGACGGCCAACCCGGTGAAGTGACGATGGCGTTGCGCGACACCCTGACCGGCATTCAGCGCGGTACCTTCGCCGACACCCACGGCTGGATGTCACGGCTGGGCTAGCCCGCCCGACGTCGTCAGCAGCGCGCCAGTCCCGCCAGCGTCACCGCCGCGACCGTCGTGGTCACCTCGATCGCGGCGCCCAGCACGTCGCCGGTGATGCCGCCGAACCGGCGCACACAATGCGCGACCAGCACCGCCGCGCAGCACATCGCCAGCAGCATCGCGACCGGCCCCTGCCACGGCCGTGGACCCGCCACCACCGAAACGCCGAGCAGCACCGCGATCCAGGCCGCCACCACCGCAATCGGCTGTGTCCCGGCGACATGCACGCCCAGGGTGCTCCCGGCGGCCGCCGGCACCGGCCGGCGGCAGGCCAACACGGCTGCCACCCGGCCGGCGGCGACAGCCACCACGATCGCGGCCAGCCCGTGCCGCCCGGCCGCGGCGAGCGCCGCAAATGCCAGCCCCTGCAACGCGATTACCAGCACGACCGCCGCCACGCCGAAGGGGCCCGTCGACCCGTCGCGCATCACCGACAGCGCGCGCTGCGGCGGCCCGTAGCAGCCCAACCCGTCGGCCGTATCTGCAACACCGTCGATATGCAAGCCACGGGTGGCCAGCAAAAGCGTTGTCACCGCAAGGAATCCGGACAGCGGGCTGGACGTGCCGAATGCCATGACACCACCCCAGGTCACCCCCGCAGCCAGCAGCCCGAGCACCGCGCCGACAAGCGGTAGCGCCGTCAGGGCGCCTCGACCCATCGCGGCACTACGCGACGCCGGCACGGGCAGCACCGTGCCGAATGCGAAAGCTGTTGCCAGCGAAGGAATCACGATGGGGCGACCGGCGGGCCGGCGTCGTCGGAGACCCCGGCCTCGGCAAAGGTCGCCATCGAGGCCAGCGCGGCCACCGCGGCGCGCAGCACCGGCAGTGCCAGCGCCGCACCGCTGCCCTCGCCGAGCCGCATCCGCAGATCCAGCAGCGGCTCCAACTCCAGCGCGGCCAGCGCCAGCGCGTGGCCCGGTTCGGTGGACCGGTGTCCCGCCTGCCACCAGTGGCGCGCGCCCGGGGCCAGGCGCTCGGCGACCAGCGCGGCGGCCGTCACCGCCATGCCGTCGAGCAGCAGCGGGGTACGCCGCACCGCGGCCTGCGCGCAAAACCCGGCCAGCGCAGCCAAATCCGCACCGCCGCAACTGCGTAACAGCGCGACCGGGTCGGGCAGCACCGGCCTGGTCCGGAACAACGCGTCGCGAATCGCGGCCGTCTTGCGACCCCAGCCGGCGTCGTCGATCCCGGATCCGAATCCGACCACCGCGACCGGCTCGGCGTTGGTCAGCGCCGCCACCAGCACCGCGGCCGGGGTGGTGTTGCCGATGCCCATATCGCCGGCGATCAACAGGTCGGCGCCCGCGTCGACCTCTTCGTCGGCGATGCGGCGCCCCGCCGAGATCGCCGCCGCGGTCTGCTCGTCGGTCAATGCGTCCTGCACCGCGATGTCGCCGCTGCCGCGGCGCACCTTGTCCGCGCCGATCCGCTCGGATCGCGGCTCGGCGTCCACCGCCAGGTCGGCGACCCGCACCGTCGCATCGGCGATCGCGGCCAGTGTGTTGATCGCGGCCCCGCCGGCGTCGATGTTGGCCACCATTTGCGCGGTCACCTCCGGCGGGTACGCCGATACCCCGGAGCGGGCGACGCCGTGATCGCCGGCGAACACCACCACCCGGGCTCGCTCGAACTGCCGTGGCGGGCACTGCCCCTGACACGACGTGACCCACACGGACAGGTCCTCGAGGCGGCCCAGCGCGCCGCGCGGCTTGGTCAGGGTGTCCTGGCGGGCGCGGGCAGCCGCCGCGGCAGCCGCGTCGGG
The DNA here is from genome assembly GCF_010727605.1 of Mycobacterium simiae. Lineage (NCBI taxonomy): Bacteria > Bacillati > Actinomycetota > Actinomycetes > Mycobacteriales > Mycobacteriaceae > Mycobacterium > Mycobacterium simiae. Next base: position 4,882,513 of record NZ_AP022568.1, read on the forward strand.
CGGTGTGATCGGCGGAAACTCCATCACGCCTCCGACACTTTGATCGATACCGGCTGACCCGCCACCACCAACACCACCCGCTCGCACAGCGCCGCGACACGCTGGTTGAGCGAACCAAGTTCGTCGGCGAAGCGCCGCCCGGCAGCAGTGGCGGGCACCACGGTCAGGCCGACCTCGGGACTGACCAAAACCAGCGTCGAGCGGAACGCGCCGATCGCGTCGAGGATCCGCGCAACGGGGTCCGCCACCGACCCGTTCTCCCAGGCGTCGTGGTGATCCAGCGTCCCGGTCAACCAGGTGCCCAGGTCGTCGACGAGCGTCGGGGTATCCGGTGACCGCCCCAATTCGGTTGCCACGTCCCGGGTTTCGACCGTCGTCCAGTGCTCGGGCCGACGGTCGCGATGCAGCGCGACGCGGCGCGCCCAGGCTGTGTCCATGGCGCCGCACGATCCGGGCGCCAGGTAACGCACCGGCTGACCGGACGGCAATGCACTGGTGACGGCTTGTTCGGCCCACTCGGATTTACCGGACCGGATGCCGCCGAGCACCAGGGTGCGCACTGGGTCAGCGCGCTTTCGCCAGACGGCTAATCGACATTGCTGCCGCGCTTGACCTGGGGCCGGGGGGCGCGCATCCGGCGCATCTGGGATGCCCGTCCGGCGGCGTAAAGGCCGAGTTTCCATCGGCTTTCGGTATTGCTCGGGAATTTCGCATCGACCAGCCGGCTGACCTTGCGGCCCAGGATCACGCTGTCGACACCCATGACCGCCGTGATCACCAGCATCGCCGGGGAGATGTAGAGCTGCAGCTGCGGCAGGGCGAACATGACGAACAGCAGGGACAGCGTCGCCGGCATGAACAGCCCGAGCAGGTTGCGTCGCGCGTCCACCACATCGCGCACGTAGCGGCGGATCGGGCCCTGATCGCGCGGCAGCAGGTAGGTCTCGTCGCCGGCCAGCATGCGTTCCCGGCGATCGGTCATCCGGGCCCGGCTGGCGAGGCGTTCGGCCTTGCGCTCGGCCCGGCTGAGTTTGGGACCGGCCAGCTGTTTGCGCCGAGCCCGCGCTTCGGCGGCGGTCATCGGCGCCGGCGCCACCGGCCCCTTCTTCTTCGCGCTGCGCCGAGCCTCGTCGCGCTTGGGCGTCGGCCGTCCCTTCGGGTCGGTTCGGCGCGATCCACGCGCCACCGCGGCCGCGTCGACGTCGGAGGTGACCGGCGTCACCAGATCGCCCGCCACGGCGTCCGCCTGGGTTTTCTTACGGCCCAACAACTTCACAATGGCCAGGTTACTTCGCAGCCAAGTCGATTCTTTGAACGGCCCCGCCGGCATCGCCATTGCTCTGCGCTGGGGCGATACTTGGACCTACCCTTTACCAGATGGACGGCTGCGGGTGATGGACAACGGCTCGATGGCCTCGGACGAAGGTGCCGTTGGCCTGTCTCCGGGTCGTCTGCAGTTGCCGGCCATGCGGGTGTTGGTCGCCCCGGATTGCTACGGCGACAGCCTCTCGGCAGTAGAAGCCGCCGCCGCCATTGCTACCGGCTGGACCCGATCGCGCCCCGGCGACCAATTCATCGTCGCCCCGCAGTCCGACGGCGGCCCGGGTTTCGTTGACGTGCTGGCCAACCGGCTGGGGGAGAAGCGGAGCATCCGGGTCTCCGGGCCGCTGGACGGGACGGTCGACGCGGAATGGGTATGGGACCCGGAGTCGGCGACCGCCTACCTCGAATGTGCGCAGACGTGCGGCCTGAAACTACTCGGGCGGCCGCCCGATTCCGAGACCGCGTTGGCGGCGCACAGCAGGGGAGTTGGACAGCTGATCGCCGAGGCGCTGCGCTGCGGAGCCAAGCGCATCGTGGTCGGGCTGGGCGGCAGTGCCTGTACCGAAGGCGGGCAAGGAATGATCGCCGAGCTCGGCGGCCTGGAAGTCGCGCGTCGGCAGCTGGCCAACGTCGAGCTCGTCGCCGCCTCCGACACCGAATATCCGCTGGTGGGCCCCTGGGGTGCGGCCCGGGTGTTCGGCCCGCAGAAAGGCGCGGACACCGCCACGGTCGCGGCGCTGGAAGTTCGGCTGGAGGCGTGGGCGCTGCAGCTGGAGGCGGCGGCGGGCCGCGACGTCAGCTCCGAGCCCGGGGCCGCCGCCGCCGGAGGCATCGGCGCCGGGCTACTCGCGCTCGGGGGTCGGTGCGAATCGGGCGCGGCGATCATCGCCGAGTACACCCATCTGGCCGACGACCTCGAGATTGCCGAGCTGATCGTCACCGGGGAAGGCAAATTCGACGAGCAGTCGCTGCACGGCAAAGTGGTCGGGTCGCTCGCGGCGGCCGCAGGCCCGCTGGGCATTCCGGTGATCGTGCTGGCCGGGCAGGTCGGCCTGGACAAGACGGCGGTGCGTACCGCCGGCATCATGTCGGCGCTGTCCATGGCCGAGTACGCCGGCTCGGTGGGATTGGCGCTGGCTGACGCGGCAAACCAGCTGATGGGATTAGCGTCACAGGTGGCGGCGCGACTCGGGAATAGCGGTCCTGCGAGGTACCGTTGAGGCAGTGGGTTCAACCCGAGAGGTTCGGGTGCCCGGGCACCTACCCAACGACAGGCATGTAGGAGAAGCAATGACGGTGCAAAACGAGTCGACCGCCAAGACCCACGGCGTGATCCTGACCGAGGCCGCCGCCACCAAGGCCAAAGCCCTGCTGGACCAGGAGGGGCGCGACGACCTGGCGCTGCGGATCGCGGTGCAGCCGGGCGGATGCGCCGGGCTGCGCTACAACCTGTTCTTCGACGACCGGTCCCTGGACGGCGACCTGACCGCCGACTTCGGTGGCGTGACGCTGACGGTGGACCGGATGAGCGCGCCCTACGTCGAGGGAGCCTCGATCGACTTCGTGGACACCATCGAAAAGCAGGGCTTCACCATCGACAACCCGAACGCCACCGGCTCCTGCGCCTGCGGTGACTCCTTCAACTGATTTGCACCTGACTCGCACCGCCCGGTAACCGGGGGCCGGTCAATACGAGCCCCCGGTACGCAGGACATACGAGCACACCAAGATCTGGCCGCGCTGGAACAGCAGCTGGGCGACGCCCTGAACCTGCCCACGCAGCGGGCCGCCCGAGGCCGGCGCCACCTGCATCGTGAACAACGCCTGAGCCTGGTACTGCGACAGATAGACGATCTTGTCGATCGAGGTCAGCTGGACCTGCGAAAACTGTTTGCGGAAGGCGTCGCTGCTCAACTTGGCCAGCGCCTGGTCGGAGCGCCTGTCGCGGACGCCGTCATACAGGCCGCACAGCGCGTTGCGGGAGATCTCCTCGGTGTTGCGACTGCCGAGGGCGTCCAGGTAGTTCTGAATGGCCGTCTTGGCCGCGGCTTCGGAGAACGACGCGCCGGTGTTGGCGCCGTTGGTCCGCACCCCGTACACGATCGCCGCGGTGATCGCGGCGACCAGCGCCACGGCGGCCAGGGTGCCGATGATCAGCCGCCGGGCCGGTCGTCGTTTCGAGTAGCCGGGCGGTGTCGGGCCGGGATATGGGGGTTCGTTGTGCGGGCCCGGGGCAAACGCCGTCCCGCCCGGCGGCGGGTCGTGCGGAAAGTCGACCGGCTGCTCGCTGTATGACCCGGGTCCGTCGCCGCCGACAGTCGGATTCGGCGAGTTCGGACCGCCCATGTGGTTCTCCTCCGGTGTGAGACGGTGTTACACGGGACCACGAGCGGCTACCGCCCGCGAACTCAGTGCCGGCGACTTGAGTGAGTTCCTAGGCAGGCTAGCGCACGGCCAGTTGGCCGGCTGCGCACCCAGCGGGGTCGGTCGGGCGCGTCAACTCGTGGGTAGGCTGGACGCGCTTACCGATGAAGGGTGGAGATTTCGTGACGATCGCGGTGACTGGCTCAATTGCGACCGACAACCTGATGCGTTTCCCGGGCCGGTTTTCCGAGCATCTGCTGGCCGAGCATCTGCAGAAGGTTTCGCTCAGCTTCCTCGTCGATGACCTGGTGATCCACCGCGGCGGTGTGGCGGGCAACATCGCCTTCGCCATCGGGGTGCTGGGTGGCGACGTCGCACTGGTCGGCGCGGCCGGTGAAGACTTCGGCGAATACCGCGAATGGCTGGAGCGACACGGCGTCAACTGCGAGAACGTGCTGATCTCCAAGACCGCGCACACGGCGCGATTCACCTGCACCACCGACGAGGACATGGCGCAGATCGCATCGTTCTACCCGGGTGCGATGTCGGAGGCCCGCAACATCAAGCTCGCCGACGTGGTGTCGTCGGTGGGCAAGCCGGACCTGGTCATCATCGGGGCCAACGACCCGGACGCGATGGTGGTGCACACCCAGGAGTGCCGCAAGCTCGGCCTGGCGTTCGCCGCCGACCCCTCCCAACAGCTGCCCCGCCTGTCCGGCGACGAGATCAGCACGCTGATCGACGGAGCGGCCTACCTGTTCACCAACGACTACGAGTGGGAGCTGCTGCTCAACAAGACCGGCTGGTCCGAGGCCGACGTCCTGGGCAAGGTCGACCTGCGGGTGACCACCCTCGGCGCCAAGGGCGTCGACATCGTGGAGCGCGACGGCACCACCACCCACGTCGGCGTGGTGCCCGAGACCAGCCAGACCGACCCGACCGGTGTGGGCGACGCGTTCCGGGCCGGCTTTTTGACCGGCCGCACCGCCGGGCTGAGCCTGGAGCGCTCGGCGCAACTGGGCTCGCTGGTGGCCGTGCTGGTGCTCGAGTCCACGGGCACCCAGGAATGGACGTGGGACCCGGCGGTGGCCAAGAGCCGGCTGGCGGATGCCTACGGCGACGAGGCTGCTGCCGAAATCGCGGCGGTGCTGGCCTAACGCTTTACAGCTGCACCGGGTAGTGCGGCTCGCTGATCTGGGGCACCACGCTGTGCTCGACGAAGATCGCGTGCCAGAGCATGAAGATGAGCACGGTCCACAGCCGGCGGCTGTGATCGCTGTCGCCGGCGCGGTGCTCGTCGAGCATGCGACGCACGGCGGCGATGTCGACGAGATGACCGGCCTGTGAGGCGTCCACCGTGGCGTTGGCCCATTCCAGCAGCTCGCCCGCGCGCAACCAATGCCGGATCGGTACCGGGAAGCCGAGCTTGGGCCGATGCAGCACGTGCGGGGGGACGATGGGCTCCAACGCGCGACGCAGCGCGTATTTGGTGGTCGTGCGGGTGATCTTCGCCTCGACGGGCAGCCGTGACGCCACGGCGAACACCTCGGGGTCCAGGAACGGCACCCGCAGTTCCAGCGAGTTGGCCATCGTCATCTTGTCCGCCTTGACCAGGATGTCGCCCCGCAACCAGGTGAACAGGTCGACGTGCTGCATCCGGGCCACCGGGTCCCAGCCCGCCGATTCGGCGTATACCGGGGCCGTCACGTCGGTGTGCGTCCAATCGTCGCGGAAGCCGGGCAGGACGTCGCGCAGCTGCGCATCAGAGAAGCTGCGGGCATTGCCGTAGTAGCGCTCTTCGAGAGTCAGCGAACCGCGATGCAGCAGGCTTTTGCCGCGCATCCCCTCCGGCAGCGGCTTGCTCATCTTGCCCATGGATCGGCGCAACGGCCGCGGGAGATAATCAAAGGGCTTGAGCGACAACGGCTCTCGATAGATCGTGTAGCCGCCGAACAGCTCGTCGGCGCCCTCGCCGGAGAGCACCACCTTGACATGCTTGCGGGCCTCGCGCGCGACGAAGAACAACGGCACCAGCGCGGGGTCGGCGACGGGTTCGTCGAGGTACCAGACGATTTCTGGCAGCGCGGCAACGAACTCCGCCGGGCTGACCACTTTGGCGATATGGCGGGCGCCGATCGCTTCGGCCGAGGCGACCGCGACGTCGATCTCGGAGAAACCTTCCCGTTCGAAGCCCGTGGTGAAGGTGATCAGCCGGGGGTTGTGCCGGATGGCCAGCGCGGCGATCGCGGTGGAGTCGATTCCGCCGGACAGGAACGCCCCGACAGTGACGTCGGCGCGCATGTGTTTGGCCACCGAGTCCTCGAGCACGGCGGTGATCTCGTCGTAGCGGGACTGTTCGGTCTCGCGGGTGATCGGCACCGCGGCGAACCGCGGCACGAAGTAACGGGTGGTCTGCGGCGCCGATCCCGGCCGGATGCGGGCATAGCAGCCCGATTCCAGCCGGCGCACCCCGCGGTGCAGCGTCTCGGGCTCGGGAACGTACTGCAGGACGGTGTAGTGCTGGACCGCCCGGGTGTCGATACCGGAGCCGCCCGCGTCGAATCCGACCAGCTCGGCCAGATCCAACAGGCACTTCTTCTCGCTAGCCACCGCGGTGCCGCCGTGCCCGGTCGCCATGAACAGCGGCTTGATGCCGAACGGGTCACGGGCGCAGAACAATTCGCGAGTCATGGTGTCCCAGAGCGCGAAGGCGAACATGCCCCGCAGCCGGGTGAGCACGTCGGTGCCCCAATGGTGGTAGCCGGCGACGATCGCCTCGCCGTCACCGTCGGTGGCAAACGCCGCGCCGTGCCGCGCGGTCAGTTCGTCGCGCAGCTCGAGATAGTTGTAGATCTCACCGTTGAACACCAGCACGTAGCGGTTGGGTGCCTCGGGCGGGCCCCAGCGCAGCGGCTGGTGCGAATGCGCCAGGTCGATGATCGACAGCCGGTTGAAGCCGAACACCACCGATCCGTCGGCGCCGGGATCCGACCACGTGCCCGGCTCGTCGGGGCCGCGATGGCGCATCAGCTGCGAGGCGCGGGTGATGGCGCCGTCGGCCCGGGCCGCATGTGCCGCCGCGACGGCGTCGCCGCCGGCCGCCCCGGCGTCCAGGCCGGTCGGGTCCGCCACGAACGCCAGCAGTCCACACACGGCCCCCAATATGCCGTACTTCGGCGATGCTTGGGCGCAGCGCCTCGGGTGGGTTACCGCGGCGCGGGGGACGTGCTGGTCGGGGTTTCGTCGCCGCCCTCGGCGGCGTGGTCTACGCTGCGTAGTATTCGACATTCGAGCAGGAGGGCGCCAACGTGACACCCGGCGGGCAGGTCCGTTCGCAACGTTTGTCGCAGCGCATATTTCGACCGCTTGCCCTGACCGCGGTGCTGGGCGTCCTGGCGGTCACCCTTAGCGGATGCGGCTGGCAGTCGGTGTTCGCGCTGGGCTGGCCCGAGGGCATCACGCCGCAGGCGCACCTCAACCGCGAGCTGTGGATCGGCGCGGTCATTGCGTCGCTGGTGGTCGGCGTCATCGTCTGGGGGCTGCTGTTCTGGTCGTCGGCGTTCCACCGGAAAAAGGCCACCGACACCGAGCTGCCTCGTCAGTTCGGCTACAACATGCCGCTGGAGCTGGTGCTCACCGTCACGCCGTTCCTGATCATCTCGGTGCTGTTCTACTTCACGGTCGTGGTGCAGGAGAAAATGCTGCACCTGGAAAAGGACCCCGAGGTCGTGATCGACGTCACGTCCTTCCAGTGGAACTGGAAGTTCGGATATCAGAAGGTCAACTTCAAAGACGGCACGCTGAACTACGACGGCGCCGACGAGGCGCGTAAGAAGGCGATGGTCTCCAAGCCGGAGGGCAAGGACGAGCACGGCGAGGAGCGCGTCGGTCCGGTGCGCGGGCTCAACACCGAGGATCGCACCTACCTGAACTTCGACAAGGTCGAGACCCTGGGCACGCCCACCGAGATCCCGGTGCTGGTGCTGCCCGCCGGCAAGCGCATCGAATTCCAGTTGAACTCCGCCGATGTCATCCACACATTCTGGGTGCCGGAGTTTCTGTTCAAGCGCGACGTGATACCGCACCCCAAGGAAAACAATTCCGTGAACGTCTTCCAGGTGGAAGAGATTCAAAAGACGGGCGCCTTTGTGGGGCACTGTGCCGAGTTCTGCGGCACCTATCACGCGATGATGAACTTCGAGGTCCGCGTCGTCGCGCCCAACGACTTCAAGGCCTACCTGCAACAACGGATCGACGGAAAGACGAACGCCCAAGCGTTGCAGGCGATCGCCCAGTCTCCGGTCGCGGTGACGACCCACCCGTTCGACACCCGCCGGGGCGAACAGACCCAGTCGGTCGGTTAGGACACGCAATGCATATCGAAGCGAGGTTGTTCGAATTCATCGCCGCGTTCTTCATCCTGTGCGCGGTGCTCTACGGAGTGCTGACCGCGCTGTTCGCCACCGGCGGCACCGAGTGGGCAGGTGAGACCGCGTTGGTCCTCACTGGCGGTCTGGCGTTGATCACGGCCACCTTCTTCCGGTTCGTGGCGCGTCGCCTCGACACCCGGCCCGAGGACTACGAAGGTGCCGAAATCAGCGATGGTGCAGGCGAATTGGGCTTCTTCGCCCCGCACAGCTGGTGGCCTCTGCTGGTCGCGCTGTCGGGCTCGGTGGCCGCGGTCGGCATCGCGCTATGGCTGCCCTGGCTGATCGCGGCCGGCGTGGTATTCATCCTTGCGTCCGCCGCCGGACTGGTCTTCGAGTACTACGTGGGCCCCGAGAAGCACTGAGTTGCGTCTCGAAGGTAACAATCCGGGCATCAGTTGAGCCGTCGCCCGTTTGCCCCGACTTCGTTGTCCCGGTCGGTTCGGTAGGGTTTTCGCAGGCAATGACAATCTCCCGAGCGCGCGCGACACGAGGTACCCCCGGAGCCCCGTGCGCAGGTGAGGCAGTTGGACAGGGCAGGCAGACATGAGCGGGCCGAAACCCCCGGGATGGGAACCCGACGAATCCGATTCCGCCAGTGAGGTCAAGCACGAATCGACGTCCAGTGGCAGGCATGCCGATGACTCCGAACCGGACGGCGAATTACCGACCCGCGACGAGCCCGAACCCTTTGACGACAGCGCCGCAATAGCGGCGGCCGACCACACCGGCGAGACGGACGCCTATTCGCGCGCTTACTCCGCGCCCGAATCCGAGCATTTCGTCAGCGGGCCCTATGTGCCCGCCGACCTGGGGCTCTACGACTACGACACCTTCGAAGATCCGTCCGAGGACGACGACGATGACGCCACTCCGCGTTGGCCGTGGGTGGTCGGCGTGGCCGCGATCGTCGCGGCGATCGCGCTGGTGGTGTCGGTGTCACTGCTGTTCGCCCGCACCGATACCAGCAAGCTGGCCAACCCGGGCACCAGCACACCGTCGGCGCCGCCGGTGCAGGACGAGATCACCACGACCACACCGCCGCCGCCACCACCGCCACCGCCCACCACCGAACCGCCACCGCCGCCCCCGACAGCTACGGAGACCCAGACTGTGACGGTGACGCCACCGCCTCCGCCGCCACCGCCCCCGCCCCCGCCGGCGCCCAGCAGCGCGCCCCCGCCCGCCAGCACGTCGGCCACCGCGGCCCCGCCCGCGCCGCCGCCGACCACCACACCGGCCGGCCCGCGGCAGGTGACCTACTCGGTGACCGGTACCAAGGCACCGGGCGACATCATCTCGGTGACCTACGTCGACGCCTCCGGGCGCTCCCGTACCCAGCACAACGTCTACATCCCGTGGTCGATGACGGTCACCCCGATCTCGCAGTCCGACGTGGGCTCGGTGCAGGCGTCCAGCCTGTTCCGGGTCAGCAGGCTCAATTGCTCGATCACCACGAGTGACGGGACGGTGCTGTCCTCGAACAACGGTGACGCGCCGCAGACGAGCTGCTGATGGTCAGCAGATACTCCGCGTATCGGCGCGGGTCCGACATTCCGGCGGACGTCATCGACCGCATCCTGCTGGGCGCCTGCGCCGCGGTCTGGCTGGTGCTGCTCGGCGTGAGCGTGGCGGCTGCCGTCGCATTGGCCGATCTGGGCCGTGGAATCCACACTGCGGCCCGCAACACGCACAGCACACCGTGGGTGCTGTACGCCGTCATCGTCATTTCCGCGTTGATCATCGCTGGGGCGATCCCGGTGCTGCTGCGCGCCCGCCGGATGAGCAAGACCGAACCGCCGGTCGTCAGATCGACGGCCCTGCAGGGGCGTCCGTCGGTCACCCAGCCGGCCGGGCGCAAGGTGGTCGACCGGGTGCGTCAGCAGCGTGCCGCGACGACGGCGCCGGCCGGGGAGTGGTCCGGCGAAGCGGTAGACCGCATCTGGCTGCGCGGCACGGTTGTGATGGTCAGCACGATGGGTGTGGCACTCATCGCCGCCGGCGCGGCGACCTATGCGATGGCCGTCGGCCATGACGGTCCGTCGTGGGTCGGCTACCTGCTGGCGGGCGCCATCACGGCGGCGTTGCCGGCGGCAGAGTGGCTGTTCGTTCGGCAGCTACGCCGTGAGGTCGAGACGACCTAGGCGGATGCTAGGCGGATTTCCACGAGGATTGCCGCCTCATCCGGCCTTGGCGTACCGGCGAATCAGCTGGTCGTCGCGGACCGTGCTGGTGTGCTGCAGCCCACCAGCGTCACGGCAGAAGAATGTCCATTTGCCGGGACTCTTCTGTGGCCCGCCGATCATCTTGACCGTGTAGCGCAGCCGACTGGGCTCCAGGGTGCCGATGACGTCACCGACCCGGACATCTGAAGGATGGATCTCGGGAGCATCGTCCCAGTTCTCTATTGCCATGAATGTGCGCGCCCCGTTTCTGTTGCCTCCAGCCTACGTGTGATCACTCGCACGCATCAGCAACGGCCCGGGTGCGGTCGGTGAACATTGACCGGTGGCGTAGCGTCAGGGGTGAGTTTGTCCTCGTTGTCCGCGGTTGACCACCGCATTGGCTGGGATGACAGTTACTCCGCCGTCCCGCGCCCGGGAGGCGATGCCGCCGGCGAAGGGACCACCCGTGACTTGTGCAGCTATGGCCAGCGCGGGACAGCGACATCCGCGATGACCCGCCTGCTGAGCGGTCGGGGCCGAACCCACCCGGTCCGGGTCTCGGTGGCCCGCAAGCTCGGTCGCGCCATCGACGGTGCGTGGTGGCCTCGCGCCGACCGCATCACCAACGAATTGCCCGACCTGATCGCGACGCTGACCCCGCTGCTGGGCGACATCACGTCGATCAACGTCAACTGGCAACCGCTGCAACGTCCACCCGACTTCAACTGGCCGGGCTGGGAGCACAAGCGGCAGCACGTGATGACCATCAGCGGCGACAGTGGCTGCATCAACCTGCTGATCGTTTCGTACGCGACCTACAGCACGCTGGCGCGGATGGTGCTGCGCTGCGCGGCGGATCTGCCGGTCGGCGACGACGATCGCCTCAAGCCGGTGTTCACGACCGCGGGCTCAATCGTGCGGGCGGCCCAACAGCAATGCGTCGGCTCCGACTAGCTGACGCGTTGCCCCAGCACCTAGTGCTCGCCGTTCACCGATCCGTTGGTGTCCTGACGCTCTCGCAGCGCGGTGAGGGCACGTTGCTCGGAGGCGTGGGCGGCCTCGCGCAGCGCCGCGTCCTCGGCCGGCGGGTCGGCGAACAAGAAGCTGCCGCTGCCCGGTGAACCACCGGAACCCAGCTTGTTCATCTTGTTGGGGATCGGCGCGCCCTGGTATTCCAGCGGAATCGGGTGGCCGTGCTCGTCGACCGGACCCAGCGGCTGGTGCAGCTCGATGTAGGCCCCCTGGGGCAGCCGCTTGATGATGCCGGTCTCCACACCATGTTCGAGCAGCGCGCGGTCGCTGCGCTGCAGGCTCACGCACCACCGGTAGGTGGTGAAGTAAACCAACGGCGGCAGCACCACCATGCCGATGCGCCCGATCCAGGTCGTCGCGTTCAGCGAGATGTGGAAGGTGAACGCGATGATGTCGTTCATCGCGCACAGCGTCAGCAGCATGTAGAACGAGATCGCCATCGCGCCGATCGAGGTCCGCACCGGGACGTCGCGCGGCCGCTGCAGCAGGTTGTGGTGCGCGTTGTCACCACTGAACCGCTTCTCCAGGAACGGATAGATGACCAGCAGTACAAAGATGAGGCCCATGATCAACGCCACCCAGACCGCGGCCGGAATGGTGTGGTGCCAGAAGTAGAACTCCCACGGCGGCCAAATACGTGCCAGACCTTCGGTCCACATCATGTAGAAGTCGGGTTGCGAACCGGCCGAAACCTGAGATGGCTTGTATGGCCCCAGGTTCCAGATCGGGTTGATCTGCAGCAGGCCGCCCATCAGACCCAGCACGCCGACGATCGCGGCGAAGAACGCGCCGGACTTGACTGCGAACACCGGCATCACCCGCACGCCGACGACGTTGTGCTCGGTGCGTCCCGGGCCGGGGAACTGGGTGTGCTTCTGGAACCACACCATGGCCAGGTGCAGGCCGATCAACGCCAGGATGATGCCCGGAATCAACAGGATGTGCAGCGAGTACATCCGGGGGATCAGGATGGTGCCGGGGAAGTCGCCGCCGAATAGCGCCCAGTGCAGCCAGGTTCCGATCACCGGCATGCCCAGCGTGATCGACGACAGCGCGGCCCGCAGACCGATGCCGGACAGCAGGTCGTCGGGCAGCGAGTAACCGAAGTACCCCTCGAACATCGACAGGATCAGCAGCAGCGAACCGATCACCCAGTTCGCCTCGCGTGGCCGGCGGAACGCGCCGGTGAAGAAGATGCGGGCCAGGTGCACCATGATCGACGCGGAGAACATCAGCGCGGCCCAGTGGTGTACTTGCCGGACGAACAGGCCACCGCGGACCTCGAACGAGATGTCGAGCGCCGACTGATAGGCGCGCGACATGTCGACGCCGCGCAACGGCTGGTACACGCCGTTGTAGGTGACCTCGACCATCGACGGGTCGAAGAATAACGTCAGGTACACACCGGTCAGCAGCAAGACGAAGAAGCTGTACATCGCGATCTCACCGAGCAGGAACGACCAGTGCGTCGGGAAAACCTTGTTGAGCTGTCTACGCACCGCCGCCGACGGGTGATACCGGGTGTCGATGTCCTCGCCCTGGCGGGCCAGGACATCGCCGATCGGTGGGGGACTCAGTTTCGGACTCATGATGTCGTCCTCTCCCAGAATGCGGGGCCAACGGGCTCGATGAAGTCGCCATTGGCGACCAGATACCCGTCTGAGTCAATGGTGATGGGCAGCTGCGCCAGCGCGCGAGCCGCCGGACCGAAGATCGGCTTAGCGAAATGCAGCGCGTCGAACTGGGATTGGTGGCACGGGCACAGAATCCGGTAGGTCTGCTCTTCGTACAGCGAGGCCGGGCAGCCCAGGTGCGAGCAGACCTTGGTGTAGGCGAACAACTGGCCGAAGTTGAAGCTCTCTTGCCCCTGCCGCTTGACCATGCGCGGCATGTCGGTGGGCCGGATTCGGATGAGCATGACCGGGTTGCGGACACCCATCTGGATGGCGGTCAGCTTCTCCTTTGATTCCACCGTGGTGCCGTCGCCGTCGGACTCGCGCCACGGGAAGACCGTCTCCATGCCGCCGGCGTCGATGTCCTCCGGGCGCATCTTGACGAACGGCGCCCCGGTGTGGGAACCGGTCGCGCGTGCCAAATAGATCGTCTCGCCGTGGTAGCGCGGGGTCCAGCCGGACGTCCACAGCGCGGCCTTCATGCCGTCGGCGGTGGGGACGACGGGTTTCCACGGGTTCTTGATCAGGCCGCCGGCAAACGCGACCAAGGTGCCCAGGCCGAACGCGCCCAGACCCAGCCCCAGGGACGCCCCGACCAGCTTGCGGCGCCCGATCGTCGATGTCTGGAAGGCGTCCGTCAGGTTGGCCACGACCGTCTTGCGGTCGATCTCGCGGGACGCCCCGTCATGGCGCTGCTGGATCGAAATCTCTTCCGGGATAAAGCGTTTCTGGTAGAGAATCGCACCGATCGCGATCGACAGGATGGACATGCCGAAGGTCAGGCCGTACAGCGGGGTGGTCAACGAGTAGAGCAGGTTGCCCGGGTCGCCCTCCGGCTTGTACTCCCACGGCCAGAACAAGAAGATCAGCAGCAGCGCCAGTCCGAAGCCTCCGCCCAGCAAAAGCCAGAGCGCCACGCCGCGCTCGGCGCGCTTTTCGGCCTTGGTGCCCTCGACCGGCCAGCGAGACTCCTTGAAGACGGTCTCGACGCCGTCCATCTTGCCGCCCAGCTCGAGCAGCTCTTGGGTGGACATTGCGGCCAGGGCGTCGTCGTCGGGCTCGTTGGGAGAGCCGGTGCCCTTGTCAGTGTCTGAGCCGACGCTCATGCTCGCGCCCCAATCCACAGTGCCAGCGCGATGGCGGCAACCATCCCGATGATCCAGGCGGCCATACCCTCAGGGGCGGGCCCGAACCCGCCCAGGCCATAGCCGCCCGGCGAACGTTCCTCGGTGACGTTCTTGACGTAGCCGATGATGTCCTTCTTGGCTTCGAACGAGAGTTGGTCGTTGGAGAACTTGGGCATGTTCTGCGGACCGGTCAGCATCGCGGTGAGGATCTGCTGCTCATTAGCCGGCTCCAGCTGCGGTGCGAACTTTCCGGACGACAGCGCCCCACCCCGGCCGGTGAAGTTGTGGCAGGACGCGCAGTTCAGCCGGAACAAATCGCCGCCGCGGCCCAGGTCGGTGCCGCGCAGCGATTGCATCGCGATGCTGCCGTCGGGGTTGCGCACGACCGTGGGCCCACCGCCGTTGGCCTGCACGTAGGCGCCGATCGCGTCGATCTGGGCCTCGTCGAAGATGGGCTCCTTGCGCGGGGCCTGGGCCTCGCCGCGCATCGCCGGCATCCGGCCACTGGACACCTGGAAGTAGATCGCCGCCTCGCCGACGCCGATCAGGCTCGGGCCGTGGTCGGGGACGCCCTGCAGATTGGCGCCGTGGCAGGACACGCACGACGTCTCGAACAGCTGCTTGCCGTTACGCAGTAGCGCCGAGGACGACTCGTCAGCCACCGCCACCTGAGGCGTGGGAGTCAACACGGCAGCCACCCCGCCGGAGATGGTCAGCGCGATCATCAGCAGCAGGCCGCCGGTCAGCCGGCGCCGAAGCCGCCGCCGCGAGCGGCTGCTCGACGGGTTCGGCGGCTGGCTGTGCGGCTTGCGGCCGCGGGATCGGACGAATCCCAGGTTCTTCAAGCGAGCACTCCTGTTCATCTGACGCCGGCTCATCGAATGAAATAGATCACGGTGAACAGCGCGATCCACACGATGTCGACGAAATGCCAGTAGTAGGAGACGACGATGCTGGCCGTCGCCTGCGCCGGGGTGAACTTGCTCATGCCGGTGCGGGCCAGCAGGAAGATGAAGGCGATCAACCCCCCCGTCACGTGCAGCCCGTGGAAGCCCGTCGCGAGATAGAAGACGCTGCCGTAGGCGCTGCCGTGGATGGTCGTTCCGTGGGTGGCCAGGTGGTAGTACTCGTAGCCCTGTCCGAGGATGAAGAACAGCCCCATCAGGAAGGTGATCACATACCAGCGGCGCAGGCCGAACACGTCGCCGCGCTCGGCGGCGAATACCCCCATCTGGCAGGTGAACGACGACGCGATCAACACCAGCGTCACCGGCACGGCCTGGTACAGATTCAGCTCGGTCGGGGGCGGCGGCCAACTCCCGCCCGCCTGCGCGCGCGCCGTGAAATAGAACGCGAACAGGCCGGCAAAGAACATCAGCTCGCTGGAAAGCCACACGATGGTGCCGACACTGACCATGTTGGGCCGATTCAGCGAATGCACCCGAGACGTGATCGCAGTCCCCGAGGTCCCTACAGCACTCGTCACATCCGCAAGTATGACGCTTTGTAGTTGTTGAACTCTACCCGGGGCCGGAATTCCATCGGGCGCGTCGTTTTTGGGCCCTGCGCACGGCGGTTGTCCGGTGGTCGGCCGGTGGTTGGTCGCCCCATGGTTGGGCTTCGTGGGACCATCGGCGCGTGGCCCTGTCACCTGAAGTTCCGTCGCCGCGGGCGTTTTCTGCCGCCATCGCTGGGGGCGGCTCGACCTGGCCGCAACTTTTGGGCCGATTGACCGACGGCCACAACCTGGCACGCGGGCAGGCCGCGTGGGCGATGGAGGAGATCATGACCGGCAACGCACGGCCGGCCCAGATCGCCGCGTTCGCGGTCGCGATGAAGATGAAGGTGCCGACCGCTGCCGAGGTCAGCGAGCTGGCCGAGGTGATGCTCAGTCACGCCATCCCGGTCCCCGGCGATACTCGAGACGCCGTCGACATCGTCGGGACCGGCGGCGACGGGATCAACACCGTCAACCTGTCCACGATGGCCGCGATCGTGGTCGCCGCCGCCGGGGTGCCCGTGGTCAAGCACGGCAACCGCGCGGCCTCTTCGTTGTCCGGCGGCGCCGACACCCTTGAAGCGCTCGGCGTGCGTATCGATCTCGGCCCCGATCAGGTCGCCCGCAGTCTGGCCGAAGTGGGGATCGGGTTCTGCTTCGCCCCGGCGTTCCATCCGTCCTACCGACACGCCTCGGCGGTGCGCCGCGAGATCGGGATACCGACGGTCTTCAATCTCCTTGGGCCGCTAACCAATCCGGCCCGGCCGCGGGCCGGATTGATCGGCTGCGCGTTCGCCAACCTCGCCGAGGTGATGGCCGGGGTGTTCGCCGCGCGGCGCGCCAGCGTGCTGGTGGTGCACGGCGACGACGGTCTCGACGAATTGACCACGACCACCACCAGCACCATCTGGCGGGTGCAGGCCGGCACGGTCGACAAGCTGACGTTCGACCCCGCGGGGTTCGGGTTCGCCCGCGCCGAGCTGGATCAGCTGGTGGGCGGCGACGCCCAGTTCAACGCCGACGAGGCGTGGGCGGTGCTGGGCGGCGCCCAGGGCCCGGTGCGCGACGCCGTGGTGCTCAATGCCGCCGGCGCGATGGTCGCGCACGCCGGGCTATCCAGCCGCGCTGAATGGTTGCCGGCGTGGGAGGACGGGCTGGCGCGCGCCGCCGCGGCCATCGACTCCGGCGCCGCCGAACAACTGCTCGCACGTTGGGCGCGGTTCAGCCAGCAGGTGTGAGTCGGATCCGCGGCCGTCCCGCACCGGCTCCTGCCGGACGGCCAGTCGTGCCGAGCGGGCTGCGGCCGCCCAGCCGGTCCACGGGCCCGCGGACCGCAGCGGGGAGGACCAGCCGATGTCGTCGGCGACCCGCACGATGCGCACTCCCGGCGCGGACAGCCAGCGCGCGATCAGCGCGGTCTCCTCGACCAGCGCCCCGCCCAGCGGCGCATCGGCCGGCAGAATCGCTTGTGCGCCAGCCGTGATGGCGTCGATCACCGGCATCGGCGGCACCCCACGTCGGGCGTTGCCGGCCGCGGCGAGCTGGCCGTAGCGGATGACGGCGAGGTGGTAGCCGCCGCTGCCGTCCGGGGCCGCGGCGATCAACTCGGGCAGCGCGGCCAGTGCCCGCAGCCGCTGACCTCGCCACAAAATCTCGACCGCGGCGGCGGTGCGGTCGCGCAGCCGCGCCGCGCTCTCGTAGTGGCGGTGCTCGGCCAGCTCGGTGACCTGATCGACCGCGGCCGCAATCGCGCCGTTGGCGGCGCCGTCGATCAGGTCCGCGGCGCGCTGTGTCGCGGCGGCGTACTGCGTCGCGGTCAGGTCGCGTCCGGCAGGACAGGGTGACACCTCGACCTCGGGACAGGCCGGGCCGTGGCGAGCGGACCGGCCGAGCCGGGCCGTACAGGTGCGGATTCCGGTGAACCGCGCCAGCAGCGTCGCGGTGTCGGCCGCGTCGGTGCGGGACCGAAACGGCCCGATGGCGCGGTCATGGCGCGGGGCCCGCACCACCGATAGCCGGGGAAACGCCTCCTCGCTGAGCACCACCCACCACCAGCGCTGCGGGAACCGCGAGCGGCGATTGTAGGGCGGAGCGTGGGCGACCAGCATCCTCAGCTCGCGCACCCCGGCCTCGAGTGCGTGGGCGCATTCGATGTGGTCGACCGCGCCGGCCAGCGTGACCATCTCCTTCATCCGTCCGCGCGGGTCGGCGCCGGTGAAGTATTGGCCGACCCGACGGCGCAGGTCGACGGCGGTTCCGACGTAGAGCACCTCGTTGGCGGGCCCGCGGAACAGGTAAACCCCCGGCCGGTGTGGCAGGCCGTCGGCGAGCACGCGCTTGCGGCGCTGGGTCGGCGTCACGTTGGGCAGGTAGGAGCGCAGGTCGGCGTAGGTGTGCACGCCCTGGTTGCCCACCCGTTCGATCAGGGCGTGCAGCACGTCCACGGTGGCGCGGGCATCCTCGAGGGCGCGGTGGGTGGGTTGGGTGGCGACCGCGAACAACCGCGCCAGCGCGCCCAGCCGCACGCTGGGCGCCTCCTCGCGGCTCAGTACCCGCCGGGCCAGCTGCACCGTACATAGCACTTGCGTTGAGGGCCAACGGATTTCGCAGCTTTGCGCCGCGGCCCGCAGAAAGCCGACGTCGAATCGCGCGTTGTGGGCGACCAGGATCGCTCCGCAGTCCAGGCCGGCGAACTCGAGAAACATCGGTAGCACGGCGTCGATGGTCGGGGCGTTGCATACCATCGCCGTCGTGATCCCGGTGAGCTGCACAATCTGGGGTGGGATGCTGCGCTGTGGGTCCACCAGGGTGCCGAACTCGCCGAGTACAACTCCGCCATGGACCTTGACCGCCCCGATCTCGGTGATGGCGTCGGCGGCCGCCGCATCGGTGGCCCGGCTGCGCCCGCCGGTCGTCTCGAGGTCGACGACGACAAAGGTGGTATCGCGCAACGGGATGTCCTCGGCCGGCCGCCAACCCGGATCCGAGCCGGTCTCGCGGCCCACGGCTAGGTCGGCGAAACTCAGCTGAGTCCCACCCGTCACACGCATGGGCGTGACGTTAAGCGCCGGGCCCGACAGCCGCGCCGTCCCACGCCGCGATGCGGTCGGCGAAAGTTGTCGGTGGGCGTGGTTAGCGTTCACCGACAGCACGACTTGGTTTGGCAAGTCGATTTGGCAGGCCGGATGAGAGGACTGATCCACGATGGCCCAGAGCAGCGCACCCGACAGCGAAGGCGTCGCGGCGCCGGCACCGGCCGGGCCGATAGTGATCGACTGCGACGATTGCGCGGCGCGGGGTCCCGGATGCCGGGATTGCGTGATCAGCGTGCTACTCGGGGTACCGGATACCTTGCTGCAGGACGAGCGGGCCGCGCTCGAGGTGCTGGCCGAGGCCGGGATGGCGCCTCGGTTGCGCCTGGTGCCCATCCATCGCCATTATGGGTCCGAAGTTGCGTCATGACCCCGCACGCCGAACCCCAGGAATTTGTCTTGTTCACATACTTTCGTCAGAAATCTTTCCATTTTCTTAACGATCTTGTTTGGACAAACGCCGATATCGTTTCGTAACCTGTTTGAGACCTAAACCCAGTTCGACCTCGACCGTCGATGGCAGTTTAAGGAAGCAATACTTTGAGTTTCGGCTCCGCGCAAGCGATTTCGCGTGTCTTCACGCGGTCAGTCATCGGGATGCTGGCAAGCTTCACGGTTTTGGCGGGCATCTGCGCCGCCAATGTCGCCAATGTGGCAGCCGATCCGGCCGAAGATGCGGTCGCGAAACTCAACGAACTATCGCGGCAGGCGGAGCAGACCACCGAAGCCATGCACAGCGCGCAGCTTGACCTCAACGCCAAGCTCGCCGCTGCGCAGGCGGCCGATAAGAAGCACGCGCAGGACCAGGCCGCGGTCGACCAGGCCCGGGCGCGGCTGGCCACCTTCCAGACCGCAGTCAACAAGCTTGCGGCCGCCACCTACATGGGTGGGCGGGTCGACGGCATGGAGGCCATGCTGACCGCGCAGTCGCCACAGGGCCTGATCGACAAGATGGCCGTGCAGCGGGTGATGGCGACGCAAATGCGGACGCAGATGACCGATTTCCGGCTCGCCGGCGAGCAAGCCGCCAAGGCCGAGCGGGAATCCGCCAAGTCCGCCGCCGACGCCAAGAGCGCGGCCGAACAGGCCGCCGCGGTGCGGGCCAGCCTGCAGTCCAAGCAGAGCCAGTTGCAGGTCCAGATCGCGGTGGTGAAGTCGCAGTACGTGGCCCTGTCACCGCAGCAGCGCACCGCGCTGGCCGACCCGGGTCCGATCCCCGCCGCGGCCCCGCCGCCGGGTGCCCCCGGGCCGGACGCGTTGCCGCCCGGCGCCCCGCCGGCCGGTGCCCCCGCGCCCGGTGATGGCCCGTTCCCCGGTGGCTTTCCCGGCATGGCTCCAGGCGGACCGGGTGGCGGCGGTGACCGTGCCAACGTCGTGCAAGCGGCGCTGAGCCAGGTCGGGACGCCGTACTCGTGGGGTGGCGCCGCACCAGGCGGGTTCGACTGCTCGGGCTTGGTGATGTGGGCGTTCCAGCAGGCAGGCATCTCGCTACCGCACTCCAGCCAGGCGCAGGCCAACGGCGGTCAGCCGGTCGCGCTGTCGGACCTGCAGCCCGGCGACGTGGTGACCTTCTATTCCGACGCCTCACATAGCGGCATCTATGTCGGTGACGGCATGGTGATCCATTCCTCGACGTATGGCGTGCCGGTGCGGGTGGTGCCGATGAATGCCGCCGGCCCGATCCACGACGCCCGCCGTTACTGAGCGAGCTGCGCCCCGGCTACTCCGTCGGCATCGCCGGTGGCTCTCCGTCCTGCTGGCCGGCGCGTTCGTCATCGAGTTCGCCGTGGCCGCAGCCCTGCCGTTCGACGCGCCCGATATCCCGGTGGAATCCACGCAGACCGCCCCGCCGGTGCGCGGCGAGCCGATCGCGGCCCCTGCGCCCCTGCTTATCGGTGACCGCGAGGTTCACCTGGTCGCCCTCGGCGGGCCGGCCGCCGAGGGTCTGCTCGCCCGGATCGCGTCCAACATCGGCGCCGCCATCGACAAGGTGGAGGCCTTCTGGGGGGTCGACTGGTCGCGCGACATCGCGGTGGTGGCCGCCGGCTCCGACGAGCAGTTCCGCGCGGCCGCCGGCACGGATGCGCCGACGCAGTGGGCCGACATTGCGGCGGTGACAGTCGCCGACCGGGTCGATCCCGCGCACCGGCTGGTGCTGGGCCAGCGGATCGTGTTCGCCCCCGGCGCGGCCGCCATGAGCGATTCGGCGTTGCGAATCGTGTTGACACACGAGCTTTTTCATTATGCGTCGCGCACCGACACCGCGCTGGACGCGCCGCGGTGGCTGGCCGAAGGCGTGGCCGACTTCGTGGCCCGGCCACCCGCGCCGGTGCCGGCCGCGGCGCGGGTGCCGACGGTGTCGTTGCCGTCGGACGCCGATCTGGACACGCCGGGGCCGCGGCGCTCGCTGGCCTATGACCGGGCCTGGTGGTTCGCGCGGTTCGTCGCCGACTCGTTTGGCGCGCCGCGGCTGCGGGCCTACTATCTGGCCATCTGCGGGGCGGCGCGGGTCGACCCGTCGATCGCCGGCCGTGACGTCCTCGGCATCGACGCGGCGAACCTGCTCGCGCGCTGGCGGCACTGGCTGGCCGCCGGGTCCTGATTGCTAACGTGACGCAGGTGAACCGGGTTCTGCTGGTAACCAACGACTTTCCGCCGCGACGCGGCGGCATCCAGTCGTACCTGCGGGACTTCGTCGCCCGCTTGGTCGACACCAAAAGGCATTCGGTGCTGGTCTACGCCCCGCAGTGGAAAGGTGCCGACGCCTTCGACGCCGCCACGGCCGGCTACCGCGTGGTGCGTCATCCCGGCACGCTGATGGTGCCGGGGCCCGCTGTCGACTCCCGGATGCGCCGGCTGATCGGCGAGCACGGCATCGACACCGTGTGGTTTGGCGCGGCGGCGCCGCTGGCGCTGCTGGCCGCACGTGCCCGGCACGCCGGCGCTACCCGGGTGCTGGCCAGCACGCACGGCCACGAAGTGGGCTGGTCGATGCTGCCGGTCGCCCGACAAGTGTTGCGCCGCATCGGCAATGACACCGACGTCGTGACATTCGTCAGCCGCTACACCCGGTCACGGGTAGCGACGGCATTCGGGCCCGCGGCGGCGCTGGAGTACCTGCCGTCGGGCGTCGACACCGACCGATTCCGGCCCGACCCCGCCGGTCGCGGTGAGCTGCGCAAGCGTTACGGGCTGGGGGAGCGGCCCACCGTGGTGTGCCTGTCCCGGCTCGTGCCGCGCAAGGGCCAGGACATCCTGATCAGGTCGCTACCGTCGATCCGGAAGCACGTGGCGGGGGCCGCGCTGGTGATCGTCGGCAACGGGCCCTATCTGGACTCGCTGCGCAAGCTCGCGCGGGACGCCGGGGTGGCCGACCACGTGATTTTCACCGGCGGGGTGCCTTCCGGCGAACTGCCCGCCCACTACGCACTGGCCGACGTGTTCGCGATGCCGTGCCGCACCCGCGGCGCCGGGATGGACGTCGAGGGCCTGGGCATCGTCTTCCTGGAAGCCTCGGCGACCGGTGTGCCGGTGGTCGCCGGTGACTCGGGTGGAGCCCCAGAAGCCGTGCAGCACAACAAAACCGGACTCGTCGTCGACGGTCATTCGGTGGCCGAGGTGGCTGCGGCCATCACCGAGTTGCTGACCGACCGCGCCCGGGCCGCGGCGATGGGCGCGGCCGGACGCGAATGGGTGACCGCGCAGTGGCGCTGGGACATTCTGGCCGCCCGGCTGGGCGAGTTGCTGACACCGGCGTGACGGACCGCGCGGCGTGACCTCGCGCTAAGCCTTGGCGTAGATCGCTTCGATGTCGGAGGCGAACTTCTCGGCGACCACGTTGCGCTTGACCTTCATCGTCGGCGTCAGCTCACCGGTGTCCTCGGTGAAATCGACCGGCAGGATGCGGAACTTGCGGATGGATTCGGCATGCGACACCGCCAGGTTGGCCTGCTTGACCGCGGCGTCGATCTCGGCGACCAGATCCGGGTCGGTAGCCAGATCACCCACCGGCAAGCCCGCGGGCTTGCTGTTGCGTTGCTTCCAACTCTCGAACGCTTCGGGGTCGATCGTGATCAGCGCGCCGACAAAGGGTTTGGCGTCCCCGACCACCAACGCCTGACTGATCAACGGATGCGCCCGTAGCTGGTCCTCCAGCACGGCGGGCGCGACGTTTTTGCCGCCGGCGGTGACGATGATTTCCTTCTTGCGGCCGGTGATCTTCAAAAAGCCATCCTCGTCCAACGAGCCGAGGTCGCCGGTCTTGAACCAGCCGTCGGCGAACGCTTCGGCCGTGGCCTGCTCGTTGCGCCAATACCCGCTGAACACCACGCCGCCGCGTACCAACAGCTCACCGTCCTCGGCGATGCGCATGCTGTTGCCCGGCAAGAGCGTGCCGACGGTCCCGATCTTGACCCGACCCACCTGGTTGACCGTGATGGCGGAAGTGGTCTCGGTCAGGCCGTAGCCCTCGTGGATGGTCAAACCCACACCCCGGTAGAAGTGTCCCAACCGCTTGCCCAGCGGCGCGCCGCCGGAGACCGAGGCGTGACAGTCGCCGCCCAGGGCTGCCCGCAGCTTGTGGTAGACCAGCCGATCGAACAGCGCGTGCTTGGCGCGCAGCAACAGCCCGGGACCGCCGCGGTCGTGCGCCTCGCTCCAGTCCACCGCGGTCTGCACGGCGCGGGCAAAGATCGGCCCCTTGCCGTCATTGGCGGCGTTCTGCTCGGCCGTGTTGAAGACCTTCTCGAAGACCCGCGGCACCGACACCACGACCGTCGGCTTGAACTCGGCGAACATCGGCAACAGATTCTTGATGTCGCTGGTGAAGCCGACGGTCACCTTGTTGGCGAATGCCGACAACGTCAGCGCACGGGCCAGCACATGGGCCAGCGGCAAGAAGATCAACAGCCGCTGCCCCTCGTTGAGCAGCGTGGGCAGGCATTCCTTGGCGCCCTTGGTTTCGTAGAGCAGGTTGGCGTGCGTCAGTTGACATCCCTTGGGACGCCCGGTGGTTCCGGACGTGTAGATCAGCGTCGCCGCGTCCGCGGAGCGCAGCGCGCTTTGCCGGGCGGCCAACTCGGCCGGGTCCACCGCCGCGCCCGCCTCGACGAGCTGGTCGAGCGCCTTGGGGCCGGACCCGTCGATGTGCAGCACCCGGCGCAGCGCCGGAAGCTCGCCGGTGAGCTCGGTGATGATCGCGGCGTGGGCATCGGTCTCGGCGAACGCCACGACTGATGCCGAATCCTGCAGCACCCAGCGCACCTGCTCGGCCGACGAGGTCTCGTAGATCGGGACGGTGACGCCGCCAACGGCCAGGATGGCGAGGTCGAAGATCGCCCACTCGTAGCGGGTGGCGGAGAAGATGGACACCCGGTCACCGGCCTGCACACCCAGGGAAATCAGACCCAACGCCGCCGAACGAATCTGCTCGGCGGCCTCGGCGCACGTGACGTCGCACCACACGCCGTCGACCAGGCGTTGGTAGATGACCAGGCCGGGATCGTCGCGCTCGTGCTCAAAGACCATGGCCGCGATGTTCTCCTGCTCGCCGACGGTGAAGCGGGCGGGAACGCTGTACTCACGCACTTGTTGACCTCGATTGACCTAGGGACTGTTCGCCGGGCTTGCTGTGACCCAGACTAATCGCGCTGTTTTCGCAGCCCGGCGGCGGTGGGCCGAGGTGGCCCGGGATTGCCGGGAACGTCGGGCGCGCGGCCGATTACGCCTCGCCGACGGGTGGCCGACCGCGATGTGTGAAGCTGAAACGATGCACAGCATCCAGATCGCGGACCAGACCTACGTCGCCGCCGACGGCGCCCGGGTTGGCGCCGCGGTCGCCGACCAGTCCCAATGGCGACGCTGGTGGCCCGACCTGCGGCTACAGGTCGTGGAGGACCGGGCCGAGAAGGGCATCCGCTGGGCGGTCACCGGGGCGTTGACCGGCACCATGGAGATTTGGCTGGAGCCGTCGCTGGACGGCGTGGTGCTGCACTACTTCCTGCACGCCGAGCCGACGGGCGCGACGGCCCACGAACTCGCCAAACTGAACTTGGCAAAGCTGACGCACCGCCGCCGGGTCGCGGGCAAGAAAATGGCTTTCGAGGTCAAGACGACGCTGGAACGGTCACGTCCGGTCGGTGTTTCGCCGGGAGCTTAGCCGCGTCACGGTTGACACGGAGTACCGTTCGGTCCCAAGCGGGGTACTCCCGAAGGTGACCGGGAGCGGACGCAGTCAACGCGAGAGAGGGCAGCGGCCAGGTGGCGGAAAAGACGACGCAAACCATTCACATCGAGGCGGATCCGGACACGGTGCTGCGGGTGATCGCCGACATCGATTCGTACCCGGAGTGGATCTCGGAATATAAGGAAGCCGAAGTGCAGGAGCGCGGCGCCGACGGCTACCCGAAGACGGTGCGCTTCGTGAAGGACGCCGGCGTCATCAAGGACACCATGGTGATGTCCTATCAGTGGCCTGCCGACCACAAATCGCTGAGCTGGAGCCTGGTATCCAGCTCGTTGCTGCGCTCACTCGAGGGTTCATATCGATTGGCGGCCAAGGGTTCTGGAACCGATGTCACCTACGAGCTCGCGGTAGACCTGGCGATTCCGATGATCGGGTTGCTCAAGCGCAAAGCCGAGCGCAGGCTGACCGACACCGCCTTGAAGGATCTGAAGAAGCGAGTCGAGGCTGAGTGAGTCTGATCAGTCCGCCCCTGCCGTGTCCGAATCCTTGTCCGAATCCCGGATCAGCCTCTTCGTCGGTAAGGGCGGCGTAGGAAAATCCACCCTCGCCGCGGCCACCGCGGTCGCCGACGCGATGGAGGGGCGACGCGTGCTGGTGGTGTCGACCGACCAGGCGCATTCGCTCGGCGACGTGCTGGGCGTACCGGTGCCGCCGAGCGGTGCGGCGGAACCGGCCCGGGTGCTCGCCGACCTCGATACCCAACCCGGCGGCGGTTTGCTCGACGCGATGGCGCTGGATACCCTGGCGCTGCTGGAGGCCCGCTGGGTGGAGGTGGTCACCGCGCTGGATCGGCGGTTCCCCGATTCGGAGCTGGGCAGCATTGCCCCCGAGGAGCTTTCGGCGTTGCCGGGGATTCAGGAAGTCCTGGGCCTGTACGCGGTCGGCGGGCTGGCCGCCTCCGGGCGATGGGATCGCGTGGTCGTCGACTGCGCCTCGACCGCGGACGCGTTGCGCATGCTCACCCTGCCCGCCACCTTCGGGCTCTACGTCGAGCGGGCCTGGCCGCGGCATCGCCGGCTGTCCATCGCCGCCGACGACCCACGCTCGGCCGCCGTGGTGGAGCTGATCGAGCGCATCAGCAGCAGCGTCGAGACATTGAGCGCGCTGCTGACCGACGGCGATCGGGTCGGTGCACACCTGGTGCTGACGCCCGAGCGCGTGGTGGCGGCCGAGGCGGTACGCACGCTGGGTTCGCTGGCGCTGATGGGAGTGCGTGTCGAGGAGCTGATCGTCAACCGGGTGCTGGTGGAGGACGAGTCCTACGAGTACCGCAACCTGCCCGAGCACCCTGCCTTCTATTGGTATGGCGAACGCATCTCCGAGCAGCGGGCGGTGCTCGACGAGCTGGACGCCACCATCGGTGACGTCGCGCTGGTCCTGACGCCGCTGCTGGCGGGTGAACCGATCGGCCCCAAGGCGCTCAGCGGATTGCTCGACAGTGCCCGCCTTCGGCGTGGAGCGGCGCCGCCGGGACCGCTGCGTCCTATTGTGGATCTCGAATCCGGTACGGGACTTGGGGCGATCTATCGTATGCGGCTAACGTTGCCCCAGCTCGACCCGGGATCGCTGTCGCTGGGCCGGGTGGACGACGACCTGATCATCAGCGCCGGTGGGATGCGGCGCAGGGTTCGGTTGGCGTCGGTGTTGCGCCGGTGCACTGTGCACGACGCGCATTTGCGCGGCGGTGAGCTGACAGTTCGATTTCGACCAGATCCGGAGGTGTGGCCCACGTGACGACGCCGCATTCCGAGCTCGGTCCCGAACTGCGCAGGCTCGCCCAGGCGATTCTGGATGGCATCGACCCCGCCGTGCGGATGGCCGCGACGATGACGGCGGGCAACGGACCCGGGACCGGCAAGTGTCAGCAGATGTGGTGTCCGGTGTGCGCGCTGGCCGCCCTGGCTACCGGCGATCAGCACCCGTTGCTCACCGTGATCGCCGACCACAGCATCGCCCTGTTGGAGGTCATTCGCGCGATCGTCAACGACATCGACCGGTCCCCGCCGCAGCCACCGGCACCACCGCCGGGCGAGTCACCCGGTCCCAATAGCGCGGCCGATGGGGGAGCCGACACCGGCCCGCGAAGCCGTTACCAGCCCATCCCGGTCACCATCGAAGAGTGATCCCGACCGGCTGCATGTGGTCGGTTGCGGCGGGGATGGGTACAGTTGGCGCAGAACACCGGCGGGTGCGGGCGAGAGGGAGGGCCATGTGGTACTGGCTATTCAAGTACATCCTCCTCGGCCCGCTGCTGCACGTGCTCGGTCGCCCGAAAGTCGAAGGCCTGCACTATGTTCCAAGTTCGGGGCCGGTGATACTGGCCAGTAATCACCTGGCCGTGATGGACAGCTTCTTCCTGCCGCTGGTGGTGCGGCGTCGGATCACGTTCCTGGCGAAGTCCGAGTACTTCACCGGTACCGGAATCAAGGGTTGGTTCAGTCGGTGGTTTTTCACCGCCGTCGGCCAGGTGCCGATCGACCGCAGCAACGCCGACGCCGCGCAGGCCGCGCTGGACACCGCCGAGCGGGTGCTGGCCTCCGGCAAGCTGCTGGGCATGTACCCCGAGGGCACCCGTTCGCCCGACGGCAGGCTGTACAAGGGCAAGACCGGTCTGGCCCGGTTGGCGCTGCAGACCGGTGTTCCGGTGATTCCGGTCGCGATGATCGGTACCAACGTCGTCAACCCACCCGGCACCACGATGCTGCGCTTCGGCAAGGTGACCGTCCGGTTCGGCAAGCCGATGGACTTCTCCCGATTCGAGGGCCTGGCCGGCAACCGATTCATCGAGCGCGCCGTCGCCGACGAGGTCATCTACGAACTCATGCAGCTGTCCGGTCAGGAATACGTCGACGTCTACGCCGCGACCGTGAAAAATCGCGGCAACGACTCGGCGGGCGCCGCCGAGGACGCCAGCCGCATCCCGGAAACTGCCGCCGGCTAACCGACCACGTTCACGTCGCCGATGAGCTGACGGCTAGCGTCGGACTCATTGCGCGCCAAGGAATCTCGTGCGCCGGCGCGGGCAGTGACGGTGAGCCCGGCCGCGGCGATCACGGCCAGCGCCCACCACACATAGGACATGCCGAGCAGTTGCCGCCACCAGTTGGCGGTCTCCTCATGGTGTTTGGGCAGCAGCTCGAGCGGTTTCCACGCCATCAGCGCAACCCCGGCGACGGTCAACACCCCCAGCGCGACGTTGCGGCGCCGCCAGGCCAGGATCGTGGTCACCAGCAGCGTTGGCAGCACCCACACCCAGTGGTGCGACCAGGACACCGGCGACACCAGCAACCCGAACAACGCGACGCAGATGACCGCCAGCACCGGCTCGCCGGCCTGCAGCACCTGCCGCATCGCCCACACGGTCAAAGCCAGGACCGCTACGCATAGGCCGGCCCAGAGCAGGAACCGCAGGTGCTCGCCGAGGCCGAGCCGGGCCAGCGCGCCGGCGATGTTCTGGTCGGTGTTCAGTGCGGCCGAACCGATTCGGTCGGTGTGGCGCACGGTGTGCGTCCAGTACTCCCACGAGTCGCTCCAGGCCAAGATGAACCCGAGCAGCGTCGCCGCCGCAAACGACGTCACGGCCGTCAGCGCAGTGCGGAAATCCCGGCGCACCAGGAAGTAGAGCAGGAAGACCGCCGGAGTGAGCTTGAGCGCCATGCCCAGTCCCAGCAACACCCCGCGCGGCCACGGCGTGCGGCGGGGCACACAGTCGGCGATCACCAACGTCATCAGCACCACGTTGATCTGGCCGAAGGCGAAGTTCGAGTCGATGGGCTCCAGCCAGATGGTGGCCGGCGCCACCACCAGCACCGCCAACCACCAGCGGCGCAGCCAGGCCGGGCCGGGCAGCAACGTCGAGGTGTTCCAGACATCCAGGCGGGTCAGCACGATCGCCGTCGAGACCACCAGCAGTACCAGCGTCAGCACTGTGATCGCGACGCTGGCCGCCGGCATGTGCAACCAGGCGAACGGGCAGAACACGATCGCCGCCAGCGGCGGATAGGTGAACGGCAGATTCAGCCCGATCGGTGTGTGGAACAACACATCGCCGCGGTACAGCGGACGTCCGTCCAGCCAGGTCTGGCCGCCCATCTGATAGATGTCGATATCGATCCGGTAGGGCGTATGCGCAAACAGGCCCCAGGCCGTGTAGCCCAGCGCCGCGGCGGCCAACAGCCACAACAGGCACCACACCAACGCCCGCCCCGCTCGGGTGCCCACGCCGGGCGCCTGCGAAATACTCATCTCGCAGAACAGCGTAATCGGTGCGCAGGGCCGTCATTGCCCACCGCGCGGCTCCCGCGCCGTCGCGATCTGCCGGCGTAGGTTGCAAGCGTGTGGCACTGGTTCGCGCCCCGGGTGGCGCACTGGTTCGGCCACGACATCGTGGCCGGCGGTCGGCTGCCGTTGCTGTGCTGTCTGATCGCGTTCATCCTGACTTTTTTCGTCACCCGGACATTTGTGCGTTTCATCCGCCACCGCCTCGCCGCGGGCCGCCCCGCTAAGTGGTGGCAGCCGCGCAACGTTCACATCGGGGGAGTGCACATACACCACGTCACATTCGGGGTAGTGCTGGTGATGATTTCCGGGCTGACGCTGGTGACCTTGTCGGACACCGGGCAGGAACTGGAAAATACAGTGGCCGCAATATTGTTCGGCATCGGTGCGGCGCTGGTGCTGGACGAGTACGCACTGATCCTGCACCTGTCCGACGTGTACTGGGAAGAGGACGGCCGCACGTCGGTGGACGCGGTGTTCGCCGCGGTGGCGGTGGCCGGGTTGCTGATCATGGGTCTGCACCCGCTGATGCTCTTCGTCCCGCTGTGGCATGACAGGGCGTCGACGGCCTGGCACGCCGCGGTGATCGGCGCGATGGTGCTGACGCTGCCGCTGGCCGTGGTGGTGGTGCTCAAGGGCAAGGTGTGGACCGGTCTGGTCGGCATGTTCATCGTGGTCTTGCTGATCATCGGCGCGTTGCGGCTGTCCCGCCCGCACGCCCCGTGGGCCCGCTGGCGATACACCACCCAGCCCGAGAAGATGCGGCGCGCCCTGCAACGGGAACGGCGCTGGCGTCGTCCCGTCGTGCGGGCCAAGCTGTGGTTGCAGTGCGCGATCGCCGGGACCCCGCGGCTGCCCGACGACCGCATGGTCGACGCCCAGCTCGACCATGACGTCCATCCCGCACCGCCGCCCGAGGGGACCGAGCCCATCCTGATCGGCGGCTAGCCTGCCCTAGGCTTTGCTGAGTGCGGTACTTCTACGACACTGAATTCATTGAGGACGGCCGCACCATCGAGCTGGTCTCCATCGGCGTGGTCGCCGAGGACGGTCGCGAGTACTACGCCGTCTCGACCGAATTCGACCCCGAGCGCGCCGGCACCTGGGTGCGCGCCAACGTGTTGCCCAAGCTGCCGCCGCCGTCGTCGCAGCTGTGGCGCTCACGCAGGCAGATTCGTGAGGATCTGGAGGAGTTCTTCGGGGTCTTCGGTAGCGAACCGATCGAGCTGTGGGCCTGGGTCGGGGCCTACGACCATGTGGCGCTGTGCCAGTTGTGGGGGCCGATGCCGGGCCTGCCCAAAGCCATACCCCGCTTCACCCGAGAGCTGCGCCAGCTGTGGGAAGACCGCGGATCGCCACGGCTGCCGCCGCGGCACCGCGACGTGCATGACGCGTTAGTGGATGCCCGGGATCAGTTGCGCCGCTTCCGGCTGATAGTGTCCGGCGACGAGACGGGCCGGGAAGCGACCCGATGACCACCCCCTAGCAGCGCTGGGGGATCCCGGCCGGGGCGCGGTCGAACTGGCGTAAGCCCTGGCTGGCCACAGATATCATGGACCGATGAACTGGACCGTCGACATACCGATCGACCAGCTGCCGGCGTTGCCGCCGCTGCCCGCCGACCTGCGGACGCGGCTGGACGCTGCGCTGGCCAAGCCGGCCGCACAGCAGCCGGCCTGGCCCGACGATCAGGCCGCGGCGATGCGCACCGTGCTGGAAAGCGTGCCGCCGGTGACGGTGCCTTCCGAAATCGTCCGGCTACAAGAACAACTCGCCCAGGTCGCCAGGGGGGAGGCATTCCTGCTGCAAGGCGGTGACTGCGCCGAGACGTTCGTCGACAACACCGAGCCCCACATCCGGGGCAACGTGCGAACGCTGTTGCAGATGGCCGTCGTGCTGACCTACGGCGCCAGCCTGCCGGTGGTCAAGGTGGCCCGCATCGCGGGTCAGTACGCCAAGCCGCGCTCGGCCGACATCGACGCGCTGGGTCTGAAGTCGTACCGGGGCGACATGATCAACGGCTTTGCGCCGGACGCCGCTGCCCGCGAACACGACGCGTCGCGGCTGGTGCGCGCCTACGCCAACGCCAGCGCGGCGATGAACTTGATGCGGGCGTTGACCTCGTCCGGTTTGGCGTCGCTGCACCTGGTGCACGACTGGAACCGCGAGTTCGTCCGGACCTCGCCGGCGGGTGCCCGCTACGAGGCGCTGGCCACCGAGATCGACCGCGGCCTGCGGTTCATGAGCGCGTGCGGAGTGTCCGACCGCAACCTGCAAACCGCGGAGATCTACGCCAGCCACGAGGCCCTGGTGCTCGACTACGAGCGCGCCATGCTGCGCCTCTCGGACAGCGAGGACGGCGATCCGCAACTGTACGATCTGTCGGCGCACACCGTCTGGATCGGCGAGCGGACCAGGCAACTCGACGGTGCGCACGTGGCGTTCGCCGAGGTGATCGCCAACCCGATCGGCGTCAAGCTCGGCCCGACGATGACGCCCGAGCTGGCGATGGAGTACGTCGAGCGCCTCGATCCGCAGAACAAGCCGGGCCGCCTGACGTTGGTCAGCCGGATGGGCAATAACAAGGTCCGCGATCTGCTGCCGCCGATCATCGAGAAGGTGCAGGCCACCGGTCATCAGGTGATTTGGCAGTGCGACCCGATGCACGGCAACACCCACGAGTCGTCCACCGGATACAAGACCCGCCACTTCGACCGCATCGTCGACGAGGTGCAGGGCTTCTTCGAGGTGCACCGTGCGCTCGGCACCCACCCGGGCGGCATCCACGTCGAGATCACGGGCGAGAATGTCACCGAGTGTTTGGGTGGCGCGCAAGACATTTCGGACCACGACCTGGGTGGCCGCTACGAAACCGCGTGCGATCCGCGGCTCAACACCCAGCAATCACTGGAACTGGCGTTCCTGGTTGCGGAGATGCTGCGCGACTAGCTTTGCGGCGCCCCCGGGCGAACAGGGCTCGCACGTTTCCCAGCACGATGCGCGGTAGCAGCGCCGGATCCTGCAACCGGCTGGGCGGGTCGACGAGGTTGAGGACCCGCAGGATTCGTTCGGTCAGCACGACGTCGTTGGCGGCGGCGTTCAGCACCGCCCGCCCGGTCCACCGGCCCAGTCGCCCGCTCGGGGACCGCGGCGGGCCGGCATCGACGCGGTCCCGGGCCTGATTGCTGGCCCACGTCGCCCCGATATACCGTGCTGTGGCGCCGAAAAAGCGTTGCGCCAGTTGGGTTTCGCCGAACCCTAGGCAGTCGCGCAGGGTCAGCACCTGCAGGGCGGCGATGGTCATGCCCTGGCCGTAGCTGGGGTCGAGGCTGCACACGGCATCCCCAATGACCAGCAGGCCCGACGGGAATCGGGGCATCCGGTCATAGCGCCGCCACACCGCCGCGGTGTGGTGATAGGTGACGGCGTCCCCGATGGGCTGTGCGCCGCGCAGCCCATGGCAGATCGCCGGCGGCAGAGCGCCTTCGGCCGCGGCGAACATCGCGGCGAAGTCGGCGGGCGGCTCGCCGTAGGCGCTCGGCTGACCGACGGTCAGCATCCAGGTGTCGTGCTCGCCGGCCAACAGCAGACCGCGGGGCCGGCCGCCGCCGGGGCTGAACATCACCAGCCGCTCGGCGATGCGGCCCTGGGTGATGCTCAGTCGCTGGGTCGAGTAGCCCAGCTTGGCCACCGCCCGGTCTTCGGGAGGCCGGCCGTACCCGAGACGGGCCAACAATGCGGGGGTGCGCGTGGCCCGACCCATGGCGTCAACCACCAGGTCGGCGGTCAACGTTCGCTGGAATCCGCTGTCGCGTTTGAGGATTCGGACGCCGGTGATGGTGTCGACGGCCCCGATCGGTTCCACCACGTCATGCCCGTCCAGGAAGGTCACGTTCGGCAACGCCTTGACTCGACGGCGCACGTGGAATTCCAGAAACGGCCGGCTGGCCAGACACTGCGTCAGCGGCGACGGATCGGCCAGTGTGCCGGAACGCTTGAACTCGTAGCGCCCGACCCGGCCGTACACCCGTGACAGGTCACCGTCGTCCATGACCACCGCGCCGGCCGTGGCGAGCTCCCCGAGCAGCCCGGGAAACAGCTCCACCAACGCCTGCACGCCGCGTCCGAGGAAGTTATGCACGTGACGGCCCTGGGGGACGCCCTTGCGGTCGGTGGGGTAGTCGGGCAACCAGTCCCGCTCCACCACGCTGACCGACTCGTAGAACTCCGAAAGGACCCGCGCGGCAAGCAAACCCGCCATCCCCGCACCCAGTACCACGGCGTGCTCGCCGACCCGGTCCGGCGAGTCCGCGTTGTTCGTTGTCGAACCCATGCAGCAGTACGGTACACCAAATTTAAGAAAAATAAGAGATTCTTGAGGTTACATTAAGATTCGTGTCGGGTCGCGGTTCGGGACGAGGTCATCCCGCGGCAACCCCGAGCGGTGGTTCCACGCTGGCCGGGGGAAGGCACCCCGACGCCACGACGGCGGTAAGCGCGAGGGCCGCGGCGACAACAACTTTCGCGGTGAAACGTGACATGACTACTCCGTTCGTCCGGCCCCCTGAGGGAACTGTAGAGCCACCGGGCAAATATTTCAATGTTCATTGAAATATTTGCCCGGTGCGGCGATAGTTCGAAGTGCACGGATCGGTCGACCGCGCCGCCACCGCGGTCAGGTATAAACAGGTGCTCCCGGCAGACAAGTCGGCACGACGGCACAGGAGGCGCAGTCAAGTGAGGTCAAAGGTTCCGCCGGCTAAGGTCGCCCGCGTCGCCGGCCGGGTCCGCCACTACCTGTCGCGGTTGCACCGACGCTCCGCGCCGCCAGCGGCGGTGATGCTCGAATTGATCCTGAACGCCTGGATTGCCCAAGCGATCGCGGCCACGGCCGACCTGGGCGTCGCCGACGCCCTGGCGGCGGGGCCGCTGACCGGCCAGCAATTGGCGGACCGGGTCGGCGCCGACGCCGACACGGTGAGCCGGCTCATGCGTGCGCTGGTCGGCATCGGAGTAGTCGGCCGGCGCCGCGACGGGCGCTACGAACTCACCCCCCTCGGGGACACGCTGCGCACCGACGCCCCGGTGTCGATGGCCGGGATGGCACGGTGGGTCGGCTCGCCACAACATCGCGAGCACTGGAGTCACCTGACCGGCGCAATACGAACCGGTCATGCCGTGATCCCGGAGCTGCGCGGCAAACCTATTTTCGAATACCTGGCCGACGAGGCGGAGCTGGCCGAGATTTTCAACGCCGCCATGACCAATCTCTCCGAGATGGCGACCGCGCCACTGACCGCGGCTTACGATTTCAGTTCGTTCGGCACCATCGTCGATGTCGGCGGCGGCCACGGCCGGCTGTTGTCTGCCATCCTGGCGACGGCTCCGAATTCGCGGGGCGTGCTGTTCGATCTCCCGCAGGTGGTGGCGGGTGCGCCAGAGTTGTTGCGCAAGTACGGCGTCGAGGACCGCATCCGGATCGAGGAAGGTTCGTTCTTCGATTTCGTGCCGACCGGCGGCGACGCGTACGTGCTCAAGAACATCATCCACGACTGGCCCGACCAGGACGCCATCCGCATCCTGAACAACATCCGCGCCGCCGTCCGACCCGGCACGCGACTATTGTTGTGCGAGTTCGTCATTCCGGACCACGATCGGGACTTCCCAGGTAAGTGGATCGATCTGGAGATGCTGGTTGCCGTCGCCGCGCGCGAACGCACCGCCAACGAGTACGCCCGGCTGTTCGACCAAGCCGGATTCCGATTCAACCGTGTCGTCGCTTCCGCGTCGCCGCTGAGCATCGTCGAGGCGACCGCGGTCTAGCCGACGGTCAACCGGCGCCGGCCGACCCCGGACCACACCGAGACGAGAGCGGTTCGGGGCCCAGCTCGTCGGCGGGCACAGTCAAGAACCGGTGCACCGCGGGCCCCACCAACCCGGCCACCTCGTCGACGCCCAGCGACGATAGCGGCGGCACCCGCATGATGTAGCGCAGCATCGCGGTGCCGACCAGATTCGTCGCGGCCAGCATCGCGCGCAGTCGTGCCTCGTCGCCACCGCCCAGCGCGTCGGACACCGCGGTCAGCAGATAGTCGTGCAAAAAACCGCGAAACGCTTCGTTGGCATCACGATTCGACGTCGCCGACTGCACCATCGAGGCCATGCTCGCGGCCGTTTCCGGATGCTCCCACAGCCCGAGGTAGGCCCGCACCACGCGGTAGCCCAACTGATCGTCCTTCTCGGCGAGCTCGGCGGTCAGCAGATCCGCCGGCAACACCAGCGTCATCGACTCGCGGAACAGTCCGGCCTTCGAGCCGAACAGGTAGAGGATCATCGACGGGTCCACCCGTGCGTCGTCGGCAATTGCTTTCAGCGTCGTCTTGTCGTAGCCGTGCCGGGCGAACTGCCGCTTCGCCGCGGCAAGGACCGCGTCGCGTGATACCGGCCCGCCTTGCCGTCTGCCCCGGCGCTTGACCGTTTCCCCAGGTGACGGCATCTGCGAACGATATCACTTCGGGTCATCACAGCAGGCCGGTCAGATTGCTGCCGATCGTCCAGCCGATCGTCGCGGTCAAACCGGCCAACGCGAGCACCAACGCCACCCACACCAGCACCATCCGACGGGCGTGCTGACGCGCAAGGACGAATTCACTGATCGCGATGCCAGCGAATTCGCCTGAGCCGGAACCGTATTCGAAGTCCATCTCGGATTCGGAGGGTACCGGGGGCTCGGCGCCATCCGCCGACCAATCCTCGGGACCCCGGGTCAACTGGCGGGTGGGCGCCCGGACCGGCTCGCCGCGCGGGGACTGCGGCGCGGCGGTCCGCTGCTGACGCGTCCTGGCGTGCTGCAGCGCCGCCGACCGATGCTGGGCGGAATTTTGCGGCGCCGGCACGCGGAAATCGGGCAGCCCGAGCTCATCGACGATCGCCTCCAGGTCGGCGGCCATCTCGATCGCGTCCGCGTACCGTTCGGCCGGGTCCCGGGCGGTCGCGCACGCCACAAAATCGTCGAATTGGACCGGCACGCCGTCGATCACGTCGCCCGGGCGCCCGACGTCGTGGTCCAGTCGCTGATAGGCGATAGACAGCGTTGAGTCGCCGGTGAACGGCGTGTTGCCGGTCAGCAGCTCATAGGTCAGGATGCCGGCCGAGTAGACGTCGCTGCGCGGGCCGGCGTTGCCGTCGCGCACCTGCTCGGGCGACAAATAGGCCGCGGTGCCCAAAATGACGCTGGCGGAAGTGATTCCGGCCGCGGCGACTGCACGCACCAAGCCGAAATCGGCGATCTTGACCTCGCCGTCGTCGGAGATCAGCACATTCTCCGGCTTGACGTCGCGATGCACCAGCCCGGCGCGGTGCGCGGCGGCCAGTCCGCCCAACACCGGGCGCAACACCGCCGCGACGGCATGCGGCGGCATCGGGCCGCGCTCGATCAGCAGCTCGCGCAACGTACCGCCCTCGATCAGCTCCATCACCAGAAACGGGTGCCGCGCGTCGAGGCCCTGGTCGTACACGGCGACCAGTCCCGGATTCTTGAGCCGGGCGACCGTGCGGGCTTCCAGCTGGAAGCGGGCCAGGAATTGGGTGTCGCCGGAGTACCGCGCGTCCATCACCTTCAGCGCGACCGGCCGATCCAGGCGGGTGTCGAGGCCGCGGTACACCGTCGAGGTACCGCCGCTGGCAATCTTGCCCTGAACCAGGTAGCGGCCATCCAGCAACGCGTTGTCCAGCGGGTCACCTGTCCCGGCTCCGGTCACGGGGCCATCGTAGGTGGGGTCAGCGCCGGCGCGGCAGCACATCCACGCAACGCGCCTACCCACCCGGGAACCACGGCCTAGACTTGCGTCGTGGGCAGCATTCCGGCCGGCGATGATGTGTTAGACCCCGATGAGCCAACCTACGACCTGCCCCGGGTCGCCGAACTGCTCGGCGTGCCGGTGAGCAAGGTGCAGCAGCAGCTGCGGGAGGGTCACCTGGTTGCGGTGCGTCGCGACGGGGGCGTGGTGATCCCACAGGTGTTTTTCACTCACGGCGGCGAGGTCGTCAAGAGTCTGCCGGGGTTGCTGACGATCCTGCACGACGGTGGCTACCACGAGACCGAGATCGTGCGCTGGCTGTTCACCCCGGACCCGTCGCTGACGATCACCCGCGACGGCAGCAAGGATGCGATCAGCAACGCCCGCCCCGTCGACGCCTTGCACGCCCATCAGGCGCGGGAAGTGGTGCGCCGGGCCCAAGCCATGGCGTACTAGGCGGCCAGCGGTTCATCGGCCCGCGCAGCTCGCGCCTGCGGAGCGCGATACAGCGCATACCAGGCGACCAGCGCGGCCGCCGTGGCCGCGGAGAAGTGCAACCACGAGTACATACCGTGCGACCCATCGGGTTTGAAGATCACCATGGCCCAGGTCGACAGGCCCGCGATCAGCGCGACCGCCCGCCGCGACTGCGCCAGCGGCGACGCCACCGCCAGCGGCCACGAGTAGTACCAGGGCAGGGCGGCCGGCACGAACAGCACCACGATCAGCATCGACCAGGCCATCCCCGTCAGCGCTGCCCGGTCGTCGCGCCGGAAGCGCCACCACAACAGCGGTAGCGACACCGCGATGATCGCGATGCCGATGTAGCGGGTGATGCGCAGCGTCGCATAGAAGTTGACTTGGAAAAGCCCGTTGAACGCGAAGTGGATCACGTTGGCCGCGGCGGTCGGCACGGTCAGCCAGTTGATGATCTTCACCGATCCGGCCAGCGCGGTGAGCCAGCCCAGGCCGACGCCGGCCGCCGCCGACAACACGGCGAACACCGCGGCGAAGATCAGCACGCCCAGCGCGGTCGCCGTCGCGAACGCCCGGGCCGGACGATAGCCCCGCCGCTCGCACAAGTGCCGCATCCACACCCAGACCAAAAACGGCAGCGCCAGACCGGCGGTGGCTTTGACCGCCACCGCGACGGTGACCAGAGTGACGCCCAACGCGTGGCGGCCCTGGAAGGTCAGCGCGATCCCGGCGGTCATCAGGCCCACCATCAACATCTCGTTGTGCACCCCACCCATCAGGTGGATCAGCACCAGGGGATTGAGCACGCAGATCCACAACGCGATCGCGCCGCTGGTGCCGAGGTGGTGGGCCAGCCGGGGAGCGGCCCAGATCAACAACGCCAGCCCGGGCAGCATGCACAGCCGCAGCAGCATCGTCCCGAGGATCACGTGGTTGCCGACCAGGATCGTGACGAGTTTGGCGATCAGGATGAACACCGGGCCATACGGCGCGGTGGTGATCGTCCAAATGGGACTTACGTTGTCCAGCAACACATTCGGGTTAGCCGCCGGGCCCACCGCGTAGGGGTCCAAGCCGTCGCGCAGCAGGGCGCCCTGCGCCAGATAGGAGTAGGTGTCGCGACTGAACACCGGGACCGATAGCAGCAGCGGCGCCAACCAAAATCCGGTGGTGGCGCGCATCATGAATTCGGTGATCTCGCCGGCGACGACGCGGCGGCCCAGCGACAGCCAGGCGAACAGCATCAACGCCACGCCCGTCCACAACAGAATCGACGACAGCACCAGCCCGTGGCCAAAACGCAGCCAGGACATGTGGATCGCCTCGAGCACGGGGTCATGTGGTTTGGTGCTGCCGGCGCCCAGCCCGCCGACGGTGATGAGCACCGACCCCACCAAGCCCAGCTTCGCGGGGCGAGCCTGCGGGGTGGCGACGAACGCCGTCAGGCGGGAAAGGTGTTCGGCAACAGCACCGGTGCCCATGATCGAACCGGCTGCGGACGAGTCGGTGGTCATCGCTCAGGCGGATCGGTTGGTGGCCGCTTTGGCCAGCTCGGACAGCCCGGCCTTGGCCGGGGCGCTGATGGGAGCGGCGGCCAGCGCCTGCAGCGCCCCCTCGGTGAGGGTGGCGATGCGGTGTTCGGCCGCGGCCAGGGCGCCGACGGACTCGATGACCTCGCGCAACTCGTTTACCTGTACGTCGGTCAACGGTGCGCCGATCGAGCTCCGTAACAGGTTGGCCGCCAACGGGTCTGACTTGTCCGCTAGCTCGACAGCCTCGGCCAGCAACACCGTGCGCTTACCGGAACGCAAATCGTCGCCGGACGGCTTGCCCGTCACGGCCGGATCCCCGAACACTCCCAGCACGTCGTCGCGAAGCTGAAACGCGACGCCCAGGTCGATGCCGGCCTGGGCGAACACGGCTTGCACGTCGGGCCGGTCCCCGGCGGCGGCGGCGCCGAGCTGCAGCGGACGCGCCACCGTGTAGCAGGCCGTCTTGAACCGGTCGACGTTCATCGCCGACGCGATCGACTCCGCCGCGCTGGCCTCGGCGACGATGTCGAGGTACTGCCCGCCGAGCACCTCGGTGCGGATGTCGGACCAGACCCGCAGCACCCGACGCTGCGTCGCCGGCGTCAGGTCCGCTCCGAACACGATGTCGTCGGCCCAGGCCAGGGCGAGGTCGCCGAGCAGGATCGCGGCCGAGATGCCGAATCGGTCGGCCGAACCCTGCCACTTTCGATCCCGATGCAACGTCGCGAAGCGGACATGCACCGTCGGCCGGCCGCGGCGGGTGGAGGAGTCGTCGATGACGTCGTCATGCACCAGTGCGCACGCCTGTAGCAGCTCCAGCGCGGAAAACAGCAGCAGCACTTCGGAATTGGGTTCGGCATCGGTGACCGCGCGCCAGCCCCAGTAGGCGAAGGCCGGACGCAGCCGCTTGCCGCCGCTGAGCACGAACTCCTCTAGGGCGGCGATCAACGCCGCGTAGTCGTCGCCGATGTAAGCAGTCTCGGTACGCCGGCCGTGCAGGTATCGGCGCAGTTGCTCGGCAATGGCCCCGGTGAACTCGACGGTTGCCGCTGCTGCTGGGGATTTCACGCTCAGCGCGCCGCCCCCTTTCTGCCTCGGCATGCCCGCTGTGATCCAAGCCCGATCAGTGTATTCCGCACCACAATCCGAGTACTTCGGCTGGCTCACAATTCCCCCACCGGGTTGGCGTTCCGCTGCGCCCCTATGCTGGCGGGGTGCGATTCGTCCGAGGAAGAGGAGCCGCGTGACTCTCAACACCGTTGCGCTCGAGCTGGTGCCGCCGAATGTGGACGGGGGTCGGGAGCGGGCGCTTGACGAGGCGCGCAAGGTCTTGCAGTACTCCGCGGAGTCGGGTCTTCACGGCCGCATCCGGCACGTGATGATCCCCGGCATCATCGCCGAGGACGACGACCGGCCCGTCCCGATGAAGCCCAAGTTCGACGTGCTGGATTTCTGGTCGGTGATCAAGCCCGAACTGCCCGGCATGACCGGCCTGTGCACCCAGGTGACCGCCTTCATGGACGAAGCGGCGCTGCGCCAACGGCTCACCGCGCTGACCGACTCCGGCATGGAAGGCGTGGTGTTCGTCGGCGTCCCGCGCACGATGAACGACGGCGAGGGCTCCGGCGTCCCGCCGACCGACGCGCTGTCGATCTACCGCGACCTGGTCGCCAACCGCGGCGTCATCCTCATCCCCACCCGCGAAGGCGAGCATGGTCGCTTCAACTTCAAATGCGATCAGGGTGCCACCTACGGCATGACCCAGCTGTTGTACTCCGACGCGATCGTCGGCTTCTTGACCGAATTCGCCAAGACCACCGATCACCGTCCGGAGATCCTGCTCTCGTTCGGCTTCGTGCCGCAGATCGAAAGCAAGATCGGCCTGATCAATTGGCTTATCCAGGATCCCGGTAACCCTGGTGTGGCGGCCGAGCAGGAGTTCGTCAAGAAGTTGGCCGGCAGCGAACCGCCGCGGAAGCGTCAGATGATGCTCGACCTATACCAGCGCGTGGTTGACGGCGTCGCCGAGCTGGGTTTTCCGCTGAGCATCCATTTGGAGGCGACCTACGGCCTGTCCGGCCCGGCGTTTCAGACGTTCGCCGAGATGATCGAGTACTGGGCGCCGGCCCGGCTAGCTCGCTGAGGGCGGATTGCGCGGGGTGGTGAACCGCTCGGAGCGGTCGCGGCTCATCCAGGCCAGCAGCGCCACCACCCCGGCCGCGGCGAACGACGCAATGCCCAGCCAGACGCCGGCGCCGGTGAACGAGCGGGTGTTCGGGTCGGTGTAGCGGGCCTGGGCCGTCATTGTCGTCACCACGCCCGGTTTGAGCTTCCACGACACCGCGTCCGGGTCGATGCGGTCACCGTTGGTCGAGGTCACCGGGCCCGGAAAGGCGACGGTCACCTCGACGTCGGCGTCCGGATCGGTCAGCGAGGTCAGATCCGCGCGTCCTTCCAGGATCACCACATTGCCGTTGCGGCGCAGCGACAGGTTCATGCCTGCGGCGTCGGAGTTCATGTTGGCCAGCTGCGGCAATTCGGCGAATGTCAGATCAGAGAACACCGCCTGAGACCCCACGTAGCCGTCGCTGTCGTAGGTCGACACCGCCACCTTCTGGTTGAACGCCAGGTTGTTCGTGTCCAGCTGCGGCCCGGTGTCCTTGGGCGTTTTCGGCTTGGCCGCCGCGATGATTTCTCCGGAGACCAGGTCGTCGGGGGAGACGGTCAGTGACGCCCTGGCCCGCAGGCAACCGGTGGCTACCGGAACCAACAGCATCAGCATGGCGAGGGCGAGCACGCGGCGCCGGCGGGCGGTGAACCCGCGGGCTCGGCGTGGGGGAGAGCTGGCGCGCACCAGGTCATCGTGCCAGATCGGGTGTGTCGGTTAGCCGTCGCCGGGCCGCTGCAGCGGCAGTGGGCGGCCCAAAATCGCGAATGCCCGTGGGTCACCGGCGAAGTGGTAGCGGCGGATGATGTCGGTGAAGCCGAGCCGGCGGTACAGCCGCCACGCGCGGTTGGCCTCGCCGCTGGTCTCCGGCGTGGACAGCAGGACGTTTCGTTCGCAGCGGCCGGCCAGCAGTCGGCGGGCCAGGGCTTCGCCGATGCCGCGGCCCTGGGCGCGGGGATGAATGTGCAGCTCGGTCAGCTCGAAATAGCTGTTCATCAGCCGGTCGATCTCTTCGGGCGGCAGGCCGCCGCGTTGCAGACCCAACACCACCTGCTGCTGCCACCATTGGCCGGGCGCCCCGGGGTAGCCGTAGGCGACACCGAGCAATGGCGCATTGGCCAGATCGGCCGCCGGCGGCGGCCCACCGTCGGGAGCCGCGTCGGCTTCCACGGCGGCGGCCGCCTGCCAGCCCCGGCGGCGGAGGTGTTCCAGCCACATCGCGGCGCGCTGGTTCTCGGTGCCCGCCGGATATCGCATCGCGTCGACATACACCTTGAGGGCGTCGGTGAGCCGGCGCTCCATATCGTCGCGCGGCAGATCGATGAGGAATATCGCCAATTCGCGGTGTCCTCTCGTCCCGATGATCGGGCCGCCCGCGTCGCTTTCCGGCGGTGCGGCGGCCCGGTGCCCGTATCGCCATTATCGGGCCGCAGGGCCGGTGGCTGGAGGTTGGTCTGGAGGTTAGTGGGGACAGTGAATAAGTGACGCGGTCTGGGTCGCCAAGGGTTCGGCAAGGATTCGGCACGCGGGGTGTAACACATCACCGTTGCCGCGCGATGATGGTGCGGAAGCAACGAAGATAGAATCGCGGCTGAACTAGTGGTACGGGTCAGATTGACCTCGTATCATTTGACTTAGTTGCCCGGACGACGGGCATCCGCGTGCTATCGATAGTTACGTGTCAGACTGTCGGCAAGGAGGGACGAATGCCACTCTCCGATCATGAGCAGCGGATGCTCGACCAGATCGAGAGCGCACTCTACGCCGAGGACCCCAAGTTCGCGTCGAGCGTACGGGGCGGCGGCTTTCGAGCACCCACGGCGCGACGTCGGCTGCAGGGTGCGGCATTGTTCGTCATCGGTCTGGCGATGCTGGTATCCGGTGTGGCTTTCAAGGCCACGATGATCGGAACCTTCCCGATTCTCAGTGTCGTTGGCTTCGTGGTGATGTTCGGTGGTGTGGTGTTCGCCATCACCGGGCCGCGGCTGTCCGGTCGGCCGGCTTCGTCCGGGCCCGTCCCGGGCGCCCGGCAGCGCCGGCCCAAGGGCGGCTCGTTCACCAGCCGGATGGAAGACCGCTTCCGGCGTCGCTTCGACGACTAGCAACCACTTCCTAAGGGGCAGCCGCACGGTTGCCCCTTAGTTTTGCGCCGGCCGCGCCCGAATTGCGTTGCGCGCGGGCCGGTTACCGCACACCGATGGGCGTCGCGCAGCGTCGAGTCCGTTCCGACGCCAAATTGAGCCGCAATCGAGGCGCACACGCTGGCTGCGTCCCTACTGGGCCCCCCACTGGGCCCCACTCGGCCCCTCCAAGGCGCCCCACCTTCCCCCACCGCCCGGGTCAGGCCGTCTGACGTGCGTTTTTAGCGGTCGGGCCGCAGTCGCCGGTGCGACACCCCGGACGCGGCCGGCTCCTTCTGCCGGCGCGACGTGGCAAATAGTCGACGAAACACCCCGACGACACCTCGTTTATGGGGAGAAGTGGGGGATTGTGGGGTATGGTGGCTGAAGTGTTTGGGCGAGCCGAGAAACGGCCTCGACGGGAGGTGAGCTGGTGTTTCTCGGCACCTACACGCCCAAACTCGACGACAAGGGGCGATTGACGTTGCCCGCCAAGTTCCGCGACGCGCTGGCAGGGGGG
This sequence comes from Mycobacterium simiae, assembly GCF_010727605.1. Taxonomy (NCBI): domain Bacteria; kingdom Bacillati; phylum Actinomycetota; class Actinomycetes; order Mycobacteriales; family Mycobacteriaceae; genus Mycobacterium; species Mycobacterium simiae. The sequence goes on from NZ_AP022568.1 coordinate 4,926,351, forward strand.
TTGATGGTCACCAAGAGCCAAGACCACAGCCTCGCCGTCTATCCGCGGGCGGAATTCGAGCAGCTAGCTCGCCGGGCGAGCAAAACGTCTCGAAGCAATCCGGAAGCCAGGGCGTTCCTGCGCAATCTGGCCGCCGGCACCGATGAGCAGCATCCCGATGCCCAAGGCCGCATCACCTTGTCGGCCGACCACCGCCGCTACGCGAACCTCTCCAAGGACTGCGTAGTGATCGGGGCGGTCGACTACCTCGAAATTTGGGATGCCCAAGCCTGGCAGGACTACCAGCAAACGCACGAAGAGAACTTCTCCGCGGCCAGCGATGAAGCACTCGGCGACATCATCTGAGGCGCATGCCCGTGCATCGTGGCCTCTGCCCGAACCGACCCTGGCGTACTTCCCCAACGCCTGGTTCGTAGTTTCGGACAGGGACCTCGGTGCAGGGGCGCGTCCTTCCTCAGTTCTGCGGGCCGGCCCGCGTTTTGACGAGTCCCTCCGGATGCGGGGAGGTGGTGCGGTGGCCGACGAGCCAGATGATCTGGGGCCGAACCGGTTCGGGCATGTGCCCGTGCTGCTGCAGCGCTGCGTCGAGCTGCTCACTCCGGCGTTGACCCGCCGGCACCCCGACGGAACCGGCGCAGTGCTGGTCGACGCCACCCTCGGCGCGGGCGGGCACGCGCAGCGCTTCCTGGCCGAACTGCCGGGGCTGCGGTTGATCGGGATCGATCGAGACCCCGCCGCGCTGCAAATCAGCCGTGACCGGCTGGCACCGTTCGCCGATCGGATCACGCTGGTACACGCACGCTATGACGGCCTGGCCGACGCCTTGGTCGAATCCGGTTACGCCGCAGACGGATCGGTCGACGGTGTGCTGTTCGATCTGGGCGTGTCCTCGATGCAGCTGGACCGTGCCGAGCGGGGCTTCGCCTACGCCCAGGACGCCCCGCTGGACATGCGGATGGATCCGACAGCCGCCCTGACCGCCGCCGACATCGTCAACACCTACGACGAGGCCGAGCTGGCGAACATCTTGCACCGCTACGGCGAGGAGCGGTTCGCGCGTCGCATCGCGGCCCGCATTGTCCGCCGGCGGGTCCACACCCCGTTCACCTCCACCGCCGAACTGGTGGCGCTGCTCTACGACGCGATCCCGGCCGCGGCCCGACGCACCGGCGGTCATCCGGCCAAGCGCACCTTCCAGGCGCTGCGCGTCGCGGTCAACGACGAGCTGAACACGCTGCGCCGGGCGCTTCCGGCCGCGCTGGACGCGTTGCGGATCGGCGGCCGGATCGCGGCGATGTCCTACCAGTCGTTGGAAGACCGGATCGTCAAACGCGCATTTGCCGACGCGACCGCCTCGCGCACGCCGGTGGATCTCCCGGTCGAGCTGCCGGGGGCTGGCCCACGCTTCGCCACGCTGACCCGCGGCGCCGAACGCGCCGATGCCGACGAAATCGACCGGAACCCTCGCAGTGCTGCCGTGCGACTACGGGCCTTGCAGCGGCTGCGGCGCGAGGGACAACCACCGCAGCGGGTGACCGAGAAGGGCGACTCATGAGAGCGAAAGCCAAGCGCGAGGCGCCAAAACGCCGGGGCGGCAACGCCCGTCGCGGCGGGCGGGATGGCGCGGTCCGTACCGGCAGGCGCGGCGCGGCGGACTCGACTGCCCGTCGTACCCGGCCGACGCAGGGTTCGGCGGCCGGCCGCGAGGCGCGCTCGGCCAAGTCCGGACCACAGACCAGCCCGCATGCCCGGCCCGTCCAGCGCCCGGCGCGGCCGACCAGCACCAGACAGGCCAAGGCGCGGGCCAAGGCCAGAAAAGCCAAGGCGCCCAGGGTTGTTCGGCCGCGCCTGACGGAACGGTTGGCTCTCCGGCTGACCTCGGTCGACCTGCGACCGCAGACGCTGCTGGCCAAAGTTCCTTTCGTGGTGCTGGTTATCGGCGCCCTGGGTGCCGGGTTGGCGCTGACGTTGTGGTTGTCCACCGACTCCGCCGAGCGGTCCTACCAGTTGAGTGCTGCCCGCGAGAAGACGCGCCTGCTGCAGCAACAAAAGGAGGCGCTGGAGCGCGACGTCCGCGAGGCGGAGGCCGCGCCGGCGCTGGCCGAGGCGGCCCGTAAACAGGGCATGATCCCGACCCGCGATACCGCCCACCTGGTTCAGGACCCTGAGGGTAACTGGGTGGTGGTCGGCACACCTAAACCTGCCGACGGTGTGCCCCCGCCGCCGCTGAACACAAAGCTGCCCGAAGAAGGGCCACCGTCGCCGAAACCGGCGGCGCCAGCGGAGGTCCCGGTGCGGGTGCAACCGGATCCGGGAGCGGCGCTGGTGCCCGGCCGTAGCAGTGGGCCGGAGGCGCTGCTGCGGGCACCGGACGGCTCGACGACGGTGGGCGGCCAGCATCTGCCGGCCGCGCCGCCCGTGCCCGGTGCGCCGGGCGGTCCGATCGCGGGCCAGTTCCCGGGTATGCCCGCCACCCCGGGTCTTCCGGCGCCAGGCGTTCCGGCACCAGGACTGCCGGTGCCCGGGCTCCCGGCGCCAGGCGTTCCGGCACCAGGACTGCCGGTGCCCGGGCTCCCGGCGCCAGGCGTTCCGGCGCAAGGCGTTCCGGCGCAGGCGTGGCCCACGCCGGGGCTGCCGATGCCGGCCATGCCCGCCCCCGCCGCTCCTGTGCCCGCCGAGGTGCCGATCCCGATCGCCGGGATGCCGCCCGCGCCCGCCCCCGCCCCGCTACCGGCGGAGGTACCCGTCCCGGTGCAACCGGGTCCCGGACCGCAGGCCGGCGTCCCCGTCCTGCCCGGACTGCCGGGACCGGCGATCACGGCGCCGGTCGCACCGCCCGCCGGTGCGGGCCCCGTTGTGGCCCCAGGTGCCCCCCGGTGAGTCGCGGCGAGGACGGCCGCAGCCGCCGGCCCGGCAAGGCCGGCGCCGCGCGTCGCGGCCCCGGGATCCGGCAATCGAACCGCCCAGCCAAGCCGGAGAAGGCGCAACAGGCCCGGAAGGCCCAGCAACCCAAGGCTTCCCGCAAGGACAAGAAGTCCAGCGCGCCGGGCAAGCCAGAGGCCGTGCTCGGCCATTCGGCCCGCCAGCGGCGCACCCGGGCGGTCGTCGAAGCCACCACGCGTAGCACCTCCTTCCTCTTCCGGCATCGAGTCGGCTACGCGGTCATCCTGGTGATGATGCTGGTGGCCGGGGCGCAGCTGTTCGTCCTGCAGGTCACCGACGCAGCGACACTGCGCGCCCAGGCCGCGGGGCAGCTCAAGGTCACCGACGTCTCAAAAGCCATCCGCGGCAGCATTATTGACCGCAACAACCAGCAGCTGGCGTTCACCATCGAGTCGCGGGCCTTGACCTTTCAGCCGAAGCGAATCCGCCAGCAGCTGGAGGACGCCAGGAAGAAGAACCCGGATGCACCCGATCCGCAGGCGCGACTGCGGGACATCGCCAAAGAGGTGGCGACGCGACTGAACAACAAGCCGGACTACGCGACCGTGCTCAAGAAGCTGCAAACCGACGACAACTTCGTCTACTTGGCGCGTGCCGTCGATCCGGCCATTGCCAGTGCCATCTCGGACAAGTACCCGGAGGTCGGCTCCGAGCGGCAGGATCTGCGCCAATATCCGGGCGGATCGCTCGCGGCCAACATTGTCGGCGGCATCGACTGGGACGGCCACGGCTTGCTCGGCCTCGAGGACAGCATGGACTCGGTGCTGTCCGGCACCGACGGCTCGATCACTTACGATCGCGGGTCCGACGGCGTGGTCATCCCCGGCAGTTACCGCAATCGGCACAAGGCGGTCAACGGGTCCACCGTGCAGCTCACGATTGACAACGACATCCAGTTCTACGTGCAGCAGCAGGTCCAGCAAGCCAAAAATCTGTCCGGGGCACATGATGTTTCGGCCGTCGTCCTGGACGCCAAGACGGGTGAAGTGCTGGCTATGGCCAACGACAACACCTTCGACCCGTCCCAGGACATCGGTCGTCAGGGCGACCGGCAACTGGGCAACCTGCCGGTGTCCTCGCCATTCGAGCCGGGCTCGGTGAACAAGATCGTCACCGCGTCGTCGGTCATCGAATACGGCCTGAGCAATCCGGACGAGGTGCTGCAGGTCCCGGGCTCGATCAACATGGGCGGTGTCAACGTGCACGACGCCTGGGACCACGGCGTGATGCCTTACACCACCACCGGCGTGTTCGGGAAGTCCTCGAACGTCGGCACTCTGATGCTGGCGCAACGCGTTGGTCCGGAACGGTTTTACGACATGGTCCGCAAATTTGGGCTGGGGCAGCGCACCAACGTCGGACTGCCCGGTGAGAGCGCCGGCCTGGTACCGCCGATCGACCAGTGGTCGGGCAGCACCTTCTCGAACCTGCCTATCGGGCAAGGTCTTTCGATGACCCTGCTGCAGATGACGGACATGTACCAGGCCATCGCCAACGACGGGGTGCGCATCCCGCCGCGCATCATCAAGGCCACCGTCGCGGCCGACGGCACCCGCACCGAAGAGCCGCGCCCCGAGGGGGTGCGGGTCGTCTCGCCGCAGACCGCGCAGACCGTTCGGCAGATGCTGCGCGCCGTCGTGCAACACGACCCGATGGGCTACCAGCAGGGCACCGGACCCGCGGCGGCGGTGCCCGGCTACCAAATGGCCGGCAAAACCGGTACCGCCCAGCAGATCAACCCGGGCTGCGGCTGCTACTTCGACGACGTCTACTGGATCACCTTTGCCGGGATGGCCACCGTCGACAATCCGCGCTACGTGATCGGAATCATGATGGATAACCCGGAGCGCAACGCCGACGGCACGCCCGGGCACTCGGCCGCCCCGCTGTTCCACAACATCGCGGGCTGGCTGATGCAGCGAGAGAACGTCCCGCTCTCACCTGACCCCGGGCCGCCGCTGACCTTGCAGGTGACCTGAGCGCGCGCGACGGTGCTAGCGTCGGAGTCGATAGCGTCTAGGGTTCCGGCGTGAACGCGTGACTGGTCCGAGCGACGCCACTGCAGCTTCCGAAGAGCTGCGGTCATCTGAACGGACAAAAGCCTGGAGGATCTCCGGCGGCGCGCCGCGCGTCGCCGAGAAGGTCCGCCATGCTTGCCACAGCTGTCCTGTTCCTCGTTGCACTCGCCGCCGGGGCCCTCGGCGGGCTGGTGGGCACCGGATCGTCGTTGGTGCTGTTGCCGATCCTGGTGAGCATGTACGGCCCACGGGTCGCCGTGCCGGTGATGGGCATCGCGGCGGTGATGGCCAACGTGGGCCGGGTTGCCGCCTGGTGGCGACAGATTCGGTGGCGGCCCGTGCTCGCCTATGCCTTGCCCGGCACACCCGCGGCCGTCGTGGGCGCCCATACCTTGCTGACGATCTCGCAGACCGTGGTCGACGGCGTGCTCGCCGCGTTCTTCCTCGCCATGGTGCCGGTGCGAAGGATCGTGGCGGCCCGCCGGTGGCGGGTACGGCTGTGGCAGCTGAGCGTTGCGGGGGTGATCATCGGCTTTCTCACCGGGATGATCCTGTCGACCGGCCCGCTGAGCGTCCCGGTGTTCACTGGCTACGGCCTTTCCGGCGGCGCCTTCCTGGGTTGCGAAGCGGCCAGCGCGCTGGTGCTCTATCTCGGCAAGATGGCCACCTTCGGTCAGTTGGGTGCACTCACCGGCTCCGTCGTGGTGCGCGGACTGGCCATCGGGGCGGCGCTGATGATCGGGCCGTTCCTGGCCCGCAGGCTGGTGCGCCGTGTGCAACCGCACACCTACGCGTTGTTGATCGACCTGGTCTTGCTCACCGCCGCGGCCGGCATGGTGGTCGCGACGTGGTCAACCTGACGACTGGGTTCGAAATGCGCGGTTGCGGGCGTCGATCTCGTCCTGGATGCGCGGTACCAAGCGGTCACCGCCGGGTGCCGCGGTGGCCTGGCAGCGGACGGCGTGCGGGCGCTGGTTGTGCTCGTATTGCTGCCATGCCCGGTCCAGGTCGCCGGGGTTGTCGCGCAATGCCTGGGCCAAAAACCAGGTGCCGGTCAGGGCCAGGCTGGTGCCGCGTCCCGAGAGGCTGGACGCGCAGTGCGCGGCGTCGCCGACCAGGACGATGCGACCGCGGTGCCAGGCGGGCATGTCGATCTGGCTGACCGAGTCGAAATACAGTTCGGGGTCCCGGATTGCCGCCTCGATCAGCTCGGGGACCCGCCACGCGTCATGGCCGGCGAAGGCATCGGCCAGGATCCGCTTCTGGGCGGCCAGATCGTGGTAGTCGTAGTCGATCCAGCCGGACCGAAACATGAAGACGGCCAACGCCTGGTCGTGGTAGGCGGCGATGCCGGCGAGGTGGCCGGGGAAGTTGTACATCGGGTTGATGCGTCCCTGCGGGGCATAATCGGGCAGCGCGGCCAGCGCGACGTAGAAGCCGAGATGGCGCAGGAACTGCCGTTCGGGGCCGAAGGCGAGCCGGCGGACCGCGGAGTGCAGCCCGTCGGCGCCGACGACCAGGTCGTAACGATCGCGGTCGCCCGAGGCGAACACGACGTCGACTCCGGCGCCAAAGTCGTCGAGCGCGGCGATGGACTGCTCGAAGCGCAGCTGTGCCGACGACCCGAGGTGCTCGTACAGGATGCGGGTGAGATCTTCGCGGGGGATTTCGATGTCGTCGGCCGAGTCGTTGATCTCCTCGAGCGGTGGTTCGGCCACGACCGCGCCGGTCCGGTCGACGAACTGCACGCGTTCGGTCATGTCGACCCGGCGGTCCAGGATCTCGGCGAGCACACCCATCTTTTCGGCAATGCCGATGGCGACGTCGCCCCGAATATCGATGGGGGAGCCGTTGACCCGCAGATGGTTGGCGCGCTCGACGATGGTGACGTCGTGGCCGTCGGCGCCCAGGTCGATCCCCGCGCTCAGGCCCGCGATTCCTGCGCCAGAGACAAGGATGCGCATCGAATCCACCCCTTTCGGCTGTTAGATACGGTCTGTATCCTATGACCGTAACCGCGAGTGTTAGGAAACGCAATGTCTCTTAATTCGACCGGGGGTCAGCAACGTCGCCGGGGCGCAGTCCTGGAAGAGGCGCTCTTGGACGCCGCATGGCTGGAGCTGACCGAACGCGGTTACGACGAGATGACCATCGACGCGGTTGCCGTGCGCGCGGGCACGAGTCGCGCTGTGCTCTACCGCCGCTGGCCCAACAAACAGGAACTGGTGCTGGCCACCCTGGTGCACGAGGTGGGCAAGGATGTCGTGGTCATGCCCGACACCGGCAGTCTCCGTGGCGACGTCATCGAGCTGCTTCGGCAAGCCAACAAGCTCAGGGTGGGGTTGGCGACGGCGTTGATGACCCGGCTGGGCGGCTTCTACCGGCAGACCGGCCGCAGCCTGGCCGACCTGCGGGCGTTCGTCCTGGGCGACCGCGACGCCGTCCTGGAGCAAGTCATCCAACGCGCCATCGACCGCGGCGAAATCGAGCCGCAACAGGTCACCGACCGGATCGCGCGCCTGCCCGTGGAGCTGTTTCGCTATGAGATCCTGATGACGCTGCAGCCGTTGTCCGAGGCGACGATCGAGGAGATCGTCGACACCATCTTTTTGCCTTTGCTCGAGTCGCGTAAGGAGCGGTAACGCGCCCATCCGGGCGCGGGACGCCGCGATCGCAGATGACCACGGTGCCTGCTCCTCCTCGGTAGGGTGTCATGGCCGATCATGGCTGACGGAGGTGGTGCTCAGTGTCGGTGCCGATGGCGCTGCGGCCGAACGGGGTTGCGGGGGTGCGGTTGCCCGCCCTGGCCGCGCAGGTCGGGGCGGTGGTGGCCGACGGCGCAGCCGCGGCCTCCGACCTCGCCGTCACCGGCGTGACGCTTCGCGCCCAGGACGTGCGGCCCGGTGACCTGTTCGCCGCGCTGCCCGGCTCGGCCACCCACGGCGCCCGCTACGCCGGCGACGCGATCGAACGCGGGGCCGTCGCGGTGCTCACCGACGCGGTCGGGGTGTCCGAGATGCGCGAGATGTCCGGCGAGATCTCCGGCGCCGCGGCGGTGCCGACGCTGGTGCACCCGTCCCCGCGCGGCGTGCTGGGCGAGCTCGCCGCGACGGTGTACGGCAACCCGTCGGCCCGGATCGCGGTGATCGGCATCACCGGCACGTCCGGCAAGACCACCACGACCTACCTCGTCGAGGCCGGCCTGCGGGCCGGCGGCCGTACCGCCGGACTGATCGGCACCATCGGCATCCGCGTCGACGGCACCGACATCCCCAGCGCCCTGACCACGCCCGAGGCTCCCGCGTTGCAGGCGATGCTGGCCGCGATGGCCGAGCGTGGGGTGGACACCGCCGTCATGGAGGTCTCCAGCCACGCCCTGACCCTGGGCCGGGTCGACGGCACGGGGTTCGCGGTCGGCGGGTTCACCAACCTGTCCCGTGATCACCTCGACTTTCACGCCACCATGGCCGATTATTTCCACGCCAAGGCCCTGCTGTTCGACCCGCACTCGCCGCTGCACGCCCACCAGGCCGTGGTCTGTGTCGACGACGACGCCGGCCGGGCGATGGCCGCGCTGGCCGTCGACCCGGTCACGGTCAGCGCCGCCGGCCACCCCGCACACTGGCGTGCCATCGACGTGGCGCCGACGGGCGCGGCGGGCCAGGAGTTCACTGCTGTCGACCCGGCCGGCGGCCGGCACCGCATCGGCATCCGGCTGACCGGCGCCTACAACATCGCCAATTGTCTTGTGGCACTGGCTATTCTGGACGCGGTCGGGGTGTCGCCGGAACGGGCGGCGGCTGGACTGGCGGACACCCGCGTTCCGGGCCGGCTGGAGGAGATCGACCGCGGCCAGGATTTCCTCGCCCTCGTCGACTACGCGCACAAGCCCGGCGCGCTGCGCGCCGTCTTGACCACCCTGCAGCGGCCGGGACGACGCGTGGCGGTGGTATTCGGCGCGGGCGGGGACCGCGACCCAGGTAAGCGGGCGCCGATGGGCGCCGTCGCCGCCGAGCTGGCCGACCTGGTGGTCGTCACCGACGACAATCCGCGCAGCGAAGATCCCGCGGCCATCCGAGGCGAAATCTTGCGCGGCACCAACGACGGCAAGGCCAACGTGGTCGAGATCGGCGACCGACGCACCGCCATCCGGCACGCGGTCGGCTGGGCCGGTCCCGGCGACGTGGTGTTGATCGCGGGCAAGGGCCACGAAACCGGGCAGCGCGTCGGCGATCTGGTCCGCCCGTTCGACGACCGGGTGGAGCTGGCCGCAGCGCTGGACCACCGCCGCGAGGCGCACCGATGATCGACCTGACCGTCGCCCAGATCGCCGAAATCGTCGGCGGCACACTGGCCGACATCTCGGCGCGGGACGCCGCGCAGCTGCGCGTCACCGGCACCGTCGAATTCGATTCGCGATTGGTGGGGCCCGGTGGGCTGTTCTTGGCGCTGCCCGGCGCCCGCGCCGACGGGCACGACCACGCCGCTGCGGCGGTGGCCGCCGGCGCGGTCGCGGTGCTGGCCGCGCGGCCGGTCGGGGTGCCCGCCATCGTGGTGACCCCGCACGGGGCGTCCGGATCGCGAGCCGGCGTGCTCGAGCACGACGTCGACGGTTCGGGTGCCGCGGTGCTAGCCGCGCTGTCCAAGCTGGCCACGGCGGTGGCCGAGGAGCTGGTGGCCGGCGGGCTGACCATCATCGGGATCACCGGCTCGTCGGGCAAGACCTCGACGAAAGACCTAGTGGCCGCCGTGCTGGCGCCGCTGGGGAACGTGGTGGCCCCGCCGGGATCGTTCAACAACGAGCTCGGCCATCCCTGGACGGTGCTCCGCGCGACACGCGAGACCGATTACCTCGTCCTGGAGCTGTCGGCGCGCCATCCCGGCAATATCGCCGCACTGGCGCGAATCGCCCCGCCCGCAATCGGCGTGGTACTCAACGTGGGCACCGCCCATCTCGGCGAGTTCGGCTCACGCGAGGCGATAGCTCAAACAAAATCCGAACTGCCCCAAGCGATTCCGTCGAGTGGTGCGGTGATCCTCAACGTCGACGACCCGGCCGTGGCGGCCATGGCCCAGGTCAGCTCGGCCCAGGTGGTGCGGGTCAGCCGGGCCAGCCACACCGACTCCGGGCGCAGCGACGTCTGGGCCGAAGGCGTGTCGTTGGACGAGTTCGCCAGGCCGCGCTTTACCCTGCACGCGATGGACGCGCCAGGCGCTGCGCACACCGAGGTGCAACTCGGGGTGTCCGGCGAACACCAGGTCATCAACGCGCTGTGTGCCGGCGCGGTGGCCCTGCGGTGCGGCGCCGGCCTCGAGCAGATCGCGGCGTCGCTGGCCGCGGCCGAGCCGGTGTCCCGACACCGGATGCACGTGACCACCCGCCCGGACGGGGTGACCGTCATCGACGACGCCTACAACGCCAACCCCGACTCGATGCGCGCCGGACTGCAGGCGCTGGCCTGGATCGCCTCCGGCGGGTCGACGCAAGGCGCGGCGCGGCGACGCAGCTGGGCGGTGCTGGGCGAGATGGCCGAACTCGGCGCGGATGCGGTAACCGAGCACGATCGCATCGGTCGGCTGGCGGTGCGCTTAGATGTGTCTCGACTTGTTGTCGTCGGAACGGGGAGGTCGGTAGCCGCGATGCACCATGCTGCGGTCCTGGAAGGGGCGTGGGGTTCGTGGGGCGCTTCCGGCGAGCGGGGGGCGGTCAACGTGGCCGACGCCGACGCGGCCATGGACCTGTTGCGGGCCGAACTGCGGCCCGGTGACGTGGTTTTGGTGAAGGCGTCGAACTCCGCCGGACTCGGTGCCCTGGCCGAGGCGCTCGCTGAGACGCTGGTTGACGCCGACCCCGAAGGCAGGGCTCGCCCGTGAGGCAGATCCTGGTTGCCGTCGCGATCGCCCTGACCGTTTCGATCCTGCTGACACCCGCGCTGATCCGGCTGTTCACCAAACAGGGCTTCGGTCACCAGATCCGCGAAGACGGCCCGCCCAGCCACCACACCAAACGCGGCACCCCCTCGATGGGCGGGGTGGCGATCCTGGCCGGGCTGTGGGCCGGCTACCTGGGCACCCACCTGGCCGGGCTGGCCTTCGACGGCGAAGGCGTTACCGCCTCGGGTCTACTGGTGCTGGGGCTGGCCACCATCCTGGGCGGCGTCGGGTTCCTCGACGACCTGATCAAGATCCGCCGGTCGCGCAACCTGGGGCTGAACAAGACCGCCAAGACGGTCGGCCAGATCCTGGCCGCGGTGCTGTTCGGCGTATTGGTCCTGGGCTTCCACAACGCCAACGGCCTGACACCGGCCAGCGCCGATCTGTCCTATGTGCGCGAAATCGCCACTGTCACACTGGCTCCCGGGCTGTTTGTGCTGTTCTGCGTGATCGTCGTCAGCGCCTGGTCCAACGCCGTCAACTTCACCGACGGCCTGGACGGCTTGGCTGCGGGCTGCATGGCGATGGTGACCGGCGCCTACGTGCTGATCACGTTCTGGCAGTACCGCAACGCGTGCGCCACGGCGCCGGGGCTGGGCTGCTACAACGTGCGCGACCCGCTGGATCTGGCGATCGTGGCCGCCGCGACCGCGGGCGCCTGCATCGGTTTCCTGTGGTGGAACGCCGCGCCGGCCAAGATCTTCATGGGCGACACCGGCTCGCTTGCCCTGGGCGGGATCATCGCGGGGTTGTCGGTCACCAGCCGCACCGAGATCCTCGCCGTCGTGCTGGGGTCGTTGTTTGTCGCCGAGGTCACCTCGGTCGTGCTGCAGATCCTGACCTTCCGCACTACCGGGCGCCGGGTATTCCGGATGGCGCCGTTCCACCACCATTTCGAGTTGAGCGGCTGGGCCGAAACGACGGTGATCATCCGCTTCTGGCTGCTCACCGCGATCGCGTGCGGCCTGGGTGTGGCCCTGTTCTACGGTGAGTGGCTCGCCACGATCGGCGCGTGACATGCCGGAGCTGGAACCGTTGGCTCCGCTCTCTGCAGGAGCGCCCGTCCTGATCGCCGGTGCCCGGGTGACCGGCCGTGCCATCCTCGGCGCGTTGCAACGCTTCGGCGCGGCGGCCACGTTATGCGACGACGACCCGGACATGCTGCGCCCCTACGCCGAGCGCGGCGTCGCCACCGTGGACCCGGCGACCGCGATCCGGCGGATCGCCGACTACGCGCTGGTCGTCACCAGTCCGGGGTTCCAGCCGTCGGCGCCGGTGTTGGCCGCGGCGGCCGCCGCGGGCCTGCCGATCTGGGGTGACGTCGAGTTGGCCTGGCGGCTGGACGCCGCGGCCTGTTACGGCACGCCGCGGCGCTGGCTGGTCGTCACCGGCACCAATGGCAAGACGACGACGACGTCGATGCTGCACGCCATGCTGGTCGCCGGGGGCCGGCGCAGCCTGTTATGCGGCAACATCGGCGACCCAATTCTCGACGTGCTGGACCAGCCGGGTGACCTGCTGGCCGTCGAACTGTCGAGCTTTCAGCTCTTCTGGGCGCCGTCGCTGCGGCCCGAGGCGGGCGTGGTGCTCAACATCGCCGAGGACCACCTGGATTGGCATGCGTCGATGGCGGAGTACACCGCGGCCAAGGCCCGGGTGCTGGGCGGGCGGGTGGCTGTGGTCGGGCTCGACGATCGCCGGGCTGCCGCCCTGCTGGACACCGCGGCGGCGCCGGTGCGGACCGGTTTCCGGCTGGGCGAACCGGCGGCGGGGGAGCTGGGCGTGCGCGACGGCCAGCTCGTCGACCGCGCCTTCGCTGATGACCTGACGCTGCTGCCAGCGGCGGCGATCCCGGTGCCAGGCCCGGTCGGCGTGCTGGACACGCTGGCGGCGGCGGCGCTGGCTCGCAGCGTCGACGTGCCCGCGGCCGCCATCGCAAACGCCGTCGCGACCTTTCGGCCGGGCCGGCACCGCAGCGAAGTGGTCGCGGTGGCCGACGGGATCACCTACGTCGACGACTCGAAGGCCACCAACCCACACGCCGCCGAGGCCTCGGTGCTGGCCTACCCGCGGGTCGTGTGGCTGGCCGGCGGTCTGCTCAAGGGCGCCTCGCTGGACGCGGAGGTGTCCAGGATCGCATCGCGCCTGGTCGGCGCGGTGCTGATGGGTCGGGATCGCCAAGAGGTTGCCGAGGCGTTATCGCGACACGCGCCCGATGTCCCCGTCGTCCAGGTTGTGACAGGCGAGGATGCTGGTATGCATGCGACTGCTGATACTGATGTGACAAAAGTTGATAATGCGGGGGATAGTCTCGGTGTTCGCGTGATGACCGCAGCTGTGGCCGCGGCTAGGGAGCTGGCAAAGCCTGGCGACACGGTGTTGCTGGCACCCGCGGGGGCATCGTTCGACCAGTTCAGCAGCTATGCCGACCGGGGTGACGCGTTCGCGGCCGCCGTTCGCGCGGCGCTGCGGTAGGCGGGCATGGGTAACGGGCTGACCCGGCGCCTCCGCCGGGGGAAGAGGACGAACGCGACCGCGCCAGCCGACCGGGACGCGGACTCCGCCGCCGAGGTCGACGCCATCGACGTGAGCGACGCCGCCGAAGATCCCCCTGACACCGGGGTGGCTGACCAAGCCGACGTCACCTTCGACACCGACACCGACACCGACACCGACACCGATACTGACACCGACACCGACGCAGCCACGGACGCAATGGCGGCCGCCGGCCCCGCAGCAGCAACCACCGCAGCAGCTGCCGAGCACACCGCCGCGGTAAAGCCGCAGTTCAAGGACCCCCAGCGGAGTCCACGCGCCCGGTTCGGTGCCTGGCTGGGCCGGCCGATGACGTCGTTTCACCTGATCATCGCGATCACCGGGTTGTTGACCACGCTGGGTCTGATCATGGTGTTGTCCGCCTCCGGCGTTCGGTCCTACGGTGCCGACGGTTCGGCGTGGGTGATCTTCGCCAAGCAGGTGTTGTGGACGGTCATCGGCGTCGTCGGCGCCTACGTCTCGATGCGGCTGCCGGTCCGCTTCATCCGCCGGGTCGCCTTCTCGGCCTACGTCGTCACGATCATCTTGCTGGTGCTGGTGCTTGTCCCGGGCATCGGAAACCTCGCCAACGGCTCCCGCAAATGGTTTGTGGTGGCCGGCTTCTCGATGCAGCCCTCGGAGCTGGCCAAGATCGCGTTCGCGATCTGGGGCGCCCATTTGCTGGCGTCCCGGCGCATGGAGCGGGCCTCGCTGCGCGAGATGCTGATTCCGCTGGTGCCGGCGGCGGTCATCGCGCTCGGATTGATCGTCGCTCAGCCGGACCTCGGTCAGACGGTCTCGATGGGCATCATCTTGCTGGCCCTGCTCTGGTACGCGGGGTTGCCGCTGCGGGTGTTCGGCACCTCGCTGCTCGCGGTGTTCATGGCCGGTGGGGTGCTGGCCATGTCCGCCGGTTATCGCTCCGACCGGGTGCGCTCGTGGATCAACCCCGAGAACGACCCGATGGACACCGGCTACCAGGCCCGGCAGGCGAAGTTCGCGCTGGCCCACGGCGGCATCTTCGGTGACGGCCTGGGTCAGGGCACGGCGAAATGGAATTACCTGCCCAACGCGCACAACGACTTCATCTTCGCGATCATCGGCGAGGAGCTCGGCTTCATCGGGGCGTTCGGCCTGCTGGTGCTGTTCGCCCTGTTCGCCTATACCGGGATGCGCATCGCGCGCCGCTCCGCCGACCCGTTCCTGCGCCTGCTGACGGCCACGACGACGATGTGGATTCTCGGGCAGGCCTTCATCAACATCGGCTACGTCATCGGCGTGCTACCGGTCACCGGCCTGCAGTTGCCGTTGATATCTGCCGGCGGAACATCCACGGCTGCAACACTTTTCATGATCGGCATCATGTGCAATGCGGCCCGTCATGAGCCGGAGGCGGTGGCCGCGCTGCGCGCCGGGCGAGACGACAAGGTGAATCGGCTGCTGCGGCTACCACCGCCCGAGCCGTATGTGCCCAGCCGCATCGAAACCTTCCGCGACCGCCGGCACTCGCGTCCGCCCGCACCGCGGCCACCCGCCGCGGGACGCGGCCGCCGGGCCCCCGCCCGAGCAACCGAGCCGGCCGCCCGCCGGGGTGGGCGCATGCCCGAGCCAGGGCAGCGCCCGGCGTCCGGGCGGATACCTGCCCGGGGGGAGCCCCGGTCAAGGCATCATGGAGCTGGCCAGCGCCATGCCGGCCAGCCGGTCAGCCCATCAGCCGGTCAGCGTCAAGCACGGCGCGCTCGCGCATTGGAAGGTCAGCGTTACGGGTGAACCACCAGATCAAGGAGTCGGCCGGCGGGCAGGGGAGCAGTCCCTCGCCCGCCGGTGCCGCATCACCGGGCCCGGCATTGGCTGAAGGCGCCGTGTCGGTCGTGCTGGCCGGCGGCGGCACCGCCGGCCATGTGGAGCCGGCGATGGCCGTCGCCGACGCACTCAAAGCGCTGGATCCCAGGGTCCGGATCACCGCGCTGGGTACGGCCCGCGGTCTCGAGACCCGGCTGGTGCCCGAACGCGGCTACCACCTCGAACTGATCACTCCGGTGCCGTTGCCACGCAAACCCAGCGGCGACCTGGCCCGGTTGCCACCCCGCGTGTGGCGCGCGGTGCGGGAGACCCGCGCGGTGCTCGACGACGTCGCCGCCGACGTGGTGATCGGGTTCGGCGGCTACGTCGCCCTGCCGGCCTACCTGGCCGCACGCGGGCTGCCGGCTGGTCGGCGGCGGCGCATCCCGGTGGTAATCCACGAGGCCAACGCCCGCGCCGGGCTGGCGAACCGGGTCGGCGCCCGCACCGCCGACCGAGTCCTATCCGCGGTGCCGGATTCCGGGCTGCGGGGTGCGGAGGTGGTGGGCGTGCCAGTCCGGGCGGCCATCACCACGTTGGATCGCGCGGCGCTGCGCCCCCAGGCCCGGCGACATTTCGGGTTTGCCGCCGACGCGCGGGTGCTGCTGGTGTTCGGCGGCTCCCAGGGCGCGGTCTCGCTGAACCGCGCGGTGTCGGCCGCGGCCGCACAGTTGGCCGCCGGGGGCGTCTCGGTATTGCACGCACACGGGCCCAAGAACACCCTCGACCTGCGCGAGCCCGACGACGGTGATCCGCCGTACCGAGCGGTGCCCTACCTGGACCGGATGGATCTGGCCTACGCGGCGGCGGACCTGGTCATCTGCCGCTCCGGGGCGATGACGGTCGCCGAGGTATCGGCCGTCGGGCTGCCGGCGATCTATGTGCCGCTGCCGATCGGCAACGGCGAGCAGCGGCTCAACGCGCTGCCGGTGGTGCACGCGGGGGGCGGCATGGTCATCCCCGACGGCGTGTTGACGGCGGAGCTGGTGGCCCGCGAGGTCACCGGCCTGCTGAGCGATCCGCCGCGGCTGGCGGCGATGACTGCGGCCGCCGCGCGGGTGGGCCATCGTGACGCGGCGCGGCAGGTCGCCGAGGCCGCGCTGGACCTGGCCCGCCACGCACGTGATGGGGGGCCGGCCGCCAGGAGGCTGCGGTGACGTTCGCCGACCGGTTGCCGCCCGAGCTTCACAGGGTGCATATGGTCGGCATCGGGGGAGCCGGAATGTCTGGTGTCGCCCGCATCCTGTTGGACCGCGGCGTGCAGGTATCCGGGTCGGATGCCAAGGAATCGCGCGGTGTGCACGCGCTGCGGGCCCGCGGCGCGCTGATCCGCATCGGCCACGACGCGTCGGCGCTGGATCTGCTGCCCGGCGGCGCGACCGCCGTCGTCACCACCCACGCCGCCATCCCGAAGACCAACCCGGAGCTGGTCGAGGCTCGGCGACGGGGCATTCCGGTGCTGTTGCGCCCGGCCGTGCTGGCCATGCTGATGGCGGGGCGTACCACGCTGATGGTCACGGGCACCCACGGCAAGACGACGACGACGTCGATGCTGATCGTGGCGCTGCAGCAGTGCGGGCGCGACCCGTCGTTCGCGGTGGGCGGCGACCTCGGCGAGGCCGGCACCAACGCGCATCACGGCAGCGGTGACTGCTTCGTCGCCGAGGCCGACGAAAGTGACGGATCGCTGCTGGAATACACGCCCGACGTCGCGGTGGTCACCAACATCGAGGCCGATCACCTGGATTTCTACGGCAGCAACGACGCCTACGTCGCGGTATTCGATTCCTTCGTCGAGCGGCTGGCCCCGGGCGGGGCGCTGGTGGTCTGCACCGACGACCCCGGTGCAGCGGCGCTGGCCCGGCGCAGCAGCGAGTTGGGCATTCGGGTGTTGCGTTATGGCAGTGCGCCGCAAGGGGATTCGGAATTGGCGGCCACCCTGCTGTCGTGGGAGCAACAGGGCACCGGGGCCGTCGCGACGATCCGAGTGCGCTCCGATCCGGCGCCGGCGGCGGTGCGGTCGATGCGGTTGTCGGTGCCCGGGCGACACATGGCGCTCAATGCGCTGGGCGCTCTGCTGGCCGCGGTGGAGGTGGGTGCCCCGGTGGAGCAGGTGCTGGACGGCCTGGCCGGTTTCGAGGGCGTACGGCGCCGCTTCGAACTGGTCGGCACGGTGGGTTCGGTGCGCGTGTTCGACGACTACGCCCACCATCCGACCGAGATCGCCGCGACGCTGTCGGCGGTCCGGGCGGTTCTCGAGCAGGGCGGCGACGGCCGGTCGTTGGTCGTCTTCCAGCCCCACTTGTATTCGCGGACAAAGGCATTCGCAGAGGAATTCGGTCACGCTCTGGACAACGCCGACCAAGTGTTCGTGCTCGACGTATATGGCGCCCGCGAACAGCCGCTGGCCGGGGTGAGCGGCGCGATCGTCGCCGAACACGTCAGCGCGCCGGTCAGCTACCTGCCGAACCTGTCGGCGGTCGCCGAGCAGGTAGCCGCGGCCGCCGGGCCGGGTGACGTCATCGTGACCATGGGCGCCGGCGACGTGACTCTGTTGGGGCCCGAGATCGTCGACGCGCTACGGACGCGGGCCAACCGCGGCGCGCCCGGGCAGTCCGGGGTGTTGCGATGACCGACCCGAACGCCGGGCAGCCCGACGCCGACACCGCGGTGACCGAACCGATTGCCGTCCAGGAAGGCGAGGACGCCGCCGCGCCGGACGCTGTCGACTTCGAGGGCCCGCGCCGGCGCGCCCGCCGGGAGCGTGCCGAGCGTCGCGCCGCCCAGGCCCGGGCCACCGCCATCGAGGAGGCGCGCCGCGAGGCCAAGCGCCGCGCCGGTGGGCGCCTCGGCGCCACCCCACAGCCGAAAAAGCCTGCGCGCGGTGTGGTTCGCGGTCTGAAGATGCTGCTGGCGACGGTGCTGCTGGTGATCGTGGGGATTGGGTTGGCGTTGGTCCTCTACTTCACGCCGGTGATGTCGGCGCGCGACATCGTTGTCGTCGGTACCGGGGCGGTGTCGCGCGAAGAGGTGCTCGATGCCGCCCAGGTGCGGGTCGGCACGCCGCTGTTGCAGATCAACACCAACCAGGTGGCCGACCGGATCGCCGCGATCCGCCGGGTGGCCAGCGCCCGCGTGCAACGGCAATACCCGTCCGCGCTGCGGATCACGATCGTCGAGCGAGTTCCGGTGGTGGTCAAGGACTTTGCCGACGGTCCGCACCTGTTCGATCGTGACGGCGTGGACTTCGCGACCGGCCCGCCACCGCCGGCGCTGCCGTATATCGACGTCGCCAGCCCCGGGCCGACCGATCCGACGACCAAGGCCGCGCTACAGGTGCTGCTGGCGCTGCGTCCCGAGGTTGCCGGGCAGGTCAGCCGCATCGCGGCGCCGTCGTTGGCCTCGATCACGCTCACGCTCGGCGATGGGCGAGTGGTGATCTGGGGGACCACCGACCGCACGGATGAGAAGGCCGAGAAGTTGGCCGCGTTGCTCACCCAGCCGGGCAAGACCTACGACGTGTCGAGCCCCGATCTGCCCACGGTGAAGTAGCGCTGCGCGCTGCGGCCGTGCCCTCGTGTGCAAAATTGCGGAAAATTTGCGCGCCGTGCGTCGGCGCGCCTGCAGGGATAGCGCGTGTCGTACCCATACCGTTCTGGTTGCACGGAACTACTTGACATAACTCTAACTCTATGGTTGAGGTTGAGAGTTTGCCAGGGAACCGCATAGCCCGGAAAACCGAATCCCCACCAGGGAGGAAGACGAGATGATGACCCCCCCGCATAACTACCTGGCCGTCATCAAGGTTGTGGGTATCGGTGGTGGCGGCGTCAACGCCGTCAACCGGATGATCGAGCAGGGCCTCAAGGGCGTGGAGTTCATCGCGATCAACACCGATGCCCAGGCATTGTTGATGAGCGATGCCGACGTCAAGCTCGATGTCGGCCGCGACTCCACCCGAGGATTGGGCGCCGGCGCCGACCCGGAGGTCGGACGCAAGGCGGCCGAGGACGCCAAGGACGAGATCGAAGAGCTGCTACGCGGTGCGGACATGGTGTTCGTCACGGCCGGTGAGGGCGGCGGCACTGGCACCGGCGGGGCGCCCGTGGTGGCCAGCATCGCCCGCAAGCTGGGCGCGCTGACCGTCGGCGTGGTCACCCGGCCGTTCTCGTTCGAGGGCAAGCGGCGCAGCAACCAGGCCGAGAACGGCATCAACGCCCTGCGCGAGAGCTGCGACACCCTGATCGTGATTCCCAACGACCGCCTGCTGCAGATGGGTGACGCCGCGGTGTCGCTGATGGACGCGTTCCGCAGCGCCGACGAGGTGCTGCTCAACGGTGTCCAGGGCATCACCGACCTGATCACCACGCCGGGTCTGATCAACGTCGACTTCGCCGACGTGAAGGGAATCATGTCCGGCGCGGGCACCGCGCTGATGGGCATCGGCTCCGCACGCGGTGAGGGCCGGTCGCTCAAGGCCGCCGAGATCGCGATCAACTCGCCGCTGCTGGAGGCGTCGATGGAGGGCGCCCAGGGTGTCCTGATGTCGATCGCGGGCGGTAGCGACCTGGGCCTGTTCGAGATCAACGAGGCGGCGTCGCTGGTCCAGGATGCCGCCCACCAAGACGCGAACATCATCTTCGGCACCGTGATCGACGACTCACTGGGCGACGAGGTCCGGGTCACCGTGATCGCGGCGGGCTTCGACGCGGCCGGGCCCGGCCGCAAACCGGTGATCGGCGGTCCGGCCGAGAAGGGCGAGAAGACTGGCGGCGCGCACCGCATCGAATCGGCCAAGGCCGGCAAGCTCACCTCGACGCTATTCGAGCCGGTCGACGCCGTCAGCGTGCCGGTGCATACCAACGGCGCGACGCTGAGTATCGGCGGCGATGACGACGATGTGGACGTCCCGCCGTTCATGCGCCGCTGAGAACGGACATGCCCGCGACTCCCGTCCCCGCCTACTGGGCGGGGACGGTTGTTCGGCAACGAATCCGGATACTGGTGCTGTGAGTGTTCGCATCCGGCGAGTGACGACCACCCGGGCGGGTGGTGTGTCCAAACCACCGTTCGACACCTTCAATCTGGGCGACCATGTCGGCGACGATCCGGCTGCGGTGACCGCCAACCGGACCCGGCTGGCCCGCGCCATCGGTCTGGGCGTCGACCGGGTGGTGTGGATGAACCAGGTGCACGGCGACCGGGTCGAGATCGTGGAAGGGCCTCGCGCGGCGCGCCGCGCCGCCTTCGACGACACCGATGCGTTGGTGACCCGTACCCCCGGACTGGCGCTGGCCGTGGTGACGGCCGATTGTGTGCCGGTGTTGTTGGGTGACGCGCGGGCCGGGGTGGTCGCGGCGGTGCACGCGGGACGGGTCGGTGCTCAGCGGGGCGTGGTGGTGCGCGCGGTCGAGACGATGCTGAAGCTGGGCGCGCAGGCCGGCGACATCTCGGCGCTGCTCGGGCCGGCGGTCAGCGGACGCAATTACGAGGTGCCCGCGGCGATGGCCGACGAGGTCGAGGCGGCCCTGCCGGGTAGTCGCACCAACACCGATCGCGGCACTCCGGGGCTCGACCTTCGGGCTGGAATCGCTTGCCAATTAAGAGAATTGGGCGTCGAATCGATCGACATCGATCCACGCTGTACGCTGGCCGACCCGGCGTTGTTCAGTCACCGCCGGGACGCGCCGACCGGGCGGCTGGCGTCGTTGATCTGGATGGAGTGAATGCCATGGCAGTTGGCCCGGCGGACTCCAGGACGGGCAACCGCGAATCTGAATTGACTCATGCGTTGGCTGCCGTCCGTTCGCGACTGGCGATGGCCGCGGAAGCCGCGGGACGCAATGTCGGTGAAATTGAACTTCTCCCTATTACCAAATTTTTTCCGGCTAGTGATGTCGCGATTTTGTCTCGTTTGGGTTGTCGTTCGGTCGGTGAATCGCGCGAACAAGAAGCGTCGGCAAAGGTGGCCGAAGTCACTCGGTTGACTCAGGCTTCCGGTTCTTCGCGAGAGTTGCACTGGCACATGGTCGGCCGGATTCAGCGCAACAAGGCTCGGTCGTTGGCGCGCTGGGCGCACACCGCTCATTCGGTCGACAATGCTCAGTTGGTGACCGCGCTGGACCGGGCGGTCACCGCGATGCTGGACGAGGGCGCGCGGCAGCATCGGCTGCGTGTCTATGTTCAGGTCAGCCTGGACGGCGACGCCTCGCGCGGCGGTGTGGATCCCGCTAACCCCGGCGCGCTCGACCAGGTGTGCGCCCAGGTCGAGGAGGCGCGTGGTCTGGAATTGGTGGGGCTGATGGGCATTCCGCCGCTGGATTGGGACCCCGAAGCGGCCTTCGAGCGGCTGCAATCGGAGCACCGCCGGGTCCTCGAGGCGCACCCGAAAGCCGTCGGACTCTCCGCCGGAATGTCGAACGACTTCGAAATTGCCGTCCAACACGGTTCGACGTGTGTGCGTGTCGGTACCGCGCTTCTGGGGCCACGGCAGCTACCGTCACCGTGAGTAGTCACTGTAGTCACACCTTCATCACAGACAACAGAAATCCCAGGGGCTAGAAGGGGTCAACGCGATGAGCACACTGCACAAGGTCAAGGCCTATTTCGGTATGGCCCCGATGGACGACTACGAGGATGAGTACTACGACGATCGCGCGCCGTCACGCGGATTCCCCCGTCCTCGCTTCGACGACGGATACGGCCGTTATGACGGCCGCGACTACGACGACCCGCGCGCCGACACCGGCGAATACGCGCCGGCCGGTTACCGCGGCGGCTACCCCGTCGAGCGGATGGAGGAACCGCGCTACGGCGCCGTGCACCCGCGCGAGTTCGACCGCGGCCCGGAGATGAGTCGGCCACGCCTGGGCTCGTGGCTGCGTGGATCCACCCGCGGCGCCCTGGCCATGGACCCGCGCCGGATGGCGATGATGTTCGAAGAGGGCCACCCGCTGTCGAAAATCACCACGCTGCGGCCCAAGGACTACAGCGAGGCCCGCACCATCGGCGAGCGCTTCCGCGACGGCACCCCGGTGATCATGGACCTGGTGTCGATGGACAACGCCGATGCGAAACGGCTGGTCGACTTCGCGGCGGGACTGGCCTTCGCCCTGCGCGGTTCGTTCGACAAGGTCGCCACCAAAGTGTTCCTGCTGTCCCCGGCCGACGTCGACGTCACCCCCGAAGAGCGCCGACGGATCGCCGAAACCGGCTTCTACGCTTACCAATAGACGCATCTGATCCCGCCAGTCCGGCGGGGTCAGTCGTTGGGGAGCTGGTCGGCTACCCAGTGCGCTGCTGGTGCGGCGCAGGTGAGATGTCCGCCCAGACCCGAGTCGGTACGCTTGCCATTGCTGCGCTATCGCGCGGCGGTTGACATCTCATCGTTAAGGTCGGGCTCTCGTTGGTGCTGTTCTTTCAGATCCTTGGGTTTGCGCTGTTCATCTTTTGGTTGCTGCTCATCGCTCGGGTGGTCGTCGAGTTCATCCGCTCGTTCAGCCGGGACTGGCATCCCACCGGCCTCACTGTGGTGATCCTGGAGATCATCATGTCGATCACCGATCCGCCGGTGAAGTTGCTGCGCCGGCTCATCCCTCAGCTCACCATCGGAGCGGTCCGCTTCGACCTGTCGATCATGGTGCTCTTGCTGGTTGCGTTTATCGGCATGCAGCTCGCCTTCGGCGCCGCGGCCTGAGCCGCCCGGGCGGCCGTCCCGAGCCGTGCCGAGGCCCCGAGCGACGGTTCGGCCACGATTAGGCTTCGGTTTGATGGGCGCGATTTGCAAATTCTAAGGATTGAGATTTTATGTCTCTTAGTGTTTGAAATTGGCTCTTATTTATTGGCCTAATCGGCGACCGCCGGGTCTCGTGTGACAGGATGGGCGGCAGTTGCACAACCGCTGCCACTCCGTTCTACACTTCCGGGAACGTTTGACAGGAACTTGAGGGGACGAACAAATGCCGCTTACACCAGCCGACGTCCACAATGTGGCGTTCAGTAAGCCGCCTATTGGCAAGCGTGGTTACAACGAGGACGAGGTCGACGCGTTCCTGGACCTGGTGGAGAACGAGCTGACGCGGCTGATCGAAGAAAACTCTGATCTGCGGCAACGGGTCGAGGAGCTGGACCGCGAACTGGCCGCCGCTGGCGGTGCCAGCCCCGCTGCTCACCCCGCTCCCGCAGCCCCTGTCTTCGAGCCCGAGCCCGAGCCGGAACCCGTCAAGGCGGCACCCGCGGCGGCCGCCCCGAGCGGAACCAACGAGGAGCAGGCCCTCAAGGCCGCCCGCGTGTTGAGCCTGGCCCAGGACACCGCCGACCGGCTGACCAGCAGCGCCCAGGCCGAGTCCGAGAAACTGTTGTCGGACGCGCGGGCCAACGCCGACCAAATTCTCACCGAGGCCCGTCAGACGGCCGAGACCACCGTCACGGAGGCGCGGCAGCGCGCCGACGCCATGCTCGCCGATGCCCAGACCCGTTCCGAGACGCAATTGCGTCAGGCCCAGGAGAAGGCCGACGCGCTGCAGGCCGACGCGGAGCGCAAGCACTCCGAGATCATGGGCACCATCAACCAGCAGCGCACGGTGCTGGAGGGGCGTCTCGAGCAGCTCCGCACCTTCGAACGCGAATACCGCACCCGCCTCAAGACCTACCTGGAGTCCCAGCTCGAGGAGCTCGGCCAGCGCGGATCGGCGGCGCCCGTCGACTCCAGCGCGGATGCCGGTGGGTTTGACCAATTCAATCGGGGTAATAACTAGCCGGGACCCGATCCAAGTCGTGCCGGACGCCGTGTCCGGCATGCCGCGTGCACTGGGACCTGGCGGTCCCGCCCTTCGGCTAGAGGATGACCAATGCTGATCATTGCGCTGGTACTGGCCCTGATCGGGCTCGTTGCGCTCGTGTTTGCGGTCGTCACCAGTAACGAGCTGGTGGCCTGGGTATGCATCGGCGCCAGCGTCCTGGGTGTGGTGCTACTGATCGTCGACGCGCTGCGGGAACGGCAGCTCCGCGGCGCTGGTGATGGCGACGAGGCCGACGACGACCAGGCGGCAGCCGACGAAGCGGTCGACTACCCGGAAGAGACCCCAGACCCGGATTCCGACACTGCCGTCGACACCGTCGAGGGGTCGAACGACCAGACCGTTGCGGCCGAAACCCGAGGCGACGACTCCGCTAAGTAGCCTCAGCGGGTCGGCATACTCAGCAGTTCGCGCACCTCGCGATCGCTGACCTGGTGAAAGTCGTCGTAAACCTGCCCCACGGCCTCGAATGCCGGCGGGGTGACCGTGCACACGACATCGTCGGCCGCCGCGGCCAGCTCACGGCAGACCGACAGCGGCCCCACGGGCACGGCGACAACAATCGATTCCGGCTCACCGGACCGGATGGCCCGCACCGCGGCCAGCATGCTGGCGCCGGTGGCGATGCCGTCGTCGACCAACATCACGATCTTGCCCCCCGGGTCGGCGACGGGGCGCTCACCGCGATAGGCGTGTTCGCGGCGGGCCAGCTCGGCCGCCTCGCTGTCGATGACCTCGCGCACCTGCTCGTCGGTGACGCGCAGACTGGACACCACATTGTCGTTCATCACCACGCCGCCGCCGCTGGCCAGCGCGCCCATCGCCAGCTCCGACCAGCGCGGCACCCCGAGCTTGCGGACCAGAAACACATCCAGCTCCGCGTGCAGCGCCATGGCGATCTCCCACGCCACGGGAACGCCGCCGCGCGCCAATCCCAGCACCAGCAGGTTGTCTTTGTCCCGGTAGACGTTGAGTTGCTGCGCTAGCGCGCGACCGGCGTCGTGGCGATCTACAAACCGTCGCGCGGTTTGCTGGGTGGTGCGGCGTGTAAAGCCGTTCCCTGGATTCATCGGTACGGCCGAGTTTACGCTCCCGTGGCCGAGTGGTCGAATCGCTTGCGCACCAATGGAATTGGCTAGCTGAACGTGGGCAACCACTGCCGCACGCATATTTACCGCGCCGATGGGCCAGCTAGCTGTTGCGGGTCATGTCCGGTTTCGTGGGAAACACGGCGCATTCGCCATGGGTGAGCAGCTCCGGGCCGGTGCAGACTGTATACAGTTCGTGCCTAGGGCACACGGGTATGGCGATCGGATCGGAGAAGGTGTGAGCAAAGCATGAAGTTGCAGCACTATATCGGGGGGTTGGAGGGTCTGCCCGAGCCGTTGAACCTGGAGAAGCGAGTCTTCGTCGAGGACTGGGAGAAACGCATCTTCGGCATCCACGTCGCGATGATGGCGCTCTCGAAGCATCTCGGCTCGGCGCTGCCACGATATCCAATTGCCGAAGTGCCGACGACGTTTGGCGACAAATGGACATGGGCTGATCTGCGCACCAGCGCGGAGGCGATGGACCCGTTTGACTACTTCAAATTCCGCTACTACGAGAAGTGGCTTGGCGGGATCACCCAGTTCCTCGTGGACAAGGGTTACCTGACCGCCGACGAATTAGCCGCGCGCGTGGGCACTTTGCCCTCGGGACAACAATCCGAGGCCTGCGCAGCCGCCGAGGCCATCGATGCTCAGGTGCTCGCGTATCTGCGGATGGGGGATAGCCCGCGACGCGACATCGCCCACCCGAAGTTCGCCGTCGGTGACGCGGTGCGGATCGCCGACGTGCCGGCCGGCGCGCATACCCGATTGCCCGGATTCCTCCGGGGCCGCGTCGGCACGGTGACACGCATCTTCGAGGGCGACTACGCGTATTTCGAAGACACCGAAGATGGGATCGGCGCGCCGATGCCCAACTACCTTGTTGCGTTCACCCCCACCGAACTATGGGGATGCGGCGCGGAGGACGGGCGCGAGACCGTCTACGCCGAACTGTTCGAGGCTTACCTGAAAGGGCTGGAATGACAGGGCAATTCGCCTTTCCAGGCGACCGCGAGGAAAGCAGCGCCGCGAAAGTGCAGGCGCTGGAATCGCTGCTCATCGAGAAGGGAGTGATCACCAGCCAGACCGTCGATAAGGTGCTGGCCTACTTCGAATCGGAGATGACGCCGCTCAACGGCAAGAAGATTGTCGTGAAGGCATGGACGGATCCCGAATTCGCTGCCCGGCTGGTGGCAGACACACCGTCTGCGATCGCCGAGCTCGACCTGCCCGACGGTATGGCCGGCGCCGAGGGCGAGCACCTGCGCGCTGTGGCGAATACCCCAGGGGTTCACCACCTGGTGATCTGTACGCTGTGCTCGTGCTTCCCGTGGCCGGTACTCGGGTTGCCGCCGTATTGGTACAAGGACCCGGTGTTTCGCGCACGCGCTGCGCGCGAGCCGCGAAAAGTGCTTGCCGAGATCGGTCTCGAGTTAGCAGACGACGTCGAGATCAAGGTATTGGACAGCAGCGGCCACTCACGGTGGTTTGTCATCCCCGAACGCCCCACCGGTACAGAGGATTTCACCGACCAGATGCTGATGGACCTGGTCACCACCGAGTCCATGATGGGCGTCGCTTTGGCGGGTGGGGCGCATGAAACTGCATGACACCTGCACAACCGATCAGGCCGCCCCACAGTTCGATCACCCTTGGCAGCGTCGGGCATTCGGCCTGGCATTGGCGTTGGCGGAATTCGGTCACTACCCGTGGAGCGATTTCCAGCAGCGTCTGATCGCCTCCATCGCCGACTGGGAAAGCACGGCCGATGATCGGCGCGGCGACTGGCACTACTACGACCACTGGGTTGCGGCGCTGGAAAAGATCGTGGCCGACCGCGAATTGCTCACCGCGACGCTGGTCTTGGACGACGGAGACCACGCGGCATCTACCGCACACCGAAATGGGAACGACAATGACGCTGCTGCCCGTTGAACCCGTCGTCCGCTCGATTCCCGTCACCTTGTCCGGGGCGGCATGGCTGAGCGTGACGACGGTGCTGGCTCTGCTCGCGCTGTATGTCGTCGGGTTCGCGCACGGCGCGGTGTCGATGTTCGGCTGGAACCTGTACGTCCATGAATTCACCCACGATGCAAGGCATCTACTCGGCTACCCGTGCCATTGAGCGGCTCTAGCCCAGTGAAATCACTGCTTTCCTGGTGTTGCGAGCTTCAACCAGGATGCCGATCCTGGCCTATGGACGAGTCGGTTGGTCGGGCACGGAAAGTGTTCTGCCGCACCTGAATTCTTGGCGGCCTGCCGCCCAGCTATTAGGTACGTCGGTATCCGGCGATGTGTCCCAGGGCCATGTTGAGGGCGAGTTCAAGAGGACGGGCGCTGCGCGTGGCCTGCCCCATGAGCAGTCCGCCCTGCAGAGCGCTCATCATCGTTAGGGCGAGATCGTCCAGGTCAGCATCGGCGTCGAGTTCGCCGTTTTCGCGCATGGCTGCGAAGCCGTTGGATAGATAGGACTGCCATTCGGCAAAGGACCGCGCGAGCTGTTGGCGCGCCGATTCGGATCGGTCGGCCAGCTCGCTCACAAGCGAGCCGAGCGGACAGCCGCCGATTCCTTGCGTCTCGCGGACCATGGCCACGAGATGATCACACCACCGCTGCAGCCCCTCCCAAGAGGAAAGTTCGCGCAACAACGGCTCCTGCGCGGCGATGACACGGCCGAACTGGGTCTTGATCACCTCGCCGATAAGCGCGTCCTTGTTATCGAAATAGTGATACAGCTGGGATCTGCTGGTGCCGGTGGCCGTCATGACGGCGTCCAGGCTCGTCCCGGCCACTCCATGCTCCTGGACGAGTGCGGCCGCTCCAGCCACGATGCGGGCTTTGGTTGCCGCGCCGCGAACCGTCAGCCGCGCGGTGGGACGACCCGGACTTGACGCCACAGCCGCACCCTATCCGGATTGGAATTGTCAGTCCAGTTTCGTCGCAGCATGATGGCCGAGTCGCAGCGCGATGGCCGCCGGCTCAATGAATCACGGGGTAGGACGCCCATGCTGCGCTTCAACGGTGGTCATCAGCTATTTCGGATCACGACTTTTCGATGCATTACCCCATTGAGAAGGGAACCACGATGAATCCCGAATCATTCATGCCCACAATCGTGCTCGTGCATGGGGCCTTCGAAGACGGATCGATATGGAATGGAGTGCTTGAGCGGCTGCAGCGTGGCGGTTACCCGGTCATTGCCTTTGCCAACCCGCTGCAGGGAGTGGCAGTCGATGCCGCCTACCTGCGTAGCGTGCTGGACAGGATCGCGGGTCCCGTGCTTTTGGCTGCCCACTCCTACGGCGGAGCCGTTATCACCCAGGCCGGCGCGGACGATCCCAAGGTCAAGGGCCTCGTCTACGCGGCGGCAGTGATGCCCGCGGCGGGCGAAGCTGCAAGCCAGCTGCTCAGCCGGTTCCCCGGCAGCTCCTTCCTGACATCCGTTGACGAGATCCCCTTCACCCTGCCCGACGGAACCCGCACCACGTATCTGCTCTACCAGGACGATAAGTTCCACGACCAGGTCGCCGCCGACGTTCCCGCGACCACGGCGGCCCTGATGGTCGCCACCCAGCGCCCGATGAACGTGGCAGCCCTGAACGAATCCGTGATGTCCGCTGCTTGGACGACCAAGCCGAGCTGGCAAATCAGGACCCTGCAGGATCTCGCTCTTCCGGTGCAGGAGCAGAGATTCGAAGCCGCTCGCGCCCGCTCCCGCATCACCGAGGTGAATTCTTCGCACGCCGTCACCGTCTCCAACCCGGACGTCGTGGCCGACGTGATCGAACAAGCCGCCCGGACGTGGTTCAGCGGGTAGCGGATGTGTTGAGTTCGCGCGTGTCGGCCAGGTCGTCGCCGACGCGCTCGTCCTTGAAGGGATCAGCAACTGAGTTCTGCCGCAGCATATCTGAGATCTGTCGGCGCTACGTGGCCGTGCGCTGACGGGGTCGACGGCGACGCCAACGGCCGCTCGGTATCGACAATCGACAATGTGCCGCCCTGGGAGATCTGCCGAGAAGACGGTCGCGTCGACCGCAACTCAGGGAATCCATCTCATTCTGCACGAAATGCCCTGTGGGCAAGGCCAACTCACTGGACTCCAACCGAATCATGCTGACGGTGTTGGTCGGTTCCCTAGGTGGGCATGGCAGGCGTGAGTAAGCGCGTATTGCCAGCCACCATCGTCACCGCGCCACGCCTGTCGAATTGGAATTGTCAGTCCAGTTTTGTCGCAGCATGATGACCGAGTAGTCACCCAACGACCGTGGAAGGACGCCGTGTCACGACTCAACTATGGCCAACAGTTCCCCGCTCTCGACGTTCCCGCCGTCGGTGGCGGCACGATCGCTCTGCCCGGTGACCTTGCCGGCTCGTACGGCGTCATTTTGATCTATCGCGGGTCCTGGTGCCCATACTGCAATGCACAGCTCGCCGGGTTCTCGCGTGCGCTCGACACTCTGAGCGAACTCAGCGTGAAGGTTGTCGCCTTGTCTGTCGATGACGAGGACACCTCCGCCGAGCTCGTCGCCAAGCGGAGACTGCGCTTTCCCGTCGGCCACAGCGCCGACGCCGACAAGATAGCCGCGGCGATCGGCGCGTATGTCAACGACGATCCGCACTATCTGCAATCGACCGGCTTCATCCTGGCACCTGATGGCACGGTGCGTCTCGCCGTGTACTCGAGCGGGGCCATCGGTCGGCTGGTCGCCGACGACGTGGTCGGTTTCATCCGGTATCTGACCGAGCACCCGGAAGCACGGTGAACAGCACTGCACCCTGGTGCGGCTCGGACCGGAGGCGATGCTGCCCGGCGCGGGCTGACAGGACGGATTCGGCCGAGCAGCCCGCGACATCCGGATGAGGATCAGCTATTGACCGGGGGACCGGATAGCAGCCCCGGTCCGCGTTTACGACCAACGGTATCTCCCGTGCCTGGGTCGCGGCCAGGTAATCCGTTGGACCCGAACACATCTCGACACGGAGGTAACTGATTCCATGTCTGTCCAGCAGCGTGCGCAGTATGAAACCCTATTCCGGCCGGCCGCCGTCGGTGGTGTTGAGCTGGCCAACCGTATTGCCCTGGCCCCGATGACCCGGGTCAGCGCGACCGCCGAAGGTGTTCCCACCGAACGGATCGGCGCCTATTACCGGGTCTTTGCAAACGGCGGGTTCGCTCTGTTGATCACCGAAGGCCTGTATATCGATGACCAGACCAGCCAGGGCTATTTGTTCCAGCCGGGCATCGCGAATCCCGCTCAAGCCGCGGCGTGGAA
Organism: Mycobacterium simiae; assembly: GCF_010727605.1. Lineage (NCBI taxonomy): Bacteria > Bacillati > Actinomycetota > Actinomycetes > Mycobacteriales > Mycobacteriaceae > Mycobacterium > Mycobacterium simiae. The sequence continues at coordinate 4,956,785 of NZ_AP022568.1, forward strand.
GCCAGTTGTCGAGGGCGTCCACGCCGCTGGGGCGAAGTTCTTCGCCCAACTGATGCACGCCGGCAGCCAGTCACAAGGCAACCCGCAGACCACCGCCACGTGGGGCCCGTCAGCAGTGCGTCCCAAAGGCGAACAGTTGGCTATGTACCGCGGGTCAGGCGCGTTCCGGATACCCCGAGCGATGACCGCAGAACAGATCGGCCAGGTCCGGGCCGCGTTCGTCAACGCGGCCCGGTTGGCACGCGACGCTGGCTTCGACGGTGTTGAGATCCATGGCGCCAACGGCTATTTGCTCGACGCATTCCTCACCGACTACATGAATGCGCGCACCGACGACTACGGGGGCAGCGTCGCCAACCGAATTCGCTTAGCCACTGAGGTCTGCGGTGACGTCGTAGCCGCTGTCGGGGCGGACATCGCGGTGGGTATCCGCATTTCCCAGGCCAAGGTTTCGGACAATCATCATCGGTGGGCCGGCGGCGAAGAGGACGCGGCCGCTATCTTCACCGCACTGGCCGACACCGGTATCGACTACATCCACACCACCGAATACCGGGCCCTGGCACCAGCTTTCGATCACACGGTTAGGTCGCTGGCACAGCTTGCCAAACGGTACAGCGGGCTACCGATCATCGCCAACGGCCACCTCGATGACCCTCGCGATGCCGCTACGATCATCGACTCCGGTGCCGCCGATGTCGTCGCCCTAGCCAAAGCCGCGCTAGCCAACCGGGACTGGCCACGCCGCGTGCGTATGGGTCATCCTCTGTCACCTGACGTGCCCGCCGATCTGTTCGGTCCGATCGCGACCGTCAAAGACTGGGAAGTCACCGACGTGCCGAACATAGCAGGGCTGGAAGGCGGTGAGTATAAAACCGTTGACACAACATAAGATTGGCTCCCGCCGAAACGGCAATGTCGCCGAGCTTAATAGCCATTTGGCTCGAAAGAATCGAAGGAGTGCGTCTGTGCGAGACGATATTGTTCCGGGCGCGGTGCTCCCGGATTACGAGCTGACCGACCACGCCAAAGTCAGGCGACGACTGAGTGAACTCCAAGGAATCGACCCCATGGTCCTGTTGCTGTCGCGTGGACACTTCTGCCCGAAGGACCATCAGCAGCACCTCGAGCTGGCCGCGAACTACTCCAAGATCGAGGTTGGGTACACCGCGATCGTCACGATTTCGACCGACAACATCGTGGAAACCGCAGAATTTCGCGCATCCGTTGGGGCACAATGGACTTTCCTTTCTGACGCCGGCCGAAAGGTGCAGAAAGACCTGCAGATCCAGGAGTACACGGATCCGTATCACGATCCGATGGTTCCGCACACATTCGTGCTAAAGCCCGGCTTGGTGATCCATAGCGTCTACAACGGCTACTGGTTTTGGGGCCGGCCGTCTTTTGAGGACCTGCGCCGTGATCTTCGGGAGGTGACGCGGGAAATTCGCCCTGATTGGGATCCTTTAGCGCCGGGCCTGCGCGAGGCCTGGGACGCCGGGGATCGGTCAAGGCACTACCCATATTCCCCGTCGGCTACTGGCGGCGTGTGAGCCGTGGTATGTCGCAACGCAATGGCGTGTGATCCGCATCCACCGAAGGCCCCCAATGAGGCAGTCAGTCAAATGATTCGCCTGGCGGGCAACCACGAGCGCAGGAGTCGTCATGAGCACCTTCCCGGCTGATTTGAAGTACACCGAGGAGCATGAATGGGTGCAACGCACCGGCGATGACACCGTCCGCATTGGGATCACCGACTACGCCCAGTCCGCGCTCGGCGACGTGGTGTTCGTCCAGCTACCCGATGTCGGTTCCGAAGTGACGGCGGGTGAGTCCTTCGGCGAGGTGGAGTCCACAAAGTCGGTGTCGGACCTTTTCTCGCCTATCACCGCGACAGTTGTTGCGATCAATGGTGACTTGAGGGAGAACCCACGCCTAGTCAACTCGGATCCGTACGGAGCGGGCTGGCTGCTCGAACTGCAGGCCGACGCGGAGCCGCTGGACGCGCGGCTCGGTGAACTGTTGGACGCGGATGCCTACCGTGCTCACGTCGCGGATTGACCAATCGTGGGGGTACCCCTGCTGGGGTCTTGTCGCGAATGATTAAGTGCGAGAGAATGACTAAACTTTCCAGGCTCCCAGCCTGTCCAGTTGGTCGTGATTGAGCGATGTGACGGCGAGGACGAACCCTTCGAGCACACTGATAGTGATTGCTACCGTTGTGGACAACCCCATGGCGGCGAGAGGTTTGCAAGGTGTACTGATACACATATCACGTACGGCGCCAACGGCGGCGCGCCCGGACAACACTCGACCAGTCCTGATAGCCGAGCCGTCGGGCGATCTTTGACTGGGAGGCCATGCCGTCTCGCAGGAGATTCTCCGCAACTCTACGGCGCACCTCATCCAGCAGTATCCGGTAGGTGGTGCCCTCCCGCTCAAGGTACCTGCGCAGCGTTCGCGGCGCGTAATGCAGGCGGGCAGCCACATCCTCGAGGGTGAGGTCGAGAGATGACTGATCAAGCAGATGCGTGCGCACTTGGGCGGCCACGCCGGTGTGATGGAGCCGCTCTGTGCGGATACGTTCGCATTCGGTGACCATGAGTTGGGCGGTGTGCGTGTTTGCCATTGGTGGTACGTAGTCGAGATAGTCGGCATCGTAAACGATTTCGTTGCTGCCACCTCCCAGGTTCACCGCAACCCCGAAGTGGTCCCGGTAGACAGCCGCGCACCCAGACTCATCGGCGAACCGGATCTCGCGTAGTGGAACCTTGTCGATGTTGGGGAAGGTATCGCGCTGGACCTGTATGACGGCGGCGAGATCACGCTCGACGACGAAGCGCTGGATCGCGTCCGGCACATCGGCAGCATCGAAGGCAAGGATGAAGTGATGGTCGGCGTCGATGCGGGCCGTCATCGTCGAGAATGCAAACGACAAGATCGAGTAGTGCAGGGCCCTTAGCACCGTGTCGTGAACGGTGGCGGAGGCGGCGAGCAGATAGCCCAGGTAGCCGTACGCGGTCAAGTGATAGCGTGCGCCCAATTCCACACCTAGGCCGGGGTAGTCGCTACAGGCTGCGACCAGGTTGCGGATGACCACGATCTCCTGACTCGCCTCAACGAGTGTGTCGACATCGGTCAACGACGCCACGTCGAGGTGCGATCCACGCAACAGCGCCTCGGCCGAAATTCCGTGCTCGGCTGCCCATTCGCACATGATCGCGACTGAGACCGCGGTTCGCGGGTGGTCCCACGGATCCGTAATGGCCGCGATGACCCGGTTGGTCGACTGCAGAACAGGCGGGGATTGCAAAGGTGCTTGATCTGCATGGGCACCGGCGCCGGAGGTCATGCCCGCAAGTTTCTCCCGACTCGGCTCTAAATGCGCGTCAACGACTTCAGAGCGGGCCGAGATGGCCGCAAATGTTGAGTTCTGGCCTGGCCTGTCCTGTCGAAAACACCCGGCTGGGCCCTACCGTCCATACGGTGACGTGCGCCTCGCAACCATTTCTGACCGACAAGAAGGGTGATCTATGAAGGTGAAGGCTGCGGTCGCCGAACGGGCGGGCGCTCCGTGGACGATCTGCGAGGTCGAGCTTGGAGATCCAGTCGCTGGTGAGGTTCAAGTCCGACTAACCGCGTCCGGTTTGTGCCATTCCGATGCGCACGTCATCGCGGGCAACACTCCTGTGCCATTCATGCCGGTTCTCGGTGGCCATGAGGGTGCGGGTGTCGTCACGACGGTCGGTCCAGGCGTGACCGGCCTGGAAGCGGGCGATCATGTCGTACTCGCGTTCATCCCCGCCTGCGGCGTCTGCGCATCGTGCGCCGGCGGTCTGCAGAACCTGTGTGACGAAGGCGCCGGCCTGCTGACAGGACATGCCATTGCGGACAAGGCGTTTCGCGTCACCAGGGACGGCCAGCCGGTCATTCAAATGTGTCTGCTCGGCACGTTTGCCCCCTACGTCACGGTGAGTCAGGCGTCGGTCGTCAAGATCGAGCAGGATGTTCCACTCGAGGTCGCGGCACTTCTCGGGTGCGGTGTGTCCACCGGCTGGGGCTCGGCGACCGAGATCGGCGACACTCGGCCAGGTGACACCGTCATCGTCATGGGCATCGGCGGCGTCGGCATTAACGCCGTGCAGGGTGCAAAGTTCGCGGGCGCCAGGTTTGTCATCGCGATCGATCCAGTCGATTTCAAGCGCAAGAAGGCGTTGGAGTTCGGGGCCACCCATACTTTTGGCTCCTTCGAGGATGCCGCGGCCGAACTCCCAGATCTGACCCGGGGCAAGATGGCCCAGGTCTCGATCATCACCGTCGGCGAGATCAGGGGTGAACACATCCAGCAGGCGCTAAGCCTGACCTCTAAGGGCGGGCAGGTGATCGTCACGGGCACAGGCGATGTGACCCAGTCGACCGTCGATCTCAACCTGTTCGAGCTCACCCTGCTACAGAAGCGCGTCCAGGGCGCAATCTTCGGCGGTGTCGGCCCCCGCACTCAGATTCCCAAACTGCTCGATCTTTACCGGGTCGGGAGCCTCAAACTCGACGAGCTTGTCACGACCCGGTACCGGCTCGAGAACATCAACCAGGGGTTCCAGGACATGTTCGACGGTAAAAATCTACGTGGGCTTGTGATGTATTCCAGCGGGGACTACTGAGCTGAAAACCACAGCGAGAGAACCAGGTTCACCCAATCAAAGACTGATCTGTGCGGAGCCACGCCGCGAGGAGTGCAACGTGAATCATTGAAATATGTTGTTTTCGAGTGCATTCTGCTGATACTCATACGTAACCAATCCACTTCATATTCGTTAACGTCTTGCAACGAGCGCATTTTCGAATCCGTGGACGATGAGCGATTCGCCTAAGGGGGACGGGTAAAGCGGTTGAACTTGGTCGGTGGCTGCATGCATTGAAAGTGTGCTAGTTGTGCGGCCGGGAAGCGACGGCAATTGCTTACGGCGAGGCCGTATTCATTAGCGATGCACCGCTACGGTGCCGAACGTCATACGCCAGTGTTTGGCCGGGTCGATTCGACCAAGCGCTGGGCGTGTTGCAGCCCAAACCCGTTGCAGAACAGGCGGTTAAAAGAGGCCGGGGCGATGACGGCCCCACGTCGATAAGGAGATCCTGATGGCTGACGTGATCAACGTGCGCCGCAGTCGTTTTGCGTTACCAATAATTTGCCTGGCCCAGCTCATGGCCACCCTGGACGTGACAATCGTCAACCTCGCGCTGCCCGCGATCCAGCATAACCTGAACTTGTCGAATGCCGGACTGGCATGGGTAATTGACGCGTACACGCTCGGTTATGCGGGATTGCTGCTGGTCGGAGGGCGCACTGGCGATTTGATTGGTTATCGGCGCACGCTCGCGATGGGCATCTCGATTTTCACAGCGTCTTCCTTGCTTGGCGGCATGGCGCAGAGTCCGACCGTGTTGCTCGCAGCGCGCGCCGGTCAGGGAATCGGCGCCGCGATGGCGACGCCAACGACCCTAGCGCTGATTTCGACGTTGTTCCCGGCCGGGCCGTCCAAAAGCCGAGCGATGGTGGCTTATGGTGCCATGGCGGGATTAGGCATCACTCTCGGCTTGGTGCTCGGTGGGGTGCTGACGCAAATCGGCAATTGGCACTGGGTATTCCTCGTTAACGTCCCAATCGGACTGGGGCTGCTCGTAGTTGCGCCCAAAGTACTGCCGGAGTCGCGGGGCGTACGGAGACGAATCGACTTCGCTGGCGCCGCGGTCGGGACAGCTGCAATCACTTCGCTGGTCTATGGGGTGATTCGTGCCGGCACGAACGGCTGGGGCGACCGGATCTCGATCACAGCGCTGGTCGTCGCGGCGACGCTGATGGTTACGTTCGCGCGCGTCGAGAAGGCTGCACCCGAACCGATGTTGCCTCCACAGCTGTTACGGAACCGGACTCGGCTGAGTGCCTACATCATCGCAGGTTTGCTTTTCGCGTGTTTGTACCCGGCGTTCTTTTTCCTCAGCCGCACCGTCCAGGACGTGATGGGAGAGGGCCCCATTCAATGCGGAGTGCGGTTCTTGCCGCTGGGCGCGGGAGTACTCATTTTTGCAGTGATTGCGAGGCGCTTGCTCGTGACGATGGGACCGACACCTCTAGTGATCGCTGGTACGGTCGCCACCGGCGTTGCGACCGTTGCTCTCGTGTTTCTCAAGCCCGAAACGCCATATGTTTACCTGTTCCTTCCCGGCGTCATTGGGCTGGGCGCTGGTGTTGGCACGACCTTTGTGGCGAACACCGTCATGGCGATGAATGACGTCGCCGAGCAAGACGCGGGTATTGGATCTGGACTGCTCAGCACATTTCAGGCCGTCGGTGGAACGATCGGAGTCGCCGCGTTGGCTTCGATTGCAGCGACCCGGACCCGTAACGCACTTCACGCTGGCGTCTCGCAACACGACGCGCTGATGGAGGGCTTCACTCGCGGTCTGGCGATCGCCGCAACACTCGCGTTGCTTGCCGTGTTGGTAGCGCTCATTCCGCAACCCGATATGCGAAATCAGAAACGAACGGCGGTGTTATGACGATGCTGAAACCCGAGCACGATCTGTTCTACAACTTCCCGCTCTGCGGCGAGAACCATTGCCCCGGTGAGCTATTGCGAGCGCGAAACGTCGAGATCGAGACCGCAACACCGTGCTCGGCTTCCCAAGTGGTCTATGTCTCCACGGGAGCGCGCGGACAGCGAATCGCTGTGTCTGGGACGTTGCTTCGGCCGACCGTTGGCTGGCGGGGCCCGGGTCCGCGTCCAATTATCAGCTACGGAATGGGCGTGCATGGACTCAGTAGAAACGTTGCACCGAGCTACCTGATGCGGTTGGGCAGGGAGATCGAGGTGCCACTCCTTGATCAGGCTCTCGCCCGGGGCTGGAACGTTGCCGTCACCGACGGTGATGGACTAGGCATGCCCGGGCCGCATACCTACGGCGCCGGTCGTCCCGGCGGACACGCGATGTTGGATATCGTGCGGGCCGCAGCCCACAGCGACCTGATGCGCGATGATGCGTCTTTTCCAGTGGCGTTATGGGGCTATTCTGAGGGCGGTCGCTGTGCGGCGTGGGCTGCAGAGCTGCAGCCCACGTACGCACCAGAACTCGATCTGCGTGCGGTAGCTGCTGGGGGCGTCCCGGCTGACCTGTACAAAATGGCTCGCGCGATCGACGGCGGCCAATTTTCGGGACTCGGTCTAGCGGTCGTCGTCGGGCTCATGCATGCATACGACGATCCTGCACTTGGCCGGGTTCTCAACGCACGCGGACGCGCCGCGGCCGAAAGTGCCGCAAGAATGGATGTGACGAAGCTGATCAGGGAGCACCCAGAAGAAATACGACGGCATACCGTGCGTGACGAGCCGTGGGATGAGCCAGTCTGGCGCTCGCTACTCGAGCAGGAACGCAATGGGCGTATTGGTCCTAAGGTGCCGGTATACCTGTATCACCTTGAAGATGACCAGCTTGTTCCGACGGAACAAGCACGGGCGCTACATGACAATTACGTCGCGCTGGGAGTCGACGTTACGTGGACAACCGTGCGCGCGGATAATCATCTCGCCGGCGCCTTTGAAGGCGCGCCGCACGCGCTTTGGTGGCTCAATCAGAGATTGGGCGTCCCCCGCTGGGCAGCTGCCGCCGAGAATTCGGCGCGGACCCCGCAGGGCTCGACCAATCCGGTGCGATCAGACCACGCTGGCGGCCATCTGGTCATTGAGTAATTTGATTCGGCACGTTGAGATTTCGAGCTCCGAAGGCTGGCGGCCCAGGCGCCGGCAACGGTTGACGAGTGTGGATTTGTCGGCCATATCGCGGTCGCCGCTTATGTCACGACAGTGTTCGGTGGGCCGCGCTAGCCTGGCTGGTGAGTGCGCGGGCTAGCTGGCGCCGTCCAGTAACATCGAGTTTGGTGAATACCTTGCGCAGGTGATACGCAACCGTATTGTGGCTGATACGAAGCTGCACGCCGATCTCGGCGTTGGTGGCGCCAGCAGCAGCTAGGGCCGCGATCTGGGCCTCGCGTGGGGTCAACACCGAATTTCTTTGCGCAGCTGGCTTTTTGCGCACATGTTCACCTGTGGCCTCGAGTTCCAGGCGAGCCCGCTCTGCGAAACCCTGCATACCGATGCCGCTCAGCATCTCATAGGCTCCGCCCAGTTGGGCACGGGCGTCGCGTCGCCGTCGTTGTCGACGTAGCCATTCTCCATATGCAAGCCTCGCACGGGCTGCCGCGGGGCGTAACTCCGTGCGGTCGAGCCTGTCGATGGCCTCGCGATATGATCGCTCGGCCGATTCCCCGAAGCAGACCAGCGCGTGGGCGTACGCGAAGGTTCCTATGGCCCAATCGCTTCCGGCGGCATGGGCGCTGTCTTTCAGCACCTCAAGGGCGTCCGCTGCTTCATGAGCTTGCCCACAATGTGTTGCCGCCTCGATCAGCTCGGGTAAAAACAGGTTCGCCCACAGCTCTTGCGGGTGCCCGTTGCCTCGTCGAGCCGAGACGAGTGCTTGCTGATATCGTCCGAGCCCGTTGCATAACAGCGCGGTCGCGAAATCGATTGAGGCCAACCCCATTCCTTCGCCTCTGGCGAGCGCGTAGTGCGTGCCAGCCCTAATCAAACGCTCGACCTCCGTGCGATCGCCTTGCCAGGCGGCAAGGGGAAGCGCCGCATAGGGAAACACCGTGGTTGCCGTCGCTGTGGCGATCGACTCGGCTTCAGTGATTAGCTGGCGAGCTGTCACGAAGTCGCCGCTCCATACCAACGCCGCGGCCAGCGAGTGAAGCGCGACTGGTAACGCACGCTGGTCAGATGATTCACGAGCCAGCATGACGTGCCGTGCGGGTAAGCGGCGCCATGCTTGATCGTCCCAAGCGATGATGGCGGCGTGGCATGCAAGCCACAGCCATCGCGTCCCATCGTCGAGGCGCGAGTCTGCACCACAGAGGCCGTCTACCGCTTTTCGGATGAGGCCGACGCCCGAGGGGGAGTCATCGATAATCAGGGTCGCCAGGCCATCCAATAAGTGATCCGTTGGGCGGGCTGGTTGTCGTGACGGGGGCGCACTCGCGGCGGCTCTGGCCACTTCCATTACGCGCCCTTCGGCAGCGAGCCGGCCAGCGAACAAAACTGCTGATAACGCCTCCAAATACAGTTCGCGAGCCAGTCGCGGATCACTCTGCGCGTGCTCCTTGGCCAGGGCTGTCAGTGCCGCTGCGGCGTCGCTGCCGCACCTGGATGTGAACATCATCTCGCCACGCAGCACATGAGCTAACGCACCGTTTGTACTTAGCACTGACGCATGGTTAGCGAGATCCATAGGTGGACCCCCTCAGCTGACGACGGCTAAACCACAATCCGCATCTCCCGGTGCACGGTCGTCCTGGTGCCGTCTGCGGGCGCGTGAGATCAATTTTGGCCCCAAACTCCGAAGGGCGCTCACCGGAGAGTTTAAACACCGTCTCGGACCGACTACCAGGTGTTGGGGATTCGAGATTCGGGCAGGTGACCGACAATCTAGCCAAGTCGATGGGATGCGCTCGAGAGGACACGTGTGCGGCACTCGAGGCATTTGACTGCGGGGGTCAGCGATTGGTGAGGCCGCCGATTAGAGGTCGGGCCTGCGAACTCAAAGCAATCCGAGCGCACGTTTCGGCGGCTATCCAAGGCAGCGGTGCGGTATTGATCGTTGAGGGGCCGCCAGGCATCGGCAAGAGTCGTCTGCTGGCTGAGGTCGTGGCGGTCGCAGAGCATGCCGGTGCGCGCGCCTTGCTAGGCGAGTCGTTCGAGTATCAACAGGCGGTGCCGTTTTTTTCGTTGTTCATGGCGACTTTGCGCGCGCATCCGCCCGTGGGTGACGCCGAGGCGTTGCGCCGTTTAGGTGATTCGGTCGATCTGCAGTACTGGGTCGTACACGATCTCGCCAACGCAATTTGCGCCGCGGCGTCCGAAACGCCCTTAGCGATTGTGTTGGAGGACATCCACTGGGCTGACGCCGGAACATTGCTGGCGTTGCGGTCACTGACAGTTCGTGTGGACGCTCGAGTGCTTTGGGTGTTGAGCGCACGGACCGGTTCCGGCGGGCCCGCCGTTCGCGAAACGTTGGATGTGTTGGAGCGACGTGGTGCGGTCTTTCTGCGGTTAAATGCGTTGTCGGCCAGTGCTGTTGCTGACATCGTGCTCGACATTGTGCGAGCCAAGGCCGATACCTCCCTGTTGAATCTGGCGGCCAAAGCTCATGGAAATCCTTTTTTAGTCAAGGAACTTCTCAGCGGACTCGACGAGGAAGGCCGGTTGGATGTGAGCCGCGGTCGAGCCACCGCCACCGGACGTGGGTTGCCCCGGCGGCTGGCCGTAGGTATGCAGTTGCGCCTGGACCTGCTCTCTCATGCTGCTGGCGAGGTGGTGCGGGTGGCCGCGGTACTTCCGGACCGATTTTCGGTTGGTTTGCTGGCGGCGATGCTGGAACGTCAGCCGGCCTCGCTGATGTCGGCCGTTGGCGAAGCGGTTCGTGCAGACTTGCTTGCCGAAGACGGCGCCAAGCTGAGGTTCCGTCATGACCTGCTGCGCGAGGCGGTCCGGCAAGTGCTGCCGAAGTCGCTGCGGCGGGCGATGGAACGCCAGTCGGCGCTGATGCTGTTAGAACTCGGTGCTGCTCCCGCAGAGGTCGCCACGCAGTTGGCGCGCAGCGCCGAGCCGGGCGATCAGGCGGCCATTGTCGCCCTGCGCAAAGCCGCCCGGTCGGTCGGAAACACTGATGCGAGCGCGGCAGCAGACTTGAGCAAACGCGCATTGGACCTGTTGTCGGCTGACGATGTCCAGCGCGGGCAATTGGTTGCCGAAACGGTGGTCTTGCTCAACCGGGCCGGCCGTCATGCGGACGCCCAGGCATTGGCCACGGTGGCGCTGTCGGAGGCGTCGTCGGCCGAAGAGGAAGCCGCGGTTCGGCTGCGTGTAGCGGGCGTTACCACGCACACCACACAGCGGCGTGTCGAGGAGAACCGCCGTGCGTTGCAGTTGTCGGGTCTCAGCGAGGTCACCCGGGCGCGGCATCTAGCCTGGCTGGCCTACCACTTGATGCACGACCAATCGGTGCCAGACTACGTCGCGGCCAACGAGGCTGCTGTGGCAGCCGCATCAACCGGCGATGTAGAAGCGCACACGATGGCCGAGGTCACGCTGGCCTGCCTGGACTGTGGGAATGGGTACGCGAGTCGGGCTATCGCTCGCCTTGAGTCGCTGTGCGCCCTTACCCGTATGGCTCCCGTGGCCTCAACGCATGACCGTGCCAGACACAACTACGCGAACATGCTGGCAGTCGTCGGCCGATTGGACGACGCGGCCGCGCAGGTGGCTGACAGCGTGCAACGGTGTCGGCGCCAAGGCAATGCAATGGCCCTCCACATCTTGTTCGTCGTGGACGGATCAATTCAGTTGGCGGCGGGCCGGTTGGCGGCCGCCCGCGGCGCCACAGAATCCCTGACGCTTCGGAATTCGACCGAGGCAACGGAAATCGACATGCTTCGGATGGTGGTTCTGGCCGAAGTGGCGCGACGCACCGGTGATCGAAAATTGCTGCACGAGATGGTCAAACAGGCCCGCGACGCACACCCGGCCGGCTCGGCTGCGGTACGTCGAGGGACGGCGCACGTGCTCGCGCTAGCTGCATGGCAGCGCGGCGATGTTCATGAGGCCATGCGCTGGATCAGCGGTATTAGCCTGTTTGAGGCACCGTTGTGGCCTCAAGCCTTGGACCTATTGGTTTTGAGCTCCCAAATTGCCTCTGCCGCTGGTGATGCCGGCTTGCGCGCGGCCGCCCTGCGGATCTGCGATGTGCTCGAGCGCGAACGGCCGGCCTTTCCACCGCTATTTGAAGCGGTCGCCGGCTACGTGCGCGGGATGATCGAGCGCGATGCGCGGGCGCTGACGACGGCGGCAGCTTCGCTGCAAACATTGTCGCGCCCAGTGCTTTACGCGAGCGCTGCGGAAGACGCGGCCGGCGAACTGGCACACATTGGGCGCAGCGTAGAGGCACTCGACCAATTCAACGCCGCGTTTGACACCTACACCGCCTGTGGAGCTACCGCTGATGCCCTCCGGGTAGGACGGCGGCTGCGCACACTCGGCGTGCAGCGCCGCATCGTCACCCATCCGCGGGCGAAAACCGGCTGGGAAAGTCTCACCGACTCCGAGCTCAAAGTGATCAATTTGATCGCGCAGGGGGCGACCAACAACTCCGTCGCGCAGCGGCTGCGCCTTTCCCCGCACACCGTAAAAGCGCATCTCCGCAAGGCGTTCGTCAAGCTCGAGATCAACTCCCGTGGCGAGCTGCGGCAGATGCTCGGCGGTGCTAGTCAGCTAGGCGCCTAGATCCGCCCGCTTAGGTATAGCCCGAATGTCGCTTAGCGATAGCCCGCTGGGTAATAGCGGCGGCCACGGTGGTGGCGCGACCATCGTGATAGCCGCCAAACGCGGAGTCGATCCCAGCCGCAACGGAATCGGCCATGCGGCTCATGAACCTCGGGCAACCAAAGAATTCGCGCGGCAGAGAGGCGAGATCGGCATGGCCTACGGCGATTTTCAAAACGAGATCTACTTCAGAGGTCTTGGCGGGACCGTGCCGACGTTGCCGATGGCTTATCACGAACTTGAGCAACGCGCGCAGGCCGCGATGGTTCCGTCGACCCTGTCTTATGTGGCCGGCGGGGCCGGGGACGAACGCACCCAGCGCGCCAACGTCAGCGCGTTTGACCAGTGGGGCTTGATTCCGCGGATGTTCGTCGGGGCAGCTGTGCGGGACCTCTCGGTGCGATTGTTCGGCATGACCCTGCCTTCACCGCTGTTTTTGGCGCCGATTGGGGTCATCGGCTTGTGCGCCCAGGACGGACACGGCGACATCGCCACCGCGCGGGCCGCTGCGCGCACCGGTGTACCGATGGTCGCGTCGACTCTCACCGTTGATCCTCTTGAGCAGGTTGCGCCCGAACTCGGCTCGACGCCAGGCTTTTTCCAGCTCTACACGCCCACCGAGAAGGATCTGGCGGCCAGTCTGCTGCAGCGCGCCGAGCAAGCCGGTTTCGAAGCTATCGTGGTGACTCTCGATACGTGGATCACCGGATGGCGCCCCCGTGATTTGTCCTGGTCGAATTTTCCTCAGCTGCGCGCGCTGTGTCTGGCTAACTACTTCTCCGATCCGGTCTTTCGCTCGTTGTTGGTCAAGTCGCCGGAGGACGATCCGCAAGCCGCCGTGATGCAGTGGACGCGGATTTTCGGCAATCCGTTGCAGTGGCACGACTTGGTGTGGCTGAGGTCCTTAACGCGGTTGCCGCTGATCGTCAAGGGGATCTGTCATCCAGAGGATGCGCGGCGGGCCAAAGACGGCGGAGTGGACGCTATCTACTGCTCCAATCACGGTGGGCGACAGGCCAACGGCGGCTTACCGGCTCTGGATTGTCTGGCCGCGGTTGTTGACGCCGCGGACGGTCTGCCGGTGTTGTTCGACTCCGGGGTTCGCAGTGGCGCCGATGTGATTAAGGCCTTGGCCCTGGGAGCGACCGCGGTGGGCATTGGTCGCCCCTATGCCTACGGGCTCGCCCTCGGCGGGGTAGAAGGAGTTGTCCATGTGCTACGCGTGCTGCTGGCCGAAGTCGACCTCATCATGGCGGTCGACGGCTACCCAGCGATCAGTGAGCTCACTCGCGAATCACTGAAGGAAGTCAAATGCTAAGGCGAATAGGACATTTAGCCAGACAGCCGACCTTATTCTGTGGGGTCAATGCGAGGCCCCGGCTGACGACACGCAGTACTAAAAATGAGGAGCAACACCATGGATGACGCGATCATCGCCGCCTTCACTGACGCGCTGAGCGGTCCGGGCACCGTGATTAGCAACCCCACGACGCTCGCCGAACGTGGCCGAGACTTTTGGGGTCTTGGTGGTCAGCCTGGCTTGCTGGTGCGGCCCTGTACGCGTGACGAGGTTGTCTCGGTCGTCCGCATCGCCGATCAACATCGCCTCCCTTTGGTTACTCGCGGTGGGGCGACGAACTGCGCTGGTGCGATGATGCCTAACCCCGACCGCGTGTTGATCGACTTGTCCGCCATGAACCAGGTCCTCGCAATCGACCCCGTCGCCCACACTGCCCGCGTACAGCCCGGCGTCATCAACGCTGATTTACAGCAGCAGTGCGCCCCACACGGCTTGTGTTTCTCACCGGACCCCGTGTCGGCTCACTTAGCCACGGTCGGCGGAAACATCATGGAGAACGCCGGCGGCCCACACGCGCTCAAGTACGGCGTGACCTATAACCACGTCCTCGAAGTCGAGATCGTGCTCGCCGACGCCACCGTCATCCGGTTGGGTGCCGATGACGATGGACCCGATCTACTTGGCGTGCTGATCGGATCGGAAGGCACGCTGGGCATCCTCACCGAGGCCACGGTGGCGCTGCGCCCGATCGCCCCGGTCACCCGCAGCCTGATGGGCAGCTTTGCCACAGCGCACGACGCGGCCGACGCCGTGGCCGCTATCATCCAGACCGGGATTGTGCCCGCGGCGGTGGAATGGCTCGACCACGCCGGCATCGTCGGCCTACAGCAATTCACCGATACCGGCTATCCCACCGACGCGGGCGCGATCGTGTTGATCGATGTCGATGGCACTCACGAATCGGTAGAACGTGACACCGATATTGTGTCAGAAGTCCTGTGCCGCAATGCTGTCGAGGTACGTCGTGCCGACGACGAGGAGGCTCGCGCCAAGCTGTGGTACGGGCGCCTGCACGCTCCCGACGTAGTAGTGCGCAGCGGCAAAGGCTTCTTCATCGCCGACGTAACTGTGCCCCGTGATCGGTTTCCTGAGATGCAGGATGCTATCCAAGCAGCCGCCGCTCGCCACGCCGACGGGCTGCTCTTCATCATGGTGGCCGGCCATGCCGGAGACGGCGACCTGCATCCGTTCAGCTTCTACGATCGCGACAACCCCAATGCACCGTCAGCGTTGCGCGCCGCAAACGACGAAATCGTCGATGCCGCACTAAATCTCGGCGGCACAATCACCGGCGAACATGGTGTGGGCACCGAGAAACGCCGATTCATGACAAAGCGGTTTACTCCAGTCGAGATTGCCGCTCAGCGTGCCATCAAGCGAGTCTTCGACCCAGCAGCACTGTTCAACCCTGGGATTATGCTGCCCGATCGGTCACCCGTGGAACCCGACGTGAGTTCCTTCGAAGCAGCCGTCCGCGAGGCACTTGAGCGCTACTGGACGGACACGACGCAGCGCAACATGCCGGCCGTGCCAGTCACCGCGAGCGAGCACGCAGATATCCTGGTCAACACCGCGAACCTGAGCCTGGTGGTAGGCGCCGCGGTCACCCTCGACAAGCTCTCCCGTCACCTCGCCGAACACGGCGTCAGCTGCGCCGCGATCCCGTCTGTGGCAACAGAGCGCACCGTTGGCGAACTTATCGCCGAGGCCACCGGCGACGAGCGAAATGCGGTGCGTCACGGGCTGCTTGGTCTTGACGTAGTTCTTCCCGATGGGCAGGCCTCGGCGCGCTTCGGTGGCGAGAACATGAAGGACGTCGCCGGCTATGACACCAAACGGCTGTATATCGGTGGCCGCCATGCCTTCGGCGCCATCTCGACCGCCACTTTCAAACTCAGCGTTGACGTAGCACACCCCGGGTGAATCTGCGGGGCCCGCTCACCTAGATCCGCATCCCGGTGCGCAAACACCAGAGCAGTGATTCACCAGACTCCGGAGGCAACAATGACAACCGTCCGCGACGCAATCCTCGATTTGCTACGGTCACACAATCTGACCACCTGGTTCGGTAACCCCGGTTCGTCGGAACTTGCTTTGCTGCAGGACTTCCCAGACGACTTCCGGTACCTACTGGGGCTGCAAGAGATGGTCCCGGTAGGGATGGCTGACGCGTATGCACAAATCACCCGCCGACCCGCGCTGGTCAACCTGCACACCGCACCGGGCATGGGTAACGCTCAGGGCCAGCTCTACAACGCATTCGTGAACAAAACACCATTGATCGTCACGGCGGGCAACCAGCGACGCACCATGCAAAACCAGTACTGTCTGCTGACCAATGCCGAACCCACCACCGTGCCTAAGCCCTTCGTGAAATGGGCAGGCGAGCCGGCGGTCGCGAGCGAGGCCCCCGCGGTGCTTGCCCGAGCTATCCATATCGCTACCAGCCCACCGATGGGGCCCGTGTTTGTCTCGCTGCCAATGGATGACATGCCGGTCGAACTGCACGACGACCAGGCGGCCGACGTCGCCGTGCTGCGCGACCGGTCGGTGACCCACGCCACGGGATTTCCGCCGAATCTGGCGCAGCAGATCTGTGCAAGGTTGGCAGCCGCGACATCGCCGGCGTTGATCGTGGGCGGCGACGTCGAGCGCTACGGTGCGTGGGATGCCGTCATCGGGCTGGCCGAACGCACCCAGTCGGCGGTGTGGACCGCTCCATTGACGGGGTGGAGCGGATTCCCCGAGGACCATGCGTTATATCAGGGCATCTTGCCGCCCGGCGCGGGCTGGATCTCCCACTTGCTGGCTGGTCACGATCTGTTGCTGGTGATCGGTGCCCCGGTATTTCGGTACTACCCGCTTGTGCCGGGACATTATCTGCCCGACGGCGCCAGCCTGATTCACATCACGAACGATCCCGACGAGGCCGCCCGGGCACCCGTCGGGGATGCGATCGTCGCGGATGTGACCAGCGCGGCTCGGGCATTGTTGGCCGCGGCGAAAGCAAGTCAGCGATCGGCGCCGCCGCCACGGGCGGAGATTCCCCAACTCGAAGCCGCTGAGGTACCGCTGAAGCCAGAAGCGCTGTGGACGGCGGTCGGACAGGCTGCGCCGCCCGAGACACTATGGGTCAGCGAAGCCGGCAGTAACGAGGTAGCCATCACGAAAAGCATTCGGCCCGGCCGCCCACTCTCGCACTTGTCGGCTGCCGGCGGCGGGTTGGGCTGGGGACTGCCCGCCTCCGTTGGCGCCCAACTGGCGGCCGCCGATCGCCCTGTTGTCGCGCTGATGGGCGATGGCTCAATGCATTACGCGATCACCGCGTTGTGGACTGCGGCGCAATACCAGATCCCGGTCACGATCGTGGTGGCCTCCAATGCCGAATACGGTGTGGTCAAAGAATTCGGCGTGTGGGAAAAGACACCCAACGTTCCCGGCCTCGACCTGCCCGGGCTGAACGTCGTGGCGACGGCCGCCAGCTATGGCGTCGACGCGCACGAAGCCCGCTGTACCGACGAGGTCGTCGAGCTGGTGAAAAGCGGAATCGCCGATCGTCGGCGCCCCACCCTGATCAATGCACGCACCACCCCGGTTGGCAACTGACCCGTCCGACCGGAGTAAAGGAGGTGCTGGAGATGGAGCCTTCGCAGACCCCGGAACAAGGGGAGGGTGACGACCGGAAACGGCGACTGTTGCTGAAGAACGCCCAGATCTTCGATGGGATCTCAAATAATACGTTCACCGGTCATCTGCTCATCGATGGCTGCACCATCGCCGCTGTCGACACCTCACCCATTGCCGAAGACTCCCAGATGATGGTCATCAACGCCGCGGGCCGAGTGGCGATGCCGGGCCTGACCGACGCGCATGTGCATCTTGTCGGGATGGCCAACACGGTGAGGGATCTGATCACGGGCAGCCAAACACAGCTCGCTGCGACGACGCTGGCGCGTGCCAAAGATCTACTGCTGCGCGGATTTACGACGGTGCGGGACATGGCTGGTGACACGGCTGGCATCAAGCGGGTCATCGATGGCGAACCTGCGCTCGGACCGCGCATCTATCCCAGCCAGGCCGCGATCTCGCAGACCGCCGGCCACGGCGACTTCAGTTTCAGCTACGAGCGGCCGACAGCTTTGGGCGGACGGCAATCTCGTGGCGAACAGATCGGTTTCCTTCGCGTCGCCGACGGCGCCGACCGCGTTCTAGCCGCCGCCCGCGAACAACTCAAACTGGGTGCGTCGCAGATCAAACTCATGGTCGGCGGTGGTGTCGCATCGCTGTACGACCCGCTCTATACCGTGCAATTCACCTCGGCCGAATTGCGAGCAGCAGTGCAGGCCGCGCAGGACTACGGCACCTACGTAGCCACTCACGTTTACAACGTCGCGGGCATCCGCCGCGCTGTGGAAGCGGGTGTCAAATCCATCGAGCATGGTCATCTGTCCGACGAGCCGACCATTGCGATGCTGGCCGAACGCGATGTCTGGCTGTCGATGCAACCGTTCGCCGAGCATGACCACACCTTCTTGACGCCGGACAGCATGGAGAAGAACCGGCAAGTCTGTCAGGGCACCGATCGTGTGTATGGATGGGCCAAAAGCCACGGGGTGAAGGTGGCCTGGGGGACCGACCTGCTATTCGAACCGGAACATGGCGCAAGGCAAAGCGAGATGATGGCCCGTCTGGGGGACCACTTCACAACGCTCGAGGCGCTCAAAATGGTGACGTCGGGCAACGCCAGCCTGTTTCGTCTTGCGGGTGAACGTGATCCCTACAAGTCCGCCCGATTAGGAGAGCTGACCGTCGGCGCCTGGGCCGACGTGCTGCTGATCAACGGCGATCCGACCACGAATCTGGGCTTGTTGGCTGATCCGGGCCGCAACATCGCCCTTGTCATCAAAGACGGCATGATTGTCAAGAACATCCTCACGGCAACGCACGAATCTGCCGCCGCAGCACAGGGTTCGGCTGTGTGGACTGGACGCTGACAGGCATGCCGATGGCTGCTGAGAACCGGCATGCGATACGCGATGGCCAATTAGCCTGGGCCCTAGCGGGTTTGGTATTTCTTTGTGTGAGCGCCGCTGTTGGCTTCAACCTCAAAACCAGGTTGCTCAAGCCAGGCACTACTGAGACGGTCATCGACTTCGTCACGGTGCTCACCGGTTTTCTGGCCACCACGGCAGCGATCGTCATGGGCCTGTTGATCAACTCAGCCAAGACCTTCGTAGACGCGGCAAGAGATCATTGGGCAACGTATGCCGGCCAGCTCCTGCGCCTGGATCAATGCATGCGCAATTACGGCACAGAGTCGGAGCCCATCCGTGCTCAACTTCAAAGTTTCACCGCCGCCGGGATCGCCAACTTTTGGCGACACGAATCCGCGCCAACCGGACTCACCTATCCTGACGTGCGCAACATGTCTGCCGACGAGGTCAGTCTGACGCTCAACGAACTCCTCAACAACGTCAAACTTGGCATCCTGCGTTTGCAACCCCCCGATCCATTGCACGAAAAGCTCGCCGCCGACTGCCTCGAGCAATACAAAAAGTTCGCCGACACCCGATGGTCGTTGCTGCTCGAAGTCCAGCACCCAATGCCTGCCGCATTCTTCAGGGTGCTCATGTTCTGGCTGATGATCATTTTCGTGTGTTTCGGCATTCGAGCGCCTGACCATCCGGTGGCGATCGCGATGATCGCACTGGCGGCCACCACGCTGACGAGCATGATGTTCGCCGTGCGCGACATGGTCAACCCCTACGAGGGCATATACAACATTCCCAGCCGCAACGTACGTCGGGCTCTCGACGTCATGCTGCACTTCAACCCAGCGAATTAAGGTAGAGGAGAAAGCTGGTGTTCAGCTATTTGTTGGCGCTAAACCCCGTCGGGCAGGAGATCGTCAAGGTCGACGTCACAAATGGTGAATCAACCGTATTCATGCGCGGCTTGGATGCATTTCCCGACGGCATTGTTGTCGATCCGCAACGCAAACACATTTATTGGACCAATATGGGCCGACCGAGAGCGTCACAAGAGCGCGCGACGCAAACAGATGCGGACCTGGACTTCTCCAACAAGAACGGATCGATCGAACGTGCCGATTTCGATGGAAACGCACGCACGTACCTCCTGCCCGAAGGAGCATTCGTCACCGGAAAGCAGCTGGCCGGCGCGTGGGCGGTGGGGCGTCTGTACTGGTCTGACCGAGAGGGCGCCGCGGTGCGAAGCGTGCGGCTCGACGGGACAGACCAACGCGATGAGGTGCTGGTCGCCACCGACGACTACGACCGCGTTCTGCCGCGGAATCAGTGTGTCGGCGTCGCGGTCGATGAAGAGAATGACCATTTGTATTGGACTCAGAAGGGGCCGTCGGATGGAAACGACGGCCGGATCTTCCGCACGTCGCTGCGCGCGCCGATCGCTGAACGTGAAATCGAACTCTTGTGGTCTGGCCTTCCCGAACCCATCGACCTAGACGTCGACGCCTCATCGAGAACCATTTACTGGACCGACAGGGGCGATCCGCCCCGGGGAAACACCTTCAACAGCGCACGGATACCACCGACCGGTGCGCCCGGCGGCGAGATCACTGTCATATCCCGTGATTTCCACGAGGCGATCGGCCTGGCAATCGACAAGGAGACCGCCATCGCCTACATCGGCGATCTGTCGGGTGAGATCCGGGCTATCGACATTTCCCGACGCGTCAGCCGCGTCCTCTTCAAGGGGACGGGAAGCTTCACCGGAATAGCAGGCATCTAGAGGCGGATAACCAAACTTCAAGGGGTATGCATGATTTCGTCAAAGGTTCCATCTGCCCACGTCGCAGGAGCCATAGAGCTCGTCAGGGATCAGCTTGCCCGGCTGCACCGGCGTTTGGCCCCAGCCCCCGCCGTGATGATGGAAATGATCCTCGATGCCTGGGCTGCGCAGGCGATCACCGCGGCGGCTGAACTCGGCATTGCAGAGGCGCTGACCGAAAGACCATTGACGGCCGAGGAACTGGCCGCAGTGGTTGGCGCAGACGCCGGCGCCGTCAGCCGCTTGCTGAGAGCCTTGATCACGCGGGGTATTTTCCGTCAACGGCGCGACGGGCGCTACGACCTCACCCCGCTGGGCGACTCGCTTCGCAGCGACGTTGATATCTCGATTCGCGCCGTTGCCCGATTTGTGGGTTCACGCCAGCATCGGGAGCACTGGAGCCACCTCACCGACGCCATTCGCACCGGCCGAGCGGTCATTCCGGACCTGCGCGGAAAATCCCTTTTCGAGTACTTTGCCGAAGAGCCGCAATACTTTCAGATCTTCAACGACGCTATGACGAGTCTCAGCGAACTGGCGATTGCACCAGTGATCGCAGGCTACGACTTCACTCGCTATTCGACAATCGTCGACGTCGGTGGCGGGCACGGCCGGATGCTGGCCGCGATCCTTGCGGCTACGCCGCAATCCCGCGGCATTCTGTTCGACCAGCCGGACGTGGTAGCTGGAGCCGCGGTCTTACTCGAACAATATGACGTCGGCGACCGAGTCGAGGTGGTGGGCGGATCATTCTTCGACGGGATAACCGCGGGCGGCGATGCCTACCTATTGAAGAACGTGATTCACGACTGGCCCGACGATGATGCCGTGCGCATCCTTCGCAACGTGCGGAGCGCGGCCGGAGCCGACAAACATGTACTCCTTGTGGAATTCGTGATTCCCGAACACCACCGAGAATTCCTCGGCAACTGGTTGGACTTGGAGATGTTGACTGCTTTGGGCGCACGTGAACGCACCGCCGCGGAATACAGCCAACTGCTCAGCCGTGCCGGCTTACAGATGTCAGCGATCGTCGCAACGGCATCGCCGTTCAGCGTTGTCGAAGCGGTCGCCATCTGATCCACCTGCTCACCTGAGCTCGCGGCGACAGCGTGACAACGAGAGGAATGAACAAGTGGGCCAAACCGACGACGATGCTGAGCATCTCAGCGACATTCCACGCCGACAGCGGCGTTGGCCGCGGCGCACCCTGATGGGTATGGTCGCCGTCGTCGTCCTGGTGGTCATCGCGGCAATGACTGGGGTGGCGGCCATCTATTTCCAGGGCCGGTGGGATGGCGGCATTGACGGAGAATATGTCGCACTCGGTAGTTCGTTCGGCGCCGGACCGGGCGTGGGATCACGCGCAGACAACAGCCCCACCCTGTGCTGGCGGTCGGCCGCCAATTATGCCCATGAGCTCGCCAGGATGCGCAATCTCAAACTCATCGATGCAACATGTTCGGGGTCGACCGCCGAGCAAGCACTGCATGGCGGCCAGTATTTTCAACCGCCGCAAGTCGATTCGATAGGGCCCCACACCCGCTTAGTCACAATCACCACCGGCGGCAACGATGTCTTCTACCTGCCCAACATGTTTGGGTGGTCTTGCGCGAACAAGAGTGGCGGGACACCGGCGGCCTGGCATCCGCTGGTGTGCAAGACGACCAGCGTCGAGCAGGAGCAACAAGCCTTCGCGGCGCTGCCCGCAACGTTCGACCAGATTATCGCCACAGCACGAGAACGCGCCCCGAGCGCGGATATCGTTGTGGTCGACTACATTACTGTTTTGCCGTCGAGGGGCGCGTGCCCCGATCGGGTACCGCTCACCCCGGCCGAATTCGAGCGGGCCCGCGCCGCGGCCGCTCGACTGAAAGCGTTGACAGCCGCGGTCGCCGCGCGCAACAACGTGACATTGATCAAAGCGTCTGAACTCACCGCCGAACACGACGTGTGCTCGGAGCAGCCGTGGGTGTTCGGCTACACCTACCCGGCAACGCCGCTCAACTTCGGTCCGATTCCGTACCATCCCACCGCCGAGGCCATGAGCCGTGTCGCCGCCGCCCTCGACAAAACCATCGACTCCGGACTCAGGAACTAGCGAGACAATCGGGAACTAGTGAGAGACTCGCTTGAGAAACGAGGGACATCGATGAACTCACCACAACGATCGGCTGCGGGCTGGGATCGTCGCCGCCGCGCCAAGGGCGAACGACTGCGCGCCGGCGACCCCTACAGCGACGGAAAGGTGATCGTCGCCTCGAAGCTGAAAGATTTGCTGCACAACGTTATTCGGCCGGGCGACCGGTTGGCCTTGGAAGGGGACAATCAGAAGCAAGCCGACTTCTTGTCGCGAACCCTGGCCGACTGCGACCCGTCGATTCTGCATGATCTTCACCTACTGATCGGGTCGGTATCTCGGGCCGAGCACCTCGACCTGTTCGAGCGTGGCATCGCCACCAAGCTTGACCTGGCCTACGCGGGTCCGCAGAGCGTGCGGATCGCGCAATTGATCGAAGACGGCGTCGTACACGTCGGTGCGATCCATACCTACGTCGAGTTGTACGCGCGGATGTTCGTCGACCTGGCCCCCGATGTCGTCCTGCTGTGTGCGTCGGCCGCCGACCCCGACGGCAACCTCTACACGGGGCCCAATACCGAAGACACCCCGACCCTCGCCGAGGCAGCGGCGTTTCACGACGGGGTGGTCATCGTTCAAGCCGACGAGATCGTCGACACCAAATCCTTGCCACGGGTCGACATCCCCGGCAGCTGGGTCGACTACGTAGTTCAAGCCGACCGACCGTTCTACCTTGAACCGCTGTTCACCCGGGACCCACGCCATATCGGCGATGTCGAAATTCTCAAAGCGATGATCGCCATCCGCGGCGTCTACGAGCGCCACCAAGTGGTCTCGCTCAACCATGGTGTCGGATTCGACACCGCCGCCATCGAACTGCTCCTACCGACCTATGCGGACTCGTTGAATCTCAAGGGCAAGATCGCACAGCATTGGGTGCTCAACCCGCATCCCACGTTGATTCCCGCCATTGAGTCCGGTTGGGTCGAGTCGATTCACAGCTTCGGTGGTGAATCGGGCATGGAGCGCTATACCGCCGCCCGCCCCGATGTGTTCTTCACCGGTGTCGACGGATCGCTGCGCTCGAACAGGGTGCTGGCTCAACTCGCCGGCCAATACGCGATCGATATGTTTATTGGCTCGTCGCTGCAGATCGACGGAGACGGTAATTCCTCGACGGTCACCGATGGACGGCTGTCGGGGTTCGGCGGCGCTCCCAACATGGGTCACGACCCGCATGGCCGCCGCCATGCCACGCCAGCGTGGCTGAACCTCGCTTACGGCACGGGCGCCGGTCGCCGCGGCCGAAAACTGGTGGTGCAGATCGCCCAGACCTTCCGCGCTGGCGGTACCCCAACGTTCGTCGAGGAACTCGACGCAGTCGACGTCGGCAGCCAGGCCGCGATGCCCTTGCCGCCGGTGATGATCTACGGCGACGACGTCTCGCATGTGGTGACCGAGGAGGGCGTCGCTTACCTTTACAAAGCGCATTCGTTGGCCGATCGCCGCGACGCGCTGGCCGCGGTGGCCGGCGTCACGCCCATCGGGCGCCGCACCGACGCCCGCCGCGTCGCCGCGCTGCGTCGTGATGGACTCGTCGCATACCCCGAGGACGTGGGGGTCAGCACGCGGCTGGCCAGTCGATCGTTGTTGGCGGCGCGGAGCATCGGTGACCTCGTCGCCTGGTCTGGTGGCCTGTACAACCCGCCGGCGCAGTTTCGGGATTGGTGAGTATGCGAGCGGGACTGCTTACGCCGCCGACGTCGCCGGCCCCGTTGCTGAGCGCTTCGGCCATCGCCGCTTTGGCCGTGGCGGCCATGCGCGCCGAGGCTGATTTGACTCCCAAACCCGGACT
Organism: Mycobacterium simiae; assembly: GCF_010727605.1. Classification (NCBI taxonomy): domain Bacteria; kingdom Bacillati; phylum Actinomycetota; class Actinomycetes; order Mycobacteriales; family Mycobacteriaceae; genus Mycobacterium; species Mycobacterium simiae. Next base: position 4,981,318 of record NZ_AP022568.1, read on the forward strand.
GGTCGATGGCCGCGGACCCGGCGCCCACACCGACATGGACCAGGCGTTGTTACACCGGTCCGCCGAAGCGCTGCGGGGTGCGCTCACCGAGTGCGCGCAGGCCGCCAGGCGCTCGGTCCTGGGTGCCGAACTGCGCGCGCGACTAGGTGTGATCGGGCGGGACGGGGAACGCGTCATGCTGTTGGCCACCGGCGGGGTCAACACTCACCGCGGCGCCTTGTGGGCGTTGGGGCTGCTCAGCGCGGGCTTCGCGGTCGCCGGGCAGGTTGCGGGCGCGGTCGACATCGCTGCCCAGTTGGCCCGCACCCCCGATCCCGTACTCGCCGAACACGGCGCGGTCGCCACGTCCAACGGTGCGCGAGCCCGGCGCCGGTACGGCATCGGAGGTGCGGCTGGCGAAGCCCAACTGGGCTTTCCGCATGTGCGACTACACGCGCTTCCCACCCTGTGGGCGGCGCGCCGCTCGGGCGCCGACGAGTCGACCGCGCGGCTAGAGGCGCTGCTCGCGTTGATGGCCCGAGTCGAGGACAGCTGCCTGCTCCACCGAGGCGGTCTGGACGGGCTGACCGCTGTGCGTCGCCGCGCTGCTGCGGTCCTGGCGGCCGGCGGCTACCGCTCACCGAGCGGGCAGCACCAGTTCGCCGCGCTTGACGCGCTATGCCGGACTCGTCGGCTCTCGCCGGGCGGCAGCGGGGATCTACTGTCAGCCGCCTTGTTTCTTGACGCACTCCAAAGAAGGACGCCGCACCGATGCCAACCTTGAACTACGAATTTCCCGCAACGCAAGCCGCGGCACTGCCCGTGCATGTCGGCGTCGTCGCCAGCGGCGACTTGGAGATTCTGCTGAGACCACCCGGCAGCAGCGACCCGACCGATCGAGCCACCGTACGCGTCCGCACGAGCGTTACCGGGTTCGACACCGTCTGGCGGGACGTCTTAGAACGGTTCTTCGCCCACAACCCCGTGGCAGGACGGTGGGAACTCAACGACGCCGGCGCCACCCCCGGCGTCGTCGCGTTGCGGCTACGCCAAACCGCCGAAGCCGCCGGAGCGAATGGATCAAACGCATGAGCGAGGCTGAAAACGCGGATCTGCTCGCGGGATACAGTTGGCAACAGCTCCTGGCGCGGCGCAGCTTCATCGAACTCGACGCGCTGGGGCGCGCCGAAGCGCTGCTTGACCCCGACTCGTACCGCGTGCTGGCCGGACCCTTCGACGGACTGGAATCCCCATGGCTTGAGCCGCAAGGTATCACTCCGCAAGCCGATGACGGCACCGTCATCGTCCGCGGCGAGGTTGACGGTCACCCCGTCGTAATCGTCTCCATCGAACAGCGTTTCCAAGGCGGGGGCACCGGTGAGGTCTCCGGGGCCAAGATCTCCCAGGCGCTGCTCCTGGCCGCCGCCGACTCCCGTGAACAAGCGCCGACAGCCGCCGTGATCTTGTTCGAGACCGGCGGTGTGCGACTCCAAGAGGCAAACCTGGGGCTCAACGCCGTCGCCGAAATCTGCTCGGCGCTCCTCGATCTGCGCCCGCTTGCTCCAGTCATCGGCGTGGTCGCGGGCACGGTCGGATCCTTCGGCGGCATGAGCATCGCCGCCGGTTTGTGCACTCAGCTGATTGTCACGCCGCAGGCGCGTATCGGTCTCAACGGTCCGGAAGTCATCGAACAGGAAGGCGGTGTCGAAGAATTCGACTCGAGTGACCGTGCTCTCGTCTGGTCGATAGATGGAGGAGAGCAACGCAAAGCCATCGGACTGGCCGACACGGTGGTCCCCGACGACGCCGACGCGCTCCGCGACGCACTTCGCCAAGCCGTCGCTAAGGGAGTGGTCGAGCTTGGCGGGCACCGCAGCCAGCGGATCGACGTGCTGGCTGACCGCTTGGCCGTGCTGGATCCCGCCAATCCGCCATCGCCGAGCGAGCTGCGCGTCCTGTGGGGTGATACCTACCGTCGGATTCCTGACGTGCACACGCCCGCTCGCAGTGACCCGCAGACCCCGCCCACAGCCGATGGGCCTGCGCGAGGCCGCATTTGGCTGCATGCCCTGGCGGATGGCGCGACTGTCAAGCCAGTGATCCCCTCGGTCCTTTCCGCGATCACCGACACCGCGTTGTACCTCGCGGTGGTGCCGGATCCGGACAATCCGTTTTACCGCGCCCGGCATGGAGAGGTTGGCCTCACCGAATCACTCGCCTTGGCCCGGAGAATCCGCGACATTGTCGACGCCGACCATGACCGTACCGACAGACGCGCAATCGTCGCCGTGATCGACTTGCCCAGCCAGGCCTACGGCCGCATCGAGGAGATGTCGGGCCTACACCAGGCGATGGCAACCGCCGTCGATGCCTACCACGCAGCCCGTGTGGCCGGGCATCCGATCGTCGCGGTCGTCGTCGGCACTGCCCTGTCGGGAGGCTTTCTCACCCATGGTCTGCAGGCCAATCAGATTGTGGCCCTGAATGACTCGGGCGTCGTAATCCACGCCATGCACAAACAGGCTGCAGCCCGGATCACCCTGCGCACCGTCGCCGAACTGGATAAGCTCGCCAAAACGATCGCGCCGATGAGCTACGACGTCAAGGACTGGGCAACACTGGGGTTCTGCGACGCCCTGCTCGATGTCGACGACGCCGACGCTCCCACCGTCAAAGACATCAACATTGTCAAGACAGCGATCGACGACGCCGTCGCGCGCGCCCGTCGCGGTCCGCGGGACCTGTCCAATCGGTTGGCTTCCGAGGCTGCCGCAACCAACCGCAGAGCGTCGCGCGCAGTCCGAGATCTGCTGGCGCGGCAATGGAATAGCCCGCCGGACCGACGAAACGTCGAGGGGTGAACCCGCGATGAGAACACCACAGCCGCACGACCTTTTGCGCATCCCGCCGCAAGCCGTGCTCTGTCATGACATGCCGGTGTGGGTCACCACCGCCTTGCGCGCCGCACCGTGGGTGGTAGTGCGGCGCGCGCCCATCGAGCCCCAGCGCGTCCCGGTCGGCATTCGGGGTCCCGACCGCAACCAGCGCTACGCCACCTCGATCCGTCTGGACGCGGTAATCCAAATCCTCTCGCCACACGACCTGCTCGACCGCATCGACACATTGCCGTGTCTCCCGGTCACCCGCGCGCTTCGCGCCGCCGCACAAATCCTCGACCGCACCGGGCTCAGATGGGGCCCGGGAGGCAGCGTCGGATTCAGCTTGGCCACCGGTGTCCGCGCCATCAGCAGCAGAAGCGATCTGGACCTCGTCGTGACCGCACACCACATTCCGCCCCGACCGTTGTTGGCCGCGCTGCAGGCCGGGCTGCGCACCTTACCGGCGCGCGCCGACGTACAACTGGCGCTGCCGGCGGGCGGCATCGCGCTCGACGACCTGCTCAGCGGTGCCGATCGCGTACTCATTCGTACCACCCACGGCCCCGTGCTCAAAGACACCGCCGCGCTGGGCGCATGAACCTCGGTTCAGTGGCGTTCCTCTACCCGGGACAAGGCTCACAGGTCCCGGGCATGCTGCATGACTTACCCGATTACCCAGCCGTAAAGCTCACCCTCGACGCGGCCGCCGACATAGCGGGCGACATTGACGAACTCGACAGCGTCGTCGCCTTGCGCTCGTCGTCGAATTCCCAACTGGCGCTGCTGATTTGCGGCGTGGCCACCACACAAGCGTTTACCCAGGACCTTGACATCAGACCCCAGATCGTTGCTGGTCACTCGGTGGGCGCGTTCGCGGCTGCCGTTGCCGCGGGAGTCCTCACCTTCCGCGAAGCGCTCGATGCGGTGCGTCTGCGCGGCCAACTGATGGATCAGGCCTGCGCGTCGGGGCAGTGGGGTATGGCCGCCATCAACGGCCTGCGCCTCCGCCAGGTACGCAACCTGCTGGGCACGCTTGATATCGACAGTGATCACCTCTGGATCGCCAACATCAACAGCGACGATCAGATCGTGATCGCCGGCACCGCTGCCGGCTTGAGCAGTGCGCGACAGGCCGCCCGGCGGGCGGGCGCGCGGCAATTCCAACCGCTCGACGTCGATATCGCCTCCCACGGCCCCCTGCAACGCAAGACCGCCTCGGCGTTAGCCGCGCACCTCGCCGACATCCCACTTCGCAAACAGAGCGCTGCCTATTTCACCAACACCGGCGCCCGCCGCATACTCAATGACGCCCGCCTCGTCCTCGACGACCTGGCCCAGTCGGTCGCCCAACCAGTGCGCTGGTACGACATCGCCCGTCTGCTACCGGAATTCGGCGTCACCGCCGCCGTCCAGATGCCGCCGGGACACGTGCTGAGCCGTCTGGCCCACACGGCGGCACCGCAGCTTGCGACGTTGAGCCCAGCCGACGAAGGCGTTCCGCGAACGATGGCCCGGCTAGGCCGGTAGCACACTTCTGCGCAGGTGCTGGTGACATCTGCCGAGCGCGTGTACGTCCACTCGACACCGGCGGGGTGGGACGATCTGATCGATACTTGTCAGACCGTTGCCGCGCCCGGCCGGGTCGTGCTTGTCATGGCCCAGGTGCTCGGTCATCGCCGCATTCAAGGCCGTCTCGAACACGTTCCTAGTCAGCTGATTGAGCAGCACATTGGGGCCGATCAGCGGCAGTCGCGCTGAGTCGTGTCGCCGAGTTGTGTGATCGCGGCTTCGCCGCTCAACACACTCGATCGGCTCGGAAATGAACGCGAGCGTCCATTTCGCTCGTCTCAGTTGTGTGTCCGAGGGGGGACTTGAACCCCCACGCCCATTAGTAGGGCACTAGCACCTCAAGCTAGCGCGTCTGCCATTCCGCCACTCGGACCCGGCCAACCAGAGTTGGCAGCTAAGGCTAGCGGATCGGGCCGCGTGAACCCAACTTAGCTCCTGCGACGGTATGGCGGGGCCCCGGCTCCCGAGCCCGGCGCCCCGGGCAGTGGTAGGAAAGGGGGTTGTGACAGTTGAGAACGAAGTTCACAACAGTTTCGGCGACGACGTGGTCGACATCGTCAGCAGGCTGATCCGGTTCGACACCACCAACACGGGCGACCCCGACACCACCCGGGGCGAGGCCGAATGCGCGCAGTGGGTGGCCGATCAGCTCGCCGAGGTCGGCTATGAGCCGCAGTATCTGGAATCCGGCGCACCGGGGCGGGGCAATGTGTTCGTCCGCCTGGCGGGTGCGGACCGCTCGCGCGGCGCCCTGCTGATTCACGGGCATCTCGACGTGGTCCCGGCCGAACCGGCCGACTGGAGCGTGCATCCGTTTTCCGGGGCCGTCGAGGACGGCTACGTGTGGGGGCGCGGCGCCGTCGACATGAAGGACATGGTCGGCATGATGATTGTCGTCGCCCGCCACCTGAAGCGGGCGGGGATCGTGCCGCCCCGCGACCTGGTGTTCGCGTTCGTGGCCGACGAAGAACACGGCGGTCGGTACGGGGCGCACTGGCTGGTCGACAATCGCCCCGAGCTCTTCGACGGCATCACCGAGGCGATTGGGGAGGTGGGCGGCTTCTCGCTGACGGTGCCGCGGCGCGACGGCGGCGAACGCCGCCTCTACTTGATCGAGACCGCCGAGAAGGGCATCCAGTGGATGCGGCTGACCGCGCGGGGCCAGGCCGGTCACGGCTCGATGGCCAACGACCGCAACGCGGTCACCATCCTGTCCGAGGCGGTCGCGCGGATCGGACGACACGAGTTTCCGGTGATCGTGACGGACACGGTGACGCAGTTCCTGGGCGTCATCAGCGAGGAGACCGGCCTGACCTTCGAGACCGACGCCGCCGACCTGGAAGGCATGATCGAAAAGCTCGGTCCGATGGCTCGCATGCTCAAGGCGGTGCTGCGCGACACCGCGAACCCGACGATGCTCAAGGCCGGCTACAAGGCCAACGTGATTCCGGGCACTGCCGAGGCGGTGGTCGACTGCCGGGTGCTGCCCGGTCGGCTGGCCGCGTTCGAGACCGAGATCGACCAGTTGATCGGCCCGGACGTGACGCGCGAGTGGATCCGGGATCTGCCGTCCTACGAGACCAGTTTCGACGGTGACCTGGTCGACGCCATGAATGCGGCGGTGCTCGCTGTCGACCCGGACGGGCGCACCGTGCCCTACATGCTGTCCGGCGGCACCGACGCGAAAGCCTTCGCGCGGTTAGGGATTCGCTGTTTCGGCTTCGCCCCGCTGCGACTGCCGCCGGAATTGGATTTCGCCTCGCTGTTCCACGGCGTCGACGAGCGGGTACCCGTCGACTCGCTGCGGTTCGGCACCGAGGTGCTGATGCACTTCCTGACCCATTGCTAGTGCTACAAACAAACGGAAAACGAGAGGATCACCTATGAGCTTGTCGTCCGACCCGTATGACGCGTTACCAAAGCTGCCGACCTTCACGCTGACCTCCGAGTCGGTCACCGACGGCCAGCCGCTGGGCAAGGCCCAAGTCAGCGGCATCATGGGTGCCGGGGGAGAAGATGTCAGCCCGCAGCTGAGCTGGTCGGGATTCCCCGAGCAGACGCGCAGCTTCGCAGTCACCGTGTATGACCCCGACGCGCCGACACTGTCCGGCTTCTGGCACTGGGCCGTGGCCAACCTGCCGGCCGACGTCACCGAGCTGCCCGCGGGTGCCGGTGACGGCCGTGAGTTGCCCGGCGGGGCGCAACTGCTGGTGAACGACGCCGGCATGCGCCGCTACATCGGGGCCGCGCCGCCGCCCGGACACGGTGTACACCGGTACTACATCGCGGTGCATGCCGTCGATGTGGACAAGCTCGACCTCAGCGAGGACGCCAGCCCGGCCTTCCTCGGCTTCAACCTGTTCCAGCACGCGATCGCACGGGCCTACATCGTCGGAACCTACGAACAGACCTAGGCGCCGGTGGCACGTCGGGCGTGTGTCCTCGTCCTGCCGGGCGGTCGGGTGCGTAGCGACGAGGCGTCCCGCTGGTGGCAGTCGGCCAACATCCGGATGATGCTGATCGCGGTGGCATTGCGGCTTCGGCTGGGGCGCGGCGTCCCGGTGCGACGCGTGCAGTACCGGCTGCGGGGCTGGAACAGTCCGCGCTTGGACGCGGTGGCCGACGCCACCGCGGCACTGGACCAGGTGCGGCGCCGCTACCAACCGAAAACCGTTGTACTGGTTGCGCATTCGATGGGCGGACGGGTGGCGGCGCGGCTGGCCGCCGGTGGGCAGATCGGCGCGCTGGTCGCGCTGGCGCCGTACTGGCCGCGCGACGACGCCGATCTGATCCCGACGTCGACCCGGCTGCTGGTCATCCATGGCACCGCCGATACCCGCACCGACCCGGACAGTTCGCGGATCCAGACGATGCGGGCCCGTCAGCGGGGGCTGGACGCGCAGTGGGTGGGCATCGACGGCGTCGGCCATGCGATGCTGCGCCGCTTCGGTGAATGGCAGCGTCGCACGGTCGACTTTGTCGCCGCCTATGTGGCCGAGGCGGAGGTGCACGGCCTGAGCTGACTTGTCAGTGGGCGGCGGTAACATTCGAACATGTGTTCGAGTGATCGCGAGGAGATTCAGCGCGACTTCGCCGCGCTGGACGACGCGGTATCGCGGGTGGTGGGGCATTCGTTCGACGCGTTGGCCACACCCGAGCGGCTGGCATTGCTCGAGCGGCTGGAGCGGGCGTCGTGGCGGTTGCGGGCGCCCGGGCATGAGCTGATCAACCAGATCGCCGAGCAGTCCGACTCCAGCGAGTTGGGTGGCACCCTCAGCCATGCGTTGGCCGACCGGCTGCGGATCAGCCGCGCTGAGGCCGCCCGGCGCGTGGCCGAGGCCGCCGAACTCGGGCCGCGGCGGGCGCTGACCGGTGCGGCGCTAGCGCCGTCGTTAACCGCGACGGCGACGGCCCAGCGCGACGGCCTTGCCGGTCCCGCGCACGTCGCGGTGATCCGGCAATTCTTCAGTCGGTTGCCGGACTCGGTGGACAGCGAGACTCGGGAGTGCGCCGAACAGCATTTGGCCCGGCTTGCCACGCAATTCCGGCCCGACCAGGTCGCCAAACTCGCTGACCGGCTTGCCGATTGCCTGAACCCGGATGGCAACTACCGCGAGGAAGACCGGTCTCGGCGACGCGGGCTGACGCTGGGCGCGCAGGACAGCGACGGGATGTCGCGATTGACCGGCTGGTTGACCCCGGAGACGCGGGCCACCGTGGAGGCGGTGCTGGCCAAGCTGGCGGCGCCCGGCATGTGCAATCCCGAAGACGACACGCCGGTCGTCGACGGCGGCGTGGGCGAGGCCGAGGCGCGCGGCGACGGCCGCACCACGGCCCAGCGCAATCACGACGCACTCAATGCCGCGCTGCGCGCACTGTTGGCGTCGGGAAAGCTGGGTCAGCACAATGGATTACCCGCGACCATCATCGTGACCGCCACGCTGCAGGACCTCGAAGCCGCCGCCGGTACCGCGGTCACTGCCGGCGGAACCCGGCTACCGCTGACCGATGTGATCCGCTTGGCCCGCCACGCCCATCACTATCTGGCGATCTTCGATGACGACAACGCCGTCGGTCTCTACCACGCCAAAAGATTGGCCGCACCCGGTCAGCGAATTGTGCTGTACGCCAAGGATCGCGGCTGTACCCATCCCGGCTGCGACGTGCCGGGCTACTGGTGTGAGGTGCACCATGTCGACGACTGGGCGAAGTCGCATCGCACCGACATCGACCAGCTCACCTTCGCCTGCGGCACACACCACAAACTCCTCGACGCCGGCTGGGTCACCCGAAAACGCAGAGACGGTGTTACCGAATGGATTCCGCCTCCGCACCTTGAGCGCGGACAGCCACGGGTGAACACCTTCCATCATCCGGAGAAGCTGCTTGCCGGCGACCAAGACGGGGCGGCGTGACCTAGCCCGCAGCGGCGGCCGCGGACCCGACCGCCTCGCGCAGCGAGGGGAACCCGCCGTCGCGGAGCCGTTGGGCGATGCCGTCGTGAATGTGCTTGGGCCACAAGCCGCCCGCATAGATGAAGCCGGTGTAGCCCTGCAGCAGCGACGCGCCCGCGGTGATCCGTTCCCAGGCGTCGTCGGCGGTCTCGATGCCCCCCACGCTGATCAGCACCAGCCGGTCGCCGACCCGTTGGTAAAGCCGGCGCAGCACCTGGACGGCGCGGCGGGCCACCGGCGGCCCGGAGATGCCACCCGGGCCGAGCTCGTCGACGCCCGGCGTGTGCAGGCCGTCCCGCGACACCGTGGTGTTGGTCGCGACGATCCCGGCCAGCCCCAGCTCGACGGCCAGGTCCGCGATGGCGTCGACGTCGGCATCCGACACGTCCGGCGCAATCTTCACCAGCACCGGCACCGACGTTTCGGCCAGCACGCCGGACAGGATGGGGCGCAGCGCCTCGACCGCCTGCAAATCGCGCAGCCCGGGGGTGTTCGGCGAGCTCACGTTGACCACCAGGTAGGACGCCAGCGGACCCACCAGCCGGGCGCTGGCCCGGTAGTCCTCGACCGCTTCCTCGGCGGGGGTCGCCTTCGTCTTGCCGATGTTGACCCCGATCGGCACGTCGGGGTGGTGCCGGGCCAACCGGACGGCCAGCTCACCGGCGCCGTGGTTGTTGAATCCCATCCGGTTGAGCAGCGCCCGATCCTCGGGCAGCCGGAACAGTCGGGGCTCCGGGTTGCCGGGCTGGGGATGGGCGGTGACGGTGCCCACCTCCGCATAGCCGAATCCCAAAGCGCCCCAGGTGTGCAGACCCCGGCCGTCTTTGTCGAAGCCGGCGGCTAGCCCCAGCGGCGCCGGGAAGCGCACTCCGAACACCGTGCTGGCCAGCACCGGGTCGTGTACACCGAGCAGCCGGTGCAGCAGCCGTCGGCTCACACTCAGCGCGGTCGCGGCGCGCAGAGCGGTGAACACCAGCGTGTGAATGCGTTCGGGCGGGATCAGGAAGAACAGCCGGCGCAGCAAACCGTACAGGCTAATCGCCTGCCGCTGGTGTGTCGTCACAGTTCTGGCTGATCAAGGCGTTCGTCGTTGAGACGAGACTTCTTGCGGCGCAACAATACTCGTCTACTTCCGTCATTGTAGAGACGCACCCGGGTCAGTTCCCATCCGCGATACTCCGCCTCGATGGACAACCGGGTGGACGCGCTGAGCCGCGTCACGTCCGGCGGCAGGCGCAGCGGCGCCCATTCGTAGTCGTCGGACATGTCCGTGTCCCAGCCTGCCGGGAGCCGGCTCCACCGCGGGGCGCTCAACGGTTGCCCGCCGCGTGCTCGATGGCCTGGATCCCTGCCCCGGAGCCCGACACCACGTACAGGGTGTCCGCTGTTTCGTCATAGGCCAACGAGTTGGGTTGCTGCACTGTTGGGTAACGCACCTTTTCGACGGGAATTCCGGTTGCCAAATCGTAACCAATAACCATATTCGATGCGGTTTGAGACACCCAGGCCAACGCCCGCGAACCCGCCAATCCGTACGGGCCCTGCCGCACCGGGTAAGCCTGCCGCAGGATCAGCGGGGTCCGCGGCGAACAACAGCCGTAGACCAGCAGTTCGCCGCCGCGCGTGTCGGCCACCAGGATGCGCCCCAGCGCGTCGGCGGCCATCGTCGTGGCGCCCTCGCCGGCCCGCAGCGATTGGGCGGCCCGGCCGTCGGGACCAAGCGTCGTCACCGAGGTCTGTCCCCGATCCAGCACCACAGTGGTATTGCCTTGTGTGACAAGCCAATCGACCCTGGCGAAGATCTTGTTTCGGTTCTCGACCGTCGCGGTGCCCGCGTCCGCGGGGGATGCGGCCAGCGTGTACACGGCGCCATCGGCGCTGCCCAGCACCAGCTTGCCATCGGCGCGGCGCGCGATCGCGGTGAAGTCCGCACGCGCGGAATCGGCGACCTCCACGCGACGGGTGCGGCCGGTCGACAGCTCGACCCCGAAGTAGGCGCCGCGGGACGCCAGGTAGGCGGTGCCGTGGCCGTCGCCGGTCAACGCCGTCGCCGGGCCGGGCAACGCGATAACCCGCAGGTCGGCCGGTGCGGAGCCGAGCACCGCGAGGGTGGCCGGGGCCGCCGCATCGGCGCCGGGGACCAGGATCACCAGCTGACGGGTGCCTTCGTCGAAGGCTGCTGCCGTCGCGTGTCCGGGCAGCGGGCGCACCGCGCCGGCGGGCGGCACCGCCGCGGGGGGCGACTGGGCCGGGCGCGCCGCTTCGATGGTGGGCGGGGTGCTGTCGAGCGGATTCGACGCACACCCGGTGCCCAACGCCAGCAAAAGGAAAAGCCCACAAATAGCGCGTTGAACAGGTTGCTTACCGTGCCTATGGCGTGTTAGCAAAACCGACCTCGACGTGGCGGATAGGAAACTCACATTGTAAGGAACGGTTGGGCATTCAACTGGGCCATGTTGTGCACGCGGGGCCGTTCTGGAGAGGTATCGTCGCAATATGACCGTCATGGCCGACCGGCATACCGCGGGCAATGAGTTTGCTGTCGAGGACATCTCGACAGGAATCTTCGCCAACGGTTATGGACAAGTTGGTGATGGGCGCAGTTTTTCATTTCACATCGAGCACCGCTCGCTGGTTGTGGAAGTTTACCGGCCGCGCCTTTCCGGGCCCGTTCCGCAGGCCGAGGACGTAGTGGCGAAGGCGGTGCGCGGCCTGGTCGATCTCGACCTCACCGACGAGCGCAGTTTGACCGCCGCAGTGCGTGATTCCGTCGCCGCAGCGGTGCCCGTCCCGCGTTAGTCGCCGCGGAGCCCGGCGGCCGGAACCAGGTACGGTCGTCGTCGTGACTGCGGTATTGGCGATGTCTTGGTGGCAGGTCATCGTGCTGTCGGTGGTACAGGGGCTGACCGAGTTTCTGCCCGTTTCGTCGTCGGGACATCTGGCGATTGTGTCGCGGGTGTTCTTCGCCGATGACGCCGGCGCCTCGTTCACCGCGGTGACGCAGCTCGGCACCGAGGCCGCGGTGCTGGTCTACTTCGCGCGTGACATCTGGCGCATCCTCAAGGCCTGGTTCGCCGGCCTGGCCGCCGAGTCGCGCCGCGATGTCGACTACTGGATGGGCTGGTACGTCATCATCGGCAGCATCCCGATCTGCGTGCTCGGCCTGTTCTTCAAGGACGAAATCCGCTCGGGGGTGCGCAATCTCTGGGTGATCGCCACCGCGATGGTGGTGTTCTCGGTGGTGATCGCGCTGGCCGAGTACGTGGGTCGGCAGACCCGGCACGGCGAGCAGCTGAACTGGCGAGACGCCCTGGTAGTGGGCACCGCGCAATGCCTGGCCTTGATTCCCGGCGTCTCGCGGTCCGGGTCGACGATCAGCGCGGGCCTGTTTTTGGGACTGGACCGCGAGTTATCGGCGCGATTCGGCTTCCTGCTGGCCATTCCCGCGGTGTTCGCCTCCGGGTTGTTCTCGCTGCCCGACGCGTTTCACCCGGTGACCGCGGGTATGAGTGCCACCGGCCCGCAACTGCTGGTGGCGATGCTGATCGCGTTTGTCATCGGCCTCTCCGCGGTGGCGTGGTTCCTGCGTTTCCTCGTGCAGCACAACATGTATTGGTTCGTGGGCTACCGAGTGGTCGTGGGAGGCATCGTGTTGATCCTGCTGGCGACCGGGACGGTGGCGGCGACATGACCGTCATTCTGTTGCGGCACGGCCGTTCGACGTCCAACACCGCCGGCACCCTGGCCGGTCGTTCGGAGGGAGTGGACCTCGACGACAAGGGCCGTGAGCAGGCCGCCGGGTTGATCGACCGCCTCGGCGACCTGCCGATCCGCGCGGTGGTCACCTCGCCACTGCTGCGCTGTCGGCGAACGATCGAGCCGCTGGCCGAGCTGATGTGCCTGGAACCGCTCGTCGATGAGCGGCTCGCCGAGGTGGACTACGGCGAGTGGACCGGCCGCAAGATTGGGGAGCTGGCCAAAGAGGAGCTGTGGCGGGTGGTGCAGGCCCATCCCAGCGCCGCGGTGTTTCCGGGCGGCGAGGGGCTGGCGCAGGTCCAGGCCCGTGCGGTGGCCGCGGTCCGGGAGCACGACCGGAGACTGAGCGAAGAGCATCAGGGTGACGCGCTGTGGCTGGCGTGCACGCACGGTGATGTGATCAAGTCGTTGATCGCCGACGCGTATGGCATGCACCTGGACGGCTTCCAGCGCGTCACGGCGGACCCGGCCTCGGTGAGCGTCATCCGATACACGCCGTTACGGCCGTTCGTGCTGCACGTCAACCACACCGGCGGTCGGCTGGCCGCCGCGTTGCGGGCCGGGCCACCACCCAAGAGCGACGCCGACGGCGACAAAGCCGAAGAGCCGCAACAACAACCGACCGAGGCGGTGCCGTCCAGCGACGCGGTGGTCGGCGGTTCGACAGACTAATACGGGTAATGTTCTGATGCCGCAATCGGATCGCATCGCGCTGCGACGGCAACAGCCGGTATTTTGGGAGATGCCATGCCTCGCGCAATCCATGTATTCCGCACGCCCGACCGCTTCGTGGCCGGGACCGTCGGGCAGCCCGGAAACCGCACCTTCTATATCCAGGCGGTCGGCGACTCCCGCGTCGTATCGGTGGTGCTGGAGAAGCAACAGGTCGCGGTGCTTGCCGAGCGCATCGGCGCGCTGCTGCTCGAGGTGAACCGCCGGTTCGGCACACCGGTCCCGCCGGAGCCCTCCGAGATCGACGACCTCAGCCCGCTGATCACCCCGGTCGACGCAGAATTCCGGGTCGGCACGATGGGCCTGGGCTGGGATTCCGAGGCCCAGACGGTCGTCGTCGAGCTGCTGGCCGTGACCGACGCCGAATTCGACGCCTCGGTCGTGCTCGACGACACCGATGAAGGTCCCGACGCCGTGCGCGTGTTCTTGACCCCGGAGTCGGCGCGTCAATTCGCCACCCGATCCACTCGGGTGATCTCGGCGGGACGGCCGCCCTGTCCGCTGTGCGACGAGCCACTGGACCCGGAGGGTCACATTTGTGCGCGCGCCAACGGATACAAGCGCGGCGGGCTGGTCGGGCCAGACGATGAACCCGAGGAATGACGAACGCGAGGTCTTGCGGAACGGCGAGCTGACGGTTCTCGGGCGGATCCGCTCGGCCAGCAACGCCACTTTCCTGTGCGAGGCGACCCTCGGCGAAACCAGCGTGCACTGTGTGTACAAGCCGGTGGCCGGAGAGGCGCCGCTCTGGGATTTCCCGGATGGAACACTGGCCGGCCGGGAGCGGTCGGCCTATTTGGTGTCTTCGCAGCTGGGCTGGAACTTGGTGCCGTACACGATCATTCGGCACGGGCCGGCGGGCCCCGGCATGCTGCAGCAGTGGGTCCAGCAGCCAGGTGACGCGGTGGACGCCGACCCCCGGCCCGGCCCGGATCTGGTCGACTTGTTTCCCGTCGGCAAGCAGCAACCGGGATATCTGCCGGTGCTGCGGGCCCAGGACTATGCCGGCGACGAGGTCGTCCTGATGCATGCCGACGACATCCGGTTGTGGCGAATGGCGGTGTTCGACGTGCTGGTCAACAACGCCGACCGCAAGGGCGGTCACGTCCTGCGTGACCTGGACGGCAACATCTACGGCGTCGATCACGGTGTGTGCCTGCACGTGGAGAACAAGCTGCGCACCGTGCTGTGGGGATGGGCCGGCAAACCGATCGACGATCACATGCTCGCGGCCGTCGCCGGTCTGTCCGACGCTCTGGGCGAGGAACTCGGCGATGCGCTGGCCGAATACCTCAGCCGGGCGGAGATCGCCGCCCTGCAACTGCGGGTGCACACGCTGCTGGACAACCCGGTGATGCCCAGTCCCAGCCGGCATCGGCCCATACCCTGGCCCGCGTTTTAGCGCCGCGCATCGACGTCGGCGATACTGAACCGGTGACCTCGGCAGCCAATGAGATGACCGATGCCGCGCTGGCCGCCGATCTCGCCGCCGACGCGGGGGAGTTACTGCTGAAGGTCCGGGAGGAGATCGGCTTCGATCATCCCTGGATGCTGGGCGACGCCGGCGACAGCCTGGCCAACGAGCTGATCCTGCGCCGGCTGCGGGCCGAGCGGCCAAACGACGCGGTGCTCAGCGAGGAGGCCCACGACGATCTGAAGCGCCTCGAGCACGACCGGGTGTGGATCATCGATCCGGTCGACGGCACCCGGGAATTCTCCACTCCCGGGCGCGACGACTGGGCGGTCCACATCGCGCTGTGGCAGCGTCCCGCCGACGGCCGACGCGAAATCACCGATGCCGCAGTCTCGTTGCCCGCTCGGGGCAACATCGTGTATCGCAGTGACACTGTGACCGCCAGCCGCGCGCGGGTCGGTGTGCCGCACACGCTGCGCATCGCGGTCAGCGCCACCCGGCCGCCGGCGGTGTTGCACCGGATGCGCCAGCAGCTGGCGATTCAGCCGGTGGCGATCGGTTCGGCCGGTGCCAAGGCGATGGCCATCATCGACGGCGACGTCGATGCCTACCTGCATGCCGGGGGGCAGTGGGAATGGGATTCAGCGGCGCCGGCCGGAGTGGTGATGGCCGCGGGCATGCATGCGTCGCGCCTGGACGGCTCGCCGATGCGCTACAACCAGCTCGACCCCTACCTGCCCGACTTCGTGATGTGTCGCGCCGAGGTGGCCCCGATTCTGCTCGACGCCATCCGCGACGCCTGGCGCTGATTGCCCGGTTCCTCGGCGGCCCACTGCGTGGGCCGCTTCGTCACCGCGCCTAGCCCGATTGCCCGGTTCCTCGGCGGCCCACTGCGTGGGCCGTTTCGTCACCGCGCCTAGCCCGATTGCCCGGTTCCTCGGCGGCCCACTGCGTGGGCCGTTTCGTCACCGCGCCTAGCCCGATTGCCCGGTTCCTCGGCGGCCCACTGCGTGGGCCGTTTCGTCACCGCGCCTAAAGTCGACAGCATGCAGTCGTGGTCTCCGGCTCCGGTTCCCGAAGTGCCCGGACGTGGTCCGGAGCTGCGGCTGTTCGACACGTCCGATCGCCAGGTCCGTCCGGTGGCGGCCGGGTCGACGGCGAGCATGTATGTCTGCGGGATCACCCCTTACGACGCCACGCATTTGGGTCACGCCGCCACCTATCTGGCGTTCGACCTGATTCATCGGCTCTGGCTGGACCTCGGCCACGAGGTGCACTATGTGCAGAACGTCACCGACGTCGACGACCCGCTGTTCGAGCGGGCCGCTCGGGACGGCGTTGACTGGCGCGAGCTGGGTGATCGCGAGGTCGCGCTGTTCCGCGAGGACATGGCCGCGCTGCGGGTGCTGCCGCCGCGCGAATACGTCGGCGCGACCGAGGCGATTCCCGAAGTGGTGGAGCTCGTCGAAAAGATGCTGGCGTCGGGGGCGGCCTACGTCGTCGACCAGGAGACGGGCGGGTATCCCGACGTCTACTATCGCGCCGATGCCACGCCGCAGTTTGGCTACGAGTCGGGCTACGACCGCGACACCATGCTGCGGCTGTTCGCCGAGCGGGGCGGCGACCCGGATCGCGCGGGTAAAACCGACCAGCTCGACGCGCTGCTATGGAAAGCGGCACGTCCCGGCGAGCCCAGCTGGCCATCCCCATTCGGTGACGGTCGGCCCGGCTGGCACGTCGAATGCGCGGCCATCGCGCTCAGCCGCATCGGCAGCGGCCTCGACATTCAGGGTGGCGGCCGCGACCTGGTTTTCCCGCATCACGAATTCACCGCTGCGCATGCCGAATGCGTCAGGGGGGAAAGACGATTCGCGCGCCACTATGTGCACGCCGGGATGATCGGCTGGGACGGGCACAAGATGTCGAAGAGCCGCGGGAACCTGGTGCTCGTGTCGGCGTTGCGCGCGCAGGGCGTGCCGCCGTCGGCCGTTCGGCTGGGTCTGCTGGCCGGTCACTACCGCGCCGACCGGTCGTGGAGTCAGGAGTTGCTGGACGAGTCCGTCGCCCGGCTGCACCGTTGGCGCGCGGCGACGACGCTGCCCGCCGGCCCGGACGCCACCGACGTGATCTCCCGGCTGCGGAAATACCTGGCAGACGACCTCGATACGCCCAAAGCAATTGCGGCACTTGATGGTTGGGCCACCGACGCGCTCGAGTACGGTGGTCACGACGCGGCCGCGCCGACGCTGGTGGCCACCGCGATCGACGCGTTGCTCGGGGTGGACCTGTAATCGTCGCGGCGGTACGTTGACGGCCATGACATCGCTGCAGGGCAAGGTCGTCTTCATCACTGGCGGTGCGCGGGGAATCGGTGCGGAGGTCGCCCGCCGGCTGCGTCGTCGGGGCGCCGAACTGGTGTTGACCGACCTCGACCGAGGTGCACTGGACACCCTGGCTGCCGAACTCGGCGGCGACGAGCACGTGCTGACCGCCGTGGCCGACGTGCGCGATCTGCCCGCCCTGCAGGGGGTCGCTGACCGCGCCGTGGAACGGTTCGGCGGCATCGACGTCGTCGTGGCGAACGCCGGCATCTCCAGTTACGGTTCGGTGCTGCAGGTCGACCCCGAGGCGTTCAAGCGCGTCCTGGACGTCAACCTGCTCGGCGTTTTCTACACCGTGCGGGCGACGTTGCCTGCGCTGATCGACCGGCGCGGCTACCTGTTGATCGTCTCGTCGCTGGCGGCGTTCGCGGCCGCACCCGGCATGGCGCCCTACGACATGTCCAAGGCCGGCGACGAGCACCTGGCGCATGCGCTGCGCCTGGAGATCGCGCATCGTGGCGTCGACATCGGCGTGGCCCACATGTCCTGGATCGACACCGCGCTGGTACGCGACACCGAGACCGATCTTCCCTCGTTCGCCGACCTACTTCGCAAGCTGCCCTGGCCGCTGAACAAGACGACGTCGGTGGACGCGTGCGCGACCGCCTTCGTCAAGGGCATCGAGGCCCGCAAGGACCGCATCTACTGCCCCGGGTGGGTGGTCGCGTTCCGCTGGCTCAAGCCGGTGCTGTCCACCCGTCTCGGCGAACTAGCCGCGCGCAAAACGGCCGCCAAGGTGATGCCGCAAATCGACGCTGAGGTTGCCGCGCTGGGCCGGTCCACCAGCACCTACAACGAGGGATTACGCGAGGTCTAACGGCTGCCGCGCGTCATTGAGATCCCTTCTCCGGCAGCGGGCGTCGCGTCGGCGGGTTCGCGACCGTCGGGTAGGGGCCGGTGTGACCGATGCGTTCCCGCGCGGCGGCCAGCACGCGACTGCGCACGACGAACCAGCCGCCCAATAACGCCGGCACGATGACGATCAACGACGCGACGGTCCAGGTGCCGATCGGTTCGTCGAACGCCATCAGCACCAGAATGGCGACCAAGAACACCAACGTCAGGTAGCCGCTGTACGGGGTGAACGGCATCCGGAATTGTGGTCGTTTCAATACGCCGGCCTTGGTCAGCTTCACGAAACGCAGCTGGCACAACACGATCGTGGCCCACGACGCGATGATGCCCAGCGCGGCGATGTTGAGTACGATCTCGAACGCTTCCCCGGGATTGAACGCATTGAGCCCGATCCCGAACAGGCAGATGACGGCGGTCATCGCGATACCGCCGTAGGGCACACCGTTTTTCGTCATGTGTGCGGCGAACTTGGGCCCGCTGCCACTGACCGCCAGTGAGTGCATCACCCGTCCGGTCGAATAGAGCCCGGCGTTCAGGCTCGACAGCGCGGCGGTGAGCACCACGATGTTCATCAGGTCGCCGGCGCCGTGAAAACCGATCTTGGAGAAGAACGTCACGAACGGGCTTTCGCCGGCCTTGTAGGCGGTGTAGGGCAGCAGCACCGCCAGCAGCGCGACCGAGCCGACATAGAAGACCGCGATACGCACGATCACCGAGTTGATGGCCCGCGGCATGATCTTTTCCGGTTCGGCCGTCTCGCCGGCGGCGGTGCCCACCAATTCGACCGCGGCATAAGCAAACACCACACCCGAGGCAACCACCAGCAGCGGTAGCGCGCCCGACGGGAACAGCCCCCCGTTGCCGTCCCACACCCCGGGACCGGTGTCGTGACCGTCGATTTTGAAGCGCCCGGCCACAAACACGATCCCGACGATCAGGAAGGCGACCAGCGCGAAAACCTTGATCAGCGCCGCCCAGAACTCGAGTTCGCCGAACCATTCCACGGAGATCAAGTTCATCGATAACACGACCACCAGGGCGATCAACGCGAGCAGCCACTGCGGGACGGCGCCGAACGCCGTCCAATGGTGCAAATAGGTGGCGATCGCGGTGGTGTCCACGATCGAAGTCATCGCCCAGTTCAAGAAGTACATCCAGCCGACGATGAAAGCTGCTCTTTCACCGAAGAATTCGCGCGCATAGGACACGAACGAGCCCGACGACGGCCGGTGCAGCACCAATTCGCCCAACGCCCGCAGCATCAGGAACACGAAGATGCCGCACACCCCGTACACCAGGAACAGCCCGGGTCCGGCTTTGACCAGCCGGCCGCCGGCGCCGAGGAACAGGCCGGTGCCGATGGCCCCACCAATCGCGATCATCTGCAATTGGCGCGGTTTGAGGCCCTTGTGGTAGCCAGCATCCTCGTTGAGGTCGCCCGAGTTGGCGGCTTCCGACGAACGCGAGCCGGGCCCGGGTGAACCGGGCGCGGCGGGACGGCTCACCGCCCGAATCCCGGGCGGCGGCGACGCAGATAACGCTCGAATTCCGCGGCCAGGGCATCGCCGTCGATCTTGCCCAAGGCGTCGTTGACGTCGATCTCGGCGTCGCCCCGTTGTTCCAGGGACTGGACGTACTCGGCCAGGTCCTCGTCCTCCCCGGCCATCTCGGTGACCGCCTGCTCCCATTCTTCGGCCTGGGCCGGCAGGTCGGCCAACGGAACCTCGATGTCCAGCACATCCTCGACGCGGCGCAGCAGCGCCACCGTCGCCTTCGGGTTCGGTGGTTGCGACACGTAGTGCGGTACCGCGGCCCAGAACGTCACCGCCGGGATCCCGGCGGCCACGCAGGCGTCCTGGAACACCCCGGCGATCCCGGTCGGTCCCTCGTATCGCGTCTCCTGGAGCCCAAACCGTTTCGCCGACTCGGGGGAGTAGGCCGCCCCGGACACCGGCACCGGCCGAGTGTGTGGTGTGTCGGCCAGCAGGGCGCCGAGGATCACCACCGTGTCGACATTGAGCTTGTCGGCGATCGCCACCAGTTCGGCGCAGAACGTCCGCCATCGCATGTTCGGTTCGACGCCATGCATCAGCACGATGTCCCGGTCGCTGCCGGGCGGTCGGCAGTAGGTGATGCGCATCGCCGGCCACACCAGTTCCCGGGTCACGCCGTCGACCTGACGGATTACCGGGCGGTTCACTTGGTAGTCGTAGTACGCCTCGTCGTCGATCTCGACGATCGGATGGGCCTCCCAGATGGCGTCCAGGTGCTCCAGCGCATCACTGGCGGCGTCCCCGGCGTCATTCCAGCCTTCAAACGCTGCCACGACGATCGTGTTGTGGAGGTCGGGCAGCGCTGCGGCTTCCGGGCCACGATCCGGCCTACCATCCGGCCTACCATGCGGCACTGTCACAGAATCAGCCTAAAGCCTGCCGGACGACGACGACCCCCGACCGCATCGCACCAGGGCATTTGCATAGGACGACTATGCTTATGGCGTGACTGTTACAAGTCGACATGACCACATCACCGACATGCACGAGCCGAAATACCGTCGGCCGCACACTGGTTAACCTTGGTAATCAAGACATGTCCGACAAGGTCCGTGAGCCGGCGTACGAGGGCGCTGCGGTCGCCGAGCGGATCGAGTCGGGATGGGCGTCCGGACGTCGGGTGACGACGTAGACTTTCCACCGTCGAGAGGCGTTGCAACGGTTCGCCGGTTTCCTCCGGTGTCCGCCACGCTCGGCAGAGTCAAGGACGCCTTCCGCTACGGAAGGAACGTACGTGAACGCCGCTGTGAACGCGCTAGAGCCGAATATCCGTCCGGACTGCACCGACGAACTGACGGCAGCGCTGTGCCAGCGAATCGTGGTAATCGACGGCGCGATGGGCACCGCGATCCAGCGGGACCGGCCCGATGAGGCCGGCTATCGAGGCGAACGGTTCAAGGACTGGCCCAGCGATGTGGTGGGCAACAACGACCTGCTCAACCTGACACAGCCGCACATCATCGAGGGGATTCATCGCGAGTACCTCGAAGCGGGCGCCGACATCCTGGAGACCAACACGTTCAACGCGAACGCGATCTCGCTCTCCGATTACGGCATGCAGGAGCTGAGCTACGAACTGAACTACACCGGCGCCACGCTCGCCCGCCGGGCCTGCGACGAGTTCAGCACCCCGGAAAAACCCCGCTACGTCGCCGGAGCGCTGGGGCCGACGACGCGGACCGCGTCGATTTCGCCGGACGTCAATGATCCCGGAGCCCGCAATGTCACCTACGACCAACTGGTCGCCGCCTACCTCGAAGCCGCCAGCGGCCTGGTCGACGGTGGGGCCGACCTGCTCATCGTCGAGACGATCTTCGACACCCTCAACGCCAAGGCCGCCGTGTTCGCGATCGAGACGTTGTTCGAGGAGCGCGGCCGCCGCTGGCCGGTGATCATCTCCGGCACCATCACCGACGCTTCCGGGCGGACACTTTCCGGGCAGGTCACCGAGGCCTTCTGGAACTCGATTCGACATGCCAAGCCGCTCGCGGTCGGCCTGAACTGCGCGCTGGGCGCGCCGGAGATGCGGCCCTACATCGCCGAGATGTCTCGGATCGCGGATACGTTCGTTTCCTGCTACCCGAACGCGGGCCTACCCAATGCCTTCGGCGAGTACGACGAGTTCCCGACCCGCCAGGCCGGCTATGTCGCCGAGTTCGCCGACGCCGGCTTCGTCAACCTCGTCGGCGGGTGTTGCGGAACGACGCCGGCGCACATCGCCGAGATCGCTAAGGCCGTTGCGGGCAAGCCGCCGCGCCAGGTGCCGGAGATCCCGGTGGCCACCCGCCTGTCGGGCCTGGAGTCGCTCAACATCGACGACAACTCCCTGTTCGTGAACATCGGTGAGCGCACCAACATCACCGGTTCGGCCCGGTTCCGCAACCTGATCAAGGCCGAGGACTACGACACCGCGCTGTCGGTCGCCCTGCAGCAGGTCGAGGTCGGCGCGCAGGTCATCGACATCAACATGGACGAGGGCATGATCGACGGCGTCGCCGCGATGGACCGGTTCACCAAGCTGATCGCGGCCGAGCCCGACATCAGCCGTGTCCCGGTGATGATCGACTCCTCCAAATGGGAAGTCATCGAGGCCGGCCTGAAGAACGTGCAGGGCAAGCCGATCGTCAACTCGATCTCCATGAAGGAGGGCGAGGAAAAGTTCGTCCGCGAGGCGCGGCTGTGCCGCAAATACGGCGCCGCCGTGGTCGTGATGGCATTCGACGAGCAGGGCCAGGCCGACAACCTGGAGCGCCGCAAAGAAATCTGCGGTCGCGCCTACCGGATCCTGACCGAAGAGGTCGGGTTTCCGCCCGAGGACATCATCTTCGACCCGAACTGCTTCGCGCTGGCGACCGGCATCGAGGAGCACGCCACCTACGGCATCGACTTCATCGAGGCGTGCGCGTGGATCAAGGAGAACCTGCCCGGGGTGCACATCTCCGGCGGCATCTCGAACGTGTCGTTCTCGTTCCGCGGCAACAACCCCGTCCGCGAGGCGATTCACGCGGTGTTCCTGTTCCACGCCATCAAGGCCGGCCTGGACATGGGCATCGTCAACGCCGGTGCGCTGGTGCCCTACGACTCGATCGACCCGGAGCTGCGGGACCGCATCGAGGACGTGGTGCTGAACCGGCGCGAGGACGCGGCCGAACGGTTGCTGGAGATCGCCGAACGGTTCAACCAGTCCGGGCAAGGCGCCGGAAAAGACGGAGACCCGCAGGCGGCCGAGTGGCGCGGCCTGCCGGTCCGCGAGCGGATCACGCACGCTTTGGTCAAGGGCATCGACGCGCACGTCGACGAAGACACCGAGGAGTTGCGCGCCGAGATCGCCGCCGCGGGCGGCCGGCCGATCGAGGTGATCGAGGGCCCGCTGATGGACGGCATGAACGTCGTCGGCGACCTGTTCGGCTCCGGCAAGATGTTCCTGCCCCAGGTGGTGAAGTCGGCCCGGGTGATGAAGAAAGCCGTCGCGTACCTGCTGCCGTTCATCGAGGCGGAGAAGGAGCAGAACGGGACGGCCGCCTCGAAGGACACCAACGGCACCATCGTGATGGCGACGGTGAAGGGCGACGTCCATGACATCGGCAAGAACATCGTCGGGGTTGTCCTGCAGTGCAACAACTTTGAGGTGATCGACCTCGGCGTGATGGTGCCGGCCCAGAAGATCCTGGACGCGGCGAAGGAGCACGACGCCGACATCATCGGGCTGTCCGGGCTGATCACCCCGTCGCTGGACGAGATGTCTAACTTCGCCGTCGAGATGGAACGCGAGGGGCTGCAGATCCCGCTGCTGATTGGCGGTGCAACCACCTCGCGCGCCCACACGGCCGTGAAGATATCGCCGCGTCGCAGCGGTCCGGTGGTGTGGGTCAAGGACGCGTCCCGTTCGGTGCCGGTCGCCGCCGCGCTGCTCGACGACAAGCAGCGGCCGGCCTTGCTGGAGGCCACCGAGAAGGACTACGCGTCGCTGCGCGAACGGCACGCGCAGAAGAACGAGCGGCCGATGCTGACGCTGGAGAAGGCCCGCGCGAACCGGACGCCGATCGACTGGGACGGCTACACGCCGCCGGTGCCCGCGCAGGGGCTCGGCGTGCGGGAATTCTCCCACTACGACCTGGAAGAGCTGCGCGAGTACATCGACTGGCAGCCGTTCTTCAACGCCTGGGAGATGAAGGGACGCTTCCCGGACATTCTGAACAACCCCGCCACCGGTGAGGCGGCGCGCAAGCTCTACGACGACGCCCAGGAGATGCTCGACACCCTGATCAAGGAGAAGTGGCTGACTGCCAACGCGGTGATCGGGTTCTTCCCGGCCAACGCCGTCGGCCCGGGCTGTGAAGACATCGAGGTCTATACCGACGACACCCGTACCGAGGTGCTGACCACGCTGCACAACCTGCGTCAGCAGGGCGAGCACCGCGAGGGGATCCCGAACCGGTCGCTGGGTGACTTCATCGCGCCCAAGGAGACCGGCCTGGCCGACTACGTCGGTGCCTTCGCCGTCACCGCCGGCCTGGGGAGTCAGGAAAAGATCGCGGAGTTCAAGGCGGCCCTCGACGACTACAGCGCGATCCTGCTGGAGTCGGTGGCCGACCGGCTGGCCGAGGCGTTCGCCGAACGGATGCACGAACGGGTCCGCAAGGAGTTTTGGGGATATCAGCCGCAGGAGCACTTGGACAACGAGGCGCTCATCGGGGAGAAGTACGTCGGAATCCGCCCGGCTCCCGGCTACCCCGCCTGCCCGGAGCACACCGAGAAGGTGACGCTGTGGAAGCTGATGGACGTCAAGGAGCGCACCGGTATCGAGCTCACCGAGTCGATGGCGATGTGGCCCGGTGCCGCCGTCAGCGGCTGGTACTTCTCGCATCCGCAGTCGCAGTACTTCGTGGTTGGCCGGCTGGCCCAGGACCAGGTTGCCGATTATGCCAAGCGTAAGGGCTGGACCCTGGCCGAAGCCGAGCGCTGGCTTGCCCCCAACCTCGGCTACAACCCGGAGGACTGACAGCCCGGCGCCGTGGTTAGCCGTCCCGAGATCGCGGCCCCCGAACGGCTAGACTCGGTAGGCATTCTGGGGAGGGTGTCATGCTTGAGGCAGAGGTGAGTCGGATCGCCGTTTTCGCGGTCGAGGCTGTCAATGTCACGGCGCTGCGTGTCCGGCGCATCGTCGGGCTGCTGCACACGGCGGCCGGCCGCGCCAAGCGCGAAGCCGCCGACTTAGCCTGGGATTACCACGAATTGGCGGGGCGCGTGCGCTGGTCGGCGCGGCGCAGCAGCGTGGTGACCGATGACGGCGGCGCCGCCACCGAACACAGCGAGCACATCGCCGAGGTGATCTCCATTGACCTGCGTCGGCGGCAGGCCAACTGATCAACCGCTCGCCCGGAAGATGGCGGTGATCTCGGCGACTCGCGGGTCGGTGCGCAGTCCTTCCAGCGTTGTCGGCAGCGGCAGCCGCCAATTCGGATACTCGTCGATGGTGCCGGGCAGATTCGGCTGTCGCGGCTCGGCCAGGACGTCGTAAGGCGAGATCAGTTTCAGCCGACTGGGAGTCGACGCCAAGAAGCGGTGCATCGCGGTAATGACGGCGGCCTCGTCGGGATCGGGCGGTAATAGCCCTTCGGAACGCAACAAGTCCAGCCACTCCGCTCTTTGCGCGTCGGCCGAAGCTTTCTCGGCGGGCACGTCGTCGAGCAGGCCCAACTGCGCGCGCACCCGCACGTGTTCGCCGCGCAGGAATCCGGCCGCCGTGGGCAGGTCGTGTGTGGACAGGCTGGCGGCCGCTCGCGCGGGCCAGTTGGCGGCGGGCAGCAACGGCTCGTCGGGTGCTGACTCGTCGCGGGTGAACCAGGACACCGCGCAACCCAGCATGCCGTTGTCGCCCAAGGCTTTTGTGACCTCGGGCTCGACGGTGCCCAAGTCTTCACCGACCACGGTCGCGTTGGCTCGGTGTGCTTCCAGCGCCAGCACCGCGAGCATGACGTCGGCGTCGTAATGTACATAGGTGCCCCGGTCTGGACTGTCGCCGGGCGGGATCCACCACAGGCGCCACAGGCCGGCGACGTGGTCGATGCGCAACCCATCGGCATGAGCGAAGTTGGCGCGCAGCATTTCTCGCAACGCCGCGTATCCGGTGTCGGCGAGGCGGTCGGGCCGCCAGGGCGGTAGTCCCCAGTCCTGGCCGCGCGGGGTGAAATTGTCGGGCGGCGCACCGACATGGACCCCGGCGGCCAGCACATCGGCCAGCGCCCACGCGTCGGCTCCGTCGGCGTCGACGCCCACCGGCAGGTCGTGCAGGATGCCGAGCGGCATACCGGCGTCGCGGGCCGCATCGCGCACAGCGCCGAGCTGCCGGGCGCACTGCTGCTGCACCCACGCGTGGAATGCGATTCTCGGCGCCAGCTCCGCGCGGGCCTCAATCACGGCTTCGCCGTTGACCTTTCGTAACGGTGTCGGCCATCGCGACCAGCGACCGCCATGTCGCTCGGCCAGGGCGCAGTAGGTAGCCCAGTCGCGCAGGCTCCGGGTCGAGGATGAATCGTCCACCGGGCAGGGGCGGCCGTCCTGCCGCCACAGCACTTCCAGTGCCGCTCGCTTCGCGGCCCAGACGAGGTCGTGGTCGATTCGATCGGTGTCCGGCGCGACGCGTAGCGCGTCCACTTCCGCGCGGGTCGCGGGGTCGGCCCGGCGGTAGGCGTCGACGTCCTCGATGTGCAGCGCCAGCGGGTTGGCGAATCGTCTGCTGGACGGCGTGTAGGGCGAGGGCTGCACCGGGTGGGTCGGGCCGGGCGCGTTGAGCGGGTTGAGCAATATCGCACCCGCGCCGTGCTCGCCCGCGGTCCAACGCAAGAATTCGCGTAGGTCGCCCAAATCCCCGATGCCCCACGACTGTCCGGAGCGCAGCGCGTACAGCTGCAGCATCCATCCCCAGGTGGCCGACGGCTGCGGTACCTGACGGGGGGCCGACACCAGGGTGACTTCCTGGCCGTCGCGGGTATGCAGCCGATACCAGCCAGGTGACAGATCCGCGGGCAGCTCGTCGCGCAGTTCGCGCTCGGCGCCATCCTCACCGACCAATCCCACGACGCCGGGAAACGGCCGCGGCCGGCCGTCCAGCCGAGTAGCCACCGTCGGCGCCAGCACAGCGTCCCGGTCGGCCAACTTGGCCAACTCGTCGCGGCGCTCGGCTTCGGTGGCGGCCGGGACTTCGAGCAGAGTCAGCACCTTGACCACGACGTCGGCGTCGACCTCTACCGGCTCACGCCGTTCGTTGCGGTAAAAGGTCGCCACCCCATGGGCTTTGGCGAGTCGACGGAGGTCCTCGGATACTGGCTTCACGGTCGGGGTGTACCCGCGGCGCCTGTTGTTACACCGGCGCGTTCGGCGCCGACGGCCCGACCGGCGTTAGCGCAGCACCGCGGTCAGGTAGCCCGACGCGTCGCCAAATGACGCAAGCTCGTCCTGCGGTACCTGAAAACCGTTGGCCGCGTATGCCTGTTCGGTGTTCGTGATGTCGACCTGCCAGCCATGCGTGGTGAGGTATTCCCCGGGGGTGTTGCGGTCGCCGGTGTAGAACAACTCGGCGAGATTGATATTGGAGCCGATGCGCCGCGACCGTTCGGTCAGCCGCTGCGCCCAATCCGCCGGAATGCTGCGGAAATCCAGGTGTTCGCAGGCGATGCGGCTCCCCGGCGCCGACAGCGCGGTGACGTTGTCGAACAAGCGGTCCTGGGCCTCCGGCGGCAGGTACACCAGCAATCCCTCGGCGCTCCACGCGGTGGGCTGATGCGGGTCGAACTCGGCCCCGACCAGGGCGGCGGGCCAGTCGTCGCGCAGATCGATCGCGACGGTGCGGCGCTGTGCGGGCGGCTGGGCGCCCAGGTCGGCCAGGGTGCGGGTTTTGAAGTCGATTACGCCGGGTTGGTCTATCTCGTAGACGACGGTCTCCGCCGGCCACGGCAACCGGTAGGCCCGGGTGTCCAGACCCGACGCCAGGATGACCGCCTGGCGGATACCCGCCTCGGCGGCGTGCACAAAGAAGTCATCGAAGAACCGAGTGCGCACGGTGATCTGCTCGTTCATCGCCTGCCGGTTCAATACCGGGTCCTCGTTGTCGCCCAGTTCGCCGTCGATCAGCTTGACGAAGGTGTCGATCCCCACCGCCCGCACCAGGGGATCGGCCCACGGGTCATTGAGCAGCCGATCCGGTCCCTGGGACGCCATGGCGCGCGAGGCCGCGACCGCGGTTGCGGTCGCACCCACGCTGGATGCCAGATCCCAGGTGTCGTTGTCGGTGCGCGCCATGCCATCGTCCTTTCGCCACGCTGCCGCGTTAGTTAGGTCAATTAATTACCCTCACCCACTGTACGCGGCGCTCGGGGTGGCCTCGGGCCTACAGGCGCAGCACGGAACCGAGGGCCGAGAGCGGGATGTGCGCCTGCACGGCGCCGCCGTCCATGAACCACTGCGGCAGCCCGGGCGAGAAGTTGATGGGCTCGTCGTGGGCGACGGGGTAGTCCGGCATGTAGAGGATCAACTCGTCGGGAGTCAGGGCCCACGCCTTGTACGCCCCGGAGTACACCTTGTCCGGGGTCCAGCGGTCCACCAGGAACGGGTAGGTCCCCGGATCGTGTGGCGGTGGCGCCTGATCGAGGGCGGTTTGGATGAACGGCTGGGCCAGTGGGGGGATCGCGGTCAGCGGGTTCGACGTCGTCAGATCCGCCAGCCGGACCCGCTTGCCGCTGGCCATATCGAAGGTGAAGGTGCGGTAGGCGTTGTTGGGTTGCGGACCGTCGGCGTGGTAGTCCTCGTGGAAGACCGCGCTGAGCAGATTGCCGTGCCGGAAGACCTGATAGTTCTCCTCGCCGTAGCTGTCGGCGGCCATGTGCGCGTTGGCGGTGCGCCAGTTGTTTACCAGGGTGCGCAGATAGTCGCGCACCACGGTGCCGGTGGTCGGGTCGTCGATAAGCTCGGCGGGCAACGCGACCTTGATGTCGCGGACGGCGTTGCGTTCCGAGGTCACCGTGGTGTGGCAGTATTGCCCGTCCCAGTCGCCACCGAGCTCGCCACAGAACGACGGCGCCGACGCGTGCGCGAGGACTGCGCTGGGAAGTGTTGCGGTGACGGCTAATACGATCGTCGCCAAGAGCCGGGGCATCACAGCAACTGCACCTTGCTTGCCCGCCAGCGGCCGTCGACCAGCTCCATGGTCATCTTGATCCGGCTGCGGTCGATGCGCGGGTCAGGCGCCTGGCTATTGGTTACGGTCTGATCGATAAAGACAAGCACCACAACCTTATTCGTGGATTCCGATTGGATTGCCGAGTCCACCACCACCCCGTGGGCGGTGGCCTTGTTGTCGATCAGCAATTGGCGCAGTTGCACGCTGGATTGGGTGTACATGTCTTTGAACTCGCCGGTCGCGCCATCGAGCACCTGGCGGAAATTCTCGTCGACCTTGTTGGAATCGATGCTGGTGAGTACCTGCGCGTAGGCGATCGCGGCTTGCTGGGCCTGGCGCCCCGCCTCTTTCACGCGATGTTGTTGCCACTGTTGCCAACCGAGGAATCCGTTGACGGCGAGGGAGGCAGCCAGCAGCAGCGGAAGCAGGCTGCGGCGCAGGTACCGGCCCCATGGCCGGTTACGCAGGCTCGTCTTTTTCTTCTCGCTGCGGCCGAACGGAATATCGTCATCGTCGGTGGCGTCCTCGTTCGTGGCGTCCTCGGTGCCGGCGGCGTCCACCGATTCGGCGGCCCCCTCGGCGTCCTGGTTGTCGGCGCCGCCGGTTTCGTCGACATCTTCGGGTTCGGCATCTGCGCGCGGCGCTTCTGGCATTTCGGCCTCGCCAACTTCCTGGGATGTAGCGGTCACGGTGTTTTCCTCGTTCCGACCATACGGTGGTCTTAGTGCGGCGGTTCGATCGGCAGCGGCGGTCCGCCGTAGGGAGTGGGAATCGTCAACCGGCCCTTGGGTGTTGGATCGGTCCGGCGACCGAGGTCCGCCCCCGGCGGTGGTCCGGCCGTGTCGTCGCCGGCGGGACGGGGCGCGTTCTTGGCGCCACGGATCGAGACGGCAGGGTCGTCGTCGCGGCAGTAGGTGTACAGGAACGGCTCGTAGTAGTCGGCGGCCGACGGTGCATGCGCGGGCGTTCCGTAGTCGCAGACGTAGCGGGGGTAGAGGTCGGCGATCGCCCAGACGCCGTGGTCGTGGAAGGCGCTCGCCACCGCATCCAGCACCGACCCGCGATAGTCGGGAAACAGCGCATTGAGCGCCGGTACCCGCAGGTAGAGCAGCTGCGACAGGGTGGCCATGCTGCCCAGCAGCTGGACCATGGTGTCGGAATTGTCGGAGAATAAGTTGTCGATCGCCGCCAAGGTACGCGGCGTCTGCGCGGTCAGCCGCCGGTAACCGGCCTGCATCCGGGCGATGCCGGACAGGGTGTGGTCGAGTTCGGTTGCGGTGGCTGCTAAACCGGCGTTCTTGTCGGTCGCCAGGGTCAGGACCACCCGGCTGGTTTTGATGATGCTGGTGGTCTCGGGGAGCACCGAATCGAGCGTCGACAACAGGAAGGTGCCGCCGTCCACGATCGAGGCCAACTTGCTCGGGCCCTCCTTGCCCAGGCTTAACTCCTTCTTGATCAGCTCGATCTTGCGGGGATCGACCTGGGAGAGCAGGCCGTCGGCGTCACCGAGCAACCGCGCCAAGCTGACCGGCACGGTAGCGTGGTCCAGACCGATGCGGCTGCCGTCGTGGAGGTACGGCCCGGCGTCGGAGTCGGCTTCGAAGTTGATGTACTGCTCGCCCGCGGGCGACAGCGCCGACACGTGCACGACGCTGTTGGCCGGGATGCGGACCTGCGAAGTGATGTTGGCGATCGCGTTGACCCCGGTAGGGGTGATCTGCAACGACTCCACACGACCGATACGCACGCCGCGCAACGCGACATCCTGATTGGGGAGTAGCCCGCCGGAATCGGGCAGCTGCACGGTGACCCGGTACGACGAGGCGAACGGAGTCACCCGCAGGGCGCCGATCAACAGATACGCGGAGCCGACCACCAGGGTCAGCACCAGGCCGGCCACTGACAGCCAAACCTGTTGGCGATGAGCGGCCCGCACCGCTCGGACCACCGCGCTGGCGATGTCGTCGATCATGGCGGTCCCGGCACTGGGCCCGGCGGCGGAGGGCCGGGGGCGACGTCGATTTGCCCCGGGATGTCCGGGTCCGGAATGACCGGAACCTGCGGCGAGTTGGGTCCGCGGCCGACCACACGCTCTTGTAGCCGCCATAGCGTGTACTTCAACGTGCCGACGAGCAGATTCACGTTGTAGTGGTGGGGTCCGTGCAGCCCGATGTCACCGGGGTATCCGATGTCGGGAAGGGACCCCAAGATCAGCTTATCGACGCCGACATGCACCGAAATAGCGCTTCCTGCAGTCGATTTCACTAACGGGGGAATCAGCCGGTTCACGGCGTAGAAGCTGGTGTCCGGGCTGATCACGACATCGTTGGCGGCACCGGCGATCGTGTTCAGGTCCCGGATCAGGCTGCGCCCGCTGGTGTCGGTACCCCCGATCGACGGGAACCTGGCCAGCAGCCGGGCGGTGGCGCCGGCCTGCACCGCCAGGTTGGCCAGCTCGGTGCTGTTGTCGGCCAGCGTCGCGGTGGCGGGCCGGGCCGCCGTCATCAGTTCGGCGATGGTGGTGTCCTTGGCGTCGAGTTGGTCTGACAGCCGGGACAATTGGGCCAACGCACCCGAGATCTGGTCCGAGCGGCTGTCGAGCGTGCCGACCAGTTGATTGGATTTGCGAATCAGCTCGCCGAAGGCCTGGCCCTGGTCGCCGGTGGCCTTGCCGAATCCGTTGATGATGTTGGTGAAGTTACGGACGGCGCCGCCGTTGACCAAGACCGCCGCCGAGCTCAGCACCGACTCGACGGTCGCCGCCGCCGCGGTCGAGTCCAGGCCGATGGTGTCGCCGTCGTGCAGGACCGGCATGTCGGCGGGATCGTCGGCGGGTGGCTTCAAGGCCACGAACACGTCACCGAGGGGTGTGGCGGTGCGTAATTCGGCGGTGCTGCCACGCGGCAGCAGCACACCGTCGCGGATCCGCAGCGTGGTGACCGCGGTGTAGTTGCGGGCGCGCATCGATTCGACCTGTCCCACGTCGGCGCCGGCGAGTTTGACCTTCGCGTTCATCGGAAGGTTGAGCGCGTTGGCGAACACCGCGGTCAAGGCGTACCCGCCCGAGCCCAGGCCGGGCGCCGGAAGAGGCAGGCTGGCAAGGCCGTTGGTGGCGCATCCCGACGTGATCAGCGTGGCGGCCGCCATGGCCAGCACAGCCCGGGCGTGGCCGGTGATCATTTCTGCCCCATTGCGGCCATGCCGTCCAGCACATAGGTCAAGCCGAAGTCGGGGCCGAAGTCCTGGATTGTGCCGGTGCTGCAGCCGAGTTGGCGCAGACCCATCAAGTTGCAGATTTCCTTCGTGTACTGGCTGTCGAAGAGCAATCGGTCGGTCAGGAAGCGTGCCCGCACGGCCCCGTTGGCGCGGTCGATCATGTTGTAGGCGTTGTCGGCCAGCATCGGCGCCACGTCCAGCAGCTCGGCGAGGTCGCGGCGCTGGTCGGTGACCACCTGCAACAGGCTGTTGCCGTGGCCGACGGACTGCTTGATGGCGTCGCGATTGGCGTCCAGCAGCTCACCGGCACGCTGGATCAGCTGGTCGAGCTTGCGGCCGGTGCTGCCACCGCCGATGTCCTCGTCGGCCATGATCTGGCTGACTTGGTGGATGGTGGAGGCGAATTCACGCAGCTTGGCGTCATTGGCGGCGATCGCGTCGAACAACGTGCTGACGTTCTTGACGATCGTGGTGATCTGCTCACGCGTCGCCGCGCCGCTGTCGCTGGACAGGCGCAGCGCCTTGGACAGCTCGTCGAGCGCCGATTTGATCCGCTCCCCGTTGCCCGCCACCACCTTGGTGCCGTTGTTGAGCACGTCGGCGACCGGGCCGCCGCCGTGGCCGTCGCCCTCGAGCGACTTAGTCACCTTGTCGAGAACGTCGAGCACGCGGCTGAATTCGACGGGCGTCTTGGTGCGCGCTAGCCCGATGGTGTCGTGGTCTTGCAGCACCGGACCGCCGCGGTATGGCGGTGTGAGTTCGATCTGTCGGTCGGTGAGGATGGACGTGGAGACGGTGACGGCCTGCGCGGTGGCGGGAATCTTGACGTGCCGGTCGACGGTGAACTCGACCTCGACGTAGGGGCCCTTTGCGGTGATCTTGGTGATCTTGCCCACCGGCATTCCCAGTACCGCCACCACGTTTCCCTCGTAAAGTCCTGAGGCGCTGTCGAATTGGGCCGTCACGGAGATCACCTCCGGTCCGGAACCCAGGTACCACCAGCTGGCGCCGAGTACCGTCGCCAGCACCGCCACGGCCGCGCCGAAGGCCAGCACTTTGGACCGGATCCGTGGCGCCCTCATTGGCAGTCCTTGAAGTACTGGATCATGCCGAACTGCTTGGCGCGCCCACTGATCGCGCACATCCAGGAGTCGATGAGTGGGACGTTGCTGGCGTTGAAGTTCACCGCGTTGCCGTCGCCGGTGAGGTTGGCCGCCTCACGGAAGAAAATAGGACTGATCTGCAGCAGGTTGGCCAGCAGGTCATCGTGTTGGGCCATCATGGCGGTGAAGTCCCGCATGTCGTTGATCAGCGAGTCCAGGCCGGCGCGGTCGTTGACGACGATCTGACCCATCGTGTCGACCAAGTTGGTCAGCGATTGCATCATGGCGTGGAACACGACGCGCCGCGCGACGAACTGGCCCAACAGGTCCTGTCCCTGGTTGATGAGATTGCCGACGCCGGCCTGTTGGCGGCGCAGCGTGTTGGTCACCCGTTCGGTGCTGACCAGCAGCTGGCCCAATTGGTCGCGGCGAACCGCGATGATGGACGACAGCGAGGCAATGTTGTCCATCGCTTGCGGCACCACCGCCGGCAGGCCTTCGAGCTGCTTGCCCAGCACCGCCAGCGATTGCGCGAACCGGTCGGAGTCGACCTGTTCGAACGTCGTCGTGGCATCCTGCAATGCCGACTGCAGGTCGTAGGGGACGTCGGTGTGCGACAGATCAAAGGTGTTGTGCGGCAGGCTAGCCGGGCCGTTGGGTTGCAGCGACAGGTAGCGTGATCCCAGGATGGTGGCGACCTTGATCTCGGCCCGCGAGTCCTTGCCCAGCACGATGTCGTCGCGAATCTTCAGGCCCGCCTCGACGTGATCGCCGTCGAGCTTCATGCTGCTGACCTCGCCCACCGGAATGCCCGCGACCACCACCGGGTTTCCCGGGCGCAGCGAAGCCGCCTGCAGGAATTCCGCGGTGTAGTGGCGGTATCCGGCCCCGAGGGTGTGCACCGCCAGCATGGCTCCGATCACCACTGCCACCGCGACGACGGCGATGAACCCGAGCCACGTCTTGTTGTAGCTTTCCAGCGGGCGCCTCTTCGAATCAGCCACCGGCGGTACTCCTGCATCGCGGTGTGTGCCAAGTCTTGTTGCCCGGGGTGGCGGCGGCGACGATGATCGGGACGACGTCATTGAGGCCGGGGAAGAAGCCCAGGAAGTTCACGTCGCACACGTAGGCGTTGCCGTAGGCGCCGCCGTTGCCCACTCGGACAAGCCCTTTCAACAGCAGCGGGATGTTGTCGCCGAAGAATGCCACCTGCGGCTCGACGTCCATCAGGTGCCTACCCACGCCGGGTTTACGGTCGATGAATTCGCGCAGCGCGGGATAGACGCCGGTGGCCGAGGTCGAAAGCCGGCCCATCACCCGGGACAATGCGCCCACCGAGGACACCAGCTCGGGACGCCGTCGGTCGAGCTGATCGATCACCGCACGCGTTTGGGTGATGACCCCATCGAGATTCTCGTTCTGTCGAGCAAGGTTGCCGACCACCTTGTTGAGGTCGGTGATGACATTACCCAGCGCCTGGTCTCTGCCGGCGAACGTCTCGGTGAGCGTTGATGTTTGGCTGATCAGCGTCGCCAAGGACGTGGTGTCGCCCTGCAGTGACGCAATGATGCCCTTGGTGAGATTGTCGGCATCCTGCGGGTTGAGCAGGCTGAACAGCGGCTCGTAGCCGTTGAGTAGTGCCGTAACGTCAAAGGATGGTTCGGTGCGTGCCAGCGGCAGGGTGCTGCCCGGCGGCAGCACGCTTTGACTGCCTTCTGGGCCCAGCGACAAGCCGAGGTATCGCTGCCCGACGATGTTCTGGTAGGTCACCGAGGCGATGGTGTTGCCGTACAGGTGCTGATCGGTTTGCACCAGGAACGCGACGCGCGCCAGCTTCCCGTCCAGCTCGACGCTTTCCACGCGGCCGACCCGCACGCCGGCCATCCGAACGTCATCGCCTTCGCGCAGCCCGTAGACATCGGTGAACAGCGCCGAATACTTGGCGGTGTCGCCGGCGACGTCGCGGCGTAGGCTCACGTACACCAGCCAGGTGAGCGTCAACGCGGCGACCATGAACAAGATGAGGCCGATCAGCGGCGCCCGAAATCTCATTTCGTTTCTCCCACAGCGGGTTTCGGTTCCTGCTTTAGGGAAACGGTGGTACCGCGGGCGACCGGACCCAGCAACAGGGCGGTGGCGTCGTTGGCGGGCTGGCCGGTAATCACCGTCAACATGTTTCGTTCGTATTGACTGCCGACGGGTCCCACGTTGCCGCCGAAGGTGCCCCGGTACGACGATTGCGGTATCCAGGGGGCTTTCGGCGCCACCGGCGGCACCCACGGTGCGTTCGGTGCCGGAGTTGCGGGGGCCCCCGGCGATGGGTTGTCGGGGTTCGCACTGCCCGGCACCGGCGGCGACGGTGTGATCCCAGGTGCCAGTGGGGGATTGGGATCGGTCAGGTTCGGGTTCGGGTTGATCAGCGGCGGACCGACCGCGACCAGGTTTCCGTTCGGCCCGATGACGGTTCCCGGGGGCGGCGCGAGATCCTTGGGTGGCTGGTAGTTCTGCGGCAGCAGCACTTCCGGCAAGTCCGGCCGCACCGGGATCAGCGGTGCGGTGAAGCAGCTAGGCCCCTTCAGCTCGCCGTAGTGCGGGCAGTCCGCGCGGGTGTAGGTGGAGCTGGGGGTGAAGGTCAGCATGGCCCGCATGTTGCCGACGTCTTGTCCCGGCACCCAGACCTCGTCCATGAACCGGTTGGCCAGGTTGTCCAGTTTGGTGACGGCGGGCACGAAGTTGTTGGACTTGATCGCCAGGACGCCGAGCACCGGGGTGAAATCGGTGGTGATCCTGATCAGCTGATCGATGTGATGGTCGAACGACGTCCGCGTCGTGTTCAGCGTGTAGTCGGCACCAGACAATAGCGATACCAACTGTTCTCGCGTCTCGGCGAAGGTCTGCATCGGTTCGACCGCCTGATGCAAGGCGTCCAGAAGATCGGGTGCGGTCTGTGCCAGGCCGCTTGCGGCGTCGATCAGCGCGGACAGAGTCGACGGGCCGGTGTCGGTGCCGACGATCGAATTAAGCCGATCCAGAAGGCGATTCAGTTGAGCTCCGGCGGTTAGCAGCGCGCCGCGCCGGTGATCGGTGGCGGCGCCGAGCGCGGCTAGGACGCCCAAGGATCGGTCGTCGCGTCCCCGTCCGACGGCGGCTAGCAAGTCGCGCAGCTTGCTGACGGTCGTCTGGAACAACACGGTCGGGAGCCGGGTGTCTTCCGGAATGTGGGCGCCCGCCTTGATCGGCGAACCGGAACCGCCGGCACCGTTGCCCACCAGTTGCACCGACGACACGGCGAACACATTGCTAGGCACCACCCGTGCGGTGACCGAGGCCGGAATCGATTGGGCGTATTCGCCTTTGAGATTGATGTGGACGTGGTTGGGTTGGCCGTAGGAGGCGGGGACGACGTCGTCGACCATCCCGACGAGCACGCCGTGATACTTGACGTCGGATTTCTGCGGCAGGCCGTCGCCGACGTTGACCAGATCGGCGACCACCCGCACGTAGTCGTTGAGCCGGCCGGTGGACTTGGCCACCATCGCGACGGTCAGCAGGGACGCGACCACCAGCACCGCCACTCCGATGGCGAGCAGTTGCCGGTTCGAGGGCCCCCGCCCGTCCACCTCGAGCAGATTCGGCTGCCGCGTCAACTCAACCACCGAACCTTGCGCCGGAGTCCACGCCCCACAAGGCCATGGTGAGCAACATGTTCACGATGATCACGATGGTGATGCTGGCCCGCATGCCGTGCCCCGCGGCGACGCCGACCCCCTCCGGTCCGCCCGTCGCGTAATAGCCGTAGTAGCACTGGATTGTCGACGCGATCCACACGAAGATGACGGCCTTGATCAACGAGTAAAGGATGTCCTGGCCGGCCAGCATCAGCGTGAAGTAGTGCAGGTAAGAACCCGTCGAACCGCCGCTGCTGATGCCCACCACGATCTGAGTGGTCAGATATCCGATAGCCAGGCACGCCACGTACAGCGGGACGATGGCCGCCACCGACGCGACCAGCCGCGTCGTCACCAAATAAGGAATTGGGCGGATGGCGATCGATTCCAGGGCGTCGATTTCCTCGGCGATCCGCATCGACCCCAGCTGGGCGGTGAAGCGGCAGCCGCCCTGCATGGCGAAGGCCAGCGAGGCCATCAGCGGTGCCAACTCCCGAGTGTTGACCAACGAGGAGACGAAACCGGTGGCGGGGCCCAGCCCCAACAGATCCAGGAAGTTGTAACCCTCGATACCGACCAGCGCGCCGACCGTCATGCCGAGGACGACGGCGACACCGGCCGTCCCGCCGCCCACCACGATCGAGCCGTTGCCCCAGGTGATATTCGATAGCAGGCGCAGGAACTCACCGCGGTACTGCCGCAACGCGAGCGGCACACCGGCCAGCGCGCGGATGAAAAAGACCAACAGGTGACCGAGGCGGATGACCGGTACCGCGGCCCGCTGACACAGCGCGACAATCGGAACGGTCAGCGGGGCGAATGGTCGATAGACGGCGACCGTCACATCATAGCCCCGTCCTTGGCGACAGCATGATGTAAAGCTGGCTGATCGCGACGTTGACGATCATGAGCAGCAGAATCGCTTCGACAACAGCGGCATTCACCGAATTCGCGACTCCTGTCGGGCCGCCGACAGTGGCCAAGCCCTTCTGCGCCGACACCACCGCCACGATGGCGCCGAAGATCACCGCCTTCACCAACGCCAAGACCATGTCGTCGGTCGTGGCGAACGAGGCGAACGTCGAGACGAAGCTGCCGGGTGCGCCGTTTTGGAAGTAGACGTTGAACATATAGCTCGCGAAGAATCCGACGAAGCACACCACCCCGGTGAGCGCGACGCCGATCATGATGGCCGCGGCAAAGCGCGGCACCACCAGACGCCGGATCACCGAGACGCCCATCACCTCCATCGCATCGGTTTCCTCACGCATGGTGCGCGAGCCGAGATCGGCGGTGATCGCCGACCCGACGGCGGAGGCCATCAGGACGGCGGCGACCAATGAGGCGCCTTGCCGGATGACCGCGAGTCCGCTGGCGGCTCCGGCCAGCGAGGTGGCGCCCACCTGTCCGGCGAGCAGGGCGAATTGGATGGACAGGGTGACGCTGATCGGCAGGGACACCAGAATCGTCGGCAACACCGCGGTGCCCGCCATGAACGCCCCCTGGCGAACAAATTCCTGCCATTGGAATCGGCCGGTCACCAGGTCGACAAAAAAGTACTGAATGGTGCGCACACCGAGGACGAACTGTTCGCCGACCGTCGTCAACGAGGCGATCGGATGCCGCCTGACGTATCCGACCGACCACTTCTGGATGGCGATGACGCCGTCTTGCCGACTCGTCATCGAGGCGCGGCCGCTAGTCTGCTCAGCAAACTAGAGCTGCCAGTCACCGCGCACCAGCCACTGCATTCATTGGCGCTCCCCCCACCAACAAGTACACCAGTGCAGGACGGAGATATCCGAATGCCGACCCAGATGCCCTGACCGCATCCTGCTTAAGGTAGTGCCACCAGGCTCCGTGAACTGCAGTTCTCGGTGTGTGCCACATCACAGTAGACTAAATGATAGGCACTTTCAATAGTGTAGAGTCACTCATCTCAACACCGTCACTCGGGCGGTGCGTTGCGTTGGAATGTCGGATCGACGAAGGTGATGACATGTCCTCAGCAAACACTGGATCGCTTCGGGACCGACGCCGGGCCGAGCTGCTCACGCAGATCCAGCAGACGGCATACCAGCTCTTCGCCGAGCGGGGATTCGACGCCGTGACGACGGAGGACATCGCCGCGGCGTTGGGTATCTCCATCAGCACGTATTTCCGGCATGCTCCGACTAAAGAGGGTCTGCTGATCGATCCCATTCGGCAGGCAGTCAGCGAGATCGTCGACTCCTACAGCTCCCGGCCTGCGGAGGAATCAGCGGTCGAGGCGCTCATTCAGCTGTTTGTCGCCTATGCCCGGGACGTCGACGACCTCGATAACCTGATCACCTGGCAACGCGCGGTGGCCAGTGCGCCCCACCTGCTGAGCAAATCGATGTTGGTAAGCGAAAGCGATCACCGGAAATTGGTCGAGCTGGTGGCGGCCCGCATGGGGATCGCGGCCGCCGCGGATGCGGGGGCCGACATCCGGCCTGCCCTGTTGGTCCACAGTAGTTTGGCCACAGTCAAATTCGTGCTGGATCTGTGGCTCACCCCGAACGCGGGCATGATTTCGCCGTTCCACGTCCAGCTGGAAGACGCGCTGCGATTGACACTCGGCGGCTTCGATCAGTAGCTCGCCGCCGGGCGAAACCGAGGTGACTTTGCTCGCTGGCCCGTGAAACAATCGCTGGCCGTGAAGACATTCGAGGATCTGTTCGCCGAACTCGGCGAACGCGCCCGCACCCGGCCCGCCGGCAGTGCCACGGTGGCCGCGCTGGACGCCGGCGTACATACGTTGGGCAAGAAGATCCTGGAGGAGGCCGGCGAGGTGTGGCTGGCCGCGGAGCACGAGCCCGACGAGGCGCTGGCCGAGGAAATCAGTCAGCTGCTGTATTGGACGCAGGTGTTGATGATTTCCCGCGGGCTGTCCCTCGACGACGTCTATCGGAAACTGTGAACATGCTGCGAGTCGCGGTGCCTAACAAGGGGGCGCTGAGTGAGCCGGCCACCGAAATCCTGTCCGAGGCAGGCTACCGCCGACGCACCGATCCCAAGGACTTGACCGTCATCGACCCGGTCAACAACGTCGAATTCTTCTTCCTCCGGCCCAAGGACATCGCCATCTACGTCGGTTCGGGGGAACTCGACTTCGGTATCACCGGGCGTGATCTGGCGCTGGATTCCGACGCTTCGGTGCGCGAGCGGTTGGCGCTGGGCTTCGGCTCGTCGAGGTTCCGCTACGCGGGTCCGGCCGGACGGGACTGGACGGTGGCCGACCTGGCTGGCAAGCGAGTGGCCACCGCTTACCCAAACCTGGTTCGAAAAGACTTGGCCGCCAAGGGGATCGAAGCGACCGTCATCAGGCTGGACGGCGCGGTTGAGATCTCCGTGCAACTCGGGGTCGCCGATGCCATCGCCGACGTGGTGGGGTCGGGCCGCACGCTGAGTCTGCACAATCTGGTGGCTTTCGGTGAGCCGTTGTGCGATTCGGAGGCGGTACTCATCGAGCGAGCCGATCCGAGTGGGCAATCCAGTGCCGCGCGTGAGCAATTGGTGGGCCGGGTACAGGGTGTGGTGTTCGGCCAGCAGTATCTGATGTTGGACTATGACTGCCCGCGCGCGGTCCTGGACCAGGCCACCTCGATCACCCCCGGACTGGAATCGCCGACCATTGCTCCGCTTGCCGACCCGGACTGGGTCGCGATTCGCGCGCTGGTGCCGCGCCGGGGGGTCAACGAAATCATGGACGAACTCGCGGCGATCGGCGCCAAAGCGATTCTGGCCTCCGACATCCGGTTCTGTCGGTTTTGATCGCCCCGCCACCAGGGTGGCTGTGTTAGCGTCCGGCTTGGGGTGGGGACGCTAATCCCGAGGAGGGATCGCTGTGACGCACGTACTCGTTCTGTTGCTTGCTCTACTGATCGGTGTCGTCGCCGGTTTACGCTCGCTGACGGCTCCGGCCGTGGTCGCCTGGGGCGCCGCTCCCGCCGTTCTCGGCTGGATCGACCTCGGCCACACCTGGGCCTCCTGGATCGGCAACACGATCACGGTGGTGATCCTGACGATCCTGGCCGCCGTCGAACTGATTACCGACAAGCTTCCGAAGACGCCGGCGCGCACCTCTCCGCCCGGGTTCGGGGCCCGGATCGTCATGGGTGGTTTGGCCGGCGCGGCGCTGGGGGCGTGGCCGCACTGGACGTTCAGCGCGCTGGGCGCCGGTGTCGTCGGCGCGGTGCTCGGCACCCTGGGCGGCTATCAGGCCCGCAAGCGGCTGGTCGCGGTCAGCGGCGGGCGGGACCTGCCGATCGCATTGCTCGAGGATGCCGTGGCAATCCTGGGCGGGTTGGCTATCGTCGCGGTGACCGGTCATGTGCTGACCGACTACTTGCTGACAGCCGTTAAGTGACAGAGCATTTCGACGCGATCATCGTCGGCGCCGGCCAGGCCGGCCCACCGTTGGCCGGACGACTGACGGCGGCAGGCCAACGGGTCGCGATCATCGAACGCAAGCTGATCGGCGGCACCTGTGTCAACTCCGGATGCATCCCCACCAAGACAATGGTGGCCAGTGCGCACGCCGCCCACCTGGCCCGGCGAGGCACCGAGTACGGCGTCGGGACCGGATCGATCAGCGTCAGCATGGCCAAAGTCAAGTCGCGCAAGGACGGCATCGTGCTCGCCGACCGTGAGGGCGTCGAGTCCTGGCTGGAGGGCATGGACGGTTGCACCGTTTTTCGCGGCCACGCCCGATTCGTCGATCCGCATACCGTGCGAGTCGACGATCAGGAGCTGGGCGCCGACCGGATCTTCTTGAATGTCGGCGGCCGCGCGATCGTGCCCGACATCCCCGGCCTAACCGAGGTCGACTTCCTCACCAATGTCTCGATCCTCGAACTCGACACGCTGCCAAGGCATCTGGTTATCGTCGGCGGCAGTTACATCGCGCTGGAGTTTGCCCAGATGTTCCAGCGGTTCGGGGCGCAGGTCACCGTCGTGGAGCGTGGTCCCCGGCTGGCCGCCCGGGAAGACGAGGACGTCTCGGCTGTCATCAAGGAGATCCTGGAAGCCGAGGGTATCAAGATCCTCCTCGGCGCCGACGACATACGAATAGCTAACTGCGAGAACGGGTTCGAGCTCACGCCTCGCGCCGGTGCCGAGCCCATCCGGGGCAGCCGGCTACTGCTCGCGGTCGGTCGCCGGCCCAACACCGACGACCTGGGCCTGGAGGCCGCCGGGGTGCAGACCGACGCCCGCGGTTACATCGTCGTCGACGATCAACTCAAGACCAGCGTCGATCACATTTGGGCGATGGGCGATTGCAACG
This sequence comes from Mycobacterium simiae, assembly GCF_010727605.1. Lineage (NCBI taxonomy): Bacteria > Bacillati > Actinomycetota > Actinomycetes > Mycobacteriales > Mycobacteriaceae > Mycobacterium > Mycobacterium simiae. The sequence goes on from NZ_AP022568.1 coordinate 5,023,363, forward strand.
GCAAGGGCGCATTCACCCACACCTCGTACAACGACTTCGAGATCGTGGCCGCAAACCTGCTCGACGACGACCCACGTCGGGTGAGCGATCGCATCACCACCTACGCCCTCTACATCGATCCACCGCTGGGGCGCGCCGGGATGACGGTCGACGAGGTTCGCAAGTCGGGCCGCAAGGCGCTGGTGGGCAAGCGGCCGATGACCCGGGTGGGTCGGGCCGTGGAAAAGGGTGAGACGCGGGGCTTCATGCAAGTCGTCGTCGACGCCGACACCGACCAGATCCTGGGTGCCACCGTGTTCGGAGTGGGCGGCGACGAGGCCATTCACTGCATCCTCGACGTGATGTCGGCCAAGGCGCCCTACACCACGCTGTCGCGCACGATGCATATTCATCCCACCGTCAGCGAGCTCATCCCCACTGTCCTGCAGGAGATGTCGCCGCTCGTGTAGCCAGTCAGGCCGCAGGTTCGGTCGGCCGCGAAACTTCTTCCGCGCGCACAGGTTCCGGCCAGCCAGGGTAGGGCGGCGGGGTTCCGCCGAACACCGGACAGTACTCGTGGTGCGGGCACCAGTCGCACAGCCGCGACTGGCTGGGCCGGAAATCACCTGTGGCGCCGGCAGATTGGATGGCGCGCCAGATCGCCATCAGCGTCTTCTCGAAGCGCAGCAGCTCGTCGAGGTCGGGGGAGTAGTCGAGCACCTGACCGTCGGCGAGGTAGATGAGCCGCAATCGGGTGGGGGGCACGCCGCGGGTACGCAGCAGCGCCACGGCGTAGAACTTCATCTGGAACATCGCCTTGAATTCGGCCAATGCCCGCGCTTCGGGGGGCGCCTTGCCGGTCTTGTAGTCGACCACCCGCAGCTCCCCGGTGGCGGCGAGGTCGATCCGGTCGATGAACCCACGCAGCAGGGTGCCGTCGGCGAGTTCCACCTCCACCCGTTGCTCGCAACACTGCGGGTCGAATCGGGTCGGGTCTTCCAGCCGGTAATAGCCGGACAGCAGTGCCCGGGCTTCCTCGAGCACCTGGGTCCGCTGCAGGGAGTCCAGCTCGCCGATCCGGTCGGGCTCGGCGGCGAGCACCTGCTCCCAGGCGGCCTCCACCAGGGATATCGCCGTCTGTGGCCCGCGCGATGCGGCCGGCAGACCATACAGTTGCTCCAGCGCGGCGTGCACCACCGATCCGCGGATCTGGGCCGTCGACGGCGGCTCGGGCAGCCGGTCGATCGCCCGGAACCGGTACAGCAGCGGGCACTGCTTGAAGTCCGCCGCACGCGACGGTGACAGTGCTGGTCGCGAAGGTGGTCGCGAAGCCGCCCGGGCCGGGTCTTGCGGCTGGTCGGTCATGTTCGCAGCCTAAGACGCGGTGCCGACAACCCCGCGCAGCGCTGACGGCGCGTCGGCTGGCACGCTGAACGGCGTGGTTAACACCGGTCCCTTCATCGTCGGCGAGCGTGTCCAGCTCACCGACGCCAAAGGCCGGCACTACACGATGGAACTCACGGCAGGCGCCGAGTTTCACACCCACCGCGGCGCGATCCCGCACAACGACATCATCGGCCTGGAGCAGGGCAGCGTGGTCAAGTCGAGCAACGGCACTCCCTATCTGGTGCTACGCCCGCTGCTGGTCGACTACATCATGTCGATGCCGCGCGGCCCGCAGGTCATCTACCCCAAGGACGCCGCCCAGATCGTCCACGAGGGCGACATCTTTCCGGGTGCCCGCGTGCTGGAGGCCGGCGCCGGATCGGGTGCGCTGACCTGTTCGTTGCTGCGCGCGGTGGGGCCCCGAGGGCGGGTCGTCTCCTACGAAGTGCGGGCCGACCACGCCGAGCACGCCCGACGCAACGTCAACGTTTTCTTCGGCGAGGCACCGGCCAACTGGGAGCTGCTGGTCAGCGATCTCGCGAATTCCGAGCTGGCCGACGGCTCCTTCGACCGCGCCGTGCTGGACATGCTGTCCCCGTGGGAGGTGCTGGACGCGGTCTCGCGCCTGGTGGTCGCCGGCGGCGTGCTGGTGATCTACGTGGCCACCGTCACGCAGCTGTCGAAGGTGGTGGAGGCGCTGCGGGCCCAGCAGTGCTGGACCGAACCGCGGTCGTGGGAGACGATTCAGCGCGGTTGGCACGTGGTGGACTTGGCTGTGCGGCCCCAGCATTCGATGCGCGGGCACACCGCGTTCCTGGTGGCCTCGCGGCGGTTGGCGCCGGGCACGGTGGCTCCGGTGCCGTTGGGCCGCAAGCGCCCGGGCCGCGACGGCTAGTCGCGACGGCTAGTGGTAATCCTCGCTGCGCAGCATCCAGCGCCGCGTCGACAGCAGTTCGAATTCCGGGTGGGCGGCCACCAATCGTTCGGCTGCGTCGAGCACCTCGACCGCGTGGGCACGGTCGCCGGACACCACCGCCACGCCGATGCCCGCGCGCCGATGCAGATCCTGCGAGCCCGTCTCGGCGGCCGCGACGTTGAATCTGCGGCGCAACTCGGCGATGACCGGCCGGATGGTCGACCGCTTCTGCTTGAGCGATCGCACCCCAAGCTCCGGGCCCAGCAGCACATCGAATTCAAGCCAGGCGATCCACATCAGCTGGGTGGCGCCGGCGTGCCTGACGGGGGCGGCGGCTGCACGGGTTCGGGGGGCGGGGGTAGCGGCACCGTCGGGCCCGGTGACGGTGCGGGGGCCTGCGAGTTGCTCAGCGCCAGCAGCATTTCCGCGGTGTGCCGGGACAGCTGCCAGCCACCTTCGAAGGGAGCGAACTCCATCGGGAAAGTGAACGCGCCGTTGTTTCCCTTGGCGGTGTTCACGGTGACGGTGGCGACGACGTTGGCGGGGTTCTTGTCCGACCACGCAATGTTGTTCGCCACGAACGACATTGGCAGATATCCGTTGTCTCGCAGCGCGCTGATGAATTTGTCCAGCGTGGCCGGGGTCTCCGGGGTCGCGCCCTCAATGAGGCTCACCTTGTTGTCGGCGGGAATACTGGGATCGACAAGGCGGTTCAACACCCCTACCAGTGCCTCGGGCACCGGCAGGGGAGCGGTCGGAGGAGCGGTGACGATCAGCGGAGTGGACGTGGCCGGCGCCGTCGCGGGGTTACTCGACGGCAGCACCTTCGGTTGGCTATGCGAGCAGGCCGCCAGTCCGATAACCGCCGCGGCGGCGGCGGTGCTCAGGGTTAACGACAGGTGTCGAGGCATCGACTCGGGTCGGCCGCGCTATTCGGCCATGCCTGATTCTTGGTGGGCGACGGATATTGCGGGCGCGCCTACTGGTGCAATGGAAGTCACAGTTGGAAACATGGTGTTGATGACCGCAACCCCGGCGAAGCCTGTGGCAAGGCCTTTTGCGGTCATGGGGTGTCCTCTCGGTGGTCCCAAATCGACGCTGAGGTTACCAGCGGGAGCAATGACTCAACTTTTCACGGCATTTGACTACGCGCATGAACGGCCAATGGCCGGTAGCGTTGGAGTATCCACCGCATCAATTCGGGGCGGGAAAGGAGCGCAAGATGGGTGACTCAGAGCGTTCTGAAGCATTCGGTATCAATCGTGAAACCGGCATGTCCAGCGAGGATGCGGCCGAGTTGGAACAGTTGCGTCGCGAGGCGGCGGCACTGCGAGAACAACTCGAACAGGCCACCGAATCGTATGGCGGCACGCGGTCCGCGCGCGATGTGCATCAACTCGAGGCGCGCATCGACTCGCTTGCCGCCCGCAACTCGAAATTAATGGAAACTCTTAAAGAGGCCCGGCAGCAGCTGCTGGCGCTGCGGGAGGAAGTCGATCGACTCGGTCAGCCGCCGAGTGGCTACGGCGTTCTGCTTTCCTCGCACGACGACGAGACCGTCGACGTGTTCACCTCGGGCCGCAAGATGCGCCTGACCTGCTCGCCGAACATCGACGTGTCGGCGCTGCGGAAGGGTCAGACCGTCCGCCTCAACGAAGCCCTCACCGTCGTCGAGGCCGGGACGTTTGAGTCGGTCGGTGAGATCTCGACTTTGCGCGAGGTACTCAACGACGGCCACCGGGCGCTGGTCGTCGGCCACGCCGACGAGGAGAGAATCGTCTGGCTCGCGGAGCCACTGGTCGCGGAGGATTTACCGGACGGGGTTCCCGACGCACTCAACGACGACACCAGGCCGCGCAAGTTGCGGCCTGGCGATTCTCTGCTGGTCGACACCAAGGCCGGCTACGCCTTCGAGCGCATTCCCAAAGCCGAAGTCGAGGACCTCGTGCTGGAAGAGGTGCCCGACGTCAGCTACGAGGACATCGGTGGCCTGACCCGGCAGATCGAGCAGATCCGCGACGCCGTCGAGCTGCCGTTCCTGCACAAGGAGCTGTATCGCGAGTACGCGCTGCGTCCGCCCAAGGGTGTGTTGCTCTACGGCCCACCCGGATGCGGTAAGACGCTGATCGCCAAGGCCGTCGCCAACTCGTTGGCCAAGAAGATGGCGGAGGTGCGCGGCGACGACGCCCGCGAGGCCAAGAGCTACTTCCTGAACATCAAGGGCCCCGAGCTGTTGAACAAGTTCGTGGGCGAGACCGAGCGGCACATCCGGCTGATCTTCCAGCGCGCCCGGGAGAAGGCCTCGGAGGGAACCCCGGTGATCGTGTTCTTCGACGAGATGGACTCGATCTTCCGGACCCGCGGCACCGGCGTCTCGTCCGACGTCGAGACCACGGTGGTCCCTCAGCTGCTCAGCGAGATCGACGGTGTCGAGGGCCTCGAGAACGTCATCGTGATCGGTGCCTCCAACCGCGAGGACATGATCGATCCCGCGATTCTGCGGCCGGGACGTTTGGACGTGAAGATCAAGATCGAGCGGCCGGATGCCGAAGCGGCACAGGACATCTTCTCCAAGTACCTGGTCGAGTCGTTGCCGGTGCATGCCGACGACCTCGCCGAGTTCGACGGCGACCGGGCCGCGTGCATCCGGGCGATGATCGAGAAGGTCGTGGAGCGGATGTACGCCGAAATCGACGACAACCGGTTCCTGGAGGTCACCTACGCCAATGGTGACAAGGAAGTCATGTACTTCAAGGACTTCAACTCCGGGGCGATGATCCAGAACGTCGTCGACCGCGCGAAGAAGAACGCGATCAAGTCGGTGCTGGAGACCGGTCAGCCCGGCCTGCGTATCCAGCACCTGCTCGACTCGATCGTCGACGAGTTCGCCGAGAACGAGGATCTGCCCAACACCACCAACCCCGACGACTGGGCGCGGATCTCGGGCAAGAAGGGCGAGCGGATCGTCTACATCCGCACGCTGGTCACCGGCAAGTCGTCGAGCGCATCGCGGGCCATCGACACCGAATCGAACCTCGGCCAGTACCTGTAGTGCTCCTCGTCCAGTACCTGTAGTGCTCTGAGCCGCGCCGCGCCTCGGACCGCGCTTGAAGTCTTTGCGCGTGCCGCGGTGCGGGTCAGGGGAATTCGAACGAGTAGCTGTTGGTCAGATCGTCCTGCATGACGCGGGCCGGTCGAGACGTGGTGTCCACTCGTAGCGTCTCGGCGAGCACGCGCGCCCGATAGCTCCACCCCGGCGGCAGGCAAAGCCGCCCGGCCAGCCCGGCCAGGTCGGCGCGCGACAGCCTGGGGTCGGCGACCTGGCTCCAGGTCTGCATGACCCAGCGGCCGCCGTCGGGATCGATCAGCTCGTAGATCTCTTCGCCGGCGTTGAAGACGAACACCGTGTTGCGGTTGACCTCGTTGACGGTGTATGGCGCGGGGTTCATCGATGACAGCGCCACGGTGGCCTGTTTGATCATCTCGATGCCGCCGAACGTCATCCGCTCCGGCGCGCCCTCCGCGTGCTTCTCGATGTCGTTCATCAGCCAGTAGCGCGGACCGTTGAGCAACGCCGCAGCCACACCGTGTTCGGCGGCGATCGCCTGCGGGTCGAGCGTGGACCACAGCTTGTCCGGGCAGTCGTTGAGCGGGAAGCTGTTGTAGACGGTGGCCTGCGGACCGGATTCGCCGACCTCGACGAGAAGTACTTCGCCATAACGCTTCCCAGACACGTCGGACATGTGCTCAGGCACTTTCGGTCGTGTCGTGCTCGTGGGCGAGGTTGCCATGGGAGTGGTGGTAGCGGTTGCGTGCCGTCAGCGCAATGTGCAGATCGCCGATCAGGGGGTCGAGAAACATGCCCCGGTATTCGTCGTCGTCGACGGCGCGGGCACTGATGTACATGAACGTCAGCGCGCCGATGAACAGGCAGGTGTGGATCAGCGAGTCGGGTGCCGGGAAGGTGAACCCGAACACCGTCGAGGTCAAGGTGTCGGTGTGCGTCCATTCCCTGATCAGCGGCGGCGTCAAGATGATCAGTCCCAGGATGAGATACATGGTGGCCCCCACGGCGGCCACCACCAGGATCTCGATTAGCTGCGACACGGCCAACAGGAACACCACGTTGAGGCTTTCGGCCCGGGTGAGCGGCAAGCCCGGCGGCGGATCGGGCATCGCCACAAATGGTGTGCCGCTGAGGGTCTCGCCGCTTTCCGGCGGTGCGGCCGCCGCCTTCAGTAGCGGCCGCACGCGTTCCACCGTCTTGGACACGACGAAGGTCCCGGCGATGGCGAGCAGGAAGACAATCGCCAAGGTCAGCCGCTGCCCGCTGATGTGCGCGGCCATCAGCCAGACATAGGTGTTGAAGAAGACCAACGCGGTCAGCAAGACGATGGGCAGGGCCCGAACCGCCAGCGCGCCGACGGTCGACAGATGCTCCAGGGTCATCCGCACCGCCCACGCGAGCACCGAGCCGACACCGCAGCCGGTCAACACCAGCACCAGGATCAGGATGACGGCGTCCCGAGTCAGCTGAATCGGGCCGGATTCGATGATCCCGCACGCGACGGCGAAGGCCACCGACGCGGTCGCGACGAGCGCGCGGGTGCGCCCGCTCGAAACCCGGGACACCAGCCAGCCGAGCAGCGCAGCCAGCGGGATTGCCGCCGCGAGCAGGCCCAGGATTAGCCACTGCGAACTCGTCGGCGTGTTCTGGATGTGGACGTCGTTGCCGTCGCTGACGAAATACACGCCCAGCAGGCAGGCCTCCACCACGGCCCACGCCGCCACCATCGGCGCACAGCGCGGCCACAGCCGCCGCCAGCGGCCCCGCCGGGTCAGCACCAACGGCAAACCACGGTCCAGGAACCACTGCTCAGCCGCTTTCCGGCGGGCGCGGGTCGCGCGCCGAGTTACGTCCACACCGCGTCACCCTAATGGCGCAGCGGCAACGCGCTGGCGGTTTCGGGCCACGTCAAGGCGGTCCCCAGCGCGGGCACTGATCGCCGCTCCGCCTAGGCTGGTGGCATGCAACGGATTATCGGGACGGAGGTCGAGTACGGCATTTCGTCGCCGTCCGACCCGACCGCCAACCCGATTCTGACATCGACCCAAGCGGTGCTGGCCTACGCGGCAGCGGCCGGCATTCAGCGTGCCAAGCGCACCCGGTGGGACTACGAGGTGGAATCGCCGCTGCGCGATGCCCGTGGTTTTGACCTGAGCCGCTCGGCCGGGCCGCCGCCGGTGGTCGACGCGGACGAGGTCGGCGCGGCCAACATGATCCTGACCAACGGGGCGCGACTCTACGTCGATCACGCGCACCCCGAATACTCGGCGCCCGAGTGCACCGATCCGCTGGACGCGGTGATCTGGGACAAGGCCGGGGAACGCGTGATGGAGGCCGCGGCCCGACACGTGGCCAGTGTGCCGGGTGCGGCCAAGCTGCAGCTGTACAAGAACAACGTCGACGGCAAGGGCGCGTCGTACGGGGCGCACGAGAACTACCTGATGTCGCGGCAGACGCCGTTTTCGGCGATCATCGCCGGGCTGACCCCGTTTTTTGTGTCCCGTCAGGTGGTCACCGGCTCCGGCCGGGTCGGCATCGGACCCTCCGGCGACGAGCCCGGCTTTCAGTTGTCCCAGCGGTCGGACTACATCGAGGTCGAGGTCGGGCTGGAGACCACGCTCAAGCGCGGCATCATCAACACCCGCGACGAACCGCACGCCGACGCCGACCGGTACCGGCGGCTGCACGTCATCATCGGCGACGCGAACCTCGCCGAAACCTCGACCTACCTCAAGCTGGGCACCACCGCCCTAGTGCTGGATCTGATCGAAGAGGGCCCGATGCACGGCATCGACCTGAGCGATCTCGCGTTGGCCCGGCCGGTGCACGCGGTCCATGCCATCAGCCGCGACCCGTCGCTTCGGGTGGCGGTCGCTCTCGCCGACGGCCGGGAACTGACCGGCCTTGCGCTGCAACGGATTTACCTGGACCGGGTGGCCAAATTGGTCGACGGCCGCGACCCAGATCCGCGCGCGTCCCACATCGTCGAGACCTGGGCGCACGTGCTCGACTTGCTCGAGCGCGACCCGATGGAGTGCGCGGAGCTGCTGGACTGGCCGGCCAAGCTGCGACTGCTCGAAGGCTTCCGGCAGCGGGAGAATTTGAGCTGGTCGGCGCCCCGCCTGCACCTCGTGGACCTGCAATATTCCGATGTCCGGCTGGACAAGGGTCTGTACAACCGACTGGTGGCGCGCGGCTCAATGCAGCGGCTTGTCACCGAACAGCAGGTACTCGACGCCGTCGACAACCCGCCGACCGACACCCGCGCGTACTTCCGCGGCGAATGTCTGCGCCGGTTTGGGGCTGACATTGCGGCGGCCAGTTGGGACTCGGTCATTTTCGATCTCGGCGGCGATTCACTGGTGCGCATTCCCACGCTGGAGCCGCTGCGGGGCAGCAAGGCCCACGTCGGAGCGCTACTGGACTCGGTGGACAGTGCCGTTCAACTGGTGGAACAACTGACCAGCTAAGGCTTGTTAAGCAAAGATCGACGGGTTTGACCCGGTAGGGTAGAGAGACCAGCGGGCATGTTTACCGGCGGTGAGCAGGGCCCACACGAAGCAGGAGGCGGCGATGGCGCAGGAGCAGACGAAGCGTGGCGGTGGTGGCGACGACGACGATGAGGTCGTTGGCACGACGGCTGCCGGCCAGGAGCGTCGCGAGAAACTGACCGAGGAAACCGACGATCTGCTCGACGAGATTGACGACGTCCTGGAGGAAAACGCGGAGGACTTCGTCCGCGCGTACGTCCAAAAGGGCGGACAGTGACCTGGTCGTTCCCTGATCGTCTGTCCACCAACTCGGCTCTCCCCGGATTTTCCGCTGTCAATACCTCGTCGTTCGCCGACCTGTTGCGCCGCGAGGCACCCGAATTGCTGCCCGCGGTCCTCGGCGGCGGCGGCCAATCCGGCGGCGAGGCCGCGCATCTGCCACACGGCACCACGATCGTCGCGCTGAAGTACCCCGGCGGTGTCTTGATCGCCGGTGACCGCCGTTCCACCCAGGGCAACATGATCGCCGGTCGCGACGTCAAGAAGGTGTACATCACCGACGACTACACCGCGACCGGCATCGCCGGCACGGCCGCGATCGCGGTCGAATTCGCCCGCTTGTACGCCGTAGAGCTCGAGCACTACGAGAAGCTGGAAGGTGTGCCGCTGACGTTCGCCGGCAAGGTGAACCGGCTGGCGATCATGGTTCGCGGCAACCTGCCGGCCGCCATGCAGGGGCTGGTCGCGCTGCCGCTGCTGGTGGGCTACGACATCCACGCGGCCGACGCGGAAAGCGCCGGGCGGATCGTGTCGTTCGACGCGGCCGGCGGCTGGAATATCGAGGAAGAGGGCTACCAGTCGGTGGGGTCGGGTTCAATCTTCGCCAAGTCCTCGATGAAAAAGTTGTACGCCCAAGTCAGCGATGTCGATTCCGCGCTGCGGGTGGCCGTGGAGTCGCTCTACGACGCCGCCGATGACGATTCCGCCACCGGCGGACCGGATCTGGTGCGCGGCATCTTCCCGACGGCGGTTACCATCGGCGCCGACGGCGCGGTCGAGGTGACCGAGGGACGGATTGCCGAATTGGCCCGTCAGGTTATCGAAAGCCGCTCGCGTGCCGACACTTTCGGCCCGGATGGCGGTGAAAAGTGAGCTTCCCGTATTTCATCTCGCCTGAACAGGCGATGCGTGAGCGCAGCGAACTGGCGCGCAAGGGCATCGCGCGGGGCCGCAGCGTCGTGGCGCTGGCCTACTCCGCCGGGGTGCTGTTCGTCGCGGAGAACCCGTCGCGGTCGCTGCAGAAGATCAGCGAACTCTATGACCGGGTGGGCTTCGCCGCGGTCGGCCGGTTCAACGAATTCGACAATTTGCGGCGCGGCGGAATCCAGTTCGCCGACACCCGGGGCTACGCCTACGACCGCCGCGACGTCACCGGCCGCCAACTCGCCAACGTCTATGCGCAGACGCTGGGGACCATCTTCACCGAGCAGGCCAAGCCGTACGAGGTCGAGCTGTGCGTCGCCGAGGTGGCCCACTACGGCGAGACGAAAGCGCCTGAGATGTACCGGATCACCTACGACGGCTCGATCGCCGACGAACCGCACTTCGTGGTGATGGGCGGCACCACCGAGCCGATCGCCACCGCGCTCAAGGACTCCTACGCCGAAAACGCCGACCTACACGATGCCCTGGGCGTCGCGGTCAAGGCGTTGCGCGCCGGTGCCGCGGAATCCTCCAACGGTGACGCGCCGGCCCTGGACGTCGGCAGCCTGGAGGTCGCCATCCTGGACGCGAACCGGCCGCGACGCGCATTTCAGCGGATCGGGCGCTCCGCCCTGGAAAACCTCCTGCAGGAAACGGATTCGTCCGGCCCTAAGCCGGAGAATTCCGACTCCTAGCTGGTTTCGGGGCTGGTTTCGGGGCTGGTTTCGGGGCTGGTTTCGGGGCTCGGTTCGCGGCTCGTTTTGCGCCGTGGGCGCGGCTTTCTCACCTTCCCACGGGCACAGCAAGTACGCTCAATTGTGTGCAGCGACGAATCATGGGCATCGAGACCGAGTTCGGTGTCACCTGCACATTCCACGGCCATCGACGGCTGAGCCCGGACGAGGTAGCCCGCTACCTTTTTCGCCGGGTTGTCTCCTGGGGTCGCAGCTCCAACGTCTTCCTGCGTAACGGCGCCCGCCTTTACCTCGACGTCGGCAGTCACCCGGAGTACGCCACCGCCGAGTGCGACAGTCTGGTGCAGCTGGTCACGCACGACCGGGCCGGGGAATGGGTGCTGGAGGACCTACTGGTCGACGCCGAACAGCGACTAGCCGACGAAGGCATCGGCGGCGACATTTACCTGTTCAAGAACAACACCGACTCGGCGGGCAACTCGTACGGATGCCATGAGAACTACCTGATCGTGCGGGCCGGCGAGTTCTCCCGGATCTCCGACGTGCTGCTGCCGTTCCTGGTCACCCGCCAGCTGATCTGCGGGGCCGGCAAGGTGCTGCAGACACCCAAGGCGGCGACGTTCTGCCTTTCCCAACGTGCCGAGCACATCTGGGAAGGCGTGTCGTCGGCCACCACGCGGAGCCGCCCCATTATCAACACCCGCGACGAGCCGCACGCCGACGCCGAGAAGTACCGGCGGCTGCACGTCATCGTCGGCGACTCGAACATGTGCGAGACCACCACGATGCTCAAGGTCGGGACCGCGGCGCTGGTGCTGGAGATGATCGAGGCCGGCGTGCCGTTCCGGGACTTTTCCCTGGACAACCCGATCCGCGCGATCCGGGAGGTCAGCCACGACATCACAGGTCGCCGGCCGGTCCGGCTGGCCGGCGGGCGGCAGGCCAGCGCGCTGGACATCCAGCGCGAGTACTACAGCCGCGCCGTCGAGCACCTGCAGACTCGCGAACCCAACGCGCAGATCGAGCAGGTCGTGGACCTGTGGGGGCGTCAGCTCGACGCGGTCGAGAGCCAGGACTTCGCCAAGGTCGACACCGAGATCGACTGGGTGATCAAGCGCAGGCTGTTCCAGCGCTACCAGGACCGCTACAACATGGAGCTGTCCGACCCCAAAATTGCCCAGCTGGACCTGGCCTACCACGACATCAAGCGCGGCCGCGGCGTCTTCGACCTGCTGCAGCGCAAAGGGCTGGCGGCGCGTGTCACCACCGACGAGGACATCGCGGAGGCCGTCGACAACCCGCCGCAGACCACCCGCGCGCGGCTGCGTGGCGAGTTCATCAGCGCCGCTCAGGCGGCTGGCCGCGACTTCACCGTCGATTGGGTGCACCTCAAGCTCAACGACCAGGCGCAGCGCACCGTGCTGTGCAAGGACCCGTTCCGGGCCGTCGACGAACGGGTGAAGCGGCTCATCGCCAGCATGTAGCGCAACCGAGACGGCTGTGGTTGATGAGGCGGCTGAGTCGTACGGCCCGTCGGTGCACGCGACGGGTGCGGGCCATCTAATCTGGAGCAAATGGCGACCTCGAAAGTCGAACGGTTGGTCAATCTCGTCATCGCTCTGCTGTCCACTCGTGGCTACATCACCGCGGAGAAAATCCGGTCCAGCGTGGCCGGCTATTCGGAAAGCCCCAGTCTGGAAGCCTTTTCCCGAATGTTCGAGCGGGACAAGAACGAACTGCGTGACCTCGGGATCCCGCTCGAGGTCGGCCGGGTATCGGCGATGGACCCCACCGAGGGCTATCGGATCAACCGCGACGCGTACGCGCTGCCGCCGGTCGAGCTGACCGCCGACGAGGCTGCCGCGGTCGCCGTCGCCACCCAGCTGTGGGAGTCACCCGAGCTGATCACCGCGACCCAGGGCGCGTTGCTCAAGCTGCGCGCCGCCGGTGTCGACGTCGATCCGTTGGACACCGGGACTCAGGTGGCGATCGCCTCGCCGGAGGGCATCCCGGGTCTGCGCGGATCGGAGGAGGTACTCGGAATCCTATTGTCCGCCATCGATTCTCGGCAGGCGGTACAGTTCCCGCACCGGCCTTCGCGTACCGAGCCGTACACCACGCGCACGGTCGAGCCTTGGGGCGTGGTCACCGAGAAGGGCCGCTGGTATCTGGTCGGCCACGACCGTGACCGCGACGCCACCCGCACCTTCCGGCTGTCCCGTATCGGCGCCGAAGTCCAGCCGATCGGCCCGCCCGGCGCGGTCACCGTTCCCGACGGCGTCGACCTGCGCAAGATCGTCGCCCAGACGGTCAGCGAGGTTTCGGGGACATCCACCGGTGTCCAGGCGCTGGTCTGGGTCGCCGACGGACGCGCCACCGCGCTGCGCCGGGCGGGGCGGTCCACCGGCGCCCGGCAGCTGGGCGGGCGCGACGGTGAGGTGATCGAGATCGAGATCGGCTCGCTCGACGGGCTGGCCCGCGAGATCGCCGGATACGGTCCCGACGCCGTCGTCCTCGAGCCGCAGTCGCTGCGCGACGACGTGGTGGCCCGGCTGCGTGCCCACCAGGAGTGGCGGCCATGACTCCCGTGTCGACCCGACTGGTCCGGCTGCTCAACATGGTTCCGTATTTCCAGGCCAACCCGCGCATCACCCGGGCCGAGGCCGCCGCCGAGCTAGGGGTGACCACCAAGCAGCTCGAAGAGGACCTCAACCAGCTCTGGATGTGCGGGCTTCCCGGCTATTACCCCGGCGACCTGATCGACTTCGAGTTCTCCGGCGACACCATCGAGGTGACGTTTTCGGCCGGCATCGACCGACCGTTGAAGCTGACTTCGCCGGAGGCGACCGGCCTGCTGGTCGCGTTGCGGGCGCTGGCGGACATCCCCGGCGTGGTCGACCCGGCGGCGGCGCGCAGCGCGATCGCCAAGATCGCGGCGGCGGCCGGCGCCGCGGAACACGACTCGGCGGGCTCGGCGGCCGCCATCGACGAGCCGGCACCCATCGAGAATCGTGCGGCGGCCACGGTGCGCACCGCAGTCCAATACCAGCGCGCGCTGGCGATCGATTATTACTCCGCCTCGCACGACACCCTGACCAGCCGGATCGTCGATCCCATCCGGGTGTTGCTGATTGGCGGGCACAGCTACCTGGAGGCGTGGTCGCGCGAGGCCGAAGGCGTCCGGTTATTCCGGTTCGACCGCATCGTCGAGGCTACCGAATTGGGGGAACCGTCCGCGCCGCCCGAACCGGCCCGCCAGGCGCCGCCGGACACGTCGCTGTTCGACGGCGACCCGGCGCTGCCGGCGGCCAAGCTGCGGGTAGCGCCGTCGGCTTCGTGGGTGTTCGAGTATTACCCGATGCGCGACGTCCGCGAATTGCCCGACGGTTCCTACGAGACGGTCATGACCTACGCCTCCGAGGAGTGGATGACGCGCCTGGTGCTCGGGTTCGGGGCTGATGTGCAGGTGCTGGAACCGGAGTCGTTGGCGCGGCGGGTTCGGGATGCGGCGACCGCGGCGCTGCAGTCCTACCAAGCGGTGCCGTCCTGAGCCCATCCCCGTCGGCGCGGGCACACCGGCAGGTGCCCGCACTGCGGTAGCATCGGGTGGACGTCTGGAGGTAATCAAAGTGGGCAGTCTTAGTCCGTGGCACTGGGCGATCCTCGCGGTCGTCGTGATCTTGCTGTTCGGTGCCAAGAAACTCCCGGATGCGGCCCGTTCGCTGGGCAAGTCGATGCGAATCTTCAAATCCGAGATGCGGGAAATGCAGACGGAAAGCAAGTCGGAAGCGCCGTCGATCCAAACGCCCGCGGCGACCCCTCAGCCCGTGCAGTCGCAGCGGGTCGACCCGTCGCCGACCACCGAGCAGGGGCACACCGAAGCGCGTCCCGCTTAGCGGGGTATCGGCCTCGCTGACCAAGACGGTGCCCGAGCGCCACTGATCGAACGCCGTGAAAGCATTCAAGACTTCAGCGCGTACCGGTGCCTTGCTGAAGCGTCTCAACCCGCGCAACAGACGTAGTCGGACCAATCCCGATGCGACAATGTCGCTGGTCGACCACCTCACCGAGCTGCGCACCAGACTGCTGATCTCGCTGGGCGCGATCTTGCTCACCACGATTCTGGGCTTCGTCTGGTACGGCCACCCGCTGTTCGGTCTGGAAAGCCTCGGCGAATGGCTGCGCCATCCGTACTGCTCGCTGCCGCAGTCCGCGCGGGCGGATATCAGCGCCGACGGGCAGTGCCGGTTGCTAGCCACCGCGCCGTTCGACCAGTTCATGTTGCGCCTCAAGGTCGGCATGACGGCCGGCATCGTGTTGGCCTGTCCGGTGTGGTTCTACGAGCTGTGGGCGTTCATCACCCCGGGGCTGTACCAGCGGGAACGCCGCTTTGCGATCGGGTTCGTGATCCCGGCCGCGGTGTTGTTCTTGGGTGGCGCGGTGCTGGCCTACTTTGTGTTGTCCAAGGCGCTGAGCTTCCTGCTGACAGTCGGCAGCGACGTGCAGGTGACCGCGCTGTCCGGCGACCGCTACTTCGGTTTCCTGATCAACCTGCTGGTGGTGTTCGGCGTTAGCTTCGAATTTCCGCTGCTGATCGTCATGCTCAACATGGCGGGCGTGCTGACCTACGAGAAGCTCAAGTCGTGGCGGCGGGGTCTGATCTTCGCGATGTTTGTGTTCGCCGCGGTGTTCACCCCCGGCTCGGACCCGTTTTCGATGACGGCGTTGGGCTTCGCGCTGTCCGTGCTGCAGGAGCTGGCCATCCAGATCGCCCGTATTCACGACAAGCGAAAAGCCAAGCGCGAGGCCCAAACCGCGATTCCCGACGACGAAGCTTCCGTCATCGAGCCGGCGGAACCGATCGGTGGGCCGGTTTCTGAACCGATTGCTGGGGCGGCGCCGGAGCCGTCGTTTGCGGCCGGGCAACATGACGACGTCACCTAGATGGCAGCGGCACCTGGCGACGGCGTGACCGAGCTGACCGAGTTACCCCGGTTCACCGCGGAGCTGCCGTTCGCGCTCGACGACTTTCAGCGCCGGGCCTGCGCGGCCCTGGAGCGCGGGCACGGCGTGCTGGTGTGCGCGCCGACCGGGGCGGGCAAGACGGTGGTCGGCGAATTCGCCGTGCACCTCGCGCTGGCCGGCGGAGGCAAGTGCTTCTACACCACGCCGCTCAAGGCGCTGAGCAACCAGAAGCACACCGACCTGACCGCCCGCTACGGCCGGGAGCGGATCGGCCTGCTGACCGGCGACATGTCGGTCAACGCCGACGCGCCCGTGGTGGTGATGACGACCGAAGTGCTGCGTAACATGCTTTACGCGGATTCGGCTGCGCTGCAGGGGCTTTCGCATGTCGTGATGGACGAGGTGCACTTTCTCGCCGACCGGATGCGGGGGCCGGTGTGGGAAGAGGTCATCCTGCACCTACCGGACGAGGTGCGGCTGGTCAGCCTGTCGGCGACGGTGAGCAACGCCGAGGAATTCGGCGGCTGGATCCAGACCGTGCGCGGCGACACGACGGTCGTGGTCGACGAGCACCGCCCGGTCCCGCTGTGGCAGCACGTCCTGGTCGGCCGCCGGCTGCTGGACCTGTTCGACTACGAGAACCAGAAACCGGCTACCGATCGTGCGCCACGAGTCAATCCCGAACTGCTGCGCCACATCGCGCATCGTCGCGAGGCCGATCGCATGGGCGACTGGCAGCCCCGCCGCCGCGCCACGGGACGGCCGTCCCGGCCCCGCTTCTACCGGCCGCCCGCGCGGCCGGATGTGATCGCAACGCTGGACTCCGAGGGGTTGCTGCCCGCGATCACGTTCGTCTTCTCGCGGGCCGGCTGCGACGCCGCGGTGCAGCAATGCCTGCGGTCGCCGTTGCGGCTGACCTCCGAGGAGGAGCGAGCGCAGATCGCCGAGGTGATCGAGCACCGGTGTGGCGACCTGGCCGAAGCGGACCTCGCGGTGCTCGGCTATTACGAATGGCGGGAGGGGCTGCTGCGCGGGTTGGCGGCCCATCACGCCGGCATGCTGCCGGCCTTCCGGCACACGGTCGAGGAGCTGTTCACCGCCGGCCTGGTCAAGGCGGTGTTCGCGACTGAGACGCTGGCGCTAGGCATCAACATGCCTGCCCGCACGGTGGTGCTCGAGCGGCTGGTCAAGTTCAACGGCGAGGCGCACGTGCCGCTGACGCCGGGGGAGTACACCCAGCTCACCGGGCGGGCCGGGCGTCGCGGTATCGACATCGAGGGGCACGCGGTGGTGCTGTGGCATCCCGCCGAGGAAACCTCTGAACCGTCGGCGGTTGCCGGGCTGGCGTCCACCCGTACGTTCCCGCTGCGCAGTTCGTTTGCGCCGTCGTACAACATGACGATCAACCTGGTCCAGCACATGGGGCCGGAGCAGGCGCACCAGCTGCTGGAGCAGTCGTTCGCCCAGTACCAGGCCGACCGCTCGGTCGTCGGGCTGGTCAAGGGCATCGACCGGGGTAAGCGGATGCAAACCGAGATCGCCGCCGCGCTGGGCGGGGACGACGCGCCCATCCTGGAGTACGCCCGGATGCGTGCCCGGATCACGGAGCTGGAACGCGCCCAGTCCCGCGCGTCGCGGCTGCATCGGCGGCAGGCCGCCAACACCGCGCTGGCCGGGCTGCGCCGCGGCGACATCATCGCGATCACCCACGGCCGGCACAGCGGCCTGGCGGTGGTGTTGGAATCGGCCCGCGACGGCGACGACCCCCGGCCGCTGGTGCTCACCGAACACCGATGGGCGGGCCGCATTTCGTCGGCCGACTATTCGGGGGCCGCGGCGCCGGTGGCCTCGATGTCCTTGCCGAAACGGGTCGAACACCGCCAGCCGAAGGTCCGGCGCGACCTGGCCTCGGCGCTGCGATCGGCCGTCGCGGGGTTGGATGTTGCGTCCCGCCGTCGGGGCGCCGAGCCCGACGGCGGGTTTCACGACCCGGAGCTCGCGTCGTTGCGCGACGAATTGCGCCGTCACCCCGCCCACAACAGTCCCGGTGTCGAGACTCAGGTTCGGGAGGCCGAGCGGTATCTGCGCATCGAGCGCGACAACGCACAGCTGGAGAAGAAGGTCGCGGCGGCGACCAACTCGCTGGCCCGCACCTTCGACCGGATCGTCGGATTGCTGACCGAGCGCGAGTTCATCCAGGGGCCGGCGACCGATCCGCGTGTCACCGATGACGGCCGGCTGCTGGCACGGATCTACAGCGAGAGTGACCTGCTGGTCGCCGAATGTCTGCGCACCGGCGCGTGGGCGGAACTAAAGCCGGCGGAGCTGGCCGCGGTGATTTCGGCGGTGCTCTACGAGTCCCGCGGCGGTGACGGGCCCAGCGCCCCGTTTGCGGCGGAGGCACCCACGCCCCGGCTGCGGCAGGCGCTGCTGCAGACGGCGAAGCTGTCGTATGCGCTGCGAGCCGACGAGCAGACGCACCGCATTACTCCGAGCCGCGAGCCCGACGACGGCTTCGTGACCGCCATCTATCGTTGGGCCCGCAGCGGAGACCTGGCCGGCTCGCTGGCGGCGGCCGACGTGACCGGCAGCGGCTCGCCGTTGTTGGCGGGGGATTTCGTACGGTGGTGCCGGCAGGTGCTCGATCTGTTGGATCAGGTCCGCAACGCAGCGCCCGAAGCCGAACTGCGGGCGACGGCAAAGCGCGCCATCAACGATGTTCGGCGCGGCGTCGTCGCAGTTGACGCCGGGTAGGCTGGGCGCGAGCTACCGTTACAGGGCCAGTACACAAGGCGATTGAGGAGAAACGATGAGCGGACCGCACGGATCGGATCCGGGCCAGCAGTGGCAACCGCCCGGCGAGGGTGGCGATCGCTCCCAGGAACCGACTCAGGTGGGCTCACCCTGGCAACAGCAACCTCCTACCCAGGACGGCACCTGGCAGGCCCCCGCCTACACCCCGCCCGCCGACTACCCGCAATACCAGCCGCCAACCGAGCACGCCTACCAGCAGCCGTACCCGCAGCAGCCGGGGTATGCGCAGCCCGGGCAGTACGCGCAGCCGGGGCAGTACGGCCAACCCGGTCAGCCCGGCCAGTACGCGCAGCCAGGGCAATACGGTCAGCCCGGCCAATACGCGCAGCCGGGGCAGTACGGTCAGCCCGGCCAATATGGTCAGTCCGGCCAATATCCGCAGCAGTATCCCGGCTATGAGCAGCCGAAGAAGAAGCGGTCGGTCGCGCTGATCGGCGGCATCGCCGGAGCGGTCGCGTTCCTCCTGATCGCGGTCGTGTTGGTGCTCGGCTTTTGGGAGCCCGGATTTTTTGTCACCACCAAGCTGGACATCAACAAGGCGCAAAGCGGCGTGCAGCAGGTGCTTAGCGACGAGACCAACGGCTACGGCGCCAAGAACGTCAAGGACGTCAAGTGCAACAACGGCGCCGACCCGACGGTGCAGAAGGGTGCGACCTTCGACTGCAGCGTCAGCATCGACGGGGCCCAGAAGCGGGTAACGGTGACGTTCCAGGACGACAAGGGCACTTACGAGGTAGGTCGTCCCCAGTAGCGCCTCAGTGCTGCGGGAGCGAGTCCAGCGCCTTCTGCAGCCGGGCGATCGAGGAACCCACGCCAAACTCCGTTGCCAGCGCTGCGGTGCGCTGCGGGTCGGCGGCGGCCAGCGGTAGCCGGTCGGATCGCATCGACAGCGTGATGGGCGCATCGGTCGCGACCCGCACCACCCGACCGGCCGCCTCAATGTAGTCGGTGGCGCCCAGCAGTTTGGCCCGCAACCCCTTGGCCATCTTGGATTTCGGGTCGCGTGCGGCGGCCAGGATTTGCTCCAGCGAGCCGTGCTGGGCGAGCAGAGTGGCGGCCGTTTTCTCGCCGACGCCCGGGACGCCCGGCAAGCCGTCGGACGGGTCGCCGCGCAACAGCGCGAGCTCGGCGTAGGCGGGACCCGCTCGGTCCGCCGGCACCGCATAGTTTTCCGCCACCTCGGCCGGTCCGAACAGCGTGGCCTTGGCCAGCCCACGGCCCAGGTAGAGCACCCTAACCGGGACCGGGTCGTCCGCCACGACCTGCAGCAGGTCGCGGTCGCCGCTGACCACGACGACCGGGTCGTCGCGTTCCCGGGCTGCCAGCGTGCCCAGCACGTCGTCGGCCTCGAAACCTTCCGCCCCCGCGGTCGGGATGCCGAAGGCGTCCATCAGCTGCATAATCATGTCGACCTGGGGGGTGAGGTCGTCGGGCACTTCCTCGATGTCGGGCGTGCCTTCTGGTTCCGGTTCGGCGACCCGGTGCGCCTTGTACGACGGAATCAGGTCGACCCGGAACTGTGGCCGCCAATCCAGGTCGAGACACACCGCCAGCCGTTTCGGTCGCTGTTGGCCGATGACGACGGCCATCGAGTCGATGAATCCGCGTACGGCGTTGACCGGCCGACCGTCCGGCGCGGTGATCGACGACGGCACCCCGAAGTACGAGCGGAACCACATGCTGGCGCCGTCGAGCAACAGCAAAGGTGCAGGCATGCGGGCATCCTTTCATGGCGGGTGCGGTTAGCCTGGCTGCCATGGGTTCTCATCGATTCGATGTTGCGATCTATGCCGGCCGGCTCGCGGCGGCGGCCGGCGCAACCGTCGAGGCCGGCCTCGACGGTTTGGTGATCACCCCCGGCTATGACCTGCGCTATCTCACCGGCTCGCGGGCCCAAACGCTGGAGCGCCTGACCGCGCTGGTGGTACCGGCCTCGGGTGACCCGACGGTGGTGGTGCCACGACTCGAGCTGGCCTCGCTCAAAGGGTCGGCGATTGCGGAACTGGGCTTGGCGGTGCGCGATTGGGTCGACGGCGACGATCCCTACCGGCTGGTGAGTGCGGCGTTGGGTGGTGCCCCCGCCGCGACGGCCGTCACCGATTCGATGCCGGCGCTGCACCTGTTGCCGCTGGCCGGGGAGTTAGGCGTGCCGCCGGTGTTGGCTACCGACATTCTGCGGGACCTGCGGATGGTCAAGGAGGAGTGCGAGATCGACGCGTTGCGCAAGGCTGGTTCGGCCATCGACCGGGTGCATGCCCGGGTGCCGACGTTTCTGGTCCCCGGTCGCACCGAGGCCGACGTCGCTGCCGATATCGCCGAAGCCATTGTCGCCGAAGGGCATTCGGAGGTCTCGTTCATCATCGTCGGGTCCGGCCCGCACGGCGCCGACCCGCACCACAGTTACTCCGGCCGGGAGTTGCAAGTCGGCGACGTCGTCGTCGTCGACATCGGGGGATGCTATGAGCCGGGATACCAGTCCGACTGCACCCGCACCTACAGCATCGGAGAGCCGAGTCCCGAGGTAGCGCAACAGTATTCGGTGCTGCAACGCGCGCAGCGAGCGGCCTTCGATGCGGTGCGGCCCGGAGTGACCGCCGAGCAGGTCGACGCCGCCGCCCGCGAGGTGTTGGCCGACGCCGGGCTCGCGGAGTTCTTCGTGCATCGCACCGGGCACGGCATCGGCCTGTCCGTGCACGAAGAGCCCTACATCGTCAGCGGCAACGATCTGCCGTTGACCGCGGGCATGTCCTTCTCGATCGAGCCGGGCATCTACTTCCCGGGCCGCTGGGGCGCCCGCATCGAAGACATCGTCGTCGTGACAGAGGACGGCGCGCTGGCCGTCAACAACCGGCCGCACGAACTCGTCGTGGTCCCGGTGAGCTGAGAAGCGTCAGGGCTGCCGGAATTCGCTGCTGATGTCGACCGGCACGATGGCGCCGTCGGTGCGGTGATCGCTGGTGTCGCGGCATTCGCCATTGACGTCGACGCGCGCGTGGCTGTTGAGTTCGACGCCGACCGGCGGGCTCGGCGCCACGGTGAGGATGACGTTGACGTTGTCCTTGCGCAGGGTCGGCGCGTGGGACTTGAAGTCCGAGTCGGTGCTCCAGCCGCTGGCAACGAGCGCTTCGATCACTGCCTGGGCATCGGTGGGGTGGTGGTGCGGCACGCCGGGCAGCCAGAACGCCACCTTCGCGACGCCCCGAAACGGCGGTGCGCCCTGGTCGTCACACGATTCGTAGCTGAAGGTGGCTTCGGTCACCTGGGCATGCAGCGTGCTCACGATGCCGCGGGCGGCGTCGAGGACTTGGGCCCGCGCCCGTTGGGGGGAGATCGGATTACTCACGGGTCAACCCGTCGGCAGGCTGTGGGTATGGCCGGTCGTGGCCGAGCGGAAAGCCTCGGGATCAAACCAGTCACCCACTCCGTATTCGCCCCGGTGGCGTGCGGTCATGCCGTCGCGTTGCAGCGCGTCACCGTGACCGGAGACGACGTCGGCGATGCTGAACAGCGACTCCGACCCTTTGTCGAAGTAGTGGGAGTGGTCGTAAATGGGATTGGCGGTGTATCCCGGAACTTCGGCCTTGAACCGGGTGGAGCCGTAGCCGTCGACCGAGGGATCGGCGCCGAGCCCGCCCAGTGGCGGACCGACGAGGCCCGGTCCGCTCAGGTGACCGGGGGACCAGGTCACCGCGTCGCCGGATGCGGCGCCGACATAGAGATGCCCGCCGGGTGGCAGGTGGAAATCTGCCGCGGAATGCGCCAGGTCCGTCCCCGGCGACCCGACCAGCACCACGTCGTTGGCATGCATGCCAAACGCGGCGGCCGCGTCCGCGACGGTGGTGGATCCGTAGGAGTGGCCGACCACCGTCATGTGGGTGGGCGCGCCCTCGTGGGTGACGGCGAAGGCGTTGACGTCCGATGCCAGCAGCCGGCCGCCGGTGCGCGCCATGTTCGGTTCGTACAGGCCGGGATCGGTCGCAGTGTCCGGGGCGTCGTAGCCGATCCATAGCACCACCGAGGTTGGCTTGCCGTGGGCGGCGCGCGCCGTCTCGTCGTAGAGTCTCTGACCGTCGGGGTTGGCCAGCGTGCCCTGCAATATCCCGCTACCCAATCCCTTCACCAGCACTGCCGTGTGCGCGGCCGTGTCGGGATTCCCCATGGCGATGGCTCCGGCGCCCTCGCCATCAAATGCCTCGGGCTCGTATCTCAGCAGAAATATCTCGGGGCGTCTGTTCCACGGGTCGACGGCCTCACCGGCCTTGGCCAAGCCGTCCTGGCTCCGGCGGGCGTTGATGTAGCGGGTGATTGCGGTGGGGGACAACCCGTACGTGTTCGGGTCCTTGAGTACCTCGTCGACGGACACTCCCCGCTGGCTGGCGAGATCCTGCAGTCGATGTAGGTCGTCGTTGAGCACGGCGGTGTTGACCTGGCTGCGAGCGACGACGGGAATCCCGTTCAGATTGCCCAACTCTGGGGGATGCTGGGCAACCAATTTCTCTTGCTGCTGCGGGGTGAGCGTGTTCCACCATCGGTCGGCGTCCTCGGCGCTCGTCCCGGTCGGCGGCAGCGGTATCGGATCCTCGGGCGGCAATTCGGAAGCGTCCTGAAGGGCGGCGCCACCGTATCCGTCGGTGCGTAATGTCGTCACTGACCGTTGCAGGTAGGTCGGAGTAGCCGTCGCGCACCGATTGCAGTTGTGCCAGTGTTGATTTCGTGTCGTCGATCGCTTGTTGCTCCAGCAGGGTGATGAGCGAATCGAGGGCGGAGCGGTCGGCGGAGGTGAGGGTCGCGTCTTTCTCCAGTTGCAGTGCTTGGCCGAGTTGATTATCGATGTGCTGTAGTCGGCCTTCCAGCGTCTCGATGAGCGTTGTGCCGGTGTGTCGGGCCGCGGCCAGTGCGGCCGCGACGTTTTCCAGGTCGACGCCTATCTTGGTTAGTTGCACGGAGTATGCGCCGAGTGATGCTGCGGTGCGCTGCACCTCGGCGGCGTCGTTGATCGGGTTGCCGCCGTTCTCATGGTTCCACGAAGCTTCGAATCGCCGACGCGCTTCCTCGAATGCATTCCTGGACTCGGTGGTACATGCCCCGGCGCTGTAGAACGCCTGGGCCAGATCGGAAATGTTTGCGGGACGGCCACTTTGGAGGGTGTGACTGATCGCCCAGGGGTCACCGCCGGCCTCGGTGACCAGCTGCGGAATGCTTATGTAGCGGAGTTGCATCGCACGGCCCGCAGTTCGGCGGTGTTGTGCTCCTCCATGTCGGTGAACCCGGTGGCGGCCCGATGAGCCTTGCCACCGATCGACGTCAGTGCTTCTCCGTGCGATTGCAGGCCGCTCACGTGCTGACCATGGGCCACGCTTACCGCCTCGTGGAATGCTTCTGCGGCGGCGAAACCGCCGAACATTCCCGACATCAGCGGACCCCGCGAGAGCCGATCAGCCGCGTCTTGGGCATGCCCACCCGCGCGGTGAGATTGGTTTCCCCCCGAGTGCAGTAATTCAGTGTCGACGAACACCGCCACCCCTTCCGAGCTGGGCTAAAGATTACTAGCGGGTTTCCGCCCGTCAATTCACCTTGTGAGTCGTTGCGCTGCAGGCCTGGAACCAGGCGAGGTGATAGCTGGCGGAAGTCTTGTCACCCGCGATCAGCGCGTCGATGGCGGCCAGCAGTTGCCAGTTGCCGACCTCGTGGAGGTCGACGTGAGTCGGATAGCTGTCGAGCACGCTGGTGCTGACCTCGCGCAGATGGGTGCGCAGCAGGTCGACCTCTTTGTCCAGCACCCCGGTGCCGCCGGTGGCGGCTTTGGCCAGGGTGTGGGCCAGTCGGGGTAATCCGTCGCGCCATTGGGTGGCTTGATTGAGTTCCCAACCCAATTCGTCGATCTCCGGCACCTGCCGGGGCCGCTTCGAGGTGCGGACCGGTTCGTCCTCTTCGGGGACGTGGTGGATTGGGGTGTAGCCGGCGGCCATGGTGACTTCGCCGAGCAGTGTTTCGATATCGCCGCGGCGACGTTCGGGGGGCAGCAGGGTGACCGCCGCGGGGAGTTCGATGCCCGGTGGGATCCAGCCGCTGGCGAGATCGGTTGTCAGCACGGTGGTTTCGTCGGGCCGATCGCCCGCTGCCCAGGCCAGTCTGGGCTGTTGGCGGGCGACCGCGAAGACGAGCCGTTGTAGCCGAGCTTGCGCGGTGGCGTTGGCCGATGCGGCGCCGGCGACCGCGCCGGTGGCGGTGGCCGCGACCGCCTGGGTTCCCAGACTCGACGGCGAGGCGGGTGGCGCGGGCGGCGGCGTCGAACGGACGACCGTTGGCCCAGCCGGGGAGCCCTGGCCGGCGGACGGGTGCACCGGCGCGGAGCTGGCCATGGACGACGACGGCGGGGTCGGTGGGGCGACCGGCGCCGAGGCCGCGGAAACTGTCGGTCGTATGTCGGAGGCGTAGGCGGGCAGGGGGCCCGCCGGTGCCGGTGGGGCGGGTGGAGCGGCGGGCGCGGATGGTCCCGCGACCACCTGTGGTGCCGGGGTCGCGTCCGGGGGTGCGGCGTGTGCGACTGGCGGCGCCTCGTAGGCCGGTGCATTGACGGGAACATTGCCGGTGCCGCCGGTCGGAGTCGTCGAGATGCCTTGCGGGTCGGTCGCGTGCGGTGGCGGTATCGGGCTCGAAGTTGCCGAAATCGGTGTTCCCGCTTGCATTCCCTTGTCGAAGCTGTGCATCAAGTCGGCTGGGGTCACCGGCTGAACCGGACTCGCCGGAGCCGTCGGAGCGCCAGTCGGGGGTGCGGCGCTGCCCGTCGGCAAGGGCGCCGAATGCGTCCCTGTCACTGATGGAACACCAGTGCGCGGCAATGGGGACGAGGGTGACGGTGTCGCTGAGGTGACGGAAGTCGCTGACGCGACCCGACCTGCGGCCGCCCCAGCAGGATTCGCTGCTGGGGGTATTCGACCTTGCATTCCGAATGCTGCTGGTTGTGAATGGGGTACGGAACTTTCCGGGTTGACCGCGGTCGGGTGGGCGTGGGGCATCGCGCCTTGGTTATTAAATGCCGCTGGCCCTGGCCCTGGCCCTGGCCTTGGCCCAGGCCGATCGGCCGTGGGAATAGCGCCTTGTTGTGGCAAAGCTGGGGAGGACGCTGTATCCCCCAGCATCCTCCGGACCTGGCCTTTCAAATTCTCTTCGTCATCAGGTGGACGAAACATGTTACCGACGTCGACGCCATGCGCTTGAGCGAATTGTCGAGCTGACTGACCGGGCGCATCCGCATCGAGGATCCGTTGCATCGCATCGCATACATTCCCGGAGTATTTGGCCGCGACCATATTAGCCATGACGCGATATTGGTTCACCGCGGCAACTATCTGGGTCACCTTGGCTTCGACGGGAATCTGTGATTCTTGGATCTCTTTGATTCGTTGATTGCCTTCGTTTGCCAGATTGGTAAGATCGTGCTGAAGGCTAACCATGCTATTATACGCAGCGTTGTAGGCGTTTTCCTTAACGCCGTTCTTTCGTGCAATCTGTCGCGCGTGCTCTTCCCCTTGCCGGAAAGTTTCGCGAAGATCGTCCGCCGTATGGCCCCGTTGGTCACCAAGCGGGCCCAATTGTAGATTACGCAGCACATCTTCAAAATTTGAGTAAGCTGACGTGATATTTCCGCGGTTGGCCTTGCCATCCGAAAGTACCATGAGATCTTGGTCAAATACCCATTGGTCGCCCACAATGAGTGTCGAATACTCTCCAGGAGGGAAATTCATTTACAAATGCCCTGAATTGCAACGGTCGTCGCTTCATCTCCGGCGCGTAACCAAGGGTCGACTTTAGGACTACCGCGCCAGTTAAGAAAATCGATCATAAGGCTTTGGTCAACAACGGCCAGGTTTTGGATGGCTAATTTCAAATCGTTGGGCGCCGCGGCTTCCTCCGCAAGGGTCGTTTGGAGATAGACGGTTTCCGCCACGAGCGCTTGCTGTGCGGTAACGGCGGCTAGGAGTCTCTGATTCGGCTTACTGCCTTGGTCGCGGGCGGAGTTCCCTTGGACGGCTTGATGGACTTTTTCAAAGGCGACAAAAATCTTCGCTTTCGCGACGGCGACCTTTTCGGTGTTGTAAGTGGGAGGTGCTGGCGGCTTTGGAGATAACGGGCGGAACCAGCCGACGATTGCAACTGCGAGCGTCACGAGTAAGGCGATAGCAAGGGCCCCGACCACTGGCGGTTGTCGACGTGGAGTCCGCGTTGATGGCGGCCAAGCCGGTGGGATAGCTGATGAAGCCGGTGGTGGTCTAAAGTCCGACACGGTCTCAATCGTATCGTCTAACGCGGGTACCGGTAGTCACCCCACAGGCCGTCTGCGGTAGAACATTCGGCTTGGCTGGTTCTGCGAGTGATGCTGCATTCCGCGGTCAGCCGTCACTTACAGAGATCGTAAATCGTAGCGTTGGGCTTATCACCGGCATGCAGTGACGAATCGATATCAGACTGACTCACCTCTGCCATGTAGTTAACTGCAAGCTGCTGATACGAATCAGCCAATTGACGCACTGCCATCGCGAGTTGGGGCGGCGTCGCCGGGTTGTCAGCTAACGACTTAAGGAGATACTCGCCCCCGTCGTACAGAGCGAGTCTGGCATTAGCGGCCACTCCAAGTAGCGCGATTGGGTCCGTGCCTCCGCTGCGACCAGTATTAATCAGGACGGCTTGGTGCACTTTTTGATATGTCGCACACACCTTCGTTTTCGCTTCGGAGGTTTGTTGCTCTGTGAACACAGGTGGGGATGGAACAGGTAGTTGCTTGTTGTCCGGCATCGGGCGAAGCCAGCTGCCGATCGCTACGACGACTGCAATGAGCGCAGCAACGAATGATGCAATTGCGAGTGAGCTCGACCGGCGGGCTGGTGCGGGTGGCGATGCGGCCCAGGGAGAAGGGCTATGCGGCGGCGGAGGAGGCTGGTTCGACACGCACGGAGCGTACCTCTCGGGATTGACGATGTCCGTCGAGGCGCGGCACTGCATGTCGCATAATCATTCGAACTATCAGTCGGCGATAATGCGAGACTTTATCGACGAAAATCGATCACTTGCACAGACATCGATAGTCGCTGCAAATTTTTTAACATTCTGAAAAAGCGGATCAATTTCGGAGTCGTTAGAATCGGCCAAGTAACTAACCGCGATTTGCAACTACAAATCAGGCAGCTTATGGGTTGCCGCGGGAAGGGCGGAGTCGGTCGCAGACTGTTCCGCGAGTTTGGCGAGCAAGTATCGGCTGCCGACTTCAAGCGCTAGCCGAGAAGCGGTAGTTACTGCGAGGCCGGCAGTGGGGTCGCTGCCACCGCTTCGGGCACCAGCTGCGTCTAGTGCGTCACGCACTTGACGATACGTGCCACAAAGATGGCGTTTGCGGCATCGATCTGCTGGTCGGTATGGCTGGGCTTGGGGGGCGGGGCCATCGGATTTGTGGGCGACCATCGGGCGGAGCCAGACTATGCCAATGCCGATTGTGGCCAACGAAAGCCCCAACCCAGTAAGCGCAAGTCGCCCAACAGAACGTTTGGGCGGGTAGGCACGATCCCCGGCCAGAGAAACCGGGGGCGTGTGCGACTGGCGGCGCCTCGTAGGCCGGTGTATTGACGGGAACATTGCCGGTGCCGCCGGTCGGAGTCGTCGAGATGCCTTGCGGGTCGGTCGCGTGCGGTGGCGGTATCGGGCTCGAAGCTGTGCATCAAGTCGGCTGGGGTCACCGGCTGAACCGGACCCGCCGGAGCCGTCGGAGCGCCGGTCGGGGGTGGGGCGCTGCCCGTCGGCAGGCTGGAACTCGGCGCGTGCATCATCGGTGTTCCCGGAACGGAGGTGCCGCCGCGGATCGGCGGAGACGGAGTTGGCGTTGCTGTCGCGGCCGGGGGAGGCTCAGGGGGCCGGGCCGGCGCGGCAGGCGAGGTCCGGTTCAGGCCAGCGTGAGCGATCGCACCCGAGGATTTAGGCGGTGACGGCTGGGGACATGCAGAAGATCCCACTTGTGGCGGTGCCGATCGGATAAGCCCCGTCTGGCTGATGTAGCGAGAGGGTTTGGCGTGTTGGGTTCTTCCCGACCAGAAGGCGCTTGCGGGTTTCTATATACAGAGCCGGGCCCTGGTGTAGTTCCTCCCTTTTCAAGCATGCCCCCTACTTGTTGTTCTAGGTCGCGACTTTGCGGGCGGCCCCGAAACATTTCTCCCACGTTTAAGCCATTCGACTGGGCGTCCTGCCGCGCCGACAGACCGGTCCCGTCGCAATCGAGGATCGTCTGCATCGCGTCCAACACATTGCCTGAGTATTTGGCGGCAGCAATATTCGATAAGGCTTGATACTGGTTAACGACGGTGACGATCTGGGTTACTTTGCCCGCAGCTGGCTGGCTTGAATCTTGGACTTCTCTGATCCTTTGGTTGCCCTCGTTGGCTAATGCCGTGAGGCCGTGCTGGAGGCTTAGCGTACTGTCGTATGCGATGCCGTACGCGTTCGCTTTAACGCCGTTCTTTTCGGCAACCTGGCGTGCTTGCTCTTCACCTCGACCGTAGGCGTTGCGAAGATCGTCAACTGTAAAGCCCTGTTGTTCGGCTAGTGGACCACTGCGAGCGTTGCGCAACATGTCCGCAGAACGTATAAAACCAGACTTTAACTGGTCACGGTTTATTCTGCCGTGCGACAACGGCATCAAGTCTTGATCGGTGGGCCATTGATGGCCCACAAGAAGAAATAACCACTCCCCAGCAGGAAATTGACTCATTGGCAGAGGCCATACACTCTGGTGCCGGCATTGCTCACAGCATCGCGCGATAATTGTTGTTCGGGCTCTGGCATGTCAGCCAGATAGTCGAACGCCAATTTTTGGTACGCATCAACAAGCGCGTGAACTGCCTTTATTAGCTCAGGCGGTGCGGCAGGTTCTTGGAGCAATGCCTTCGAAAGATAGTCTCCACCGTTGTACAGGGCAGCTCGCGCATTCGCCGCCACGGCAAGCGTTGCCGTTGGGTCCTCACCGCCATTGCGACTTGTATTTGTAACTACAGCTTTGCGCACTAGTTCGTAGCGAGAGCACACCTTCGCTTTGGCGCTGGTGACCTGTTCGGCGCTAAAGGTCTCAGGCTGCGGTTTCGCTGCAACAGGCCGAAATAACCCGACGATCGCGATGCCGAAGGTCAGCAGTAGAGCCAAGGTCAAGGCTCCAAGAAATGCCCACGGTGACCTTCGTGTACGTGCCCTTGGCAGCGGGACGTCCGTGACTCGAGGCGACGACGACATGTCCGACACGGTTTGATCGTATCTCCCATGCGCCGTCAGGCCAGTCACCCGACTGCTGGCTCAATCACGCCAATACGTTACTCTAACCATCTCCGCCACCCGAGGGGCGTTTGCCTTCGTCAAATTTGCTTATTTACAGAGGTTTTCAAGTTTTGTAGTCGCCGCGTCTCCTGACCGTACCGATGTGTCTATCTCAGAATCGGGCGCTTCAGCAAGCAACTGGACAGTGAGAAGCTGATAGACCTGCGTCAGGTGGCGAATTTCATTGGCTATTTCAAGTGGAGTTGCCGGCGCATCGCCTAGTACCGTCGCGAGGTACTGGCTACCAGCTATCAACGCTTGACAGGCGTTGACTGCCGAAGCGAGTTGCGTAGCGTAGTCTGGGCCCCTGTCGCGAGCACCAGTCAGCTGGATCGCGTTGTGGACTTTAGCAAAGGTGCTGCAAACTGCTGACTTAGCGTCAGCCACTTCTTTGTTGGTATACATGGGGCTGGCAGGTGGGTTATTCGTTGGCGTAGGTCGTAACCAGGATCCGACTGCAGTACCTATTGCGAGTAACGCCACCGCCAATGCAGCGATGGATACCCACGTCGCAGATCGCTTCTGCGGGGGCTGCTCTTGTGGCGGCCAAGGAGGGGGAGGAGGCTGTCCGGGCGATAGGGGAGGAAAGCTGGACACGGCCTGATCGTATCTTCAAAGCGCTGCGACGGCGGTCTCCATTTCCCCCACGCGTCGAATTCGGCGGCGCGACCGACGCTGAGCGTTGTACCCTAGACTCAATCACCTGAGGCCGGAGATCATCTGCGGAATCCATTGCGCCATCTCGGCCGGGCTACCGACTCCGCCCAATTAATTTACAGATGCCGTGGATCGCGAGGGTTGCTTCATCTACGGCGCGTAGCGAATGATCGACTTCGAGACTACCCTGACCGTTCAGAAAATTGATCGTGGGGCTTTGGGACACGTCGACCAGCTTTTGGACGGCTAATGCCAATTCAGCGGGTGCCGCTGCCTCCTCTGTAAGTGTGGTTTGGAGATAGTCGCCTTCTGCCGCGAGCGCTTGCTGGCCGATAAAGGCTACTACCAGTTTATGATTCGGGTCAGGAGCCTTGATCGTGTGCGAAGTTCCCTTGCACGGATGATGGATTTTTTCGCAAGCGGGACATACCTTCACGTTAGCCTCGGCCACCTCGTGGGGCGTCGTAAGTGGGAGGCGCTGGCGGCCTCGGAGGCGACGGACGGAATCAACCCATTCAAGTAATCGACTACAAGTTCCTGAAACGAATCAGAGAGTATTCGTACTTTGGTAGCGAGATCGCTCGGAGTTGCTGGCTCTGAAGAGAGAACGGTCCGAAGATACCCACTGCCAGCCAACAGCGCTTGTCGTCCGTTGAGAGCAAACGCCAGTTGAGCCGTTGGGTCGGCGCCCTCGTCTCGTGCTGAGCTGGCTTTCACGGCGCTATGAACTTTGTCGTAAGCAGCACATACTTTTGCTTTCGCGCCGGCAGACTGCTGAGCGCTATACGCGGGGGTTGATGGTGGCTTGGCCAGCGACGGACGGAACCAACCGATTATCGCGACCACGACTGTCACGAGTAAGGCGACAGCAAGCGCCGCGACTACCGGCCATTGCCGCCGCGGAGTCGGCGAGACAGCTGATGAAGCCGACGACGGTCCAAAGCTCGACACGGTCTAAATCGTATCGCCTAACGCGTGTACCGGTAGTCACCCAACAGGCCGTCTGCCGTAGAATATTCGGCTTGGCTGGTCCTGCGAGTAATGCTTCATTGCCCGGTCAGGCATCACTTACAGAGATCATAAATCGTAGCGTTAGGCTTATCACCGGCATGCAGTGACGAATCGATGTCAGACTGACTCCCCTCTGCCATGTAGTCAAGTGCAAGCTCTTGATAAGAGTTTGCCAGCTGGCGAATCGCAGATGCTAGATCGGGAGGGGTTGCGGGTTGAGTAGCCAATGTTTTGAGAAGGTAGTCACCGCCGTTGTACAGCGCGAGCCTGGCGTTCGCAGCTAGCCCCAGTACGGCAGTCGGGTCAGTGTCGCCGACTCGCCCCGTGTTAACTAAAACAGCTTGGTGCACTTTCTTATATGAGGCGCACATTTTCGTTTTCGCTTCGGAGGTTTGTTGCTCTGTGAACACAGGTGGGGATGGAACAGGTAGTTGCTTGTTCGGCATCGGGCGAAACCAGCTGCCGATCGCTACAGCGACTGCAATGAGCGCAGCAACGAATGATGCAATTACGAGTGAGCTCGACCGACGGGCTGGTGCGGGTGGCGATGCGGCCCAGGGAGAAGGGCTATGCGGCGGCGGAGGAGGCTGAATGGACACGCGAGGAGCCTATCTGTCTAGTGGTACGTCGAAAGCGCAACCAACGCATTATTCAGGATTTGACGCTGCGAACGTTTGAGCGGAGGCAGAGAAACAGCATTTCGTTTGTTCAGACGCATGTTGGCCACCGGAACGCCGCGGTTACATTCTCTATCGGTCATCCTGTTACCGATCCGCATCCTTGTCATCGTCGTCGCGTTTTTGATCGGGCAAGATGATCCGGCGACTCGCAACCGGTTTGCCCTCAACACGTTTGATGACCTCGGCCGTTGGCGGCGGCGTGGTAATGCGTCCCTGGACCGGTGCGCCGTTCTTGACTGTCGGCGCCACAATGCGTTTGGTGTCGGGCTTCTCCTCTTTGCCGGCTCCTGCTCCATGCATGGCGCCAGGCGGCATCATCGGCATGGCACTCATCCCACCCCTGGGCGCGCTCGTCGGCGACGATGCACTTGGCGGCGAGACCGACGTGCGCGACGACGCAGGCTCGGTGCCGGCTGACGGAGCGGGAAGTGGGCTGAGGCTCGAAGTCGGTGTGGTGGAGCCCAATCCGCCGCCCACACCGCCACCGCCCGCTCCGGCGCCGCTGGTCGAGCCGGTTAACTCACCGGGGATGGCTGCGCCAGCAGCTGCCGCGCCCCCAGCGCCTTGTTGCAGCGCGCCCATGCCGGTTTGCATCATCTGCTGTCCGATCTGAGCAGCCTGTTGCGGAAGCTGACTCAACGGTTGAAGCAAGCCTTGCATGGCACCCGAGATCCCCCCGGCGACACCGGAGATCATCTGCGGAATCTGCTGCGCCATCTCCGCGGGGCTACCGACACCGCCCAACTTGCCGGCCGACTCTGCTTCACTGGCAGGGAATTTCGCCATCGCGTCGGCAGTCTTGGCGTTACGTTCGGCGTATCCGTTCTCGGCGTCGGTCATGTCGCTGGGATCGCCGCCATTGGCCGCGAGGCCAAGCAGTCTGAGCAGCTGACTCAGGGGAGAGGTGCCCGTGGCCAGCGGATCGGGCGTGATGCCGGGCGGCGGCGGCTGCCCGGTCAACTGGGCCAGGCGCTCGAGAATTATCCGAATTTCGTCGTCGCCACTCATCTCGTCCTCCGGCTCGGCCGGGTGCAGCCGTTGAGCCACTGACGTTGCCGCTCAGCGCAACTGATTCGCTCAACTAGCGAACCAGTGCCGGTGCCCATCTTCGTCTCCCCAACTAAGGCCGCGATCGCATCAACCAGTAATCGATGCCTAGCTTCCCCCTATACCCTGCTGGCGAGGCTAGTGCTGCTGTCGATGCTGGTCAATTCAGCCGTAAGGATAATCCGTCGATGGGGGTGGCGTCGGATGAATTACCAGCGACAACACGAGAATCAAGATGGCGAACAGGCCGACGAAGGCAATGATGCCTGCGAACGCGGCTAAGACGCCGACCGAAAATGCTTTTGTGCGTCGGAATTTTCTCGTAATTCCCCACAGCACCAGAGGCAGGATGGGCGCGAAGAACCACAACACGCCGAACGTAAGGAGGGTGGACATGAAACCGGCAAACAGGCCGGCCACCAGCTGCCTCGGATGGTTTTGGGCGTACTCGAACGTATCACTGCGTGGCGATGATCCCATGTCAGAACATTCCCTGCTTGGGTAACACCACGGCGAGAGTAATGACCAAGAGGATTGACCACCCGGTCAGCGGGGCCAAAATGATGCCGATCGCGGTGCTGCGCCAGGCCGAAGTTGTGGCCCGGCGGTACAGGAGGATTCCGATAACAAGGATCCCGACAGAGATCGCCGTAAGAATTGTGTACAAATCGCCCATGGCTGTATGGCCGCGTGTTGCGGGAAACAGCACCGCCAACATGACTGCCCAGAGGAGGCCGCCGGAGATCCCTCCGAAAAAGACGGCTCGT
The DNA here is from genome assembly GCF_010727605.1 of Mycobacterium simiae. NCBI lineage: Bacteria > Bacillati > Actinomycetota > Actinomycetes > Mycobacteriales > Mycobacteriaceae > Mycobacterium > Mycobacterium simiae. The sequence continues at coordinate 5,057,393 of NZ_AP022568.1, forward strand.
ATCCAGTCGATGGGCTCTTTCATCCGACTCGATCAGCTCCCTATTTGGTTGGCAACGACGGAAACAGTACAGCCGGATCGTGTACTCCGATGTCGGCTGGATGGTCAACAGGACCAAGGGGATACATACCCGGCGGGCTCGCGACAAGCGGCGGTGCGATCGGCGCGACAGGCGGCAGTTGACCACCATGTGGTAGGCCAGGAATCCTGGGCGCCGGGTACTGATCGTTGAAGGACGGTTCCAGGGCGGAGTCACCAACGGTTCTGTGCCACCAAAGGCCGAGCAAGGGGCCGCCGGCCCGCTCCTCGAAAAGTGGCCACGACTGCACTAGCTTGGCCGCCTCTTCTCCGGGCCGATCGTTGTAGATTTCGAGTGCTGGGAAATTCGTCACGGTGCCACCGACGCGGGGGCCATCGGCCGTCGGCTGAATAGCAAGGCTCCCGTTCACATCGAAAGGGATTGATTTGGCTAGGTTTTCGCCGCCTGGCGAGAACGGGTCTGCAGCGCTGTATTTGATCAAGACTGCGCCGTTGCTTTTTTGGACTGCGGAGATACTGGGTGTTCCAACGCGGACTTTCCTGGTCACCTCATCGACTGAGGGATTCTGGCGCGCAACGATTATGCCGTTCTCGTAGTCGACATATATTGACACCCGCGACTCCTCGGGGCCGGCTGTAGGGGAGAACCCTCGATTATCGCCAAGATTGTCGTGTACGACAGGCCAATCGATCTGGGGATCCCACACTGCGCGACCAGGAATGAACATATTGATCCGCACCACCCCTTGTCCCGGTACCGGGTTAATGTGTCCCACAACGATGTTGGGTGGCTTGTCCTGATTCTTGGGGTCGTAGCTGTGCGGATCGAGGGCTGCAGCAGTCTGCCAGTCAGCAGCCGATCGTGGCGGCCGGCCGAAGAGTTTCGTGAAGGCATTGATTTGGTTTTGTCTGCGGTCTGCTTGCGCGATAATGTGCAGACTGGATCCTGACGCTTCCATCGATTGAAGCGCGGTCGCGTCATAGCCTTCGGTGCGAAGCGTGCTCAGAGAGCCCTGAAGGAAGTCCGAGTATCGACGTCGTAGGAAGCGCAGTTGTACCAGAGCCAACCTGGTGTCGATAATCGCTTGCTCTTCAAGAGCGGCGATGTGTTGAGTGGTGTTTGCGTCCACGTCGCTAAGGGCCGCGCCGGCTTGGCTATCAAGGACTTCCAATTGAGTCTCTAGGGTCAGGATCAGTGCTGCACTGGTCCGCTGCGCCCCGGCTAAATTCGCTGCGATGCGCTGCAATTCGACCGCGATATTGGGTAGTTGTAATGACTGCGCGCCGAGTAATTTGGCCACCCGCTGCACTTCTGCGGAGTCGTTGATCGGGTTGTCGCCGTTCTCGTGATTCCACGACGCCGCAAAGCGGCGGCGCGCTTCATCGAAGGCATTGCTTGACTCGGCCGTGCACCTGCCCGCGGCGTGGAAAGCGTCTGCCAGATCGGAAATTTGGGCCGGCCGGCCGATTTGCAAGCTTTGGTTGATCTCCCAGGGATCACCGCCGGCCGCGGAGAGCAAGTGTGGGACGCTTATGTAGGTGAGTCGCATCGGGGAGCCCATCGCTTTGCATGGAAGACGTGGTCGCTGTCGACGAACATCGCCACCCCCTCTGTCGCGGTGAGTGCGAGGCTAACGAGGGTCTTCGTCACGGTCAATTCACCGTTAGCCGGTGTTGAGTGACTACCTCGTGGACTTGCCAGCTGGGTGAATACCGGCAGCGGTCGACCCGGACACGATGTCTGCCATGGGCGGGTGGCCTGCGTGAACCCCTACGCGCTAGTCCCCGCGGTCGAGCAGATCCGACGACCCGAGCACCCGCTCGATCTGAACCTCGATGACCACCCGGCGCGGATTGGGCCGCGGGGTGCGGTAGCGCTGCGCATAGCGCAACTCGGCGTCGCGCACGGCATCGGCATCGCTGTTGACCTTGGCTCGGCCCTCCAGCGAAATCCAGCGCGCACCGTCGACCTGGCTGAGCACAGCCACCCCGCCACGGTCGGCATTGACGGCCTTCTGCGTGCCACCACTGGTGATCACTCGCGCGATATGGGTCATGGGGTCGAAGGTGAATCCGACGGCCACCACATGCGGCGAGTTGTCGGCGCGAAGCGTGGTCAGCATCGCCAGATGGCGTTCGGACAGGAACGCCAAAGCGTCGTTGGTGAGCCGCGTAGTGGTATTCGCCATCACCGCCCACGCTAGCGCAGGTAATAATCGCAGCCGTGGACGACACGGGCGCTGGTCCGGTTCTAATTCTGGGCGGTCGCAGCGAGATAGGCATCGAGCTGGCTCGGCGGCTGGCCAACGGCGCGACGGTGGTGCTGGCCGCGCGCCGGGCCGACCAGCTCGACGAGCAGGTCGCCGCCCTCACAACCGCCGGCGCGAGAGCGGTGCATACCCGCGAGTTCGATGCCGACGACCTGGCCTCGCACGGTCGTCTGGTCACGGAAATCATCACCGAGCACGGCCCCATCGCCACCGCGGTCCTGGCCTTCGGCATCCTCGGCGACCAGGCCCGAGCCGAAACCGATGCGGCCCATGCCGTCGCCGTCGTCCACACCGATTACGTCGCCCAGGTCAGCATGCTCACCCACCTGGCCGCCGCCATGCGCAGCGCCGGCAAGGGATCGTTGGTGGTTTTCTCGTCAATCGCCGGTGCGCGGGTGCGCCGCGCCAACTACGTCTACGGCTCGGCGAAGGCGGGCCTGGACGGTTTCGCCAGCGGCCTGGCCGACGCACTGCACGGCACCGGCGTGCACCTGCTCATCTCGCGTCCCGGCTTCGTCATAGGACGCATGACCGAAGGCATGACGCCGGCACCGCTATCCAGCACGCCCGAGCAGGTGGCCGCCGCGACCGCCCGCGCCCTGGCCACGCGCCGCCGCATTGTCTGGATCCCATGGGCGCTGGGACCGGCCTCGGTCCTGATGCGCATGCTGCCGCAGTTCATCTGGCGCAGGATGCCGCGATGATCGTCGTCGTCGGTATCGGCGCTGACGGTATGGCCGGGCTCTCGGAGCAGGCGAGAACCGAATTGCACAGTGCGACGGTAATTTACGGCGCCAGGCGGCAACTCGAGCTGCTCGACGACGCGCTGAGCGGTCACCGCCGAGAATGGCCGTCGCCGATGCTGCCCGCCCTGCAGTCGCTGCCCGTGGACGACCGAATCCATGTCGTCGCCAGCGGCGACCCGCTCATGCACGGCATCGGCGGCACATTAGTCCGTCTGCACGGCGCGCAACATGTCCACGTCGTGCCGCACGTCTCCTGCGTGACGCTGGCCTGCGCCCGGATGGGGTGGAACGTCCACGACACCGAGGTGATCAGCCTCGTCACCGCACCCACCCACACCGCGGTGCGTCGCGGCGGCCAGGCGATCGTGCTGTCCCAGGGCCGGTCCACGCCGAAGGCGTTGGCCACGCTCCTCGCGGCACACGGCCGCGGCGACTCCGAGTTCAGCATTCTCGAACAACTCGGCGGCCCCGCCGAACGTCGCCGCGATGCCACCGCCTACGAGTGGACCCATCAAGCGTGCGAAGACATCGACGACCTCAACGTGATCGCCGTCCGTTACCTGCCCGACGAACGCATCGCGCCGCTACCCGACGACGCCTTCACCCACGACGGCCAAATCACCAAGCACGCCATCCGCGCGGTCACCCTCGCCGCCCTGCACCCGCGCCCCGGTGAACGGTTATGGGACGTCGGCGCCGGCTCGGGCAGTATCGCCGTCGAATGGTGTCGGGGCGGGCAGGGCTGCACCGCCGTCGCCTTCGAGCAAGACGAAAAGCGCTGCGACAACATCGAATTCAATGCCGCTGCCTTCGGTGTCACCATCGAAGTGCGCGGGCAAGCACCCGACCACTTCGATGGCGCCGCAACGCCGGATGCCATCTTCATCGGCGGTGGGCTGACCGACCCCGGCCTCCTCGACGCCTGTCTCGACCGGCTACCCAAAGGTGGGCGGCTCGTCGCCAACACTGTCACCGCCGAATCCGAATCGCTGGTGCTGCAAGCGTATGCGCGGCTCGGGGGCGAGCTTCGACGTTTTCAGCACTCCCACGGTGAGCCGTTGGGCGCCTTCACCGGCTGGCGCCCGCAACATCCGGTCACCCAATGGGCGGTGACGAAATGACGGTGTACTTCATCGGCGCCGGCCCCGGCGCGGCCGACCTGATCACGGTCCGCGGTCAACGCCTGCTGCAACGATGCCAAACCTGTCTATATGCCGGCTCCATTATGCCCACCGATCTCCTGTCCTTCTGCCCGCCCGACGCGAAAATCGTTGACACCGGCGCGTTGACGCTGGAGCAGATCGTCGCCGAGCTCGCTGACGCAAACGAAAGAGGGCACGACGTGGCGCGGCTGCATTCCGGTGACCCTTCGCTGTACAGCGCACTGGCCGAGCAGTGCCGCCGACTGGACGCGCTCGGTATCGGATACGAAATCGTCCCCGGTGTACCGGCTTTCGCCGCAGCCGCGGCCGCGCTCAACCGCGAACTCACCGTTCCGGGGGTCGCGCAGACGGTGACGTTGACCCGGGTGGCGACCTTGTCGACCGCCATGCCGCCCGGCGAAGACCTGCCAACGCTCGCCCGATCGGGCGGCACCCTGGTGTTGCATCTGGCCGCCGCCCAGATCGACACCGTCGTCGCGCAGCTGCTCGACAACGGCTACCGCCCCGAGACGCCAGTCGCCACAGTAGCTTTCGCGACCTGGCCGCAGGAGACATTGCTGCGCGGCACGCTGGCCGACATCGCCGGGCACATGCATGAAGCCGGCATCACCAAGACCGCTGTCATCATTGTCGGCAATGTGTTGGCCGCCGAGGGATTCATCGACAGCTACCTGTACTCGACGGCGCGCCGCGCCACAGGCCAACACTGATGCGGGTGCTATTGCTCGGCGGCACCGCCGAGGCCCGGGCGCTCGCGACGGCGTTGCACCCCAATGTCGAGCTGATCAGTTCGCTGGCCGGCCGGGTTCCCGATCCCGCCCTGCCGGTCGGGCCGGTCCGCATCGGCGGTTTCGGGGGTGTGCTGGGGTTGTGCACCTGGCTACGGGACGAACACATCGACGCGGTCGTCGACGCGACGCATCCGTTTGCGTCCACCATGACCGAGCACGCCGCCGAGGCGTGCGACCAACTCCGCCTACCGCACCTGGTGCTCGCTCGCCCCGCCTGGGAGCCGGGTGCGGCCGAAGTTATCCAGTCGGATGTCGAAGCGGCACAAGCGGTTGCCACGCACCGATACCGACGTGTTTTCCTGAGCACCGGCCGCTCGGGCATCAAGGCCTTTGCCGCCAGCGGCGCCTGGTTTCTGATACGCGCCGTCACCGATCCCGACCCCAACACGTTGCCGCGGCAGCACCACGTGCTGCTGTCCCGCGGGCCGTATCACTACGACGACGAATTGGCCCTGTTGCGTGACCATCGCATCGAGGCACTGGTCACCAAGAACAGCGGCGGTGACGCGACCCGGGCGAAGCTGGACGCCGCCGCCGCGCTGGACATCCCGGTGGTCATGGTGGCAAGGCCGCCGTTGCCGGACGGTCTCACGACGGCGGGTACCGTCCAGGAAGCCGTCGATTGGATTGCAGCGCTGGCTAATTCGCGGTGAGTTAACCGGTCAGGTCGTCACGTTCGGCATCGGCCAGCAAGGCATCGCGGGCCCGGGCGACCCGGGATCGTATCGTTCCGACGGGGCAGCCGCACACGGCGGCGGCATCGGCATAGGGCAGTCCCAGCAGTTGGGTCAGCAGCAGTGCTTCGCGCTGTTCGGGGGTGAGGTTGGCGATCATCGCCGTCACCTCAACCAGATCTTCGAATCCGCGGGAATGGCGGTCAGTGTTCTGCAGCCGCTCGGGATCGGCGCCGGGCGCGGTGCGCGGCCGTGACTGGACGTGGCGAATGTGGTCTGCGACCACGCGCCGAGCGATGGACAGCAGCCACGTGCGCGCCGTCGAACGCCCCGAGAATCGTTCGATCGCACCGATTGCCCGCAGGAAGGTCTCCTGCGTCAGGTCATCGGCGCTGCCCGCGTCGGACAGGTACGTGACGAATCGCCACACGTCCTGCTGAGTGGCTTTGATGAACGCCTCGAGAGCGCGTTGATTGCCGCGGGCGGCTGCCAAGGCCAATTCGGTAACGGCCTCGTCATCGCTGGACGCGGTCATGGCCAACCACCTTAGTTGCGCGGGCGCGGTCAGTCTACGACCGGTCGTCGTAGAGTCCACCGGGGGGGCCGACGTCCGATTGATCGGCCGCAGATGGCCACGCCGCCGGCCGGTGAGGTGCCGGCTGGGCAGCTCGGTAGCAAAGTCGTCGAAATCGGATCCGCGCGGGCGGCGCCCGCCGGTCCGTTCTCGCGCCACCAACACGGCGAAGACCAGGCCCAGCAGTACTGGCACGTGACTGGCCACGCGCGTCGCGGTCACCTGCCCATCGAGGGCGTCCGCGGCCACGTAGCTCATCAGCGCCACCGAATACGCCCCGGAGATTGCGGCAACGCCGACCGCGGTCACCGGCCAAATGCCGGCCGCGATCATGGCCACCCCCAACGCCAACAACCACGCGGTGGACTCGTGCAGCAGGTGCTCGCCGGACATCGCGCCGTGCATGTGGTGCGAGACCATGCCGAAGTTCATGCCGCTGATTTGGGCGACCGCGATCGCGACCTGGAACGCGCCCACGGCGATCAGCCCCCACCGTCGGTACCGCGACCGCACTGCGCGCATCCACCGCTGAGATCGGGTGGAGTCGTCGTCGATGCTGGCCATGATGCGCCCGACCAGATCCGGTCCGTCGCTGGGTGTCATCGAGGCGAACCGGCGAGTCTGCGCGGCCGCGCCGATCAGCCAGGTCCGGCAGCCCCGGCATGACTCCAGGTGTGCATCGACCTGTTGCGCGAGCACTTGAGGGCGCTCGCCGTCCAACCGGGCGGAAAGCGCCTCACGCGCAACGTCACATCGCATCACTGCATCGTTGCGCATGCTCGCGCCGCGCGCAAAGACTCGGCGCACAAGGCGGCTCTGAAAAAGACGGCGGGAACTTATCGGCCACGCCGAACGACCACTGAGGACCAGCCCATCAGCCACCCCGTCCGGAGGCATGCCTGTATGACCGCGCCAGTTTGGCTCGCATTTCCACCGGAGGTGCATTCGACATTGCTGAGCAGCGGTCCCGGTCCCGGCCCGCTGCTGGCCGCCGCGGGGGCGTGGTCGGCGCTGAGCACCGAATACACCGAGGCCGCCGACGAACTCACGGCATTGCTGGCCGCGGTGCAGGCGGGCGATTGGCAAGGCCCGAGCGCCGAGCAGTACGTCGCGGCGCACGCCCCGTATTTGAGCTGGTTGTTGATCAGCGCCGCCAACAGCACGACGGCCGCCGCGATGAACGAGACCGCCGCCGGTGCCTACACGACCGCTTTGGCTGCCATGCCGACGTTGGGGGAACTGGCCGCGAATCACGCCATCCACGGCGCCCTGGTGGCGACCAATTTCTTCGGCATCAACACCATCCCGATCGCGGTCAACGAGGCCGACTATGCCCGCATGTGGGTGCAAGCCGCGACGACGATGAGTGTCTACCAAGCGGTCAGCGAAACGGCGCTGGCCGCGGTTCCACCCAGCACGCCGGCGCCGCAGATCATGACCGCGGCGGCGCAAGCGTCGACCGCCCAGCAGCAAGCCAGCACCGCGACACAGCAGTATCCATCCTGGATGGATCAGCTCGCGAAATGGTTGCAGCAGTACACCAGCGGTTTTGCGTGGCCGGTGTCGAAGTGGCTCAACCCCGGCGGCTGGCCCTTCCCGCCGGTGCCGTGGGTCAACAGTCTCGCGGCTTTCTTCGGGCAGCTAGGACTGTCGCCCGCCCTGGCCACCGCGATGGGCTGGGCGATCTTTCACACCCTGATGATCTTCTGGCCCTTCCTCCAGATCGCGATTCAACTGGCCGTCGTTGCCATTCCGGCCATGATGATCGTCGCCGCGGCCGGTGCAGCCGGCGCCGCAGCGGGCGCCACCGCGATTGCCGTCGGTACCGCGGTTCCGCTGGCGGTCCAACCGACGCCCGCGGTAGCCGTGCCGACGCCGATGCCCGCCGCGCCCGCCGCCGCAGGATTCGGCAACGTTCCGACCACGTCGAGCGTCAGTGCCCCCGCACCCGCCCCCGCTACCGCGACTGCCGCGCCGGCGAGCGGAGCCCCGCCGGCCGGAGGTGGCCCGGCGGTTGGATTCGGGCCCACCAGCACGACGGGGCTCGGTGCCGGTCTTTCCGACGCGCTGTATGCGGTCGGTCTGTCTGGATTGTCCGGGCGTGCTGCGGCGAGCAGTCGCTCGCGGCGCAAGTCCGCGGAGCCGGCGCCCGACGACGTCGACGCTCCCGCCGACGCCGCGGCGGTAGCCGCCAAGCAGCGGCTGAAGGCCCGCCGGCGCCGCGGGGCAACGGTCAAAGACAAGGGCTACCGCTACGAATACATGGACCTCGACGACGCCGCGACCGGCTTCGACGACGAGCCCGACGCGTCGGTGGGAGAGTCGGATCAGTCGGCGGGACCATTCGGATTTGCCGGTGCCGCAACCAAATCCGATGCACGTCAGGCCGCCGGGCTAGCGACGCTGAGCGGCGACGGGCTCAACGACGGTCCGGCCATGCCGATGTTGCCGAACACCTGGAACCGCGACTAGCGTTCGTTCAGGCCGGATAACGGCGGGGCGTGAACACCCTGTCGCCGGAATCGTCCGCGTACCACTGGGTTTGAGACGATCCGACGATCAGCAGACACCGCATGTCGACGTCGGCGGGATCGAGGTCGGCCAACCGCACCACCCGCACGTCCTCGTCGGGCCCGGATACGTTGCGCCCGACGACGACTGGCGTTCCCGGTTCGCGATGGGTCAGCAAGATGTCGCGCATGGCACCGACCTGCCAGGTCCGACTCTTGGAAGCAGGATTGTAAATGGCCAGCACCAAATCGGCCGCGGCCGCGGCGGCCAATCGCGCCTCGACGACCTCCCACGGCTTGAGCCGATCGGACAACGAGAGCACCGCATAGTCGTGGCCCAACGGGGCGCCAACCCGGCTGGCGACGGCCTGGGCGGCTGTCATCGCTGGAATCACGCGAATCTGCACACCCGGCCACTGTTTGGCCTCTTCCAGCACGGCGGTGGCCATCGCGAAGACGCCCGGATCCCCGGACGACACCACCGCCACTGTACGGCCTTGTTCGGCGAGCGCGCAGGCCAGTCGCGCACGCGCCGGCTCGTCGGTGTTGTCGCTGGGATGCCGCTGTTGACCGTCGCGGACGGGGACGCGATCGAGGTAGGGGCCGTAGCCGATCAGGTCGGTTGCGCCGGCCAACTCGCGTCGGCTCTGTGGCGTCATCCAGTCGCTGTCGCCGGGGCCCAGGCCTACCACCGCGACCGCCCCGGCCTCCGAGGGTTCCGACCGCCGGCCGCCGGGCAGCATGGCCAGCGAAAAATACGGCACTTTGTCCTCGTCGACGTCCGCGGCCGGTGCGATGCGCTGTGCAGTGGTGCTGGCCCGCTCCACGTAGAACGCCTCGTTTAGTCGTCCAGATGCTGAAAGTGCTTCTCGCACAGCATGATACGAACGACCCAGTTTCAGCACCACCGCGGCGTCGGCGTCGGCGAGCCGGCGCGTCAGCTCGGCGACCGGCAGGGTTCCCGGCAGCACCGACAGCACTTCGTCGCCAGCCACCAAGGGTGTCGCCACCGCCGCCGACGCGGCACTCACCGACGTCACGCCCGGGACGATGACAGCGTCGAACCGTTCGGTGAGTCGGGTGTGCAAATGCATGTAGGAGCTGTAGAACAGCGGATCACCTTCGGCCAGCAGCGCTACATTGCGTCCGGCATCGAGGTGCGCGGCGATGCGCGCGGTGGCCTCGACGTAGAACTCTTCGATCGCGCCGGCATAGCCGCCGGGATGATCGGTCGCCTCGGTGGTGACCGGGTAGACCAGATGCTCCTCGATCTGGCCCGGCCGCAGGTACGGCTCGGCGATGCCGCGGGCGATGCTGCGGCCGTGCCGCGCGCTGTGGTACGCGACGACGTCGGCCTCGCCGATTACTCGGGCGGCCTTGACGGTCACCAACTCCGGGTCGCCGGGCCCGAGGCCGACTCCCCACAGGGTGCCTCGGGGCGTCATTCGGTGTCGCTCGCGATCGCGTTGACGGCCGCGGCGGCCATCGCACTGCCGCCGCGGCGGCCTTGCACCACGAGGTACGACATGCCGCGGGGTTGATCGATGAGTTCCTGTTTGGATTGTGCCGAACCGACGAAACCGACCGGACCGCCGAGCACCGCCACCGGTGCCGGTGCGCCCTCGTCGACCAGTTCGAGCAGTCGAAACAGAGCAGTGGGCGCGTTGCCGATCGCCAGCACCGCGCCGTCAAGTCGGTCGGCCCACAGCTCGACTCCCGCCGCCGAGCGGGTGGTTTGCCGACGCGCGGCCAGTTCGGGGGCGCGGGGATCGGCCACCAACGACACCACCGGGTTGCTCGCGGGCAGCCGCGCCGCGGTGATGCCGGCGGCCACCATCGATGAATCGCACAACACCGCAGCGCCGTCCCGCAAAGCGGCAGCGGTCCGCGTCACCACATCGTCGGTGTAGGCGACGTGCTCGGCGACATCGATCTGACCACAGGTGTGGATCAACCGGACCACGACCTGCGCTACGTCGGCCGGAAATCGCGTCAGGTCGGCTTCGGCGCGGATGGTCGCAAACGACTGCCGGTAGATCTCCGCCGCGTCGCGGATGTAGTCGAGCACCTGCTCACCCTAATCGCGCAGCATCCGGTACCCGTCACCCGTGGCAACCAGTACCTGGCCGGTCGGCGGGCTGCCGCAGGCGCGCTCGCAACCGACGAAATGCCTATGTCTGCTCGCGAGCCCCGTCGCGCGGTCCGTCTCGACGGTGTTCGCGGCGTCCGCGCGCACGTCAGCGGCCGAGTGCGCGCAGCCCGGGCTGCCGGTGCACGCGCTGACGTCCAACCACGGCGAATTTTCGTCGAACACCAGGCCCAGTGGTGCGAGCACACGTAGCGCGACGTCGGCGACACCGTCGTCGAGATCGCACACCAGCACCGACCGCCACGGCGTCATCACCATCGGCGCCTCGATCGCGGCGAGGTACTCCGCGACCCGTGCGGGCAGCACGCCCAGTGGTACTGCGGCGCCCAGCGCAACCCCGCCTTCCTGACCGGGAAGGTCCTGCACTATCCAGCCAATCGGCGGTCTGGTTACGGGCTCGAAGGTTGGTGTGGCGAGGTTGGCGCCGGGAACTAGACTGGCTACGTCATCCAATTCGTTGATGCGCCAGGCTTTTCCGCGTGTCTCGATGAACCGGCGGGCGACCCCAGTTAGCGTCGGGACGACGTCGTCGACGGCCATGCGCAGGCCGGTGTCGCGGCCCATTAGCAGCAGTGCGCAACCCTGCTCGCCGACGTGCACCCCGACGTCGGCGCCCAACCCGGAGACATCGGCGCGGCCGTCGTCGATGCTGAACCAGAAGCGGCCGCCCAGTTCCATCAGCGTGGGGTCGGCGCAGAGTGCGGCGTCCAGTGCACTCACCCAGGGCCGCACGTCGGCGCGTCCCCCGGCACGACCGGTTAGCGGTGAGGCGACGATATTGCGGATGCGTTCATGTGTCGCGGAGGGCAGCAGTCCGGCGTCGGCGATGGCCTGGGCCGCGGCGGGCACGTCGGTGATGGCCCGCAGTTGCAGGTTGCCGCGCACGGTCAGCTCCAAGGTGCCCGCGCCGAAGGTGGTGGATACGGTGGCTAGCGCCGAGAGCTGCGCCGCGGTGATCATCCCGCCGGGCAGTCGCACCCGGACCAGCGCACCGTCGGCGGCCTGATGCACCTGGAGTGCGCCCGGGCAGGCGTCGGTCTCGCGCGTTCTGGCCATCCTTCCAAGGTAAGGCAGGAGGAGATGGTGAAAACACCGATTGTATGGCCCGTCCTCGGTCCCACAGGCGTGCGCGGCGACACTACCGTCGGTCGCAGACTGGGGGAAGTTGGGTGACTTCGATGGCGCGACACCGTCAATTCAACGTCGCAATAATCGGCGCGGGGATGTCGGGCCTTTGCATGGCTGCCAAGTTGCAGAACGCCGGAATGGAGTCATACACAATCTTCGAGAAGGCCGACGATGTCGGTGGCACCTGGCGCGATAACACGTATCCCGGTCTTAGCTGTGACGTTCCGTCGCGGTACTACTCCTACACATTTGCACCCAACCCGAACTGGAGCCGTTTCCTGCCTCCAGGCTCTGAATTGCAGGCCTATTTCCAGACCGTGGCTCACGAACGTGGCATCCGGCGCCACATCCGCTTTGGCTGCGAGGTCGTCGATGCGGAATATCGCTCCGGCGCATGGCATCTCACCACGTCATTGGGTACAGAGACATTTGACGTGCTGGTCGTTGCGACCGGCGTGCTGCGGATACCGAACTACCCCGACATACCTGGCCGGGAGACGTTCACCGGGCCGGCGTTTCACTCGTCGCGATGGGATCACTCGATATCTTTGCCGGACAAGCGAATCGGGTTGATCGGAAATGGGTCCAGCGGTGTACAGATCATGGCGGCGCTCGGCGGCCGGGTGCGCCAGTTGACGCTGTTTCAGCGCACTGCCCAGTGGGTGTACCCCATGCCCAACCCGCGCTATTCGTGGCGGACCCGACAGTTACTCTCACGCGTGCCAGGGTTGAACGATGTAGGCCACTGGTTTTGGGGGTCCTTCTTCCGCACAATCTTTGGCGGAGCCTTGGTGCGTCCGGGATTGCGACGGCGTGTGGTACAGGCTATCTGCCGTTGGAACCTGAGGCTTTCGGTGCGTGACCCCCTGTTGCGGTCCAAGCTCACCCCGAATTACCAGCCGATGTGCAAACGGCTGGCGATGTCGCCGAGTTTCTATCGATCGGTGCAGCACCCGGCAGTCGACGTCGTGACCGATCGGATCGAGCGCATTGAACCCCGAGGCATCGTGACCTCTGATGGCACCCTGCACGAACTCGATGTTCTGGTCTACGCCACCGGTTTTGACGCCCGCGCCTATATGCGTCCGCTGAAGCTGATAGGCGAGGGCGGGATCACTCTTGACGAGGCCTGGGCGGACGGTCCGATTGCGTACCGGTCGGTCGCGTTGCCCCGGTTTCCCAACATGTTCATGCTGCTGGGGCCACACTCGCCGCTCGGGCAGCAATCGTTCATGGCCATCGCCGAGGACCAGGCCGATTACGCTTTGTGGTGGATTCGCCGGATTCGCTCTGGTTTGGCGGGTGCCGTCGCGCCGACTGAAGCGGCCACCAAGGAATACAACGACCAATTGAAAGCTGCCCTGCCGGAGACAGTGTGGGCTTCGGGTTGCAGCAGTTGGTACCTGGGCAAGGATGGCCTGCCCGAACTGTTCCCGTGGGCGCCGAAAACCCACACCGCGCTGCTGCGTCGACCCGAGGTCGCGGAGTTCGACGTACGAACCGTCTGAACTCTAAAACGGCGGTGGTTGGTTCCGTTCGGCGACGTGCGCGGCGTTGAGTGCGCGTTCGGCATTGATCCGACGTATGCGGTCTTGTTCGCGGCTGCGTCGTCGCTTAGGCATCATGACGCCGCGGCCATCCACGCGAAGGTCGAGACCGGGCACGGCGGGCAGGTCACCGGTTGATAGGCACAGCGACGGAAACAGCAGTCGACTACCGGGCCGTGTCGTGTACACGTGGCCGGTCGGCGAAGTCCAGTTCACGGTGCCGTCGGGCCGCTGCTCGTCGCGCCACGCCGTCCAAAACGTCTTCAGCAAGTGGTGTTTTCGGCACAGGCACTTCAGGTTCGATGGATGCGTGGGACCGAGGGGATAGGGAATCGAATGGTCGATATCGCAGAATTCGGCGGGACGGTCGCAGTTGGGGAACCGACAGGTCAAGTCGCGGCAGCGGACAAACGCGTCCAACGCTGCGGACGGTCGGTACTGCGGCTCCGCCGTGACCCGTTTTCCGGGATATCGCACCGGCCGCAGCTGCGCTCCCTGTCGAACCAGCTCGGCAATCCTGGGTGCGGGGACCGTGCCGCCACCAGCGATCAGCGCTGTCGGCAGATTGTTTGTCGGGGGAGCCGGCGGTGCGCCGACGTCCGGTGTTCCCGCACCGGACAGCTCCGCGTCCGGCTCGGCTTCAAGTGACGACGACTCGGAGACGACGTGAATGATGACGTTGGAAGCCCGGTCATCGCTTTCCCCGCGGGCAGGGCAGTGCTCGTTACCGCAACCGCAGGCGAGGTGCTGACCGCCGGCGGCTAACGCACCCAGTGCGTCGGCGCGCCGCTGGGCGAGAGTGCGCGGATCCTCCTCGCAGACCTCGTGGGCCATCGCCAGCAGCCGTCGATCCAGTGCGGCCGCGTCGGTGGCATACAGTCGGCCCCACAGCGCGGCGGTGCCCGACTCGTCGTGGGCCAGGTCGACCACCAGGTCGCGGCTGCGCGCGGCTGACTGGATGCGCCGCAACGCCCCGGGATCGTGGCGATCCACCACCGCGTCGATGGCTTGCGCGGTCTTGGTTACCGATAGCGGTCCATATCGGGCCGCGTCTTTGGCCAACTCCGCATCGACCAGCGCAAGCGTGTCGGGATCCTTGATCAGGTCTGTGTGCCAGGCGATGGCCGACGCCAGCCGCGCGCTGATCGCGCCCAGGGCGAACAAGCCTGCGACCCGCGGTAGCCGATCGCGCAATGCGACGGCTAGGTACATCTGGCCGGACGCCGCACGATGGCTGATGCCTTGTGCGGCGGCGACTTCGGCAGCGATCGCGTCCCAGTTGTCGCACGACCACATGGCGTGGTCGACGGGGCCCGTCGCGCGCCGGTGCACCAGTTCGGCGATCGCCGCCAGCCGGTGTGCCGATGCGGCGGCCTCGACGCGCGTCCACCCGGTGATGGCCGCGACCACCGTCGCGTCGTCCGCGCGAACCAGCGCCTCGGACCCCTGCAGGTATTCGAACATACTTTCGATCCTACCGATGTCTACTGACAACTTCTTGGCAAGGCGCCACGCAGGATGCGCGCTGACGGCCACCAGGTGACTCACTCTTCGGTGGCCCGGGTCTTGCAGCCGCCTAAAACTCCCTTGCCACGCAGAGGAACGCCAACTTCCGAGATTGCACCGAGCACACGATGGGCACACTCGAGCAGTGCAGACGATCGAGTACGCCCCGGAACGGTTGGCCGACGTATATGGCGATTCGACGCAACCGACCATCCTGCTCTGGCACGGCATGCAAGCCAATGCCCGTACTGTGCTGCGTCCGCTGGCGGGCCTGGTTGCCGAGCGCGGAGCGGGCGTCGTAGCGCCCGACTGGGATTCCCACACCGATGACGCAGGGCGCGCGGCACTTCTGCAGTCGGTCGAGTTCGTCCGGCAGCGCACCGACGGCAGCGGTTTCGCACTTGTCGGTTGGTCGATGGGCGGTCTCGCCGCCGCGGGCCTGACCCTGGCGGGCATTGCCCCGGTGCTCCATACCGTTTGTCTGGCAGGCGCTTTCATCGCGCCGGACCCGATCACCGGTGGCATGCCGGGCGACGGACTGGCTCCGGGACGCACCGGGCCGCCGTTCACCTTGCTGCACGGCCGGGCAGACGATGTGGTTCCGGTGGCGGCCAGTCGGGACTTCGCGGCCCGACTCGAGCGGGTGGGATGGCCGGTCGAGCTGGTGGAGCTGGCCGCCGACCACGGGTCGATCGCCGGCGCCGACTACGACGCGGCCGCGGATCGCTACCGGCCGGGCACCAGCGAAGCGGCGCAGCGAGTGGCCGGCGAGGTCGCCGCCCACATCATCGCGCAGCTACGGTACGAATAGGGGGTGGCTGAGCCGACCATCGTGCTGCTGTCGACGTCCGACACCGACCTGATCAGCGCCCGTTCCAGCGGCAAAAATTATCGATGGGCAAACCCGTCACGGCTATCGGACAGTGAACTGCCCGACCTGTTAGCCGGCGCCTCGATCGTGGTGGTGCGGATCCTGGGTGGCTACCGCGCCTGGCAGAGCGGCATCGATGCCGTCCTCGGCAGCGGTATCCCGACGGTGCTCGTCAGCGGCGAGCAAGCCGCCGACGCCGAGCTGACCGATATGTCTACCCTGGCGGCCGGCATCGCCGTGCAGGCCCACATCTACCTTGCCTACGGCGGCGTGGAGAACGTCGGTCAGCTGCACGCGTTCCTATCCGACACCGTGCTGATGACCGGTGTCGGGTTCACCGAGCCCGTGGTAACCCCGACCTGGGGCGAACCGGAGCGGACGCCGGCGCACAACGACGGCCCGACCATTGCGGTGCTCTATTACCGCGCGCAGCACCTGGCCGGCAACACCGCCTACATCGAATCGTTGTGCACGGCGATCGAGCATGCCGGCGCAAATGCCCTGCCGGTCTACTGCGCGTCGCTGCGTACCGCCGAACCCGAACTCCTGCAACGTCTCGGCGCCGCCGACGCCATGGTGGTCACCGTGCTGGCCGCCGGAGGACTCAAGCCCGCGACCGCGTCCGCCGGTGGCGATGACGACAGTTGGAACGTCGAACACCTTGCGGCCCTTGATATTCCGATCCTGCAAGGACTCTGCTTGACCAGCCCCCGCAGCCAGTGGCGCGACAACGACGACGGCCTGTCCCCGCTGGACGTGGCCAGCCAGGTGGCGGTGCCCGAGTTCGACGGCCGCATCATCACGGTCCCGTTCTCGTTCAAGGAGATCGACGACGACGGACTGATCTCGTATGTCGCCGACGCCGAACGCTGTGCCCGGGTCGCGGGCCTGGCCATCCGGCATGCACGACTGCGGCAGGTGGCCCCGGCCGACAAGCGGGTGGCACTGGTGTTCTCGGCGTATCCGACAAAGCATGCCCGCATCGGCAACGCGGTCGGATTGGACACCCCGGCCAGCGCGGTGGCGTTGCTGCGAGCGATGCGCGAGCACGGCTATAGGCTGGGCGATCTGCCCGGTGTGGACGCCAACGATGGCGACGCCTTGATTCACGCGCTGATTGAACGCGGCGGGCAGGATCCCGACTGGCTCACCGAGGGGCAACTGGCCGGCAATCCCATTCGGGTGTCGGCCAAGGACTACCGGGACTGGTTCGCCACCTTGCCCGAGGAATTCCGAGATGCCGTGCAACGGCACTGGGGCCCGCCGCCCGGTGAGCTGTTCGTGGATCGCAGCCACGACCCCGAGGGCGAAATCGTCGTTGCCGCAATGCAAGCAGGCAATCTCGTGCTGATGGTGCAGCCGCCACGCGGTTTCGGCGCGAATCCCGTCGCGATCTACCACGATCCGGACCTACCGCCCAGCCATCACTACCTGGCCGCCTACCGCTGGATCGACACAGCGTTCGGGGCGCACGCCGTGGTGCATCTGGGCAAGCACGGCAACCTGGAATGGCTGCCGGGCAAGACGTTGGGCATGTCGGCGGCCTGTGCACCCGACGCCGCGCTGGGCGACCTGCCGATGATCTATCCGTTCCTCGTCAACGATCCCGGTGAGGGCACGCAAGCCAAGCGACGTGCGCACGCTGTGCTCATCGACCACCTCATTCCGCCGATGGCGCGCGCCGAAAGCTACGGCGACATCGCCCGGTTGGAGCAGCTGCTCGACGAACACGCCAATGTCGCTGCGCTGGATCCGGGCAAGCTGCCCGCAATCCGTCAGCAGATCTGGACGCTGATCCAGGCGGCCAAGATGGACCACGATCTGGGCCTGACCGAGCGGCCCGAAGAAGACTCGTTCGACGACATGCTGCTGCATGTCGACGGCTGGTTATGCGAGATCAAGGATGTCCAAATCCGCGACGGTCTGCACATCCTCGGCCAAAAGCCCACCGGCGACGTAGAACTCGACCTGGTGCTGGCGATCCTGCGGGCCCGCCAACTGTTCGGCGGTGAACAGGCCATTCCCGGCCTGCGGCAGGCCCTGGGACTGGCCGAAGACGGCACCGACGAACGGACCGTGGTCGACCAGACCGAGGTGGCCGCCCGCGCATTGGTCGCGGCGCTGCAAGCTGCCGACTGGGACCCGAAAGTCGCCGACACCATCACCGACAACCCCGACGTCGCCGCGGTGCTCCGGTTCGCCGCCACCGAAGTGGTCCCTCGGCTGGCCGGTACCGCCGGGGAGATCGACCAGGTACTGCGCGCCCTGGACGGCCGATTCATTCCGGCCGGCCCGTCGGGGTCACCGCTGCGCGGACTGGTCAACGTGCTGCCCACCGGTCGTAACTTCTACTCCGTCGACCCCAAGGCGATACCGTCCAGACTGGCGTGGGAAGCCGGTGTCGCACTGGCCGATTCGCTGTTGGCCCGGTACCGCGACGATCACGGGCACTGGCCGCAATCGGTGGGCCTGTCGGTGTGGGGCACGTCGGCGATGCGCACCGCCGGCGATGACATCGCCGAAGTTCTGGCGCTACTGGGCACTCGACCGGTGTGGGACGATGCATCCCGTCGTGTCGTCGGCCTGACGCCGATCCCGCTGAGCGAGCTGGGGCGCCCACGCATCGACGTGACCGTTCGCGTCTCGGGATTCTTCCGCGACGCCTTCCCGCATGTCGTGACGATGCTCGACGACGCGGTGCGCCTGGTCGCCGAGCTTGACGAGCCGGCCGACGCCAACTATGTGCGGGCCCACGCGCAGGCCGATCTGGCCGAGCATGGCGATCAACGCCGTGCCACCACAAGGATTTTCGGATCCAAACCCGGCACATACGGCGCGGGGCTGTTGCAGTTGATCGACAGTCGCAACTGGCGCGACGATGCCGACCTCGCCCAGGTGTACACCGCCTGGGGCGGCTTCGCCTACGGCCGTGACCTGGACGGCAGCGAGGCGGTCGATGACATGAACCGCCAATACCGGCGGATCGCCGTGGCCGCCAAGAACACCGACACCCGCGAACACGATATCGCCGACTCCGACGACTACTTCCAATACCACGGCGGCATGGTGGCCACGGTGCGAGCGCTCACCGGCAAGGCGCCGGCCGCCTATATCGGCGACAACACCCGGCCCGACGCGATCCGCACCCGCACGCTCTCGGAGGAGACCACCAGGGTGTTCCGCGCCCGCGTGGTCAACCCACGCTGGATGGCCGCAATGCGCCGGCACGGTTACAAGGGTGCCTTCGAGATGGCAGCGACCGTCGACTATCTGTTCGGCTACGACGCCACCGCCGGGGTGATGGCGGACTGGATGTACGAACAACTCACCGAGCGCTACGTGCTCGACCCGGAGAACCGCAAATTCATGACGGAATCCAACCCATGGGCCTTGCACGGCATGGCCGAACGGTTGCTGGAAGCGGCGGGCCGCGGCATGTGGGCGGCGCCGCATCCGGACACGTTGGACGGCCTGCGCCAGGCACTGCTGGAAACCGAAGGTGACCTGGAGGGCTGACCGGCGTAGGTTGACACCGTGCCGCCTTCCTTTGCTGACCTCGCCAAATCGCAATACCTCCTGCTGACCACCTTCACCAAGGACGGTCGGCCCAAGCCGACCCCGATCTGGACCGCTCCGGACGACAAGGACGGGGATCGGCTCTTGGTGATCACGCAGAAAAACTCGTGGAAGGTCAAGCGGATTCGCAATACCCCGCGCGTGACGATGGCGACCTGCACCATGCGCGGCCGCCCGACAAGCGAGGCCGTCGAGGGGGTTGCCGCCGTCCTCGACAAGTCCGAGACGGGCCGGGTGTACGACGCGATTGGCAAGCGCTACGGCATCATCGGTGCCATCGTCAACTTCTTCAGTAAGCGGCGCGGCGGCATGGAGAACAACATCGGCCTCGAACTCCGAATGGCCCACGGCTAGCGCGCTGATGGCCACCGTGCTCATCCCGATCCCGGACCGCGACTTCGACCCCACCGAAGTGGCCGTGAGTTGGCGGGTGTTGACCGACAACGGCCACAACGTGATCTTCGCGACCGAGAGCGGAACATCCGGCGTCGCCGACGACGTCATGGTGACGGGCCGGGGGCTGGACATCTGGTCCGCGATACCGATACTGAACTTCTTCCCGCTCGTGGGACTTGCGTTGCGCGCCAATGGGAACGCCCGCGACGCCTACGGGGCGATGGTGCGTTCCGACGAGTTCCGTCACCCGGTCAGCTGGGCCGAGGCCACCCTGGATGGCACCGATGCACTGCTGCTGCCCGGCGGCCATCGCGCCCGCGGCATGCGCAGCTACGTCGACAGCGACGTCCTGCAGCGGTTGGTGGTCGACGCGTTCGCCCGCGGCATGATCGTCGCCGCGATCTGTCATGGCGTGTTGCTGGCCGCCCGCAGCATCGATCCTCAGACGGGGCGCTCGGTCCTGTACGGGCGCAAGACGACCGCGCTCACCTGGGCCATGGAGCGGCTGGCCTGGCGGCTCACCCGCATCACCCGATTCTGGGATCCCGACTACTACCGCACCTACACCGAAGAGCCCGGGCAGCCCAGCGGGTACATGTCCGTGCAGTCGGAAGTCACCCGGGCGCTGAAAGACCCGACCGATTTCCGCGACGTCGAGCACGGCACGCCGCACGCCCGGCTCAAGTCTTCTGGTCTGGCGCGCGACACGGTAACCGACTCGCGGCCGGCATTCGTCGTCGACGACGGCAACTACCTCTCGGCGCGCTGGCCCGGTGATACCCATACCTTCGCGGGTGTTCTCTCCAACAAGCTCGCGACGTAGTACTGCCGCGAGTAGTACTACCGCAAGTGCTCGCCGAAGAACGCGAAGACCCGGCTCCACGCGTCCTCGGTCGCGGCTTGGTCGTAACCGAAACCCGTGACACGAAGCAGCGGCTGGGCGGGCAGGGTGTTGGCGAAGCTGTGCCCCACGCCGGGGTAGACCTTGATGTCGTTAGTGATCCCTTTGGCCGCAACGACTTTACGGAGCTTCTCGGGTGCACCCTTGCCCAACGGGTCACGCTCGCCGAAGCTCGCCACGATCGGGCACGCCCCCTGCAACACGTCGTTCAGATGCCGCGGCAGTGGGGCGCCGTAGAACGGGGCGGATGCACCAAAACCTTTGGGAGACAAGAGCAGTGCAAATTGTCCGCCCATACAGAAACCGGCGATCCCGACCTGCCCCGTACAGTCCGGCAACGACTGCAGATGATCGCGGGCGGCGAGGATGTCGTCCAGGGCCCGGCCGCGCTGTGTCATCAGTTCGCGCATCACCCGGGTGATGCAGCGCATTCGGCCGCCACGGGCATACATGTTCGGCGTGATCGCCACGTAACCGGCCTGGGCGATGCGGTCGTTGATCGACTGCTTGTCCCGCCCGTAGCCGAACGCGTCGTGGACCACGACCACGCCCGGCCAGGGCCCCTGCCCGGGCGGAATGCTCAACAACGCGTCGATCGGGCCGTTCGGGGTGTCGATCTCAATCGTGGTCATGTCGTTATCTAACTGCAGCCGCGCTGGCCGCCACTAGGGGAACTTCGGCACGACCCGCGAACGTTGGCCTGACATGGTGCGCCGGTTGTTACTCATCTACGCCGTCGTCGAACTGACCGCGATTTTCGCGCTGGTGTCGACGATCGGATGGGGCTGGACCCTGCTGAGCCTGCTTGCCACGTTCATCCTGGGCTGGGGTTTGCTGGCCCCGATGGCGGGCTCGCAGCTGCTTCGTAACCTCGGCCAGATGCGCTCCGGAGCGAAAGCACCCCGGTCGACGTTGGGTGATGGGGCGACGACGACCGTCGCGACGGCACTAGTCCTAGTGCCCGGTCTGGTCACCACGGTGTTGGGAGTGCTGTTGCTGCTGCCCCCGGTGCGTGCCGCCGTCGGCCCCGCCGTAAGCGGCTTCGCGCTGCGCGGCCTGCAGCGCCACGCTCCATTGCTGGTCGGTTACCCGGCCGAGTCCGGCGACCTCCGTCGTCCCCGCACTGGTCGGGACTACATCGACGGTGAGGTCATCGACGTCCACCATGTCGAGGATGTCGAACCCTCCGCCCTGTCCACCGACGACCACTGGGGCGGCCCCCGGTACTCCGCGTAGTTTTGCGGAGTGACCCGCATACCCACCACGCTGCTGCTCAACGGGCGGGTGCACAGCCCCAGCCACCCCGACGCGACCGCGATGGCGGTGCGGGGCGAGGTCGTCGCCTGGCTAGGCAGCGACGAGGTGGGCCGTCGACAATTTCCCGACGCCGAGGTGGTGGACCTCGACGGCGGTTTCGTGGCCCCGGCCTTCGTGGACAGCCACATCCACGTGACGGCCACCGGCCTCACCCTCAGCGGGCTGGATCTGCGGCGGGCGAGCTCCCGGGCGCACTGCCTGCAACTGATCGCCGACTACGCCGAGGCCCACCCCGGCCAGCCGGTGTGGGGGCACGGCTGGGACGAATCGACCTGGCCCGACCACACCCCGCCGTCGACCGCCGACCTTGACGCGGTGCTGGGCGCGCGGCCCGCTTACCTGGCACGCATCGACGTCCATTCCGCGCTGGCCTCCACCGGACTGCGCAGCCGAGCGCCGGACCTACCCGCGGCGCGGGGTTTCACCGCCCAACAGCCCCTGACCGGCGACGCACACCATCGCGTTCGGGCGGTAGCCCGCGACCTGCTGACCGGCCCCCAGCTGGCCGAAGCTCGGTCGGCCGCCCTGCGGGCCATAGCCGCCTCCGGCACCGTGGCGGTGCACGAATGCGCGGGCCCCGAGATCGGCGGACTCGACGACTGGCGACAACTTCGCGAGCTCGATCACGGCGTCGAGGTCATCGGCTACTGGGGCCAAGCAGTGTCCAGCGCCGAGGAGGTCCGGACGCTGATGGCCGAAACTGGTGCCCGCGGGCTGGCCGGCGACCTCTTCGTCGACGGCGCCCTCGGATCCCACACCGCCTGGCTGCACGAGCCCTACGCCGACGCGCCGGACTGCCGGGGCACGGCGTATCTGGATGCCGACGTGATCGAAGCGCATCTGCGCGCCTGCACCCAGGCGCGGGTGACGGCCGGCTTCCACGTCATCGGCGACGCGGCGGTCTCGGCGGCGGTCGATGCGTTGGGACGCGTCGTCGCCGACCTCGGGGTGCCCGCGGTGGCCCGCTGCGGACACCGGCTGGAGCACGTCGAGATGGTCACCGCCGATCAGGCGGCCAAGCTGGGAGCGTGGGGTGTCCTCGCCAGCGTGCAGCCAAATTTCGATGCGCTGTGGGGCGGCAGCAACGGCATGTACGCCGAGCGCCTCGGCGCCCATCGAGGCAGTCAACTCAACCCGCTAGCGCTGTTAGCATCCCAAGGCGTGCCCCTCGCGCTAGGTTCCGACGCACCGGTGACGGGAATCGACCCCTGGGCCAGCGTGCGCGCCGCGGTCAACCACCACACTCGCGGCAGCGGCGTGTCGGTGCGAGCGGCCTTCGCCGCAGCCACCCGCGGCGGCTGGCGGGCATGCGGCGTCCGCGACGGCGATATCGGCGCCCTGGTCCCCGGCGCGCCCGCGTCCTACGCCGTGTGGGACGTCGAGGAGCTCGACGTGCACGCCCCGGAGGACAGCGTCCAGCGATGGTCCACCGACCCGCGGTCCCGCGTTCCCGCGCTGCCTCGGCTGGACCCGGCCGACGAGCTGCCGCGCTGCCGGCGAACCGTCCATCGGGGTGCTGTCCTGTATGGCTAGCGACGAGCCCGATCCGCTCAACGAGCCTGAGCCCGAGCTCGCGGCGGCCGACGAACCCGAGCCCGATCCGGACGACCAGACCCGGCCCGGCGCATTAGCGCGGCTGCGCGCCGCGGCGATCGCCCGGCTGCCCGGCATCAAAGCCGCGCTGTGGCCCCGGCTGTCGCGGCTGACCGTCAGCATCGCGGCGGGCATCCTCATGTGCACCAGCTTCCCGTCGGCGAACTGGTGGTGGGCCGCCGTCGTGGCCGCCGCGCTGCTGGCTTGGGTGTTGCAGCACCCCGCCACCTCGCTGGTTGGCGGCTTCGGCTACGGATTCCTGTTCGGCCTGGCGTTCTATGCCCCGCTGCTGCCGTGGATCAGCCTGCTGGTAGGCGCCGTACCGTGGCTAGCGCTGGCGACGATGTGCGCCCTGTTTCCCGGAATCTTCGGTCTATTCGCGGTCCTGGTCCGGCGACTCCCCGGCTGGCCGATCTGGTTTGCGCTGCTCTGGACGGCTCAGGAGTGGCTGAAGTCGATCTTCCCGTTCGGCGGGTTCCCGTGGGGCGGGGTCGCCTTCGGCCAGACCGAAGGACCGCTGCTGCCGCTGGTACAGCTCGGGGGCGTCGCGCTGCTGTCCATGGCGGTGGTGCTGGTGGGATTCAGCGCGACCGCCATTGCGCTGGAAATCGTCAAGTGGTGGCGGACCGGGGCGCGCGCACGGGACAACGCCGCGGTTACGGGCACGGAATCGGAGGCCCCGCCGCCGCCCGCGGTCGTGGTCCCCGGCGTCTGCATCTGTCTGGTGTTGTTCGCCTCGCTGATCATCTGGCCGCAGGTCCGCCACTCGGGAGCCGGATCGGGGGGTGAACCGCCCGTCACCGTCGCGGCCGTTCAGGGCAACGTGCCCAGGCTCGGCCTCGACTTCAACGCGCAACGTCGAGCGGTGCTGGACTACCACGTAGAAGAGACGCTGCGGCTGGCCGACGACGTGCGCGCGGGGGTGGCGCCACAGCCGCAATTCGTCATCTGGCCGGAGGACTCCTCCGACATCGACCCGTTCGTCAACGCCGACGCCGCCGAACGGATCGCAGCCGCAGCGCACGCGATCAACGCGCCGATCCTGATCGGCGCGGTGCTGGCGGTGCCCGGCCGGGACAACGAGCCGGAGGAATACACCAACACCGCGATCGTATGGAACCCGGGCACCGGGGCGGCGGACCGGCACGACAAGGAAATCGTGCAGCCCTTCGGGGAGTACCTGCCGATGCGCTGGCTCTTCAAGCATCTGTCCGGCTACGCCGACCGGGCCGGCAATTTCGTGCCCGGCAACAGCGACGATGTGGTGCAGATCGGCGGCGTGCCGGTCGGTGTGTCCACGTGCTGGGAAGTGATCTTCGACCGGCAGCCGCGCAAGGCCGTCCGCAACGGCGCCCAGCTGCTGGCGGTACCCGCCAACAACGCCACGTTCAACAAGCGCATGAGCGAGCAACAGCTGGCGTTCGCGAAGCTCCGCGCCGTCGAGCATGACCGGTACGTCGTGGTCGCGGGGACCACCGGGATCAGTGCGGTGATCGCGCCCGACGGCGCCGAGCTGGTTCGGACCGACTTCTTCCAGCCCGCCTACCTCGACATCCAGGTGCGACTGAAGACGCAGCTGACGCCGGCAACCCGCTGGGCCCCGCTAGTCCAGTGGATTCTGATCGCGGCGGCCGGAGCGGTCATCCTGGCCGGAATACGGCACAATAAGAGCTTTCCGCGTCCGGTTCGGCTCAGGTCTCGGCCTTCGGCTGAACCAGCGGATGCTGCCGCGGCCCCGGACGAATCCCAACCCGACCCCCCGATCGAAGAGGGCGACCCACGACCGCGTCATCTCGGGCGACATAGAGGAGCTAAATGACCACCGGCGAGCAGGCGACCAACTCGGGCAGTCGTCCCAGCCAGCGTGTTTTGGTTATCATCCCCACCTTCAACGAGCGGGAGAATTTGCCGCTGATCCATCGGCGGGTGACGGACTCCTGCCCGGAGGCGCACATCCTGATCGTCGATGACGGCAGCCCGGACGGCACCGGGGAACTCGCCGACGAGCTGGCCGCGGGCGACGGCGGCCGCACCCACGTCATGCACCGCACCGCCAAGGATGGTTTGGGCGCCGCCTACCTTGCGGGCTTCGGCTGGGGGATGAGCCGCGACTACGCGGTCCTGGTCGAGATGGACGCCGACGGCAGCCACGCCCCCGAACAGCTACGTCGGCTGCTGGACGCCGTCGACGCCGGGGCCGACCTCGCCATCGGTTCGCGTTACGTCGACGGGGGAGCCGTGCGCAACTGGCCCAAACGCCGCTGGGCGCTGTCCTGGACGGCGAACACCTACGCGCGCCTGGCGCTCGCCATCGACATTCACGACATCACCGCCGGCTATCGCGCATACCGCCGCGAAGTACTGGAGGCCATCGACCTCGACGGCGTCGATTCCAAGGGCTACTGCTTCCAGATCGACCTGACCCGCCGCACGCTCGACAACGGGTTCATCGTCGTCGAGGTGCCGATCACCTTCACCGAGCGGGAACTCGGTGTATCCAAGATGAGCGGATCCAACATTCGGGAAGCGTTGGTCAAGGTCGCCAAGTGGGGTATCGAAAGGCGCCGCAACGGCGCGCGGGCGGATGCCGCCAACCGGACCTGACGGCCCGACTCAGCCGCGGCGCTTCGAGCGGATCAGTTCGAGACGCTCCTTGAGCAGCTCTTCGAGTTCTTCGACGCTGCGGCGCTCGAGCAGCATGTCCCAGTGCGTGCGCGGCGGCTTGACCTTCTTCGGCTCGGGCAGGTCGCCCTCGACCAGGGTGCCCTCCATGCCATTGCGGCACAGCCAGGTGCCTGGGATCTCGGCGTCGTCGGCGAACGGAACCTCGAATTCCTCGCCGTTCTCGGTGCGATACTTCGCCAGCTGCCGGGGAGCCAGGTCATGGTTGCGGTCGGTCTCGTAGCTCACGGCTCCGAGGCGGCTACCCCTCAGGACACGATCAGCCATGGCTGCTACTCCTTTGTGAATCCTCTGAGCTTTAAGCTCTCGTGACGCGTTTGTAGTTCGCATGGCAAACGTTGAAACGCTCTGCGTAGTTCCCGAGTCGACACGCGGCACACGCGACTCGACCTCCCATGATACCGGGATCGAGGAGGGCAGCGGACTAAAGTCGGCAAGCGTGAGCCGCCGTTCCCATCCGCAACCGTGTCGCTGGTGCGGTCGAGATGTCACCGAGGTGGGGCTAGGCCGGCGCCGTCAGTACTGCCGGCAGTCATGTCGGCAGCGCGCCTACGAGCAGCGAGCCGCAATGACCCGAGGTGAGGGCGGGGCTGCGCTGGCGTTACCGCCGGATGCCGTGGTGTTGTCGGCCGACGACGCCGCCGACCTCTCCGACCGCATCTACCAGGTCCGATGTGCGGCCGAAGACGTCGCCACGGCGCTGGAGGAAGGCGCCGGGGCCGCCGAGCTTCGCGAACTGTGCGACGTGTTGCTGCGCGCCGCTCAAGCCGCCGACGGCTGGCGCCGGGTGAGCGTCTGACCAGGCCAAACCCCCACCGATGGGGAGCCGGGTACAGTCGCGCCATAGATGGCGTGCCAGGTCCCCGCGGACGCGGCGTTCACACGCCGAGGCCGGTCCTCCTACAGCAACCGGGAGCATCGGGCGTTTTGAAATCCCGCCGGAGTTGGACATACTCACCAGCGACATTCTTGGGTCGGAGAGCAACACGAACACGTCGCTTCGTGCAGTAACTTCCGTGACTCGGCGAGAAGCCGCATCCGGCGGTCGAAACCGGGCCGTCGAAACCGGCGCTCGAAACCGGCCGCCGAACCGGCCACGTTAGGCGAGGGGTACTGAGGTGGATCAACTCCAGCATGCGACCGAGGCGCTGCGCAAAGCCCTGGTCCAGGTTGAACGCCTGAAGCGCACCAACCGTGCGTTGCTGGAGCGCTCGAGCGAGCCCATCGCAATCGTCGGTATGTCGTGCCGGTTCCCGGGTGGGGTGGATACGCCCGAGCGGCTGTGGGAGATGGTGGCCGACGAGCGCGACGTGATCTCGGAGTTCCCGACCGACCGGGGTTGGGACCTGGCCGGCCTGTTCGATCCCGACCCCGATGCGCGCCACAAGACCTACGCCCGCAGCGGTGGGTTCGTGGACGGTGTCGCGGATTTCGATCCGGCATTCTTCGGCATCGCGGCCAGCGAGGCGCTCGCAATGGATCCCCAGCACCGGATGTTGCTGGAACTGTCCTGGGAGGCGCTGGAGCGCGGCGGCATCGACCCCAGCGGCCTACGGGGCAGCGCGACCGGAGTGTTCGCCGGACTCATCGTCCAGGGCTACGGCATGCTCGCCGAGGAAATCGAGGGGTACCGGCTGACCGGCATGACCTCGAGCGTGGCGTCGGGCCGGGTGTCGTATGTGTTGGGTTTGGAGGGCCCGGCGGTGTCGGTGGATACGGCGTGCTCGTCGTCGTTGGTGGCGTTGCATATGGCGGTGCAGTCGTTGCGCTCCGGTGAGTGCGACCTGGCCCTGGCCGGCGGCGCGACCGTCAACGCCACCCCAACGGTTTTCGTGGAGTTCAGCCGGCACCGCGGGCTCTCGCCGGACGGCCGCTGCAAGGCCTACGCCGGTGCGGCCGACGGAGTCGGCTGGTCCGAGGGTGGCGCCATGTTGGTGGTGGAGCGGTTGTCGGATGCGCGGCGGTTGGGGCATCCGGTGTTGGCGGTGGTGCGGGGTTCGGCGGTCAATCAGGATGGGGCGTCGAATGGGTTGACGGCGCCCAATGGTCCGTCGCAGCAGCGGGTGGTGCGTGCGGCGTTGGCTAATGCGGGGTTGTCGGCGGCTGAGGTTGATGTGGTGGAAGGTCATGGGACCGGTACCACGTTGGGTGATCCGATTGAGGCGCAGGCGTTGTTGGCGACGTATGGGCAAGAGCGGGCGCAGTTTGGGAAAGAGCCGCTGTGGTTGGGGTCGGTCAAGTCGAATATGGGTCATACCCAGGCTGCGGCGGGGGTGGCTGGGGTGATCAAGATGGTGCAGGCGATGCGCCATGGGGTGTTGCCGGCGACGTTGCATGTGGATCGGCCGAGTCCGCATGTGGATTGGTCGGTGGGTGCGGTGTCGTTGTTGACGCAGGCGCGGCCTTGGAAGGTCGAGGATAGCCGGGGGGCTCGTCGTGCTGGGGTGTCGTCGTTTGGGATTAGCGGCACTAATGCCCATGTCATCCTCGAGTCTGTCCCGGTGGAGGAGCCGCGTGAGGCGAGTTGTAAACCTCCCGTGCTGGCGTGGGTGGTTTCGGCGAAGTCGTTGTCGGCGTTGGGGTCTCAGGCTGTCCGGCTGGCGGATCATCTGCGCGCGCACCCCGACCTCGACATGGCCGACGTGGCATGGTCATTGGCGGGCCGATCGGCCTTCGAGCATCGCGCCGTCATCGTCGGCCGCGATCGTGACCAATTGCTGGCGGGCCTGCAGGAGCTGACCGGTGACGACGTGGGCGGCGCGGTCATCCGCGGCGCCGCGCTGCCGATGAGCAAACACGTCTTTGTATTTCCTGGCCAGGGCTCCCAGTGGGTGGGCATGGGCGTCGAATTGCTGGATACCGCACCGGTTTTCGCTCGGCAGATCGAGGCATGCGGGCAGGCCTTCGCGGAATTCGTCGACTGGTCGCTGATCGACGTGCTGCGCGGCGCCCCCGGTGCGCCCGGCATGGACCGCGTCGACGTCGTTCAGCCGGTGCTGTTCGCGGTGATGGTGTCGTTGGCCGAAGTGTGGAAGTCGATCGGGGTCAACCCGGACGCGGTGATCGGCCATTCGCAGGGCGAGATCGCCGCGGCCTATGTCGCCGGTGCATTGACGCTACGCGACGCGGCCCGTGTGGTCACGCTGCGCAGCAAACTGCTGCGATCGCTCGCACACCCCGGAGGCATGGTTTCCCTCGCCTGCAGTACCGAGCGGGCGCGAGAGTTGTTGGCGCCCTACAGCAATCGGCTCAGTATCGCCGCCGTCAATGGGCCCTCGGCCGTCGTGGTGTCGGGTGAGGTCGCCGCGCTGGAGGAACTCATCGCCTTCTGCGTCGACCTCGAGCTGCGGGCCCGCCGCATCGACGTCGACTACGCGTCGCACTCGGTCGAGGTGGAGGCGATCCGCCGCGAGCTGATTGACGTGTTGGCCGGCATCGAGCCGCGCTCCTCGCGTGTCGCGTTCTTCTCTACGGTCACCGGAAGCCGCTTGGACACAGCAGCTCTGGACGCCGCCTACTGGTACCGCAACATTCGGCAGACGGTGCAGTTCGACCAGGCGGTGCGCACCGCCTGCGAGCACGGGTACCGGACCTTCATTGAATCCAGTCCGCATCCCGCCTTGATCGCGGGCATCGAAAACACCTGCTCCGGCACCGCCGATGCCGAGACCATCGTGGTTCCCACCCTGGGCCGCGACGATGGCGGCCTGGGGCGATTCCTGATGTCGGCGGCGACCGCCTTCACCGCGGGTGTGAACGTGAACTGGCGCGGCCTGCTGGACGGCGCTGCCTTCGTCGAGCTTCCGACGTATGCGTTTGACCGGCGCAGGTTTTGGCTCTCCGGCGAGGGATCCGGCGCTGACCTAGCGGGTCTGGGACTGGGAGCCAGCGAGCACCCGCTGCTGAGCGCCGTGGTCGACCTACCGTCGTCGGGCGGAGTGCTGTTGACGGGCCGGTTGTCACCGAGCGTGCAGGGCTGGCTTGCCGATCACGCGGTGTCGGGCACCGTGGTGTTTCCGGGCGCCGGGTTCGTCGAGCTGGCGATCCGCGCCGGTGACGAAGTCGGCTGCTCGACCGTCGAGGAGCTGACGCTGCAAGCACCGCTGCTGTTGCCCGCCGGCGAGGCCGGATTCGGTTCGGTGGCCGTCCAAGTCGTGGTGGATCCGGCCGACGGGGCACCTGACGCTGGCGGGGGAGAATCCGGTCGGCGTGGCGTCGCGATCTTCTCCCGCCTCAGTCCCGACGCCGCCTGGGTGTGCCACGCCGAGGGCGTGTTGAGCTCCGCGTCGGTCGAGCAGCACGCGGATCTGTCCGTGTGGCCGCCGCCGGGCGCCGTCGCGGTGGATACGGCCGGCGCGTACCAGACGTTGGCGACCCGCGGATACGGTTACGGCCCCGCGTTCCAGGGTCTGACCGCCGCCTGGGTCCGCGGCGATGAGGTATTCGCCGAGGTGCGGCTGCCCGATGCGGCCGGCGGCGTCAACGGATTCGGCGTGCACCCGGCATTGCTCGATGCGGCAATGCATTCCATGGTCGTCGCCCGCCACGGCGCCGACGAGTCCGAGGTGATGTTGCCGTTCTCCTGGCAGGGTGTGGCGCTGCACGCTGCCGGCGCCTCCGCAGTGCGCGCCCGCATCGCGCCCGCCGGCGCAGTGTCGGACTCGAAGTCGGCCTCCAAGTCGGCCTCGATCGAGCTGGCCGACGCGCTCGGGCTGCCGGTGCTGTCGGTGGCCGCCATGGCGGTGCGACCGGTCACCGAGCAGCAGCTGCGTGCGGCCGTTTCGACCTCGGCGCAGGACCGGCTGTTCGAGCTGGTGTGGTCTCCGGCGCAGGTGGCCGCGGATCCCGCATCCGCCGGCGCCCACCGATTGTTCGAATCCGATGTCCCCCAAGGCGATCCGGTCACGGCCAGCCATGAGCGCACCCATCGAGCGCTAGCGGCCGTGCAGTCCTGGCTGACCGAGAGCGACTCGGGGGTCCTGGTCGTCGCGACCCGCGGCGCAATGGGATTGCCTGGGGAGGACATTACCGATCTGGCGGGCGCCGCGGTATGGGGGCTCGTCCGCTCGGCGCAGACGGAGCATCCCGGCCGCATCGTGCTCGTGGATTCCGATGTGACCCTTGACGAAACCGCGACCGCGACCGTGGTGGCGGCCGGTGAACCGCAGCTGTTGCTGCGCGGCGGCACGCTCTACACCGCCCGCGTGCGCGGCAGCCGCGCGGTGCAAAGCATCCTCGAACCACCCGGTAACGGACCATGGCGGCTCGGCATTAGCAGCGCGGGCACGTTTGAGAACCTACGCCTGGAACCGGTTCCGGGCGCCGACGCACCGCTGCAGCCGGGACACGTTCGGGTGGCGCTGCGCGCCATCGCCACCAACTTCCGTGACGTGATGATCACGCTGGGCATGTTCACCCACGACGCGCTGCTCGGCGGCGAGGGCGCGGGTGTCGTCGTCGAGGTCGGCCCGAACGTCACCGAATTCGCGGTCGGCGACCCGGTTTACGGATTCTTCCCGGACGGCAGCGGCACGCTGGTGCCCGGCGACGTGCGCCTGCTGTTGCCGAAACCTGCGGACTGGTCCTACGCCGAGGCAGCCGCCATCTCCGCGGTGTTCACCACGGCATACATGGCGTTCATCCATCTGGCCGAGGTTCGGCCCGGCCAGCGGGTGTTGGTGCACGCCGCGGCCGGCGGGGTGGGGATGGCCGCCGTGCAGCTGGCCCGTCACCTGGGCCTGGAGGTGTTCGCCACGGCCAGCCGTGGCAAGTGGGACACGTTGCGGGCCATGGGCTTTGACGATGACCACATCGGGGATTCGCGCAGCCTCGAGTTCGAGGAGAAGTTCCGGGCGGTGACCGCCAGGGCCGGTGCGGCCGGGATGGACGTGGTGCTGGATTCGTTGGCCGGCGAGTTCGTGGACGCCTCGCTGCGCCTGGTCGCCCCCGGTGGCGTGTTCCTGGAGATGGGCAAGACCGACATCCGCGACCCCGACGCGGTCGCGCGGGAATATCCCGGCGTGCGGTACCGGGCCTTCGACCTGTTCGAGCCGGGCCGCCCCCGGATGCATGAGTGGATGCTCGAGCTCGCAAAGCTTTTCGACGCCGGTGTGCTGCGGCCCTTGCCGGTGACGACCTTCGATGTGCGACGCGCTCCCAGTGCGCTGCGCTATCTCAGCCAGGCTCGCCACGTCGGCAAGGTCGTCATGACCCTGCCGGGCGCGTGGACGTCGGGCACGGTCCTGGTCACCGGCGGAACCGGCATGGCGGGTTCGACGCTGGCCCGCCATCTGGTGACGCGACACGGCGCGCGGAACCTGGTGCTGCTGAGTCGCCGTGGCCCTGACGCCGAGTCCGCCGCGCTCATCGAGGAATTGGAGGCGGCCGGGGCCCGGGCGACCGTCGTCGCCTGCGACGCCGCCGACCGTGACGCGCTGGCCGCGGTGATCGCCGCGATCCCGGCGCAGTTCCCGCTGTCGGCGGTGATCCACGCGGCCGGTGTGCTCGACGACGCGATGGTCACCTCGCTGACGCCCGAGCGAATCGACGCGGTGTTGCGGGCCAAAGTGGATGCGGCCTGGAATCTGCACGAGCTCACCCGCGAGCTGGATGTGTCTGCGTTCGTGATGTTCTCGTCGATGGCGGGCCTGGTCGGCTCGTCGGGTCAGGCCAACTACGCGGCGGGTAACACCTTCCTCGACGGGCTGGCCGCGCACCGGCGGGCACACGGGTTGCCGGCGATCTCCCTGGCGTGGGGGCTGTGGGATCAGGCCAGCGCCATGACCGGCGGCTTGGACGCCGCCGGTCGCGCCCGGTTGAGCCGCGACGGAATCCTGGCGCTGTCGTCAGACGAGGCGATGGAATTGTTCGACACCGCCCTGATTGCCGATGAGGCGGTTATCGCCCCCGCCCGGATCGACCTGGCGGCGTTGCGGGCGCACGCCGCCGTCGTTCCGCCGATGTTCAGCGATCTGCTCAATGCACCGACCCGCCGCCGCGTCGACGACTCGCTGGCCGCGGCGAAGTCGAAATCGGCGCTGGCACACCGCCTGCACGGGCTTTCCGAACCGGAGCAGCATGCCCTACTGCTCGATCTGGTCCGGTCCCACATTGCAACCGTGCTCGGCAGCGCCACGGCCGAGGCGATCGATCCCGACAAGGCCTTCCAGGACCTGGGTTTCGACTCGCTGACCGCGGTCGAAATGCGCAATCGGTTGAAAACCGCTACCGGACTGGTACTTTCGCCGACCCTCATCTTCGACTACCCGACGCCGAACGGGCTGGCCGGTTACCTGCGCACCGAGCTCGCCGGGGTGCCGCAGGAGATCGCCACCGCCCCGGTCGTCCAGGTGAGCGGCGATGACCCGATCGTGATCGTCGGTATGTCGTGCCGGTTCCCGGGTGGGGTGGATACGCCCGAGCGGCTGTGGGAGATGGTGGCCGACGAGCGCGACGTGATCTCGGAGTTCCCGACCGACCGGGGTTGGGATCTCGCCGGTGTGTACAACCCGGACCCCGACGTGCCGGGCACCTGCTACACGCGCAGCGGTGGGTTCGTGGACGGTGTCGCGGATTTCGATCCGGCATTCTTCGGCATCACCCCCAGCGAGGCGCTCGCGATGGATCCCCAGCAGCGGATGTTCCTCGAATTGTCGTGGGAGGCGTTGGAGCGGGCCGGAATCGAGCCCGGCGGGCTGCGCGGGAGCGCCACCGGCATGTTCGCCGGCGTGTATACCCAGGGCTACGGTATCGGTGCCGCACCGGCGGCGGAAGGCTTCCGGCTGACCGGACAGTCGTCGAGTGTGGCGTCGGGCCGGGTGTCGTATGTGTTGGGTTTGGAGGGCCCGGCGGTGTCGGTGGATACGGCGTGCTCGTCGTCGTTGGTGGCGTTGCATATGGCGGTGCAGTCGTTGCGCTCCGGTGAGTGCGACCTGGCCCTGGCCGGCGGTGTCACGGTCAACGCCACCCCGGACATCTTCGTCGAGTTCAGCCGGATGCGCGGATTGTCCGCGGACGGCCGCTGCAAGGCCTATGCGGGCGCCGCGGACGGCACCGGGTTTTCCGAGGGCGGCGGCATGTTGGTGGTGGAGCGGTTGTCGGATGCGCGGCGGTTGGGGCATCCGGTGTTGGCGGTGGTGCGGGGTTCGGCGGTCAATCAGGATGGGGCGTCGAATGGGTTGACGGCGCCCAATGGTCCGTCGCAGCAGCGGGTGGTGCGTGCGGCGTTGGCTAATGCGGGGTTGTCGGCGGCTGAGGTTGATGTGGTGGAAGGTCATGGGACCGGTACCACGTTGGGTGATCCGATTGAGGCGCAGGCGTTGTTGGCGACGTATGGGCAAGAGCGGGCGCGGTCTGGGAAAGAGCCGCTGTGGTTGGGGTCGGTCAAGTCGAATATGGGTCATACCCAGGCTGCGGCGGGGGTGGCTGGGGTGATCAAGATGGTGCAGGCGATGCGCCATGGGGTGTTGCCGGCGACGTTGCATGTGGATCGGCCGAGTCCGCATGTGGATTGGTCGGTGGGTGCGGTGTCGTTGTTGACGCAGGCGCGGCCTTGGAAGGTCGAGGATAGCCGGGGGGCTCGTCGTGCTGGGGTGTCGTCGTTTGGGATTAGCGGCACTAATGCCCATGTCATCCTCGAGTCTGTCCCGGTGGAGGAGCCGCGTGAGGCGAGTTGTAAACCTCCCGTGCTGGCGTGGGTGGTCTCGGCGAAGTCGTTGTCGGCGTTGGGGTCTCAGGCTGTCCGGCTGGCCGATCATCTGCGCGCGCACCCCGACCTCGACATGGCCGACGTGGCATGGTCGCTGGCGGGCCGATCGGCCTTCGAGCATCGCGCCGTCATCACCGGAACCGAGCGCGATCGATTGTTGGCCGGGTTCGACGAGTTGGCCGCCGGCGAGATCGGCACGGTCATCCACGGCGCCGCCACCCAGCCCGGTAAGACCGTCTTCGTCTTCCCCGGTCAGGGTTCACAGGTGCTGGGCATGGGAACGGGACTGCACGCCGCCTACCCGGTCTTCGCTGAGGCGTTCGACGCCGTGGTCGAGGAGCTGGACCGGCACCTGTTGCGGCCCCTGCGTGACGTCATGTGGGGGCATGACGAGGACCTGCTGAACACCACCGAGTTCGCGCAACCGGCCCTGTTCGCGGTGGAGGTCGCACTGTTTCGGTTGCTCGAATCGTGGGGCGTGCGGCCCGATTTCGTAATGGGCCACTCAATCGGCGAGGTGGCCGCCGCGCACGTCGCCGGCGTCTTGTCGCTGCAGAACGCCGCGGTGCTGGTGGCCGCGCGCGGCCGGTTCATGCAGGCGTTGCCGGCGGGCGGCGCGATGATCGCCGTGCAGGCCACCGAATCCGAAGTGCGCCCGCTGCTGGCGGCCGACGATCAGGCCGACGTCGGGATTGCCGCGATCAACGGATCTAACTCCGTGGTGATTTCGGGTGCCGAAGACAAGGTCACCGCGATCGCGGAGCGGCTTCGCGCCGACGGCCGTCGCGTCCACCGGCTCGCCGTCTCCCATGCGTTCCACTCGCCGCTGATGGATCCGATGGTCGACGAATTCGGCACGGTCGCCGCGGGACTCGCCGTCGGCAAGCCGACCATTCCGATCGTGTCGAACGTGACCGGGCAGCTGGCCGGCGACGACTACGGCACCGTCGGCTACTGGAAACGGCACGTGCGCGAGGCGGTGCGGTTTGCCGACAGCGTGCGCAGCGCGCGATCCGCGGGCGGCAGCCGATTCTTCGAAGTCGGACCCAGCAGCGGCCTGACGGCTTCCATCGAGGAAACGCTTGCCGTCGACGAGCGGACGCCGGTCGTCACGATGTGCGCGCTGCGCAAAGACCGTCCGGAGCCCGAGACGCTGACCATGGCCGTCGCGCAGGGCTTCGTGTCTGGGATGAACGTGGACTGGCGCGGTGTCGTGGGCGCTGCGAGCTTCGTCGAGTTGCCCACCTATGCCTTTGAGCGGCGCCGGTTTTGGCTCGCCGGTGACGGCGGGACGCGCGACGCGGCGGGTCTGGGACAGGCCGCGAGCGAGCACCCGCTGCTGGGCGCGGTGGTCGAGCTGCCGGCGTCGGGCGGGGTGGTGCTGACCGGGCGGTTGTCGCCCGGCCGGCAGACATGGCTCAACGATCACACCGTGGGCTCGGTGGTGCTGTTCCCCGGCGCGGGATTCGTCGAGCTGGCGGTCCGCGCCGGCGACGAGGTGGGCTGCGGCGTCGTCGAGGAGCTGAATCTCGCTGCGCCCCTGGTGTTGCCGGCCGGCGGATCGGTCGCCGTCCAGGTCGTGGTGGGCGGAGCCGACGACCAGGGCGTGCGAACCGTGTCGGTCTTCTCCCGCGCCGAATCCGGCTCGGGATGGTCGTTGCACGCCGAGGGCATGCTGCGCGCCGGGGCGACCGAGCCCAGCGCCGACATGTCGGCATGGCCGCCGGCGGGAGCCGTTCCGGTCGACGTCGGCGACGGCTACGACCGGCTGGCCGAGCGTGGTTACGGCTACGGTCCCGCGTTCCGCGGCCTGACGTCGATGTGGCGTCGCGGCGAGGAAGTGTTCGCCGAAGTGACGCTGCCCGCGGATGCGGGGTTGTCGGTCACCGGCTTCGGTGTGCACCCGGTGTTGCTTGACGCCGCGCTGCACGCGGTGATCCTTGCCTCGGGGGACGACGAGCTGCCCGAGGGGTCGATGCTAGTGCCGTTCTCTTGGCAGCGGGTGTCGCTGCACGCCGCGGGCGCGACGGCCGTGCGGGCGCGGATCATGCCCGTCAGCGATTCGGCCGTGTCGATCGAGCTCGCGGACGGCCTCGGGCTGCCGGTGCTGTCGGTGGCGTCGATGGTGGCCCGGCCGGTGACCGATCAGCAATTGCTGGCCGCCGTGTCGAGTTCCGGCCCGGATCGGCTGTTCGAGGTGGACTGGTCGGTGCTGCCGTCGTCGTCGGTGCAGCCGGTGTCGGTCTTCGCTTATGGCGCACCGGAATTCGACGTGCCGGAAGGACAGCGCGCCGCGGTGGTGTTCGAGTCGCTGCCGGTTTCCGACGACGTCTTGACGGGTGTGTACGCGGCGACCCGCGCGGTGCTGCCGGTGCTGCAGTCGTGGTTGGCCCGCGAGGGTGCGGGGACGTTGGTGGTGGCCACCCGGGGCGCGATGACGCTGCCGGGCGAGGAGATCACCGATCTGGCCGGCGCGGCGGTGTGGGGTCTGGTGCGCTCGGCGCAGACCGAGCATCCGGGCCGCATCGTGCTGGTCGACACCGACGGCGTGCTCGATGACGAGTCGGTGGCCGCGGTCCTGGCCGCCGGCGAGCCGCAGGTGCTGGTGCGTGGCTCGAAGGTCTACATCGCCCGGGTGCACGGCAGCCGTGCGGTCGGTGCGCTGCTGGTCCCGCCCGGCGACGAGGCGTGGCGGATCGGCATGAGCAGCCGGGGCACCTTTGAGAATCTGCGTTTGGAGCGCATCCCGGACGCCGACACCCCGCTGGGCCCGGGCCAGGTTCGGGTTGCGCTGTCGGCCATCGCGGCCAACTTCCGCGATGTGATGATCGCGTTGGGTCTGTATCCGGATCCGGATGCGGTGATGGGTATCGAGGCGTCCGGTGTTGTTGTGCAGGTCGGCCCCGAAACCGTCTCGACGGATGGCGGTTTCGCGGTCGGCGACCGGGTGATGGGTCTGTTCCCGGACGGAACCGGAACGGTCGCGACGACCGATCAGCGGCTACTGGCCAGGATCCCGGGCGGTTGGTCGCATACCGCCGCCGCGACCACCACGGTGGTCTTCGCGACCGCTTACTACGCGCTGGTGGATCTGGCCGCCGCCAAGCCCGGGCAGCGGGTGTTGGTGCACGCCGCGGCCGGCGGGGTGGGGATGGCCGCCGTGCAGCTGGCCCGTCACCTGGGCCTGGAAGTGTTTGCCACGGCCAGCCGTGGCAAGTGGGACACGTTGCGGGCCATGGGCTTTGACGACGATCACATCGGGGATTCGCGCAGCCTCGAGTTCGAGGAGAAATTCCGGGCGATCACCGCCGGGTCCGGTAGGTCCGGGATGGATATCGTGCTGGATTCGCTGGCCGGTGACTTCGTCGATGCGTCGCTGCGGTTGGTCGCCCCGGGCGGGGTCTTCCTCGAGATGGGCAAGACCGATATCCGCGAGCCCGCCGCGGTCGCCGCCGACCATCCGGGCGTGCGGTATCGCGCCTTTGATCTCTTCGAATCCGGGCCCGATCGCATCCGGCAGATCCTCGACGAGCTGGTCGCGCTGTTCGGCGACGACGTGCTGCGGCCGTTGCCGGTCACCAGGTTCGACATTCGGCGCGCACCGGCGGCGTTGCGGTATTTGAGCCAGGCCCGCCACGTCGGCAAGGTCGTCATGACGGTGCCCGGAGGTCCGGGGAGCGGCCCGGCGGGCGGCACCGTGCTGATCACCGGCGGCACCGGCATGGCCGGCTCGGCGGTGGCCCGGCACCTGGTGTCGCGGCACGGGGCGCGCAACCTGGTGCTGGTGAGCCGCCGGGGCCTGGACGCGCCCGGCGCCGCCGAGTTGATGACCGAGCTTGGTGCGAGCGGCGCTCAGGTGCAGGTGGTCGCCTGCGACGTCGCCGATCGCGAGGCGCTGGCCAAGGTGATCGCCGACATTCCGGTGCAGCGGCCGCTGTCTGGCGTGATCCACGCGGCCGGGATGCTCGATGACGCGGTGATTTCGTCGTTGACCCCGGAACGCGTCGATGCGGTGTTGCGGGCCAAGGTCGATGGCGCGTGGAATCTGCACGAGCTCACCCGCGACCTCGATGTGTCGGCGTTCGTCCTGTTCTCGTCGATGGCCGGGCTGGCGGGGGCGTCGGGCCAGGCCAACTATTCGGCCGCCAACTCCTTCCTGGACGCGTTGGCCCTGCACCGCCGGGCTCATGGCTTGCCGGCGATGTCATTGGGCTGGGGTCTGTGGGATCAGGCCAGCGCCATGACCGGCGCGCTAGGCGCCGCCGATCGCGCCCGGTTCGGCCGGGACGGCATCGTCGCGATGTCCTCCGACCAAGCCCTGGATCTTTTGGACACCGCTCTGATCGTCGACGAGCCGTTCCTGTTGCCCGCGCACATCGACCTCGCGGCGCTGCGGGTCAAGTTCGACGGGGGAACGCTGCCGCCGATGTTCGTCGACCTGATCAACGCCCCGACCCGCCGCCAGGTCGACGACTCGCTGGCCGCGGCCAAGTCGAAATCAGCTCTGCTGCAACGTCTGGAGGGGCTCCCCGAGGACGAGCAGTACGCGGTCCTGTTGGATTTGGTGCGCTCCAACATCGCCACGGTGCTGGGCCAGTCCAGCCCGGAGTCCATCGATCCGGAGCGGGCATTCCAGGAGCTCGGATTCGACTCGCTGACCGCGGTCGAGATGCGTAACCGGTTGAAGTCCGCCACCGGTCTGGCGCTGTCGCCGACGCTGATCTTCGATTACCCGAACTGCGCCGCACTGGCCGGCTACATGCACAGCGAGCTGGTCGGGACGGCGGAGCAGGGCGCCCCGGCCGTCGCCCCCGGGGAAGCCGATATTGCGCGCATGGTCGGGTCGATTCCGGTCAAGCGGCTCCGGCAGGCCGGAGTGCTGGAGTTGTTGCTGGCGTTGGCAACCGAAGACGGCGACGCGCGGGCGATCGCCGCCGGGGCAAGCACCGAGAAGGATATCGCGGACATGGACCTCGAGGACCTACTGAACGCCGCCTTGATCGACGACGACGAATGAGAATCGCGGTCACCGGGGCCAGTGGTGTGATCGGCCGCGGGATCACCGCCCGATTGCTCAGCCAGGGTCACGATGTCGTCGGGATCGCCCGGCGCCGGCCGCAAAGTTGGCCGAGCGCGGCCGATTTCGTCGCGGCGGACATTCGGGATGCCGACGCCGTCGGACGTGGCGTCGGCGGGGCGGATGTCGTGGCTCACCTGGCCTGGGTGCACAGCCTCGGCGACCAGCGCGCCGGCCACGACGTGAACGTCGGCGGCACCCGCAACGTTCTGCACGCGATGGCCGAGACGGGTAGCAGGCGCATCGTTTTCGCGTCTTCGCCGCTCGTCTACGGCCGCGCCGCCGTGCCGAAGGCCGAGCACGAAGCGATGGCTCCGGTATTGACAGACGGGGTGTACCAAGCTCGGGTCGAGGACCTGCTCGCGGCGGCGGGTGTGGAATGGGTCGCGGTGCGCTGCGCGCTGGTCGTGGGTCGCAACGTCGACAACTGGGTGCGCAGGCTGCTGGCACTACCCGCGTTCCCGGACGGCTCGGTCGATCACCCCAGGCAACTCGTCCACCTCGATGACGCGCTGCGGCTGTTCACCCGGGCCGTCGTGGACTACGAAATCGACAGCGGCCCAGTCAATCTCGCGGCACCGGGACAGCGGTCGTTCCGTCAGATCGCTGCGCGGCTGGGGCGCCCGGTGCTGCCGCGAGCACCGTTGCTCGCGGCGGCCGAGCTGGACTTGGTGCGCGGCGCCCCGGTGATGGACACCGCGCGGCTGCGACAACAGTGGGCTTTCCGGCCGGCCTGGAGTTGCGACGAGTGCATCGAGGATGTCGCGCTGGCGGTGCGCGGCCGCATCACGCTGGGTAAGCGGGTCGTGTCGTTGCCGTGGCGGCTGGCCAACGTCACGGACCTGCCGGCCGTCGATGCGCCGGCCGATGACGGTGTGGTCCCTCAATTAGCCGGCCCCGAAGGGCTCAACGGAGAGTTCGACACCCCGATCGACCCGCGTTTCCCGACCTTTCTGGCGACCAACCTGTCCGAGGCCTTGCCGGGGCCGTTCTCGCCGTCCTCGGCGTCTGCGACCGTGCGGGGGCTGCGGGCCGGCGGCGCCGTCATTGCCGAGCGATTGCGGCCGGGCGGAGTGGTGCAGCGCGAAATCGCGATGCGGACCGTCGCCGTCTTCGCGCACCGCCTCTACGGCGCGATCACCTCGGCGCACTTCATGGCGCAAACCGTGCCGTTCGCCAAACCGTCGATGATCGTCAGCAACAGCGGCTTCTTCGGCCCCAGCATGGCCTCCCTGCCGGTCTTCGGGGAGCAGCGTCCCGACGAATCCGGTTGGGCGCGAAGGTTACTGCGCAACGGGCGCAATGTCGGGGTGTTCGGCGTGAACTTGCTGGGCTTGAGTTCCGGGGCGGCGCGGGACACCCGCGCCTTCATTGCCGACGTCGACCGATTGGAACGGTTGGCCGCCGACGTCACCGAACTCGACGATCGTCGGCTGTTGAGCCTCATTGCGCTGGCCCGTGACCACGTGGTGCACGGCTGGGTGCTGGCCTCGGCATCGTTCATGCTGTGCGCGGCGTTCAACGTGTTGCTGCGCGGCCTGTGCGGGCGGGACACCTCGGCACCGGCCGGGCCGGAACTGGTCAGCGCCCGAACAGTGGAGGCCATGCATCGGCTGGTGGTGGCGGCGCGGCGGGACCACAACGTGGCGCGGTTGCTGACCGAACCGGGGGAGCGGCTCGACAAGCTGGCCGTCGACGCGCCGGAGTTTCACGCCGCGGTGCACGCGGAATTGGCGCTGATCGGTCATCGCGGCCCCGCGGAGCTCGAGCTGCTTTCCACCAGCTACGCCGACGACCCGGAACTACTGGTCCGGATGGTGGCCCGAGCCATGACGACGGACGCTGCGCCACCGCCGCCGCGCCCGCGGATTCCGTTGCGGGCCAAGCCGATAGCGCTGCTGGCTGGGAGCCAGCTGCGTGATCGCGAGGCGCGTCGAGACAAGGTGGTGCGAGCCAACTGGGTGCTGCGGGGGCTGCTGCGCGAGTACGGGCGCCGGATGGTCGACGCCGGCATCGTCGAGGCCGTCGACGACGTGTTCTATCTGCTGGTCGACGAACTCGACGCCCTGCCCACCGACGTCGCTGGCCTGGTCGACCGCCGCCGCGCCGAACGGCGCCGGCTGGCGGCCGTCACCGTCCCGACCGTGTTCAGCGGGCACTGGGAGCCGGCCACCACGCCGCCGGCGGTGCTCGGCCGCGGGGAGAGTCTGCGCGGCGTCGGCGTCTGCGGGGGACGGGTGCGCGGCCGGGTGCGCATCGTACGTCCCGAGACGATCGATGAGCTGCAGCCCGGCGAAATCCTGGTCGCCGAGGTGACCGACGTCGGATACACCGCCGCCTTCTGCTACGCCGCCGCGGTGGTGACCGAGCTCGGCGGCCCGATGTCGCATGCGGCCGTGGTGGCCCGCGAGTTCGGCTTCCCCTGCATCGTGGACGTGCAGGGAGCAACCACATCGCTGCCCGCGGGCGCTTTAGTCGAAGTCGACGGCGGCAGCGGCGAGATTCGCGTGCTCGAACTGGCGGACCACCGCTAACCCAGGTTGGTGGCCAGGAAGGTCAGCGGCAACCTGTCCGTCACGGGTGGGAACCTGCCGCTTGACGAGCCAGCCGTTCGTTGTGGATACGGACCAATTCGCGGAACCCCAGCCGATGGTACTTCGGTATCGGCTGGATGCCCCAGACGTCTTGAGCCGTGGCCTTGCCCTCGGCGCCCTCGGGCGGGCCGAACGGCGGGTACGGGTACTTGCACTCCAAAGTGTCGTTGGAGTACCGGATCTTCAGCAGTTCGCTACAGATCTCGGTGAGACTCAGCGTCGGGTAGCCGTAGTACACCGCCATGAACGGCAGCGTGAAGGCGCCCTCGATCACCAGTGCCACCAGGCAGACCAGCACGGCACGTTTGATCCACTTGTGCATACGCGCGTAATACGGCGTCGTCCCCGGCTCGAGGTCGGCGGTCGGGTCGTTGGAGGCCGAGGGGTCTTCGGTCGTCGCGGTCATTGCGGCACTGCTCCTCTAGTCGGAGAAGATTTCTCGATTGACGGTGTGCAGGTACGGAATCGCCAGGAACGGCGTGATGTAGAAGATGTCGTAGAGCCACCAGCCGACGACCGGGAACACCACACCGGCGTAACGCACGTCGGCGAACATGGTCATGTTGAACACGTAGGCGGACCAAATCACCACGCCCATCCAGCAGGTGATCACCATCCATTGGTGGCCCCAGCGCTTCATCTGCAAAAACCCGATCGCCGCGGCCACCCGCATGGAGAAGACGGTGAGGATCAGCCCTGCGACATAAGCCTTTTCGCCGGGGCCGGCCGCACCGCCGACCCAGAGTTCGTTGTAGTGCCAGAAGTATCCGGCGTCGAACATGTTGCCCCACCCCACCATCAGCACCCGGTTGACCAGGGTGTGGTTGGCAACCAGGTCCAGCGCCCAGCCCAGGCTGTTGAGCATGCCGTCGATCAGGACGAGGTAGCCGATCAGCGTCACGATCATGGGCCGAACCGACAGGCCGGCACGCAGCGCTTGGCGCTGCAGCCATACCCCGCGCATGAAGATTGGGAATCCGATCAGGCCTGGCGCCCACATGCCCATCAGCGCGGCGCCGACGATCATCCACTTGTCGGCGCGGCGCTGTGCCTGGCGCGACCCGTCGTGGTGTTCCTCCAGGCCCAGCGAATGCCCTTGCGCAGCGGACAGATTCACAGATCCCACCACCCCCGCGCGAACGACATGTAGAGCTGAATCCCGAACATCGTCAGCAGGTAG
Organism: Mycobacterium simiae; assembly: GCF_010727605.1. Classification (NCBI taxonomy): domain Bacteria; kingdom Bacillati; phylum Actinomycetota; class Actinomycetes; order Mycobacteriales; family Mycobacteriaceae; genus Mycobacterium; species Mycobacterium simiae. The sequence continues at coordinate 5,101,383 of NZ_AP022568.1, forward strand.
CCGTAGATGAAGATCTGGAAGATGATCAGCGCGCGTTTCCGCTTTTCCTCTTGTCGGTCCATGCCGTTGCTCCTCTCCTTAGGGCGAACTGCTCGACGTAGCCAGGCTGGCCGCCGCGACTTCACGAAGTCCGTCGGTGACCGCGCCGTCCGTGCTCAGCGGCGCGAGGATGCACGCGTTGGCGGCATCCAACTCGGTTGCGCCCGCGGCGATCAACTGGGCGGCGGTGACCAAGACCCGGGTCGATGGCGGCTCGAAGTGGAACGCCTCGTCGGCCGTGCGGATCGCGACGGCGCAGCCGACCAGCCGCCGCGCGGTGGCCAGCGGGATGCCCGATTCGGCGACGATCACCTCGGCCTCACGGTCGGGCGGCAGATAGTGCATCGCCAACGTGGCGAAGCGTTGCCGGAACGACGGTTTGAGCTCCTTGAGCGAGCTGCGGTAGGCCGGGTTGTAGGAACACACCAGCATGAACTCCTGCGGCGCCGTCACCACTTCGTTCGCGCGGTCGAGGTAGAGCGACCGCCGGTGATCGGTCAGGGAATGCAGGATGGCCAATGAGTCGTGGCGGGCCTCGACGACCTCGTCGAGATAGCAGATCGCGCCGGCCTTGACGGCCCGGGTCAGCGGGCCGTCGGTCCAGATCACGTCGCCGCCGGTGACCATGAAGCGCCCGACCAGATCAGAGCTGGTGAGATCGTCGTGGCAGCTGATCGTGACGACGGGGCGCTGCAATAACGAGCCCATGTGCTCGACGAAGCGGGTCTTGCCGCACCCGGTCGGGCCAGTGAGCATGACGGGGATGCGCCGGTGGAAGGCCTGCTCGAACAGCTGGACTTCGTTGCCATTGGCGAAATAGCTATCGGTGGTCATGCGGCGACCAATTCCCGATGGACATGGGCCAGCACTCGCGGCAGCTCCTCTACGCGTCGGATACGTTGGGATCGCCGGGGTCCGAACACTTCGGGCAGCGGATCGACGCGGGTCGGTCCGACCCCGACGTAGTACATCGACACGCCGGCATCGTTGGCCTCCTCGACCGCGTGCGCGGTGTCCGCCCACGCATAACGGCCCTCGTAGCCCTCGTCGGAGATCAGTCCGTCACCAATGACGATCAGCAGGCGACGTTCCGATGGTTGCGCGAGCAGCCGGCTCGTCAGATGACGGAGCGGCGCACCGAGCCTGGTGTAGCCATGGGTGGACAGGCCCAGCCCGCTCGGCGGCACGAAGCGGCGATCCCCGAAGTCCTTCAGGCACCGCACCTCGACGCGATGACGGGTGTTGCCGGTGAACACGAAGATGCCGTGCGGTTCGCGTGCCAACGTCATGGCGCCCGAAAGCGCATCGGCACAGGCCAATTCGAGCTGGAAAACCCGGCCGCCGTGCACGCCCAGCGACGAACTGCCGTCGAGTAGCAACGCAGTGGTCACGTCGCGGCTGCTGGGAAGCAGGTCGCGAAACACCCTCGGTTCCTTGGCCTCGCCGGTGGACAGGTCGATGTAGTGGTTGACGTACTGGTCGACATCGAGGTCCGATCCGTCCTCGAGACGGTTGGTTATTGCCCGATGGGTGTGTTCTTCGAACCACTTGCGAACGTCGACGGCCACCGGAACCGGACGGCGAATGCGCCGGCCGTCGGCATGCTCGATGACGGCGACGTGGTCGCGCATGAACCGCTGAGTCCACATGTTCCATTCGGGATACGGAATCCCCGGCCGGTGTTGTGGGGTGACGTCGAGATCGTTGTCCTGTGGCCGGCTCGGCGGTGGCAGGTTGGGATTGCGGACGCCGCCGTCGCCGCCGACGGGAACCGAGTACGGTCGCGGAATACGCTTTTGCTTGGTCGTCCACGGCATCCGGCCAAAGCTGCGGCGCAACTTGTCGGTCAATCCGTGCGGCGCCGTGTACGCCAGCGGCAAGGCGCCGAGCAGTGGATGAACCGTCAGTTCTTGGCCGGTGTTGGCTAAGGCGATCGCCCGGCCGAGCATCTCCGCGGTGCTCATGTCGCCGGCTTCGATCCGCATGTCGGGGAGAAGCCGCCGGGCATCGGGGAGCAGCCCGGGCCAGCGCGAGGAGATCCAGCCCAGCGCGACGCCCGCCTCGACCAGCGTGAGCGCTCGCAGCTCCCGGGCGGCGAGTTCGTTCAGGCGGTAGGAGGTGATGCGTTCTTTCGACGGCGAACACTGAAGGGCCACACCGCAGGTAAGGGTGCGGCGGGTCCACTCGGCCGGCGCTGGGTAGGGGACGTGAACGAACGTCAGCGCCGCGTTCAACCCGAAGCCTCGCCGTTCACCCGTGACAAGCCGAACGCCTTCGCGGCGTTGCTCGCTCAGCGCGACTGCCGTGACGCCGCAACTGCGTTCCACCGCCATCGCGTGACCGTCGGAATGTTCACTCATGGGCGGTATTTCGCGGTTCAGAACGTGCCGATGTTGGAGAACAGCCAGTACCAGAACCAGATGATGAGCCCGGTGCCGCCCCATGCGGCAACATAACGAAGGATTTCCCACAGATAGCCCACGATTTTGACCTCCTCGGTGATGGTGTCCGTGCGTCAGTCCGAGAAGAGTTCACGGTTGACGGTGTGCAGGTACGGAATCGCCAGGAACGGGGTGATGTAGAAGATGTCGTAGAGCCACCAGCCCACGACCGGTAGCACGACGCCGGCGAAGCGCACGTCGGCGAACATCGTCATGTTGAACACGTAGGTAATCCAGATCACCACGCCCATCCAGCAGGTGATCACCATCCATTGGTGACCCCAGCGTTTCATCTGCAGGAAGCCGATGGCGGCGGCGATGCGCATGGTGAAGACGGTCAGGATGAGTCCGACTTCCATGGCTTTTTCGCCCGGCCCCGCGGCGCCGCCGACCCAGAGTTCGTTGTAGTGCCAGAAGTATCCGGCGTCGAACATGTTGCCCCACCCGTTGAGCAGTACCCGCGCCAACAGCGTGTGGTTCGCCACCAGGTCGAGTGCCCACCCGACGGTGTTGATTGCGGCGTCGATGATCACCAGATAGCCGAGCAGGGTAACCAGCATCGGCCGCACCGACAAACCGTCCCGTTGCGCCCGGCGCAATAATCGCACTCCCCACAGGAACAGCGGCAGGCCAAAAATGCCCAGCGCGGCGGTTCCGATCAGCAGACTCCCGGAGACCAGCCACTTATCGGCTCGGCGCTGCGCGAGTTGGGACCGTTCCAGGTGTTCGTCGAGCGTCAGAGTTGCTGTGGCAATGGGGTTTTCCTTCTCGGGTCCATCGGCGTGGCGCTGGCGCAGCTGAGGTCGATTCACGAACCCTCCCCGTCATCGGCGCTGATTGGATCGGCCTGTGCACTATAACAGGCTGACTACAGTCAGCAATATAGTAGGCACACCAAGGCCCCATCAGGGCTCAATAGGTGTCGACTGAAAGAGTTCGAGCGGCATGCGGGCAGCGATTGCTGACAGAAGTCAGCAATCCGGCCTTCAGCCGCGGATCACGGCTGAAGGCTTCGCAACGTCCGTGCGACGAACTCTTCCAGCAGGGTGTGGCCGGTCGGCCAGTGGTTGGTGGTGATCAGCAACGCGTACAGGCCCAGTAGGAAGAACACCGCGCTGTTCATCGCGTTGACGTCCGGATCGGTCTCACCGCGGCGTTGGGCACCCGCGATCTCCTCGGCGACGAGCATGATCAGCGGGTGATCTCGGCCGTCCTCGGTCTGGGGCCGGGTTTGGGAAAAATGCAGCGCGAGAAAGTCATTGAAGAGCAGATCACCCAGGCGGCGCTCCAATCCAACCACCAGGCGGACCGCCTCGTTCAGGGCGCCGGCGAGATCATGCTTGGCCTTCAAGAATTGCGCGAATTGCTTGGCGATCCGCTCCTCTTCACGGCGTTCCAACTCCAGCAGCACATGCTCCTTGGTCGGAAAGTGAAAGAAGAACGTCCCGTGGGCGACTCCCGCGGCCGCCACGATGGAACCGACGTCGGCCTCGGCCATCCCGGCACGGGCGAATTCGGCAATCGCGGCGCCCATCAATCGCTCCCGCGTCTGTAGGCGCTTAGCTTCGCGTGCCGACAGCCGGTCCGTCACAGCCATTTGATTCCTTACGGTTGACCCGACTCATGTCAGAGATTTCGGCGTAAGCATGTCATTATGCCGGGTTTTGCCTAAAAAGGCTTGCATTACTTGATGATTATCGAGCCATCCGTATGGCGCGGAGTTTTAACCGCTGCATTGGTTGACTTTAGTCAGCATGATTCCTAGATTGATCGGCGCACACCACGCTCGATCGAAGGAGTTCGACATGGCGTTGGAGCAGTTCCGGCTGGACAGACAGGTCGCGATCGTCACCGGCGCCGGCAAGGGTGTCGGGGCCGGCATCGCCCGGGTTTTGGCGGAAGCCGGGGTGACGGTCGTCGGGACCGCGCGTACCGAGGCGGACATCGTCGGCACGATCGAGGGAATCGAGGCCGCGGGTGGCAGCGGGCTGGCGCTGGTCGCGGACGCGACAAGCCGCACCGACGGCGAGCGGGTGGTGGACACCGCGATGGAACGGTTCGGCCGCATCGACATTCTGGTCAACAACGTCGGCGGCTCGACCTACGCGCGATTTCTCGACATCACCGACGAGGACTTCCGGCATACTTTCGACTGGTGCGTGACATCTGCGTTCATCATGAGCCAGCTGTGCGCGCCGCACATGATCGACGCCGGGCACGGCTCGATCGTCAACATCTCCTCGGGCTCAGCGCGTTTCGGCATCCGGGCGTTGACCGCCTACTGCGTCGCCAAGGGCGGCCTCGAGGCACTGACCCGCGCCATGGCGCAGGAACTTGCGCCAAAGATCCGCGTCAACGCCATCGCGCTGGGCTCATTCGCCACCGATGGACTCAAGGGCAGCCTGGACCTGATGCCCGGATCGCTGGAGAAGATGCAGGAGGCCACCCCGCTGCACCGGCTCGGTGACGTCGAGGATCTGGGCCGCCTCACGGTGTATCTGTGCACCCGGGACTGCTACGCGACGAACGCGATCTTCCACGTCGACGGTGGGATCGACGCCAACAATTCGCCGCTGCCAATCCCCGATTACTGACCGGGACGGTGAGGCAAGGCGTCATGATGAGTCATTCGCCGTGTCGGAAGGAGGAGGGCAGGTGCGCAGAGTCGTTCAGTTCTCGACCGGAAATGTGGGCCGGCATTCGTTGCGGGCCATCGTCGGTCGGCCGGACCTCGAGCTGGTCGGCGTGCACGCGTCCGGCGCCGACAAGATCGGCAAGGATGCCGCACAGCTGTGCGGACTCGACAAGCCCACCGGCATCGTGGCCACCGACGACATCGAGGCGCTCGTCGGCCTGGGTGCCGACTGCACGGTCTACACGTCCCAGGGCGAAACCCGACCGATGGAGGCCATCGAGCAGATGTCGGCGTTCCTCGCCGCGGGCACCAACGTCGTGGGCACGTCGATGGTCTGGCTGGTCACCCCGCGCCACGCCGACGACTGGTTGCGGGTACCGCTACAGCGTGCCTGCGCGGCCGGCCACACGTCGCTGTACGTCAATGGCATTGATCCGGGCTTTTCCGGCGACACGCTGGTGCACTCGGCGGTCAGCCTGACCACCCGGGTGGATTCGATCACCGTGCAGGAGATCTTCGACTACGGCAACTATGACGACGCCGAATTCACAGGCGCCGCAATGGGGTTCGGGACGAAGCCGGGCGACGAGTCGCCGATGATGTTTCTCCCCGGGGTGATCGTGTCGATGTGGGGCGGTCAGGTTCGCAGCCTGGCCGACAACCTGGACATCAAGCTCGACGAGGTACGCCAGCGTGTCGAACCCTGGTACACACCGGAACGAATCGAGTGCACGATGATGACAGTCGAGCCCGGACAGATGGGCGCCGTGCGGTTCGCCACCGAGGGGGTGCGCGACGGTAAATCGGTACTCACCCTCGAACACGTCACCCGGCTCACCGATGCCGCGGCGCCGGGCTGGGAATACCCTCCCGAGGGCCACACCGGGGTGCATCGTGTCGTCGTCGAGGGCGACCCCCGGGTGGAAATCAACACCCACGTTTCGCATCCGCTGTTCGATTCCACCGACGCCGGCTGCATCGCGACGGCGGCACGGGTAGTCAACGCGATCGATTGGGTGTGTCGCGCGCCGCAAGGACTGCTCGCCGTGGAGGACATCCCACTCTCCGCGACGATGCGCGGCGCGATGTGGAACGAGCAGGACCGGACCACGAACTAGATCGGTTACAGCGGCCAGGTATTCGGGCCGACGGTGTAGCGCAGCGCCGCCGCCGGTGGCAGCGACTGTCGTTCGCCGACCGATATCGCGTCGACGATCAAGGCGACATAGCGGCGCCAGCCGCCGCTGTCGGCATCCATCGTCGACAGCACGCTGAACAGCATCGCGACCAGCCGAGGCAGGTCGTCGGTGACCAGGTCGGGCCGAATGGTGCCGAGTCGCTGGCCTTCGCGGGCCAGCTCGCCGAGTGCGGTGTTGAGCGACACCGAGATGTCGGAGGTCAGCGATCCGGCCCGCCGGGCGGCGGTCAGCAGATTGTGTTCCCGGGCGCCTAGCGATATCGCCGCTTCGATCAGCTGGGTCAGGCCGTCGAGCGGATCCGTGGCGGCGCGGGCACTTTCGATCACCGGCGTCAGGTCTTCGGCGATGCTCTGGTCCAGCGCGGCGCGCACCAGATCGGCTTTCGTCGGGAATCTGCGGTAGAGCGTGCGCTCACCGACACCCGCGCGGCGGGCCACGGCCTCTACCGGCGCGTCGGGCCCTATGTCGCCGTAAACCTCACGCGCGGCGCGCAGGAGGCGCTCGACGTTGCGCGCGGCGTCGGCGCGCAACGGACGGTCCTCGACCGCGGTCATGCTGACAGCCTAACTGACAGTTGACTGCCAACAGGGTCGGCTCTACGCTCTACAACTGGCAGCTATCTGACACTTACTGGAAACGCGGGCTATGTCAGTATCTTTCGAGAAGTCCGACTCGTGCCCCGACGCCGAGTTGCCGGTGCTGCCGGTGGGCCGGCCCACCCGGTGCCCGCTCGCGCCGCCTCCCGAGTTCGTGGACTGGCGCGAACAGCCGGGGCTGCGGCGGGCGATGTTCCAGGGGAACCCCGTCTGGGTGGTCAGCCGATATCAAGACATCCGGGCGGCGCTGGTCGACCCGCGGTTGTCCGCCAAGACGATTCCGGACTCGATCCTGCCGACCGACGCCGACGACAACGTCGCGGTGATGTTCGCCCGCACCGACGATCCCGAGCATCACCGGTTGCGGCGCATGATGACCAGCAACTTCACCTTCCGTCGTTGCGAATCGCTGCGGCCACACATCCAGCAGATGGTCGACCATTATCTCGGGCAGATGGTGGCTAACGGTGCGCCGGCCGACCTGGTGCGTGAATTCGCGTTGCCGGTGCCGTCCATGGTGATCGCGCTGCTGCTGGGAGTGCCGACCGAAGACCTTGAACTCTTTCAACTCAACACCACGAAGGGCCTCGACCACAAATCCACCGACGCGGAAAAGGGCGAGGCGTTTGGAGCGATGTATGCCTACATTCACGAGTTGGTACAACGCAAAGAACGTGCACCCGGCGACGACTTGATCAGCCGCCTGCTCAGCGAATACGTGGCCACGGGCCAGCTCGACCACACCACCACGGCCATGAACGCCGTCATCATGATGCAGGCCGGCCACGAAACCACCGCCAACATGATCTCGTTGGGAACCGTTGTGCTGCTGGAACATCCGGAAGTGTTCGAGCGGCTGGGACAGACCGGCGATCCGGCCGTCGTCGCCAACATCGTCGAAGAGCTGATGCGTTACCTGTCCATCGTGGATAGCCAGGTCGACCGGGTGGCCACCGAAGATTTGCTGATCGGTGGGCAGCTAGTTCGCGCCGGGGAGTTCGTCCTGATGAGCCTGCTCGCCGGGAACTGGGACCCCGATTTCGTCGATCAACCCGAGACCTTCGACGTCGATCGAAACACCCGAGGACACTTGGGCTTCGGTTACGGCGTGCACCAATGTATCGGAGCCAATCTCGCCCGCGTCGAGATGCAGGTCGCCTTCGCCACGCTGGCCCGTCGGCTGCCCGGACTCCGGTTGGCGGTGCCGCCCGAGGAACTGCGGTTCAAGGATGCCTCCATCTACGGTATGAAAGAACTCCCGGTCAGCTGGTGACGACGCCGACGAACGAACTGCGGTTCGGCGATCAGGTCGCCACGATCACCAGCGCCGGTGGTGGTAAGGGCCACGACAGTCCTGACTTTCGACGTTGTGGCAGAACATCTTTCGGACATTGGCGACGAAACCGGATACCGGTGCCGGCCGGCCCGGCAGTCGACCTGAGGCTATTCTCGCCCGGCCGACACCCAACCCAGATCTTCGAAGCGGTCCCCGGCGACCACGGAGCCGGCAGCATCCAACGCCGCCAACTGCTCTGGTGTCAGAGCCAACGTCAGCGAGGCCGCGTTCTCGTCGACTCGCGCCGCCCGCCGGGTACCCGGAATAGGCACGCTGGCGACACCCAGCTGCTGTGCGCGGTGGCGCAGCCAGGCCAGGGCGACCTGAGCGCCCGTGGCGCGGTGCGCCTGGGCAATCGACGTGACGACATCGACCACGGCGAGGTTGGCCTCCAGGGCGCCCTGAGCGAAGCGCGGCACCCGGCGGCGAAAGTCGCCCGGTGCGGACAAATCCGCGGCCGATCGGACCGTTCCGGTGAGAAAGCCCCGTCCCAACGGGGAATAGGGCACGAACCCGACGCCCAGCTCGGCGGCGGCCGGGACGACGTTGCGTTCCACGTCGCGGCTCCACACCGACCATTCGCTCTGCACGGCCGCGATCGGGTGTACCGCGACGGCGGTGCGTAGTTCGTCGGCGGTCACCTCGGACAATCCGAGATGTCGCACCTTGCCGGCGGTTACCAGCTGGGCCATCGCCCCGACCGTCTCCTCGATCGGCACATTCAGATCTCGCCGGTGCATGTAGTACAAGTCGACAACCTCGGTGTTGAGCCGGTGCAGGCTCTCGTCGATGCACTGCTGCACATAGGCGGCGTCCCCGCGCACCGCAAGCGAACCGGTGGTCGGGTTGCCGGCGATACCGAATTTCGTTGCGAGAGTGACCTCGTCGCGACGGTTCGCCAGGATGTTCGCGATCAGTCGTTCGTTGTTGCCGCCCCCGTACACGTTCGCGGTGTCGATGAAGGTGACACCCACATCGAGGCAGTGATTCAGCGTGGCCAGTGATTCCGTGTCGTCGACCTCTCCGTAGACGGGGGTCAGCGCCATGCCGCCGAATCCGATCGCGCTCACGGTGAGCCCGTCGCCAAGCTCGACGGTGGGCAGTGCAGTGGGCATGTTTGTGCTCCTAATGGTCGTCCGAGCCTCAGCAGCTGAATGAGATGCCGACACCGTCTGGCGGCGGCACCGGCCGCAGGCAGCCGAACTGCTGGATCCCGGTGCTGCTGAACCGTACCGCCGACTGGTGGGCGTAATTCACGCAGTACAGGCCGGCCTGGTCGGCGCGGCAGCGGTAGTCGTCGTAGGACAGTGTGGTTCCGCTTGCCAATTCGGGTCCGTCGCCGTTGACGAACGGACCGGGATCGCCGCGAGCGGCCCCCACCTGGAGCTTCATGCCGTCGAAGTCCACCCAACCGCCCTTCCATTCGCCGTAGGCGGTGTCGGGACGGGGTGGGGGATCAGCCAGGTCGACCAGACAGGTCAACGTGTCACCGGTGTGCTTGGAATCGGTCGTGCACACGACGGGGCGACCGGGCGGGGCGCTCGCCACCGTGAACGCGATGTCGCTGCCCAGCGGCGTCGTGACGCCCTCGCGGGTGACGCTGTGGTACCCGTCCGGGTCGGCGGGCCGACCTGCCTCGATCCACGCGATGACGTCCGAGATGGGTGCGCCCGCCGCGGGGGGCGCCGGTGCCGCCGGGGGTTTACCACCCGGCGCGGCCGTGGCCATCGGGGAGGAACCCGACAGAGTGGTGGTCGGGTTCGATGTCTGCGCCGATTGGCCACCACCGGTGTGCGAGCAGGCGGCCACCAGCACCGGGAGCGCGAGCAGCGCGGCCATCCGCATGCCGACAGGCTAACCGGCGCGCCCGGCGTTTCGCCGCTCCGCGCGCCCTACATACGTAGTGTCGGCTACCGTCGGCATATGCACGAGCGCACTATCCGCGCACGCACCACAAATGGCACCGTCGAAGGCTTCACGCGTGATGGCGTCAACCGCTGGCGCTCCATCCCGTACGCGCGGCCACCCGTTGGCCGGCTCCGATTGCGGGCTCCGCAACCGGCCGTGCCCTGGGCGGGCGTGCGGCACTGCCACGGTTTCACCAACTGCGCGCCGCAACAGCGGCGCTACACCGTGCTCGGTCTGGGTAAGTACCAGAGCATGGGGGAGGACTGCCTCACCCTCAACGTCGTCACACCGGAAGCCGGGCACGGCGAGCCGCTGCCGGTCATGGTCTTCATCCATGGTGGCGGCTACATCATGGGCAGTTCGGCCACGCCGCTCTATGACGGCGCGGCACTGGCGCGCCGCGGCTGCGTGTACGTATCGGTCAACTACCGCCTCGGCGCGCTGGGATGCCTTGACCTGTCGTCCCTGTCGACTCCGGACGTCACCATCGACAGCAACCTCTATCTACGCGACCTGGTGCTGGCGCTGCAGTGGATCCGCGACAACATCGCCGGGTTCGGTGGAGATCCCGGCAACGTCACCATCTTCGGCGAGAGTGCGGGCGCGTGCATCACCGCGACGCTGCTGGCCGTGCCGGCCGCCGCTGGCCTGTTCGCCCGGGCCATCTCCGAAAGCCCCGCGTCGGGTCTGGTGCGTTCCAAAGAGATTGCGGCCCAGTTCGCGACGCGCTTCGCCACCCTGCTCGGCGCCCGGCCCGGTGCCGCCGCCGACGCGCTGCTGCAGGCGTCCGCGACTCAACTGGTACAGACCCAGCACCGGCTGATCGATCAGGGCATGGAAAACCGGTTGGGAGCCTTTCCGATCGGCCCGGTCATCGGTGACGATGTGCTGCCGGTCGACCCCGTCGAGGCGATGGAATCCGCCCGGGCCCAACGGGTTCCGCTTATCGTGGGCACCAACGCTGAAGAAGGTCGGCTGTTCACCCGCTTCCTGCGGATGCTGCCGACCAACCAGAACATGATCGAAGAGTTGCTGGCCGACGTGGAACCCGCTGCGCGTGAACGTATTACCGGCGCCTACCCCGATTATCCATCCTCCTCGGCGTGCATCCAGCTGGGCGGTGACTTCGCCTTCAGCTCGGCTGCCTGGCAAATCGCCGAGGCGCACAGCAGCCACGCACCGACCTACCTGTACCGCTACGACTACGCGCCGCGGATGCTGCGCTGGTCGGGTTTGGGCGCCACGCACGCGACCGAGCTGCTGGCCGTGTTCGATTTCTATCGCACCCGGCTGGGCTCGTTGTTGACCGCCGCCGCGGATCAGCGCGCCGCGCTCAAGGTCAGCAACGACGTGCAGCGGCGCTGGCGGGCGTTCAGCCGTACCGGGGTGCCGGGCGACGACTGGCCGGTCTACACCCACGACGACCGCGCCGTGCTGGTCTTCGACCGCAAGAGCCGTATCGAGTTCGATCCGCACCCGCATCGCCGGTTGGCGTGGGCGGGCTTCTCATTGGCCCAATGACCTGGCACGCTGGCTTGGCGCGCAGAAACCGTCAGCGAACAATCGGCGAAGGACGTCAATGCAGACCAAGCCCGTCGAACGAACCAGTGATCTCACGGCGTCGTGGTTGACCGACGTGCTCGGCGCCGGCGAGGTCGTGGGCTTCGACGTCGAGCGCATCGGCACCGGCCAGATGAGTGAGTGCTACCGCGTCCGACTCCGTTACGCGGACGGGGCCACGGGACCCGAGTCGGTGGTGTTGAAGGTCGCGGCCAGCGACCCGGTCAGCCGGCAAACCGGATTGGCGCTGGGTCTCTATGAGCGGGAAGTCCGCTTCTATGGCGACGTCGCCCCGCGCCTGGGCGGACCGATCGCACCCTGCTACCACGCGGCGGTCGACACCTCGACGGGGATGTTCGACCTGCTGCTTGGTGACGCCGGTCCGGCGGTGGTGGGCGACGAAATTGCCGGTGCCACAATCGAACAGGCGCTGCTCGCCGTGGTTGAGCTCGGTACCCTGCATGGCCCGTTGCTGGGGGACGCGGCGCTGGCCGAGGCGCCGTGGCTGAACCGGGAAGCGCCGCTGAACCAGTCGATGATCGCGGGGCTCTACGCCGGCTTTCTCGACCGCTACGGCGATCGGATCGCACCCGCACACCGGATGGTGTGTGACCGTCTGGTGGGCGCGTTTGATGCCTACCAGGCCGCCGAGGCGGAGCGCGGCGGGGTGCGGGGCCTGGTTCACGGCGACTATCGGATGGACAATCTGTTGTTCGGCGCCCAGGGCGCCGATCGGCCGCTGACGGTGGTGGATTGGCAGACCGTCTCCTGGGGCCCGGCTCTGACCGATCTCGCGTATTTTTTAGGCTGCGCCCTGCCTGCGGCAGACCGGCGGGCCCACTACGACGCGTTGCTGCGCGCCTACCACGGCGCGCTGGGACCGGATGCACCTCTCGCGCTGGGTGAGGTCGCCGAAGGCGTCCGCCGACAGAGCTTTTTCGGCGTCATGATGGCGATCGTTTCGTCGATGCTGGTGGAGCGCACGGAGCGGGGTGATCGCATGTTCATGACGCTGCTGCAACGACATTGCAAACATGTTCTCGACACCGACGCGCTGACGACGCTACCCGATCCGATTGCGCCGGAGCCGCTGCGGCCCTGCCCCGACGACGAAGCCGTACATGCGCCGACCGACGAACCGCTGTGGAGCGAAAGCTGGTATGCCGACTTCGTCGACGCGGCACACGGTTTCGGCGGCTGGTTTCGCATCGGTCTAGTCGCCAACCAGCGGGTCGCATGGGTTCAGGTGTTGGTATGCGGGCCCGACCTGTCGACCGTCGCCGTCCTGGACTACCAGGTCCCGTCGCCCGCCGATCCGTGGGTGATACGCACGGACGCCTTCGACATCGGCCACCGCGCCACCGAACCGTTGCGCACCTATCGGCTCGACGTGCGGGCACAAGGCCAGGCCTACTCGGACCCGTCGGCGTTGTTGCGCGGCGAATCGGGCACGCCGATCGGCCTGACGATGAACCTGCTGTGGACCACCGACGGCATGCCCTATCAGTACCGGGTCACTACACGCTATGAAATCCCTTGCACGGTAACGGGCACTGTCACCGTTGGCGACAAAAGCTACCGGCTCGACGCCGTTCCCGGACAACGCGACCACTCGTGGGGTGTGCGGGACTGGTGGAGCATGGACTGGATGTGGAGCGCGCTGCACCTCGAGGACGGCACCCACCTGCACGCTCTGGACATCGACATTCCGAACGTTGGGCCGGTGGGTATCGGCTACGTTCAGGATTCCGGCCAGGTGACCGAACTTCACACGGTGCGCAATCCGCGCGCCTTCGGCGCCAACGGATTACCGCTGAACATGACCTTGAGCCTGGAACCCGGCGAGGTCGCCGGCGATATCGACATCCGCGGCCACGCGCCGGTCGTGCTGACCGGTCCCGACGGACAGATCAGCGAATTCGCACGCGCCTGGGTGCGCATCGACACCAAGGACGGCCGCACCGGCGTCGGCTGGATGGAATGGAATCGCAACCGCACACCACGGGCCTGAGCGTGGCGCCACGCGCCACGGGTGCCAGCGCTGCGCCCGTCGTGGTGATGGGCGTCTCCGGGTCTGGTAAGACGACGGTGGGTTCCGTTCTGGCACAACGCTTGCGGGTGCCATTCATGGACGCAGACAACCTGCATCCGCGGGCCAACATCGCCAAGATGAGTGCCGGTGAACCCTTGACCGACGACGACCGCCGCCCGTGGCTAGAGCGAGTCGGGCAGTGGCTGGCCGAGCACCGGGACGGCGGTGTGATGAGCTGTTCGGCGCTCAAACGCGCCTACCGCGATCAGCTGCGGTCACACTGCCCGACCGTCAAATTCCTGCATCTCACCGGATCACTGCAGGAGATCAACGCCCGGCTGGCGACCCGGTCCGGCCATTTCATGCCGGCGGCACTGCTGGAATCACAATTCGACTCGCTGGAGCCGCTGCAGGCCGACGAGCCCGGTGTCGCCGTCGACATCCGAGACGACGTCGACACCATCGTCGACCGTTACCTGGGCGGCTAGCCGATCAGCCGGAAATCAGAAGGGCAGCTTGGCGCGCGGGCTTTTGACCTGACCACCCACGCGTTCGCGGGCGGCGCCGGCCAGCTGGTTACCGTGGGCTCGGGCGGTATCGGCCAGCTCCTCGCCGCGATCGCGCGCCTTGCGGGCCAACTTCTCGCTGCGCTTGCGGGCCTTCTTGGCCAGCGGCGCGGCCCGGTCGGCGGCCTCGTCGGCCAGTTTCTCGCTGCGCTTGCGGGCCTTCTCGGCCTTCTCGGCCAGCTCGTCGGCGAACTTTTCGCCGCGCTTGCGGGCCTTCTTTGCCAGCGGAGCGCTTCGCTCGGCGGCAGCGCTGGCCAGTTCGCGGCCTCGGTCGAGGGCGACTTCGGCGTAGGGGGCGCTGCGTTCGGCCGCGATGTTGGCCCACTCACGCCCCCGGTCCAGCGCGGCCTCCGCGTAGGGCGCGCTGCGTTCGGCCGCCGTGCTGGCCAACTCCCGGCCGCGTTCGGCGCCGATCTGCAGACCGTGCGCGATCCGCTCGCTCAGCTCGCCGAGGTCGGCGTCGTCCGACCCGGGCAGCGCCGAGGAGACCCGCTCCGAGAGCCGCTCGGCCGCGCGGCGGCTGCGCCAGCCCAGCGACGGCTTGCCCGCCGTGTCGGCCGCCGCGATTAGCAGGCCGCCGACCAAGCTCAGGTCTTTGAGGAACTCCCGACGCAACGCGGCCTTGCGCTCGGGATTGGTCTCGGTCCAAAAGGAGTAGCTGCCGAAGTTGGCGGGCAGTACGGTGACGGCCAGCACCGCCGACGCGAGGCGAGGCAATTTACCCGTGGCGAGCAGCAGCCCGCCACCGATCTGAACGGCGGCGGTGATTTGCGCGAATGTCTGTGGGTCGTTCGGAATGCTTCGAGCCACCGGATCCGGCAATGCCTGCAGCCCGTCGACCGCAGGGGCTGCGGCTTGCGCCGCTGATTTGGGATTGAGCAGGGATTCAACACCTTGGCCGATAAATGCAACCGACAGCAGCGGCCGCGCGATTCTGCGGATCAACATGGCACGGGGATTACCCGACGGGTCCGCAAACAAACCGCCGGCCATCGTCGCAGTTGACGGGGATATGGTGGAGCCCGTGCGGGCGCTGATCATCGTCGACGTGCAAAACGACTTCTGCGCGGGTGGCTCGCTGGCCGTGGCCGGGGGTGTCGCGGTGGCCGGCGCGATCAGCGACTATCTAGCCGACGAGCCGGGATATCAGCATGTCGTGGCCACTAAGGATTTCCACATCGACCCCGGCGATCATTTCTCGGATCACCCTGATTTTTCGTCGTCCTGGCCGCCGCACTGTATTGCCGGGACTGCCGGCGCGGACTTTCGGCCCGAACTCGACACCAGCCGGATCGAGGCGGTGTTCCGCAAGGGTGCCTACTCGGCGGCCTACAGCGGCTTTGAGGGCACCGACGACACCGGCGCGTCGCTTTTGCAGTGGTTGCGCCAGCGCGGCGTTGACGAAGTCGACGTCGTCGGCATCGCCACCGACCAGTGCGTGCGGCGAACGGCCGAGGATGCGGCCCGGCATGGTTTGGCCACCCGGGTACTGGTCAATCTGACGGCCCCGGTGGCACCGGATTCGGCCGACCAAGCGCTAGCCGAAATGAGAAGTGCCGGAGTCGAATTGGTGCGGCTGCTCTGATGGCCGCACCGAGTCACGAAGCACTGCTGGCGGCCGTGGAGCGGTCGCCGCAGGCGGCGGCGGCACACGATCGCGCCGCTTGGGTGAGTTTGTTCACCGACGACGGCCGCATCGAAGACCCGGTGGGATCCCGGCCGCACCTGGGCCGGGTCCAGATCGAAGACTTCTACGACACCTTCATCGGTCCGCGCAAAATCACTTTCCATCGTGGTCTCGATATCGTCTTCGACACCGTGGTGTTGCGCGACCTCGAGCTGGAGGTGTCGATGGGATCTCTCGTCACGATGTACATCCCCGCGGTTCTGCGCTACGACCTTCGAGAAACGAACGGTGCCTGGCAGATTGCTCAGCTGCGGGCGTATTGGGAGCTGCCGGCCATGATGCTGCGGTTCCTGCGTACCGGGCCGGGCGCGACATTGCCCGCCCTGCAGTTGTCGCGAGATCTGCTGAGCCATCAGGGGCTAGCCGGCACCGCGGGGTTCCTGCGCGGCTTTCGCCGGCCCGGCGCACGGCACAAAAAGCTGCTCGATACCTTCCTGCGGACCATTGCCGGCGGTGCCATCTCAGCGGCCGCGGACACGTTAACACCTTCTGCGACAATCACTTTGGGTGATAACGAGCGGTTGGAAGTTGACGAACTCGCAGACCAACTCGGCGGCGCGCGCTGGATCACGATGATCGGCGCCGGCACCGAGGTGGCCATCTCACTGGATTCACGTAGCGGGCGGGGCATCATGTTCGCCGAGCTGGCCCGGCAAAGCAAAGCGATCAACCACATTCGCTATTTCCCTGCCTGATTCCGCGTCCGACTTCGGTTCCGCCCCGGAGCCGACGGCGAGGGCGCAGGTCACGACCGCTGTCGCCGCCGTCAGCACACCATGGCGCATCTATTGCCGTGGACATGATCGGTGCCGTAGAAATAGCTGTCAAGGAACGGAGGCAAACGATGAGCGTGGTGCGAAACGTGGGCGTCGGAGTAGCGATCACCGCCCTGTTGACTGTGACAGCGGGCTGCGGCAAAGACGAGAAATCCTCGTCCACGTCGTCGTCATCGACATCGAGCTCCGCGACGGCGTCGAGTTCGGTTACCTCGTCGTCGCCATCGAGCGCGTCGCCTTCCGGCTCGGCGCCGTTGGCCGACTACTCCAACCTGCTGATCTCGGCCGAGGATATCGGCGCCGACACGACCTTGGGCCCGCCGCAACAGAATCCCGGCGGTGTGGCCGGGGTGGCGGTGACCTTCAGCAACAACTCCAAAACCCACACCATCACCGACCTCCTGGTGGTCTTCACCGACGCGGCTTCGGCGGCTGAGGAAGCCAAGAACCGTCCCCCCGCGCTGAGCAAATACGTCACCGGCACGCCGCAGCCGTTCGAAGTCGGCACGAACGGTGTCATCGTCGTCGGTCCCTCGCCGGACAACACCAAAGCCGTGACCTACGTGGTGTTCTCCGAGGGCAAGGTGGTCGTCGACCTCGAATTCGACAGCGCGCCCAACGACAACGCTCCCCAGGACTTCGTGCTCGACGTCGCCAAGAAGCAGGACGAGGCCGTCAAAACCCGCATGACCAGCTAGTAGCCCACGGCGATCAGCATCGCAAGCGACGCCGCGGACAAGCACAAAAATGCGCCCGGGAAGGCGATGTTGTGCAAGACCCGCGCCCTGAGGTGAGTCACGACCGCGCCGACGAAGAACAGCACCAAACCGGCCGCGGCCGCGAACGCCAGCTCGGGTAGGCCCACCAGTCCGGCGAGCAGTCCCACCGCCCCGGCGAGCTTGGCCGCTCCCAGCGCTGGTAACCAAGACCGCGGCACTCCCACTTCGGCGGAGTTCGCCAGGACGAACTGGGCTGGGATGAAGTCGGGGAGGGCGACCCCGGCAATGCTGATTGCGGTGATCAGCGTGATCACAAGATATGCGGTGTGCATGCGAATCGAGTCCTTTCCTTCGCTCATTCCGTTGCGGTGCAGGAATTTTCCGCATCGGCGAGCCGCATAGCTGTGTCGCGTGCCGCGGCGCACAATCGATGCGGTCATCTTCTTGACGACTGCCATGCACAAAAGGTGACGCCATGAACGCAACCGAACATCGGCCCGACCTCGCGGAGCTGGCGGCGCGGTGCGAGGCCGACCGGCAGCATGTGCGTGCGGTGGCTTTTCGGCTGCTGGGCACGCTCGCCGATGCCGACGACGCGGTGCCGTCCGCGTGGCTGAAAGCCAGCAGCGCCGACGGAGTCGGTGACGTCGTCAACCTGACCGCCTGGTTCACCACGATCACCGCGCACGAGGCGTTGCTCGACTTGTTGGCCCCCGGTGTGGTGCGCCGCGTCGACCCGGTGCTCGGTCTGGCGGACGTGCCCACGGAGTTGGATGGAGCCCGGGCCGTTGCCGAGGAGACCCGTCGATTTGCTCGGCGTGCGCGGACCGGCGCCGTGGTGCTGATCGACGGCGCGCCCGGCATCGCGATCGCGCCGCGCGGACGCGCGCAGATCCTGTTGCAGATCGAAATCGGGGCCGACGACCGCATTAGGGCAATCGACATCACCGCCGATCCGGACCGTTTGCGCCGGGCGGTGCTGACACTGCCGTGTCCGGCACGCGCCGGCCTCATCAGGTACCAAGGACATGGGACAAGGCCGGCGGGGGTGCCGGCCACTGGGTGAAAACGGGAGCCGGATGCTCGACCAGCCGTTCGCACGGCGCAACCTGATGCGGGGTGCCGGAGTGCTCGCCGCTGCCGCCGTGGCGCCCTGGGCGAGCGGCTGTGCGCATGACGACGACGCCCTGACATTCTTCTTCGCTGCCAACCCCGACGAGGCCGCCGCGCGGATGCGCGTCGTCCACGAATTTCAGCGTCAGCATCCCGGCATCAAGATCCGTCCGGTGCTGTCCGGCCCCGGCGTGATGCAGCAGCTGTCGACGTTCTGCGCCGGCGGTAAGTGCCCGGACGTGCTGATGACTTGGGACCTGACCTACGCCGAACTCGCCGCCCGCGGGGTGCTGCTGGATCTGAACACCATGCTTACCCAGGACACGGCATTTGCCGCGCAGCTGAAATCCGACAGCATCGCGGCGCTCTACGACACCTTCAACTACGACGGCGGCCAGTTCTCCCTGCCGGAGCAATGGTCCGGAAACTATCTGACCTACAACAAAGAACTCTTCGCCAAGGCCGGCGTGCCGGCGCCGCCGGCGTCGTGGGAAAACCCTTGGAGTTTCGCGCAATTCGCGGATGCCGCAACCGCCCTCACCCACCGCGATCGCTCCGGGAGGGTTACGCAGTGGGGCTTCGTCAATACCTGGGTGTCCTACTATTCGGCCGGGTTGTTCGCCATGAACAACGGTGTCTGCTGGTCCACGCCACAGAAGAATCCCACTCATTTCAACTTCGACGACCCGGCGTACATCGAGGCCGTGCAGTTCTACGCCGATCTCGCCAACAAGCTGAAGGCCGCACCGGACGCCTCCGAGGTGCAGTCGATGTCGACGCCCGACCTGTTCGCCACCGGCAAGGCCGCGATGGCGCTCGGCGGCCACTGGCGATACCAGACGTTCATCCGGCCGCCGGGTCTGGATTTCGACGTCGCGTCCCTGCCCGTGGGCCCAGCGCTGCCGAGAGGACATGCCGCCTGCTCGAATGTCGGCACCACCGGGCTCGCCATCTCCGCGAGCAGCCGACGCAAGGAGCAGGCATGGGAATTCGTCAAATTCGCGACCGGCCCCGTCGGGCAGGCAGTGACCGCTGAGACATCCCTGTTCGTCCCGGTGCTGCGATCCGCGCTTGGCTCGGACGGATTCGCCGCGTCGCATCGCCGACTGAACAATCTGCGCATCCTCACCGACGGTCCGTGGCGTTCACAGGGGCTTCCGGTCACCCCGGCATGGGAAAAGATCGTCGCCTTGATGGACCGCAACATGGGCCCCGTCCTGCGCGGCGCCCGGCCCGCGACGTCGCTGGATGGATTGTCCGCCGCCGTCGACGAGGTGCTGCGTAACCCATGACATCAGCCAACAGAGCCGTCGGGCTCGCGTCACGCCCCGCGAAACGACGCCCCAAGGGGCCATATCCATCGCGGCGGCGCGCCTGGGCGGGACGGTTGTTCGTCGCACCGAACCTGGCCGCGGTCACGGTGTTCATGTTGTTCCCGCTCGGGTTCTCGCTGTACATGAGTTTTCAGCAGTGGGATGTATTTCGGCCGCCAAAGTTCGTGGGCCTGAAGAACTTCGAGGATCTCTTCACCTCGGACCCGTTGTTCCTCATCGCCATCCGCAACACGGTTGTGTTCACGCTCGGAACGGTCATACCCACCGTCGTCATCAGTCTCGCCGTCGCCGCCGTGTTGAACCGGAAAGTCAAGGGCATCAGCATCGTTCGGACCATCGTCTTCATGCCGCTGGCCATTTCGTCCGTGGTGATGGCGGTGGTGTGGCAGTTCGTTTTCAACACCGACAACGGACTGTTAAACATCATGCTCGGCTGGATCGGAATGGGTCCGGTGCCGTGGCTGGTGGATCCCAATTGGGCGATGGCGTCGCTGTGCGTGGTCGCGGTGTGGCGAAGCGTGCCGTTCGCCACCGTCATCTTGTTGGCCGCAATGCAAGGAGTGCCCGAAACGGTGTACGAGGCCGCCAAAATCGACGGCGCGGGCGAGATCCGACAGTTCCTGTCGATCACGGTGCCGCTGATCCGTGGGTCGGTGTCGTTTGTCGTCGTCATCTCAATCATCCACGCGTTCCAGGCATTCGACGTGGTGTACGTGCTCAATGGCGCCAACGGTGGCCCTGAGACGTCGACCTACGTGCTGGGTATCATGCTGTTTCAGCACGCCTTCTCGTTCTTGGAATTCGGGTATGCATCCGCCCTGGCCTGGGTGATGTTCGCCATCTTGCTGGTATTAACGCTGCTGCAGATGCGGCTGTCGCATCGGCGATCATGGGAGGCGTCTCGTGGCCTTGGTTGAGGGAGTGTTCAAGCGCACGGTGGTTCGGACCGTCCCGGTGTACGCGGCACTGATCGCAATCGCATGGTGCTGGCTGTTCCCGGTCGCCTGGGCGGTGTCCGGGTCGTTGAAGAGGGAGGGCGAGATCAGCGAGCCCCGGCTGCTGCCCGCTCACCCGCAATGGTCCAACTACGCCGAGGTGTTCCGGGTGATGCCGTTCTGGCGAATGTTTTTCAACACCGTGCTGTACGCCGGGGCGGTCACCGCCGGGCAGGTCTTCTTTTGCTCGCTAGCCGGATATGCCTTCGCTCGCCTGCAGTTCCGGGGGCGTGACACGCTGTTCGTGTTGTACCTGGGGACGCTGATGGTGCCGCTGACGGTGACGGTGATCCCCCAGTTCATCTTGATGCGAACGGTGGGCTGGGTGGACACGCCGTGGTCGATGATCGTGCCCGGCCTGTTTGGCAGCGCGTTCGGCACCTACCTGATGCGGCAGTTCTTCCAGACGCTGCCCGGCGATCTCGAGGAAGCCGCAATCCTCGACGGCTGCTCGCCGTGGCAGATTTACTGGCGGATTCTGCTGCCGCATGCGCGCCCCGCCGTGATGGTGCTCGCAGTGCTCACCTGGGTCAACGTCTGGAATGACTTTCTGTGGCCGCTGCTGATGCTGCAACGCAACAGCCTGGCCACGCTGACCCTCGGATTGGTGCGGCTGCGTGGCGAGTACGTGGCCCGCTGGCCGGTGATCATGGCCGCCTCGATGCTCATCATGGTGCCGCTGGTCATCATGTACGCGGTCGCACAACGTTCCTTCGTCCGCGGCATCGCCGTGAGCGGGCTGGGTGGGTGAACGTGGCTTCAGTCAGTTGGGAACGGGCAACGCGGCGGTACCCCGGCGCGGACCGTCCGGCGCTGGATGGCCTCGACTTGTCGGTCGCCGACGGCGAGTTTGTCGTGCTGGTCGGGCCATCGGGGTGCGGCAAGACCACGTCGCTGCGCATGGTGGCCGGGCTGGAAACGCTGGATGAGGGCTGCATCCGTATCGGGGAGCGCGACGTAACCAGCCTCGATCCCAAAGATCGTGACGTGGCGATGGTGTTCCAGAACTACGCCCTCTACCCGCACATGACGGTCGCCCAGAACATGGGTTTCGCCCTGAAGATCGCGAAGGCTTCGAAGACCGACATCCAGCAACGGGTGCTGGATGCGGCCAGATTGCTGGATCTGGAGCCATATTTGCATCGCAAGCCCAAAGACCTTTCCGGTGGCCAACGGCAGCGGGTGGCGATGGGCCGTGCAATCGTGCGTCGCCCGCAGGTTTTTCTGATGGACGAGCCGCTGTCCAACCTCGACGCCAAACTGCGTGTACAAACGCGCAATCAGATCGCCGCGTTGCAGCGCCGGCTCGGGACCACGACCGTGTATGTCACCCATGACCAGGTTGAGGCGATGACGATGGGGGACCGCGTGGCCGTGTTGCGCGACGGTGTGCTGCAGCAATTCGCGGCGCCACGCGAGCTCTACCGCAACCCCGCCAACGTCTTTGTCGCCGGGTTCATCGGATCTCCGGCCATGAACCTGTTCACACTAGAGGTCGTCGATTGCACTGTCTCGCTGGGTGATTGGCCCATCCGGCTACCCCGGGAGCTGGCCAACGGCGCGAGTCATGTCGTGGTCGGGGTGCGTCCCGAGCATTTCGAGCTGGGTGGGATGGGCGTCGAGATGGAGATCGACGTCGTCGAAGAGCTCGGTGCGGATGCCTACCTGTACGGGCGGATCACCGACTCGGCCAAGGCAAGCGACAAACATGTCGTTGCCCGCGCCGACGGCCGCAATCCGCCGCAGAAGGGCAGCCGGGTGCGGCTGCACCCCGAACCCGGACATTTGCATTTCTTCGACGTCGAGGGGGAGCGAATGCGATGAGTACGTCGCGGGCGGACTTGGTATTCCAGGGCGGCGGAGTCCGAGGTATTGGCCTGGTCGGGGCTGTCGACGCGCTGGCCGCGGCGGGCTATGAATTCCCGCGCGTCGCCGGTACCAGCGCCGGCGCGATCGTCGCGTCGCTGGTGGCCGCGCTGCAGGCGGCCGGCGAACCGATGTCCCGGCTCGCGGAGATCATGCGGTCGATCGACTATCGAAAGTTTCTGGACCGCACCTTGATTGGGCATGTTCCGCTGGTGGGTGGGGGTCTGTCACTGCTGTTGTCGGAGGGCGTTTACCGCGGGGACTACCTCGAACGGCTGCTGGCCGGGCTGCTGGCCGATCTCGGCGTGCGAACATTCGGTGATCTGCGCACCGGCGAGGAACCCGAACAGTTCGAATGGTCGCTGGTCGTCACCGCCAGTGATCTGTCCCGCCGTAGGCTGGTGCGGATTCCGTGGGACCTCGACTCCTACGGCCTGGACCCGGACGACTTCCCGGTGGCGCGGGCGGTGCACGCCTCGGCGGCGATCCCGTATGTGTTCGAGCCGGTGCGGGTGGCCGGCGCCACTTGGGTGGACGGCGGCCTGCTGTCGAGTTTTCCGGTGGCGCTGTTCGACCGGACCGAGCCGCGCTGGCCGACCTTTGGTATCCGGCTGTCGGCGCGGCCGGGAATCCCGCCGACCCACCCGGTGCATGGGCCGGTTTCGTTGGGGCTGGCGGCAATCGAGACGCTGGTGAGCAATCAGGACAACGCCTACATCGACGATCCATGCACGGTCCGACGCACCATCTTCGTGCCGGCCGAGGATGTGAGCCCCATCGACTTCGACATCACCGCGCAGCAGCGTGACGCGCTGTATGACCGCGGACTGCAGGCGGCCCAGGAGTTTCTGGCCGGGTGGGACTACCCGGCCTACCTCACGGCCTGCGGTGTCCCGCGAGCGCAGGACTAGGCCTTCGCCTGGGTGAATTCGCTTGTGATGTCCGCAATTTCGTCATCGCAGATACGTCGGGGCAGCAGCGCCGCCAACGGCACATAGCCGGTGGCCGGCATCTCGGGTGGGCAACCCTCGCGCAGAAACGCGACAGTGCGCGCCAGCAACGCAGATGTTCCCATCTTTTCACCCCATTATCCGAAGCGACTCAAGTGTTGCTGAAACGCTAACAGCGATGAAATCGTGGGCCCCGCGGCGGCAACGCCGTCCTTACGCAAATCGGGCCGATCTTTTCGGTTTACTAGCGCCGTTCGGCCGGGCGCGCCCTGACCCTGTTTGGCCGCAATCGTTCCTAGGATGGCGCGGGTGATGGATCGCTACGGAACCGATGTTTTGGCCGCCGGCCGGCGCAAGCCGCGCTCGACCGAGCACCCTGCCGAATTGGGTCTGGTCGTCGAGGACGCGCAAACCGGGTACGTCGGTGCCGTGGTCCGCGTCGAGTACGGTCGCGTCGACCTGGAAGACCGCCATGGCCATGTTCGCGGGTTTCCGCTGGGGCCCGGGTACCTGCTGGACGGGCGACCGGTGATCCTGACCGCACCGCGGCGCGCGGTTCCGGCGCCGGCGACGCGGACGGCTTCGGGTTCCGTCGCCGTGCCGGGCGGACGGGCCCGGGTCGCGCGGGCCAGCCGCATCTATGTCGAAGGGCGCCACGACGCGGAACTCATCGCGCAGGTGTGGGGCGAGGATCTGCGTATCGAGGGTGTCGTCGTCGAACATCTTGGTGGCGTGGACGATTTGGTGGGCATCGTGGCAGAGTTCGCCCCAGGTCCCGGCCGCCGCCTCGGGGTGCTGGTCGATCACCTGGTCGCGGGTTCGAAGGAGGCGCGGATCGCCAAGGCCGTGCGGCGGGGTCCCGGCGGCCCGGACACCTTGGTGGTCGGTCATCCCTATGTGGACATCTGGCAGGCGGTGAAGCCACACCGGCTCGGCCTGACGGCCTGGCCCGATGTGCCGCGACACGTGGAGTGGAAACACGGTGCCTGCCGGGCCCTGGGTTTGCCGCACGCCGACCAGGCCGACATCGCCCGGGCGTGGCGGCGCATCCGCTCCCGGGTGCGCGACTGGAACGACCTGGAACCGGCGTTGATCAGCAAAGTGGAAGAGCTCATCGACTTCGTGACGGAGCCGGGTCGTTGAACACCGTCCAGCTCGCGGCCGTGGCCTGCCGTAGCGTCCGATTCGAGAGATGGACCAGCGTCAGCAGACTCAGGGCCAGAAGACACACACGATAGAGGACGAAGTTCATGAGATCTATGACGGCACAACGGCGGTAGCTGTGACAGGCGGCCTCCGACTCGGCGGCCAGGCCACGAACTTAGGTTAGGCTAAGTCGACGTTCCCGGTGGCGGGACAGGAATCGGATGCATGAACGGCGTATTCGGCGTTTTCTTTGGCACGTTCCTCATCGGGCTGCGAGAAGGCCTAGAGGCAACGCTGATCGTGAGCATTGTCGCCGCGTTTCTCACCAGGAACGGTCGATCGCCTCTGCCCATGTTCGTCGGCGTGGCCCTGGCAGTGCTGATCAGCATCGCGGTGGGCGTCGGGCTGGATCTGTTCTCGGCGGCCTTGCCGCAAGTGCAGCAGGAAATGATGGAGACGGTCATCAATGCCCTCGCCGTGGCGTTCGTGACCTCGATGATCGTCTGGATGAATCGCAATGCTGGCCGACTGAAGGGCGAACTCGAGCGGGAGGCGCAACAGGCCCTGAATCGTGGCGGCGCGCTGGCGCTGGTCGCGATGGCGTTCCTCGCCGTCCTCAAAGAAGGATTCGAGACCTCGGTGTTCCTGCTGGCCGCCGCCCAGACCTCGCACGGCAACCGATGGTTCGCCGTGCTGGGCGGCGCGATGGGTATCGGAGCGTCGACCGCGGTGGGGATCGGTCTGTACTTCGGCGGGCTGAAACTCAACCTGGGCCGCTTCTTCCGGATCACCGGCGTGTTTTTGGTGCTGATCGCCGCCGGACTCGTGCTGGGCGCTTTGCGTACCGCGCATGAAGCCGGCTGGGTGACGCTCGGCCAGCAACAACTGCTCGACTTCTCGACCTGGATACCGAGGCAGTCCGTCCTGGGTGCACTGCTGGCCGGGGTGTTCGGCATACCGACCGATCCCCGCTTGATCGAGGTGTTGGGCTGGCTGTTGTATGCACTGCCCGTGCTCATCATCTTTCTGTGGCCACCGGGTCTTGCCGCGGCGCCCCGAACCCGGTGCCGACTGCTCGTCGCGACGTCGGCGGTGCTGATCATCGTCGCGGCGATGCTGACGATCGCGGGTTCCGCCGCCAGCACCCCGCCCAGTCCGCACGCGCGCACCGTGACCGACCAGGCCGGCCACACTGCCCGGGTGTGGCTGAACGTCGAGCCGCGCGGACGCACGCTGGTCGTCTCCGAGGACGGCAGCCCGACCGTCCATTGCATCCCGCTTGCGCCGGCCGGCGACCAGATCGTCAACGGCTTGCCCGTGCAACGGTGGCAGGCACCCGAAGCCGCCGGGGCCGACGGTGCGCCGGACGTCACGCTGGATCAGTTGCGGAGCATGACGGGCGGGCGGCTGCCGGTCGGTCTCGCGCCCGGCCGTACCCCCGGGCCGTTCCTGGGACAATGGGCAACGACCACCGTATATACCGTTCTCGTACATGGTGATTCGGTGGTGAGCGCGCAAGCGACGAGCAATCGCACGGCACTGCTGACCGGCGGGGGATTGACCGGTGCGAAGACGGTCAGTCTCGGTGGGTTGCCGACCGACTGGACGACGTCTGGTCCCGAAGACCGCACGACGGTGGCCAACATCGTTGCGGGTGCCCGCAATCGCGGCGATCGTCAGCTTTGGCATGTGTGGCTGCCGCTGGTACTAGCGGGCTTCGCGTTCGCGTCCGCGTGGTCGGCGATAGCCTCGGTGCGCATCAGCAGCAAACAACGGGATGAAGGGAAATCGGTCGATGGTGAGTCGCATCGTTCGAGTCGCGTACCGGTTTCATGAAACATGGTTGTCAGCAATGCTTTTGACTGCAACTACGGTGTTCGCGGCGACGGCGTGCGGCCATCCGAACGGCGGCGGCTCGAGCGCGCCCAAGAATGACTTGACCGGGCAGGTCAGGGTGACCATGGCAAACGCCGGGGGAAAGGACGAGTGCACGCTGGACGTGAGCAGCGTGCCGGCCGGCCCGGTGACGTTCACGGTGGTCAATGCCAGCGCGCCGAGCATCACCGAAATGGAATTGCTCAAAGATCAGCGCATCGTCGGTGAGAAGGAGAACCTGGCGCCCGGCTTGGACCCGGTGTCCTTCACCATCACGCTCGACGGCGGTGCGTACCAACTGTATTGCCCCGGAGCGAGCACCGAGTACCAAGTCCTGACGGTGACGGGTCAGGCACCGGCCGGGCCGACGGGCACCATCGCGAGCATCCTCGGCCAGGGCACCAAGGATTACGCGGCCTACATCGTCAATCAGATCGCTCAGCTCAATGGCGGCGTGCAGGCACTCGATGCGGCGATCCAGTCGGGGAACCTCGACGCCGCCAAGGCCGCTTACGCCAAGGCCCGAATGTTCTATGAACGCGCGGAATCCACGGTGGAGGGCTTCGTGCTGCCCGGCTTCGCTGTCGGCGACAATGCGGGCAGCCTGGACTATCTGATCGACATGCGCGCCTCCACGCCCGTCGACGCGAAGGTCGGGTGGAAGGGCTTCCACGCCATCGAACGGGACCTGTGGCAGGGCGGTGCCATTACGTCCCAAACCAAGGCCCTGAGCACCGAATTGGTCGGCAACGTCGGCAAACTGAACAACGTGGTAGCCGGCCTACAGTACAAGCCCGAGGACCTGGCCAACGGCGCTAGCGATCTGATCGAAGAGGTACAGAACACCAAGATCACCGGTGAGGAGGAGGCTTTCAGTCACATCGATCTGGTCGACTTCTCCGGGAATGTCGAAGGTGCGCAACAGGCCTATGCCGCGTTGCGCCCGGGCCTGTCCAAAATCGACGCCAGCCTGGTCGATCAGATCGATCAGCAATTCCGTGCGGTGCTTGGTGTTTTGGACGGCTACCGCGATCCGTCGGCGCTGGGCGGCTACCGGACCTACACGCCGGCGCTGCAAGCCAGCGATGCGCCGAAACTGACCGCAGTGATTCAGCCACTGCACCAGAGCCTATCCACGGTCGCTCAAAAAGTAGTGTCTGCCAACTGACTATGGCTGCCAACGAACCCGACAAACCCGACGAACCCGACGGTGCCTCGGTGTCGCGCCGGCGCATGCTCGGCGGCGCGCTGGTGGCCGGCCTCACCGGGACCGCGGCCGGTGCCATCGGCGGCGGGTTGGCCGGCCACGCCCTGGCGGCCGATCACCACGGCGAGGACGACAACGTCGACCTGCGCCGCAGCTATCCGTTCTACGGCCAGCTGCACCAGGGTGGAATCGCCACCCTGCCACAGCGTTACGCCGTGTTCATGTCGTTCTCGCTGGCTGCCGGCGCCACCCGCGCCGAGCTGCAGGCGTTGCTGGCGCGATGGTCGGCCGCGATTGCCGTGCTGCAGCAGGGCAAGCCGGTCGGCGCCGTTGCGCCGCAAGTCGACGTGCAGCCGCCCAGCGATACCGGCGAGGCGTACGGACTGAGCCCGGCGAGTCTGACCGTCACGATCGGTTTGGGACCGGCACTGTTCGGCGAGCGGTTCGGGTTGGCCGCCCGACGACCCGCGGTATTTACCGACCTGCCACCGCTCAACGGCGACAACCTGGATCCGCGGCTGCATGGCGGTGACCTGTCGGTCCAGGCCTGCGCCGACGACCCGCAGGTCTGCTACCACGCGGTGCGCAACCTCGCCCGCCTCGGCCGCGACGTCGTGTCACCGTACTGGGCGGTGCTGGGCTTCGGCCGGGCCTCCGCCGGCCCCGGTCAGCAGACGCCGCGAAACCTGTTGGGGTTCAAGGACGGTACCCGTAACGTCAGCAGCCAGGCCGAGTACGAGCGGTTCGTCTGGGTCACCGACACCGACCAGCCCTGGATGAACGGCGGGACCTATCAGGTGGTGCGCAAAATCCGGATGCTGCTCGAGACGTGGGACGTCGACCGGATCGGCAACCAGCAGAAGATCTTCGGCCGCGCCAAGCAGGACGGTGCACCGCTGAGCGGTAAGTCCGAATTCGACACCCCGAACTTCGCCGCCACCGGCGCCGACGGCAAACCACTGATCGACCCGCTGTCGCACGTCGCGCTGGCCGCCCGGGAAAACAACGACGGCATCATGATCCGGCGCCGGTCCTACAACTACACCGACGGCCTGGACCCCAACGGCCAACTCAACGCGGGACTGCTGTTCATCTCGTATCAAAAAGATCCGCAAGATTTTATTCGTCTGCAAAACCGGCTCGGCGCCAACGATCTGCTCAACGAGTACATCCGACACATCGGCTCAGCAATCTTCGCGGTGCCCCCTGCGCCAGCGGACGGCCACTACATCGGGCAAAAGCTGTTCGGCTGAGCAAACCCGACCCACCCATGGCGGACGACCGTCGCACGCCTCGTTTCAGGCAAGCGATCTGGGGGGTCGACTTGGTCACCCAATCCGGTCCACCGTCACGCGGGGGCGTCGGGCGAGCACTAACCCGGTGAGGATCAAATTCAGCGAGAAACGGAGGAAGTTCATGACCGACGCGCTCGTCATCGACGCGGAAGGGCTCGACCGGCTGTCCTGTAATGCCAAGGAAAATCCCGCCACTGGCAAGAAGACCCTGAAGGCCACGACGGTGTGCGAGGCGGGATTCCGCAACATGACCTACGTGCGCGACCTCGCACCGATGCTCGTCGGGGAGCCACCGGCCCTGCTCGGCGACGACTCGGCGCCCAATCCCTCCGAAACGGCCCTAGCGGCGTTGGGGTCCTGCATATCGGTCGGCCTGCTGGCCAATGCCACCCACCGCGGCGTGACGCTCACCAAAATCGAGGTCGAGATGGAGGGCGACATCGACATTTCCGCGGTGTGGGGAGTCGGTGACACCCCGGACGGCAAGGTGCTCGGATTCACCGCGGTCCGCTGCAAGGTGACGCTGGCCGGTGATGCCGACGACGCGACACTCAAGGAAATCCACGACAACGCCATCGCCTGGTCGCCCGTGGTGAACACGTTCCGCCGTCCGGCGAGCGTCGACTCGACCCTGTCCATCGGCTAGTGCGGACGGCGGGTTCGGTGACGACAGATGACAAGACACGAACAGGGGGCACTGTCGTGGCCGCGACCGTGGACGCCGCATGCGTAGGGCTTGATCCGGAACTGCTGGCCGACATCCGCACCCATGCGGACGCGTTGGACCGCGGGCGGGACACCTCCCGGCGCAGTTTTCCTCGACTCGGCGCCGCCGGACTGCTCGGCCTGGGCGCCCCGGGCAACCGCGACGGGAGGCTCCCGCGGATGGCTGAGATCATCGGCCAGATCTCGGGCGAATGTATGAGCACGGGATTCTCGGTGTGGGCGCACCGGATGGCGGTGGAGTATCTGCTCACGGCCGCAACGCCATTCGCTCTCGCGGCGGCCCAACCGCTGCTCGCCGGGACCGCGCTCGGGGTCACCGGCATGGCCTCGGCGTTCAAGGAGGCGGCCGGCTGCGGCAGCCTGGAGCTCACCGCGGTACGCGCCGGCGGCGGATACCGGTTGACCGGATCGCTGCGGTGGGCCAGCAACCTGTATCCGGACTCGACGATGGTGACGGCGGCGCGCACCGACAGCGGCGAGAGACTAATCGTGGCGCTGCCGTTGGACACCGCGGGCGTCGTCATCGGCGATCACTTCGATCTGCTCGCCATGGGGAGTACCGCTTCGTCGTATCTGAAGCTGAACGACGCATACATCGGTGCGGACCAGGTGCTGTCCGCGGACTTCGACACCTTTCTGCAGACGGTGCGTCCGACGTTTCTCGTCCTACAGTCCGCGATGTGCCTGGGCCTCACCCGCACCGCGCTGGATCAGAG
This sequence comes from Mycobacterium simiae, assembly GCF_010727605.1. Taxonomy (NCBI): domain Bacteria; kingdom Bacillati; phylum Actinomycetota; class Actinomycetes; order Mycobacteriales; family Mycobacteriaceae; genus Mycobacterium; species Mycobacterium simiae. Next base: position 5,132,100 of record NZ_AP022568.1, read on the forward strand.
CAGGCTCGCGCTGCAGGGAGTGAACGCGGTCTTCGCCGCCGAGGTCGATGCGGTCGCGGCGAAGCTCGCCGGGGCGCAGGCGACGCTGGCGCAGTTGTCCGCCGCTGTCGGGGGCACCACATCGCCGACCAAAAAGGAGTTGCTGTCGCTGCGCCTTGCCGCTGCCGAATTATCCAGCGCCAGCGCTGATTTGGAGATCCGTACCGCCGGCGGCAAGGGATATGCCAGCCGGACGCCGGCCAGCCGACGCTACCGTGAGGCGGCGTTCATCCCGGTGCAGTCTCCGTCGGAGGCGCAACTGCGTTGGGAACTGGGAAGATGCGCTTGAGTTCGGGTCCATGGCGACACCAGTGACGGTGCCATCGGACGCCACTCGACACCAGGTCGCCGGTATCCCGTTGACCAGTCTGGTCCGCGATTTCCACCTACCGATGGTGAAATTCGCGCGCACAATGGTGAATTCGCCCGCGGTCGCCGAAGAAGCAGTTCAGGAGGCCTGGGTGCAGGTGTTACTGACTGCCGACTCCTTCGAGGGTCGCTCCTCGGTTGGCACCTGGCTGTTCGGCATCGTCAGACACACCGCCTTGCGCTACCGGCGCCGCGAATCCCGCATCCGCGACCACGAGGTGCTGGCCACCGCCGAGGACGACGACCCGCTGGCGGGGCGCATGCATCCGGACGGGCACCCCGACGCCGGGCACTGGAGTTTCCCGCCGTCACGGCGTTTCCTTCCGGAGGACCGCACCGTGGCGCAGGAGCTCGTCGGCTACGTGCGCGCGGCATTGGATGCGCTGCCGCAGCGGCAGCGGCAACTCGTGATCCTGCGTGACCTCGTGGGCGCGTCCGCGGAAGAGGCAGCCGAGATCCTGCAATTGACCCCCGAGGGGCAGCGCGCACTTCTCTACCGGGCCCGCGGGAACCTTCGCAATGAACTGGAGAAGCGGTATCGCCAATGACCGTGCACGACAACATAATCCCTGCAATCGACTGCGTCGACTTCGTCCGGATAGTCGACGACCTGGTCGACTCGGACCCGGCTCAGTGGGGCCCGATCGTGGCCAAGCACCTCGAGGACTGCCCGCCGTGTCTGGTGTATCTGCAGCAGATGCTCGACCTCAAAGTTCTGCTCAACCACGTCTTCGAGGGGGAGAGGCTCAGCGACGAACACATCGCCGGAGTCATTCGAGCAATCAACGACCTCACCGAAGGCAACCCCGGGGGCACTGGGTCCCGGCCAGTCGAGGACTAAAGTCTCACGACCGCGGGCGCGCCGGCTAATACCGTTACTCCTGACGAAAGGAGTACGAAATGTCGGTATCCGCGAAACCCTTGGGCATCGTCGCCGCGGTCGACGGCTCGCCCGCGTCGAATGCCGCCGTGGTCTGGGCCGCTCGCGATGCTGCGATGCGCAGCGTTCCGTTGACCTTGTTCCACGCGGTGGTGACGCCCACCGCGACGTGGCCCCCGACTCCATACCCAGACTCGCTGCTGGTCAAGCTGGAAGACGATTGCCGCCGGCAGCTCGCTGATGCGTCCAAGCTGGCCGAGGAGGCGGTGCCGACCGACCGCAAGGTCGTGGTGAGGAAAGAGTTCGTCTATTCCAGTCCGGTGCTCGCCCTGATCAACATGTCCGAGGAGGCGGAGATGGTTGTGGTGGGCAGTTCCGGTCGCGGCCTGCTCGCCCGAGGGCTGCTGGGGTCGGTCAGCTCGTCGGTGGTGCGGCACGCCAGCTGCCCGGTCGCGGTCATCCGTGACGAGGACTTGCCCGATCCCGCGCACGGCCCCGTCCTGGTCGGAATCGACGGCTCCCCGGTCTCGGAATTGGCCACGGCGATCGCGTTCGACCAGGCATCGCGGCGCGGCGTCGATCTGGTGGCATTGCACGCCTGGACCGATATCGCGCTGCTCGAACTTCCGGCATTCGATTGGGAGGCGGTGGAAGCCGACGCCCAGCGCAGCCTGGCCGAGAACCTCGCCGGCTGGCAGGAACGCTATCCCGACGTCACGGTGCGCCGGCTACTTGCTCGCGATCTGCCGGCCCAACAGCTGATTCAGCAGGCGAAGACTACCGAGGCGCAGCTGGTTGTGGTGGGCAGTCACGGTCGGGGTGGTCTCACCGGTCTGATTCTGGGGTCGGTCAGCAACACCGTCCTGCATGCGGTCAAGGCCCCGGTAATCGTCGCTCGGCCGTCATAGCCGGCCGGTAGCGGCCGGAGACGGTGACCGGGCCCAACGTCACCATTGCCACGCCGACGGCGAAGATCGCGGCGGTCAGCCACGAAAACCTGCCGTCCGGGGCGAACCCGGCGGCGGCGACGTAGCCGAGCCCGTACGCCGCCATGACCGCGCCGGCCAGCATGATCGGTTCCGTCCAGCGCGCGGCAAGCCGAACATGGAACATCGGCAAGGGGGCGGCGAACACTCGCCGCCCCCACCACAGCAACACCAACTCCACCGCCGTGACCAGGCCGAGGATCACGACCCATTCCAGCCGGCCCAGCCACCAGGCGGTAGTGCCGAGGTTCGGTTGCGGCAACAGTCCGGCCGGGTAGCCGACGACGGCCACGATCACGACGGGGATCATGTGCCACAGGTACAGGGCCATCACATTGTTGTTCGCCACGGCGAGCAGGCGCTCGACCAGCTGGGCACGCAGGATGCGATTGAGCGCGGGTGCGACAGCCATCGCGATCCCGGCCTGCGTGCAGCCAAACGCCAGCATGGCCACCGTCGGTGGTGACGTATTCTGTACGGCCTGACCGGGAACGCCGATCATGCTGACCGGATAGCCGCCCAGCCAAATCAGCAGCCCGAGCGCCGCCCCCGATCCGGCCGCCAGCAGCGCGGGCCGGCGCCCGGCCAACAGCCCGCCATGCCAAGCGATGCCGAGCTGATAAAGCGCGCCCCAGCACAACAGATAATTCAGCCAACCGAGGTTATGCAACGGGCCCCGCGTCATCAGGGTGTCGACCAGAGCCACCGCGACCGCCAACGTAGCCGGGACTAGCAGGCCCCAACGGCGTTGTGCGGCAACGGCAATCGGAGTTAACGACACCACCACGATGTAGACGGCCAGGAACCACAGGTGCATCGCCACGGCCCATCCGGCGTACTCGAGTACGGACTCGCCGACGCCGTAGGCGGCGGCGGCCAGCACGGCCGCCGAAACCAGCGCGGCGTACACGAGGGTCGGGCCAAGCACCCGCGCCAGCCGGCGTCGAAGCCAGGCCTGGCGTGCCTCGCCGCCGGTCACGCGGTGGTGTGTCCACGACACCGCGCCGGCATAACCGGCCACCAGGAAAAAGATCGGGACTGCCTGAAACGGCCAGGTCAACCATTGTGTCCAGGGCATCTCGACGAGCGGATTCTGGCGGCCGAAATGCCCGTCGGCGTAGGTCACGGATCCGGCCAGCCAGTGGCCCAGCACAATCAGGATCACTCCCGAGACGCGGAAGTAATCTACCGCCAGATTGCGGACGGGCCGGCCAGGGTCTGCGGGGTTCATCAGATCGCGGAAAGCTGGACGCGGTACACAGCGCCACCGTACCCGGAGTTTGCCCGGACAATGGGCGGCGAAGCCCCGGTAGTCATGGATTACAACGAACTCTTCAGCACCGCAACGGTTTCCAGGTCGTCGAGGGCCTCGACGGCACGCCGCAGGCCCTCCATCGCGATGTTCTCGGCCTGCATCCCGCCCATGCCCGCGGTGATCAGCGAGGCGACGTAGGCGTAGTGCGAGCTTTGTCGGTAGCGCAGCCACAGGTCGTCGCGGTCGAGCTCAGGACCGCCGGAGGCGGCCACGGCCTTGCGGTAGGTGTCGAGCAACTCACGCTGGGCGCCGCGCCGGTCTTGCGGTGTCAGGCTGGTGATTAGGGTGTAGGCCAGTTCGCGCGACGGATGCCCGCGCCGCACCGCCTGCCAATCGAGCAGTCCGGCCCGGCCCTCGCGGAAGTACATGTTGCCCGGATGGGCATCGCCGTGCATGACGGTGTGCGGGGGAGCGTCGATCAGGGCGGCGACGGCCCGGTAGTTCTCGGCAATGAATCGGCCGTTCTGCACCGGTATGGCAGTCCGCTCGCCGAGCCGTTTCATCGCGGTCGTCATCAACGATCCGGTCAGCAACGACGTGACGTCACCCGACGACGTGTACAGCCAGCCCAGCGAGCCGCTCCCGTTGCGCTGCATCCGGTTCCAAAACAAACCATGCACGGTGGCCAGGAGTTCGACGACGAGCGCGGCCTGGCCGACGGACAACGGATGCAAGGTATCGGGAAAGACGCACGACTCGGGCAGGTCTTCCAGCACCAGCAGGTAGCGACCGGTCCACCCGTCGAACGCCGTGCCATAGGCCAGTGGGACGCCGGGAAGCTCGGGGGCGAGCCGGCTATAGAAGCGCACCTCGGTGCTGCCCAGCCGGCCCAGCTCGCCCATCAACCGGGTGGTCGCGCTCTGCGCCGCGATCTTGACGAATACCGATTCCGGTACGTCGGTCCCCGTCAGCGCCAGTCGTGCCCGCGACGATGTCCCGGCATCACTGTTTAAGACACGCATCGACCTGACATTGCGGCCCATGGCACGGGACAAGGCCGCGGTGTTGAGGTCGCCGACGGTTCGGGGCAGGCCCGCTCGATTGCCGACAATCGCGTCGGTAGTGACCCGGCCGACGCCCCGGCCGAGATGGGCCGCCAGGCCGACGACCGAGCGGGCCTGCGCAACGGGATTTGTCATTCTTCACCTCGCGAAGCTAGTGCAGCTGCTGATCGCTGTGAGCCAGCGCCCCTGGGCCGTAATGCTTTTCGATCAACGCCCACGGGTCGGCGTAGGGCCCGCGTCCTTCCGCGCGGCGCTGTAGTTTCAGCACAGCAAGCAGGATGGGCCGCAGTATCGGGCCGACGACCCGCAATGCCCGGCGCAAATTAGCCCGGGATTCCCCGATCCAGGCCATCGTTTCGCGCCAATCATGTCGTTGAAAGTCGAGTAGGGTCTGCGCTTCGGCGGTGTCGTACCAACCGGTGAAACTCCAGCCGCGGTCGTCGTTCGGATCGCCGGGCAGGTACGCCGACGGGCCGAGCCGGCCGAGGCCGACCGCGGCCATCAGGTCGCCTTCGAGTTCGTGCGCGAGCATGACGCAGGTCTCGTTGCCGCCGATCAGTAGTACTTTCCCGGAGATTGCCGCCGCGCGGTCGACGCCGTTGGCGAATGCCAACGCCGCATCCCGGGCGTCCACGGTGTGCATGCGATTGTCACCGGGCATCGACCGCATGAGCACCAGGTAGTCAGTGCTGAAGCCCGAGGCAGTGTCGGGTGAGATCACACCGGCGAGGCGAAACAGTGCGTGCGGCAGCCCGCTGGCGCGGACCGCCGCCTCCGCCAACACCTTGTCCTGCCCGTACTGGTCGATGGGGTGTACCGGGGTAGCGGGGGTGATCCGTTCCGGATACCGGTGAGGGTTGCGCGGCCCGTAGACCGCCGCGCTGGATGCCAGCATGAACAGTGGGGGATGCGGCAGGGCGGTGGCGGCGGCCACCAGGTTTTGGGTGCCGCCCACATTGACCCGCCTGGCCAGCCCGGGGTTGCGGTATGACGCTGGTGAGACGACGGCCGCGAGGTGGACGATCGCCCCCGGCTGATGCGCACCGATCAGATCATGCACCGCCTCGGCATCCAGCAGGTCGACGTAGGCCGGGATCAATGCATCCGGCGCCGCAGCCGACAGTTCCTTCTGCACCGCAACGGTTTTCTCGGTGCGCAGGTCGGTCGCCACGACGGTCCGGCCGCGCTCCAGCAGGATTTGCACACAGCGCGTGCCGACCTGACCGAATGCGCCGGTGACCAGAACGGTGTCGACAGTCATGGGGCTCCCTACTTGTCCAGCCGCCGTTTGGCGAGACGAGCGGCGGTGTTGCGAATTCGGTCGGAGATGTTCAGCGAGAACAGCGGGGTGATGATGTCCTCGCGCAGCCGAGTTAGCTTGGAGCTTTTGATGAACCACTGCCCGTCAATGTGCTCGTAGGTTTCGTGGTAGTGGCCGTAGCCCACCAGACTCACCCCGGGCCCGAACCGCACGACATCCTGCAGCGCCCACACTCCGCGCGCCGTCGTCGGCGAGGTGAGCTCGATCTCGGGGGCATGCACCTGGTGGGCGGTCGCCTGTGTGGGCCGTCCGATGTTCTTGCGGGTGAAGGCGACGAACGCGTCGGCGCCGACGATCAGCTTGCCGCCCGCCTCGGAGGTGTCGCTGACGAAGTCGTCGGTGAACAGCGCCCGCCACGCGGCCCAGTCCTTGGTGTCCAGGTACCGGCAGTAGCGTGCCTTGAGCTGCTTGATCGACTCAATTGACAGTAGCGAGGCGGCTGTAACATCAGGGATCACCCGCCCAGCCTGACATTGGCGCGCGAGGGCGGTGTTGGCGGGGCGGCTCAACTCTTGTAGTAGACGAGCTGATGCGTGGTGGCTAGCAAGGCACCCGCACGCGTCCACACCTGTGCGCTCTGATCGGAATGGCCGTGGGCGAAGCAATGGGCGTGCGCGGTGGCCAGGACGTAGTCGCCGCCCAGCGCGGCGAGCTGTTCAGCATCGGCGTGGAAGTAGGTCGTCATCGAAATTGTCCCGGCCGGCACGACTTTGCCGCGGCGTTGAAACACCCGTGGATAGAAGACGTCGCACAGCGCGGCCAGCGCCGGATAGTCCACGGGGCGCTGGGCCCGGTCGCGGACCCACAGGGTGCATGGCGACGTCGGGGTGGGCTCGGTCTCTAGCCCGGAAAGCGCGCCCTGCACGAAGCGCATCTCGTAAAGGCGTGCCCAGGCGACGAGCATGTCCGGGCCGCCGCCCGCCGCGATCGACTCCGGTGCGGGCGTGGCGGGAGGCCGTGCTTCGGTGTCACCCCAGGTGTCGCGGCGGCCCCCGAATACCGCGGTCGCCGTGGTCTTGATCTGGCCGTGCTGGCTCAGTTCGGCGCTCCAGTGCTGGTTGCTGCGGTTGGTTCGGGCGGTCCGAAGCGAGATGTCGAAGTCGCCGTCGGCGATCGGCCCGGCGAAGTTGACGGTTACTGCCAGCGGGTCACCCAGCCGATCGGGGTGGGTCTGAATCGCCTGCAGCAGTACCGCGGTGGTGATGCCGCCGAACGGGCCGACCATGTTGGCCCACTCGGGGTGAGTCCGTCCGCGTCTGGTGTTGTCGTCGAGGGTCTCGAGCTGAAGGGCCACATCGAAGGGATGCGCGAAGGGATGCGGGGACGTCATGCTGACCGCACCTTACTTGGCCTCGGCCGAGGTCGGAACACGGGTTATCACATTTGCCGGACACCCAGTAGTGAGTAACCACGTCACGATTACACTGCAATTTAACGTAAGCATGTGCCGCGGTATGACCGATGGTGAGGTCAGCGAAGGCGTGGGATTTCCAGACGGCCCCGAAGCTCGCTGAAAAGCTCTCGTGGATGCGCGATGTCATCGACTCCGAGGTCATCCCAGGCCCTACGTCAGGAGGCAGGCATCGCATGCGCATTCCGGATCGCCAGCGGGCCGTCGTCATGCCCGGGCCGGGCGAGGCCGTCCAGGTCGTCGAGAGGCCGGTAGGCGCACCGGGACCCGGCCAGGTGTTGGTCAAGGTCAACGCCTCGAGCCTCAATTTCCACGACAACGTCAACCTGATGGGTATGCTGCCCGGACCGTGGCCGCGGGTACCCATGACCGACGGCGCCGGGGAAGTAGTGGCACTCGGGCCGGAAGTCGACGAGCTTCGCGTCGGCGATCGCGTCATGGGGGCCTTCCACCCGGGCTGGCGCGATGGACCGCCCACCCCGGAGGCAAAGCGCGAGCTGCCCGGCGACACCTGCGATGGATGGCTGCAGCAGTACCGCGTCGCCGATGTCACCGGCCTGGTCGGCAGCCCCGAGCACCTCAGCGACGTCGAAGCCGCGACGATTCCCTGCGCGGGCGTGACCGCCTGGAGTGCGTTGGCGGAGGCCGACATTGGGGAGGGTGACGTCGTGGTGACTCAGGGAACCGGCGGCGTGTCGCTGTTCGCCGTCCAGCTGGCCCGGGCCCGCGGCGCCGCGGTGATCCTGACATCGTCGTCCGACGACAAACTTCGCGCCGGATCAGCTTTGGGCGCAACGCATCTCGTCAATTACCGGACCACGCCGGATTGGGCGACGGAGGTGAAGCGACTGACCGGTGGGCGAGGCGCGAAATTGGTCGTCGATCTGGGCGGCCCCGCCACGCTGCCGCATTCGCTGCATGCGGCCGCGATGGGCGGCACGATCGCGGTGATCGGCGTGCTCAGCGGATTCGACATGGCGCCCATCGCGGTCGCCGAGCTGATGCTCAACAACCTGCGTGTCATCGGGATCACGGTCGGCAGTGTGTGCGCTCACCGCGAACTGTGCGACGTGATAACCCGCGCCGGTATCACACCGCACATCAGCCATGTCTTCGACTGGGAGCAGCTCGACGAGGCGCTGCGGGTGATGCGGGCCGGTGCACACGTCGGCAAGATTGCGCTGACAATCCGGTGACCGCGCGAGGGGGCCAGCCCTGCCCAGCAAAGTCGAGCTGACCGCGGACCAGATCGTCGCTGCGGCAACGGAAATCATGCGGGAAGGCGGCATCGATGCGATCAGCATGCGCAGCGTGGCCGGCCGCTTGGGCGTCACACCCGCCGCCGGTGTACTCCCGATCGGCAACAAGGACGCGCTGCTCGACGCGGTCGCCGAGCACCTGTTGGACGACCTGGCGCCCCGGCTGGAGCGCGCGGGCGACGGTCGGTTTCGTCGGGATGCATCATCCGCCCAGCACCACATCGACGCGGGCCCGGGTCGGGCTGGCCGGTAGCGACCCGACCGGGGTTTCCCGCGAGGAAGTCGACGAGCTGTTCGCCGTAAACATCGACTACCTGATCGACGGCATCCGCCGTGACTGCGGTCAGCCTGCCGGATTGGCGCAGACCGGGCTTGTACGATGCAGCGATGGCCAAGCCGCTGATCCCGGCCGACGACATCCTGCGCCACGCCCTGCAGCTGCTGGATAACGAAGGGATCGAAGCGCTGTCCGTGCGGCGGTTGTCGGCCGCGCTCAAGATCTCGCCGCGGACGCTGTATCAGCAGGTCGGTAATCGGGAAGCGTTGATCCGAGCGCTGGTCGCTCGACACTTCGCGCAGTTGAAGCTCGACTTCAAGGAATACGACACCTGGGAGTCGACCGCGCTGCACTGGTGTTTGGCGTTGCACCGTGCGCTGTGCTCGCATCCCTACCTGACCGAGCTGATGACGATCGACGACCGCAGCGCCGTGACGGACTACGTCAACGCGCTCCTGAAAGCGACTCTGCAGGAAGGCATTCCGGGTCCATTGGCCTCCGAATGCTGTCGCGGCCTGGCGCACATGACGATCAACCATTCCATCGTCGAGGTCCGGGCGTTGCGTGAGCCGCAGCGCTCGGCGGCGGAGACGGCCAAGATCGAGCAGAACTTTCCGCGGCTTGTCGAATGGGTGATCGCCGGGGTGCGGGCCGAAGCGGCCGACTCGACGAGGGCGCGACGGTCATCCTGAGACACCGCCGTCGACGGTCATCAATGACCCGGTGGTGTAGCTCGAGGCGTCGGAGAGCAAATAGACTACGGCTCCGGCGATCTCGTCGGGCCGGCTCACCCGTCCCACCGCGATCCGGCGCGTGTTCGACAGCCGCGGCGGTGCTCAGCGCATCGAGGCCGGCCTTGGCTGCTGCGTCCACCGTGGTGAGGAGTGTCGGGTCTGTATAGTCAATTACCTGTGCTGTACAGTCGCTCAGCACAAGCCTGAATGTTCGAATACGGAGGTCTTCGGCGATGAGGCACAGACGAATTCGGCCGCGCCGGAACGATGGCCCGCAACGTGATCGGCGAGCGGGTGCTGGACTTACCACACGAGTACACCGCAGACCGTGGCGTGCCGTTCAACCAGGTCCCGCGAGCCGGCGGGCCTGACGCATAATCCGATGGCGGAGAAAGGCGGCCCAGACTTGAGCGACCAATTGCGAGACATCCGGGAGTTGGCCGGCGACGCCGACGCCTACCGAGACGAGTTGTTCCGCCGCTGGACCGGCTTGTTGAGCTATCGCTACATCGGGCGCAAGCACTCGTCGATGGACCTGGGCGAGGTCGACGACACCGTCGTGATCCGTCGGGACATGCGCAACGACGCGGGCGGCATCATGGTTGCGCCGCTGGCTATTTCGTCCCCGGAAGGGTGCCAGACCGACATGGTCGCGGTGCCCAACCCGGTCATCGCCTCGGTGCAGATCATCGACCCGGGCTACGACGTGTCCAAGGTCCGGATCGTCGGTTCGGGGATCGTGCACCAGGGCCGGACCATGGGCTACGGACGGTGCACGATCGTCGACGCCGACCATCCCGACCGGGTGATCGCCTTCAACGAGGGACAGGGCGCGATCATCGGTATCCCGCCGGAAGGCCTTGACCGGATGGACGTTTCGGGTACCGAGTTGGTCATCGAGGATTCCCCGGACCTACCGCCGATGTGGGCGGCGTTCGGAGCCGCCAGACGCGACGATGGCCACTGGGTGCTGCCCGCGCTGAGCGCCGAGTTGGCCTCACCCGACGCGGCGTTGCACATCGGACCCCAACACGTCGTGCTGGAGACCGCGGCCATCGACCTGGCCGCCGACCTCGCCGGTACCCGCAAGCTGCAGGTCGTCAGCTGGCACGCCATGTTCATGTCACGCGGGAAGGTCGGGCCCTTCCGGGTAGAGGGCATCGCCCATGTTGGCGGACCCCGCCGCATCGGAGTACGCATGTTGCTGCACGACGAAGGCAACGCAGACAAGGCCGTCACCTCGGCCGCGGCGATCCTCGAGGTGGTCGACTGACCGCGCCCGGGCCGGCCTGAGATGGCGGGCTTCGGTTTCGACACACTGGCGCTGCTGACCGCGGCGGGATTCGCCGGCCCGGTGCTGGCCTCGGTGCCGCATCTACGGATCCCGCTGATCATCGGAGAGCTGGTCGTCGGACTGCTGCTGGGCAAGACCGGCTTCGGGGTGCTCGACGAATCGAACCCGACCTTCCAGTTGTTCGCCAACATCGGCTTCGCGCTGGTGATGTTCGTGGTGGGCACTCACGTCCCGGTGCGCGACCGCGAGGTGCGCTCGGCGGTGCCCCGAGCACTGCTGCGGGCTGCGCTGTGCGGGGTGGTTGCGGCGGCACTGGGTGTCGGGTTGGCCTGGCAGTTCGAGACCGGCCACGCCGCGCTGTACGCGGTGTTGATGGCCTCCTCCTCGGCGGCCCTGGCGCTGCCTGTGCTCGATTCGCTGCGTGTGACGGGGCCGCCGGCGCTTTCCGTGTCGGCCCAGATCGCCATCGCCGACACTGCGTGTATTGTGTTGCTGCCGTTGCTGATCGACCTCCGCCGCGCACCGGTGTCCGCGCTCGGCGTGCTGGCGATCGCGGCCGGCGCGCTGCTTTTTTTCGTCGTGCTGCGCGCGGCCGATCGCCGCGGCTGGCGGCAACGCGTGCATCACTATTCCGAGAAGCGCAAGTTCGCGCTGGAGTTGCGGACCAACCTGTTCGTCCTGTTCACGTTGGCCGCGCTAGCGCTACGCACCCATGTCTCGATCATGCTGGCCGGCTTCGCGTTGGGTTTGGTGATCGCGGCGGTCGGGGAGCCGCGGCGGCTGGCCCGGCAGCTGTTCGGGATCACCGAAGGGTTTTTCAGCCCGCTGTTCTTCATCTGGCTGGGCGCGTCGCTGCGGGTGCGCGAGCTGGGCGAGCACCCGAAGTTGATCCTGCTGGGGATCGGGCTGGGATTGGGCGCTGTGCTGGCCCACAGCGTGGGACGGCTGCTCGGGCAGCCGACGACCCTGGCCGTGCTCGCGGCAGCACAACTCGGCGTGCCGGTGGCGGCGGCCACAATTGGAGCCGAGGGGCACCTGCTGGCCCCGGGCGAAGGGTCGGCGCTGATGCTCGGTGCTGTGCTGACCATCGCGTCCACCTCGATCGCCGGGGGGATCGCCGCAGCGTTGGCGGCACGCGGTGCGCCCGGGCGCTAGTGGCCCAAAGTCCCCACTGACTGGGGCCGTCCTGCCCTCGTGCAGCGCTCGCGATTGCGTGATCGTGGAGCTGATGCGTGACCGAAGGGAGCAATGGCGATGGACGCGAGCCTTCCCGATACCGCGACGATCCGAACAGTCCTGGGTTTGGCGTCCCGTGCCCCGTCGGTCCACAACACCCAACCGTGGCGCTGGCGCGTGGCCGACACCAGCCTGCATTTGTTTTCCGACGCCGTCCGGCAGCTACCGAACACCGACCCCGACGGCCGGGACCTCATCCTGAGTTGCGGTGCGGCACTGCATCATTGCGTCGTCGGCCTGGCGGCGAGCGGCTGGCGGGCCAAAATGGCCCGGCTGCCCGACCCGGCCGACCCCAGCCATCTGGCCACGATCCAGATGCTGCCGTACCGGGCCGATCCGCTCGACATCGCACTCGCCGCGGCGATACCGCGGCGGCGAACCGACCGACGCCATTACAGTTCCTGGCCGGTGCCGGTGGGGGATATCGCCTTGATGGCGGCCCGGGCGGCACGCAACGGCGTCACGCTGTGTCAGGTCGAAGACATCGACCGGCTGCACAAGATCGTGTCCCGGTCGATCTGGGATCACCTCAACCCTGACTACCTGGCCGAGCTCACCGAGTGGAGCGGGCGCTATGCGTCGACGGCCGGGGTGCCGGCCCGCAGCGCGCCGGCCCCGGACGCGCACGCCAAGATCCCGGGCCGCTTGTTCGCTGGGCCCGCGCTGGCGATGCCCCCGGGCGCCTCGGCTGGCGAGGACAACGCCGTGGTGCTCGCCCTGGGCACCCGCACCGACGACCAGCTGGCACGGCTACGCGCCGGCGAAGCCACCAGCGTCGTGCTGCTGACCGCGACGTCGATGGGCTTGGCGTGTTGCCCGGTGACCGAGCCGCTGGAGATTGCCGAGACCCGCGAGGAGGTGCGGGCGGACATCTTCGGCGGGGGTCACTATCCGCAGATGTTGCTGCGCGTGGGGTGGGCGGCGGTCAACGCGGACCCGCTGCCGGCTACGCCCCGACGCAACCTCGAGGAGTTCGTCGAATGGAACATCGAGGGGCACAACGCGGCTAGCTAGCCGACCTGCAGCACATCGTCTAGCGGGTGCCGCGGCGTCGGCGGCGGAACGGCTTCCATCGGCGGCGCCACGCCGACGCGCACCACCACTTGCGGTTGGCCGACCCCGCCGATCAGGTCGCGGATGATCTCGCGGCTGTCGTCCACCTCGATCAGATGCGTGAGCGGGCAGGTGGCCAGGCCGGCCATGGTGCACTCCAGCAGCACGGCGGACAACGCCTCACCACATCTGAGCGCGTCCGACGGGGTGTCCTCCGGCGTCGACAGCACCAGGACTTTCGACCAGTCGACGTCGACCTCCGGACGCCGCTGCTGATGACTCCGGCCGGGGAAGTCCCGCCCCACATCGACGCGCGGGCGTTCCTCATCGGAAACCAGCGCGCTGGGCGGCATACCTTCGGTCAACACGAATCGTGAAGTCCACCAAGCGAGTTCCTCGTAATACGACGCATCGTCGCGGCGCAGGCTGGCGCTGAGCTCAGAGGCGGCAGCCAGCTGTGGTCGCGCATCGTCGGGAAGGACATCGAGCGTCACCGTGTCGTCGTCGAGCGCGGCGCGCAGTACGGGCTCGAAAAGACTCCAAAACGTCGGCTCCGCCAGCGGAAGCCGGTCGGTCCGGCGCACCAGGATCGCCTCGGCGCGGTCGTCTTGCGCCCCGGTGATGTGCTCGCCGGGGCGGAAGTCGACCGAGGCCAAATGGTCGGTGTTGGCCGGGTCCGGGAACCGCTCGACGACGGAGTCCCAGCCCGCGGCCAGCATGGCGACCCGGAGATGATGTAGCACGCAGCCGCAGCTGATGATCGCTTGCCGGCCCGACGGATCGGTGCCCGGGACCAACCGCCGTCGATCCAGGAACAATCGCAGCGCCCCGCCCTCGGCCACCCAGCGCCAAGGTTGGCTGTTGTGTACGGAGGGGGCCCGGCACGCCAGCCGAACCGCTTCCTTCAAAACCTCGCTGCCCGGCGTCGTGGGCATGCCGTCAACTCCTCGCTGCGTGTCGTCCACCAGCCAACCTAGGGGACGAACGGCGGCGCAGGTAGGGCCTTTTGACTCCTCCCCAGGGCGCCGGCGCGTGAATAGCCTAGAGGGCAGCGAATCAAGAGCAACGCACCCCACGCCAGTCAGGAGCCACCATGAGCCAATTGCACTGCAAGTCGGTGGTCGTCGGCGTCGACGGTTCGCGCTCCGCGATCAACGCCGCCACGTGGGCCATCGACGAGGCGATCAGCCGCGAGATGCCGCTGCGTCTGGTGTACGTGATCCCGCGGGAAGAAGGTGTGACCGGGCAACCCTCCGACTGGGAGGTCGAGCGCGGCGATCGGGCTCTGGGCCAGGCCGAGGGCGCCGTGCAAGCCACCGGCAAACCGGTCGAGATCGAAACAGCCCTGCTCTCAGGCGATCCAGAAGAGGTGCTGATCAACGAATCACAGGACGCCGCCCTGGTCTGCGCGGGTATCAGCAGCCACATATGGGGCACCGAGGGGTCGTTGGGATCCACGGCCGCGGCGTTAGCGGCCGGCGCGCACTGCCCGGTGGCCCTGATCCGCGGCGACGCGGCCGAATCACCAGCACGTGGCGTGATCACCGTTGTGCTCAATGACGAACCCGACAACGACGCGGTGGTACACCGCGCCATGGAGGAGGGTCGGCTGCGCAAAGCCACTGTGCGCCAAATCGATCGGCGACGTAACAGTTGGGTCCGACGCTATCCGGACGTCCACGTCGAGGTGGTTGCGGGGGGCACCGGCGTCACGTTTGACGAGAGCCACGACAGCACAGTCGACCTCGCCGTGGTGGGCCGCGCCGACGCCGACACGATTGCCGCGCTCGGCGAACTGAATTGCCATCCGATTCCGGGCTATCCCGACTGCTCGGTCCTGTTGGTCCGGCAGTAACTGAGCCACAGGACACGGTCGATGACGCTTCCTCCGCGATCCGTTGTCGTGGGTATCGACGGCTCGAAAGCCGCAGTGGGCGCGGCACAGTGGGCCATCGGCGAGGCGGAAACGCGGGAGGTGCCGCTGCGCCTGATCTATGCGCGTGGGGAGGTGCGCAGGGTCGATTCGGCGACCGAGGCCCCGGCTGACATGGCGGACCCGCACGCCGCTGCCGAATCGGCCCTGCGCCACGCCGCCGCGGTCATCGAAGCGGCGAACCGCCCGGTGAAAGTCGAAACCGAGATCGCTCCCGGGGCGCCGGTGGAGGCGTTGCTTCGAGCCTCGGCATGGGCGGCCATGGTGTGCGTCGGCGCCGTGGGACGCCGGCACTTCTGCGCCGGACGCACGGGCTCGATCGGCGCGGCGCTGGCCGTATCGGCGCACTGCCCGGTGGCGATCATCCGTGACACCCCGCCGCGGCCGCCGGCCCGGGATATCGTCGTCGAGCTCGACGGCGCTCCCGACAACGGCCTGCTGCTGGGCGCCGCGATGGAAGAGGCGCTGCTACGTCGGGCTCCGGTTCGGGCCGTGATCTGCCGGCACACCGCGGCGGGTCACACCGCAGACGGCGACGGCGACGGCCGCGCGCTCGCGGCCCTGGATCGGCGCCTGGCCCGTTGGCAGCGGCAATACCCGCAGCTTCAGGTGCAGTCGGTCGCGGCACCCGGCACTTTGATCGAGTACCTGGCCTGTTGCGGGCGCCAGGTCCAGCTCGCCGTCGTCGGTTCCCACGACCCCGCGCATTTGAGCGAGCTGGTCGGCAGAGTCGGCAACGCTGCCCTGCATGGTGCCGACTGCTCGTTGCTTATCGTCAATCGACGGCATCTGTGAATGGGGCGATGATGAACACGGCGCCACACGCTGTGCCCAGCCGGCAGGAAGGATTCGCCATGGTCACGGTTTTCCTGGTGGACGACCATGAGGTCGTCCGTCGCGGCCTGGCCGACCTGCTGGCGTCGGACTCCGAACTCGAAATCATCGGTGATGCGGGCTCGGTGGCGGAGGCGATGGTCCGCATCCCGGCGCTCAAACCCGACGTCGCGGTGCTCGACGTTCGGCTTCCCGACGGAAACGGAATCGAGTTGTGCCGGGAGCTGCTGTCCGAGCTTCCCGACCTGCGCTGCTTGATGCTGACGTCGTTCACTTCCGACGAGGCGATGCTCGAAGCGATCCTGGCCGGTGCTAGCGGCTACGTCGTCAAGGACATCCGGGGCATGGAGCTGGCCCAGGCGATCAAGGATGTCGGCGCCGGCAAATCGCTGCTGGACAACCGGGCCGCGGCGGCACTGATGGCAAAGCTGCGCGGCAACGCCCAACCGCCGGACCCACTGTCCGGGCTGACCGAACGGGAACGAACCCTGCTGGGGCTGCTCAGCGAGGGGTTGACCAACAAACAGATCGCCGCCCGGATGTTTCTGGCGGAGAAAACCGTCAAGAACTACGTGTCGCGGTTGCTGGCCAAGCTGGGCATGGAACGGCGCACCCAGGCGGCGGTGTTCGCCTCAAAATTGGATCAGCGCTCTACCAAGCCGATGTCGCCATAATGGCCCAATCTTGTCGCCGTAGCACCCCATTGCGGAGTTTGCCTAAGCTGAGCCCAGGCGTTTTGCCCTGTTGAGGCTTGGTGGAGGTATCTGGTCCAGTGGCCAACGATGAGGATGGCTCCGCGTTTGCCGGCCTGGGCCGTCGCGGTCTCGTCCACCGAATGCACGAGCAACTGGACGAGTTGCTGGCCTCGCGCGACCAGATGGAGCAATTGCTGCAAATCATCGTCGAGATCGGCTCGGATCTCGACCTGGACGCGACGCTGCGCCGAATCGTCCTGTCGGCGCGGAACTTAACGGCCGCTCCGTATGCCGCGCTAGCGATTCGCGATTCCGAGGGGGCGCTCATCTCGTTCCTCCACGATGGGATCGATCCGGATCTGGCCCGAAAGATCGGCAACTTGCCCGTCGGCAAGGGGATCCTGAGCCTGTCAATGCTGGACACTCCGGCGTTGCGTCTCGACGATCTCAGCACGCACCCGGCCGCGGTCGGATTTCCCGAGCATCACCCGTCGATGCGGGCCTTCCTCGCGGTACCGATCACCATTCGGGGAGCGGTGTTCGGCAATCTGTATCTGACACACGACGATCCGGAACGAGTCTTCTCCGAGTCGGATGAGGTGGCCGCCCGTGCACTGGCGTTCGCGGCCGCGGTCGCGATCGACAACGCGCGGGTTTTCGAGCGTGAACGAACGTCGGTGAAGTGGATGGATGCCAGCCGGGAGATCACCACTGCCCTGCTGTCCAGTGTGGATTCGCGAACGACGCCGCTGCAGTTGATCGCCGAACGTGCTTGCGCCCTCACCGATGCCGAGCAAGCGATCGTGCTCGTCCCTGCTGACGCCGATCTGCCGACCGAGGAAACCGACACCCTGGTCGTGTCGACCGCGGTCGGGCTCAACGCCGCGGAGGTTGTCGGGCAACGAGTTCCGGTGGACGGCTCCACCAGCGGCAGCGTATTCCGTTCCGGCACACCGCTGATCACCGAAGTGATGAGTTATCCGATTCAGGCGTTCACCGACGTCGGTCAACGATCGGCGATTGTGATGCCGCTGCGGGCCCATGACGAAGTCGCCGGTGTCATCGCGGTAGCCCGCAACGCCGAGCACCCACCCTTCGACAGCAGTTATCTGGGCCTGGTCAGTGATTTCGCCACGCATGCCGCACTGGCCCTGATGCTGGCCGAGGGGCGTGAGCACTCCCGTCAGCTGAGCATCGTGGCCGAGCGCGAGCGCATCGCCCACGACCTGCACGACCACGTGATTCAACGACTGTTCGCCGCGGGCATGGATCTGCAGGGCACGGTGGCGCGGGTGCGTTCAGCGGAGATCTCCGAGCGGCTCAATCGCACGCTTGATGACCTGCAAACCATCATCGAGGAAATCCGCACCACGATCTTCCAGCTCAAGTCTCCGCTGGGCGGCGACGGCGGTTTTCGCAATCGAATCCAACGCGTGGTCGCAGACCTGACCGGCACGCGGGACATCGTCACCACGGTGCGGATGCACGGCCCGATGGCGGCGGTGGGCGGTGAACTCGCCGAGCATGCCGAGGCGGTCACCGCCGAAGCGGTGAGCAACGCGGTCCGGCATTCCGGGGCAACCCGGTTAACTGTCGAGGTCAGTGTTGCCGACATGCTGACCGTCGAGGTCGTCGACAACGGCTGCGGCATCCCCGCCGACAATCCGCGCCGCAGTGGGTTGGCGAACCTGTCCTACCGCGCCGACCAGGTCGGCGGATCCTGCGCGGTCACCACTTCGCCGGGTGGTGGCACCAGTGTCCGCTGGACCGCTCCACTGGCCGATCACTAAGAGGTCACGATATGACCACGAATGAGATTGTC
Source organism: Mycobacterium simiae (assembly GCF_010727605.1). Lineage (NCBI taxonomy): Bacteria > Bacillati > Actinomycetota > Actinomycetes > Mycobacteriales > Mycobacteriaceae > Mycobacterium > Mycobacterium simiae. The sequence goes on from NZ_AP022568.1 coordinate 5,150,562, forward strand.
CCGCAGGGACTTTAGTCCCGGCAAAGTGCGGCCTTTGGACCGGCGCGATTGGAGACCGGGCTGCGTAACGTCGTCGCCATGACTTACGTGATCGGCAAGGCGTGCGTCGACGTCATGGAAAAGTCCTGCCTTCAGGAATGCCCGGTCGACTGCATTTACGAGGGCGACCGGACCATGTACATCAACCCCGACGAGTGCGTGGATTGTGGCGCCTGCAGGCCGGCCTGCCACACCGGCGCGATCTATTGGGAGGGCGATCTGCCCGACGACGAGCAAGTCCACTTGGCGGACAACTCCGCATTCTTCGCCCTCCCGCTGCCGGGCCGCCCCGGTCCGCTCGGTTCTCCGGGCGGTGCGACCGCCGTGGGACGAGTCGGTGTCGACACCCCGCTGATCGCGGCGATGCCGCCCATCGAATCCTGAAAGCCTGGTCATACAACACCGCTCATCTGTATGGTGTTCGCCAGCGTCTAGGCCCTTGACGCGCCGACGCGGATAGGAGCATGCAGTGGCCGAGCGATTGGCGGGAAAGGTCGCCCTGATCAGCGGGGGAGCGAGGGGGATGGGTGCCTCGCACGTGCGGACGTTCGTCGCCGAGGGCGCCAAAGTGGTGTTCGGCGACATCCTCGACGACGAAGGCAAAGCGGTCGCGGCCGATCTCGGTGACGTGGTGCGCTACGTGCATCTCGACGTGACGAAACCTGACGACTGGGATGCGGCGGTAGCGACCGCGCTCGGCGAGTACGGCCACCTCGACGTGCTGGTGAACAACGCGGGCATCATCAACATCGGCACCCTCGAGGACTACGCGCTCTCCGAATGGCAGCGGATCCTCGACATCAATCTCACCGGTGTGTTCCTCGGTATCCGTGCCGTGGTGAAGCCGATGAAGGAAGCGGGCCGTGGCTCCATCATCAACATTTCCTCGATCGAGGGCATGGCCGGCACCATCGCCTGTCACGGTTACACCGCAAGCAAATTCGGCGTCCGCGGATTGACCAAGTCGGCCGCATTGGAGTTGGGTCCCAACAATATCCGAGTGAATTCGATCCATCCCGGGCTAGTCAAGACGCCGATGACCGACTGGGTTCCCGACGACACCTTCCAGACCGCGCTGGGGCGCGCTGCCGAGCCCAAAGAGGTGTCCAGCCTCGCCGTCTATCTCGCCAGTGACGAGTCCAGTTACTCCACCGGCTCGGAATTCGTCGTCGACGGCGGCTGCACCGCCGGATTGGGCCACAAGGATTGGTCCAGCGTCGACACCGGCGCGCAGCCGGAGTGGGTTACGTAGCGGCGCTTGCCGTTTCGGATGCTGACTCGGACTTGATGGCCTTCTCGTGCGGCGTGGGCCAGGGCGATGGGACCGGGCGCTGCCGCACCCGCTGCGGCCACCAGAACCACTTGCCCAACAGCGCGGCGATCGAGGGCGTCATCAAGGACCGGACGATCAACGTGTCGAAGAGCAGACCCAGGCCGATGGTGGTACCAACCTGACCGATCACGGTCAGCTCGCTGACCGCCATGGTCATCATCGTGAACGCGAACACCAGGCCCGCCGACGTCACCACCGACCCGGTGCCACCCATCGACCGGATGATCCCGGTGTTCAGGCCCGCGTGGATCTCCTCCTTGAACCGGGCCACCAACAGCAGGTTGTAGTCGGCACCCACCGCCAACAGGATGATCACCGACATCGCCAGCACCATCCAGTGCAGCTCGATGCCGATGATGTGCTGCCAGATCAGCACCGACAGACCGAAAGACGCGCCCAGCGAGAGCAACACGGTTCCCACGATGACCGCCGATGCGACCACGCCCCGGGTAATGATCAGCATGATGATGAAAATCAGGCACAGCGACGCGATCCCGGCGATCAACAGGTCGTAGGTGTTGCCGTCACTGAGGTCCTTGTAGATGGCCGCAGTACCGCCGAGATAGATTTTTGAGCCCTCCAACGGAGTGCCCTTGAGCGCTTCGTACGCGGCCTTTTTGATGGCGGCGATGTGTGAGATGCCTTCCGCCGACATCGGATCGCCGTCGTGGCTGATGATGAAGCGTACGGCGTGACCGTCGGGCGAGATGAAGTTCTTCATACCCTTCTTGAACTCGGCGTTGTCGAAGATCTCCGGCGGCAGGTAGAACGAGTCATCGTTCTTGGATGCGTCGAACGCCTTGCCCATCGCGTTCGAGTTCTTCTGCGCCTCGTTCTGCTGATCCTGCAGACCCTTCTGGGTCGAATACATGGTCAGCATCGTGGTTTTCATGGCCTTCATGTTCTGGATCATCGACGGCATCAGCGCCACCAGCTGCGGCATCAGGGTGTCCAGGTGATCCATGATCGGGAGCAGGCTCTCGATGTCGTCAGTCATCGTGTCGATGCCGTCGAGGCCGTCGAAGACCGAGCGCAACGACCAGCAGATCGGGATGTCGTAGCAGTGTTTTTCCCAGTATAAGTAACTGCGGATGGGCCGGAAAAAGTCTTCGAAATCGGCCATGTGGTCGCGTAATTCGTTGATATCGATGGTCATGTCGTGCATCTTCTTGACCATCTGATGCATGTCATTGGACATCTGCACGGTGACGCTCTGCATCTTCTCCATGCTGTCGATGGTCGTCTGCATCATGTCGGCTTGCTTGAGCATGTCGGCCATCTGGTCTTCTTGGTACTTCTGGTTCATCTGCTGAGTCACGCCCTGCATGCTGATCTGGAAAGGGATCGAGGTGTGCTCGATCGGCGTGCCGTCGGGGCGCGTGATCGCCTGCACGCGACCGATTCCCGGCACGCGGAAGACCGTCTTGGCGATCTTGTCGATGACCAGGAAGTCCGCAGAGTTGCGCAGATCGTGGTCGCTTTCGATCATCAGCACTTCCGGATTCATCCGCGCCTGGGAGAAGTGCCGGTCCGCCGCGGCGTAGCCCTCGTTGGCGGGTAGATCGGCGGGCAGATAATTGCGGTCGTTGTAGTTGGTGCGATACCCGGGCAGCGTCAACAGGCCCACGAGGGCAATCCCGATGGTCATCACCAGGATCGGTCCGGGCCACCGCACCACGACGGCACCCACCTTGCGCCAGCCGCGAATCCGTTGCGTGCGCTTGGGCTCCAGAGTCTTGCGGAAACGAGTGGCCAACGAGATGGCAGCGGGACCCAGCGTCAACGCCGCCGCCACGACGACCACCATGCCGATGGCCAACGGGATGCCGAGCGTCTGGAAATACGGCAGGTTGGTGAAGTGCAGGCAGAACGTCGCGCCGGCGATCGTCATGCCCGAGCCGAGCACCACGTGGGCGGTGCCGTGGAACATGTCGTAGTAGGCGTCTTCCTTGCCCAGACCGTTGGCCCGGGCCTCCTGGTAGCGGCCGATCAAGAAGATCGCGTAGTCGGTGGCCGCCGCGATGGCTAACGTGACCAACAGGTTCGTGGCGAAGGTGGACAGGCCAATGATGTTGTAATAGCCCAGGAACGCGACCGTTCCGCGAGCGGCGGACAACTCCAGGACCACCATCACCAGCGTCAGCAACACCGTGATGATCGATCGATAGACCAACAGCAGCATCGCGATGATCACCGTGAAGGTGCACATCGTAATGATTTGCACACTGCGGTCACCGGCCACGTGCTGGTCGGCTGATAGCGCCGCCGGCCCGGTGACGTAGGCCTTCACCCCGTTGGGCGGATGCACGCTCTTGACGATGTGTTGGACGGATTCGACCGATTCGTTGGCCAGGGCTTCGCCTTGATTACCCGCGAGGTAGACCTGGACATAGGCGGCCTTGCCATCGTTGCTTTGAGCACCCGCCCCGGTCAGCGGATCGCTCCACATATCCTGAACGTGCTCAACGTGTTTGGCGTCGGCATCGAGCTTTCTGACGATCTGATCGTAATAGGCGTGAGCGTCGGCGCCCAGGGGGTTCTGGCCCTCCAGAACAATCATCACCGAGCTGTTGGATTTGTACTCTTTGAAGATGGCGCCCATGCGCTTGGTCGCGACCACCGACTGCGCGTCGTCCGGTGCCATCGACACCGAGCGCATCTTGCCCACCTCGTCCAGGTCGGGAACCGACATGCTCAGCACCGCGATCAGTGCGATCCAGCCAAGGATGATGGGTGCGGCGAACTTGCGGATGAAGCGCGGAATCCTCGCCCGTTCTTCGGATTTGGCGGTCGCGATGACGTCGGTCTGGGCGTCGGAATGGGCGCCGTGATGCGTGAGGCTCATGCGGATTTCACCAAGCAGAAGGTCAGGGCATGCACGCCGTGGGTAGTTTTCTCGTCCTTGATTTCGTCATCGATGGTGATCCTGCAGCCAAGGTAGTCTCCGTCGCTTTGCGCCGAGAGGTTGGGGAACACCGACGGAGCGGTCGTGCTCAGTACCAGAGTCCAGGGCAGCGGGGCACCGTCGATCCGCTTCGGATCGGCGGATAGATCCAAGTAATTCACGTTCGCGTGGCTCGCGGAACCGAAGACCTCGTACTTGACGACCTTGGGTTTGTATGGCTTGGAATCATCCAGCCGCGGACTGGTCAGGACGCCGGTGTCGTTGGCGCCGAAGAACGACTTGACCCGCACCACCGCAAATCCGCCTACGACCACTACCGCGACGATCAGCAGCGGCAACCATGCGTTACGCACAATTCGCGATACCAACAACTACGTGTTCCCTTTCCCCGTCACGCAGCCAGGACGCGGCCACCATCATCAGGTCCCGCAGGTGAACTCGCGGGCCGTTCGGCACACCGGCCGGCCAGCTCAGCCGGGCGGTAGCTCCCCGTGCCGACGGGCACCGTGAATCGCGGAAGCCTGCCCGAACACCGCCACCAGCGCATAGTACATGATGTGCATATCTTGCACAGTATGCAAGGTTTGCCCCGGTGTTTCAGATCACGTGGTGAAGATGCTGTTGACCAGGGCGGCTGCGCGCTCGACGTAGGGCATCGGCGTGTCGTCGCCATCGTCTTCGGGTTTACCGGTCGCCCATTTCTCGAGCCCGGAACGCACCGCGGTCAACGCGAGCGCCGCGATCAGCGCCGCCATTTCGTCGTCGGGCCGCATCGCCTGACGGCGGACGACGATGTCGGTCAACTGAAGCTGGAAACGTTCCAGATCGGCGAGAAAGGCGGCCAGCACCGCGGGCGAGGATTTGGCGAGTTCGAGCATGTCGGCCGCGTGTTCGCGCGGCGGGGGCACGTCCCGCAGATGGTGGGCGGCCAGGGTAATCAGCTCGGCGAGCACAACCGAGTACGGGGCGGGCCCGCCAGCGACGAATTCGGCGACGAGTTCGGGCGGTATGTCCGAGGGGCCGTAGGCGATCGCGGATTCCTTGTTGGGGAAGTAGTTGAAGAAGGTGCGAGTGGAAATTCCTGCTTCAGCGCAGATTTCATCAATGGTGACCTTGTCGAAGCCACGTTCCAGCGACAGACGCACCGCCGCGTCGCGGATGTCGGCGCTGGTCTCGCGCCGGCGTCGCTCGCGCAGTCCGATCTGGTTGGCCATACCCCCATCGTTGCACGAACTGCAAACTTTGCGGTATTAAACGGCAGCGGAGCGTCCCGAGGGGCGGGCGGCCGGCCCGGTTCCTCGCTGCTGAGGCAAGCGGAAGCCGTTCGAGCGCACCGACGTTCGGATGCTAAGCAGGCTGTTTGTCGGTGTCCGGTGCCGGTGGCGACGATGGTGGCGACCTGAGCGCCGCCCATAGGGCATCTCGCTGACTGGCGAAGAAGGCTCGGGAAACCGGCGCGTATTCGACGATGCGATCGAACGCGTGGAAGGCGCCGGGGACGATCTTTTCCGAGACCGGGACGCCCGCTCGCCGCAGACGGCGCGCGTAGTCGAGGCACTCTCGATAGAACAAGTCCAGCGTCCCGACGCCGATCCAGGCCGGCGGCAAGCCGGACAGATCTGCCCGCCTGGCCGGGGCCGCCTCGGCCGGGTCCGCGCCGTTGAGGTACCACTGCCAGGCAAGCTGGTTGTCGCTTTCGGTCCACATGATGCGCTTGGCGCCGGACGGCGGGGCACCGGTCCGGTCGTCGAGCATCGGGTACGCCAGCATCTGGAAGGCCAGGCGAACATCTTTGCGGTCGTGTGCACGCTGCGCGATCGCCGCCGCGAAATGTCCACCGGCACTTGCACCGCCGACCGCGAGCCGGTCCGCATCGACCCACGGCTGCCGCGCCAGCCACTGCAACGCCGCGTAGCAGTCTTCAAGCGGCGTCGGATACGGGTGTTCGGGCGCTAGCCGGTGTTCGACCGCGGCCACCACGACACCGGTCAGCCGAGAGAGCTTGCGACAGTACTTGTCGTCCTGAACGGCGGTGCCCATTAGCGTGCCTCCACCATGAATCCACAGCAGGGCGGGCGCGTGATCGGGAAGACCGGCCGGACGATGCAGGCGCACGGTCACATGCTCATTGACCTCGGCCACGGGGATGTGGCGGAGCCGGCCGGCGGTGGCCATCAGTTGGGTCAGTGCCCGCGGGACCCGGTAGCCGCGATGCAACGAGTACCCACGGGGTACGAAGCGGGCGACGCTGCGCAAGCCCGGGTCCAACGCCTGTTGCGACGTGAAGGCGTCGGCGTCGGCGCGGGCGCTGTGTGGCATGACTGACCATACCTAGCAGGGCGGCCATCGATGTGGTAGCGATGGCAAACTGTTCTGATGCCGTCGAGATGGCAGCAGCGCGTCGACGCCGCGGACTGGGCAGCGGTCGCCGCCGATATGGACGACATCGGCGGTGCACTGCTTCCGGTGTTGCTCACCCCTGACGAGTGTGCGGCGGTCATCGAACTGTATGCCGACGACGCATTGTTTCGCGCCGTCGTGGATATGGGCCGTCACCGGTACGGGCAAGGGGAGTACCGCTACTTCCAACGCCCTTACCCAAGTCCGATCGAAGACTTGAAGCAGGCGCTGTACCCCCGCCTGTTGCCCATCGCCCGCGAGTGGTGGACCAAGCTGGGCCGCGAGGCGCCCTGGCCCGACACACTCGACGAATGGCTAGATATCTGTCACCGGGCCAACCAAACAAAGCCCACGGCCCTGTTGCTCAGGTACGGGCCTGGCGACTGGAACGCGTTGCACCGAGATCTCTATGGAGCGTTTGTCTTTCCGCTGCAGGTCGTCATCAACCTCAGCGAACCCGGGGCGGCGTACACCGGTGGCGAGTTCCTGCTCGTCGAGCAGCGGGCCCGGGCTCAGTCACGGGGTAGCGCAACGACTCTGCCGCAGGGACACGGATACGTCTTCACCACCTGTGAACGGCCGGTACGGTCGACTCGCGGGTGGTCGGCGGCGCCGGTGCGCCACGGGGTGTCCACGGTCCGCACCGGCCAGCGGTACACGCTCGGATTGATATTCCACGACGCCGCCTGAACACTCCCGTCACCGCTGCGGCACGATGGTGATCATGGATTTGTACGACGTCATGCGAACCACACCGGCCGTACGTGAATTCACCGACGACCCGCTGCCAGATGAGGTGCTGGAACGCATCCTCGATCACGCCCGCTTCGCGCCGAGCGGTGGGAATCGGCAGGGTGTTCGCGTCGTCGTGGTGCGCGATCAGGACACGCGCTCGGCACTTGCTGAACTTGCGCTTCCGGCTGCCCGCCGCTACACCGCGCAGGTCGCAAATGGCGAGTCACCGTGGAACCCATTGCGGCCGCCCGGTTTAGACGACGCCACGATCGAGGCGACGCAGCCCCCAGCGCAGCTGTTGGCGCCCTGCCGAGAAGCACCGGTCGTTTTGGTGATCTGCCTGGACCTCGGTGTCGTCGCCGCCACCGACCAGCATTTGGACCGCATTGCGGTGGTGCCCGGAGCGTCGGTGTATCCGTTCGTGTGGAACGTGTTGCTGGCCGCTCGCAACGAAGGCTACGGCGGGGTGCTGACGACAATGGTTGTCGCTGAGGAGAAGAAGGCCAAAGATCTTCTCCGCATACCCGACCCGTACGCGATTGCCGCTGTGATCCCGCTGGGGAAACCTGTGCGCCACGTGACGAAGTTACGGCGGCGGCGCGTGCCGGAGTTCGTTACTTCCGAGCGTTTCGACGGGGCGCCGTTCGCCGGCTGAATGGTTCTCGTCAACCGAACGGGCAACCGGGATTTGCCGCATCCTCGGCGAGGGGCTTGCCCGGCGGCATGATGTAGATGATCTCCAGCACCACCGGCGTGCTGCCGAGATTTCGACCGATATGCACGTGATCAGATCCCGCAGGTTCGGTGACCGGGTCGCCCGGGTTGTACACGCCGTCCACCGAACAATCGGCCGCATAATGCGTCAGAGTGCCATCCTTGACCGCGCCCACCAGGGTGCCGTCGTGCCAGTGCCAGCCAGTACTGCCACCCGGAGCGATGGTGATGTCTCGGATGATGAAATCGCGACCATCTTGCGAAGATTGGCTCAGCTGACGCGAGGTCACCCCGGTTCCCGGTGTCGCGGAACTGCGCGCGGGCGGTGCGATGAGTAAGAGTAGGGGCAGGGCCGTAAGCATGGTGATGCGCCGTAGGAAAGACATCGATGTGCTAGGCCGCAATCGTCACGCCGTCGTGCTCGCGGATGTAGCGGTTCTCAACGGCGAAGTCCATCAACAGCTTTCGCATGTTTCGTCGCCCGCGGTGAATGCGAGACATGACCGAGCCGAGTGGAATATCGAGGATCTCACCGATTTCCTTGTACCGGAGGCCCTCGACGTCGGCGTAGTAAACGGCCAACTGCTGTGCTTCGGGGAGCTTTTGCAGTGCCTGGCGAATCTCGTAATCGCCCATCGATTCCAGTGCTTCGGCTTCCGCGGACATTCGTCGCGCCGACTGCTGGGCGGCAGCGGAGAGCACATAGTCTCCGACGTCGTCGGCCAACCACTCAGCTGGACGACGCGCGGCGGTGCGGTAGTGATTGATGCGGGTGCGGTTCATGATCGTGTACAGCCATGCCCGCAGGTTGGTGCCGTCCTGGAATGATGCGAAGCCGACGTAGGCCTTGACCATCGTCTCCTGAACGAGGTCCTCGGCGTCGGCGTGGCTTTGAGTGCAACGACGGGCCGCGCGGTAGAGCTGATCCAGCAGTGGAACGACGTCGCGTTCAAACCGGGCGCCGAGATCGTCGACGGGCGCGGGCGACTCCGGATCAGGCGGGGATAGCGACATGAGCGGCAACCTCGTAATCGTCGGACTCCGTTATGTCTTCTGATCTCAGCAAGCATCCGCCGGCGTTTCCAATGACTGGTTATGATCCCGGCCATCTCAATTAGAGATGACCTCTTAAGAGGGTCGCCGCGATCGCGGACGCAGCAGCAGCGAATGCGCGTTTCCAAATGTCGGTGGGTCGGTTCACCCTGGTCTCGTGCGCCCGAGAAGCAGGTCCAGAAGTGACAACCTTGCAATTCAGAGGTGACGCGTCGTGGTGGGACTTGCGCCGCGACAACCACAATGAAGCGGCAGCATTGGCGGTCGAGGGCGACGTCGAATCTCGGGCATGAGGTGGCCGGTCACGACAAACAGCAAAGTCAGCGCGTCCGCACTTACTGCACCGGGAGGGGCAGCAGGATTGAACAAGCAAAACAAGCCAGTGGTGGTCGAGTTGACGCGGGGAGCGATTCTGCCCGCCGAGCTGAAAGACCTCCTGGTGCTGGCCGCCCATGACGCCAAATGCGTCATGGTGACCCTCGTGTGGTCGGACAACAGCCAGGCATCGACCACCGACATCGACGAGATCGACCCCATTGAAGATGCCGAAGACATCAGATCGGTGTTCGGCAAGTTTGTCTATGACGACGATTCGACGCTGACCGTCGTGTTGCGGCGGTACTACCGCAATGTGCTGGAGGCCGCCGGACGGATCTCTGTGCAGCGCCAGTCGGCAATTGCTCAGTACTGGGCCAGCCTGCCCGACCGCAGCTCGCTGACCTACCTGGCGGCCAACTGGGTGCGATCGTTGCCAATCGCACTGCTCGGTGGTGCCGTCACCTTCTTTATCGCTGGGTTCTTCTTTCATGGGGGCAGACACCACATGGCGCCCTGGGCGCTTCGAATCGGGTTCTTGCTTATCGCACTCTGCGCGTATCTGTTTGTCCGTTCCGCGCATGCCACCCACGGCTTTTCGAAACTGATCCTGCTGGCACGCCGGTCCCGCAGGGACACCTGGACGATCGTGGCCGGAATCTCCGGAATCGCGGCCCTCGCTCTCAGCCTGATTGCCTATCTGTTCCCAAGGTGATCGGCCATGGGGCCGGGCTGCTGCGCAGTGTGGCCGGGATGAAGCGCGAGCCGGCTAGGCCGGTGGCTCTGTACGTGGCTAACTTTGATCGTGTGCACGCGCCTGGGCGGGGCGGCACCGCCTACAACGCATTGATCGCTTCGGGCATCTTCGGCACAACCGACGGCACGGTGGGAAAAGGAATCCAAAACTTATTGGTGGACTTCGCCTTGGCCGGCGCCCGTGTGCGGACTGCGAGTCGCCTGCTGGTGCTGAGGAAGCGGTTCGGCTACCGGGATGGGGATGCGCTCCGGCTAGCCCGGAGCATGGCGTTCCAGGATTTCGCCGTCATGGTGGGTGTTGCTCCCGAGGTTGTCGATGCGACGCTGCGCGGGTTAGCGGACTGCGGCTGGAGCCCAGTGCAGGGCGGCGGTCCTGGTCGCTGGCACCGAAGCGCTCAAGGCTGTGTGTCGGAACCGTGGCGGCTCGATGTCCGATGTGGCCTGAGGAAATGACTAGGAGACGGCAGATCTCACCGCTCGGCATTCCCTGAGGCTTGCCGCCGGCCCTAACTCATCGTCGCGGCCTGGTTTGATAATTGTGAATTATCACGTTCACCGTTTGTTAACGCTGAAATCCGTTGTGCAACAGTCGGTTTATGACGAATTATCTAACGAATGGTGTGCGTGAAAGTTGATATGCTCGCCATCGTCGGTAATGTTCCGGTAACAAGCCAAACCTACTGTTAGCGGCGCACATTGGCGTCTGGTCAACTCTTGCTATCCGAAACGTATTTGCTGGCTAACGTTTTCAACTGCCACAAATAAAGCTAAGCGCATAGGGGAGACAGCGGCTGCCGCTCGGAGCTCCGTCGGCTGGGGCGTCAAACGCTAAGGGTCGGAACAGGTTTCGGAACGGAGAACGACATTGACGACTCGTACGGGCACGTTGGACGATGCGGTAGCAGCCATCGCGCCAACAATCTCGCGAACCCGATGGTTTCAGCTCGGCCTTGGCCTGCTGTGCATGATGACGATCTCGAGCCCGCAGTACGTGTGGACGCTGATGACCAAGCCGCTGGGCGCCAAGCTCGGCGTTGCCCTGCCTGAATTGCAGGTAACCTTCTCAATCCTGGTGTTCTTACAGGCCTTCTTTTCGCCATTTCAGGGTGCGCTGATCGACCGTTTCGGGCCGCGCAAGTTGATCTCGATCGGGACCCTGCTGGCCGGCGTGAGCTGGATGCTTGCTTCCTACGCGCACACCGTGCCGATGCTGTATCTCACCTACGGCGGGGTCGGCGGTCTGGGCACCGGGATCGTCTACGTCGGTGTGGTGGGACTGATGGTGCAGTGGTTCCCGGACCGGCGTGGTTTCGCTGCCGGCGTGGTCGCAGCCGGTTACGGAATGGGCGCGATCGCCACAACCTTCCCAATCTCCTCGTCGCTGGCGCAGCGCGGCCTGGACTCGACGCTGTGGCTGTTCGGTCTGATATTCGCGGTGGTTGGATTCCTTGGCGCGCAAGGGTTGCGGGTACCTCCGGTGGCGGCGAGCTCGAGCGTGTCGACCGCGCTGCCGTCCACCCTGCGCGATTATCGGCCGTCCGAGATGCTCAGGCGTCCGCTGTTCTGGCTGATGTTTTTGATGATGACGATGATGGCGACCTCGGGCTTGATGGCCACGTCACAGATGGCGACCTTCGCTGCCGACTTCGGGGTGAGCAAGGTCTTGGTGTTCGGGCTGGCGGCCGTCCCGTTGGCCTTGACGATTGACCGCTTCACGAATGGGCTGACGCGGCCGCTGTTCGGTTGGGTGTCGGATCGGATCGGCCGGGAGAACACCATGGGCTTCGCGTTTGCTCTCGAGGCCGTCGCCATGACGCTCTGGCTCCTGACGCGACACGACGCCGCGCTGTTCGTCCTGCTGTCGGGTCTGGTGTTCCTCGGGTGGGGTGAGATCTTCTCGCTGTTCCCGTCCACCTTGACCGACACCTTCGGAACGCGTTTCGCCACAGCGAATTACGGCTGGCTGTACATCTCGTTCGGAATTGGGTCGGTTTTCGGAGGCCCGCTGGCGGCCTTGCTCCACCAGCAGGTGGGTAGCTGGATTCCGGTGTTCGTCTGCGCTATCACGCTCGACCTGACGACCGCGGCGCTGGCCGTGTTCGTGTTGAAGCCTCGGCGTGCGCGTTTCCTTGCTGGCGGACGTTCCGAAGATTCGGCCGAGGAAGCGGTGGAGACGGCTGCGTAGCACGCCGCTGGTCGCGGAAGGTGTTGCGGCGCAGTGCATCGCGTCGTCAATTGGCTGGAATGCTGCGTGCTCTGGCTAGTCGAGTTTGCTCTGTCGTGATTACCTTGGTGCACATGGGGGCGCCCGACATCGATCTCACGGACGGCCGCTTCTACGCGGACAGGAACGCGCGCGAGGCGTACCGCTGGATGCGGGCCAACCAGCCCGTCTTCCGTGACCGCAACGGACTGGCCGCGGTCGCCACGTATGCCGCGGTGATCGAGGCCGAACGCAATCCGCAGCTGTTTTCCAATGCCGGGGGCATTCGACCAGGGCTCGCGCCGATGCCGTACATGGTCGAGATGGATGATCCCGGACATCTGTTGCGGCGCAAGCTGGTCAGCGCCGCCTTCACCGGCAGGCGGGTGAAAGCCAAGATACCGCCGATCGCGGCGCTATGCGACGAGCTGATCGACCGAGTGTGCGAGCGTGGACGCTGCGACTTCGTCCGAGACCTCGCCGCGCCGCTGCCGATGGCCGTGATCGCCGAGATGCTGGGCGTGCCGCCGGAGGAACGGGGCACGCTCTTGCGCTGGTCCGAGGTGCTGATGGGTGGCGCTCGGCCGGACGACCAGGAGGCGCTACATGCGGTGGTGGCAGCGTTCAGCGAGTACGCCGCGTTCGCCGCGGATGCAGTTGGCAAGCGTCGCACCGAGCCGAGGGATGACCTGTTCAGTGTGCTGGCGAATGCCGAGGTCGATGGGTGCCGGTTGGCGGACGAAGACATTGTGCACGAGTCCTTGCTCATCCTCATCGGTGGCGGCGAGACAACCCGACACACGTTATCCGGCGGGGTGGCGGAATTGGTCAACCACGAAGACCAATGGGACAGATTGCGCCGGGAACCGACACTGGTGCCGCCCGCGGTCGAAGAAATGTTGCGGTGGACCTCGCCGATCAAGAACATGTGCCGAACACTGACCGCCGCAACCGAATTCCACGGCACACCATTGCAGTCCGGTGAAAAGATCATGCTGTTGTTCGAATCGGCCAACTTCGACGACACGGTCTTCGACGACGCCGACGAGTTCCGTATCGACCGCAAGCCGAACAGCCACCTGGCGTTCGGCTTCGGCACGCATTTCTGCCTGGGCAACCAGCTGGCACGGCAGGAACTCGCGATCATGCTTGCCCGTGTGCTAGACCGGCTGCCCGACCTGCGTCTCGCTGATGGTGCGGAATTGCCCTTGCGGCCGGCGAATTTCGTCAGCGGCCTGGAGTCGATGCCGGTCGTGTTCACGCCGTCTAGGCCCGTCGCGGCATAGTAGCCGCCGCTGAGAGCCGGATCGGGTGATGTTCGCCCAGGTGATTGATCCGTGACGGCGATAGGTGCGATCCGCTTTTGCCTCTTTTTCCAGAGGCCGAGTAGACGAACCCTGTAGACCGTCGCTACCAAGTGCGAAAGGTAATCATGAGTGAACTCAGCACCCGCTACCACACCGTGTCCATTGACGGTCTTGACGTGTTCTATCGCGAAGCCGGCGATAGGTCTAACCCCACGCTGCTACTGCTGCATGGGTTTCCGTCCAGCTCACACATGTTTCGCAATCTGATCAGCTCCCTGTCGGACAGTTACCACTTGGTCGCACCTGACCACATCGGATTCGGCAACTCCTCCAAGCCCGCGGTCAGTGACTTCAACTACAGCTTTGATCGACTGACCGAGATCACCGAGGGGCTGATCACTCACCTTGCACTGGATCGCTTCGCTATCTACATCCATGATTATGGCGCCCCCATCGGCTTGCGAATCGCCAGTGCGCGGCCCGAGCGGATCACCGCGATCATTACCCAGAGCGGCAACGCGTACCTGGAAGGTTTCAGCAGGCCATTTTGGGACCGGCTGTTTGCCTATGCCAAAGACCGTAGTGTCGAAAATGAGATCCCCGTCCGCGAGTATTTCACCGTCGAGGCCACCAAGTGGCAGTACCAGAACGGTGTGCCCGAGGACCGGCTGGATCGGATTGCCCCGGAAGCGTGGCAACAAGACCAAGCCACACTCGACAGCAAAGGCAACGATGCCGTTCAGCTGCAACTATTTTGGGACTACCAGTTCAACCTCGACAGTTACCCCAAGTTCCAAGAATACTTCCGGACACACCAGCCGCCGCTGCTGGTCACTTGGGGGAAGAACGACGAAATCTTCGGCGCCCCAGGAGCTGAAGCCTACAGGCGTGATCTACCAAACGGTGAGTTTCACTTGCTCGACACAGGTCACTTCGCGCTGGAGACACACGGCGAGGAAATCAGCGGTTACATTCGCAACTTCCTCGCCAAGCTGTCCTAGGCCAAACGCGGCGGAACTAGGGCGAGGCTGCCCGTCCTGTGCAGCCATCGGGCGTATGAAGCTAATTCCCGGCTGGGGCGTTGTTCAGTCAGAGACCTTGCATGCCAACCGATTTAGTTGGTGTGTCGGCGACAGTTGAGGAGAGATATGCCTACGTTCATCACCGACGGCGGTGTGGAACTTTTTTTCAAGGATTGGGGTGACGGCCCGCCAATTGTGTTTAGTCACGGGTGGCCCTTGTCGGCCGATGAATGGGACAGTCAAATGTTGTTCTTCTTGAACCGTGGCTATCGAGTGATTGCGCACGACCGACGCGGCCACGGGCGCTCGAGCCCAGTCGGGACCGGCCACGACATGGATCACTATGCCGACGACCTCGCGGCGCTGGTCGCACACCTCGATGTCAAAGACGCCGTACACGTGGGTCATTCGACGGGCGGCGGCGAGGTGGTGCGCTATATAGCGCGCCACGGCCACAGCCGGGTTCGGAAGGCAGTCCTCATCAGCGCGGTGCCGCCATTAATGCTGCGGACACCGACCAACGCCGGCGGACAGCCCAAGGCGGTGTTCGATCGGCTGCAGAGCCAACTTGCCGCCAACCGTGCACAGTGCTATCTAGAGTTGGCGTCTGGCCCCTTCTATGGTTTCAACCGAGCGGGCTCATCCACCTTGCAAGGCATTGTCGACAATTGGTGGCGCCAAGGAATGATGGGTAGCGCGAAGGCCCACTACGACGGTATCGTCGCCTTCTCCCAAACCGACTTCACCGAAGATCTCAAACAGATCAAGATTCCGGTCCTTGTAATGCACGGCGACGACGATCAAATCGTCCCCTATGCCGATTCGGCACCACTGACGGCAACCCTGATTGCTGGCGCCGTGTTGAAGACGTATCGCGGATTTCCACATGGGATGCCGACCACTATGGCCGGTACCATCAATGCGGACCTGCTGGCCTTCATCGAGTGAGCTGATTCCCGAACAACTTTCCTTGTTGCAAGTGGCGACTGTTTCTGATCGTGGACGTGTGCTGAGTTGGTAGGGGTCTGCCCCGGCAGTCATGCCTGATCCTCTGCAGCGCGGTGAGGAGTTGATTGAATCCTCCGATCATCGACGGGTGGGTGTAGATCGAATTCCGAAGCTCACGGGCGGTGATCGTGCGGCACATCGCCGGCGGTGCCGCCCATCATGCCTCGCATCATCGCTGGCATTCCATCGCGGACAAATCCGCTGACTTCGCGGGCGTGGGTGCGGATGGCGTCGGTGAGGGCCGGATCGTCGGACGTTTCCTCGGCGATGACGCCTGTTGGTGTGAGGGTCAATTGGCGGCGGTAGCCGCCGTGGTTGCGGAACAGAATTGGCAGGCTTTGGCTCATGCACATGACCTCGGACCCCTGGTCGACGTGGGTGTACATGCTGGAAACGTGTGCGTGCAGTTGCGTGGCGAGATCGGGAGCTTCCGACTGGGTGGTGGTCCGCACACCGCCGGGGATTTCCTCGACCGTGCGGGTGATCTCGGTGTGTCGGTTGAACATGTCCATGTAGAGGCTCATATCGGCTGGACTGGCACCCATCATGCCGCCGTCGGTGAGGCGGATCCGGAAGTGGGGGACGCCAACAGCTCCGCGAAGCGCATATCCGATACCCGCCATCGCGCTCGCACTGAGCGCAGCGAGCACTGCCCGTCGGGTGAAATTAGCCATGTGATGACCTCCTCGGCACCTTGATCATGTGTCTGCGATGAATGAGTTTGGCGCTCAAGGCTTCGCGCGCAGCTACATCAGCCGGCGGTAAAATTCGTCGCTGTCTGGTTCGCTGCGGCGAACGGGTGCAGCCACGACGCCATCGCGCCGGCCATAAGGCGAGGGGGCGGGCGGCTCGCTTGGCCGTCTGACGGCAGAGCGCACCACAAGGATGATGGCGATGACCACCCCACCCCACAACAGCAGCGTTGCCGGAGCAGTGATTATGGCGCTGCACCAGCCCCATCCGCCGTACCCACTCGTCATTGCATTGCCTCCTCAACCTCGGTAGCGGTTGCTTCGTTACCTTTCGGCATCCATCTTCGGGACAGCTGCTGGGTGGTCATGGGATGGACGGAGCGATGAAAGCGGTTCTGCAGCAATCAAATCCGCTGTGTCTGTCATCGCGCCTCTCAATTTTCTGCGGTCAAATCACTGAGTTAACGTCGGTGCGGGTCGACGGTCGGTGACTTGGTGCGGTTGGGTGTCGTGACCGAAGCGGCGTAGCCGCAGCGAATTAGTGACGACGCTAATCGAGGAGAATCCCATTGCGGCGCCCGCGATGACGGGGTTGAGCAAGCCGAGTGCGGCAAGGGGGATGGCAGCGGTGTTGTAGCCGAAGGCCCAACCGAGGTTTTGATAGATGGTGCGCAGGGTCTGCCGTGACAGCTCAATTGCGTGCACCACGCCGTCGAGGCGGTCGGACATCAAGGTGATGTCGGAAGCCTCGATGGCCACGTCGGTCCCGGTGCCGATCGCGATTCCCAGATCGGCCTGAACCAGCGCGGGCGCATCGTTGACTCCATCGCCAACCATCGCGACCACGCAACCCTCGTCCTGGAGTGTCCGAATCGCGGTGACCTTGTCTTCGGGCAACACTTCGGCCAGCACTCGCTCGATGCCGACCTGCGCGGCGATCGCATCGGCCGTGCGGGCGTTGTCGCCGGTGATCATGGCGACGTGTAAGCCCATCGCGTGCAGCCGCCCGACCACTTCAGCGGCGTCGTCTTTGACCGTGTCGGCTACCGCGAGCACACCAAGAACGTCGTCGTCACGACCGACGAATACCGCGGTGCGACCCTGGCTCTCGAGTTCGACAGCCGCTGCGGCGAGATGGTCGGGCAGATCCAGAGCGTGCTCATCGATCAGTTTGCGTCGCCCGACGAACACGGGGTGGCCCTCGATTTGGGCGCGCACTCCGTGCCCCGCGACGTTGGTGAAGCCTGTGGCCGCCGGGATCTGCAGGTCGCGCTCGCGGGCACCGGCGACGATGGCCGCGCCGATCGGGTGTTCGGAGCCCGATTCGACCGCGGCGGCGATGCGCAGCACGTGATCGGGCTGGCGACGCTCGGCGGCTACGACATCGGTGAGCTGCATTTGGGCGCGGGTAAGGGTGCCGGTCTTGTCGAACACCACGGTGTCGACCTTCTTGGAGGCTTCCAGGACCTCGCCGCCCTTCACCAAAATGCCCATGTCCGCGCCGCGGCCGGTACCGACCGTGATCGCGGTGGGCGTAGCCAGGCCCAGCGCGCAGGGACAGGCGATGATCAGCACCGCGACCGCCGCGGTCATGCCGGCTACCGGATTAGCGGCGAGCAGCGTCCACCCCGCGAATGTCGCGACGGCAACCCCAACGACGGCCGGTACGAAGACCGCCGACACCCGGTCGGCCAATCGCTGCACCGGGGCTCGGCCGCCCTGTGCCTGCTCAACCAAGCGCACGATGTGGGCCAGCGCGGTGTCGGCCCCAACGGCGGTGGCGCGCATGGTCAGTACCCCGTCGACGTTGACGGTCGCCCCGGCGACATGGTCGCCGATGGTTTTTTCCACCGGGACGGACTCACCGGTCAACATCGACTCGTCAACGGCGGCACGCCCGTCGGTAACCTCACCATCGACTGGGATTTTCTCTCCGGGCCGCACGCGCACCAGGTCTCCGACTTGCACCTGGTCGACCGGGACGAGCAATTCCTGTCCGTCGACGAGTAAGCAGGCTTCTTTGGCGCCCATCTCCAGCAGCTTGTTGATCGCCTCCGACGCCTTGCCCGTGGCCCTGGCCTCGAAATAGCGGCCCAGC
Organism: Mycobacterium simiae; assembly: GCF_010727605.1. Classification (NCBI taxonomy): domain Bacteria; kingdom Bacillati; phylum Actinomycetota; class Actinomycetes; order Mycobacteriales; family Mycobacteriaceae; genus Mycobacterium; species Mycobacterium simiae. Next base: position 5,169,142 of record NZ_AP022568.1, read on the forward strand.
ACCACGAACGCGATAATCAACGCGGCGGTGTCGAAAAACAAAGGGCCACCAGCGAACAACTCATAGGTGGAGTAGAAGAACGCAGTCAACGTGCCCAGCGCGATCAGCGTGTCCATATTGGCGGTCAACGCCCGGGCTTGCTGCACCGCTCCCTTGAGGAATGGCCAGCCGGCCACGAACTGCACCGGTAGCGTCGCGGCAAAGGCCAACCACCCCGCCCACGGGTAGGCGGCGAAGACCATCGGCGACGCCATCGCCAGCAGCCCCAGCGGCATGGCCAGCCACAGCCGCCGCAGCCACGTCCGGCGCTGGCGCTCGTTGTCCTCGCGCGGCGGCAGCTGCCCGCAGCTAGCCGGCCCCGACCCGCAGCTGCCCCCGGTGCTGGCCGGCCGATCACCGTCCGGTGAGCGGCCGATCAGCCGACGAAGGCCGCTAGTGATCCTTCGCACCACGCCGGTGCTGTGGGCGTCCGCCGAGTGAGGGGCACGCGCGGGTACTGCTTCAGCAGGGATGTGCCGCGCGTCGTTGATCGCCGCTAAAACCACTGCGGTGTCGCAATTCTCGGGTGAATACAAGATCACCACCGACGCCGTGCGCGGGTAGGCATACACCGCGCTCACGCCGGTCACCTTGGCTACCGCATCCTCGATCGCGACGGCACGAATCGCGTCGAAAGGAAATCCACTGGCGCGCACACGCATTCGCCCCGATGCGGCCGATACGACACTCAGCTCGACCTCGCCTTCGGCGATGGTGTCAGTGCCCATCGGCCTTGTCCGAGTCCGGTGTCACGGTTGGAGTAACTGGTCCGCCGACACGCTCCTTGGCCTCAGCGATTACGTCGGCCGTGGTGAGTCGAGCGCGCTCAGCGCTTTCTCCGGCCTTGCGTTCGGCCTCGCGGGCAACACGGATGCCCCAAGCAGTCACGGTGACTGTCGCCGCGCGCAAGGGCACCTTCGCGACCCCCTTTCGCACCGCCTCATAGGTTGCGACCCCGACCGCGCCGGTGACCACCGTGGGCAGCGCCTTGCCTATAAATCCATGCAACGCCAACATCTTCAACGTTTCCTTTCATCTATCGCTCCCAACGCGGCGGCACGTCGTAGCTTGGGGCCGGCAACCGAAATCCGGCGGTGATTACGCGATGCTGGCGGCAGCCGCCGGTTCCTTATCGCTGGGTTCGCCGACCGCCGCACCGCCCAGCTGGGCCTGCGGTCCGGTGAGTGCTGGGGTGAATTTGACGGCATCGACTAGCTCTTCGATGGCCGCTTGCCCACGACCACCGATCACTGCCGAGGAAAAACAGGTCTCCAAGTGGTTGTGCAACATCACCCGGTTCGCCCGCTCCAGTGAGGACTGCACCGCTGAAATCTGCTTCATTACATCCACGCAGTACGCGTCGGATTCCAGCATCCGGATGATCCCGTCGAGGTGGCCCCGAACCGTCTTGAGCCGATTCAGCGCTGCATGCTTTTTGACTGTCAATTCCTCGCTCATCGCTGCCTCATCACTCCTACCATCCCCGAACTTGAGTCATCATAGCCCACCCCACCCGGGGTGGGTAGTCTGCCGACAGTAATCGTATTCTGGGCATCAAGCGAGGGGAGCGACACAGTGGGCAACGGCCACGGGCGGGTGCGGTCCCGCACGGATATCTGGTTACCGGCAGTACTACTGGGCTTGGCGGGTCTGGGCTGGTGGTGGTCGGTGGTCAGCGCCGCGGGCATGCGTGGCGACGCGATGCCTATGGACGGCCAATTCACGAAGTCGTTGGCCGCATTTCTCATCGCGTGGGTGGCCATGATGGCCGCGATGATGCTTCCCGCGGTTCTACCCATCGTTGGCCGCTACGCCAGCGCCGGTGCCCTCCCGGCGATCCTTTTCGTTGCCGGATACCTGGCTGTTTGGACCGCCGTAGGCATCCCGGCCTTTGTCGCGTCGATCCACCTAAATCCGGCGATGCACAGCTGTCCGTGGGTTGGCCGCGTCGCCGGTGCGGTAGTCCTGGTAGCGGGCCTGCATCAGCTCAGCCCGCTCAAGGCGATGTGTCTGCGGCATTGCCGTTGGCCAATACCCTTGTCCTGTGAGGCGGATAACCATCACAGCGGTCTGGCTCAGGCGCTTCGGGCTGGGGGCCGCTACGGCGTCTACTGTCTTGGCTCTTGCTGGATGCTGATGCTGGTGTTAATCGCTTTCGGCACAATGCAATTGGCGTGGATGCTCGCACTCGCGGTGATAATCTGGCTAGAAAAAGTAACTCCCTTCGGCCACCAACTCAGGCGTCTAACAGCCGGGATATTCGTCGTCCTCGGTGTTGCGCTACTGGTCCACCCCGCTTTTGTCGGCCACCTCATCTCCTAAGGAACCCGGCTTTGGGTGCGATAGGAGTCGTCGGTAAGAGGACTTCGGCAGGTGCATCGGGCGGTCGATTAACTTGTAGCGGCGGATCTCTTCCCAGCTCAGCCTCGAGCCGGTTGCCGTTGTGGGCCGTTGCCGAGCGGGCGATCCACTTGCTGGCCGGTCGAACAGTACCGGGTAGCCAGAATGGGTTGCTTTGGCACCCAGGCGGATCGCGAAATGCGTCTTGTCGATGCCTGGTGGGCCGAGCAAGTTGACGTTCTCCCCCTTGGGGACGAAAGTGCCGGCAGCCATATGGGCCAACCTATCCGGGCATAGTGATGGCAGATGGTCGAGGTTGAGGTCCCGTACGAACAGTCCCTTGTCGCCCTTGTTGAAGCGCCAGGTCGCTGACCGCAATCGGCGGGAACGATCGTGCGGATCCGCACTGCGCATTTCTTGCAGATCAAAGCCTTGGCGAGCGATTAATCGGTCCCGGTGATGGCAGCCATTGCAGATCGACGCTTTTCCAGTCCATGCGGACCCGGCATGCTCGCTGTATGGGCTCGTGGTGGCTCATGCTGCGTATTACCGAACTAACTGCAGCGCAAAGGATCTGCATCCCGTTGCTCTCGATCGCAGATGGCAACCACAATTCGTTGATCCGGGAAAGGGAATGGGCTATGCCGCAAGGCTCGCAGAGTGGTCAGACAACGGGTTTGACAATTGACGACCAAGTCTTGGCGGAAATGGCGCCCTTACTTGCGGCCGCAGCCCAAGCCCCCACACCGGCCCTAGGAGATATCGAATCGCGAAGGGCCAACTTCAAGGTGCTTTTCGACACCCTAGCCGCCGCCCGCAGCCCGATCGCGGGTGTCGGAACCGAGCATTACGACGTGGTAGCCGATGATGGGGCGAAAATTAATGTCATCTGGTATTACCCGGCAGGACGGCTTGGCCGGCGCGATTCCGCCGTGCTGTATCTGCACGGGGGTGGAATGTTCCTCAGTCTCAACGAGACTGGCCGCATTTACCACAGTCTGATCAGCCACTACGTAGCTCGTTCGGGAGTGCCGATGCTCCTCGTCGACTACCGGACCGCCCCTGAACATGCCGATCTCCGGCCCGTGTTGGACGGCTATTCGGCCCTCTGCTGGTTGGTCTCCAACGCCAATGCTCTTGCTGTGGATCCGCAGCGGATCGCGGTGATGGGCGACAGCGCCGGCGGGGGGCTAGCGGCAGGCGTTTGCTTGATCGCCCGCGATCAGGAGGGACCTGCGGTTGCTCAGCAGATTTTGGTGTACCCGATGCTCGACGACACCACGACTAGCGGTCGCCGGCCGACACCGTTTCTCACCTGGACCTACGAGGATAATCTGACTGCCTGGCAGGCGTTGTTAGGTGCGCGCAGCGCTGATCGCCCGGATGTCTCCGCCTATGCGGCGCCGGCGCGTGCAGCGGATCTGTCCGGCCTGCCCGCCGCCTACATAGATGTGGGGGGTCTCGATATCTTCTGTGAGGAGGATCTGGCGTACGCCCGGCTGCTGATAAATTCGGGTGTCTCCACCGAACTCCATCTCTACCCAGGCTGCCCGCACGCCTTCGACTTGTTGGCACCCAACGCCGACATGTCCGTGGGCGCCCTGACCAACCGGGTACGCCGACTCAGCGATCTCTAGTGTCGGCCAGGTCGGCGCCCAGCCGCATTGTGCGTTAGGTTGCCAGCGGACGACGCCGTCCACGATTGCCATGTCGTCAGCGATGAAATCTGCTGCGGCCGTGGGAGTGTGGAAATGATGAAATCAGAGGCGGCGCCGGCGATAGCGTCGGAGGCGGTGAATGTCGGCGAGAGTCGCCGGGCCGGCGAACGGACGCAAGGTGGCATCAAGCCGGGCATGCACCTCGTAGGTGTCGAGGTTCATCCCAATCGCAACGAGGCAGTTGGCAAACATTCCGGGCGGTGCGATAGCAATGTGTATCGCCCCACCCACCAGATTGATTGCGTAGGTGTGTGTTGCTGCGCCGTATCGCACCGCTACAGCACCCTTGAGGCGGTACACCCCGACTGGTGGATCCTCGAGCAGATCGATTAGCGCACCCGGGTCGACTTCCCCATCGCTTGTCGCCGTCACCGAGTCGGCGTGTGAGTGGTCATGCCCGACCGTCGCATCGACGAGCAGTTCTCGCAAGGAGAGCTGGCCCGGTTCCTCGCGCGGTTGCGCCACGTCGTAGAGCAGAGCCGGGTCGATGCGGCCACGGATGGCGCCGACAACGGTCGCCTGTGGATTACGTTCCCGCACACGTCGTTCCACGCGGTCAACGGTCGCGACGCGATCGCGGCGGGGGAGTTGGTCAAGTTTGTTGACGACGACGAGAGAGGCCGCACCGTAGCGGGCCGGCGACGTAGGACTGATGTCGACCGTTTCGAAGTGTGCCGCTGCGTCAATGACATCGATGAGTCCACCGAACCGCACGCCAGGAACCTCGCTGAAGCCAATGATCCGGGCAAGCGAGACAGGCTCCGCTAGCCCGCTGGCCTCGACGATCACCGCATCCAATTTGAGCCGGGGATCGGCGAACTTGGTGAGTGCTTCGTCGATTCCCCCGTCGTCAGGCAGGCAGCAGATGCAACCGCCCGCGATGGACGCCGGCTCGTCGACCTGTCCCGTCACCAGCATGGCGTCTACGTTGAGTTCGCCGAAGTCGTTGATGACCACCCCAATTCGCGCTCCCGGGGTGCGCAGCACGTGGTTGAGCAAACTCGTCTTGCCGGCGCCGAGATGGCCCGTCAAGCAGATGACAGGGATCGCTTGCACACTTGTCCTTCCTGTCTCACGGCTCCCGATATCCTGGCGGGCAATGCCGGAAGAGGAAGTGACCGGGGGCTGGCAGCATTTAATGCTAATGATTTTCAATAAGCCGTGATCGGGCGGGTCTGATATGTCGCCCCGGAGGACGTGGTAGTGCCGTCGTTGGCAGGCTAGCGCGAGTCCCCTGTCGACGTTGTAAGCACAGGTCGCCAATGGGCGGCAACGACACTCTCAGTTGCACCGCAACCGTAATTGCAAACATTGTTGTTGCCGGCGGAGGCGGGGCGTTCTCGGCCAGTTCGACGGTCACGGCGCCGACCGAGAGCACCACATCCCGGCTCTGTCCTCATCAACATATGCCGGGCCACCCGAACCAGGCCCGCGGCGACCTGGGCGGCGGTGGCTTGCTGCCCGCACGGTTAGCGTTACCCACCAGTGGGGCAACTCATTGCGCTCCGAAGTTAACGGAGGGTGCGCCCGAGATCCCCGTGGGCAGCGATGTCTTTGGGCAGATACCCGTAGAGCTCTTGGAAGCGTCTGGTGAAGTGGCTGGCGTCGGCGAAACACCAGCGATTCGCAACAGCGGAGATGGTTTCACCTCTCGGCATGCACAGCAGGTCCTGCCTCGCCCGGCCGAGACGCATGCGGCGCACATAGTCCATGAACGGTTCACCCCGCTCGTTGAAAGTGCGGTGCAGCGTGCGCACGGAAACGTGCGTTGCGGCAGCTGCGTGAGCCGGACTCAAGGCGGGATCGCTTAGATGGCGATGGACATAGTGTTGCGCGGCGCGATACACGGCATCCCGCACGGAGACGGACGACGGACAGCAATCCACGTCGTACAGCGCAGCCGTTGTCAGCTCGACCGCGGCGTTGCGCATTGCCCAAATGGATTGCCCCGTCCCACTCGACTCTGACAGCGTCTGCCGGACCAGGCCAAGATAAGAGAGCAAGAACCGCACCGCTGGACTGCTGGAGCACAGCTGGATGCCATCACGCTGGTGCCAAGCCACACCAAGGTCTTGCAGACCTGTTCTGGGGATTAGTATTTGGGTTTTGAGCATTTGATCGGGCACTTTGACGCCGTTTACCGAGTCGCTACTGAAGGCTAGGACGCTGCCTGCGCGCAAATCGTACTCGCGGTCAGCGATCCGCATTATCTTCTCGCCTTTGAGCACATGCATCACGCAGATGTAGTCCTCGGTTAAATCGCTGCTCTGACGGTGGAGACGTTGGGCGGCGAACGTCGTGGCCGCGGTGTCGACGAGAGTGAGGTCTGCGATCGCATAGGTGTCGACTCGTCCACGGAAACCGATTGATTCTTCCCGGCAGTGAATGAAGTTTCGCGGCAGATGGCGGCGAACAGCCTGTTCAATCTGGCATTGCCGCTCTTCGTCGCTGGCGGCCGCAAAATCGACACTGTCGACGGGAGGTGTACTCACGATCGGGGCCTTCGCTTTCGTCATCAGTCGTAGCCGACATGAACCAACGTTGCTACGCGCCTTCGGATTTGGCCACACAAGCCCGATGTCATGGACGGGAATCGGCCGGGGCGCGACCCCATGATAGGTGCTGTCCGCACGATTGTCGTGATCACGATCGGGGAATGGTCCTGGTACCGCCGATTGGCGCGAACGGACCATATCTGTGGCGTTCTGGTTCTAGCGAGACACGCGGCGTCGGGCGATCCTGGTTGAGCCAGTGGGCCTACGAGGCGCTCTCTCGGCATGTATGTGCTGACGTCTAATTTGCCCGCGCCTGCGGCGCATAGACGCGACACGAACGGTGGGGAAACCGAACATTATGGGTTCGCAGGTTTACGATTTCATCGTCGTTGGTGGGGGTACCGCGGGTTGCGTCATCGCTGCGCGTCTATCAGAAGACCCCGACATCCAGGTTCTTCTCGTTGAGGCCGGCGCAAGCGAACCAACCGATGGAATGAGCTCGCCCTGGGGATTTTTGACGCTTGACCCCTCGGATTTCTGGGCCGACGAATCCACGCCCCAAGCCGGGACCGGAGGTCGCGTGACGCTTCGCCGCGGACGTGCCTTGGGCGGGTCTTCGAGTGTCAACGGCTTGCTATTCCTCCGGGGTCACCATGCCAGCTACGACGCATGGGCCGACGAGGGCGCTCACGGTTGGGGATTCGATGACCTGCTTCCCCATTTTCGGCGCAGTGAGCGGGCGATCGGTCGCGACCCCGCAATCCGCGGGGACAGCGGTGCACTCACGGTGTCCGTGTTAGACCCGCCGCATCCCTTTGCCGAAGCGTGCGTCGAGGCAGCCGAACAGGCGGGTTATCACCGGGCGTCTGATATCAGCAGTGGCTTGGAAACCGGTTTTGGGTGGTGCGATCTCAACCTCGTCGACGGCCGACGACAAAGTGCGGCCGATGCATATCTTCGGCCGGTCCTACACCGGAGCAACCTGACCGTCGTCGCGAAGGCGGTCGTCCGCCGTCTGCGCATTGTCGCCGGCCGTTGCGTCGGGATCGACTACACGTCGGGCAACCAGATTCTGGCCGCCGATGGCGGCGAAGTCGTGTTGACGGCTGGCGCCATCGGAACGGCACATCTCATGCTGCTCTCCGGGATTGGTCCTGCGCGACACCTACAGCAGGTTGACGTCGACGTCGTCGCGGACCTGCCGGGTGTGGGCAGCAATCTGCAAGACCATCCGATGTGCACCCTCGTCATGGCCGGCCCCGCTATTCCCGTGTATCCGCCGCACCCTCCGGGTGAAGTGTTGGGGCTGATCGCAGCCATAACCCCGGGCCCAATTCCCGACTTGCATATCCAATTCATCAGCTTGCCGTTGCCACAAGCATGGGCGCCCGTACCGGAAAGTGGATATTCGATCGGATTCTCTGCGATGACACCATACAGTCGCGGCACCATCAGACTGGCTGGCGCGGATCCGACCGCCGCGCCATTGGTGAATCCCAACTATCTCGGCGACGAGCGCGACGTGAAAACGATGAGGGCGGGGCTCGAAGTGGCCCGTACCATCGCGCGATCGCCGGCGCTGGCGCCGTACACATCGGGAGAGGCACTGCCGGGACCCGCAACACAAGACGCCGACGCCGTGCACGCCTACCTCAAACGCAGTCTACGAACTTATTTCCACTACAGCGGCACCTGCCGACTCGGATTTGATCCTATGTCGGTTGTTAATCCCGCCGATTTAGGCGTGCACGGGCTCAGCGGTCTGCGGGTCGCCGATGCATCCGTCATGCCTTCCGTTGTTCCTGCCAATACAAATGCGACTGTCTACGGCATTGCCGAACGGGCAGCAGATTTGATCAGGACGTAGAGGTCTTGTACGGCTGGGAAGAATTCTCGAGCCCGACGACGTGCCCGACTAATGACGAAGGGGTTATTGCGGTCTGGCAGCTTTAGCAATATAGGCAGCGCGATTGCGATTACGTGGGATTCGCTTCCCGGTGACGTGGAATGAACATCTGAAAAGCGTCCTCAAGAGAAGGGATGGAATACGGGGCCAGGGCGAAGCTGCACCGCAATGGAGCCATCAACAAATCGGCTCCATGCGTGGTGTTCGCCACCGACCCCACGACAATCAGCAAACGCCGCGACAGGCAGCGACGGCATCGTAGGCCGGTTCTAAGGCAAGCGCCCGGGCCACTCGGGCATTCGATGGTGAGGAAGGCGAACTGATGGCGAACAGCGGGTCTAACAGCAGTAGTTCTAGCAGCAGCGGGTCCAGCAGCGGCGGGTCCAGCGGCAGCGGGTCCAGCGGCAGCGGCTCGAACGGAGGCGCCTCGAACAGTAGCGGGTCGGCCGCAACCGGCGCTTCCGGCGGCGGGGCCAGCATCAGCGACTTGACTAGCCAATTGAAGCAATTGCAAGACAATGGGCCGGTTGACCTGAAGTTGTCGCCCGAGACAGAGGCGGCGTATCTGAACATTGTGGACGACCTTCGCAATGCGCTGCAAAACGAAGTCAACAATATGGTCAATATGGGTCCGCTCGGCAACCCGGGTTCATTGTCGTCTGCCATACAGACGAAGCAAAACCTCGACTTGGATGTCAACGGCATCACCGGAATCGTGCAAGCCATGAGGCAATACATGCATTATCTTGACGAGTTTGAAACGACCCTAAGCAAGGCCACCAGCCGTCTGATGCAATCCGGATAGTGCTAGGAACGACGGGCTGATGTCACATCACAAAAAATCACTGACAGCCGAGCAAATCGATGACATGATTAACGCGGGTAAGTCACCCGTTAATACTGCCGGGGCAAATTGGGCCGTCTTGGAGTCCCTTTCAAATTCTGAGGTCACCGCGCTGACCTCGACGCAGAACGAATTCCAAGATATTAGCGGAACCACCGCGGATCCGGCCACTGTTGCCATTGAAGATTTCAGCGGCGTCAGCTTCAAGTCGATGTTGGATGAATTCGAGGACGCATCCGGCACGCTTGATAACGGCAACGGAAAGTCGTGGCAGCAGATAGCCAGCAACATCATCACCGCGTCAGATAACTTCCAAACTGCGCTCGAGGCGCAAGAACAACTTAACGAGTGGGTTGGAAAAACGCACGATGCAGCCATCGCGAATATCACCCAGTCGCTTCCAGACCTTTCCACGATGGCCTCGGGAGCAAATGCGCTAGGTCTTCTGATTGACGCCTTCGCGAGTACCGTCTTTGAAACCAGGTGGTATCTGGTGTCCAACCAGGCCGGCTACCAAGATTCGCTGAATCGATGGCCGCACGAAGCAGATCTGATCAATCAGACCTACAACTCTTTTGCACAAGACGTCATGAACACCGTGTATGCACCGAACATCACAAGCATCGCCAGTAACAATCCCGGATTCCCAACTTCTTCAGCAGCCGATATGAGTTCGCTGTCGGACCCGCCGCCGCCGGACGACTCGGGGTCGAACGCACCGCCGCCGCCACCGGACGACTCGGGGTCGAACGCACCGCCGCCGCCCGACGACTCGGGGTCGAACGCACCGCCGCCGCCCGACGACTCGGGGTCGAACGCACCGCCGCCGCCGGACAACTCGGGCTCTAACATCCCGCCACCGGACAACTCTGGCGCCAATACACCGCCACCCCCGGTGAATGTGGCCCCACCACCTGCTGGTGCCACAAGCGGTGGATCTGGCGGGGTAGGGACGAACCTCGCTGTGCCGCCGCCAGCGGCAGCCAGCGGATCGGGCACCGCCGGGGCGGGTACCGCCGGAGCGGGCTTCACGCCGCCGCCTCCACCGGCTGAATTCAACGCCCTGGGCACGGGGGGGTCTGCCGCAGGCACTCCGCCGCCATCGTCGGACGACGGGTCGACCACCGGTGGAACAGGGGATCCCTTCAGCGACTTCACCGGACCCACTGGTGACCCGAATGACTCCGAGTCATCCGCAAACGATGGCTCCGGGGATCCGTTCAACAGCGCCAATGGCGCCGGTGCTGGCTCTAACAGTGCTGGCTCTAATGGTGCCGGGTCCGCTGGCGCACCAAACGCCAACTTCAGCAGCAACTTCGGCGATTCCGGTGCGGGTTCGGATAGCTCCGGGGCCGGCGCCGGTGCTGGCTCTGGGGCCTCTGACGACGCTGGCTCGTTCAACCCAGGATCGCTGACTGGTCTGACAGGCTCCTCGGGCGGTTCGGCCGGGACTGGTGGCTCTTCCGGGACCGGTGGTTCGGCCGGTATCGGTGGCTCCTCAGGCGGGACTGGTGGTTCGGCCGGTATCGGTGGCTCCTCAGGCGGGACTGGTGGTTCCGCCGGTACTGGTGGCTCGGCCGGGACTGGTGGTTCGGCCGGGGCAGGCGGGTCGTCCGGTTCCCAGTTGGGCAGCGCATTGAGCCAAGCCGGAGATGAGCTCGGACAGCCCCTCCAACAGGCGCTGGGCGCTGCTCAAAACCACCAGGGCGGTGCGGGCCCGAATGGAGCTCTCCCGAACAGTCCCAACGCTTTTGACCCGTCGTCTCGGTCGAGCCACGCTGCCGGCCACGGAGGTGGCGGCGCTGGCATCGGGTCCCCGGGCAATAACTTGATGTCTCCGCCTGGCGCCCCGGTGGCCGCTGCCACCAAGGGCGGCGGCGCTGCTGACGGTTCAGGTGCGGGGCGCCTAGGTGGACTGCAAGGCACTGGGGGATCTTCGCAGGGGGCGCCGCCAGGTGGCGGCGGCGGAGGAGGGCAACGCGGGCAAAATGCCAAGGAACACAAGGCAAATAAGGCTCTACGGCGGGCAAAGAACGGCGAGATGGTGATCGGCGAAGTCGACCACGTGCTGCCTGTAATCGGTGACGACGGCTCAGAGGAAGTGGATGTTCCACCAGCCGTGCCGACGCCGCAGGTTCCCCAACCGTCAACCTCCCCGCCGCGCGCGGTCGGTACCTCTAGGCGTGCGACCTCCGAGCTTCGGCCGGAGGTCGGTCGGTGACATCGCTGCGGTCGGTGGCTGTCCAGGGGATCGAGTGAGCAGCGTATTGATAAGTCAGGTAGGAACTTTGGACCTGCTGGACTTGCGAATGATCACCCGGTACTACGGCGACGATTCTTTGCCCTACCCCTTCGTGCTCACCCAAGGCTCCAGGTTCCGCACCCAGGATGAAGCGTCCAAGTACGCAAGTACAGTGGTCGACCGATTCTTCCATGGCGACCTCAACATCTTCATGGAATCCGCGGTCGCGTACGACTCTGCGGACATTCGCGTCGAGTGCCACGTTCAGTACATACCGGACGACACGCCGTGTGTACGCCTAATAGCCTATCGTGCAGGCCAATTGGGCTTCTTCGCTGCCCAGCGTCCCGATGAAGACTTAGTCGATATCTACACCTTGTCACCGTATGATTTGAGCACTGCCATTTGCGACGACCTGTCATTGTGTCAGCCTGGCCGATATCCCAGTATCGTTATACCCGAGTATCTTCCGCAGGGCCGTGCGGAGTTCGACAACGGTGACTTGGTCGTCCGTTCGAGGCGGAACTCGACCGAGGTGATGGTTCCCGCCAGCCACGTGACGGCTTACGCGACCGTGCAAAGCCATTGGCGCCCAACACGAAAATGGGGTCCAGATACGGGTAAGACGGCCATTGTGTGGGTCCGTGTGATCGACGACGGCGAGTACATGTATGTCCCCGACCACTCTCATGCCCGGCCCATGACCAGAGCTGCGCTGTGTGAGCAAATCGACCAGCTGATCGCCAACGACGTCGCAATCCTGCGGGAACTTCGTTGTGACTACCGGGCATAACCAATCCACCTCTGGGAGAAGCCATTACATGAACAACGATGCGGCGAGCCACGATCTTGCCCATTTGCTGTCGTTAGTCCGAGAGCAGTTGCAGGACCTGCCGGCGATGCGACAAAGACGGTCAAGCCTGACCGCAAAGGCGAGCGCGGCGAACGGAACTGTCGAGGTCACGGTTGATGCTCGACATTGTGTCGTCAAAACGGTCATCGACGAAAGCTATTTGCAAGACTTCGATCTCGCCGCTCTGGGCGATCACGTGACGAAAGCCGCGCGCCAGGCCGCTCAAGACGTCGAACAGCAGACGATCGCCCTTCAAGCGCCATTAGCCGACCGACGCAGCGAAATATTGTCTCTGTCTCGCCTGGTCGCGGACACGCCGGCATTTCACGACGCGATAACGGGTCTGAGGAGTAACGCGCCGGGCGAGAGCCGACATGCTAGCGACGAAGATGACGGCTTCGACGATTTCAAACAATTCCCCGTAGTGAGGAGGTAGCACAAATGACTGAACCACTCAGCGTGGAAACGCAGGAGCTGCAAAAGGCTGCCAGCAACGTGTCTGACATTAGCTCCCAGATCAAGGAGATGTTCACTTCGCTGAACTCTCAACTGGCCGCCCTAGGCACGCCGTGGGGCGACGACTCCACGGGTGACCAGTTCGCTAACGGCTCGAACGGATACCTCGCACAAGTCGACCAAGTGAACAGCTCGATCACCGGAATTACCCAGCAACTTGATCAGATTGCGCAGTCGTTGACGGCCAGTGCCAAGAATTTCGCCCAACAGGACCAACAGGGCCAGACGTCTGGAAACGGGATCGGTAACGTGCTTACCACCATTGGCTCCGGTAACAGTGGTGGTTCTTCGACTGGTGGTGGTTCCCAATCGACGCCAGTGTCGGCTACTCCTAGGACGCCGGAGTCGAGTCGGACCTCCGCCTTGGTGCCTGCCACTCCCGCGGTGTCTGCGGTTCCTTCGACGCCGGGTGCGACGTCCGACTTGGCGGTTGCGGGTGGCGGAGGGTCGGCTACTTCTACGACGCCGGAGTCGAGTCGGACCTCCGCCTTGGTGCCTGCCACTCCCGCGGTGTCTGCGGTTCCTTCGACGCCGGGTGCGACGTCCGACTTGGCGGTTGCGGGTGGCGGAGGGTCGGCTACTTCTACGACGCCGGAGTCGAGTCGGACCTCCGCCTTGGTGCCTGCCACTCCCGCGGTGCCTGCGATTCCTACGACGCCGGAGTCGAGTCGGACCTCCGCTTTGGTGCCTGCCACTCCCGCGGTGCCTGCGATTCCTTCGACGCCGGGTGCGACGTCCGACTTGGCGGTTGCGGGTGCCGGAGGGTCGACTACTCCTACGACGCCGGAGTCGAGTCGGACCTCCGCCTTGGTGCCTGCCACTCCCGCGGTGCCTGCCACTTCCACGACGTCGAGCTCGACCTCCAATTCGGACGTCGCGGATACTTCGACGTCAAGTGGGCCGGATAGCGGCGCGCCCAATCCGTCATCGGCGCCTAGCTCGGGCGGCACCAATGGTGCAGGGAACCAACTCTCGCTCGCTACTTCGGGTGGTAGTGGCAATTCGAACGGGCCCCTGGAGCAGGCGGGTACCGATATCGGGAGCGCTTGGACCACTGCTGCCGACGCAACGTCGGGCTCGAGTTCTGGTGCGGTGACTCAGATCGCGGAGGCTCTCGTTCAGCCCGCGGGTGAAGGTATCTCTACTGCGGTGCAAGCGGCCACCAGCGGTGCGCAGAAAGGGGCCCACGGCCAACCCAATCCGACGCCTGACGGCCAACCACCCAACACCTGAATTCGGTTGCGCTGACTTGAGCATCTCCTGGGGGTGAGGGTGTGGGATGGGTATTGAGATTCCGCCGGAGTTGCAGTGGGTTGCGTATTTGACGGGTCAGCAGTGGCCTCAGGGTGATGAGACGGCGATGTTTGCTCTTGCTGGCGATTGGAATAGTGCGGCGGAGCAATTGTCGGATGCGGCGCCGGCGTTGCAGCAGGCGCAGTCGCAGGTGTCCTCGTCGTTGACCGGTCAGACGGCGAATGCGGTGGCGGGGCAGTTTGAGTCGTTGTTGTCCGGTGATTCGTCGGTGCAAGACTTGGTCGGATCGATGACGTCGTTGGGCAACCTGGCTGAGCAGACCGGGACGCAGATTCAGTACACCAAACTGCAGATTTTGAGTTCGTTGGCGATTGCGGCGTATGAGATTGCAACGGCGTTGTGGGAAGCGGATTTTACGTTTGGTGCGTCGTTGGCGTGGATTCCGGCGATTGAGGCGATCACGGTGGCCGCGGTGCGGGAGTTGGTCGAGGAGTTGGGGGATCGGATCGCGGCGTTGCTTGCTCAGGTGGCGACTGCGGCGGGGCGCAAAGCGTTGTTCAAGGCGGCTGTGGTGCAGGCGGCGCATTTGCTTCCCGGTATCGCCGAATCGGTGGCCCAGGGTGTGGTGCAGGATCTGTTGATCCAGGACTTCCAGATATTGGAGGGGGTTCGTAACGGTCTTGATGTGCAGCAGACCCTCGATATTGCTGCTAGTGGGCTCGTGGGTGGGGTGGTGGGTCCGGTTGTGCATCATGGATTGGCTCATGTGGTGGGGCAGTCCACCAGCATTGTGGGGAAGGCGCTCAGCGGTGCGGGGACTCATTTTGGGGTGGGTGTGGTCGCCAATGTGGCCGGGACGGTGGCCACGGGGGGCAGTGTGGATGCGGCCGATATTTTTGGGGGGGCAGCCGGGGGGGCGCCGTCGGGGGGGATCCGCAGCTTCGAACATGGCGGGGCTCATGGCGCGGGGGATGTCGAGGTTCACCCGGTAGCGGTGCCAGACACCAAGCCCACCACCGCTGATACTGACGCTGGGGTTGGTGGAGCATCGCGCGATCAGCTATTTCCCGACCAGGCACCACCGCCAGACGAGGGGGGCCAGACCGCGACCTTGGATCCGTCGGTCGAGGGATTGGGCGCTGATACTGCTGGGGCGCAGGGAGTTTCGATTGACACCAACGGAGCAGGCTCAGTAGTGCAGGGGAGTGCCACGTCGACCGCGAAGGGGCCGGCGCTCGCGGCGACGGCATCCCCCAACGGTGCCGGGTCGGGCTCGCAGCGTGATCTGTTGGCTGTCGGCGGTACCTCGGTGGCTGGTGCTGGACACGATGCCGGTGGTAGTAGCGGGGTGTCGGCGTCCGCCACCGTGGCGGGTGGGGGAGAGAACACCTCCACCCTTACTCATGGTGTGGGGCAGGGCAGTGTGGGGCAGTCCTCGGGTTCGGGTGCTGACGGGGCGGCGACGACTGCTGGGGTATCCAAGTCGGCGGCGGGGGGGTCGGCAGCCGGCTCGGCAGGGGCGGCGGCCAGCGCGTCGGTGGCCAACTCCTCCCACCATTCGTCGGCGGCGGGGTCGGTGTCGTCGGGTCGGGGGTCGGCAACCGGGTCGGCGCCGTCACAAGCATCACGATTCGCCAACCATCCCGCGGCCACTCCGACTGCGAAGTCTGGTGCGGCCGAATCGTTTACTCATAACGCATCCCAAGCTGAGGCCAATCCGACTGGGAATCAGCAGTCTCAGGCCGCTGCTGCGCTGGGCTCGACCGGCGCAGACTCCTCGACCACCGCCTCGTCGTCGGTGGCCGCCGACCCGCCGCCACCGGCCCCGGTCGATCGTGGGGCTGGCGCGCCTGATGCGGGTGTGGGGATCGTGTCGACACCGGGTTCTGATCAGGGGGATGCCGCGTCCACGCCCCCCGCTCAGCTTTCCCTCGAGCATGCGGCTTCGCCGGCCGGCTCCGATGAGTTGGCCACTGCCAGCGGGGAGCAAGCCGCAGGCCTGCCGCGAAGTGTGGAGTCAGACAGTTCGATGCCAGCCACGATGTCCTCGGATCACCTCGACGGTGAGACCTCGCTGGCCGCCGCGTCGGGGGCTGCTGTGCCGGCCTCGACCAGTCCGGGGGGCGTCGAGGGTTCCCCGGTGTCTGACGGTGCTCAGCAGCGCGAGGAGCACCTCGATACAGCGATGGCGGTGCCGGATGCGGGATTGTCCGCGCCGGGGGGCAGCGGTTCGGTTTCCCCGGAGGACCCCGGCGCGGTGGGTGGCGCGAGTGTGGCTGCCGGCGAGGGGGATTCGGAAATACCCAGTGTTCGGGGTCTGGCCGCGTCGTCGGATTCGGCGACACCGGACGGTGATACGCGGGTGTCGGGGTCGGTGTCCGACAGTGCGGGTGGTGGGTCGCGGACGACGCCGACGGACAAGCCCAGTGGTTCGTCGGCGGCTACCGCCGGTGCCGGGCGGTCCTCGCGGTCGGAGCCGACGGTGGTGGCGCGGTCCGCTGAGGGGCCGGTGGCGGGACCGGTCAAACCGGCGTCTGAGGATGGTGCGGGGTCCCACGCGGTTCGCGGGTCCACGACCAAACACATCGGAAACGACACCGAGCTGGTCGATACCGGGGACGGCCCCACCAGGTCCGCAGCAGGCGCCGCGGCCGGGACTGACCACGCTGAACCATCAACCACCACCGTTAAACCGCCGCGCGACAGTGCGAACGGCGATGACGTACACCCGTTCCCCGGCAACGACAGTCATCGTTCAACCGACGAGTCATCGCCCGCTGGTGAACACAGCCAGGGCAGCCAACATCCGGCTGAGCAATCCGACACCGCCGAGCCTAAGGGTGACCGACCTACCCCCCCACCGAGGCCGTCGGAGACCTCGACCACCGAGGGAGCCACGACTGGCGGCAGCGGGAATCGGCCGGGTCGTGGCGAGGAATCCGAAGCGGATTCCACCACCAAGCTTGCAGGGGATGGGTTTGACGACCCGCAGCGGTTCGCAACGGTGCTGCACGGCGTGCCTGATCCAGCCGACTCGACCTCTGTCGGTGAGCGGGGCGACACGCGCGACGGCGATGTGCATGCCGGGCTGGATGACTCTTCGGCCGCTAGTGATGACCGCGCCGATAGCGTCGGCGCACAGCCTGACACCGTTCACGACCCCGACGACGCCGATGCAGTGGTGGCCGCCCCAATGCAGACGGAAGCTGATGAGCCTACGGAGCCCGTGCCCGGTCCGCAGTCAGGGAAGCCGGCAGGCGACGAACCATCGTCGGGTGATGGTTTCCCGCACTCTGAGAGCACCATCGAGGACATTCAGAGGTGGATTGGGGATGTCAACAATGACGGGGATCCGCGGGTGCCACCGACCGGCGATCGTCTGCTTAACTGCGCGCCGGTCACGATGGTGGTGTTCGACAGGCTCTCGGGCACACCGAGTTTCGGGCGGGCGCACCTGGCCCAACTGACCACTGATGATTTGAGCGGATTTACCGGGCTGTCGTGGATCTCGGATACGCCCGAAGGCATTCACCAGCGGCTGACCTCGGCGGGTGGGGGCGCCCATACGGTGGTGGGGATCAAGTACGCCAAGGGGCAGGCACACAGTTTCAACGTGTTCTTTGACGGCGAGAAGGTGTACGCCCTGGATGGGCAACACCGAACCGTCAGTGCATGGCCGCCGAAGCTGGATCGCAAAGGCAATCCGGTGGTTGAGTGGTTCGTGGGGGCGGCGTCTAGCACGCACGCAGCCACCGACGCGCCAACGGGAGAGCACACGCATGCGACCGGTTCGGGGCGGCGCCCGCACCCGGGGCAGGAAACCGGCTCCGCCCCAACGGTGCTACACGGCGGAAGCGGTGAGGCCGGTCCCTCACGGCACAGCGGCGGTGCGAGTCTCGACGAGGGTTCGGATGGGACCGACCATGTCAACGACCTCGAGCGCGATCCCTTCGCCTCTGAGAACGATGCGGGCTCCCACACACGCCACGGCGACAATGCGGTGTCGCGTGTTGGCCATGATCTGAGCGAGGACGCGGCGCTCGACCCGGACACCGCTGGGTCGCCGGGCGATGACGACGGCAGGCCGTCGCAATCGACGCCGCCGGAGGGCGTGCACAGTGAAATCCCGCCCGAACCGGCCTCGCCCCACGACGCCCCCGCGCACGCCGATCCCGATGTCGAGGCCGTGGCGCCACCCCCGCCACTTGACGGCCACGAGGGTCTGCTGAATCCGCCTGTGGTCGAATACAACCGCTCCGTGCGGCAGTGGCTGGACCAGATCGGCGGGCATGACTGGCCGGACGTGTCGCGCAGGAAGGTGGCGCCGCTGGGCGACATTGTCCCCGCCAACCACTGGTGGAGGCTCTACATCGATCCGCAGCATCATGCGGCGGCGGTCGAGCGCGATGACCCGGGATCCTTATATGACGAGGACCAGTCACCCGGTTTCCAGGCGAACATGGAACATGCGTTCGAGATGTTCTTGAACAACCCGAAAAGGCTGACGCAGCGGGTCGATTCGACGGAGTACTCCGACATGCACTGGGAGGTAACGCACGGTATACCAGACAGCGATTTCGAGGTCGCCGACGTGGACGAGTATCACGTCTTTCATTCGATTTTGGCGGATGGACCGGCCGATGACCTGTTGACCGAGCAGGTCGACGGTCATCCGCTGGTGACGATGGCCCCGGCCGATCTCGGCAAGTTCAAACCGTTGCCACCAAGCTTCGGCGACGACGTGATCGTCACGATTTCGTCGTCCTGGGGCAAAAAGATTCCGGAGATCAGGACCGAACTCCCCGAACGCAAGGTCTCGGGCATGATCGATGCGGTCTTCGGTCAGTACTACGACGACATCGCGGCGGCCGACACCGAACACGACCAGCTGCGCGCCATCGGGCGGGTGGTGCGCACCCTGCATGTGATGCATCCGCACAACGACGGAAACGGTCGCCTCAACATCAATTTGCTGTTGCCAAGATTGTTGTTGGCCAACGGTTTTTCCCCAGTCATCACCCACTCAATGGCCGATCTGTTCTCCGGTGGGTTCTCGCTCGACCAGATCGCCACCGCACTGCGGTGGAGCCAAGGTCGAGACCTGACCCGAGGTCTCGACGATCTGCGACCACCACCGCAATCACAGAGCCGCCCGGCCGGGGCGCCGCCGTCGGAATCGGCTGCTCGGCCCTCCGATGCTGCTGCGGTTCGCGGTCTGCCTGAGGGCGCGGATGCCGAGCCGCCTCCGGCCGAAGCCGACGGAGGTGATGCAGCGGAACCGACGCCGGTAGCGGCGCCGCCGGATGATGCCGCGCTGCAGCCGGCGGATGATGAGCCGGGCTCGCGGATGAACGTCGACGGTGCGGGCGACACTGCGCGAGGGCCGTTGCCCGTAGTGCCCGACGGCGGGCGTGAGGCGTGGGACGCGGTGTTGGCTGACCAGTCTGACGGTGCGGGTCCTTCGGAGGCGAAGGGCAAGCAGCGAGAGGGCGCGCCCGAAAGCCGCAGTGCGGCATGGGATCGCTACGTCCAGGCCCACAACGCGCACAACGAGGCCTTGTCCGATGCGCATGACCAGGGTGTTGGCCCCGCGACGCGTCTAGGCCTTGATGCCGCTCGTCGTGATCTGGCCACCTGGGGGATCAACGACCCTGAGGCGTTACTGGCCGATTACCGTGCTCGTTTCGATGCCCCGCCGCCGGTTCAGCAGCGTGGTGATGTCGCCGAGGGCGCGCCTGGTGGGGTCGCCCAGGGCGCCCCTGGTGAGGCGGCTCATGACGTGCCCGATGCCGCGCCGCCTGGTGCGGTCGTCCATGACGCCTCCGGTGAGGCGGTGGTGGGTCCGGTGCAGCGGGATGTGGCGCCGGTGGTTGGTGGGGATCTTGATCATGAGTATGGGCCGTTGGTGGGGGCTAAGCGGGTCAAGCCTGAGGAGACTGATGGGCAGGGGTTGCCGCGGGTTAATCCAGTGTTTTATCGGTTGTCTGATTTACCACCGCTGGCGTTGTTGTCGCATACCGATGCGCGATGGCATTACACGGTGGATGCCGAGGGCGAGATCCGGATTGGCAGTGAGCAATTGGGCACGTTGTTGTCCGATCAGGAACTCACTGAGCACTATGTGGCGTATCACGGGGGGCCGCCGGAGTCGGCTGAGCAGTTGGAGGGTTTCCGCGCTCTGATCAATGGGCAGGGGCATCCGACGATTGCGGTGGAGTTCGATGACACCGGTGCGGTGGTGAATGCGAATCCTGTGTCGCGGGTTAGTGGTGAGATTGGGTGGAACGCGGAGACCGGGCAGTGGGAGGTTAACGATAAGTCCGGTCGGTACATGAGTGAGAAGGTGCGGGTTCCGTTGCCGGATCCGCAGGATATGCAGCGGTGGGTCGATAATGTGGCCGGGCGGTTGTCGGCGCATCTTGGTGAGCCGGTGCAGGGTAGATTGCTCAAACATGGCGACGGGCAAGCAAACCCGGCGCCACCGGCGCACGCGGGGCCGCCCGCGCCGCCGCCCGCACGGCCGGAGGGCCCCGACGCTCCGCCGCCTGGTGAGGCGGCTCATGACGCCCCTGGTGCCCCGCCGCCCGGTGATGTCGCTCATGATGTGCCGGGTGATGCTGCCGGTGAGGCCGCGCATGACGTCGCCGACGCCCCGCCCGGTGAGGCCGCCGCGGACGTTTCCGGTGACGTCGTCCATGACGTTGCCGGTGAGGCTTGGGAGGATCCGGCTGTCCAGCACGATGGGGCGCCCATGGACGCTGATGCCGGGCCAGAGTCGGCCGCACCACATGATGGTGCGGCGGTTGCGCCGGGCCCATCGGCGGACCCACCAACACGATTGCATAGCCTTCCCACGGAAGGGGCAGATGGGCCGAATGATCGCCCGGCCCAAATGGATTCGCGGCGCGCGTTCGATGACGAACACGGGGACTCTGGTGCCCCGGCCACAGCCCCGTCAGAGGGGGATTCCCTTTCAGCAGAGCCCGAAGGTATTGATTCGCAGGGCCATTCAGTTGATTCGGACGGATCGACGGAAACCGATTACGGCGAAAATTTCGAGTCCCGGTTCGCTTACGACCCGGGGGACAACGCCTCGTTTATCGAGACCTCCTACCAGAACGAAGGTGTGCGCACCTGGCTGGGCAGTATCACCGGACATGACTGGCCCGACGTCGCGCAGGATCGACCCGTTCGATTAAGCGAGGTGGTGGCCGATGAAGATCGCTGGCGGATATATCTGGATAGCGCCGATCATGCTTCCGCACTGGAGCAACACCCGGACAACCCGGGAAGTTTCTATGACAACGACCAATCACCCGGATTTCAGAAAGATCTGGAAACGGCCTATCGGTTGATCCTTGACGATCCACAGGTCCTGCAAGGGCGCCTGGACTGGTCGGAATACCTGCGCATGCACACCCTGGTGACCGGGCATGCCCACGCGGCTAGGTCTAAGGAGGATTACCGGATCACGGGCACCGATCGGGGCACGGGCACAGATCATCACGTCGGTACCTACCGGGTGGCCGCCGATCTGCTCGATGAGCGCATCAGCGGGCACCCGTTAGTGACCGAGGGCGCGTTGCGCGACGTGCCGCCGATCAGACTGATGGAAGTGATCGTCACACTTACCAGGGATGATGACGGCGATCTGCAGTTAACCACTGCCTTCGGCGCTGATCGGGTGCCGGCAATGGTTGATGCGGTGTTCGACCGGTATCAGCAGGATCTCGCCGCGGCCGGGTCGGAGCACGAACAGCTGCGCGCGATCGCGCGAGTCGTGCGGACGTTGCACGTGATGCACCCGTTCGCCGAGGGTAACGGCCGACTCAACGTCTATCTGCTGTTGCCAAGATTGTTGCAGTCCAACGGATTCCGGCCGGTGATTGTGCCGTCGACGGCGCACTTGTTCTCCGGTGGATTCTCGTTGGACCATATCGCGACTGCGTTGCGGTGGGGTCAGGATCGCGATCTGTCACACGGTTTGGACGACATGGGCCAGTCGGCCCCCTGGCGGCTTGCCGGTGATGACTTCGGCTGGTTTCCGGCGTTGCCGGATTCAGATGCTAGTTCGGACTCGCTATCTGATAACGCCGCGGGCCAGGAGCCGGTCGCTGGCCACGATTTCACCGGTGTGACGCTGTCCGGCCTGCCTGCTGAGGACGAGCGGGTGGCCGGTGAACCGGCGCAGACCGAGCAACCCTCGGCTGGGGCCGCCGGTCACGATCAGTCCCGCAGCGAGCCGTCGACCGGCGGCGAGCACGCCGTACCGCCGGCCGCTCCTGCCGGCATGCCCGACCGTACACAGCCTTCTGCCCACCAAGAAGGGGCAGGCCCTCCGTCGCCGGATAACGCCCCTGCGGTGCAGGGCGATGACATCGCGCCCGCGCCGACGCCGGTCCCGCAACCAGAAACCGCCGATGCCCAGCGGCAGGGTTCGCCGGTCCAATCACAGCTCCGCAGTGGCGAATTCGAGCCGGAACGGGGGCGCGCGCAACCGGTCCCCGCGGTGCCCGACCCGTCCGACGACGCCGCCGGCCCGCCCCGGCCAGCAGCCGAATCGCCGAAAGGCGAGCCGTCCAAACCCGATGCGACACAACCGTCGCTTGCCCCAGGCACGACAGAACATTTTCAAGGGCTTGAGTCGTCAGGACCTTCTTCGACTGAACCGGACCTTGATTCGCCAGCCGGCGATGCTTCCTCGCCAGCCACACTGCCGCCAGCTTCGAACGCCGCCGAAGATCGCCACGCCGACCCGATCGTCGCACCGCAACCGAGTGTCGAGCGCGGCGGGCTCGCCGGGGAACGCGAATCCCTCGGAGGCCCCGAGAGTATTGGTGCACCCGATGACGTCCCTCGGGCGTCGCTGTCGTCTGTGCCGTCGCCCGACGACGGCGCAGCGGATGCGACATCTGCCGGACTGCCTGTCGCAGTTTCTTCCGGTGGCGACAGCGCTCCAACCCAGGCCCAGCGGGCCACTGCGCAGGAGGCACCCGGTAACGGGCCATCCAACGATGATCCCGTGGCGCCAAGGCCGATCGATACCGAAACAGCCACGCCCCCGGACTCACTCGCGCTGAGACCCGCCGATCAGGCACCGTCGCTCGCGCCCGGCATTACACCTGGCGAGTTTGCACCCGAGACAGGGGGGACGCCAGGTCCGCCCACGCGGCATCAGCTCACCGACACGGAAAGCCCCAGCCAACCGATTCCGTTGCCGACGCGCGAACAGCGTGAAATGTGGGGACAAGAACTGGATCGGCGCGCGACGGGGGTCGGCCCATCTCCAACGGCCATTGGCAAACAGCGAGAAGGAGCTCCGAGCAGCAGGCTCAGCGCTTGGGAGCGCTACATCGAAAAACTGAACGCGCATCAGCCTGCGTCAATGGGTTCGCCGGATGGCGAGCACAGTCTGTTCACTGCCGCCGAGCTGGACCTCGCCCGGCGTGACCTGAGCCTGTGGGGGATCAGCGATCCCGACGCGATTTTGGCTGATTACCGCGCCTACCTCAAATCGGGCCCAGCGGATCCCAAAGCGATGCCCACCACCGACGCATCAATCAGCCCGCCTAAACACTCAGCGGACTCGGTCGCCGATCACAAGGCTGTCACGAAGGCGGCCGCGCAACCCAACCGCGGCCCGCAACTGCCCGCTCGCATCGGGAAGAACCTCGTGCTCGGCGGAACAGACGTAGTCGAAAGCTTCCGCTCCGGCGATGAAGGGCTCAATCATGTCGAGTCGTTGATCCGTCGATTGGGTGGCGACGAGACATGGGACGCCTACCGCGACCAGAGCACCGCAAATTTCTCTGACGACAACCTTCGCCCCAAAATAGCTGGGATGTTGCGAGGCGGCCGACCCAACATCCTTAACGTAAAGCTCAAGAACCGCCGCATCCTCACAATCGAATTCGCTCCGGACGGCACTTCGGAGCGATCCCAACTGCACTTCAAGGAGACAGTCGCCAAGTACGAGTTTGAGCACACCGCCGACCCGACCAATACGGTCGGCACCCTCGACGAGGGTCGCACTCAGACGTACGCCGTAGTGCAAGGCAACGTCACCCACCCCAATGCGAGCGAGACGGCCACTGCGATGGCATCTCGGACACACGATACGGCGTTGACCAATCAGCGTGCTGACCGCCAAATCAGTGGAGGACAAACAGCCGAGGCCGCCGCCCGGTTCCATGGCAACGTCGAAGGTGTCATTCGCCACTGGACCAGCGATGCTCCGCAAAAGATCGACACTCACAAACTTGGTTATCAAACGGAAGTAGTCGTTCCGGCTCGTGATGTTGTCAGCCAGGACGCGGGAAAGCAGCACCCGGAGGAACGAGACACGCTCCACTCGTTGCCTGGCCACCCGACCCGAAACTCCGCGCCCGAACGCGGCGGCCCACCACGTGTTCGCGACACCCATGGGCTCAGCGGGTCAGACGTTGTCACCAACTTCTGGTTGCTTCCTGACGACCCGCCACCCTCGCGTCCCGATGCGGGGAAAGGCACTTCGGATTCCCGGCACGGGCAACAAGAGTCTGAGGGAGAATCGCCCGCAGCGGCGAACGATCCGCGACCACAGGCGCTCGCCGACTTCCTCACCAGCAAACCGATGTTGGCGGCATTCAAGAAGGCGTACGGCGGCATGGCCGACCGGGCGAGGGCCGAGACCAGCAATTGGCTCACGGTCGAGTCGCTACAGACCAACCTGCACCTCATGACCAACAAGCAGCCGATGGTTCATCATCTCGCGGGCATTCCGGGCGCATGGATCGAGGTGCATGCCTTCATCGAGCCGCTTGGAACAGCGTCCAAAACGCAAGTGGTCGGCGACAGACACAGCAGCGACGCTGCTTCCCGACGGGACCCAATGATGCTCACTACCAGTCAGACCAAAGAGACCGAGTTCCATTTCGGCACCGAAACCGACACCACTCAGGTGCGGCAGGACGCGGCGAGCTGGTCGACTCAGTTGCCGATGCCGGGTCGGCTGCGCGGCCAGGGCGGTACGGACACCGGCGAGGCCGAAGGTGGACTAGACGGTACCTTCACGCGGGGAGAGGCGCATACCGAGACCACCAGCCGTCAATTCCGGGTGCGCACCACTTTGAAGAACCCCGCGCCCGGCCAAGGTTGGAACGGGCAGGCCCGGCTGCGCATCGAAATGCACACTGCCAAAGGAGTTTCGGCACCTGGAGTAGATGCACCATTCAAGGGTGCGGTGCACGAGACGCGCGCCCGCTTCGAGGTGCTCATGGAACAGTTCGAGACCGAGCCAACCACGGACTACCTTGGCAAGGAGGTATGGGCGCCCCCAGCGCGGATCTGGGGTGAAGGTCCCCCGGCCGAGCGCAACTCGGTCACCAAATCGACCTGGTGGCCCTTCGGCGCAAAACAACGTTCCAAAGGAAGCATGACCGAGTCAGGCACACCTGCGCCGGCCATCCCGCGCGGTCGAAGCCGGGAAGAAACCGTGCCTCTGCGCGGATTGGGCAGCATGGACAGGGTCACCAATCTCAACCTGAGCGGCTTCCACGGAATGCTCGACTCGATGGGACGCCGGGCACACGGTAGCGACTGGAAGGGGCTGCGTCAGAACGCGATTGGCTGGTATCACCTCAATCGAGTCCGCGCGAGCCTGCCTGGCATGACCCAGCACAGCCCGCTGGCTCATCGCGGCACCGACGCCTTTACGGCCGACATAGAAAAGTTGACCTTCCGGCGGGTAATCAACACGTTGTCCAGCCCAAGTGCTGAACTCACCGAAGGCTCAGCGGTCACCGTCGAGCGCAACCGCCAAACCTCTCTACAGGCCGCAGCCGGGGGCCGTGGCGACCACATTAATGACAGCACGGTGTTAGGTGAGGCGATCGGGGGCACAAACCGGACCAAGCGCGTCGGCGAACGCGTCCGCAACCAGCACCGCGTGGCAGTAACCACCAAATTCGACCAACCGATGGCGGTATTCGATGGCTGGGTGCGGATCGACGGGACCATACGAGGATCGAAGGCCACCGTGCACGAATCCGGCCATTTTCCCGTCGAAGTTGCTATTCCGCTGTCCGAGCTTCAAGGTTCGCGGCAACATGACTCGCACCTGCCTCCTACCTTTACCCGTGATCAACCGACTGGCTTTGTCGAACAGCCGCCCAAGTCGTCGGAGACCACCGGCAAAGCCTCCTTGCCCACAGCGCCTCCTGCTTCGCAGCCGACCGAGCACCAAGGCGGTGAGGCGCCGAAGGAGGTGACTGCCCTCCTGCCTTTACCCGTGATCAACCGGCTGGGTTTGTCGAACAGCCGCCCAAGTCGTCGGAGACCACCGGCAAAGCCTCCTTGCCCACAGCGCCTCCTGCTTCGCAGCCGACCGAGCACCAAGGCGGTGAGGCGCCGAAGGAGGTGACTGCCCCTCCTGCCTTTACCCGTGATCAACCGGCTGGGTTTGTCGAACAGCCGCCCAAGTCGTCGGAGACCACCGACAAAGCCTCCTTGCCCACAGCGCCTCCGGCTTCGCAGCCGACCGAGCACCAAGGCGGTGAGGCGCCGAAGGAGGTGACTGCCCCTCCTGCCTTTACCCGTGATCAACCGGCTGGGTTTGTCGAACAGCCGCCCAAGTCGTCGGAGACCACCGGCAAAGCCTCCTTGCCCACAGCGCCTCCGGCTTCGCAGCCGACCGAGCACCAAGGCGGTGAGGCGCCGAAGGAGGTGACTGCCCCTCCTCCCCAGGCCGCCTCGTCGCCGCCGGTACGGTTGGAACGCTCCCGCAACATCAGCTACATCGTCGACGATACGATCAGAGACGACCCGGAAGCCTACGAGCTGATCGCGAGTCCAACGTCAGGCGTTGCGCAGACTCCGTGGCGGGGCGAGAATGCGCCTGAGCGTCAGGAGACGGCGGACAGTGGGCCTGTTCGTCAGGAGACTTTCGATAGTTTGGCACCGCTGATTGCGCATGGGTCGCCGTTCGTGTCGAGTCGGCGGGAGACGGCGGACAGTGACAGTGGGCCTGTTCGTCAGGAGACTTTCGATAGTTTGGCACCGCTGATTGCGCATGGGTCGCCGTTCGTGTCGAGTCGGCGGGAGACGGCGGACAGTGACAGTGGGCCTGTTCGTCAGGAGACTTTCGATAGTTTGGCACCGCTGATTGCGCATGGGTCGCCGTTCGTGTCGAGTCGGCGGGAGACGGCGGACAGTGACAGTGGGCCTGTTCGTCAGGAGACTTTCGATAGTTTGGCACCGCTGATTGCGCATGGGTCGCCGTTCGTGTCGAGTCGGCGGGAGACGGCGGACAGTGACAGTGGGCCTGTTCGTCAGGAGACTTTCGATAGTTTGGCACCGCTGATTGCGCATGGGTCGCCGTTCGTGTCGAGTCGGCGGGAGACGGCGGACAGTGACAGTGGGCCTGTTCGTCAGGAGACTTTCGATAGTTTGGCACCGCTGATTGCGCATGGGTCGCCGTTCGTGTCGAGTCGGCGGGAGACGGCGGACAGTGACAGTGGGCCTGTTCGTCAGGAGACTTTCGATAGTTTGGCACCGCTGATTGCGCATGGGTCGCCGTTCGTGTCGAGTCGGCGGGAGACGGCGGACAGTGACAGTGGGCCTGTTCGTCAGGAGACTTTCGATAGTTTGGCACCGCTGATTGCGCATGGGTCGCCGTTCGTGTCGAGTCGGCGGGAGACGGCGGACAGTGACAGTGGGCCTGTTCGTCAGGAGACTTTCGATAGTTTGGCACCGCTGATTGCGCATGGGTCGCCGTTCGTGTCGAGTCGGCGGGAGACGGCGGACAGTGACAGTGGGCCTGTTCCTCAAGAGACCTCCGATAGCATGACGCCGCCCGTTGTCGCAGAGACCGGCGAAGCCATCTCGGGTGGCGCCGCAGATGCGGTCGACTCGACCGACTCGCCGGAGCCCTCCGAACAAGTTCGCACAACGCTTGATTGGACGCCACCGCCGGTGACCGAAGCGTCAGAACTGCCGGCGCATGCATTGCAGCCCGGTTGGCATCCATCTGACATGCTGCTCGGTGTCGACCCGGCCAGTGGCCTTGTCGAGGCGATCCGAAACGATCTCTTCCCGGCGCTCGGCGCCCGGGGCAACGATGCGATCACAGGTATGGCAAACGAATTCGGCCCCAATGTGATTGTCGCTCGGCTGACTCACCAATCGGGCCAAGTGTGGACCCACGACATACCTGTGCCGGGCGGCAAGATTACCGTTGCGGTTCGACCAGTGCGCGGCGGCGACCCTGGTGACACACAACATGTCGGCACCGCCAAAAAATTCGAGACCGACGTGTCCAGCGAGTCGCAATCGGCCACTGCGCAAATCCACGGCGACCAGTTGCGCAGGGTCATTGGGGGCAGAGTCCAGATCCCCGTCCCCCATGGCTCAGTGAGCGTGCAAATCACCCACACAGGATCGGTGCACCCCAAGGCGAGCGGAGCGGCTCGCGCCGACGAAGGCGTTGGGCATCTGAGCGCCGTCGACGTCGCCGTCGTCACCGATGAGACCGAGCACCGGATTCCCACCCGACTGAGGACGGTCGAGGGGCATCAGCTGGTTCGCCAGCCGATCGACTTCGAAATCAGCTACACACAACACGTGTCAGGCAAGAAGCTCAGGGGAATTCCCGAAGAGCCCCAGCCGGTCCGGCTCAGCGGTGTGTTTGCCTACCCCAAGCACACTCCCACCGCCGACGCGTCGACTACTCGAACTCGTGGCGGCAACGGCGCGGATGCCGAAAACCCCGAACTCGGTGTCAACCAGGCCGTCGTCAAAATTCGGCCACATATTGGTGCCGAACCGACCACTGACCACGTTGAGACCGACAGCAATTCGCATACTCCGAACGAGGATCTGGTGGCAGCCCACGTCTTGGACGCGATGGCTCCCGAGGGCATTGCCACTTTCGGCGACGACTGGTCGGCGGTGCGGGCAGAGCTCGCGAGCCACATCAAGGCCATGGAGATCCAGCGCAATTTGGGGGATTACAGCCGTCGACAGACCGAGACGATCCACCTGACGGCGGTGCCAGGTGGACGGGTTGTGCTTGGCGGCCATATTGACGCGATAACTGCCACCGACGACAAAGCCACGACTGAGTTTTACAGCGGGGGCCAACAGTCCGTGTCCACCGGGGACTCGCGCATCGAAACCAGCAATTGGCAAGGCTACGTGCAATTTCAGGGTGACCTGTTGCCGACGGGTGACACCATCAACGTCTCTGCCCTGGGACGTCTCACCGGTAGCACCAGCACGGAAGGCGTTCGCGTCCGCACCGAAAACACGGCTACCGGAACCTTGTTCCGGAAAAAGGTTCCGACACTTACTCACGTTGGCACGGCCACTATCGAGGCCCACATGAGTCGGCCCAGTTCCGAAGGACCCAACAATGACGGTCTGATCAGCCACGTCGGCACCGCCCAAGTTGAGTTCACCACCCGACAATCACCGCCAGACAAGCAGAAGAACTCCTGGTACGTGCCGCGCGAAGGAATTATTCCGAATGACCAACCGCCCGCCGGCACAGCCGCGGCCGGTGACCACACTCAAGCGTCCGCGCCACACCCGGAACCCCATAGTGCACAAGGAGATTCAGGACTGCCTCCGCGTGGCCTTAGCACGGACAGCATTATTCGCAACATTGCCGACGGGGCCGAATTCCGCGCGCGTACGCTCGAGAGCTTGGGCCCGCTAAACATCCCGCACCTTGCTGACCAGGTGAACAGTCACCTCACCGACACCCGCCTCGCGAGCAAGCTCGGCGCCATGACGAGGGTCGAGGCCGGGAAGGACGTCGAATTTTTGCGGCAAGGAACGTTGCGAATCACAGGTCGGGCCGAGGTCCAGTCCCTGGATTTCAGGACGATCGAACATGAGGGCGGCAACGCCTACGTGCTCAATGACGTCACTCGCAATGTGTTCAGCCAACGCATCAAAGCGCGTGAGGGTGGCGCACGATTACTATTTGGCCCGCTGTTGAAGATCCCGAACTTTCAAGCCAGCTTACTGGGCGGGGTCGGGGGCGCCGGCCGGCAGCGCCACGTCGACATCCTCGGCCAGGGCGCGAGAATGACGGCTCATGCCAAGTTTCCCCGTTCGTACGCCGTTTTCGATGGCGCAGCACGCGTCACCCTGACCGTCCACCACGCCGGCGAAAGCCACGAACTGCCCGCGGTCGATGTCCACGGACAGATTCTGATCCCCGAATCCGAAACCAACCCCGCGCCCCCACCTCACCAAGACGGCGCGGACGCTGCGGGCCGCGAAGCGAAACGCCCAGTGCCGCTGCCCGACACCGTTGAGTCGGTACCGCAAGAACATCAGGCCAACAAGGCGGAGCCGCTGGTGAAGACGAGCGATCCCGTTGGCGCCGTGGGCCATTCCGACGCCAACATGGTTGGCAAACCGGACCAAATGCACCATTCTCTGCGAGCATCGTTATCGGCATTACCCGATACCCGTCACCTGGCCGTAAACCCCGCCGCCCACCGTGTCAGTGGCGATCCTGCTAGCCCGGATCCTGGGCATCCCGGCAAGACCGGGAATATACACGAACCAGATAACCCCCCACAGGCATTGATGCCGGCGCAATCGGTCGTGCACCGCTCGACCGGGAACCCCGCGGGACTACCCATCGCACGCAACCCTGATGGACCGGCTCGTGACCGCATTAACGATTTCGAGCGTCATGGTGACCATTAGAACTGGTGTGGCACTGAGCACATCACGATGCGCTCGACGGCAAGTTGCTCGTACTTACCGAAATGATCGCAACTACAACGTGTTTCGATCCCGTGGTGTCGGCCCGCGGTCGGAGTCCAATCAGTGTGCTCACCGCGTCTCGCCTAGACGGTTCGCACGGAGAACCGCATGGCCTCGGATTCCGAAAGCGTTGATATAAGCCTAGTTTCACTGACTGTTCGCCTAATGATGCCGCAGCGGTTCGAGCCGAACCATAACATGGCGCATCGGACGCAGAACTGACCCTTTATGAGCACGTAAGTGGGACTCTTGGTGACCGCAAAATTCTTGCAACGGCCCGCTGCCAACCGATTGATGGTACCGACGCCCACGATGCGGCCGACGCAGGCAACATCGATTGAATTTGACCAGCAGCGCTTTCGGCCCGTCGTGGCGAACGAGGAGTGACCGGTGCAATCAACCACCCACCGAGTTGTGAGCTCTTGTAATGACTTCTCATCACAACGCCTGCAACACACGCAACCCAATGCCAGCGGTCATCGCGCACATCCTGGCAGTAGCGCGGCGCCGACTTCGGCGGTGGGCCGCAAACCGATCAGGACAGCCATCGCGACGGTATGTCTCAGCGGAATCCTCGAGGAGAAGATGTCTGCGATCGCCGATGCCGGGTTTGATGGCTTCGAAATGTGCGAAGAGGATCTAATTGGGTGTCCCCTGACGCCGGCCCAAATTTGCCGTAGAGCGGCCGGCCTCGGCATCGCCATTGAGCTGTACCAGCCGTTCCGCAACCTCGATACGATCGATGCGGAACAATTCCGCCGAAACCTCGCGCGCGCACAACGCAAATTCGATGTCATGCAACAACTCGGCGTCACCACCCTGCTGGTGTGCTCCTCTGTGCTGCCCTCGGCCGTATCCGACGACCGACTGCTGGTCGACCAACTTGGCTGCGTGGCAGATCTCGCACTGCGACAGGGGATTTACTTGGCCTACGAGGCCCTGGCATGGGGTACGCATGTCAACACCTACGGCCACGCCTGGGACATAGTCCGGCAAGTCGACCATCCGGCACTTGGTACGTGTCTGGATAGCTTCCATATCCTCGCCCACGGTAATGACTTGGATGGGATAGCCGACATTCCCCACGACAAGATCTTCTATGTCCAACTGGCCGACGCGCCATACCTGCCGCTAGGTGTCCTGCCGTGGAGTCGCCATCACAGATGCTTCCCCGGGCAAGGCGAATTCGATCTGACATCATTCGCGACCCAACTACTGAGCTCGGGGTACCACGGTCCGTGGTCATTAGAGGTCTTCAACGACGAGTTCCGACGGGCCTGTCCGAAGCGCACCGCGAAAGACGGACACCGCTCGCTGCTGTATCTGCAGGAACAGGTTGCACGCGTGGCAGCGAGATACCCACGCGTACAGCTTTTCTCTGCTCCGCGACCCACGCTCGTGGCAGAGGTTGCATCTGTAGCTTTGAGTGCGCCACCCAACGAGGCCAAGACAATCGGCCAAACATTGCACCAGCTCGGCTTCGGACTCACGCCACCCTCGGACCAACAACGCCCGATTGCGCGCAACCACGGCGAAATGAGCATCACTGTCGAGAGCCAACTGAGCCTTCCCGCACTGCCCGTATTAGCTCACATTGGAATCCGGTGCGATGGTGTGAGCGAGTGGAAGGATCGAGCTGCCGCTCTCGGAGTCAGCACGCAAACACTGCGCACAGTCCGGCGCACAGTTGACGACGCTATTGACGTCGTCCGGCTGAAGATCGCCGACGGGGCGTGGTTCGACTTGTTCGACCGGCGAAATGATGAACATTGGCGACCGCGAAACGATGCCCTCGGCGCACCGCGCTCGAAGCACGAGATGTCTCTCACCGGAGTCGACCACTTTTCACTGGTAATCCCCGAGAAGGATCGGGGGGAGGCAGTGCTCTTGCTCCGATCATTATTTGGGATGACGGCTCTGCCGGCCGTCGATATCACCGACCCCACCGGGCTTCGACACAAACAAGCACTAACACTTGAGGACGGTCAAGGATCAGGCCTGAGGATCATTTTAGAGACTGTCCCAACCAGCGCGCCGTCTCTTGCCTTGCCAGTGCAACCGAGGCTTGGCCGTGTCGGGCACATCGCCTTCGGCACAGATGACATCTTGGCCGCGGCGGAGCACATGCAACGAGGCGGCTTCCGCGTTCTACCAAGTCCGGCCAATTACTACGACGACCTAGCGGCGCGCTTTGACATGCGTCCATCCCAGTTAGGTTGGATGAGTCGCTACGGCGTGCTTTACGACAGGGATGCTGCCGGCGGCGAGTTCTATCATTTCCACACAGAGCCGATCGGTGAGGACTTCTTTTTCGAAGTTGTGCAGCGCATCGGCGGATACACCGGCTATGGCGAGGCCAACGCATCCACCAGGCGCGCCGCGCAATTGCGTAGCCGAAACTGCGCATTCCGATACCAAGAGCCCGCGATGCTCGGTGCTAGAGGGGATGGGGCAGCACGCGACCTCTCGGGTGCCCGTTAATTGCTGCAGCGCAATCGCATTCGGTATTGCGCGCCGGTACTGATCGAACGTTTGAATGCACTCTCTTCAACCAGGTTCAGCGTTTCGCCCGACGGCTGCGCGTGGTCTCTGAAGGGAGATCGATCGGAGATCGTCAGGCCCTCGTTGCGTGTAACAGAGCGAAGTCCAGCGGCAGCTCGTGTTGGGCGTGAATGGTCAGATCCGCCGCCTCGAACAGAGCGCGGTAATCGTCGGCGGTTCGTTCCCGGCCACCGACGTTGCACAACATGTGAATGTCCCATGCGGCAGCCAGAGAAGGTAGATCGTCATCAGGCAGCAGTCGCTCCACGACGATCAGTTGGGAGCCCGCCCTCATTGCTGCCGAGCACTGCTGCAGAATCGTCTTGCACTGGTGGTCATCCCAATCATGGAGTACCCGAGAGAGCAGATAGACGTCACCCATATCTGGCACTCCGCAGGTGAAATCGCCCGCAATGAAGTTGCACCGCGCGCGGTATTCCGCGAGATTGCTTTCCGCAGCGGCTATTGCGTGTGGCCGCTCGAACACAACCCCGCGCACTTCGGGGACGGCATGCAGGATGTGTTTGAGCAACTCGCCATTGCCGCCGGCGACATCGACGACCACATGTACCCCGGTGAAGTCCACGATTTCCGCAACCGCACCAAACATCGTTGCGCTGGCGGCCATCGCCTCGGCGAAGCACAGTTCGGGCCTGTCGGCGAAGTAGTCGAAGTGGTGTTGTCCAAAGACGGAGGTGAAGGAGTCGTGTCCAGTCCGGACTGCCTGGCCGAGCTCGGCGAAGGATCGGTAGAACGTTCCTCCGTAGAGCGATGCCAGAGGGCGCATGGAATGCGCAGAGTCAGTTCGTAGTAGCTGCCCGATTTCGGTCAACTCAAATCGATCACCGACTGTCTTCACCACGCCCGCACTCGCCAGATAGCGCAGCAGCCGGGTCAAGCTGCTGGGGTCAGCCAGTACGCGGTTCGCCAGCTCGCGGGTGCTTATCCCGTCGGCGAGATGGTCGGCCAGACGCAGATCGGCGGCCACGGCGAGGGCCTGTGTCATCCAGGCCCCGCTCATCAGCGTAAGCAGCTTGGTCGCCGCGAGATTCAGGTTCGGTGCCAAAGTGGGTCCTAGTCTTTGCATGATTGGGCACGCTTAACGGTGCTAATCCACCCTCGGGATAATACCAATTACACTGTGGTACAGAGGGTCTGCCAGCGGCACCGCTGACGATCATGTGAACGTGGGTTCCCTTGAGTGATGCGCCAACAAATACTGTATGCGGGTTATCGCCGCCGCTGTTAGGTGCCACAAGACTGTTCAACTGAATGTCATGGGGGCGATCCGGAACTAAGAAGGGGGAGACGTTGCAACGGTGGGACAATGACGACTGGGACCTGTCGTCGAGTGTGGGGGTCACCGCCACCATGACGGCCGCCGCTCGGGCTGCGGCCACTAATGCGCCGGGCGCCATCATCAACGACTATCTCGCCGAGCCTTTGGTGCGGGCCGTCGGCATCGACTTCTTCACTCGGTGGGCAGCACGGCAACTGCCGAGTGAAAGCGACGACGCGGGGTTGGGATGGCAACCGATGACTAACGCGTTGGCGGTTCGTACCCGCTATTTTGACGACTTTCTCCTAGATGCGTGTGCGGCGGGCATCCGTCAGGTGGTGTTGCTCGCGTCTGGTCTGGACACTCGCGGCTATCGACTGGCCTTACCGGAGGACACCATGCTGTTCGACATCGATCAGCCAAGGGTCGTTGCCTTCAAGGACGCCACTCTGTCAGGCCTAGGAGTCGTAACGTCTATCCAGATCCGCTATGTGGGTATCGATTTGCGAAAGGCCTGGGATGCGTCCCTGCGGCAAGCAGGTTTTAACGGTGCTCAGCCGACCGCGTGGGTTGCCGAGGGACTGCTAGCCTACCTGCCATCGGGTGCCCAGGATCGGCTCCTGGATACCATCACGGCGCTCAGCGCAAACGGTAGCCGCCTGGCAGCGGAAGTGTTCAGGGTCCGCAACATGACCGCTCTGAGCGATACGGCCGCCAATGTCGGTACCGCGGTGTTCGTCGACGTCGACGACACCGCCTCGGAGCAGGTCCGGTACCGAGCGCGCCACATTGCCGAGCAATGGCAAAGCTTCGGCCTCAACATCGATATGAAAGGGCTTGCATATCAAGATGACCGGAGTGATCTAGCCGGATATCTGCGACGGCAGGGCTGGACGAGCACAACAGCTTCGATGTCGGACCTATTTGCCGCCAGCGGGCTGACCCTGCGCGGCGACCAGCGAAGCGGTGATGCGTTCGCCGACAACTACCTCTGCACCTCATTCAGGCCCTAGGCTTAGGCAGGTACTCAGGCCTGCCGTGCCGTTCGGTCTACTTGCGGTTCGAGTCTGCTCCGGTTGCAGTGAGGATCATTCGGGCGACGAGCTGCGGGTCATCAAACATCGGCACGTGGCCAACACCGGGGAGGATTTCGAACACGGCTCGCGGCAGGCGTTTTCGCGCTTGATCCACGTAGCTGTCCATGGGAAGCGTCGCATCCGATTCCGACCAGCCGATGGTTATCGGACAGGGGAGTGGGTCCAATGGTGCAATCTCCCAACTCCCGTCAATGATGTCGATAATCGCTGGCGACGCAAGAAAGTCGGTGCACATGTTGAGGGCTCGCGCAGGCGTAAGGCGATGACCGTGGCGGGCGGTGTCGCGCATCGTGAGCCGACGCAATCTTGCTGACCTGAACATCAAGGGGTTGATTGTTCGCGTGAGGCGAGCCATCGTTCGGGCTGTTTTGAACTTCTTCATCAACTGTGGTTGTTGACCGTCGCCGGCGGTCCAGAAGCCGGCGGGCGAAAGCGCACAGACGGTTGCCGCTCGGCCGCGGCGCGCCAATTCGATCGCCACGTATCCGCCAAGTGAATTGCCGGCGAGGTGTGGCCGATCAAGCCCATTTTGGTCGAAATACTCCTGCGCCGCGTCGACCACATCACCGATCGTGACCGGCCGACGCCAAGCCGGTGGCCCGCCGGGGTGGCCAAGCGCATTCGGCGTGAACACCCGGTAGTACGGGGACACCAGGGGAACTACCTCCTGCCAGGCGCTTTCGGCTGTCATGCCCAACCCGTGCAGCAAGACCAACGGAGGCTTATCGGGGGTGAGCCCCTCCTTAGCTAACATATGCCTTTCCCTCTCAACAGCAGTCAGCGTCTGGCGCTCAGTTGGTGGCGTGGATGCGCGTGGGGGTTGTTGGTCAGGCGGAGGTGCCCGTCGGGATCGGTGTCAAGTTCCGCGATGAAGGTGAGACTGCCGGTGCCGCGGCTCGTTGCGCCAGGACATCGCATGACGATGTGCACCGGCTGGATTCGGTGGATAGGCCGCGTGGTTGTTCCGTCAGGCAGGATGATGTCGGTGGGGTGGGAGACGTCATAGGAGTCAACCTCGAGGTGCTCAGTACCGCGGTAGATGCCGTGGCCGTGCCCATCGTTGTAGCCGCCGTAGCCGAGGCCTTGCATTGCGACGGCCGGGCCTGCTGCCGTGGCGTCGACGGTCAGCGGCTCTCCGCTGCTGGTCGTCATGTCGAATCGGACATGGTCAAAGCGCCGCGGTCGTCCATCGTCGACGAAGGTGGCGTCAATGGCTAACATGCCGGCGGAAAGGCTTGCCCGGCTGTCCTTTTGGAGTATCTCTATGGTGACGTCCGTGCTGTAGTCAAGTTGGCTGATTTGGATGTGACCACCGTGGGTATCGGTTGAAAAGAACAGGAACGCAAACCCAAACCCGTGGGGAGTGAGGCTGGGGCCGGTGACCGGTTCGGCGATGCCGACCCGCGAGCGCACACCCCAGGAGTGGTCGCGGCATGCCCACCAGGAGTCGATCCGGTCGCGTTTTCCGTCAATGTTCAGCCAGCCGCTGACCGAGCCGGTTTGGTCGTAACGAAGGTAGTCCTCGACGATGCGGCCATTGACCCGATTGAAGTGGGGGAGTTCTTCTTGGGCGGGCAGCTCGGCGATCCAGTCCAGCTCGCCGCAGACTTGCCCGTCGTTGGGTTGAATGCTCAGATGAAGGTGTTGCATCGGTCGGACCACATCTACCCGCATTGGGCTGCAGGCGAATTCGTAGCTTGGCCGCAACTGTCGGGATGCGCGCACGTTGTACTGGGTGCCGTTGTCGATGACGACGAAGCCGCTGTCGACGACATTCATGTTTTGGTACACCGCGATGGTGAACTGCAATGCCCGCCCCGTGGTGGGGTCGGCTGCAGCAAACCAGAAGCGGTCGAAGAACCGGGGGTCGCTGGTGCCGACATGATCGAAGGTGGCCGGAATCTGATGCCATGGGGAATCATCAAGCGCGGTCAGCAAGTCAACTCCTCAACTAAAACTTCTCGCGGCCAACGCAACTGAAGCGCTCAACCCGTTCCCGGAAGTAAGCGGCCGTCGCCAACCGCCCTGCAGTACTTTTGACAATGATCGGTATCGATTGCTCCAGCCGTTCCCTGACCTCGATGTGATGCTGCTCCAGCGCGCGGATGTCAGACGAATCGAGGGGATGCGGGGGCACGGCCTGTCCGACAAGTTCGAGGATGGCAGCGGTTCGCAGGCTGTCCCACCTGAGGAATTCGGGAATGGCGTGCCAGGTCTCGGACAGTGTCTTCAGGGTACTGGCGACGCCCAGCAGAACGTCGCGTGCGTAGGCGTCGTCAAGTCGGTCCGCGATGACGTCTGTCAGGATTGCGGCGACACCAGCGAGTTGTTCGGAGACAGTCGGCCGCATTACGCACCGATCTGGTCGAGGAGAAGCGCATACATCGGAACCGGGTTGGGGAAAACGCGATCTGAACGTTGTTGCAGGAATGAGTGGTGGCCCGTCAGCACGATGACCATGAGCTTCACATTGGCCAGCACCCTCCACCACTGCACCCGCTCCAGATTGACCACGATGCCGGTCTGCTCAGACCACCGCTGCAACAAGTCATCTGGCTCCCAGGAGCCGGCGATGGTGTGTTCATAGGCCCGCAGTGGGTTGGTGATCCAGCCGAGGTCTTCATGGGGATCACCCAGGTGTGCGGTCTCCCAGTCGAGGACGGCGGTGACGTCGCCGTCTTCGAGCAGGACATTGCCGGGTTTGAAGTCGCCATGCACCAGGGTCACAGCCTCGTTGCCGGGAACTGTGTCGCGCAACCAGGAAAGCACAAATGCTAGTTCGGGTTCGGGCTCGAATTTGATCTTGTCGAGCTCAGCCTCCCAGTGGTCCAACGCCGCGGCAGCTGCCTGATTTCCCGGGTTCGCGAGGTGACGGCCCAATCCTATGGCGCGCCAGTCGACGCGGTGGATATCGGCGAGTCGATCGTAGATCCGGTGCGCAATCGTCAGGCGCTCAGTCAGTGGCGTATTCCCATTGAGGACAAAACCATCGCACCGCCCGGGCGACAAATCCATGATTAACGCCGGCCGACCCAGGCGGCTGCCGTCTGGGTCGGCCCAGCGCAGGACGGGAGCGGGTACATCGGTGTGCCGTAAGGCCTCCAGCACGGCGCATTCGATCCGTCGGTCAGTGCTGAGGACGCTGCCAGCCGGATCTCGTCGGGCAATCAGCCGGTGCAAGGTACCGTCCCAGATTGCGTCGAACAGCCAATTCTCCCGCGAGAATCCGACGGTAGTACGGTGTAGATTTTCCACCTTGACCGTCGTGGCAAGCTCATCGCTCAACCAGTCGGTCAGCTGGTCACTGATGCTCATAACGCGATCTTGTAGAGCTTCGCGGCGTTGTCGGACAGCACCTTTCGCAAGATGTCGTCTGGAAGGGAGGCCATTGATTCGGTGACGTATTGCGCGGGTCCGGTCGCCGGCGTTTTGGGACCAGGGTGCTGGCAGGTCGGGTGGGGGAAGTCGGTCTCGAACAACATGTTTTCCGGATACGCCAGCAGCGCAGGAATCAGCACAGCTTGCTCGTACCAAAAGCAGCCGAATATCTGACGTCGAAAGTACTCAGATGGCAGCAAGTCATATTCCGGGTGCTCGTCGATCACTCCACCATTGCGCCACTGCCAATCGAAAGCTTCCAATGCGGCGGGAATCATGCCGACGCCACTTTCAACCGACACGAACTTCACGTCGGGGAAGCGGTGGCACACACCACCGTGGATGAGGTCTGAGATACAGCGCATATTGTCGGCCCACAGCAACGACGACATCCGGGAGAAGTTGGCCCGGAAGCCCATCTCCACTCCGTTAAAGATTTGCTCGGCGATGCGTCCGCCGCCGATGTGAAAGTTGACAGGGACCTCGGCGTCGCGCGCGATGCTCCAAATCGGGTCCCAGTGACGGTCCCACAACGCGGGTTGACCATGGACTCGCGGGTCGTTGCAGAAGTTCACCCCGCGGTGACCACTGTTCAGGGCTCGCTCGACCTCGGCTACCGAGGCGTCGATGTCCCAGAACGGAACCGACACGATCGGCAGCAGCCGGTCGGGGGCCACTGAGGCGAAATCGGTTTGAAAGTCGTTGAAAGCCTTTACGCAATCTAGGGCGAACTCAGGGTCGCCGCGCTCCAGCCAGGCCGCCGCTCCGAAGCCACCCAGGTTGGGGTACAGCACATGCGCACGAATGTTCTGCTCATCCATGAAGGCCACCCGCGCCGTGGGATCCCAGGCGGCAGGATGCATGTCGGCATACGTCGCCGGGCCGTCGGGCAGCGTGCCGTCATATCCGGCCATTGCGGTATTGCCCGGCCGAGCGAACGGTTCCCCGTTGATGACCCACATGTCCCACCCATCGATGCGCTCGATGTGGGGGATCTGCTCTCCGTACTTGGACGGCATCCGGGCAGTCCAGACATCGGGCGGTTCGGTGATATGCGTGTCGACATCGATGACGGCATAGCTCTCAAGCACCATTGTTGTCTCCTACGGGATCGGCGCGGTACCCGTAGTAAACAACATGGATTACTAAACCGCAAGGGAGACGGCTCCGAGGAACATATCAACCAGGTTGCGGCGGAATGTGGCGTCGTCTACGAGATGGTCGCGATGCTTCGGGGAGGCACGCAACGCTGCGGCGTGGAGAAAGCTGTTGGTGGCCACAGCAACTCGTTCGTTCAGAATGTTGCTCGGGAGCTGCGGCAAGTGGGTCTGCAGGAGCTGGTAAGCGTCGGCCTGCAGAGTGTCACCGATCAGGCCCACGATCTCGTCAAACGTCATTGATAGATCGTTGAAGAGCTGGCTGAAAAATCGGACGGCGCTGCGCTGGTGCGCCGACCCGGTTGCCATTTCGGCAAAGGGCAAGACGAACACCGCTGCGATTGACCATGCGTCGTCAGCGCACACCAGAAGCTCCTTACGCCGCATGACAAGGGCCGGAAGCTCGCGCTCTAGCAGCGCGTGCAGCAGTCCATCCTTATCGCCGAAATGGTGCTGCACCGCGGCTGTGTTGTTCTGGCCGGCCGCGATTCTAATTTCGCGCAGGCTGGTCGCGGCGATACCGCGCTCAGCGAACAGCTCGAGGGCGGCGTCTAATAGCTTCTGCCGAGCGGGTTCAGGACTGCGTGGCACGAACGCAGCCTACGGCCGGCGGTCGCTTGGGTGGGAATTTGAACCAACTTTCCGTGATCTCATCCGGCCCACGAGCCGTGTGCTGACGAAGCTCCACGGTGGTGATTCAGACCACCCGAGCTACCACCAGGAGCCGAGCTCGTGGCTACGCTCGGGTCAAACACACCGGGCATTGCGGATTGAGTTGGCAGTTTCATCGGCGGAAATGTCGTGGCCGGGTGTACGAGCTGCGGGGTGCAAATAAGGGCGCGGCCTGTTTAGTTGCGGCAATCGATGCCCGGTGCACCAGGTCAACATGGACATGGAATCCGGCGACCCTCGCATGCCCAAGCCTTCTCGTGCGACAGCTTCGACAACAACAAGCGGGTCTGCAACGTGTTAAAAGACGTAAATATGCCGATCTATGGGTCTCATTGTTGCTGAGCGACTCCGATCAAAATCATGAAAGTCTCGGCGCTACAACCAATTTTGACCGGCGGTTGATTGGTGACGAGATGGTAGCGGCGTTGAAGGCCCAACCTCTCTTACTGGGCTTCGGCGCGACGACCCGCCAGTGGCTATGAACTCGGACCTGGTCGCAGCCGCATGCCGCGACAAGGGGTTCCGGATTCCAATTCGACGTTCTCCAGTCAATGCCGCATAAGCGCGGTTCCGCTGATGTCGTCGATGTCGATGAAATCTCAACGTACTAGTGTAGAATATCGAGCCAAGTGGACTGACCAGAATTGGTCGAAGCAACCCAATTGATCCGTTCCTGCGCCGCTTGCCACGGCACCAATCGCGGGCGGATATCCGGTAAAACGCTCGGCTTCCCAGGAGGGGCGCTTATTTGATGTCGGCGGACCCAATGAATCCCCAACAGCAACAACTGCTCTCGTGGTGTGTCGGACTTGATATACCCACTGAAGCGCTGC
Source organism: Mycobacterium simiae (assembly GCF_010727605.1). NCBI lineage: Bacteria > Bacillati > Actinomycetota > Actinomycetes > Mycobacteriales > Mycobacteriaceae > Mycobacterium > Mycobacterium simiae. Next base: position 5,211,067 of record NZ_AP022568.1, read on the forward strand.
CCGGGCTCCCGCCCCTGCCTCCGCAACTGCATGCACGGCTGCAGGATGCGTTGGCACTGCCAGCGGCACAACAGCCTGACTGGCCCAACGACGCGGATGTCAGGAAAATTCGGGCGCTGCTGGAAAGCGTGCCGCCGGTGACTCTGCCCAACGAAATCGCCACCTTGCAGCAGCGGCTTGCACAAGTCGCGCGTGGTGAAGCGTTTCTCTTGCAAGGCGGGGACTCGGTGGAGACCTTCGCGGCCAACTTCGAGCCACATATCCGCCGCAACATTCGCACCCTGTTGCAGATGGCTGTGGTGTTGACGTATGCCGACTCAATGCCGGTGGTCAAGGTCGCGACCATCGCCGGGCAATACGCACGTTCTCGTTCGCCCCAGCCCGGGCCGCACGTAATACCGCCCTACGTCGGTGATTTGGTGCACTCAGCCGACCCCTCGGAGGGGGCACGGCGACCCGATCCCGCGCGTCTGGTGCGGGCCTATGCCAATTCGACTGCGACGATGAACCTCGTGCGTGCGCTTACGATGGACGGGACAGCTGATTTGCATCGGGTGCACGACTGGAACAAGGACTTCCTGCGCACCTCTGCTGCCAGCGCCCGCTATGAGTCGCTGGCAGCAGAGATTGATCGCGGCCTACGGTTCATGTCCGCATGCCGTGTCACCGACCCCTCTTTGGAGAGCACCGAGATCTTCGTCAGTCACGAGGCGCTGGTGCTGGACTACGAGCGGGCGCTGCTGCGGATGGACACGGGCGAGGCTGGCAAGACCAAACTCTACGACCTGTCTTCGCATCTACTGTGGATCAGCGAACACGCTGGCGATCTTGCTGGGGCTCACATTGCCCTGGCTGAAATCCTGGCCAACCCGATCGCCGTCAAAATTGGCCCGACAACCACACCGGGCACAGTTGTCGAATACGCGGATCGGCTTGACCCTCAACGTGTCGCGGGCCGGTTGACGTTCGTCGCGCACATGGGCAACACCGCGGTTCGCGTGGTGTTGCCGGCGCTAGTCGACGCTGTTCGCGCCTCCGGACATCCCGTGATCTGGCAGTGCGATCCGATGAAGGAAAACACGGTCACGCTGTCTAGCGGTTACCAGACTTGCGACTTCGATCGTATTCTCGACGAAGTGGCAGGATTCTTTGAAGTTCACCGGTCAATGCGCACTCATCCTGGTGGGATCCACATCGACTGCACGGGTGAAGAGATTACCGAGTGTCTCGGTGGTGCCCAAGACATTTCGCAAGCTGACCTTGAAATTGGACGTTACGAAACCGCGATGGGACCGCGCTTGAATACTCAGCAATCGCTGGAACTCGCGTTCCTCATCGCCGAAATGCTGCGCCCCTGACTTGAGCATCCACGACAGCCTCGCCTGCGTCACGGCCGGCGGTAACGCAAAACGCCGTTCGTCGTGCTATCAACAATATTTACGCCCGTGATTGCGGGTCGGATGTGGTGAGAGGGGCCGCTATGCCAGTTGTAGGCACGACCTGGCTGCGGGCGCTGCGAGGGGTGCCCGGCGCGCGAGTGGTAATGGTGTGTTTTCCCGCCGCAGGGGGATCAGTGGGTGCGTATCGGCCGCTGGCCCAACAGCTCTCGCCCGGGATCGCGGTGTACGCGGTGCAGTATCCCGGACGGCAAGATCGTCTCGATGATCGGCCCGTCACGGATCTGATCGAACTGGCCGACCACGTCACCGCTGACGTCCTGAGTTGGGGTGAGGCGCCGACTCTAGTCCTGTTCGGGCACAGCATGGGGGCGACCGTCGCGTTCGAGGTCGCCCGGCGACTGCGGCGCAAGGACCGCGAACCGATCCGGCTGTTCGTGTCCGGGCGGGTCAGCCCGGACACGGCGCACTCGGCTCGTTTGCATGCGGGGCCGGATTCCGATCTTCTCGCAGATCTAGAACGGCTGGTCAACGATCCGTCCTCGGTGGCGGTGCTGCGCGCTGAGCCGGAGCTGGCGGGGCTCATTCTGCCCTCGCTGCGCGCGGATTATCGCGCGGTTGAGACCTACGTCTTTGAGCCGGGAGAGCGCCTGAGCTGTCCCATATCGGTGCTGCTCGGCGACGCAGATCCGACGGTCACGGTCGAGCAGGCCCAGGGATGGGGGGCACACACCGACGGTGAAGTCGAGGTGACCACCTTTTCCGGCCGCCATTTCTATCTCGACGAGCGTCTCGCGGAGGTTGCCGCCCACCTCGTGGCACGCGTGGGCTGACCACGCGGGTTTTACCCGGGCAATGCCTTGGAACGGCATCGCAGCACCTTGCTCCGATCTCGACACCCGGCGCCCGGGTACGGCGGTGGGGGTTACCTAGGCTGGCGGCGTATCTCTGAGGGAATCATTTGGGGCCACGTGCAGATCGACGGGGGCACTGCGCATTCCGGCTGAGCTGAAGGCAAGCGCGGTCGCTGAGACCGCACGTACCGGGTGGCTCATTGCGCCTTCAGCACTGACGACGCGTTTACCCGTGCCGACGAAATCCGTGCCGAGCGTGGACGTGCCACCCGGGCGCTGCAGCGCTCGCTGGTTCCTGGCTATCCACGCGCGGGCCGATCGACGATCCGCACGCCCCAAAGACCACCCTGGACGCCGCCACGGTCGCGCAGTGGGCAACAATCTTCACGAATCTTGTTTACATGGAAGCTAACCCGAATGCCGCGGGACCGGCGTGTGAGGCTCTTCGGGCTCGGCGGCCCTTCTCAGCGGCTTCTCAGCGGCCCGTTTATACCCTGGCACTATGGGAATATGCGTCGATGCTGACCAACGGCATGGGCTAACGGCAGGTGTGGGTGGCCCGGCTCGATCGCTGCGACCCGGCGAGCTGGCTCAGGCGTCGGTGATGGGTGCGCTTACCGCCGCGACCGCGATCATCGCGGTCGTTCTTCCGCACGCGGGGGCGCTGGGGCTGCTGGGCGCGGTGCCGATGGGGCTGTTGGCATACCGCTACCGAATCCGGGTTCTGGTCGCGGCGACGGTCGCTGCTGCGGTGATCGGCTTCCTGGTGGTCGGTGTGAGCGGTGTGGGGGCGGTCGCGCTGTGCGCACATGTCGGCGGGCTGGGCGGATTCGTGAAACGCCGCCACCGCGGCATGCCGACCGTGATCGCGGTGTCCTTCGCCGCCGGCGTCGTCATCGGCGCAGCGGCAGTAATCGCGTTGACGGTTCTGGCGCGGTTGCGGGAGCTGATGTTTCAGGCAATGAGCGCCGCGCTGGATGGCGGCGTGACGGTCCTGAACCGGGTGCCGCACCTGCGCGCGGCCGCGCAGGGTTTCCAGACATTGTTCATCGAGGCACTGGCTTACTGGCAGTGGCTGGTCCTTGGATACTCCGTCGTCGCGACGATGGGGGCTTCGCTGATCGGTTGGTGGGCGCTTTGCTGGGTGCTGGAGCGCCTCGGCGGTATAGGCGATGGAGACAAACTCGACGCGACCGCGGACGTCGGGCCGATTCAGCCCGTCCCGATGCGGCTGGACGAGGTGTGCCTGCGCTATCCAGACGCCGACCATGACGCGCTGCGTCCTGTCAGCCTTGACGTGCGGCCGGCCGAATATGTTGCGGTCACCGGCGCCAACGGCGCGGGAAAAACCACTCTGATGCTGATCCTGGCCGGCCGGGAACCGACGTCGGGCAGCGTCGAACGCCCCGGCGCGGTGGGCCTTGGACAACTCGGTGGCACCGCCGTCGTCATGCAACACCCGGAAAGTCAGGTGCTGGGAATGCGAGTCGCCGACGACGTGGTCTGGGGACTCCCACCGGGCAAGACGACCGACATCGACCGGCTGCTCGGTGAAGTCGGGCTATACGGGTTCGCCGAACGCGACACCGGCAGCCTGTCCGGCGGCGAACTGCAGCGCCTGGCCGTGGCTGCGGCACTGGCGCGGGAACCGGCGCTGCTGATCGCCGACGAAGTCACCAGCATGGTCGACCAGCAGGGCCGCGACGCACTACTGGCCGTGCTCTCCAGTCTGACCGCCCGCTACCAAACCGCCGTAGTACACATCACCCACTACCACAACGAGGCTCAGCACGCGGACCGCACAATCCATCTCAGCGATTCGCTGGACAACACCGTGATGGTCGAGACCCCTTCTGCGCCGGCGCCGACGGCTGCGATGGTCGACCGATCCGGCGCCCCGGTACTTGAGCTCGCCGGTGTTGGTCACGAATATGCCAGCGGCACCCCCTGGGCGCAGATCGCGCTTCGCGATATCAGTTTTGCGGTGCACGAGGGCGACGGGCTTTTGATCCACGGCGGTAACGGCTCCGGTAAGTCGACACTGGCGTGGATCATGGCTGGATTGACGACGCCGACCGCCGGCACCTGTCTGCTCGATGGGCGGCCGGCCTGCGAGCGGGTCGGTGCGGTGGCGCTGCAATTTCAGGCGGCGCGACTACAGTTGATGCGCGCACGTGTCGATTTGGAAGTGGCCTCGGCGGGCGGCTTTTCGCCCGACGACCATACCCGGGTGGCCGCAGCGCTGGCCGCCGTCGGCCTGGACCCCGCGCTCGCGAACCGGCGTATCGACCAGCTCAGCGGCGGCCAGATGCGCCGCGTGGTTCTGGCCGGATTGTTGGCGCGCTCACCGCGCGTATTGATCCTCGATGAGCCACTCGCGGGACTGGACGCGGCTAGCGCCCGGGGTCTGGTGCGGCTACTCGCTGACCGGCGACGTGAAACCGGTCTGACCGTAGTTGTGATTTCGCATGATTTCGCTGGGCTTGAGGAGCTGTGCCCGCGCACCCTGCACCTGTGCGCCGGCCGATTGGACCCCGCGTTCGCACCTGGCCTGGAAAGGGTCGACGGCACCGGGTTGTTGGCGATCGCCGCGGTGCCGACGCCGGCCCACCGCCCATCTCGCCCCGTTGTGCTACTGCGGCCGGTACCCGGGCATTCGGCCATTCACCAGCTGTGGGCGGGCACCAAACTACTTGTCGCTTTTAGTATGTCGATGTTGTTGACCCTGAGCCCGGGATGGCTGTCGATCGGGCTGGCGGCCGTGCTTGTGCTGGTGGGAACGCGGGTCGCGCGTATTCCCCGGGGTGTGCTGCCCTCACCGCCGCGCGGGTTGTGGATCGTGCTGGTTATCGTCGGTGCCACTGCGGCTTTGGCCGGTGGCGGTCCGCAGATCCAGGCGGGCGTGGTCACGCTCCACCTCGGCGGCCTGTTGGAATTCCTGCGCTTCACCGCGCTATCGATCGTGCTGCTGGGGATGGGGGCGCTGGTGTCGTGGACAACCAACGTCGCCGACATCGCGCCGGCGGTAGCCTTTTTGGGCCGCCCGCTGCGCGCACTGCGGATCCCGATCGACGACTGGTCGGTCGCGCTGGCGCTCGCACTGCGGACGTTCCCGATGCTGATCGACGAATTCCGGGTCCTCCACGCCGCCAGGAGGTTGCGACCCAAAGATGTAGGGCCGAAGCGCGGGGCTGGTGTCCGGCGATTGGCGTCGGAGGTGATCGACTTGGTCGTTGCGATCATCACCGTGGCGCTGAGGCGAGCCGACGAGATGGGCGTTGCGATCACCGTGCGCGGCGGCACCGGCCAGATCTCGGCTGTTGTGTCGCGGCCGCAACGGGCTGACTGGGTGGCGCTGGTGCTCGTGTCGGCAGTGTGCGCCGCGGTCTTGATAACCGCGCCGCTGTTGGGCGTCTGATCGGCGTCCTTAAAACCTTGCCGGAACGGGCATTGCCGCTGCGCAGGGTGGTGTCTTGTCTTGCCTGGCGGTAGTAGCCGCGGGCGACTTAGGATCCTTCCTGCAACGGTGGTTCCTGCTTGTTGCCCCGAAGTTTGCGACTGAGTGCGCTGGCCTATGCAACCCGAATGGCGTGCGACAGTCGGCGTAGCCGCTGTGCACGCACACGCCCGCCGTTGCTCCTGGGATGAAGAGGTTCAACAAATAACTTGATCCGCTCCAATAGGCAACGCCAGGCTGATAAAGGCGATTCGTCACCGGGAATCATCGCGCGGCCAGGCCAGCCCAACTTGTACCGTCTAGTACATTAAGGACGTTTGGGAAAGCGTGGGTGGACGTTTCGCGGCGGAAAGTGACAGGAACGAATGGAATCTAACACACGTGCCTTGGCGCGAGAAGGTGCGTGCATCGCGGATACCGTTGCGGCGACCACAATCATGCTGCGACGCGACAATAAGCCGTTTTGCCCGCACGCAACTGAATCGGCACCGCGCGGTTGCGCATCGCTTGGCATCGCGACCGACCAGGGCGCAGACGACTCTGTTGGGGCGACATCTGTGGACGTGATTTACTGCGCGGGCGCTGCCGGAACGCCATGTTGGGCACGTAATCATCGGGGGGACGTGCGGGAACTGCCCATGAGGCGTTGGTTCGGCTCGTCGGGCGCGAGCGCGGCTGATCGGCTCGCCGACAATGTCGTGGTTGCTGAATGCTCCGGTCGGCCGACGCTTGATCTAGGCTGCGGCCCAGGTCGATTCACGGGGTGGTTGCAGCGCGACGGCGCTGCGGCATTGGGAGTCGATGCGTCGGCGGTTGCTGTGGCGTTCACGCGTCGACGAGGCGGCACGGCAATGCGCCGCGACCTATTTGGACCGTTACCGGCCGAAGGCTGCTGGGACAATGTTTTGCTCGCCGACGGCAACATCGGTATCGGTGGCGACCCCGTCCGGACATTGAACCGGGCCGCCGATCTGCTGGCCCCCGGGGGCGCGATCATCGTCGAGCTCGAAAATCCGGAGGTCGCGGTGTCCTATGAAATGCTGCGGTGGGAAACTGAGTACGCCGCGGGGCACTGGTTTCCGTGGGCACGGGTTGGCGCGCCGGTACTCGGGGCGTTGGCCGACGCAGCGGGATTGCGCGTCAACAAGATTGTCGACATGGACCCGAGAGTGGTCGCCGTGCTTGGAGCTGGGAGCCACCCCAGTAAAGCTTAGGGCCCGTGAATGGCCCGTCCGGATGGGTGGCCTCAGCGAAGCGGCGGACGAAGTGCATGCAGCGCACCAAGGGACATTGTCGGTGACGTCGAAATCCGTCGGTGGCTCTGCCCCCCGGTTGGGGTCAACGGCGGGAATTCAACCGAGAGCGGCCTTCTCCGAGGCTGGTGTTGCGGCTTAGTCGCTTGGCTGTGACTCGCTGGCGTTAAGAGGTGGCGCTGATGAAGGCTGTCACGAGGTGAGCCAGTTCATCGCCCTTGTCCTCTTGTAGGAAATGGCCGGCGCTCTCGATGGTGACGGGTGGATGATTGCGTGCCCCGGGGACGTGTGAGGCAAGCGCCGCGTCACCTCCGCGGGTGACGGGGTCGGAATCCGAGAATGCGCATAGGAAGGGCTTGTCGTAGCTGCCCAGCGCCGCCCAGGCGGCCCGATTGGCCGGGGCGGCGGGATCGGATGGGCTGGTGGGTACCAAAGTAGGGAATTGACGGGCGCCCGCCTTGAAAGAGTCGTCGGGGAAAGGGGCGTCGTACCCTGCGATCACCTCTGGCGGGAGGGCGGACACGGTTGCGCCATCGATGATTTGCCCAACTTTGAGGACCCGCGTCTGCTGGCTGTATTTCTGCCAGGCGAGGAATGCTTCGCTGGGTTTTTCGTCGCCGGTTGGTAGGAATGTGTTTGAGGCGACGACTCGGGCGAACAATTCGGGGGTTTCTGCCACGAGACGCAATCCGATCAGCCCGCCCCAGTCTTGGCAGAACAGTGTGATGTCGCGCAACCCGATCGTTTCGATGGCCGCGCGAGTCCAGTCGACATGGGCCTGATAGCTGTAATCGCTTCGGTCGGCTGGTTTGTCGCTGCGGCCGAAACCGACCAGGTCGATCGCAACCGCGCGCAGCCTAGCGTCTGCAAGGACGGGAATCATGTGACGATATAGATACGACCAGGATGGCTCGCCGTGAAGTAGTAGCACCACGGGAGCGTCTGCTGGCCCCTCGTCGACGTAGTGCACCCGCAACATGGTCGAGTCGGCGGCGCTCACCTCGACGTAGTGAGGTTGAAACGAATAGCCCGGTAGGTTCTCGAAACGGTAATCAGGAGTGCGCAATACGTGCAAAGTATCTCCATCCATCATCTCTCCGGCCACAACAGATGCGCCGTCGGAGTGGGTCGTATCGAGCCAACAATTGCCCGCCGGTTCTGTACTGTCAAGTACACAGTGAGCCGACCATCAGATAGATCGGATTTCGGCCGTCTCCCGCCGTTCTGTGTACCATCTAGTACAGTAACTCGGTCAGATGAGCCCTGGCCACCGTCGACATGATTGGCTGAATCCCTTGACTGATAATGCGTTCCTGATCACCGGCGCAAATGCGGGGATAGGTAAGGATGTTGCGCGACAGTTGGCGCTACGTCCCGAAGTCGACTCCATCTATCTGGCATGCCGCGACACGTCCAAAGCGGAATCCGCACGTGCGGATCTCCAGCGCGCCACGGGTCGAGAGGTCTTCAAGATCGTGATTATGGATACGGCCGACACGGATTCGGTCCGTGCTGCGCTCGACGCCATCGGTCAGCCGCTACGGGCCGTTTTACTAAATGCCGGCGGCACAGGCGGTTCCAGGCCGATGGCGCACAGTGCGGATGGCGCTACGACAATCTTTGCCTCCAATGTGCTGGGTCACGCGGTATTGCTCGAGGGGCTGATCGCCGCTGGATCGCTGACATCTACTGCGGTGCTGACCGGAAGTGAGGCCGCCCGCGGGGTGGGGAAACTGCGGATCAAGCGGCCGACGTTCGCCAGCCGATCGGTCGAGGAATTCACGTCGGTCATCGATGGGTCGTTCTTCCACGGGCGCAAGTTTGACCTCAAGCTCGCCTACGGGCAGGTGAAATATCTCGGTGCGCTATGGATGTCCGCGTTGGCACGCAGACACCCCGATCTGCGGCTTCTCACCGTAAGCCCGGGAAATACCTCGGGCACCGGGGCGCTGCGCGACCTGCCCAAGGTACCGAGGGTCATGGCGCAGCACGTTGTCATGCCTTACATCGCACCGCTTTTCGGCATGTCACATTCGCTGGAAATTGGCGCGAGACGGCTGGTCGACGCCTTGATCGAGGACAGCCTCGCAACCGGAGGGTTCTACGCCAGTGCGGCCACCATGCTCACCGGCCCGGTATGCGACCAGTCGAGCATCCTCTCCGATTTTGCGGACATCGTGATTCAAGACAACGCATATCACGCGGTCCACCGGTTTCTGGACAAAGCGAAGGGCACGCCACCGCAGGCCGCGAGACGAGGGCAATTGAACTGAGCCTTCACGCCCGCGCCGTCGCACCGTGCGCTTGGGCGGGCCGCCGAATCGCGGCCGCGTGATTAATGCATCCGACCTCGCGTGCGCGCCAGCTGACTGAGCCGAACCGGTACGACGCCGCGGCGTGGTGTATCGCGCCGCGCTGATCGAGCTTCGGGAGGCGCCTGTCACTTAGTCTATGAATTATGGCTACCGGCGATGGGTTGCCGCGGAGGCGGGCTCCGGGGGCGAGCACCGAGCGGGGTCGGCGCACCCGCGCCGCGATCGTCGAGGCCGCGGCCACAATTATGTATGAGAACGGCGTAGCCGCGGCCTCGCTCGACGATGTTCTAGCAGCATCAGGAACCGGCAAGTCGCAGTTGTACCACTATTTTTCCAGCAAGTCTGACCTGGTAGCCGCTGTAATAGACCATCAGCTGGAGCGGGTCTTAGCGGCTCAGCCGGCCCTGGCAGAGGTGGATTCCATTGCAGGCATCGAGCGTTGGGCGCGGGCAGTATTGCGGGTACATCGGCAACCCAACGGGCCGTTCGCCTGTCCGCTGGGTTCCATCGCCGCGGAGCTGAAGAATGATCCCGCGTTTCGTCCGGCATTGGCGGCCGCCTTCGCACGATGGGAACGGCCATTTGCCGACGGGCTGCGCACGATGCAAAAGCGCGGCGAACTCAGCCGTCGTGAGAAGCCCGACCGCCTCGCGACGACGATCGTGGCCACATTGCAGGGTGGCATGCTGCTGGCCCGGATCAGCAAGGACCTCGCTCCGCTCCGTGATGCGTTGAATCTCGCTGTGGACAACATCCGACAACGACTGATCGACCCCGCGCAGCCGCAGTCTTGACCCACTGCACAGCCCAACGGCGTGACAGCGACGACTCACCAGGCGCAGCAAGAAGTTGAGCTTTTCGACGCGTTCGCCCGACCATGGTGCGCCGTTTTTCTGAAATTGCGTCCCCAGCCCTACGCCAGGTCCATCACCACGTCGTTGATCACACCGGCCGATCAGGCGAACGCGATCGTCAAAACAGCGTCGCGAAGCGGATTCGACGCAGTCCGTGGCCATTTCGTCAGGTAGTTAGTCAGGGTCGGTGGCACGACGCAGGATCACAATGTTGGTGTCCAGCAGGCCGCGTATGGGGTTAGTGGGCATACGCGTCGTCCAGAGCCTGGTGGTAGGTGACTTTTTGATCGGCCCGGAATGCGGTGAGATCGATCAACGGTGCCACTTGTGACCCGCGAGCGAATTCGGCGCGTGAGACAAAACGGCGGCCCCCGACGTCGGGGATCGATTCTGCGATCTGATGTCGGGCACGGGTAACCGTGAAGCAGTCGCCCCGCTCGACGGCATCCATGCTCACCTTCGGTGAGTCGGTGTGGTGTTGGGGGTGGCGTGGTGGGGCGGTGTTTGTGGCGTGGGTGTTCTAGCGGTGGGGGTGGTGGGCGGTGATGCTGGCGGCGGTGGCTTGTGAACGTGGTGCGAACAGTTGGGGAATGAGCACTATGGGTGCGGTGGGTTTTGTGGTGTCCTCCTGTGGGGTCTTGTGTTCCGGTGGGTTGCGGCGCGCGCGGTGATCGGTGGGGCCGATCAGGGGTGTTGAGGTCGGTGTGGGTGTCGTTGATGCGGCTGTCCTTGGGTGGGGAGTTGCATCGGCTTGGTGTGACGGGTTGCGCCGGTCTGCTGGTGGCGGGATGGGCGACGCGGTGATGGTGGCGGCTGTGGTGGGAACGCCTCTGTGGGGTGGGGGGGTGTCGGGTGGGTATTGAGATTCCGCCGGAGTTGCAGTGGGTTGCGTATTTGACGGGTCAGCAGTGGCCTCAGGGTGATGAGACGGCGATGTTTGCTCTTGCTGGGGATTGGAATGGTGCGGGCGAGCAGTTGTCGGATGTGGTGTCGGGGTTGGAGCAGGCTCAGTCGCAGGTGTCGTCGTCGTTGACGGGTCAGACGGCGAATGCGGTGGCGGGGCAGTTTGAGTCGTTGTTGTCGGGGGATTCGTCGGTGTCGTCGGTGGCGGGGTCGATGACGTCGTTGGGGAATTTGGCGGAGCAGACCGGGACGCAGATTCAGTACACGAAGTTGCAGATTTTGAGTTCGTTGGCGATCGCGGCGTATGAGATCGCGACGGCGTTGTGGGAGGCGGATTTTACGTTTGGTGCGTCGTTGGCGTGGATTCCGGCGATTGAGGCGATCACGGTGGCCGCGGTGCGGGAGTTGGTCGAGGAGTTGTGGGATCGGATCGCGGCGTTGTTGTCGCAGGTGGTGACTAAGGAGGGGTTGGCAGCCTTGGGTAAGGCTGCGTTGGTGCAGGCGGGGCATTTGCTGCCTGGTATTGCCGAGTCGGTGGCCGAGGGGGTGGTCCAGGGTGTGGTGCAGGATCTGTTGATTCAGGACTTTCAGATAGTGGAGGGGGTGCGTAACGGTCTTGATGTGCAGCAGACCCTCGATATTGCTGCTAGTGGGCTTGTGGGTGGGGTGGTGGGTCCGGTTGTGCATCATGGGTTGGCTCATGTGGTGGGGCAATCGAGCAGCATTGTGGGGAAGGCGCTGAGCGGGGTGGGCACCCATTTCGGGGTGGGGGTGGTCGCCAATGTCGCGGGGACGGTGGCCACGGGGGGCAGTGTGGATGCGGCCGATATTTTTGGGGGGGCGGCCGGGGGAGCGCCGTCGGGAGGAATCCGCAGCTTCGAACACGGCGGGGCTCATGGCGCAGGGGATGACGAGGCCCACCCGGTGGCGGTGCCCGACACCAAGCCCACCACCCCCCACACCGACACAGCTGCTGACACCCACTCCGACGCCGGGGGTGGTGGGGGGTCGGGTGATCCGCTATTCCAACCACCGCCAGACGAGCAGGCCCCGTCGAACACCTCGAACACCTCCGACGAGGGCGCTGGCGCTGATCCTGCTGGGGCGCAGGGAATTTCGACTGAAACCACCGGGGCCGGCTCACTAGCGCAGACCAATACCACCCCGACCGCCAAGGGCCCAACACCGGCGGGCACGGCATCACCCAACGGTGCCGGGTCGTCCGCGCGTGGGGAGGTATCGGCTGAGACTGGCGGGTCGGCGGCCGGTGCCGGGTCGGGCTCGCAGCGTGATCTGTCGGCTGTCGGCGGTACCTCGGTGGCTGGTGCTGGACACGATGCCGGTGGTAGTAGCGGGGTGTCGTCGGGTGTGGCTGATGCGGGTGGTAGTAGCGGGGTGTCGAAGTCGGCGTCCTCAACGGTGGGTGGGGGAGAGAACACCTCCACCTTTACTCATGGTGTGGGGCAGGGCAGTGTGGGGCAGTCCTCGGGTTCGGGTGCTGACGGGGCGGCAACGGCTGCGGTATCCAAGTCGGCGGCGGGGGGGTCGGCAGCCGGTTCGGCAGGGGCGGCGGCCAGCGCGTCGGTGGCCAACTCCTCCGACCATTCGGCGACAGTTTCGTCATCGGCATCGTCGGGTCATGGGTCGACAACCGGGTCGGCGCCGTCACAAGCATCACGATTCGCCAACCATCCCGCGGCCACTCCGACCGCGAAGTCTGGTGCGGCCGAATCGTTTACTCATAACGCATCCCAAGCCGGGGCCAATCCGACTGGGAATCAGCAGTCTCAGGCCGCTGCTGCGCTGGGCTCGACCGGCGCAGACTCCTCGACCACCACGTCGTCGGTGGCGGCCGGACCGGCGGGCGCGGTGGCTGATACGCCGCCACCGGCCCCGGTCGATCGTGGGGCTGGCACACCTGATGCGGGTGTGGGGATCGTGTCGACACCGGGTTCTGATCAGGGGGATGCCGCGTCCACGCCCCCCGCTCAGCTTTCCCTCGAGCATGCGGCTTCGCCGGCCGGCTCCGATGAGTTGGCCACTGCCAGCGGGGAGCAAGCCGCAGGCCTGCCGCGAAGTGTGGAGTCAGACAGTTCGATGCCAGCCACGATGTCCTCGGAGCAGCTGGCTGGTGGTACCTCGCTGGCCGCCGCGTCGGGGGCTGCTGTGCCGGCCTCGACCAGTCCGGGGGGCGTCGAGGGTTCCCCGGTGTCTGACGGTGCCCAGCAGCGCGAGGAGCACCTCGATACAGCGATGGCGGTGCCGGATTCGCAGCTGAGCGCGCCGCGGGGCAGCGGTTCGGTTTCCCCGGAGGACCCCGGCGCGGTGAGTGGCCCGAGTGTGGCTGCCGGCGAGGGGGATTCGGAAATACCCAGTGTTCGGGGTCCGGCCGCGTCGTCGGATTCGGCGACACCGGACGGTGATACGCGGGTGTCGGGGTCGGTGTCCGACAGTGCGGGTGGTGGGTCGCGGACGACGCCGACGGACAAGCCCAGTGGTTCGTCGGCGGCTACCGCCGGTGCCGGGCGGTCCTCGCGGTCGGAGCCGACGGTGGTGGCGCGGTCCGCTCAGGGGCCGGTGGCGGGGGCGGGTAAGGCGTCGTCGGAGGGTGGTGGGGGGTCCCACGCGGTTCGCGGGTCCACGACCAAACACATCGGAAACGACACCGAGCTGGTCGATACCGGGGACGGCCCCACCAGGTCCGCAGCAGGCGCCGCGGCCGGGACTGACCACGCTGAACCATCAACCACCACTGTTAAACCCCCGCACGACAGTGCGAACGGCGATGACGTACACCCGTTCCCCGGCAACGACAGTCATCGATCAACCGAGGGGTCATCGACTGCTGGCGACCACGACCACGACCACGACCAGCACGACCAAGACAGCCAGGGGCACCAGGGCGGCCATGATCCGGTCGAGCGATCCGACACCGCACAGCCCGACCCTGATCCCCCCACCCCCCACCCCCACCCCACCGAGCGAACGGCCCGGGGGGGAGTAATAGTGGAGCGGACGGCGGAGACAGCCGACTCGCACGACAAAGACGGTCGACCAGAGAACTCGCATTCCGCGCCCGATCGTATAGATGCGGACCACGGCGGCCACGTTGCTGATCCGGAAAAGGTCGTTACTCTTCCGGACGGTTCGCCTCACGAGAGCCGGGTGGGGTCCAGGAGGGCTCTGCGCGACTCACCAACCGACGACTTGCCCGCACCGGGTGCTCACGCCTCCGCGGAAGCGGACCGTCGCGCTGATCAGGATCGTCCGGCAGCGCGGGATGCTGGCGGGACAGGGTTAGCTCACACCGACACCAATATCTCTGAAGTGGCCGATTGGCTGAGCGAGGTCAACCGCCTGGCGGCTGCGGCGAATGAAGACGGGCGTGAGCTCAATTGTGGACAAACCGCGATTGCGGTGTTCGACCGCTTGGCGGGCCGGCCGACCTTTCGCACCGCCGGTCTGGTCACCGACCTGAATGAAGGCGGAGTCACGCGCAGTGACTTGGAGGCGGCCACCGGGTTGACCGCTCACCGCGCCACGCTTGACGGGATCGCCGAGTTGCTCCGAAGGCAGGGACCTGGCGCGCACACGATCGTGCACGTCGAGCGTCGGGCAAGCGATCACACGGCGGCGTCAGCGCACGTATTCAATGCCTTCTACGACGGCCGGGACGTTCATGCGATCGACGGCCAGGACGGATCGATCAGGTCGTGGCCACCAAACTATGACGAGGGCGAACACCGGGCCAGCGAATGGACGGTTTTTACCAGCGACGGGCGATTGCCGGATACCGCAGGACACGATGCCGACAGCGAAGTGCGCGAGGGGCCACCGGCGGGCATGCGGAATCCGATGGCAAGTCTGCGGAGCCGCACCGGCGCCGGGGCGCTACTACGCAGCCTCCGCGATCAGGCCGAGGTGGTGCGACAAGCGCGGCAGCGTTCGGGTCGGCAGGCGCTTGCCGAGGACCGGTTCGGTCCGGATCCGTTCGGATTGCGCGACCTTGCCGCCCCGCCGCCTCAACTGGACGGGGTGCGGCTCACCGACGTCCCGACTGAGGAGCTTGGGAATTATTTCCGCGCGTTGGACATGGCTGGGATCGAGGGCGATACGCGCTGGCAGCCAAAAGAGATCTGGTCGGAACGGCGCAACACACCCTCGGATTGGTGGTGGCCTGAAGATCGGCCCAGTAATGCCAAACCGCTGCCGGCATTGCCCGAAACTCTCGAAGCGCCAAAGGTTTTCCATACCATCTGGCTGGGCGGGCCGGTGACCGATGGTCGGCCCGCAACTGATCAGCTGCGCCGCAACTTGGAGGCACTTAGCGTCAAGGCGCAAACCGAGGGAATGCGGGTCGTTTTGTGGACCGACGTCTCCCGTGACCAATTCGGTCGAGGCACCAGCCACGAAGCTTCCATGCTTGGGTGGGCGCGCCAACATCGCATCACTTTGCTCAATCCCGACGAGGTGTTTCACTCCGGCGAGCCGATGAGCCTGGCCGCGGAATACAAGCTGGAGACGTCGAAGGGAACCGCTGTCGGTTACACCGCGGCCAGTGACATTTTGCGGATGGAGGTGCTGCACCGGTTCGGCGGCAGCTACACCGATCACGACAACACCGTGCACCGCGTCGACGGCCTACGCAGCCTGCTTGGGGCGCCCGGTTTCGCCATAAACGCCGAGTCAGTCAACAACTCGGCCCTGTTCGCGGCCCGCAAGCATCCTTTCGTCAAGCATTACCTGGAAACGGTGGCTAACAACTATGGGTTGCGGCAAGACGAACTGGCGCCCGACGTACACACCGCCGGCAATTCACGGGCAGACCATCAGGCCCACTATGTGGGTCACCTGTACGCGCGGCGGCGTTCGGTCATGGAGCGCACCGGCCCGGTCAACCTGCGCACCGTCGTTGAGGATCTCGGTTTCCCGGAACTCCGGATGCCGCGAATCCCGACGGAGTGGGTACAAGACGGATATGCGAATACCTGGCTGCGCACCGCGCCCAGGCTTGTTCCGTCGGAGCAGACGGTGGCCGTGCTGCAGCACGCCATCAGCGGCCTAGTGTGGGACCTGCGTAATCGACGCGGTGACCTCAACCTGGCTGCGGTGGCCCCGCTCGTCGAAGGCCTGCATGATCCCGCCGCCGGCTGGCAGGCGGTGGTCGGCTTCATCCACAGCGTGCCGCAGCTACGCATGCAGGTGCAGATGGTGACTCATGCCCATCTCGAGTACAAAGACGCGGTGACTCATCTCCATGAGCTCGACTTGCCTCCCGCTGTGCGAGGCATGCTTGGGCTTCCTGCGCACGGACACGCCGAAGACGTTCCCGGGGTGTGGCGGAGAGCGGCGTTCGGGGCGCAAATCCAATCCGGTGACTGGTCGTATCTGACCGTGGACTTCGACACCCGGCAACGCAGCCTGGGCGACGCCACGCCCGACATGCGTGCCTTGGCCGAACACCTTCGCAACCTGGCGAATTCGCCCGACTGGCGCGATGTGGAGGTGTGGGTCGAAGGTGGTGGTAACCGCAGTGGTAGTGATGCGGGCCTGGACAGGGCAGCCTGGGTACGCCAGCAGCTGATGGATCACGCGGGGGATGCGCAAACCACCTGGCATGAACCGATTGACCGCGGCAGGAACGCGACCGCCGCACCGGTGACGCGGGGCGTCGACAACCGCCGCCAGGTCATGGTCTGGTGGAAGGTCAAGCCGACGCCCTCGCCATTCGACGAGCAGCTGTCTGAAATATCGTTCGGCGCGCGCCCCGAAACGCCCGACATGGAGCTCCCGGTTCCGGAAGAGCAACAACAGCACCCGGCTCAGCGCGGCGAGACCAGGGCTGGGCGTGCCGGGTCGGCCTCGCAGAGTCACGGGAGCCCGCACTCGCCAGGGGGCGCGATGCCCGAGCCGACGGCGGAGACAGCCGACCCACACGTAGGAGACCCGCACGACCACAACGGTCGACCGGAAAACGCTGCTGCTGAAAATCTCGCGTCGATGACCGAGGGGGATGGGGTGTCGGGGGGCTCGCGAGATGCTGTCGGGGCGAGTGATTCGCGGGTGGGGGGTGAGTTGGGCGAGGGGTCGCCTGAGCGGGATGCGGGGCCGTTGCGGTTGCGGGGTGGGGCGGGTGAGCAGGACGTGGATGGCAGTGGTTTGGAGTCGTTGCCTAGTGCTCAAATGGATCCTTCGGTTGACCTGCGGGATGTCACCGGTTTGGTCGACGGGGCTGCGGTGCATTTCCGGACCGATGACGACCCACTGTTTCGCGACGACACCCGCGATCCTGCAGATGTTTTCGAGTCAGGGTTTGCGCCTTTGGATCCAACCAACAATCCGCACTTTCCCACCGCTGGCCGCCTCGACGAGCCGCACTGGTCGGATTCCGACGACGATGACGACCTGAGCCCGACAAACACCCCTCAGGCGCGGCCGGTCAGCCTTGATCCACCCCAGACACCGGACGACATCGGTGCCGGCAACCAAGATAAACCTGACCTTCACACCGACGATGCGCTGCCCGACCACGATGCGGCGCCGCTGCGACCCACGGGTGGCGTGGGTGATGAAGACATCGACGACCACGATTCAGGCGCTCACCAGGACTTCTCGAATCGCTTTGCCGCCGTAGGCGCCTCAGTGCGATCGCATGAGCCGCCCGTCAGTGGTGCGGGGTCCCGTGCGGGTCGGGGGTCCACGACCGAGCACCTCGGTGATGACATCGAGGCGGTCGGTGCCGGGGACGGTGCCACCAGGTCCATGGCGGGCGCTGCGGCGGCTGGGACTGACCATGTGCAGCGAGCAACCACCACTGTTAAACCGCCGCACGACAGTGCGAACGGTGTTAAACCGCCGCGCGACAGCGTGAACGGCGATGACGTACACCCGTTCTCCGGCAACGACAGTCATCGATCAACCAAGGAGTCATCGACTGCTGGCGACCACGACCACGACCACGACAGCCAAGACAGCCAAGACAGCCAAGACAGCCAAGACAGCCAGGGCCACCAGGGCAGCCATCATGGTCCGGTCGAGCGATCCGACACCGCACAGCGGGTGGGTGGTGGCGGCGAGCCGGATTCGGAGTGGGTGGAGCAAGGTGACTCTGGTGTGGATTCTCACCGGGGGGCTTTAGCGGGGCAGGGTAGCGGGGTTGGTTTGCCGGTGGCGCGGGCGGTCCATGACGACGACGGGTCTCACCAGTTCTTCGATCGGGGGGCTTTAGCACCGCACAGCAAGAAAAGTGATTCTCTTGTTGAGTCTGATTCGGTGGCTTCTGCGGGTGGGTGGCGGGGGGTGAGGACGCCGTTTGATCAGTGGCAGCGGTTGGTGCGGGCTGATCCTGAGCGCGCTGCGGCGGTGTTGGCCGATGCCTCAAAGATGTTGGAGGCCACCGGTATCGGGGGGGAATGGGTTCAGCGGGCTTATGGCGGGCTTAGCGAGGGTGAGCGTCGGCTCAATACCCGGGCGTTGGCTCAGGTGTTGGTCCACCGAGTGCTCACCGGCCAGTCCTATCCCGGCGGTAAAGGAGGCGCCCGAGACCAACACGGCGACCACGACGATGCCGAGAACCCCGACCACGAACCCGGACCCAGTGGTCACGGCGACGACCACGAACCCGGACCCAGTGATCACGGCGACGACCACGAACCCGGACCTAGTAGTCACGGCGATGCACCCGGCCATGTCGAGTTCGGAGACTTCACGGTCTCCAAAAAAGGCGAGATCAAATTCCGGTTACGCAACCGGACTCATTACGTGGGAGTCCCTACGGACTACGCCAACGCAACGGTGCGGGCGCGGATTGTTGAGCATCATGACGTTGCGGTCGTTACGGTCTTTGACTCTGCGGGGAATCAGATAGGTCGATCTGTCACTATCAATCCCACCAGCGGCAGGACCCACCACACCACCCGTGATCCAAACAACCGAGTGTTAACGGTCAACGACAACGGCGTGGTCGGAATCTCGTTGAACGCACAGAATCATCAACTGATTGTCGGTAACACAAGGGCCCGCACCCGGGTGCGGGTGCGGATTGTTGAGCATGATCATGACGTTAGGGTCGTGACGGTTTTTGACTCTGAGGGAAAGCAGATAAATCAGCCTGTCACTATCGATCTCAACAGCGACATACGCAGCCACACCACCGGTCCGACCCGCGATCGAAGCAACCGGGAGTTAACGGTCAACCCCCAAGGCGTGATCTCAGTCTCGTTGAACGGAATAGGTCATCAAGTGGGTCTCGGTATAGACCACGCCGGCACCCGGGTGCGGGTGCGGATTGATAACCATGATCATGGCGTTAGGGTCGTGACGGTTTTTGACTCTAAGGGAAAGCAGATAAATGAATCTGTCACTATCGATCCCAAGAGCGGCAAGACCAGCCACAGCACTCGTCCGCGAGGGGGCGGTCCGGTGGGTGATGGCCGCGGTGGCGCGGTGGGTGAGGGCTCGGATGTGGTGGTGGGTGAGGGCTCGGATGTGGTGGTGGGTGAGGGTTCTGGTGTGAAGCGGGAGCGGCCGGGGTCGCCGCTTGTGGAGCCGGTGGCGGGGGTGGGTGCGTGGCATGAGCAGCCGCTGGATCAGTCCCGGACAGGGTTTCAGCGTCTACTCCCATGGCATGGCGATTTGACCGGTGATACGACCCAGTGGGAACCACCGCGTTTTGATGTGGATAACCAGTTGATTGTTCATCATCGGATGGAGCCGATCCCGTGGTTGGATGACGTGTTTCCGCTGCGGGATCTTGATGATCCGTTGGGGCGGGTCCATCGTGATTTTGCTGATGTCGACGGGTCAGTTCATCCGCGTGTGCAGGTGCAAAGTGTGCAACTGGGTTTCTCCGTTCGCGAGACGCAGCAACGACTGCGTGGTCTGCCGGCGGAGGCGGTGGAGGCCTTGCCCGCGGTGGTGCGGGCTGAATTGGAGCGGTTGATCAACAACTCGCGGCGGGGGGCGCCGCCTCCGCCGCCGGGAGTCAGGCGTACCGAGGTGCGCCAGTTGACGGCCGCCGACGTGCAACCCCATGAACAGGTTCTGATAGGCCAGTACGGTTTGTTCGCTACGCCTCAGGTGGGCACCGGGGGCCAGGGACAGATTTTGGGTATGTATTTGGGGGCGTTGCTTCATGGACCGGACGACCTAGAGCGAGCAGAGGACCTTCACCCGGGTGCCAGCCAGTACATGATGGATGCCGACGGTGGCTCCAGTCGCCGGGTGTCGTCCTATTCTGCTGATGGGGGCGGTAATAGCACTGCTTTTGCTAATACCGCGGTGTTGCCTTTTAGATCAGGCCAGACCCCTGCCCTGGATCGTGGTCGGGTTAATGCCGCGTTTGTTTCGTTTCGCGTCAACCTCACCGATAACCAGGGCAATCTCACCCATGAATATGTTCCGGTGCTGGTGGGATTTGACAACCTGCGCCCCGGGGACCAGGTGATTGTCAACTACGGTAACCGGTTCCAACTCGAGCCTTCCGCTCGTGCGCAACGCGCTGCACGGCGTGCAGCCGAGCCGGAACGCAAACGCATCAAAACAGAACACCCCGCCACCGACTCGATGGACACCGACCCCCCACCCCCACCACAGCCCCGACCCCGGCCAGCCCCAGACCCGGCCCCGGCCCCGGCCCCGGCCCCGGTGGCAGGGCCCTCCCACCCTCGGGGCCTCCCGCCGCAAGCACCTGCCGCCTCCTCACACCGACCCCCGCCGCCGTCGGGGGGTGGGCTGTTTCGGCGACCCGCCCCGGCACCGGCACCGGTGGCAGGGCCCTCCCACTCCCGAAACCTCCCCCCAGCACCGCAAACACCGGCCGCCTCCTCACACCGGCCCCCGCCGCCGTCGGGGGGTGGGCTGTTTCGGCGACCCGCCCCGCCACCGGTGACAGGGCCCTCCCACCCCCGAAACCTCCCCCCAGCACCGCAAACACCGGCCGCCTCCTCGCACCGGCCCCCGGCCCCGCCGCCGTCGGGGGGTGGGCTGTTTCGGCGACCCGCCCCGGCACCGCCTCCGGCCGCGGGGCCCTCCCACCCCCGAAACCTCCCACCGCAATCTGCCGCCTCCTCGCACCGGCCCCCGGCCCCGCCGGGGGGTGGGCTGTTTGGGCGACCCGCCCCGGCACCGCCCTCCGTCGCCGACCTCGCCCGACAATTCGCCCAGCCCGGTGGCCCCCCGGCAAACTTCTGGGAGCAACTTGCCCGTCACGCTGTGCAGGGACTGCCCGTCACCGCCGGATACGTCGACCAGCTTGCGGACTCCCTCCGCAGGCATATAGGCTCACACAGGCCCGAAGACCAGCCCGCCGCACTAGCGCGGTACGTTCAGCTCTGGCTGGAACAGGATCGACCAAATCTCCAATTCGAGGCAGTCTTGCGGCGCTTACGCGCCGCGGCCGGAGAGCTGCGCGCCGCCATCCTACGCCAATGAACACCCCCACAAACATCCCTCACGCCATCTCCACGTGAGCAGCCACCCGTCCGTAATTCATCAGATGAAAACGGACTAGTTGACTGGTTACCACCCATAGTTGACAGATACCAGGCACTACCCCACAGGGAAGTGCTTGCCGGCCTATTGGTGTATATGCAACAATAGTCGTCATGAGTGTTTTCCCGATGGAAGAGATCGTGGGTGAGTGCCTCGCGTTCCGCACCCGACTTCTCGGCCGGGCGATGACCGGCCTCTACGACGGCGCCTTGGAGGACCACGGCCTGAGCATCGCTCAGCTCAATCTCTTGGCGGCGCTGGGCAAGGTCGGTCCGTGCTCGCCGGCACGGTTGGGTGAGCTGCTGATGCTGGATCGATCCACGGTCAGCCGCAACCTGAGTCCATTGCGCAAGCAGGGCTGGGTGGGCGCGGTGTCTTCAGATGCCAAGGGGATTCGGGAGATCGAGCTGACGTCGTTGGGCCGCAAAAAGATCCACGCCGTGGTGCCCGCCTGGCGCCGAGCCCAGCAGCAGGCGGCCGCACTGCTTGGGACGCACGGAGTGAATGCGGTCAAGGCGCTGGCCAGCACAGTGGGGGACCTGCCGACCGATTGACAGCCACTCCTCGGACGAGTGGGAGCTTCAACTAACTAAATGTTGTATTTACACCAAAGGAGAATCACATGAAACGCGACTTCACCGATAAGGTCGTGCTGATCACCGGCGCCTCCAAAGGACTCGGCAAGGGCATCGCTTTGGAGTTCGCCAGGCGGGGCGCCGCGGTGGTCCTAGTTGCGCGATCGGCCGGCGCTCTCGAACAGCTCGCGCAGCAGATCCGCCTGCTGGGCGGCGATGCACTGGCGGTGCCGACCGACGTGACGTCGGCGGAGGAAGTCAGCGCGCTGGTGAGTAAAACGATGGACCGATTCGGCAGGATCGACGTGTTGGTCAACAACGCCGGCATCGCCAGAGTCGGTCCCGTGGAGTCTGGCACATTTGCTGAGGACGCCCGACAAACCATGCAGGCCAGCCTGTTTGGTGCGATCAGCTTGACCCAGCAGGTGCTGCCCATCCTGCGTCGGCAGGGCTCGGGCACGGTGGTCAACATGTCATCGGTAATGGGTCGCAAAGCCATCGCTCGCTTTGGCTCCTACGGACTGGTGATGCACGCGATGTCGGGATTCTCCGACGCGCTTCGCCAAGAATTGGCCGGCACGAAGATCAACGTGTCGGTGATCTATCCGGCGTTGACCGCCACCACGCTGCTTGAGGAGGTTGACGAGGCCGACATGCCGCCGGCGTTTCGCTACCTGACTCCGCTGACGGTCGACGAGGTATCCCACGATGTGGTCACCGCTGTTCGCCGCGGTAAGCGCCGCGTCGTGATACCCAGGATCGTCACGTTGCTGCTGGTCACTGAAGCGTTCTCCTCGCGCGTGGCGGACCTCTTCATTACCGGGCTGTCGCGCTACCGCTCGTTTGGCTGGGCGGTTGGACTAAGTCGCGGAAAGACGTACCACCAAAGCATCTCGCCCAGCCCTGCCTCGGAAGAACACCGCCGCTCCCACACCCGCGCTGAATCCGCCTACACGGCAACCCGAGTGGCACCCACGCAATAATCCAGATCAGGCGGGTACGCGGAAAAGCGCCGAGGCGAGGTTCGATCTGTCTCAGCTTCTTATAAGTGCGACAACAGGCGGTGTCTCCACGAAATTCGCAGTGTCCCACAGGGTTGAGCACAACGACATTGGGATAACACTGAAAACCGTGACACATGGAACTCGTATCGCAGCAGCGGCAGCCATGCTCGCCGCGGCCTTGGGGCTAGCAGGATTTGGCGCCGCCACGGTGACGGCCGCGCCTGGTCCCGCACCTGAGTATCACTGGTGTCCTGGACAGTCCTGGGATCCGGGATGGGGACGGAACTGGGACGCAGGGCGGTGCCACGACGACTTCTACGCCGATGGTGAACCCCACGACGCACTCCACTGGCACGGTGCGGGACCTTGGCGGCCGTGATCAGGACCACCGCGTAGCAGCCGCCGACGTCGCTGACGCTCAGTGAACTAGCTGAGTTCCTCTCAGTGGCCACAAATACGGCGATGTCTTGGGCACTTCGGAACAAAACGCCGCTGTCGGCATCGCCATGTGCTTCTGCCTTTGAAAGCGGTGCGCCACTGCGCCACCGCTGGCAGTGTATGTCTTGAAAATAGGACGCAATAGGGGTGCTACGGCGGGCCCAGTGCTATGGCTGTCAGTTCGAAGCGATCAGCGGAGAGTGCGATGGCGCGCTCATCACACGAGCCGAAACCGTATGAACGACAACGTACTTCCGGCGAGCCTGGGTTTGACGGCGAAGCCGTTGAAGGTGATCTGTTCGCCGGTATCGAGCAGGACGGTGCAGCTTGTTTGACTCGACGAACCACGCTTCATCGTAACCAGCGCCTCCGCGCCGTCATCGACGACCACCGCATCAGGCAGGGCCCTGTCCAGTCAACTCGCTATACCCACGACTCGAAAGCGCAGGGCCAGATCGATATAGGTCTGCTGATGCGGTCGACGCCGGTCGGCCGGCACAAGGTCGCAACCCGGCGAAGTGGGCGAACGGCGGACCGATACGCGTTGCGGGTAGGAAGTCGCTGGTATTGGCGTAACAGGAAGAATTATCCCGACGAGTTCAAGAGTGATGCCGTCGCGCTATACCGGGGATACCGAGGGTGCGACGATCACGCAGATTGCTAGCGAGCTTGGCGTCAGTGAGGCCACGCTGTCGGGGTGGTGCAGGCTCGCCGGCGTGGCGATCCGACACGGCAAGCCCGGATCAGCGAGTATGCCCGCAGCCCGGATGGAGACGCGTGAGCAGGAGCTGATTCGGTTACGCGCTGAGGTCACGGCGCTGCGTGGGGATCAAGCCCGGCTGGCCACTGAGCGCGACATTCTGTCGGTCGGCGGCGAAGTATTTCGCTGGGCAGACGAACTGGTGAGCCGCTCTCAGTTCGTCGCCGTTCACCGGGACGCCTTCGAGGTCAAGTGGCTGACCCGACCCGACGCGGCGTGTGGGGGCGACTTTTACCGTGAAATACGGTGCAGGACAACGGAAGACGTGGATTACTGGCAACCCGCCATGTTCGATTCCGCCGTATTTCTCCCGATACGCAGCGATGCATCACTTGAGATGTGGTGGGGAGCGGCACTGATCGCCGGCGTGGCTGCAGCCTGATCAACCGGAGAGCCCCTGCCGAGGTTTCGAGGCAACTTGGGGCCCAGTTGCTCTCACGTCGCAGCCCACGAAAAAAATTGGGTAGAGTGATGATATGGCTACAAAGAAGGCTGGCGGCGCTAAGAGTGCGTCGAAGAAGGTGGCCGTCAGAGCTCCGGTGAAGAGGGCGCCCACAGCAAAGGCGGCCGTGGTGGGGGCCCGGAAGGGCCGGGTGGCGGCTGATGATCCCTTGTCTGAACAGCGGGTCCTGTACCTCGCGAACGTGTTCTCGCGTGCACAGCTGGCGAAGTTGATTGGCGTCAGCCCATCGCAGACCTCCCGATGGGCATCAGGCGAAGAGCGTCCTGGCCCCACCGCAGCTCCGGCGCTAATTGATCTAGAACATGTGTATTCGCGCGCGCGCTTGGTGTGGGGTGGCGACTCAGCGCGTATCTGGATGGAAAGCGCTAACGCCTTCCTCGGGGGAGCCCGACCGCTTGATGTTCTAATAACTGAAGGAGCCTCTCGGGTCCTTCAAGCGCTTGACGCAGAGATGTGGGGCGGGGCGGCGTGAGTGCTGGTATATCGCGTCTTTCCCTACCTTGAAGCAGCTCCGCTCGGCGAGCCGGGGCATCCTCTCTATGAACACCGCCCGCAGCGCGGTGGCCGGGCTGACCACCCCGACTCCTACGTGTGGTACGTGGCCCGCCAATCCGAAGCCGCATGCGGCGAGGCGTTCGGCAACCTGTCGCGCTGGATCGATTCGATGTTCGATTTTCCGGCAGTACACGGTGCACGGAAGACGCTCGGACTGTATGAACTGCCCGACGATCTGCGCATTTGCGATCTTGATGATCCGCACCGCCTAGTAGAGCTAGGGCTTCGACCGACACAGATCGTCACTCGCAACCTGGCAGTCACTTCGGAGTGGGCGCACCGGATCTGGTCTCAGCGCTCTCCTGCCATTGATGACCGAAAATGGCAGGCGGTGCAGTGGTGGTCCTTCCACCGGCCGACTTGGACCGTCATCGCCAGCTGGGAACGGCCCGAGCTCGTCGAACTCGAGCATCTGAACCTCGACCATCCAGCCGTTGTCGCGGCAGCCAAGAGTCTCAACCGCCCTCTATAGACAATCTGGCTCCGGAAGGGATCTGCGACCTACCTGACGCCGCCAAGGGCTTACCGGCGTAGTCATAATCGTCGTCAACGAACGAAAACCGTTGGACCGCAAGTTCGAGTCGTCGCGCAGAGCTTGGCCGGCTGATCGAGGAGGTGCGAGCCTCGGGGGAGTCGGTGATGACCTCGACGCCTGGCCGGGCGAAGGTCATTCTGATGCCTGTCGATGAATTCGACTCGTTGCAAGAGACGCTGCATGCCTTGATGCAACCCGACATTCTGAAGGAACTGGCGCAGGCCGACAGAGATTATGCGGCAGGCCGGACCATCAGCGGGGAAGAGCTTCGCGTGCGGTATGGGCTTCCCGGACGCAAACGGAAGCTACAGGGTTCGAGGACCACTAAGGGAATGCCGTGAATATTGCTTGGGCACAACAGGTTTGGGGTCGGACGTATTTGGCCCAGGTGTTGCCGGCTTCGGCGGCGTGTTTCTGGATGACTTGGTCGCTGTAGCCGAGCATTTCTGCGACCAGGGGGAGCTGGCATCTCAGAGACGAGTACTTGTAGGGCATCCAAGCGCGTATCGACTCGTCGGCAATCCACAACGGGCGAGTTGTCGTGTACCGCGACAACACGAATCCGATGCTTTTTAGTTCGAGGTGAGCGTCATGCGCGACGGGCAATGACCAGGCCGCGACGCACCAAGGTGCGCATCATGGAGCCGCACAAGCCTGCTTCGGTGCCGATCTTCGAGCTCCCGCACTACTCGGTGCCGCTGCGAACGGTGTGGAGAATCGGGCCGGGACGCGCAACTCGGTTGCGGAGTCGTGGCATGCTTCGAACAGCAGCACGCAGAGCAGACCCGTCGACGCTGGCCCCGGTTGGCGAGCACGTAGCCGGCGCTGGCTGCACCGACCGCAATGAAGTCGAATACGCCCGCGTCCGCTGGCCGCCGGTCTTACAACGCCGTTGGGAAAGTCCGGATGCGTTCCTGAGCGTCGCGCACCGCGACCGTGGCCGGTGTCACCGCGAGGTGAGATCACGAAGCCGATGTCGCCGCCGCGTGCCGTTCGATGCTGTCGGCGAACAGCAGGGTTTCCCGCCGGTTGTGGTCCGCGACGGCCTCTTGCAGGGCCGCGGCCGCATGCTCGAAGGTTTGGCCGGCCGCTTCGAGCATGTCGAGGAAGCCGTGGGTCGGGTAGCTGATCACCAGGTTGGTGAATCGGCACGTTCCGCCGTCCTCGGCGGAGACGCTCAAATCCCAGATGACCTGGATCTTCGACCAGCCCAAGGGGGTTCGCAGGTCACTCATCGACACCAGGTGGCAGTGGTGTGGCTCGTGCAGTTCAGCGACGTAGTGCTGAACCACCAGGGCGCCCCCGATCTCTTCGACGTTGATCGACATCGGCCGTCCGTCGTCGGTCGTGGTTGATCCCGCGGCGAGGTGATCGGGCGGAGCGCAGCGTTGGTATTCGGCGTCGGGCAGATTGAGTACCCAGTCGGCGATGTTCACGCTGCCGATCGGTGCGTGGATGGTGGCCGCCTGCGTGCTGTGTACCAGGACCAGGTCGGTCCGGACATCGGTAATTGTCATGCGCTTACTCCCCTGGAATCCCGTGTGGCTCAGCGCCCTCGGTCGGTCGACAGATCGCGTCATCTCGTCCACCCATCGGCGCATCGACAGCAAGATTAGGTCGACTCTGGACACCCGCGATTGACGATTCGTGCGTCTTCGATTGCCCATCCGCGCGAACAGATCACGGGGAGTGGCGGGCCCAACCGGGGCGCGCACCGGTATTGCTTGGTGAAGACGCGGCTGAAGTGCGGCAGGCTCACGAAGCCCCATCTCGCGGCGATGTCGCCTATCGGGTCGTCGCTGGCGACGAGGTCGGCATCGCAGCGCGCCAACTACGCCTTCCTAAATGCTGCGCAATTGGCTGCTAAGTGTTGAGTCCAACACCCGCTGGGAGGATGAATCGGGTCCGATCAAACCGGCGAGACCGGTGAGAGTGCTGGAACTCAGACCCGCTGCGACCCGGGCAATTCGTCACTGTGACGTATTGCCAGAGATATGGCGGAAGGGAGGAGCGGTCGCGGAAGGCGGTTCTCAGAGATATCGAAGAGCGGCACACTCAAGGACTTCACCCAACTGCCGAATCATTCATTAAGTGATTGAAATGTACGACGGCCTCGGAGTACACAACCCTTGCGACGGATAACGACTGCGATACGAACGCCGGTCCGAGCCGTCGCGACGGCTCAAACCCGTGTTGTCTATGAAGCTCATCGGTAGTACGACGGCGCAGAACGCACCCTGAAATCAACAACATCAAGGGGTGCGAGCGCTTTCATCTAATGCGACTCGGTGTACGTGTATGCCGATAAGCGACATTATGTCAAGTAAAGTACTGCATATTGCATCAGATGAATCAGCATCCGCCTCCTTGCGTGTCCTGTCTCGGTCGATTTGGCGGTTATCGCATCGAACGTGGCGGGTCGAGGGATGGCGCGGCGATTCTCAGTCGGACCGGCGGAGGACTCGTCGGCCGCGCGGGTCACTTAATTCTCTTGGGTGACTGTTGTTTTCGAGATCCTCACTGACATCGTGTTCGTCGTCGTCGGCCCTGCAGTCCTTGCGATCATGCGCGACGTCACAGGTGTAGCGCGGGATGGGGCGCGACACCCTGACCAGCGCGGCGGTGCAGCTCGCGAGGAACGCACGATGGGATGACCTAGCATTAACAGCGGAAGGGAGCATCATGGGAAGCGCTCGTTTGGGGGCTATCGCCATTGACTGCCCAGATCCAGTCGCACTCGCCGACTTCTATAAGAATGTCCTAGGCCTGGAAGTGGCACTGTCCTCTGACGAGCTCGTGGTCCTGAGCGGTGCAGACGTCTTCCTGACGTTCGAGCGGGTCGCGGAGCATGTGCCGCCCACGTGGCCGGCGGCGACCGTGTCCAAGCAGCTACACCTCGACTTAGCTGTTGCCGACCTCGATGCCGAAGAAGCGCGCATCATCGCATGCGGCGCCGCCAAGGCCGACGTTCAGCCGCGGCCGGACCAATGGCGGGTCCTCATCGATCCGGCTGGTCATCCTTTCTGTATCACCACATTGCTGCCCTGACTTCAGTGCACTCTGGCTGAGGAATTCACTGAGGTGCAGTTCAGGTCGTTCGACTTCATCTACGGCCTAAAGTCGTTAAAAGTGACCTGGTAAAGGTTCGCCGTCCGGGCAACGCTGACAAGCACGTGGCGGCCGGGCGGGTCAGCGTTCACAAGATAGTGAGGCCTTCGTGGAACATCTCGATCAGCTCGAGGCCGGGCGGACGGCCAGTAGCAACCGCGCCGCGGTGCTCGATACGCGCAGCCGGTAGGTGCACCGCACCTTGCCCGCGTCGGCCGATCACGATCACACGTCGCTATGGAGGCGGCGAGGGTTGATCTGATGAATCACGTAGGGTCCGCCACATACTCTCCCGTAGGCCAGTCCTCACCGGCACACCAACCTGGCGCAACACCCCCGCCATCCGGGGCCCACTCACCATCCCCACCCAATTCACAAAACAACAACCGACCCAATAAGCCGTGCGACTGCATGGAGGCTTGATCGACTAGCTCGCGTTGGGATAACCGCACCCGGCTGAGTCTGCGCGCGCGTAAGGGTCCTCCGTCGGTTCGGCGCGCTCCCGCCACCCTATCAAGGCGCAGCGTGACCAGATAGATGCCGCGCCAAGCCTCGCGGGGTCGGACGGTGTCCCTCCCCGGAATGCACGGCCCAAATCAACGCATCGAAGCACAGATCCACATAATCCTCGAGGGTGAGATCGTGGTTGATGCCGAGCCAGTCGATTGCTACCTGGTCGACGAACCCCGTCCAGCCGCGCAGTGCGACACGCAAAGTGGCCGACTCGGCATGTTCGGTTTCACCCAATGCGCTCAACAGCCGACCTAGTCCTAGTTCACGAGTGTCGGCGTAGAACCCGCTCAGCTCAGGATCCTGCAAGCCGACCCGCAGCAACGATTGCATAGCCACCGGATAGCGAGCCAGATACTGCAGATAGCGGCTCAGTGCACCGCGGACTTGGAGTTCCGGCGTCGCCTCGGCCGGCAACGGCGCCACAAAACGGTCGAGCTCCTCGAGGAGGTACTTCAGCGTGGCGACGTAGAGTCCCCGCTTATCCTTGAAGTGGTAGAACACCAGACCGTGGGCCACGTCGGCGTCGCCGGCCACCTCATCGATATTGACCAAATCGTAAGGCTGCGAAGCGAATAACTTCGCAGCAGCGGCGATGATTTTCTGACGCTTCGAACGTCCCCGTGGCTGGCGTCCACGCACAGATCGCGGCGATGAACGGCTTGCGTCGCGATTGGTCACCAAAACCGCCGCGTCATTGAACCTTGCCTTTCACGGGTGCCAAATCTTGACTTTGAGTCAGGATTGAGCGTTACTATAGCACCTGACACCCCACGCCAGCGGGGAAAACACCACCGAGGGCTAGCTGGCTTCCGCACCAAAGTAGGCAAAGGGATCGCACTCATGAACACCGATCGTCGCGTGCCGGACTGGCTCGACACCACGCTCTACCCGTTCGACAACCACTACCTACCCATCGACGGCCACACCGTGCACTACATCGACGAAGGCTCCGGACCGGTGTTGCTGCTCCTGCACGGCAACCCCACCTGGTCGTTCCTCTACCGCAACATCATCGCCGAGCTGTCGACCCAGTTTCGCTGCATCGCAATGGATTACCCCGGGTTCGGCTTGAGCACCGCCGGCCCCGGGTACGGCTTCAAACCCGAGCAACACTCGCGTGTCGTCGAGCACTTCATCACCGAACTCGGGTTGTCGGACATCCGACTCATGGTGCACGACTGGGGTGGACCAATCGGGCTTGGCGTCGCCGGGCGCCGCCCCGACCTCATCCACTCCCTGATCATCGGAAACACCTGGGCATGGCCAGCACAGGACATCGCGCATATCGCCATGTTCTCTCGCCTCGTCGGTAATCCATTGAGCCGCTGGCTGATCCGGCGCTTCAACGCGTTCGTTGTCTGGCTGATGCCCACTGGCGTCACACGCCCCATGACCCCCGCCGAAAAGGCTGCCTACCGCGGACCCTTCCCCACCCCAAAGTCACGTCAACCGACGGCGATTTTTCCGCACGAAATCCTGGCTAGCCGTGACTACCTCGCCCAGGTTGAGTCGGGACTGGCAAAGCTTGCGGAGAAGCCGACGCTGTTGTTGTGGGGCAGCGCCGACACCGGCTTCAAGGACAGCGAACGCACACGGTTCGAAGCCGCCTTTCCCCGCCACCACACCCGAATCCTGGACGGCGCCAAGCATTTCATCCAGGAATGCGACCCCCAGGCAATCAGCGAGGAAATCCGCAAGTTCGAAGAACACCCCACCCCAGCCCCCACGAGATAGCTGATCCGTCCACCCCGCATCTATGCCCGCGTCATGGGATTGCTGCACCGCGTTGGCTCCGAAACCGAACAACTCCTCGTCGAACGGGGTACTGGGATTTTGACCCACGCTGCACATCTTGCCGACGGGTGTGGTGCCCTGGCTGCCTAACATTAAGTCATGGCGATGCAACGGTTGGGCTTGGTCGTCGTCGCTGTACTGGCCGTTGCAGGCTGCTCACGACCAGACGAAGCTGTATCGGCGCAGGCTACTCTCACGCCGGCCGCGGTTAGTCCCCTGCTGTCGAAGGCCACCTGGGCTGATGGTGTATGGCCGTTCACCGTGCCCGACGGAGTGTTGAAGTGCTATATGCAAGACAGCATGCAAACGTTCACCTCCAATGGAATGGAGTATGGGCTCAACGCCACCGCGAGGCGGTTCGGCCACTTCGCAGACCTCGAGGACATTGCGCCGCTCGCCTCTCCTCCCGCCTACGTCGAGATCAACGCCACCAGATGGCCCGTGAAGACCTACGCCATCCTCGAGGCGGGATTGGTTGTCGAAGATCCGGGTAGCTCGGCGACCGCGTCGCCGCCTTAATCCCCCAACCCGCCACCTGAACCCGCTCCCGGGATCGGTCGCGCGTTGGGGCGACACGCGGTGCGTCTCCCACTGCGGCTCGCCCGTCAGCTGGACCACATCTTGACCGCGTATTGCGCTCTTTCCAACCGATTGCGTCGCCCGCAGCGCTGTGGCATTGCGAATACCGCTGCCCGGCCAAAGGGCTTGGGTCCCGTGACGCACGAGCGGAGGGGCCCTATGTAAGCGTTGAAAGAACGTCGCCCGGTGTGCGGGTTGACCGGATCAGTGATCTGTGATCGCTAACTCATTGTCAGGGCCGTGCCGACGGCGACGCTAATCACCACCATGAGGGACACCAAAATCACCGTCATCGACGCGCCCACAATCTCTTTTTCCGTGAGGCGCCAGCACGGTTTGCCGACAAGAACGGTGTCCCCCAGGGGTGCAAATGCGTTCATTGCCGCGACCGCCAAAAGAAGATCGTTCGCGTCGTCCGCATCCTTCTCGATTGCCTCAAGCGCGGCGATTTCCGTCGTCATATGAACCCCCACGATTTGTGGTCGCCAATAGGCGTTATCTCGTATCTCCACGGTAAGAGTGCGAGATCAAGGTTGCGGCAACGCTCCTTAACGGTCGGAGCACAACCTCCCGGCTCTGGGAACAATGGACCATGCAAAGCGCCCGTCCCCTCGAAATCACCCTCGACATTGCGTTGGCCACTCGGCGATGCTGAAGGCATGACATCGGGACTGGCGCGCTCGAATACGACGGATTCGCATATGCAGGTTACCGGTATATTTGGGGTTCCCGGTGCGGCGAAAACCGCGCTGGGAAATCCCTGCTAGCGCTTATCTCGAGGCAGGTTAGAGTCGTTGCCCGGCGCGATGTGTCTGAGTCGCGGATCTGGCCGGCGAGAGCGTGAATTCGGAGTTCACCGCCGCCGTTGTTTGGCAGAATCTGGCGGGCTCGATCAACTGCCTCAGCCTGAGCGTCTAGGGCGGGGTCAAGGTGGCGTGCAAGGCGCTGCGTGTGGGGCCACGGATGACCCGCACCGCGGGTGGCGGCTCAGCGGAATCAAGAGGAAGGATGCGCGGGCTGGTCAGCTCGTAGCGCTTGCCTTGATGTACGACAGGTGCAGAGCCGGCCGATTCGACATTGCGCACCCAATCTGACTTCGTGCCGTAGTTCAGCACTTCGGACAACGTGCCGCCTACGACGAATGCCACAACCGGCGTCTGGTAGCTCTTTCCGGACTTGCGGCCAGTGTGTTCGATGATGGCCATATGGCGCAGGCGAGGAGCCAAGACCCCCTGGACTAGCGGGTTGGTCACGCGTTTGTGAATCGCGCAACTGTCCGCATTGCCCGTGGGCCGAGCATTGATGCGGTCCTGGCCGCGGTCGCGGCGATCGAATGCGCGACTCGGTTTGGCACCTTCTCGAACTTAGTCGGTTCCGCACAAACCTCGGCCCGTTCCCGGTTCCAGAGAAATGAGGTCGATCAGATCCTGTCCCATCCGGCTTCCTCCACGGCCAGGATGTTGGCGAGCGTGCGCCAGCGGCGGTGACGGTGGCGAAACATGAGTCTGATGAAAAGGCGCGTCGGGGCTCCCTTTAGCCCATCGTCGGTTTCGATTTCATCTATATAGCGGCAGCTGTGGTCGTCGAGGGCTTCGAAGGTGAGCCGGTGGTTCCAGGTGCGCACAGGTCCACCATGTTCTCGCGTGTAGATTTCGGTGGCGTCAAGTCGGACGACGATCAGGTGATGGATCCATGACGGAATCACGCCCAGCCACCACAGACGCGCTGATCCCTGGGTGCCGACTTCTATCGGCTCAGGGACGACCTCGAGACGGTAAGCGCGGAGGTATGGGCTTAAAACGAAGGCGATCATCGCCGGTTTGCGTGCCAGCGCCGAGGCCGTGGCTGCCGAGATTGGAAGCTCCGTAGTTAGGGTTACCTTACTCATTGGCGTATGGTGCGCCAGCCAAGAGAGTTATGCAATGACTCGCCAACCCTACGGACCGCCGTGTCTCACTTCTAGTGAAATGAGACAGGGCCGACGCGCTAACCCCCGCGCTCAAAATCGCAGGTGGCGCCGCCTCATATTCTGTATCGAATCTCTCCGCGGTTATGGACCGCTGGCAAGCGCAGAGCCTCGAGTAGTGGCGGCCGCCGGCAGATCGGCCGATGGAAACCACGTAATGGATGCGGCTACGCACGCGGGCCAGCAGCACGCTGACACGGTCCGCCAACTCAAATGAGACGGACACACTCGATTGCGTCTCACTCAAGCTGGCGGTTCCCTGCATAAGGCCGCCAAGTTAACAGCGAACGGACCTGGCCGTCACGCTCGCACGCGACAGAGGTTTGGCAGCGCACCTTGACGGGGCACGCCTCTACAACGCGGCCGTCGCGTCCGGTGCCACACTTGCAGAACTGTGCGCACCATTCGACACCGTCTCGATCTGTTTCTCGAAAGGCCTTGGAGCGCCAGTTGGTTAGGTACTAGTAGGCAGTCAGTCGCTGATCATTCGCGCAAGACGCTGGCGCAAAGTCCTTGGCGGGGGGATGCGCCAATCAGGGGATCCTAGCCGCAACATGCCTCTATGCGCTCGAATATAACGTCCGGCGCCTCAGCGAAGACCACGCCAATGCCGCCCTCCTTGCTGAGGCACTCGCGCACGTCGAGCAGGCGACCGCCATCTCACACGCGACCAACATGGTGTTCGCACAGCTCCCCACCCCAGACTGCGAACCCCTCGAAAAGTGGCTTCATAGCGGCGGAATTGTCGCCCAGATCCGACCGAAACACGATTCGACTCCCAGGGGGCAAGTCGGCGCTTGCCCGTCGACTTGTCGAGCCCAAATACGCTGGGACGCTGAAGGTTCAGCTCTTCGGCAGTTGAACTTACATTTGGCGAATACGTCACAGCGACGGTTACTTCACCAACTATGCTGTGCAACAGCATCTTCCAACATTATGTCATGGATAATCTACATTATCCATGAACTGGGCAACTAGTTACTAGTTACTAGTCGCAGTTGCGGTCATGGCTGACAATCACTGCTCAAAGTCCGTATTCGTCACGGCTGGGTCATGCATGGGATCTCCTTTTGGTTGTCGATCAACGCGGTGGGCCGGCGTCGTGCGGGATGTTGATCCCAAAACGAGTTGCGTGACCCTCGAATCCCTGTTCACCCACTCGGTACGGCCGACGGCGGAGCGGTTATAAGATCCGTTGCAGCAGAGCGAGGAGCTGCTGTTGCTCTTCGAGGGTCAGGGGCGCAAGCAGCGTGTCGGTGGTGTGGTCGGTGGCGATCTTGATGTCGTCGACCGCCCGCCTACCGCGAGCGGTGAGTTCGAGTTCGTTAAGCCGACGGTCAGCCGGAGCCCTCCTGCGCCGGACCAGGCGGTTGCGTTCAAGTTCGTCGGCGGCCAACGACATCGTGCTGCGTTCCAGCCGCATCTGTTGTCCGATCATGTGCTGACTTGTCGGTCCTTGAGCATCCAGCAGCAGCAGCATCCCCGCTGCGCGGACCGACAGCTTGGCTCCAGCCAATTCTTGACCGAACAGCTCGATCGCCCGCGCGCTGACCGTCCCCAACAGAAAACACACATGGTCTGCCAGGACTGCAGGAATGGGTACCGCAGCAGCGGTCCCTCCGGTCGACGCCGGCGTTGCGCCAGACTGCTCGATGTTGCGTGCCATGCGCGCTCCCGTCCCGGTGAAGATCAACGGACCATTTTAACGCGTCGACCAATGGATCATCTTCGTCTGAGATGGTTTGACACTCCGCATAGTGGCTGATCCGCCTCGAGACCGGCTGGGCGCGGCCGGGGGGCTTGGCCGCCAGCCTTGATGTCACTGGACGTCGTTCTCCGGGACGGTCGCCGCGAACAGACCCTCTTGATCTGATCGGCGTCTCGGCGCCTAGCCGACCGGGGCCGGTGCCAGTCTCATCATCATCCGGCCATAGAATACTTTATTGATCGGAGCGTTCATTTGATGGATTATTGTGTCAACCATCGAGCGGCTGATGATGCGGCAGGCTGCCGCATCGAGGAAAGGAAACACCGTGAAGCTCAGAGGCAAGTTCGCCGTCGTCACCGGCGGAGGGTCGGGTATCGGGTTGGCCATCACCAAGGCGCTCCGTTCCGCCAGTGTCGAGGTCTTGATCGTGGGACGCGACCCCCGGCGGCTGGCTACGGCGCAGGGTCGTGATCCCGGCATCAGCACGTTCGTGGCCGACCTTACCGACGAAGGCGATCGGGACCGCCTCGTCGAACATGTCGCCGGCGGCCGCGAGCTAGACGTTTTGGTCAACAATGCCGGCACCATGACCGACATCGATCTGCACGACCCATCCGCCCTGCTCGCGATGGAAAGCGAATTGGCACTGGACCTCTCGGCGCCGATGCATCTGACCATGTCGTTGCTGCCCATTCTTCGGGGCCGGCCGGAGGCGGCCGTAGTCAACGTCAGCACCGGCCTGGTTTACGCGCCGTTCGGCCGGATGCCGGGGTATGCGATCGCTAAGGCTGGCGTGCATGCCTTCAGCCAAGCGTTGCGGCACCAAACCCGAGGCGACACCCTGCACTTGCTCGAGGTCTTGCCCCCGACCGTGGACACCGAACTCACCAGCAAGTACGGCGGATCCAAGATCAAACCGGACAAGGTCGGCTCCGCTGTTGTGAAAGCTCTGACTAACGACACGACCGAACTGCGCATCGGGCAGACGAAGTTCCTGTACGCGATGTCAAGGATCGCTCCCAACGCCATCTTCACGATGATGAACAAGGCCGCTGACAGCCTCGCGGCGAAGGCACAGTCATGAACGCCGCCCCCGCGGTGCCTGATTGGCTCGACACCACGATCTACCCGTTCGACAACCACTATCGGCACATCGACGGCCACACCGTGCATTACATCGACGAGGGCTCCGGACCGGTGCTGCTGCTGTTGCACGGCAATCCCTCTTGGTCGTTCGTCTACCGCAACATCATCACCGAGTTGTCGACCCAATTTCGCTGTATTGCCCTGGACTACCCTGGCTTCGGGCTAAGTACCGCTGCCCCCGGCTACACGTTCAAGCCGGAGCAGCACTCTGATGTCGTGGAGCGCTTCATCACCGAACTCGGGTTGACTGACATCCGACTGATGGTGCATGACTGGGGCGGACCGATCGGGCTCGGTGTTGCCGGACGCCGCCCCGATCTCTTCCACTCGCTGATCATCGGCAACACCTGGGCCTGGCCGGCACAAGACATCCCGCACGTGGCCATGTTCTCCCGCATCGCCGGTAACCCCTTGAGTCGCTGGCTCATCCGGCGCTTCAACGCCTTCGTCGTCTGGTTGATGCCAGCCGGGATCACTCATCCCCTGACGCCGGCCGAAAAAGCGGCTTATCGCGGGCCTTTCCCCACCCCGAAATCACGTCAACCCATCGCGGTCTTTCCGCGCGAAATCCTGGCCAGCAGTTACTACCTCGCACAAGTCGAGTCAGGACTGGCAAAGCTCGCCGACAAGCCCGTGCTGCTGGTATGGGGCAACGCCGACATCGGGTTCAGAGCCAGCGAACGCAAACGGTTCGAAGCCACCTTCCCCCGCCACCACACTCGAATCCTTGGCGGCGCCAAGCACTTGATTCAAGAATGCAATCCGCGAGCAATCAGCGACGAAATCCGCGCGTTCGAACGACACCCACCCCAGCTCGCCCCATAAGAAAACACCCGCTACGGGTGTCACGCTGCGTCGTGCCGATGCCAGCAATCCCAAAACGCCACTGGCGTCGAGCTAGGCCAAGGAAAACAACTGCGACCGAAGGAAACCGATGACCACACTGCAGGAAGCTGTCGCACTAGCTGAGGCTGAACGAGGGGTTGCCGTCGTCTCGACGCTGCGAGCCGATGCCACGATCCAGTCGACCGTCGTCAACACCGGCATCATCAGCCATCCCGAATCCGGCGAGCCCGTCTTGGCATTCGTGTCCCGAGGCAAGGTCAAACAAGCCAACCTGCGGGCCCGACCCCAAATCAGCACCACCTTCCGTCACGGATGGCGCTACGCCACTGTCGAGGGCCGCGCCGAGATCGCCGGCCCCGACGACCCACAACCTTGGCTGGACTCCGAACGCTTACGCCTGCTGCTGCGCGAGATCTTCACCGCCGCCGGCGCCAGCCACGACAACTGGACCGACTACGACCACACCATGCGTACCGAACGCCGCGCCGCCGTGTTGATCCGGCCCACCCGCATCTATGCCATCGGCAACTGACCACGGTGACAGCGAATTGCACAGGCCCACAGCATATTCCACGAAATCAGTAACGCCATGACACACGTCGGCGACTAGTAGCTACTATCACCAGCTGTAGGTTCTCAAACTGCGCGACGGATCTCGACGTCTTTAGCAGCAGGTTTGTAAGCTTCTCATGAAGATGGCGGGTGCGTTTTCTCATCTTCGTGGCGGATCCTAGGACCGTAGCGATGCGTGTTGCCTACTGGTCAATCAAAGGTTGCGCCAAACCCGCGATGAACAGATCGATCATGCCGTGAACGTCATACTCGGGATCGGCTTCGACGCCGATGCACAGGTTGCCGACGCCGTGCAGGAAATCGAGCGTCCGGACGTCGCCCCGCGGAAGACCCTTCGCCACGGCAGCTTTCAGCATTCGATCGCACACGGGCAACAGGCGTTCAAGGAATTCGGCATGCAAAGTGTCGAAGCCGGCCTGGTCTGAGCGCAACGCCCGGGCCAACCCGTGCTTGGTGACCAGGAAGTCGGCGAACCGGTGAACCCACGACCGCAACGCTGCATACGGATTCTCGTCGGGTGCCGGGACGATCGCCTCCAGCGAGGACAGCGCATCGAGTTGATGACGAAAGACCGCCACGACGAGATCGGCGCGGGTGGGAAAGTGCCGATAGATGGTGCCCACCCCGACGCCAGCCTCGACCGCGATCTCACGCACAGGGGCGTCGACCCCGCTGCGCACGAACACCGCTGCGGCGGCATCCAAAAGCGCTTGTTCGTTGCGGCGAGCGTCCGCGCGCTTGGCCGGGCGTGCCCGAGCGGCCGGAGCCCGAGGCGTCACACTTCTCCTCTTTCGATCAAGGTTGAAAAACGGAGCGCTGTTCCGCTACGCTAGCGGAGCGACGTTCCGGTTCCATCCTAGATCACCGGTCACCCAATGACTCAGAAGAGGTTCGACACCATGAGCACCACTCTCGCGACCGCCGACGACATCGACCGAATCACGCCGGTCATCTCAGTTCGACCGGTGACCCTGACCGCGCCCGGCCGTGGTCACGACCTACAGGTACGCGTCTCCGCACCCGCGCGCGGCCGAGGACTGCCGGTCATCGTCTTCTCCCACGGCATGACGCTGACGATGGACGATTACGTCCCCTTGAGCGAATTCTGGGCCTCCCGCGGGTTCATCGTGATCCAGCCAACCCACCTAGACTCGCTCGGCCTCGCCCCAGACGACACGCGCGCCCCTGACATCTGGCGGATTCGGGTCCAGGACCTGACTCACATCCTCGACCAACTCGACCGGGTCGAAGCAGCCGTGCCCGGCCTGGCCGGACGCATCGACCGCGGGCTCGTAGCAGCAGCCGGACATTCATGGGGAGCGCAGACCGCCAGCATGCTCGCCGGCGCCCGCATCATCGAAGACGGCCGGGCACCGGGGCAAAGCATGGCAGACCCACGGGTAAAGGCCGCACTGCTGCTCTGCTTGCCCGGAACCGGGGGCACCGATCTGACCCCGTTGGCCACCGAGTACTTCCCTTTTATGAACCCTGATTTCACCAATCTGACGACCCCGAGCTTGGTGGTGGCAGGCGACCGCGACCAGTCCCCCCTCAGCACGCGCGGTCCGGACTGGTTTACCGACGGCTACCGGCTCAGCCCGGGCGCACGGGACCTGCTTGTTCTGACGGGCGGAGAACACGGCCTCGGCGGCATCCAGGGCTACAACGACACCCGCACCACCGACGAGAGCCCAGAGCGCGTCGCGATCGTCCAGCACGCCACGGTGGCCTGGCTACGAACCGCACTCGGTATCGATCGCAGCGCATGGCCTTCCGAGCAACAAAGACTTGCCGCCACCCCCGAGCAGCTGACAAGAGTCGACTCGAAGTAAACGAATCCCTACTTCACCTACGCTCGCGGACACGATCCATCTACCTGCTGTTTTGCCAAGTTCTGATCAAAATGGCGGACGAATTTCTCATCTTCGTAGCGGATCCTATAACCGTGCGTTTGTACAGATCTCAATCGCCGCAACAGGAGCCGCTGCAGCTCGGAGGCAGGCGCAGGCCAAGGCCGCCGACGTCGCTAGTCCCCGGCTAACGCGTCACCGTGATGTTTCGTGCCTAAGGGCCAGGTTTGCCCGCCGGCTATCTCGAATTCGGTGCGCGACAACATGTACCACGCTCCACGCCCGTACCGGTGACCCGCCATATTCGATTCCGCCGTATTCAACGGTGGAGTGCGACCGATGACTGGCGGTGGTGCTCGGGCGGGTTGTTCAAAGAACGGGCGATTATCCGCGCCTGGGTCACCAGCAAAATAGGCTCGCATTGATTGCTGCGGTCGTTACAGGTGCCTTGCCGTGTTGCCGGGAGGAGCGGTAGCGGCGACGAGGCGTTGTCTAGTCGAACTCTGTGGGCAGCGTGGGGTCGCGGTGGTGGCCGAGTGCTCGTCGTAGCTGGCTCTGGTTGACCCGTCCGAGTGATAGTGGCGGGAGTTCGTCGAGGCCGAACCAGCCGGTTTCGAGGGTCTCCAGCGGGGCGGGCGCTTCGGCGGCACCGTTGGCGTGGCAGAGAAAGAAAAGCTTGTAGACGTGTATAGGCATCGACGGCGGGTTGGCCTGCAACTCGCGGTCCCGGCAGGACATGAGCTTGACCGCCGAGGTCCGGTATCCGTCCTAAGCGAGTGCGGCGAGCCTGATTCCCACCCGGCGCACCGCATCAGCTGATGAACTGGTCACCTGACAACCCTAACGGCACGTATTCGAGTGGGCGTTGCGGCTGAGTCTCGCTGGTCGGAATTCGCTGCTGGCGAGCGATATCCGTATCCTTGTGGGCCTCGCACGCGCGGGTGGCTGGCTATATGACCACGAGGGCTGACTTTGCTATGAATTCTATTGCCGCACAGCATATTAACGAGTATGAACGACTTTGGTCATGGGTGACTGCTGATATCCATGAAGCGATGTTGTGCTGAGAAGGTGCCTGGAGCCGTTCGGGCACGTATCGATGATTACCTCACAGCGCTACGTTGGATGGCGCTGTCGCCGACTTCCATGGGATCACAAAGACCCGTTCGATCGCGTCATCGTGGCCCAGGCGCTGCGCCGCAATCTCACTATCGCGACCCGCGACGCCAAGATCGTCGACGCCGCCCTTACACCCACGCTGCAAGCCTAAGCCCCTCCCCCGCCCCTGGGTTCACGTGACGAACAGTCCAAACGCGGACCGATGCGAGTCCATCGCCCGGCACGATCGCTCGTGCTCTAGGCAGATCCCCGCCAACCTAGCTTGACCAACGCGTTGTGGCCCAGACCGATTGGCTGTTGAAGAATCAATCCTGCTTGTGTGGCAACGATTTCCGATAAGCACTCAGCGGCTCAGAACGCGGCTTTGGCTGCCGTATTCAACTCGCAAACGCCCGAGATCATCGACGGTTGGTTGAAGGAGCGGGCCGGTGAGCCGGTCAGCAATCCGGTACAGCACTGGGTTTCGTGCTGGCCGTCGCTCGTGCCGGGACCTCCGTCACCGCTTGCCAGCTCGACCGCACCGGCGCCACGAACTGCGCGAGGATGCCCGCCGGTATCGGCGTGCTAGTGCCGACAT
Organism: Mycobacterium simiae; assembly: GCF_010727605.1. Classification (NCBI taxonomy): domain Bacteria; kingdom Bacillati; phylum Actinomycetota; class Actinomycetes; order Mycobacteriales; family Mycobacteriaceae; genus Mycobacterium; species Mycobacterium simiae. The sequence goes on from NZ_AP022568.1 coordinate 5,252,700, forward strand.
CACACGGCGGCCGCCGTCCCTGTCGGTAGTGCGTGCGGAATAGCACGTCCCAAACCACGGTGATCTCCCCGTAGTTGTTGTTGCTCTCGTCGAGCAGGCGCGAGTGATGCCAGCGGTGAACGCCGGGAGTGCAAAACAACCAGTCGAGAGCGCCACAACGCAGGTCGACGTTGCAGTGCGACAGCAAGCCGACGAAGGTGGCGAACGAGAACAGCCATACCACCATGTCGCCAGGCGCGCCGAGCAAATACAGCAGGGGCATCGAGAACACAATCATCCCCGCCGAGTCGACAGGATGAATGCGCCCAACGTTGAGACACCACAACCGCGGCACGCTGTGGTGGACGGCATGATACGGCCACAGCCAGGCGACATTGTGGAAAGCGCGATGGCCCCAGTAGGCGCCAAAATCGCCGACCAGCACCACCAATGCGATCTGCGCCGCCGCGGGCCAGTCATGCGGCCACAGCGCACCTCCGACGTAGCGGGCGAGCCACTGTGCCACGCCGACGGTGCAGGCCATCACGAGACAGTCGGCCAGCGCTCCAGGCAAGCTGGCACCGATCAGGCCGAAGACTACATCGTGGGTGAGCTGGCCGTCGGAACGGACCCATTCGCGCTCGAACGGCATAAGACGCTCGAGTCCCCCCAGCGCTAGCGCAAGGCTGAAGAAGACGCAGCCAAGGATGACGGCGCCGTTGATCCCGTGGCGCAGGCCCACGGCGGTGATTGCACAGCAGACGGCGCTTAGCAACGGCCACAAAAGCCAAGAGGCAGCGAGGCGCATGCACCGAGTTTAACTTGTCTGAGGTTCAATTCTGTTGCATGACAACACATCTTTCAACTCTGTCCGGCAACAGTTTCCTGCCTAGTTAGCGCGAATCGTGCTGCGGTGGTGGGCTGTTCGAAAGCAGAAGCTGCGGCCAGAAATGATCGTTGGGGTTAGGCAGTGTGAATGCTTTTTGGCCTGCGACGGAGGCCATGTGAGAGGTCAAGGCCTGTTCGGGCATCCGGGCGGTCGCGAAGCTAGCCACAATGCTTAAGGCGGTGGGCCGCAGGTTGACCAGGGTTTCGATGACTGCTGACTAGCGGACTAGTCGTGAGGCTCGGCGTCGGCGGGCTGCAGTGAAATCCGCGAAGGCGGTTGATAAGTCGGGCGTGCGGTTCACGAATTCGGCGACGAGTGCAGCGTCCTCGCACGTGGCCGGCTTCGCACCCGGACCCAGTGTTTGGCCGGCGAGCTGCGGGCATGCTGAATCGCCATGAGCGGTTCGCCGAGTGCTCGGATGAATCGCTCGCCCGTGGTCGCCGTAGCCAGGTGCCGTTGCGCCAGCGCACAGCGCCCACGGTGACGCGCCCGCCAGCGGCGCGGACCCTATCGTCGACCTCGAGCTGGTCGAGGGCGGCTAATGCATTGGGCCAGATGCTGATCCCACGCCCGCAGATGTGTCGGTCCGCGTTTCGAGGACGGTGACGTCGTAGCCACACCGACGCATTCCGATCGCTTTTGCCAGGCCTGCACTCTCGGCGCCTACAATGACGATCCGTTCGCTCACACTGGCGAACTTAACTCGTCGTCATCGTGTGCGGCGAGACGTGCTGCGATTAGCGCGCGACTGGGTCTCAGTTGCACTGGCGGCGAGTACAGTCTAGATCGAAACCTCGGCCAGTAGGCCTGGGGCGGCGATTATGTCGCCGATGAGGTACCGGTCGTCCCCGCGCGAGATTGACGGCCGATCACGCCATGTCGTTCCTAGGTCGAGCGCCCCGGTCCGGCAGCGCGGTCTGCTGCCGACGCCGGGTCACGCTCGACCACCGCGATCACGGCCGCCAAGGTCCCGCACCGTGCCAGTGGAGTGCGTCGTGGGGTTCACCATCGGCGTAGAAGTCGTCGTGGCACCGCCCTGCGTCCCAGTTCCGTCCCCATCCCGGATCCCAGGACTGTCCAGGACACCAGTGATACTCAGGTGCGGGACCAGGCGCGGCCGTCACCGTGGCGGCGCCAAATCCTGCTAACCCCAAGGCTGCGGCGAGCATGGCTGCCGCTGCTGCGATACGAGTTCCATGTGTCACGGTTTTCAGTGTTATCCCAATGTCGTTGTACTCAACCCTGTGGGACACTGCGAATTTCGTGGAGACACCGCCTGTTGTCGCACTTTGTAGCTCGCCCGGCAATCCGTTGTCGGGGCGTTCGGGGGCTGTTCCGCTTGATGGCCCAGTCACAACGGCGCCGGCGGGAACTCGTCAGGTCAATGGCGGGTTACCTGATCCGGTGTGCATGCTCGGAGATCGCGACAGCCGGGTGACGCAAGGAAACATTGCGTCGACCATTTGCGAAGCAGGTTGGAGCAAACAAGTCCGACCGCCGGCGAGCGTGACGGAGCCAATCAAGAAGGAGCGGATGCGCGTCTACGGCGTGTCAACGCCAGCGAAATCCGTTGAACTGGACCATGAAATTCCGATCGGCATTGGCGCAGCAACGTCACCTGCCAACCTGTGGCCTCAGCCGTGGGATGGTGGCGCGGGAACGCACAAGAAAAGATGAGCTTGAGGAAATATCGCATGACTTGGGATGGAGTGGCGAGCTGCCGCTCGCCCAAGCACAACACGAGATTGCGTCCGACTGGCTGGCCGCTTATCGAAAGTACGTCGGCTAACTGACGCGTAGTCGTCGGAGTGTCGCGTTGCTGGTACCGAAGAGTCAAGCAGCGGCCACGGCGCGCCCAGTGGGGGTGGCGGTGTCGATGCCTTCACGCGTAAGGCGCACAATAGGATTCGGCGTTCACCGAGTTCTGCTATGCCGCAGGTCACTTCGGCGACCTGCGGCCGAGTCGATCGAGGCGGTGTCGCCGGCGCGACCATGGTCAAACATTGCCGCCAATCCGAATCGGGCGGTCCTGGCTGAACCCGAGAGTTATCGGTGGATATCCGTCCCTCCTCGATGCAGGCGGCGGAGAGCAGGATCGGCACTCCGGCCCGCCGGGCCGCGGTCGCTCGGTGTCAGTGTGCCGTCTGAGGTTCGGCTTGCGGGCAGACGATCGAGGCTATGGCACGATTGAAATCGAAAGGTGTTGGGACGTCACAGGCGAACCGTCGCAAGGATCATGCGACGTGCCGTGGTGGTCGAGGGTGTTGCAGAATTGCCAACGTTTATGACCCTAAGTCTTCGGAGGAGTAGCGGGCCATGGGGTTCACTCGTTGTGGCGTCGTACTGGGATTGCTGGTCGCCGCCGCGCTGGGATTGTCGGCATGCGGCCGCCATTCCAATCAATCAGCGCCATCGAGCAGTCCCAGCACCCAGTCGGTCAAGTGCGGTGGAAAGAAGAAGCTCCAGGCCAGCGGTTCGACCGCGCAGAAAAACGCGATCGAACAGTTCGTCTACGCCTATATCCATGCGTGCCATGGTTACACGCTGAACTACAACGCAAATGGCTCCGGCGCCGGAATGAAGGAGTTCCTGGATAATCAGACCGATCTCGCCGGCTCGGACTCGCCAATGGATTCCTCGAAGGGCGAACCTGACCGGGCAGCCAGACGCTGCGGGTCGCCGGCATGGGATCTGCCGACGGTGTTCGGGCCGATCGCGGTCACCTACAACATCAGCGGGGTGAACTCGCTTAATCTGGACGGACCCACCTCCGCGAGAATATTCAACGGCACCATCACTCGGTGGGATGATCCGGCGATCAAATCACTCAATCCGAGCGCCAATCTGCCCCCGACGGAGGTTCACGTTGTTTTCCGCAGCGACGAGTCCGGCACGACGGACAACTTCCAGAAATACCTTGATGCTGCGTCTAACGGCGCCTGGGGCAAGGGCAGTGGCCAGGCGTTTAACGGAAGTGTCGGCGAAGGCGCCAGCGGCAATGACGGCACCTCGGCGGCTCTGCAACGAACCGACGGGTCCATCACCTACAACGAGTGGTCGTACGCGGTCGGCCATCAATTGAGCATGGCCGAGCTCGTCACATCGGCGGGTCCGACTCCGGTAGCTATCACTGCCGACACGGTCGGCAAGACGATTGCCGAAGCTACATTCGGGGGCCAGGGCAATGACCTCGTCGTGAACACGTCATCGTTTTACACACCAACCCAGACCGGTGCGTACCCGATCGTGCTGGTCACCTACGAGATTGTCTGCTCCAGGTATCCGGATTCGGCGACCGGCACCGCGGTAAGAGCATTCATGCAGGCCGCCGCGGGGGACGGCCAAACAGAGTTGGACGAGTATGGCTACATTCCGTTACCGAGTTCGTTTCGATCGAAACTGGTTGCAGCGGTGAACGATATCGCGTGATTAGACGTCATGCCCGTCAGCGACGCGAACTGCAGCCGGCAGCACGACAGCGTCGGGCGCACAAGTCAGCAAGGGTGAATAGACACTTGCGTGGGTTGGGTCGAGGGGGACGATGACGGTGGACGACACCGTTTCGCGGCCACGGGCGCGGTTTGGGCCGTTCCAGCTGATACGGCTGATGGACCACGGCGCGATGGGCGAGGTCTATGAGGCCCAGGACACCCACAACCACCGGGTAGTCATGCTGAAGCTGATCTCGCAGGAATTCTCTAATGACGCGATCTTTCGGGCGCGGATGCACCACGAGGCGGACACGCCGGGGCGACAAACCGACGCACACATCGTGCCGATTCACGAGTGCGGTGACGTCGACGGCCAATGTTATGTCGCGCTGCCCATGATTCGCGGCACCTCGTTACGCACGCTGTTAATGGACCACGGCCCGCTTACCCCCGCGCAAGCGGTTGCCGTTGTAGGCCAGATTGCTGCCGCGCTGGATACCGCGCACGCCCGCGGCGTCACCTATCACGACGTCAAACCGGAAAACATCCTGGTCGCCGAGGACTACTTCGCCTACCTGCTCGATTTCGGTATCGCCGACGCTATCAGCGACCTCACGATGACCGAGAGCAAGACCGCCGTAGGAACCTACAACTACATGGCCCCGGAGTGGTTCACCGACGGTGAGATCGGTTATCCCGCTGACATCTACGCGTTGGCCTGTGTGCTGAGCGAGTGTTTGACCGCGATACCGTGCTATCTGGCGGACAGTGTCGAACAGTTGGTTGCCATGCAGTTGGCAGGGCCGGCCCCGCGGCCCAGCCAACTGCAGCCGGAGATCATGCCAGCCCTGGACTCTGTGGTGGCCAAAGGTACGGCCCCCGATCCCGCCGAGCGCTATCGAACCGCGGAAAATCTCGCCGTTGCGGCCCACGATGCGCTCACCACATCCGTGCCGCGTCAAGAAGCCGATCTTGGGCGGCACGACAACGAGATCCGGCTAAACGAAGCGCTCGCGGCGGATACAAAGGTCAACTACACCAGTTCGGGCACCGAACCCCAAACCATTGGCGCCACAACGTCGCAACCTAGCCATTCGGGTGACGCGACAGGAGACCGGCCTGGAGCTAGGAACACTGATACCGAGGACTTGAGGGCCAGCAAGGGGGAATTGCCATTATCAGCGCCCCACTTTCCCCCCTGGTGGACCCAAACGCCGGCTATGCATGCCGACAGCTGGCGCACTCAACCGCCCGCCACATCGATTCATGACCGACCGTTTCTCGCGATGCAGCCTCGTGGCAGACGCAAGCTGTGGGCGATCCTCGGCGCTGTCGGGATCCTCGGGGTCGTCACCATCGTCGTGGCCGGATTCCTCATTTCGAGTCCATCACCGCCTTCGCAGCAGGCGTCATCCTCACAGCAGCCGCCCAGGCAGACCGTGCTGCCGTTCAGGGGTCTGAACTTTCGCCTCTCTCCGGGCGGGGTGGCCGTGGACAACTCCGGCACCGTCTACGTCACCAATCAAGGCATGTACGGCCGGGTGGTGGCTCTGGCCGCCGGGTCGAGCACACCGAATGTGGAGCTATTCAGGGGTCTGTACGAGCCCCAAGGCCTGGCGGTGGACAGCGCTGGAACGCTGTATGTCAGCGACTTCAACAATCGGGTGGTGATGTTGGCGGCTGGGTCGAGCAGCCAAGTTGAGCTGCCGTTCACCGGTCTCAGCTACCCAGAGGGCGTCGCGGTGGACGATCAGGGCAGCGTGTACGTCGCCGACCGCGGCAACAACCGTGTGGTGAAGTTGCCCGCCGGGTCGACCTCCCAGGTCGTGTTGCCCTTCAACGGCCTGAATAACCCGGACGGGGTGGCGGTGGACAAAACCGGCAACGTGTACGTCACTGACACCGACAACAGCCGGGCGGTGCGGTTAGACGCCGGGTCGAACAACCAGACCGTGCTCCCGTTTCCCCGCCTCGCCAGCCCGTGGGGTATCACGGTGCACAGCACCGGCGACGTGTTCGTCACCGAACGCGACACCAACGATGTGGTGGAGTTGGCGGCGGGGTCGTCGACACCGACGACGCTACCGTTCACCGACCTCAACACGCCCTTGTCAGTGGCAGTGGACAAGGCCGGAAACGTCTACGTCGCCAACCGTGGCGACGACAGCGTGCTGAAACTCGCGCCATAGATCACAAAGACCTTCCCATGCGGTCACGCGAAAAGTCTTCTCGCCGGCCTATTTCGTCCGCTACGTGCTTCGTCGAGCACTCCCAGAAGAGCGGCATTCGGCGCCCTCGTCGTTGTGACATGGTGCGAACTTGTCAGGCCAGGTAGCGACGTGCAGTTCCGCGCCCGATGGGGAACGGCCCGGCGTTCGGCTCATGCTCACGATTCACCGGTCGCGCCGAGGCGTCGGTATGATGGGCGGCGTTCAAGGGCCGCCGTGCGTCGAATATCCGCTGCCGCAGGAGGTGCGCCTGATGCCGTGCCGGCGTCGACTACGAGCGGTGTGCGGCACGGCTGATCGACACCAAGCCAGGCGTCATGCGACTGGTGGCGCATTGAGGGCCGGATGTGTGAGCTTGAGCGTGGTTGAAGGCTGGTGAGTCGGTTGTGCTGCCCAGAAGTGAGCTTGCGCGCGCCCGGTTGCCTTACGGGGGCGACGGGCGTGCGCGGGAGCGGCTGTACCTGTTGGATGCGTTCGACCAGATCCGCGAGTACTTCGGCGATGTGTGAGTGTGTCGGCGCAGGTGCGGCCTGGGATAGATCACCTCTCACCGATCGGCCACACGTTGCTGCCTGATTACTTCACAGACGATCACAGCGAGCTTTGGGATGCGCTGCGCAAGCGCGGACCGGTCGTGTTTATCGAAGACAGCGTGTTTATGAATGGCTATTGCCTCACACGGGCCGATGACGTGCTCGCGGCGCTGCGTAACCCGGAAGTGTTTTCGCTTAACCTCGCTTTGGATCGGCCGGAACATGCACGTTGGCGCGCAATCTTGCAGCCGTTATTGAATTACCACGCGGTGAAACAGATGCAATCCGCGTTGCAAGATCGGGCCGCAGCGGTGGTCGAAGCGGTCACCCCGCAACGTCGTTGCGAGCTGATCGCCGATGTTGCGGAGCCATTCGCGGCTGGGGTTCTTCTCACACTGTTGGGGTTGCCGCCGCAACACGCGGATAGGTTGCTGCGCTGGGAGAAAGCGCTTTGGGCGATCCAGCGGACGCCTCTGGCCGCGGTCAAAAGGGAGGATTTGGCGCAAAAAGTTGAGATGCTCGCGTATTTGACGCAGGCTTTCGCGCAGCGCCGCGCCAGCCCTGATATTGCGGGTGTTATGTCTCGGTTGGTTGCCGGTGACGATGGGTTCGACGACGCTGACGCGTGCGCGGTAGTTGAGATGCTGATCGCCGCGGGCTTTACGCCGTTTAGGAGCGCGGTGGGTTTCGTGTTTCTTGACCTTGCGCGCGACCCGAGGCTATGCGCTTCGCTCCGCGAAAACCCCGCAGGGATTGAGGGATTCGTCGAAGACGTGCTGCGCCGCGAGCCGCCGGCCCCGGTAATTATCCGCAGGGCCGCTCAGAACGTCACCGTAGCGGGCGTCGAGATACCAGCAGGGGCCCGGGTCGTCCTGTGCGTAGGGGCGGCCATCCAAGAAGACATAGCGGATGGCCACGGGTCGCGGGCGGACTACTGGGCGTTCGGCGGAGGACCGCACCGCTGTGTGGCCGTCAGTTTGGCGAAAACAGCGTTGACTGTGTTGATCAGCGAATGGTTACGCACTATCCCCGCGTTCGGGTTAGATGCTGAGTCCGTGCCGCCGGTTATCCTCGAGGACGCGGTCCGGCTGTCGAGTTTGCCGCTGCGCTGGCATTAGGTCAGACCGCGGGCGGGTAATGGCCGTAGCTGCCGCGCTGGTCGACAGTTTCAGCTCAGCATCGCGCGACACACAGTCCAGTTACGGCCGCCGCGCCCGCGGCCGTGAGCGCGGCAGTAGCCGGCCGTAATGATGTCTCCGTTTCGCCGCGCCGCTCCCCTGCCGGTGACGCGCTTCGAGGAATATGCACGAATTGAATATGTGCCGCGCTGCTCTCCCGGCGGGGACTCCTTGTTGGGTGGGCGGCGGCGTCCGGCTTTGGTGATCAGCACGATGTGTTTGCGGCGGTCTTCGAAGCATCGGCGGCATTCGATCAAACCCTCGTCCTCGAGGCCGTTGAGCAGGGCCACGACCGCTCCATCGATGCACAGCGCTTGACGCCGCTCCGAGTGGGGTTGTTCTCCGAGGTCACGTAGCAGGGTGAGCACCACGGCTTGCCGGTATGCTCGGGCCTTATAGCAATATGCTACAAGGCGTAGCATGCTGTCACAGGGGTGCGCATATGACGAACGTCGCCGATCGCGTCACCAGGGTCGCCGCCGACCTGGTGGACAGCGCTGCTGCCGAGGGCGCTCGCCAGAGCCGGTCGGCCAAGCAGCAACTCGATCATTGGGCTCGCGTGGGCCGGGCGGTTTCGAGCCATCAGTCGGCCTCACGTCGCCGCGTCGAGGCCGCGCTGGCAGGTGACCTGGACACGAGCCGTTTGTCCGAGGAGGAGGGGCTGGTCTTCAACGCCGAGATCTCGGCCGCTATCGAGGAGTCCCTGGCCACCGCCCATTACGGTGATCTGCTGTCAATGCGCGGCATCACGACAGTGGCGCTCAACGACGACGGCCAGATCGTCGAGTACAGGCCAGACGGCACTACCTCGGTGGTCGACGTCGAGGGATGAGCCCTGACTTCGCGGGGCGCCGATGAAGCGGCTGGACCTCGTCGTCGGCCCGAACGGCGCTGGTAAGTCGACTTTCATCGCGTTTACCTTGGCGCCGTTGTTGCCACGCAGCGTATTCGTCAATGCCGACGAGATCGCAAAGCGGCGTTGGCCCGATGATCCCGCCGGGCATGCCTACGATGCAGCCCGGATCGCTGCAGATACCCGCGCCAAGCTGATCGAGGCTGGCGTGTCGTTCATCGCCGAGACCGTGTTCTCCCATCCCTCGAAGCTGGACCTGATCCGCTCAGCCCACGATGCGAGCTATGTCATCGCTTTGCACGTGTTGCTGATCCCCGAGGGGCTAGCCGTCGAACGGGTGCGACGACGCGTCGGTCACGGCGGCCACGACGTCCCCGAGGGCAAGATCCGCGAACGGCACCGCCGATTGTGGCATTTGGTGGCCGAAGCGATCGAGATCGCCGACACTGCAACGGTCTACGATAATTCACGCCTCGACGGTCCCCGGATCGTCGAGCAACTGACTGCGGGCACGGTCATTGGCGCACCGACGTGGCCAGCGTGGGCGTCCGACGAGCTACTCCGACGCTGGCCCCGGTAGGGGCCGATGTCATCGCTGTGACCGGTGCCGCAGCCAGCTCCGGCGCCGGCGAGGCTATCCTTGTCGGGCGCCTCGGCTCATGGGCCGAGTGCGTCCGGCAGACTCGCAGGTCGACGGTGGCCGATGACAAAGACCTGCAATCATCCACCGGGGGCGGCCGCGGCCATGGAGTGGTTAACTCAAGAAGTTCTCACGAAGGTTGGGGAAACACGTTCATGCCGCGCCGATCAGACTGGACAAGCCGGCCCTGCGCAACTCCGTAAGGTGATGGCTCACCGTTGACGCACTTTGGTCCAGCACCGCGGCCAGCTCCCCTGATATCTCCTCGCGGGCCGGCGAGCTGAACAGACGGAGTGGCAGCAGGTTTCATTTGTGTGCTGCGCGGTCCCGAGGCATACCAGGACGATTCAACGACAATTGCATGGCATCGCTGCCCAGCCCGCGGTACCGGCACCGCCCCCCGGCGGGCAATACATTCCGCCCTCGATGACTTCTCAGCACGTTGGTCGCATCGCCGCAATGACCGAATAGTCGACAGAGCGGTTGGTGAGTGGTGGCGGTAGGATCGGTGCAGCCATCATTCCGGTGGGCGACGGAGCCAACCGAGGCTGAGGAGTGAGCTTCCTAGTCTTCTGTAGGGCCTTGGTGATCGGAATATTCACTCTTGCATACCTTTTGTGAGGTTAGTGATGCGCGACGAACTGTTTTCCGGCTTCAGTGAAACCGGGTGGGATGCAGCGCCGTGGGACGTCGAACCGACCTTCACTGCTGAAGAGTTGCAGATCCTGTTGAACCCGGCCCTGACACCCGCCGAAGCTGCCGATCGGGTCGGTTGCGTCGTGCACGACGTTCTACGGTTGCGTCGAACGGCCTGAAAACAACCCAGACGCCGCACAGATTCTGGAATCTGGAGAGTCGAGCTCGATCAGATCCCGTCTCGACGCAAGACAATGCCCGGTGTCATGCCAGCCGGTCCAGGACAACGATGGCCACAGAGGATTGACGCCGGGCATGGTTTAGACGCAATGTGTTTGGTGGCGGCCAGACGGAAGTCGAATCGGGCCGGTCCCGAGTGGAATGCCAACTTGAGCGGATGACTCTTGCAGCAGAAAGAATTGCCACAATGGATTTGGAGTGCCTGACAGCCAGTCAGCCGCGCCTTCCAGCGCGACGATTGATATGACTAAGAGTTTGTCTGCCAGCCGAAGTCGCGGGCGAGCATCGATGACGCCTTGGGGATTCTCTAGTCCGATTCTGCTGGAACACCAGCCCGCAATGACCCGTACCTTGGATCATTCCGCACGCCTGGTGTGGCGGATATTTGGGCGTCCAATCGATACCCGCTCAGAACACCAGTGGCTCGATGGGCCCAGCAACCCGCCGGGAGGTACTGGCGATGAGTGGCTCCGGGCCTTCGAGTCGGCGGGCAGAGTTCAGCCTCCGTGCCCGTCTGATGGTCTTCTGGAAGACATGTCCGTTCTCGATGGCGTCGATTTCGTGTCTGCCGCAGTCGATCCCGAAATCCGGCACTTCTATGAACACACCGCCGCATGGGGGATGCAGGTATGGTCACACTGGAATCCCGTCTTCGCGTGGGCTGGCGAATTCATCGCGTGCCTGTGGAGCCGACGTATCCAGCAGCTCGCCATTCCAGTCCACCCGATGGCGGCAAGCTATGGCATGTCTAGCAAGGTTCGGACCGTCACCGACGGAGCCAAGCGTAGGGTCGGAGCGTCGTGGGTTCGGGAACTGCGTGTGGACGGTTCGAAGGTCTATAGCGGCTTCTATCGCGTGACCCTTATACCTAACTCTGACCAGCCTCATGTCCATATCACCTTCCCGCTCGAATACGGCAACGCGCAGGTGTTTCTAGCACCTAGCAATGACCCAGACGGCTCGTTATGGCTGCAGTCAGGTTCCGCTGCGTTTGGCGGAGACGGCTTTTACACCGTCGTTCGAGTCGGCAGGCAGTGGTATGCCGCCAAGGCGCCGTTTCGCGAAATTTTTCACGTGTACCGGGACAAGGTGGGCCTGCTGCGCACCGATCACTGGGTCAATATGGGCCGGTGGCCACTCTTTTGGCTGCACTATCGGCTCGATGCCCTCAGTTGAGGCAGTGAGGCAGAAGGAAACCTTCGAGGCGACCTGCCACGCCTTGATACTCAACCCGTCTGCATCCCAACGTGGAGAGGATTACGGCAAGAACGAATACGAAGTGGGTTAAAGGAAGTGGGTTAAGTAAGTCGGCGCTTGGCGTGGTAGGCCTTCAGCTCAACTCAGTCCATGTGCGGCTTTCAGGATGTCGCCGAGCCGCTCACCGATGATGACGCATGGCGCCATCGTGTTGCCGCTGGTGATGCGCGGCATGATGGACCCGTCAGCGATCCGAAGCCCCTCGATCCCGTGAACTTTTAGGGCTCCGTCGACCACCGCCATATCGTCGCGGCCCATCTTCGCCGTGCCCGTCTGGTGCCAGTAGCTGCTGGCCCCGTTTCGAATGAAGGTCTCGAGAGCGTCGCCGGAGAGATCGCCGGGCATCACTTCCCGGGCGGTGAAAGGGCGCAGCGGCGCCGAATTGCCGATTTCACGGCACAGTTGCACGCTGGCGATTGCGGCGCGCATGTCGTCGCCGTCGGCCAGCATGTTGGCTTCGATGATCACGGGGTCGGCTGGGTTGGGCCCCGCTACGCGGATGCGACCCCGGCTGCGCGGCCGCAAGATTCCGGCGCACATCGTCCATCCATGCGCTGGCAGGCCGAATCTGGCGACATTCTCGGTGCTCGCCATCGGAAACTCCCCGACACAGATCTGTAGATCGGGTTCTTCGGATTGGGAGTCGCTGTGCCAGAAGACCGTGACTTCAGCGCCGTTGTTACGCGGCTCGATCGGAGCGGAACACTCCCAGACACAGTCGATCCGAGGGTGATCCTGGAAGTTTCGGCCCACCCCCGGGAGATGCCCGACCACCGGAATGCCCCATCTTCGCAGCGCGTCAGCATCGCCCAGCCCCGACTGCATCAGCAATTTGGGTGTGTTGATGGCACCAAGAGATACGACTACTTCTCGGGTCACCGAGACGCGATGGGTCGACCCGGCGTGAGTGAACTCCACACCGGTGGCCCGGTTACCGCTGAAGGTCAGCCGGCACACCGTGGCGCCGGTGACGACCGTCAGATTCGCCAGGTCCAAACGTGGTTCGACGTAGGAACCGAATATGGATTGGCGGATCCCGTCACGAATGCGCACGTCGACGATGGATGCACCTCCGGCTCGCTCCATCATTGACCCGTTGTGGCTGTCATAGGTTGGGATCCCGATCGACTGAGCACCGTCGATGACAGCGTGCGCAATCGGGCTGGCGTCACGGGCGGGCTCGACGAATACTGGGCCTCCTACACCGCGGCGATGGGGGTCCGACGATCCCTGCCAATCTTCGATACGACGGTAAATTTCAAGCACACGCTCGTAATTCCAAGCGGCGTCGCCGGCCTCGGCGGCAAAATGGTTCCAGTCGCTCTCATGCCCGCGCGCCCACACCATCACGTTGATGCTCGACCCGCCGCCGAGAACCTTGCCCATGTTCAAGGCGACTCTGCGCCCGTTGAGATGGACGTTCGGCTCAGAATTGAATCCCCAGTCCCGTTCGCTTCCGAGGTTGAGAGGCCATCGGGCCGGGTCGGTGACGGCTGGGTCATCGGCCGTACCGCCTGCCTCCAGCACGAGCACGGTGGCCCCGGGATCATTGGCGAGCCGCGCGGCGACCACCGATCCTGAAGAACCACAGCCGCAAACGACGAAATCGTATACCGGGGCCACGCTGTTTGCCGTAATCCCCTGCAACTTGTTGTCGACCAGCATGCGATCGAGCATCCGCAGAGGTCCCAACGCATGTTTGCGTGTGGGCGCACGGTTCTTGACTCGGCGCGTGCATTGCCGGCTTGCACCGCGCGAGCATGAACTTTTGCAGGTGCCGCCTCGTATTGCTGCCGTGGAGACGACGATGTCGGGTGTCCTGGCAAATCCCACCGGGCGGGACGACTTCGACAAGTTCAGGCATGCGATATCGGATACGTTTGTGCCCCTGGCACTGTCGGTCGCCGGTCGCACTCCCCCTCGGCGGTGGGCGATGAGATCAGCCAGTCTCGGTGCGGTACAGGTGACTGATGTGGCATTGTCGGACGCGGCTGAGGTCCATCGGACCAATCGTCTCATCAATCAGGGCGCCGATGACTATCTGAAAGTCGGTCTTCAGTTGCGCGGCAGCTGTGTGATATCCCAAAACGGTCGGGAAGCGCAGTTGAACCCAGGCGACTACGCCGTCTATGACACGACCCAACCCTATCGACTTACCTATCCGGCTGGTTACCAGACCCTGGTGCTGATGTTCCGTCGCGAGCGATTGCGATTGACCTTGTCACAGCTGACCCATGTGACCGCGCAAGCGCTGCACCGTCACGAAGGGTTGGCAGCATCGGTATCACCGTTCCTGGCCGAACTCGGGAAGCGGTTTCAGATCCGGGGACATCCCGCGGCGACCCACCTAGCTGACGCCATATTGGAGATGCTGACCGCATCGTTGGCCGAACGGCTCCCGTTCTCCGTCGATGTCGAACCGGGCGGTGGTCGAAGCGCTCTGCTCATGCGCATCCATGCCTTCATCGAGGAGCGGCTCGGCGACCCGAACCTCGATGTTCCGACTATCGCTGCCGCACATCATATTTCGGTGCGTTACCTGCAGGGATTGTTCGCCGCACAGGAGCAGACCGTCAGCGGTTGGCTGCGCAGCCGCCGGATCGATCGGTGCCGTCAAGACTTGGCTGACGTCCGTTTCGCGAACCAGCCAGTAAGTGAGATAGGCGCACGTTGGGGCTTGCTCAATCCTGCGCACTTCTCGCGTACGTTCAAAGCCGTATTCGGGTGCCCGCCGACGCAGTACCGCGCTGCGGTGTTGGACGAACTCCGGTCACAGCGCACAAACGGGGTAACAACGGCAGACTACAAAGATGGCGCGCCATCCTGACGCTGTTGTGTCGCGTCACAAAAGGGGGCGTCGCACCAGCAACACCCGAATGATGGGGTCTAACCGATCGAAGTCCGCCGGGTTGGTGGCGTAGATGGGGTGTTCGACGAGCTGATTGATGCCGCGGGTCTACCGCCGCGGCCTGAACCTCGGGACGAAAGCTGGCACTGGTATGTGTGCGATCATCAATATCCCTATGCTCCGGGAACCGGTGGTATTGGTTCGCTGACGGTTTCCCAGATCTGCTGGTCGCTCATCGAGGCGATCGCCTCGTAGACGCCGTCGGGGTAGTGCATCGCTGGCTTGGTGGGATCAATAGGAGGTTGGGCAAGCGGCTGTTCGGGACGTTCGAATGTTGACGGGTTTTTCATAGCTGCCAGCTCATTCAGCGAGATATCGCAGAGCTCAACAACTTCGGGGTCTACCCACGCGTCGGCGTCAATGTCAGTGCCACAGCACACTTCGAGACTGAGCCCTTCCGGTCCGGCGAAATAGATCGATTTGATGAAGCCATGGTCGACGGGACCAATGACCTGTACCCCTCGGCTACGGATTCGGTCCCGCAAGGTGAGGACTTCGTCAAGCGAGTCGACGTGAAGAGCGACATGTTGCATGGCTCCGACCGTCACCGCGCCGCCGGGGTTGCCGGCATGGGTAATTCCCCATTCGATGTCTTTGGGGTTATCCGGGTGCTGGACGAAAGCTACGTAGGAGTCCGAGGCGAGTTCGACAAATCCGTGATAAGCGCCGTCTACACCGTGCATGTAGTACAGGGCACGCAACGGACAGCCCAATACGTCGCACCAAAACTCCAATTGTGACTTCATGTCTCGGGTAGATAGCGCAAGGTGATTGACGCCGCGTGGATGCAGCGCGGTAGTGCTCATGCGGGCTCCTCTGCTCTAACACGATTGAAAAGATTGCGCAGGCACCATTTGAGCACGACATCGCTGTAGGCCACGGTATGCGACAACATCAATTGGTGCATCCCCTGCGGATGGACATAGAGTTCAACCGGCCCATCAGTGGCATCGGCAACTGTCCGCGCCAGATCCGGACCGAACGTGGTATACATCGACACCCTGGGTTGCGTGGTACGCGCACCAGCTGTCGTAAATGCCTCCGTGTGAAGCGATCCCGTGCTGGATTAGCAGCGCGTGATCCGCGTCTGCACCAGCGAATCTGTAGCTGAACGTCTCGCCGACGACATGTGCTTCGCGTTGCACAACTCTAGCGTCACCTTTTTCTCGCCGCCCGTCAAGAAACAGTTGGCCGGATGTATCGTCGATGCGTGACGACGTCCGCTGTCAATTCCATCGAAAAGCGCGGCCGGCCCCGGCTGCGCAGTGATGACGAAATCCTGCGCGCTGCACTAGTGGCGTTTGCCGAACATGGTTACGACCGTATGTCGCTGCGGAATTTGAACGCCGAGCTTGGACTCAGTCGCGGCACGATCAACCAGCGATTCGGGTCAAAAGAGCAACTGTGGTATTCCGCGGTCGACAACGGTTTCGAGGCCTTGCTCAAGGACATCAATACGGAACTGCAGTGCTCCCAAACAGCCCCCGACGACCTGGCTCAGCTGCGAGCCTTCATCCGGGCCTTTCTGATCGCTTCGGTGCGTCGCCCAGAACTTGTCAGGCTCATGAACCACGAAGGCTTACATGCCAGCAGCCGCCTCGACCACATTGTCGACTCGTTCGTCATGCCTGCGATGGCAACGCCAATGCAAGCACTGCGGCGCTTGGAAGCCACGGGCCACGCGAAATCAGTACCCGCTCGCATGCTCTTGTTCCTAGTCGCGCATGGAGCGGCGGCACCGTTCACCCTCCGGCCGCTATCGGATCGGTTCGACGGTGTTGACGGAACTCTCGACCCGATATCACACGTGGAGGCGGTCACTGATGTCGTCGTCCGCGGCATTGCCGGCAAGGGGTGACTCGGCGGATGACGCGGACGGTGGAAAGGACGACGACGACATTCGCTTTCCAACGCTCGGTGGCGCCGCTTGCAGCGGCGGCAGCCGCGTCTTTGGTCAAGCAGTGCTGTACCTACGGACCGTGCTGCGCGGGAAACACCTCATGTGGCGCCGGGAGTTGGACAGACTCGAATTGGGCAGCGATGAGCACCTGCTCGACGCTGGGTGCAGCAACATCCCTGGACGCGCCAGCTCTTTCGCGTGCCGGCGATTTCCCAATCAGTCACCTCGAGCGGTCGTTCGCGACATGGCATTCGTACCTGTCCGGGTATCGGTCCCAACCGGTCATCGGAACGGCCCGGAATAAAGAGTAATGGGCGCCCCGCCAGAAACATGGCGCTGCGGCCGCTAGGCGGAGGGATTGATCAGTGCGATGGCGCTGCAAACCGCCTCCTCGGTGACGCTGGCCAGAGGTTGGTCATGTTCGACGGTGTGCGCCGCCAGTTCTCGAAGGCCACCGACCAACAGCACCGCCCGCGCGTTAGGCACGGGATCGATCCCGATGGCCTTCAATTCGTCGGTGTCGCTCAAGGTTTGAACTAGTTCGACGAACTGACGCATGGCGGTGCGCTGCAGAGAACGGGCGGAGGGGCCCAGGGCGGGAACGTCGCGGATCCAAGTGAGGGTGAGGTGGCGACGACGTTCGGCCCAGTCAAACCAAGTCTCCACCGCTTGGCGTACCTGGGTTTGCCACGGTGCGGCCGGGTCGACGGCGGCAGCTACTGCTGCGAGGTTGGCGTCGTTGGTTTCCGACAGCAGAGCGACGAGACAAGCCTCACGGTCTGAAAACGCCGCGTAAAACTTTGATTTCGAGGTCCGGGCCCGCCGGACGACATCGGCAACCATCGTGTTGGCGTAGCCGACCTCGGCGATGGACTCCGCCATCGCCTCCAAAATGCGGCGTCGGTAGAACTCGGAATCTCTGCCAGCGGGTCGCGTGCGGCCGCGTTCGCCTACAGCTTTCACACCTATTCCCCTCTGCCAGGTCGATGGTAGGCGCTGCGCGGTCGCACTCTGGTACGTCGATGTACTAGAGTCTAGTACATCGACGTACCAACGGGAGGATCAATGGCTCTGCTCACCAGCGACCCCGTGCGATTACCGTCCGGTGTAAAGCTGCCGCGAATCATTCAGGGCGCCGCGATTTTGATCGACCGGCCGGGTGCGCTGGAGTACGCCCGTCGGCGCCACGGCCCGGTGTTCAGTGCCTCGCTTCCATTGTTCGGTGACGCCGTCGTCCTCAGTGACCCCGTCCTCATCAAGGAATTGTTCACTGCCGGAGAACTGGTGGAAACGTTCACCAACCTCGGCGCCGTCATCGGGCCAGGCTCGACCTTCAGCCTCAATGGCGCACCACATCTGGCCCGCCGCAAGTTGCTCATGCCGCCATTGCACGGCAAACGAATGTACCTATACCAGCAGATCATTGAAGATGAGGTCGCCCGCGAGCTGTCGACCTGGCCGGTGGCAACGCCGTTCGCGACGCTCCCGTCGATGATGCGGATCACCCTGAATGTGATCCTGCGGGCGGTGTTTGGCGCCGACGGGCCTGAACTGGCGGCACTGCGAGAGCTGCTTCCGCCGGCGGTGCTGCTCGCGTCCCGGCTCACCGTGCTGCCGGCCGCGCTGCGCCGCGATGTGGGGCGGTGGAGCCCGTGGGGGCGTTTGGAACGGATGCGGCATGAGTGCGACGAGATCATCGGCGCGCTCATTCAACGCGCCAGGATCGCACCTGATCTCGACGAGCGCACCGATGTGCTGGCCATGCTGGTGGCCGCCAGAGATGAGGACGGCCGGCCGATTTCCGACGATCACATCATCGACGAATTGCAAACGCTGTTAGCCGCCGGGCACGAGACCACCGCGACCACGCTGGCCTGGGCCGTCGAGCGGCTACGCCGCCACCCCGACGTGTTGTCCCGGTTGGTCGAAGAGGTCGACGCGGGCGGCTCGGATCTCCTGCAGGCCACGGTGTGGGAGGTGCAACGCAGCCGACCGGTGATCCCCTTCGTCCTGCGGGTTACGACGGGCCGCCTGCGACTGGGCGAATGGGTCCTACCCAAAGGGCACACCGTCATCGCCAGCATCGCCCTGTCGCACAGCTCTATCGCCAACTACACCGATCCGGCGCGGTTCGACCCTACCCGCTTCCTCAACGACAAGCCCGACACCAGCATGTGGATCCCCTACGGCGGTGGTGTCCGTCGATGCGTCGGTGCGGCCTTCGCTAACACCGAAATGTTGACCACCTTGCGTGAGCTGTTGCGCACCTACACACTCGAAGCCACCTCCGAACCCGACGAAAGGCCTCGATCCCGTGGCATCGCCAACGCACCCGCGTCCGGTGCCATCGCCGTCGTCCACCGGCGCAACGTCCGGCAGCGCAGTGACTTCTAACGAGCCCAACAACGCGCGAATGCATGTTCGCTGGTGCGCAGAGTAGGTCGCTACGCCAATGGAGCGTCCCTGGTTCGCTGCACTGGAACCCTCAGTGCCCCAAGTATTTCCGGTTCATTCGGTGCTCCCCGAACGCGCCCAGGTGCTGGCCACGCAGCTGGGGCCCGGGCCAGCAGGCTGGGCTGTCGAACTGGGCGCACTGATGGCAACCAGCATCACCGCCGCGATTCCGGAGTTGGCCGTGGACACGGTCGCCGCTGAGGTGCACAAGGGTTGCGAGGCCGTGGCCTTGGGCGCCCTGTCCGCGCTGGCGCTCGGCGGGGACGTGACTTCCGCGGCAATCCCTGAAGTTCTTACCGGGCCAATGGAGGTAGTGGCGCGCGGCATCGGAATCGAGCACATGCTGCGCAGCATTCACATCGCCCACGCCACCGCCGCAGGCGTGCTGTTTGACGCAGCCGAACGCGTGGTGCCCGAATCGCAGAGCTTCACCGAGATGCGGCGCATCGATGAAGCTCTGTTCGGCATCGTCGACGTCCTGACCGCTCGCATGGCCGATGAGTACGCCCGCGCGCACGAGGAGTGGCTGACCAGTTCGGTGGCGCTGCGCACCCAGATCGTAGAAGACCTCCTGCAGGGCACCGCCGTGCCGCTGGAGCGGGCGACGCGGATCCTGGGGTACGACCTGACCCGCTGTCACCTGGCTGTGGTCGTCTGGACCGGTGCGACCACACCCCCCGAACCGATCCAGCTCAGATCTGCTGCCGCCGAAGCGCTTTCCGCTGCAGGGTGCGTCTCGACGCTCATACTTCCCGTGGGAGCCCAGCGCGTATGGGCGTGGGGTTCACGGACATCGCAGCCGC
Source organism: Mycobacterium simiae (assembly GCF_010727605.1). Lineage (NCBI taxonomy): Bacteria > Bacillati > Actinomycetota > Actinomycetes > Mycobacteriales > Mycobacteriaceae > Mycobacterium > Mycobacterium simiae. The sequence goes on from NZ_AP022568.1 coordinate 5,272,629, forward strand.
CGGAGTCGGTGGTGTCCACCACGCCGCCGCCTCCGGGCGTGCGTCTCGCGATCGGACTGGCCGGTGCCGGCGTCGAGGGCTTCCGCGACAGCCACCGGCAGGCAGCCGAAGCGGCGCGCGTCGGCGCGATGTCGACGCGCAACGCCTGGTCGTTTCGCTATCAGGACCTCGACTTGGTCGCCATGCTCAGCACCGACCTGCCGGCCGCCCGCGACTTCGTCGCCCGGGAACTCGGCGACTTGGCCGGGGACACGAATTCTGTTACCACGATGCGGCGCACCCTCAAGCACTACCTCGACCGTGACAGGAGCCTGGCCGCCACCGCGACCGATCTGCACATCGCGCGCAACACCGTGGCCTACCGCGTGCAGCGCGCCGAGCACCTTCGTGGTCGACCCGCGACCGATCGCCGCCTGCAGCTGCATGCCGCGCTTACCCTTGCCGACGAACTCGGTGACGCGGTTCTGCGACCAGTGGTGCCACCGTTGGACTGAGGTCCAGTCGGAGCCGGTCGATTGTGGACTCAAGCCCAGGCGCTCGCGGGTCGCCGGGCAGTTGACTGAGTATTGAGCGCGTCGAACGACGAGCAGACGTGGAGAAATCGGTGGTCGTCCATCTCGTCCGATACCGGGACAGCGAGCAAGCCTCATGGGGCGTGGTCACAGCTGACGTCGTCTCGCCACTCATCGGGCAATACCCGAGCACCGCCGACCTGATCGAACGCGGCGAATCCGACTGGAGGGCGGCCGCGGCCAAACCCGGTCAGGTGCCGCTGACCGACGTCGAGTTGCTCGCGCCGGTCACCACGCCGTGCCGGGTGATGTGCCAGGGCGCCAACTACCGTCAACACGCCATCGAGTCCGGGATGGACCCCGACAACCGCGTCTTCAACCTGTTCTTCGACAAGACCGACGCCGCGATCACCGGGCCGTGTGATCCGGTCACCCGCCCCGCCCACGTCACGCTGCTCGACTACGAAATCGAGCTGGCTTTGGTCCTGCGCCGATCCGTCGACGCGCCGACCGCGATCACCGTCGAGGACCTGCACGACTACGTCTTCGGCGTCACTATCGCCAACGACCTCTCCGCCCGGGACATCCAGCTGCCGCAGGGGCAGTTCTTGAAGGGCAAGAGCTATCGCGGATTCTGTCCGCTGGGGCCGGTGCTGGCCGTCCTCGAACCCGAGGACTTCACCCTGCTCGACGACCTCGAGTTACGGCTGGAGGTCAACGGGTCGCTACGGCAGACCGACAGCACCGCGAACATGGTCTACCGGCCCGCCGAGACCCTGACGGAGTTGACCGAGTTCTGCAACATCAGCCCCGGTGACGTGCTCCTCACCGGCACTCCGCACGGTTGCGTGGCGACGTCGCCGCCGCCGATGGTCCGCCGACTCGCAACCGCCCTGCTGCCCGAGGACAAGCTGTGGGCGGCATTCGTCAAGCAAAACCAGCGCAAGCCCTATCTGCGTCCCGGTAACGTCGTCACCGCCTCGATACGCAACGCCGCCGGGACTCTCGATCTGGGCACTCAGCGAAATGCCATCGTCGCCCCGAGCAGTTAGAAAGGAGTCACGTTGAGCGCCACGCCAAGTCCGCTGCAACCCTCCGACTCGTCGGGTTCCCACTGCACCGCCTCGCAGCCGCCGGATCTCGGAGACCTTCCCGACCGGCTGGTACCGGATTTCATCGCCCACTGGGTGGTTAAGACCGCTCGTAGCGCCGAAATGATCGACTGGTACGGGCACGTTTTCGGAGCCCGCGTCGTCCACGAAGACAATCAAATCGCCTTCCTGACTTGGGATCACGAGAGCCATCGGTTGGCGCTGGTGAAACTTCCCCCGCCATTCCGGTACGTCTTCCCGCTGTCACGCTGGCGCCGCAAGACCTACGGCCTCGACCATCTGGCATTCACCTTCACCTCGGTCGAAAGGTTACTGCTGACCTATGAACGGCTGAAGAAGGATGGAATTACTCCCGTCTGGTCTATCAACCACGGGCCCACGACCAGCCTGTACTACGAGGACCCCGAAGGAATCCGGCTGGAATTTCAGACCGAGAACTTCCCCACCGCCCAGCAGACCGCCGAATACTTCAGCAGCGACGAGTTCAGCGAAAACCCGATCGGCACCGACATCGATCCGGACTACCTTCTCGAACAGCTCCGGGCGGGTACACCTGAAAAGGATCTGCTGACGCGCGGCGCCGGCACCCGTCCCGGCACCAAACCTCGCTCCAACAAGCGAGCGATTACCTGGAAGACGTTGTGAGGCATGGACGCTGACTCACTCGTCATTGTCGGCGCCGGCGCCGCCGGGTCGACCCTGGCCTTGCTGCTGGCCCGCTACGATATCGCCTGCACGGTCGTCGAACAACGCACTGACCCCCGCCTACATCCGGCCGCGCATGTCATCAACGCGCGCACCCTGGAGATCTGGAACCGGGCCTCCCCCGCGCTGACGCGCGCCCTGGAATCGATCACTCCGCCGATCGACACGGTCAACATCATTCGTTGGTGTACCGACGTCCGCACCGCCCCGCTCGGAGAGATCGACCTGTTGTCCCAACCCGACCGACTGGCCGAAGTCCGCACGCACAGCCCATACCTCATTTCGCACATCGGTCAGCACCTGCTCATGCCGGTGTTGTGGGATGCCCTCGACAATGAGGACTTGATCGACTTCCGGCGGGGGTGTCGCGCCGAGATGGACGGCGAGCGGGTGACCCTGCGCTCGGCGGGCTCTCAGTCGACGGTGACGTCACCGCGGTACATCATCGCCGCCGACGGGGCGAACAGCACGTTGCGCGACGCTGCGGGGATCGCGATGCGGGGGCCGGTACTGGCCAACATGGGCAGCGTCTTCTTCCGAGCGCCCAAGCTGTACCCCGACGGCAGTGACCGGCCGCTGCTCAGCTGGATCTACCATCCTCGCTTCAGTGGCGTAATGATCGCCCACGCCGATGACGACTACGTGCTGATGACCCCCTACCTGCACGAGGCCCAACTGATCGCTCGTGACAGCCGACGATTCTGGGAGCGCGTCCTGCCCAACGTTATTGGCTCCACCGACTACCGGATCCGCTCCACCGGAACCTGGACCATGACCAAGCAGATCGCCGATCGGTTCCGCCACGGACCCCTGCTGCTCGTCGGAGACGCCGCGCACCGCTTCCCACACACCGGCGGCTTCGGGCTCAACAGCGGCGTGCAGGACGCCCATAACCTCGCCTGGAAACTCGCCGCGGTCCTGTGCAGCGGGGCATCCGACTCGCTACTGGACACCTACGAGATCGAGCGGCGGCCCGTCGTCACCCGTTTCGCCGAGCAGAGCACCAACAACCACTTCAAGCTCGACCAAGTAACCGAGCCACTGGGCATCACCAATCGCTCACTGCACCAGGCGACCGAACTCGCGGGAAAGCTGCGCCTGAAAAGGATGCCTGACCGAATAGTCGCGGTCGTCGCCGACACGTTGACCTATGCCCAAACTTCGCGTACCAAACGCCTTTTGCGCCGCGACGCCCGCGGTCGACGACTGCGCCAACACATCACCGATGCTGTACCGGGCCAGGAGGAACACTTTGTGGCCACCGGCCTGGAATTCGGCTACGCCTACACGAGCTCGCTCATTGACACCTCCGAAGGACCCTGCCCAGACTGCGATGTCGCGTTCTATCAACCGACTACACATCCGGGAGCCCGGCTGCCGCATGCGTTCATCACGACCCAGGATGGTTCACATCTATCGACTCACGAGGTAATCGCCAGCACGGGGCTTACGTTGTTCACAGCCGACCCGCAGGGCTGGAGCGCAACTCTGGCCGAAACTCCGTTGACGGTGCCGATCGCGGTGGTCGCGCTGAGCGCACCGAGCAACGACCATCACGCTGCGCTAATCGAGCTCTTCGAGGTCGGTGACCGCGGCGCCGTTGTGGTCCGACCCGACGGACACGTGGTGTGGCGCACGGACATTGACGTTTCAGCGGCCGATCGGCTTCTCGACTTCATCGAACGCGCGTGGAGCGGCGTCTACCGGACGTCTGTGCCGAGTCTGCAGGAGGCACCGTGACATCGCTCATCCGCTGGGCTCCGCCCCGTCCCCGCACCGGAACGCTGCTCGCGACCTGATCTCGTAGCCTCGCGCGTGCTGTGGTTGTCGACGGCGACGGTCCACCACGCCAACCAAATTCCCTCAGATCCCACCGACCTGAAGCTCGGTGGGCACCAGGCATAGTCTGCCTCGATGGTGGGCATCATGAGTCGTACTCCAGGTAGCTCGAGCTCAGGTTTTGGACCGCCTCGTGCATCGTGGACGAGTTCAGGCCGCTATCAGCCGCACCGGCAGGTGGTCGTGTCGGTGGATGATGTTGTTGATCGCCCAGGTCGGCTCGGCGGTGATCTCGATGCGCTCGACGGCCTCGGTGAGAGCTTTGAGCATTGCGGTGGTCTCGAGCCGCGCGAGGGCTTGGCCGGCGCAGGCGTGGGCGCCGTTGCCGAATCCGACGTGGCGTCCGGCGTCGTTGCGGATGTCGAAGACGTCGGGAGCATCCCATTCGCGCTCATCACGGTTGGCTGAGGCGTAAATGACCAGCAGCCGGGCGCCGGCTGCGATGGGCACGCCTTCTATCTCAGTGCTGTGCAACGCCTTTCGGGTGAACCCGCGGAGCGGGGATTCGTAGCGCACGACTTCGTTGACGGCGTTGGGGATCAAAGAAGGCTCGCTTTTGAGCAGTTCCCACTGGTCGGGATGTCGAGCGAGCAGGTAGATGGCATTCGAGATTGCGCTGATGGTGGTGTCCAGGGACGGGGCGATGTAGTCGATCATCAGCGGCGGCACTTCCTCGACGGCGAGGTTGCCTTCGTCGACAGCAGTGAGGAGTTCGTGGGCCATGCTGCCGGGAAGCACGTCTCGGTCTCGTACGATGCGGCGGGCGAAGCGCAGCATTTGCAGGCTGCGCGGTACGGCCTTGAGCGCCTGCAGGTTCGCCGGTCCGAGGATGTCGAACGTGGCTGCGCCCCAATCGAGTAAGCGGGATCGTTGATCGCGCGGCCACCCCACCAGATCTGGCACGACCGCCAGCGGGAGGGCCGTGGCGAGATCGGCGACAGCGTCCAGCTGTTGCCGGCGCACGGCGTCCTCGACGATAGAACGGGCTCGGGCGTCGACGTCGTCGCCGAGCGCGCGCAGGGCACGGGGCATCATGCGGTGCGCGAGGAGTTTTCGGCGCCGGTCATGGTCGGCGCAGTCGCTGTTGAGGGTGGTGCCGCGCGAGAGTCGGTTGGTCAGCGGGTTGGCTGCGACGCCGTGTCCGGACAGGAACTGGCCGTCGTCGCGGAGAGTCGCCTTGCATGCGGCGTAGCGCGGCAGGGCGTAGAGGCGGTGGCGGGCCAGCCAGACGACGGGCCCGAGTTCGCGTAAGGCGCGGTAGTGCGGGTGCGGGTCGAGAATCGCTGCGCGCGTGTAGATGTCGGGCCGGTACACCGGAACAGCCGAGGAGCGATGAAACACTTGGATGATCCCTATCCGTAGTGGGCGGGGCCGGTGCGCGGCGAGACGTCCGATATTTGGTCCACTCGGAACAGGGGGACAGCGCGGCACAGGGTGGTGAGGTTGCGGCCGGCGATCATGACGGTGCGGTCGGGTCGGATCACTGCGGCCTTGACGTGATGGCGGTTCAGCCAGTGGGCCAGCTCAGTTCCGGCGGCGGCATGGACCGTGCGGGCGCCGCGTGCCGCCACGATGTCCTGCTGCGACGGAGTCAGGTCGACGGTGGTGATCACGCCGAAGCCTGTTCCCAATGCGTCGTCGAGCCGACAGCCGTCGCCCGAGTCTGCGTTTGGGCAGAGCCGCCCCGCGATACGACGGGTGGTCGGTGTGCGGTGCACTAGTGTCGAGGACCGTAGCGGCGGGGTCTGCGAATCGGTGATCTTCGCCCGTAGTCCAGGCACCAGGTGCAGGCGGGGCAGCACGACGGCGCGCGTGGCCGCGCCGAGCCGGCCCCCAAAGGTCATGGCGCGTCCAACGTTGAGCGCCAGGGTGATCATGGCGCGGGCATGCGGCCGTCGCTCGGCTTCGTAGCTGTCGAGCATGCTGGACGCGAGATCTCGGCGCTGGACCGCGGCGATCTTCCACGCCAAGTTCATCGCGTCGCGCAGTCCGGCACCCATGCCCTGACCAATGAACGGTGGGGTGAGATGGGCCGCGTCACCGAGCAAGAAAATGTTCCCGCGCCGCCAGCGGTCGGCGATCTGAGCGCGGAAGGTGTACTCGGCGACCCGTAGGACGCGCAGGTCCGCGTCGGTAACGTGACGCGTCCACGGCGCGATCAGTGGCCGTAGGGCGGCCAGGGTGGCGTATTCGTCGACCGATTCGTGATCGAGCAGCGCGAATTCCCAGCGGTACCTCGTGGACCCGATACGCATGTAGGTCCCCGCCCGCTGCCTGTCGCAGACCTGATGCACGCCGTCCCACTGCTGTAGATCGGCAGTGCTGGTGATGTCGACGACCAGCCAGCGCTGGTCGAATTTGAGGTTGCGCATCGACGCGCCGATGGCGCCGCGCACCGTGCTGTTGGCGCCGTCGCAGCCCAGCACGTAGTCGGCGCTGATCACTGACTCGAGGTTGGTCATGCGGTCGCGGATCCGCAGGTGTAGCGGACCCGCCGCCGCGGTTTCGGTAACCCCGAGGACCTCGACGTCACCCCGGAACCGGGCGTGCGGAAAACGGGCGAGATTGCGGCGGAGCAACTCCTCGAGTTCGGGTTGGTCGAACATGCTTGCCGCTGGAAAGCCGTTCTGCGTCACCGAGGTGTCGCGCCGGAATTCGGCCAATACCGTCAGATTTCGGAGCACCAAGCGCAGACCGCGGGCTGGACGGGAGATCGCGGCGAAGTCGTCGGCGATGCCGAGCCGGGCCAAGATGCGGTAGACCTCGTCATCGAGGTGCACGGCGCGCGGCTGCGGATAGACCTGCGGCCACCGGTCCAGCACCAGGGTGTCCACGCCGTACTGCGCGAGCAACGTTGCCGCGGTGATACCGGTCGGACCGCCGCCCACAATGGCCACCGAAACGTGCTCAGCGGGCACGCCATTGGGGGCGCTCATGCGTGGCGCACCGCCAACCGTTGGACACCGAGATCGATGGCGTCGTCGTCGGTGGCAATCGACGCCTCGACGACGTCGCCGTGCTGCAGATACTTCGGGTTCTTCGCCTGACGTGAGAAAAAAGCTTTCCACTTGACGGCCGGCGGTAGCAGGTTGCCGATGATCTCGATCGGCTTGGGCGGAGCGGTCAGCGCGGTGCCGGCCGGGGTGCCGGTGAGGATCAGGTCGCCAGCCGCCAGGTCTTGGAATCGTGTCAGTGATTGCAGTGCTTGGAGCGGCCGATAGAGCATGTCGCCGTCGACGACCGAATTCTGGCGTTCCTCACCGCTGACACTCAGCCGCAGCCGCAGGTCGCCGAATCGGGCCAGCTCGGAAGGATCGACGAGGACCAGCGCCGGTCCCACCGGCGTGAAGGTCGGGTACGACTTCGCCTCGTAGAACTGCGTTTGCGGCAGTTGGATGTCGCGCGCGGACACGTCATTGGTGATGGTCAGACCGGCGATGTACTCGGCCAGGTTCGCGTCAGTGATCGTGGTGCCCACCGGGATGTCGCGCCCGATCACGAGGCCGATTTCGACCTCGTAGTCCAGCAGCTGCACATGTGGCGGGCGGACGATCTCGCCGAAGGGCCCGGTAATGGACGCCGACGACTTCCGAAAGAAGGTCAGCGGCACCGTCTTTGGGTCCATACCGGCATCGATGACGTGGGACTCGAAGTTGGTCATTTGGGCGACGACGCGGCACGGGGTGGTCACCGGCGACAGCAGCTTCAGTTCGTCGAGGGCGACAGTGCCGGCGGTGGCGGCGGCCGCGTCGGTGGCGGCTTTGTCGGTGAGGAGTTCGGCCGTGGTGGTGGCGCTGGTGTTGATGCGGGCGGCGCCCGTGGCGTTTTGCACCCACCAGCCGTCGGCGGTGCGGAGGACGGAAATGGTCACAAGATCGCTACTTTCAATAATCCGATGAGACGGTTGAAGTCGAATTCGTTGTCCGCGCGCAGGGCGGTGAGCATCGAGGCCATCTGATGGCGAGCCGCGCGCGGGTCGGCGTCGAGGAAGTCTTTGGTCGCCGGTGGCCCCCACTGCGCCAGGCCCGATGCGGTGAAGGGCGCCCAGCCGGGTTCGAGGGTGTTGTCGAACATGTCGCCGTCGGTGAAGTGTTCGACGAGGAAGCCGTCGGGGTCGCGCCAATAGTCGAACAATTGGCTGCCCTGGATGTGGCGACCGATACCCCAGGATCGGTGGTAGCCCCGTTCGCGCAGGTACTCGCCGCCGGCGGCGAGCGCGTCGAGATCGCTGACTTCGTAGGCGGAGTGGATGTAGCGGTTGGCCGGACCGAGCGCCAGGGCGAGGGTGTGGTGATCGGCCGGGGTGGTGCCGCGGTCGCAGCGGATGAAACTCATTGCCGGCCCGCGGGCGCGCTGGCGGGGGAAGAACAGGAAGTCGCTGACGATCATTCCGAAGGTGTCCAGATACCAGTTGAGTGTGCGCAGGTAGGTGGTGGACTGCAGCACGACGTGACCGAGGCGTTGCACGCGAGCGGGCACGCGAGGCGGCCGCACGGTGGCGTTGATCCGCGTGTCCTCGGGCCCGGTGTTGACGACCTGCGGGGTCTGAGCGGGTTGGCCCGGCAGCTCGTGAAGACCAGCGACGACCTTGACCGCCATGCCGCTGGGATCGGTCAGCTGCACCGCCGCTCCCCCGATCGACTCCGGAAGCGGCTGCAGCCGGGCACCGGTTTTGTCGGCCAGCCGCACCAGGTCGACCTCGTCGGCCGCGCGCAAGGCGAGTCCGGCGAACCGGGTGCGCTGCCCGCGACGCAGCATGACGCACGCCGAACCGGCGTTGGTGCCGCGCAGATGCAACTGGTGGGGTTCACGCAGGGCGATGCCGAATCCAAAAGCCCGGGCGAAGGCCTCCGCGCGAACCAAGTCGGGCTTATCGAACTCCAGCCAGGCGATATCGGCAACCCGCATGATCGGATCCCTCGAGCGACCGGGATGCTCCCCGTGCAAGGCGCCCTGATCGTTGTGCAGACCCGTGTGCCCGTCGCCCTTGGGCGTCACCGTCCGTGCCACAACTCTGTCTCCTTCGCTTCGATCTGACGAAATCGTCACATACGTATAAACGCTCAGTCAAGTATTCTGACGATATCCTCAGGAATGAGCCGAACTGATAACCTGTACACCATGGACATGTCCGAGCGCGATGCCACCGAGTCGTCGAGCACGCCGGTCAACCGCCTGGAACGGCGCAAGATGCGCACCCGCAACGCCCTAGTGCGGGCCGCGAAAGGGTTTATCGCGCAAGGAAAACTCAGCGTTCCCATCCTGGAGATCACCCAGGCTGCTGATGTGGGTATGGGCTCCTTCTACAACCACTTCTCGAGCAAGGAGCAGCTGTTCGCCGCGGCCGTGACTGACGCCCTGGATGATCTCGGCGCCCTGCTCGACGGCTTCACCGGATCGATCTCGGATCCAGCCGAAGCATTTGCCACCAACTATCGCCTGAGCGGACGACTATTCCGGTACCGCCCGCAGGAGGCCGCGCTGCTGCTGGCACACGGAGACTCCTTGATCCTGTCCGACCGGGGATTATCTCCGCGGGCGCGACGCGACATCGCCGCGGCGATCGATCAAGGGCGGTTCACGATCGGAGATCCCGAACTAGGCTTGGCCATCGCCGGGGGCATCTTCATCGGCCTGACCACGCTGCTGCGGGAGCGTCCCGAACGTGACACCGACGCCACCGTCGACGCGGTGACCGAACGCCTCCTGCGGACCCTGGGCATGACCCCCAAACAGGCGAGTACGCTGTGCCGCAAGCCGCTGCCCGATATCTCGTCACTGCGCGAATCGCCCGTCGACTGGCCCACTCCCGTGGCGCCCGACGACATCGGTTCCCACTGAACGGTCAGGCTTCCGCCCGTGCGCTTTGATGTCGGAAGTTGTTGCGCCTCAAGCTCTTCAGCTCAGCGTGTGTATTCAATGGGTTTGACCTTCGGCATGGTCGGGCTGCTGCCTTAGCGACCACTGCCCACCAAACTCGGCACTGCGGTGATGCCCGAAATGGTTCCTGCCCCGAGATCCGATGGTGGCGGCGTAAACCCATTCCCATCATATGGCGGAGATGGGGTCTTGCGGCAAGGCCCCCTCTCGGGTGCAGAATCGCCCCGCAGCTCACTCAACGGGAGGTTGTTGATGGCAGAGATGGCGGACACACCGGAGCGGTTTATAGCGCATGAGTCTGGGGCGTACTTCCACGGCACCAAGGCAGATCTCCGGGTCGGTGATTTTCTGATGCCTGGGTATCCGTCGAATTATCGGCCGGGGCACGTCGCGAATCACGTCTATATGACGAAGGTGCTCGACGGTGCCGTCCTGGCGGCGGAGATGGCTGTCGGAACGGGCCGGTGTCGCGTTTACATCGTGGAGCCGCAGGATCACGTCGAGGACGACCCGAACGTGACCGACAAGAAATTTCCGGGCAACCCCACGCATTCCTATCGCAGCCGAAACCCCGTGAAGGTCGTCGGGGAGGTCACCGACTGGGTCGGGCATTCTCCTGAATACCTAGAGAAGTTCCGCGCCGGCCTAGAAGAACTCAGACGCCAAGGAAACGCCGTGCTCTACGACTAACCGCCGCCTCCACCGAGCTCGCACCGCAGGCTATCTAGGCGGACGGGCCCGCCACGATCATCGGAGTGGCGACGTCGCGCCCACACAATATGGCCCAATCGAACGAGATGACTTCGGTGGAAGTCAAAAGCCGTTGTACGACAAGACGATCCGACGGTGGAGACTGGGTCAACTAAGGTTTTCTATTCATCAATCGTGCTGTGCCCCGGTGGTGGCTCGCCTTTCGCCCGCTCAACGCCGGCCGCCTCCGCCGGAGCGTACGGGACGTTCGTCGCGCACACTAGAACACGCATCCGACGCTTGGAGGACCGATACCAGAATGAACCCGGTTGCCGAATTCGACTACATCATCGTGGGGGCCGGCAGCGCGGGCTGCCTGCTCGCTAATCGGCTCAGCGCCAATCGTGATTGCCGTGTGCTCCTGATTGAGGCCGGCGGCACAGATGATTGGTTCTGGATCAAGGTGCCGGTTGGCTATCTATACACAATCGCCAACCCCCGCACCGATTGGTGTTTTACGACCGAGCCCGACCCGGGTCTGGCCGGCCGGAGCATTCACTACGCGCGGGGCCGCGTGATCGGCGGCTGCTCGTCGATCAACGCGATGATCCACATGCGCGGACAGGCCAGCGATTACGATCTGTGGGCGCAAGCCACCGGCGACGATCGATGGCGTTGGGGCGGCTCGGATTCTCCAGGCGAGACGCTGACGATCTACAAAGAGTTGGAAGACTATTTCGGCGGCGCCGACGACTGGCACGGCGTCGGCGGTGAGATCCGCGTCGAGCGCCCGCGTGTGAGCTGGAAGATCTTGGACGCCTGGCAGGCTGCCGCTGCCCAGCTAGGCATCTCCCCGATCGATGAGTTCAACCGGGGCGTCAACGCCGGCAGTGCGTACTTTCATGTCAACCAACGGCGGGGCCGCCGCTGGTCGATGGCCGATGCTTTCCTGCACCCCGTCACCCACCGGCCCAATCTCACCGTCTACATACAAACGCAGGCACTGCGGATTCTGATGGACGACCAGGTTCACGAGGATCAGCGTCGCGGTGCGTGGACCAGGGCGCAGCAACGCGTTACCGGCCTGCGGTTGCTCAAAGGTGGCAACATCGTCGATGTCCGAGCCCGCCGGGAGGTGATCCTGAGCGCCGGGGCTATCGGCTCGCCGCATCTGATGCAAGTGTCGGGTCTCGGCCCGGCCGGCCTACTCGCCCAGCATCAAGTGCGGGTGGCCGTCGATCTGCCAGGAGTGGGCGAAAACCTTCAGGACCACCTGCAGATTCGAACGATCTACCGGGTCCGGGGCGCCCCGACCGTCAACACGCTGTACCGCAATTGGATCAGCAGAGCGGGCATGGGACTTCAATACCTGCTGCTGCGATCGGGCCCCATGACCATGCCGCCGTCTACGCTAGGGGCTTTCGCCAAGAGCAACCCCGCGCAGGAAAGTGCCGATCTGGAGTGGCATGTGCAGCCCTTGTCGCTGCCGAAATTCGGCGAACCCCTGCACCCCTTCGGAGCGATTACTCCTTCGGTCTGCAATCTGCGACCCACCTCGCGAGGGCACGTGCGCATGGCCAACGCCGATCCCCTGACCAACCCGAAGATTTCATGCAACTACCTGTCGACTGATACCGATCGTCGAACCGCTGTGACCGGCCTCCGGATGACCCGGCAGATCATGGCGGCGCCGGCCCTGGCTCGCTATCGCCCCCAAGAATTGCTTCCCGGCTCGCAATTGGTGAGCGACGAAGACTTGGAGAAGGCGGCCGGTGAACTCGGTACGACTATATTCCACCCGGTAGGCACCTGTGCGATGGGAGCCTTTGACGCACAAGGTCATCCGCGCTCGGCCGCCACAGTGCTCGACACCGACTGCCGGGTGTATCGCGTCGCCGGCCTTCGAGTCGTCGATGCTTCGGCTATGCCCAACATCATTTCCGGCAACACCAACGCGCCGGTCATGCTCATCGCCGAGCGCGCAGCACGGGCGATCGTTGGCAAAGTCGGGTGACAAGTTACCTCACCGTTTTCGTGATATGGATCCGATGAATAGCTTTGTACGTCAACGCCGATCTCGATCGAGAGCACGCCGACTCATTTCGGACGTGGTGAGGGCATAGCCGAACGGTCACCGTTCGGTATCCATTTGGGAATGCAACCGCGTTTCGGCTAGCGCAGGTCTATCGGTAACATCAGTCACATCGTTAACATCGCGCAATGCACAATGTGCGCCCGCCGGCCAGCGATCTGCGACTGCGAACGGTCTCCCGTCGCGACGCGCTGCGCTACGCTGCTGCGTTGGCCGGTCTGGGTGCCGCATCAGTGGCCTGCGGCATGCCCAAAGCCGCCGCCGCCGCCCCTCCCCGACTGATTGACTTCGCCGCGCGCCAGATTCCTGCGCAGCAGATCCGAGTTGCCGGCTATAGCGGTGTGGTCAACTATGTTTCGGAGTCGCGTCCCGGCTCATCGTTTGGCGCCAAGCCGATCACCCGGTCCTACGCCGACTCGTTGAAAGCCGCGGGCCTGGTGATCGTCAGCAACTACCAATACGGCAAGCCGGGTGGGTCAGCACCGTCGGACTTCACGCGGGGCTACGCCGGCGGCATCGCGGACGCGCGCACCGCCTGGCAGCTGCACACCGCCGCGGGCGGCGGCCAGAGTGCACCGATTTTCTTCACCATTGACGAGGACATCGATCGCGACACCTGGAATCGCACTGCGCTGCAGTGGTTTCGCGGCATCAACTCCGTTCTAGGGGTGCAGCGCACCGGGGTCTATGGAGGCGTCAGGGTGTGTCAGTGGGCCCTGGCCGATGGCGTTGTCGGATCTTCGAGCACACCAGGCCGCCGGTGGCTCTGGCAAACCCGAGCCTGGTCCGGCAATCAGGTCCACCCCGCCGCTGTTCTCTACCAGCGCGTCGTGAGCACCGCATCTAACCCGGGGCCAAAGGTCGGTGGACTCGAAGTCGACGTCAACGACGTCTTGGCCCCCGATTGCGGCCAGTGGAACCTCCATGCGAGCCATCCCGGTGGAGAGGTACGGTAGTGGCGAACTCGCCGCCGGCAGTGGAGTTAGAGCCCGGATGGCACAGCCTGGCCATTGACCGTCACCGCCACCCGACCGGTCGTCGGATTGAACTCGATCTTGCCGTGCTCGAACGTCGACACCTGTAGGTCACCGACGTTGTTCACGTCACTAGTGGGCAAGCCCAGCGGACCTGCCGAACCGTTAGTGCCGGTAGTCGCGGGCGTCCCGTCCGGCGCACGGGGGACGTTCCAGGCCTCGCGGATCTTGCCCAGAATGATATATGCGGGGGTGCCGACCGCGCCGTTCTTGGCCGTGATCGCGCCGCCCTGGAACTGCTGGAAAATTACCCCGCTCTCCCGTGTCCCCGCGTTGCGGTCACCCGTCAGCGGCTTACCCAGAGCCTTCTTCTGATCCTCGGTCGCCGACGAATATTTGGCGGCGATCGGTCCGGTCAGAGTCACCTCGACGTTGCCCTCCCCGATCAGCTTCACCGCAGTGGGCTGCGCTGGGGTTGTCGGGCTGGAGATGACGTTCGTCTCGGGGTGCGGCGGCATCGACGCGTCGACGCTCTTGCTATTGCTGCAGCCTGCAGTGATTAGCGCGGCGGCGGCCAGGCCGACGACTGCCGCATGGGCATATGTGGTCGTTCTCATGGGCTTCCTCTCGCGTCGTAACCAAAGCACTCGAGTGCGCAGGCGATCACGGTCGCCGTAACTCCGAACGAACTTACAACGCGGTCATCGACGGCTAGCCAGAGCAGCTGAGCAGGGATCACCGGTGTTCGATGAAATCCGGGCTCGGGAAGTTTCGTGGCACTCATCGATGTCGCGCACAGCGCAATGTGCACGAGTTAAATCTGCAGAGTTGCCAGTAGCGGATGCCGTGTTCATCGCACTTCAGCAGGGCGTCGCCAGGCACTACGGTTTCCTACCCAGTCAGCTGCACTACTCGTCATGACCGTCCCGCTCGAATAGTCAACAATTGCGCACAGAGGGTCAATCGCCGGCTATCGCAGCTTCGTAGCGTGGCGTTTGATCCTGTCATTCGACCGGACGCTGTGAGTGGCGCCACAGATACCAGCTGAACTGACAGCCCCTTTTGCTGAGTCACGTCCGGGCTCTCGGTCTGCTGCAGTGAAGACCGTTCTTAAGTGATTGGAGCAGTGCGATGCCGAGGCCCTCAGGGGTCCGGACCGATACGGTCCTCGTCCATACACAGGCGATCACCGTGGACACGAACAGTTGCCGATCCACCAACCGGCTAACGATGCCTGCCACCCACGACTTTCTGGACGGACTGCAGGTAATAGGTCAGAGGTTCGAACAGGCGGCCGGGGGCCGGCAGGCAGCCGTCTCCGACCACAATCGCCCCGAGACACCACTGTTCGCCGTCAGCATCGAGCGTCGGGCGCTTGCCACCACGAAGCACTCCACGACGTGACAAGAGCGACCGACACGGGAAGTGCAAGCCACAGACCCTACGACTACGTCATCGTCGGTGCGGGCAGCGCGGGGTGCGTGCTGGCCAACCGCCTCACGGTAGCCACCGATGTGCGGGTTTTGCTTCTGGAAGCGGGCGGCACCGATGACGCGCCCGAGATTCGCATTCCTGCTGCGCTGCATTCGATGTTCGGTGCTGAGTACGACTGGATGTACACGTCTGTCCCACAAGAATTTTCGGGACGCTCCGTTCGGGTACCCCGGGGCCGAACGCTGGGCGGGTCCTCATCGCTCAACGCGATGATCTACACACGCGGTAATCGCGCCGACTATGACCGCTGGCGTGACGAGTACGGCGCGAAAGGGTGGGGATTCGACGAGGTCCTGCCGTACTTCGTTCGATCGGAGGGAAATACGCGGCTCGGCGGCCCCTTGCACGGAACTCAGGGGCCGCTCTGCGTGGAAGACCCACGATGGATGCACGAACTTTGCCCGGTGTGGGTTGAATCTGCCATCGCAGCGGGCATCCCCGCCAACACCGACTTCAGCGGGCCCACTCAAACAGGTGCGGGCATTTACCAGGTGACACAACGAGACGGCCAACGATGGTCGGTCGCTGACGCCTACCTCCATCCCGTTGCTGATCGCCCAAATCTGAAGGTGCGCACCGGCAGCCATGTGAGCCGGATCATCGTGGAGGCTGGTGTGGCGGTTGGGGTCGAATACCATGACGCCTCCGGTGAACACTCCGTTCGCGCGGACCGCGAGGTGCTGCTCTGTGCGGGGGCTATCGCCTCGCCCCAGTTGCTGATGCTCTCGGGGATCGGGCCAGCCGATCAGCTACGCAACATTGGTGTCCCGGTAATCATTGATGCGAAGAATGTCGGGCGTGGGCTGCAGGATCATCCGACCGTGGTCCTCAATTGGACAACAGTCGGCACCAGTGATTTTCGGGACATCGTCACTACAGAGGAGGCAGCAGCACAGTGGTCGCAGGACCGGCGTGGGCCACTATCGTCCATCGTCAGTGAAGCGGGAATGTTCTGCTCGACGACGGCAGCGAGCGAACCACCTAACATCCAAATTTACGCCGCCGGGACATCGTATTGGGATGACGGAACCGGGCATGCACAACTACCGTGCACGGCAGCCGCCGTCACACTGATCGATCCGGTCAGCCGCGGGGGGATACGGCTGCGCAGCTCGGATCCGGCTGACCACCCGCTGATTGATCCCCGCTTCTACACCGAACCGGCAGACCTACAGGCAGTGCTGACCGCGATGGAGATGGTTACCGGAATTGTGCACCAAAGACCATTGGCGAAGTTCATCAACGGACCGTGCCTGCCAGAAACTGATCAACTAGACCGCACCGCGCTTATGGATGTTCTTCGAGCACATAGCCAAACGATGTATCACCCCACCGGAACTTGCGCAATGGGTGGCTCCGCAGACTCTGTGCTCGACCCAGAACTGCGCCTGCGCGGCGTCGCAGGCCTCCGCGTCGTCGATGCCTCGGTCATGCCCGCCACGATCCGCGGCAATACCAACGCGCCGGTCGTCATGATCGCAGAAAAAGCAGCGGACCTAATCCTGGGCCTAGAAACCAAAAGGGGGCGGCCGTGAGGTGCCGATCATGATGCCGCTCATCGCAGCCCACCGCAGCGTGAAGACGCCTAGCTAGCCCGAAGCGGATAGGTTCATCATTTGTAAGAGACCAGCGTGACCAGATCTTGTCTCGGCCGTGCTACTGCAGTTAGCGCGTTAGGTGCAGCAGTTCGGGTCGAGCGCGATGCATAAGGCCTGCAAGGCGTCAGGGCGCACTCGATGAAACACGTTCATCCCGCGCCGATCGGACTGGACAAGACCGGCCTTCCGCAACTGCGCAAGGTGATGGCTCACCGTGGATTCACTCAGGTCCAGGACCGCGGCCAGCTCCCCGGATATTTCCTCGCCGGCCGCCGAGCCGAACAGGTAGGACATGATTTTGACTCGCACCGGATCTGCCAGCGCTTTGAGCCGTAACGCGATCGCTAGCGCGTCGGCATCGCTGAGCGGACCCGAGGCGACCGGGGAGCAACAGACCGGCGCCGTCGTATCAATTGCCGGCAAAGCTTTGGGCATAACACCATCCTGCCACAAAGATTGACATATATCGAAAAGGTGGGCATGCTGGGGCTCCGTCGCTAGTTCGATATATGTCTCACAACTCGGAGGCTCATTGCCATGTCACGCGTTCAACTAGCCCTCAACGTCGATGATCTCGATGAAGCGATAACGTTCTACTCCAAGCTGTTTCACGCCGAACCAGCCAAACGTAAGCCGGGCTACGCCAACTTCGCCATCGCTGATCCGCCGCTGAAGCTGGTGCTGCTGGAAAACCCGGGGCAGGGCGGGTCACTGAATCATCTCGGGATCGAGGTCGAATCCAGCGAGGTGGTGCACGCCGAGATTGCCCGCCTCGCCGAAGCCGAGATGTTCACCGAGGAGGAGATCGCTACTACCTGCTGTTTCGCTATCCAGGACAAAGTGTGGGTAGTCGGTCCGGGCGGGGAGCGCTGGGAGGTCTACACCGTGCTGGCCGATTCCGACACCTTCGGCGCCAACCACACCCAGTCCCAGACCGATACCGCGGCGACGGCCACATCATGCTGCTGACCGCCGAGCGCGACTGCGTGGACCGAAACATCCCATGACCCAGCCGACCGTTGCTGATGATCAAACCCCCACGGGAACAAGGCTTTCGACCCTGAATCGGTTATTGCCGATCTGGATTGGGATCGCCATGGCCGTCGGGCTGCTGTTGGGACGCTGGGTGCCTGGCTTCAATGCTGTGTTGCAGAAAATCCAGATCGATGGGATCTCCCTGCCCATCGCGCTGGGTCTTTTGATCATGATGTATCCGGTACTGGCCAAGGTTCGCTATGACAGTCTGGACACCGTCACCAACGATCGCCGGCTGCTGATTGGTTCACTGCTGCTGAACTGGGTGGTGGGCCCCGCGGTGATGTTCGCCCTGGCGTGGCTGCTGTTGGCGGATCTGCCCGAATACCGCACCGGGCTGATCATCGTTGGGTTGGCGCGCTGCATCGCGATGGTCATCATTTGGAACGACCTGGCCTGCGGGGACCGCGAAGCCGCCGCCGTGCTGGTCGCGTTGAACTCGATCTTCCAGGTCGTCGCGTTCGCCGCGCTTGGCTGGTTCTACCTCTCGGTGTTGCCCGGCTGGCTGCATCTGCCCCAGGCCACCATCTCCACGTCACCGGGGCAGATCGTCAAGTCCGTGCTTATCTTCCTGGGCATCCCGCTGGCAGCCGGTTACCTTTCCCGCCGATTCGGTGAAAAAGCCAAAGGTCGCAGCTGGTATGAAACCCGCTACCTGCCCGCCACCGGGCCCTGGGCACTCTACGGGCTACTGTTCACCATCGTGATCCTGTTCGCCCTGCAGGGCCACCAAATCACCACCCGGCCAACAGATGTCGCCCGCATCGCACTGCCACTATTGACGTACTTCGCCATGATGTGGACCGGCGGCTACATTCTGGGCGCCGCACTCGGACTGGGTTATGCCCGCACTACCACCCTGGCGTTCACCGCCGCTGGCAACAACTTCGAACTCGCCATCGCCGTGGCGATCGCCACCTATGGCGCCACCTCCGGACAAGCCCTCGCCGGTGTCGTCGGACCCCTCATCGAAGTCCCCGTCCTCGTCGCCCTGGTCTACATTTCCCTGGCGCTACGACCACACCTGTTCCCCTCCCCAGCGGCTGACAGCGCGTCATCGAGGAGCTCCCACCGAGCGTCCTGTTCGTCTGCCTGCACAACGGCGGCTGGACTTGACGCGCAGTGACCGCGGCCATGGCAGGTCGTATCCGTCACGATGTGAGCAGGGTGTCTCGCACTGCCGACACGGTGTGTTGTTGCCATAGGGCTTGTACCGGCACCATGAGCCTTGGTTCAAGGTCAATCACGCGAACACGGCCACTCATTGCTATGCCCGGGTCTGCCGTGACCAGGGCGACGGCACCGGTAGTTAGAGGCGCAGCAATCATTGCTGCGCCCTGGACCCTGCTGACGACATAGTCGGGTTCGAAACCTGCACGGCGACAGGCACTCATCAGGAAATCACTGAAATAGGAGAAGCCCGGCGGCGACCAAAGGGCAAGGCGCTCGCCGGCCAAGTCCGTGATGTCGATACTTTCAGCAGCGGCCAGGTGATGCGTGCCGGGAACGGCGACCCGCACTCGGTGATAGCCGATGACCGCGCCGGACAGGTCGCCGGTAGGTGCGATCCCTCGCCGTAGGCCTAGATGCACAGACCCGTCGAGGACAGCGGCGTACAACTCGTCCGGGTAGAGCTGACGAAACGTGAACGACAGGTCGGGGTGCGCGTCTATAGCGGATTCGACCAGTTGATAAACCTCCGCACCACCTAGCGCAGGGCTGTGGCCGACCACCCACGCGTGCTGGTCGGCAGCAGCGCCGCGCACATGTGCGTCCACGGTTCGAGCAGCTGCCAGTAGCGGACGCGATTCGACGAGCAGTGCCTGCCCGGGGACCGTAAGAGTGATACGGCGTCCAGCCCTGACGAATAGACGCACCCCCAACTCTTTTTCGAGTTGACCGACGGCACTGCTCAACGCCTGCTGGCTCAGGTGCAACTGTGCCGCTGCGCCGGTGAAGCTGCCCACCTCGGCGACTTTGACGAACTGCTCGACGCGGCGCAGGTCATGAAGCATAGACAAAGTCTATTTGTGGCTTGCTCCGGTTTTGCTGTTTTACGCTTGTGGTCCGATGTTTTTACAGTGGTGGCATGACGACACTTGAAGGCAAGTCAGCCGTTATCGCTGCCGGAGCAAAAAACCTCGGTGGTCTCATCAGCAGGACATTGGCACAGAAGGGTGTCAATGTCGCGGTGCATTACAACAGTGCTGCTACCGAGACTGATGCCGACCGCACGGTGTCGGAAGTGACCGCGGCCGGCGTGCGGGCCATCAAGGTCCGAGGCGACCTCACCGTGCCGGGCAACGTCAAGGCTTTGTTCGACGCGGCGGTCGATGCCTTCGGCGGCGTGGATATTGCCATCAACACTGTCGGAAAGGTATTGCGCAAGCCAATTTTGGAGACCACCGAGGCCGAATACGACTCGATGTTCGACATCAACGCCAAGGCCGCATACTTTTTCATCCAAGAAGCTGGCCGACGTCTCAACGACCACGGCAGCCTGACCACGATCGTGACCGCATTGCTGGCCGCCTATACCGACGGCTACTCCACCTACGCAGGCGCCAAGTCGCCGGTCGAGCACTTCGTCCGGGCCGCGTCCAAGGAGTTCGCACCGCGCCTGATCAACGTCAATAACATCGCGCCCGGACCGATGGACACGCCATTCTTCTACCCTCAAGAAACTCCCGAGCGGGCCGAGTTCCACGCCAGCCAAGCCATGGGCAACCGGCTCACCAAGGTCGAAGACATCGCGCCACTGGCCGTATTCCTCGCAGGCGACGGCCACTGGATCACCGGTCAGACCATCTTCGCCAACGGTGGCTACACCACACGTTAAGCCACGGCTACACCACAACAACGGTCAACGAGGCTGGGCACGCCCTTGCCGCCTACCGGCTTGTCTTTCAAGCAGTTTCGGATCATCACTAGAGACCACTCAAACGGCGCAACGCCTTCGCCTTCCCCGGCCAGCGCGCCCGCAAGCACCTCGATCCGCACATCATGATGATCACCTCATGATCCAAGGGTCGCCGGACGAGCCGGCCTTGGTGGCCGGCGTACGTCGCCAGTGAACCGGACTACCCATGCCAACATTCTCGTCTAGTGCTTCGGCCGCCAGTCGCCTATGGGTTCGCACAGGTTCCACTTCGGGAAGGCTCGGCGGAGCCGGTGCGGGCCATCCAATGTGATGTCGCCGGCGCGAAGGAGGGCCGGCCAACTTCGTGCGCCGCGGTGCCAGTCGACAAACGGTTGCGATCGAGCCTCGACGCTGAGATCGGAACGACCGCCAGGGTCGGAGTAGCACAACGCGGCGTCGCCGTGCTCAATCAGCATCCAGAAACGCCGATTGCCGGGGCGTTCCTCGGGGAACGTAAAAGAAACCACCACCCGGCCATTGGGCAGCGCGGCCCGGTTGAGCTGCACCTGGCACCACGCCCACAGCGCGTATGCCGGATCTGTGTGCTCTCTTGTAACCCCTGCCCACCGTTGACCCCACATGGCTAGGGCACCGATGACCCCGGCGAGGTCGGTGCCCGCTTCGGTGAGCCGGTAGTGGTGCCCCCGGCCATCCGGCTTCTGCTGTATTGCGATGATCCCAGCACGCTGCAGCTCCTCGAGCCGCTTGATCAACATCGAGCGGGACATTGACGGCACACCATGCGCGATCGCCGAAAAGGTATCGGCACCGAACAACAGATTGCGCACGATCAACGGATTCCATCGCTCCGCGACGATCTCCGACGCCAGGGCGACCGGACAGTACTGACGATATGTGGCCACGCAACCAAGTATGCGCCCATAGCCGGTATCGCACGGTTCTAAATAAGAACTTCACCACGACCCTTTGCACGCCGAGTATATGAGCATGACCACCGCATCGCGCCAGGACACCTCACGGTTGACCGCAAGGTTCGAACGCGAGGTGATCCCACTGCTTGACGATCTGTACATCTGCGCCCGACGTCTGACCCGCAACCACGCAGATGCCGAGGATCTCATTCAGGACACAATGCTTAAGGCTTACAGCCACTTTGGATCCTGGCGTCACCAGGATGGGAACTTGAAGGGGTGGATCTATCGGATCATGCGCAACACCTGGGTCACCAATCATCGCAAGACGCAGCACCGCCGGGGAGAACACCTAAGTTCAGGAATCTCTGATTCGCAACAAGCGGTGCGCGCCCACCACGATAGCTGGGGCCAGTGCCGTTCGGCAGATGTACACGTCCTGGAAGCCGTGGTCGATGCCGAGGTGACCGCAGCACTCAAGCGGCTCCCCCAGAGTCATCAGACCACGATCTACTACGTCGACGTCCTGGGTTACCGGTACCGGGAGGTCGCGGACATCATGGGAATCCCGATCGGGACGGTGATGTCGCGACTGCACAGCGCGCGAAGCAAGCTGCGAAAATCACTAGCTGAGCTGGCGCCCAACACGCTTTCATCGCGCGTGGCTAGTCCCGACCGGCCTCAATTAGCTTGTCCGCCAACCCATACGGATTAGTGAATAGCAACTCATGACCACCAGGCATCTGCAAGAAGCGGTACAACCCGAGACGTGAAGTCATTATCGGATGCAAAGGAAGCGCAACATCTTCACTGCCGAGGATATAGCTGCGAGGGATGTCAAGAGTGTAAAACTTCTTCAGATCGAGTGGCTCTGTGATCGGCTGATACGGCTCAGGCGAAAGCCGGTCATAACACGCGCGTGCAAGTTCCAGATCGGCATCATTCATGAACGCCTCGCGCCACACGGCAAAGGGCAACGTGATCGTGTTGTCTGCCGATTCGGTGGCGAGCCGATCGAACTGCATCCGGAGAGGAAGAGGAATAGCCTCGCTGACGCTCTGGCCGTCGTTGAGGACAAATCCACTCACGAACAACAGGCGCCTGATCCGGGCCGACAGGACCTCTGCCGCCTTGCAGATAATCGTTCCCCCGTAGCTGTGCCCAACCAGAACGATCTCGGCCAAATCATTGGCTTCGATGAACTCGACGACGGACTTGGTTGACTCGGCATGGGTGATCGCCTTACCAACCCCGTTGCCGTGGCCGGCGACGGTGGGCGCAAAAGCCCTGTGTCCCAGCGATTCCAAGCGCTCGACGACTCGATCCCAACAAGATCCATCGTGCCAGGACCCGTGGACTAATACGAAAGTTAACATGACGAGATAGACGCCTACGGCAGGCACAATTATTCACCAGAAGCCAGCCCCCGCCTGCACCTCGTCCACAACCATCGTCGGAGATGTGAGAAGCTGCCGAATGCGAGCGGTTTCTACAACCATCGGATAGTTAGAACGTCCTGGTGTGACCGCATCCGATCGGCAGCCCCACTGTGCCCTGGCTGACACCAGCCGCGCTGGTCTTTACCGGTGTCACGCGATTCCGAATTCTTTGATCTTGCGGTAGATCGTGGCGCGCGACATCCCCAGCGATTGGGCGGCGTCAGCTTTGCTTCCGTTGTTGTCCAACAGGCTGCGTACGATGGCGTCGCGCTCCAAGGATTCGAGGTGGGTGAGCTTGCGGCGAGCTAATGACCGGCACTCTGCGGGCAATTTGTCTACGCCGATGACGCCAAATCGCTGCACCGCCAGTGTTGCGGCCAACACCTTGCGTAGCTGCGCGACGTTACCTGGCCACGGGAGCTTGGCGAGTTGGCGCATGGCCTCGGAAGCGAGGCTCACGTTTGCGCCCTTAGTCAACTCCCGTAGTAGTTGCGGCACAAGGTCTTCGAGGTCCTCAATGCGGTGTCGCAGGGCCGGCATAGTGACGGTGTGGAGGAAGAAGGGCAAGACCAACATGTCCACCAGCGTCGGGCGCGTGCCACTGGAGATCGTTGCCGCAACCCAGCCGTGGCCGGCGCGGGTTTGCAAGACGGCGCCCAGGCTCTCGAGCGTCTCGTCGGGCAATTCGTCGAGATTGGCGATGACGACGGCGAAGTCGTCGCCAATCGCTGTCTCGGCCTCTACCTCGGACATGAAATCGTCGGCGTTGTCGAAGTCCGAGTACCGGAGCACACGTATGGTGCGTTCGGGAGTGATGTGCTGCGCCACCGCCTGAGCCAAAGTGGAGCGTCCGGATCCACTCTCACCTTCTATGACTACCCAGTCGCGTTCCCGGTAGCAGCGCTCCACCTGCTGGCAGCTGCGCCGCCAAGCGCTGCTGCGACCGGCCAATCGCGGGATCGACTGAATTGCTCTGCGCTGTGCCGCAGTGGCTTTGGCGACTGGCTGCATTTGTACGTGAAACACAGCATTGCGTTCGTGACCGCGCACTGGGATGTACTCGGCGACTGAAATTCTCATCGTCGTAGCGCTGGGCAGCGTCACGACCGCGGTTGCCGTGGTTGCCGCCCCGGCCAGCTCCGTTGCGTGATCCAACAGTGCCGTCTGGTCGGCGGCATCAAGCATCTGGCGCAGGTACGAATTCATCAGCACAATGTCGCCGCCAATGGCCAGCACGCCACCGGGATACCGGCGGCTCTGCCGGTGGTAGGCCTCAAGCAGCGCGGTCTCGCTTTCGCTGGCCAGGGCGCTGATCCTATCCTCGATCTGATGGCTGGCGCTCTTCGCCAGAACAAGCAGGAGCGGGTCGGAACGGCTAGCCCAGCACGTGAGATCTACGGCGCCCAGTACCCTACCCGTAATCGGATCGCGAATAGGCGAGCCTGCGCATGCGAGGTGGCTCAACGCGCCTATGTAGTGTTCGCTGCCTCGGATAAACGTTGGAGCGCCGATGGTCAGCGCAGTACCAATTCCGTTGGTACCCGTGAACTCTTCGGCGTAACTGTAACCGGGCGCTAGCTGCACCTTATCGAGCGCTCTTACCAACTTGGTGTCGGCAGCAACCCGTTCAACCACCAGTCCGTCTGGCGACGTCAGAATGACGCTGATGTCCTGAGG
The DNA here is from genome assembly GCF_010727605.1 of Mycobacterium simiae. Lineage (NCBI taxonomy): Bacteria > Bacillati > Actinomycetota > Actinomycetes > Mycobacteriales > Mycobacteriaceae > Mycobacterium > Mycobacterium simiae. The sequence goes on from NZ_AP022568.1 coordinate 5,297,468, forward strand.
CTCCAGGTCGTCGGCTAGCGCCTTCAGCACCGGACTCGCAGCGCGGATGAGAACGGTGTCGGTATCCGGAACGCGGACGTAATTCAGGTAGACGCGATCGGGATGGACATGCAGCATGCGCGATCGTTGCCAGGAACTTGCCACCTTTGGCGAAACAACGTCTACGCTCAGCTTCCCGGTAGTAAGGAACTGTTCTCTGGCGCGTTGCAATTCGGCGGCACCGTGTGCCTTCGACATAATCAATAAGACCCTCGGTTCTGACGAAAGTGCATTCGACAGCATAGCCCCGTGCGGACGTGATGCACGTCTCGATTTGAGACGTATGTGATCCTGCCTGCACCTGCGGGTGGGAATTGTGCCGTGACGTCGGGGTCGGAATTCCGGCGGACGTTGGGTTGCACTTGCCAGGCCTTGACCGCCATCCGCTGGCGCCTACCACCGGCCGGTGGCGTCCTGCCCGATGCGCTGGTCGCACGACCATCAACGCTGTATTGGAGTCCCGAGCCCCCGATCATTCGATCGGAGCTGGTGTGGCCCCCGTCTCAGACTGAGACGTCGGCGCGTTGGGTCACGTGTTTGCATTTCTACCACCGCTCTTTGCCGGGATAACGAGGCATACACACAGGAAGGCGCACTATGAGTAGGCAGAGCCTGACGAAAGCTCACGCGAAGATCACTGAACTGTCATGGGAGCCCACATTCGCCACCCCCGCGACGCGGTTCGGAACCGATTACACCTTCGATAAAGCCCCGAAAAAGGACCCTCTCAAGCAAATCATGAGGTCCTATTTTCCGATGGAAGAAGAGAAGGATAATCGTGTCTTCGGCGCGATGGATGGTGCTATCCGTGGCAACATGTTCCGTCAAGTACAGCAGCGCTGGATTGAATGGCAAAAGTTGTTCTTGGCGATCATTCCGTTTCCCGAAATCTCGGCGGCACGCGCCATGCCGATGGCGATCGGCGCCGTACCGAACCCCGAGATTCACAACGGGCTGGCGGTACAGATGATCGACGAGGTCCGCCACTCGACGATCCAGATGAACCTCAAAAAGCTGTACATGAACAATTACATCGACCCCGCCGGATTCGACATCACCGAAAAGGCTTTCGGCAACTGCTACGCCTCGACTATCGGGCGGCAGTTCGGTGAGGGTTTCATCACCGGCGATGCCATAACCGCAGCGAACATCTACCTGACCGTAGTCGCCGAAACAGCCTTCACCAATACGCTTTTCGTCGCCATGCCGGACGAGGCCGCAGCCAACGGCGACTATCTGTTGCCAACGGTGTTCCATTCAGTCCAGTCGGACGAGTCGCGGCACATATCCAATGGCTACTCGATCCTCCTGATGGCGTTGGCCGATGAGCGCAACCGGCCGCTGCTGGAACGCGATTTGCGTTACGCGTGGTGGAACAACCATTGCGTCGTCGACGCGGCCATCGGCACGTTCATCGAGTACGGCACGAAGGACCGGCGCAAGGATCGCGAAAGCTACGCGGAGATGTGGCGTCGCTGGATCTACGACGACTACTACCGCAGCTATCTGCTTCCCCTCGAGAAGTACGGTCTCACCATCCCCCACGACCTTGTCGAAGAGGCATGGAGGCGCATCGTCGACAAGAGCTATGTGCACGAGGTTGCCAGGTTCTTCGCCACCGGCTGGCCGGTGAACTACTGGCGCATAGACCCGATGACCGATGAGGACTTCGAGTGGTTCGAAGAAAAGTACCCGGGCTGGTACTCGAAGTTCGGCCGCTGGTGGGAAAACTACAACCGGCTGGCCTACCCGGGGCGCAACAAGCCGATCGCCTTCGAGGATGTCGACTACGTGTACCCGCACCGCTGCTGGACTTGCATGGTGCCCTGCCTGATCCGTGGTGACATGATCACGGACAAGGTCGACGGTCAGTGGCGCACCTACTGCTCGGAAACCTGTCATTGGACCGACACGGTCGCCTTCCGCAGCGAGTACGAGGGCCGGCCGACTCCGAACATGGGCCGCCTCACTGGGTTCCGCGAGTGGGAGACGCTGCACCACGGCGGCGATCTTGCCGACATCGTCAGCAACCTGGGATATGTGCGAGACGATGGCAAGACGCTCATCCCTCAGCCGCACCTGCACCTCGACGATCCGTCGAAGATGTGGACCCTCGACGACATCCGCGGCAATACGTTCAACAGCCCCAACGTATTGCTCAATGAGATGAGCGACGAGGAGCGCCAAGCCCATCTGGCGGATTACTGCGCCGGCGTCGGCCACCACTGATTCAAGTCTCATCGGTACCGGTTGGCTGCGGTTCCTTTCCTTACCGGGTGCTGCAGCCAACCGGTACCCCCGTACATACCGACTGTGTAGGTGAATTCGTGAGCGACATCCACCGTGTGAACTTCGAGCCCGTCGACCTCCAGATGGAAGTGGCCGAGGACGAAAACATTCTCGACGCCGCCTTCCGTCAGGGCATCCATCTGATGCATGGATGTCGGGAGGGTCGGTGCTCGGCGTGCAAGTCTTACCTGCTCGACGGCGACGTTCAGATGAGTAATTATTCGACCTTTGCCTGCAACGACGCGGAAGTCGAAGAAGGCTACGTGCTGCTCTGCAGGTCTCACGCGTTCAGTGACTGCACGATCGAGCTGTTGAATTTCGATGCGGACGAGTTGCTCCACGGTGTGCCGATCCAGCGGGTCCGCACCCGGGTGACAGCGTTGGATGCGATGACGCGCGACATCGTCTCGCTGCGAGTGGAAGCCGTCGAGCCACCCACCTTCGAGTTCAAACCGGGACAATACGCCGACATCTATATCCCCCAGACTGAGGAACACCGCTCGTTTTCCATGGCGAGTACCCAAGCGCAGCCCGGCCACGTCGAGTTCCTGATCAAGAAATACCCAGGCGGCAAATTCTCCGGCTTGCTTGAAGACGGCATCAGGGTCGGGGACGAGCTGACGTTAGCGGGGCCGTACGGCACCTCGACCCTCAAGGACGGCCACGTTCTACCTGTGGTGTGCGTGGCCGGCGGCGCCGGGATGGCGCCGATACTGTCGATTCTGCGCCACATGAGCGAGACAGCCAGCAAGCGCCCGGTGCACTTCTACTACGGGGCGCGCACCCCTGCGGATCTCTTCTATCTCCCCGAGATAGTCGAAATAGGCCGAGCTCTAAGGGATTTCGTTTTTACCGTGTGCCTCTCTGAGTCGAGGAACGGCGACGTGTTACCAGACACGGTCACCGTTGAAGACGGCAACGTGACCGACGTCGTCGCCCGGAATGAGGGCGACATGACCAAGAGTGACGTGTATATCTGCGGACCCCCGCCCATGGTTGATGCGGCGCTGGCACTACTTGACAGCTTGGCTGTCCCCAAGGGGCAGATCTTCTACGACAAATTCACCAGTCCGCTCTTCGAATGACCCAAATCCGCTGCACAGCACCAGAACCGAAAGGAAATAACGGTGACAACTTCCGAGAAGAGGCGCAGTTTCCCCAAGATCGAGCTAACTGATGCGGAGGCGGGCGCGCTGGAATTTCCCAGCTCCAAGAGCCGACAGTTCAGCTATTTCAAGCCGGCGAAGTTACGGGCAACCGTGTATGAAGACGTCACCGTCGACGTGCAGCCCGACCCGGAACGCCACCTGACCCAAGGCTGGATTTACGGATTCGGCAATGGGCCCGGCGGCTATCCGCAGGAATGGACGGCCGCGAGGTCATCGAATTGGCATGCGTTTCGCGATCCCAATGAGGAATGGGAACAGACGATCTACCGCAACAACTCCGCGGTGGTGCGCCAGACCAGCTTGAGCTTGCAGAACGCAAAGCGCGCACGCGCGTACGAAGGGTTCAATTCCGCGTGGCTGAAATTCTTGGCGCACAACGTGGGGGCGTGGATGCACGCGGAGAACGGTCTTGCACTGCACGTCTTCACCGCCATCCAGCGGTCAGCCCCCACCAACATGATCAATAATGCGGTTTCGGTGACCGCGGCCCACAAGCTGCGATTCGCTCAAGACTTGGCGCTGTTCAACCTCGACCTGTCCGAGGAGGTCAACGACTTCGACGGACAAGCACACAAAGAGATCTGGCAGTCCGCCCCGGAGTGGCAGCCTACCCGCGAGGTCGTCGAGCGGCTGACCGCGGTCGAGGATTGGTGTGAGCTGTTGTTCGCGACCAACGTCGTCTTCGAACAGCTAGTCGGTTGCTTGTTCCGCAGCGAGTTGGTGATGCAGATCGCGGCACGCAATGGTGACTACATCACGCCGACAATTGTCGGTACCGGCGAACATGACTACGACCGCGACCTGACCTACACTCGCGAACTCCTCCGACTTCTGACCCGTGATGAGAAGTTCGGTGATTCCAACAAAGCACTTTTCGGCAACTGGTTGGCGATATGGACGCCACGTTGTCTCGACGCGGCTCATGCGCTGCAGCCGCTGTGGTCGCAGCCCGCGGACAAGGGTCTCACGTTCGCATCAAGTCTTGGCGCAGCCGAAGGAAAATTCACCTCCCTGCTCGAATCGATCGAGCTGGACATCCCGAAGGAGCTGAAGAAGTGACCACCCAATCAAACGGGGCTATGCAGTTCGGATCCGCGGTCGAGCGTTCCAACAAATGTGGTGTGACACTGATGAATACCCAGGTCGGCCGCACGGTAGCCGATGTCATGGGCGGCAAGGACGGCGTGTCGTTGGTGGAGTATCCGTCGATGATCCGGGTAGACGGCGAGAATTTGCTCGATTTCGACTATGTCGAGCTAACCGGCGCACTCGGTGAAGAATTCGACGGCTCCGTGTTCGAGGAGATCAGTTCGACTCACTACGGTCGCATGGTTCATCTCGACGACAGGACGTTGCTGTTCGCCAATCCGGAGGATGCCGCGGAGTACATCGGCTTTGACCTCATCGCCAAATCGCCGGGCAAGTAATGATTTTGAGGATGGAACGGATGCCGGCTCCCGCGCAGGTGAGCGGTTGAAGTCCCAAGGGTGTATGGCGACTAATGCTGCGGGGCCATCCCGATTGCCACGGCAACGACCGGTCCGCACCGGTCGCGGTTACGCCTACATTCACCGATACAGAACGAGGAGTCCACATTGAAGGCTGTCCAAGTCACGGCATACCACACGAAGCTGCAGCTGACCGACGTTCCAGAGCCGACGATCGAAGGCCCGCTCGACGTCGTCGTGCGGATCGGCGGCGCGGGCGTATGCCGCACCGATCTCCATATCCTCGAAGGCCAGTGGGAAGCCAAGTCTGGCGTTGAATTGCCGTACACGATCGGGCATGAGAACGCCGGCTGGGTGCATGATGTCGGCGACGCGGTGACCAACGTCAAGGTCGGTGACAAGGTGATCCTGCACCCGCTGATCACCTGCGGACTGTGCCGGGCCTGCCGGTTCGGCGATGACATGCACTGCCACGACAGCAAGTTCCCGGGCATCGACGCCAACGGCGGTTATGCGGAGTACCTGCGCACCACAGCGCGCAGCGTCGTCAAGATCGACGATGGCCTGGAGCCGGCCGATGTCGCCGCACTCGCCGACGCCGGATTGACCGCATATCACGCCGCCGCCAAGGTGGCACGGACCACTCGGCCTGGCGATGTTTGCGTCGTGATCGGCGCGGGTGGGCTCGGCCATATCGGAATTCAAGTACTCAATGCCATCTCAGGAGTGACGGTAGTGGCCGTCGACCGCAACCCCGCTGCGGTCACGCTTGCCGAGGCAGTCGGTGCGGACAAGGCCATCGTCGCGGACGGCACACACGTGCAGCAGGTGCTTGATTTCACCGGCGGTCGCGGCGCCGAGGCCATACTCGACTTCGTCGGTGAGGGCGGGTCCACCCGGTGGGGCGTCGACATGCTAGGGCGTGCCGGAAACTACTACGTCGTCGGCTACGGCGAGAACATTGATGTGCCGACCATCGACATCATTTCCGCTGAGATCAACGTCATCGGGAACCTGGTCGGCTCCTACAACGACCTGGAAGAGCTGATGATCCTCGCGGCGAAGGGCAAAGTCACGCTGCACACGACCAAATACCCCCTCGAGGACTTCCAGCATGCGCTCGACGATCTCGATGCTGGGCTAGTGCGCGGCCGCGCGATACTCGTTCCCTGACAACGCGCTGACATACGAAAGGTACGTTATGGCAAAGGAATTGCGGTACAGCACCGACGCACGCGCAAGGCTGGAACAAGGGGTGAACGCGTTGGCCGACGCGGTCAAAGTGACGCTGGGCCCCAAGGGCCGTAACGCGGTGTTGGAGAAATTGACTGGGCCCCCAACAATCACCAACGACGGCGTCACGATTGCCCGTGAGATTCAGTTGGCCGATCCGTTCGTCAACATGGGCGCTCAGCTGGTCAAGGAAGCCGCGATGAAGACCAACGGGCTGGTCGGGGATGGGACCACGACGGCCACCGTGCTCGCCCAGGCTATGGTCCGCGAGGGGTTGCGCGCTGTAGACGCTGGCGCTAATCCCATGAGGGTCCGGCGAGGCATCGAACACGCAGTGTCGGTAGTGATTTCGGCGCTGACGGCGGGATCGGTGCCGGTCGCCGACCGCCGCGCTCTCCTACATATCGCGACCCTGGCAGGCGGTGACGACGAAGCGATCGGCGAAGCAATCGTCGACGCTGTCGAACACGCGGGAGAAATCGGTGTGATCACCACCGAGGAGAGCGATTCGCTTGGATTGGCCGTCGACGTCGTTGACGGCATCAAGTTCGAACACGGTTATATCTCGGCGTACATGGTCACCGATCCCGAACGCATGGAGGCTGTGTTGGACAACCCGTTGGTCGTGTTGACCAACAGGAAGATCACCGCGGTGCAGGAGATCATGCGTGCCGTCGAAATCGCAAAGCGCGCAGATCGCCCGCTGGTGGTGTTCGCGGAGGACGTCGACGGGCCAGCACTGCAATTGCTGGCCGGCGGAAACATGCACAACACCATGCGATCGCTGGTGGTGCGCGCACCGGGATTTGGTCACCGCCGCCTCGCTGAACTCGAGGACCTCGCTGTCGCATTGGGTGGCCACGTGGTTGCGAAGGACACGGGCATCGAGTTCGCCGAACTAACAATCGATGATCTGGGCTCGTGTCACCGGATCACGGCCACCGAAGAAGCGACAACGATCGTCGGCCCCCGCGGCGAGCAACGACTTATCGACGCTCGTGTTTCCCAACTCGAAGCTCAACGGGCACGGGCACGTAATGACACCGACCGCGACAATGTCGATCTTCGAATCGCTCGGCTGACTGGTCGCGTCGCGGTGATTCGCGTCGGCGGCGCCACCAGTGTTGAGGTCAAGGAACGCATGCTGCGCGTCGAAGACGCGCTGGCGGCCAGCCGTGCCGCGAAGGAAGCCGGCGTCGTTGCTGGTGGTGGGACGGCACTGGCGCAGGCACATCGGGCGCTGGCCGATCTCGAGCTATCAGATGAGGACGCCAAGACAGGTGCCCTGGTGGTGCGCCGTGCGCTTGCTGAGCCGCTGCGCTGGATTGCCCACAATGCCGGCTTTGAGGCAGACGACGTCGTAGAGATCGTCGAGGGTCTGCCACTCGGTCATGGCTTCAACGCGCTAACAGGCGAGTACGGAGATCTGTTCGACGAAGGAATAATCGATCCGCTCAAGGTGACGCGTGCTGCCCTGGAAAGCGCCGCGTCGATCGCTGCTCTGCTCATTACCACCGAAACAGCAATCGTCGAACAAGTGCTCGTCAATCCAGGTGCCATCATCGCGCCGGGATTTGGCGACCTGGCCGAGGGTGTGGTTCGTCCGTCCAACATCTACTAGCGAACTACCCATGTGCACAACAGATTTGACCGACGGCACGAATCGCGTGGTCTATTCGGCCGCGCCGACAGAGACTGATTCAGTACTGAAGGATGCGAATCAAACACCACCACAGGGTGATCCGTCGATTCACGCTCGCCAGACACCATGCCGGCTGCTGCGACGGTCGGGAGCTGTTGGGGCTCGACGCGCTTCGCGCCCAATCGCGTCCTGCGCTGGACGGCCTAACTTGGACACCAAATGGGCCCCGAGTCGGCGAGTCGGTGTTACGTCTCAGAGTGAGACCCGCGCCTGGCCGAGCACAGCGTTGAATCGCACTGTGCATCGTCCCTGTCGGCGCTGCACTAGTGACGCACATGAGACGCACCCATAAACACAGACGACACAACGACAGATCATCCAGTAATGAATGACCGGCGCTGTATGGCGTTCGGGATCGGCAACAAAGCTGGGGCCCGATTGTTCCAGCTTCCAACATTTACAAGGAACTCAGTTATGGCTACACGTCCACCTCTTCCCTTCGAATTCTTGCCAGCGGTGCCAACATTCACAGTTAAAAGCGCTGACATCACCGACGGTCAGCCGTTACCAAAGCCGCATGCCTCGGGGCGGTTGGGCGCCGGTGGCGAGGACCTCTCCCCGGAACTGTCCTGGTCCGGATTTCCCCAGGAGACGAAAAGTTTTGCCGTCACTTGCTACGATCCAGACGCTCCGACGCAAAGCGGATTCTGGCACTGGGCGGTTGCCGACCTTCCCGCGACAATAACCGAGCTGCCGACCGGTGCGGGCACGCCCGGCAGCCCGGATCTGCCCAACGGCGCTCTCGCCCTTGCCAACGACGCCGGCATCCGCGGATACATAGGAGCTGCTCCCCCCGCTGGACACGGCCCTCATCGCTACATCTTCACCGTGCACGCCGTTGACACCGCGAATCTTGGCCTTGCGGCCGAGGCAACCCCGGCCTATCTCGGTTTCAACCTGTTCAGCCACACCGTGGCGCGCGGGATCATCATCGCAACTTTCGAGCAGTAGTGAAGTTTCAACGACACAAAGCCGAGCGACAGAAAGGTACTGACAGTGAGCGATCAACGAGAGTTCTTGTTCCAGTCCTTGCTGCCGGCTGAGGCGGCCAACCTGGTCGCCGTGATGACAAGCATTGTCCCCCACCATGACCCGCAGCTCCGGGACACAGTTTGGTACACGGCCCTGGCTTACGACGCGCGCTTGGCATCAGACAACAAGCTGCGAACTGAAATCCGAGGCCAGCTAATGGAACTCGACAAGGGTGCCGTCGCGGCAGGGGCGACTTCTTTCAGCGAGGCCATCCCCGAGCTGCAGACAATGCTGCTGGAGTCGATACAGCACACGGCACTGTTTCAGAATCTCGTATACGCGGTGGTGGTGGATTTCTATAACCGCTATAGCGTCTGGGAAGCCATTGGCTTCCCAGGATTAGCCCAGCGTGACGGGCAGGGCTACATCAACCGTGGATTTGACGTCGTTGCTTGGAACATGTCCACAGTCCGAACAGAACGCTAGAGACAAAATAGCGCAACAAAGAAGGTGAAAGAAGATGGCTAGGTCGGCGGTCAAGGTGCCTCTGAACGAGCAGGCAGAGGTTGTTGTGATCGGAACCGGGGCGGGAGGCGGCAACGTCATTCGCGAGCTCTGCCTGTCGGGTGTGAGGGTTGTGGCCTTGGAGGCAGGGCCGCGGTTGGACGCGGACAAGGACTTCGAAGAGGACGAGGTCGCCATGTTCAACAAGCTGAGCTGGCTCGATCCGGTCGGGGTCACCGGCCAGGACGTGACCGGAAGCGCGGCTTGGATCTGCAAGACGGTCGGGGGCTCGACCACCCACTGGGCGGGCGCCGCGCTCCGCATGCAACCTCACGAGTTCAAAGCCAAGACCACCTATGGCGACATTGAAGGCGCGGACTTAGCCGACTGGCCCATCGACTACGAAACTCTGGTTCCTTACTACGAAAAGGCGGAGCGGCTGCTCGGCGTGAGTGGCCGCGTTATGCCCTTCGCCCCGGGGAACACGAATTTCTTGGCTCTGAAGCGCGGGGCCGATGCGCTGGGGCTCAATGCCCACCCTGGTTATATGGCGATCAACACCGAGGACTACGACGGCCGCGGCATGTGCACACAACGAGGCTATTGTTTCCAAGGCTGCCGTAACGAAGCCAAGTGGAGCAGTCTGTTCGAAGCTATCCCCAAGGCGGAGGCGACCGGTTGGCTCGACCTACGCCCCAACTGTCAGGCGCTCTCGATCTCGACCGATAGCACGGGGCGCGCGACAGGCGTGGTCTACGCCGATCCCGACGGTCGCATTGTGGAGCAGAAGGCACAGCATGTGGTGTTGGCGGGCAACAGCATCCAGACCCCCCGTTTGTTGCTCAATTCAGCCACATCCCGTTTCCCAGACGGGCTGGCGAACGGCAGCGGCGCCGTCGGCCGCTACTACATGCGGCACATGACGGCTTCCAGCTATGCGAAGTTCCCGGACCCGATCCACGCGTATAAAGGCATCACCATGATGGGCATCGTCGATGCATTTCACGACAATCGACCCGAGGAACGTGGGTTCGTTGCCGGATTCCATCTTGAAACCATCATGTTAGGTCCGGCGTTCACCGCCGTCTTCGTCAGCCCCGGTCCATTGACCTCGACGCAGGGGAGCCGGGCGCTGTGGGGCGAGCCGCTGGCTGATCTGATGGAGTCGTACACCCACCTGGCTGGTCTGTGGATTGTCGGCGAGGACCTGCCCCAGGCCGAGAACCGAGTGACGGTCGATCCGCACCGCAAGGACCAGTTCGGCATGCCGGTACCACTTGTCGCGGTGACCGACCATCCCAACGACACGGCTATGCGAGAGTACGCCTGGGCGAAGGCGCGGGAGATCTATCAAGCCGCTGGAGCCACCAAGGTGTGGGACACGCCCCCATACCCCGCAACGCACAATTTGGGCACCTGCCGGATGGGCGCCGACCCGGAGACGTCGGTGGTCAATCAGTTCGGACAGGCTCACGAAGTCCCTAACTTGTTCATCGCCGACGGCAGTGTGTTTCCCACTAGTGGATCCGAGAACCCGACCCTGACGATCAGTGCGCTGGCCATCCGCCAAGCCGACTACATCATGTCGCTGATGGCCGAGGAAGACGTACCAGAGGAAATGATCACCGCCGCCAAGTGACCAAGCGGCGATCTCAGATCGGCCAGGCCTGACGAAACCCCAAGCACCTGAACGGCGCGCCGTCCATGGTGACGTCGAATTGGAAGTCCACCGTCCACACCGGTGGGCGCATCGACCACCATGGTTGGGCGCGCCGTTCAGGTGCATCGAAGCTTGCGCTGTCGCGGGACCCGTTGGTCTTCCTCGAGTCAAAGACGCTGGATCTTCTTGTGATTGACGTCCCGGCCTTCACTGCGGGCATCATGATCGGCGGTCCGATAGCCACGCCGAGCGTGCTTCTTGGCGTAGTCGCGTAACCAGTCTCGCAGGGCAGCGTCGGAATCGGCGGGTGCCGCCGCGGTGGGTTCGTGGCGTTGGGTGGCGGTGTTGCCCGGTGACGCGGCAGGCGAACCGCTCACTGACTGACCCCCCAGGACTCGCTGGAGATGACGAACGGCCGCTCGCCGTCCGTTCCGGGGCTTACTTCAGGCGCTTGGCGTCTTCGGCCTTCAGACCGCCAAACTGATCGCGCCACCGATGGTAGGTGGGGCTCGGGAGACACCGAGCTCCCGACACACCGCCGCGGTGTCCGTGCCCTCCTCCAACAGCCGATTAGCAGCAATCAGCTTGCGCACAATCTGCTCCGGACTGTGCCGCTTCCTCGTCGCCGTGGTCTTGCAAGCCTTTGCCCACAACGTGGAGCAGCAGGACTCTCATAAGCCGTGGGCCAACCGATCGGGGTCAGGCCAACTTGGTTGACCCGGCGTCACGTTGGGTGTGACTCGAGGGTGTCTTCCCGCCATAACGTGGCCCCGCGTTTTAGAAGGTCGTGGTTCGTCGCAGCGAATTAGCGTCGACGGGATGCTTACGATCAGGCCACTCGGCGACTTGAAGGTCAACGAGGGGAAATCCGCGCCGACCTATGCGTCAAAGTAGGTTACTGAGCCAGTGTCCGGACTCAGCTGCCCTAACTCAGGTCTGGGCTGGCCCGGCGCAGAGCTACTTGTGTTTCTGTGCTTGCTTAATCATCAACACCGCAGCGCGTTTCAGAAGGTCGCGCTTTTTGGTCAAGGCGATGAGTTCCTTTTGGAGCTGCTCGACTTCGCTGCATTCACGCCCGCCGGACGACCGGAGGGCGTGTGCGGCCGTGCGCGGTGCCTGTGCCGCGCGATTCGGAGTGTAGCCGTGGGCGGCTGGCTCGTTGGTCCACGCCGGGAGTGCCCTGCTGCGCATGCGTCGCGATGGAGCTTCGCCTTTGCGGGGGGTGTTAACCATGCTGCCGACGGGGCCACTCATCGGGGGGATGCCGCCGAATAGGGTGGGTGCGGTTGCTGTTGCTGCGGGGGTGGCGTCGAGGCCGGCGATCGGCAATGCCGTTGAGGTGAGTCGGATTTGGGGTGTCGCGGTACTCCACGATGGTGGTACCGACAACTTGCCCACTAGTCCCGAATCGGCCAGGCCCGCTGTGATGGCCCCTTGCCCTGCACCGGCTGCGGGAGAGGACGAACCGACCAGGTTGCCCAACCCCGCCGCCGGCGCCGCAGGCACCGCCGACGCTTTGGTTGCCGAAAGGGTAGCCACCAACGGTCCTTCAGCCGTCGCCACTTCGGGAAAGACGGTGAACAGGGTTCCCGTAGCGGAAAATTCGAGACCCGGAGATAACGTCAAGAATCCTGAGATGTCGTTGAAAAATGATTGGAAGGTGCTGATCGGGTCGGTGGCGGTGGCGGTGGCGGCTGGTGTTCCGCCTTGTGCCATGGTTTGCAGGACGTGGGGGATGTTGGAGAGCAGTGTGTGGGCGGTGTTGGCGGTTGCTTGGTCGGTGCTGGCTTGCTGGGCTGCTTGGCCGGCCGGGTTGGTGTTTTGGGGCGCTGAGGTGAATGGGGTTAGTGCTGTCGCGGTGGCCGAGGCGGCGGCGTAGGTGTACATGGCGACCGCGTCTTGGGCCCACATGGCGCTGTATTGTGCTTCGGTGGCCGCGATGGCCGGGGTGTTTTGTCCGAGGATGTTGGTGGCCACCAGTGCTGCCAATACTGTTCTGTTGGTGGCGATTACCGGTGGTGGGACGGTGGCGGTGTATGCCGCTTCGAAGGCTGCCGCGGAGGACCTGGCTTGGTTGGCGGTTTGTCTTGCCTCGCTGGCGGTGGTATTCAGCCAGGCCACGTATGTTTCTGCTGCGGCGTTCATCGAGGTGGATGAGGGGCCCAGCCATGACATGTCCGCCAGTTCGGTGACCGTGCCCCGATACGATGCCGCCGCGGAGCTCAACTCCGCGGCCAACCCGTCCCAGGCGGCCGCAGCGGCCATCAATGGCCCCGACCCCGCCCCCGCATACATCCGACCGGAATTAATCTCCGGCGGCAACATCGCAAAATCCAACCCACTCATCGGATAGCCTCCATAATCGCGCTTGCGCCGGCCGTCCGGCGCGAGCCAATTCGTTGGTTCGTTGGGCTTAACGGGATACCTTCACGCGGGTAAGGAACACTATTGGCGACTTTCTCACTCCTCACCACATCAGGGACCTTCCCGAACCTTGGACGTATTGAATGACACCAGGCAAGCTACCGCGGTTATCTTTCTTTTCAATCGAGGCGATATGCAGCAGCAGTTACTACTTCTGGGCTTCCTCGATCAAAAAGGCTGCGGTTTGCTTGAGCATGTCGCGCTCGTTAGACAAGTCGGTCAGCTCTTGATGTAGCTGGCGCAGAATATCCTCATCCGTCAGCGCAGCGATTTCGGCGTCCAGCGAGTTGTGTTGCGGCTGTGACTGGTGGTCCCGTGTCCGCTCTCGGTAGCCCGGTCTTCCGGCGTCTTGGCCGAGCAGGTTGCTGCGCAGGCCTTGCGAATAAGTGCTGTTGCCTCTTGGTGCGTTGACCACACTGGCCATCGGGGGGATGCCGCCGAATAGGGTGGGTGGGGTTGCTGTTGCTGCGGGGGTGGCGTCGAGGCCGGCGATCGGCAATGCCGTTGAGGCGAGTCGGATTTGGGGTGTCGCGGTACTCCACGATGGTGGTACCGACAACTTGCCCACTAGTCCCGAATCGCCTAGGCCCGCTGTGATGGCCCCTTGCCCTGCACCGGCTGCGGGAGAGGACGAACCGACCAGGTTGCCCAACCCCGCCGCCGGCGCCCCAGACACGTCCGACACTTTCGTTGCCGAAAGCGACGACACCAACGGACCCAACGCGGTGTCCACCATCGGAAAAATGGTGTAGAGCGTGCCAGACGCAACAAAGCTATTTCCGAATTCGCCGGAAATGAATCCTGAGATGTCGTTGAAAAATGATTGGAAGGTGCTGATCGGGTCGGTGGCGGTGGCGGTGGCGGCTGGTGTTCCGCCTTGTGCCATGGTTTGCAGGACGTGGGGGATGTTGGAGAGCAGTGTGTGGGCGGTGTTGGCGGTTGCTTGGTCGGTGCTGGCTTGCTGGGCTGCTTGGCCGGCCGGGTTGGTGTTTTGGGGCGCTGAGGTGAATGGGGTTAGTGCTGTCGCGGTGGCCGAGGCGGCGGCGTAGGTGTACATGGCGACCGCGTCTTGGGCCCACATGGCGCTGTATTGTGCTTCGGTGGCCGCGATGGCCGGGGTGTTTTGTCCGAGGATGTTGGTGGCCACCAGTGCTGCCAATACTGTTCTGTTGGTGGCGATTACCGGTGGTGGGACGGTGGCGGTGTATGCCGCTTCGAAGGCTGCCGCGGAGGACCTGGCTTGGTTGGCGGTTTGTCTTGCCTCGCTGGCGGTGGTATTCAGCCAGGCCACGTATGTTTCTGCTGCGGCGTTCATCGAGGTGGATGAGGGGCCCAGCCATGACATGTCCGCCAGTTCGGTGACCGTGCCCCGATACGATGCCGCCGCGGAGCTCAACTCCGCGGCCAACCCGTCCCAGGCGGCCGCAGCGGCCATCAATGGCCCCGACCCCGCCCCCGCATACATCCGACCGGAATTAATCTCCGGCGGCAACATCGCAAAATCCAACCCACTCATCGGATAGCCTCCATAATCAGGCGGGCTGCTGCGTCGCGTTCCAGTGCTACTTCGGCGATCTCCTTGCGCAGACGCGCGACCAAATCGGATTCAAATGCACTCGTTGCGCTCTCGTCATTCGGGGCGACGCCCTGTTGCGGCTGTGGCTGGTGGTCCCGTGTCCGCTCTCGGTAGCCCGGTCTTCCGGCGTCTTGGCCGAGCAGGTTGCTGCGCAGGCCTTGCGAATAAGTGCTGTTGCCTCTTGGTGCGTTGACCACACTGGCCATCGGGGGGATGCCGCCGAATAGGGTGGGTGGGGTTGCTGTTGCTGCGGGGGTGGCGTCGAGGCCGGCGATCGGCAATGCCGTTGAGGCGAGTCGGATTTGGGGTGTCGCGGTACTCCACGATGGTGGTACCGACAACTTGCCCACTAGTCCCGAATCGCCTAGGCCCGCTGTGATGGCCCCTTGCCCTGCACCGGCCGATCCCAAAGCACCGGCCGCGGGAGAGGACGAACCGACCAGGTTGCCCAACCCCGCCGCCGGCGCCCCAGACACGTCCGACACTGCTCCAGCGGCTGCCGTCGCCGGCAGCGCGAGCGACATGAGCGGAAAGAGCTGGGCCAGAATGCCGCCGGCCAGATAGGCCGATGACGCGACTACGAGGCCCACGGATCCTGAATCCCCGGCTAGCATGTTGACGTCCTGAAAACCGGTGCTGCCCAAGATGCCTTGCAGAGACGTCACGGCCGGTGTTGGTGTTCCGCCTTGTGCCATGGTTTGCAGGACGTGGGGGATGTTGGACAGCAGTGTGTGGGCGGTGTTGGCGGTTGCTTGGTCGGTGCTGGCTTGCTGGGCTGCTTGGCCGGCCGGGTTGGTGTTTTGGGGCGCTGAGGTGAATGGGGTTAGTGCTGTCGCGGTGGCCGAGGCGGCGGCGTAGGTGTACATGGCGACCGCGTCTTGGGCCCACATGGCGCTGTATTGTGCTTCGGTGGCCGCGATGGCCGGGGTGTTTTGTCCGAGGATGTTGGTGGCCACCAGTGCTGCCAATACTGTTCTGTTGGTGGCGATTACCGGTGGTGGGACGGTGGCGGTGTATGCCGCTTCGAAGGCTGCCGCGGAGGACCTGGCTTGGTTGGCGGTTTGTCTTGCCTCGCTGGCGGTGGTATTCAGCCAGGCCACGTATGTTTCTGCTGCGGCGTTCATCGAGGTGGATGAGGGGCCCAGCCATGACATGTCCGCCAGTTCGGTGACCGTGCCCCGATACGATGCCGCCGCGGAGCTCAACTCCGCGGCCAACCCGTCCCAGGCGGCCGCAGCGGCCATCAATGGCCCCGACCCCGCCCCCGCATACATCCGACCGGAATTAATCTCCGGCGGCAACATCGCAAAATCCACCGCTAATACCTCCTAAACAGCTGGCTGCGATTCCTTAGCGGCCGAGGGCCGGCGTATTTGCGCAACCGATTCCTACAGATACGTTTATGCCTTTCAAGACTTTTTAAGCTGCATGTCTAAAAGAGCCGACCTAGGGTTTGGTCTCGTTGCCCCGCCGGTGTGTCGAGCCGCGTTTCATCAGGCCCAGCTAGCGCCAACAGCGCTATCCGTGCTCGACATATTGGAAGCAGCAGTTCGGACTCTTGAGCCGTGTGCGTTTGCGTGCTCGTAGATCGTCTGAAAGTTACGGCCGAGCTGCGTGATAAACTCTTGGCACGCCACGGAACCAGCTCCGCCCCAGAAATCCTCGGCGGCGAACACGTCACGCATAATTGCTTGGTGCTCAGCCTCCAGCGCTAACGCCTGAGTGCGAATAGTCGCACCGTGAGCGTCAACGTCGCCGAATTGGTAGCTAATGGACATGGTCAGATTCTCCTTGCGTACGTGGTTGAGAATTCTTTAGCTGGATAGCCTCTCGGAGCCCTCCCCCAGGGGCCCTCATATTTGGTCGCATCACGCAGTAACTGGTCTCGCACTCCGAGGAGCGTGTTCACGATGTTGCGGAAGGCGTGATCCCTCTGTCCCATGGTGTTGTACGAGGTGAACCGCATGGCGCTGTTCCAGCTGTTCCCATTCCGCCGCGCAACGTTCGCGTCGGTCATAAACCGTATAGGCATTTCAATCTCTCCTCGATGAGAAATATCAATGGGTGCTATGGAAAATCGATGGTCCGGCTATACGCTATATTTCAGCTCAACAGACTCGCGGTGACGCCCGCATCCTCTTAACCCGCCGCGGTCGAGTTGGCTGCCTCCACCGCTGCGTAGGAATCAGTACTGGTAATCAGGGCGTTGACGAACATTTCGTGTATCACCGTGGCCTGCGCACTCATCGCTTGATAGGTGTTCGCGTGCGCAACAAACTCAGCCGCAATCAGCGCGGATACTTCGTCGGTCGCCGCGCGAAGGATTCCCGTAGTTAGGGCAGCCGTCGCTGCGTTCTGGAAAACAACTGCAGAACTGAGTCCACTGCAATCACCGACCGCTGCCGGTAAAGCTTCGGGCTGGGTAGTTGCAAACATTCTATAACTCCCGTTCTCCAGGGTTTGGCCGATCCTGACGGCTGCATACGGAGCAGCCGAAGAATACCTAGACCCGTGTTGTGATATAAGTCTCAAAATGAGAAAAGGTGAGATTTAAGTGTCACTCGCGATGCGGCGGCCGACTCGATTCAAACGTGTTCCGCTGGCTGATAGAAGCTTGGGGTGTTTGCCGATTAGGCGCCGGTTGAATCAGAATCTCACGCCGGCTCAAGCATTTCTGCCGTCGTTCGGGCGATCGCGGCTTGTGTGTCAGGGTTGCCGTTGAGTTGGCTACCTGCCCACGCCACCGCGGCGGCTTTCGAAGGCGCCAGGGCCCTGCTTGGCGGCTCGTCTCGCAGGATGGTGTCAATGATCTCCTGGGACGCCATGATCGGCAGCGCCTGGCCATCCCTCCTTGCCGAAAATCATGTCCACGAACCTCATTGGGCACCTAAACAAGACGCTTTCGATGTTGGCGTCCGCTTAGGTGCATCTGTCGCGCTGATGCGGCTAGTGAATCAAGCGTTGCTGCAACGTGACTGGAGGTTTGCGCGCGCCTCCGTCGAGGAGAGGCCAACTGCACCGGTCCCCCGCCGGGCGCAGGGGGTGGACCGCGAGTAGCGGCTTAACCGTCGCTGGCTCGAGAGTCGCTACGGTGACGGGCTTGAGAAGGGGTCGATCTCTTCCGAGGCGATTGGCTACAGAGCTCGATTGAGGCTCTCGGCTGCCACGACAACGGCTGGGTGGTCGAGGTTCAGGTGCTCGAGTTCGAGAAGCTTGGGTCGTGCCCAGCTGGCAATGGCGGTCCACGTCGGCCGGTGGAAAGTACCACTACGGCACCGTCTGCCACTTTTGGTCATCAATGGCAGGAGAGACGCTGAGACCTTCACGGTAGGGAAATTTGCGTCGAGCGCTCGAAGAACCCGAGCGGCTGTTCGTGGGCTGGAATCACAGCAGCAACTGATTACCTGTAGCTGACGCGGGTCGGGCCCCGGCGTCGACGCGCGTGCCCAGGTGTACGTCAGCCGTAGGTGAAGGAGTACGCGCGCAATCCCCGGGATAGCCCGACCTCAATTTGCCCGGTTCCGCCGGTTTCGTCGGAAACGATTTGATGCATGCTGGGTGGTCCAGTGACGGGGATGCGGGTGATCGCACCGTTGGTCTTTACGGTCGCTACGCCGGTACCGCCCACCACGAGGTACACCTTATGGGCGTGGTAGTTGAGCGCGATGGCGTCGTTGTCGTCCTCTGCCGTTGCGGCCTGATCGTCGACGGTCCATCGGCCGCGAAGGGCGAACGTATCGGCGGGAAGTTGGGCGGGATAGTCAAACGTCGCTGTGCCCTGATCATAGGCGCCGCGGCCGGCGTAGTTGGCCACCGTGCGGGCCCCGAGGTGGGTCTCCGGAGTCAGGGTTGACGTCGGTGTTGTGTCGGGCAGGTCGGTAACCAGCGGCAGGCTGACGCTCTGGTCCGTCTGTGAAAGGAGTTGCCGGATCAGGTGTTCGGTGACGTCGTAGTCACCCTCGCCGAACTTGATATGACGGACTGTGCCGTTGGCGTCGATAAGGTAGTGCGCCGGCCAATACTTGTTGCGGTAGTTGGTCCATGTCGCATACGCATTGTCCAAAGCGACCGGGTAGGTGATCCCAAGCATGGCGGCGGCGGATGCGACGTTGCCTGCGTCGTGCTCGAAGGCATACTCCGGCGTATGGACACCGACAACCTCGAATCCCTTGTCGTGGTACGCCCTGTACCAATTGACAACATGGGGGATGCTGCGCTGGCAGTTGATACACGAGTAAGCCCAGAAATCGATCAGGACGACCTTCCCGCGCAATGACCTCAGGTCAATCGGCGCCGAGCCTGGCGTGTTGAGCCAATGGTCAATCCCCTCGATATCTGGTGCAGTGCCACAACTTTCGAGATTGGCCGCACCATCTGTGCAATTGGACAGCGCGGCGTTCTGGTCATTGACCGCACCACTCAGGTTGAGCTGCCGGCGGACTTCGTCTCCGCCGCCAAGCTTTCGCTCAATCGCCGCGGTGTAATCGGGGATTGCCCGTTGCAGAATCGCGGGCAGGTTGAACACCAGCGCCGCGGCCAGCAGGATGGTGACAATACCCGCGGCGGTGCGGATTTCGCGCTGGCGACGGCGGAACGCCCGCACTCGCTCCGCCACACGTTGTCCGGCAAGTGCGAAGGTCAAAAGCGGCACCACTGCACCCGCAGCGAAAGCTAATGTCAAAGCGATCGTCGGCAATCCGATTGAGCCGGTTGCGCCTGCCAGGACGATAGCGGCAAGTACGGGTCCCGCGCACGGCACGTACAGCACGCCGAGCGCGAGTCCCAAGCCGAAACCGGAACTGGCCGAACCGAACCGCTTATGCGGCAGCAAAGAGAACGGCTTCTCCAGGAGCGCCTCGACAGCTGGGAAGATCAATCCCAGGCCAATCGCGACAAGCGCGATCAATGCGAACCACCGCACGGCGTCCTGTGGCAGCCGCAGCAGTGACAGCAATGTCGATCCGGACAAGGTGACCGCGCTGAAACTGGTTACCAGACCGGCAATCACTAAATATGGCCGCAACCACTCGGAGCGTAGATTTTTGCCCGGCGGGCCGCCGGTGTCGGACGCAGCAGGAATTCCAGCAGCGACCCGGGCGCTCCGTGCGCCTGACAGGAGGATCACCGGAAGCACCGGCAAGATGCACGGCGAGATGCCGGTGATTAGTCCGCCGACAAAGCCGATGGCGATGAGTGTCAACATCTCGATCGCCCGGTCCGACCCACCGTGGTTGCGCCGGTGCGGTGACTGGTGCCCACCTCAGCTGTTACTCGCGCCGAGGAGGACCGGTTGTGCTCGATACAGATAAGGATATTGACGCATCAGGCTGTCGAGCTTGGGCATGTCGTTGATGGCGATGTAGGGATAAGTCGGGTTGGAGTTCATGAAGTCTTGATGATGCGCCTCGGCGGGAACGAATCCGGCTCCCGTCTCGACCCGGGTGACGATCGGCCTACCGTAGACTTTGGCATCGTTGAGCTGAGCGATGTACGACTCGACGATAGTTTTCTGAATCTTGTTCTGCGGGAAGACGGCCGACCGGTATTGCGTTCCCACGTCGGGTCCCTGTCGGTCAAGTTCGGTCGGGTCGTGTACTACGGAGAAATATATCCGCAGCAATTGTCCGTAGGTGATCTGGGAAGGGTCGTAGGTAATCTGCACCGACTCCGCGTGCCCTGTCGTGCCTGTGCTCACCTGGTCATAGTGTGCTGTCGATTCGGCGCCACCCGCGTACCCCGCGATCGCACGTTTGACTCCCTTGACGTGTTCATAGACGCCCTGAACTCCCCAGAAGCAGCCCCCCGCCAATACTGCGGTCTCGCGGCTGCCCGCGGTCCCCACGGGTTCATCGACCGTCGGCCCAGGAATGTTCCGCGAGGGCGTTGCGCCCCCCGCGTCAGAGAACAACCTCGTGCAGGCAGTGATTTGGAGACTGACCGCGAACAGTGCCACGGCCAGTGGTATCAGGTGTGCTCTTGGCGATCTCGGCACGATGCTCCCCACGGTCAGCGTCGATTCCGGCCCTATCGTCATTAGGCTAACCGCCCTGCGCGGGCAAAATTCTTACGAATCAGTGGCGCCCGAATCAACGCCCTTACGTTCCCTTGCGTCGAACTTTCTTACCGAACGATGACGAATTGTGTTGAGCCCCACCCGGCGCGGCAGACCGCGTTATGGTGTTTTGGGCAGGATCTCCGCTCGACCGAAAGCAGTGGCGAGATGGATATGACGAGACGGCGGTTTCTCACCGCCGGTAGCGTGGCCGCACTATCAATGGCCGCATTCAGTGCTTGTGCCGGCAGAGCGATGTCGGCACCACCGGACACCACCTTTGCTGTCACTCACACCGACGCCGAGTGGCGAAAGATGCTGACCGCGGCGCAATACAGCGTGTTGCGGGACGCTGGCACTGAAGGTCCCTACAGTAGTCCGCTAAACAACGAGCACCGTCACGGTGTGTTCGACTGCGCTGGCTGTGCGCAACACCTATTCTCATCCGACACCAAGTTCGACAGCGGCACCGGCTGGCCGAGCTTCTGGAAAGCGCTGGACAACGCGGTGGTGGAGCGACCTGATACCAGCTTGGGCATGGCCCGTACCGAAGTTCTCTGCAGCCGGTGCGGCAGTCACCTCGGCCACGTGTTCGACGACGGCCCGCAGCCAACCGGCCTTCGTTATTGCATGAACGGCATCGCGATGTCGTTCACTGCCCTTTGATTGCACGGCGCAACAACTTTGTGACAGCGCGAACTTGAGTATCGGCGACCGCCGAGCCATAAGCGCCCCAACTACCCCACGTAACGGAGATGAACCGGGCAGGCATGGACGACGCCCGGGGAAACAGTACGCAAATTATGACGAGGCCGTGACGGAGTTGACGAGGCCCCACCCATCTCTCCAATTGCTTTGTAACGTAACCACTACCGACCATAGAACGCGCGATCCTGCGCCCAACGAAAGGTAAACCAGATGCGACCCACAGTGCTTAGGGGCGCGGCCGCTCTCACGATTGCCGCGGCCCTCGCTGCCTGCAGCAGCTCAAAAGAGGCGCACCCGGCGCCCGCGATGTCGCAGTCGTCGTCGGGCGCCCCGGCGATGTCACAGGCGGCGAGTTCGGGCTCTGCAAGCACGCGGATGGGAACTTTCAGTGGCCTCAACGCCAAGCACGTCGCGGGAACCGTCTCGGTGACAGGCTCCCAGCTCAGCCTGGCGGGCTTTTCCTCCGACGCGGGGCCAGATCTGCACATCTATCTCACGAACGGCACGGACGAGACTGCTGTGGCAGCCGGCAAAGAGCTCGGTATTATCGCGTCTGACAAAGCGTCTCAGACGTTTTCAACCAACGGGGTCGATACTTCGAAATTCACCAATGTCGTTATCCATTGCGATAAGGCGAAGGCCGTCTTCGGTGCCGCCACCCTGACATGAAAGTCCCCGCCAACCCCGCACCCCTTGTCGCGTCGGTCTTTTTCGGCGCGACAAGGGTCGCGCTGGGCGGTCTGTGGATACACGAGGGCATCTTCAAGTACACCGCACACTTCGGCAGGGCGGATATCCTGCTAGTCGTAGACAGCGCGAAATCCAATAGTCGCGTGCCCGAGTACTTCACCATGTTCCTGGGACCCGTACTCGGCAGGTTGCCGGGCCTGTTCGGTGTCGCGATTCCGCTACTTGAAACCGCGCTGGGTGTGGCGCTGGTCCTCGGGGTACTGAGCCTGCCCGCGGCCCTGGCGTCGCTGTTGACACTCATGACCTACTGGAGTTCCGATCAGCTTATTGCCCAATATCCCATTATGGGCGTCCTGTCGGCGGTCGTGATCACCTGGTCGGCTTGGGCCGCGCGGCTCTCGGCGACCACGCTCATAGTGGCGGCTTTGAACCGAAGACAGATTGCCGCACAACTGGTCTCGGGACCGCTTCGGCGCTGGGCGTGACGACCCGGGCCATAGCGCTCGCCGCCCCATCACTCACCGATCCACCACGCGGACCGAGAACGACCTGAGAGATCGTCGCGATGGAGTCAATATCCCGACTCACCCCCTAAGCGCCGACTCGGGGCTAGTGTGAGACGGTGTGAGCCGGATCTTGATAGCCGATGACGACCCCGTCATTGTCGACGTGGTGCGCAGGTATCTGGAACGCGACGGGCACGACGTTTCGATCGCGCGCGACGGCGACGAGGCGCTGCAACTGCTGGGAACCGAACGCCTCGATCTCGCCGTCCTTGACGTGATGATGCCAGGCCCCGACGGAATGACGCTGTGTCGCAGCATGCGTCGCGGAGACGGGTATGCGGTGCCGGTGATTCTGCTGACAGCGCTGGGCGAAGAGGACGACCGGATCGCCGGCTTGGAGGCCGGCGCCGACGACTATGTGACGAAGCCGTTCAGTCCGCGTGAGCTAGCGCTTCGGGTCCGATCAGTATTGCGCCGAGCCCCGTCGGCAGCCGATGAACTTCCGTTGGAGTTGAGCGACGGATCGCTACGCGTTATGACGGCCGCGCGCTTGGTGACTGTCGGTGACCGGCCTGTCAGCCTGACCAGTCGGGAATTTGATCTGCTGACCTTCCTGCTAACCCATACCGACACCGTCTATTCTCGCGAGGAACTCCTGAAACTGGTGTGGCGGTGGGATTTCGGCGATCTGTCGACCGTTACGGTCCACATCAAGCGGCTGCGCTCCAAATTAGGAGACTCTCACCGGGTGCAGACCATCTGGGGGCGCGGCTACCTGTGGCGGGCAGGGGGGATATCCGGTGCAGGTGACTGACCTGTGGAAGATCGCGGGCTGGGCGCTCGCCTGTTCCATTCCGGTGGTGTTGTCCGGCGCGCTGACCATTCGGCTCGCACGGTCCTGGTCGCTGGTAGTGAGCATGGTCGCCTTAGTGCTGATTCCCACTCTGGCAACTCTCACTGGCGTGCTCGGCGCCAGCGGTTTCATGATCACTGAGACATTCGAGCGCACCGCGGTGGTATTGGTCATCGTGTCCGTGGTGACCATCCCGGCCGCCGTGCTCCTGGCCAGGTACCAGGCTCGGAGAACGGTGTGGGAGCAGCAGATCCGTGACTCCGAACGGATAGCCGAGCGATCGCGGCGCCGTTTGGTGGCATTCGTGAGTCACGATCTGCGCACCCCGCTGGCGGGCATCCGTGCCGGAGCCGAGGCCATCGCCGACGGGGTGGTGATCGAGGACGAGGCCCGCGAGCAGGCCAAATATATTGAGCATGAATCAATTCGGTTGTCGGAGATGGTGGACGACCTGTTCGAGATGTCAAAGATCAACGCTGGCGCGGTGCAACCCGCACACGACATAGTGGCGCTGGACGAGGTGGTCGACGACGTGGTGGCCGTTCATCGGATCGTCGCAGACCGGGCCGGGGTGGCACTGCAGGTCTATCTGCCCGACGAACCCGTGCGGGTGATCGGTAGCGACCGGGCTTTGGTCCGTGTGTTGTCGAATCTGGTAGCCAACGCGATCGCGCATACCCCGCGCGGAGGACAAGTGACACTGGCGCTCGGCCGAGACGAAAAGGAGGCCTGGGCTCGAGTGGATGACACCGGCGTCGGGATCGACGAAGCGGATCTACCCAGGGTGTTCGACGTCGCCTACCGTGGCTCCAATGGCCGCGTGCCGCGGGCTGATTCGTCGTTACCCAGCGGCTCGGGCCTGGGACTGGCTATCGCGGCTGGGCTGGTGCAGGCGCACCGCGGCACGCTGTCAGCCTGCAACCTGGACACTGGTGCACGTTTCGAGGTCCGATTGCCATTCGCGGGCGAGTCGTGACGGCATTTCGCACGTCGCGATCGTCGGAGGCCGCAGCAGTCGCGGTGACGGAACACGATGTGTCCTAAGGCAAGTCGCGCCGCTGCTCGGTCGACTTGGGGAAGACGTCCGCGTTCGTTTTCCTGATGATTTCGGATGCCATCAGGCGCATGGATCAGATCACGACGCGAGACCTCCTACTTTGGTCTGGTTGAGCCCACTCCCGCCTAGGCCTTGGAGAGTTGTTGTGGGCAGTAGTACTTCGCGGAGATCAGGGCGAAGTTGGAGGCCATTTCCATGTCCATGCCGGGGTTGTGCATCTTGACGTCGTGGAGCAGTTCTAAGGCGTTTTCGCCGTTGTTGAGGCACGAACACACGGCGCGGCCCGCGGTGACGGCCGACCCGTCGCTGGAGAAGCTGAAGTGCGCTTGATGTAGGGCGGCGATGAAGGCTGCGTCGTCACCGTCGGGTTCGGGGATGGGGTCGGCGTAGGCGGGCGCCGCGAATCCGACCATGGCAACAGCCGCGAGGAGCGTTACGAGCCGTTTCATTTTCTACCTTCTTCCGTACTGATCTGAAGGGGGAAGGCTTGTGCCTTAACTGATTTGGGCTTCTTCGGTTGGGATGACGTTGGGTTTGCGCTTTTTGAGGTGCACGGCGTGGATGCCGGGTTTTTTGGCGAGTTGCTCGAGGAGGTTGTCGAGGCCTTCTTGGTCGACGTTGTGGTGTTGGACGGTTTCGGGTTTTTCGGAGATTTGGGCGACCAGTCGTTTGAGGTGTTCGGGGGAGTTTTTGTCCTTGAGGTCTTTGAGCGGGGTCATCCGGTTGCGGATGCCGGCTCCGACCACGGTGGGTCCGCCGGCGCCCAGGGCGCTGCCCAGCATGCCGGCCGTGCCCAGGGAGCTAAACAGGCTGCCCTCCCCCAGCGCGGCGGCGGGAATGGCTTGGGGGCCGGCCGCGGTCAGCGCGGCGGCCACGGTCCGGATCGCCGGGGTGGCCGAGGCCCAGCTGGGCGGAACAGTCAACGCACCCACCAAGGTGCCGCGGGCGAAGCCGGCGGTCGGAGTGACCGCATCAAAAAGGACGCCACGGCCAACCCCCAACGCGCCCAAGCCCGCACCGAGTGCCTCCTTGGGCAGCGCCCCGTACGCCAAGGGTGAGGCGAACTTGAGCCATTGGGATATCGGGAAGTTGATCAGCAGCCCAATGTCATTGAAGTTGGTGGTGAGCCCGATCGGAGTTTTGATGGCGTTGTAGAAGGCGGTGTAGAAGTTCGCGCCGCCCGGCACGGTGTTGAGCAGGTTGGTCCAGAAGTTCTGATAGTCCTGAGCCAGTTGGGCCAACCACGCCAACGGCCCACTGAACCCGCTGGGCGTTGTGGCCGCGGCGGCCACGGTTTTCGCGGCGGTGCCGGCGCCGGTGGAGGAGGCGGTGCTAACGGCGGCCTCTTGCAGGGCGGGGCCTTGTTCGTTGGTGGTTTGGGGGGCGGGGGTGAATGCGGTGAGGTTGGTGGTGGTGGTGGCCGAGGAGGCGAAGTAGGTGTCCATGGCCTCCGCGTCTTGGGCCCACATGTCGCTGTAGCTGGCTTCGGTGGCCGCAATCGCTGCGGTGTTTTGGCCGAGCACGTTGGTGGCCATCAACTGCGCCAGCAACGCGCGATTGGCCGCGATCACCGGTGGGGGCACATGGGCGGCGAACGCGGTCTCATAGGCGGTGGCAGCCGCGCTGGCCTGGGTCGCGGTCTGGGCGGCCAGGGTGGCGGTCTGGCGCATCCAGCCCACGTAGGGTGCGGCCGCAGCAGCCATGGTCAGCGCGGAGGGACCCACCCAGGGTCCACCGGTGAGGTTGGCCAGCACCGCCGAATAGCTATCGGCGGTGGCCTGCAATTCAGTGGCCAGGTTCTGCCACGCGGTGGCCGCGCTGACCAACGATTCTGCGCCGGGGCCGGTGTAGATGCGCCCGGAGTTGAATTCCGGGGGAAACGCTGCATAAAACATGGTCTTAGTCCTCCAAAGCCGGGATGACGATGATGGTGGCCGCGGCCGGATCGGCCTCGGCGACAAGGCCGCCCAAGGCGGCGGCGGTGGCGGTGTTGGCGCTGACCGAATGGGTGGCGCCGGCAGCCACCGCGCGACCGGCCAGGCTCGACAACGCCATCTGGCTAAACACACCCTCTTGACCCATCAACGTGGCCGCCGGGGCCGCAGCAAGGTTGGCCGGCAACACCTGAGCCAAGGTCCGAATCGCCGGCGCCGCCTCAGTCCACCCCTGCGGCACCGACAAACTGCCCACCAACGCCGCCTTACCCAACGACCCCGACACCGGAACCGCGTCGACGGCAGAGCTGAATATCGGACCGACCGCAACACCCCGCGTCAGCGGCGCGAGGGCGCCCGAAATCGCCTTGGGGCCAGCTAGATACGCCCCAGCCCCCTGTCCATTGAGACCAAAGGCATAGGACTGACCGAACGCCAGGAACGGCCCACCCGGGATGGTGCTGGACGACTGGGGCGAGAATACGCCGGTGATGGCCGACCAGATCGTGTTCCAGTTGTTGATGATTGGTGGCACCGTCAACCCCGTCGACGACGTGCCGGCCGACGACGTGGCGGCCTGCTGGCCAGTCGCGAGCATCTGGATCCCGCTAGTGGTGGCGAGTTGAGACAACTTAGCGGCGGTGTTGCCGCTGGAGGTGCCGGTTGATTGGGCCACGGCGGCGGCTTGGGTCTGTGCGCCGGAACCGTTGGTGGTTTGGGGTGGTTCGGTGAACGCGGCGAGTTGGGAGGCCGTCGCCGAGGAGGCGGCATAGGCATACATGGCCCCCGCATCTTGGGCCCACATCTCCATGTAATAGGACTCGGTGGCCGCGATCGCCGCCGTGTTTTGACCCAAAAGGTTGGTCGCGATCAGGGTGGCCAGCAAGGAGCGGTTAGCCGCAATGATCGGCGGCGGGACCGTGGCGGCAAAGGCCGTCTCGTAGGCGCCGGCGGCCAGCTTGGCCTGCAGGGCGGCTTGCTCGGCCTGCACCCCGGTCGCACTCATCCACTCCACATACGGCGCCGCCGCGGCCGCCATCGCGATCGACGACGGCCCACCCCACGGCCCGACCACCAGACTCTCGATCGTGGAACCGTAGGTGGCCGCCGTGGAATGCAGCTCGCCGGCCAACTCATCCCAGGCCGCGGCCGCCGCCAGCAACGGCCCCGCCCCCGCCCCCACATACATTCGGCCGGAGTTCACCTCCGGAGGCAAGGCCCCAAAGTCCAGCATTTTATTACCTCCACACCTTCATTGGCCGACTGCGAGCGTGACGGCCTAGACAATTGATTCGAATCTGTTGCAGTACAGACGATTTACAACGCCGCTCCGATTAATGGATTGACGATTCACGCCGGCTAACAGCAATTAGTCGGCGACGTGAGCTGCTCTGCGTCACCCGGTGATTCGCTGACCGTCAGGGGTCAGCGAACATGCCGAGCAACGGCTGGCTCAATCAGGCGTATTGAGGTCAACCATATTTGCAATGTTGGACAAGAGTATTGAAGCGTCTCGAGTTGTCTACCGAGGCTGCTGCAGCCCACCCATAGATATTCGCCATCGACCTGGCATGCACGGTCGTGTTCTGGGTGCGTCTGATCTCCGGCACTAGATGTCCAAAATCCATTCTTATCCCCTTTTAGGGCAACGACGAGTTCTACACGGCTTACCATCTGAGATGGGCGCACGAAATAGACTGCAACTGTTAACTTTTGCTAGCGAAAGCTGGTCAATGTTGATCCCCGGCGTTCGATCCCCAGCGCTAGCCTGGCGTGGCGATGCACGAGACATCCGCAAGCCCGCCTTACGGTGCCTCACCTGCAAACGCGAGGAGACCTGGCAGCTAGCGCTGCTTCATCAGCAGCGCAACACGCAGAAGAAGGTCAAACGTTGTCGATCGCTATATTGAGCCGCGGGCATGCTGGTATGCGCGCCGGCAGATCGAAAGACCAGGTCTGCGAATAAGGTCCGTAGGTCAGGCGGCTGGGATTCAGGGTCCAAGCGCGTGCCCGACTCCGGGCGGTGCTGCGTCATCCACATACTGTGGAACGGCTTTTTCTTCACCGGCGACGCGCGCCATGAATGGGCATCTTGAGTATCAGGCTTAGTTATGGACGCGCTATGAGCCAGCGAATGCTCAGCCGTCCCACTGGCAGCCGGGGCGCTGTGTGTCCAAGCCGCGGGTTCGGGCAGTGTTGCTGCCGAAAATTGGTGTCGTAAAGCAGAACTGGTGAGGAGATTGACGAACAGGCTGAGCGCAGCAACTAGAGCGATGGCGAGCTGCCATCGGCTAGTCGGAATTCCGCTCCGAAGTTCCATAGTGTGAGCGACCTTACAACAGCCAAACGCTGTCCGCTAGCACCTGTCAGCTGTGAAATAGATGAAAGTCGTTTGTGGGCTTGGTAATTGGACGAGTAGGCACCGGTGCATTGATTTGCTCGCCATCGGCGGCATGATATTGCTGTAAGGCATGCGTTTCGTCAGCAGGAGCCGCAAGTCCAGTCTCGAATTAGGCTGCGAGCCGCGCACTTTCCCGCGGATCCATACCCTCGCTAAGGAGCTAACGGCTGATCGCACCCGCGGCTGGAGTGTGCCGGCCGGCCCCGCTCGGCCCCATCGAGACGTTGCGGCGCATCGAATCCGCGGGACCACACCGACTATCCAGACCGTCGCATTCAGCCGCTGCTGACGCGGGTAATCATCAATTTGGGAGTGTCGACATTCACTACGGGCCTTGATAACTCACGACTATTACTTTTAATAAGTCTCGACTATTACTCGGCCTCGGCGCGGCCCATTCACGGGTCCTGCGATGGCGCGCCGACCGCGCCACGCCATTGGTCGCCCAGTGCGACTCAGCGCGGGTTCAATCGATTGTAGTCGGCCCCGGTGCCCGTGGATAAGGATCGCCGGATGGACGGACCGCTCGCAGCGGCCCCACGCAAAGACCCGCAAGTTGACGATTACTCATCCGCACCACACATGTTCTGCTACGAAGTGCATAGACTCCGTACGTCAACGATGAGAATTGAGACAGCGACTCATGAAGGTAGCGATCGGTAGCGTGGTCGTCTTCATCGCGGCATACGTGACCGCCGTCGCGCTATATGCCAGCACGGGTCTGGGTCGTCCCAGCCAGGTTCGGGACGGCCAGCCGGCGCCCGACGGCACGTCGATCACCGTCGACCTCGTCGACGTCCAGCCGATCAACGGGGTGTTGCTGGCGAACATGCTCGTGACGCCCGGACCGTCGCTGCTGCAGCCGTACACTCATATCCTCGCCGAGGATCTCAGCGTCGCAGTCACGTCCGTGGTGACCCCTACCAAGCGAACGTGGTCGAAGGGTGACGTGCCCGGGGTCTTCCCAATATCGATGAGCATTACCGGGGATCCCGCCGAATACCCCTTCGACGATTACCGTTCCCGGCCGCTCACAGTCGAACTCACCCGCGGCCCTACACAAGTGCCCGAACGGGTTTCGGTGACCTTCGTCGACCGGTTACGCGGCTGGAAGGTCACCGTTGCAGATGCCGGCCGGCGAGTTGGCGAGCAGGGGCCGTCGTCGAAGTTCCAGTTCCAGGACTACCGCGTGCTAGTACAGCGGTCGCCCAGCACCGGCGCGCTGGCGGCCCTGATTCTCGGAGTCCTGGTCCTCATCGCGGGCATGGCACTCTTCGTGGCGGTCCAGACGGCGCGCAACAAACGGAAATTCCAGCCTCCGATGACCACCTGGTACGCCGCTCTACTCTTCGCCGTCGTCCCGTTGCGCAATGCGTTGCCTGACTCACCGCCGATGGGCTGGTGGGTGGACGTCACGGTCGTCGTTTGGGTGATCGTCATCCTCGCGCTGTCGATGCTGCTGTACATCTTCTGCTGGTGGCGTCACCTGCGACCGGAAAGCGACCTGCCCACCAAAGCCTCAGAGGAGTGACGAAACAACTATCACCGTCGAGCCCCAATGTGTGGTGGCCGTTTGACCTGCCCGATCAGCGGAGTCCGAGCGGAAAAACACCGTTCTGCGGGCCGGTGGCCAGCGCGTCGCCGCCATCCACTGTGAATTTTGGCGAGGTGCACCGCGTTTTAGGAAGCTGATGTCAGAGTGTCTGGTGGCCGAGGCTGCGCGTAATCGGAAGTGGTGAGGGCGGGTGTCAAAACGGTTAGTGGTGTGCTGCGACGGCACCTGGGCCATCGCAGACCAACAGTCGCCGACCAATGTGACCAAGGTTGCGCTGGCAATCGCGCCGGCGGATGCCTCTGGTCAACAGCAGCGCAGCTACTACCATCCCGGCGTAGGTACGCGGCGATTCGAGCGTTTCGTGGGAGGTGTCTTCGGTTACGGGCTGTCGCGGAATGTCCGTGATGCCTACCGCTTCCTCGTTCGCAACTTCGAGCCCGGTGACGAGATCTTCCTCTTTGGCTTCAGCCGCGGGGCGTACACGGCGCGCAGCGTGGCAGGCCTTATCCGCAATGCCGGAATCCTGCGCCGCGAGAATGAGGATCGACTCGACAGGGCCTACGCGCTCTACCGCAGCAGGAGTGATGCCACGCACCCGCGTAGCGTGGCCGCAACGCTGTTCCGGCGCAGCCATTCCCACGAGACGCGGATCCGGTTCATCGGTGTTTGGGATACCGTGGGCGCCTTGGGTATTCCCGTCAGTGGGATTCCCCTCGTGAATCTGATCAACCGTCGTTTTCAATTTCACGACACCAACCTGAGCACGAGTGTCGACGCGGCGTTCCAGGCATTGGCGATCGACGAGAAACGTGGTCCATATCGCCCCGCGATCTGGGCACCCCAACTCGACGCGCCCCCGTACCAGCGGGTCGAGCAGGTGTGGTTCGCCGGCGCCCACGGCAACATTGGGGGCGGCGATCGCGACCACCGATTGAGCGACCTGGCGCTGCTGTGGATGGCCGACCGTGCCCGCGACCTCGGTTTGGCCTTCGATGTCGAGGCATTCGCCAGGGCACATCCCCGGGATGCCGCGTCGTCATCCGAGAAGGCTCCGTTGATAACAGCGACGGACGTCGACCCGGATGCGTTGGCGCCGATCGACAACACACGTGTCGGTGTATACCGGCTGTTTCCACCGTTCGTCCGGAAAATCGGTGTCACAGACCCGGCTCACGAGTCCGTCGCATCAACGGCCGTCGAACGGCGCGACGCCACCGCATATGCGCCGCCGTCACTGGTCGCTTATCTGAAGGGCAACCCAAAGGTCACAACGGTCCCCGGTAGGTCGTCGTCGGAATAGTCCGCTTCGCTTGCAGTGCAGCATATTCCAAGGGGCTCTGACGGTGCTGACGTAGTTGACTTCTGTGACGTACCGCTCCGGCAAACCGCTGCCGGCGTGGGTCCTCGGTCCCGGGAGCTCAGCATGGCTGTAGCCTGACGGCCGTGAAGCCCACCCGGATGTACTCCTCGCTCACCGTCGCGGTCTGCGCTGCAGCAACCGTCCTGACGCTCGGTGGAGCGGGCACAGCTAGTGCCGCCGGCTCCTGTCCCACCGCGGCGCCGCCGAACGGCGCCACACCCGACTGGATACTGAACGGGACGACCGGCAGCGTCACCGTCACCGGATCCACCGACACGGCGGCTCCCCGCGTCACTGTGACGGCACCATTCAGCGTGAGCCAGACCCAGGTTCACACGTTGCGCGCCGGCGACGGACCGGTGGTCTCGAGCACCGCCAACGTCTCCGTCTGCTACATGGGCGTCAACGGACGTGACGGGTCGGTGTTCGACAGCAGCTACGAGCGGGGCGCCCCGGTCGACTTCCCGCTCACCGGAGTCGTGCCCGGCTTCCAGAAGGCGATCGCGGGACAAAAAGTCGGGTCCACGGTCGCCGTCGCGATGGTGCCCGCCGACGGGTACCCGCAAGGCCAGCCGAGTGCGGGCATCCGGCCCGGCGACTCGCTGGTCTTCGCCATCAAAATTCTCAGCGCCTCGGGCTAATCCCAGCAGTACCATCGCCACCCAATGGTCACGACATACCAAGCGGCACAACGGATTTCGGTAGGACCGGGTTGCCTGTGCCATAGTGCGAGCGTACCGTTCCCCCATGACGATTACCTCTCCCCCGCGCGTTCTGCTCCGTAGGACGTACATCGTGCTGTCGGCGCTGTCGCTGCTCATGGTTGGCAGCCTGACCGCCGCGACCGCACCTGGAAGTCATGCCGACGAATGCGGCGACGCTGGCGCGGCGCCAGTGCCGTCCACTGGCTGCGTCGCTCCTGCTCCACACCCGGATTCGAACAATCCCCCATGGCTAGCGGCCGTGATGCAGCGCGACCCACAATTCGGCGGCACCTATCAGGCGTTACGACAGCGGATCCTCAGCGATGGAGCCATCCCCGCGAAGTATAAGTTGCTGATGGGCATGGTCACCGACACCATTGCCGCCCACCCCGACGGTGTTCGCTCGCTCGCCGACAACGCACGGGCGGCTGGCGCCTCGGAGGCCGAAATCACCGAGGCGGTCGAACTCGCCTATCTTTACGGCGGCACCGCGGCGCTCGTGATGGGCGTCAACGCCTTCCCTGCCGGCTGATAGCCGAGCGGCCAACGCCGACAGACGCTTCCGCAGTTTCGGTCGCCTAGCCAGTGAGTGGTTCGAACATATGCGCCGGGTCTATGCCGATCTGCTGGGCGACATGGCTGGTGTCCCAATACTCCCGCCAATGCGTGATCGCCCGATCATGTACTTCGAACAGCGCCACCACATGAAAGGTGACCGGAACCCCACCAAGGGAATTCACGTCCACACGCTCGACGATGACGGTGACCCCGGTCGACACGACAGTGCGGATCTGGCTGCACCCGATCATTCCGGTCGACAGGCCGTTGTGTTTCTCCAACTCCGCGCGCGCCGCCTCTCGGCCGACCACCACCGGTGAGAGCGGCACATGGAGTTGCCACACAAAAGTGATCCGACATCAGCGCGGTCGCCGCGTCGATGTCGATGTGCCGCCCGTAGCAGGCGTGGATGAAGTCGAGCACGAGTTGCTCGTTTGCGTTAGTGGCCGCGACGCCTGGTGCCATCGCGGACCTGCCTTTGCTGATTGTCGGTCTGCTGGAAGCTGCTGGTGACCCTCCACCGGGATAAATCGGCCGATTTAATCAATTCCAAAACTTTGCCCGACATTTGTGGTTGTCAGCACAGTGATCCGGCGCACATTGGCGCTAGACGATCTTTAAGGTTCCCCACTATGTATCGCCAGATTTTGGACCCAGTCGCACACTCGCTGGGTTTGAGTTCCCTTGTGGCCGCCATACCTTTGGCGATGCTTTTCGTCATGCTCGGCGTCTTAAGGATGCGAGCGTGGGTGGCTTCGCTACTCTCGGTGGCGGTGGCGCTTGCCATCGCCATTGCGGTGTACGGCATGCCGACCGACCAGGCGCTGCTGGCCGCGAGCGAGGGGGCCGTCTTCGGTTTCTTCCCCATCCTGTGGATCGTGATCAACGCCATCTGGGTCTACCAAATGACCGTCCAGACAGGCCATTTCGATGTGCTGCGGCGCAGTTTCGCCGGGATCAGCGACGATCATCGCATTCAGGCGATCATCATCGCGTTCTCCTTCGGCGCCTTGCTCGAAGCCCTCGCCGGCTTCGGCGCGCCGGTGGCGGTCACTTCGGTGATGCTGTTGGCGCTGGGCTTCAAGCCGTTGAAGGCGGCGGTGCTTGCCTTGGTCGCCAACACGGCCCCGGTGGCCTACGGTGCGATGGCGACACCGATCATCACGCTCGGCAAGGTGTCCGGAATGTCCAGCGATGCCCTCGGCGCGATGGTCGGGCGCCAGACGCCAATCCTGGCTATGTTCGTGCCCCTGGCTCTGGTGTTCATCGCCGACGGCCGTCGCGGACTTCGTGAGACCTGGCATGTGGCGCTGACGGCGGGCGTGGTTTTCGGCGTCGGCCAATACGCCACCTCGAACTTCCTGTCGGTACCGCTTGCCGATGTGGTGGCTTCGTTGCTGTCGTCCGGTGCGGTGGTGCTATTGCTGCGGGTACGGCGTCCGCAGACGGCACCGCGCGTTACGGTCGTCGCCGGCGGTGCGTCCGACACCATGTCCCCCGAGTTCGAGGCGAACTTGAACCAGTCCGACCTGAACAAATCCGACTCGCGTGGCGAAGTGTTCCGCGCATACTCGCCCTACGCGATCATCATCGCGGTCTTCGTTCTCTGCCAGATCCCCGTCGTGAAGGGGTTCTTGGAGCACGCGACGTATTCGGTGCGCTGGCCGGGCCTGCACCTGCAAACCGCCAAGGGCAGTCCGTCGGGCCTGGCGAACTTCACTTTCAATCTGTTGAACACACCGGGATCTCAGATGCTCGCCGCGGGCCTTGTAGCGATGTTCGTGTTGCGGCTGTCGGTGGGCAGCGCGATCAAGGCCTACGGCGCGACGCTGCATCAGCTCCGGTGGGCGATCCTCACCGTAATGGCGGTTCTGGCATTGGCTTTCGTGATGAACGCGTCCGGGCAGACGATCACCCTGGGTACCTGGATGGCGGGCGCCGGAGCCGCTTTCGCCTTGCTCTCGCCCATCCTGGGCTGGATCGGTGTGGCAGTCACCGGGTCCGACACCTCATCGAACTCGTTGTTCGGCGCGCTGCAGGTGACGGCGGCTGCCAAGGCCGGGCTGTCCCCGCTGCTGATGGTCGCCGGCAACAGCTCCGGCGGTGTGCTCGGCAAGATGATCTCGCCGCAGAACCTCGCCATCGCCGCGGCGGCGGTGAACCTCGACGGCAAGGAGGGCGACATCTTCCGCCGAGTAATGGCGTGGAGCGCGGTGTTCCTGCTGTTCATCTGTGTGCTGTCCGCGCTGCAGGCGTCGTCGCTGCTGTCCTGGATGGTAGGCGGCTGACGCTACTCGTTCCTGGTTTCCCGCCAGCCGCGTTCGAACGGCAACCGCCAGGCGTTGGGTGCGATCAATTGGTGAATTGCGTTGGGACCCCACGTTCCTACCGGGTACACCTTCGCCGGTGGTGGGTCGTCGAGTAGTTCTGCCGAACGCTCCCATAGTGATTCGATGCCCTCGGCGGTGGTGAACAGCGTGTGGTCCCCGCGCATCGCATCGAGGATGAGTCGCTCGTAGGCCTCCAGCGTGTCGGCCACCGTGTCGATCTCCTGGGAGGAGAACTGCATCGACAGCTTGTCGAGCTTCATCCCGGGACCGGGCCGCTTGCCGTAGAACGACAACGAAACCCTGGAATTGTCCGCCAGATCGAAGGTCAGGTGGTCGGGGCCCTGGGTACCGACCCCCGAACCCGGCGGGAACATACTGCGCGGCGCCTCTTTGAACGCGATCGAGATGATGCGGATGCCTTCGGCCATCTTCTTGCCGGTGCGAAGGTAGATCGGCACCCCGGCCCAGCGCCAATTGTCGATCCCGACTTTCAGCGCGATGAACGTTTCGGTGTCGGAATCCCTTGCCACGCCTTCCTCTTCGCGATACCCGGCATACTGCCCGCGCACCACATCCGACGTCTTCACCGGGAGCATCGAGCGGAACACCTTGTTCTTCTCTTCGCTGATGGCATAGGGCTCGAGAGCGGTCGGTGGTTCCATCACCACGAACGCCATCACCTGGAATAGGTGGGTGACCACCATGTCCTTGTACGCGCCGGTGCTCTCGTAGAAGTTCGCCCGCTGATCCAGCCCCAGCTTCTCGGGGATATCGATCTGGATGTGGTCGATGAAATTGCGATTCCAGATGGGCTCGAACAACCCGTTGGCGAAGCGGAATGCCAGGATGTTCTGCGCCGCCTCCTTGCCCAAGAAATGGTCGATGCGAAAAATCTGGGACTCGTCGAATGTTTCGTGCAGGAAGTCATTGAGCGCCACCGCGGTGGCCAAGTCCGTGCCGAACGGTTTCTCCATCACCACCCGGGACCGTTCGACAAGGTTCGCCTCGCGAAGCATCGTGATGACAGCGCGCGCTGCCTTAGGCGGGACTGACAAATAATGCAAGCGCCGAACATTGGGACCCAAGGCGCTTTCGGCCTCGGCGACCGCGGCGGCCAAGGCATCGGGCCCGGCACCCTGCGGGACGTAACGCACGATCTTCGCGAAGTCTGCCCACTGCTCGGCCGTCAGCTTGTGGGTGCCGTAGGAGTCGATCGCCTTCTTCGCAATGTCCCGAAACTCGTCGTCGCTGAGATCCTCCAGCGACGTCGCGACGATCTGAATGTCCGGCGCCAGCTCAGACTGATCCAGATACGCCAGACCGGAGATCAGCTTGCGTTTGGCCAGGTCCCCCGTCGCACCGAAGAGCACGATGACGTGCGGGTCGAGCGGATCGTAATCGTGGCGGCGCGGACGGGAGTCGGGCGCCGGATAAGAGATCGTTTGCGGTTTGTTCGCTGCCACTCCCGTGATACTTCCACTGTCATGGCGGCTGCGCAGCCCAGTGGCGCAACGATCATCGATTACGCCATGCCAGCATCGTCTCCAGTTCGGAGAAGTCATACCCGTTGTCGTCGGGGTGAATTTCGGTGGTGAACAGCGTGACACCTTCGTCGACGAACGCGTCCGCCGTGTTGGCGTCCGTCCATGCGATGGCGCGTTCAATAGCCGTTTCGTCCCGCCCGGCTTCGGTGGCGAGCCGCTTGAGGAGCTCATTCTTGCGCCGGAAAGCCTCGATGGGTTCGAAGCTGTGCCAGATGTGGGCATGCCGTGCCGCGGCGGGAATGGTGCGACGCTCGCCGCCGCCGCCGATGAGGATGGGGATCGGCCGCAGCGGCTTGGGCGTCAGATGCTCAAGCCGATACTCGATGCGCTGCAGGCCCTCATCGAATTGGTCCATCCGCGATCGCACGGTGCCATATTCGTAGCCGTAGGCGATGAAGTCTTGCGGATACCAACCGGCGCCCAGACCAAGGATCAACCGCCCGCCGCTGATGTGATCGACGGTGCGGGCCATGTCGGCGACAAGGTCGGGGTTGCGGTACGGCATACCGCTGACCAGCAGCCCGATCTCGGCTCGACTGGTGATCTCTCCCCAGGACGCCAGCGCGGTCCAGCCCTCGAAGTTGTTTACCTCCGGCTGCTCGTCGTGAAGCTGCGGGACGCCGTCGACAATATCGACGAACGGCTTATGAAAGTGGTCGTAGCCAAAGATGGCGTCGGCGCCGAGCTGCTCGGCATGCACCACCGCCTGGCGCCAAGTCCGGTAGTCCGGTGTCCCGCCAGCCCACAACTGGACGCCTATCCGTACGGTCACCCTTCCTGCCCTTTCGCCGCGTACTTACGCTCAAACTGACCGAACGTGTCCTTCCTTCCCGCCCGGGAATAACTCCTTTTCATACCTCCCCACTCAGTCGTCTGACATCCCGGTATGGCAGCCGCCGCTATGGCCGTCTCGGCAGGTATGTCAGCATTTGGGGATGAGTGCACGCAGAGTTGTCCGAATCGCCGGCGCCGCGGCAGCGCTGATCTGGCCGCTGGCCGGCTCGCCGACGAGCGCCCCCACCGCAACGGCCGATCCCTGCTCGGACGTCGAGGTGGTCTTCGCTCGCGGTACCCATCAAGACCCCGGTCTGGGCAACATCGGTCAAGCGTTCACGGATTCGCTGACATCGCAGGTCGGCGGGAAGTCCGTCGGCGTGTACCCGGTCAACTATCCGGCCAACGACGACTACCACAACAGCGCGCCGAGCGGTGCCAACGACGCCAGCAGCCACATTCAGGACACCGTCGCCAATTGCCCCAACACGAAAATCGTGCTGGGCGGCTACTCCCAGGGCTCCACGGTGATCGATTTGGCCACTCAGGCGATGCCGGCGCCGGTCGCTGACCATGTCGCCGCGGTCGCCCTGTTCGGCGAGCCGACCAGTCAGTTCTCCAGCATGTTGTGGGGCGGACAGCCATTACCCACGATCAACCCGATCTACAGCGCGAAGACCATCAGCCTGTGCGCGCCTGACGATCCGATCTGCTCCGGCGGTGGGAACATCATGGCCCACGTTTCCTACATTCAGTCCGGCATGACCGACCAAGCCGCGACGTTTGCGGCCAACCGCCTCCGCTAAGCATCGGCCGCGGTCTCGCCGATGAAGTGTGTGTTGGTCGGGTATGGAAGCCGCGGCGATGTCGAGCCGTTGGCGGCCACCGGACGTGAACTGACGCGCCGCGGCCACGAGGTGCAGATGGCCGTCGCGCCGAACATGGTGGCCTTCGTCGAATCCGCCGGGCTTGCGGCCGTCGCCTACGGTCGCGATTCCCGGGAACAGATGGCTTTTGCCGCCGACTTCGTCGGCAAACCCCAGAACCCGGTCACCATGTGGTCCGAGATCACCCGACACCTCAACGAGGTCAAAGCGGAGAAGACGGCTGCGTTGACTCCGCTGGCCCAGGGCGCCGACCTGCTGGTGGCGGGCTTCAACGAGCAAGGTGTGGCCCAAAATGTCGCCGAGTACCACAACATTCCGCTCGGCGTGCTGCACTATTTTCCGGCGCGGATCCTGCATTCCGGCGCGTTCGGGCCGCAGGTCACCAAAGAGACCGACGACGCCCAGCGGCGCCTCCTCGGCTTGCCGGATCGTGCCGCAGATCCGGTCCGGCCCGCGCTGGAAATCCAGGCTTATGACGAGCTCTGCTTGCCCGGGACGGCGGCCGACTGGCTGGATGCCGATACCCCGCGACGTTTCGTCGGTGCCCTCACGCTCGGACTGCCCGGTGCGTCCGACGGCGAGGTCATGGAGTGGATCTCCGCCGGTGCCCCGCCCATCTACTTCGGATTCGGCAGCACGCCGCTGAGCTCGCCCGCCGAGACCGTGGCAGTGATCGCCGAAGCCTGTGCGCGGGTCGGCGAACGGGCGCTGATCTGCATGGGCCCCAACGACGTTCCAGACGCGGCGGATGCCCACGTCAAGATCGTCGGGGAAGTGAACCACGCAGCGATCTTCCCGTTGTGCCGCGCGGTGGTCCACCACGGTGGCGCCGGTGCGACTGCCGCGGGTCTGCGCGCCGGGATCCCGGCGTTGCTGCTGTGGTTCTGGCTCGATCAACCGGTTTGGGCATCGGGGGTCACGCAGCTCAAGGTTGGCTTGGGCCGGAACTTTATGGAAAGCACCCTGGACTCCGTGGTGGCGGATCTGCAGGCCGTCCTGGCCCCGGAGCGCGCGGAGCGGGCGCGTGAGGTGGCCGCGATGATGACGAAGGCCGCCGAGAGTAGAGCGCGCACTGCGGATCTCCTCGAGGAGACCGCGGTTGAGCGCGTCAGCGCTTAGGTACGGATCACGTTGCCTTCGTTGGCAGCTTGAGCGCCAGCGTCTTTGGCGGCGATGCTGCCAGGCGCCTGATCTCGAGCGAGCGCGACCGTGGACGACACCATTGCCACGATGGCGACCACCAGACCCAGCGCCGCCGACCCTTGCACGGCGAGCTGCTCGCCGAGCACGACGATCCCGAGCAGCACCGCAACCACAGGCTCGCCGACCAGCATGATCGGAAGCGATGCTTGTAAAGCGCCGGCGTGAAAAGCGGAACTCTGCACCATTGTCACGGCGAGCGCCAGAATTACCAGCAGGTACGGAGCGGGCACGGTCATCAGGGCGTGCCATCCGCCGATGGCGTAGCGGTGCGTGCAGATCTTCGTCAACACGGCGATCATGCCGAGCAGCACGGCCACGGTGACCGCCAGCAGCATGGCACGGGTGCGGCCCGAGGTGCGCCGCGCCGCGACGAGGCACGCGATCGCCAGCGGCGCGGTGAGAGCCAGCGCCAAGCTCCACGACGGTATCGGCGGACGGTTGTGGCCCTCGCGCGGATGCCCGACAAGCACGAACGCCGCCAAGGCGACGGTCAACACGATCGCCCAACTCCACTCCGCGCGGGTGATGCGCTGGTGGCAGAGTCTCGCGCTCATAGGCAACGCGAACAGCAGCGAGGACACCAGCAGCGGCTGCACCAGCAACAGGGAGCCATTTGCCAGGGCCACGGCTTGAAACACATAACCGGCGACAGCGGCCAGAATTCCCGCCCACCACAACGGTTGTCGCACGACGCTAGTGACCACCGTGGCGGCGCTGTCGCCGGCGGGCAGGACGTCTTGCGCCGCCCGCTGCCGAACAACGATGCCGACGGCCGCCCAGAATGCGGCGAGCAACCCGGAGATGATCGCGACGGCGTGTGAAATCACCCCCCCCATATTTCGGGCTGATACGCGGGATTGCAAAGCGGCCATTTCGGCGGTCGGGTCGGGCCATGCGCGGACTAGTGTGTCCGGCATGGCTATCGAATCGACGATGCTTGCCCTCGGCACGCCCGCGCCGGCGTTCACATTGCCCAACCCCGCGACCGGCGCGACCGTGAGTCTCGACGACCTCACCGGGCCCGCCCTGGTTGTCACGTTCATCTGCAACCACTGCCCCTATGTGCAGCATGTGGCCGCCGGATTGGCAGCGCTGGGTCGTGACCTCGCCGATCAAGGCGTCGCCATGGTGGGGATCTCCAGTAATGACGTCGTCAGCTACCCGCAGGACGGACCCGAGCAGATGGTCGTCGAGGCTCGCCGCCACGGCTGGACGTTTCCTTACCTCTACGACGAGACGCAGGACGTCGCCCGCGCCTATTCCGCGGCGTGCACGCCGGACACCTTCGTCTTCGACGGCCAGCGCCGCCTCGTCTACCGCGGCCAGCTGGACGACTCCCGCCCCAAGAACGACCTGCCGGTGACGGGCGCCGACGTCCGGGCGGCGGTCGACGCCGTGCTTGCCGAGCGCCCGGTCAACCCTGACCAACGGCCGTCAATAGGGTGCGGGATCAAGTGGCGCTGAGCCGACGAATTCGGCTGCGGCCAAGCCTATTTGACGGTTGCCCGGCCTGATACCCGGTTGCTGCGAACGCATGTCGAATATGCGTCGTTTGACGGCGCATCGTTGCGGGCACTTATCTGGACATGATTGCCGGTTACATCATGCGGTTTGTGGGCCCTGCCACCGTCGTGACTGCGTGCCTGGGCGCCTCAGTTCTCCTGTCCCCCGTGCCCTGGGCCTCCGCGGAGCCATGTCCAGACGCTCAGGTCGTCTTCGCCCGCGGTACCGGGGAGCCCGAGGGTGTCGGGGCGACCGGGCAGGCGTTCATCGACAACCTACGTGGTCGCCAGCCCGGCAAGTCGGTGGATGTGTACGCGGTCAACTATCCGGCGAGTAACGAGTGGAACACTGGGCTCGACGGTATCCGCGATGCCGGGGCCCACGTCGTGTCGATGGCGGCCAGCTGTCCCAGGACCAAGATGGTGCTCGGCGGGTTCTCGCAAGGTGCGGCCGTGATGGGCTTCGTGACCTCCGCGCAGGTGCCCGACGGCGTCGACCCGGCCACCGTGCCGAAGCCGTTGGCCCCGGAGGTCGCCGACCACGTCGCCGCGGTGGTGCTGTTCGGCATGCCGAATGTGCGGGCCATGAATTTCCTGGGCGAACCGCCGGTGGTGATCGGGCCGACCTATCAGGGGAAAACCATCAAGGTCTGCGCTACCGATGATCCGGTGTGCTCGGACGGCATGAACTTCGCCGCGCATAACACCTATGCCGACAATGGCGCCATGATCGACAAGGGGGCAGCCTTCGCGGCCGCCCGCCTCGACGGCGGCTCAACCGCGCCGGCGTCGGTGGTTCACTCGACCGATGAGGGCGGCTACTAAGGGACCCTGAGCTGCACTACGCGCTCACCGTGACGGGGTCCCCCACGTGGATGGTGCCCGCAGACGTTGTTCTGAAGTAGATGCCCGCGCAGGCCGCCACACCGCAACTACCCGCTTCCAATCGGTTCTCGGTGGCAGGCGTGCGCAGCGCCTGCGGAGCGCGTGGCAGCTGCCCGTGTGCCAGCGTCGGCACCACACAGCGCGGGGTCGGCTCCAGTCCACGCAGTCGTACCGTGCCCACGACCAATTCGGCACCGACCCAATCATTCTCGACGTAGGGTCGCTGGTCGGCCGGTGTTTCGATGACGAGATTCGGTCGGTACCGCAAGGCCTCGACACCGATGTGGTCCAGCGTCGCCGTGGTGATCGCGTGCAGCGGTGCGTCGTCGGTGAACGAGTCGCCCGGTGTGCCCAGGCCGATCTCCAAGATGCGCCCGGCGACATCGGCGTCCAGGCCGAGCTCGAGCAGCTGCTCGGGGTCCGGGCGCTCGACCGTCGCCCCTGCCGGTCGCTTGCTGACCAGCCGGACCGCGCGTCCCAACAGTTGCGACAGCAATTCGTTGGCGCGCGGGTCGTCGGCGGCGACTTCAGTGCCGTCGGGCAGGTTGATGTTGACCTGCCCGACGTTTCCGATGGCGGTGCAGGTCAGCAGACCACGCCAGAGCCGGGCCTGTTTGGCGCTGGCCACGTGACCGGTGGCGGTGTCGACCAAGGCCAGCCGGCGGTCTCCCTCGGCACCGCGCTCGTCGACGAACAGGCTGTCGACGGCTTCCCCGAGCATCGACTTCACCGGATATCGGCGCAAACTGTGGACCCGCACCCTGTCATCTTCCATCACGTGACACCGCGATGTGTAGGACGCAGCGCGGTTCGCGCCGCCGCGCGACAATGGCTTCGATCAGCGTCACCACCCAGAACTGCCAGCCATACTTTGCCTTG
This sequence comes from Mycobacterium simiae, assembly GCF_010727605.1. Lineage (NCBI taxonomy): Bacteria > Bacillati > Actinomycetota > Actinomycetes > Mycobacteriales > Mycobacteriaceae > Mycobacterium > Mycobacterium simiae. Next base: position 5,340,866 of record NZ_AP022568.1, read on the forward strand.
ACGAGCTTTTCCACCCGCGCTACCTCCGCCGCATCCGTGCGGACCTCGGCGGTGCCCTGGAAGACCGGCTGACCGGTGCGAATCTTGCCCGTCCGGCCGCAGGCGGTCAGGGTGACCCGTGGATCGCGCCGCGCCCGCTTGACCTTCCACGAATCGGACGGGGTCCATACCGCCAACCGCGCACCGTCGGCGACGATCCACATCGGGCCGGCGACCGGATCCCCGTTGCGCTTGAACGTCGTCAACGACACGAACTTTTCGTCACTCAACGGCGTGGTCATGGTCTCCCCTGATGGTGCGGCCGATGGTCGGGTCGTGTACAAGAGTCTGATGGCAATTGGGGCCGGCGGATCTTTCGACCCGGCGACACTGCATGCGGCTATGGTCCGACGCTTGTATCGGCGATCGATGACCGAAGGGCAGATCCACCTGCCGGCCGTGCCGAGCATGCTCGACGACTACGTCACGATGTGCGAAAACCTGTTTGCCAGCCTGGGCATTCAGTACACCGCCGAAGAAACCGCTCAACTCAGGAAAGTGCTGCAGAACGAATTGGCGAAGGCCTTCAACGCGTCGTCGCGGTCCAACATCGTGATCCAGTACAGCTGTCCGTTCGGCACGACGCTGAACTACCGCATCAAACCGCAGTGGGCGACGATCGCCGCCGACTACGACAGCTGGGTCGCGACCCGTGAGGGTCCGCTGTTCGGCACCGAACCCGACGCGCGGGTTTGGGCACTCGCCACGGAAACGACCGATCCGGCAACTTTCCGGGTGCTCGACGTCGGCGCCGGCACCGGCCGAAACGCGCTCGCCCTGGCCCGGCGTGGTCATCCGGTCGACGCCGTCGAACTGTCCGGGAAGTTCGCCGACATCATGCGCGCGGCCGCCCAACGGGAAGCCCTGACCGTCAACGTCATCCAGAGCGACGTCTTTGTAGCGATGGAGGGGGTCCGTGGCGACTATCAACTGGTCGTCTTCTCCGAAGTGGTACCCGACTTCCGGACGACGCAGGAGTTGCGCGGCATGTTCGAACTCGCCGGCCAATGCCTGGCCCCCGGTGGCCACCTGGTGTTCAACGCCTTTCTGCCGCACGACGGTTACACGCCTGACGCCGCCGCGCGCGAACTTGGGCAGCAATGCAACACCGCGATCTTCACCCGCGCCGAGGTCACGCAAGCGGCAGCCGAGTTCCCGCTCGAGCTCGTTGCCGACGACTCGGCCTACGAGTACGAGAAAACCCACCTGCCCGAGGGCGCCTGGCCGCCGACCGCCTGGTTCGACGGATGGGCCAGTGGACTGGACGTGTTCGACGTCGACCGGGCTAACTCCCCCATCGAGCTGCGCTGGCTCGTGTACCGAAAGCAGGGCTGAGGCAACAGGTTTCAGCTTTCGGAGACGGTCAGATCGCGAGTCGCCGGCCCCTCCAGCAAGGTGCCGTCCGGGGCGAACCGCGACCCGTGCAGCGGGCACTCCCAGGCCTGGTCCGCGTCGTTCCAGTTCACGATCCCGCCCAGATGCGGGCACACTGGAGAAACGCGGTGTTCGGTGCCGTTGACCCGGCTGCGGGCCTGCAAATGCCACGGCGGTCCACTGACGATGCCGCCCTCGTCCGGGTCGGGGCTGCGCCGAAATGTGCGGGACGCCGGGGTGATCCAGCCCTTCGCCAGATCGAATCCGACCTCGAGGTTCACCTGCATCGCCGTCAGCAATCCGGTCAGTTCGTGTGGGCTCCAGCTGGCGAACGCTCGTGACCAATCCATCCGGCCGCCGAGGATTCGGCTGGACAGCGCCAGCGCGGCCGCCGCACCGTTTGTCATCCCCCACTTGTTGAAACCTGTTGCCACGAAGATGGTTTCGCTGTTCGGCAGGATCGGGCCGACGTACGGGAGGTGGTCAATAGGGGTGTAATCTTGGGCCGACCAGAAATGCGTCTGCGTGGCACCCGGGAAGTGTTTGGTGGTCCACGACGAAAGCTCATGCAGCGCTTTGGTCGGGCTCTTCTTGCGGCCCACCGTATGTCCGGCACCGCCCACGATCAGCAATTCCCCGTCGCGGACGGGGGCGTAGCGCACCGAACGCGTCGGCGAGTCCGTGGAAATCATCATCGGCCGGGTGATGTTTCCAGGCACTTTGAATGCCAGGCAGTAGGATCGGCTCGGCTTCACCCGCGCGAAAAAGCCGCCGCGGTCCAGGATCGGGACGCCGGTCGCGAGCACCAACTTTCCGGCCTGCAGCTCGATGTCGCGTTGCGCGGCATCGTTGACGTGCACCGCGACCTTGCCGCCGCGACTGGATACCCGTCGCACCCGGGTGCCCTCGACAAGCCGGCCACCGCGGTCGAGTAGCTCCGTGGCCAGCGAGTCCAAAAACTCCATCGGATCGAACTGTGCCTGCTCGGGCAGCCGCACCCCGCCGTGGTACGGGAAGGGCACATCGGCGTCGTCTGCCCACTCCACCGGCAGGCCGACAGACTGGCAGGCCTTGAACTCCAGACGTGCGGACGGCACGCCCTTCGCGGACTGGGCGTAGGTGTATGCGTCTTCGCGCTGGACCGCGATGCCGCGGGACTGGCAATGGTTGATGATCCAGTCCTGGCCTTCCCGGTTGCCCTCCACGTAGGCGCGAGCCAGGTCTCTGCCGTGCCGGGGCAGCGTCTTTGATAGTTGCGTGCCCTGCAGCAAGCTGATCTTGGCGGTGGTGTTTCCGGTGGCGCAGGCGCCGACACTGCGGGCCTCCACCACCAGCACGTCGTTGCCGGCGCGGGCCAGCAGGACCGCTGTCATCAACCCGGTGATGCCGGCGCCCACCACGACGAACTCGGCCGAGCGGGGCCCGTTGTCGAGTTGACTCGCGGTCCATGATCGTTCCGTCCGGTCGGCCAACCACAGAGAAGTCATGGCTGGGCTGATACCCGGCGCCGCCAGGCGGAAACGCGGCCGGGTACCCGGCCGCTAGGTCCGCTTGAGGCGCACTGTGGCGTTCTGCAACGATTCGGCGGCATCGCGACTGGCCTGTTGCGCCTTGTCGCAATTCTTCTGGGCCTGATCCAACTTGCGCTCAGCCCTGCGCAGGTCCGCCAGCAGCCGGTCACGTTGCAGCCGGGCCTCATCGCGTTCCTCTTGCCGGCGGGCCAGCGCCGCGTCGGCTTCCGCCTTCTCGGCCTGGGCTGCAGCGACGGCGGCGGTGAGCTTAGCCAGCCGCGGATCGGTTGCCGGCGCGCGCGTCGGCGCGGGCGCCGGGTCGGCGTCGAAGGCACCGAACCCCGACCACCGTTCGGGACGATCCAGCCGGCCCAGCCGGTCCCTGGTCGCAGGGTCGGCGATCGCGGCCTGCAATGTGCTGGTGACGTCCTCGCGCACGGCCGCCGACGCCTTGACGCCGGCCGCATCGGCGCCGTCAAGGGCCGCCCGGGTGAATTCATTGACCAGCCGGTGTTGCTTGACGGACAGTTCGCGGATCTGGTGGCCGTCCATCGCGGCATGTGCGGCGCGCAGCCGGTCGCTGAGATCGGCGAGGCGCCGCCGCACGTCCTTGTCGGTGATGGCGAGCCGATTGACCACCCAGGCAGCGGTGGTCGGTTTACGGGCGGCGGCGATCCGTTTGGCGGTTGCGTCATCGCCCCGTTGTTTGGCTGCCGCGGCCAATTTCGCGCGCTGAGCCGTGAAAGCGGCCGGCTGCACCGAATACAGCGTGTCGAGCTCATCGTCGGCCATCAGGCCATGGTTTCAGAAGCCCCGACCCCGGCTACTCGACGCCCGACAAGTAACGCGGAGAGCCCGAAGGATCCACAAACCCACGATGACATCGACGAAAGTCCCGGGACTCCTGCACCGGTTACGACGACCGCATCGATTGCTGCTCTGCGTGTTCGTCGGCGTCGGACTGTGCGCGGCCCTCCAGATAGCCGCGACGCCGTGCGTGCACTGTTCGGTTTCGGCGAAAATCGGTGCGCCGCCCACTATCTCTTTCTCCCCCGGGCTCAATGCGCGCAACGTCGACCCCGTCTCGCCGGTTGAAGTCAAGGCCGATAGCGCAACCCTCACCGACGTTCGCATGGTCAATGAGACCGGCAAGGTCATCGAGGGGGTCATGACACCCGACAACACCGTGTGGAAGCCGACCGTCCCGCTGGGCTACGGACACACCTACACCATGAACGCCAGCGGCCGAGGTGCGGACGGCGGCGTGCTGAACCAGGTGTCGTCGTTTTCCACGTTGCAGCCGTCGAACCAGACCAAGGTGTCGTTTACGACGACGTCGCAAGCCGCGTTGCGCGACGGCGGCAGCTACGGCGTCGGGACGGTGATCGTCGCGCATTTCGACGAGAAGATCTCCGACCGCGCCGCCGCCGAGCGGCAGCTGAAGGTGACCACCAACCCGGCGGTCGACGGCTCCTGGTTCTGGGTAGACGGGCAGAATGCGCACTGGCGCCCGCAGCACTACTACGCACCCGGCACCACGGTCACGGCCGAGGCCAAAATCTACGGAATTGCGCTCGGCGACGGCTTATTCGGCCAGGACGACACCCGCGTGTCGTTTCGAATCGGCGATGCGCACGTGTCGATTGCCGATGACGCCACCAAGATGGTGACCGTCTTCAACAACGGAACGTTGGTGCGCACCATGCCTACCTCGATGGGAATGGGTGGCACCGAGACCGTTGGCGCGCATACCGTCTCGTTGTGGACCCCGTCGGGTGTGTACACCGTGCTCGACAAGGGCAACCCCGTGGTGATGGACTCGTCGACCTTCGGGTTGCCGAAGAACTCTCGGCTCGGCTATCGGGAAACCATCAACTACGCGACCCGAATCAGTATCGACGGCATCTACCTGCATCAGCTGGATGCCACGGTATGGGCCCAGGGGCATACCGACACCTCGCACGGATGCTTGAACCTCAACGGGGACAACGCCAAATGGTTCTACGAGTTCTCGGTGCCCGGCGACGTAGTGGAGGTTCGCAACAGCGGCGGGCCACCGTTGCAACTCGCTCAGAACGGTGATTGGACGCTCAGCTGGGATCAGTGGCGGGACGGCAGCGCCCTGAAGCCGGCTTAGCGATGCGCAATTTTTACGGGATGTTGTACCGGGAAACTCTTGACTGATTCCAAATAAGTGCAATATTGGCCTTGTGTCGTCAACGTCGGACTACGCGGAGCGGTTGCGGTTGGCCGACCTGCGTGTGACCCGGCCCAGGATTGCCGTTCTGGAGGCAGTCCACGCTCACCCACACGCCGACACCGAGACCATCTTTTCCTCCGTGCGGGTCGCTCTACCCGATGTCTCCCGGCAGGCGGTCTACGACGTACTCAATGCGCTCACGGCCGTCGGCCTGGTTCGGCGAATCCAGCCCTCGGGCTTGGTCGCGCGTTACGAATCCCGGGTCGGCGACAACCACCACCACGTTGTGTGCCGATCCTGCGGCGTCATCGCCGACGTCGACTGCGCCGTCGGCGATGCGCCGTGTCTGACCCCGTCCGACGACAACCACGTGCTCGACGGCTATGTGCTGGACGAAGCCGAAGTCATCTATTGGGGCCTGTGCCCCGACTGTTCGACCGCGGATCCTGATCACAGCCCGTGATCGCGGCCCGATTACCCACCACTGGAAAGGAACGCTGTGTCATCCGACATCTCCCAGAGCCGCCCACCCCACGAGAATGAAAAGACGGCCAGCACCAGCGAAAGCGAAAATCCGGCAATCCCTTCACCAAAGCCGAAAGCGCATGCGCCGCTAACCAATCGAGACTGGTGGCCGGACCAGATCGACATCTCGACCTTGCACCCGAACAACCCTCAGGCGAGCCCCTTCGGGGAGGACTTCAATTACGCCGAGGAGTTCGCCAAGCTCGACGTCGAGGCGCTCAAGCGTGACCTGTTCTCGCTGATGACTACCTCGCAGGACTGGTGGCCGGCTGACTACGGCCATTACGGCGGCCTGTTCATCCGGATGAGCTGGCACGCCGCGGGTACCTACCGCATCTTCGACGGCCGTGGCGGCGGCGGACAGGGCATGCAGCGCTTCGCGCCGCTCAACAGCTGGCCGGACAACGCGAGCCTGGACAAGGCCCGCCGGCTGCTGTGGCCGATCAAAAAGAAGTACGGCAACAGGATCTCGTGGGCCGACCTGCTCGTGTTCGCCGGCAACTGCGCGCTGGAGTCCATGGGATTCAAGACATTCGGCTTCGGCTTCGGCCGCGAAGATGTCTGGGCCCCCGAGGAGATTTTGTGGGGCGAGGAGGACACCTGGCTGGGCACCGACAAGCGCTACTCCGGCAAACGCGATCTCGCCCAGCCCTACGGTGCGACCACCATGGGCCTGATCTACGTCAACCCCGAAGGCCCCGAGGGCAAGCCCGATCCCGTCGCCGCCGCGATCGACATTCGCGAGACGTTCGGCCGGATGGCGATGAACGACGAGGAGACGGCCGCGCTGATCGTCGGCGGTCACAGCTTCGGCAAGACGCACGGTGCGGGTGATGCCGACCTGGTGGGTCCCGAGCCGGAGGCCGCCCCCATCGAGCAGCAGGGGTTGGGCTGGAAGAGCTCCTATGGCACCGGCAAGGGCAAGGACGCGATCACCAGCGGCCTGGAAGTGGTGTGGACGCCCACGCCGACCAAGTGGGACAACAGCTTCCTCGAGACGCTGTACGGCTACGAGTGGGAACTCACCAAGAGCCCGGCGGGCGCCTGGCAGTTCACCGCGAAGGACGGCGCCGGTGCCGGGACCATCCCCGACCCGTTCGGCGGGCCGGGCCGGGCACCCACCATGCTGGTCACCGACATCGCGTTGCGCGAGTCGCCGATTTATCGCGACATCACGCGGCGCTGGTTGGACCACCCCGAAGAGCTGGCCGACGCCTTCGCCAAGGCCTGGTACAAGCTGCTGCATCGCGACATGGGACCCATCACCCGTTACCTCGGACCGTGGGTTGCCGAACCGCAGCTGTGGCAGGACCCGGTCCCGGCCGTCGATCACGAGTTGGTCGACGACAAAGACGTGGCGGGTCTGAAGAAGAAGGTGCTCGAGTCGGGCCTGTCGGTTCCGCAGTTGGTGAAGACGGCATGGTCGGCAGCGTCTAGCTACCGTCGCACCGACAAGCGCGGTGGGGCTAACGGGGCGCGGTTACGTCTCGAGCCGCAACGCAGCTGGGAGGTCAACGAGCCGTCCGAGCTGGACAAGGTGTTGCCGGTGCTGGAGAAGATCCAGCAGGACTTCAACGCGTCGGCCTCCGGTGGGAAGAAGATCTCGCTGGCCGACGTGATCGTGCTGGCCGGATCGGCAGCGGTCGAGAAGGCGGCCAAGGACGCCGGCTATGAGATCTCGGTGCACTTCGCGCCGGGACGCACCGACGCCTCCCAGGAGAACACCGATGTGGAGTCGTTTGCGGTGCTTGAACCCCGGGCGGACGGGTTCCGCAACTACATCCGTCCTGGGGAAAAGGCCCCGCTCGAGCAGCTGCTGCAAGAGCGGGCCTACCTGCTGGGGGTATCGGGCCCGGAGCTGACGGTGCTCGTCGGTGGTCTGCGTGCGCTCGGCGCCAACCACGGCGGTACCAAGCATGGGGTGTTCACCGACAGGCCAGGTGCGTTGACAAATGACTTCTTCGTCAACCTGCTGGACATGGGCACGGAGTGGAAGCCGTCGCAGACCCAGGAGAACGTCTATGAGGGCCACGACCGGGCCACCGGGGCGGTCAAGTGGACGGCGACCGCGAACGACCTGGTGTTCGGGTCGAACTCGGTGCTGCGGGCATTGGCCGAGGTCTATGCGCAGGATGACAGTGCGGGGAAGTTCGTGGAGGACTTCGTCGCGGCGTGGGTCAAGGTCATGAACGCCGACCGGTTCGACCTTGCCTGATATCGGCCTGAGTCGGTCAGACTGACAGCACACGACACCCCGCGGGCGCTTCGGCTCGCGGGGTGTCGCCTGTTTGCGCTTGGGTGAGCCTGGGCACACTATTACCCACTAGTAACCTACGAGACCGTAGGTTTGCGTACGCTGGTGAGGCGTCCCTCGACTGAAGCTGGGTAAACGGTTGACATGAGCGACTTGAAATACCTCGAATTGCACGGCGACCGAATCGCTTATCGGGAAGCCGGCCAAGGCCACGCCCTGTTGCTGATCCACGGCATGGCGGGCAGCTCCGCTACCTGGCGCGCCATCATCGGGCCGCTGTCCAAAAAATACCGGGTGATCGCTCCCGATCTACTGGGACACGGCGAGTCCGCCAAACCGCGGGGCGACTATTCGCTGGGCGCGTTCGCGGTCTTCCTGCGCGACCTGCTCGACGAACTCGGCGTGGTCAGTGCGACCGTGGTCGGCCAGTCGCTGGGCGGCGGTATCGCGATGCAGTTCACCCACCAGCACCGCGACTACTGTGAGCGGCTCGCGCTGATCGGCAGCGGTGGTCTCGGACAGGAGCTCAGTCCCGTGTTGCGGCTGCTGTCCGCGCCCGGTGCCGAGCTGGTGTTGCCGGTTGTCGCGCCGCGACCGGTGCTGAACCTCGGCAACAAGCTGGGTGCGTGGCTGACTTCGGCGGGCATTCAGGCGCCGCGCGCCGGTGAAATGTGGCAGGCCTACTGCTCACTGTCCGATGCGCGGACCCGTCAGGCGTTTCTGCGGACGCTGCGTTCGGTGGTGGACTACCGCGGTCAGGCCGTCAGCGCACTGAACAAGCTGCATGTCGCGGCCGGGTTGCCGAGCATCCTGATCTGGGGCGATCAAGATCGGATCATTCCGGTCGCCCACGCTTATGCTGCCCACGATGCGCTGGATGGCAGTCGTCTCGAGGTGCTCAAGGGCGTCGGGCACTTCCCCCACGCCGAAGCCCCGAGCGCCGTGGTGGAGATCTTGGAGGACTTCATCTCTTCGACCACGCCCCAGGAGACCGGACGCTCGGTGCCGGCGCGTGTCTAGCGCTCGTCAGCGGTTGAGATCCCACTGCCCGTAGTCGTCGGCGAGCACTTCGTCTACGTCGACGTTGATGCCGCCCAACAGCGGGCCGGGGTTGGACGGGCTGTTGACGATTTCCTGGTACAGCACTGCCATCGGTTCGCGTTGCCCGTGGGACCACGACTTGGTTTGCCACGCCCAGCGGTGCCCGGCGCTCGTCGAGTTTCCGATCACGCCGTCCCGGATCGCCCATCCGCATGCGTTGTAGTGACCGTAGATGCCGGTGCGGCCGACGCCCAGTACCGAGTTGATGCCCCGAAACCATTCGACAGCAAGGGTATTCCACGTATTCACGTCGATGTCGTCGTCGACGCTGAAGAAGATCGGTGCCGAGTTCGGTCCCCCGGCCGCGGTGTGCAGCTGCAACGCTGTTTGCCCGTCCGCCACCCCGCCGTCGCGGCCGCGGGTGAGGTCCGACGGCGTAGCCGGCCATCCGGGCTTGCCATACTGAAAGTTGCTGACTATCTGCAGGCCTGCGGCGCGCAAGGCGTCCGCGTATTCGCGGGTGATGGGCTTGGCCTCGAAATGCGCTCCAGGCCGTTCCGTCGAGACGTAGTTGATCACCCCTGCGTACCCGGCGGATTTGATCTCCTCCGGGGGGATTCGCTTCTCCGCGAAGTCGATCAACCTGATGTTGGCCGCCGATGCGGGCGGTGTGCCGACGGGCAGCGTTGCCACGCCCAGCAGCGCGGGTGATAGGGCGTACTTGAGGACGTTGCGACGTGAAACAGAGCGTGGCGCAGCCGAATCGGGCACGGCGCGATGGTAGCGGATTCGCCGTCGCCGTGGCTGCGGATTGCGTCGTCTCAAGGCGGGTGGTCGGCAACAATGAACGCCGCCGTGAGCTCACCGATCATCACGCCGGGTGCCGTCGTGCTCGGTGACCGGATGAGCCAGGGGTCGCAGGCCGCAATGTAAATAGCATTTACATCGAACCGGACGACGATAACGCCCGGATTCGCCGCAAGGTTCTGGACGGAACCGGGCGCGAGGTAACTTCAGCCATCCGGTCGGCGCCGTGTACTAGCAAACACCAGCCCGGGCGTGCCGGGGCGCGGTCAGTGCATTGGGCCCCAACATGATCCGTGCGCCTAGCGTCGTCGGGCAGCGGCGATCAGTTATCCCAAGGACCTAGCCGTCGGGCCGGCGTCGGCGAAACCTAGTATTGAAGGGCGCCGATGGCGCGTTGCGTCGATTAGCTGATCGAACTATAGTCTGGACACATGTCCAGTTTGCTGTCACGGAGTTCGGGAGCCCGTTGATCGCAATGGATTCGGCGCCCTTCCGCGTTCCTTGACCAGCAAAGAAGAGTTGAGTATGCGAATTGCCTTGCTGTCCTACCGTAGTAAGACCCATTGCGGCGGGCAGGGCGTCTACATACGACATCTCAGCCACGGTCTGGTGGAGTTGGGTCACGAAGTCGAAATTTTTTCCGGGCAGCCGTACCCGGAGCTACTCGATCCCCGGGTGCGCTTGACCGAGGTGCCCAGCCTGGACATGTACCGAGAGCCAGACCCGTTCCGGATCCCCCGCCCCAGCGAAATCCGCGACACCATCGACCTGCGGGAATTACTGACTGTGTGGACCGCCGGTTTCCCGGAACCGCGGACATTCACGCTGCGAGTCGCGCGGCTACTGGCCGAACGAGCCGGCGATTTCGACGTCGTCCATGACAACCAGAGTCTGGGCACCGGATTGCTGGCCATCGCCGCCACCGGGATGCCGGTGGTTGCCACCGTGCATCACCCGATCACGCGTGATCGGGTGCTTGACGTCGATGCGGCGAAATGGTGGCGAAAACCGTTGGTGCGACGGTGGTATGGCTTCCTGGGCATGCAGCAACAGGTGGCTCGTCAAATCCAGGACCTGTTAACGGTGTCGTCGTCCTCGGCCGCCGACATTATTTCCGATTTCGGCGTCTCGCCTGATCAGCTCCACGTCGTCCCGCTGGGCGTCAATACCGAACTGTTCAAACCGGGTTCGGGACCACGGCAACCTGGTCGGGTCATCGCGATAGCCAGTGCCGATACCCCGCTGAAGGGCGTGAGTACGTTGTTGCACGCCGTCGCCAAAACGAGGGTTAACCGCGACGTGGAGTTGCGACTGGTCGCCAAGGTGGAACCCAACGGTCCCACCCACAAACTCATCGCGGAACTGGGGATCTCCGATATCGTCCACATCAGCAGCGGGCTGTCGGATGCGGAGCTGGCCGCGCTGTTCGCCTCGGCGGAGGTGGCGTGCATTCCTTCACTCTACGAAGGGTTTTCGCTGCCGGCTGTGGAGGCGATGTCGAGCGGCACCCCGATTGTGGCGAGCCGGGTCGGTGCGCTACCCGAAGTGCTGGGCACCGACGGCGCGTGCGCCGAACTGGTGCCTCCCGCCGACGTCGACGCGCTCACTCATGCGCTCGGCGAATTGCTCGACTCGCCGGAGAAGCGCCGCAGCTTGGGCAAGGCGGGCCGGACGCGTGCGGTCAACGTGTTCAGCTGGGAGGCGGTGGCTGCGCAAACAGTACGGGTCTACCAGCGGGCAATCGCACGGAAGGCTGTCGCCGAAGGCGAAGGGCAATGCTGACAGTCGATTTCGATCGGCTTGCCATCGGGCCAGGCGCCAAGGTCATCGATGTCGGCTGCGGAGCCGGCAGGCACGCCTTCGAGGCGTACCGGCGCGGCGCCGACGTCATCGCATTCGACCGTGACGAAGCGGAACTGCAATCGGTGGACGCCATCTTGCAAGCGATGGCCGAAAACGGCGAGGTGCCAGCTGGTGCCTCGGCGAAGACGGTCGTCGGCGATGCGTTGAGCCTGCCCTATGGCGACGAGACATTCGACTGTGTGATCGCCTCCGAAATCCTCGAGCACATCACCCAAGACGACGCTGCGATTGCGGAACTGATCCGGGTGCTCAAATGCGCTGGCACGCTGGTGGTCACGGTGCCGCGCTGGCTGCCCGAACAGGTGTGCTGGCTGCTGTCGGATGAATACCACGCGAACCTGGGCGGTCATATTCGCATCTACCGGGCCAGCGAACTGCGGGACAAGATCGCGCGGGGCGGGCTACACCTGGCGCATGCCCATCATGCGCACGCATTGCATTCGCCATTTTGGTGGTTGAAATGTGCTGTAGGCGTTGAGAATTCCGACCATCCGGCGGTGAGCGCATATCACAAGCTGCTGGTGTGGGACCTGATGCGGCGCCCAAGGCTTACCCGGATCGCCGAATCGGTGCTCAATCCGGTCGTCGGCAAGAGTGTGGCGATGTACTTCACCAAACCGCCGGCGGCAGCGGTCGCGGCAACGCAGGGGTATTCAGTTGCGTCGATTTAACACGCCGGCGGTTCCGGGTGTGCTCAGTCCGGAGCAGTGTCGCCAGACAGCCCTGTCCATCGCCGCCGCGCAAGAATCCTCGGGTGCCCTGCCCTGGTTCGAGGGCGGTCACACCGACCCCTGGGATCACGTGGAGTCCGCCATGGCGCTCACCGCCGCCGGATTGCTCGAGCCCGCGCGCGCCGCGTTCGAGTGGAGTCGTCGAAGCCAGCGGGCCGATGGTTCCTGGCCGCTGCAGCTGCGCTCGGGCAAGATCGAGGACGTCAACAGCGACAGCAACTTCTGCGCGTACATTGCGACCGGTGTCTGGCATTACGCGTTGGTCACCGGTGATCATGCCTTTGCCGCGTCGATGTGGCCGGTCGTGCGCAAAGCGATCGACTTTGTCATCGACCTCCAAGTCGGATACGGCGAGATCTATTGGGCCCGAACAGAAACCGGGCCCGTGCCGGAGGCCCTGCGCACGGGTTGTGCCAGCGTGTACCACAGCATTCGATGCGCGCTGGCGCTGGCGGCCCTGGTGGACGATCCGCAGCCGGAGTGGGAACTCGCGTTGGGTCGGCTAGGCCATGCGCTGGTCGCGCACCCGGAAGCGTTCACCGAGAAAGACCGCTACTCCATGGATTGGTACTACCCCATCCTGGGCAGTGCGTTGCGCGGCCCGGCGGCCACCGCGCGCATCAAACAACGCTGGAACGACTTCGTCGTCGACGGTCTCGGCATTCGGTGCGTGGCTGACCGGCCATGGGTGACCGGTGCTGAAACGTGTGAGCTGGTGATGGCGCTCGAGGCAATGGGTGAACGGTCAGCGGCGCGAGCACAGTTCGCGGCGATGCAACACCTGCGCGAGCGCGACGGATCCTATTGGACTGGTTTGGTGTTCGCCGATGGCAAGCGCTGGCCCGAAGAGCGCACCACGTGGACGGGCGCAGCGGTGATTCTGGCCGCGGATGCCCTGTCGGACACGACGGGCGGTGCGGGAATCTTCCGCGGCGACCAGCTACCGATCGGTCTGCAGAACGACTTCGACTGCGAGTGCGTCGTCACCGGACCCGGCCGCTGACCTCGATCGGCTCGCCCACCTGACCGCCGGTGCGCTCCAGCACCCGCAGCGACCCGGTCGCGGAAATCTCTCGGAACTGACCGGATTCGAGGGCCCGGCAGTAGATGTAGTACGGCGGTCGGCCACCGTCGGCGGGATCGGGGAAGACGTCGTGGATGACGAGCGCCCCGCCGACACGTACCCACTTCGCCCACCCGTCGAAGTCTGCGGTGGCCGCAGCCTCGGAGTGACCACCGTCGATGAACAAGAACTGCAGCGGTGTGCGCCAGTCGCGCGCCACCACCGGCGACTTGCCCACGATTGCCACCACGTGGTCGTCTAACCCCGCGGCGTCGAGTGTGCGACGGAACGTCGGCAGGGTGTCGAACAGTCCGGTCACCTCATCGACCATCGAGGAGTCGTGATACTGCCAGCCCGCCTGATGTTCCTCCGAGCCGTGGTGATGGTCGACGGTGTAGAGCACGCCGTTCCTTTGTTGCGCCGCCGCGCCGAGCAGGACGGTGGACTTGCCGCAGTAGGTCCCGATCTCGACACCGACGCCGCCATCGAGATACCGCTGCGCCGCGTCGTAGAGCGCGCGGCCCTCCTCTTCGGGCATGAACCCCGTTACCCGTTCGGCCAGCGCAAACAGGCGCTCGGGTGCGCTCGTGTCGGTGTGACTCATCAACCGAACCTACCGTTAAGTGAAGCCTCGCCCACACCGTGGTAGCGCCTTGCGGCTAAGAGGTCGCCAAGGCCAGCGGTCGAAGCGCGTTCGACTTAACATCGTCTGGTGCGCGTTCTACTCATGTCTAAGTCGGTGGGTGCGGGCCTGGCAACCATCCTCGTCACGGGCACCCTGATGTTGCTTCCCGCGGTCGTGCCGTACGGGTTGTCGGGGGCAGTGCCCACCGCGGCCGCAAGCTGTCCTCAGGTCCAGGTCATCTTTGCCCGCGGCCGAAACGAGTCGCCGGGGCCGGGTGTCCTCGGCAATGCCTTTATCAGCAGTTTGCGCTCCAAGATCGCCAACAAGACATTCAGTTCCTATGCGGTGCGGTATCCGGCGGACACGGAGGTGGACGTCGGCGCCAACGACATGAGCCACCACATCCAGGACATGGTCAATAGCTGCCCGGACACCCGCTTGGTGCTGGGCGGGTATTCGCTCGGCGCCGCGGTCACCGACGTCGTACTGGCCGCCCCGATCGGTGCGTTCGGCTTCGACAGCCCGCTGCCGCCGGGCATGGATCAACACATCGCCGCTGTCGCGTTGTTCGGCAACGGCAGCCAATGGGTGGGTCCGATCACCAACTTCAATCCGACCTACAACGACCGGACTATCGAGTTGTGTCACGGCGCCGACCCCGTCTGCAACCCGGCCGACCCAAACACGTGGAAGCAGAACTGGCCGCAGCATCTTGCCAGCGCCTATATCGATGCCGGTATGGCCAATCAGGCCGCCGACTTCGCGGCGAGCAAACTGTAGCTACTGTGGCGCCCACTCGCCGCGGCCAATCAACACGTCCCGGAGCAGGTCGGCGCGATCGGTGATGATGCCGTCGACGCCGATATCGAGCAGCGCGTGCATGGTCACCGGGTCGTCGACGGTCCACGCGTGCACCTGACGCCCGGACGCGTGCACCGCGCGGACGACGGCCGGAGTGAGGACGGCGACGCGACCCAGCCGGGGCGGCAGTTGTAAGCAGTCACTGTCGTGCACCATCCGCCAGGCATAGGCGCGGCTGCCCGGTGTCCGGGCCGCCACCAGCGCCAGGAACGCCGCCGTCCCGGCCGAGCTGGCCACACGCTGGGACAACAGGCGCAGCGCGCGGCGGCGTCGTCGGTCGGAGAACGACGTGACCAGTACGCGATCGTGGGCCTTGAGCCGTTCGATGACTTCGACGGTCGGTTCGACGGCAGACGCCGCCTTGATATCAATGTTGACCCGCACGTCCGGCAGCCCGACTAGGAGGTCTTCCAAGGTGGGTACCGCCTCCCCTGCACCGAGATCCACCCGGCGCACGTCGCGCCAGGCTAGTCGATCGACCGGTTCATGCGGCCCGGCATGGAGCGGAAGCTGACGGTCGTGCAGGATGACCGCGACCCCGTCGCGGGTCGCGCGAGCGTCGGTCTCGAGGTAGCGAAATCCGAGCTGCACCGCTTCGGCAAACGCGGCCATGCTGTTCATCGGAAATCTGAACGAGGTGAAGCCCCGATGCGCCATGGCGATCCGCCCGGTGCTGCGCAGAAACTCCACGCTGGCCGTGGGGCGCTCACTCATGGGTCCGGACACTTCGCAGCCCGCGCTCAGGCTTCGTAGACGACGTCGTACCAGTGCCGCACCGGCTGGTGGGTGTCGTCGGCCTGGCCGGTGTCGATTGCGCTGACGACCCGGACGTCGTCGACAGCACGGTCGTGCGCTTCGATGTGACGCTTCAGCTCGTGGAAGAGGGTGCCGCGGGGCTGATCCGGGTTGGCTAGGGCTCTCGTCCGACGTGTCTGCCGTGCCCCGATGATGATGCCGACGTATTCCTCAATGTGCAGCATTCTTATCGCCCCATCCTGCATGGTCGCCGCACTGACACCACACCCACAACCACGAAAATTCCTCGGATCATCCCGCCGACCATCACGGCGAGCGGTGCGCGGGTAGTGGCGCCGAGTTGTGCGGCGTGGCAGCTCGCCAACCTGACCTACTACGTAGGGTAGTAGTAATGGCCGCGAAAGTAAACGCTCAATTCCGCGCAGCGGAATAAGAGCGAGACTCGCGAAGGATGTTGAAACAGCAAACCTGCGTCGAGAGCGGTCGGATGAGCCTGCGCGTGGACGCTGGTTTGGAAAACGGACGCGGTGCGCCAAACAATTTTCTTTGGCGTCAGTTATTGGCCGGTGATGCGCGGCGGCATGGCCCGGAGCTAGCCGCGCACCGACAAATGTCAGGCGGGGGTATCGCCGGACGAGTAAACCTTGAAATGGCGGCTGCCAGCGGCGACGGCGCGGTCAGTGACGGCGGCGGCGGGGACTTTCCGGGCGGACGGGTGGCGGCGCATCGATTCGCTGCGCTCGCGTTCACGGCGTTGGGCGGCAATCCACGCGGGATGGGATTGGAGGAAAATTACCGTCGCTTCTGATGTGTTAGCCATGACTGTCAACTCCTCTCAGAGCCCAACTCAGCCGCAAAGCTACAAGCGTGTTATCTGTTCGTGTCAAGGATGCCCAGCCAATCCTGAGACCAAACCAGGCGTAAACATGAGAATTGGCCGTGAATTTCTCCCAAATCTCCGCCTACGACTGTGCCGCCGGGCGTTTCCGTCTGCTGCGGCCAAAATGTTAACGACGGCCACCGACAGAATTTCCGTTTCGACCCGCTGCGACCGGGGCTGCTATCGTCGCTTGCTTATGCCAGACATGGACCGGCGCCGCATGCTGCTGACGACAGGGCTCGGCGTGCTGGCGACCACGCTGCCCATCCCTGCGGCCCGGGCCTATCCAGGGCGGATGCCGCTCCCCAGCGCGCCCAGCGGCCAGGCCGGAAGCTATATCTTCTCCGACGAGTTCGACGGCCCGGCCGGTTCGGCACCCGATCCGTCGAAGTGGGCGGTGGCCAAGGCCCGCGAGACAATCAAGGACCCGACGTACTGGGAGCTGCCCGAGCACATCGGGCAATATCGCGACGACCGCCGCAACGTGTTCGTGGACGGCAACTCCAACCTGGTGCTGCGGGCGGCCAAGGATGGTCCCACCTACTTCAGCGGCAAAGTCCAAAGCCTGTGGCGGGGCGGCGTCGGCCACACCTGGGAGGCGCGGATTAAGTTGAACTGCCTCACCGCCGGCGCCTGGCCCGCCTATTGGCTCGGCAACGACGATCAGGGCGAAATCGACGTCATGGAGTGGTACGGCAACGGCAACTGGCCGTCGGCGACCACCGTGCACGCGAAGGCGAACGGCGGCGAGTGGAAAACTCACAATATTGCCGTCGACAGCGGCTGGCACACCTGGCGGTGCCAGTGGGACCAGGCCGGCATCAGGTTCTGGAAGGACTATTCCGATGGCGCGCAGCCCTATTTCGACGTGCCGGCGAGTTCGCTTCCGGATTGGCCATTCAACGGCCCCGGCTACACGGTTTATCCCGTGTTCAACTTGGCGGTCGCCGGCTCCGGCGGCGGCGATCCCGGGCCGGGTAGCTATCCGGCGGACATGCTGGTCGACTGGATAAGAGTCTGGTAACCCGTCAGCCCGGGATTCGGTCCCCGGCGAACCACGCACTCGTTACGGCGTGAACTTGGGGCGGTGGAAAGTGGGCTCCCGGGGCACCGAGTTGCCCGACTTCGACCGTCCACACCGGGCCGGAGGTGTCGACGAAACTACGCGCCCCCGGCGGGCTCAAGACCGGCGGGCTCGCACCGGAATTCCCGCACCAGTAGGCGCCGACGTATCCATCGTCGCGGCTGCCCCACGCTCCTCCATTGCGGATCAGGCAGCGGGTGCCGTCGTCGAGCTGCAGAGCATACGGTTGCGGGGAGCTCGGCGCTTGCACTGGCGGCAGTTGACCGCGGTAGGTAACCCGGTGCAGACGATGCTCCCATGGGTCGTCCACGCACAGTAGGGATCCCGGCGTCGATGGCCAGCAGGTGGCAGCACCGGCCGCGCTTGGCGAGCATGCGTACACGTTGTCGGCCACCGCCGAGGGCGACGGTGTGCCGCAGTCGTCGACAACGGCGATGTTCCCGTCGGGCGGTGTTTCGCGATAGCCGTTGACGGCTTGCCCGTGCGAGCCGACGGCGACCGTCGTGATCTGTTGGGTTGGCGACGGGTCGGCGTGTGCGATGCTCGGCCAAGCCAGCACCGCGACGGCGACCGCAAGAATGCGCGCTGCGTGCATAGGCCAAGACTCCGCCATGCCGGCGCGTCGTGAACGCGCTTTCGCGGAGAAAATGGCTAGCGAGGCGCCGATGGCGCCGGAGCCGAATGCAGCGCGAGGCAACGTTCGAGCATTGCCTCCGTCGGCGGCTGACGGAAGGTGAGCACCATCTGCTGACAGCCGAGTCGCTCGAAGGCGGGCACCAAACTCAGCTGCTCCTCCACCTGCCCGAGTTCGTCCGGGCGTAACGACACCTGCGCTGAGCGCAGCACCTCGGCCGGTGCCCGGCCGATCTCGGCGCACGCCTGGTCGAGCCTGGTATTCGCCGCTCCCCAGGCTTCGGGTCCCCCGGTGGCAGGCATGTTCCAGACATCGGCGTGGCGGGCGATGACGCGCATCATTTTGGGCTCGCTGCCGCCGACGGCGATGGGCGGGTGCGGACGCTGCACCGGCTTGGGTGCACACAGCGCATCCTCGAGGGTGAAGAAGCGTCCACGGAACGTGACCGAGTCCTCCGTCCAGAGTTTGCGGATCACGGTCAGCGCCTCGTCGACCATCGCGACACGCGTGCCTGGGCCGGGAAAAGGGATCCCGTAGCCACGATGCTCCGGCTCACGCCAACCGGCGCCGATCCCGAAGTTCAGGCGTCCGCCGGAAACGTGGTCCACGGTGACTGCCATGTTGGCCAGCACGGCCGGGTTGCGAAAGGTCACGCTGGACACCAGGCATCCGATCCGCGCCCGCGTGGTGATAGCGGCCAGCGCGGCCAGGGCGGTCCAGCCCTCGAAGGTCGGATCGGTGTCCTCCGTCGGCCCGTAGAAGTGGTCGTAGTCCCAGATTTCTTCGAAACCGAGGCGGTCCGCAGTGCGCCACAGCCGGTCGAGATCGGAGTAGGAAAATCCCAGATCGAACTTCACCGAAATGCGCATGCGGCAATCCTAGGATCGCCGGCGTCGGACAGATCTTGCTCAGTGGGTCAGCAGGGCGTCGGGGCGAGCCGACTCGGTGGCGCGATGCAAAGCCGTCCAGTGGGCGGTGTCAGAGACGTGAGTGACGGTGTGGTCGGCCATAGGTGGGGTTATAGCACCGGCGGCACTCGCCCGGCGTAGCGTTCGCTCATGCCTGATCGAAACCGTCGCTTCCTGTTGCGAGAGCGTCCCAGTGGCCGCATCGGTCCCAACACCTTCGAGCTCAGCGAGGAGGCCGTCCCGGAGCTCGAGGACGGCGAGGCGCTCGTCCGGATCGACTGGATTTCGCTCGATCCGACCAACCGCACCTGGATCAACGACACCCCGACCTACCTGCCCCCAGTGGGGATCGGCGAGGTGATGCGGGCGGCTGGGCTCGGCGAGGTTGTCGCTTCGAAGAACCCCCATTACCCGGTCGGTCAGATCGTCCAGGGCCTGGTGGGATGGCAGGAATATGTGGTCGCCTCCGACTCGGCGCCGTTGTTCGCGGTCGACGTCGCCGACGGGGTCTCGCCCAGCGCGTATCTCGGCGCCCTCGGGATGACCGGCCTGACCGCTTGGATCGGGATCCGTGACATCGGCAAGCCCCGGCCGGGTGAGACCGTGGTCGTCTCGGCCGCCGCGGGTGCGGTCGGTTCGGTTGCCGGGCAGCTCGCCAAGGCCGACGGCGCGCGCGTCGTGGGTATCGCCGGCGGGCCGGACAAATGCCGGCTGCTGGCAGAGGAACTGGGCTTCGACGCCGCGGTCGATTACCGCGCCGACGACTGGTCCAAACAACTTCGGGCGGCGGCACCCGACGGCATCGACGTCGACTTCGAGAACGTCGGCGGCGCCATCATGGACGCGGTCTTCGCGCGGCTGAACATCGGTGCGCGCGTCGCACTGTGCGGCCTGATCTCCGGATACAACGAGGCCGACCCGCCGCCCGGGCCGCGCGCCTTCGGCAATCTCCTCATCCAGCGGGCCACGGTGCAGGGTTTCATCGTGCTGGATCACCTGAGCCGCTCCGCCGAGGCAGCCGGCGAGATCGCCGCACTGATCACCGCGGGCAAGCTCACACCGCTGGAGACCGTTGTCGAGGGTTTCGAACAACTGCCGACCGCGATCAACATGCTGTTCGACGGCAGGAACGTCGGAAAGCTCGTCGTGAAGACGTCCGGCTAGCCGTCCTTTCTAGCCGTCCTTTCGCCCCAAGGTGCACGCAGCGGGAAATCGGACGAAATGTCGCAGGGAGTGCTCATTTGCGGCGCGGGAGGCGCAGGTACCTCCGTTGACAATCGGAGTGGTCGGGCTCTGAGTGCCACTATGAGTACCTGCTCGATCGCCGGCGATTCGAAACCCGCGAGGACGTGACGCATGAGCCAGGTTGGCGCCGATACCCGTGCGGCGGCCTCGCAGCTGCATCGAGGCCTGGCCAACCGCCATATCCAGTTGATCGCGATCGGCGGCACCATCGGGACCGGACTGTTCATGGGCGCGGGGCGAACCATCGCCCGCGCCGGTCCGTCGGTCGTGCTGGTCTACGGGATCATCGGGTTCTTCTTGTTCTTCGTGCTCCGCGCGATGGGCGAGCTGCTGTTGTCGAACCTCAACTACAAGTCGTTCGTCGACTTCGCCGCCGATCTCCTGGGCCCCGCGGCCGGCTTCTTCGTCGGCTGGTCGTACTGGTTTGCCTGGATCGCCACCGGTATCGCCGAACTGGTGGCGATCTCCGGTTATGTGCGGTTCTGGCGGCCAGACGTCCCGGCTTGGGTGCCGGCGCTGGCCGCGTGCGCCGTGATCCTGTTGTTCAACCTGTTCAGCGTGCGTAACTTCGGGGAGATCGAATTCTGGTTCGCCCTGATCAAGGTCGCCGCGATCACGTGTTTGATCGTCGTCGGGGTCTTCCTGGTGGCGACGAATTTCGTTTCGCCGCAAGGAGATCGCGCGTCGATCGAGAACCTCTGGGACGACGGCGGCGTTTTCGCCACCGGGTTCATGGGTATGGTCGGCGGCTTCCAGATCGCGTTCTTCGCCTTCGTCGGTGTGGAACTTGTCGGCGCCGCCGCGGCCGAGACGGCAAACCCGCGCCGCACGCTGCCACGCGCAATCAATGCGGTGCCGTTGCGGGTCGCCATCTTCTACATCGGTGCGCTGCTGACGATCCTGATGGTCGTGCCCTGGCGGCGGTTCGCCGGCGACGAGTCCCCGTTCGTGATGATGTTCTCCCTGGCCGGCATCGCCGGCGCGGCGTCAATCGTGAACTTCGTCGTAACCACGGCGGCCGCCTCATCGGCCAATTCCGGCATGTACTCCACTGGTCGCATGCTGTACGGCCTGGCTGATGAGGGCAGCGCGCCGGCACTTTTCCGTCGGCTCAACGCCGGCGGCGTGCCGGCACCCGCCCTATTCGTGACCGCCGCCCTGCTTCTGATCGTGATCCCGCTGCTGCACGTCGGCGGCTCGGTCATGGGGGCGTTCACGCTCGTCACGACCGTCGCGTCGCTGCTGTTCATGTTCGTCTGGGCGATGATCGTGCTCAGCTACCTCGTCTACCGGCGCCGGCATCCCGCACGCCATGCGGACTCGAGCTTCAAGATGCCCGGTGGCGTGGTGATGTGTTGGGGCGTCCTGGCGTTCTTCGCGTTCGTACTGTGGGCCCTTGGCACCGAGGACGACACGGCCGCGGCGTTGGCGTGGTTTCCGGTGTGGTTTCTGGTGCTCGCGGCCGGCTGGCTGGTAATCCGTCGCCGTCCCAGCCACGCCGCTCGGTATCGCCAGTTCCAAGCCGAGATGCAACACCCGGGCGACAGCGCAGGCTGATCGCGCGCGCTTGGTGGGGCGGGCACGTTGTTGGGATCGGTAGCCGATCCGCGCGTCTGTACTTGTCGCAACGACGCCGCCACGGAGGTGGCGCCCCAGGAAAGGAAGACCGCAAATGAACATCGTGCCGACCAGCATCCAAGAGCAGATCAACCGCGTCGATCGGCAGCGCAGCCTGTACATCGGAATCAGCACCGGCCTGCTTGCGGTGTGGAGCTTTTTCCGGCTGATCTGGATGCTGTACATCGGAATGACATTCGGTTGGTTCTTCGGCGCGATGGCATTCCAGTTGGTCCTTTGGGGAGTGATCGGCACGGCGGCCGCGGTGGCCTCCGTCGGCTTCCTCACCCGCTACAACAAGGGATCTTGACGCCGCTGACGGCCGTCGGAGAAGTGCCGGAAGTCCCGGACCTGGTTGGGGGTCCGGGACTTTCCGGTTCTGTCCGGGGTTCAGAGCTGAGCCCAGACCGACTTCGTTTTCAGGTAGATCTCGAGTCCCTCTTTACCGAACTCGTGACCCCAGCCGGACTGCTTGTATCCGCCGAACGGCACATCGTGGTCGAAGACGAGCTGGCAGTTCACCTGCACGCTGCCGGCCTGCAGGCGCCGCATGATCCGGTGCGCGCGGCCCAGGTTTTCCGTCCACGCGGTGGCCGCCAGGCCGTAGCTGGTGTCGTTGGCCAGGGCCACGGCTTCATCTTCGTCGTCGAACGGCAGGATGGTGACGACCGGACCGAAGATCTCCTGTTGATATAGCCGCATGCTGGTGTCGACGTTGGTCAGCACCGTCGGGTGGACGAAGTAGCCCTTGCGGTCCAGGCGGTAACCGCCGGTGACGACGTCGACGCCGTCATTCTTGCCCTCGTCGATGAAGCCCATGACGCGGTTCAGCTGTTTCTGGCTGATCAGCGGACCGCTGACGCAGCCCTCCTCGCTGGGGGCGCCGAGTTTGAACGTATTCGCCATGGCCGCAATGCCTTCCACGACCTGGTCGTAGACGCCGCGCTGGGCGAAGATCCGCGACCCGCACACGCAGCCCTGGCCGGAATGCACGAAGATACCCAACGACGCCATCATGATGGCCTTGCTCAGGTCGGCGTCGTCGAAGATCAACACCGGTGACTTCCCGCCCAGTTCGAGGGTGATCTTCTTCAGGTTGCCGGCCGACGCCCGCACGATCTCCTTGCCGACCTCGGTCGAGCCGGTGAACGCCACCTTCTCGACGTCACGGTGCGCGGTGATGGCCGCCCCCGCGGTATGGCCGTAGCCGGTCAACAGGTTGGCCACGCCCTCGGGCACGCCCGCCTCGTGAATGAGCCTGTCCAACAGCACCGCCGACAGCGGTGTCTCCTCGGCGGGCTTGACGAGCAGGCTGCTTCCGGCGGCCAGGGCCGGCGCCAGCTTCGCGCTCGCGTTGAAGATCGGGCCGTTCCACGGGAAGATCAGGCCCACCACGCTGTATGGCTCCTTGAGCGTGTAGGCATGCATGTTGACGTAGTTGTCGGTGGCGATGCCGTCGGTCTTGACGTCGTAGGCGGTGCCGTTGATCTTGGAGCACCAGCCGGCGTAGTACCGGAAGAACTCCGAGCAGGTGGACATCTGCAATTGCGCCTGTAGCAATGGCATGCCGGTGTTGAGCGAGTCGAGTTGGGCGAACTCTTCGGCGTGTTCGTCGATCAAATCGCCGATCCGCCACAAGATCTTGGCGCGCTCGCGGCCCGGAAGCTGCGACCAGACGCCCGATTCGAACGATGCCTTCGCCCGCGCCGCCGCTTCGTCGACCGCGGCTTCTCCGCAGTCGGTGAATTCGGTGATCTGTTCTTCGGTTGCGGGGTTGATGATCGGGATGGCCTCGCCCGAGCCGGGGCGCTTACTGAGCTCGTCCAGTACTGCCTGCAGCGACATCTGTTTCCTTCTCCGATCAACTCTGATCCGAGCGCGGCGCTCCCGTGCCCATCAATGCTGAGCACCTGCTTAGCATTCGGGGTGTGGCGCGGTCAAGGTGTCGCGGTCGCGTGTCCCAGCAATCGCCCGTGTCGACCTCGCTGCGGCGCCGCAGCAACTCCCGAACGGCGCACTGGCCGACGGGTTTTCGGTCGCGGAGTTTGTCGGATGCCGTCGGGGGGCTTTGATAGGGGCATGGTGTGTTGCGAATTCCCGGAGGTGGCGCAAGGCTGCGATGGCGCCTTCACCGTCGACTCGTCGCGGATAACGTTCGGCCGCGGCTGCCTCGCGGAATTGGGTGAGCGGGCCGCCGCCCTGGGCCTGCGTCGGATCGCCTTGTTCTCCGACGCGCAGGTGGCGGTCCTCCCGATTTTCGCCACGGCACGCGACTCGCTGTTGGCGGCCGGTATCGACGTGGTCACCTACACCGACGTGCACGTCGAGCCGACGGACGCCTCCTTTAGCGAAGCGTCCCGGTTCGCCCGCGACGCACATCCCGATGGCTATGTCTCGCTGGGCGGGGGCTCGGTGATCGACACCTGCAAGGCCGCCAATCTCTACGCCACCTATCCCGCGGACTTCCTGACCTACGTCAATGCGCCGATCGGCGACGGCAAGCCAGTGCCCGGACCGCTCAAGCCGCACATCGCGTGCCCGACGACGGCCGGCACCGGCAGCGAGGTCACCGGCATCGCGATCTTCGATCTGCTGTCACTGACCGTGAAGACGGGCATCGCCTCGCCCGCGTTGCGTCCCACCGAAGCGCTCGTCGACCCAGATTGCACCGCCACGCTGCCTGGTGGGGTGGTGGCCGCCGCCGGGCTGGACGTGCTCTCGCACGCGCTGGAGTCCTACACCGCCCGCCCGTACGTGCGCCGGCCCGCTCCCCCGCGGCCCAGCCTGCGGCCGATGAGCCAGGGCGCCAACCCGTGGAGCGACCTGGGCTGCCGCGAGGCGCTACGGGTGCTGGGCCAAAACCTGGAGCCGGCCGTGCGCGATGCTGCCGACGACTCCGCGCGCGAACAGATGATGTGGGCCGCGACGCTTGCCGGCATCGCCTTCGGCAACGCAGGTGTCCACGCGCCGCACGGCATGGCCTATGCCGTGGCGGGCCTGGTGCGCGACTACCACCCGGTGGGATATCCGGCCGACGAGCCGTTGGTGCCGCACGGCATGTCGGTCATCGTCAACGCGCCCGCGGTCTTTCGGTTTACCGCCTCGGCCAGCCCGCAGCGACATACCGAGGCGGCGCGGCTGCTCGGCGCTGACACCCGCGACGCCGGGCCCGACGACGCCGGCGAAGTGCTTGCGGCCGAACTCATCCGAATCATGCGGGCGGTCGACATGCCCAACGGGCTGAGCGGAGTGGGCTACACCGACGACGACATCGCGGCCCTGACCGAGGGCGCGTTTGCACAGCAGCGACTGTTGCAGAACGCCCCGCGCGAGATGGACAAGCCGGCGCTGGCCGGGTTGTTCGGCCGCGCGATGCGGTACTGGTGACCCGCTACGTAACCCGTTAGACCGTGACGAGCTCCGGATGGAACTTGGCCGCCATGCGCCGCATGCCCTCGCGCCAGTCGATTGCGGCCACCCCGACGAGCTCGCGCATCCGGCTCGCGTCGGTGGGGTTGCCGCGCAGCGCGTTTGCGCTCTCCTCGAATACCGGCTCCTTGCCGACCAGTGACCCGAGGTAGGTGCACCACTCCTGCAAGCTGACGGCCTGCTCACCGCACCAATTGAGGGTGGTGGCCGGGACCGACGCCACCTTGAACAGCTTCGGGATGGTGGCGATGACGTCGTCTTCGTGGATCGGCGAGTACTTGGCCGGGCCGCCGGGTGGGACGGGAATCGGGATGCCGGCCAGCATCATCTCCATGTGATAAAACGGCCACCCGCCGTTGTCGCCGTACGGCACGTTGAGCCGGGCGATCGTGGTGGGCACGCGTAGGGCGCGGGCCATCGTCCGGGCGACGACCTCGCCGGCGATCTTGGAGATGGAGTAGGTGGGGAACAACGGCTTGTGATTGTCCCCCAACGCGGCGGACTCGGTCCGGACCTCGTCGCCGGGTGGGTCGTAGACGGCTCCGGAGGAGCAGTGCAGGAATGCCTTCGCGTCGCGGCAGTGGGCCATCAGGAGTCCCACGGATTCGGCGTTGGCCGCCAAATCTGTGTCCCAGTTGCCACTTTTGGCCACCGCAAGGTTGAGGACGTAATCGAAGTCTGTTGGCAGACCGCTGAAGTCGCCGGCGGTCAGGTCCACCGTCGCGCAACGCACGCCGGACTTTTCGAGGTCGTCGCGGACGGCGGGATTGCTGAATCGGGCGATGCCCCAGACTTCGTTGTCGGCGGCCAGCGCCTTGGCGATCGGGTTGGCAACTTGTCCGGTGGGGCCGGTGATGAGGATCTTGGTGCCGCGCATGCGCTGATGGTAGGCGACGTGTGCGCGCATCGACTTCGCGGTTCTCCCCCGCAGCTACGGGCGGTGGCTGCCGACGTGCAACCCCGACCCGACGAACTCGCCGACCGACTGCTGATCTATCCGTGATCGGATCCCCGAACAGGTTGTGCACCAACCAGTTCGGGTTACAGCCCGGGCTGATCTTCGATAATGCCGAGCCAGATCTGCGCGGCGTCGATCGCCACTTTCTCGCTGATGAAGGCGTGTTGGGTTCCGGTGTACATGTCGCGGAAGGCACGTTCGAGCCGGGTGCCCTCGCGGATTGAGCTGGTTCCGGCGACCAGGTGCGCCCACTGGGCACAACTGCGGGCCGTGTCGGTGGCATACACGGCAGCCACGCGCATGTCCGCGCGCAGGGCCGGGGTGAGCTCGTCGCCCGCGGCCACAGCCGCCTCGGCGGTGGTGAATGCGTCGAGCACCAGCAGACGCGCCGCGCGCCAGGCCGCACGGTGGTGAGCCAGGCCTTTCTGAAAGGTGGGGCGGCTGGCCAACGATGCCATGTCGCTCATCCGGAACTTGGTGGCCGCCAACTCCTGAACGTCGTCGAGCATGCTCTTGGATACGCCCAGTGCCCAAGAGGCGTGACCGGCCGCGGTGACCGGCATCAGTCCCATCCGGGTGGCCGGTGAGTTCCCGCGGTGTGGTCGTCGGGCGAACAGTTCGAAGGTGCGGCGCCGCGGGACGAACACATCGGCGACGCTGTAGTCGTAGGAGCCGGTTCCCTTGAGCCCCTGCACGTGCCATCCGTCGTTGAAGCTGACCTGCTCGCGGGGCAACACCGCTACGTGCATCTCCGGCAGGCCCTCGCTGATCCAGCGCATTTCACCGTTGTCCAGGGGCAGGAACCCGGCGGCGACGTATTCGGAGTGCCCGATGCCGGAGCCGAAACTCCACGATCCGCTCAGCTGATAGCCGCCGTCGACGGCTATCCCCTGTCCATTGGGAAAGAACTGGCCGCCCATGGTGACGCGGTTGTCGTGCGCGGTGAACACCTCGGCGAAGCCCTCGTCGGGCAGATAGGCTGCCGCGGCGAACGACGACGGCAGGTTGGCGATGCCTACCCAACCGAATGAGCCATCCTGCCAAGCCATTTCGATCCATGTCTCGATCATCTCGGTGAACGACGGCTCGCTACCGGCGGCCACCACCGGGTTGAACGCGGACATCAGTCCGCTGGCCCACATCTGATCGACGATCGGCGCGGAAAGCGTGCGGATTCGCTCGGATTCGCCGGCCTGCTCCCGCACGAGGTCGCGCATGCCGCGGGCCAGCGCGACAACGCGGCCGTCGGTTCCGGCTAAAGACGTCATTGGCGCTCTCCTCGTCGAACGTGCCCACGGTGACCGTACCAATCGCGCAAAGTGTCTAGTCGCAAAAATCGGCGGTTCGGCCGGCCTTCGGCATGCCGGGGCCGGGAGCCGGTGCGACATCGCGCGCGGTGACGGGATCGCCGCATGCGTCGCAGGCCAGGATGACGTGCGCTTCGCCGGTGCAGTCGCGATGGTGGAAGTGCACGGGCGGGCCGTCGGGGGCCATGTACCGATCGCCCCAGTCGCGCAACGCCATCAAGATCGGATAGAGGTCCTGGCCCTTCTGGGTGAGCCGGTACTCCGCGTAGTTCCCGTCGACCGACGGCTTCTTGACCAGGATCTCGTGCTCGACTAGGCGGTCGAGCCGGTCCTGCAAGCGGCTGCGCGAAATGCCCAGGGCGCACTGGAACGCATTGAAGCGCCGGACGCCGTTGAATGCCGTCTTGAGCACCAGCAGGGTCCACCGATCGCCGAGCACCACCAACGGCCGGGTGATCGAGCACGGCAAATCGGCCAGCTCCTCGTAACGCACGGCGTCGATCGTACCTCGACGGTTTCAAAATGAGACCGATGCTGCTAGCGTCTGGTCTCGAAATGAGACCAGACGATCGGAGGACGGGTGACCACCCCACTCGAGCATTGGCGCCACGGGGGTGAAACCGTGCGGCTGACCGTCCGCGGCACGCCCCGGCGGGTGTTCGTCCGCCAGGTGGGCCAGGGCCCGCCTCTGCTGCTGCTGCACGGCTTTCCCGCATCGTCATTCGAATGGGCGGCCGTCGAACCCGAGTTGGCCCGGCGGCACCGGGTGGTCAGCTTCGACTTCCTCGGGTATGGGGCCAGCGCCAAGCCGCCCGGCCACCGCTACAGCGTGTTCGAGCAGGCGGACCTGGCCGAGGCGATCATCGCGGCCTACGCACCGTCGGGACCGACCGTGGTCGCCTACGACTACGGCGCCATCGTCGCCACCGAGCTGCTCGCCCGCCGGCACGAACACGCGGCGTCCCTGCGCCGCTGCATCTTCCTCAACGCAGGCCTATTCGCCGAGGTGTACCGGCCGCGAATCGCGCAGCGCGCCAGCCTCATTCCCGTGCTGGGCGCCTTGCTGGCCCGGGCCTTCACCGAGTCGCTGTTTTTCCGGACCTGGGGTGAGGTGTTCTCCACCGAACACCCGCTGGACCGCGAACTCGCCGGTTTGCACTACCGCGCCCTGCTGGAAAACGACCCGGGCCGCGACATCCAACGAAAGCTGTTGCGGTACATACCCGAACGTGCCGCCAACGCGTCGCACTTCGAAAGTGCGCTGCTCGGCACGACCGTGCCCCTCACATTCTTGTGGGGCATGCGAGACCCGGTGTCGGGGGCCGCGATCGCCGAGCAACTGCGCGACCGCATACCCGCGGTCGATCTGGTCGAATACGACGACGTCGGGCACTGCCCGCATATCGAAATACCCGATCGCGTCGCCATCGACATCCTGCGACGAAGCGCGAGCTAGCGACGCATACTCTGGCATGGTGCGCTGGATCATCGACGCGATGAACGTCATCGGCAGTCGCCCTGACGGATGGTGGAAAGATCGCGAGGCCGCCATGGCCGCTTTGGTAGACACGGTGGAGAATTGGGCTGCTGGACAAGGAGATACGGTGACGCTGGTGTTCGAGCGGCCGCCCAAGGCCGCCATCGGCTCGACGACCATCGAGATCGCCCACGCGCCGCGCGCGGCCGCGAACTCCGCCGACGACGAGATCGTGCGGCGGCTGGAAGCCGACACCACCCCGGAGGAGATCCGCGTCGTGACATCGGATCGCGCGCTGGCCGATCGGGTGCGGCGCCTGGGCGCATCGGTGTTCGCGGCCGAGCGCTTCCGCGACCTCGTCGATCCGCGCGACAGATGATCGCCGCCGACGACGCGCCCGTCACCAATCGGGTGTGCGCACTGGCCCATATCGACATCCCGATCATCCAGGCGCCGATGACCTACATCGCCGGTGCCCAGCTCGCCGCGGCCGTGTCGAACGCGGGCGGCCTGGGGATCATCGAGACGACGTCGGATCAGGGCCGAGCCGACGTGCAACGCGTGCGCAGCCTCACCGGTGGCGCGGTGGGTGCGAATATTGCACTGCTGTTCAATCGCGACCCCGCGGTCGTGGACCTCCTCGTCGCCAACGGCATTCGATTCGTCACCACCTCGGCCGGCAGCCCGTCGCTGTTCACCGAGCGGCTGCACGATGCCGGCATCACCGTGTTCCACGTGGTGGGCACCCTGGCCGCGGCCAAGAAGGCCGTCGACGCCGGCGTCGACGGGCTGGTGGTCGAGGGCGTCGAGGGTGGCGGCTTCAAGAACCGGTACGGGGCGTCGACGATGGTGCTGCTGCCCTTGGTTGCCGCCCATGTCGACGTCCCGATCGTGGCCGCAGGGGGAATCTGCGACGCGCGATCCATGGCGGCGGCTTTCGTGCTGGGCGCCGAGGCGGTACAGATGGGCACCCGGCTGCTGGCCTCGGCCGATTCCCCGGTGCACGGCAACCTCAAGCAAGCGGTCGTGCGTGCCGACGAGACCGGGACGGTGTTACTTCCTCTCGACGGCAACCGGATGATGCGTGTCATCCGTACCGCCGCGGCCGAAAAGCTCGATGCCGCAGCCTCTCCCGCGGACGGCGGCGCCGCGCTGCAACGCGTCGCGCAGCTTTACTTTGACGGCGACATGGACGCCAGCGTGGCCAACACCGGTCAGGTCGCCGGTCGCATCGACGACCTACCGCCGGCCGCCGAAATCATCAAGCAGACCTGGGCAGGGTGCCGTGAGGTGCTGGCCGCGACGGCGGATCGGCTGCGGCCGGCCCGGCTTAGCTCGGGTGGGTGTTGACGTCGAAATCGACTTCGGCACCCTTGACCCGGGTGATCTTCATGTTCGCGACGTATTCCTTGCCCTCCGGCCCGGTGAAGTGACAGTCGAACTGCACACCGACCTTGGCTTCGACACCGGATGGGCAGTGCACGTCGCTGGGATGAAACCCGGTCTGCTTCGAGACGACGTCGACCACCGATTGTGCTGCGCCGTCGGGCTTGACGGTCGTCTTGCTGCTGCAGCCGATCGCGAGGACACCCATCAGGCCCACGGTCACGGCCGCCGTGGCGGCCTGGGCGATACGCATCATTGCGCGAATACTCCTTTTTGCCGTGCCCGAAGCGAATGCGTCGGGAAGCGACAAGGCTAACACGTCGTTGGACTTACTCCACAGCTCATCGGCATATGTGGCCTTGCACTGCAAACAAATATTTGCCGTGTTGAGTGCGCCAGGGCAAATTGCAGTGACCGCGATGGCGCCCGGGTGCATGGCACATTGGCTGCGGGCGGAGGCATTGACAAGCAACCCCGCCGGACTCACCTTGTTCTCGACTACCCCTGGGCCGGGGACCCGGCGGTATCGATTTCCGGACTACGCGTTCCACTGCGAGAACACCACCGACGGCGGCACCAGGCGATCGGGTTTTCTCATGCTCAACGGCCACTGAAGTTCTCGCGGCGAAAGAACTTTCGCCGTCGCCGCGCCCGGATGCCCTGGCGACGGCCCGGGGGTCTGCTGGCTGCCGTTCACATTGACACCGACCTGAGCCGCGCTACTGTGCCGAGACATGGTCGGGCACGACGGCGACGGTTACATTGATGTCGTTGAGCGCAGGAAAAACATGACCATCCCGACCGGAGAGTTCCCCACTGAATCCCGCGCGTCCTACGACGCGGGTCCCGTCGACACTCCCCTGCTCGACGAGACGATTGGTGCGAACCTCGAACGCACCGCGCTGCGTTACCCCACCGTCGAAGCGCTCGTCGACGTCGCCGGCGCCCGGCGATGGACCTACGCGGCACTCAACGCCGACATTGACCGGCTGGCCCGCGCGCTGCTGGCCGTGGGCGTACAACGCGGCGACCGGGTCGGAATCTGGTCGCCGAGTTGTCCGGAATGGACCATGCTGCAGTACGCCACCGCCAAGGTCGGCGCGATCCTGGTCACGGTCAACCCCGCATATCGCACGCATGAGTTGTCGCACACCCTCAGCGATTCCGGTGTTCGACTGCTGGTGTCGGCGACGACGTTCAAGACATCCGACTACCGGCGGATGGTCTGCCAGGTACGGTCCCAGATTCCCGGCTTGTCCGACGTCGTGTTTTTAGGCACCGATGACTGGACACGATTACAGCTGCGCGCCGAGGAGGTGACCGACGCCGAATTGCGGTGTCGGATGGCAGCCTTGGACCCCCGCGACCCAGTCAACATCCAATACACCTCGGGCACAACCGGTTCCCCCAAAGGGGCCACGCTGTCACACCGCAACATCCTCAATAACGGTTACTTCGTCACCGAATGCATTGGGCTGCGGGCCGGGGATCGCCTCTGCATCCCGGTCCCGTTTTATCACTGCTTCGGCATGGTGATGGGCAATCTGGGCTGCACCACTCACGGTGCCACCATGGTGATTCCGGCGCCCGGATTTGACCCCGCCGCCACGCTAGCGGCGATCGAAAAGGAGCGCTGCACAGCCCTTTACGGCGTGCCGACGATGTTCATCGCGATGCTTAGTCACCCCACCTTGGGTGCGCGAGACGTGTCGTCGCTGCGTACCGGGATCATGGCGGGAGCGACCTGTCCGGTGGAGCTGATGAGGCGCTGCATCGACGAGCTCAACCTGTCGGAGCTGTCGATCGCCTACGGCATGACGGAAACCTCTCCGGTGTCGTGCCAAACCCGGATCGACGACGACCTCGCGCATCGCACCACGACGGTGGGGCGGGCTCACCCGCATGTCGAGATCAAGATCATCGACCCGGGCAGCGGCGAGGTAGTCGCTCGCGGACAGCCGGGCGAACTGTGCACGCGCGGCTACTCGGTGATGCTCGGCTACTGGCACGACGACGAGAAGACCCGCCAGGCAATCGATCCCGACGGCTGGATGCACACCGGAGACCTCGCAGTCATGCACGACGACGGCTATTGCGCGATCGTCGGGCGCATCAAGGACGTCATCATCCGCGGTGGCGAAAATGTGTACCCGCGGGAGATCGAAGATTTTCTGCATACCCATCCCGATGTCGACGCCGCGCAGGTGGTCGGCGTGCCCGACCCCAAGTACGGCGAAGAAGTCTGCGCCTGGATCAGGATGCGGCCGGGGCGCCGGCCCCTGGACGCCGACTCCGTGCAGGCGTTTTGCGCGGGGAACCTCGCGCACCACAAGATTCCCCGCTACGTCCGCGTCGTCGACGAATTCCCGATGACGGCCACCGGCAAGGTGCGCAAAGTCGAGATGCGGGACGAAATGGTGCGGTTGCTGGGCCTGTAAGCCGCGGGTCAGCCCGGCGCGTCCCAGTGCAGCGCACCGTCATTGGCGAGACATCTGTCGGGCCGTTCGGCGTTTAGCACTGGTGTCGGGGTCGTCGAGTCTGGTTTGCCAGCACCGGCCGATTGACACTTTGTCTGGTGGCAGACATTATTGTCTGGTGGCTGACAAAATGGGTGCGGCTCACCATGACACGGTCGGTGCGTGGGCAAAGCGCTGTTACCTCGCGGCCCGTGCAGCCATGGAGGACTTGTTACGGCCTTACGACCTCGGCGCGACCCAGTGGTATGTGCTGTACCAACTAGTGCACGCCGGACCCACCCGGCAGCGGGAGCTGCAACGCATTCTTCAGGTCGAGCGTGCGACGCTGAGCGCCGTCGTTGTCACTCTGGCGCGCAAGCAACTCGTCGAGCAGATCCCCGACAGCGTCGATCATCGACAAAAACTGCTGCGTCTCACAGCAATGGGTGAAGCGTTGTGGCGCAAGCTGCCCGACCTGACCCGACTGCATTCCGTGGCCTTCGGCGGGATCGACGCTGATGACATCGAGGTCGCTATCCGAGTGTTGCGCACCGCCACCGAGCGACTCGAACGACGAACAGTAAAGGAAATTTTATGAAGGTCCTGGTGACGGGTGCGACCGGCTTGGTAGGTGCCCGACTGCTGCCCCGTCTCGCCGAAGCCGGCCACGACTGCCGCGCTTTGGTCCGTCGGCCTGGGTCGGTGCCACCTGACGTGACAGAGGTGATCGGAGACCTCTGCGACTGTGAGTCGCTCGCGGCGGCAGTGCGCGGTGTCGAAGCGATCGTCCATCTCGCCGCCGTGTTCCGCACCGCGGACACCGACCTGATGTGGAAGACGAACCTGGATGGGACCGCCAACCTCATCGCGGCAGCGCAGCAGCACGCGCCCGGTACGCGCCTGATCATGGCGAGCACCGCGCACGTCTACAACGCTGACAGCACGCGTCCGGGCCGCGAGGACGACCCCGTCGACCCGAAGCAGGCCTACCCGGCAAGCAAGCTCGCCGCCGAGAACGCCCTGCGCAGCAGCGATCTCACCTGGACGATCCAGCGTTACGGCTTCGTCTACGGCGACGGCGACGGTCACCTGGAGTCGCTGCCCGCACATGCCGCGAACGCCGGGATGCATCCGGCGCAGCGAATGAGCCTCGTTCATCACCGCGACATCGCGACCGCGACCCGTCTCGCACTCACCGGAGCCTGGGACGGCCGCATCGTGAACATCACCGATGAAGCGCCGACGTCACTCTATGAACTCGTCGAGATTGCCGGCGGCGCCATGGATCCATCGTCGCGGGCACTAGAGCATCCTTGGCATCTGCACATGAACGGTGCACTCGCGCGCCGGCTCGGCTTCCGGCCGAGCGTGCGCACCATCCACCACGCGATCGAACAAAAGGTGATGTGAGATGTTTCCGGGTAGCACTGGCCTGCTGCTGATGAATGACTGTTGTTAGCGGACGTTCTTAGGCTTATTTCGTCAGAACGGTTATCTCGCAATGAATACGCCCAACGAGCCGCGGGGGTGCAACGACCGATCGTGGTCGCCCACCCTGGCTGACCTAAACCGTGCCGGAATTTGTGCGGAGAAGCTTGCGCCCTTCCCGGTGACGGCCACCGGGAAGGGCGCAAGGTCGAGATGCGAGATGAATGGTGCGGCTACTGGGGTCGCTCGCCCCAACCGGGTCAGCTCAACGCGGCCAGCGCCGCGTCGTAGTCGGGCTCCTCGGCGATCTCGGGCACCAGCTGGCTGTACGCAACGTTTCCGTCGGCGCCGATCACCACAACCGCTCGACCGAGCAGGCCGGCCATCGGTCCGTCCGCGATCGTGATGCCGTAGTCCTCGCCGAAACTGTCGCGGAATGCCGAGGCGGTGGTGACGTTCTCGATACCCTCCGCGCCGCAGAACCGCTTCTGCGCGAACGGCAGATCCTTGGACACGCACACCACCGATGCGCCACTGGCGGCGGCACGCTCATTGAATTTCCGCACGCTCGTCGCGCAGACTGGGGTGTCGACGGAAGGAAAGATGTTGAGCAGCACCGATTTTCCATTGAATTGATCGCTGGTGACCGCGCCGAGGTCGACGCCGGTCAGGTTGAAGGCCGGGGCTTTGGAGCCGACAGCGGGAAGCTCGCCGACGGTGTTGATCGCATTTCCACGCAGGGTTATCTGTGCCATGCATACAGTCTGCCAAGCCCCCTCGCGTGGCCTCGGGTCAGGTCCTGCATGTCCTAATTCGTGGGGTACTAGGCCTAGACGCCACGACCGGTTCGGCCAACACTGAGTTCATGGTTCGCAAGGTCGTGCTCGTCGGCTTCCCGGGCGTGCAGGCACTGGACGTGATCGGGCCACATGACGTGTTCAGCGGGGCAGCGCTGCTGGCTGGCGGTGGTTATGACGTCGTGGTGGCCTCAGTCGGTGGCCAGCCGATCAGCGCCGGGACCGGCCTGGCATTTGTCGGGGCGCCGCTGCCGGATCCCGACGGGGATATCGACACCGTTGTGCTGCCCGGTGGCGCCGGCGTCGACGCCGCCCGCCACGACCCCGATCTCATCGGGTGGATCAAGGCCGTCGCGGGCAGCGCGCGGCGCATCGTGACCGTCTGCACCGGTGCCTTTCTCGCGGCCGAGGCCGGGCTGCTGGACGGCTGCCGCGTCACCACGCACTGGGCCTTCGCGGACCGGTTGGCCCGCGAGTTCCCCATCGTCGAGGTCGACCCGGAACCGATCTTCGTGCGGAGCTCCGAGGGGGTCTGGACGGCCGCCGGCGTCGCTGCGGGCATCGATCTGGCCCTCTCCTTGGTCGAGGACGACCACGGCACGGAGATCGCGCAGACGGTCGCCCGCTGGATGGTGCTGTACCTGCGCCGGCCCGGCGGGCAGACCCAATTCGCCGCGCCGGTGTGGATTCCCCGCGCCAAGCGGCCCTGCATTCGCGAGGTGCAGGAGGCCATCGAGGCGCAACCGGGCGCTGCGCACAGCATCGGCGATCTGGCGCGACTGGCGACGATGAGTCCGCGTCATTTCACCCGGCTTTTCACCGAGGAGGTCGGCGAGGCGCCCGGCCAGTACGTCGAACGCGTCCGTACCGAAGCGGCGCGCCGCCAACTGGAAGAGACCGACGACACCGTCGTCGCGATCGCGGCCCGCTGCGGATTCGGCACCGCGGAAACCATGCGGCGCAACTTCATTCGCCGCGTGGGCGTTTCGCCGGACCAGTACCGAAAGACGTTTGCCTGATCCCGGGCAGATCGGAAAGGACCGCACCGATGACACAGATCGCTATCGTGACCTACCCCGGATTCACCGCCCTGGACATGATCGGCCCGTATGAGGTGCTGCGCAACCTGCCGGACGCCGAGGTGCGATTCGTCTGG
The DNA here is from genome assembly GCF_010727605.1 of Mycobacterium simiae. NCBI lineage: Bacteria > Bacillati > Actinomycetota > Actinomycetes > Mycobacteriales > Mycobacteriaceae > Mycobacterium > Mycobacterium simiae. Next base: position 5,377,278 of record NZ_AP022568.1, read on the forward strand.
CATCAAGCCGGCCCGATCACCGCCGACTCCGGCGTGTTGGTCGTCGGCGCCACCCATGCGCTGGCCGAAACGCCTGCGCCCGACCTAGTGCTGGTGCCTGGCGGGCCCTCGACGCCGGTGCACGCCCGCGACGAGGTGCTGCTGGACTGGTTGCGCGCGGTGCACCGGACCGCGCGCTGGACGGCGTCGGTGTGCTCGGGTTCGGTGATTCTGGCCGCGGCCGGTCTGCTCGACGGGCGGCGTGCGACGTCGCATTGGCTGGCGTTACCCCTGCTCAAGGGATTCGGCGTCACCGCGGTTGGCGACGAGCGGGTGGTGCGTGAGGGCGACGTCGTGACCAGCGCGGGCGTGTCCGCGGGACTCGACCTGGCGTTCTGGTTGGCCGGTGAGCTTGCAGGCCAGGGACGGGCCAAGGCGATCCAGCTCGCGCTCGAATATGACCCGCAGCCGCCGTTCGACTCAGGTCACCTATCGAAGGCCTCGGCCGCCACCAAAGCGACTGCTACCGCGCTGCTTTCCCGCGACAGTGCCAAGCCGGCCAACCTCAAGGCGACGGCGATGCTCGCCTGGGACCAGGCCCTGACGGCGGTTCGCTCCCGCGGACGCAAGCGACAATCGAAACTGTCGTCGGCTTAGGTCGGGTTCGGCTGCAGGAATTCCGTCGACGCGAACTGCCCACCGGCCTGCATCCAGGCCGTGACAGCACTCGGCGCGTCGCGGTTGGGGTTGTAGATGTCCTCTTCGCTCGAGAACAGGCCGTCGCCGGCGTAGACGAGGCGAGTCCAATTGGGGAACCAAAACGGTTCCCCGTCGGGGTCGGTCGGGTGATCGAGCAGGTTCTTGATCATCATCACGACGGCGTCGTTGTCCTCGTCGTACGCGATCCAATCGCTGGGAAATCGCATGTGCGGGAACGGCGCCATGACGGCAACGATCCAATCGCGCACCGCTTCGCGCCCGTGAAAGACCCCGTAGTGGTGTTCGATATAGATAACGTCCTCGGTGAATAGATCCGCGAAAGGCGCCCAGTCGCCGGAGGCGCTGCACCCGTCCGTCACAGTTGTGTAGCGCGCGACGGCCTGCTCGATTTCGGCCCTGCTGAACTTGCCCATAGCGGACACACTAGAACGTGTTCTGATTTTGCGTGGCCGGTCTGACGAGGGAGATCGAATGAGCGTGTTGGACTTGTTTGACCTAACCGGCAAGACAGCTCTGGTCACCGGGGCGTCTACCGGCATCGGTAAAAAGGTGGCCGAGGCGTACCTGCAGGCCGGCGCGCGGGTGGTCATCGCCGCGCGGCACCCCGATGCACTGGAAACCGTTGCTGCAGAACTAGGCTCGACGGGCGGCGCGGTTCTGCCGATCGCTTGTGACGTGACCCAGCCGGATCAGGTCACCCGCATGGTGGAGCGGGTGACCGCGGAACTGGGCGGCATCGACATCGCGGTATGCAACGCCGGCATCATCAATCTCACTCCGTTGCTGGACATGTCGCCCGAGGAGTTCCACACCATCCAGGCCACGAACGTCACCGGCGTATTCCTCACCGCGCAGGCGGCCGCACGAGCGATGGTCACCCAAGGCCGCGGTGGGTCCATCATCAATACCGCCTCGATGTCCGGGCACATTATCAACATCCCCCAACCGGCCGGCCACTACTGCACGTCCAAGGCCGCGGTCATTCACCTGACCAAGGCCATGGCCGTCGAATTCGCCCGGCACAACATCCGGGTCAACAGCATCAGCCCCGGCTACATCCGCACCGAACTTGTCGAACCGATGGCGGAGTATCACCGGCTGTGGGAGCCGAAAATTCCGCTCGGACGTATCGGCCGGCCGGACGAACTCACCGGCCTCTATCTCTACCTGGCCAGCGCCGCGTCCAGCTACATGACCGGTTCCGACCTCGTCATCGACGGCGGCTATACCTGTCCGTGAACCGGAGACGGACGCCCGAACAGCGTTCGCACCCCCGGGGAGAACAGCGCGCGCAGGCGCTCGCCGGCGGGCCGTACGCCGCCGGCGGCCACCAATTCGTCGCGCAGCTCGAGGATCTCCGCCGCACGCAGCGGCCACGGCCCATGCTCGTTGGGCAGCCACCAGGTGCGGCCGGCCTTGCGGGTGTGTGCACCCCAGCGGGCGGTCAGCCAGACCTCGAGCGGCGTCGGCTGCACGCCCTCACCCACCGCGACGGTCAACCGGCTGCCTAGCCCGCGGCGGGGCCAACGGCGCACGCTCTCATACGTGATGCGGTCGCCGTCGCGGATGATGCGCATCTTCGCCCAGGTGTAGGGGACGCCGAGGCCGACCCGGGTGACAGGCACCACCGCAAGGCGGGCGGTTTCCAGCGACCGGAAGACGACGCCGTGCCGCCCGGCGGCGTCGACGGAGTACAACCGCACGTTGGTCTCCAGAAAACGGCCGAAGTACGGAAGTGCCAGTGTGGTACAGACTCTCGTGCGGATCATCGCAAAAGGGACCAGCCCCACATACGTCAGTCCGTCACCGAACACATCGGGACGCGTCCCCGCCGGCAATAGGTGCGCGATGTCGTCGGGCCGGACCGGCCAGTGCACGAACGTCAGGTCGCTCCAGCACTGATCGAAGGTGACCGGGCCGGCCAGCGGCGGCGCGGTCACCGGGAAACCGGCCGGCAGCTCGTCGCCCGGGGCTGGCTCACCGGGCACGCTCATCGCTCGATCTCACCGGAGACGCCGCGCTCGATGCTGGCCTGGGTGGCGGCGGGCAACACGATCAGACCGTCGAGCTCCTTACGCGCCGCGTCGTAGGCGTTTTGGCGTTCGCGCGGGGCGGCGCCCGCATCCGACGCCATCCGCAACAGGTTCTGGGCGCGCGTAATCCGCTGCTGCTCGTCCCGAGAAAAGTCGCTGCGGCGCCGGCGCAGCGCCTCGGTCTCGGCCACGTTGAACGCGGTGACGTACTCCTCCACGGCGGCTTGGTATTTCGCGGCGCTGTCGCGGTCGTCGAGCAGGTCCTCGGCTTGGACGGGCCGCAACAAGTCCGCCCGCAGCTTGGCCTTGTGAAACGCCACGGTGAGCGGATCGCGCAGATCCGTCATCAACGGAAAGTCCAGCAGCTTGGCGAAATCGAGTTCGTAGTCCAGCCAGCGGGTGTCGGTGCGGGCGTGCTCGTCCAGCACCCGGCGCAGCGAGCGCCATTGAGCGGCCTGGTTGGTCGCGGCGGGTTCGGGTGGCGGCACCGGCGGCATGGGTGGCCCGGCGCGCCGCTTGCCGGCTGTGAACGCGCGCACCGCGCCGACGGCCAAGCCCACTAGCGGCAGCAGCAGAATCAGGAACTCCGCCAGCCGAATGAGCAAACCCATACAGCCAGGATGCCACCCGGTGCCGTCCGGCCGCGTGGTTCAGTGCGAGCCGAGCGTGCCGCTGAGGTACTGATCGCGGCAGGCCAGCCGGGCCAGCTTGCCGCTGGTGGTGCGGGGGATCGCGCCCGCCGGCAGTAGACGTACAGCCGAGACGGTCAGGCCGTGCCGGCGGGCAACCGCCGCCTTGATCGCCTCGATAGCCGGCTGTGGATCGTCGCGACTGGTACCGGCGGCGCGTTCGGCAACGATCACCAGCTCGGCGTCCGCGGTGCCGGATCCCGTCGGCCCGCCGGAGGGCACCGCAAATGCCGTGACGTAGCCGCGTCGCACCATCGGCGACGCCTCGGTGGCCGTGGACTCGATGTGCTGCGGGTAGTGGTTACGACCGTCGATGACCACCAGATCGGCGATCCGCCCAGTGATGTAGAGCTGGCCGTCGAGGAACACACCCAAGTCGCCGGTACGCAGCCACGAGCTGGTGGCGGCCGAATCCCCGGCGCGACTGCCCTCGGCGAGCCGCGAGCACAGGCGGGCGTGGAAGGCGTGCTCGGTTTCGAGCGGACGCCCCCAATATCCGCGCCCCACGTTGGCGCCCTGCAGCCACACCTCACCGACCGCACCATCGGGTAGTTCGGCAGCCGCATCGGGGTCGACGATCACCGCGCGCAGGCTGCGCGCCACCTGGCCACACGAGACCAGGGCAACCGCATCCGGTGCATCCGCCGCCACCCGCACCGCGCGGCCCGCACCCAACTGGTCACGGTCGAGGTAGACCGCCGTTGCCTCCTCGGTCGGCGCGATCGTCGCGATCATCAGGGTCGCCTCCGCGATGCCGTACGACGGCTTGAACGCGGTACCGGGCAAACCGTAGGGCGCGAAGGCCTTGTTGAACGCCGAGATCGCTTCCATGCTGACCGGCTCGGAGCCGATGATCAGCACGACATTGCTCAGATCGATGTCGTCACCCGCCGCGGGAATGCCGCGTTGGGCCGCCCACTCGTAGGCAAAATTGGGCGCCGCAGTGACCACATTGCCCTCGCGCGACGCCGCCGAGAGCGCCTGAATCCAGCGCTGCGGCCGGCGCACGAACGCGGTAGGCGACATCAGCGTGGAATGCCCGCCGTACACCGCGGGAAAGCCGATCATCGACAACCCCATGTCGTGGTACAGCGGTAACCAGCTGACGCCGTGGGTGTTTCGGTTCAACAGGTCGATCGACAAGATCATCTGCGTGAGATTGGTGCCGACCGCCCGGTGCGTGATTTCCACGCCGACCGGTGGGCGGGTCGATCCCGAGGTGTACTGCAGATGCGAGACGCGGTCGATGCCCAACTCCACCGGAGCGAACGACTCCCCCGCCGAATCCGGTATCTGGTCGATCACCACGACGCGTGGCCGGCGCAACTGTGCGGTATTGGCCAAGAAGCCTTCCACCGCGTCCCGCGCCGCCGCCGTCGTCAGCACCACCGACGGCTCCGAGTCGCGCAGCGCCGTCTCTAACCGCTCGGCGTGCCCGGGAAGTTCGGGTGCGAACAGCGGCACCGCGATGGTCCCCGCCTTGACGGCGCCGTAGAAGCCGGCGACGTAGTCGATGCCCTGCGGTGCGAGGATCGCCACCCGATCGCCGTCGTCGGCACACTGCTGCACGCGCGCGGCAATGGCCTGCAGCCGCACCCCGAACTGCGACCAGGTGACTTCATGGACCTGTCCCTCGGAGCGCGCGTAGTCCAGGTATCGGTACGCCACAACGTCGCCCACATTGGCGACGTTGCGCTGGATTAACGAGATCAACGTGGTGCCCGCCGGCAACGAGATATTGCCGTCGGCGTCCAGGCAATCTTCTATTCTGAGCAGGCCTTTTGGAGCCACGGAATCCTGTGCGGAACCGTCTTGCATAGCGGCCAGTCTAGGTGCGTGCCGTTGCTGCCTGGTGGCTCCGCCGTCGCCGCGGTGTGCCGTCCGGTTTGCGCGCCGCCGGTGGCAATCGCGGTTGTCTTTGTGTACTCGTTCATCCCCGGACATTTTTCAGCAACCCGTTTACGGTTACCTGAGCGATCCCATTGTTCCGCGCGTAACCAGCACGCGCAGCTTGCGGTAAGGCGGCTATGACGACGATCACCAAGAACGACGAACGTGTCGCGCATCGCGGCATCATGCAACGCCTCACCATGCTCTGCGTCCGCTACGTGGAACGTTTGATGCCAGACCCCTATCTGTTCGCAATCATCCTGACCCTGCTGGTGGTTGCACTCGTCGCGATATTCGTCCGCGGCGCGTCGCCCACCGGGGCGCTCAAGGCGTGGTACGGCGGGGTGTGGGGATCGCAAAACATCTTCACCTTCGCGTTCCAGATGGTGCTCATCCTGGTCACCGGTTACACGTTGGCCGAGGCGCCGCCGGTGAAACGGGCCATCGTGCGCCTTGCCAGTAAGCCGAAGAACCAGGTGCAGGGCGCGCTGCTGTGCTTCGGGGTCAGCAGTGTGCTGTCGTTGCTGAACTGGGGGCTCGGTCTGGTGGCCGGCGCCCTGGTCGCGCGCCAAGTCGCAAAGCGGCTCAAGGGTGTGCATTTCGGTTACCTGATCGCCACCGGATTCATGGGCTACCTGATTTGGACCCAAGGTGTTTCGTCGTCGATCGCCCTGGCCAACACCGATACGACCAGCCCTATCAACGTGATTCACAAAATGACCGGAATGCTCGTCCCACTGCGGCTGACGATCTTCCAGCCGTACAGCTGGGGCGCCGTCATCGCCGTGGTCGCGCTGGTCGCCATCGCGATCTGGCGGATGGCACCGGATGAAAGTCTCGAGCCCGATGCCGCGGTGTTCGAGGAGGAACCCACCCCCGAGACCCCGAAAGGTCGCTCCCGGACGTTCGCCGAGCGGCTGGAGAATCTGCGGATCCTCAATGTGCTTGTCTTCGCTGCCGGCATAACGTATTTCGTGCTGAGCGGCTTTGCGCTGAACATCGCGTCGATGATCATGTTGTTCACGGTCACTAGCGCGCTGCTGCACGGTACGCCGATCCGCTTCATTCGGGCCTTCTCCGGCGCGGCGAAGGTGTCCGGGCCGCTACTGCTGCAGTATCCCCTGTACGGCGGGATTGCCGGTCTGCTCGGATATCTGCCGCCCGGGTCGGGACGAGCACTGCAGACGGTGCTCGCCGAGGCACTGGTGCGGGGCGCCGACCAATACACGCTGCCATTCTTGACGTTCATCGGCTCGGTCATCATCTCGCTGTTCGTGCCGTCCGGCGGCGGACACTGGGCGGTGCAGGGGCCGATCGCGGTGGGCTCGGCGTTGGCCATCGGCCAACACGGACCGGCATACCTCGGGCTGATCTCGATGTCGGTTGCGGTGGGCGAGGGCGTCGCAAACATGATTCAGCCGTTCTGGTTGCTACCGGTGCTGGCGATCGCGAAGCTAAATGTGCGCCAGGTGATGGGTTTTACGGTGGTGGCGTTCCTGATCGGTTTCGTGGTGTTCGGCGGCGCGGTCCTCATCGCCCCACATATGTTGTGAGGCAGTTATACCTGCGATCGGCGGGGCCGCCGCGGCGCCGTCCTGAAAGCCTTGTCGCCGAACAAGATTCGAATTGCTACTGCCAGAGTTTGGCGATCGAGTCCGCCAGGGCTTCCGGGGCCTGGTCGTCGCTGTTACAGGTGACGGCGATCGACTTGAGCCGATCCTTACTGACGCGGAACGCGGTGAGAAAACCGCCCGAGGCGCCGTCGTGGGCCAGCGTGCCGTCGGCCTTGAGGTAGATTCCGGCGCCATAGTGCACGGGCACCCCCGGTCCGATTTCGACCGCTCCGGCCAGTTGCGCTTCCAGCACCTTGGGCCCGCCCACCCGGCCGGTCCGGTAATTGTCCGCCCATTGCACGAGCTGGCTGGGCGTGGCCTGAACCGCGCCGTCCCCGACTTGTTCCCACGCCATCGTGACCGCACGGTAGGCGTCGTTGCCCCCGGTATAGGAGACGGCCTTGTGGGGCAGCCGCCCGACTGGGTCCATCACCATCCCGAGGCCGAGCGGGCCGAAGATCTCGCCGTTGAGGTACTGCGCGAGCGGCTCCCCCGATACCCGGTGGACGATCTCGCCGAGCAATAAATAGTTCGAATCCGAATAGCCGAATTGGCTACCGGGCGGAAAGGTCAGCTGCGGCACCGCCGCGAGCGCCTGCAGGGCTTGCTCCTCGGTGGTGCGATCACTGGGCTGAAACCCTTGCTTCGCCAATAGCCCCTCATATTCGGGGACGCCGCTGGTTTGATGGATCAGCTGGCTGATCGTGACCGTGGCAGCCCACTTGGGCAGCTCGGGCAGGTGGTTGGCCAGCGGATCCTCGAGCGCCAACTCGCCTGCCGTGGCGAGCAACAAGATCGCGGTGGCGGTGAATTGTTTGGACACCGACCCGATGTCGAACACCGTGTCGGCGGTGATCTTGTCGCCGGTGGCCGTGTTGGCAACGCCGCGCGCCCCGGTCCAGGCGACGGTGCCCTCGGAACCCACCGCCGCTGAGCAACCGGGCGCCGCGGCGTTGACCGCATCGTCGAGCACGCGCTGACTCTCGGCCTTTGCGGCAGTATTGCCAGTCGTCGTGACGGCCGTCGTGCCCGTCGGGTTCGTCTTCGGCGCCGGCGTACCGACTGGTTTGGCGCAGCTACCCACCAACAACGCGATCGCGCACATTGCCAAGAGCGCTCGCCGGCGCCCGGGGAGTTGTCGCACCGCTGGCATGCCCTCTCGAGATCGGCAGACAAGGCTGAAAACGCTTGTCTGGCAAAGTGTTTGATAGAGACCAGGAAATTGCGGGCGGGGTGAGTCCCGGGACCGTCCGAACTTCCAGGCTGAGTATGCACGTGCCGGGGCCGCGGCGTGCCGGATTCACCGGCGCGGCGCCGACTCTACACCGGTGGACCCTGGGGCGTGGCGTTCGCGGTAGGGTACCCGGCTATGTCGGGCCGCAAGTTCTCGTTCGAGGTCAACCGGACCAGCAACGCGCCGGCGGCAACGGTGTTCCGGCTGCTAGCCGACGGCGCGAGCTGGTCGAGCTGGGCCAAGCCGATGGTGGTGCATTCGAGTTGGGCCCGCGAGGGCGATCCCGCACCGGGGGGTGTGGGGGCGATTCGGCAGATCGGCGTGCGCCCCGTGCTGGCCCAAGAGGAGATCGTCGAGCAGGAACAGGATCGCCGGCAGGTCTACAAGGTAGTGGCGCCGCCGTCTCCGGCGAAGGACTACTTCGGCGAGGTCGTCTTGACGCCGAATGCCCGGGGCGGCACCGACATTCGTTGGTCGGGTTCGTTCGTCGAAGGCGTGCGCGGGGTGGGGCCGGTGATGCGCGCGGCGCTGGGTGGGGCGGTCAGATTCCTTGCCGATCGACTGGTGAAAGCGGCCGATCGCGAAGCGGCTGGTGCCCGCTAGGGACTGTTCGCCTGTTGCTCCGCCTGCTGGGCCTCCTGCATGCCCTGCTCGAACTGCTGCTCGGCCTCTTCATTCTGCTGTTCGGCCTGCTGCTCGGACTGGAGCTGTTGTTGCAGTTGCTGCTGGTCGTCGGTGTCGTCCGCGACGAAGCGCACCTGCCCGTACCCGGTGACGGCGGTGGCCGGCGAGGGGGTGTCCAGCAACCCCAGCATCGCAAGCAGGCCCAGCGCCGCGGCTCCGCCCAAGAGTCGGCAACGCCGTGTGCGAGGGGGTGTGCAAGGAAGTGTGGTGGTCATACCTGACGGTCGCGCCTGTGGTTAGCTCTGGGCTGGGCAGCAGTTAGCCCTGGGTTATGAAAACGAGCAGTGTCAGTTGATGCGACGTTTGTCGCGCTGGGTATCAACTATTAAGCTTGGCTAAGTGATTGATGTCGTCATCGTGGGCGGCGGCCCCAACGGGCTGATGCTGGCCGGCGAGCTGGGCTTGAACGGGATCAGGCCGGTGGTCCTGGAGTCCCTGGCCGGGCCCAACCCCATGCGTCGGGCCAACGGTGTGATCGGTCAAGGGGTTCGGATCCTGGACCACCGGGGCCTGTACAACTCGCTCACCGAGACGACGGAGCCGCCTCGGCTCAACCCGCGCCCGATGTTCGCGGCATTTCCGTTAGACCTTGCGCTGGTGCCGGATTCGCAGGTGTTCCTGATGCCCGTGCAGCAACCTAAGCTCGTTCGCGCGCTTGCCGATCGCGCCGTTGAGTACGGCGCTGACATCCGCTACGGCCACCTGCTCACCGGTTTCGACCAGGACGCCGACGGGGTGACCGTCGACATCGACGCGCCCGACGGCGCCTACCAACTGCGTGCCAAGTACCTGATCGGCGCCGACGGCGGGACGAGCACGACGCGCAAGCTGGCGGGGATCGATTTCCCGGGCATGTCGTCCTACGACATCGTGGCCCGCATGGGATTCGACGTGCTGCCGCCCGCCGAGTGGATCAGCCCGGTCGACGGCGGACTGGAAATCCCCGGGTTTGGCCGCGTGCCGCCGCTGCAGTTCCATCGCGCCGACGAAGGGGTCTTTGCGTTCGGTGCGCTGGGGGGCCGGGCGGCGATGTTCGTCTTCGAGCTGGACCGATCGGCTCGCGAGGAGCGGCTCGACGAGGAGGGCGACCGCCCGCCGATGACGCTGGCCGAACTGGAGGCCAGCGTCAAGCGGGTGCTCGGCGTCGACCTGCCGCTGCGCCCCGCCTCGCCCGACGAGCCGCTGGATCTGCGCCGATTCTGTGGGATCAACTCACGGATTGCGTCGCGATATCAGGTGGGACGGGTGCTCCTGGTGGGCGACGCCGCCCACGTGCATTCCCCGATGGGCGGACCGGGGCTCAACCTCGGTCTGCAAGACGCGGTGAACCTGGGTTGGAAGCTCGCGGCGGTGCTGCACGAACGGGTCGATCCAGCGCTGCTGTCCACCTACGAGGCGGAGCGCCGCCCCGCGGCGGAGCGGGTCATCATGCACAGCCGGGCACAACTGGCACTCGTGCGGCCCGGCCCCGAGGTCACTGCGCTACGACAGTTGTTTTCCGAGCTGCTCACCGATTCCACCGTCGCTCGCCGGCTCGGCGAGCTGATCTCCGGCGCTGAAAACCGGTATGGCGCAGAGCCCGGCGGCCATCCTCTTACCGGGCAGTGGGTGCCCGACTTCAGCGTGACCAGCGACGGCGGCACCAGCCGCGTCGCCGAACTGGCTCGCAGCGGGCAGCCCCTGCTGCTCGATCTCACGGACTCGGGCGTCGTGGCGGCCGCGGTTGCCGTCGACGCCGATGGTCTCACGGTTGCCGCCGGCCGTCCGGTGGGTGACGTGGCAGCCACCGCACTGCTGGTCCGTCCCGATGGCTACGTGGCGTGGGCGACATCGAAGCCCGAACCGGGCGAGGCGGAGCTGGCCGAGCTGCGCGGCGTCCGGATGCAGTGGTTTGGGCGGTAGCGACTACTTGGCGTTGAGCTCGTCCTGGTACTTCTTCGTCATGTGTTCGACGGCCTGATTCTGTGACGCGGCAAATCCTTCGCGTGCCTCACTCGCCCGCGCGGCCGCATCGAGCGTCGGCTGGGCTTGCCCCTGGAAATGCGGCATGACCTCGGCGGCAAACAATTCGGCGGAGCGTTTGGTCGCCGCCGGATTGGCCCACTCGTGGCCCATCTGCAGCATGCAGCCGAACCCGCCGGATTGGTCCCACATCCGTTGCACCTGGTCCCGGGCCCGTTCCGGTGTGCCGATCACGCCCGTGCCGGTTTCGTTGATGACGTCGATCATTTCGTCGATCTGGTCGCCCGGCATGGTCATCTGCGGGAACGCCGCCACTTTCTGGAAGTACCGGAACCACGGCTCGAGACCGAACTTCACGTCCTCGCGGGCCTGCTTGTCGGTTTCGGCGAGATGGAACGGACCGACCAGGCTCCAGTTCTTCCGGTCGACCGTGGTGCCGAATGTCGCCGCGCGCTCTTCGACGATGTCCCAGTGGTATTGCAGCGCGTTGAACCCCTCGATGGTCAGCGTCGCCCCGATTGACAACAGGCCGATGCCGTGTTTGCCGGCCAGCCGGGCGCCCGTTGGTGAGGCCACCGCGGCGACCGCCAGCGGGATGCCGTCTTCGGAGTACGGCGCGAGTTGAAGCTTCGCATCGTGCAGCTCGTGCGTGGCGGTTTTCGCGCTTACCGTCTCCCCCGCCAACAACCGGACCACGATGTCGAGGTTGGTTTCCAGCAACTCGCGGGTGTCGGTCGGGGTCAACCCGATCATCGATGAATCGCTGGGCAGCGACCCCGGGCCCATACCGCCGATAACCCGGCCGTGGGTGAGGTGATCCAGCAGCATCAACCGGTCGGCGACCCACAGCGGGTTGTGATAGGCGAGCGAGATGACGCCGGTGCCCAGCTTGATCCACTTGGTCCGCTCCGCGGCAGCGGCAATGAAAACCTCGGGCGAACTGATGATTTCGCTGCCGGCCGAGTGATGTTCCCCGATCCACGCTTCGTCGAAGCCCAGGGCGTCGAGATGTTGCACGAACTCGAGGTCTCGCTGCAGGGCCAGCGTCGGGTTGGTTCCCGCGCGGTGGAAGGGGGCGATGAAGTATCCGAATCGAAGCTTGCCCATGGGAAACCCCTTGCAGTCGAGTTGCGGAAAAACCATAACTCAACCGCTGGCGCCTCAGCCCGGATCAGTGGCCCGAAATCGCAGATTGTCGGTCCCGCGGCGATCATCCCCGTCGCCGCGGGATCCGATGCGGGGCGTCAGCCGCCACCGCAAACGTTGCCGATGCACCCGCCGCCACCGCCGGGTCCGCCGCCCCCACCACCGACGCCGGGAATGCTTCCACTGCCGCCGCCGGGCCCGCCACCGCCGGTCGGGCCGCCGGGAACGGTGCCGCCTCCGCCGCCGGGGCCACCGCCGCCGGTCGGGCCGCCGGGAATGGTGCCGCCTCCGCCGCCGGGGCCGCCACTACCGGTTGGGCCGCCGGTCTCGGGCGCCGTCGACGGCACGACGCTGGTCGAGCTGGACGGCGTAGTAGTCGTCGTGCTGGTGCTGCTGGGTCCCTTGTTGTCGCCGCCGCCGCACCCCACCGCCAGTACGAGCATGGCCGCCCCGCCGAACATCGCAACCGCGGTCCGAGCTTCCGATCTCATCAGACTCCCCACTCTCAGCGACTTCCTGCAAACTTCTTCGGTCGTACCCGGTTGGCTGTCACACAAACCGCGCGGGTTGCCATCGCCGCGAATCGTCGCCGTTGCCCGGATCGGCCGATGGCCCACCGAGTGGTGGGCCATCGTTGCATGGTGGTCGGCTGGTCAGCAGTCGAGCCCAATGATGCAGGCGGTGAAGACGGCGTGGTGCACATCGCTGGTCACCGGGGAATTGGACGGGGCAGGTGCAACACTGGCCGCGGTGGCGGGCGCGGCAGCGGCAGTGGCCGAGCCCCCGCCCAGGCCGCCGAACCCGACGGCCAAGGCGAGCGCGGCGGCCCCGCCGAAGGTGGTGAGCGTCATCTTTGTCTGCGACTTCATCGGAGTGTCCTCTCGATCGCTGTTCAACATCTGTCAGTATGGCTATAGCTAAACCATACACCTATGCAACAATCGATGAGGCATAAGTTATGACAAGGAACTACTGTGTGACGATTTTCATGCAGTCCAGGCCCCTTCGCACACCGATTCGGTCGGACGGCGTGAAAACAAGGCGCCGGATGATCTGCCCGCATCGCTGGGCAGCAAACGGAGACAGGTTGGGCTAGCGGACCGACCCGGAGGGCGGTTACGTCTCCTTGGTGATCAGTTTCCGCAGCTCCACCCGGTCGGGTGTCAGCAACTCGGCGATGCGCGGCTTGTTCACCTCGGCGACAATGATTTCGCCGACCTCCTGGTAGACCTCGCTGAAGATCCCGTGGGACTTCATTTTTTCGGTCTGGTACAGGTTGTCCTCGGTCGGCGTCACGTAATACACGGCGTCCGCCTTGAAGCGGTGCACCAGCCACAGGTGGATCACCGTCATCAGCCGCTTCTGGCGCAGCTTCTCGGCGAAAGTGTTCTGGTCACGCACCTGCAGGATGCTGCGGCCGTGCCGGTCCTTGATCGGGTCGACCACGACATTGGCCAGCTGCTCGTCGCCGGCGCCGTAAATACCCAATTCGAGTACGTCGGACCCGGCGCGCCGGGGGCGCAGCGTCACACGCAGTTTCTCGCCTAACTGGTAGTGCTCACTCCACAGCGCCAGCCATTCCTCGAGCAGCTTCTTGGGCACCTCGGTCTGCGCCAGGTGCTGGTGCTGCGTCGAGCCTTTGCCCATGGCCTTGGTCGTGGCGGTGCGTCCCGAGGACGCGGCCAGCGCGGCATCGCTGCGGGGCCCGCCGACCAGGGTTTGCGGCGTCCGGTAGGGCGACTCGACGAGGCGCATCTTGCGCTGCAAGCGGGCCAGCGCCAGCATGCCGTCCTGGCGCAGGTTGGTGGCGAACTCCTCGGCGGCCACGCCGTCGATCTGGTGTCCGCCGTAGGTGATGAAGTTGAAGACGAAGCCCATCTTGCCGAGCTCTTCGGGGAAACGCTTCATCTCCTCGTCGCTCATGCCGGTGGTGTCCCAGTTGAACGACGGCGACAGGTTGTACGCCAGCATCTGGTCGGGGTATTCGGCGTGAATGGCATCGGCGAACTGTTTGGCGTCGGCCAGGTCGGCCGTCTTCGTTTCCATCCAGAGGATGTCCGCGAACGGCGCGGCGGCCAGTGACTTGGCAATGGCATACGGGATGCCGCCGCGGATCTGGTAGTACCCTTCGGGGGTCTTGGCCAGCTCGCAGTCCCACGGCGAGTCGACGCCCAATTCCCGCGCCTTTTCCCGCGCCGCGTACAGCGATGCACGCGAGGCGAATTGGCGCCATTCCGCGGGGCTCATGCTCGGTGGCTCGTCGTCCTTCTCGCTGAATTCGAGTACCTCGGCAATGGCTTCGCCGTAGGTCATCAGGCCGGCGTCGTCCTCCCAGGCGGCGACGAACCGCGACTCGACTTGGTCGAAGAGATCGTCGATCGCGTGCTGCCCATTCTCCCGCCACTGCGTGACCGCGTCGGAGATCAGCGACAGGATGCCCTGGCGCTCCAGCCACGCGTTCGCGATGCCGTACTCACCCTCGGCGAGGGCGTAGAGACGATGGCCGTTGAGTTCCGTGACACCCAACTCGTAGAAGCGACGCACCATCGCCAGGAAGCATGCCTTGTAAGACGGGATGCTGAGGTTGGTCACCCCGAGCAGGAACGGTTGGTCGCGTTCGTCGGCGCGGCTGTCGATCAGGTTGGCCGCTTCGGCGTCGGTGCGGGCCACGATGATGCCCGGCACGCCCATCACGTCGAGCTGGAAGCGTGCCGCGTTGAGGCGCTTGATCTGCTCGTCGGACGGCACCAGAACCTTGCCGCCTTGATGCCCGCACTTCTTCGTGCCGGGGCGCTGGTCCTCGATGTGGTAGCCGGGCACGCCGACCTCGACGAAACGCCGAATCAGGTTGCGCACGTGCGGGTCACCGCCGTGACCGGTGTCGGCGTCGGCGATGATGAACGGCCGAAAGTCGTACTCCTTGGTGGTGGCGCGCTGCTGTTCCGTCATGTGCAGGCGCTGATAGTGCTGATTGCGGTCGGCCGTGAGCAGGGCGCGCACCAGGACCGCGGCGTCGTCGGGCACCTGGCTCAGTGGGTAGGACGCCAGATCGGGGCCGGGGTCTTCGGTGGTCGATCCCTTGGCCGAGGTCGCCCAGCCGCCCAGGTAGATGCCCTCGATGCCCATGCGCTTCATGCTCACCGCCTGTCCCGGTGAGTACGGACCGAACGTCGTGATGCTCTTCTTCGCCGCGAAAAGCTCACGCAGCCGGGGGTAGAACGCCGTCGCCGCTTCCCGGGCCACGGTGTAGTCGGTCGGTATCGTGCCGCGTTGCTCTACTACTTGGCGGGCCGTATAGAGGCGAATCTTCCCGGCAAAGCGTGGATCGTCGAAGTATCGCTGCGTGGCGGCTACTTGTGTCTCGAAGTCGTCCAACGCTGCGGGGACCTCGGTGTCCGCGTCGATGATGGCCATGGCTTTACGCTCCCTTTCCAGCACGAATCCGCTGCATGTGAGTCTATCCCCGGACCTGTGATTTCAATCATGGGTAATTTTCGCCGACTGCCGAGCCGGGCGGATAACCCTGTGGATCACTAAATTGATTGCGGCACAACGGTTTTCGTCTGGAAAGTCGCCGTAATGCGCTGGCGGGCCTTCGGCGAGGCGCCCGTGGCAGCAAACTGAATAGACGCTTTGATGAAAGTACTCCGCCTTCGTCAGCAAACTACGAGTAAGGTCGCTGTGGTGCAGACGGAACTCCGGTACGAGCGTTGGTATGTGTTGTTGTCCACTCCGCTGGGACTCGGGCCCAGCACCAGTGAGGTCCGCATCCTGGACGGGACCCTCCACGTGAAGATGGGCTGGGCGTTCGACGCTCATATCCCGATCGCGTCAATCACCCGCGCCGAAGCGTCGAACGAGCGCACATTCACCGCGGGCGTGCATTACTCCAATGGTCGCTGGGTGGTCAACGGGTCGGGTAAAGGACTGGTGGCCTTGACGATCGAGCCACCGGTGCAGGCGAAAGTGCCGTTGAGGTCGGTGCCGGTGCGCTCGCTGGTGCTCAGTGTGACCGAGCCGGACGCGCTGATCGCCGCGTGCACGGCCGGGATTGCCTAGCCCGAATGTTGTTGTAACCAAGCCCGCTGTCGGCGGATGAACTCCGCGTCGACGATCCTCCCGTGGCCCGGGACGTAGATCGCTTCTCGCCCACCGATCGCCCGTAGCCGATCCAGCGTTGCCGGCCAAGCCGCCACATCGGAGTCGGCGTCGATCGCCGGGTGGGCCGATTCTTCGACCAGGTCGCCGGTGAACATCACCACGTGCTGATCGTGATCGTCTGATCCCGGCACCACCACGATCAAGTCCGACGTGGTGTGTCCGCGACCCGGGTGGGTGATCCGCACATCGCGGTCACCGAGGTCGATCACGGCGTCGTAGACAGCGTGCTGCGGTGGGCGCAGCGCGGCGATTGCCCGGTCGATCTCCGCGGCGTTGGCGCCATAGCTCAGTGCGTCGGCGCGAATCTGGTCGTGGCCCGTCCCCAGGTAGTCGAGAACCTCCGGCGCGCAGTAGATCTCGGCATCGGTGAAGAACGAGGAACCCAGGACATGATCGAAATGCTTGTGCGTCAAGACAATATGGGTGACCGGCGATCCGGTGAGCTGTCGGACGTCCTCGTCGATACTGGCCGCCTCGGTCAGCGTGGTGCCCGTATCGATGAGTAGTGCTGCGGCATGTCCGCGCACCAGGCCGACCGTGACGTCGCAGAACGGAAGCCGGCAGCGATACACGCTCGGGGTCAATCGTTCCCAGCTGAATCGCACACAGAGGAACTTAGCGTGCGCCGGGCGACGGGGTGGTGGTTGACGGGTCGGGAATTTCCGACATACAGTGCCCGGCGTGGGGACCTCGGATCGCGTTTGTCTCGCTCTGGCGAATCCGGTCCGACGCGAACCGTTGAAGATTCTGACACTGCAGCAACTGTCCGCGGGCGAACTCAGCGACAGTTCGAACTCAGTCGCCCCGTGGTTCGCCGAGGATTTCGAGGTGCTACGCGACGCCGGGCCACCGGCACCCGGGCGCCCTCGGAGCACAGTGGGTTTGACCTGAGCGACACGAGGATGGTGCAGGCCTTCGACCGGATGGGTCGCGGGTGGCGCAAAGTCATCCTCCCCCGCCTCGGCGCGTCGGCCACACAGGCGTAACGAAGGGATCGCGATGCGCGCAGTCGTCATCACCAGGCACGGGGATCCCTCCGTGTTGCAGGTGCAGCAGCGCCCGGACCCGCCCGCGCCGGGGCCCGGTCAGCTGCAAGTCGCGGTCCGAGCTGCCGGGGTGAACTTCGCCGACCACCTCGCCCGCGTCGGGCTGTATCCCGACGCGCCGAAACTTCCGGCGGTGGTCGGGTACGAGGTCGCCGGCGTCGTCGCCGCGGTCGGCGAGGGCGTCGACCCCGGCCGCATCGGCGAACGCGTCCTGGCCGGCACACGATTCGGCGGTTATGCCGAAACCGTCAACGTGGCCGCCAACGATTCCGTGGAACTGCCCAAGTCAATGAGCTTCGAACAGGGCGCTGCGGTCCCGGTCAACTACGCGACCGCCTGGGCTGCGCTGCACGGGTACGGTTCGCTGCGCCGTGGTGAGCGGGTGCTGATTCATGCCGCGGCCGGAGGCGTAGGGACCGCGGCCATCCAGTTCGCGAAGGCCGCCGGGGCCGAGGTGCACGGCACCGCCTCGCCGGCCAAACATGACAAGCTCGCCGAATTCGGCGTGGACCGCGCGATCGACTACCGCCGCGACGGCTGGTGGCACGACGTCGGCCGCTACGACCTGATTCTCGACGCTCTGGGCGGAACGTCGCTGCGACGGTCGTATCGATTGCTGCGCCCGGGCGGAAGGCTTGTCGGCTATGGCGTTTCGTCGCTGCAAGAAGGCGAGAAGCGCTCGTTGCGCCGGGCGGCTCCACAGGTGTTGTCGATGCTGCGCGGGTTCAACCTGATGGACCAGCTGTCCGACTCGAAGGCGGTGATCGGCCTGAACATGCTGCGGTTGTGGGACGACCGGGGCACGCTCGAGCCCTGGATCGCTCCGTTGACCCAGGCGCTGCACGACGGCATCGTCGCGCCGATCGTGCATGCGGCCGTCCCGTTCGACGACGCGGCCAGCGCACATCGGATACTGGCGGCGCGGGAGAACATCGGAAAGGTCGTTCTGGTTCCCTGACCTCGTGCGTTTGGGCGGCCGCGGCGCTGGTTATCTCCCCAGGATGGCTGTCTCCGACTCACGCGAACTCGTTATCGAGGCGACTCCCGACGAGATCATGGACGTCCTGTTCGATATCGAAGCACTGCCCGAATGGTCCTCGGCCCACCAGAAGGTCGAAGTCCTCGAGCGTGACGACCAGGGCCACCCGACCAGGTCCCGGCAGGTCGTCAAGATCGTCGGCATCCGCGAGGAACAGGTGCTGGCCTACAAGGTGCATGACGACGGGGTGAGCTGGACATTAGAGAGTGCCAAACAGCAACGTGCGCAAGATGCCCGGTACACACTCGTGCCGGATGGGGATGCCACCAAGTTGCGATTCGAACTGACGGTGGACCTCACCGCGCCCGTTCCCGGATTTCTGATCAAAAAGGGAACCAAGGGGCTGATGGACACCGCCACCCAGGGGCTCCGAGACCGGGTGCTCGAAATTAAGAAGAGCCGCTAAGCGGCTATCTTCTTTCGCGCCGGTTAGCGACACTGGTTCCCATGGGATGGACGGTGGCTCGGCGACTCGGTGCGGCTCTTGCGGGCATGGTGCTGGCCGGCAGCGGCGTCGCGCACGCCGCGCCGGACGCGCCGTTGACGATTAATAGTCCGGCCTTCGCGGACGGGGCGCCGATACCAGCGCTGTACACCTGCAAAGGGATGGACATGTCCCCGCCGTTGGCCTGGTCGGCGCCGTTGGGGGCGGCCCTGGTGGTCGACGACCCCGATGCCCCCGGTGGAACATACATCCACTGGATCGTGATCGGAATTGCGCCGGGTTCGGGCAGCGTTGGCGACGGCGGGACGCCGCGCGGTGGGGTCACGTTGCCGAACTCCAACGGCCAGAGTTTGTACGGCGGGCCCTGCCCGCCGCGCGGTAGCGGCGTGCACCACTACCGGTTCACGCTGTATCAGCTGCCCAACGACTACCAGCTTCCCGGCGGGCTGGGCGGCGTGCAGGCCGCGCAGACGATCGCCGGAGCCGCGACCGCGCAGGCGCAGCTGACCGGGACATTCGGGAGCTGATCGGCTACCGGTCGTGCAGGATCTGGTAGGCCGCGTTGTAGCCGGGAGTAAACGTGATGCCGGGGCCGCCATGGCATCCCGCGCCGCCCAGGTAGAGGCCCTCGATCGGGATCGGCATGTCGAGAAAGCCCCTCGGGCCGGGCCGGTTGGGCCCCATCAGATCCGGGTGCAGCAGACCGTGGCAGAAGTCGCCGGCGGGCGCACCGAACATCGTGTTCATGTGGTAGGGCGCGAAGGTGATATGACGGATCACGATATCTTTGAAGTTCGGCGCGAATTTGGTGATCTTGTCGATAACCCGTTGTGCCATTTCGTTTTTCAGGTGTCCGTGTTGATCGCGGTCGACTTCGACCGGGAAGGCATAGGCGAATGCGCTCGCGGCGTGCTTGCCGGCTGGTGCCATCGCGGGATCGTGGACCGACGGAATCTGCATGCCCATCGACGGGTTGTCCGGAAGTAGGCCCTGCCGGCAGATCTCCCACTGGCGCTGCTGCTCTTCTGGTGAGCCGAAGATTCCGACCGACTGCTGCATGCCCTCTGCATTGAGAAACTCATACGGCGGCGCGAACTCCGGCAGACCGTCCAGTGCGAAATGTAGCTGCACGAATGACGCGCGATGGTCGCGCCCCGAGACGCGCGAGACCAATTCCGCCGGAATGTGTTCGGGTGCAATGAGTTCGGTGAGTGTGACGTCGGGCGAGAGATTGGACACCACGACCGGTGCCGAGATCGTCGAACCGTCCCGCAGTCGTACGCCGCACGCCTGCTGATTCTCGACCAGGATCTCCTCGACCTTGGCGCGAAAGCGGATCTCGCCGCCATGGAAGAGGAAAAGCTCGCGCAGGTGTTCGGTGAGCGCGCCGATGCCACCCTTGAGCTTGGTCATCATCGCGGTGCTGTCTGTGTCTTCTGGGGGCACCGCCAGCGCAAACGCCAGACAGGCGGCGCTGCCCGGGGTGTAAGGGCCGCGGTAGGTGGAATTGACGGCCAAAAACGCCAACATGCCGCGCATCACCGCGTGCCTGTCCCGGTCCGGTAGGTAGCGGTCGATCACGTCCATCGCCGAGCCGAACAGCATCTCGTGAATCGCTCGGCGCTCGGCGTCGTTGGTTGCGCAGGCGTACATTTCGTCGATCGTCTTGGGCCGCTGGCACACGTCGAAGCGGCCGAGTGCCCGCGCGGGCGCCTGGGTCCAGCCGATCAGCTCGGCCATGCCCATGACGGCTTCCACGCCGTGCTTCTCGTTGAGGTGGGCCATCAGTTGCATCGGGTCGCGATAGAAGACCATCGGCTCTTCACCGTTTTCGCCGATGTTGACCGACATCACCTCGGGCTCGATCGCAGGCAGGGTGTCGAGTCCGAGGTCCTTGCTGAGTTGGCTTGCCATCGGGAATTGCACCGAGCCCGCGATCTCGTAGCGGAACCCGTCGATCAGTTCGACCGTCGCCGCCATGCCGCCCGCATAGGTGTTGGCTTCCAGGCACACGGTTCGCAGGCCGGCGCGCTGCAGGATCGCCGCAGCGGTCAAACCGTTATGCCCGGCACCCACCACGATTGCGTCGTATTTCGTCGTGCTCACCTGGCAAGAATATGTCAGTACTGACATAATTGGAAGATGTCAGTCCTGACACCGGCGGTGAGATACGATCGCGCTGCCATGACCGTCCCGATGAATCGCCACGAGCTGCGTCGCCGCTCCACGCACGAGGCGTTGCGGCAAGCCGCGTTGAAGAGCTTCGCGCGCAAGGGCTTTGCGAATGTGACGGTCACCGAGTTGGCCGCCGAGGCCGGTGTCACCGAACGCACCTTCTTCCGGCACTTCCCGACCAAGGAGTCGGTGCTGTTCGGTGACTACGAGTCCCAGTTGGAGTGGCTGGCCGAGGCCCTAGCACAACGTCCGGCCTCCGAGTCGCTCTTCGAAGCGGTGCTGGCCAGTGTCGCGGCCTTCCCACACGACCTCGAAGTGGTCCGCCAGGCGGCCACGGCCCGCGCCGAGCTGATCACTGCCGATCGCATTGCCGGCCACTTGCGGGTGGTGCAGTCCTCCTTCGCCGCGGTGCTCACGGATTTCATCAGAACCCGGAATCCGGACGCGCCCGGCATCGAGCTGGGCGCCGAGGTCGGCGGCTCGGCCCTGGCCGCGGCACTTGTTGTGGCAGTGGAACATTGGGGCCGCAATGGCTGTGCCGACGACCTCGGCGAGCTGGTAGCGACCAGTCTCGATCTGGTCCGCTCGGGCCTGGCGCCGCTGGCCTAATCCGCCGTCGGCGTTCGAGAGGCGAGCCGCAGCAGACCGTGGCGCAACTTGTCGTCGCGCTGCCGGGCATCGAGTTCGACAAGGGCAATCTCGGCGACCGCCGCGACGAGCAGCGCCGCGATCGGTTCCGGCGCAGACCAGCCCAGTGCCTTCAGATCGGGCAGCATCAGTATGGCCGCACTGTGATTGCGGGCCGCGACCAGGTCGGTCAACCCCGCCTCGGTGCGGGATTGCACCAGCAATGCCTTGGTGGCCGGCTCGGCCAAACACCCGTCGAGATAGGCGTTCATCCCGGCCTCGAGCCGGTCGTGTCCGGGCGGCAACTCGCCCATCGCGGCTTCGATCATCTCGACCAGCTGGTCGTGGAACCGGATATGCAATGCCCGCACGTATTCGGCACGGCTGGGCCAGTGCTGGTAGAAACTGCCCTTGGCCATGCCCGCTTCGGCGACGATGGCGTTTACCGAGATCCTGGCCAGATCGGCGGTTCCCAACAGGCGCTGGCCCGCATCAAGGAGCGCATTGCGTCCGGGTTCAGGCGATCGCACGCAATCCCGCCTTCCGCTGGCTGCGTCGCGCCAGCATTTCGCCGTACTGCTCGCAGACGTCGATGACGCCGGTGAGTTGATAGGTGATCCACCCTTTGTGCGTCGACGGCAGGTTTTTCTCGAACAGCCGGTGGCCGAGAATCTGGATGGCCCATCCCCCAATGAACATCGATGCACCGACCTTGGGCTTGGCGAAGATCAGCGGCAGGCCGACCGCGATGACCGGTATGCCGAAGCGGTGGGCGGTCCTGACCCCCTTCGACGTGTGTTGGGTGCGGTAGTAGGCCAGTTTGTCCGCAAACGGCGCTTCGGCAGGCGGGGCTTGACTCATCTCGATTCCCTCCTTGTCATCACGTTCCTGTCGAGCTACCGTACAGCATGACCGACCAGTCGGTCAACGGACGAGAGGGATAGCCATGCCGACGATCCACACCCGGGCAGGCCGGGTAGCCTATGACGAAAGTGGCTGTGGCCCAACGGTTTTTCTGCTGCATGCCACCCTGCACGACCGCCGCGACTTCGACCCCGTCCGCGCGACGCTGGCCCGCCGCTACCGCACCGTCGCGATCGACTGGCCCGGCCACGGAGACTCCGACCCGGTCGGCCCGGCCTTCGAGCCCGGTGCCCCATTGTTCGCCGATGTCCTCGAAGACGTCGTCGACGGGTTGGGCGTCAAAAGAGCTGTGCTGATCGGTAATTCGGTCGGTGGATTTGCCGCCGCACGGTTGGCGATCACCCGGCCGGCGTGCGTCGCGGGACTGATCCTGGTCAACACCGGAGGTTTCGTTCCGTTGGGCCGGACGACGCGGGCCTTTTGCCGCATCGTCGGCTCGCCGGTATTCGTGCGCCTGGGCGCGCCGGCATTCATCCGGGGCTACATGAAGGCCAAGACCGACAGCGACCGCGAAATCGCCCGGCGCGCGATAGCCGCGGCGAAAACGCCGGAAGGTAGTCGGACACTGACCGGCCTATGGCGTAGCTTTGCGACACCAGAACACGATTTGCGAAGCCGTGCAGCAGAATTGATCGCGCCGACGCTGATCGTGTGGGGCCGCAACGACATTGCGATACCGTTGCGCGCCGGGCGCGCCACGCACCAGACGATCACGAATTCACGCTTCGAGATCCTAGACACCGGGCATGTGGCCTTCTCGTCAGATCCGGCGGGCTTCCTGGCAGTCGCCGAGCCGTTCCTAGAATCGGTTACCGACGTGCCGGCTCGGCACTCCATGGATGCGCATCAGAAACCGTAGGTGCACAACGGATGTCAGGTGTCGTACTCGGCGGCGCTGGCCACCGCGGCCTCGACGAACCGGCGCAACTCGGCATTACGTGCGCGCCCCAGGAAGGCCAGGGACACCTCGCTCGGCGGTGCGCCACGCAGCGCGATGAACCGCACGGCGGGGTGAATGTTGCGCCGGATGGCGACGTCGGGGATCACCCCGATGCCTCGATCCGCGGCAACGGATTCGATCCATTCGTCGAAGTTCGATGTCTCCACGACTGTTTGTGGGCCCTTGCCCGTCGGCCACGACCACGGTCCGGTGGTGCCGCTGGCGACGTTGACCACCAATGGCCATTGCGGCACCTCGGCCCAGTCCAACGCCGACTGCCGCGCCAGGCGCGAGTGCACCGAACACACCGCCACCCGTGACTCGTTGAACAAGTGCACGACGCGCACCGAGGTCGAGCTCACCTGGCCGCGTACCACCGCGATATTCACCCTGCCCTGCTGCACCGCGGCCAGCGCATCATCGGTCCGGATCAAACTGACCGTCGTTCCAGTGGCCCGCTCGAATCGGGCGACGGTGTCCTGCGCCCACGGGTCGGGCAACAACCAACTGAAGCCCAGACGAATACTGCCCCGGCGCCGCACGGCGTCCACGCCGCGTTCGAGTTCGGCCAGCACCCGTTCGACGTGTTCGAAGAACGCCCGCCCGGCATCGGTCATCTCCACGTGCCGCGAGCTGCGATCGAGCAGGGTGACGCCGAGCGCGTCCTCCAACTGGCGGATCGTGCGGCTCAGGGCGGGCTGGGTGATCGTGAGCTCATCGGCCGCGTGCGTGAACGACTGCAGTCGCGACACCGTTTCGAACGCGCGCAGGTGACGCAACTCGACGCGGCCACCATCCAGCACGCCCATGCCTGACAAGCATAGATACCGCACGACAGGCATTTCACAGCCCTGTGTCGCGGCCCTAACGTCGGGGGTGAGGCGCACTGAAGGAGGGAAAATGCCGCTGCTGTACCTCGACCAGATCGACGGTCGCAGCCCGTCGGAGATCCAGGCGTTGCTGGACGCCGCGCATGACGCCGTCGTCGACGCATTTGAGGTGCCGCCGGGTGACCGCTACCAGGTGGTGCGCACTCATCCAGCGCACGAGATTGTCGCCTGGGACACCGGTCTCGGCATCGACCGCTCGACGCGGCTGGTGATTGTGCATGTGGTCAGCCGCCGGCGCACCCGCGCGATGAAGGAACGATTCTACGAGTTGCTGGCGGCCAACCTCGCCGAGCGATGCGGGGTCGACCCGGCCGATCTGATCGTGTCGATCGCCGAAAATACAGACGCGGATTGGTCTTTCGGTCACGGTCGGGCGCAATTCCTCACTGGAGAACTGCAATGAGCACGACGCTGACGACCCGTCTTGCGAAATTCTTTGGCATCCAGCACCCGATCCTGCTCGCGCCGATGGACGTGGTCTCCGGGGGGCGGCTCGCAGCTGCGGTGACAGCAGCAGGCGGCCTGGGGCTGATCGGTGGAGGATACGGTGACGCCCAATGGTTGCAACGCGAATTCGATTTGGCCGACGGAGCAAGGGTCGGATGCGGCTTTATCACCTGGAGTGCGGCCCGCGATCCCGAACTGCTGGACATAGCTTTAGCGCGGCAGCCGGTCACGATCATGTCGTCGTTCAGTCATCCACGCGCGTTCGCCGACCGCATTTTCGGCGCCCGTGTCCCCTTCACCTGTCAGGTTCAGACACTCGAGCAGACACGCCAGGCCATCGACGCCGGTGCGGATGTCATAGTGGCCCAGGGCGGCGAGGCCGGCGGGCACGGAATGGCTCTGCGCTCCACATTTACGTTGGTGCCCCAGGTGGTCGACTTGGTTGCCGAGCGTTCACCCGAAACGCTGGTGGTGGCGGCCGGCGGTATCGCCGACGGCCGCGGCCTTGCGGCGGCGCTGGCGCTCGGTGCCGACGGTGTGCTGGTTGGAAGCAGGTTTGTCGCGTCGGCGGAGGCACTGGTATCGCCGCGAGCTCTGCAGCGAATCATCGAGGCAAGTGGCGACGACACTGTTCGCACGCAAGTCTATGACCGTGTACGACAAGCGGATTGGCCGCCGGAATATAACGGGCGGGTGCTGAGAAATTCGTTGATCGAGACGTGGCATGGCAACGAGCATGAACTCGTGACGCGCTTACCGGAGGTGCTGAACTCTTTCGAGAAAGCCGTCGCGGTGGAGGACTTTAACAGTGTCACCCTGCCGATCGGCGAGGCGATCGGACTCGTTCGCGATGTTCGGCCGGCCGGCGAGATCGTGCGCGACATGGCCAGTGATGCCGCCCGCATCCTGGGCCGGTGATGCTCAGGACCCCTAAAAAAGCTCAGGACCCCTAAAAAAGAGGTGACCATTCGGAGGTGCGCAGTAACCGGCTGGTCCACTGGTCGCGCAGGTCGAGGGCGTCATACATCCAGGTGCCCGGCGCCCGGTACTCGGCGGGGATATGGCTGCGCAGCAGGTCGAGCAGCGCGTCCGGCCGACTGATCCGCTGCATCAGGATGACCTCGCGCCGCACATGACTGCCGAGGGCGGGCTGGAATGCGGCGTGCATCGTCAGCATCGACGACGGCTCTTCCAGGCTCTTCGCGTACACGTCGCCGCAGCGGACGATGTATTCGTCGAACTTGTCCTCGTAGGGCCACATGGTGTCTTCCATGTACAGCGTCATTTCGTGTTCTCGGCCGTCGACCGGAATCTCGTCGAGCGCCACGTCGTGCAAAGGTGACCACGGCAGCGGCATCAGCAGCTTCGCTTGGACCTCGTGTCGCAGCTCGTCGACGTGATGCAGCCAGTCCTGCAGATCACCCTTTTGCACCCGCAGGTTCAACTGCTCCCACGCCGCCCCGTCGCGTACGGCGGTGACGGTCACGACGGTGTACGCGGGCCCGCTGCCGTGCGCCTGGTTGGCGTACCACAGCAACCGGGCGTCGTCGCCACGTCCCAGCAACGGCATCCATGCGTCGCGGAACGCCGCCTCGAACTCGTCCTCCTTGCGGCCGCGCACCGTGTGTAGTTCGTGCATGAACAGCACGCACAGACCTCCCAATCGGCGGCGCCGGGCTGCAGGCCGCTGCACGGACCGTAACGCCGCCCGGTTGCGGGCGTCCAGGCCCGGTGCGGCGAATGCACAATCAGCCGAGGTGAGCGGCCTAGACAGCCCGCTCGAGGATCTGGTTTGCTGACTCGGTACCCGTCCTTAACCGGGCAGGAGTTCGGCGATGGCAAGGCTCAACATGCCGGCGGGCCCCGGTGGCGAGGCCGCCATGATCTGGACGCTGCGGCCACAACTCGGCGGCATGGTCGAACGCATGATCCGCGGCGCCCACCAGCAGAGCATCGTGGCGCCCGAGCAGCGCGAGCTTGTGCCACCGACCTCTAGCCAGGCATCCGGAAGGAACCAATGGATATCGCCACCGTCGACGAGCTGCTGAGCACCACGCGGTCGGTTCGCAAACGCCTTGACCTGACCCGTCCGGTCGGTCGCGACGTCATCCTCGAGTGCATCCGACTGGCGATGCAGGCACCCACGGCCAGCAACGCGCAGGACTGGCGCTGGCTGGTGATCACCGATCCGGAGAAGCGAGCCGCGATCGCCGAGATCTACCGCGGCATCGGGGCCCAATATCTGGGGCAGGCGGCCGACACCGCGACCGACCCCCAAACGCGGCGGGTGTACCAAAGCGCGCGGGCCCTGACCGACACCCTGGCCCGGGTCCCGGTGCACGTCATTCCGTGTCTCACCCAGCGCATCGACACCGCCGAACCCGGCATTGCCGCCGCCGCGTGGGCCTCGATCATCCCGGCCGGCTGGAGCTTTCTGCTGGCACTGCGCTCGCGTGGGCTGGGGTCGGTGTGGACGACGATGCATCTGTTCAAGGAGTACGAGGTCGGCGAGCTGCTCGGGATTCCGCCGACCGTCACGCAGGCGGCATTGTTCCCGGTCGCCTACACGATCGGTACCGACTTCCGCCCGGCCACGCGGCCACCAGCGGAGACCGTCACATATTGGGATACCTGGAAACAGCCTGCCGGAGAACCGTGATGCAGTCCTACACCGTGCGATTCCACGTCGATGCGCCGCCGCGCAAAGTGTGGCGGGTGCTGCACCCGCCGGTGCCGCCGAACGCGCCGCGGCCACGGGTGCTCACCTGGCCGACCGGCAGCATGGAAATCCTCAACGAGGGGAATGAAGCCGGCCAGGGGCTGGTCCGTACCTGCGTCTTCGAAGTTCCCAAATACCTGCTGACCGGCGGCAGGGCACGGTCCTGGGAAACGGTGACCGAGGCCGAGCTGAACAAGCTGTCGCGGTATGTCGCCGTCGGCGCCCCGCTGTGGTCGCGCGCCGAGGGCTATCACCGGCTCGAGGAACAACCCGACGGCAGCACCGTGCTGACCTTTCACGAGACCCATCACGCCTATAACCCGGTGCTGCGGTTTTTCCTCGAACGCCCGGTACACGCCAAGATTTCGCGGGACAACCTGCAGACCTATGCGCACGCGCTCAGCTACGCGAGCAAGGTGCGGCGGCTTGCCTGACCGTTGCCGCCGCCCGACGGATTTCACACCGGTATGAATTAGGTTCCCGACTCGGTACCCTCGATTTCTATGGGTGGAATACCGACTGCGACACGGATTGCGGTTGCGGGTCTGCTGATCACGGGGTGGGCCGCGGCCGCGGTCGTTGCCAATGCGGACCCGGACGAGACACACGGACCGGCTCCCGGCCCGGTGGCATCCCCATCGCCAGCGGCGTCACCGGCACCCGCGACACCGTCCGCATCGCCATCACCCGGCGCCGCGCCGGCACCCGCGGCGCCGAAGACGGTTATGGACAAGGACGGTTTGTACGCCGTCGGCACCGACATCGTGCCCGGCATCTACAGCAGCGCCGGCCCCATCGGCGACGGCACCTGCTACTGGAAGCGGACGTCCAACCCCGACGGTGCCCTGATCGATAACTCGCTCACCAAGAAGCCGCAGGTTGTCCGGATCGAGCCGACGGACAAGGCGTTCAAGACCGACGGTTGCCAGCCCTGGCAGCTGACCCCGGACGCCACACCGCCCCCGGACGTCGCCGGGCCGGTCGCCGGAGCCCAGGTCCAGGGCATCATCGGGGGTCTCAACGGCTTGCTCGCGCCGCACGGACAGCGCGTACCCGGTACCTGACCGTGGCCGACGGCTCCAGCGCGCAGATCATCGTCGTCGGGGCCGGGGTCAGCGGACTGACATCGGCACTGTGCCTGGCCGAGGCCGGATGGCCGGTTAGGGTCTGGACGGCCGCACCGCCCCAGCAGACGACCTCGGTTGTTGCCGGTGCGGTATGGATTCCCCCGCGTCCCGTTGAGCGTGCCGTCGAAACCCTCGGGTGGACCGAGTTCTCGCTCGGGGTGTTTCGCGAACTCGCCACCGATCCCGACACCGGGGTGCGTCTGGCGCCGGCGCTGAGCGTCGGGGAATTGAGCGCGAGCGAGGCGATGTCGTCGGCCGCGCGGTTGATTCCGCAACTTCGGCCCGCGGAGCCAGCCGAGCTGCCGGACGGGTACGAGGTCGGTTTCCGGGCCACCGTGCCGATGATCGACATGCCGCACTACCTCGAGTACCTCACGCGTCGGCTTGCCGCGGCCGGTTGCGAGATCGAGGAACATCCGGTGCGGTCGTTGGCCGAAGCCGCCGACGAGGCGCCGATCGTCATCAACTGCACTGGGCTCGGCGCGCGCACCCTGGTTGGTGACAACACCGTGCGGCCGTTGTTCGGCCAGCATGTGGTGCTCGCGAATCCTGGTCTGCAGCAACTCTTTTTAGAGATCACTACCGGTCCGGAGTGGGCCTGCTACTTCCCGCACCCGCGTCGGGTGGTCTGTGGCGGAATCAGCATCGCCGATCGCTGGGACACCACCCCCGAGCCTGGCATCACCGATCGCATCCTGGAGCGCTGCCGCCGGGTCGAACCGAAGCTACGCCATGCCGAGGTGGTCGAGACGATCGCCGGCCTACGGCCCGGCCGGCCCACTGTGCGACTGGAAGTCGAGACGCTCGGGACGGCGCGCTGCGTCCACAACTACGGCCACGGTGGCAATGGCGTCACCCTGTCCTGGGGATGCGCCCGCGACGTGGTGCGCCTGGTCAGCCCTGCTCGCTGACCGGCGCGAGGGCCGTCTCGACCGTCGCGTAGGTCGGCAGCAACCGGCGCAGCCCGCACGCGGCAATGGTTCGGGCCATCACGGGCTGGTGGGTGACCAGCCGTAGCGCGACACCGCGGTTGCGGCACTGCACCGCCTCGTGCGCAAGCGCGGCATAGCCGCACGAGCCCATGAAGTCGAGCTCGCGCACGTCGATGACGAATGGACCGGGCGCAACGATTTCAGCGGAGTTGCGGCTCAGCAGGTCTTGCCAGGTGCGCTCGTTACTGGCGTCGATGTCACCGCCGACCGTGATGACCACCGAGGAACCCGCCCGCTCGGCGACGGCGCGCAGACCACTCGGCTCGTCACCGACGTAGCCGCGGCCGTTGTGGGGCGGCGAAATTCCCCTCGCGGCAGTATCCATCTTCGCGACATCCCGTCGTCGTAGGCTGTTAGGGCGACGCCGCCCTTATCCCGAATAAGGTCGGCGGGGTCGTCATCAAACCGACCCCCGTCGGTTTTCGCGTCGCGGCCAAGCATATGTGGAATGGGTATTTCGCGGCATGAATTGTGCAAATCGATGAATTTCGCGTGGCCGCCGTACGGCCGAAGGACACTGAAACCCTTACTATTTCAGTAACGGTAGCAATGACAAACCGAACCGGTGAAGCATCAGCGCCAAAGATCGGCCCGAGCCCGAGGCGCGGGACGCGCCCGACGCCGTTCATGCGGTGTTGTACCGCTTTCCGGTATCCAACCCGATCGTCGCCGCGGGTTGATGGATACCGCTTATGACTACGCTGAGCAAATCACGGCCAACACACCGCCGGCCGTTTGCGACCGAAACACGGCACACCAACCGGGTTTTCACGACCGAGGATGCCAACTGGCCCGCGCGTTCGCCGTGAAGCGACCAGCGCGGTGACGGTCAGCGGGTGCGGCGGTTGACATCGCGGACCACCAAGGACAACAACCAGCTGACGATCGACAACAGGATCGCGGCCCAAATCGCCGTCCACCAAAAGTGGTCGATGGCCAATCCCCAGTGCGTCGTGTGCTCGGTGATCTGGGCGGTGATCCACAGCATCAGCGCATTGACCACGATGTGGAACAGACCCAGGGTGAGGATGTACAGCGGGATCGACAAGATCTGGACGATCGGCTTGATGAACGCGTTGACCAGACCGAAGATCACGGCGACGGCCAAGATGATGCCGGCCCGCTGCAGCTTCGTGTCACCGCCGACGAACCCGATCCCGTGGACGAAGTGCGTGACCAGCCAGAGCGCAAACCCGGTCACCACCGCACGAAGCAGGAACGCCTTCATGACCCCGATCCTCCCATTTCTGGTGCGCAGGAAACTCCGGGGGTTTCGGCTTGTCCGCGCTGTCCCGGCGCGCTGGCGTCGCAAAGCGATGTGTCAGCGGTGCGGACCCGCCCCGTCTTGAGAATGCTGTGGGTCAATTCAGGTTGTAGAACCGCTGCGCGTTGCGGCTAGCGATCTTTTCCCGCGCGTCATCGCTGATGTCCGCGCGGGTGCGCAGGTGCTTGGTGCTCTCCGGCCACTCGCCGTCCCAGTGTGGATAGTCGCTGGCGAACATGATGAATTCGGCGCCCAACACGTCGATCACCCCGGGCAGGATCGGTTCTTCGGGCTCGCACGTCACGAAGATGTTTCCCGCCGAAAGGTACTCATGCGGATCGCGGCGCCAGCCGTGCTCGACCCAGTTCCCTCGTTTCTGGTAATGCTCGTGCAGGCGGTCCATGAAGAACGGGACCCAGCCCGCACCCGCCTCGAGGAACGCCACCCGCAGCCGGGGATGGCGCTCGAAGACGCCCCCGGAGACCATCGCCGTCATCGCCGTCATCTGGTCGAAGGGAAAACTGATGCAGTGCACCTGGATGTAGTTGGTGAAGCGGTCCACGCCGATCTTCGGCAGGTGAATTCCCGGGGCGCCGTGAATGCCCAGCGGCATCTCGAGGTCCACGGCGGCGGCGTAGAACGGGTCGAGATCCGCATGGTCGAGGTTGCGAGTTTTCAGCGCCGGCGGGACGAGCGCGGCCACCAGACCGAGCTCTTTGGCCTCGGCTATGACGTCGATTGCCAGCTGCCCGTGTTCGACCGGCGTCACCGCCACGCCGCGCAGCCGGCCCCCCGACGAGGCGCAGTAGTCGGCGATCCACTGGTTGTAGAGGCGGGCAAAGCCCGCGGCGAACTGCGGATCTTCCAGGCTGGGCGCGCAGAGCCCGAGGCTCGGATAGAGCACCATGGTGTCGATGTGATCGCGGTCGGCGTCACCGAGCACCCCTTCGGGCGACGAACAGTTGATGTTGGGCGACTTGCTGATCCCGTGCTCGGGCGGGCAACCGGCGCCCGGCCCGCGATCCTCCGGATAGTTACGGCCTTCGATCATCAGTCCCAGCCGCCGATCGGTGCTGGGCTTGACGTGGTCGGGCCAGCGCTTGATTGCTTCGATCGCCAACGAAGAGTTCTCTGCGACGTGTCCATCGGCGTCGATAATCCGCATGTATCGGCAACTTACTCTTGCTGTTTTCAGTGTGGAACAGGCTCGCGCGGGCGCGTAGTGTGCGCCAGGATGCTTTCGTGACAACACAAAAGATCAGTGCCGATCAACGCAATTCGTTCATCGCGGCAATGCTCGGTTGGACGATGGACGCCTTCGATTACTTCATCGTGGTGTTCGTCTACGCCGATATCGCAAAGACCTTCCATCACAGCAAGGCCGAAGTCGCGTTTATCACGACGGCGACACTGATGATGCGCCCGGTCGGTGCCCTGCTATTCGGTTTGTGGGCCGACCGGGTCGGGCGGCGGACTCCGCTGATGGTCGACGTGATCTTTTATTCGGTGGTCGGCTTCCTGTGTGCGTTCGCGCCCAACTTCACCGTCCTGGTGATCCTGCGGCTGCTGTACGGGCTGGGCATGGGCGGCGAATGGGGCTTGGGTGCCGCATTGGCAATGGAGAAGGTTCCCGTCGAGCGGCGCGGGTTTTTCTCCGGGCTGCTGCAGGAGGGCTACGCGTTCGGCTATCTGCTGGCGAGTCTGGGATCTCTGGTGGTGTTGGACTGGCTGGGCCTATCGTGGCGCTGGCTGTTCGGGCTGTCGATCATTCCCGCGTTGATCAGCCTGATCATCCGGTACCGGGTGCAAGAGTCCGAGGTGTGGGAAGCCGCCCAGGACCAAATGAAGCTCACCAACACCAAGATCCGCGACGTGCTGCGCGACCGCGCCATCATCCGCCGCTTCGTCTACCTGGTGCTGCTGATGACCGCTTTCAACTGGATGAGCCATGGCACGCAGGACGTGTACCCGACCTTCCTGAGTTCTACGGCCAACCACGGTGCCGGCCTCGACGGCGTGACGGTCAAGTGGATTGTGGTGCTGTACAACGTCGGTGCGATCATCGGCGGACTGTTCTTCGGTTCCATGTCGCAGCGGTTCAGCCGCCGTTACACGGTGGTCTTCTGCGCCATACTGGGCCTGCCGATCGTGCCGATGTTCGCCTTTTCACGCACCGCGGCGATGCTGTGTCTCGGGTCGTTTTTGATGCAGGTCTGCGTACAAGGGGCCTGGGGCGTGATTCCCGCGCATCTGACCGAGATGTCGCCGGACGCCATCCGCGGTCTTTACCCCGGTGTCACCTATCAGCTCGGCAATCTGCTCGCCGCATTCAACCTGCCGATCCAGGAACACCTGGCAGAGTCGCACGGTTATCCGTTCGCGTTGGCGGTCACGATCGTGCCGGTGTTGCTGGCGGTGGCGTTTTTGACGCTGATCGGCAAGGACGCGACCGGAATCCGCTTTGGGACGGCGCAAACCGCTTTTCTGCCAACAGAAGTGCGGTGATCAGAGCGGAGGTTCGCCGTTCAGCGCGCGACGCAGCATGTGCATCGCGACCGTGGTCGAGCGCTCCCGGATGTCGGAGCGATCACCGGGCAGTCGCAGCGTGCGGGTGTGACTGCGGCCTACGGAGCCGGGCGGGCCCAGTCGCACGGTGAAGCAGACCGTTCCGACCGGCTTGTCCGGGGTGCCGCCGCCCGGTCCGGCGATGCCGGTGATGGCGACGGCGGTATCGGCGTCGAAGCGCCGGGCCGCGCCCGCCGCCATCGCCTCGGCCACCGGTTCGGACACGGCGCCATGCGCTTCGATCAGTGCGGGCTCGACGCCGAGCAATCCGATCTTGGCGTCGTTGGAGTAGCTCACGACGCCACCCATCACGTAGCCGGACGAGCCGGGTCGGTCGGTCAGCCGGGCGGCGACCAACCCGGCGGTGCAGGACTCCGCGGTCGCAATCCGGCGGCCGGTCAGTAGGCGGGCAACTACGTCGTCGACCTGCGACCCGTCTTCGGAATACAGCTGCTGGCCGAGTCGATCCCGCATCAGCTGCCTCAATCGGGCGTAGGCCTCAGATGCGGGCGGCTCGTAGCGGGTGACCATTTCAATCTCGCCCCGCCGCAGGCAGGTGGTGATCTCCAGCGCGTCAAATCCCGGTACGGCCTGTTCGGCGTCGCGCAATGTCTCGGCCAGCCCCGACTCGGGCAGCCCGAACATCCGCAGGGTCTCCTGGCGGTAGATCGTGCGGCCGGCAATCGCCTGCTGAGCGCCAGGGGTCTGGATGGCCTTGTGCCACATCGGCTGCAGCTCGCGGGGCGGGCCGGGAAGGACGATCACCGTCGGCTTTCCGGGTACCACGACGCCCGGTGCGGTACCGACCGGATCGAGTACCTGCGCACCGGCGGGAATCATCGCCTGCTTGCGGTTTGCGGCACGCACCGCCTCGAAGCTCTTCGAATCGAAGTGTGCCATAACCCTTTTGAGGATGGTGGCGATCTTGTCTTCGACTTCCTTATCCAAGACCAGGTCACGCCCACAGAAGCGGGACACCACCTCGACGGTCATATCGTCTGCCGTGGGCCCCAGACCACCGCTGGTGACAATCAGATCCACGCCCTGGTCGGCCAGAAAGCGTAGCTGTGCCTCGATGTCGGCGGGCCGGTCGCCGCAGATCGTGATGTGGGCGAGCTCCACGCCCAGTTCCAGCAGTCGGTCGGCGATCCACGGGCCGTTCCTGTCCTGGACTCGCCCGGTAAGGACCTCGGTTCCGGTGACGACAATGCCCGCGCGTGCGCTCACCGGCATGAGCCTACTGGCGCGAGCCGCTACCGGTGTTAACCCTCGGCCAGGTGGCGCTCGACCGTCGCCACCTTCTGCGTGATCGCGTCTTTGGCACCGGCGCGCGAGTCCACTTTGATGACGGTGCTGACCCGCGGTGCTCGAGCGGCCACCACGTCGACGGCGCGCTGGACGACGCCCATGACCTCGTCCCAGGTATCGCCCTCGATGACGGTGAACATTGCGTTCGTTTCGTTCGGCAAACCCGACTCGCGCACCACGCGAATCGCGTCGGCAACGAGCTCGCTCACGCCATCGCTCACGCCCAGCGGAGTGACAGAAAATGCGACTAGGACAGACACTCGACGAGCCTACCTGTCCGGCCTGGCAGCATCGAGCCATGCGGGTTCTGGTGCAACGAGTCTCGTCAGCGGCGGTGACGGTCGACGGCCAGCTGGTCGCCGCTATCCGGCCCCAAGGTCAGGGGTTGCTGGCGTTCGTCGGGGTGACCCATGACGACGACCCCGCCAAGGCGCAGCGCCTTGCCGAAAAGCTGTGGAGGCTACGTATTCTCGCGGATGCGCGCGCCGCCGCGGACGTCGGCGCACCGGTCTTGGTGGTGAGCCAATTCACGCTGTACGCCGACACCGCGAAGGGCCGCAGACCCTCCTGGAACGCTGCCGCTCCCGGAGCGGTCGCCGAGCCGCTGGTTGCCGCGTTCGCCGACGCGTTGCGCGGGTTGGGTGCCGCGGTCGAGACCGGCCTGTTCGGCGCGCACATGCAGGTCGAATTGGTCAACGATGGACCGGTAACAGTGCTTTTGGAACTGTGAGAGCGCCGCCGCGGGTACCGTGGTGAGGTCGGCGCACACCGGGAGGGGCGATCCATGAGCACTGGGCCCGAATTCGGCTCGCTGCGTTCCGATGACGACCAATGGGACATCGTCAGCAGCGTCGGATATACGGCCCTGCTGGTGGCCGGTTGGCGTGCCGTGCACGCTCTGAGCCCCCGGCCGTTGGTCCGAGACGAATACGCAAAGGTTTTCATCGCGGCCGCACAAGACCCGTATTTGGCGAATGCGCTTGCCAATCCCGGAAGCAACGACGACGAGACCGCATTTCCGCGGTTGTACGGCGTGCAGACACGATTTTTCGACGATTTCTTCGGCTCCGCGGGTGCGGCCGGTATTCGGCAGGCGGTGATCGTCGCGGCGGGATTGGACTCCCGGGCCTATCGCCTTGAATGGCCTCCCGGGACAATCGTTTTCGAGATCGACCTGCCAAAGGTACTGGCCTTCAAGGCGCGGGTGCTGGGCGAGCATGGTGCGGCGCCCCGCGCCGACCGCGTCGAGGTCGCCGCCGACCTGCGCACCGACTGGTCCCGGCCGTTGGAAGCGGCCGGCTTTGACACCGAAATGCCCAGTGCCTGGTCGGTGGA
Source organism: Mycobacterium simiae (assembly GCF_010727605.1). Lineage (NCBI taxonomy): Bacteria > Bacillati > Actinomycetota > Actinomycetes > Mycobacteriales > Mycobacteriaceae > Mycobacterium > Mycobacterium simiae. The sequence goes on from NZ_AP022568.1 coordinate 5,413,232, forward strand.
GGGAATCTTGCCGTATCTGACCGACGAGGCCCAAAACACGCTATTCACCCGGATCAGTGGGCTCAGTGCTCCCGGCAGCCGAATCGCTATCGGCGCACTGGGATCGCGACTCGACCATGAGCAGCTCGCCGCGCTGGAGAACGACCATCCCGGTGTCAACATGTCGGGCAACGTGGACTTTTCCGCCCTGACCTACGAGCCCAAGGGTGACCCCGCCGAGTGGCTGGCCGGGCACGGCTGGTCCGTCGCCCCGGTGCGTACCACGCTGAATCTGCAGCAGGGCTATGGTCTGACGCCGCCCGAGGTCGACGTGAAAATCGACAGCTTCATGCACTCGCAGTACATCACCGCGACCCGGTAGCGGGAGTCAACATGGCCACGATGACGAGACTCTCGCCCGCCGACGCCATTGCCGAGATCGTGGCCAGCTCAGCAGGACCCAGTGTGGGTGCGATCTTCGATCTCGACGGCACGTTGGTCGACGGCTTCACCGCGGCCGTTCACCTCGGTGAGCGAATCAGGCGCAGGCAGGCCGGGATCGGCGAGGTGCTCGGCGCCTTCGACGCCGCGCTCCGCTACCGTTTCGGGCGCCTCGAGTTCGAGCACCTCATCGTCCGGGCCGCGAGTTATCTGCGGGGCGAATCGCTGCGTGACCTCGACGAGGTGGGTGAGCGGTTGTTCGTCGAACGTGTTGCCGTGCGGATGTATTCGCACATGCGCGACATCGTCGAAGCACATCAGCAACGCGGCCACACCGTGGTGCTGAGTTCGTCGGCGCTGTCCATGCAGGTGCTGCCGGTCGCGCGTTTTCTGGGCATTCGCAACGTGCAATGCAACCATTTCGAACTCGACGAGCGCGGACGGCTGACCGGCGATATCGTCAGGCCGATCGTCTGGGGCACATCCAAAGCATCTGCCGTACAACAGTTCTGCATCGACAACGGCGTCGCGCTGCAGCGCAGTTATTTTTACGCCGACGGCGACGAGGATGCCGCGGCCATGTCGGTGGTGGGTTTTCCGCGACCGGTCAACCCGCGTTCGGGCCTGGCCGCCGCGGCGGCGGTGCACGGCTGGCCGGTGATGTGCCTGGCGTCGGTGCGTCGCCGCCGGCCGAGGCGGGCCCTGCGCTACCTGGCGAACCACGTTCGCCGCGACGCCCGCCGGGACGCCGACTAGGGCGTCAGCAGCACCTTGACATCGTCGCCGGACCGTGCCTGCGCGGTGGCATAGCCCTTGGCCGCTTCGTGCAACGGCAACGACGTGGTGAAGATGCCGTCGACGTTGAGCCGCCCGGACTGCAACAGCGGAATCAGCTCGGGCCAGGTGCGCTGCACCGGCGCCGTGGTCATCCGCAGGGTAATGCTGCGAATCAAGCAACCCAGTGCGTTGAGCGGAAACGGGTTCAAGTCGTGCACCCCGACCACCGAAACGGTGCCGCCAGGCCGTACTGCGTTGAGCGCATCCGTCAGCGAGGCGTCCGTGGCGACTGCGTCGATCACGGCGTCGGCGCCGCGGCCGCCGGTCGCGGCCAGGATCGCCTCTACCGCCGGCGCTTTGATCGGCGCGGCCCCCCATCCCGCGGCGCGGTGCAACCGGCCGTCCACCTGGTCAACAGCGAAAACTGTTGCAGCGCCTTGAAACAGAGCGCTACGCAGGGCACACAAACCGACCGCGCCCAGACCGAACACCGCCACGGTTCCACCCAGCGGAATGTCGGCGCGCTGGGCCGCCGCCCAGCCGGTGGGCAGGTTGTCGGTGAGCAGCAGGGCCTGCTCGGTGGTGATCCCCTCGGGCACCTTCAACAGCTGGAAATCCGCGGCCGGGACGGCGAGCAGGTCGGCCTGCGCGCCGCCGAGCAGGCCGCCACCGAAGATCTGAAAGCCGGCGTAACACAGGACCGGATCGCGGGTGGCGCATCCCGGGCAACTGCCGCATCCGGTCACCGACGACACCATCACCTGATCTCCGGGTTGGACCGTGCGTACGTCGGGGCCGACGTCCACGACCGTTCCGATTGCTTCGTGCCCCAACGCGATCGGGTCGGGCATCGGGAAGTCGGCTTCGTAGAAATGCAGATCGGATCCGCAGATGCCGGCGGCGGCGACTTCGACGATCGCTCCGCCGACACCGGGCACGGCCGGATCCGGGCGGGTGTCGATCCGGATATTGCGGGGGCCGTCGACGACTACCGTACGCATGGCGGGGTGCTCACTTCCTGACTACGAATTACGGTGCCGCACAACTAATTGGGACCAGTCCGGCTCACGGACCGCGGCCCAGTACTCGTTGAGCCGCCACGGGCTGACGGTGTGGATTTCCCCGTCTGCGTTCTTGAAGTAGGAGTGCTTGACCGCGGGGTGTGACCACACCATTTTCTTGATCTGTTGCTGCGTTCGCCGATGCCAATCTTTGGCCGCCTCGGCCGTGGATTCGATCGAGTGCACGCCGGGTTCGGCCAGCCGCTTCAGGCACTGATCGATGTAGCGCATCTGCAGCTCGGACTGGAAGATCAGGCTGCCGCCGTGGGCGAGGTGGGTCCCGGGCCCGTAGATGATGAAGAAGTTGGGGAAGTCTGGAACCATGATGCCCAGGTAGGCGTACGGTCGGCTCCCCCACATTTCGTGCAGGTCAATTCCGTTGCGGCCGACCACTTTCAGCGGCCACAGCACGTCAGTGTGTCGGAATCCGGTGGCGTAGACGAGGACGTCGGCGTCGTGCGCGACGCCGTCGTCGGTCACCACTGCGTGCGCCGTGATCTTCCGGATCGGGGTGCGGACGAGGTCGACGTTGTCACGCTGCAGCGTTTGTAGCCAGCTGCCGTTGTCCTGCAGGGTCCGTTTGCCGCAGGCGGGATAGTCGGGCATCACCTTGGCCAACAGCTCCTCGTCGTCGCCGACCTGGCTGGTGATCCATTGCGAGAACATCATTGCCGCGGCGGCGTTGATGTCGCTGACCGCCGCCTGTTGATCGGCATAGTTGGGGTCGGCCTCCGCCGCGTCCAGACCCTTGTCCGAGCCGGGCCACAGGACCAGAAAGCGGTACCAACGTCCGTAGCACGGCAGGTGCCGCATTGCCCAACGCACGCCGTCGCCGACCTGGTCGTGGTACATCGCGTTCGGGAACATCCACTGCGCGGTCCGCTGGAACACGGTCAGCTGCGCGACGTCGCCGGCGATTGCCGGCGCGATCTGAAAGCCGCTGGCGCCGGCACCGATGAGTGCAACCCGCTTACCGCTAATGTCGACCGAATGATCCCAGGCGGCGGAGTGGAACGATGGGCCGGCGAAGCTTGCTGCACCGTCGAATTCGGGGATCTGCGGTCGGTTGAGCTGGCCGACGGCGGTGATCAGGGCTCGTGCCCGTAGTTCGGTGATCTGCCCGTCGGCGCCACGCACCGCGACGGCCCAGGTGCCGTCGTCGTCGTCCCATTCGGCGGCCAAAACCTCGGTTTTCCAACGGATGTGCTCGGTCAAGTCGTGTTTTTTCATCACGTCGGTGAAGTAGCGCTGCAGCTCATCGCGCTCGGCGAAGAAATGAGACCAGTCGTTGTTCGGTTCGAAGCTGTAGCAATAGAAGTGGTTCGCCACATCGACGCGGGCCCCGGGATAGCTGTTCTCCCACCAGGTTCCGCCTGGGCCGGCGTTCTTTTCGACGATCGTGAACGGGATGTTGGCCTGTTTGAGCCGAATGCCGGCCAGCAGACCGGATTCGCCGCATCCGACAACGAGCACCGGGAGGTCGGCCGCCTGCTCGGCGGGTATCGGCGCCGGCCGGCGGGGGTCGAGGCCGTCCAGGTCGAGTTCTTCGGAGACCAGCGGCAGGTAGTCGTCGGGCACGTGTTCGCAGGCCGCCCAGTCCAGCATTTCCCGGATCAGGTCCGAGCTCAGGGGTGCGGGCTCGGGGCAGCCACGGTCGCGGTAGTCGGTGATCACGGTGAGCGCCTCGGCGCGGGCGCGGGCCTTGTCCTCTTCGGACATGAACCCTTGCACCTCGTTGAGGAAGATGCCCATTTGCTTGTACTCACGGATGAAGCGCGGGTCGCCGGTGATGTGCACGAGCGACAGCAGCAGCGTCGGGATGCTGAGGTCCTCCAGCGCCATCGCGATTTCCGGGGTCGGCGTGGTGAAAGGGCGGCCGGAGTAGGGGCTGCGCATCGAGCCGATCCTTTCGACGGGGAAAGCCGATTACGCTACTTGCCGTTTCGTAATTGGCAGCACTACGCTACCCGCTGCCGACTGGGCCGATCAAGGGCCGTCATCGCATAGCAACGTCTCTGGGTGATGAAACGTGTTGGTGCGCGGTTGACCTCGCTCCTGGTGTGGCGGAGGGATCCATTCGATGTCGCCGTTGGTGCGTTTGCGGGTCGTCCAACCGCCGGGCTTTATCAGCCGATGGTGTGGCCCGCACGCGAACGTCAGGTTGTCCATGCCGGTTGTCCGGCAGACGGCGTAATCGTCGACATGGTGAACTTCGCAGAGATACCCGGGGACCTCGCAGCCGGGCGCCGAACAACCACGGTCCTTGGCGTGCAGGACAATTCGTTGTCCCGGTGAGGCCAGCCGTTTGGTGTGATAGAGGCCGATCGCGCGGCCGTCGTCGAAGATCGTTAGGTAGTGGTGCGCGTGGCGGGCCATCCGGATGACATCGCTCATGGGCAGCAGCGTGCCGCCCGCCGTTAGCGCCTTGCCGCTGGAGGATTCCAATTCGCGCAGCGTGGTGCTCACGATAATGGTTGCCAGAAGCCCGTTGTGCTGGCCGAGTTCCCCGCTAGCCAGCACCGCGCGCAGCGCGGCGTTGAGCCCGTCGTGGTTGCGTTGGCTCGTCGAGCGGGAGTCCCGTCCGATTGCCTCCTCCCCCGGCGCGCCGTCGACGATGGGCGCGAGGTCCTCGGGATTGCACATCCCGGGCGCGGCCAACTTCGCGAGCACCGCCTCCAACGTGGCGCGCGCTTCCGGGGTGATCCAGCCGCAGAGCCGCGACATCCCGTCGATGTCCTGCTTGCCCAATGTCAATCCGCGCCGGCGGGCGCGATCCGTGTCGGTGAAGATGCCGTCCGGGTTGAGGCAACAGGCCAGTCGGTCCGCCAGCTTGCGCAACTGCTCCGGGCGGAACTCGGTGCCGCGTTGCGCCAATTGCCGTTCGGCGATGGCCTGTGTTTCCACGTCCACCCAGGACGGCAACGCAGCGAAGAACTGGCGAATCACCGCGATCTGGCCGGTTCCGATGGCGCCCTCGCGTTGGGCGGCCGCGGTGGCCGCCAACCGTGGTTCCAACGGCTCACCGGTGAGCGCTTGGCGTGGCCCCAGGTCGTCGGCCTCGGCGATTCGTCGTGCCGACTCGGCCCGGCTGATGCTCAGACGATCGGACAAGGCGTGGGTGAGTTTCCCGCCGAGTTCGTCGGAGGTGGCCTGCCGGGCGAGTTGGTTGATCATCTGGTGACCGGGCACGTGGAGTTTGCGTGTCTCGCGTTCGATCGCTTCGAGCAGGCCGAGGAGTTCCGGATTCGTCATCGACTCGTAGGAGTGCTGCTGGACACGGGAGACCGCCGCGCGCAACGCGTCGTAGTCCTGCTCGATCTGCTCCCGGCTCGCCAGGGTCATGGCCGGCGCTCTCGATGAGTGAATGGGCTGGTCAACTCATCACGAAGCGCGTCGAGTTGACCCGCAATTAGTACATAACGTTCGAGGACGGCGCGCAGCTCCGCGAGAGTCGGCGTGTCACCGGGCAGGGCGGCGTGACAATCGTCCGCCGCGTCGACCGCGTCGAGAATTTGACCTAGCCAGGCCAAGCTAGCTGTCGAACGCATGTTCGAAGGATAAACCCGGAGACTGACAAGTTTGCCGCCCGATAAACCCCTGAAACGTAAGTGGCGCAAGTGATTTTGTGGCTACCGTGGCTTTTCGTGGCCGCTGCGAAACAATGGGTACCGTGCCGAACCCGATTGACGGGAGGTGCAAACCTCATGGGCGCGTTGCTCACGGCCTGCAGCGGATTCCTGTTCGCGATCTTGTGGATGGACTTGATATTCGACGTGCAGGTGCTGCGCCACCGGTCCGCCGATGACGAATTGCCCGAGCCGGTCCTGGCCTCCGTCGCCGGCTATTACCACCGCGCGACCACCTCGTCGCGACCGATGAGCCGGCTGGTTGCGCTCGTCATGTTGACTCTGTTGGCCGCGTTGGGATTTCAATCAACCCGCGCGGAAGATCCCGGCTGGCTGTTGCTGCTGTCGGCGGGTCTCGCCGGCATCCCGACAATGCTGGCGTTGACGCAGACCGTGCCCGACGCAATCCGGCTGGGCCACCGCAGCGACAGTGCGCGCGAACAGAGTCGGCTGGCGCGATCGGTGTGCCGCGACCACCTCATCTGCGCCGGCTGCATGTTCGTCTTCCTCATGCTGTGGTTAGGCCGGGCCCTGGCGGCGTGACCGACTCGCGGCGACACGTCGTAGTCGCGGCGGGCTAGTCGGGGGCCCCTGGCCACGTCATCGCAGCAAGTATTAAACTAGAACACGTTCCAATTCGGCGAGCATCCCAGGAGTTGTAATGCATACCCCTATTTGCGACGAACTCGGCATCGAGTTCCCGATCTTCGCCTTCACCCACTGCCGCGATGTCGTGGTGGCGGTCAGCAAGGCCGGGGGGTTCGGCGTTCTCGGAGCCGTCGGCTTCACGCCCGAGCAATTGGAAATCGAGCTCAACTGGATCGACGAGAACATCGGCGACCACCCCTATGGCGTCGACATCGTCATTCCGAACAAGTACGAGGGCATGGACTCCAACCAGTCCGCCGAGGAACTGGCCGAGACGCTGCGCAAGATGGTGCCGCAGGAACACCTGGATTTCGGGAAGAAGATCCTCGCCGATCACGGCGTACCCGTCGAGGACAGTGACGGCGACACGTTGCAGTTGCTCGGCTGGACCGAGGCGACGGCCACGCCGCAGGTCGAGGTGGCGCTCAAGCACCCGAAGGTCAAGATGATCGCGAACGCGCTCGGCACTCCGCCCGCCGACATGATCAAGCACATCCACGATGCCGGCCTCAAGGTTGCCGCGCTGTGCGGATCGCCGTCGCAGGCACGCAAGCACGCCGATGCCGGCGTCGACATCATCATCGCCCAGGGCGGCGAGGCCGGCGGACACTGCGGCGAAGTGGGTTCCATCGTGCTGTGGCCGCAGGTCGTCAAGGAGGTGGCTCCGGTCCCCGTCCTCGGAGCGGGCGGCATCGGCAGTGGTCAGCAGATCGCCGCGGCCCTGGCGCTGGGCTGCCAGGGTGCCTGGACCGGTTCGCAGTGGCTGATGGTCGAGGAATCCTCGAACACCCCGGTTCAGCAGGCCGCCTACATCAAGGCGGGCAGCCGCGACACTGTCCGCAGCCGTTCCTTCACCGGCAAGCCCGCCCGGATGCTGCGCAACGACTGGACCGAGGCCTGGGAGCAGCCGGGCAACCCGAAGCCGCTCGGAATGCCGTTGCAGTACATGGTGTCCGGTATGGCGGTGCGCGCCACCAACAGGTACCCCAACGAGTCCGTCGACGTCGCCTTCAACCCCGTCGGGCAGGTGGTCGGTCAGTTCCAAAAGGTCGAGAAGACCTCGACCGTGATCGAGCGCTGGGTGCAGGAGTACTTGGAAGCGACGAACAGGCTCGACGAACTCAACGAGGCCGCCGTCGTCTAGCGGCGGCTACTCCTCCCCTACGTCGTAGTTGCCGCCGGTCAAGACCTCCTTGGTCTTGTCCACTGCGTGGGTTGCGATGTCGATGGAGTTCTGGACGATGCTGCTGGCGCCGCCCGCAATATCGCCGCGAATCATGTCGCCGACGTTTTCTACGATGTCCGACGCCTTGTCGACGGCGTTGGTCGCGATGTCCTTCACCGCGTCTATCGCGTCTTTGGGATTAACCGCCATCGGAGTCTCCTAATCGTTGGGGGACTTTGCTCCGACTCTAGATTGTCAGTAGTTCACCAAGCCGCGCCAATAGTCCTCGGGGATCTCGGCGCCCGAGCGCAACACCCGCGCCAGGCCGATGGCCATCGCGATGCCCAACAGTCCCAGCCACAAACCGGCCAGTGCGATCACCGCCCACAGCACGGCGGTGATCGTCGGCCACGGCGACAGCATGGCCAGCACCGGAGCAAAGAAGAAACCGAGGCCGATGTACCAGGCCGAGCCGGCCCGGTCGGATGCCAGCACGAAGCGCAGCCACCGAGGAATCGGATTCTGCGGAATCGGATTCTGAGCCGACGGACGCTCGGGCATGGCCGTTATCCCGACGGCGGGAAGAACCCTGCGCCGGTGAACCATCCCTCTTGCCATCCCTGGGCGCCCAGGCACAACATCGGAAGCCCGGCCTCGGACTGCGCCGCGCTCTGCGGGCCGGGGCACTTGGCGCCGGCCTTCTGCACTCCATACAGCGGATAGGAGATCACCCAGTAGCCGGTGGTCGCCGGGGGGAACTGGTTGGGTGGCGGGAAATGGCAGGCCTCCGCCTGACCGCTGGGGCCGCGCCCGAAGATGAAGCGCTCGTAGTTGTCGCACGGCGCGCCCAACGACGCCTCATAGTTCATCCCGGGTACGTCGCCCTCGTAGCCGGCCGCCGCGTTCGGTGCCACTGTCACCGCCCCGGCCGCCACGGCGGTGACGGCGAGTAGTTCGCGAATCATGCGTCCACCCTTTGCCTACGCGTCACCTGGTCCGTCCATGCGCCGGGTGACCTGGATCAACAGCATAACTTTTGTGGTGCAGGCCACAAGTCCCACCGAGGCCCCACCGAGGCCCCACCGAGCGACGCTCACGCGCAACGCCGGTCCCGGCGACTGAACGTGTTGCAATTCGGCCGATCGAAGTTGTGCCAATGCTTCCCAACTGTGGTGTCGCGATGGTTTATTTGGCACAGGACATGCGACTAGAAGACTTCGTATCGAGGAGTGGGCCGTGTCAATTGATAACTCGACCACCAAGCCGGTCCCGAATCTGCCTCCCGGCTTCGATTTCACCGATCCCGACATTCACGCCGTGCGGTTGCCGGTGGAAGAATTGGCCGAATTGCGCCGCACCGCTCCAATCTGGTGGAACGAACAACCGGACGGTTGCGGCGGGTTCGACGACGGCGGCTTCTGGGTCATCTCCAAGCACAAGGACGTCAAAGAGGTCTCGCTGCGCAGCGACGTGTTCTCCAGTCTGGAGAACACCGCCCTGCCCCGCTACCGAGAGGGCACCGTGCGCGAGCAGCGTGAGACAGGCAAATTCGTGCTGCTCAACATGGACGCCCCGCAGCACACCCATCTGCGCAAGATCATCTCCCGCGGTTTCACCCCCCGCGCCGTCGAGCGGTTGCGCGACGACCTCAACGAGCGTGCTCGGCAGATCGTCGCGGCCGCCGCGGCCGAAGGGTCCGGCGATTTCGTCGAGCAGGTGTCGTGCGAGTTGCCGCTGCAAGCCATCGCCGGACTGTTGGGCGTGCCGCAAGAGGAGCGGATGAAGCTGTTCCACTGGTCCAACCAGATGGTGGGAGACCAGGATCCCGAGTTCGCCCGCAACGATGCGATGGGCGCCTCGGTCGAGCTGATCACCTACGCCATGCAGATGGCCGCCGACCGGGCGAAAAACCCTGGGGAGGACATTGTCACCAAGCTGATCCAGGCGGACGTCGACGGCCACAAGCTCTCCGAGGACGAGTTCGGTTTCTTCGTCATCCTGCTGGCCGTGGCCGGCAATGAGACCACCCGCAACTCCATCACTCAGGGAATGATGGCCTTCACCGATTTCCCGGATCAATGGGAGCTCTACAAACGCGAGCGTCCGGCGACCACCGCCGATGAGATCGTCCGGTGGGCCACGCCGGTGACGTCCTTCCAGCGCACCGCGCTGGAGGACTACGAGTTGTCCGGGGTGCAGATCAAGAAGGGGCAGCGGGTAGTGATGGTCTACCGCTCGGCCAATTTCGATGAGGAAGTCTTCGACGACCCGTTCAGCTTCAATATCCTGCGTAATCCCAACCCGCACGTGGGTTTTGGCGGTACGGGCGCGCACTACTGCATCGGGGCCAACCTGGCGCGCATGACGATCGACCTGATGTTCAATGCGATCGCCGACGCCATGCCCGATCTGGAATCGGTGGGTAAGCCGGAGCGGTTGCGCTCCGGCTGGCTCAACGGAATCAAGCACTGGCAGGTTGACTACCGCACCAACGGGACCGGCAACTGCCCCGTTGCGCACTGAGATCTCAGATTCGGCGCGCTGAGCCAGTGAATACAGTCGGTCTGTGACCCGGCCGTGGACCCTCGACGCCGCCAACGGTGAGCTACTACTGCATACCGGCGTCACCGGGCGGGCAGCGCGGATGGGTCATCGCCTCACGATCGCGATGACGCGTTGGCAGGCAACAGTGGAATGGTCGGGCGCCGAGCCCGTCGCCGCCGAGCTCGTGGTCGACGTGGACTCCTTCCAGGTGGTCGGCAGTCGCGGCGGCGTCACGGGACTTACCGGACCGGAGAAAGCTCTGGTCCGCTCGAATGCGTTGGGTGCACTCGACGCCCGGCGCTTTCCCCAAATCCGCTTTGCCGCCGACAGCATCGAGCAGACCGCCCGCGGGTACCGCCTCACCGGGACAGTGAGTATTCGGGGGAAGCGGCGTGAGCACGTAATCGATTTGGGCACAGCGGACCTCGGCGAGTCCTGGCGGATGTTTGCCGAGTCGGTCGTCTCGCAGGCTGACTTCGGAATCAAGCCCTACTCGCTGCTGATGGGCTCGGTCCGGGTCGCTGACGAGGTATCTCTGCGTTTCGAAGCGGTGCACGCCAAGGGTGATTGAGCTCGACCAGCGTCCGCACCGACGAGTGTATCCTCGTGGAGGATTCATTACCGCAGCTAAGTATCAACTAGCTTGACTCGTCGGGAGAAGTCGAAATGCCTCGTACAGAGAATGATTCGTGGGATTTGGCAACCAGCGTCGGAGCAACTGCCACGATGGTGGCTGCCGGGCGGGCGGTTGCCTCGAAGGCCGAGGAGCCGCTGATCGACGACCCCTTCGCGGAGCCCCTGGTGCGCGCCGTGGGAATCGAGTTCCTCGCCCGCTGGGCTAACGGAGACATCAACGCGGCCGACATCGACGGCCCCGACGACGTCTGGGGCTTGCAGCGGATGGCGGACCTGATGGGAGCCCGGACGCGGTACTTCGACGCATTCTTCCGGGACGCGATGGACGCAGGAATCCGTCAGGCCGTCATCTTGGCGTCCGGTTTGGATGCGCGGGCCTACCGGCTGCAGTGGCCGGCCGGCGCCACGGTGTTTGAGATAGATCAGCCCGAAGTGATCCAGTTCAAGAGTGCCACCCTGGCCGATCTGGGTGCCCGCCCGACGGCCGACCTACGCGAGGTGGCGATCGACCTCCGGCAGGATTGGCCGGCGGCGTTGCGGGCGGCCGGTTTCGACCCCTCGGCGCCCAGCGCATGGATCGCCGAAGGTCTGCTCGCATTCCTGCCCGCGGATGCCCAGGACCGCCTGCTGGACAACATCACCGACCTCAGCACGCCGGGGAGCCGGGTGGCTGCCGAGATCTTCGGCAACCGGCCGGGCGAAGACGGTGAGCAAGCGCCAGATGTCATCGGGCTCGCCGCCCAGCGCTGGCGCGCACACGGGTTCGAGGTGGAGCTTGCCGACCTGCGCTACGACGTGGAGCGCAACGACGTGGCAACTTACCTAACCCAGCACGGCTGGCAGACGCAGCGCAAGACCATAAACGAGCTGTTCGCGGCGAACGGCATTTCCGAAATACCTTCGACCGCTGACTTTTTCAACGCCGAGACCTACTACTGCACAGCAATCCGGCCGGCCTGACGCCGACAGCCGCCGGGCCGGTGATGGCTTGACGCCGCTGGAGGCGGCTTAGGGCTGCGCCGGTTCCGGCGGCGGGGCCGGTTCACCAGTGTCGCCGGGAATGTGCTCGAGAACCCGCGTCAGATACGGCTGCGGCTCGTTGGCCTCGCGTTGCTGTTCGCCAGACTCCGGCGCCGGTGCGTCCTGCCTCGAAACGGGTTCACCGGCGGCCGGCCGCGGCACCGACGGCTCGATCGACGGCGGGGGCGCAACGGCGGGCCGGCCCGCCTCGGCCACTTGCGGTGTCGTCCGGTGCGCCTGGTCCTTGCCCGGGGCCTGCCCCGCGGCCGGAGCGAACTGGATACCGACGGCCATCGCGAGCGACGAGACGAAGGTGACGACACCGGTGGCCAATGCGGCCGCGGCCCCGGCATAGGACAGGCGGCCGCGCCTGGGCGGGGCCGCGGGTGCGGGGTCCGCCGTGCACGCGATCAACTGCTCGTCGGTGAACTCGGTGCTGCGGGCCGCCGCCAATGCCGCGCCTCGGGCGACGGTCACCTGCGCCATCGTCTGCGCGAAAACCGGTACTGGCAAAGCTTTTTCAAGCTGCCATGAAAATCCGTCGATATCGCTATCGGCGCCCACCACCACAACGGCCTGCGGACGCCAACCGCTGCGGTCGAACATCTTGGTCAACCACGATCGCAGCCCGTCGAAGCCGCCGCTGATGTGTTTGATGACGGTGCGGGTTTCGTCGACATGGCTGTCGATCATGACGACCGTCGCGCGCTCGTGTTCGAGCAGGCAGACCGCCGTCTGGTCGTAACCGATGACGGGTGCAATGGCCAGAGCCAGCGTCTCGACGGCGTCCAGCAACCGAACCGGCACGACATTGTCGAATCCGGCGTCAGTCAGTGCTTCCACCAGCAGTGCGGCTTGGGCGGCGGCCGCGTCATTCCACGTCACTCCGATGACACGCAAGCGGTGCTCGCCCGCACCCGCCTGCGCATCCACCCGCAGCACCTCCTGGGCTACCTGGTCTGCGGTACTGACGGCCGGTACCCCCTGCTCGGCGCGCAACGCCGTTTCCTGATGGTCCAGGATGGTGCCGTCGGCGCCGTGTCCTTCAGCAAGGACCCACCCGAAGGTGGTCGGCGTCAGTGATAGCCCTAGAACCGTCTCCAAAGTTTTCGCACCTCAATCGTCCCGACCTCCGGCGGCCCGACTACACCATCGCGCAGCGGAAATCCGCTGGTGCGGTGATTCTGTAGGGCCGGAACGGACCGGGTTCTCGTTCGGTCTCCATCGGCTTGCTCCGAGAGAGCCTACGCGGTCCCGTCGGGTTCGGCTGCACCGATATCAGATCCGGAGACAACCTCGGCGAATGGGCTCGAGCGGGCGCCGACCCGACATAATTATCAACAACGTCAATCGTGGTGCTTCGGCCCGCTTCGATGACGACCCGGCGTCGCATCGGTTGCCTATCCGGGTAACGGCGTGAGCTATTGGCTCGTGCGGCAGGGCGTGTCGAAATCGGACGACCAACGTGTTCTGCGCGGCCGGAGCAACTCGCGTTGTCCCCTGCCGCCGGTGCCCCGCCTTTTCCCAGCGTGCCCCGTCACCAGGCATTTTGTCGGTCCACCGGCTCCGTAGGGGCTGTGGATGCGGTTACCGGCTTTGTATGTCAGTAATCGGCGAACGTTTAATTCCGATGCCAGGCGATACAAAACCGAGATGACAACGCGTCCTAATCGACATTTGAGCTATTCACACGGTAAATTCTGCCGAGGGCACCACGCCAGGACATACAACCGACAAGGGGCGCAGGTATGACAGACGTGAGCGAGAAGATCCGGGCCTGGGGGCGCCGGCTTGTGGTCGGTGCGGCAGCGGCTGTGGCCCTGCCGGGTCTGATCGGTCTTGCCGGAGGCGCGGCGACGGCCAATGCATTTTCCCGGCCCGGCCTACCCGTCGAATATCTGCAGGTGCCGTCGGCCGGCATGGGCCGCGACATCAAGGTCCAATTCCAGAGCGGTGGCGAAGGCTCCCCCGCCGTGTACCTCCTCGACGGGTTGCGTGCCCAGGACGACTACAACGGTTGGGACATCAACACTCCCGCGTTCGAGTGGTACTACAAGTCGGGCCTATCCGTGGTCATGCCGGTTGGTGGCCAGTCCAGCTTCTACACCGACTGGTATCGCCCGGCGTGTGGGAAGGCCGGCTGCTCCACGTACAAGTGGGAGACCTTCCTGACTAGTGAGCTGCCCGGCTACCTGTCGTCGCAGAAGGGCGTCAAGGCGAATGGCAGTGCGGCGGTCGGCATCTCGATGGCCGGTGCCTCCGCGATGAACCTGGCGATCTACCACCCGGCCCAATTCATTTACGCCGGTTCGCTGTCCGGCTACCTCAGCCCGTCCACCGGGCAGGGCTGGATCGGATTGGCCATGGGCGATGCCGGCGGCTACAAGAAGGAAGACATGTGGGGGCCGGACAACGACCCCGCCTGGCAACGCAACGACCCCTTGGTCAACGTCGGTCAACTCGTCGCCAACAACACTCGCCTGTGGGTGTACTGCGGTAACGGAACGCCGAACGAGCTGGGCGGCGCTAACCTGCCGGCCACCTTCCTCGAGAGCAACTTCATGATCGGTGTCAACAAGAAGTTCCAAGAGGCCTACACCGCAGCGGGCGGCCACAACGCCGTGTTCAACTTCCCCAACTACGGAACGCACAGCTGGGAGTACTGGGGAGCCCAACTGAACGCGATGAAGCCGGACCTGCAGAGCACCCTGGGTGCTAGCGGCGGATAAAACCGCCGCATCCTTGATGTCGCTACTGCGCCTGACGGCACTCGTCAGGCGCAGTAGCACGTTAGGGGCCATCGTCATCGCGGCGTCGATGCTGCCGGCAGCGCCCGCACGGGGGGATAACAGCGCGCTGACCGAGCTGGTCGGCGCGGCCGCCCAGCGGTTGCGGATCGCGGAGCCGGTAGCCGCTTTTAAATGGAAAACCCATGGTGCCATCGAGGATCCGGTTCGGGTTCAGCAAGAGCTCGCCGAGTTGAGCGCCGATGCGGCCGCCCAGCACATCGACGCGGACTTCGTGAGCCGCGTGTTCGGCGACCAGATCGACGCCACCACCGGAATCGAATACCGCCGTTTCGCGGACTGGACGCTTGACCCCGCCAGCGCCCCAACCCAGGCGCCCGATCTGTCCGTGTCACGCTCGACGATCGACGGCCTGAATAAGACGATGCTGGCGCAGCTCGCTGCGCACCGCGAGCTGCTGCGGGGGCCGGTCTGCGGCCCGCAGCTCGATGCCGCGCTGGCCGACGTTACCCGCGCTGACCAGCTCGATGACCTCTACAAGCAGGCGCTGGCGCGGGCCACAAGCTCGTATTGCACGTAATCATTGGCTGCCCCCACGCCATAGCGGACGCATGACGTGCCGATTTCGTTGCCATAGAAATGCCATAAATTTCTTATCTCGCGAATCAATCGAATCGGTAACGCTTTCTGGACACATGCCGAATTGCTTGACATGAGAAACTTGGGGAAGCCTCTCATCAAGTACGCGATTGCCGGCGGGATCGTCGCAGCGACGCTTGGGCCGGCGACCGCCGAGGCCGGCGCGGCGCCGACACCCAACTGGGACGCGATTGCGCAATGCGAGTCCGGCGGCAATTGGCACGCCAACACTGGAAACGGCGCTTACGGCGGACTGCAATTCAAGCCCGCCACGTGGGCCGAGTACGGTGGCGTCGGCAACCCCGCAGCAGCTTCGCGAGAGCAACAAATAGCCGTCGCTAACCGGCTTTTCGCCGATCAGGGCGTCGAGCCGTGGCCGAAGTGCGGCGCCGCGTCGGGCCTGCCGATCGGTTGGTACTCGCATCCCGCGCAGGGCATCAAGGAGATCATCAACGGCCTTATCCAGGCGGCCACTCCGCACCGATGACGCAGACGAGCGGTTCCTAGGCCGGCGACCGTCGATGTGTTTGGATCGGGCCATGGAAGGTTCGGCAACTGTTCATATGGCGGCACCCGCGGACAGGATTTGGGAGCTGATTTCCGACGTCCGCAATACCGGAAGGTTTTCACCGGAGGTATTTGAAGCCGAGTGGCTGGGTGGTGCGATAGGGCCGGCCCTTGGCGCGAAATTCCGCGGTCATGTTAAACGAAACGAGATCGGGCCGATTTATTGGACGGTCTGTGAAGTCACTGCGTGTGAGCCCGGCCGCGAATTCGGGTTTTCGGTGCTTCTTGGCGACAGGCCGGTCAACAACTGGCACTACCGCCTCCTGCCGTTCGGCGCCGGCACGGACGTCACCGAGTCGTTCCGGCTCAGCCCCGCGCCATGGCTGGGGGTGTACTGGGTGTTTGGCGGCTTTTTGCGTAAGCGCCGCAACGTCCGTGATATGACCAAAACGCTGAACCGCATCAAAGACGTCGTCGAGGCGGGCTGACAGGGAAGCTGACAAGGGAGGCTGGCATGCCGGGCTCCGGAGATACGGCCGTGAAATCGGTCTTCATCACTGGCGCGGGCAGTGGCATGGGCCGCGAAGGGGTCAGGCTGTTCCACGCCAAGGGCTGGCGGGTCGGTGCCGTGGACCGCGACGCCGACGGGCTCGCCGCGGTGGCCCGAGAACTGGGCGACGAGCGGCTGTGGACGCGCCCGGTCGACGTCACGGTCAAAGCGGATCTAGACGGCGCGCTGGCGGACTTCTGCGCCGGCAACCCCGCCGGCGGACTGGACATGATGTGGAACAACGCGGGCATAGGCGAGTCCGGCTGGTTCGAGGACGTGCCGTATGAGGCGACGATGCGCGTCGTCGAAGTGAACTACAAAGCTGTGCTGACCGGCGCCTACGGCGCACTCCCCTACCTCAAGAAGGCGCCCGGCAGCTTGATGTTCACGACGTCGTCGTCGTCGGCCACCTACGGAATGCCGCGCCTGGCCGTCTATTCGTCGACCAAGCATGCGGTCAAGGGCCTCACCGAGGCGCTCAGCGTGGAATGGCGCCGCCACGGTGTGCGGGTTGCCGACGTTCTTCCGGGTCTGATCGACACCGCCATCCTCACCACGACGCCGAACCACTCCAACGACGGTGCGGCACCCATGACGCCCGAGGAGCTGCGCGCGACCGCGCCAAAGAAGGGCATGTTGCGGTTGATGCCCGCACGCAGCGTGGCCGAGACCGCGTGGCAGGCCTACCACCATCCGAACCGGCTGCACTGGTATGTACCAAAGAGCATCCGCATGATCGACCTGCTCAAGGGTTTGAGTCCGGAGTTCGTCCGCGGCCGCATCGCCACCTCGTTGCCGGTGTTGATCTCGAAGCGTCAGTGAAGGAGATGAAGTGCGCCAGTACGCATTGGTCCCGCTCGCGGGTGCCCTGGTCGCCGCCGCGGGGTGCGCAACCCCGCAGCACACCCCGCTGGGTGCCGCACGCTTGACGATCAACGGGATCAGCCACGCGGCACGTCCGCCGGCCTGCAGCCAGCTGCAGTCGTATCGGACCATCGACATCGCCGACCGCGACGGCCACGTCGAAGCCGTGGTCTTGCTCAGCGCTTCGCGGGCCATCCCCCAGTGGGTGAAGATCCGCAACGTCGACGGATTCACCGGCAGCTTTTGGCTGGGTGGCGTGGGCGACGCGCACGTCGATGTCAGCAACAATGCCTACACGATCGCTGGCAGCGCCTACGGCATCAACAGCGCCAACCCGAACAAGGTTGTGACGACCGATTTCACGATCAACGCTTCATGTTGAGTAGATGTCCGGCCCGCAGTCCGCTGACCGGCCCAGGCACGGAGGCGCTATGAAGCAACGATTGCACTGGCTCGCGCTGCACGGCTTCGTTCGCGGTGCGGCGGCGATCGGCCGGCGGCGGGGTGACATGCAGGCCCGGCTTATTGCCGATCCGGCGGTGGCGGCCGACCCGGTGCCGTTCTGCGACGCGCTGCACGCGCGGGGGCCCTTGGTGAAGAGCCGGGTGGGCTATCTGGCGGTCGACCACGGAGTCAGTCACAGTGTGCTGCGTTCCGACGACTTCCGGGTGCTGATGCTGGGATCCAACCTGCCCGCACCGGTGCGGTGGCTGGAGCGCCACACCCGCGACGATCTGCTGCACCCGCTGCGCGAACCGTCGCTGCTGGCCACCGAGCCGCCGGATCACACGCGCTACCGCAAGACGGTGTCGGGGGTGTTCACCTCGCGGGCGGTCGCCGCGTTGCGCGACCGGGTCGAGCACACCGCGGCCGCGCTGCTGGACGAGCTGGCCACCGAGTCGGGCGTGGTGAACATCGTCGGACGGTACTGCTCACAACTTCCGGTCGCGATCATCAGCGACATCTTGGGTGTGCCCGAACGGGACCGATCGCGCATCCTGCAGTTCGGCGAGCTGGCGGCCCCGAGCTTGGACATCGGATTGCGGTGGGACCAATTCCGCAGCGTGCAGCGCGGGATCGCGGGTTTCAATTCCTGGCTGGTCGATCACCTGCAGCAGTTGCGCCGCCACCCCGGCGACGACCTGATGAGTCAGCTGATTCTGGCAGCCGAAAGTGGTTCGGATGAAACATATCTCAGTGAAGCGGAACTGACCGCGATCGCGGGGCTGGTGTTGGCCGCCGGATTCGAGACCACAGTGAACCTGTTGGGTAACGGCATCCGCATGCTGCTCGACGCACCCGAGCATCTCGACACGTTGCGCGAGCGTCCCGAGGTGTGGCCCAACGCCGTCGAAGAGGTCCTGCGGTTGGACTCCCCGGTGCAGTTGACCGCGCGCAAGGCGATCAATGACGTCGAGCTGGCCGGCCGCCGGATCGCCAGCGGGGACATGGTGTTGCTCTATCTGGCTGCCGCCAACCGCGACCCGTCGGTGTTCCCCGATCCGCATCGCTTCGACATCGAACGCCCCAATGCCGGACGGCATCTCGCGTTTTCCGGGGGTCGGCACTTCTGCCTGGGCGCTGCCCTGGCGCGCGCAGAGGGCGAAGTCGGGTTGCGGGCCTTCTTCGATCGTTTCCCCGAGGTGCGCCCGGCCGGTTTCGGGACCAGGCGGGACACCCGGGTGCTCCGGGGATGGTCGAGCCTGCCGGTAGCGCTGGGGCGTGCGCGCTCGATGGCCCCGGTGGACGTCTAGCCAGTCTCGAGCTCAGCGCCGGGCCAGGTATCGGTCGAGCCAGTCCAGCAGCCGCTGCCAGGCGTCCGCGGCGGCAACGGCGTTGTAGCGGGGGCCGGTCTCGTTGAAGAAGGCATGGTCGGCATTCGGTTCCACCACCAGCTCGTTGATCAGCCCAGCCCGGTCCAACGCTGCCTTGGCGGCCGATTGCGAGCCGGTCACCCTCGCGTCGAGGGCGCCGTAGATGCCCAGCACCGCGGCCTTGGACGCGGCGAAGTCCGGGTTCGGCGGCAACGGCCCATAAAACGGGACCGCTGCCGACACGCCGAGCGCGCCGGCGGCCAGCAGTTGCCACACCAGTCCGCCGCCAAAGCAGAACCCGACCACGGCCACCTGCTGTCCCGGTGCACGCAGTCGAAGCTCGGCGACGCCGGAATTCATATCGTGGGTGAATTGCCCGGGCGCGATGGCGGCGAGTGCCGCGGTGGCCTGCGCAGGATCCGTGAACGCCGCGGTCCCACCCTGTTCCGACAACAGGTCGATGGCCAGCGCCGAGTATCCGGCGCCCGCCAGACGTCCCGCGACCGAGCGCACCCAGTCGTTCAGCCCGCGGTTTTCGTGGATAACTAAGACCGCGCCCTTGGGGTTGGCTGCCTGCGCCCAGGCCCCCCGCAACTGACCCCCCGAGCTGGTCCACGAAATCGGCGCCGTCGGTAACGCGTTCGCCATTCCGGGCGGTGGCGTGGGGGCAACTGAGGTTTCGGGATGCACCGACGATTTGGCGGTTGGGGGCTGTCCTTGGTCCTTGGCGCAGGCGGCGAGGAGCGCAACTGCTGCGGTGCTGCCCAGACCGAGCAGCGACAGTCGCCGCAAGGCTTCTCGTCGCGTCATCAGGCCGTCGACGTGGTCAGTGGCGATCTCGTGGGCGAGGTAGCGCTGAAGCGGGTTCACCCTGTGAGTATCCGTGCGCAAGCCGTGGTTGACACCCGCCCGGTGAGCGAGTTTATTTGCCGCTATGACAGACGTTTCTATGATTAGAGTCGACGACGTGGTTCTCGGTATGTGGCAGGCGCTTTCGCGGCGAGACTGGGATGCGGTCAAGACGTTTCTGGCCGACGACTGCCTCTACGTCGACATGCCCGTCCCGGCAGTGTCGGCCCGGGGACCCGAGAACATCGTGACGCGACTCAAGATTGGGCTCGAGCCGTTGGCCGGCTACCAGAACCATGACGGCGTGCTGGTGTCCAACGGCACCGACGTGATGTACGAGCATTCCGAAACGTGGACGTTTGCCTCGGGTGAGCAAGGCGTGCTCCGATTCGTCACAGTACATAAAGTGGTCGACGCCAAGATCACGGTGTGGAAAGACTATTGGGACATGAACAGCCTGATTAGTTTCGCGCCGCCGAATCACTTCGAGAACCTGGCGGCAGCAGATACGTCCTGGGTTTTCGATGCTTCAGGTCTGATCTGAAGCATCTTTCAGATTCCTGTGTATGTGAACTGCGGTGATAGTTACCCGTCGGTATCATCTGGCGCGTTCCAGCACATGTCGGTTATGATCTGCAGCGGCCGAATCGGGTCTGAATGCGGTGGTGGGCGCCTTCATGCCAGCTATGTGTTGTTCGGAGTCGGGAGCGGCCATTCTTATTCTCCTGACGCCGCACCCGGCCTGGCTTGAGTCGGGTGATACCTCGACGAACGGAGTGCCTATGTCACGCCTAACTAGCAAAGTCACTATTGCCATGATCCTAGGTTTCACCGCCATAACGGCATCGGGTTGCTCACCGGTATTTTCGCTTTTGTCGTTTTAGGGCGTTGGCGTGGGAAGGCATTCGACGGTTCAGCAAAGAACTGAAACCCTCGATTCTTCGCGCTCGCATGAGTACCCGTAGTATGCACAAACAGTAATTCAGTGTCGGCGAATATGGCCGGTATTCGTGTGCTGGATGCTTGGCATGTACCGGGTACTGGGATTGCAATCCAGCAAAGTGATTGTCATCTACTGATCGACGGTTCTAGTACCAGGGCCGCCCGATTAGTGGCGGTCCCCTGCGGCCTGTGTGTTGCTGTGCGCGCTAAATAGCGTGTGCGCGTATGTATTTCACCAGGCGGCAGGCATGTGGCTGGCTCCGGACGGTTGCGGATGGCTGGGCAATCCAGCATGTCCGCGTCCGCTCTAGCAAATCAAACACATAGAAATTACCGGCGAGTAGTCGTGGAAGGTATGTAAGAGTTCGGGTTAGTATCTGCACCGGCCGAATCTGGTTTGAATGCGATGGTGGGCGCCTTCAATCCGGCTATTAGTTGTTGGAGTCAGGACCGGCTATTTTGGTGCCTCCTGACGCCATGGACCCGGCTCCACACTGAGCCGGGCGCAATCGGGATGAAATGGAGTGTGTAATGTCGCGTATCACCAGCAAAATCACTGTCGCCATAATCCTCGGGTTCACGGCCGTGGTGGCGACGGGGTGTACACCCGTTCTCTCGCTCATCACCGTCACTATGTAGGCAGCTGCTGAGCCTCGTAGCAAGAATGTGCCGGGCGCCCCGGGCAATCCCGATACCGGGCCGGGGCGCCCGCCAACACATGGCGCCTTGAAAGGTGTCACGTTTGCTCGGTGGCGCTGTGCCCGTTCAGCCCAACTCTGCGAAAGCCGGCCGATCACTGCCGCGTCCCCCCGATCGCTATGATCGCAGCGCGACGGGAGGGCGTTCGCATGCCGCGGTTCGAGACCGAAATGGAAGTCTGCCCACACTGCCGACGGGCGGCGGAGGCGACCGTCGAATATGTGCGCGACGACGCCGGCAAGGTCCTGCGTAGGATCGTGCGGGACGTCCAGTGCCGACACACGGATTGCCCGGGCAGCGAAGTTCCGCCGCACTGGGGCTAGTCGCTAGTACTCCGTCAGGAGCGATCAAAGACTGCCAGCCGCCGCATCCCGCTGTGCGCCGACTAATCTCCCGGAACACGGTCTGGAAAACGGTATTGAGATCGGTTGATTATCAACAACATTCGTTTTCTCCATACCGTTAACTTGCGTGCAGCGGTAGAACCGTACCGGCAGAATGAATTTGGCAAAATATCTTGCGGCGATTTTCTCGAAAATGCTCGTGATCTTGGTCTTTCGCATCGTATTGTACGTGTGTCTCGGGCAACACGATCGGCTCTCTGGTAACAGAAAAGCCTTGGACGAATGGGGGCAACACCGTGGCACGTCTCAGCAGTAAAATCGTCGTCGCCTTTATGCTGGGCTTCACTGCCCTTTCGGCATCAGGGTGCACGATTCCTTTGACGATTGATCCGGGCGGTTCAGGTCTTACCTTCATCCCGTAATCGTCGTTAGCCAGGTCCGCGATAATCCCTGGGCGAGCAGGGACTATCGCGGACCGGCTCTTCTAGCAGCAGATCGGCATGCGAGGGGTATGCCGGCGTTGGCTAACCAGGTGACCGGGCCGGTCAGCGGCGGGAAACGTGGCCGCGCAATGCCATTTGTGGCCATTTAAGGCCCTTCGTGGCAATTCGTGGCCATTCGTGCGCAACCGGCTATCCGCAGCCCGCCGAAGGCGGGCGCTCTTTTTACGGAGTGCAGGTAAACGGGCTGCAATCGATGGTGAGCGGAACCGTGCACCCCGACGTCGCGCTGGCGGTAAACGCAAGGATCAAAGCGACGATGAATTTACTGGTGTGGCGTGACATGTCATTTCCCCCGTTCGGTTCAGACTGCTCCGTTGCCCGATATGGACTTCTATCGTCGACTTGCCCGAGACAACCAGTCTAAGTCGTCAAAGCTTAGTAGCCAACAGTTTTCGTTGCGTGGATCACCGGGCGCCAGTCCCGTCATCGCCGACAATTGCGCAATGCCCAGTGCTAAGAAGTTTGGTGGTCTGCCTGGATCTGCCCGTAACACGAAGCGCACCGTGCACACGGGAAAAGCAATTTGTTAGGACGCCAAGTCGTGCAAAACGCACAGCCGCACCGGGTCGCGCTTTCCTTTGACTTTCACCGACCCGTGTCTGCTCACCCGAGCGCTTGGGCCGAGTGCCGCGCAGGTGTTGGGGCCGACAACCACCTGACCGGGCTCGGCCAGGTTCTGCAGCCGGGCCGCCAGGTTCATGGTGTCCCCGATCGCCGTGAAGCTACGCATTTCCTCGGCGCCGATATTTCCGACCAGCGCTGGCCCGGTGTTGATCCCGACGCGGAACCGCGGCCAGTCGGCGTGCCCGCGTGCCGCACGCTCGACGACATCGTGCAGGGCCAGTCCGGTCCGGGCAGCCCGCAGCGCGTGATCGGACTGCCGCGCCGGGGCGCCCCAAATAGCTGTCACGGCGTCACCGACGAACTGCAGCACGGTGCCACCGGCGTCGAGAATGATCGGGACCACAGCGCCGTAGTAGGTGTTCAACATCGTGACCACCTGGTCGGGCGACGTCGCTTCGGTGAACGGCGTGAAGCCGTGCAGGTCGGCCATCAACACGGTGACCTCGGTGACAGCACCGCCGAGCCCGGCCTGATCGGGGTCGGCTAGCAGTGCCGTCGCGACCGCTGGCGACATGTAGCTGCGAAACAGACCGTCGAGGTGGTGGTAGAGGCGGGCGTTCTCCAACGCGATCGAGGACTGGGTGGCGAAAGAGCGCAACAGTGCAACGTCGGCGTCGGCGAATGGGCCGTCGGCGCGATACGCCTCGATCACTCCGGCGAGTTGCCCTTTGACCATCAGGGGCAGCTCCAACGGATCATCGCCGGGCGCCGTGTCGGCGAAGCCGAGTTCGCTGTCGCGCACGATACCAAGGCGAAATTGGTCGCCGGGGAAGGCTTCAGCGATGGCGGCCATTACTCGATCCAGTAGTGCGTCCTCGTCCTGGATGACGCTGGCCTCGCGCCCGACGGACACCAGACTTCGCAGCTTGCGCACGCGTTCGCGCTCCGCGCCCAGCGCCTCGGCTCCCCGTTTGAGCACCGCGACCTGCTGTTCGGACAGCTCGAAGCGGTCGGCCAGCCGCGCCGCGACCGCGCCGATGGCGACGTGTTCACCCTGCTCGCGGCGCTGGAGCAGGTCGACCATCTCTTCGAGCGCCGCGGCATAGTCGCGACGCAGGTCCGCGATCGTCTGCTGGGTGGCCAGCGCATCGAATAGGCCCCGCACCGAGCCTTCCCGACGGAACTGCACCCGCGCGCTATAGGCGATGAAGCAGAAGGCCATCGTCATCAGCAAATGCCACAGCCACCACGAAGCGTGCCAGCTCATGCCGAGCGCCAGGGCCACCGACGCCTCGGCCAGCAGCACGAATGCGGTGAGTACAGAAACGACGACGACCGCGGGGCGCCGCCGATAAATCGGAAAGTAGACCAACGCCGCGGCGGCGAATAGCACACCACCGGCCAACGCCCCCACTTGCTCGATGTCCTCGAGCTCATCCTGGTTTTGCAGCCGGTCGAGCGCACCGCAGAGGACCAACGCCGCGGTGGCGACCATCAGGAACCACACCAGCGCCGACAGCGGCCGGCGCAGTGACCAGAGTCGGGCGTTTCGCGCCGGGGTGAACTTCGCCGACGAGGCCAGCGCGACGGCGCCGGCCACCACCAGCCCCATTCGCGTCGGCAACATGAACTCCGCGTCGGAGGTATCCATCAGCACCCCCGGGGTGAACAAGGCATGCACACCGAAAAAGCCGGCCGTCGTGATGAAGACGAGCGAGACCAACCAGAGCCGGGCGTCGTCACGGGTGCGAGCCGCTCGGCCGATCAGGACGCCCAGCACCACACTCACCACGGATGCGGACAGCACCAACACGAAATGCGCGAGGCGGTTGTCCCATTCCAGGTCGACCCTGGGTCTGTCGAGCAACAGCCACAACGCGACCATCGGAAGCGCCATGTGCATGAACCAGTTCGCCGTGCGCACCCGCGATCCCGGCCGTGCAGTGGCCCCCCTCAACGACAACCCCCTTGCCACCGGTATCGCTTGCTTCACCTTCGGCTCGTTGTATTGCAGCAAACCGACGGACAAGATGGGTAATTCCCCGTTGACAACAACGACATGGACAATTCGGGTTGTCGTCCCGGCGCAGGGCTGGAAGTTAGGACTCAGCCAATTCGCTGAGGCACTTCAGTGTTTCTGACAGCGTGCGGCCCACCTGCCGCACCGCGATCCGATCCGCGAGGTAACCCAGCAGGCCGCCCGGCGCCTGATAGGACAGCCGGAAGGTGACCTTGGTCTTGCCCTCGCCGCCGTCGCGCAGCCGGATCCGGCCGCGCAACGTGATGCCGGTCAGACCCACCCAGGCCACATCGCGGCGCTCGTCAAATTCGACCACCTCGATCAGACCGCCCACTGGGACCGAACCGATTTTCCAGTGCACGATGTAGCGCGCGCCGATGCCGGCGCGTTGTTCGTTAGCCGCTTCCCAGCGCTCGAGGTTGGTCATGAACTTCGGGTAGCAGTCCGGGTCGCTGACGATCTTCCAGACCGTCTCGCGGTCCGCTTTGACAACGCAGCGGCGTTCGACGCGCATCAGCCGATCACCGGGAAGCGGCGCTTGGCGGCGAGGCGGTCGACGCCGGCTTGCAGGCTGGCCATCACTTTGTCGTGCACCGCCTGATCGTCGCCGTCGACCTCGATGGGTTCCTGGACTTCGATCACGATCTTGGTGGGCAGCGGGATGTGGCCGGCCAGGTCACTGATGTTGAGGCCCCAGGGCAGGGCCAGTGAGATCGGAATGCTCTTGAGGCGCAGCAGCTTATCTGCCATCAACAGTTTCGCCAGCCACTGTCCGCGGTTGAGGAACAGCGCGCTTTCCTGTCCCCCGACGCTGGCCACCGGAACGATGGATACTCCCGTCTCACGGGCAAGTCGCACATACCCCATCCGGCCGCCGAAGTCGACCTTGTGACGTTCCCACGAGGGCCGGAAGACCTCGTAGTCACCGCCGGGGTAGACGAGTAGGGCCGCGCCGGATTGCAAAGCGAGCCGGGCGTTTTCAGGATTGGCGGCGACGGTGCCGAACTTGCGTAGCCACCCCAAGGGCGGTGCCGAGACGACGAGATTATGGGCCAATTGGTAAAACGGCCGCTCGACGCCGAAGTAGGAGCAGAACGCGAGCGTGAAGACGAAGGTGTCGGGAGGCACGTTGCCGCCGCTGTGATTGCCCACCAGCAGTACCGGACCCGTGCTGGGGATCCGATCCAGTCCCCGCACATCCGCCCTGAAGTACAGCGAGGCGAGCAGCCAGGTGCCCGGCAACTGGTCACGGATATAGTCCGGATCCCGTTGGTCGAGGTCGGCCCTGGGCACCCTGGACACCACCTGGTTGCGCGTCCAGTCCAGCGCCTGTCCGAAGGCCTCTCCGACGAGCCCCATATCCTTGTCCTGTCGTTAGCATCGGTCTCCGACGCCGACTACCCGGATTGCCTCGATTTCACACCAAAGTTTGGGGCCCGGCCAGGGGGCTGTGTGGGTGACTTTGTGGGTGCCTAAGTGGCGCAGCATGTTTGGTCGGGTTGCTCACTCTGCGGCGGGAACGTTGCGGCGGCGGTAAGCATCGTGTAGATCTCCCACCACTCCTCGTCAGGTCCGGTGATCCAGACCGTGTCCTGCGTGGTGAAGCAGCGGGTGGTCCCGATTACCCGTTCACCACCTCAGCGCCAAGGCTGCCGTCCAGGAGGGACGAGAGCCGTTGCAGCGCCGAGGGAATCGTCCAGTAGTAGACCCAAGTGCCGCGTCGCTCGCAGGCCAGCAGGCCGGCCGAGCGTAACAGCTTGAGGTGATGGGAGATCGTCGGCTGGGACACGTCGAAGGTCGTCGAAATTTCAGACACGCAGGCCTCGCCGCCGGGGTGGCTCGCAATCAAACTGAGTAGCCGCAGCCGGACCGGGTCGCCGAGTGCCTTGAACATGGCCGCCAGCTCGGCGGCCTGCGACTCATCCAGCGCGGCCGCCCCGATCGCCGGGCGACACCCGGGTTGATTCGACATTCGCCTATATAAGCAATCGTCGAAGCAACGACGCAAGTGTTCAGCCGGTGTTGAGCAACAACATCAGCCCGAAGTCCATGTGGATCTGCTGATGGCAGTGCAGCAGCGACAATCCCGGCTGATCGGCGACGAAGTCGACGTCCATGAGCTGGTAGCCACCGAGCATCGCGACGTCCTTGCGCACGCCGGCCGTCGTCGTACCGGCGAACTGGGTGATTTCGAAGGTGTTCCGATGCAGATGCATGGGGTGCAGGTCGTCGGTGGCATTGCGCAAGCGCAGCCGGTAGCGCTTGCCGCGTTCCAGGTTGAGCACGGGGGTGTTGCTCTCCATCGAGAACGACGTGTCGTTGATCGTCCAGATGTTGAACCCGTTGTCGGCGGCGTTGCGCTTCTCGATCAGCATCTCGATGACGTGATCGGGTGTCGGCAAAGCTGCCGGCGCCGGGGCGGCGAACAGGCGGTAGTCCCATTTGAATGCCGGGGGCGGCGTCCATTGCGGGTCACCGCCGCGCCCCGCGTATTCGACGACAATGCCCATGCCGTTGCCGCGGTCGTCGTCGGACAGATCACCCAGCACCCATTTTCCCGGGTTGGTCATGTCGACAACTGCCGAAATCCGCTCGGCCGCGCCAAGCCAGAGCACGGGCACCGACGCCCGGTTCGGCACCGGATTGCCATCCAGCGCAACCACGGTGAACCGGTGCCCCGGCAGCGCCAGGCTGCGTGACTCCGTGGCACTGCCGTTGAGCACATGCAGCATGATCCGTTGACCGGCTTGAACCCGCAGCGGATCACCTTGGCCGAGTTTGCGGCCGTTGACGGTAAAAGCGCCGTAGCTCACCTCGTACCCGTGCGGTTCGCCACGGGCCAACGAGGCCCCCATCGCCGACTCGCCCTTCGCCTTCAGCCCGGGGTCCTCGGCGCCGGCCAGGAAATCGCTGGCCATGTCGCCGCCCCGGCTGAAGGTCGGCTCAAACTCCTTGAGGGTTAAGAAGATTTCTTGGTCGTAGGAGCCCGGGTGCTGCTTGGGCTCGATGTAGACGGGCCCCACCAGTCCGGTGTACTGGCCCCGGGACAAGTCGGCGCGCGGGACCACATGGGTGTGGTAGAAGCGGAACCCCGCCGGTCCCGGCACAAAGGAGATTTGCCGCATGCCGTGTGCGGCGATGTAGGGCGTGCCCTCCTCCGCGGCGCCGTCGATGTCGACATCCAGATGCTGGCCGTGCCAATGCAATTGCTCGGGGGTGTCCGTGTCGTTGTGGATGTCCACCCAGGTTCGCTGCCCTTCTTTCAGGCGCAGCAGTGGACCAGGGAACTGCCCGTTGTAAAGGGTGGTCGAGACGATGTGGTCCGGCGCCAGTTCGACAGTCCCGGCGCCGATCCGCAGTGTGTAGTCCGGCTTGCCGTTGGGAGGCGAGGGCGGTGCCGGATGCGAGCACCCGGCGGCTGCGGCTGTGGCTGCGGTGCCGAATCCCAAGCCCCACTTGAAAAAGTCGCGACGATCCAGCGCCATCGTTTCCGTTCCGATTCGGTATTCTCAGCCGCTGATGCGGTAGAGGCGGGTGGCATTTTCGCGCGCGATGAGGTCGACCACCCGCATCGCGTCCACCTCGCTCCAGTCGTCGTTGTCGACGAAGCCGCGCAATACCCGATGCATGCCATTGCGCCACAAGACCGCGCCCAGGTAGTGCAGCTCGACAGGCCCGAAGCCATCGGATGAATACAGAATTTTGCCGAACGGCGCCATCTCCAACAGCCGGCCAATGAACGCCGGCGCACGGGCTCCAAGGTGGTTGATGCTCAATCCGCCGTCGAGATAGACGTTGGTGTACGCCTGCGCCAAGTAACCCGCTTCGCGCTCATAGGGATAGCAGTGCAGCAACACGATCGGGGTATCGCCGGCCTGCAACAGGAAATCGCGCAGATACAGCGGGTTGGCTGTGCGCAGGTCGCAGTCGCGGTCGCCGTAGCCGACGTGGAATTGCAGCGGCATGCCAAGCCCAAGGGCCTGGTGCAATCCGAAACGAAGCAGCACCCGGTCCTGCAGCCGGGTTCCGCCATGGTCCCGCCACCGCGTTGCGGCCTCGGCAACCTCCCTAAGGTGGGGCTCGCTGAGATCCCCCTCGAAACCGCCGCGGTAGGCCAGGATGGACTTGGTGCCGACGGCGCTGGCCGCGCGGTCGTGCAGGATCGCGGTGAATGCCGACGCGTAATCGCCCGGCGTCTGCGCGGCCTGCTCCGCAACCTGTTCGAGGCGGACGACTTCGTGAATCCGGTTACCGGACAGCGCGCCCAGCTCGGCCACATCGGCGGTGCCGGCGTCGATACCAGTGTCCACCACCCAGTCGCTCACCCCGGCGGACGGCAGGAACAGGCGGGCTAGCTCGCGCTCGGTGAGTTCGCTGCGACGTTCCCAATACTGGTGCGGATCACTATGTTTGGGTAGTCCCAGTACCGGGCTACAGTGCGCGCGAATCGCGAGGCCGAGCTGTGAATCGAAACCCGACTGGGTGAGCGGTTCGGTGTTGGCCTCGTTGAGCGCGCTTTCGAACCGCCGCCGATCCCCCGACTGCAACCAGCAGCCGTGGACGTGCTGATCGATCAGGGCCACCTCGCCGATATGTTGCGCCAGAGCCGACGTCCGGGTCACCCTCAGACGCTCCACGCCATCCGGAACTTGTCCGCCAGCTGTTCGGGATCGAGGTCGCCGTAACGCTGCTGTTCCAGCCTGCGGACTGCGACCATCATATCGACCGCGGGGTCGCCAAGAATTTGCCGAAGTAACGGTGAATGGTCAAGCGCAGCAATGATCTCGGGCTGACGGTCGGCCAAGCTGGCGATCCCGGCGTGTTCCCGCTCGGCCGCCGAGATGGTGGCGGGGTCTACTGTCGTCGCGGCAGGTAACGGCACGTTGCGCCGGATACCGTCGAGCGCCAGCCCCAGGATCGCGGCCGACGCGAAATACGGGTTGGCCGACGGATCGACGATCTTCACCTCGACATTGCCCCCGTGCGGACTGCCCGGACCGCCCCTAATGAATCGCACTGCAGCTTCCCTATTTTCGATACCCCAGCAGGCGTAGGACCCCGCCCAGTTGCCCGGCTGCATGCGCATACTCGATACGATCGATCCGCACAAAACGCCCTGGGCCTCATGCAGTCCGTGCAGCACACCAGCAACGGCGCTCTCCCCCGCGGGCGTCATGCCGCCGGGACCGGAGCCGCCGGAAAACAATGGGCCATCCGGCGTTGTCAGCGAAAAATGCTGGTGGGCACCGGATCCGACTCCACCCGCGAACGGCACCGGCGACAGGCTGATACGCAATCCGTACCGACGCGCGACACGCGCGATGAGGATCCGCGCCAGCACCAATTGATCGGCGGCGGCCACCGGCGGCAACGGCGACAACGAGATCTCGAACTGGTTGGCTCCGTACTCGGGATGGAACTGCTCGATTCCCACCCCCGAACGGACGGCGGCCGTGGTGACATCGCGGACGAAGGCCTCGTGTTCCAGGACACCGGCGAGGCCGTACTGTGCCCACAGCGTCGCGGGCAGTTGGCCGCCGTCCGGGCCGACCAACACGAACTCGACCTCGTGACCAACCGCGGCGGTCAGCCCGGCCCCGGCCAGTGCGGCTTCGACCCGACCCAGGGTTCCCCGGCTGCACGCCGCGACCGGGGCGCCGTCTTGCTCGAAGAAACCGGCTGGCGCCCAGGCCAAACCGTCACCAAGCAGACGCAGCGCGGCCAGATCGATACGCACCCGCTGATCGCCGATCACGCCAACATTGTCGGTGAAGGCGATGCCGGTCTGGTCAATGGCGAAGGCGTGCCACGTGGGGCTGGCGCCCAGGCCGGGATCGGCGAAAATACTGGTGCGCCGGATCGGCACCGTCTTGGCGTGGATGAGCCCGGCCGGATTCACCACGGTGCCGAGCACGGTGTCGACGCCCTCGGTCTCCAGCTGGGCGACCGCTGCGGCGGCAAGCGGCATGGCCGTCATGGCAGCCCTATCGGGGATACCGTCGAACAGCTCGCCCGCCCTACTGTGCCCGACTCGGTAGGGTCAGCTTGCAAGTCTGGCCGATATCGAGGGTCCGCAGCATCCGGCCCATGCCGACCCAGAGTGCACAGGAGAGCGCGAGGTCAGCCAGCAGTTCCTCGGAGAAGTGCTCGCCGGCGCGTCGCCAAAAGTCTTCGTCCTCACGCAACTTGGTGTGCTCCGTGCCGAACCGGTGGGCGAACTCGGCGGCCAGCCGCTCCTGCTCGCTGAAACCCTCCCAGGTCCGCCACTGCAGTGCGTGCTCGTAGAGCGCTTCGTCGACGCCCTCGGCCGGGCCGTCGGCGTCGCGGGTGTTCATGCATACGGTGCATTCGTTGTCGTGGGCGATCACGGCCCGGGCGATTTCGCGGGTGCGCATTGGCAGGCGATTCTTGGTGTAGACAGCCTGGCTGAAGTTGGCTATCGCGCCGCCGAGGTCCGGGGACTTCGTGGCCCAGCCGTAGATGTCGTCGTCAGCGAATGTTCCGATTCGGCTCATGGCGTGATGCTACGCCCGCACCGCGGCATCCTTAATGGGTATTGCCCACGCCGGCCTGCAGCGCCGCGGTGGCGGGTGTGTCGTCGTGCCAATCGCGTTGGGCCAGAACACGGTGTGCAATGTGCTGCAGCGCGGTTTCGACTTGGCGGCGGTCCGGCCGACCCTCGAAGCCGGGCGATCGGGACAGCTTGTCCACTATCCAGCCCAGCAGCAACGAGTAGACGTAATCGACCTGCTGCGTACCAGCGGGCGTCAACCACATTTGGTTGCCATCCCCCTGCACGTAACCGCCGGCGACCAGCCGGGCGAATGTGGGTTCGAGGACCTCGAACGGGATTCGCAGCGAGTCGCCGATATCGCTGAGCCGCGCCGTCCCGTACATCTGCGCGAAACGGTAAATACGCATCACGCCCCACAGACCGGCGACGTCCAGGCGGCAATCGGGCCGCAGCGCGATGCTGCGCAACCGCACCCCGGGATCGCCGCGCAGCATGCGCGCAATCGCGTTCTCCAACAGCCGTTCCGGCGTGTCGGTGCTGGGCATGCCAAAGCCGTCGCCGAGATCGACCGAGCTGTTGTGGATGTCGCGCAGCGGGACCTCGCGCAGGAACAAGGCGAGGATGAAGCCGAGCACGGCGACCGGCGCTGCCCAGAAGAAGACTTCATTGAGCGACTCGGAATACGCCTGCACGATCGGGGCGGCCACGTTGGCGGGCTGGTGATGCAGGGCGCCCGGCGAGCTGACCGCGTCGGGTGGGGCGCCGCTGGCGGCCAGGGCCGAAGCCATACGGCCCTTGAGGAAGTTGGCGAACAGCGAACCGAATATCGCCGCACCGAATGAACTTCCGATGGTCCGGAAGAACGTCACACCCGAGGTGGCGACGCCGAGATCTTCGAAGTTCGAGGTGTTCTGCACGATGAGAACCAGCACCTGCATGGATAGACCGATGCCGGCGCCAAGGATGAGCAGATACAGGGACTGCACCACCGCCGAGGTGGACGGGGTCATCCGCGACATGAGCAGAAAGGCCAGCGCCATGAGGGCGGTGCCGACCACCGGAAACACCTTGTACCGGCCAGTCCGGCCGACCAGAGTGCCGCTACCGGTCGAGGTGATCAGCATGCCCACCACCATCGGCAACGTGCGCAGTCCCGACGTCGTGGCCGAGACGCCGTTGACATATTGCATGTAGGTCGGCAAAAACGTCATCGCGCCCAACATCGCGAACCCGACCACGAACGACAACACGCAACAGACCGTGAACACCGGACTGCCGAACAACCTGGTCGGCAGGATGGGTTGCGGCACACGGGTTTCCACCCAAACGAAGGCGATCAGCGCCGCCGCGGCCCCGGCGAACAGACCAACGATCGTCGCCGAACCCCACGGGTACAGAGTGCCGCCCCAGCTGGTCGCCAGCGTCAGGCCGGCGGCGCCCAGGCCGACCAACACGATTCCGGCGTAGTCGATGACCGGCTTGGCGTCCGACGCCAGTGCCGGGATGACCGCCGCCGCCACGAAGATCACCACCACCGAGATGGGCACGTTCACCCAGAACGCCCATCGCCAAGTCAGGTAGTCGGTGAAGTACCCCCCCAGTAGGGGGCCGACGACTGTGGTCACGCCGAAGACGGCTCCGAGAATGCCCTGGTAGCGGCCGCGTTCGCGAAGCGGCACCACCTCACCGATCAGCGCGCTCGCCGTGACTGTGATCCCGCCGCCGCCGATGCCCTGCAGAGCCCGGGCCGCGACCAGCATGCCCATGGATTGGGCCAGTCCACATACCACCGACCCCACCACGAAGAACACGATGCCGGCCTGAAAAACGCGCTTACGGCCGAACAGGTCACCCAGTTTGCCGACCAGCGCGGTGACGATTGTGGATGCCAACAGGTAGCTGGTCACCACCCAAGACTGATGGCCGGCGTCGCCGAGGTCGGCGACGATCGTGGGCAGCGCGGTGGCGACGATCGTCTGGTCCAGTGCCGCCAGCAGCATCCCGAGCACGATCGCAACGAAGATGAGGTTTCGCCGTTGCGGGGTGATCAACGGGCCGCTGGCGGCGGTGGTGGCCGCCGGCTTGGCCTGCGTCGGTGCGGTGGATGATGCCCTCGCGCTGGTCATGCCTGCCTTCCCGTCGGCGTCCGATGCTAACGGGTGCCCACGGCTGACCCGCGGCAATCGCGTCGCGGGTCAGCCGGCGGCCAGCACCTAGGCGATCGAACCCGGCGGCCGCGACACGCACTGCGCCAGGTAGAGCTGCTCACCCAACTTGTCCATCAGCTGCAGCTGGGTCTCCAGGTAGTCGACGTGGTTCTCCTCGTCGGCGATGATCTTCTCCAGCAGGAAGGCGCTGGTGCTGTCCTCTTTCGCGCGGCACATGATGACGCCCGGCTTGAGCCGGTTCAACACCTCGTACTCGATCGCCAAATCCGCCTCGAACTGCTCGCGTAGCGTTTGGCCGATGCGCAACGAGAAGAGGCGCTGGTAGTTCGGCAGACCATCGAGCAACAAGATGCGGTCGGTGATCGCCTCGGCGTGCCGCATCTCGTCGAAGGACTCGGCACGGGTGTGCCCGGCGATCTCGGTGAAGCCCCAGTTCTCCTGCATCTTCGAATGCAGGAAGTACTGGTTGATTGCGGTCAGTTCGCTGGTCAGTTGCTCGTTGAGCAGACGCAGCACATCGGGATCCCCTTGCATGATCACTCCTCCGGTGTCAAAGCTGTCAGGACTGCGACACCGGGCTGGGCTGCAGCGCGCGGTGTCGCCGTAGCAGCACTTTGCCACCTAAATTTCGAATGTTCCAGCAAGGTATGGCTGCGCTCACTAGGCAAAATGCCGCCTTAGTTAGGTTCGTCTAACCTACTTAGGGTAGACTGACTTAACATGGGGCATGTTCCGGCGACCGCTCGTCTTTGTGAGGCACGCTGATGTACGTATGCCTGTGCGTCGGGGTCACCAACCACACCGTGGCGGAGTGCGTGGCCCGTGGTGCTTCCACCTCTAAGGAGGTGGCCGAGGCGTGCGGCGCGGGTGGCGACTGTGGGCGGTGCCGACGCACGCTGCGCGCGATCATCGCCGCGTCGAAGGACAGCGAACCCGAGCTCGAGACGGCAGCGTCGCGCTGACGCGAATCAGTTCTGCTTGCGGTCGGCGAACGAGGCGAGGGCCGTGGCGTTGTCCTGAGTGCCCATCAACTTGGCGAAGTGAGCGTTTTCCCGCGCCGTCGCCGCCGCGATCTCCGGCCGAATCGGTTCGGCCATCGTGTGCTTGACCGCCATCAAACTTGAAATAGGCCGGGAGGCAAGGACTTCCGCGTGCCGCCGGGTCTCGGCGAGGAGGTCCTCCGGAGCGCAGACGCGCCAGGCCAGACCCATCCGCAAGGCTTCCTGGGCGTCGATCCATTCCGAGGACATCAACAGCCAGGCGGCATTTTGCCGCCCGATCAGCTGAGGCAACAGGTACGACGACGCGGCCTCGGGCGCCACGCCGAGGCTGGTGAACGGGCATTTCAACCGCGCCGTCGCGGACATGAACGCCAGGTCGGCGTATCCGAGGATCGTGGCACCGATGCCCACTCCGACACCGTTGACCGCGCAAATCAGCGGTTTGGGGAACGCGCTGAGCGCGTCGATCAGGCCGGGGAAGCCGTGTTTGCCCGGGGTGAAGCCGGGATCGGTGATGCGTGCCTGCATCTCGGCGAGATCCGTGCCAGCGCTGAAGCCGCGCCCCGCGCCGGTCAATACGACGACCGCGACATGCGGATCCTCGGCCGCGGTCAACAGCGCTTCGGCGGTGGCGTCATAGAGCGCTTCGTTGAAGGCGTTGAGCGCTTCAGGGCGGTTCAGCGTCAGGGTGCGTACTCGATTGGCGTCTTCGATCAGCAACAGCGTCACCGCTGCAGCCTAACCTCGCGCCTTTGCCCGGCCGGCGCTCACCCGTTGCTGTAGACGCGGGTCGGTGCGATCAGCACCACGGCGCGTCGTTCCAGGGCCATCACCCTGTCGTACTCGTCCCAATCGTCGTGGGTGCCGCCGGCGGCGGTGAAGACCTCGCGCAGCAGCAGCCGCAACCGGTCTGCCTGTATGTCTGGATCCAGCCAGGACTGCGGGTCGTCGGGGCCGACGAGTTCGGCGGTGCCCTCCACGGTCGCCCACCGCCAGCCGTCGCGGAACGTGACCGCCAGTTGGGGTCGGACCCGTAGGTTGGCGAGTTTGACTTTGCCGTAGGTGGTGAAGCCGAGAACTGGCGCACCGGTTTCCGGGTGTGGGAGCAGGCCGACGTTCACCAGCGATGCCTGCACGGTGCCGTCGGCGCGAACGGTCGAGATCACCGCCAGTCCGCTGTCTGCGGCCGATAGCGCCACGGCGTCTTGGAGTGTGGTCATCTGTGGTCCTCAGGTCGGGTAGGCGGTCTTGAACACGTAGCGACTGGTCGGCACCGTG
Source organism: Mycobacterium simiae (assembly GCF_010727605.1). Lineage (NCBI taxonomy): Bacteria > Bacillati > Actinomycetota > Actinomycetes > Mycobacteriales > Mycobacteriaceae > Mycobacterium > Mycobacterium simiae. The sequence goes on from NZ_AP022568.1 coordinate 5,449,132, forward strand.
TCGATGTTCTGGTTGGCGCCGAATGCGGTTGTGCTGGCGACCATCCGGTCCAGCCGGTACTGCAGGTCGTCATTGTCGGCGGCCCCGAAAAACGCCTTCAGGTCGGTGATCGCCTCCGCGGGGAACAACTCCTCGACTATTCCGGTGATTCCCGGTGCGTCGGGGGTAAGCGTTCGGACCACCCAGTTCTGGGTGTAGCCGAACGTCGATTGGGTCTCGATGGCCACCGGCGTGTGGTTGTGTTGCCACCGGTCGAGCCAGGTCGCCTGGTCCAATTCCGGCGGTCGACGTAGCAGCGCGATATTCGCTAAACCCGGTGTGCGAGCGCCTGAGTCGGTGGCGGGTGCGGCCAGGGGAACGGATTCGGTTACCAGATAGGCGGCGAGTAGGTCGCATTCGGCGTCGAGCAGCGCCAGGGCCGCCGTCAGCTGTTTGCCGTAGCACTGCTGTGTCCACATGCTCACGACCGCGCCGACGGGTGGGTCCAACGTCGTCAACGTCATCAGCGAATGCCGCACCGCGCCGTCGCGGACGTTGACGGCCAACCCGGGCAGGCCCAGGTCCAACAGCGCGTCGGCGACCGGACCCCGTTGCCGGGCACACCATTCGTCGTCCGAGTCGGCCCGCATGAGCACCGCGATCACCTTTTCCATGGGTGCGAACCTACAGTCGGGGGCCGCCCGCGAGTGGTGCTATCCGACCAGCCGCACCTGATGTTCGCTGCCGATCGCCGCACCGATGATGTTGGCCAGTCTCCGGTAGGACTCGTCACGGCCACTCGAGGAACGGAACACCAGCCCGATCCGTCGTCCCGGGCGCGGCGGCGCGAACTGCGCGAGGCCAAGTTGGCTCCGCGTCGCTTCGACTGGTGCCGCGCTCTGTGGGATCAAGGTGACGCCCAGCCCCCCGGTCACGCACTGCACCGCCGTGGCCAGTGAGGCGGCCCGGGTGTCGGCGAGCTCGGCCCGCACCCCCGCCTTGTGGCAGACATCCAGGGCCTGATCGCGCAGACAGTGCCCCTCGTCGAGGAGCAGCAGGGGCAGGTCCGCCAACGCCGAGGCCGGCACCCGGCGTTTGCCCGACATCGGATGGCCGGGCGGCACCGCGAGCAGAAAGTCCTCGTCGTAGATGGGCACCTCGGTGATTCCGGCGACGGCGGCGGGCAAGGCGATCAGCGCCGCGTCCACCGCTCCACCGCGCAACGCCGCCAGCAGTCGCTCGGTCTGGTCTTCGATCACGCGCACGGTCAGCGCGGGCAATCGCTGCGACAGTCCGGCCAACACCGTGGGCAGGACGTAGGGCGCGACGGTCGGGATGATGCCCAGGCGCAGGGTGCCCTGCAGCGGATCCGAGGTGCCCGCCGCGGCGGCGGTGAACGCCTCGGCCGCCGCCACGACGGTCTGAGCCAGCGGCAAAAGCTGGGCACCCTCCGGCGTCAAGCGGACACGCCGGGTGGACCGCTCGACGAGATGGGTACCCAGCCCCACCTCCAAGGCTGCCAATGCCTGCGAGAGCGTTGATTGGCTGACACCGAGAGCCGTTGCGGCACTTCCGAAATGATGCTTCTCGGCCACGGCCGCGAACGCGCGCAGGCCGGCCAGGGTGGGTTGAAAACTCTTATCGGTCATGCCTATAAGTCTAGTGCGATATATCACCTTTACTTCAAGCCTTGCGCCGGGCACCATGGTCGATGGACACATAATCTTGACTAAATCCAGATAAGGAGCGGACATGTCATTGCTCACGATCGGCGACCAGTTCCCCGCCTACGAGCTCACGGGGCTGATCGGCGGCGACCTGTCGAAGGTCAACGCGCAGCAGCCGGAAGACTACTTCAAGACCTTTTCCAGCGACGACTACGAGGGCAAGTGGCGGATCGTGTTCTTCTGGCCGAAGGACTTCACCTTCGTATGCCCGACCGAGATCGCCGCGTTCGGCAAGCTGAACGACGAGTTCGAGGATCGCGACGCCAAGGTGCTCGGCGTCTCGGTCGACAGCGAATTCGTGCACTTCCAGTGGCGTGCTCAGCACGAGGACCTGAAGAAGCTGCCCTTCCCGATGCTGTCGGACATCAAGCGCGAACTCGCCCTGGCGACCGGCGTGCTCAACGACAGCGGCGTCGCGGACCGGGTGACCTTCATCGTCGACCCCAACAACGAGATCCAATTCGTCTCGGCCACCGCGGGTTCGGTCGGGCGTAACGTCGACGAGGTGCTGCGGGTGCTGGATGCTCTGCAATCCGACGAGCTGTGCGCCTGCAACTGGCGCAAGGGCGACCCGACCTTGAACGCCGGCGAGTTGCTCAAGGCGTCGGCTTAGATCGGAGGCGACATGACCATCGAAAACCTCAAGGAAGCGCTGCCCGAGTACGCCAAGGACCTCAAACTGAACCTCGGCTCGATCACGCGGACCACAGTGCTCGACAACGAGCAACTGTGGGGCACGCTGCTGGCCAGTGCCGCGGCAACGCGAAACACCCAGGTGCTCACCGAGATTGGCTCCGAAGCGGCCGACAACCTGTCCGCCGAGGCGTACCAGGCGGCTCTGGGTGCCGCATCGATCATGGGCATGAACAATGTGTTCTACCGTGGCCGCGGATTCTTGGACGGCAAGTACGACGACTTGCGTGCCGGGTTGCGGATGAACATCATCGGCAACCCGGGCGTGGACAAGGCGAACTTCGAGCTGTGGTCGTTCGCGGTGTCGTCCATCAATGGGTGCTCACACTGCGTCGCCGCACACGAGCACACCCTTCGCGAGGCCGGTGTGGATCGTGAGGTGATTCTGGAGGCACTCAAGGCCGCAGCGATCGTTTCCGGTGTGGCACAGGCGATCACCACCGCCGAGACGCTGGCCGGCGTCGGCTGATCGTCGCCCGTGACCGCATCTTGGGTTTCACACGCGATCTGGTGGCAGGTCTATCCCTTGGGATTCGTGGGAGCGTTTCCCACCCCCAAGGGATCGGCCCCACCGGGCGCGGACGAGCACCGGCTGCGGCGAATCGCGCAGTGGCTGGACCACGCCGTCGAGCTAGGGGCGTCCGGGATCGCGCTGGGGCCCATCTTCGCCTCGCGCACACACGGTTACGACACCACCGATCATTACCGGATCGACGCGCGACTTGGCGACGATGGCGACTTCGACCACCTCGTCGATGAGGCACACCGCCGCGGATTGCGGGTGCTGTTGGACGGGGTGTTCAACCACGTCGGGGTGGACTTTGCCCGGCACCGGGACGCCTCCCACGACGACGTGGCGGCGGGCTGGTTCCGGGGACGTCCCGGCCGATTCCACACCTTCGAGGGGCACGCCGACCTCATCACCCTCAATCACGCCAACCCTGAGGTTGTCGACTACGTCGTCGACGTGCTGGCGCATTGGCTACAACGCGGCGCGGACGGTTGGCGATTGGATGCGGCATATGCCGTGCCGCAAGAATTCTGGGCGAGCGCACTACCCAGGGTGCGTGAGCGTCATCCGGACGCCTGGTTCGTCGGCGAACTGATCCACGGTGACTACGCGGCGATCGTCGAGGCGGCCACGTTCGACTCGGCGACCCAGTACGAGCTGTGGAAGGCGATCTGGAGCAGTCTCAACGACGGCAATTTCTTCGAGCTGGACTGGGCGTTACAGCGACACAACGCATTTTTGGCCAGCTTCGCGCCGCTGACGTTCGTCGGCAACCACGACGTCACCCGCATCGCCAGTCAGCTGAGAAACCCCGGCCACCTGGCGCACGCGCTGGTGTTGCTGTTGACGATCGGCGGGGTGCCCAGCGTGTACGCCGGCGACGAGTTCGGCTTCACCGGGATCAAAGAGGAGCGGTACGGCGGCGACGACGCGGTGCGCCCCGAGTTCACCTCTCCCCCAATTCCATTGGATGGCGTCGGGGCCGAGACTTGGCGGCTGCACCAGTTCCTGGTCGGACTGCGCCGCCGCTACCCGTGGCTGCACTCGGCCACCACCACCGCGTTGCGGCTGACCAATGAACACTACGTCTACCAGACCCGCGCCCGCGACCAGGCGCTACTAGTCGCGCTCAACATCGCGGACGGGCCGCTGCGGTTGGTCCTGCCGGAGCTGGGCCCGCGGCGTGCCGAGGTCGTTGGCGGATCCGGCGCCCCGCCCCCCGACGTCGTCGATGAACTGACCGTCGAGGCGCACGGCTGGCGCATCCTGCGGCCCGCCTAATCCTTCAGCCGCGCCAACGTCAGTGGGTCCCGCTCGCCCCGGTAAAACGTGTCAAGCACGGTGGTGAAGTCCTGATGATCATTGCTGGCGACCGCGAACAACGTCATCGACGAGCGCAGCTTGAGGTCGTCGGGAGACCCGAAGATCTCGGTTGCCGAGCGGCCCCGCGCTTGGCTGACCAGCCGAGCGCAGTCGTGTAGTCGCGGGCCCAGCAACTCGTGTGCCAAGTAGGCGCGCGCCTCGGCCAGGCACGTGATGCCGTACTGGAGCGCGGTCGGGCTGCTGCCCAAGCCGCGCAGCTGGGGGAAAACAAACCACATCCAGTGGCCGCGTTTGCGTCCGGCCCGCAGCTCCTCGACCACACCTCGGTACACCGGAGCCTGGGCGACAACAAACCGTGTCAAGCGGAACGGGTCGGTTGACGCATCCATCTGACTACGGTGGCATACATGGTCGTGAAACGACGTGTCCCCCGGGTGCGTGAGCTCGCGCCGCTGATGCAATTCAAGCGGCCGCAATGGGATGCGACCCAGCGCCGGGTGGACGCCGCGTTCACGATCGAGGACTTGCGACGCATCGCCAAACGCCGGACCCCGAAGGCGGCATTCGACTACACCGACGGTGGCGCCGAGGACGAGCTGTCGATGGTGCGTGCCCGGCAGGCGTTCCGCGACGTCGAGTTCCACCCGACGATCCTGCGCGACGTCAGCAACGTAACCGCCGGCTGGGATGTGCTGGGTGCGCCGGCCGCGTTGCCGTTCGGCATCGCGCCGACCGGATTCACCCGGTTGATGCAGACCGAAGGCGAGATCGCGGGCGCTTCGGCGGCCGCCAAGGCCGGCATTCCGTTCTCGCTGTCGACACTGGGCACCTGCGCGATCGAAGACCTGGTCGCGGCGGTGCCTACCGGCCGCAAGTGGTTTCAGCTGTACATGTGGAAAGACCGCGAGCGGTCCATGGCGCTGGTCAAGCGCGCAGCCGCGGCCGGTTTCGACACCTTGCTGGTCACCGTCGACGTTCCGGTTGCGGGCGCACGCTTCCGCGACAACCGCAACGGGATGACCATCCCCCCGACCCTGACACTGCGCACGGTGCTCGACGCGGTACCGCACCCGAAATGGTGGTTCGACCTGCTCACCACCGAGCCGCTGGCATTCGCGTCGCTGGATCGCTGGCCCGGGACCGTCGCCGAGTACCTGAGCACAATGTTCGACCCCAGCCTCACCTTTGACGACCTGGTCTGGATCAAGGAGCAGTGGCCCGGCAAGCTCGTGGTCAAGGGGATCCAGACGCTGGAGGACGCACGCGCGGTGGTCGATCGGGGTGTCGACGGCCTGGTGTTGTCCAATCACGGTGGCCGGCAGCTGGACCGCGCGCCGGTGCCGTTCCATCTGTTGCCTGTGGTGGCGCGCGAGCTCGGCAAAGACACCGAAATCCTGGTGGACACCGGAATCATGTCGGGCGCCGACATCGTGGCGGCGATCGCGCTCGGGGCGAGGTTCACCCTGGTCGGACGGGCCTACCTGTACGGCCTGATGGCCGGCGGCGAGGCAGGCGTCAATCGCGCGATCCAAATCCTGGAAGCCGGGGTGCGGCGCACCATGCAGCTGTTGGGGGTGACCTGCCTAGAGGAGCTGTCCCCGACGCACGTCACGCAGTTGCGGCGGCTGGCGCCGATCGAGTAGGGCATCCCGACTCTGGTTGCGTGCCCTGTTGAAACCTGCCAGGGTGGTTACGTGAAATTCGGGTTCGTCTCCGGACGACCGTGTCTCGACTTCGCCGGCACCGTGAAGCACCGCAACAGCACCTGGGCGGAGCGACTGACCGCGCCCGCCGTGCTGTCCGAATGGGCCGTGCAGGCGGGTTTGGTCGACGCTGGTGTGGAGGCCAACGCCGAAGACCTCCGCTCGGCGATCGAAGTGCGCGAAGCCATCTACCGGACCGCGGTCGCGCGGCTAGACGGTGCCCAGCCGCGACCCGCCGACGTCGGCCTGCTCAACGACCAGGCATCGCGACCCCGGCTGACGCCACGATTGCTGCCGACCGGCGCCATCGTGCGCGAGGGCACCGCCGCGCAGCTGATCGCCACCCTGGCCGCCGATCTGCTCGACCTGCTTGCCGGGCCGGACATCGCCAATGTCAAGCGCTGCGCGCACCCCGACTGCACGCTGCTCTACGTCGATTCCTCGCGGGCGAAAAACCGGCACTGGTGCGGCATGGCCGCGTGCGGCAACAAGGCCAAGGTTCAGGCCTTCCGGGCCCGCCAGCGCGCCTCGGCGCACCGATCCGCCAGTTGACCCAGCTCACGGGCGGGCTGACGCCACTCGGGAACAAATGCAACCCGCCGAAGGTTGAGCGCATCAGACTAAATCTTTGGAGGATTGATGCCTGAGCCTAAATCAGTGCCGGTGCTGTTCGTCGCGGACACGATCGTGTTGCCCGGGATGGTAGTGCCGATCGAGCTCGACGATGCCGCGCGAGCGGCAATCGACGCGGCCCGGGCCAGCGAGTCGGGTGAACTGCTGATCGCCCCCCGGCTGGAGGACCGCTACCCCTCGCACGGCGTAATCGCCAAGATCCTGCAGGTCGGACGCATCGCCGGAAGCGGCGGGTCTGCCGCCGTCGTCCGGGGCGAGCGCCGCGCACAAATCGGCGCCGGCGCCAGCGGGCCCGGCCCCGCCCTGTGGGTCGAGGTCACCGAGGTCGGCGGGCCCGAGACCACCGACGAGATCAAGGCGCTCGCGGCCGAGTACAAGAAGCTGTTGCTGGCCATGCTGCAGCGCCGCGAGGCCTGGCAGATCATCGACTATGTCAACAGCCTGACCGACCCGTCGGCGCTGGCCGACACGTCCGGGTATGCGTCGTACCTGACCGGCGTGCAAAAGCGTCAGCTGTTGGAGACGGTCGACGTCGCCGAGCGGCTGCGGGTGCTGATCGAGTGGACCGGCGACCACCTGGCCGAGGTCGAGGTCAACGACAAGATCGCCGAAGACGTGCGCGAGGGCATGGAGAAGACGCAGAAGGAATTCTTGCTGCGCCAGCAGCTCGCCGCCATCCGCAAGGAACTCGGCGAGGGCGAGCCCGACGGTTCGGACGACTATCGTGCCCGGATCGACGCGGCCGACCTGCCCGAGAAGGTGCGCGAGGCCGCGCTGCGCGAGGTCGGCAAACTGGAACGGTCCAGCGACCAAAGCCCCGAGAGCGGGTGGATCCGCACCTGGCTGGACACGGTGCTGGAGTTGCCCTGGAACGTGCGGACCGAGGATTCGACAGACCTGACGGCGGCCCGGGCAATCCTGGACGCCGATCACCACGGGCTGGATGACGTCAAGGACCGCATCGTCGAATATCTGGCGGTTCGTGCCCGTCGCGCCCAGCGTGGTCTGCAGATCGTCGGCGGCCGCGGCTCCGGCGCGGTGATGGTGCTGGCCGGCCCTCCCGGTGTCGGTAAGACGTCGTTGGGCGAGAGCGTGGCCCGGGCGCTCGGTCGCAAATTCGTGCGCGTCGCGCTGGGCGGCGTGCGCGACGAGGCCGAGATACGCGGTCACCGGCGCACCTACGTCGGGGCGCTGCCGGGCCGGATCGTGCGCGCGATCGGTGAGGCGGCATCGATGAATCCCGTTGTGCTGCTTGACGAAATCGACAAGGTCGGTTCCGACTATCGTGGCGACCCGAGCGCGGCGCTGCTCGAGGTGCTCGACCCGGCGCAGAACCACACCTTCCGTGATCACTACCTGGATCTGGATTTGGACCTGTCCGACATCGTGTTCTTGGCCACCGCCAACGTGATCGAGAACATTCCGTCGGCGCTGCTGGACCGCATGGAGCTGGTGCAGATCGACGGTTATACCGAAGACGACAAGGTCGCCATCGCACGCGACTACCTGCTGCCCCGGCAGCGGGAGCGGGCCGCGCTGACCGCCGACGAGGTCACCGTCACCGACGAGGCGTTGCGCAAGATCGCCGCGGATTACACCCGCGAGCCTGGGGTGCGGCAGTTCGAGCGGCTGCTGGCCAAGGCCTTGCGCAAGGTGACTACCAGGCTCGCGGAGAACAGTGAGCCGCTGGTCGTCGACGAGCCAGATCTTGTCAATTACCTTGGCAGGCCCCGGTTTACACCCGAGTCCGCCGAACGTACCGCGGTGCCGGGGGTCGCGACTGGGCTGGCCGTCACGGGCCTGGGCGGCGATGTGCTCTACATCGAGGCCGGGGCCACCGACGGCGAAACCGGGTTGCAGCTGACCGGTCAGCTCGGGGACGTGATGAAAGAGTCGGCGCAGATTGCGCTGTCCTACGTCCGCTCCCACGCTGCCGAGTTGGGGGTTGACCCCACGGTGCTGGACCGGCGCATCCACGTGCACGTGCCGGCGGGCGCGGTGCCAAAGGATGGGCCGTCCGCCGGCGTCACGATGGTGACCGCCCTGGTGTCGATGGCGACCGGACGTCAGGTCCGTTCCGATGTCGGCATGACCGGGGAGGTCACGCTCAACGGCCGGGTGCTGCCGATCGGCGGGGTCAAGCAGAAGCTGCTCGCCGCCCAACGTGCCGGATTGTCAACGGTTTTCATACCCGCACGCAACGAACCGGATCTGGATGACGTTCCTGCCGAAGTGCTGGCGACGCTGACCGTCAAACCGATGACCGACGTCGCGGAGATCGTCGCGCAGGCCCTGGAACCGGTGGCCGATGCCGCCGTGGCGGCAGCCTGAGCACACCCCGCCCCGGTGGGAATGGCTCTAGATACGTTTTAGCCTCCCCCGGGGCGGGGTACGCGTGCTGGCAGAGGTAAACCAGCCGGGGGGTGTGACCTCTACCCGATGTCTGAGCAAAGACGTCGGGGACGAACAACAAATCACCGCCGCAAGGCTGCCGCCTGGCAGACCAGCGGCAGGATAAGGAGTTCATCATGAGGTTGAACAAGATCGCTGCCAGCACCGTGATTGCCGGTGCGTTGGCGTCCGGTGCCCTGGGCATCGGCGCGGGTTTGGCGCAGGCCCACCCGAACGATCCACCGTGGATACCGGGTTGTAACGGGCCGGGCGTCAACTGCAACGGGCCCGGCAATCCGCTGCCACCGGGACAGCGTGGGGCGCCGCCGCCCGGGCATTGGAATGATCCGGTCGGGTACGGCCTTCCGGCGACTTGGAGTCCACCGAACGCGCCGGGGAATTACCCGGTGGTGTGGAATCCGAATGCGTCATCGTGGGGCGTCTACCTGACACCGAACGGCGTGTTCATCCCTTACCAGGGATAGCAGGCCACTGCGGCAGTCGCCTCCCACCCGGGGGCGGCTGCCGCAGTCCCGCGTTTCGCCCAGCAAAGCACCTCGGCTGGCCGGTCAAGCGCCATCGAACCGGAAGCAATAATCCACCCTCGCCCAGATCGTTCCCGCCACCTTCCGGTTCAATGAGTGATATGACCGACCTCGGCGATCTAAAACGGCAAGTGGTGCACCGGGTGCAGCGGCTGGTGATCAATCCGGTGGGCCGGCAGTTGCCCGTGACCATGATCGAAACCACGGGGCGCAAAAGCGGACTGCCCCGCCGCACCGCGGTGGGCGGGCGCGTGGTGGATAACCAGTTCTGGATGGTCTCCGAGCACGGTGACCATTCCGACTATGTCCGCAACATCAAGGCCAATCCGAGTGTGCGAGTACGCGTCGGCGGGCGGTGGCGCAACGGCATCGCCCACCTGCTGCCCGACGATGACCCCGTGGCGCGGCTAGGTCATCTGCCCAAGCTCAATAGCGCGGTGGTCCGCATGATGGGCAGCAACCTGCTGACCATCCGGGTGGACCTGGACTGACCGGTCCGCCGTCGAATCATGGCCTACGATCCCGATCTCGCCAACCGCATCCGCGAGGTGCTGGCGCAGCAGCGCGGTGTCGATGAGAGGTCGATGTTCGGCGGACTCGCGTTCCTGGTGGGCGGTCACATGGCGGTGGCGGTCAGTAGTAAGGGCGGGTTGATGGTGCGGGTGCCGCCCGCGGACACCGCCGCACTGCTGAGGCAAGCCCACGTGAGTCCGATGGTGATGGCCGGCCGCGAGACGCGCGGCTGGGTGCGAGTCGATGCCCAGGGCGTGAAAACCCAACGCCAGCTTGCGGGTTGGGTCGCCCGCGGCGTCCGGTATGTGAGCGCGCTGCCACCGAAATAACGCGTTTGGCGCAGCGTAGCGTGGGTACGCGCTGTCCCATGAGCAAGACGCAGGACGCCAAACAGCAGGTGCGCCGGGTGCTCAAGGTCGGGGGCACCACTTACGCCCAGGAAGCGGGAATCGCGCTCCGCGACAAACCGATGCCGTTGTTTCAGCTGCTCGTGTTGTGCATGCTCGCTAGCAAGCCCATCGATGCCGCCATCGCCATGCAGGCTGCTCGGGAGCTGTTCAAGGCCGGCCTGCGCACGCCGAAGGCCGTGTTGGCGGCAGATCGACAGACGATGATCAACGCCTTCGGCCGGGCTCACTACGTGCGCTACGACGAAAGCTCGGCGACCCGCCTCACCGAGATGGCGCAGCGGGTCCGCGACGAGTACGCCGGCGATCTGCGCGAACTCGCCGAACGCAGTCACCACGATCCTGCCCAGGCCAAACGAATGTTGAAGCGGTTCAAGGGAATCGGCGATACCGGCGCCGACATCTATCTGCGCGAGATTCAAGACGTATGGACATGGGTGCGCCCTTATTTCGACGACCGGGCCACCGGCACCGCCCGAAAACTCGGTTTGCCCGCTGCGCCGGACAAGCTGGAAGCCCTTGCCCCACGCGCCAACTCGCGACTGGCGGCCGCACTTGTCAGGGCATCGCTGGATGAGGATCTGCGCCGGCGGATGACGGCTTGACCATCCGCATCGGGACCTCCGGATGGTCCTACGACCACTGGATTGACGTGCTATACCCGCCGCGGACGCCGTCCGCGCGTCGGCTGGACCGCTATACCGAAGTATTCGACACCGTCGAGTTGAATGCCAGTTTCTATCGCTGGCCCAAGGACTCGACGTTTGCCGGATGGCGAAACCGACTCCCGACGGGGTTCACCATGTCGGTCAAGGCGCACCGCGGACTGACGCACTATCGGCGGTTGTCTTCCCCCGAACCGTGGATCGAGCGATTCGAACGATGCTGGCAGCTGTTGGGCGAGCGACGTGGCGTACTGCTGGTGCAGGTCCATCCCGAACTACAGCGCGACGACGCCACGCTGACCCGCCTCGAAGCGTTCCTCGAACAGATGCCGAAGCAGATCCGGGTGGCCCTGGAATTGCGGCACCCGTCCTGGGACGAGCCTGTCGTCTACCAGACATTGGAACGCCACCACGCCGCATACGTGGTGATGAGCGGCGCCGGGCTGGCATGCATACCCCGAGCCACCGCCGACTTTGTGTACGTCCGGATGCACGGACCCGACTCCGACGCGATTTACGCCGGCTCCTATTCGGCCGACCAATTGCGGGTCTGGGCCGACCGCCTCGCCGAATGGGATCGCCAGGGCAGGGACGTGTGGATGTACTTCAACAACGACCTCGGCGGTCACGCGGTCCGCAATGCGTTGCTGCTGCGTGACCTGGTCGGTTAACCCGCCACGAGTAGGCTGGGAACGCGACACGAACGGAGCATCGATAATGGCCAGTTCGACCACTTTCGTCATCGTCGGCGGCGGCCTTGCTGGAGCGAAGGCCGTAGAAGCCCTGCGGGACAGCGACTTTGACGGTCAGATCATTCTCTTTGCCGAGGAGTCGCGGCTGCCCTACGAACGCCCGCCGCTGTCCAAGGAGTACCTGGCCGGCAAGAAGACACTTTCCGACTTCACAGTGCACAACTCCGACTGGTACGTGGACCGCCATGTCGACCTGCGACTCGGATCGCCGATATCCCGCGTGGATCCCGGCGGCCACACCGTGGCGGTCGGCGACGGCACCACCGTGCACTACGACAAGCTTCTACTGGCTACCGGGTCGGCGTCGCGGCGGCCCCCGATCCCCGGGGCTCGGGCTGACGGTGTCTACTACCTGCGCAGCTACGAGGACGCCGAGCTGTTGGATGCCGTTCTCACCGAAGGATCTTCGCTGGCGGTGATCGGCGCCGGGTGGATCGGGCTCGAAGTCACCGCGGCCGCCCGGCAGCGTGGCGTTGACGTGACCGTGGTCGAGGCCGCCAAACAACCCCTGCTGGCGGCGCTCGGCGAAACCGTCGGGGAGGTATTCGCCGCGCTGCACCGCGACCACGGGGTCGATCTGCGACTGGATACCCAGGTCGACGAGATCGCCACGATCGGCGAAACGGCCACCGGGCTACGGCTGCGGGACGGCTCGATGGTGGCGGCCGATGCGGTGTTGGTGGCCGTCGGCGCACAACCGAACATCGAACTCGCCGAGCAAGCCGGGTTGTCCATCGGGTCAGGCAGACAGCGCGGTGTCCTCGTCGATGTCTCGCTACGCACCAGCGATCCCGACATCTACGCCGTCGGCGACATCGCCGCCGCCCAACATCCGCTGTACGGCGAACGCATCCGCACCGAACACTGGGCCAATGCGCTCAAACAGCCGGCTGTCGCTGTCGCTGGAATGATGGGCACGCCAACCGAATACGCCGAACTACCGTACTTCTTTACCGACCAGTACGAGCTCGGCATGGAATACGTCGGGTACGCGCCAGACTTCGCCAACGTGGTGTTCCGCGGCGACGTCGCCGGGCGCGAATTCGTCGCGTTCTGGCTCGACGGCGATAACCGGGTGCTGGCCGGGATGAACGTCAACATCTGGGATGTGCTCGACGACGTCAAAGCCCTGATTCGGTCCGCGGCCCCCGTCGACCCGGACACCCTGGCCGACCCGCAGTCACCCCTCGGCGATCTCCTGGGCTGACGTCGGGTCGACGGGTACCCAGGCATGATCGATGACATCGGGCAGCCGCAACGCTTGCAACCGTTCCCGTTCGGTGCGACGCCGCTTGATCCGCAGCCGGGCATCGGCCGGCATGGTGACCAACTCGTCGCAGGTCAGGTAATACACGTCGTCCGCAACGTCGACTGCGTCGCTGGTTACGCAGCGAGACCCTAACTCGCGCAACGCTATTCGTAGTTCGTGCGTGTAACGCAGCGTGGTGTCGTAGGCAGTCTCGCGCGACGCCCGGGCCTTGGTCGAGATGCGCTGGATCAGCGACGGCGGGGCGTCGGGCTGGTCGGGTTCGGCGGCAGCCTCGGCCGCCGCAGTCAGCAACATCGCCGGGTCGTCGCTGTAGACGCGGCTGGCCAGCTCAGCTGCCCCGGGCCCCCGGTGCCCGATCCGGGCGACCGCGGCGTCCAGCAGGGCGGCGGTGGACGGGGACAAGGCGCGGATGCTGGCCAGGTTGCCGTCCTGGGCCATCGCCCGCAGCGGCGGATCGGCGCGTAAGGCCGCGGTCAGCTCGCTGATCTCGGCCGCGACGCGATGGCTTTCCAGGATCGCGCCCAGCCCGGGCACGCGGGCGTCCTCGTCCTCCAGCGCGGCGGCCGTGACGCCGGTATCGATCAGCCACAGCGCGGTGAGGATCCAGCCTTGGTGAATGCGGTCCCGCAGCAGCCGAACTCGGACACCGAGGCTCGCCTCGGGCAGCAAACTCAGCTGCGCAGGATCCCACTGTTCGACGTCGGCGGCCGCGGTGTAGGCGCGGGTATCGGCCCTGAGGTGGCGCAGCAGCGCCAGCGATCGGGTGGTGGCCACGACCTTGGCCAGCGAGCCCAGCGTGCCGCCCACCAGCCGCGGCTGACCGAACGGCAGCACGTCTCCCACCTGCGGCTGGTCGACCAGCGCCCGCTGGACGAGCGCCTTGTCGTCCCAGCCGGGCAGCTGATGGGCGGCGACGACGTTGGCCGACACCCCGACATAGGGCCGGTGTCCGAACACCGCAATCGCCCGGCTCCCCCACTCGTCATCGATCACGCCGCCGAGCGCCAGCGCCTGGCTCAGCACCCGACTGGCGGTGCGCAGCCCGCTCAGCTGAACGTCCAGGGTGATCGGGGTCAACGGCCCCGGCAGTGCCTCGGCGAGGCCGTCGGCGGCGAAGACAGGGAAGCGGGGATCGATGCGATCGTCGAACTCGCCCTCCAAACCCTCGGGCGCGGCGCTGTGCAGCTCCTCGGGTCCGGCGGGCGGCGCGACGACCTCCACGGGAAGCGCCATCTGCGCTCCGTGCAGGGTCGCACCCGCGGCGCCGATCCGCCGCCCGACAAGTCCGCGTCCGGTGTCGGCGACTGCGTCGAACGCCGCCCAGCCAAACTCGAATCCCCAATCCTCTTGGACCGCAACGGGATCGAGCAGCGGAATCAGCCTCGGCCAGCCCGGAATCCCCCGAATGTGGGACCGCGGGTCGACGGCGCGCAGCAGCCGCCATGCGGTCACCACATTGATGGTGTCCGGTGTCGCGACATCGACCACACCGGTGCGATCGGTGTCCAATGCCAACGCCAAGAAGCGCACCAGGTCCTCGAGGTGAAGCACCCGCATGGGCTGCGCGGAAACCTTCGCGCGCAGCAGTGTGGCAACGGTCCGGCACACCATCCAATCGAGCTGCCGACCCACCGGCGGCGCGATCCGCACGATCAGACTCGGCCCCAGGCTGGTGGACACCAAATCCTCGGCCGGTTCGTAGACTTCCGGTTGCCCGGCGGCTTGGGACACGAACAGCAGTCGCGCGCCGGCGCGGGCCGCGGCGTCGGTGACGTAGGCCACCCCGTTGAGTTGGGCGCTGCCCGGCACGCCGGGTTCGACCGGTGCCAGGTGGATCACCGCGTCGGCCGCATCAGCCAGTGTTTGCAGGACAGGGTCGCTCAACGGGGCGCAGACGTACTCGACCGCGGGATCCAGGCGGACGTCGGGGTGATCGGAAATGCCGGCGACCGTGTGCCCGGCAGCGATCAGCTGGCGAGTAACCAGCCTCCCGACCGTGCCGGTGGCGTCGGTAACCAGGATGTGCACCTGGGCTCACCTCCCCCAACGTCCCCTCGACAATATGCGGGTCACCACCGCTTGCGCGAGCGTTACTCGTGAATTGCGCTGGCCTGGCGCTTTATTCCGGGTGCCTACGACAGCGTGGCGCTGCCATCGTTGGCGACGGCGATCTTGGCGCCACCAATATCTTCGACGACAGTAGCTCGCGCCGCATCAGAATCGGTGATTACCGCCAGCGCCCGCGAACCGTCGGGTGTGCGTACGGCGACGAAGGCCTTTTCCGGTTGCCCCTCCCGGTCGAACGGTGTCGTCCACGCTTCCACGGTGCCGACGCCGTCCCATTCGATCAGCGCATCCCGCGTCGGTTCCCGCTTCACCGCGGGTTGAGCGTTCTCCCAACGGAATTCGCTCGGCGGTTCGGTGCTGTAGACGCCGAAACTGTGCTTGGTCAGGTAGCCGCCGTTGGCGGTGATCAAGGCGCGCCGCCCCGGATTGGCCACCAGCAACTCGGCGACGGTGGCGATCGAGTGCATCACGTAGTTGCTCCACGGGCCGCCCGCAAACGTCAGGCCGCCGGTAACGGTCAGCGGGCGTGCCGGGTCATCGGGGCTCACTCCGAGCTCGGCGGCAGCCACCTGCACCGCGGACGGGAAACACGAATACAGATCGACGTACTCGACGTCATCGATACCCAGCCCGGCGAGCTCCAACGCGCGTGCCCCGGCGATGCGGATCGCCGTCGAGCGGTGCAGCTCGTCGCGCTCGGCGATCGAGGGCGTGTCGTAGGCGTCGGTGCCGGCGTGCGGGTAAATCCACTGCTCGGCGGGGATCTGCAAGCCGGTGGCGTGCTTCACCGACGTCAGCACCAGCGCCGCGCCCTGATCGACCATGTTGTTCGAGTTCATCAGCTTGGTGTACGGCCAGCTGATCATGCGGTTCTGCGGGGCGGGTCGGGCGATCTCCGCCGCGGTGACCGGGGTGCGGATCCAGGCGTGCGGGTTGTCGACCGCGACCGCGTTGAACCGCGCCCACAGTTCACCGATCCGAGCCAGGTGGTCCTCGACCGACTCGCCGTTCGCCAGCCGCAGCGCCTGCTCGAACAGCGGATACACGTAGGCCGGGCGATCCAGCCCGATCCGTATTTCGGCCTCCCCGGCCATCGGCACGTCCTCGCCGCTGACCGGCGCCATCGGCACCGACTGGACGGTCCATTCCAGCTTGGCGCCCTTGGCGTGCAGCCCGCGCCGGGTCCGCCAGGTTTCGGCGCCGGTGATCAGCACCACGCCGGCGCGGCCCTGCTGAATGTCCAGGCAAGCCTGATTGAGCAGCATCTGCGGGACGTTGCCGCCCACCGGGCTGTACAGCGTGGTGAAGTTCCGCGCGCCGATCCGGGCGCCGACGAGCAGCCCGGCGTCGCGGTAGGTCGCCGACAGCACGTTCACCACCCGGACGGAGTCCACGGCTTCCAGCACCCGGGCCGGGGCGGCTTCGCGGGCGGCAGCGACCATCAGGTCGACGGGCTCGATCGAACGCTTTTGCGGGTCGATCTCGTCACGGTGATTGACCTGGCCGTAGCCGATCAGCACCGGGGTTCTGGGGTCGACGGGCATAGGACGAACCTATCTCGGCGCGCCCGCGGGCCGTGTCGGCGGCCCGTCGGCGGGGACGGCGTCGGGCTCAGTCCTGCTCAGTTTTGCTGGGGGCCTCGAACAGCACCCGGTCGGTGATCAGCCGGTCGATCTCCTCGTCGCTCATGCCCAGCAGCTTCCGGCAGATCTCGCGGGTGTCCTGGCCGGGCAGCGGCGCGGGACGAGTGGGCGCCGGCGGGATGTGCCGGAACGGCGCCGAGCCCGTCTCGGCCGGCATCGGCAGCTTGACCAGCGGATGCGTCATCTCGCTGAGCAGCCCGCGCTCGACGAGTTGCGGGTCGTCCAGAATGTCGGGCGGGCGATTCATCGGGCCGGCCGGGATGCCGGCCGCCTGCAGCGCCGCGGCGGCCTGCGCCGGCGCCCGGGCGCGGGTCCAGGCGGAGACCAACTCGATCAGCTCGCGCCGGTGGGCCAGGCGCGCTTCGGCGGTGGCGAACCGCGCATCGTGCGCCCACTCCGGATGTCCGAATAGCGCGGTGGCGCAGTGCCATTCGCTGTCGGACTGAATCGAAATGACGCACCACTCGTCATCCCCGGCGCACGGGTAGACCGCGTGCAGGCTGATGTCGTCACAGACTTCAGCGGCGTCGGTTCGCGCCGCGGCCTGGGTGACATACAGGGTGTCCAGCTGGTTAACGACGACCTCGGCCTGCGAGATGTGGACATGGGCCGGATCGCCGGTGCGGTCGCGCCGGATCAGCGCCGCGAGTGCCGCGATCGCGGTGACGCGGCCCACCACGTGGTCGGGGAAGATCGTCGTCGCGTCGTAAAACGGATGCCGCGAGCTGTCGGCCGCGGCCTGCTGCGACGTCCACAGCCGGGTAACCCCGGTGGTCGCGCGCACCAGCGGGCCGTAGCCCATCCGCCGGCTCCACGGGCCGCGGTTGCCGAACGCGCTGCTGCCCGCCAGCACGATCCGGGGATTGAGCGTGCGCAACGCTTCGAAAGAAAAGCCAAGGGCGGTCAGGGTTCCGGGTTTGAAGTTGGCGAACACCGCGTCGGCCTGGCCGACCAGCCGCCGGAAGATGTCCTTGCCGTGCTCGCTGCGCAGATCCAGGCCCAGGCCGCGATGATTGCGATGCGTCCACGCGAACGATTCGCTGATCACGTCCCCGAAGCGGGACTGCCGCAGCCCGTCGGGATAGTCGGCGCTTTCCACCTTGATCACGTCGGCGCCCAGATCACCGAACAGCCGGCTCAGCTCTCCCCCGGCGACGATGACGCCCAGATCCAGAATCGTCAGATCGCGGAAGGGGTGCTCGCCGACCGTGCCGGTCGGTGCGGGTGCGGCCGCCGGCTCGGCGGGCCAGCGCGGTGGGTCGGCGCCGGGCGCCCGGGCAGGCGTCCGGAAACCGCAGCGCTCGTCGTCGACCACGAAGTAGCCCGTGGGCACGTCGGTCTGCACACCGGGGACGAGCTCGGCGTGGGTGATCGCGCCGACGGCCTGGAAGTGTTCGGAGGCCAGAATCCGCGACGGTGTCAGCACCGCCGCGATGGGCACCCCGTGGGCCTGGCCCTCGGTGACCAGTTCCTTCATCGTTTTGTCGGCGAACAGCGCGTCGACCAGGACGGCGATCTGCGGCCACGCGGCGAACCGGGCGGCCAGGGTGTCGTACTTGGGGTCCTGGAATTCCGCCGGCTCCCCCAGCCAGCGGCGCAGGCCGTGCCACTGCCGCGGCGCCATCACGCAGAGCCGGACGTAACCATCAAGGCACGCGCAGATCGGGTAGGGGTCCTGGTTTTTCGGGCGGCCCCGCCATGCGCTGCTGCGGTGCCCGGCCGACGCCTGCCCGTGCGCGCCGAAGGCGGGGTCGAGTGCCATGACGACCGCGTCGAAGCGGGAGAAGTCGATGTAATCGCCTGTGCCACAACGCAGTTTGTTGTAGTACCCGACCAACGTGGCCCAGGTCGCCTGCACGGCGGCGGTGGCCGAGGCGATGCCGTCGGGCGGCAAGACCGGGGCCCCGATCGTGGGCCCCGAGCGCGACAACGACCCCGACATGGCGAACAGCACCGGATCGGTCGCCCGCCATGACGCGCGTGGACCCGTCGCACCGAAGTCGGTGATCGACACGACGACCAGGTGGGGATGCCGCTCGGCCAGCTCGGCGCCGGAGCTGCCGAACGCGCTGGCCTGCCCCGGGAAACCGGCGTCAACCACGATGTCGGCGGTCGCGACGAGTTCGAAGAAGCTGCGGCGGTCGTCGTCGTCGCGCCCGTCCAGCACCACGCTGGCCTTGTTGGCGTTGTGCACGGCGAACGGAATGCTGGTGTCCGCCAGCGTCGGCCGGGCACGGCGAGCCGGGCTGCCGCCCGGCGGTTCGACCTTCACGACGTCGGCGCCCAGGTCGGCGAGCAGGCGGGTCACCGTGTCGACGACACCGCCGGACAAGTCGAGCACACGCACCCCGGCGAGCAACCGTTCGGCCATCCGCTCACCGTACCGGGCGCGCATCGCGGTCAATGTTTCGGTGGCCAAACCCGTAGTCGCTCAAGCGCGTTCGATGTTGTGGCGATAGCGCACCTCGGTCACCTCGACGCCGCCGTAGGTCGAGGTGCGCCGCGCCCCGTCGCAGTCCCAGCCGTCGCGCTCGTAGAATCGCCGCGCCCCGACATTGCCGTCCAGCACCCATAGCGCGGCCCAGCCGACGCCCACCCGGCGGAGCCGACAGCGCGCGGCATTCATCAGTGCCCGGCCGACGCCGCGGCGCAGATGCGCCGGCTCGACGTAGATCGCCATCACCTCGCCGAAGTTCGACAGGTCGGGGTCGCGGCACAGGCCGGTGGTGACCAGACCGCACACCGCCGCGCCGTCGACGGCGACCTGAGTGGCCGGCAGCGCGAACCCCACCCGGCCGAAGGTGTTGCGGTCGCTGACCGCTCGAGGGCTGTCCGGGGTTGGGTTGGTCACCAGCGACGCCCCCGCTGGGCTGCTGGCCGCGATCGGGGCCACCCTGCCCGGAGCGGCCTGGCAGCGCTGCAGTACGCACTACGCCACCAACCTGATGGCCGTGACCCCGAAGTAGTCCTGGCCGTGGGTGCGCACCCTGCTGCATTCGATCTACGACCAACCTGACGCTGATTCCGTTGCAGCCCAATATGTTCGGATCGTCGATGCGCTTGACGACAAGCTACCCAAGGTCGCCGATCATCTGGAGAACGCCCGCCCGGATCTGCTGGCGTTCACCGCCTTCCCGAAGCAGATCTGGCGCCAGATTTGGTCTAACAACCCCGAACAACGGCTCAACAAGGAAATCCGGCGCCGCACCGTACACCACGTCCCTGGACTTGACCGCAAACGGCCAGTCGTCGAGGCTTCCGCCCGCCTGCGCCCCCCAGTGTTGCAAACACCACGATTACATCCGCCGCGCACTCGGAAAGCTTGAACAATCTGCCGACTATCAGCACGGAAAATACGGCGGTGTCGAATATCGCGGGTCACCAATAAAGGTCGACATCGTGTCGCGCGCCGCGGTGATTACCGGGTGACGCTCCGAGTAATCGACGACGATCGTGTGCTCTACGTTGGTCGCATCGAGCACCGCGCGCACGTCTATCGCCGCCAACAAAAGCCGGCACACCCGGCTCCCCGAGGCACTTGCCCACACCCTGATCGCCTGCAAACCGTCACGAAGGCGAATTTCTTGTGGCACACGGGTTATTGAACTATCAAGTCAGATTGGTCTTGCGGGGCATGATGTTGAGGGTGTGAGGGACTACCTGACCACTTCCGCTTAGCGCGGTTTGGTGGTTATGGGTACGCCGAGGTGGCGGGCGAGTCGGGTGGCGACGTTGGTGAGCCAGCGGTCGATTTCGGGGGGCTGTGGAATGGGTTTGCGGTTTTTGGCCCAGCCATTTTTGCCGAGCATGTAGCGGCCGGAATAGACGTTGACTTCCCAGGTGGCGGTGGTGGGGTTGAAGACGATTTCGCCGCTGATGCGAGCCGGGGGGCGCCGGCCGCCTTCGATGGCGCCGTCGGCGGTGAATTCCACGGCGATGGTGGGAAGTCCTTGCTTATCCAGGGTGGTGCGGAAGGCGCTGAGTTGTTCGGTGCTGGGGTGTTGTCCTTGGTGGTGGAAGCGGTAGTGGTCGGTGAGTTCGTCGTCGGGAAGCAGGGCGCCCAGTTCTGCGCTGCCGATGCGGATATGGCCGTGGGCGTCGACGGTGTAATGCCATTTCGCGCCGGTGTGGGACAGCAACACCTCAGCTGGCATGTCGGTGAGCCGGTACCAGACCGGATTAACGCGGGGAAGTCCGGTTGTGGGGTCTTTCTCATGGGTCTTGACCCAGTTTGCCTCGACTAGAGGCCCGTACTCGTGGTCGAGGTCGACGTGGGTGGGTGGCTGGTCTTGGACCCGCACGGGGGGATCGGTCACTGCGTGGTGAGGCTGATTCGAGTCGACGAGGGGGACCCGTCCCGGCTGCGAGGTGGTGGTGTGGGCAGCCGTTGGCGGGATGGTGCGCGAAGTTGTTGTGCCGGTGGGTCGTTGGGGCCGCGGTTGTCTGGCGGGTTGGGGGCGGGTGGAAGTGGTCGTGGGACGAGTGGAGGGCTTGCTGGGGATGGTGGGGGCTGGGCCAGCTGAGCTGTGTTTGGGGATTGGGGTCACGTCGACGCCGGGGTGAAGAGGGGCGAAGTTGCGGATGAGGTTGACGTCGTTGGGGATAGGGACCTTGTCGGGTGCGTATACCTCGTCCAGAAGGCGCCGGTAGCGCTGGAGTTGCTCAGCGTCGCGCTGTGACTGGTGGGACTTCAAGGTGTCGTGATTGTCGAGTTTGGCCTGGTGGCTCTGAGTTGTGTGGAATTGGACACCGAAGCGGTATCCCTCGTCGGTGGCCATGACCGCGGTCACTCCCCGGAAGCGGGGATTGCTGGTGAGGAAATGGTTGGTGAGACGCATTTTGCTGAAACCGAAACGCTGCAGCTCTTCTAGAGCTTGGCGGGTGCGTGCGGTGAACTGGTCCTCCGGGAACACCAGGACATAACGCAAGGGATTCCATCGTGGTTGGTCGGTGTGGGTGCTGGAAGTGGGGCCTGCCGCAGCCAAATCTTCTCGCATCGACCCGATGCTGCGCAGCTGCCTGTGTGGGTCGGCCAGCTCAGTGCCCACGGTACGGGCGATGCCCGCCAGAATGGGGGTGATGAGCGGTTCCTGCTGTTCGGCGTGGGCGCGTAATGCCTGCGCTGTTGTGTTGGCGTTGGCGTAGTGCGCGGCGGCCTCGACAGGGTCTTCGGGGGGTGCTGATCGGGCCAGCAACTGGTGCTCCTGGGCGAGGTCTAGGCCGGCTTCCATGAGACCGGCGGCCAGGGTGGGATTACCGTGAAGTTCACGGCGATCAGCGTCTGGGTCGAGGGTTCCACGGTGTAAACGGCGGGCCGCGGCTTTGCTGTAAGGAACCTTCTTCAACCCTTCTGCCTGCTGGAACAGGGCTTGAAGGCGGTGGGCTTTGCGTGTGAACTCATAAGCGCCGGTATCGGATTTATAGGCGTCGGTGCCGACCTTGATGCCCAAACTGAGGAAGTTCTGCAGGCTTTGGTGCAGGTCGGTGGGATCGTAGCCGGCGGGATCAAGATGCATACGGTTCGGAAAACCGTTAAGGATCGCTACGATGCGCTCGGCCGGGGTGCGCGCGGTGTTGACCTCGTCCAGATTAGGGAACAATTCCACCAAGTCAGCACTAATAATGTCGTGCCGCACCGGCAGCTCACCCCCAACCTGACCTGACTGCCCACCCCTCTCATGCCGCCCAGAAACCGCCCCCGGCTGCCGGACCGACGCAGCATCATGGGCGGCCGGCGCAAGGTCGTGTGGGACAAACGCAGGATCGTGCGCGACCGGCCGCGGGACCGGCGCAGGGTCGTGCGCGACCGGCCGCGGGACCGACGCGGGGTCGTGCGGGGCCGGTGTTGAGTGTGACTGGGCGGGGTTGTCGTGGGGGGTGGGTGTGGGGTTGTGGCGCCAGGCCCGTAGTTGGTCTTGCAATATACGGATCACGGTTTTGGTGTGGGGGTTGTGGGCGCGGTTGAACTCCTCGTCCAGGGCGGTCGTGAGCTGGTCGATTGTCGGTGCGTCGGTGGTATCGGGGCCGGTGATGTGCGCGTCGGTGGTGTCGGGGCTGGTGGTGTGCGCGTCGGTGGTGTGGGGGTCGGTGGTGGGGTGGTCGGTCGTGGTGGGGGGTGTGTGTTCTAGGGCGGTGCGTAGTTGGCGTTTGAGGTCGGGGTGCAGGCCTTCGTAGGTGCCGAATACGCTGCGTCGGGCCAGCCAGGCGCGGGTGTGGTCGGGTTGGGCGAGGTAGGTTTGCAGCAGACCGCTGTAGCGTTCCAGCGTGCCGAGTTTGGTGGACAGTATTTGTCGGGCACGTCCGAACGTGTACTGGCCGGTGGTGCGGTCGATGGCGGGGGTGTGGGATTTGGGTGGTTTGAGAGACGGCAGCGGTTTTTGAGTTTCCTCGAATGTGTGCACGTGGTTAAACAACGCGGGCCGGTCGCCCAGGAGTAGGACGGCGTCGCCGTCGAAGTCCCCGTCGAGCTTTTTTTGTTCCTCGGGGGGGACCGCGACTAATGATCCCGGGCCGAACACTTCGATGGCTTGCAGGATGCCGGTAGCGACCATGGCGGTGTCGGTGGTGGGGCGGTTCTTGCTGGTAGTCCAGCTGGAATGCGTTTTGATGTCTTCAGCGGAAAACACCACACTGCGGGTGGAATAGGCTGCGGGCCATTTGTCATCGGGGACCAGCACCAGCACACCCTTGGCGAAAAACAGTTGCGGCTCAGATTGGGGGCTGTCGTGGGGTTCGGCCGCGACAAAGCTGTACTGCAGGGCGGTGGCTTGCTGCAGGAACGCTGCGGTGGCGTCGTCGGGTTCACCGACCCGGTCGGGTGGGATCGGCCGCAGGTTGGGCTTGTCATACGGAGCCCGGCCCAGCAGAACACCAGCGGAGTGTGGGCCCACCGCGTCGGCTGCGCCTGCGTCGCTTCGCTTTTGGGGGGGCAGGTGCAGCTTGCCGTCGGAGGAGGGGACCGCCACCGCATGCGCCCCCGTGATGTTGCCGGTGGTCACGGTGCGGAATAAGTCCTCCCCTTGCAGCGGGGTGCTGCTGGCCGCCAGGCTGGCCCGCAGTTTGTCCACGACTTCGGTGACCACGTCCGCGGAGCGAGGGTAGTGCTGCAGTGCTTGGGCGGGCAGTTTGGCCGGGCGTTCTTGTCCAAAGACCGGTAACTTTGCCCCTGCTTTGTCAAACAGGCCCATTTTGTGGGCGACGGATTCCTTGATGAACCCGGTCCCGTCGTGCGGGCGCAGCGCGATCCCCCCCTCGAGCTGAAACGCGTGTCCCTGCGCTGGGGGGCGGTCGGGCAGAATCGCAATCGGAAACTCGCCTTCCAACACATAATCATGGGGCTTCAACCCCCCAATACCCGGTGGAGAAGCCAGCATCATCCGTTGGAAGTAGTAGAAACTTTCCTGGTTGGGCAACAGTTTGGCCATCAGCCGGGAAAACGCACTACTCGGACGGGTATCAGCCAGCGGAAACGCCATCAACCGCCCCCCATCGGGCACCCGGGCCTCCCCCGGCCGGCGCTTGAAGATATCCTCCAGTCGCTCCCCTGGGGCTTTCATCGCGCTGCCGCCCACGATGTCCATCCGGTGCGGCACACCCCCGATATGCACCATCCGCGCCAACATGAACGTGCTCAGTTTGCCCGGCAATTGCACCGACACCGGTGTGAGTGTGCCCTCGGTCAAGCGACTCAAAATGGAATACCGCGGCTCCGGCACATCCTGCTGAGCGCCTCGAATCGGGCGCCCCCGCAAATCAACTTTGTTCGACAGGTTCACCACGCCGGCCTGCGGCGGGGGTGGCGCCGGCTCGTGACGCATCTGCTCGACCACCGCGGCCACATCAAACGCGGCAGGCACCCCCAGGCTGGCTTGCTCCTGGCGCCCGTCTGCCTGCAACCACTCATCGAGTGCATCCAGGGGATGCTCGGCTTCCAGCTGGGCGATCAAATTCCAGCTGTGACTCGATAAATCACTCTCAATCAGTGCCTGGTTGTCTCGCAGCGTCGCACGCAGCCACGCCTTCAGATCCTCTGCCCGCTGCGGGTCGGCGCTGTTGCCCCGCCCCCCGCGGCGCACCATGTCCGCGACCACCGAATAGGTCTTGAGCACCTGAAACATCGTCAACGCCGGAGCCCGGGTATCAAACTTCTCCCCCGGGCGCGCTGACTCTTTCCCGTGAAACAAGTTGATATCGCGGGCGATCTCGGGCTGCACAGTCACCAAAAAATCCAGCGCCTGCACCCGATGCCGACGCAACCGCGGGTTACGCAGCATCGGCAACAACGCCGCACCCACACTGCCCAGCGTCTCCAAATCCACGCGGTCAAGCCCGTCGCGTGCCCGCACCTCCTCCAACCGAGTCAGCCCCGGCCCGGCCAACACCTGCAAATCGTCGTGCAGACCCACCTTTCCCAACGCCTTAAACACCGTCGCGATATCCAACACCCCAGCCTCGGGGAGTCGCCCAGAATCCACCCAATAATCAGCCAACTGATGTAACCGCTCGGCGAACACCGCCTGCCGGGCCATCCCGTCAGGCCCATCCCCCTCCGCGGTCCACCCCCGCGACAACGCATTGGCCAACTGGTTAACGTCCACCTGCTCGAAGGACCCCCACCAATGCGCCCCTCGACCCACCGTCCGCGCGATCTGTTCTAAACCCCGCCCCACCTCCGGACTCGCCTCGAAATCCGCCTTACTCAACCCATTAGCCACCAACGCCAAATCCCGCGACGGGAACCCCCTCAAATCCCCATCGGCCACCGCGGCACCAATCTTGCCTAACCCACCCACCGCGTCCGGGTTATCACTGCTGGCTACCTTGCCCAACCCATTCGCCACCAACGCCAAACCTTGCGGCTTGAAGTCAGTCAAATCGACTTCGGCCACGGCGGCACCGATCCTGCCCAACCCCCGTGCCGCATCCGAACCCGCCCCCAGATCCGCCTTGCTCAGCCCATTAGCCACCATCGCCAAATCTTGCGACGTGAAATCCTTCAGATCTCTGTCGGCTACCACGGCACCGATCGTGCCCAACCCGCGTGCCGCGTCCGGATTTTGACTGATATCTAGTTTGCTCAGCCCATTAGCCACCATCGCCAAATTTCGCGACGTGAACTTCGTCAGATCTCTGTCGGCTACCACGGCACCGATCGTGTCCAACCCGCGTGCCGCGTCCGGATTTTGACTGATGTCGAGTTTGCTCAGCCCATTAGCCACCATCGCCAAATCCTGCGAATTGAACGCCCTCAGATCCGCGCCGTCGGCCACTGCGGCACCGATCGTGTCCAACCCGCGTGCCGCGTCCGGATTTTGACTGATGTCGAGTTTGCTCAGCCCATTAGCCACCATCGCCAAATCTTGCGGCGTGAAATCCTTCAGGTCTCTGTCGGCTACCACGGCACCGATCGTGTCCAACCCGCGTGCCGCGTCCGGGTTGTCACTGATGTCTAGTTTGCTCAGCCCATTAGCCACCATCGCCAAATCTTGCGACGTGAACTTCGTCAGATCTCTGTCGGCTACCACGGCACCGATCGTGCCCAACCCGCGTGCCGCGTCCGGGTTGTCACTGATGTCTAACTTGCTCAGCCCATTAGCCACCATCGCCAACTCTTGCGACGTGAAATCCTTCAGATCTCTGTCGGCTACCACGGCACCGATCGTGCCCAACCCGCGTGCCGCGTCCGGGTTGTCACTGATGTCTAACTTGCTCAGCCCGTTAGCCACCATCGCCAAATCTTGCGGCTTATAGCCAGTCAAATCCGCAACAGCCACTGCGGCACCGATCGTGCCCAACCCGCGTGCCGCATCCGGGTTGTCACCGATGTCTAGTTTGCTCAACCCACCGGCCACCATCGCCAAATTTCGCGACGTGAACTTCGTCAGATCTCTGCTGGCCACCGCAGCACCGATTTTGTTCAGTCCGTGCGCCGCGTGCGAATCTCTCTCAACATCCAGCTTGCTCAACCCACCGGCCACCATCGCCAACTCTTGCGACGTGAAATCCTTCAGATCTCTGTCGGCCACCGCGGCACTAATCTTGCCCAACCCACCCACCGCATGCAGGTTGTCACTAATAGCTAACTTGCTCAGCCCGTTAGCCACCATCGCCAAATCTTGCGGCTTATAGCCAGTCAAATCCGCAACAGCCACTGCGGCACCGATCGTGCCCAACCCGCGTGCCGCATCCGGGTTGTCACCGATGTCTAGTTTGCTCAACCCACCGGCCACCATCGCCAAATTTCGCGACGTGAACTTCGTCAGATCTCTGCTCGCCACCGCAGCACCGATTTTGTTCAGTCCGTGCTCGGCGTGCGAATCTCTCTCGGCATCTAGCTTGCTTAGCCCGTTGGCTACCATCGCCAACTCTTGCGGCGTGTAGTCGGTCAGGTCTCTGTTGGCCACGGTGGCAGCGACCTTGTTTAATCCGTGTTCGGCATCCGAACCCTGTAGGACATCTAGCTTGCTCAGCCCGCCGGCCACCATCGCCAAGTTCTGAGAAGTGAAATTCTTTAGATCTCGGTCGGCCACTGTGGCACCGATCGCATTCAATCCGTGTTCGGCATCCGAACCCTGTAGGACATCTAGCTTGCTCAGCCCGTTGGCCACCATCGCCAAATCTTGCGACGTGAAAGCCCTCAGATCCCGGGCGGCCACCACGTTAGCGATGCTGTCCAACGCATGTTCGGCATCCGAACCCCCTACGATATTTAGCTTGCTCAGCCCGTTGGCCACCATCGCCAAATCTTGCGACGTGAAAGCCCTCAGATCCCGGGCGGCCACCACGTTAGCGATGTTGTTCAGTCCGTCTTCGGCATCCGAATCGGTCTGAACCTCGAGCTTGCTCAGCCCATTGGCCACCATGCCCACCTGCTGTGCAGTGAACTCCGTGAGATCTCGGTTGGCGACCACGGTAGCGATGGTGTGCAGCGCCATCCTGGCGGGCACGCTGCTGGTGGGATCGAGCTTGCCCAGCCCATTGGCGACCATCGCCAAACCTTGCGAGGTGAAACCCCTCAGATCCCTAGCGGCCACCGCGGTAGCGATGGTGTGCAGCGCCATCCTGGCGGGCACGCTGCTGGTGGGATCGAGCTTGCCCAGCCCATGGGTCACCATCGCCAAATCTTGCGAGGTGAAACCCCTCAGATCCCTAGCGGCCACCGCGGTAGCGATGGTGTCCAGCGCCATCCTGGCGGGCACGCTGCTGGTGGGATCGAGCTTGCTCAACCCGTTGACCATCATCCCCACCTGCTGCGACGTGAAATCCCTCAGATCTCTGTTGGCCACGGTGGCAGCGATGTTGTTAAGTGCGGGTGCTGCATCAAGGTTTTTACTGGCGTCTAGCTTGCTTAACCCGTTGGCCATCATCGCCAAATGCTGTGGAATGAAATCCTTGAGGTCTCTGTTGGCCACGGTGGCAGCGATGCTGTTTAGTCCGCGCTCGGCGCGCGAATTTGTGTCAATATGTAGCTTGCTTAACCCATTAGCTACCATCGCCACCTGTTGCGACGTGAAATCCCTCAGATCTCTCTTGGCCACGGTGGCAGCGATGTTGTTTAGTGCGCGTTCGGCATTCGAATCTGGGTGAACCTCGAGCTTGCTTAACCCGTTGGCTATCATCGCCAAATCTTGGGAACTGTAGCCGGGCAGATCGGTGTTGGCCACGGTGGCAGCGATGTTGTTTAGTGCGCGTTCGGCATCCGATTCTGGGTGAACCTCGAGCTTGCTTAACCCGTTGGCTATCATCGCCAAATTCTGGGAGCCGTGGCCGGGCAGCCCGGTGTGGGCGACGGTGATGGCGATCTTTTCCAGTGCGTGAAGCACCGGGCGGTAAGCGTCGAGGTCGAGTTTGCTGAACGCGTTCGCGAACAACGCCAGATCACGCGTCGCGAGCGGGCGACCGTGCCGGGGCAGGCCAGCAAATTTGCGCGCCACCACAGTTAACGCGTCTCGTGAATCCGGATCCTCGACATTCTTGCTGAACTCATTGGCCAGCCCGCCATAACCGGCAACCTCATCCCCCCGCATCGGGGCGGTATCCCCCGACGCTAAAAAGTCACCGGCATACTCAGCAATCACCGCCCGCTGTGTCGGCGAATACCCGCCCTGCCTGCCCCTGCCACCAACCCCGGCCATCCCTTTGAGCTCTGCCTTGAGCTCACGAGACAACCTCCCCACCGGGTAACCATGCTCATCACCGCCGAACGCCACGCGGTGTGGCTGTTCGTGTCGGGGAGGGGGTGGGTCACGCCGGGTGTCGCGGGCCGCGACGTCCTCGTCGCGGCGGGGGCGCTGGCGGCGGGTGTCGTCGCGGTCATAGTCGTCGTCGCGGGACCGTTTGCGTGCGCTGACGTCGTCCGGCCTGCGCGAGCCCAGCCTTCCTGAATCCGATCGCAAGCCTTCCCGGAAGGCTGCCCGGTGTGGCTGCTCGTACTGGGGTGGGCGTTGGCGGCGAGTGTCGTCGCGGTCGTGGTCGTGGCGGGGGCGTTGGCGGCGGGTGTTGTCGCGGTCGTCGTCGCGGTCGTGGTCGTGGCGGCGGCGTTGACGGCGGGAGTCCTCGCGGTCGTCGTCGCGGTCGTGGTCGTCGTGGTCGCGGGGGCGTTTGTGTGTGGTGGTGTTGTGCGGGTGGGGGTGTGGCCGTGTGGGATCCGGTCGGCGGTTTTCCCGGAAGGTCGGGTGGTGTGGGGGCTGGTGGTGGTCGGTGGGCAGGGTGGCGTCGTAGTGGTCGTGTCCGTTGTAGTGCACGGTGATGGTGCGGTTGGTGGTGGGTGGGCCGACCTCTTGTAGATCCCCGGCGATGGTGTTGCGGATCCGCACGCCCAGGGAATGGGCCACCAAAGCAGGAAACATTTCGCCGTAGGCGCTGTTCCAGGCGGTGGTACCGGGTCCCCATTGGCGCACCGCATTGACTAACTGTTGGTGTTCTTCAGCGGTCAGTGCTTGCTGGGCGTGGGTTTCTCGGACCGCAGTGCCTAACTCCGCGTCGGTCAATTGGTCCATACCGGGCAGCGCATTGTGTCGGCTCAAATAATCGAACTGCCTCTGCACGCCCAACACCGCATCAGCGGAGGCCCCCCCGCGCTCAGCTGTCACTTCGTTTCGCGCTCGCTCACGCGCCTGCTCGACCGGTTGACCGGTGTCGTGGACGAACTCATTGGCGCGCGCGGTGATGTAAAGCTCACGTAAATGGCTGGGATCCAACCAGTCCGGCGCACCGACCTCAGTGATCCCGGCGTGCCGCAGCCGAGCCGACAACTGCTCACGACTGGCCTGGCGCACGAAATCGTCGAGTTGAGCCATCTGCTCTTGGCTACGGCGATAAGGCGCCACCACATCGGGGGGCAACCCCCCCGCACCGGCCTGGTCTACCCACCGCATGACCAACTGGTGCACCGCGCGCGCGGTGCGATCCAACACCGTCGGCTGCGGACCCGCCCCGCCCCGCCCACCAGCATCGGCCCGGCTGCCCCGATCCTGTAACTGCCGCAAGATCGCCGCATGATCAGCATCAGCAGTGTCCGACAAACCCTGCGGCCAATGCCGCGGCGGGGTACTGACCACCACCGCATACAACAAACACCACCCATCACCGGGCACCGTGACCCGCCGCTCCTGCCCCTCACCGGCCGCCTTAGCACCCTGCCCCGACACCACATCCCGACGACCCGCCACCGGCCCCGGACCCTGAGATAGCCGATGCTGCACCGTGTGTGACCCCGAAGCCCCGCTCAACGAGGCGTGTCTACTGGGCCCTGAACCGCTGCTGCGAGAGGACTGCGGGCCGTGCGGTTGATGGGACTGGCCTGCGCGTGCCACGGGCAGCCCGACCCCCCGCGACGACCCCGACCCGCCAGCTCCCACGGTGGCCCGCCCAGCAGATACCCGCACCCGCGTCGGCACCCGCACACCCAAAGCATGCAGACGTCGATATTGGTCGTCGGTGATCTGGTCCACATGGTTGAGAATCTCGGTGAGCACATCCTGATGCCAGGACGACCCGCCAGCGCCGCGGGTGGGATCCTCGGCTGCCCGCAGGGCCGCGTCCAAGCGCGCATTGTGCCCGTCACGAGCCCCGCCCCGACCCCCGGGATACGACTGACCCGTCACCACCCGGTTGAAAAGGATCTCCGCGAGCGCCCGTGAATCCCGACGACGCTGATCGGGGGGAAGCTCCCGATAAGCCCGCTGCACCCACTCCCCGTCGTCCTCACCCAACCCAGCCCGACGCAACCGGGCCGTCACCGCACCCAACACATCCGCAGCGCGCTGCGGCTCCCCCGCCTCAAAACGACGCCAATCATCAAACGGCGTCGTCACCCCCACCCACGACCGATCCCCCCCAACCGGGTCTGCCGCGCCCCCCTCCTGGCCGTGCCCACCAGCCACGACCCGCCCCGACGCGTCGTGCCCCTCCCCCTCGCCATCCCCTACCGCACCACGGCTTTCGGGCCTGGTGGCGGAATCTACTTCAGGGCCGCCGGCACGACTCGCCTCGTTCCCGCGGCCGTCGGTGCTGGTGTGGGTGGCCACGCGCTCTGAAGGATGGGGGTGCGCGGTGTCGGTTTGCTCGACCGGATCATGGCTGCCCTGGTGCCCCTGGCTGTCTTGGCTGTCTTGGTCGTGGTCGCCAGCAGTCGATGATTCCTTGGTTGAACGATGACTGTCGTTGTCGGAGAACGGGTCTACGTCATCGCCGTTCGCGCTGTCGTGCGGGGGTTTAACTGTGGTGGTTGCTGGTTCAGCGTGGTCAGTGCCGGCCGCCGCGGCGCCTGGTGTGGACCTGGTGGCACCGTCCCCGGCACCGACCGCCTCGATGTCATCACCGATATGGTGGGTCGTGGACCCCCGAGCGGGATGGGAGCCCTCACCACCCTCAGACGACGCCTTGACCGGTCCCGCCACCGGCCCTTCCGCAGACCGCGCCACCACCGTCGGCTCGGGCCGGGAGGAGCGCCCAGCCCCGGCGGTAGCCGCCGACGAACCACCAGGCTTGTCCGCCGGTGTCCCCCGCAACCCACCACCCGCACTGTCAGACACCGACTCCCGCGCCTCACCGCCCGCTGCCCCCGACTCCGACAATGCGACCAGACCTCGCCCCCCGAGGATTTCCGAATCCGCCTTGCCGCCAGCCACACTCGCGCCACCCCCCACAACGGGGCCCTGCGGGAAACCCGAACGGTCACCCCCCGCAGCAGGCAGTCCCGCATCCGGGACAGCGGCCCCCGATGCGGTGGGTAACGCGGGATCATCGTCGAGGTGATCCGAGGACACCATGGCTGGCGTCGAACTGTCTGACTCCACACTTCCCTGCCGATCCGGCAGGCCCGCAGCGTCATCCCCGTTGGCAGTGGGCGAGGCCGCATGCTCGAGGGAAAGCTGAACGGGCGGTGGAGACGCTGCACCCCCCTGATCAGAACCCAGCGCCGACACGACACCCACACCCGCATCCGGTGCGCCGGTCCCACGATCGGCCGGGACCGCGACCGGAGGCGGAGGCGGCGCCGGGGCGGGGGTATCCGCCACCGGCGACCGCACCGGCTCGGCCACCACCGAGGAGGCCGTCGACGACGGCGTGGTGGTCGAGGAGTCCGCACCGGCCGAACCCAACACCGCATGCACCTGAGATTGCTGACTCCCCGTCGGATCACCCTCGGCGTGGGACGGGGTGTGGGTAATCGACTGGGCCGCACCCGATGTCGCAGTCGGGGTGGCCGCGGGTTGGTGGGCGAACCGTGATGCTTGTGACAGCGCCGACCCGGTTGCCGACCCCTGCCCCGCCGCCGAATGGTGGGAGGAGTTGGCCACCGACGTGCTGGCCGCGGCCCCCGCCGAACCCGCCGCCGACTTGGATGTGGCAGTAGTTGCCGCCGCGTCGGCAACCGATCCCGAGGACTGCTGTCCTGCCCTGCCCTGCCCCGCGCCGTGGGTGGGCGTGGACGTGCTCGCATCCCCACCCGCCACGGTGGAGGACGTCGACGTCGACGCCCCGGCGGTACCGCCGGCGTCGGCCACATCCGAGGACACCCCCTGGCTTGATTGCCCGGACCCTCGCGCGTCGTGTCGGGCACCGGCCGACGAGGTGTCGCCGGCAGCCGACAGATCACGCTGTGGGCTTGACCCGGCACCGTTGGGGGATGCCGTGCCGGTGGGTGTTGGCCCCTCCGGCCCGGAGGTGGTATTGCTCTGCGCTAGTGAGCCGGCCCCGTTGATGTCAGTCGAAATTCCCTGCGCCCCAGCAGGATCACCACCAGCGCCCCCGACCGAGGTATTCGAGGTGTCCGGGATTGCGGACGGGGTCTGCTCGTCTGGCGGTGGCTGGAATAGCGGATCGCGCGACCCCCCACCACCACCCCCGGCGTCGGAGTGGGTATCAGCAGCTGTGTCGGTGTGGGGGGTGGTGGGCTTGGTGTCGGGCACCGCCACCGGGTGGGCCTCGTCATCCCCTGCGCCGTGAGCCCCGCCGTGTTCGAAGCTGCGGATTCCTCCCGACGGCGCTCCCCCGGCCGCCCCCCCAAAAATATCGGCCGCATCCACACTGCCCCCCGTGGCCACCGTCCCCGCGACATTGGCGACCACCCCCACCCCGAAATGGGTCCCCACCCCGCTGAGCGCCTTCCCCACAATGCTGCTCGATTGCCCCACCACATGAGCCAACCCATGATGCACAACCGGACCCACCACCCCACCGACAAGCCCACTCACCCCAATGTCGATGGTCTGCTGCACATCAAGACCGTTACGCACCCCCTCCACTATCTGAAAGTCCTGAATCAACAGATCCTGCACCACACCCTGGACCACCCCCTCGGCCACCGACTCGGCAATACCAGGCAGCAAATGCCCCGCCTGCACCAACGCAGCCTTACCCAAGGCTGCCAACCCCTCCTTAGTCACCACCTGCGACAACAACGCCGCGATCCGATCCCACAACTGCTCGACCAACTCCCGCACCGCGGCCACCGTGATCGCCTCAATCGCCGGAATCCACGCCAACGACGCACCAAAGGTAAAATCCGCCTCCCACAACGCCGTCGCGATCTCATACGCCGCGATCGCCAACGAACTCAAAATCTGCAACTTCGTGTACTGAATCTGCGTCCCGGTCTGCTCCGCCAAATTCCCCAACGACGTCATCGACCCCGCCACCGACGACACCGACGAATCACCCGACAACAACGACGCAAACTGCCCCGCCGCCGCATCCGCGGTCTGACCCGTCAACGACGAGGACACCTGCGACTGCGCCTGCTCCAACCCCGGCGCCGCATCCGACAACTGCTCCGCCGCACCATTCCACTCGCCCGCCAGGGCAAACATCGCCGTCTCATCACCCTGAGGCCACTGCTGCCCCGTCAAATACGCAACCCACTGCAACTCCGGCGGAATCTCAATACCCACCCCGCACCCCCACACCCCAGAGATGCGACACCACCACGGGCCCCACTCGTTTTGCTCTGTCGCCTACCCCGCAACCAGCAGACCGGCGCAACCCCTCACACCAAGCCGATGCAACTCTGCACCCAAGGACAGCCACACCAACAACACCCCCACCGACCTCAACACCCCTGATCGGCCCCACCGATCACCGCGCGCGCCGCAACTCCCGCGTGTGCCCACACCCCACCCACGGTCCCGGCGGGAAAAATCGGCCCCCCGGCCCAGCAACCCCACCGGACGACACCACAAAATCCACCCAACCCATAGTGCTCATTCCCCTACCGTTCGCACCGCGTTCACAAGCCACCGCCGCCAGCATCACCCCCCACTACCACCACCGCTAGAACACCCACGCCACAAACACCGCCCCACCACGCCACACCCACCACCACGACTCACGCACGCACGCCGCAGGCCGGAAACGGCTGCTCAGTTTGTGGTCATTCGTGCCAACGAAAACCACCACGTGGAGCAGTTGACAGTCGTTGTGGTAAGCCATCTCATCGACGAGTCCTACTACGCGCTCAATGCGTAGCGTTGGCGCACATGAGTGACCTCGACCCGATTCCGGGTGTGACGATCACCGTGGGAGTGGGCCAACTTCGCTCAGACATCACGGGTTTGATCCGCCACATTTCCACTGGCGCAGTCATTCTCATCCTGCGACGCGGCCGACTGGCAGTAACCATGTCTGACCCCACAACCGACGATGCCGACAAGCCGCATCGGGCGAGCACCGCCGTTTCTGTCACTGAGTTGCGCACGCGCGCCAGTCGATATCTGGACCGCGCAGAGTGTGGAGAGGTCCTCGACATCGTGCAACGCGCAAAGATCGTCGCTCGACTGAGCGGTCTTCCACCGGCCCACGTGACATCTCAGCCACTTCACTACTCCGGTGAGTTCACTCCAGCAGGGCCGTCGATGAGGCCAACCACGCGGAATCTGGCGGTCCACCCCTGCGGGTCGAGGCCGTCGAGGTAGTCCTGGGCAAGCAAGCCGCGGTACGCCCACTGCCACGACCGGACGTGGACCCGGACGACCTCGGGCGCGTCGGCCGCGACGGCGCGGCGCACACGGATCACCGTTGCAGTATCGGTGAGTGGGCCTTCGTTTGTGATCGGGCCTTCGTCTGTGATCGGAGCTTCGTTGCGCGGTCCGGAGCCGAGTGCTGTGCTTAGCAGCATGGCAGACATCGCATCGATCGGCCTCAAAATTCAGGGCAAGGTCATCGTGATCACCGGCGGCGCCCGCGGAATCGGTCTGGCCACCGCGACCGCGCTGCACAATCTGGGCGCCAAGGTCGCGATCGGCGATGTCGACGAGGTTCGGGTCAAGGAGTCGGGCGCCGCACTCGGCCTGGACGTCTACGGAAAACTCGACGTCACCGATCCCCAGTCGTTTGCGGAGTTCCTCGACCAGGTCGAGCGTCAACTCGGCCCGATCGACGTGCTGGTCAACAACGCGGGCATCATGCCCGTCGGCCGCATCATCGACGAACCCGACGCGGTCACCCGCCGCATTCTGGACATCAACGTCTACGGGGTGATATTGGGCAGCAAGCTGGCCGCACAACGCATGGTTCCGCGCGGTCAGGGGCACGTCATCAACGTCGCTTCGCTGGCCGGCGAGCTGCACATCGTCGGACTGGCGACGTACTGCGCCAGCAAGCATGCGGTGCTCGCGTTCACCGACGCCGCCCGGCTGGAGTACCGCTCGGCCGGGGTGCAGTTCTCCTCGGTGCTGCCGACGTTCGTCAACACCGAACTCGTGGCCGGCACGCCCGGAATGAAGGGTTTCCGCAACGCCGAGCCGAACGAGATCGCCGACGCGATCGTGGCGCTCGTGGCACGGCCCAAGCCGCGGGTGCGGATCACCAAAGCCGCTGGTGCGATGGTGGTTTCGCAGAAGTTCTGGCCCCGGCGCCTGGCCGAGGGGTTGAACCGTTTGCTGGGCGGCGACCACGTGTTCACCGACGACGTCGACGTCGAGAAACGCCGTGCCTACGAGGCCCGCGCCCGCGGCGACGAGTGACTTTCGCTCCTAGCGAGGTGCCGCGGCGGCGCGGACAATCGAGCAAGTGAGCCTGCAAACCCCGACCTCAGCGCCCGAAGCACTCTCCGACGACGAACTGACCCTGATCGACAAGTATTGGCGCGCCGCGAACTATCTCTCGGTAGGCCAGATCTATCTGCTGGACAACCCGCTGCTGCGGGAACCGCTCGCGGCAGAACACGTCAAACCTCGGCTGTTAGGACACTGGGGCACCACGCCCGGCCTCAACCTCATCTACGCGCACCTGAACCGCGTCATCCGCAACCGCGACGCCAGCGTCATCTACGTCACCGGGCCCGGTCACGGCGGCCCCGGTCTGGTCGCCAATGCCTACCTCGAGGGCACCTACACCGAGGTGTACAGCGGAATCGGCGAAGACGTCGAGGGACTGCGCAAACTGTTCCGCC
This sequence comes from Mycobacterium simiae, assembly GCF_010727605.1. NCBI lineage: Bacteria > Bacillati > Actinomycetota > Actinomycetes > Mycobacteriales > Mycobacteriaceae > Mycobacterium > Mycobacterium simiae. The sequence continues at coordinate 5,485,848 of NZ_AP022568.1, forward strand.
AGTTCTCCTTCCCCGGCGGAATCCCCAGCCATGTCGCGGCCCAGACGCCGGGGTCGATCCATGAAGGCGGCGAACTCGGCTACGCGCTGGTGCACGCGTTTGGCGCGGCATTCGACAACCCGGATTTGGTGGTCGCCTGCGTCATCGGCGACGGGGAAGCCGAGACCGGGCCGCTGGCCGCCGGGTGGCATTCGAACAAATTCCTCAACCCGGCCGTCGACGGGGCGGTGCTGCCGATCCTGCACCTCAACGGCTACAAGATCGCCAACCCGACCGTGCTGGCCCGGATCCCGCACGCCGAGCTCGAAGCGCTGTTGCGCGGCTACGGCTACCGCCCGATCACCGTCGCCGGGGACGATCCGGCCACCGTGCACCGAGAGCTGGCCGCCGCGCTCGACGACGCATTCGACGACATCGCCGACATCCAGCACGCGGCCCGCGGCGGAACCCAGACCGACCGCCCGGTGTGGCCGATGATCGTGCTGCGCACCCCGAAAGGCTGGACCGGGCCCAAAGAGGTGGACGGCAAGCACGTCGAGGGCAGCTGGCGCGCGCACCAGGTGCCGCTGTCCGAGACGCACGACAATCCTGCGCACCGCGCGCAACTCGAGGAGTGGCTGCGCAGCTACCGCCCCGAGGAGCTGTTCGACCGCGGCGGCGCGTTGCGTCCCGAGCTGCGCGCGCTGGCGCCCACCGGTCAGCGGCGGATGAGCGCCAACCCGCACGCCAATGGCGGCCTGCTGCTGCGCGAACTGGACCTGCCGGATTTCCGCGACTACGCGGTGCCGGTCGAGGCGCCGGGGGCCTCAATGCATGAAGCCACCCGCGTGCTGGGTACCTTCCTGCGTGACGTCATCACCCGCAACCCCGATCGTTTCCGGTTGATGGGACCCGACGAAACCGCCTCCAACCGGCTGTCGGCGGTGTTCGAGTCCACCGACAAGGTGTGGCTGTCGCGGACCGAGCCCGACGACGAGGGCCTCGCCCCGGACGGCCGCGTGATGGAGGTGCTCTCCGAGCACCTGTGCCAGGGCTGGCTCGAGGGCTACCTGCTGACCGGGCGGCACGGGCTGTTCAACTGCTACGAGGCGTTCGTGCACATCGTCGACTCGATGCTGAACCAGCACGCGAAGTGGCTGGCCACCAGCCGCGAACTACCGTGGCGGCAGCCGATCGCGTCGCTGAACTACCTGTTGAGTTCGCACGTGTGGCGCCAGGACCACAACGGCGCCTCACATCAGGACCCCGGCTTCATCGATCTGGTCGCCAACAAGCGGCCGGAAATCTCGCGGGTGTACCTGCCGCCGGACGGCAACACGTTGCTGTCGGTGGCCGACCATTGTCTGCGCAGCCGGGACTACATCAACGTGATCGTCGCGGGCAAGCAGCCGGCGCTGGGCTACCTGACCATGGACGAGGCGATCGCGCACTGCACCCGCGGCCTAGGGATCTGGGAGTGGGCCAGCACCGCGACCGGCGAACCCGACGTGGTACTCGCCTGCGCCGGAGACATCCCGACGCAGGAGACACTGGCCGCCGCCGACATCCTGCGGCGCGAGCTGCCCAATCTGGCGGTCAGACTGGTCAACGTCGTCGACCTGATGCGGTTGATGCCGGATTCCGAACACCCACATGGCTTGCCCGACAAGGAATTCGACGCCCTGTTCACTCGCGACAAGCCGGTCATCTTCGCCTATCACGGCTATCCCTGGCTGATCCACCGGCTCAGCTACCGCCGTGCCAATCACGCGAACCTGCACGTGCGCGGCTTCAAAGAGCGGGGTACCACGACGACCCCGTTCGACATGGTGATGCTCAACGATCTGGACCGCTTCCACCTGGTCATGGACGTCATCGACCGGGTGGACGGGTTGGCTGGCCCGGCCGCGCTGCTGCGTCAGCACATGGTCGACGCGCGGCTGGATGCCCGCCGCTATACCCGCGAACATGGCGAAGACGACCCCCGCATCGCGACCTGGCGATGGCAGTCGAACCGCTGACGCGCCGGTAAACTCGGCCAGGATGTCTGAGCACACTGCGACCACCCTCGGCCAGATCCCGGCCGGTGTCGATCTGCACCCGGTGGTCTCGCAGCTGTCGGCGTTGCACCGTCTTCGGCTGCACCTCGACATCGCCGTGGTCGTCGCCGTGCTGGTGCTGACGAATCTGATCGCGCACTTCACCACGCCGTGGGCAAGCGTTGCCGCCGTCCCGGTCGCGGCGGCCGGGCTGGTGCTGCTGATGCGCTCCAACGGCCTGGATTGGGTCGATCTGGGGCTCGGACGCGAGCACTGGAAGTCCGGGATGGGCTATGCGCTGGCCGCCGTGGCAGTGGTGGCGTCGGTGATCACGGTCGGGGTGCTGCTGCCGGTGACTCGGCCGATGTTCTTGAACAATCACTACGCCACGGTCTCCGGTGCGCTGATCGCGTCAATGGTCATCATCCCGCTGCAAACCGTGATTCCTGAGGAGCTGGCTTTCCGCGGTGTGCTGCACGGCGCCCTGCACCGGGCGTGGGGATTCCGCGGGGTCGCGCTGGGCGGCTCGCTGCTGTTCGGTTTGTGGCACGTCGCGACCTCGCTCGGGCTGACGAGCAACAATGTCGGCTTCACCCGGTTGTTCGGCGGCGGCTTGGTCGGCATGACGGCCGGGGTGACGCTCGCGGTGCTGGCCACGGGAACGGCCGGGTTCGTCTTCAGCTGGTTGCGCAGACGCAGCGGCAGCCTGATCGCGCCGATTGCGCTGCACTGGTCGTTGAACGGCCTGGGCGCGTTGGCCGCCGCCCTGGTTTGGCACCTGTCGACCTGAGCGCTACACCAGCAGCACCGCGGCCCCGGCGATGCGTCCGTCAGCCAGATCGCGCAGCGCCCGGTCGGCTTGCGCCAGCGGATATTCCGGCGTCGTCACCTCGATGCGATGACGGGCGGCGAAGTCGAGAAACTCCCGCGCATCGGCCCGGGTGTTCGACGTGACCGAGCGAATTTGGCGTTCCTGGAACAGGTGACGCTGATAGTTGAGGACCGGGATGTCCGAGAGATGAATTCCGGCGATGGCCAGGGTGCCGCCGCGGTCCAGCGCCTCGCACGCCGGCAACACCAGATCACCGACAGGGGCGAACAGGATCGCTGCGTCCAGCGGCACCGGCGGCGGGTCCGCGGCGCCCTGCGCCGAGGCCGCGCCCAGCTCCATCGCCAACTTTCGGGCCTGCTCGCCGCGAGTCATCACGTGCACCTCGGCGCCCTGGGCCAACGCAACCTGCGCGGTGATGTGCGCGCTGCCGCCGAAGCCGTAGATACCCAGGCGTCCGCCGGGCGGGAGCTCGGCGCGTAGCAGCGACCGATACCCGATGATGCCGGCGCACAGCAGCGGCGCCAGCTCGCTGTCGCTGTAACCGCTCGGCAGGCGATGCGCGAACGCCGCCGGGACGGTCGCGAATTCGGCATATCCACCGTCGGCGTCCCACCCGGTGTAACGGGATTCCGGGCACAGGTTCTCGTCGCCGCGACGGCAGTATTTGCACGCCCCGCAGGTGTGGCGGAGCCAGGCGATACCGACCCGATCGCCCACCCGGAATTCCTCGGCGTCCGCCGCGGACCCGACCTGGACAACCTCCCCCACCACTTCGTGCCCCGGGGTGACGTGATCGCGGTGCGCCGGGAGATCGCCCTCGGTGACGTGGAGGTCGGTGCGGCATACCCCGCACGCGCGAACCGCCACCAGCAACTCCGCCGGGCCGGGCCGGGGGACGTCGGTGTTGACGCGGTCCAGCGGATCAGTGTGCATCGGGCCGGGGCGCCGCACCTGCCACGCGGTCATCGTCGTCGGCGTCGACTCGGACGTCATCACCCCATGATGCCGCTAACGGCTACCGATCGATCCGCTCGAGTCGCGAGTCGGTCCGCCGCTACAGCGTTTTCGTGCGCGAGGTGGCGAACTTGTAGATCAGCAACAGGATCACCGCACCCACCAGTGCACCGAGGAACGAGTGCTGGATGGGTGGGTGGATGTCGAACTTGTGCGGCGGGAAGATGACGCTGCCCAGGGTGCCGCCGACGTAGGAGCCGACGATGCCCAGTACGGCCGTCGCGATCCACCCCATCGGCTGTTTGCCGGGCACGAGAAGGCGCGCGACCAGACCGACGATAAGACCCAAAACAATTAGCCAGATGATGTGCAGAACCACGACCGGCTCCTTCGAGTGTTAGCTACAGACGGGGACGAAGGAGGTATACCCGCTCCCGAAGTCGCAAACCCTCGGCGATTTCGGGCGCATCGCACGGGCTGGCCGCCTGGCGCCCTCACGGGCCGAAAACTCAGGCGGTGTATGTCCGTTGCGGCGCGGGGGCCACTTCGCTGGCCGGGGCTTGCCCTGGTGCTGGAGCGGGTGCCGCGGGCGCGGGAGCCGGCGCCGGTGCACCCGGGGCCGCGCCCGGCGCGGGCGGCGGTGCGGCGGGCGCGGTGAACGGCAGGATCGATTCGGCCAACGCCTTCGCACCGACCTTGTCCACCGGGTTGTTGCTGGTTCCCAGCCACACCACGAACCAGCGCTGCGGCGGGCCGGTGGTGGACGCCCCCGGGGCACTGACGACGCCGGTCCAGATCTGCCCGTTCGGCTTGCTGGGGTCGCTGAACTTGACCTCGTAGAACGATGCGCTTCCGGTGAGCCCGTTGGCACCGGTCAGCGGGGTGGATTCTTGGTTGATCCGAGTGCCCGGGTACGGCATGAAGAACTCGCCCATGTCCGAGCCGAGCCGGACGGCGGCCTTACTGTCGTTGGCTTCCGCGCTGGCGTACAGCTTTTGGTCCAGTCGTCCCATCACGATGCGGGTGTCGTTGGCGACCGGCGCGGGCTGGCCCGGCGCCGGCGGCGGACCGGTCATCTTGCTGAGCAGCGCCGAGCCGTAGTCGAGATGCGATGCGTCCGACTCCGCCCAGCCGCCGGGTAGCAGATAGCTGAATCCCCCGACGGGGTTCGTGATGCGCGCGGCATTGGGATCAACGGGCGGCGGCGCATTCGGATCGGCAGGCGGCGGCGGTGGTGGCGCCGGCGCGTTCGGGTCGACGGGCGCGGGCGGCGCAACGGGTCCCGCGTTCGGGTCGGCCGGGGCCGGAGCCGCCGGGGCGGGTTGTCCGGCGGGGGCCGGGGCCGCCGGGGCAGGTTGTCCCGCGGGAGCCGGCGCGGCTGCCGGTGGCGGCGCGGCTGCCGGTGGCGGCGCGGTCGTCGTTGCCGGGACCGGAGTGGGGACCTCGGGGTCGGCATCCGCGACGGCCGGCAACGCGATGGTCACGGCCCCCGCGGTGGTCACCGTGGCAACCGCCAGCGTCGTCCACATTCCTTTGCGACGTGTCGAGCGTGAGTCCACCTGATCCATGGCGACGAACCTACCGTGTTACCGCGGTGAAGCAAGGGCGCCGTGCGGGCGATGCGAGCCGGATTTCGCGATGTTGCCGGAGTGCAATCTACGGTGAGTCTGCGCTGTTCATCCCGGGCGATGGGGTGCGGCCGGATACAGCGCCACCGCGAGGGCCTTGACCGTGAACCACACCCGATCCCCGGGCGTCAGTCGCAGCTCGGTGGCCGCGTCGACAGTGATCTCGGCCGCCAGCGCCGGGGCCCCGTAGGCTTGCTCGGCGCCGCGCACCACGACCGCGGCGCCGCGGACGTCCAGCTCGGCGACGGTGACACCGACGCAGTTGCGGGGACTGCCGTGCGGTGGCTCCCGGAACACCGAGACCGCCGTCGGAGGAAACACCGCAACCGCGTCCTGCCCGTCGGCCAGGTCGGCACCCGCCTGGGGGGCCGGCGACCCGTACCAGCGGGCGCCAGCCTGGCTGTGCAGGGCGCCGTCCGGGCCGATGGTTCCGCCGACCACGTTGACACCGGCGATCCGGGCCGCGAACGGACTGCGCGGCGCGGTCAGCACGTCGGCTACCCGCCCGATTTCGGACACACGCCCCGACTCGAGCACCAGCACCCGATCGGCGAGGGCGAATACGTCCAGCAGGTCGTGCGTGATCAGGATGACCGCGCAGCCGCTGTGGGCGACGACGTTGCGCAGCACCGCGCGGACGGCGGCGGCGGCCCCGACATCCAAGCCGGTCAGCGGCTCGTCGAGCAGCAGCAGATCGGGCTTGGCGGCCAGCGCGCGCGCTATCGCGACCCGCTGGGCCTGACCGCCGGACAACTGTCGCGGTTTGCGGCCGGCCAGCTGTTCGGCATCCACCTCACGCAGCCAGCGCAGCGCCGTGTCGTGCTCCGCGCGTCGGGCGCCGAACCGGGCGAAGCGCAGCAGTCCGCGACCTCGGCTGTGCGGTCCGAACGCGACGTTGGCGGCCACGCTCAGGTGTGGGAATAACAGGGGATCCTGCAGGAGCAGCCCCACTCGTCGCTGATGCGTCGGTACTTCGACGCCGGCTGTCGTGTCGGTCAGCACTCGGTCGCCCAATCGCACCAACCCCTCGTCGGGGTGCAGCAGCCCCGCGATCACGTGCAGGACGGTCGACTTGCCCGCGCCGTTGGGTCCGAGCACCGCGAGTACCTCCCCGGCGGCCACGGAGAATTCCACGTCCAACCGTCGCTCCGTCACCACCGCGCGAAGCTGCAGTTCGCCCATGGTCGCCTACCCCACGTCCGTCCCGGTCAGCCGGCGGGCACCCAGTCCGAGCACCACCAGCGCGGCCGCCGCGACGAGCAGAATCGACAGCGCCACGGCGGCGTTCGCGTCGGTGACGCGCTGCAGGTAGATCTCCAGCGGCAGCGTGCGCGTGACTCCCTGCCGCGAACCCGCGAAGGTCAGCGTCGCGCCGAACTCCCCCAGCGAGCGAGCGAACGCCAGCACGGCGCCCGATATCAGACCCGGCAACAGCAATGGCAGGGTGACCCGCCACCACACCGTGTTGGGTCGCGCCCCCAATGTGGCCGCGACCACTTCATAGTCGGCGCCGGCCGTGCGGGCGGCGCCCTCCAGCGCAATCACCAGGAACGGCAAGGAGACAAAGGTCTGCGCCAACACCACCGCGGCCGTGCTGAACGCGATGCTGACGCCGGCGGCTTCCAGGTACCGCCCGACCAGGCCGATCCGGCCGAACGCGTACAGCAGCGCAATGCCGCCCACCACCGGCGGCAATACCAGCGGCAGCAGGATCAGCGGGCGCAACACCCGGACCAGACGTGCGCTGCTGCGCGCCAACACCAAGCCCATCGGGACGCCCAACAGCACACACAGCACCGTGCTCGCGGCCGCCGTCTTCACGCTCAGCCACAGCGCCGTCATCGACGACGAACTGCTGATCAGCGCCCAAAAGTTCAACCAGTCAACCTTGACCGCGATGGCCAGCAACGGCAGCACCATGAACGCAGCCCCGAGCGCGGCAGGAACGAACACCCAGCGGGGCAGATTGGTGGTCCGGCGCACGGTGATCGGTCAGGGTTTGACGAAGCCCAGTTGGGTCAGCACCTGCTGGCCCGCCTCGGATGTCACCAGTGCGGCGAACTTCTGCGCCAAGGCCGCCTGCGGCGCCTTCCTCAGCACCCCGATGGGGTAGACATTGACCGCGCCGGCCGCCTCGGGAAAGTCGACGGTCGTCACGGACCCGTGGGCATTCTTGGCGTCGGTGACGTAGACGAGGGCGGCATCCGCCTGCCCCGTGGTGACCTTGGTGAGGGCATCGGTCACGCTCGGTTCCTCGCTGACCGGGTCGAGGTGCACCCCCGTGCGATCCTCGATGCGCTGGGTGGCCGCGCCGCACGGCACCGGCTTTTGGCAGGTCACCACCTTCAGGCCGGGCTTGGTCAGGTCGGCGAAGGAGGCGATCTTCTTCGGGTTGCCCGGCGCGGTGACGATCACCAGCGTGTTGGCGGCGAAGTTGATCGGATTCCCGGCCAATAGCCCGGCCTTGACCACGTTGTCCATCTGCGCGGTGTCGGCCGAGGCGAAGACGTCGGCCGACGCCCCCTGGGTCAGTTGGGTCGCCAGTTCGGAGGAACCGGCGAAGTCGAACTCCACGCCGCTACCGGGATTGTCGGTCTTGAAACGTTGAGCGATCTGGGTGAACGCGGGCTTCAGGGATGCCGCGGCGAATACCACGATCGACCCCGCGGCCGGTGCCGACTGACCGGGCGACGCGGGTGTGGTGGCCGGCGTCTTGGCACCACAGGCCGTCACACCCGCGACAACCACCATCGACGCCACACCCCACACCACCCTGGCCAGAACTCGGCTCCGACGCATGGGTCAGACCCTAGCCTGCGACCGGTTCAACGATCGCGGCCAAAACTTTTCGAAATCGTCTGCGCGTCGTGCCCGCGGAAATTTCGCCGACTAGCTACTGTCCAGTAACATTGACCAGATCGACGCCATAACACGCTGACATCCCGGGCGCGAGCGTCATGGCCCGGGATTCAACGGTGAATACAAGGAGGTCATGGCAGTGGAGGTGCTGGTCACCGGTGGCGACACGGATCTAGGACGAACCGTAGCCGAGGCCTTCCGCGATGGCGGTCACAAGGTGACCCTCGTGGGTGCTCGCCGCAGCGATCTCGAAGTCAACGCCAAAGAACTCGACGTCGACGCGATCGTGTGCGACACCACCGATCCGGCCAGCCTGGAGGAAGCCCGCCCGTCGTTCCCCCATCACCTGGACACCATCGTCAACGTGCCCGCCCCGTCCTGGGACGCCGGCGACCCCCGCGCCTACTCCATCGCCGACACGGCCAACGCCTGGCGCAACACCCTCGACTCGACCGTGCTGTCCGCCGTGCTGACGCTGCAGGTCGTCGGTGACCACTTGCGGTCCGGCGGCTCGATCATCAGCGTCGTGCCGGAGAACCCGCCGGCGGCCAGCATCGACGCGGCCATCAAGGCGACGTTGTCGAGTTGGGTTAGCGGACAGGCCGGCATCTTCGGCACTCGCGGCATCACGGTGAACGCGGTGGCGAGCGGGCGCAGCGCACAACCGGGCTACGACGGCCTGTCGCGGGCGACCTCGTCGGTCGCCGACGAGGTCGCCCGCTTGGCGCTGTTCCTCACCACTCCGGGGGCGCGCCACATCACGGGGCAAACGCTGCACGTGAGCCACGGCGCGCTGACGCGTTTCGCGTAGCACCCCGCCGTCGAGCGGTGAGTGATCGTTAGCCGCGCCGGGCGTGGGTATACCCCCGAAGTCACCATGACCGTGGCCGCGCACCACCCCGGCTGCGCGGCATGTAACCAAGGTCGCATCCAGCGGCCGACATGACGCGAATCACGTTGGTGCCACCAGGGTTAATGGCCGATGTGTTTGATTACACAGGCTTACTACCTGGGTTTGGCCGTGGCGGGGTGACTACCGTAGTAGCTAACTGAAGTCGCATGACACGAAGCCCCGTCAGGAGCAATTCACCCAATGAGCCCGCAGCCAGAAGCCACAGTTGAACCCAAGCGACGGCACCGTGTCGTGATCATCGGATCGGGGTTTGGCGGGCTCAATGCGGCAAAGAAGCTCAAGCACGCCGACGTCGACATCAAGTTGATTGCGCGGACCACGCATCACTTGTTCCAGCCGTTGCTGTACCAGGTTGCCACTGGGATCATCTCCGAGGGCGAGATCGCCCCGCCGACCCGTGTCGTGCTGCGCAAACAGCGCAACGTTCAGGTGCTGCTCGGCAACGTCACCCATATCGATCTGGCCAATCAACGGGTGCATTCGGAGTTGCTCGGCCACAGCTACGAAACCGAGTACGACAGCTTGATCGTCGCCGCCGGCGCTGGGCAATCGTATTTCGGCAACGACCATTTCGCTGAGTTCGCGCCGGGTATGAAGTCCATCGATGACGCGCTCGAGCTGCGCGGCCGCATCCTGAGTGCCTTCGAACAAGCCGAGCGGTCGAGCGATCCCGAGCGACGCAAGAAGCTGCTGACCTTCACCGTGGTCGGTGCGGGCCCCACCGGCGTCGAAATGGCCGGGCAGATAGCCGAATTGGCTGAGTACACCCTGAAAGGTGCTTTCCGGCATATCGATTCGACCAAGGCGCGAGTGATCCTGCTGGACGCGGCTCCCGCGGTGCTGCCGCCGATGGGAGAAAAGCTGGGCGAGCGCGCCAGGACACGGCTGGAGAAGATGGGCGTGGAGATCCAGCTGGGCGCCATGGTCACGGATGTGGATCGCAACGGGATCACTGTCAAGGATTCCGACGGCACCGTCCGCCGCATCGAGTCCGCCTGCAAGGTCTGGTCAGCGGGTGTGCAAGCCAGCCGGCTGGGCCGCGACATCGCCGAGCAATCCCCGGCCGAGCTGGACCGGGCCGGCCGGGTCAAAGTGCTTCCCGACCTGTCGGTCCCGGGTTATCCGAACGTGTTTGTGGTGGGCGACATGGCGGCGGTTGAGGGTGTGCCCGGCGTTGCGCAGGGGGCGATTCAGGGCGCGAAGTACGTCGCGAGAACGATCAAGGCCGAGCTCGCCGGGGCGGACGCGACCCAGCGCGAGCCGTTCCAATACTTCGACAAGGGCTCGATGGCGACAGTGTCGCGGTTCTCCGCGGTCGCCAAGATTGGCCCGCTTGAGTTCAGTGGCTTCATCGCCTGGCTGATGTGGCTGGTGCTGCACCTGGTCTACCTGATCGGATTCAAGACCAAAATCACCACGCTGCTGTCCTGGACGGTGACGTTCCTGAGCACCCGGCGCGGCCAGCTCACCATCACCGACCAGCAAGCGTTCGCGCGAACTCGACTTGAGCAGCTGGCCGAATTAGCCGCCGAGGCCCGTGACTCCTCGCCGACCCGCGCGGCGAGCTAACCGACCAGTCGGTCTGCCTGCCAGGTACTCAATGTTCCGCCACCTGCCAACCTCAGCACGGTCGAATCGGCGGGCATATCAGAGAAATCCGCTGCCGGATAGCAGAACTCGCTGACAGTGGCGCGGGGCGCCGCGATGCTGTCATCGGCCAACGAACCGGCGCCCAACTCGATGCGGTGCCGCAGCAGCGGGCGATCATCGCGGTCAGCCCACAGCGATCCAGACCAAAAGCCTTGGCGCTCACCGCATCTGCCGATCTGAATGCGCTCACGGAAGCGAAGCCGGCCGTCGTCGTGCAGGACCACGCCCACCTCGGATAGATGACGGGCGTCGGCGGATACGATCGTCGGCTCGAGGTCGACGTCGAGCATTCCGCTCACCTCGACGTCCCAGTGGGCGCGCGACGTGGGCGTGTCGGGCCCGGGTAAGGCCAGCGTGCCGGCGGCGCTGCGCAGCTTCAACACCGCGCCCGACTCGACGACCACCGTGATGCTGACGGTGTCGCCGCCCAACGGGGTGGCAGCCGCGGCCACGAAGTGCACCGTGTCCGGCGCGGTGCATCGCGCTTGGATACCTCCGCTGCACTCGATGCGCGGGGAGCGGTGTCGAGACGCGACCAGGACCACCTCGGACTGCATCAGTTCGCCAGTTGGGTGCGAACCCACGCCACTACCTCGGATGCGGCTGGATCTTTCGTCAACGACTGCAGAACCGTCGGCCGGCCACCGCGCGCGGCCTCGGCGTCACGGGCCATCACGCCCAAATCGGCTCCGACCAGGGGGGCCAAGTCGGTTTTGTTGACTACCAACAGGTCTGAGTAAGTCACCCCCGGGCCGCCCTTGCGCGGCACCTTATCGCCTCCCGCCACGTCGATAACGAAGATCTGCACGTCCACCAAACCCGAGGAGAAGGTTGCCGTCAGGTTGTCGCCGCCGGACTCGACGAGGATGAGGTCCAGGGGGTCATGGGCGCTGATCAGATCGTCGATCGCGTCCAGGTTCGCGGTGATGTCGTCGCGGATCGCGGTGTGCGGACAGCCACCGGTCTGCACGGCCGCTATCCGATCCTGCGGCAGCACGGCGTGTGTGCGCAGGAAGTCGGCGTCCTCGGTGGTGTAGATGTCGTTGGTGAGTACCGCCAGCGACAGCTCGTCGCGCAGCTGTCGGCACAGCGCGGCCACCAGAGCGGTCTTCCCCGAGCCAACCGGGCCGCCGACGCCGATGCGCAGCGGCTCCCCCGGTTGCCGTATTCGCTTCGGCCGGTCGACGGTGCGGTGGCTGTGGGAATGTGCTGGCATCGTGTCTTCCTGCTCGGCGCGGTCTGAAGTCAGCGTATCGAAACGGCGTCAGCAAACCGTCGTCGATCGCCTCGAATGCTCGGGCCGCTGCTGGGCCAGCAAGTGTCGGCAACCCCGCCGATGGCGCGAAGAGGTCCCGCCCCGCGGCCGCTGGGTGGCCAACTTGCGTTGGCGTGCAAACACGGGCGTCGCGCAGCAAACGTCTCGACAGCGCCGATTCGGCACACGGGCAGCAACCAGGCGACCCGCCGCGGCAACCGTAGTGTATCCCGAAGATGCTGTGGCTCAGCGTGTTTGACGCGTGGGGCGTGCGCGACCCGAAACGCGTTCGAAACACGGAGCTCATCCGCATGATTCAAACGACTCCTAATTTTCTATCGAGCGATAGAAAATTAGGAGTGAATAGATGTCTGCATTGGCTCCGACAGTCGAAGACCTGTGTGGAGTCTGGTCGCGCCGCTCGATCCAGTGGCCGGATGGGCGGTCGGACACCACCACACAGGTGACCTGGCTGCAGGGTCGGCAATGGTTCGTTGACGTGCGCCGGCCCGGTGTGGATCCGGCGGTTGACCGGTCCCCGGATGCCGAATGGGGGCCACGATTGGATGCGTTCGCTGGCCGTCTGCATCAAAATGATGACGACAGAACACAATTCACGTGGCATCACACGATCGACTGGTCGTCGGAACGACGTCTCGACGTCGGGCGACTCAGGTGGGACGGTGACACGCTGGTCGAGGAGGGCGTCCTCGAGCCATATTGCGAGGTGTGGATTCGGACCGAACGCCACAAGCCGGAGGACTCGGCGACCGCATTGCTCCGCGATGGCGCCGGCCGGGTTGCCCTGCTGCTGCGGTCGGCGGGCTTCTTCGGGTACGCCGTGAGTCGCGGACTCGATGCCCAAACCGGTCATGGTCCCTCGAACTGTGAGATTGCGATCGGCACGATCGACGACAACGGTTGGCGGGTAAGAGATTCGACTAGAAATGATCCGGCCGAGTTCCCAATCGTGGTCAACGCGGGCGAATCGCACGCACTGATTACCGCCGGCACTGCTCTTGATTCCGCATGCCTGTTGGCGGGGCGCTGGCAGATCGGCGAGCGCACTGGTGACCCGGCCCTGCTTCAGACACGTGAGGTATAACCAGATGTCCGCCTTAACGTCGTTCGATACGGTGCCCGAGATCGACATCTCCGGGCTGGCCACCGCGGATTCCTCGGCGAGAGCCGTTGTCGCGCAACAACTCGGCGCGGCCGCACATCAGGTGGGATTCATGTACGTCAGCGGCAGCGGCGTGCCGGACGAGGTCTTTGACCGCATGCACAGCGCGTCGCAACGCTTTTTCGGCCAGTCCATGGACGCGAAAATGTCGGTCTACATCGGCAACTCGACGAACCATCGCGGCTACGTGCCGCAAGGCGGCGAAGTGTTCGCCGGTGGAACCGCCGACAAGAAGGAAGCCTACGATTGCGCTCGCCACCGCCCCGACCGCGCCGGCATCACCGCCCTGAGCGGCCCTAATCAATGGCCGGCACTGTCCGGGTTCGCCGAGGCTGTCACTGAATACTACGAAGCGGTGTTCATGGCGGGCCGTGCGATCATGCGCGCGTTTGCGCTTTATTTGGGGGAATCAGAGGACTATTTCGACCGGTTCCTGATCGATCCGCCGAGCCAGCTGCGGCTGATCCACTATCCGGTCGACGAGGCAGCCACCGACAGTCCGGGTATCGGGGCGCACACCGACTACGAGTGCATCACCTTGTTGAAGGCGACCCAACCGGGGCTCGAGGTACTCAACGGCGCCGGACAGTGGATCGACGTGCCGCCCAGGCCGGGCTGTTTCGTGGTCAATATCGGCGACATGCTGGAGCTCTGGACTAACGGTCTATTCGTCGCCACTACGCACCGGGTGCGCAAGGTCGTCAGTGAAAGATACTCCTACCCACTGTTTTTCAATGTCGACTACGACACGATCGTCGCGCCGATGCCCAAACTCTGCGACCCTGGTCAGCCGACACGCGGCCCGCTGAAGGCCGGCGATCACCTGTTTGCGCAGACGGCGCAGAGTTTCGTCTACCTGCGAGACCGCATCGAAGCGGGTGAGCTTGTCCTGCCGGCGAGTTCGCTGGCCCTGTCGTCATTCGGCCACCCCACTCCACAATCTTGACGGCCAGTCGTGAAGGGAAAGATGATGGAAACCAGCATTATTGAACAAGAGGATGTCAGCGAGAGCCGCGCTTTGGCCTCCTTCGGCTATCAGCAACAGCTGCACCGGAAGATGGGGCGATTCGCGTCCTTCGCGGCGGGCTTTTCCTTCATCTCCGTGCTGACCGCCGTGTTCCAGCTGGCGGGGCTCGGCTTCAGTTTCGGCGGGCCCGCCTACGTGTGGACGTGGCCGGTGGTACTGGGCGGACAGCTGCTGGTTGCGCTATGTTTCGCCGAACTCGCTGCCCGCTACCCCCTCTCGGGCGCGATCTATCAGTGGGCGAGCCGACTGGCCAACCCAGTCTTCGGCTGGTTCGCCGGGTGGATCATGATCATCGGCCAGATCGTCGTCATGACGAGCGCCGCCGTCGCCCTGCAAGTGGTGCTGCCGGAAATCTGGAATGGCTTCCAGCTGGTCGGCGGCGACCCGTCACCCACCTCCAGCTCCGGTGCCCACAACGCAATCCTGTTGGCGGGCATATTGATGGCGCTGACCACCATCGTCAACATCATCGGCATCAAGCTGATGTACATCATCAATAACTGCGGCGTCATATCGGAAATAACCGGTGCCGTGGCCATCATCATCCTGCTGCTCGTGCACAGCCGACGCCCGGGCGCGGTCCTGGCAACCACCGGCACCGTCGGCCACGCGGGATACTTCGGCGCATTGCTGTGCGCCTCGTTCACCGCCGCGTACGTGCTGGTGGGTTTTGACAGCGCCAGTGAGATGTCCGAAGAGACCCACAATGCCCGAAGGATCGCACCGCGAACCACATTACGCGCATTGTCGGCGGCCGGCGTCCTCGGCTTCGGGATCATTGTCGTGACCGTGCTGGCCGCGCCCAGCCTCAGCGACGGGAGGCTCGCCGACGAGGGACCAGCGTACGTGGTGGCGACCGTACTGTCCGGAGCGACCGGAAAGATCCTGCTGATCATGGTCGCGATTGCGATTTGCGTTGCGACATTGGCGATTCAGACGGCCGGATCCCGCATGCTGTTCTCGATGGCTCGCGACCGCCGCACCCTGTTTCATGCCGCGCTGTCCCGTGTTCCCCGTCGAACCGGCACCCCCGCAACCGCGGCCACCGCGATCGGCCTTGGCGCGATCGCGGTGTTGCTGCTCAACCTCGGGCCGCAAGCCGCGTTCGTGGCAATGGAATCGACGTGCATCATCATCATTTACTTGGCCTACCTGATGGTCACCGGCGCAATGTTGGTGACGCGACTGCGTGGTGAGGCGGTGTTCGGTGCCGACGCCGTCGACGACCACGGGCGACGTGCCTTCAGCATGGGGCGGGCCGGGTTGTGGGTCAACGTCGTGGCGGTGGGATACGGGGCCGCGATGTTCGTCAACCTGATCTGGCCGCGCCAAGCCATCTATGACCCCCAGGGGGGTCACTGGTATTTGCAATATTTCCCGTTGATGTTCACCGCCGGCACCCTCGTCGTCGGTGCGGTAATCTACAGCGCGGTGCACCGCAGCCCAACGCAAGTGCACGGCACGCAATGGGCGATGGTGCCCGCCGCCGAATGACCCCGGGCCGCCTCGACGGCTCGGGCGGCCCGGGCCTTCGCGGCCCCGACACCCGTATCCTCGTGTAACCTCACCGCTGAATCGTTTCGGCAGTCTCTCTTGAGACGGGGTGTGG
The DNA here is from genome assembly GCF_010727605.1 of Mycobacterium simiae. Taxonomy (NCBI): domain Bacteria; kingdom Bacillati; phylum Actinomycetota; class Actinomycetes; order Mycobacteriales; family Mycobacteriaceae; genus Mycobacterium; species Mycobacterium simiae. Next base: position 5,501,776 of record NZ_AP022568.1, read on the forward strand.
TGGGCGTGCTGGTAGCGGGCAGTGCATGGCCCGGGTAGCCGATCGCAGCCGGGTGACTATCAAGGACGTGGCGCGAGCTGCCAACGTGTCGGTCACGACGGTTTCCGATGCGCTGTCGGGCAATGGGCGGCTGACCGCCAAGACCCGCAGCCGGGTGCGTGCTGCGGCCGACAAACTGGGCTACCGACCCAGTGCCGCCGCCCGTAGCCTGGTGGGTGCACGTACCGGACTGCTGCTCATGTCGGTCAGCGCACCGGGAACCGAGGCCGCGTCGCTATGGAGCATCGACTTTTTTGTCGGCCTGATGACCACCGCGGCCATTCGATCGTCGACGCACGGATTTGCGTTGGCACTGTCACCAGAATCGTTGCCGCCCAACCTGTCCTACGACGGCGTGATTGTCGTCGACCCCACCGACGACGATGAGAGTCTGCTGGTGCAGGCCACCCGCGCCGGCGTCCCGGTGGTCACCGTAGGTCGAACGACGGCCGACCATCCCTGGGTCGACAACGACTACCCCACCGCTATCCCCGCCGTCCTGGACCATCTTCGCGCGTCCGGAGCGCGCAGACCCGCACTGCTGGCCGGCGATCCGACAGCGTCGTACGTCCGCGACACCGTTGAGCATTACACCCGGTGGTGCCAGGCGCATCGCTGTGCCGCCCGGATCTCCTATGTCGACGGCGGCAGCACCGAAGAGTCCGGGCGCGCGGCGGTCCAGCGGCTCCTGTCGGGTCGTGTCCGGTCCGACGCCGTGTTGGCCACCCTGGATCGGCTCGCGCTGGGCGTCACCGTGGCCGCCGACGAACTCGGCTTATCGATACCCGACGACATCCTGGTCGCCGCTTTGGGCGACAGCACGATGATCCAGCACTTGCGAGTACCGATCACCGCGGTGGACCTGATGCCCGCCCAGATCGCGACGGCCGCAATCGATTCGCTCGTCGCCCGGATCAACGGCGGGGATGTTTCACGGCAATGCATTGTGCCGGGGCGGCTGCTGCCGCGGGCAAGCTCACAGCGTTAGCACGGCCCGTTGTGCGCCCAGTACAGCTCGGGGCGGAGATGCCGCAGGTAGTCGACCTCGGCGGGCGGGTCGCGGCGCAGCACGACGTCGACGGTGGCAACCCGCTGCCCGTGGCCCAGTTCGGCCACCACGCGACCATTCGGGTCGACGACTCGTGACCCACCGGTGAAATCGAAACCCGACTCGCTACCGACGCGGTTCACGTATATCAGCGGAGTGCGATTGTCGAGTGCGCGTGCACGCGAGGCCACCACGTGATCATCGTGGAACGGCGCCATATTCGCGGCGATCACGACGAAGACATCGGGGCGTTGAAACGCAAGGGTGCGAGCCACTTCGGCGATCTCCATGTCGAAGCAGATCAGTGGGCCAAGCCGTCGAGACGCTACGTCGATGCATGCTAACTTGTCGCCCGCGTCGAAGGCGGCCGACTCGACGTCGAAGAGGTGGGTCTTCCGATAGTTTCCCGCGATCTCTCCCCCGGCGTCGACGACTAACATCGAGTTGTAGATCCGTTCGTCGGCGCCCCGCTCGAGATAACCCCCGACGAACGCGGTTTCACATTCGGCACATGCTTGCCGGATTGCTGACACCGCCGCCGCCTCGGCGCCCAGCGCCAACTCCGCGGGACGATCGGTCTGATACCCGGTGACGAATAGTTCGGGGAATACCGCGATCTCGCAATCCGGATGCCTGCCAAGCAGCGACCTAATTCGCTCAACGTTGGCGTCGACGTCGCGTGCGGCCGGGCATTCCTGTACCAGCAGGACGCGCAGCCGGCCCGAACCGCCGCTGCCGGCCTGCGTCACAGGCCGTCGAGTCCGTAACCCGCCGGCGAAAGCCTTCGCACGCCGTCGTGTTCGACGACGTAGTTGTCCTCGAGCTTGAGCAGGATGTAGCGTCCGTCCACCTCGAGGCCTGTCTCCGGCTCCAAGGCGATAACGCTGTTCTCGACCAGGACTTGATCGCGATCCGTCAACGACCCGCGGTAGACCGTCGGAAGTTCACAGGCGCGCAGACCCACGCCGTGCCCGATCGCGTACGGAGTGGTGGGCAAGCCCTCGGAGCGCAGGTAGTCGTTCACCGCGTCGTCGATACACGACACGCGCACACCAGGTTTGGCGGCCTCGGCGGCAACCTCATGCGCCTTGAGTAGCTTGGCGTAGACCGATTTGATCGCAGCGCGCGTATCGCCGCCCACGAAGCCGGTCCGCGCGATGTCCGAGGCGTAGCCGCACCGGCCGTAGAGGCCGATGTCGAAGAAGTACGGATCGCCTTCCGCGAGAACGGTGCCCTCGGCGAACCACCCGCCGTCGCCACGGCCGTGGTTACACAGGGAGTGACTCAAAAATTCCGGCCCGCTGGCCTGCAGCGTCGCCATGATCGCCGCCAGCACGTCGTGATCGGTCATCCCGGGCTGGGCAGCCTTGAAGCCGGCCTCCGCGCCCAGCGAATTGACGATGCTGGCATCTTCGAGCAGCCGGATCTCCTCGGGGGTCTTACGGATGCGGACATCGTAGAGCTCGCGCCCGATCGGGACGAAGTCCGCCGCGGGAAGTGCGTCTTTGAGGCGTTGCAGCACAGCGGGATCGATCAACTCGATCCCCACTCGGGTGGCTCCGGTCAACGCGCCCAGCAAACTTGCCGTCCACGTCTCGGGATGCCCGACCATCGGCGACCACGAAGGTGTCGGATGGATCTTGCTGATCCAGGGCAGGTCCGCGACCGGCGCCGCGTGCGTCTCGTCGATCCACGGTGCAAAGATCTCGGTCCCGCCGTCCCGATCGACGACGGCGGCGAACCAGTCGAACGCCTCCGCGATGATCTGCATGCGGTAGTCCGTCGCGTAGCGGATGTGGTCGAACCCGGTCAACAGCAGGTGCGATAGCTCGTGCCGCCTCATCAGATCGGCGATCGCTTCGCGGCGATCGCTGCGCAACCGATCGACGTCGACGGCAGACCAGTCGTACATGGTGATGTCCTTTCGGCGTGACTGCGGATCGCGGGAACAATTGCGATTGAAGAAAACTCGTCGCAGAAGGCGAGTTCGACGGCCATACTTGCAGAAACGTTCCGGCATGTCTACCGCGGTTGGGCGAGTAGCAGTATTCCGCCGGCAAATCTTCGAAATACGTTGGCGCTGCGAAGGTCACGCCGCACCGGCGCCGTCGGCGAGTCGTCGGTAACATCGCGGACACTTTTCTGACATCGCGTCGACACGAGTGTCGCCTAGCGTGCATCCCAGATCCCCGACGGGGGTCGGCGCCTAGGGTTCCGCTCGCGAGAGGCCTGGACCGAGGGGTGCAGCCGCACATCCTTGTGCGGTACACCAGGGGACAAAAGCCCGGAAGGATCGCGGAGCCTTCGCTCCGAATCGTCGGAGGGCACCAGTGCCGCTGGTGAAACCCGGTCGTCGGTATCGCAGCCGGTCTGCCGTCTCATGAGATGGGGCGAATGCACGTCGACCCAGATTGGACGGCTCGAGCTGGAAGGCTGCGTCGGCCTGGTTCCGGTGGGTGCCACCGAACAGCACGGGCCGCACCTGCCAACCGACACCGATACGCGGATCGCGCAGGCGATATGCGATGGTGCCGCGGCCAGATGTGCTGCCACGATGGTGCTGCCCCCGGTCAGCATCGGATGCAGCCTGGGCCACGGCACGGCGTTCCCCGGCACCCTGTCACTGTTTCCCGAGGAGCTGGCCAGGCTGCTGATCCGGATCGCCGAGTGGTCGGCGCGCAGCGGCCTGCGGCGACTGATTTTCGTCAATGCCCACATGGGAAACGTTGCGGCACTGGGGATGGCAACCGACCGGCTACGATTCGTCCGGCCGGACCTCAAATCGACGTGGCTCGACTGGTGGACTGCTACCCCGGCGATCACCGCCGAGGTGATGACCGATGGGGCGGACATCCACGCCAATCGCGCAGAAACCTCGCTGGCGTTGCATCTGTTCTCGGAGCTGGTCGACCGGACGGCGATGCTCGATGCGGACGACCCAGACCGTACCGGCGCGTTGACCTTTCGCTACACCGCCGAGGTGCTGTCCGGCAACGGCGTCACCGGTCAGCCATCGCGGGCCACCGCGTCGCTGGGCAACACCCTGTTCGACGCCGTCGTGGAGGCGGTCGTCCGCAAGGTTTTGGCGGGAGTTTCCGAAGAGCCGCCGTTGACACGGCCGCTGCACGCCACGCACGCACTTCGATTCGAGGAGGCAATCGATGGACACGGTTAGCGCCGTTGAGCCCGCACACCGGGAGATCGCAGAGTCGCTGGCACGCCGGGGGGCGAAGTACGCCCTGAGCTCGTGGATCGATGTCCATGGCCGGCCGAAGACCAAGGTGGTGCCCATCGAACGGCTCCCCGAAATGCTGGCCGGGTCCGAAAGATTCACTCCCCGGGGCATCACCGGCTTCGGCGCAATGGACCCCCACGAAGAAGAATCAGTGGCGCTGCCAGACCTCGCAACGCTACGCCAGCTTTCCTGGGACAAGCGATTCGTATGGATGGCCGCCGATTTGATGCTGGCCGGCACCACGGCGCATGACCAGTGTCCGCGCAACATCCTAAAAGCTCAACTGGATCGAGCGCGGGAGCTGGGGTTCGACTTCAAGTTGGGTGTCGAGACAGAAGTCTTCGTATTCGACCCGGCGCGGGCCGGCGATGGGACCGACTACCTCTCCCCGCTCGCCCGGACCGGCGGGTTGAAGCCCAGCCCCGCCTACGACGCCGAAGCGACGCTGGATGCCGCGGGCTTTCTCGATGACTTCGTGACTGCTCTGCAAGACAGCGACTTCGGGGTGTTCAGCTTCGATCACGAAGGTGGTGACGGCCAATACGAGTTTGACTTCGCCTACGACGACGCGCTGCGGATGGCCGACCGAATTACCTACTTCCGTTTGATGATTCGACAAATCGCAAAGCGACATGGGCTGGCCGTGACCTTCATGCCCAAGCCATATACCCAGGCATGGGGTTCGGGCCACCACTACAACATGAGCCTTGCGTCGTCCAGCACCGGAAAGAACGCGATGCGCGATGCCGCCGACCCCCGCGGATTGGGTTGGAGCGCAACCACATACCGGTTTATCGCGGGTCTGATGCGCCACGCGGACGCGCTCGCGGCTGTCGTGACCCCCACGGTGAATTCCTATAAGAGACTGAATCCCCGCCTGGCCGACGGCACGGCATCGTGGGCACCGGCCTGGTCGGCGTACGGCGTACAAAACCGGTCGTGCATGCTGCGATTGCCGAAAAACCGTCCAGCGATCGAGAATCGCGCCGTGGATTCCGCGGCCAACACCTACCTGGCGGCCGCCTTTCTGCTGGCGGCCGGCCTCGACGGGCTGGAACATGCGATGGATCCCGGGGATCCGGTGGATGTGGCGTTGATTGACACCGGGCCGAATCCCACACTCAACGCGGTCCGGTTGCCGCGCAACCTACTTGAGGCGACGGAGGCATTCGCCCGTAGCGAGCTCGCCGGCCGCGTCTTCCCCAAGCGCTTCGTCTCCGAATACGTCGACATGAAATACGCGGAGTGGGACTCGTACCACAGCACCGTCACCGATTGGGAACGTGACCGCTATCTGTACTCGCTCTGAGACGGGGTGGACCATGGCGCACTCTTCCGGATCGTCGACGCGTTCCCAACATCGGCGGCGGGCGGTGTTGCGCTCCACGGTGGCCGTGCTGCGGCGACGTGGATTCGACGCGGTCACCAGCCGGGCCGTCGCTGAAGAGGGCGGCCTGCCGGAACAGACCGTCCGGGCCTTTTACGCCTCGCGTGACGATCTGCTGGCCGCCGGACTGAAATTCATGCTCAACGGGTGGGTCGACCAAGCCAACGACTTCGTCACCCGCCTACCCCGCGAACTCGACCTCAATGCGACCGCGCGCCTCATTACCGAAGTCGCGACAGTGCACGCCGCCGAGGACGGATCGTTGACCCGCGCGACGATCTCGGGCGTATACGAGCGCTACCTACAGGCGGGCAAGCACGCCGAGCTGACCTCGTTAATCGGTGCTTACAACGAAATCCTCGCCGACCTGATCGGACATGTGCTGGCCCGCAACGGCCGCTGCGTCAGTCCGCAAGCGGCGCGCGCCGTCCTGGCCGTCGTCGACGGCACCGTTCTCTACGAACTTGCCGCAGGCGAGAATCCCGTGCCCCGGGCCATTCAGATGCTGGAATTCGCGATTCCGCAGCTGTGTGCTCCGGCGCCGTCGGCACCGTGACGGGCGATGGCCGGCAACCGACCCCAAACCCACCGAGCAACTCACGACGAGTTGGTGGCATCCTCTTGTGAATGACAGCAGTCCGACGCGGACGTCCCAGGATCATCGATCAGCGCAGACCCGGTGACACCCCACGGGAGGAAATCCTCGACGCCGCCGCCGAGCTGTTCACCGCATACGGATACACCGCGACATCGACCCGGGCGATTGCCGATGCGGTGGGCATCAGGCAGAGCAGCATCTACCACCACTTCCAGACAAAGGATGACATCCTCGACAACTTGCTGGTCCGGACCGTCGACGCCTCGGCGAGGCTGGCAAAGCGGCTGTCCGACCATCCCAGTTCCCCGGCGAGTCGCCTCTATGTCATGGTCTGGTACGACTCGCATCAGTTGTTGGCGGGCCGATGGAATCTCGGTGCGCTGTTCCAACTTCCCGAGATCCGCGGTACCAAATTCCCGCATTTCGAATCCCGCCGCGAATACCTGCGCGAGTGCTACCGCACGCTCGCCCGGCGGACGTGTGCCGACTCGAATCTATGGAAAGACAAAAACAAGGTCGACATGACCGTCGCGACGGAGTTGCCGTTCCACTTCGTCGAGACCTCGATCCAGATCCGCGCGGATAACCCCGAGTGGTTGGCCGAGGCCGGCCCTGATGCCATCGCCACGGGCATCGCCGACGCCTGCCTTCGCGCGCTCACGGCCGGATGTACGGCCGCTTTGAAGGTGAAAGCCCACCGCATCCGCGACGAACTGGCCATCGACACTGCCGGGTAGCGCATCCCGAGTTTGCGGCCGGCCGGTTCTGAACCACTGGTCGCCCCGTCACCGTCGACGAACGGCAGCGTCGCGGCGGTTAGTGGATTTGCCGATAAGGTCCGATGTTTCGATTGTCCAGCGACGGCTCATGGCCCAATGCCGCTGTGGCCCGCCATTTTTGGCGCGTGCGCACATGAATGCCGAAACGCGCTCGAAACACGATGCTCATCAGCATGATCCAAATGACTCCTAAGATTCCTATCACCCGATAGAAATAGTAGAAGCGAAGTCGAAACACGCAGTCCGGCAATGAGAGTCAGCGTGAGTTAGGGACCGGTACTTAGCTTGGGGGTGTCAGTCGGTGACGTGGTCGGCTGTCGTTAGGACGCCAGCACGGGGCAACGAGGCTGTCCGCCGACTCGCGCGTCGTAGCGCAAAGGCCAACGCGCACAACCACACCGCCGAGCCATGGGTCCAGCTCGGCACGATTCGTTCGGCACCGTGATGACTTGTTACGGAGGTGTTCGGTGGATTTTGCGGCTCTGCCGCCCGAGGTGATTTCGGGTCGGATGTATGTGGGTGCGGGGTCGGGTCCGTTGGTGGGGGCGGCTGCTGCGTGGGGTGCGTTGGCGCAGACGTTGAGTTTTACGGCGTCGTCGTATCGGGCGGTGGTGTCGGAGTTGGCGGGTGGGCCGTGGTTGGGTCCGTCGTCGTTGTCGATGGTGGCTGCGGTGGCTCCGTATGTGTCGTGGCTGAGTAGTACTGCTGAGCAGGTGGGGCAGACGGCTAGTCAGGCGGGGCTGGCGGTGGCGGCTTATGAGGCGGCTTTTGCGGTGACGGTGCCGCCGGCGGAGATTGAGTTGAATCGGGCGTTGTTGGCGTCGTTGGTGGCTACCAACGTTTTTGGGCAGAACACTCCGGCGATTGCGGCGACTGAGGCGCAGTACGCGCAGATGTGGGCTCAGGATGTGTCGATGATGCAGGGTTATGCCGAGGCGTCGGCGGCGGCGACGAGGTTGACGGCGTTTACCGCGCCGTCGCAGACCACGAATTCGGATGGTACGGCGAATCAGGGCACCTCCATGGGCCAGGCCGCCGCCTCGGCCGCGGGCCCGGGTGCGCAATCGGCGCTGTCGAACCTGCCCCACACACTGCAGACTCTCGCCGCCGGGTCGTCCAACCCGCTGTCGCCGATCAGCCCGGGCGGCATCTTCAGCAGCGACGGCGGGTCCGGACTCAACACCTTCACCGAGAACGTCGGAAACTGGGCCCTGGTACTCAGCGGACCGCTGTTCACCGCGTCCGGTATCACGCCCATCCTGGGCGGTCTGTACGGCCTCGCGGTTCCGACGGCCGCGGCGGTCGCCGGCGATGTGACGCCGGTGGATCCGGGCCTGGGCACGCTGGTGAATTCGCGCAGCGCCGGGGCGGGTTCGGTGTCGGCGGGCGTCGGTGCGGCAGCCACCGTCGGCGAGTTGTCGGTGCCACAGTCCTGGGGCTCCTCGCCCGCGATTCGGCTGGCAAGCAGCACAACCCAGCTTCCGGTCGCCGGCCTGGGGGCCGTGCCCCAGGTCGAGGGCGCCGCACCGTTCTTCGGCGGCATTCCGCCGGTGGGCAGCCTGGTCAACGCTCCCCGGGGGGAACAGACTCGCATCCGCTCGGGCCCGGCCCAGAAAGTCGTGCCGTCGTTGCCCGGCGAACCGGACGTCGCCGAGCACCCGCCCGGCCACAGCGCCCAACCGCGCCCAACCCGCCGACACGTCTCCAGCGCGTTGAGCGAAAGCGAGCGCGAGGAACTCGCCAAGTTGCGCAAGGAAATCGCCGAGGTGGCGACCGAACGAGATGCCGCCGCACGCCTGATCAAGGAAGCGATGTTATGAGTGGCCTGATGGATTTTGCGGTCCTGCCGCCCGAGGTGATTTCGGGTCGGATGTATGTGGGTGCGGGGTCGGGTCCGTTGGTGGGGGCGGCTGCTGCGTGGGGTGCGTTGGCGCAGACGTTGAGTTTTACGGCGTCGTCGTATCGGGCGGTGGTGTCGGAGTTGGCGGGTGGGCCGTGGTTGGGTCCGTCGTCGTTGTCGATGGTGGCTGCGGTGGCTCCGTATGTGTCGTGGCTGAGTAGTACTGCTGAGCAGGTGGGGCAGACGGCTAGTCAGGCGGGGCTGGCGGTGGCGGCTTATGAGGCGGCTTTTGCGGTGACGGTGCCGCCGGCGGAGATTGAGTTGAATCGGGCGTTGTTGGCGTCGTTGGTGGCTACCAACGTTTTTGGGCAGAACACTCCGGCGATTGCGGCGACTGAGGCGCAGTACGCGCAGATGTGGGCTCAGGATGTGTCGATGATGCAGGGTTATGCCGAGGCGTCGGCGGCGGCGACGAGGTTGACGGCGTTTACCGCGCCGTCGCAGACCACGAATTCGGATGGTACGGCGAATCAGGGCACCTCCATGGGCCAGGCCGCCGCCTCGGCCGCGGGCCCGGGTGCGCAATCGGCGCTGTCGAACCTGCCCAGCATGCTGCAGCGCGCGTCGGCGGGGACCTCGTCCGAATCGTCGCAAACATCGTCGGCGCCCGCCTCGATCCTGGACTTGTTCAACAACTTCAGCGCGAATACCGTTGGCTACCAGATCCTTTCGGAAGGTTTGAACTTTGACGCGTCCGGGGCTCTGCTGACCCTCGACCCGCCGGTGGCCGCGGCCTGGAATCCGTTGGTCAGTGCACTCTCGGCGCCGGCGACTGCCGCGTCGGCGGCATCTGACGTGTCGGGCTCGGCGCTGGCGTCGAGCACCGGGGTGAGCGGCCCCGCCGCGGCGGGCCTGGGTAACGGTGTAGCGGCGGGTCTGGGCCAGTCGGCGTCGGTCGGCGGGTTATCGGTGCCGCCAACGTGGGACACGTCCGCCCCGATCCGGTTGGCTGCATCCGAATCGTCTACCGCCGGGCTGGATGCGCTGCCGCGGGCGGGAGCTTTCTACGGCGGTATGCCGACGATGGGCCCAGTGGCCAGCGTCGTCAATGCGCCGCGCGGCGAGCAGGATCGGCTCCGGGCAGGCGCACGCCACAAGATGATTCCGGCCGTCGCCGGAGCGTCGGGGATGCACGACGACCCCGCCGGCCGATGGATCGAACCGACGGACCTCGACGAGGACGGCCCGGTCAGCGAGCGCGACGAGCTCAATCAGCTGCGCAAGGCGATCGTCGATGTGAGCAGACAGCGCGACGTCCTCAAGCGCACGGCCGCGACCTTGATTCAGGAGGCAACCCACAAGTAGCCCTACGCGGCAGATGGCCGTGACGCTGCTCAACGACATGCACCGCCCGAACTGCCGCACCGCGCGCTAGCCATTACCAGGAAAGTCACCGCCCTGTGACGGCGACCATCTTGTGATTCATGGCCGGGTAGGTAACTTGGGTAGCGGCGTAGCCATATGGACCGCCCGGACGAGTTCGCCGTACCCGGACAGCGACAAGACGGCGAATGCAGGGTGTGTGTGGCGCGCCGGTACCCCGAGCGGGTGGTCGAGTTATCTGCTGATTCGCCGGTCGCCAAGTCATCCTCTGCCGTGTTCGTACTCGACGAGAGGAAGCAGCGATGTTCAATCCTTTTGCCGGTCAGGCCGACATCCCCAATCGGGAGGGTGCCTGGGCGCAGCAGGCCGAAGCGGAGTTATCCACCCGCCGGCACCGAGAAGAGATCGAGCGTTGCCTGGCCCACGGGTTGCAGGCCGCACCGACGATCGGAGATCGGACGTTGTCGACGTTTGCTCGTGGCGAATTGCCGCACTTCGCCGGCGAGCGTGGGACGTTCCTGAAGTGTCCGTTCCTCGAGGATGTGCACGATGTCGGCGACGCGGAAGTGGCGGTCTTCGGGGCGCCATTGGACGCGGGGACCACCTACCGGCCGGGCACCCGGTTCGGCCCAATGGGTATTCGTCGTGCTACCAACCTGTTTGGCACGTATTGCTACGAGCTGGGCGTGGATCTGCGCGAGCAGCTCAACATCGTCGACATCGGCGACGTGGTGACCATTCCGGGTAATATCGAGAAGTCGTTCGATCAGATCAGCACCGCGATGTCGCACGTAGTGTCCCAGGGTGTGTTTCCGGTAATTCTCGGTGGTGATCACTCGATCGGATTTCCGACGGTGCGGGGGCTGGCCCCACACATGGATGGCAACGTGGGCATCATCCACTTCGACCGGCATGTCGACACCCAGGAAACCGACCTGGACGAGCGGATGCATACCACCCCGTGGTTCCACGCGACCAACATCAAGAATGCGCCGGCGACGAACCTGGTGCAGATCGGTATCGGGGGGTGGCAAGCACCGCGGGCCGGGGTCCAGGTGGGCCGACAGCGCGGCAGCACGGTGATCACCGTCGGCGATGTCGAGCGGGTGGGGATCGAGAAGGTCGCCGAGATCGCTTTGGAAACGGCCTGGAAGGACGCCAAGGCGGTATACCTGTCGTTCGACATCGATGTCATCGATGCCGGTTTCGTGCCGGGGACCGGCTGGCCCGAGCCCGGGGGCCTGCTGCCCCGAGAGGCGCTCAACCTGATCCGGTTGATCTCCGAGCCCGGGCTCAACGGCATCGAGGTGGTGGAGTGCTCACCGCCGTATGACTGGGCCGAGCAGACCGCGCTGATGAGCAGCCGGGTGATCTTGGACAGCCTGGCGGTTATGGTGCGCGCAGGCAAACTCGGCAAAAAGGCCGCCGCCCTCAAACGGCACGCGTGGGGACCGTACACCGATTAGAGGCGCGGCCGCTCGCGTGACTATCCCTTAGCTCTCCGACCATCGGTGCACGCACGTAATCAAAACGCTTGCGGTGCAACGGATATGCGAGAGCCGTCCATCGTCGCGTAACCTCCGCAACGGTTTCACGACACGAATAGCGGCCGCTCGCGCTGAGCATGGCGTTGCGCCAGGGTGTCGAGCAAGGGGTCGGACAGGTCGGCCAGTCCGGCTACCGCCTGCGCTGCGGCGCATTCGCACAGCTCCGCCAGCCGAAACGTCAGTGCCGACACATCGGCCGGGTCGAGGGCCAGCAGCCGCTGCGCCGCGGTCGCCGAACTCGTCATTGTGGTGTAGACGATCGCGAGGGCGTTCTGCTGTGGATCCAGACCGGCGACCGCGCCGACCCGTCCAGATGCGACGGCAAGATGCGGCCGGCTGCCCAGATCGGTCCAACAGGCAGTCGGCCATACGCGTCGCGCCAATCGGGTCAGCCCGCGGCCCTGGCCGCGGGACGCCTGCCGAGCCGCAGGTGCCGGTGTGCGCGCATCGGTTTCCTGCTCGGCTCGCTCGCAACTGAGCTCGCCGCGCTGGACCGCCGCCGCGATCGAGGCGGTCACCACCCCGTGGCTGCGAATCCTGCGGCGTAAGAAGGCCTCCAGTGTTTCCACGTTGACCACCAGGCCGCTGGTCACCGCCTCCTCGACGCCGCCGGAGTGCACGTGGGAGCCGGCCGGGAGTCGAGAATCGGCCAGGGTCAGCAGCGTCGCCAGTACGGACATGGGTCTCAGAACAGGAAATAGCGTTGCGCCAGCGGCAGTTCGGCCGGCGGTTGTTCCTGCCAGACTTCACCGTCGATGCGCACGGTGAAGGTGTCCGGGTGCACCTCTATGTCGGGCAACGAGTCATTGAGCGGCAAGGCCGCCTTGCCGATCGCACTGGTGTCGCCCACCGGGACCAGTCGGCGATTGACCGCCAGCTTCTCGGCCAGGCCGGCCTCGATCGCCTGCGGCGCGACAAAATGGACCGAGGTTGCGGCCGCGGCCGCCGGGGCCGCCCCGAACATCGGCCGTGGCAGCACCGGCTGCGGGGTGGGGATGGACGCATTCGCGTCACCCATCGCCGCCCAGGCGATCATGCCGCCCTTGATCACCGCATGCGGGCGAACCCCGAAGAACCGCGGGTCCCAGAGCACCAGGTCGGCCAGTTTGCCCACCGCCACCGACCCGACCTCGGCGTCGAGTCCGTGCGAAATAGCAGGGCAAATCGTGTATTTCGCCACGTAGCGGCGCACTCGCAGGTTGTCTGCGGCACCATCACCGGGCAGCGCGCCGCGTCGGCGCTTCATTACGTGCGCGGTCTGCCAGGTGCGCAGCACCACCTCCCCGATGCGGCCCATCGCCTGTGAGTCGCTGCCGATCATCGAGATCGCGCCGATGTCGTGCAGTAGATCCTCGGCCGCCATGGTCGACGGCCGAATACGGCTTTCGGCGAACGCCAAATCCTCGGGTACCTGTGGGTTGAGGTGATGGCAGACCATCAACATGTCCAGATGCTCATCGAGGGTGTTGACGGAATGCGGGCGGGTGGGGTTGGTGGAACTGGGCAGCACATTCGGTTGTCCGGCCACCCGAATGATGTCGGGCGCGTGGCCGCCGCCCGCGCCTTCGGTGTGATACGTGTGGATCGAGCGGCCAGCGATCGCGGCCAGGGTGTCCTCGACGAAGCCCATCTCGTTGAGGGTGTCGGTGTGCAACGCCACCTGAACCCCGGCGGCGGCCGCCACGGTCAGGCAGGCGTCGATGGCCGCAGGGGTCGACCCCCAGTCCTCATGTAGTTTGAAACCCGAAGCGCCGCCGCGTAACTGCTCCCACAGCCCCTCGCTGCTGACGGTGTTGCCCTTACCCAGTAGTGCCACGTTGACCGGCCACCCGTCGAGCGCCTCGAGCATCCGGGCCAGGTGCCATGAACCCGGGGTCACGGTGGTGGCCTTACTGCCCTCCGCCGGGCCGGTGCCGCCGCCCACGATCGTGGTAATTCCCGACCCAAGCGCCTCGGACATCAGCTGCGGGCAGATGAGGTGGACATGGCAGTCCACGGCGCCCGCGGTCACAATCCGGCCGTTGCCGGCGACGATCTCGGTGCACGGCCCGACCACCAGATCCGGGTGCACACCGGTCATGATGTCTGGATTGCCGGCCTTGCCGATAGCGACGATGCGGCCATCGCGAATACCGATGTCGGCCTTGATGATTCCCCAATGATCGATGATCACCGCCCCGGTGATCACGGTGTCGGGTGCGCCCTCGGCCCGGGTGGCGCGGCCCTGGCCCATCGACTCCCGCAATACCTTTCCGCCGCCGAACACCGCCTCATCGCCGGCCAGTCCCGGTCCCCCGCTGCGGTCTTCGGTGATCTCTACCAGTAAGTCGGTGTCAGCCAGCCTGATCCGGTCGCCGGTGGTGGGACCGTACAGCTGCGCGTATTGCTTCCGCGAAAGGTATGACATCAAATGTCCAGTCGTCCAGGAGGGTTCAGCGTCAAGCCGGGAACTTCTCGGCCTCCACGCAGCGGAACCAGACCGACGGTCTTGGCCACACCGGGCTCGAAGCGCACCGCGGTGGCCGCCGGGATGTCGAGCCGGTACCCTCGGGCCGCGGCACGATCGAAGGACAACGCCGAGTTGGCTTGCGGCAGATGGACATGGCTGCCCACCTGGACCGGACGGTCCCCGGTGTTGAGGATCTGCATCGCGATCCGGGGGGCGCCGGCGTTGATCTCGATATCGCCGCTGCCGTAGAGGATTTCGCCAGGAATCATGAGATCGGATGGTGGACGGTGACGAGCTTGGTGCCGTCGGGAAAGGTCGCTTCCACCTGCACATCGTCCAGCATCTCGGGCACGCCTTCCATTACGTCGTCGCGACCGAGAACCTCACGGCCGCTTGACATCAGCTCGGCCACCGTACGCCCATCGCGTGCTCCCTCGAGGATGTGGTCGGTGATGAGGGCGACGGCTTCAGGATGGTTGAGGCGCAGGCCACGGGCACGGCGTTTGCGGGCCAATTCGGCGGCGTAGGAAAGCAGGAGCAAGTCCTGCTCGTGCGGCGTCAGGCGCATGGTTTGGGATCCTGCCACGTCGCCCTGGAGAATTCCTGTGCAGCAAAGTCAGCTGTGTCGGGGCTCGAGATTCTGCAACCGCACCTGTCCACGAGCGATGACGCGATCCCGGTCGTCGGTAATGGTGACGAGCCACAACTGCTGGCGCCGGCCGCGGTGAATCGGCTCCGTGGCGCCGTAGACCGTGCCCGAGTGGATCGACCGCAAAAAGTCTGTGTTGTTGTTCACCCCGACGACCTCACCACCGCCCTGGGTTGCCAGCCAGGTGTAGGCGGACACGCTGGCCATGCTTTCCACCATCGAGCAGTACACGCCGCCGTGCACCAGGCCCATCGGCTGCAGCAGTTTCGGCGTGACCTCGAGCTGAGCGTGGGCGCCGTCGGGGGTGAGCTCGGTGAATCGCAGACCCAGCTCGGTGTCGAAGGGAGCGGTGAAGTGGGGAGGGATCACGGCGTCGGGAGTCGATGGCACGCTCTGTGTTTACACCATCACGCGCGTGTGTCTCGCCGGATCTGCGCATCGCGCCGGCCGCCCCGCGACCTACGGGAAAAGCAGGCGAGCCCCGTGCGCTACGGCACGGGGCTCGCCGATCGAGAAGACCGGGGGTCACTGCAGCCCTCAGGACACTCCGACGGTCTGTTCCGCTCGACCTCCATGAGTGTAGGCAAGGCTGCCCTAACTTCGCAAGGGGTAAGCTGGAATCGCCTTCGCGAGCGCGGAGTCCACCGCGGCAGCAGACGCGGATTCGTCGGTCGCTTATACGACCGTCGGTAGTAAGCCGGAGTACGCTGGTGACAAGCCTCAGGAGATGAAGGAACTATGGCCAAGCTGACACGGCTGGGGGACCTCGAACGCGCGGTGATGGATCACCTGTGGTCCGCACCGGAACCACAAACGGTCCGCCAAGTCCACGAGTCCCTGTCGGCGCGCCGCGACCTCGCCTACACCACGGTGATGACCGTGTTGCAGCGGCTAGCCAAGAAGAATCTGGTGTCGCAGATCCGCGACGACCGGGCTCACCGGTATGCGCCCGTGCATGGACGCGACGAGCTGGTCGCCGGACTCATGGTCGACGCGCTGTCCCAGGCCGAGGATTCCGGGAGCCGGCAGGCCGCGCTGGTGCATTTCGTCGAGCGCGTCGGCGCCGACGAGGCGGCGGCACTACGCCGCGCGCTTGCCGAATTGGAAGCGAATCAACGCGATACCTGATCGGCTGGAATTTGACCTGACGCCTGAGGGACACTAGGTATGTGTCCGCGTTGGCCTTTACCTTCCTCGCGGTCCTGCTGATCGGTCCCGCGCCAGCCCTGTTGGCGCGGGCATCCTGGCCACTGCGGGCCCCGCGCGCGGCGATGGTGTTATGGCAAGCCATCGCCGTGGCTGCCGTGCTGTCGGCATTCAGCGCGGGAATCGCGATCGCCACCCGCATTTTGATGCCCGGCCCGGACGGCCGCCCGACGGCCAGTGTGGTGGGTGCGGCCGATCGCCTGGGCTGGCCGTTGTGGACGGCATATGTCACCGCGTTCGCGCTGACCGTGCTGGTCGGGGTTCGGCTGGTGGTCGCGGTCGTGCGGGTGGCCATCGCCAACCGGCGCCGGCGGGCCCACCACCGCATGGTCGTCGATCTTGTCGGGGTCGGCCACGACGCGGCACGCGCGGAACCCTGTTCGCGCACCCCGGACCTGCGCGTACTGGAGGTCGCCGAGCCCATCGCCTATTGCCTACCCGGCGTGCGCAGCCGCGTGGTGGTCAGCGAGGGAGCGTTGAGTCAGCTGACCACCGACGAAGTCTCGGCCATCCTCAGCCACGAACGGGCGCATCTGCGCGCCCGCCACGACCTGGTACTGGAAGCCTTCACCGCGGTGCATGCCGCCTTCCCGCGCCTGGTCCGCAGCTCCAACGCCCTAGGCGCGGTGCACCTGCTGGTGGAGTTGCTCGCCGACGACGCGGCGGTGCGCGCGGCCGGGCGCACTCCCCTGGCCCGGGCGCTGGTCGCCTGCGCGGCGGGGCGGGCTCCGTCGGGTGCCTTGGCCGTCGGCGGTACCAGCACGGTGGTGCGGGTGCGACGGCTGTCCGGCCGGGGCAACAGCGCGCTGCTCGCCGCGGCCGCGTACCTGGCCGCCGCGGCCGTGCTGGTGGTGCCGACGGTCGCGCTGGCCGTGCCGTGGCTCACCGAGCTCCGTCGCTTGTTCAACCTCTAGCGCCAGCATGGTGAATCCTCCGGGTGGACCGGAACTGCGCTGTGCCACAGTGTGACGGAAACCGCGTAGCAGAAGTGCTCAACATGAGAGGCGAAGACATGAGTGGCCCGGACTCCACGGATTCGAAGACTGGCACCGCACAGATCGGCGTCACCGGCCTGGCCGTCATGGGATCGAACATCGCCCGCAATTTCGCGCATCACGGTTACACCGTCGCGCTGCACAACCGGTCCGTCGCCAAGACCGATGCGCTGCTGCGAGACCACGGTGACGAGGGCAAGTTCGTGCGGTCGGAGACCATCGCGGAATTCCTGGACGCGCTGGAGAAGCCGCGCCGGGTGCTGATCATGGTGAAGGCGGGCGACCCCACCGACGCCGTCATCAACGAGCTCGCCGACGCCATGGAAGAAGGCGACATCATCATTGACGGCGGCAACGCCCTCTACACCGACACCATCCGCCGCGAGAAGGCGATGCGGGAGCGGGGCCTGCACTTCGTGGGTGCCGGCATCTCCGGGGGCGAGGAGGGTGCGCTGAACGGGCCGTCGATCATGCCCGGCGGTCCGGCTGAGTCCTACACGTCGTTGGGCCCGCTGCTCGAAGAGATCTCCGCGCACGTCGACGGCGTGCCGTGCTGCACCCACATCGGGCCCGACGGCTCCGGCCACTTCGTGAAGATGGTGCACAACGGCATCGAATACTCCGACATGCAGCTGATCGGAGAGGCCTACCAGCTGCTGCGCGACGGCCTCGGCAAGACCGCTGGGGAAATCGCGGACGTCTTCGCCGAATGGAACAAGGGCGACCTGGACAGTTATCTGATCGAAATCACCGCCGAGGTGCTCCGGCAGACCGACGCCAAGACCGGCAAACCGTTGGTGGACGTCATCTTGGACGAAGCCGAGCAGAAGGGCACCGGCCGCTGGACGGTGAAGTCGGCGCTGGACCTGGGCGTGCCGGTCACCGGCATCGCCGAGGCCGTGTTCGCTCGGGCGCTGTCGGGTTCGGTGACCCAGCGCAAGGCCACCACCGGGCTTGCCTCCGGCGACCTGGGTGCGCGGCCCACGGACGCGACGCAATTCGTCGAGGACGTCCGGCAAGCGCTGTACGCGTCCAAGATCATTGCCTACGCCCAGGGCTTCAACCAGATCCAGGCCGGCAGCGCCGAGTACGACTGGCACATCACGCCCGGCGATCTGGCCACCATCTGGCGCGGCGGCTGCATCATCCGCGCGAAGTTCCTCAATCGCATCAAAGAGGCCTACGACGAGGACGCCGAGCTGCCGACGCTGATCGTGGCGCCCTACTTTCGTAGCGCCATCGAGGCCGCCATCGATAGTTGGCGCCGCGTGGTGGTGACCGCGACGCAGTTGGGTATCCCCGTCCCCGGGTTCTCCTCGGCGCTGTCGTACTACGACGCGCTGCGCACCGAACGCCTGCCCGCCGCGCTGACCCAGGGGCTGCGGGACTACTTCGGCGCGCACACCTACGGGCGCACCGACGAGGAGCCGGACAAGCGCTTCCACACGCTGTGGAGCGCGGACCGCACCGAGGTGCCCGCCTAGCGGGGACAACGAGCGTGACGAAGGGGCTGCACAGGGTGGGGCGATCGCGATGAAGTTTCTCAACGAGCACCGGCCCGGCTACGAGCTGACCTACGACGACGTGTTCATCGTGCCGAACCGGTCGGAGGTCGCGTCTCGGTTCGACGTCGACCTGTCCACCAGCGACGGCTCCGGCACCACCATCCCGGTCGTCGTCGCCAACATGACCGCCGTCGCCGGGCGGCGGATGGCCGAGACCGTCGCGCGGCGCGGCGGCATCGTAATGCTGCCGCAGGATCTCCCGATCACCGCTGTGCAGCAGACGGTCGAGTTCATCAAAAGCCGCGATTTGGTGCTGGACACTCCGGTGGTCCTGGAACCCGACGACTCGGTGTCCGACGCGCTGGCGCTGATCCCCAAGCGGGCTCACGGGGCCGCGGTGGTGGTCTTCGAGGGCCGGCCGATCGGCCTGGTCACCGAGCCGTCCTGCACCGGCGTGGATCGTTTCGCCCGGGTGCGCGACGTGGCCGTGACCGACTTCGTCTCCGCGCCGCTGGGCACCGAGCCGCGCAAGATCTTCGACCTGCTCGAGCACGCCTCAATCGACGTCGCCGTGGTCACCGCCGCGGACGGCAAGCTTGCCGGTGTGCTGACCCGCACCGGGGCGCTGCGTAACGGTCTGTATACCCCGGCCACCGACGCTGCCGGCCGGCTGCGGATTGGCGCGGCCGTCGGCATCAGCGGCGATGTGGGGGCCAAGGCCCGGTCGCTGGTCGAGGTCGGCGTCGACGTGTTGGTCATCGACACCGCGCACGGACACCAGGCCCGGATGCTGGACGCGATCCAGACGGTGGCGTCACTGGACCTCGGTGTGCCGCTGGCGGCCGGCAACGTGGTGTCGGCCGAGGGCACTCGCGACCTGCTGGGCGCGGGCGCCGACATCGTCAAGGTCGGCGTCGGGCCCGGCGCGATGTGCACCACCCGGATGATGACCGGCGTCGGTCGCCCGCAGTTCTCCGCTGTGCTTGAATGCGCCACTGCAGCAAGGAATCTCGGCGGACACGTGTGGGCCGACGGCGGGATCCGGCACCCGCGTGACGTCGCACTGGCGCTGGCCGCCGGGGCATCCAACGTGATGATCGGGTCGTGGTTCGCCGGTACCTACGAGTCGCCCGGTGACCTGATGCGCGATCGTGAGGACCGGCCGTACAAAGAGAGCTACGGCATGGCATCCAAGCGGGCGGTCGCGGCCCGCACCGCCGCGGACAGCGCCTTCGACCGCGCCCGCAAAGCGCTGTTCGAGGAGGGCATCTCCACCTCAAAAATGGGCCTGGACCCCGACCGCGGCGGCGTCGAGGATTTGCTCGACCACATCACGTCCGGACTGCGCAGCACCTGCACCTACGTCGGCGCCGCGACGCTGACCGAGTTGCACGAGCAAGCCGTCGTCGGAGTGCAGTCGGCGGCGGGCTTCGCCGAGGGCCATCCGCTGCCGTACGGCTGGTGACCCCGACCGGGGCGGGCACGTCGCACCGGGTCGGACCAGATCTCTTCGCTACCATGTGAATTTACGGATCTGGTCCGCGCGCAGCAGCGTGACTTCAAGCGAAAGGGATGACGTGCCGCAGGCACCCGTCGAGCCCGTCGGTTTCCGGGCGAAGCGGCTACCCACAGCTACCCCGGCTCGACCCTGGCCTCCCGGGCCGTCGCGATAGCCGAGCCCGTCATGAACCTCACCGTCATCGTCAGCGTGCTCGCTGTTGCGGTGCTCATCTTCGGTAACGCCGTGTTCGTGGCGGCCGAGTTCTCGCTGACCGCGCTGGATCGCAGCACCGTCGACGCCAACGCCCGCAAGGGCGGCCGGCGCGACCGCTTCATCCAGCGCGCCCAGCATCGGCTGTCGTTCCAACTCTCAGGCGCCCAGCTGGGCATCTCGATCACCACGCTGGTCACGGGTTATTTGACCGAACCCATGGTCGCCGACCTGCCGCACCCGTGGCTGGACGCGCTGGGGGTGCCGGATCCGATGGCCGACGCCGTCACCTCGTTCATCGTGATCGTGATCGTGACGTCGGTGTCGATGGTGTTCGGCGAGCTGGTCCCGAAGTACCTCGCCGTGGCGCGGCCCCTGTCGACCGGCCGTGCCGTCGCGGGCTTTCAACTGTTCTTCTCCCTGCTGCTGACGCCGGTCATCCGGCTCACCAACGGTGGGGCGAACTGGCTGGTGCGCAAGTTGGGCATCGAGCCGGCCGAGGAGCTGCGGTCGGCCCGCTCCCCCCAGGAATTGCTCTCGCTGGTGCGCAGCTCGGCGCGCAGCGGCGCCCTCGACCAGGCCACCGCGGCGCTGGTGCGACGCTCGCTGCAGTTCGGTGGCCGCACTGCCGAAGAGCTGATGACGCCGCGGTCCAAGATCGTGGCGCTGCAAACCGACGAGACGGTCGCCGATCTGGTTGCCGCCGCCGCCGAATCCGGTTTCTCCCGGTTTCCCCTCGTCGACGGCGACCTCGACGAGACGTTGGGGATCGTGCATGTCAAACAGATCTTCCGGGTACCACGGGAGGAGCGTGGCCGGACGCTGCTGACTACGCTGGTGCAACCGGTTCCGGTGGTGCCCTCGACGCTGGACGGGGATGCGGTGATGGCCGAGATCCGCGCCAACCCGCTGCAGACCGCGTTGGTCGTCGACGAATACGGCGGGACAGCCGGCATCGTGACCGTCGAGGACCTGATCGAGGAAATCGTCGGTGATGTCCGCGACGAACACGACGACGCCACACCGGATGTGGTGGCCGCGGGTAGCGGTTGGCGGGTCTCGGGGCTGCTGCGCATCGACGAGGTGGCATCGGCCATCGGGTTTCGGGCGCCTGAGGGACCCTACGAGACGATCGGCGGCTTGGTGCTGCGCGAGCTCGGCCACATTCCGACCGTCGGAGAAACGGTGGAGCTGACCGCGCTGGACGGAGACGGCTTGCCCGACAACGGCATTCGCTGGCGAGCCGTGGTGGTGGGGATGGACGGCCGGCGCATCGACGTGGTCGAGCTGACCGAACTGGGTAGCCACAGCGAAACACCGGCGGAGCGGGGTTGGCGATGAGCGACACCCTCGGCGTGCTGCTGGCGATCCTGCTGATCGCGATGAACGCCTTCTTCGTCGGCGCCGAGTTCTCGCTGATCTCGGCCCGCCGCGACCGGCTCGAGGCGCTGGCCGAACAGGGCAAGAAGCGGGCGGTGACGGTGATCCACGCCGGTGAACAGCTGGCCTCAATGCTGGCTGGGTCGCAGTTGGGTGTGACGGTCGCCTCGCTGCTGCTGGGCCGCATCGGCGAATCGGCGGTGGCCAGCCTGCTGCACTCGGCATTCGGGTTGACCACGATGCCCCCGGCGGTCATCGAGACGCTGTCGTTCGTGCTCGCCCTCGCGGTGGTGGTGACCTTGCACGTGCTGCTCGGCGAGATGGTGCCGAAGAACATCGCGCTGGCCGGGCCCGAACGCACCGCGATGCTGTTGGTTCCCCCGTATCTGGCCTACGTGCGCGTCGCGCGGCCATTGATCGTCTTCTACAACAAATGCGCGAATGCGGTGCTGCGCCTGCTGCGGGTGGAACCCAAAGACGAACTCGACATCACCGTCTCACCGACTGAGCTCAGCGCGATGATCGCCGAATCGGTGTCCGAGGGTCTGCTGGATCAGGAGGAACACACCCGGCTGACCCGCGCCTTGCAGATCGGCAGCCGCGTCGTCGGCGACGTCGCCGTGGCGCTCGCTGACATTCGGGCGGTGCCGGTGGCCGCGCCCGGCTCCGGGCCGACGATCGGTGCCGTCGAGAGCGCGTTGGCCGAGACGGGCTATTCCCGCTTCCCCGTCGCCGCCGCCGACGGACGCTTCATCGGCTACCTGCACATCAAGGACATGCTGCCGCTGGGCGACGATCCCCAAACCGTCATCGATCTCACACTGGTGCGTCCCCTGCCACGGGTCGCCGCGTCATTACCGCTGGCCGACGCCCTTTCCCGGATGCGCCGCACCAACAGCCACCTGGCACTAGTGACGGACGGCCTGCGGATCGTGGCGATGGTGGCGATGGAGGACCTAGTGGAAGATCTGGTCGGCAGCATGCGCGACGCGCAGTGAGAGCGGCCGCCGGGCGCTACCCAAGTGGGCCGTTAACAGCCCGTATGATTGAACGGCGCCGGTCCAGGACAGGGCGAGGCGCCAGCGT
Organism: Mycobacterium simiae; assembly: GCF_010727605.1. Classification (NCBI taxonomy): domain Bacteria; kingdom Bacillati; phylum Actinomycetota; class Actinomycetes; order Mycobacteriales; family Mycobacteriaceae; genus Mycobacterium; species Mycobacterium simiae. Next base: position 5,524,613 of record NZ_AP022568.1, read on the forward strand.
GCGGCGGCGGAACAGCTGTGTTGCCAGACGGCGCTCCCCACGACCCATCGGGAAGACCGCGGCGACGCCCGCCAAGCGCGTCGTGACCTGCTGTTGCGGGGTGAACGGATGCCATCGTTCGAGCCGTTGGTCGGTAGGCTGACGACGTAGCTGATTGAGGCTGATTGGGGCCGGTCGGGAGTCGAGTGGGAACCAATGAGGCAACTATGGAGGAGAAAGATGACTGACCGCGTGTCAGCCGGGAATTTGCGTGTTGCCCGGGTGCTCTACGACTTCGTCAACAACGAGGCGCTGCCCGGCACCGGCATCGACCCGGACAGCTTCTGGGCAGGCGTGGACAAGGTGGTCACCGATCTCACCCCGCAGAACCAGACCTTGCTGCACACCCGTGACGAGCTGCAGGCGCAGATCGATAAATGGCACCGGCAGCGCGTGATCGAGCCACTCGACCCGGAGGCCTACCGCCAGTTCCTGATCGACATCGGGTACCTGCTGCCGGAACCCGAAGACTTCATGATCACCACATCCGGAGTCGACGACGAGATCACCACCACCGCGGGCCCGCAGCTGGTGGTGCCGGTGCTCAATGCGCGGTTCGCGCTCAATGCGGCCAATGCCCGCTGGGGTTCCCTCTACGACGCCCTGTACGGCACCGATGTCATCCCGGAAGACGACGGCGCCGAAAAGGGCACCAGCTACAACAAGGTGCGCGGCGACAAGGTCATCGCGTACGCGCGCAAATTCCTCGACCAGGCGGCGCCGCTGGCGTCGGGCTCATGGGCGGATGTGACCGGGCTGAGCATCGCCGACGGACGGCTGCAGGTCGCGCTCGGCGCGGACTCCACCGAGCTGGCCAGTCCGGAGAAATTCGTCGGGTACAGCGGCGAGCTGGGCTCGCCCAACTGGTCGGTGTTGCTGGCCAACCACGGGCTGCACGTCGAGATTCTGATCGACCCGGAGTCGCCGATCGGCCAGACCGACCCGGCCGGCATCAAGGACGTGGTGCTGGAATCCGCGGTCACCACGATCATGGACTTCGAGGACTCGGTCGCTGCCGTGGACGCCGAGGACAAGGTGCTGGGCTACCGCAACTGGCTGGGCCTGAACAAGGGTGACTTGGCCCAACAGGTCAGCAAGGACGGCGCGACCTTCACCCGGGTGCTCAACCAGGACCGCACCTACGTCACCCCGGACGGCGGCGAGCTGACGCTACCCGGTCGCAGCCTGCTGTTCGTGCGCAACGTCGGCCACCTGATGACCAACGACGCGATCGTCGTCGGTGAAGGCGACGGCGAACACGAGGTGTTCGAGGGCATCATGGATGCGCTGTTCACCGGGCTGTGCGCGATCCACGGGCTGAGGTCGAGCGACGCCAACGGCCCCCTGATCAACAGCCGCACCGGCTCCATCTACATCGTGAAGCCGAAGATGCACGGGCCCGAGGAAGTGGCGTTCACCTGCGAGCTGTTCAGCCGCGTCGAGGACGTGCTGGGCTTGCCGCAGGGCACCCTGAAGGTCGGCATCATGGACGAAGAGCGCCGCACCTCGGTCAACCTCAAGGCGTGCATCAAGGCCGCCGCCGACCGGGTCGTTTTCATCAACACCGGCTTCCTGGACCGCACCGGCGACGAGATCCACACGTCTATGGAGGCCGGGCCGATGATCCGCAAGGGCGCCATGAAGAACACCACCTGGATCAAGGCCTACGAAGACGCCAACGTCGACATCGGACTCGCCGCGGGCTTTAGCGGCAAGGCTCAGATCGGCAAGGGCATGTGGGCCATGACCGAGTTGATGGCCGACATGGTTGAGCAGAAGATCGGCCAGCCCAAGGCCGGCGCCACCACCGCGTGGGTGCCCTCCCCCACGGCCGCCACGCTGCACGCCATGCATTACCACCAGGTGGACGTGTTCGCCGTGCAGCAGGAGCTCGCGGGCAAGAAGCGGACGACGATTGACGAGCTGCTGACTATTCCCCTGGCCAAAGAACTCGCCTGGGCTCCCGAGGAGATCCGCGAGGAGGTCGACAACAACTGTCAGTCGATCCTGGGCTACGTCGTGCGCTGGATCGACGCCGGCGTCGGTTGCTCGAAGGTGCCCGACATCCACGACGTCGCGCTGATGGAAGACCGCGCGACGCTGCGGATCTCCAGCCAGTTGCTGGCGAACTGGCTGCGGCACGGCATCATCACCAGCGAGGATGTCCGCGCCAGCTTGGAGCGGATGGCCCCGCTGGTTGATGCCCAGAACGAGGGTGACCGCGGCTACCGACCGATGGCGCCCAACTTTGACGACAGCATCGCGTTCCTGGCCGCCGAGGAACTGATCCTGACCGGCGGGCAGCAGCCCAGCGGCTACACCGAGCCGATCCTGCATCGCCGCCGCCGCGAGCTCAAGGCGCGCGCAGGTGCCTGATTCGGGCGCGACGATTCCAGCCAACAACGATGACGGGTCGACGGAAGGGTAGCGGGCGCCGGTATGGGTAGGCACAGCATGCCCGACCGCGGCAAGTCGCCCGACGAGCCGTCCGACGAGCCCGACACCGCCCGATTCACCGCCCGCGACATCGTCTCCCGCTACCGCGAGGAACGGGACAACCCGCGCGGCCCGGCTGCCGGCGACCCCGATCCGGAGCTCGCCGACGCGGACTTCGGTGATGACGACTTCGGTGAATTCGGCGATGCGGACTTCGGCGAGGACTTCCCGGTCGACGACGATCACAGCGCCGACCGCTATGGCGCCTCCGACGAGCCCGACGCGCGGTTCGCGGATGACGACTATCCCGAGTTTCCGGACCGCGCGCAGACCGGCCCGTCCGACCCGCGTCCGGGCATCGCCGCGACCGGCCGTCGCGTACTGGGCGAGTGGCGGGGTGGCCACCGCAGCGCCAGCGGCCGCCGGGGCGTCAGCGTCGGCGTCATCGTCGCACTGGTCGCGGTCATCGTCGTGGTCGGCACCATCATCCTGTGGCGATTCTTCGGCGACGCGCTGTCGAACCGCTCGCACACGGCCGCGGCGCGTTGCGTGGGCGGCAAGGAGGACGTGGCCGTCATTGTCGACCCGTCGATGACCGACCTGGTGCAGCAATTCGCCGAAACCTTCAACTCCACCGCCGGTCCCGTCGGCGACAAATGCATGGTGGTCAACGTCAAACCCGCCGGCTCCGACGCCGTCATCAACGGCTTCATCGGCAAGTGGCCGGCCGAACTCGGAGGCCAGCCGGCGTTGTGGATCCCGGGCAGTTCGGTGTCGGCCGCGCGGTTGACCGCGGCCGCGGGGCAAAAGACGGTCAGCGACAGTCGTTCGCTGGTGACATCCCCGGTGGTGTTGGCCATCCGGCCCGAGCTTCAACCGGCGCTGACCGATCAGACCTGGGGCGCGCTGCCCGGCCTGCAAACCAACCCGAACTCATTGGCGGGATTGAAGCTGCCCGGCTGGGGCGGATTGCGGCTGGCCATACCGACGAGCGGCAACGGCGACGCCGCCTACCTCGCGGGCGAAGCGGTCGCGGCCGCGTCGGTGCCGCCCGGCACGCCGCCCACCCAGGGCACCGCCGCGCTCCGTGCGCTGACCAGCGCTCAACCGAAGCTTTCCGACAACTCACTGACCGAGGCGATGAACGCGCTGTTGAAGCCCGGTGATGTGGCGACTGCGCCGGTGCACGCCGTCATCACCACCGAGCAGCAGCTGTTCCAGCGAGGCCAGTCGCTGTCTGATGCCAACAAGACCTTGACGTCCTGGCTGCCGCAGGGGCCCGCGCCGGTCGCCGACTATCCGACCGTCCTGCTCAGCGGCTCCTGGCTGACCTCGGAGCAGACATCGGCGGCGAGCGAGTTCACCCACTTCATCCGCAAGCCCGAGCAGCTGGCGAAGCTGGCCAAGGCCGGTTTCCGGGTCAACGGCGTCAAGCCACCGACTAGCCCGGTAACGAGTTTCGCGCCGCTGCCCGCCACGCTGTCGGTAGGTGACGACGCCATGCGCGTCACGCTGGCCGACGCGATGTCCGCGCCGTCCAGCGGCGTGGCGGCGACGATCATGCTGGATCAGTCGATGCCCGGTGACGAGGGCGGAAAATCGCGGCTGGCCAATGTGATCGCGGCATTGCAGGACCGGATCAAGGCGCTGCCACCGACCGCGGTCGTGGGCTTGTGGACGTTCGACGGTCACGAAGGCCGCTCCGAGGTGACGACCGGTGCACTGACCGACCCCGTCAACGGTCAGCCGCGGTCGGCCGCCCTGGCCGCGGCCCTGGACAAGCAGTATTCATCGGCCGGCGGTGCGGTGTCGTTCACCACGCTGCGCCTGATTTACCAGGATATGCAGACCAATTACCGTGCCGGGCAGAATAATTCGATCCTGGTGATCACGGCCGGTCCGCACACGGACCAGAGCCTGGACGGGCCGGGGCTGCAGAACTTCATCCGCACCAGTGCCGACCCGGCCAAACCGATCGCGGTCAACGTCATCGACTTGGGGACCGATCCGGACCGGGCAACCTGGGAGGCGGTTGCCCAGCTCAGCGGCGGCAGCTACCAGAATGTGGCGACATCGGCCTCGCCCGACCTGGCGACGGCGATCAGCACCTTCCTGAGCTGAGACAGCGGATCTAACAGCCACCGGCCAGCGGACTGCCGCCAGGGGCTGACAACACCGAACGTCCTTACTGATCCGTGTTGCGCAGACTCCGCCACAGCGCTCGATGCGACGTATCGTCGACCTGTCATATTTCCGGCAGTTGCGTCGACCGAACCGGGCCGTGCGCGCTAAGCCTTCACCGGAGTAGCGAATTACTATGCGCGAGTACCCGTTTCAGGGCGTACGCATGCGAACCATCAGGTCCATCGATGTCCACGGGCGACGTACCCGAGTGCTCATCGATGGTCAGCCCGAGCAGCCCCCGATCTTGTTGCTGCACGGCATCGGTCGCAGCCTCGAGGATTGGGAGCCGCAATACGTCGCCTTACGCCGGGCCGGCTACCGCGTAATCGCTCCCGACCTACCCGGCTCGGGACTATCCGAACGCCTCCCGGCCGCCATCACCCTGACGGGGCTCGCCGAAGCGACATTGCAGACGCTCGACGCGATCGCGGAGACCAGGCGCCTGCATGTGATGGGTCATTCGATCGGCGGCGCGGTGGCACTTCAGCTGTTGGCGCTGGAACCGGACCGGGTGGCCACCTTGAATCTGGTGAGCAGTGCCGGCTTCGGCGCCGAGGTTCATCCCATGCTGCGGCTGGCAGCCACCCCGGTCATCGGTGCCCTGGCGACGTGGCACACCAGCCGGGCCACCGCGCAACTGCTCGAACGTCAGCTTTACGTCGACCGATCGTTGGCGACCGCTGAGCGCATCGACCGTGCGATGATGTTTGCCCGGCGACCCGAAACGGGGGCGGTGCTGCACGAGACCGCCCGCTGGAGTGCCAGCATTCGGGGGTTCCGACCGCACTGGCGAAAGGACTTGCTGGACCAGGTATCCGGCCATGTTCGCCCCACGCTGATCGTGTGGGGCGATCGCGACCGCATTCTGCCCGTGCAGCAGGTCCACGCGGCGCGGCGACACTTTCCGCACGCTCGGGTGCAACTGTTTCACGGGTCCGGTCATCTGCCGCACCTGGAAGCAGCGCAAGCGTTTACGGAGTTGACCCTGGATTTCCTGCGCTCCCAGCCGGCGGTCTGCGCCTAGAGCGAGCGCGCCTAGGCGAACGCTTCCACTGGCGGGCACGAGCACATCAGGTTGCGGTCGCCGTAGGCTCCGTCGATACGACGCACCGGCGGCCACACTTTGGGCCGGAACGCCGTCCCGAGCGGATAGGCGGCCTCTTCCCGCGTGTACGGATGATTCCAGTCGGCAACGAGCAGGCATCCGGCGGTATGCGGCGCCCCGCGCAGCGGATTGTCATCGACAGGCCAGAGTCCGGCCGCCACTTTGTCAATCTCGGCGCGGATGGCGATCATGGCGTCGCAGAACGCGTCGATCTCGTTGCGATCCTCGCTCTCGGTGGGCTCTACCATCAACGTACCGGCCACCGGGAAGCTCATGGTCGGAGCGTGAAAGCCGTAGTCCGCCAATCGCTTTGCGACATCGTCGACCGTCACTCCGGTCGATTTGGTGATGCCACGCAGATCCAGGATGCACTCGTGGGCGACCATGCCATTGGCGCCGGTGTAGAGCACCGGGAAGTACTCGTCGAGCCGGCGGGCGATGTAGTTGGCCGACGCGATCGCGGTGAGTGAGGCCGCCCGCAGTCCGTCACCGCCCATCATCCTGATGTAGGCCCAGCTGATCGGCAGGATCGAGGCCGAGCCGTAGGGCGCCGACGAGACCGGATACCCGCCGGGCAGTTCGGGGGCGTACGGGTGACCTGGCAGGAACGGCGCCAGGTGCGCCCGCGCGGCGACGGGACCCACACCCGGCCCGCCACCACCGTGCGGGATGCAGAACGTCTTGTGCAGGTTCAAATGGCTCACGTCGCCACCGAACTTGCCCGGCCGCGCCAAACCCACCAGCGCGTTGAGGTTGGCGCCGTCGACATACACCTGGCCGCCGGCGTCGTGCACGGCCGCGCAGATCTCGGCGATGTCGTGCTCGTACACCCCGTGCGTGGACGGGTAGGTGATCATCAGGGCGGCGAGCCGGTCGGCGTGCTCGGCCGCCTTGGCTCGCAGATCGTCCAGATCGACGTCGCCGTTGTCGTGGCAACCCACCACGACCACCCGCATGCCGGCCAACGCGGCCGACGCCGCGTTGGTGCCGTGTGCGCTGGACGGGATGAGGCAGATATCGCGATGCGCCTCGCCCCGGCTGGCGTGGTACTCGTGGATCGCCAACAAGCCCGCGTACTCGCCTTGCGAACCGGCGTTGGGTTGCAGCGACACCGCGTCGTAGCCGGTGATCGCCACCAGCCAGGTCTGTAGGTCACTGATCAGACGTCGCAGCCCCGCAGTGTCGTCGGCCGGCGCGAACGGGTGCAGCCGCGAGAACTCCGGCCAGGTGATCGGCTCCATCTCGGCCGCGGCGTTGAGCTTCATCGTGCACGACCCGAGCGGAATCATGCTGCGGTCCAAGGCGATGTCCTTGTCCGCCAGGGTCCGCAGATAGCGCATCATCGCCGTCTCGGTGCGGTATTGGGTAAATGCCGGATGGGTGAGGAACTCCGTTGTACGCGTGGCGATATCGGTGTCCGCGGGCTCTGCGGCCGACACCCCGAAGGCGTCCAGAACCTCCTCCACGTGCACGTCGGTGGTGCACTCGTCGCACGCCACCGACACGTGGTCCTTGTCGACGCGCCAAAGGTTGATGCCCTTGGCCTTCGCCTTGGCCACCACCTCGTCCGCGCAACCCGGCACATGCGCCAACACCGTGTCGAAGTAGTCGTCGTGCACCAACGCATCGCCCAGCGCGGCCGCGATGGATCGGGCATGCCGATGCACCCGGCGCGCGATGGCGCTGAGCCCGTCGGCGCCGTGGTAGCTGGCGTACATCGCGGCCATCACCGCCAGCAGCACCTGCGCGGTACAGATGTTGCTGGTGGCCTTGTCGCGGCGGATGTGCTGTTCGCGGGTCTGCAACGCCAGGCGGTAGGCCGGGGAGCCGTCGCTGTCGACCGAGACGCCGACTAGCCTGCCCGGCAGCTGCCGCGCGTGTTTGGCGTGCACCGCCAGATAGCCGGCGTGTGGACCACCGAACCCCATTGGTACACCGAATCTTTGGGAGCTACCGAAGGCGGCGTCGGCGCCGATCTCGCCGGGCGGGGTGATCAAGGTACAGGCCAGCAGGTCAGCGCCGATCGCAACCAGCGCGCCACGCTCATGTGCCTCGGCCACCAGTCCCGACCAGTCGGTGATCCTGCCGCTGGCACCGGGCAACTGGGCGATGACACCGAAGAAGTCACCGTCGGGGAGGCCGTCGCGCAGATCGGCGGTGACGATCTCGATGCCCAACGGTCGGGCGCGCGTCGCCAGCACGGCGGCGGTCTGTGCGAAGAGGTCGACGTCGACGGCCAACCGGTTGGCACCCGCACCGCCGCGACGCGACGCCGACCGGTGCAGCAGCGTCATCGCCTCGGCGGCCGCGGTGCCCTCGTCGAGCATCGAGGCATTGGCGATCTCGAGTCCGGTCAGATCGGTGATCATGGTCTGGAAGTTCAGCAGCGCTTCCAGCCGGCCCTGGCTGATCTCCGGCTGATAAGGCGTGTATGCGGTGTACCAGGCCGGGTTCTCCAGGATGTTGCGCAACAACACCGGCGGCGTGAGGGTGTCGTAGTAGCCCTGGCCGATCATCGACACCGCCACGGTGTTGTTGTCGGCCAGCGCGCGCAGTTCGGCGAGCGCCTCGGCCTCGGTGGCCGCCGGTGGCAACGAAGCCAAGCCCGGTGCGGTCCCGTTATCGAAAAGTTTGTCCAGAATGCGGTGCGGAACCGCTTTGCCGGCCAGCTCGTCGAGCGAGCCGACGCCGATCACGTCCAGCATCGCTGAGACGGCCGCAGCGTCCGGTCCGATGTGTCGGGCCGAAAAAGGTGCTTGGGTGGGCATCGGTACTCCTGACATAGGCAGAGGGACTAATGGCCCTCCCCCTCTGTCCTCCACCCAGTCACCGGGCGCCTGAGAGATTCGGCGCGTAGTCCCCCCATGCGCCTTTCCCCATCGGCGGGTGGACCATGACGGTCGCACCGCTTTCCAGAGGCATCGCCACCGATACGCGGTCCTGGTGCCTGAGAGGTTGACGGAGAGGTATTGCTCCTTCGGCGTCCGTGACTGGCGGCCACGAAACTCTCCCGCGCGGGCTCGATGCGGAGTCGAGTTTACCCTCCAGTAACCCGAAAAACGGGCTTATCCGATTTTGCGGTCGCGATGTTTGCGCCGGGAGGCCAACTCGTCCTCCGGTGCCGCAATCGACTCGCCGCCGTCCGCGCGCTCACCTGGGAAATCGGCGATCACGCCGGTCAGCTCGCGCATCGCGCCGGACACCGCGATGCCGAACACGCCCTGCCCACCCTGCAGCAGGTCGACCACTTCTTCGGCCGACGTGCACTCGTAAACGGTGGTGCCGTCGGAGAACAGGGTGATGTTGGCTAGGTCCTCGACCCCACGCTGGCGCAGGTGGTCGACCGCGACCCTGATGTTGTGCAGCGAGATGCCGGTGTCCAGCAGCCGCTTGACAATCTTGAGCACCAAGATGTCCTTGAAGGAGTACAGGCGTTGGCTGCCGGACCCCGCCGCGCTCCGAATCGAGGGCACTACCAGCGAGGTGCGCGCCCAATAGTCCAGCTGACGGTAGGTGATCCCGGCGATCTGGCACGCACTGGGACCCCGGTAGCCGACCAGCTCGTCGGGCACCGAGTCGTCAGGAAACAGCCCCGGCTGCACGGGTCCGCTGGCCACGGTGATGCTCGGCTCACCTGGGTTCGCGGCATCCGCGTGGCCGGCAAGATCCAGCTGTTCTTGGCGTGGCCGGTCGCTCACAGTGGTTCCTCTCGCCGATCGCGCTCTTGTCACTAGCTGCGTCCATTGGCTGCCTGCACAGCCACGTTGGCTAAGGCCCGAGTGCTAGAGAGCTTACGCCGTTCGATCGCTGCCGTGCCTTAACTCGCTCTCAAAGTATGGCCGCCGCGACGGCGAGGGGCGCGCTATCCGTCAGGCGTGTCGACATCACAGTGTCAGATGAGACGCATCCGTGATGTCAATGTCCAGGTTGTCCGGGATGTCGGGGATGTCGGGGATGTCGGGGACGTCCAGGTCCAGCCTTAACGCGTCCAGCCTAACGCCTGGCCGCCGTCCGCTGACCCGCAACTTCGTCACGACGCGCTCCGTGGTTCGCGGTTGGGCTCAGGTGGCCTTGAAATCGTCAGGAGACACGCTGTCGAGAAACTCCTTGAACTTCTCCACTTCGTCCTCACGCACCGCGCTGTTGGAGTCTTCGTCGCTTTCGTCCGGAATCAGCAGACCCGCCTGGGCCAGCACGGCTTCCTCGACGTAGATAGGGACGCCGACGCGCAACGCGATCGCCACCGAATCCGACGGACGCGCGGACACGGTGATGTTGCGGTCAAACACCAGGTCAGCGTAGAAGGTGCCTTCCTGCAGGTCGACGATCCGCACTTCTTTGAGCGAATGTCCAAGCGCCGCAATCAGATCGCGGATCAGGTCATGGGTCAGCGGGCGGGGCGGTTCGACGCCTTGCTGTTCGAGCGCGATGGCGGCAGCCTCGGACTGCCCGATCCAAATCGGCAGGTAACGGTCACCGTTGGCCTCGCGCAGCAACAGCACCGGCTGGTTCTGCGGCTGCTCGACGCGAATGCCGACAACACGTACTTCACCCATTTGTGTCTGCCCTCCGCATATGCCGCCGTGTCCGACTCTCACTCAGCGCGACGACCCGATGGTCCACCGTCCCTCTGCGTGCCGCCGAACACCAAGCTGTTCAACGAAGTCTAGTCCTCAGCGTCGCAGAACGTCGCGAACGGCCGACTTGATCAGCGACGTGTGCAAGGTAATTGCCAGCGCGGCCACCTCACGCGCCAGCTCGTCGGCGCGATCGCGGGCGCCGGCCTTGTCGGCCTTCATCAACGGCCCGGCGATCTGGGCGATCAAATCGGACTGCCGGTCGGCGGCCGACCGGAAGGCACGCAAATGCCGCGGTTCGACACCGTAGTCGGACAACGCCCGGGCGCATTGCAAGATCACCACGGTGTGCTCGTCGAAAAACCCGCCCGGGCCGCGGCTGATCACCCCGGCTTTGAGCAGGGCGGTGAGCAGGTCTTCGTCAACCCCGGAACGTTCCAACACCTCTTCGCGACTCAACCGCACGCGGGTGGGCGCAACCGCGGCGGCATCGGGCGTGGGTGCGGTGTCGCCATCGGTGACCGACACCAATCGTGGTACGCCATAAGGCGATCCGAAGGGCGGCAACTCGCCGTCGGGCTGGGCGTCCAGCTGTGCCCGGATCACTTTCAGCGGCAGGTAGTGGTCGCGCTGTGCGGTGAGGATGAAACGTAACCGCGCGCAGTCGTACGCGGTGAATCTGCGGTATCCCGACGCGGCACGCTGGGGCGTCACCAGTCCTTCGGCTTCCAAGAAACGAATCTTGGAAATCGTGACATCGGGGAAATCCGGCCTCAGCAGATCCAAGACCGCCCCAATCGACATCCCGGCCAGGGCCGAGCTATCGGGTGCGCTCACTAGCCTCCAGATCCCCCATTGTCATCACCCTTGGGGCCGGTCAAAAACACCAGCCGGAACTTGCCGATCTGTACCTCGTCACCGTTAGCCAGCACCGCGGAGTCGACCGGCTCGCGATTGACGTAGGTGCCGTTGAGGCTACCCACATCCACCACGTGGAATTCGTTGTTTTCCAACCTGAATTCGGCGTGGCGGCGGCTGACCGTGACGTCGTCGAGGAAGATGTCGCTGTCCGGATGCCGGCCCGCCGAGGTGATGGGCTGGTCGAGGAGGAAGCGCGACCCCGCGTTAGGGCCTCGTTTGACCACCAGCAACGCCGAGCCGGCCGGCAGTCCCTCGACCCCGGAGACCGTGCTCTCGGCGCCCGACTGGGCCGGCGCGTCCAATTCGTTGAGGAAGTCGGCGCGAAAGACCGAAGTCGTTTCCACGGTGACTTCGTCAGAAGTCTGGTCTTGCGAACTTCCTGAGTCCATGTCCGTCACCCGCTGCTCCTCACTGGCCGCTGTGGCGTTGTCTGACCGGGCCGTTCGGCCGGCTTCCCCACTAGGTTGTCGACCCTGTTTTGCCGATTACTGCCTTTTGACGCTGTTGTGTTGACCGTACCGCGCGGGGGTCGCGAATGCGCCAACCACCGGCAGGATCGAAAACCGATTGGTCGGCCGGCCCCCGTTGCCCCACTGCACGCCGTGTCGTGACAGATGCTGCGGCCACCGGCGGGGCTGGCAGGGACATTAGCAACCGTCACTCGGTCAGCGTGCCGCGGTAGGCCTCGGCATCCAGCAGAGCCGAAATCGTCGCTGCCAACTCCCCGCCATCGGAGACCTGGACGTCGACCAGCCAGCCGTCGCCGTAGGGATCGGAGTTGACCAGCTGTGGGCTGCCCTCCAGATCATCGTTGACCGCGATCACCGTGCCGGTCACCGGTGCGTACAAGTCGGACACGGATTTCGTCGACTCGACCTCGCCGAACGATTCGCCCGCGGTCACCTGGGCGCCCACCTCGGGCAACTGGACGAAGACGACGTCGCCCAGTGCCGATTGTGCAAAGTCGGTGATCCCGACCCGCACGGTATCGCCACCGCTTTGGCGAACCCACTCATGTTCGGCGGTGTAGTGCAGGTCGGCCGGGATATCGCTCACGGGAATCCTGTTCTGGTCGGTGTGGCTCACTTGACGGGCTGAGCGTATTGGTGGGGTTTTGGTTGTCGCAAGGTGCGCACATCCACGTGGTCACTCTGCTGCACCGACATCCGGCCACCGACGCGCTTGATGCTGTCCTCGGCGCCGCCCGGAATGTTCATGGCCGCGGCCAGCGTGGGTGGATCACCAATCGCCAGAATCGAATACGGCGGCGACAGGGTCTTGGTGTCGAGGGTCAGCGAGCCGGCCGAGCCGACCACCCAGGTGTCGACACCGACCCGCACGGACTCGCGTCCGCCGTTGATCTCGATCGCTTCGGCGCCGGCGGCCCGCAACTCATTGATCACGTCCAGCATCACCTCGGGTGACACACCGGGGCCGGGGTCTTCGATGGTGATGGTGACGCCGGGGCCAGTAGCGCCCACTGCGCCGACCAGAATGGACAGCGCGGCCAGCCGAGCCTGCGCGTTCTTGATCGCGGCCTGGTCGTTATTACCGGACGCCTGTAGGGCATTCAACGTGTTCTGCAGTTCGGTGACTTCGCTATTCAGTGTGGCCTCGCGCTGGCGCAGCGAGTCCAGCAACACCAGCAGGTCCGCCGGGCGCGCCGTGTCCAGGGAGTCGCCGGACCGCGTCTGCCGGACCTGGGTAACGATGGCGATGCCCAGGACGAGGCACAGCAGGACCGCCAGGCTGCCGAACATCAGCCGCGACCGGCCACCGCGCAGCAGGCCGGACAAGCCGGTGCGGCGCACCGGTCCGATCTCGGGACGCGGGCTGTGGTCGGGCAATTCGTGGCGGCCGTGCGGCGCCCCGGCCTCCGTGTCGGCCCGCGAATCGTCGTGCCGCGCTGGGGCGTCACGACTTTCTTCGGCCGCCCCGGACGGCTGATCCTGGCTCAAGCTGACCCCATCTCGCTATGCTCCTACGCTCCGAAGAGGCGGCGCCGCAGGGCGGCGGCATTGCCGAAGATCCGGATGCCCAACACGACGATGATGGCCGTCGACAGCTGCGTGCCGACGCCCAACTGGTCGCCGACGTAGACGATCAGCGCCGCCACGAAGACGTTGAACACGAACGACACGACGAAGACCTTGGGATCGAAGATTCGCTCCAGATAGGCGCGCAGGCCGCCGAAAACCGCGTCCAGCGCCGCGACCACGGCGATGGGTAGGTACGGCTGAACGATCTCGGGCACGGCGGGGTGGAAAACCAACCCCAGCACGATGCCGACCGCCAGCGCCGCGATACCGATCATGCGCGGGCTCCCGGCCGGGGCAGCTGTGTTGTCACGAAGGCCCAATCTCCTTGGCGAACTTGACTTCTCGAATCGATCCGGCTGGCAATGAGAGACCGTCGGAGACGGTCACCGTGATGCCAACACCGTAGGAAACCTCTAGCAGCCTAAGCCGCTGCAACCCGGGACTGTTGTCGAACACGTCGCGCATCGCGTGCGGCGGCCCCACGGCGAGAATCGTGTAGGGGCTGCTGGTGGGGTTGTTGTCGACCAGGATCGCGCCGCCGGCCTGGCGGATGGTCACGTTGGGCCCGATGCGCACACCGCCGACCGAAATGGCCTCGGCACCGCTGGCCCACAACGAGTTGACGACGAGCTGCAGGTCGCGATCCAAGATGATTTGCCGACTGCCGTTCACCCGTTGCTTGGACACGTCGGACAGGTTCGGGCTGGCGCCGGGATCGGTCACCTTGACGGTCAGGCCGGGGCCGAGGATCGCGGTGCTGGCCGCTGCCAGGCTCAGCCCGTCCAGTTGGCTGAGCAGCCGCTGGCCTTCAGCGTCGTCGGCCAGCGCGAGTCGCTGCACGTCGTCGACCCGGCGCGACAGCATGCTGCGTCGCTGAGCGAGCTTGGTCGCGGCGTCTTCGGTCGCTCGCACGCTACGCGCCAGCAGCTGCTGTGCGGTGCGCACGCCGGGTTCCACCGAACGTGCTTGTGCGACTGCGGCGGCGAACACGGTGGCAACCAGCATGGCCGCCAGAGCCTGCCATAGCCAGCTGAACACGCGGGCCCGCCCGACCGGTGGTGCGGCGGCATCGGCCCGCCGTTCGGCGGCGGCGGCGTAACCGGGATCGAGGTGCTCCGAGAGCAGGGCCCGCAGCAGGGACGGAACCGGGATGAGCGTCGGGCTCGCCGCCGCGTGCGCGCTGCGGCCCGCGTTCGGATCGTAGCCGCCCAGCAGGCGATCCGGTTCAGCCATGATCAACCGCCCGGGTGACCTTCGGCAGTTGGCGCAGCACCATCACCATCTGGACCGCGTACAGGACGAACGACCACAGGTAGGCGTACAGACCCCAGATCAGAAAACCCCACCCGCAGGCGCCGATGACGCGGCTCCACAATGCGTTCCACGTACCCAGCAAAACGAGCGGAAAGCCGGACATCAAGGCGAACGTGGCCGCTTTGCCGACATAGGTGACGGGCAGCGCCGTCAACCCACGGCTGCGCAGTAGGGGCAACGTGGCGGCCAGCAGCCCGTCGCGCACCAGCAACGTGACCACGAACCACCACGGCACGATGCCGCTCAGCGCCAGCACGACGGGCACCGTCACCATGTAGAGGCGGTCGACCGCAGGGTCCAGCAGGACACCGAGCCGCGACGACTGGTTCAGCGTGCGCGCAATTTTGCCGTCGGCCCAATCGGAGGCGCCGCTGAACATCAGGATCGCCACGGCCCACCCATTGGCGTGCGCGAATACCAGCAGATAGATGAACACGGGGATGAGCAGCAGACGGACGGCGCTCAACGCGTTGGGCACGGTCAGCACCCGGTCTGGCGGCTCCTGCTCCATGAGCCGTGACATTAGCCCGCTGACGATGCAGTCCGCGATGCGGACTGAGGAGGGGCTACCCCAACCGCGAAGCGGCGAGACGGGCTAGCGGGTTAGCGGAACACTCCGGGGAGGCTCAGCGTGGACAGCGTGTCGTCGGACAGCGGATTGTCGTTGACCATGTACGTCCACGTCGAGGTCGGCCTCGCCAGCTTGGACAGATCCAGCCCGGGCTCCTCATCGAGGACGTTCGCGGTTTCAAACGTCTGCTGAGCCGCCTCGATCGCGTCGGCGGCCAGCGACGCGAAGGCGTCGACGGCCAGCCGGTGGAATTCGTCGAGCGGATTTTGCCTGCCCAGCGCCCGCAAGTGGATGCTCTCCCGGATGTCGGCGAGATAGGCCAGATGGTCGGCCCAGCCGCGGTCCAGGTGATAGAGCATGATCTGGCGGCAGATCGTTTCTAGCCGCTCCTGCGAGATTCCCTCGGTCTCGGCCAATTCCTGATACCGCTTCGGCGCCAGCTCAGCCAGCTCTTCCCGCGCAGTCGCCGCGCGCAACAACGTGTTTCGCCGGTCCACGATGATGGCGCGTTGTTGGGCGGTCAGCTGGTTATAGCGCCAGGTGTTCGCGTGCACGTCCAGCATCCGCCCTTCGGCGACGCGTTGCGCATGGTCGAGCAGCCCGGCTGCCTTGGGGCTGAGGATCTTTCCGTCGTCGTCGGTCTGCTCGGGCAGCTTGTTGCGGTCGAGGTTGGCGACGACGACGTCGTCCTCCCAACTCGAGAAGAACACCGACGACCCCGGGTCGCCCTGGCGGCCGGCACGCCCGCGCAGCTGGTTGTCCAGCCGTTCAGTGTGATGGCGGCCGGTGCCGACGACGTGCAACCCGCCCAGCTCGGCGACGCGATCATGGTCGGCCTCGTCGGACCCGCCGAGGCGGATATCGGTTCCCCGCCCAGCCATTTGGGTTGACACGGTGACCACGCCGTACTTGCCCGCCTCCGCGATCACCTCGGCCTCTTCGGCGTCGTTCTTGGCGTTCAGCACGACCGCGGGAACGCCGCGGCGCACCAGGCGTTCGTGCAGCTCCTCGGACTCCGCCACATCGCGGGTTCCGACCAGGACCGGTTGCCCGGTCTCATGCACCGTCGCGATGTGCTCGACGATCGCGTCGTTCTTGGCGGCGGCGGTGATATAGACCCGGTCCGGTTCGTCCTCACGAATGTTGGGAGTATTCGGCGGAATTGGCGAAACACCGAGCTTATAGAACTGGCGCAGCTGCTCACCGGCGGCCAGCGCGGTGCCGGTCATCCCGCAGACGGTGGCGTAGCGGTTGATCAGCGCCTGCACCGTGATGGTGTCGAGCACCTCGCCCGTCTCGGTGGTCTCGATGCCTTCCTTCGCCTCGACGGCGGCCTGTAACCCGTCCGGCCAGCGCTGCAGCTGGGCGATGCGGCCCCGCGAGGCGTTGATCAGATGGACCGCGTTGTCGCGCACGATGTAGTGCACGTCGCGCTGCAACAGCACGTGGGCGTGCAGTGCGACGTTGATCTCCGTGAGGGTGGTGACGACGTGCTCCTCGGAGTACAGGTCGATGCCGCCGAGCGCCTTCTCGACCTTGCGTGCACCGGTCTCGGTGAGGTGCACGTTGCGGCTGTCGGCATCGGTGTCGTAGTCCGCACCGGCCTCCAGCTCGCCGACCAGTTTGACGATCTCAAGGCGCGGCGTCTCACGATGGGTGGTGCCGGCCAGCACTAACGGCACCAACGCCTCGTCGACCAGTACCGAGTCGGCCTCGTCGATCAGGGCCACGTCGGGATTGGGCGATACCAAGTCCTTCACATCGGTCACCAGCTGATCGCGCAAGACGTCGAAACCGATCTCGTTGACCGACGCGTAGGTGACGTCGCAGCCGTAGGCCGCCCGCCGCTCCTCGCTCGTCGACTCCCCGGTGATCCAGCCGACGGTCAGCCCCATGGCCTCCAGCAGCGGACCCATCCATTCGGCGTCGCGGCGGGCGAGATAGTCGTTGATGGTGACGACATGGACGTGCCGACCGGCGATGGCGTAGCCGGCGGCCGCGATCGCGCCGGCAAGTGTCTTACCCTCGCCGGTGGCCATTTCGATCACGTCGCCGTCGAGCATGCGCAACGCCCCCAGCAGCTGAACGTCGAAGGGCCGCAGGCCTGTTGTGCGTTCGGCGGCTTCCCGGGCGAGCGCCAAGAACTGCGCGATGTCTTCGGAGTCGGCGAGATCGTCGAGGTTGAGCAGGCCCGCCGCTTTGCCCAGCTGCTCGTCCTTGAGGCCGGCGGCTTTCTCGTCGTAATCCGACGAGGCGCTGACCTGGGACAGCGAGCGAGAGCGGTTCTTTTCCGTGCTTGCGCCGAGCAGTCGCCAGAATCTGCTGGTCAGGCGGCCGGGTTGGGTGCGGGTGGTCTGTGGCACAGGTCAACGGTACGCGGTGAGCAGGGTCGCTTTGCTGAGGCGACCCATCCGGCTGGTCAGGCGAGGTTCGATCGGCGGGGATAGGCGACGGTCGGGTCGGTCAGCACGTTGACCACCGACGGGAGGCCGCTGGCAAACGCCCGCTCCAGTGCGGGGCGCAGCTCGGCGGGCGCGGATACCAATTCGCCGTGCCCGCCCAGCGCGCGCACCACCTCGTCATAGCGGGTGCCCGGACGCAGCTCGGCCGCCACCGAATACCCGTAGATCGCCTCCATCGGATGTTTCTCGAGGCCCCAGATGCCGTTGTTGCCGATCACCGACACGACCGGGACCTGGTGTCGCACCAGCGTGTCCCATTCCATGCCGCTGAACCCGAAGGCGCCGTCGCCCTGCAGCAGCACGACCTGCCGCTGTGGATAGGCGAGTTTGGCGGCCAGCGCGTAGCCGGGGCCCGAGCCGAGGCAGCCGAACGGGCCACTGTCCAGCCAGCAGCCCGGCTGGTAGCTGTCAAGCACCCGGCCTGCATAGGAACCGAAGTCGCCGGCGTCGATGACGACGATGGCGTCGCGGGCGAGCATCGGCGCCAACTCGGCGTAGATCCGCATTGGATGCAGCGGGATTCGATCGTCGCCGAGCTCGCCGGCCTCCTGCCGGCGGGCTGCGGTCTCGGCCGTCCGCAACGCCTCGATCCAGTCCCGATGGTCGGCGCCACTCGGGCCGGATAGCTCCGCGAGGATGGTGCCCAGATCGCCGTATGCGCTTGCCGCGATGGGCCGGGGGTGCTCCCGTTCGGGTTGGGCCCGGTCGACCACGATGAGCGCCGTGTCCGGCCCGAACACGTTGCCGAAACCGAGCCGAAAGTCCATCGGCACGCCGACAACGACGGCCACGTCCGCCTCGGAGAGTGCCTTGGACCGTGCCCGGGAGAACGCCAACGGGTGATCGGCAGGCACCACCCCGCGCGCCATCCCATTCATCAACACCGGGATCTGCCGCTGGTCGGCCAGTCGCCGCAGTGCCGTCTCACCGTGCCCCCACCAGACGTTGGTGCCGGCCATGATCACCGGCCGCTGTGCCCGGGCCAGCAGCGCGGCGGCGCGGTCCAGTGCCGCACCGTCGGCAACCGGGGCCGGTGGCAGCGTGTGCAGCGCGCCGGCCCGGCCGTCGTCCTCCGACACGGAGAACACGTGATCCATCGGGAAGTCGACGAAACCGACGCCTGACGGCGCCCCGACGGCGGCCTGCAGCGCCTCATCGATAAGCCGGCCCGCATCCGCGGCGGACTGGGCGGTGGCGGCGAAGCGGCTCAGCGGCGCCACGAATGGGATGTGATCGATTTCCTGCAGCGATCCCATGCCCCAACGCTGCGCGGGTGCGCGCCCGCCGAGCACGACCAGCGGTGACTGGTTTTGTTGCGCGGCCGCCATGGCACTCAGGCCGTTGGTGACACCGGGGCCCGCGGTGAGCGCCGCCACGCCCGGGATTCGCGTCACTTTCGACCAGCCCTCGGCGGCGAAGGCCGCCGTCTGCTCATGGCGGGTGTCGATGAGCCGGATGCCCTCTTCCCGGCAGCCGTCGTAGATGGAGAACAGGTGGCCGCCCGACAAGGTGAACAGGGTGTCGATGCCGCTGGATTTGAGCCTGCGGGCCACGAGACGACCGGCGTGGACGATTTCGCTGGACGGAGCGTCGATGCTCATAACCGCAGCCTATCGGCCGGTCTCGGGTACCTTCGCGGGGAAGCATTCGCCCAGAGGCTCCTCGGGAGGCCTCGATAGCCAGGAGACGTCGAAGTTGGGTCCGACGCTGTTCAAGCCATCCATCGACTGGTCGTCGGCACTAGTCGATTCCCTGCAGTGGGTCGCCATCGCTTGGGCGGTGGGCGCTGTCTGCCTGCTGATCGTGCTGGTGGCATTCAGGTTTTTCACACCGTGGGGCCGGCAGTTCTGGCGCATCACCCGCGGCTACTTCGTCGGCGCGGCCAGCGTGAAGGTGTGGTTGATGCTCGGCGTGCTGCTGCTTTCGGTGCTGCTCGCGGTGCGCCTCACCGTGTTGCTCAGCTACCAGGGCAACGACCTGTACACGTCGGTCCAGATCGCCGTCCAGGGCACGGCCGCGGGTGATGACACCGTCAAACAGTCTGGCATTCAGGGTTTTTGGATGTCGATCGCAATTTTCTGCCTTCTCGCCACGCTTTACGTCATCCGCTTCATGCTCGACATCTACATCACCCAGCGATTCATCATCGCCTGGCGCATGTGGTTGACCGCGCACCTCACCGACGACTGGCTGGACGGCAAGGCCTATTACCGGGATCTGTTCATCGACAATACGATTGACAACCCCGACCAGCGTATCCAGCAGGACATCGACATCTTCACCGCCAACGCCGGTGCGACCCCGAACATTCCATCCAACGGGACGGGCAGCACGTTGCTGTTCGGGGCGGTCAACGCGGTCGCTTCGGTGATCTCCTTCGCGGCCATCCTGTGGAACCTGTCCGGAGATCTGACCCTGTTCGGCGTCACGTTGCCGCGGGCCATGTTCTGGACCGTGCTGGTGTACGTGCTGATCGCGACGGTCGTCGCGATTTGGCTTGGGCGCCCGCTGATTTGGCTCAGCTTCAACAACGAAAAGCTCAACGCCGCGTTCCGTTACGCGCTGGTACGGCTGCGCGACGCCGCGGAGGCCGTCGGCTTCTACCGCGGCGAGCTGGTCGAGCGCGGGCAGCTGTGGCGGCGCTTCACCCCGATCATCGACAACTACCGCAAGTTCGTTCGTCGGACCATCATCTTCAACGGCTGGAACTGGTCGGTGTCGCAGGCGATCGTCCCGCTGCCGTGGATCATCCAGGCGCCGCGGTTGTTCGCCGGCAAAATCAACTTCGGTGACGTAGGCCAGACGGCGACCGCCTTCGGCAACATCCACGACTCGCTGTCGTTCTTCCGGAACAACTACGACGCGTTTGCCTCGTTCCGGGCGGCCATTCTGCGTCTGCACGGCCTGGTCGACGCCAACGCCCAGGGTCGTGCGCTGCCGGCACTGCTGGTCAAGCCGAGCGAGGACACCGCCGTGGAACTCGCCCATGTCGAGGTGCGGACGCCGGAGGGCGACCAGCTGATCGACTCCCTCGACGTGCAGTTGGACACCGGTGATTCGCTGGTGATCACCGGCCGATCCGGTGCGGGCAAGACCACGCTGCTGCGCAGTCTGGCCGAGTTGTGGCCGTATGCCTCGGGAACGCTGTGCCGGCCGGACGGCGAGAACGCGACGATGTTCCTGTCGCAGTTGCCCTACGTGCCGCTGGGCAGCCTGCGAACCGTTGTGTGCTACCCGAACTCGCCGGACGACATCCGCGAAGACATGCTGCGGGAAACGCTGACCAAGGTGGCGCTGGCCCCGCTCATCGAGCGGCTCGACGAAGAGCGCGACTGGGCCAAGGTGCTCTCCCCCGGCGAGCAGCAGCGCGTGGCGTTCGCCCGCATTCTGTTGACCAAGCCGCGGGCGGTCTTCCTCGACGAGGCCACCTCCGCCCTCGACGAGGGGCTGGAGTTCGCGTTGTATCAGTTGCTGCGCAGCGAGTTACCGGAGTGCGTAGTGGTCAGCGTGAGCCACCGCCACACCGTCGAGCAGCACCACGAACAAGAGCTGCAGTTGCTCGGCGGGGGTCAATGGCGCCTGGGACCGGTCGGCTCGCAGCCCGCGAACGTCTAGCGGTTTAGCGCGCCTGCGCTCCCGCTGCCGCGTGCGCTCCGGCTCTGACTTAGCGCGCCTGCGCTCCCGCTGCCGCGTGCGCTCCGGCTCTGACTTAGCGCGCCTGCGCTCCCGCTGCCGCGTGCGCTCCGGCTCTGACTTAGCGCGCCTGCGCTCCCGCTGCCGCGTGCGCTCCGGCTCTGACTTAGCGCGCCTGCGCTCCCGCTGCCGCGTGCGCTCCGGCGCGGCGCCCGAAGAACGACCCCTCGCCCAGCTGCGTGCCACTGGCATACCCCTTGCCGTCCTGGGCGATGTTGGACGCGCACGCCGCCGCCGCGTAGAGGCCCGGCACCACCGTGCCGTCCGCCCGCAGCACCTCGCCATCCACCGACGTGGCCAGCCCACCGATGGTGAACCCCGAGTACATCGCCCGCCCGAGCGACAGGTCGAACACAGCCCACGGCCCATTGTCTTGTGGTGCAAGGAATTCCGGCTGCTTGTGGAAATCCGGGTCCTCGCCCTTGGCGGCGAATTCGTTGTAGCGGTGCAGCGTCGCCGCGAGGTTGCCGCTGGGAATGTCCAGCGCCTCCTCCATCTCGGCGACGGTCTCGTAGCCATCGAGGAATCGGATCAACGGCATCTCGGGCATCTCGGTGTGCGCCTCGTCGACGATCAGGTACGCGGTCTGATCCGGTTGCTCCAACACGAACGCCGAGGTGCGCGAGTGATAGGAGTCCTCGGTGACGAACCGCTTACCCTCCTTGTTGACGATCACACCCGTCAGCAGCACCGCGGGCGGGTAGGCGGCTGCGGTGATGAACAGCTCATCCATGTACTTGACCGCGCCGCCCGCCGAGATGCCCATCCGGATGCCCAGCCCGTCATCGTTGGGATTGCCCAGGATATACGGCGCCACGGTGCCGTGGTGCTTGGTTTTCCGCTCCTGAGCCAGCGCGGGCGTGTGCTCGGCCACCATCTCGGCGTTCATCGCGAAGCCGCCCGCGGCAATGATGACCGACTTTGCTTTGATCGCACCGGTTTCGGCGAAATGCTTCCAGATGACGCCGACCACCGCGCCGTCGCCGTCGAGAACCAGGTTCGTCGCCCCGGTTTCGTAGCGCACTTGCACGCCCAGATCGGCGGCGCGCTTGACCAACAGGTCGATGACCAGCGAGGCGCCGCCCAGCTCGCCGGGCACCGGCACCGAGTGCCCGCGCGGTGCCGGTTTGGCCTGCTCGCAGAACGGCCACACCTTTTCGTTGCCGGTGTAGCTCAGCCCCTCGGTGCCCGGGGGCACGACCACCTTGCCCGGGTAGTAGCTGCGCTCGAACTGGAAGCCCAAATCCTCCAACCAGTTGAAATGCTCGACGCTGCCGTCGCTGTATGCGCGAATCTTCTCGTGGTCGGGGTCACGAGATACCGCGACGAGGTAGTTGTACATCTCCTCGGGCGTATCGTCGTGCCCGGTGGCCCGCTGGACCGCCGTGCCCCCGCCCAGGTAGAAGTGGCCGCCGGCCATGGCGGTGGTGCCACCGGCGGCGGCGGCGCGTTCGAGCACCAACACCCGCGCGCCCGCGGCCGCCGCGCTCACCGCCGCACATCCCCGCCGATGCCGAAGCCGATCACCAGCACGTCGACGTCATCCGACCAGGCCGTCACGCCGTCCACGGGGACGGTTGCCGGGATTTCAGTGCTCATGGCCGCCACTCCTTCTCATCGCCGCGTCGTGCCTCGTCGCCGGCGCGGCTCACCGCTGTTGTTCCTGTTTGATGTGCTCGTAGAGCGCCTTCATGTCGGGCGAGATGTAGGCGATCTCCAGGTACGGAACACCGCCCTGTGGCAGTGACACGTAGGCGAATTGGATGCCTCCGGGCATCACGCCCTGCTGTACCACCGAGGCGCCTCGGCTGGCGGCATCGGCCAACGCCGCGTCGAATTGCTCGGGAGTTTCGGCCGCCATGCAGATGTGGTGCAAACCGGGCCCGGATTCCCGCAGAAAGTCACTATAGACGTTCTCCCCGCGGACCGGCTCGATGAGCTCGAGTTGCATGTCGCCGAGATAGCTCAGCGAGATGTTCGCGACGAAGTCGGCGGGCTTGCCATGGTAGCTGCAGCGGTCCGGAGCAAAGTGCACGTCTGGAATCCGGACCCACTTCCGGGCGCCTAACAGGCCGGTGAGAGCCTTTTCGGTGGCGGCCAGATCGGCGGTCACCCACGCGATCTGGATCGGCGATTGAACGGGAAGCGTCATCGCTTGGCAGGATAGCCCAGGCTGCCGGCCGCCAGAAGGGGGCATAAATTCTTTGCCATGATCAGATGTCCGGCCGCCGAGATGCCGAGGTGAACACGTTCTAATTTCTCGGTGGACCAGCCGCTGGTCACCGGCCGGAGGGTCGTCAATGCTGGGCAAGCATGTCTACCAGCAGCCGCAACTGGATGTCGAAGACGGCCTCCGGGTCGGTCAGCGTGCCGGCGCCATATTGGCCGAACACCTCGAGGCTGATCGCGCCCAGCACCCCCGCCCAGAACACGAAGCACTTGGCCATGACGGCGTCGTCGCCGGGAAAGCCGAATTCGTGCCGGATTCGGTCGAAATCTGACGACATGGGTTGGTGCACAACCATACTCGTCAGCCGTATATCGCCGGTGGTGATTCCCGCGGCGATCGCGTCGAAGATGGCGCCGATTACGCGGGTGCCCACCGCGACGGTGCGCTCGGGCGGTGCGTGGTATCCGGGGACCGGGCTGCCGTACAGCAGGGCCCACTGCGCGGGATGCGCCACGGCCCAGCGCCGCACGGCGCGCGCGATGGCGACGATGTCGTCGCTCCACAGTTCGCCCTGGGTGTCGCGGGCGCCGTCCACGGTCTCGGCGAGGTCGGAGTAGGCGTCGACGAGCAGCAGTGTCAGTAATTCATCGCGGCTTGCGACGTAGCGATACACGGCCGAGGACACCATGCCCAAGTCGCGCGCGATGGCGCGCAGGGATAGCCCGCCGGCACCGCGGTCGACCAGGTGCTGGCGGCCCAGCTCGACGATGCGCGCCTGAATCTGTTCCCGCGAATCTTGGCGTTTGCCCACGCCGTCAGTCTGACACAACCGAGAACACTGCTCTTGCTTTTGCCGATGGCATGTGGCAGCCTGTTCCGCAAAGAGAGCAGTGCTCTCCCAGCGAATGAAGCCCGCGGAAAGGACCCCAGATGTCCACTCGGTATGAAGAGCCCAACCGGGCCGCCCGGGCCGGTAACGCCGTCGTTCGTTGGCTCGCCGAATCCGGCATCAGCATCGCGGGGACGCGGGCCCTCCGGGTCCGCGGCCGCAAGAGCGGTCAACCACGCGCCGTGGTGATCAACCTGTTGACCATCGACGGCGTGGACTACCTCGTGTCCCCCCGCGGCAACACCCAGTGGGCTCGCAACATCCGCGCCGCGGGTGAGGTCGAAATCGGACCCCGCTGGCGGCGGCAACGCGTGCAGGCGGCCGAGGTCGAGGACGCCGCCAAGCCGGAACTGCTGAAGTGCTACCTCGATCGGTGGTACTGGCAGGTCAAGGGACACATCGCCGGATTGACCCCCCAATCGACCGATCAGGAGTTTGTCGCCGCGGCGGCCTCGATCCCGGTGTTCGCGTTGGCGTCCCGTTGAGGCGTCGTAGCCGTTCCTGGCCGTCCCCTAGCCGTCCCCTAGCGGTCCCCTAGCCGTCCCCGACGCGGCCCGCGAGATCTTGATGGACCTGCTCGGAGGTGGTCCGCCAGGACACCGCGGCGGGCAGGTCCCCCCACACGCTGTTGAAGATCCCGACAATCTGTCCGGGTCCACCGGGCGGGGCCAGGTACACCGGCCCACCCGAGTCGCCGGGGTGGCTTTGGACTCCGTGGGACATGGTGAACCAACCGTTGTTTACGGCCTCGACGGTCCCGCACGTCTCGCCGGTGGCCACCCCGAAGTGGCAGACCGACTGCCCGGGCGCCACTGCGACGTTCGGGCTCGACACCAGCGGACGTCCGCCCGGCAGGATGTTGTTCGCCGGAATGTTGGGGTCGAGCACGATGGCCTCGTAATCGCTGATCGCTTGGTCCACCGCCACCGTCGAGCCACTGGGTGTGTCGTCGCGGAACGTCACCAGATGGCCAATGGCGTTGCGGTTCTTGTCGGTGACGACGGTTGCCGAACCGCTACGGCAGTGCCCGGCGGTGTAGGCGAGCCGCTGGCCCGCGTCGACGTAACCCAGGGTGCACAACCGGTTTTCCTGCAGGATTTCCATGCCCGGGTACACCGTGACGGGGTCAGCGTGGGCGGCCGGTAGGCCAGGGCCGAAGCCGAACACGGCAACAGACGCGGCCGCGACGCGAAAAGCCAGGCGAAACACCATGGACGGACTCCGTTTCTCCGTCGAGGCCGACGCGCGCGCCGACCACAAGTTGAGATTACGTCGTTACTGTTTCGACATCGACCTAATCGCCGCAGCCGGGCCCGGCGTTACATCGAGGTGGCCAGCCGGACGCTTTCGTCGAGCCGAGCTGCGGGGCGCGGAGTCCAGCCCGGCGGCCCGAACACATAGCCCAGCCGGTCGCGTAACCGGTTCGCCGAGCGCCAGTCTCGCGCGATCGCGACGTATTCGTGGGTCTGCAGCTTCCAGATGTTGAAGGTGTCCACCTGTTTGGTTAGGCCGTAGTGCGGACGGAACAGTTCCGCTTGGAAGGTGCCGAACATCCGGTCCCACAGGATGAAGATGCCGCCGTAGTTTTTGTCGAGATACAGCTGGTCCATGCCGTGGTGGACCCGATGATGCGACGGGGTATTGAAGATGAACTCTATCGGGCGGGGCAACTCGGCAACGCGCTCGGTGTGCACCCAGTACTGGTAAATCAGGTTGAGCGACCAGCTAAAGAACACCATCCACGGCGGAAGCCCCAACAGCGGCAACGGGATCCACATCAGGATCTCGCCGCTGTTGTTCCATTTCTGCCGAAGCGCGGTCGCGAAGTTGAAATATTGGCTGGAGTGGTGAGCCTGATGTGTGGCCCAGACCAGCCGTACCCGATGGGCCATCCGGTGGTAGAGGTAATACAGCAAGTCGACCCCGAGAATCGCGATGACCCACGTGTACCACCGGTTCACCGGTAGGTGCCACGGCGCCAGGTAGCCGTAGATCGCCGAATACCCCAGCAGCGCCAGCGCCTTCCATCCGCCGGTGGTAGCAATCGACACCAACCCCATCGAAATACTTGCGATCGAGTCGCGAGTCACATAGGCCCCCGCGGCGGGACACGTGTCGTCGTTTGCTGCCTGCTCAAGGCGCTCCAGCTTGCGCGCCGCCGTCCACTCAAGAGTCAACAGCAGCAGGAAGAATGGGATCGCGAACAGCACGGGGTCCCGCATCTGCGGCGGCAACCCGAACCAGAACCCGGTGACGGCATTCACACGGATAGATTACGACGGTCGGTCGCGAATGCCGGCGCCCCGACGGATTAGGGGTGAGAAGTGGCCGCTGTGTTGGTGGTCGGGGCCGGTTTTGCGGGGTTGTGGACGGCGCTGGGAGCAGCTCGTCGCCTCGATGAACTCGCGGTGCCCGCGGGAACTGTCGACGTCACGGTGTTGAGTCCGGCACCATTCCACGACATCCGGGTTCGCAACTACGAGGCGGATCTGAGCCCGTGCCGCATTCCGCTCGCCGACCTGCTCGATCCGGTCGGGGTGGCCCACGTCGCCGCTCAAGTAACCGCAATCGACGCCGACGCGAAAACCGTGCGCACCTCGGCGGGCCAGACGTACCGCTACGACCGGCTGGTGCTGGCGGCGGGCAGCCAGGTGGTCAAGCCCGCCATCCCCGGCCTGGCCGACTTCGGCTTCGACGTCGACACCTATGACGGCGCTCACGCCCTGCAGCGGCATCTGAACCGGCTCGCCGGTGACTCCCCGACGCCCGCGGCGGCGACGGTCGTTGTTGTCGGCGCCGGGCTGACCGGCATCGAGGTGGCATGCGAACTGCCGAACCGATTGCGCGCGTTGTTCCCGCAGATCGCACCGCAGGTGATTCTGGTCGACCAGGATCCGGCGGTCGGAGCGGGTATGGGTGCCTCGGCAAGACCCGTCATCGAACAGGCGTTGTCGGACAACGGTGTGGCAACCAGGACCGGAGTCGATGTCACGGCTGTCAGTCCGCGCGGCGTGTCGCTATCGTCGGGCGAGCACCTCGATGCGGCCACGGTGGTGTGGTGCGCTGGGGTACGAGCCAACCCGCTGACGGGGCAGCTGCCGGTGGTACGCGACCGGTTTGGCCGGCTACCGGTCGACGATTATCTGCGGGTGCTCGGCGCCGAATCGGTGTTCGCGGCCGGTGACGTGGCGGCCGCCCGCATGGACGACGAGCACCTGTCGGTGATGTCGTGCCAGCATGGCCGGCCGATGGGCCGGTATGCCGGCTACAACGTGATCAGCGACCTGCTCGACGAGCCCATGTTGGCGCTCCGGATCCCTTGGTACGTAACGGTTCTCGATCTCGGACCGGCGGGCGCCGTCTACACCGAAGGCTGGGACCGGGTGGTGATTGCCACGGGCGAGAAGGCCAAGACGACCAAACGAACCATCAACGCCCAGCGGATCTATCCCCCACTGACCGGCACCCGGGCCGACCTGCTCGAAGCCGCGGCGCCAACACTGCAGGCCCGCCCGTAGGCCTCAGTCGGGCTGGCCTTCGTCGGCGGCGTACCACTGCACCGCGCGGACTCCGGGCTGCAATGACAGCTCGGCGACCAACCGCTCGAGTTTGGCCGGGGTATGACCGTCGACGAGCACGTGGGCGGTCAACGTGATTTCGTCGTCACCGGCCTGGCCGGTGTGAATGCCCCGCAGCGCCAGGTCGTTACTGCTGGCGTGCTGGACGAGCTGGGCGCGGGCATATTTCTCCGCTTTCGGGCGACAGATCGCCTGCACCAGAAAGGGTTGACGGCCCTCGTCGTCGTCGTTGTTGTCGTCGTGGTCGATCACCCGGCCCAGCGGACGGCCCACGAGATGGATGGCGATGACGGTGAGCGTTGCGATCAGGGTGAACACCAGGTGCCCGGAGGCGGCCAGGACACCTATCGCCGCCGAGCACCACAGCGTCGCGGCGGTGTTGAGGCCTCGAACGTTGACGCCCTCACGCAGGATCACCCCACCGCCGAGAAACCCGATCCCGGAAACAACGTACGACGCGACCCTGGTCGGGCTGCTGTCCTCGGTAGCCACGGCGTACAGCACGAACAGCGTGGCACCGGCGGCGACCAGCGCATTGGTGCGCAGACCGGCCCGCCGGGCCCGCCACTGGCGTTCGACGCCCACCAGCGCGCCGCAGCCCACCCCGGCGCCCAGGCGGAGCGCGAAATCGACAACGCTCAGCGTCTGTGTCACAGCGCGCTCCTTCCACATGACACGCTCACCCGGCCGCGGCAGCTAACCACGCCGGGGTGAACAGCAGGTGGCGTGCCCAGGATGGCCGCAGCTACCGGGCCGATGCCGGCTGGTCCGTGAGTTGCTGTGGGCAGTAATACTTCGCGGAGATTCCGACGAATCGGGTGGCCTGGTCGGTGGTCAGGCGGGGGTTGTTGCGGGTCAGGTCGCCGACCAGCTCCGGGCCGGGTTTACCTGCGCCGATCAATTCGCACACCGTTTTTGCCGAGGCGATGGCTTGGTCGGGGTCGGTAAAGGCGATGCCGGCGCCGCGCACGGTGGCCAGGAATGCGCTGTCGCCGGGGCCGTCGGGATCGGCGTGCGCGAGTGGACCCGAAACCATCGTCAGCGCGGCGACGCCGAGCAGCGCCAGCGCCCGGATCACGCCTTGGAGAGTTGGTGTGGGCAGTAGTACTTCGCGGAGATCAGGGCGAAATTGGAGGCCATTTCCATGTCCATGCCGGGGTTGTGCAGTTTGACGTCGTGGACGAGTTCCAGGCCGCTTTCGCCGTTGTTCAGACAGGAACACACCGCGCGGCCCGCGGTGACGGCCGAACCCTCGCTGGCAAACGTAAAACCAGCCTGATGTAGGGCGGCGATGAAGGCTGCGTCGTCACCGTCGGGTTCGGGGATGGGGTCGGCGTAGGCGGGCGCCGCGAATCCGACCATGGCAACAGCCGCGAGGAGCGTTGCGAGCCGTTTCATCGGTGTACCTTCTCTCGTGCTTTCATTGCGTGGAAAGGCTTGTGCCTCAGCTGATTTGGGCTTCTTCGGTTGGGATGATCTTGGGTTTGCGCTTTTTGAGGTGCACGGCGTGGATGCCGGGTTTTTTGGCGAGTTGCTCGAGGAGGTTGTCGAGGCCTTCTTGGTCGACGTTGTGGTGTTGGACGGTTTCGGGTTTTTCGGAGATTTGGGCGACCAGTCGTTTGAGGTGTTCGGGGGAGTTTTTGTCCTTGAGGTCTTTGAGCGGGGTCATCCGGTTGCGGATGCCGGCTCCGACCACGGTGGGTCCGCCGGCGCCCAGGGCGCTGCCCAGCATGCCGGCCGTGCCCAGGGAGCTAAACAGGCTGCCCTCCCCCAGCGCGGCGGCGGGAATGGCTTGGGGGCCGGCCGCGGTCAGCGCGGCGGCCACGGTCCGGATCGCCGGGGTGGCCGAGGCCCAGCTGGGCGGAACAGTCAACGCACCCACCAAGGTGCCGCGGGCGAAGCCGGCGGTCGGAGTGACCGCATCAAAAAGGGTGCCGCGCCCGAATCCCAACGCGCCCAAGCCCGCACCGAGTGCCTCCTTGGGCAGCGCCCCGTAGGCCACCGGCGGGGCGAACTTGAGCCATTGGGACACGGGGAAGTTGATCAGCAGCCCAATGTCATTGAACTGCGTGGTGAGTCCGAGCGGAACCTTCACGGCGTTGTAGAAGGCGGTGTAGAAGTTCGCGCCGCCCGGCACGGTGTTGAGCAGGTTGGTCCAGAAGTTCTGGTAATCCGTGGCCAGTTGGGCCAACCACCCCAACGGCCCACTGGGAGTGGTCGCCGTCGTTGCTAAAGAAGCAACATTTTTCGCGGCGGTGCCGGCGCCGGTGGAGGAGGCGGTGCTAACGGCGGCCTCTTGCAGGGCGGGGCCTTGTTCGTTGGTGGTTTGGGGGGCGGGGGTGAATGCGGTGAGGTTGGTGGTGGTGGTGGCCGAGGAGGCGAAGTAGGTGTCCATGGCCTCCGCGTCTTGGGCCCACATGTCGCTGTAGCTGGCTTCGGTGGCCGCAATCGCTGCGGTGTTTTGGCCGAGCATGTTGGTGGCCATCAACTGCGCCAGCAACGCGCGATTGGCCGCGATCACCGGTGGGGGCACATGGGCGGCGAACGCGGTCTCATAGGCGGTGGCAGCCGCGCTGGCCTGGGTCGCGGTCTGGGCGGCCAGGGTGGCGGTCTGGCGCATCCAGCCCACGTAGGGTGCGGCCGCAGCAGCCATGGTCAGCGCGGAGGACCCACCCAGGGTCCACCGGTGAGGTTGGCCAGCACCGCCGAATAGCTATCGGCGGTGGCCTGCAATTCAGTGGCCAGGTTCTGCCACGCGGTGGCCGCGCTGACCAACGATTCTGCGCCGGGGCCGGTGTAGATGCGCCCGGAGTTGAATTCCGGGGGAAACGCTGCATAAAACATGGTCTTAGTCCTCCAAAGCCGGGATGACGATGATGGTGGCCGCGGCCGGATCGGCCTCGGCGACAAGGCCGCCCAAGGCGGCGGCGGTGGCGGTGTTGGCGCTGACCGAATGGGTGGCGCCGGCAGCCACCGCGCGACCGGCCAGGCTCGACAACGCCATCTGGCTAAACACACCCTCTTGACCCATCAACGTGGCCGCCGGGGCCGCAGCAAGGTTGGCCGGCAACACCTGAGCCAAGGTCCGAATCGCCGGCGCCGCCTCAGTCCACCCCTGCGGCACCGACAAACTGCCCACCAACGCCGCCTTACCCAACGACCCCGACACCGGAACACCGCTCACCGACGAACTCAACATCGGCATGACAGAGGCGCCGCGTGTCAATGGCGCCAAAGCGCCCGAAATCGCCTTCGGCCCGGACAGATACGCCGCGGCCGCCTGCCCGTTCTGGCCCCAGGCGTAGGCCTGACCGAAGGACAGGAACGGCCCACCCGGGATGGTGGTCCAGGACTGCGGCGAATACACCCCGGTGATGGCCGACCAGATCGTGTTCCAGTTGGTGATGGCCGGTGGCACCGTCAACCCCGTCGACGGCGCGGCCGCGTTTTGGCCACTCGCCAGCGTCTCGATCCCAGTGCTGGTGGCGAGGTGGGACAGGGTCGCGGCGGTGTTGCCGCTGGAGGTGCCGGTTGATTGGGCCACGGCGGCGGCTTGGGTCTGTGCGCCGGAACCGTTGGTGGTTTGGGGTGGTTCGGTGAACGCGGCGAGTTGGGAGGCCGTCGCCGAGGAGGCGGCATAGGCATACATGGCCCCCGCATCTTGGGCCCACATCTCCATGTAATGGGCCTCGGTGGCCGCGATCGCCGCCGTGTTTTGGCCCAAAAGGTTGGTGGCGATCAGGGTGGCCAGCAAGGAGCGGTTAGCCGCGATGATCGGCGGCGGGACCGTGGCGGCAAAGGCCGTCTCGTAGGCGCCGGCGGCCAGCTTGGCCTGCAGGGCGGCTTGCTCGGCCTGCACCCCGGTCGCACTCATCCACTCCACATACGGCGCCGCCGCGGCCGCCATCGCGATCGACGACGGTCCACCCCACGGCCCGGCCACCAGACTCTCGATCGTGGAACCGTAGGTGGCCGCCGTGGAATGCAGCTCGCCGGCCAACTCATCCCAGGCCGCGGCCGCCGCCAGCAACGGCCCCGCCCCCGCCCCCACATACATTCGGCCGGAGTTCACCTCCGGTGGTAAGGCCCCAAAGTCCAGCATTTTGTTACCTCCACTCCCTCAGTGGCCGCCATGGTAGGCGCGGCTTTGCGACCATCGCCGCTAACCCGCCGCGGCTCTAACGAAATCCATCGAATCTGCCGTGTATTACACGTGTCTAACGCAACATGCCCGCGGTCCCCTTGCTGAGAAATTCTCAGGATTGCGCGAGCCCGTACGTAACTCGTGACTAATATCGTGATGATGATGCGCAGAAATTATTCGCAATGCGTTCCCGTCGAGTAATCGAACTGTAAAAACTAAATAACAGCGGTGCCTTGGCCGGTGTGAGGGCAGTATTGCGGGTCAGCTAACGAAAAATGCCAGGTAAACCCAGCTTGCAACGCATTTACACCGTAACCAGCGACACTTCCGATTTGTCTTCGGATCGTCTTCCCGTGCGACCGGAATCGATTCTCGGCAAAATTGGCGCGATCGATTGAACGGTGTCACCAGCCATTGTTCTGACGGCGCGACGAGGAGCTAACCGGGCGGCTCGTGATAATTATCATTTGACGGGATCACCTTAGGTAATAGCGGCTCAAGAATACGCACAAATCGAGTTTGCCTATTCGCAGGACGGTGATTTCTAATGTTGGCCTGCATAGCTATGTTGCGACCCGCCAGCCAGATTTGTGCCAACCGTACAATTACTTTGCCCGTGAGCAATTAGTCTAACCAGGAATCGCCAACGTTTCGTTCCGATGTGGTGCCAACGCGCTGTGCCCGGCGCCGCCCGAACCTGACCGGCGGCCCTTAGCTCTCCGGGAACTCGCGGGGTGCGGCCCGGGCACGGGTCGGTGCATAGGCGGCATTCGTATCGCCCAGTTGTACGCCAATGGTCACAGTTTGCTCCCCAATGTTTTGCTCAGCGTAAGCAGCGCAGCTGCAACCCGACTTGTTGACTTCTTCGGGTTTGCTGTGAGGCACGAGCACCCGGGAGCCGACAACGCGACCGGTGATACAGCAATGTCACGGGCCGGCGAGGCCCGGTGTGCGGCGGCCGCCGGCGGCTAACTGTCGTCGGACAGTCGGTCGGGGCAGTACGCGCTGGCGGCGGCCTTGGCGAACTTGGCGGCTTTGGCCAAGGTGAATGCCGGGTTGAGATCTCGAATATCCCGGATGATGTCGAGTTCTGACGTCCCCGAGTTCGCCAAGTCGCATACCTTTTGTCCGGCTTTGATCGCGTGTTCCGGATCGTGATAGGTGATGCCCGCATCCTTTAGCGCGGCGAGGAAGGTGTCGTCATCCGAGTCGGCGTATGCCGGGGCGGCCACACCGATCAACACAACACCGCTCGCCAGCAGCGGTAGCACTTTCATCGCGATCACCCAGCCGCGGGCGGGCGTCCGATGACGCGTGGACGAAACCCGTAGATCGGATCGGCAAATTCGTCCTCGTGTGAACCGGGAATGCCAGCAAGCGGCACCCCGGGCATGCCGACGGCCCCCGCTTCTTCCATCACCATCGGGGTCGCGGCGCCGAAACCGTGGTAGGCCCCCGCGCCCACCTGAGTCGTCGCCGCAACTGTGCTCACGGTTGCACCGGTGCCGGCCCACGAGGGCGGGACCGAAAGGCTGCCAACCAGACTCGCCTGGCCCAGGCCGGCGGTGGTGGCTGCGCCGGCCACACTCCTCGTCGACGAGGCCAGCCCCGCACCGCTCAGCCCAGCAGACAGATCCTCCAGCCCCAACGGGGTCGCGCTTTGCACGGCGGCGTTTGCGGCGGCCGTGGCGGCGGGATCGATGATGGTCGTCGGGTTGAGGATGCCGTTGGTGGTGAAGGCGTTGGACAGACCCGAGACGGTGTTGTTATTGAGGAATGCGCCCAACAGGTTCTCGCTGTTGGGTTGGTTACTCAAGAGGTTGAGCAGCCCGGACAGTCCGGTGGTGGAATCCCCCGAGCCCGGCGCCAACGGGTTGTCCCCCGAGCCTGCAGCCAGCGTCGAACTCGTGTCGTTGAGCGCCCGCGAAACCGCACTGGACTGCTGCTGCGTTCCGTCTGTCGTGGTGTCGGACTGCGGCTGGCGGAACGGCGTCATCTCGGTCGTGGCTCGCGCCGAGGCGGCGTAGCTGGTCATCGCGGAGGCATCCTGTGCCCACATTTCGTGGTACTGCGCCTCGGTAGCCGCGATGGCGGCCGTGTTCTGGCCAACGATGTTGGTGACCACCAGGTTCGAGAGCAGCGTGCGGTTGGCGGCGACGAGCGGCGGCGGCACCGTCGCGGCAAATGCCGCCTCGTATGCAGCCGCGGCCGCATTCGCTTGAGCGCCAGCCTGCTCAGCTTGGATGGCGGTTGTGCCCATCCACTCGACATAGGGTTCGACCGCGGCCGCCATCTTCGCCGAGGCCGGGCCGAGCCAGTCCTCGCTGGCCAGCGCCTTGATGATCGCCTCGTAACTTGTTGCGGCGGACCGCATTTCAGCGGATATGGCATTCCATGCGGCTGCGGCCGCCAACAACGATCCCGATCCGGGCCCGGCGTACATTTTCGCCGAGTTGACTTCCGGCGGCAAAGCCCCAAAGTTCAGCATCACATTCTCTCCTGAAGTCTCTTAACCGGCGGCCGGCGGTCGCGGCATGACGACGGGCCGAAACCCGTACCTGGGGATGGCGCGGCGGATCCTGCGGCCGGTGCCACCCAGCGGTGCGGCAACCCCGCCCGGGCCGCCCGCCGACGGCGTCCCGGACGACCCGATGTCGCTGAGCCCGGTGACCGGAGCCGGCCCATTGCCCGCACTGATCGCGGCCGCATTGGTCCAACTCTGCGGCACCGACAACGAACCCACCAGATGCGCATTGCCCACGCCGGCGGAGGTCGAGGCCAGTCCCGCCGTGCCCACCGTGTCGGAGGCCAGGCCGGCGGTAACACTTTCGGCGCCGGTTGCGAAGGTGCCCAAACCGCCCAGCGACGTGGCCGTCGTCTGCAGGAAGTTGAAGCCTTCCACGGTGCCGATGATGCTCTGCGGATTGAACGGACCGCCCGCGAGCGAACCGTTGACGATCGAGTTGGCAAAGAAGTTGCTCTGCAAGAACTGGCCTAGGGCCGTGTTGTTGTTCCCGTCGAGGAATTGCGTCAGGTACCAGTACAGGGATCCCGGCGCCGGGGCCGCCGCAGCCGTCGGATCATCCGTCGCCGAGAACTGCGACAAGATCGACTGCGCGTTGCCGGCGCCGGAATTTACTGCCTGATTGACCGCCTGGCTTTGCTCGGTCGCCCCCTCGGGCGTGGTGTTGGTCTGCGGTGAGGTGAACGGCGTCATCTGGGTCGCGGAGCTCGACGCCAAGGCGTAGCCGTTCATCGCGGCGGCGTCTTGCGCCCACATCTCCATGTACAGTGCCTCGGTGGCCTCGATCGCCGGCGTGTTCTGGCCGAAGACGTTGGTGGCCACCAGGTTCAGCAGCAGGCTGCGGTTGGCCGCGATCACCGGCGGCGGCACGGTCATGGCGAACGCGCCCTCGAAGGCGGTCGCCGCCGCGTTGGCCTGCATGCCGGTCTGTTCGGCCTGGGCCGCGGTAGTGGTCAGCCAGGTCAGGTAGGGCACCGCGGCGGCAATCATCGATGCCGACGACGGGCCGTACCATCCGGCGCTGGTCAGCTCCCGGATCACCGAGTCGTAATCCGTTGCCGCTGAACGTATCTCAGCGGCCAATGTGTTCCAGGCGGCTGCAGCGGCCAGCAGCGGCCCAGAACCGGGGCCAGAGTACAGTCTGGCCGAATTGACTTCCGGCGGTAACGCCGCAAAATCCAGCATGGTTCCCCCTCGGCGCTTAACAGGTGGTTGGTGCGATCGCTGCCTCGGTGGTTGCATGCAACCCGGCATTGGTCTGTACGACAGAGCTCATCGAAGTTCTCCTCGAAGCAAGTGAGCCGGGGGCTGCGACGTCAGCTAGGGCATACACCGCTTGTGCAACACGGGTAAATAGCTCGGTGCAGACGGTGAGCAGCGCCGCGGTCGGCTCGAACGAAACGTCATTGATCGAACAGCGGGACTATCACAGGGACTAATTTCGCTCTCACCTCCTCCACGCCTGGGCACACCGCGATGCCAATTTTGCACGAGGAGTGAGGATGCCGGGCCGATTCGCCCGTTCCCGCACCCCTCTCGTCAGAGCTTTGGCACCACACTGCGTATCCAGCTGACCCAAGCTAGAAGCCACTTGGGCTCAACCCTTAAGCCGGGAAGAGCTGTCCTGACCCTGGGCGTCTTTCGACGTTTGGGGTCAGTGGCCTATATCGGTGTGGAAGCCTCACCTAACGAGGTGCTTGCACGGACATCGTGGCACCCCGCATACAGCGAGTCAAGCTAGATGCGACGCGTTTGCAAGAATTCATCCACCGATGTCATTACACCGGTTGGGGTCCCTAGTCCGGCTTCTTCTCCGCGACTGCCGCGCTGAGGCCGTCGAGCAAATCTTCGCGGGTCAGCTCGCGGAACCGCAGCAGTTGACGCTCGCTGAATTCCATGGTGTCGCTGGCCAATACCGCGTCGAGATCCTCGTCGTCCAGACGAAAGCTACGGTGGTCACGCGCCTTCTCCACCACGTTTCGCACGAAGCCGGCGTTACCAAGCGTGTCGATGCCGCGAATCAAGTCGCCGTCTTCGGAGTAACTTTCGTCAAGGTAAAACTTGGTATACGAGGGCAACAACGCCTGGGCCGCTTCCTCGGTGATGACGTCGTCGTTTTCCTGGCCCATCAAGCGGGTCAACGCCACCAGCTCGTCCGGGGTGTAGCTGAAGAACTCGATAACCGTCGAGAAGCGACGTCGCAGACCCTGGTTCACATCGAGCATCTTTTCCATCGCCTTGGCGTACCCGGCGCCGAACACCACCAGATCGTCCCGGTGATTCTCCATGTAGAGCAGCAATGTGTTGATGATGGCGTTGCCGTAGGGGTCGCCCTGTTGGTACCCCTTCTCGTGCAGCGTGTGCATTTCGTCGAAAAAGACGGCACCACCCAGGGCGCCCTCGAGCATCTCTTCGGTGTTCTTTTCCGCATCCGCCATGTAGCGGCCCAACAGTTTGGTGCGGCTGGTTTCCACCACCACCGGCTTTCGCAGCACCGTCAGGCCGCACAACTGCTTACTGAAAGCCCGTGCGACCGACGTCTTTCCGGTTCCGGGCGGGCCCAACAACAAGGTGTGCCGCGAGGTCACCGGCACCGGAAGGCCCATCTTCTGGCGGGCCAGATTCACCTTGGTCGTCGACTTGATGAGCTTGATTTCGCGCTTGGCGCGTTCCATGCCCAGCATGGCGTTGAGCTCGGCATCGCCTTCGGCCAGGTACCGCGCCGCCTCTTCGGCGTGCCGGGCAACCTCGGTCTGCGCCCGCGTCGGCGCGCTGGCCGGGTCCCACGGATCCGTTCGGGCCTCGATGGTTTCCGGATCAGTCAGTATCAGTTGGTAATTGGCGTTGTCGAGAGCTTCGCGGGCCGGTGCGAACTTGGGATCCCGCGAATAGACCCGCCGCAGCACCTCGACGGCCTCGTCTTCGCGCCCGAGGTGTCGCAGGCACATGCCCTGGGTGTACAGCGCAACGTTCGCCGCGCCCGGCACGCGATCCGCTTCGATGGCATCCTTGCTGCGGCGCACCGCCTCCTCGAAAACTCCGAGCGACGCCAGCGCCGTCGTCGCCATCGCCGCTCCAGCGGCCCTCAGCTCGGGATTGCGCCAGATCTTCCCCTCGGGGAATTGGTTGAGCACATCCGGCCAGCGCCCGGTGCGGAAGTACAGGACGCCGCGCACGTACGCGATCAGCTCTTCATCGATGGGTTGACGGGGTTCGATGCCGTCGAGCAGTTCGGCCGCTTCCTGGTAACGCTTCGCCTCGGCGAGCACCGCGGCGTAGGCACACGCGAGCGACTCGACGCTGATGACCGCTAGCTTCAGGAACAACCCGTCGGAAACGTCGGGATGAAACTGGATTTCGCTGACCCCGAGCCGACGGGTCTCCCAGCCGAAGGTGCTGACCGATGCCCAGGCGCCGGAGACCACTTCCAAAACGTTGGGGTCGTCCGCCAACAGGCGGGCCAACCATGCGTCACACATCGCCGGGTCGAGCGTGGTGGCCGTGGTGAACATGCGCAGGGCCACCTGCGGGTTGTGGCTGGGCTGCAGTCCGTTGACCGAGATACCCGACGCCAGCAGCCCGGCGATCAACGCGTTACGGGCGTCCTCCGCCGCTGATTGCGGACGGCTCATTGACTTGCAAGCGAGCGCTCGGCGCCCTCTC
Organism: Mycobacterium simiae; assembly: GCF_010727605.1. NCBI lineage: Bacteria > Bacillati > Actinomycetota > Actinomycetes > Mycobacteriales > Mycobacteriaceae > Mycobacterium > Mycobacterium simiae. The sequence goes on from NZ_AP022568.1 coordinate 5,562,922, forward strand.
GCACCTGGCCCACCTGCAGCACTAGGTCATCGTCCTCGAGTAGATCGCGGGTGGGGACGACCAGGAGTGGACGGGTTGTCGGGGCGGGCAGGCTGGCGCGTACGGCGGCCAACTGACGCCCGGTCAGCCGGTTCAGCCCGGACGACACCCCGCGGGGCAACCTGCTGTCGCTGTGATAGCGAACCCAGCCCGACACCTGGGGCTGGCCGTTGTCCGAGGTGAGCTGCACCGTCACCACGGTCGCCTCCGCGTCGGGCAACCACAGCTCGTCCAGCGTCTCGGTGGTGATGTCCGACGGAGTCAACCAGAAGCTGGTGGCGAAGCCGTTGAAGTGCTTGAGGTAGCGCCAGCCGGGCCGGCTCCATGTCGGCTCCAGATCAGCCAGCACCGCGCTGTCGACCTCGGCGATCTCCTCGGCGGTCAACGGCCGGGCGACGCAGCCCGGCGCGTCGATATCCTGAACCAGCCGCTCGGTGGCAGCGGCCAGCGTAGCGGCGAGGGAATCCCGGGCCGCCACCGCGGCAACATTGGCCTGTGGGTTCATCCGCAGCACCAGCCATGTCCGGCGCAGGTACGAGGCTGGCTGTTCAGTGACCAGCCCCCACTCTTCGGGGCCCAACTTGTCGAGCTTGGACAACTCGGCCGCGTTGCCCCCGCGGCGCATCTGCACCGAAACGATGTCGATGCCGTCGAGCTGAACGTCGAACTGGCGCAACCCGGCGGCAACCGAGCGCACCACCACCGAGGCCGGCGGGGCACTGCGCGGGCGGTGTCGGGTCGTCGCGTCGTCTTCGGCGTCGAGCGCGATCACCGTGACCAGTCGGCCGTCGTACTCACGGACGCCGACCTTGTCCCGGCCGAATCGGCGCTGGTGGTCCAGCGCGGGGGTGCAACCCGCTGCCAGGGTGGTGCCCGGGTCGGCCGACCAGTCCCACAGCCATCCCGCCAGGCCCGACGTCACGGTCAGCCCGTGATGGGTGACCACCGACAGCAACACGACGATCACCGAGATGGCGACGCCCACCCACCACGCGATGCGGTACTGACCCTGCCACGACTCGGGGCAGTGGCTGGCGATCAACAAGATCGCAATGACGATCAAAAACACCGTCGTGACGCGCGCCCACGACAAAGACAACCCGAACCTACGCTGAGCCTTCATTGCTGTCGCTGCTCCGCCCTTATTGCTGCTGTCTGCGGCGCTTCATCAACGTCGCGATGCCAAATACTGCGCCGCCTATCAGAAGTGCTCCGGTCAACCCCCCAGCGGCTACCCACACCGGAACCATGTCGCGGCTTGGGGGCGGTTTCGGCACGTTCAACGGTATCGACAGCTGCTGTGGCGGTTTCAGCGGGCCGTCGGGCACATCCCAAGTCAGTGCCGCCACCGGGTCTACGATGCCGTAGCCGATCTGGTTGTCGACACCACGGGCCGGCGCCCGGGCGGTGCGCTCCAGTCGGTTGATCACCTGGTAGGCGGACAACTGCGGATACCTGGCACGCACCAGCGCCGCCACCCCGGACACGATCGCGGCCGAGAAACTGGTGCCGCTGGGCACCAGCAGTGAGTTGTCGGGTCCGTCGATCGCGTTGATCAGGCCGTCGTCGCGGGGCGAGAGCCCGACGACGTCGCTGCCGGGCGCGGCAATCCCCACCCATGGTCCGGCGACGCTCGACGGGGCTTGCCCCTGGCCGCCCTGGGTTTGCGGACGGCCTTCGGCGTCCACGGCGCCGACAGTCAGCACGTAGTCGCTGAACCAGGACGGCGTCACCACCGTGGTGACGGCGTTCCAGTCGCGCGGATCCTTCGGCTTCAGCGGGTCGAAGGCCGGATTCTGCTTGCAGTCGCGTTTGCTGGTGTCGCCCGCGGCGGCGACGATGACGGCGTTCTTGTCAACCGCCGCGTAACGCACTGCCGCCCCCAGCGCCCGCTGATCGATGATGTTGCGGGCGCTCATGCAGGTCACGTCGGAAATGTTGATCACCGAGGCCCCCATGTTGGCGGCGTGCACGATCGCGCGAGCCATCGTCTGGACACCGGTGATTTTCGCCGCGGTCTGCGGGTCCTCGTCGCCGGTGTAAGCGTCCTTCAAACCGAACGCCTGACTGGATTGCCGAATGGAGATGATGTCGACGTCCGGCGCGATACCGCTGTAGGCGTCCGGCGCGGCCCCGGGTCCTGGGGGTGGCGCGGCGGGCGCGGGTGCCAATGGTTGCGGATTGCCGACATGCACCACCTGGCCGCGACCCGAGTAATTCGGGATGGTCACCGTGCCGCCGCCGAAGTTGGCCGCCCCGGCGTTACCCGGGCCCGGCGCCGGCGGACCCGCGGGGGCAGGCGCCGCAGGAGCGGGTGGTGCGGCTGGTGCGCCGGGAGCGGGTGGCGCGGCCGGGGCACCCGGCGCCGCGGGGGCCCCTGCCGGGGGCTGCTGAGGCGGCGGGGCGGGCACCCACGGCGGCAGCCCCTGCTGGTTTTCCTCGGGGGGCGGCGCGGGCACCATCGTCACGGTTTGGGGCAGCGGCGAGAGCGTCACGGTCTGTGGCGGCGGCGCCTTCGGCGGTGCCTCGGTGGTCGGGATGGTCACCGGCTTGCGGGGAGCCGCCGGCGGTGCCGGTGCACCGTTGGCCGGCGCGGCACCGATCATCGACGCCACGATGGTGCCGTGCGCGTCGCAGTCCGACAGCCCGTCACCGCCCATGATGTAGTCCCCGCCGGGAACCAGGTGGGGGAACCGGGGGTGTGGCGTGACGCCGGTATCGATGACGGCGACCTTGATTCCGGCGCCGCGACCGAACTGCCAGGCCTCCTGCAGATTCAGCATGTCCATGTACTTGGGCTGCAGCTTGAAATCGGTGCCGGGCAGCACCCCAACCTCAGTGCAGTACGAATTCTGCTTCATCGGGGCAGGCGGTCCGGGCGGGCCGTCGGGTGGCACCGCGCCGGGATCGATCTGCGGCGGCGATATCGCGTAGGCAGGAGGTAAACCGGCTAGGGCACCCGACGTGAGCAAGAGTGCGGCGACTGCCGCACGAGAAGCGCGAACATGCCACACCTTGCCGTTACCGGTACCGGATTGCTGCATAAACATTCATCAACCACAACGCAAGCGGGAAGATCGGCATCAGGCAGACGTATTCGATCCACTCCACGAACTTGCGGAACAGCGGGCTGTAAATGCTGTTCGGCACAACCGCCGCGGACACCAGACCCGCAGCGGGCAGCAGTACCAGGATCGCTACGCAGATCGACATCGACAGCGGCGACTGCAGCTCGAGGGCGTACCGCACCACGACCGCACCGACGATCAGCACGGAAGTGCCGGCCAACGAGACCGCTTGCAAGCGGTCCACGTAGGAGCGGCCACGCAGCATGAGGAAGCCAGCGCAGAAGCCGGCCAGCAGTAGCGGCAGCCAACGCTGTCCGGTGTGGGGGTCCGACAGGCCGGACAAGGACACCACCATCAGCACGCCGAACCCGATCAGCAGACCGGACAGGAACGAGCGGGCACGTTCGGCCTGCAACAACACGTCGCGCACCGATGCCGGACCCTCCAGGACCGGCGGGCCACCGTCGTTGCGTACCACGGTGGTCGGCAGGTCAGGACGCGCTTCGAAAACCCAGCGACTGGTGGCCGACGGAAAGACCGGCAGTCGGATGCCGGACAACCGGCGCGACATTGCGGGCGCGCACTGGTAACCGATCACGCTCACCAGGACGATCGTGGTCAGCATGGTCACCGCGCTGGTCAGCGCCACCATCCGGGCCAACGCGGCAATAGTGGCGATCACCCCGATGGTGACGAGCGCGGTGTACAACGCCAGCCGCCGCCCGGTGAACCGCAGGGCCAACAGCGAGGAGATGGTGAGCACACCGAAGCCCAGGACCGCGTGCGGCGATCCGACACCGCCGGGCGGTGCACCGGCCGCGGCGATGGCCAGTGGAGCCAGGCTGCTGACCAGCATGATGTCGGCGACACGTCGATCGCTCTGCGTTTGGGCGCGCATCAGCAGCATCATGGAAACACCGAGCACGACCGCGGCAATGACGGCGGCGTAGATCGTGGTCAGCCACGAGTTGTGATGCCAGCGCCACCAGCCCAGCAGAACCGAGGCGACGACCACGCCCGCGGCCACCATCGAGGCGCCGACCTGCACTGCGACCACCGGGTCGATCGCGGCGAACCGCTTGCTCAGGTTCTGCGACACCGCGGTGGAGATGTGCTCGATGACCTGCGAGCGCTTCTCGGTGTCCGGGATGAACCGGATCCACAGGCGGTCGCCGTCATACACTTCCTGCTCGGTCAGCGACTGGGTGGCCCGCAACGGTGAGCCGTCGACCAGGCACAGCGCCCACTTGCCGCGACCAGTGGCTTCCAGCGGCGTCTCGCCGAGCTCGCGCAGCCGGCTGTTGACCACCTTGAGCAGCGGGTCGGTCATCACCGAGACCGGGGCGTTGGCGTCGAGCAGGACGCCGATCTGGATGCCCTCGCCGGCCATGACACCGACGACGACTGCCCGTGGTTGTGAGATTCCCTCGAGATCAGTCTGTGGTGCGTCAGCTACCGCAGTCATCGGGCTGCACCCCCTGTCGTGATGAATGTATGGGTCCGGGTCGCCAGTCGCGTGGACAGTGGTGTCGACATACTCACCGAGTGGCCGGAAAGTAGTAGTTCGACGTTTTCCAATTCCATTTAGTCCGCCTCGCGATTGATGATTCCGGTGACATTGACTTTTGTGGTTGTCGCAGATTCCTAGAGCAGTATGACGCCTTTGCGGCGCCCCCGCACGTTGAATTCAAAAGCGTTACAGGGCTTAACAATTGGCATCGATCAGACCCGGCTGTGGGTCTTCCACTCGCCATAAGGCAGGGTGTCCAGCACGGTTTTGACACCGACTTGCACAAGTTGCGGGGTGGCCGGGCAGATGGCCAGCCAGGCCTCCCCCGAGCCGGCGGTCCGCGCTTGTTGATAAAGCGCGATTCGGCCGCCGGAACCGTCCTTTAATGACAGCACCGAGGCGCTGGGGCCTTTGGCGTCGTCTCGGTATTGGCGTGCGTAGACAGCAACCTCGGCGGCGGGGTCCGACAACGCTTGCCCCAAAGCGGCGACCGTCGCGGCGCTAATTCCCATCCGGCGCAGGTCTCCGCCGGAAAACACGTTGAAGCCGGATTCCTGCCAGGACTTGGTGGCTTCCAGCATGTCGTCCAGGGGCACGTTGACGGCGTTGATGGCCGCCGGCTCGGCGTGGTGAATCGACTCCAGGCCGTCGAGCACGAGCGCGGCGATCGACGCGCTATCCGCGACGGCGACGTCGTCGACCGTGATGTCGGCCCCAACCCGCACCGCGGAAACCCAGTGCTGGCCACGCCGGGCGAGGACCACCCGGAACTCGTTGTCCGGAATATCGCGTGAGCCTGGCGGCTGATTTTCGTCATCGACAACGCCGTAAAGCAGCTTGCCCCGGGACAGCAGCGCGATGACTTCGAGGTCGGGCGCGGCGAGCACGCGCATCCGCGCCGCCACTTCCTCGTGGACTTCGTCGCCGACCACAATGCCCTGCTCGCGCATCACCGCCATGCCGGGGTGATTGTTCAGCCAGTCATTGCTGTCGGTGGATACGTATGGACGGCACCGCAATTCCGGAGCGACGTGCCGAATGTCCAGGAGTGCCTGGAGCATCCAAAAGCCGTCGACGTTAACGGTGATGTCGGTGCGAGTGCTTTGCTGGTCCATCAGTACCTCGAATATCGTTGTGCACGGAAACCGCAGGACGCGGCAGCACACCATTTTTCGGTGTGCTGCCGCGCCTGAAGTTGTGGGGCGTCAGGCCCAGCTGGACCCGACGGCGCTGTCGGTGCTGGCCATGTTGTTGCCCGCGGTCTGCACCTTCTGCCCGTGCTGGTTGGCCTGCTCGTAGATCACCTGGAAGTTCCGGCCCAACTGGGTGATGAACTCCTGGCAAGCCACCGAACCGGCGCCGCCCCAGAAGTCGCCGGCAGCCAGCACATCGCGAACGATGGCCTGGTGCTCGGCCTCCAACGAGGCGGCCTGCGCGCGGATCAGCGCGCCGTGCGCGTCGACATCGCCAAACTGGTAATTAATGCTCATAGCGTTGTTCTCCTAAAGTCTGAAGGTTACGCAGCCGTAGCTTTTACGGCTAGTGGCTGAGGGCCTGCTGCGAGGCCTGCTCTTGCGTCTCGTAGTTGTTCGCGTCGCGGATCAGCCCGTCGCGCACACCGTGGAGCATGTTGACGATGTTGTTGAACGCCTGGTTCATCTGGCCCATCGTGTCGTACGAGGTGGCCTGAGCCTGACCGCTCCAACCCGCACCGGCGATGTTCATCGACGACGCCCACATCTTGCGAGCCTCATCCGACACCGTCTGCGCGTGCATTTCGAAGCGGCCCGCCATCGCCCGCATCGCGTGCGGGTCGGTCATGAAACGTGTTGCCATGTTGCCTTTCTCCTTAATTCCTTGCGTGTCGAGATTCTGTTGTGATGGACATGAATGCTCGGATCAGCCGCGAATCGTGCTGCGACTGCCGAACTGGATGTCTAAGAACGTTGCCGCTCTGCTGCTGTGCAGGCCGGTCGGATGTCCTGCGTCGGACGCCTCCCGTGCCTCACTGAGCAAGCCGGTTAACCGGCAGCGGCCGCGTTGGCGGCTTCGGTTATGGCGTACGACCCGGAGCTGGTGCGCAGGGTCTGGACGAACGCTTCGTGGATCGCGTTCGCTTGGGCGCTGACGGCCTGGTACATCTGTGCGTGTGCGGCGAAATGCGCCGCGGTGAGCGTCGAGACTTCGTCGGCAGCTGCCGGCACCACCCCGGTCGTCGGAGCCGCCGCAGCCGCGTTCTGAGCGCTCAGCGCGGACCCGATGCCCTGCAGGGTTCCGGCCGCTGCGGCCAACGCCTCGGGGTGTGTCGTCACGAACGACATGTTGTTCCTCCTCCGTAATCCCCAAACTCTCTGCATGAGAGTAGATGACCTTCTTCGATTAAGCCTGTTTCGCGGACCGTCCGTTCACAATTGTTCACGGAACAGTACGGCGAATTCACTTTCAGTAACGACACAGTAACAGCGTTCTGGCCTCTTTGGGGTCCCTGAGCAGCGAAATCACAGTACTGCCACAGGCAAGCCTGCCCCGTCGTCGAGGGTCGCTGGCAGGGATTTGTTTTCTGCGATGCCACCGCTGGCTGAGTAAAAATCTTCCGGCCGTTAATCGGCCGCGCCGGCAGCAACGCCGCCATGGGGTGCCGGTGCTCGGCGTCATGCCGTCCAGCCGCGGCGTCGGTCGCCGCTGCCTGCGCAAATGCATACGGCAAGTGCGCCGGTGCTCGATACCAGCTACGCCGGACGCGCTGGTCACGGTTTGCGGTGGTCACGGTGCGTCCGCTCGGTGCCGGGTGGGTGGGTTAGCCGGCGAAGGGTGGGCGGGCCATGACGGTGGGTTTGAAACCGTACCGTGGTCCCGACGCGCCGAAGCCATGTGCACCACCCATGCCCGCCAAGGGCATGCCACCGAGCAGATTCCCCGATCCGGCAGCTTCGGGGGCAGCACTGATCGCACTCACCGGCACCGCGGTGGCATGACTAATCGCCGGCGCCGCCCCAGACCACACCGCCGGAACCGACAACTTACCGACCGAGGCCGCATTACCCAGCCCCGCGGCCACCGCCGGAGCGGCGTGAGCCGCACCGCCGCCCAGCATGCCACCCAAACCAGCCAAACCCTTAGGCGCCGCCGCCGCCGCACTGGCAGCCGCACCACCAATAGCCCCGGTACTCTTGGCGATCTGCACACCGAAGTTACCCATACCAACACTGAAGTACGGCAAACCCTCAGTGTTATAAGCGAAACCGGCAAACGGACTCAAACCATTGACGAAGTTGGCGAAGCTCGTCGGCAACGTCGTCTGCCCGGTCAGCAAAAACCATATTTCGCTGAACGGATCCGTCGCAGTCGGAGTAGCCGCGGCGGCCAACGCCTTAGGCGTCTGCGTGATCGCGCTCGCCGTCGTGCTACTGGCATTACCCGCGGCGGTACTCGTCGCCGAGCTGACCGCACTGCCCTGTTGAGCCTGACCGTTCGCGTTGGTGACCTCGGGCGCCTCTTTGAACGGAGTCACCTTCGTCGCCGTCGACGACTGCGCAGCATAGCTAAACATAGTGCTGGAGTCCTGCGCCCACATGTGCCCGTACTGCGCTTCCAACTGGGCAATCACACTGGTGTTTTGACCCAACACGTTGGTCTGCAACGCCTGCATCAACAACGCACGGTTCTGCGCCACCAACGGCGGCGGCACCACCGACTGGAACGCACTCTCAAACGCCGCCGCCGCAGAAGACAACTGCGACGCCGTGTGCTCAGCCTGAACCGCCGTGGCCTTCATCCACGTCACATACGGAGTCAACGCCTGCACCGCAGCAGCCGAGGCCGCACCCAGCCACTCCTCACTCGCCAACTGCGTCACCACGTTCTCATAACCCATCGCAGCCGAATTCAACTCCGCCGCAAGAGAACGCCACGCCGACGCCGCCGTCGTCATCGACGTCGACCCCGCACCCGCATACATGCGAGCCGAATTCACCTCCGGAGGTAACGCCCCAAAATCCATCGACATGTTGCCTCCTGATTGTTGTCGGATCGCGGTTGTCCAGATGCACTCATAGGAATGGAGGTCATCCCGCCGAGGGTGGTCGAGCCAGCACGGCGTGTTTGAAGCCGTATTTGTGGCTGAAGCCGGCGGCGCCGCGCCGTCCCATGCCATTCATGGGCATGCCCTGCAAGATGCCGTTGTTGGTGGGCCCAGGCCCGGAGGGTGCCACCTGGGTGACGGTCGTCGCCGGAATGGCCGATTCCTGCGCTCCGCTGGGGACACTGCCCCACGCGGACGGCACCGACAGTCCACCGATCTTGGTCGAGGACGCCAAATTCGCCGCAATTCCGCCCGGATGGCCGCCGCCCAGGGCCGCAAGCCCGGCGAACTGCGGGGTCGGATACCAGGCACCGGACGCGCCGGCGGTGGTTCCCGCCCCGAACGTGAGCTGCTGCTGAATCGAATAGCCGAAGCTTCCTATCCCGGTCCCGAAATACGGAAAGCCGGTCAAGTTCTTGAAGACGACGGTGAAGAAGCTGGGAGTCAGCCCCATCGGGTTGTCCGGAGTGGGAATGGTGAACCAGCCCGACCACCACGGCGGGTCGGTCGCCGCGGCCGTGGGATTGGCGGCTGTCGCCGTCGTAAGCTGTTGCAGCGCTTGGGGAACCGCATCGGTCGAACCGAGCTGCGACGCAACCCCGGCGGCGGTCTGCCCGGACTGGCCCGCGGGCTCGGCGGTGGCCTGGGCCACCGCGAGTGCCTGGTCGCTCGTCGCGTCCGGGGTGGTGGTGTCGGGCGGCGCCTCGAACGGCGACAGCTCGGTCGCGGCGGCCGACGCTGCGGCATACCCGTACATCGCTGCGGCGTCCTGGGCCCACATCTGCAGGTACTCGGCCTCGGTGGCCGCGATCGCCGGCGTGTTCTGGCCGAAGAAATTGGTCGCAATCAGGGTCGCCAGCAGCATGCGGTTGGCCGCAATCACCGGTGGCGGCACCGTCATCGCGAACGCGGTCTCGAAAGCGGCCGCGGCCGCGCGGGCCTGGGCGGCGGCCTGCTCGGCCTGGGCGGTCGCGGCGACCAGCCACGTCACGAAAGGTGCCGCCGCGGACACCATCGACGCGGCGGCGGGCCCAAGCCACCGGCCGGCGGTCAGCTCCGCGATGACCGAGCTGTAGCCGCTGGCTGCGGTGCCTAATTCCGCGGCCAGCCCGTCCCAGGCAGCGGCGGCGGCCATCAGCGGGCCCGATCCCGGGCCCGTATAGATCAGACCCGAGGTGATTTCTGGCGGTACGGCACCGTAGTCCATGTGCTACGAAGCGGCCCGTTGGAATGGCATGTGTTCCTCGCAAGTGCAGTGTCGACGACCTGACCCGAAGTTGTCGGAAGCGAGGTTAAAACGATGGGAACCGGCGGCAAAGGTCCGTGGCGTCACCGAACGCACGACCAGCCGCCGAACGGGCCGGGACTATCCGACAGACGTCGAAGATGCCAGGCGAGCGGTCCTGCCGCGCGGGTGCGGCGGCCACCTGCGAAGATATGCAAACAGCTCAGCGTGCCGGAGTTTGCTATTTGCGGGCATGCCCGTCAATTGACGGGCGACAAAAAACACCAGTTTCGGATAAAAATCCGCCAGCGGCAAAAAGCCGCGTCGCGAACGGCTAAACAGCCGCAAAACGGTCAAACCGGTGCAATGCGCGGACCGCTTTTAGGCGCTAACCCGTTGATGCCCCAACGGAATGCACGCACGACGGCATTGACCGTCGTGCGTGCATTCCACAATCGCGCGGTGGGTTAGCCGGCGAAGGGTGGGCGGGCCATGACGGTGGGTTTGAAACCGTACCGTGGTCCCGACGCGCCGAAGCCATGTGCACCACCCATGCCCGCCAAGGGCATGCCACCGAGCAGATTCCCCGATCCGGCAGCTTCGGGGGCAGCACTGATCGCACTCACCGGCACCGCGGTGGCATGACTAATCGCCGGCGCCGCCCCAGACCACACCGCCGGAACCGACAACTTACCGACCGAGGCCGCATTACCCAGCCCCGCGGCCACCGCCGGAGCGGCGTGAGCCGCACCGCCGCCCAGCATGCCACCCAAACCAGCCAAACCCTTAGGCGCCGCCGCCGCCGCACTGGCAGCCGCACCACCAATAGCCCCGGTACTCTTGGCGATCTGCACACCGAAGTTACCCATACCAACACTGAAGTACGGCAAACCCTCAGTGTTATAAGCGAAACCGGCAAACGGACTCAAACCATTGACGAAGTTGGCGAAGCTCGTCGGCAACGTCGTCTGCCCGGTCAGCAAAAACCATATTTCGCTGAACGGATCCGTCGCAGTCGGAGTAGCCGCGGCGGCCAACGCCTTAGGCGTCTGCGTGATCGCGCTCGCCGTCGTGCTACTGGCATTACCCGCGGCGGTACTCGTCGCCGAGCTGACCGCACTGCCCTGTTGAGCCTGACCGTTCGCGTTGGTGACCTCGGGCGCCTCTTTGAACGGAGTCACCTTCGTCGCCGTCGACGACTGCGCAGCATAGCTAAACATAGTGCTGGAGTCCTGCGCCCACATGTGCCCGTACTGCGCTTCCAACTGGGCAATCACACTGGTGTTTTGACCCAACACGTTGGTCTGCAACGCCTGCATCAACAACGCACGGTTCTGCGCCACCAACGGCGGCGGCACCACCGACTGGAACGCACTCTCAAACGCCGCCGCCGCAGAAGACAACTGCGACGCCGTGTGCTCAGCCTGAACCGCCGTGGCCTTCATCCACGTCACATACGGAGTCAACGCCTGCACCGCAGCAGCCGAGGCCGCACCCAGCCACTCCTCACTCGCCAACTGCGTCACCACGTTCTCATAACCCATCGCAGCCGAATTCAACTCCGCCGCAAGAGAACGCCACGCCGACGCCGCCGTCGTCATCGACGTCGACCCCGCACCCGCATACATGCGAGCCGAATTCACCTCCGGAGGTAACGCCCCAAAATCCATCATTGTGATCTCCTTAGCCCGCCGCGGCCGCGTTGGCCGCTTCCGTGAGCGCGTACGAATCCGAACTGGTGCGCAGGGTCTGGACGAATAGTTGGTGAATCGAGTCCGCCTGGGCGCTGATGGTCTGATACATATGCGCGTGCGCGGCAAATTGCGCGGCAACCATCGTGGAGACGCCGTCGGCCGCGGCCGGCACCACGCCCGTCGTCGGCCCCGCGGCCGCGGCATTCTGGGCGGTCAACGCCGAACCGATCCCTTGCAACGTACCCGCCGCCGCCGCCAACGCTTCTGGCCGCGTTGTCACAAACGACATGTGATTCCTTCCTCGATAACCGTCCGGCACACACGCCGGCGGGCTTTCCCAACAATGACGTTAGTTTGATCGCGGTTTGCCATGCCGTCTCCCCGCGAACTGTTCAGACCCGGACAACTTCTGTTCATCTTTTGGACGCTTTTTATTTGTTGAAGAAATCGAAGTGTCCATCGTGTTATCCCGCGGACGGAGGTCGAATGAGAACACTTCGTTTGAAGCCGTATTTGTGGGTGAAGCCGGCGGCGCCGCGTCGGCCCGTACCGCCCATGGGCATGCCCTGCAAGACACCGTTGTTGGTGGGGCCTGCGGCTGCCGGCGCGGTGTAGTTGACGGTCGTGGCGTGGATCGCCGGTTCCTCGACGACGGGTGGTGTGGCGCCGGTCCACGTGGAGGGCACCGACAATCCGCCCACCTTGATCGAGCTGGCGAAGTTCGCTGCCGCAATGCCGCCGGGGTGACCACCGCCGAGTGCTGCCAGTCCAGCGAACTGCGGCGTCGGGTACCACGCACCACTAGCACCGGCCGTCGCACCGGTACCGAACGTCAGCTGCTGGCCAATGCCGTAGCCGAAGTTGCCGATACCGACGCCGAAGTAAGCCTGCAGGGCCTGGCGCAAGGTATTAAAGAAGCTCGGGTTGAGCCCCATGGGGTTGCTCGGGGTCGGGATGCCTAGCCACCCAGCCCACCAGGGCGGATCCGTTGCGGCGGTGCTGGACGGATCGGCCGTCACGGGCGCCGTCGCGAGCTGTTGCAACAGTTGGGGCACCGTGCCGTTGGTGGCCATCTGGGTGGTGCTCGCCGCTGTCTGTCCGGATTTCCCGGCCGGCTCTGCGGCCGCCTTGCTGGTGGCGAGCGCCTGGTTGGTCGTTCCTTCCGGGTTGGTGGTTTGCGGCGACGACGTGATCGGCGGCAGTTGCGTATCGATCGCGGACGCCGCCGCGTAGCTGTACATCGCGGCGGCGTCTTGGGCCCACATCGCAACGTAGTGGGCTTCGGTGGCGGCGATCGCCGGCGTGTTCTGGCCGAAGAAGTTCGTCGATATCAGGATCGCCAGTTGCATGCGGTTGGCGGCGATCACTGGCGGGGGCACAGTCATCATGAACGCTGTCTCGAAAGCCGCCGCGGCGCTGCGAGCCTGGATGGCGGTCTGCTCCGTGTCGGCGGCCATGCCGCTGAGCCAGGTCAGGTAGGGCAACACCGCGGCAATCATCCGCTGCGAGGCGGGCCCGATCCACGGCCCGGCGGTCAGCTCGGCGATCACCGAACGGTAGCCGCTGGCCGCCATGGCCAACTCCGCCGACAGCGCGTCCCACCCTGCGGCCGCAGCCATCATCGGCCCCGATCCGGGGCCCGCGTACATGCGACCGGAATTGATTTCGGGCGGTAACGCCCCGAAGTCGAACACCGTGTCCTCCTCAAATGGCCGCAATTGAATTTGGGCTATCGCATAAGAACGTCACGAACTTTTGGCCGCTTCGGCAATTGCCACCGTGGACGGCCGACTCGTTGGATGTCAGGCGCATCCAGCCGTCGGCAGTCCGGGCAGCGAGCAATCCGACCGCGTCCGGTGTGTCCGCCTCACGGTCCCGGAAAACGCGCTCCACCATCGTTTTTCCGGGCCGTGACACGAGCGGCCTACCCGTCCCGCGTCGATCGCCCCCGCTGTCAGCAACCGAGCGACAGCTCATTGCGCTGAACTGCCGCTCGTGGAAGACATTAATGGCTCGTCAGCGTCATCGCCGACCGGTGATGCCAACTATTCATGCCGAGCCAACCATTGTTCATTCCCGGCCAACTCATGTTCATTTATTGCGTCCGGTTGTTCACCTTCGGTTCGCTTGAGGTTTCAACGCGGGGCGTGCACACACCCTCAATCCGCGTGTCCGTCTTGTTCTAAAACCAGTGCCATCTCGGGGCACGAGGCCACCCCGTCGCGGGTCACCTCGATCTGCTCGGGGGGCACGACGTGCTCCTCGAGCGTGGAATAGCCCGATTCGTCGATCGGGAACAAGTTCGGGTCGACCGCATAACACTGAGCGTGGCCAACGCATTTGGACTTCTCGAGACGAACCCTCACTAGGTTCCCTCCCCCGAACGGCGCCGCGAAATCGGCCGGTTCGGACTTGTTTGCATCGATAGGTACACAGTCGGTGGCCAATTCTAGAAGATTTGTCGACGGCCGCGGCCGGCCAGTTCGATGGTCCGCCAGCCGGATTGGAGCCGCCGCGAATCCCGTGGGATATTGATGTGCCGCCACATTCGGTGACGACGCGGTGACCCCAAATTCAAGACGACAAGCGGAGATAGAGCACATGAGCACCCTGGGCGACTACCAGGCAGGTGACTTCTACCTACCGCGGCTCGACTACGTCAGCTTGCCCATGACCGAAGACCGCGGCGTCGGATGGAAGGTGCTGCGGGACGCGGGTCCGGTCGTGTTCATGAACGGCTTCTACTACCTGACGCGGCGCGAGGACGTCCTGGCGGCGTTGCGTAATCCGAAGGTTTTCTCGTCGCGGTTGGCGCTACAGCCCCCGGGCTACCCACTGCCTGTGGTCCCGTTGGCGTTCGATCCGCCCGAGCACACCCGCTACCGCAAGATTCTGCAGCCGTACTTCAGCCCGCATGCGTTGAGCCAGTCCCGGCCCGTGCTGGAACGCCATGCCGCCGACATGATTGGCGCATTCGCCGGTCGGGGCCACTGCGAGGTCATGGCGGAGTTCGCGCGCCTGTACCCATTTCAGGTGTTTCTCGACCTCTACGGCCTGCCGCTGGAAGACCGCGACATGCTGATCGAATGGAAAGACGCCGTTATCGCCGACAAGCCGAATCTTAGCCAGGAGGACCTGGCGAAGGGGATCGCGCTACTGAACTATCTGAGTGACGTCATTGCGGCGCGGCGGCAGAATCCGGGATCGGACATGCTGTCCAAGGTGATGACCGGCGAGGGCAACTTCAGCGATCTCGAACTACTCGGCATGAGTCACTTGTTGATCCTGGCCGGTCTGGACACGGTGACCGCGGCGATCGGTTACGCGATCTACGAGTTGGCGCGCCGACCCGAGCTGCGAGATATGCTTCGCGACAACCCAAGGCAGACCAGGGTCTTCATCGAGGAGATCGTCCGGCTGGAACCATCCGCGCCGGTTGCGCCCCGAGTGACGACCGAAATGGTCGAGATCGGCGGCATGACGCTACCGGCGGGCACTCCGGTGCGGCTGTGCATGGCCGCGATCAACCGCGACGGCACCGACTCGGTGTCGACCGACGAGTTGGTGATGGACGGAAAGGTGCACCGGCACTGGGGTTTCGGCGGCGGTCCGCATCGCTGCCTGGGTTCTCACCTGGCGCGTATCGAGCTGACCGTGATCGTCTCGGAATGGTTGAAGCAGATCCCCGACTTCGAGGTCCCGTTGGACTACAAGCCCGAGATTCTGTTCCCGTCAAAGACGTTCGCGCTCAAGGCGTTGCCGCTGAGTTGGGCTTGACCAGGCTCGACCACGATTAACCCGGGGTCAAGCCCCACTCGGCGACTAGCCACTACTTGCGTATTTCGGTCGCCGCCACCTGGACGAACACACCGGTGTCTTCGGCCATCAGCAGGCCTCGACCACGGGGCAGCGGGCCACCCTTCATCTTGCCGCGGATGAAGCCCTCGTCGGGGTCGGCGTCCATCACCAGCAACGGGGTGTTCGCCTGGTGCAGCGCCCGCAGGATCGGGTCGCTGCCCGCCGAGGACCAACCGCCGAAGGTGCGGGTGACCAGGACATGCAGACCGACGTCCGCGGCCCGCGTCACCCACGGAGCGATCTGCTGCAGCGGCGAATCGAAGCCGGGCGGCAGCTGCTGGACGTCGTCGACGATCAGGAAGATCTCCGGGCCGCTCCACCACGACCGCGACAGCAACTCCTCGGCGGACAGACCGGGCGGAGGCTGTCGGGTGGCCAGGGTGGCCGCCAACTCGCCGACCATGGCGTGCACGCCATCCAGGTTGTAGGCGAACCTTTCCACATACTCGGTGCCCAGCGTGGTCAACAGCTGACGGCGCGGGTCGATGAGCCAGACCTGGGCCGACGGCTTGCCCTGTGGCGGTGTCGGTGCGGTGCTGGATCCGGGCGCATACAGCCGACCGATCTCGGACATGATCGTCGCCAGTGTCGTGGTGCGGCCGCACTCGCGTCGGCCGGTCACCATCAAGTGGGCGTTCTCGTTGAAATTGAGGTACACCGGCGCCAAGTCCAATTCCGAGATGGCCCAAGCAATTCCGCCCACACCCACGCCTTGGCGGTGGTCGCGGGCGGCGAGTTCGCGCACCTGCTCCACCCCGAACCGGGCCGGCAGCCGGCGCACCGGCGGCGCCTGGCCGCTTGCCAGCCGGCTGACGGCCGCGATGACACTGTCGGATTCGAAGATCTTGTCGGCGGTGCTGGCCATTGCGGGCCGGGCCACCAGCGTGTGCAGACCCGCCTGCGGATCGCTGTCCAGGCGCACGTAGTTGACCGCAACCATGCCGCGTCCGGGCTTGACCGGAACATCCTTGGCGAAGCGGGAGCGCACCAACTTGGCGTCTTCGACTGCGGCCAGGCGCAATTCGATGCGGGAACCGAACCCGCTACGGACCGGCGGGCGCAGCTCCGATTCGCGGTCGGCCGTCACCACCACGTGCACCCCGAACGAGGGACCCTGGTTGATGATCTGGTTGACCTGTTCGATCAACACCTCGTTCTCCTCGGCGAGCGCGCGGTAGTTGTCGATCACCAGGTAAACGTCGCCGAAGCCGTCGTTGGGTACCGGTCCGGCCTCACCGCCGAACTTGCGGCGGCGGAACACGTCCATCGAGGCGATGCCGTATTCCAGGAAGCTGCGCTTACGGTCACGCACCAGTGCTAGCAACTCGGCCACCGTCCGGCGGACACCGTACGGATCGGTCGGACCGGCGACCTCACCCACGTGCGGAAGACGCGCGATCGTCGTCAACGCCGTGCTGCTGTATGCCAGGCAGTAGAACTGGACTTGCTCGGGCGTGTGGGTCAGCGCCGCGGCGCAGATCAGCGTCTGCAGTGCCGTCGTCTTTCCCGCACCGCCCGCACCCAGGATCAACACGTTGGCGCCCGGCCCGGAAGTGTCGACCGTCCACGGCGGCTGGTCATGCTTGAACGGCCGGTCGATGATGCCGATCGGGAAGACCAGATCCCGGGCGGTGCCGTAATCCTGGTGCCACGGCCGGCCCAGGAATCGGTTGACCAGGTCGTCGATCGCGACCGGCTGGGTCAGCGGCGGCTGCCACAGCCGGTACGGCTCGAAATCGATCTTGCGGAGCTGGTTGATGATCTCCGTGCCGACCTTGGGCGTCCGGATGCCTTCCTCGTCTTCTTCTTCGACCTCGACCGGCTCCCCGTCGAGCAGCTCACCATTGCCGATGATGGCTTCCGGCTCGATCTCCGGCCCGCCGACACTGACCTCGAGCGGCGTGAACGAGGTGGTGAACAGCTGCGGGCGAATGTAATCGATGCTGTGCACCAACACCGGCGCCTCGTCGCCGTCGGCGTCGACACCCCGGGCGTAGTAGTCGCGCCACAGGAACTCCGCCTGGAACCGGACGATGTCCTCCAGGCTCCGACGGAAGTACCCCAAACCGGCCTGTGCGGGCAGGTTGACGGCGTTGGGCACACCGGCGGCCTGTGCCGCGCCCGCGGTGCGGGCTTTGAGCACCAGGCGATAACCCATGTTCTCCATGAGCTTTTCGGCCCGGCTTTCGATGGTCTGCGAGGCCATCATCAGGTGGATCCAGTATGCGCGGCCCTGCCGGCCGATCGAGTCGAGGACGTCGACCGCGGTCGGCATGATGCGGAACCATTCGTAGAACTCGTCGATGACGACGACGAGCATCGGCAGCGGCGGCATGTCCTGGCCGCGGGCCCGCATCCGGGCCCGCACCGAGTTGTATTCCTTGGCGTCGTCGACACCGGCGTTGTCGCACACCGCCTTGCGACGGGCGATCTCGCCCCAGAGCGCGTCCAGGAACCGTTCCATCAGCGCCTGGTCTTCTTCGAGGTCGGTGATGATGCGGGAGACGTGCGGCACCCCGGCGAACGGCTTTACCGCCGACCCACCCTTGAGGTCGGCCAGCACGAACTGCAACTCCTCGGGCGGATGGGCGAGCATGAGCGACTCGATTACGGTGCGCACCAGCGTCGACTTACCGGAACCCGTCGTTCCGGACATGACACCGTGCGGACCGTCGCCGCCCTCGTCCAGCGACTTCATGTCCAGGAACAGCAATTCGCCGTTGTCGGAGCGGTTGCCGAACGGCACCCGCAACCGTGAGCGGCCCATCGTGTCGGTCCGGGAACCCCACAGCGAATCGAAGTCGATGTTGCCTGGATCGTCGATTCCGTAGTAGGACAAGATGTCTCGGGCGCCGATGTGGGCGACCCGCTGGCCGATCTCCTCGTAGGCTTCGGCGAGGCGCCAGTGCGCCAGCTTCTGGGCGAACTCCTCGGCTTCGATGGCGCTGAGCTGGTCGGTCAGCGCGAAGAACCATGGCTTGTCGTCGATCACCATCCAGGTGTCGCGGTCGCGGGGCAGCGCCTCGATCACGCCCTTGTCGTCGAACCGCAGCGTCCGCTCCGGCACCGACGTCCACATGGAAGCCCCGGTCAGGTCGAAGAATGTCACGCCGTCGACACCTTCGGCGCTGATGACGTATTCCCATTGCGGGTCAACAACATCGGCGATGATCACGGTGTGCGGTGTCGGCGTCTGCGCCGACGAGCTGGCGTGGCGGGGCGTGAAAGATCCACGCCCGGCGAACAATTCAGCCTGCTCGGCGGCGAATTCGCGCACCGAGCTGTAGACCATCCGCGCGTTGCCGGCCGCGTCCTGGCGACGGGAGTCACCGAAGTGCGGAAGCCACTTGACCCAATCCCATTCGTCCAAGTCCGAACTGACCACGACCATCTGCACGTGGTCGGGGCCGTGCGAGAAGGCCAACTGGCAGACGATCGCCCGCATCAGACCCAAGACTTGCGGACGGTCGCCGACTAGCGCGTACCAGGGCTCGACGAGCAGCGAGACCATCTTGGGCAGGTTGTAGACGACGCTTTGGTAGCGACCGAATTCCTGCAGCGCCTTGCCGGTCACGGGTTCGAGCTCGATGTCGGTCGGCATGTTCTGGGGCTCACCCCAGGTCACCTCGGGCCGGGTCATCCCCACGCCGACACGGACGACACCGAAGTTGAGGTCCTTACCGTCGGGCTTGCGTTCCCACATCCGCGACGATCCCACCGCGGCGCTCAGGGTGTCCGGCGCCGGGTGGAACCAGCGGTAGTTGGCGTCCATGCTGTCGGCCGACTCGTGCGCGGTTTCCCGCAGCATGTCCAGCATCAGCATGAACTGGGCGCGCATCGAGTCGAGCTTGGGACGGCTCATCTGCTGCTGACCGCCGAACCGACCGCCGAACATCATCATCGCGACGCCACCGATCATGAAGATCGGGAAGATCGCGCCGGCGCCACCGAATACGCGGGAGCCGCTGGCGAACGTCATGGCGATCATGCCGATCAGCAAGCCGACCACCAGCACGCCAACCACGACCATCCACCAGGGCTTACCCTCCGGCGGGGGAATGCTCAGCGGTGTCGGCAGGACGATGTTTTCCGGCTTGATGACCGGCGGCTTCTCCGGTTGCGGCCGGGCAAATCCACGCTTCACTTCGGTACCACCAACTCTGCAGGGGATGTATCCATCGGGAGGGTGTCGTGCTGCACCAACGCATCAGCCCTGGACAACGTCGGGCCCTGCGGAAGGAGTCGGAGGGCCACCCACGGCGCCAAACTCGGTGTGGTTTGCAAGCCCAAGGCCTCACGCACCTCACGGGTATCGTCGACGCCGAATCGAGCACCGGCATCGGTCAACCACCATAGCGATTCGGTGGTTTTGGCGCCGGGATCGTTACCGGTGACGGCCACGAAGTTGGCGAAGTTGGGTCCGAAATAGACCTGGTCGGCGGTGCGGCCGGTGGTGTCGGACTTCACCAGCGAGACGACCTTTTTCGTCTCGGACTGGGAGACCGGGATGGTCGGGCCGGACACCACCTGGATGCGAGCCCGATTTTCACCGCTGGTCTTCTGCCACCACCAGCAGGTCGACGGATTCTCGCGCAGGTCGGTGACATTCAACGGGTTGTCGGGGTAGGACGACAGGTCCAGTTTGTTGACCACCGGCATCTTCGCCAGCGCGGCCGGTTCCACGGTCACCGGCTTGCTGTTGTTCGCACCGCCGGCGTTCTGCATGATCTGGGCGACCAGCGGTGGCAGGGTCTGCACACCATCGGCAAGCACCAGCGAATACTGTTGCGGCCCACTGATTTGCGGCGTGACGAGGATCGTCCCGATCGGGCCCGGCGCGCCGGGGAAGGTCGCCGGGGCGCCCGCGTTCTGCACCTCCGGGACGGTCAGCTCGGGACCGACCGGCAACGCGTCGAACAGGGCGCGGCTCATCGGCTTGGCCATGCTGATTTGTTCGGGCGTCAATCCCAGCGGCAACAACACCGAGCGGTTGGCCGCGTCGATGCGCGACCGGCGCCCCTCCCGGATCACCCAGGTGTCGCCGCTGTAGCTCAACACCACCGCGTCCGAGCCGTTCAGGACCCGGCGGCGGTTGCTGAGGTCGGGCGTGCCGTCGATCACCGTGACCGTCACACCCGAGGGCGAGCCGACGCCGGTCGAGCCGGCCACCGTGTCACAGATCAGCCAGGACGACGACGTCGGAGTCTTCGCCCCGAAGGTTGATGGCGCGCCCGGGATGCCCACCATGGGACCGCGCGGAATGTTGGCGATCTGGCTGGACCGCACCAGGTGCGGGTTGTCCGGGCGTCCGGTGATCAACCGGGCCGATGCCAGGTTCAGCGCCGGGTAGAGCTTGTCGCCGACGCGGACATACAGCGCCCCGGAGTCGCGGTCAGCGATGATCGGCGAGTCGCCGACCTGTCCGGCCGGGCTGATGAACGAGTACAGCAGCGCACCCAGGCAGATCACCACCGCCGCGGACACCGACGCGACAATGGCCAGCGTCTGCCGTCGTCCCGGCTCGACCTCCATGCGGACCCGCCACCGGGTCAGCGCCATGGACGTCCGGCGTGCGAGGAATTGATAGCCGGTCACCTGCGTGCGCGTCGATAACCCGAGGCCGTACCCCGAGCCGCGCTGCCCGCGACTGTCTTCCGCCACTAATTCACCATCCGGTCTGTGAGAACGCCTGGACACCGTCCAGCGCGCGAATTACATCGATAACGGTAAGCCACGCGCAATGACCTCGCCATGTAGCGCAATGTGGCGTTCACTCCCAAGCCTTGTCGTGTCCATCGATCCGGTCGCCCGCATTGTGGCGATCGCGGCGGCCGCCATCCTGGCAAGCGCCGCTGAGCTGGCGATTTCCACGTCCCACGGAATCCCCCGGCCCGGATAATTCGTATGCCCACTGGGATCGTAGCGGCGCACGGCCACCCCGTCCTGTCGAGCGGGCACCCCGGCGGAGCCCGCGCCACCGGGTGTGATCCGCACGGGTACGCGGGGGCCAGCAAAATCGTCGGGCCTCCCCCGCGTCGTGCCGCACGGGGTTTGGCAGCAAGATGACAGCATGAGTGAGCTCGCCCCGTCGTTGGTCGAACTTGCCGGGCGGTTCGGCATCGCCACCCAATTCGACGACTGGACGGGGCGTCGGGTGCAGATCTCGGAGAGCACGCTGGTCGCCGTGCTCGGCGCGCTCGGCGTGGCCGCCGGCACGGAACAAGAACGCAACGAGGCTCTGGCGGCGCAATTGCGCTCGTATTGGGCGCGGCAGTTGCCGGCGACCATTGTCGCGCGCACCGGTACGCCGACTCGGTTCTGGGTGCATGTCACGCACGGGGATCCTGCCGAGGTGCTGCTGCGTCTCGAGGATGGCACGGTGCACGGCGGCGTAGGGCAGGTCGACAACTTCACCCCGCCGTTCAATCTGGACGGGCGGTGGGTCGGCGAGGCCAGCTTCATGCTTCCGGCCGACCTGCCGCTGGGCTATCACCGCGTGCACCTGCGGTCCAGGGGTACCGAGACCAGCGCGGCCCTGATCGTGACGCCGGACTGGCTCGGTGTGCCGGAGCAGCTCGGCGCTCGACGAGCCTGGGGCCTGGCCGCTCAGCTGTACAGCGTGCGGTCCGAGCAGTCCTGGGGCGTCGGCGATCTCACCGACTTGGCCGACTTGGCGGTGTGGTCGGCCGCCCGGCACGGCGCCGACTACCTGCTGGTCAACCCGCTGCACGCGGCCCAGTTCTCGGGGCCATCCGCGCGGATGGAGCCGTCGCCGTATCTTCCGACCTCGCGGCGGTTCTTCAACCCGCTCTACCTGCGCGTCGAGGCCATCCCCGAGTACGGCAGCCTGGCCAAGCGCGGGCGGCTGCGACGGCTGCGGGAGCGAGTCCAACAGCACGCCGACGGTGTCGATGCCATCGACCGAGACACGGCGTGGGCAGCCAAGCGGGAGGCGTTGACGGTGCTCTACCGGGCACCGAGGTCGGCCGGCCGCGAGCTGGCCTATGCCGCCTTCCGCGAGCGCGAAGGCCGAGCCCTCGACGACTTCGCGGTGTGGTGCGCGCTGGCCGAAAAGTACGGCGGCGACTGGCGCACCTGGCCGGATTTCCTGCGCCACCCCACGGCCATCGGGGTGGCCAGGTTCGCCGCAAAACATGCGGAGGCAATCGATTTTCACCGCTGGCTGCAGTGGCAGCTCGACGAACAATTGGCCGCGGCCCAGTCGCAGGCCGTTCGCGCCGGGATGGCACTGGGCATCATGCATGACCTGGCCGTCGGCGTTCATCCCTGCGGCGCCGACGCCTGGGCCCTGCAGGATGTGCTGGCGCTGGGGGTGACGGCGGGGGCGCCGCCCGATGAGTTCAACCAGCGGGGCCAGGATTGGTCGCAACCGCCGTGGCGCCCGGATCGGCTGGACGAGCACGAGTACCGGCCGTTCCGGGCGCTGATCCGGGCGGTGCTGCGCCATGCCGGCGGCGTGCGCATCGACCACATCATCGGGTTGTTTCGGCTGTGGTGGATCCCGGAGGGGGCGCCGCCCACCGACGGCACCTACGTGCGCTATGACCACGAGGCGATGGTCGGCATCGTCGCGCTGGAAGCGCACCGCGCCGGGGCATTGGTGGTCGGCGAGGATCTCGGCACCGTGGAGCCCTGGGTACGCGATTACCTCTTACTCCGCGGCGTGCTGGGCACTTCGATTCTGTGGTTCGAGCTGGACCGGGAGGGAACCGGTGGTCCCCTGCCCGCCGAACGCTGGCGCGAGTACTGCCTGTCCTCGGTGACCACTCACGATCTGCCGCCCACCGCCGGTTATCTCGCCGGCGACCACGTCCGGTTGCGGGAGTCGCTGGGTTTGTTGACCCGGCCGGTCGCCGAGGAGCTCGAAGCCGACCGGACCGAGTTGGCGGGTTGGCTGGGCGAGCTGCGGCGGGTAGGTCTGCTCGCCGCCGACGACGACGATCCGGAGCGCGTGGTTGTCGCCCTCTACCGCTACCTGGGTAGAACGCCGTCCCGGCTGCTCGGGGTGGCGCTGACCGACGCGGTCGGAGATCGGCGGACGCAGAATCAGCCCGGCACCACCGACGAGTATCCGAACTGGCGCGTCCCGCTGACCGGTCCGGACGGTCGCCCGGTCAAGCTCGAGGACGTGTTCACCGATCGGCGGGCCGCCGCCCTGGCCGAGGCGGTCCGCATGACGCTCGCGCCGCCGACGATCTAGCCATGACCGTTTCCGCGGACGACCGGGCCGCTCTCGCCGATTTGGTGCACCGATATGCCGCCGGCGTCGACGATCGCCAATTCGATGCTGTCGCATCGCTTTTCACGGTCGACGCCCAACTGATAGTGCCAGAACCGCCGAATATCCTGACCCCCGTTCACCCGCACCGCGGACGGCCGGCCATCGCGAAAGCGCTGGCGGCGGTCGCCACGGTCACGCGTACCGAGCACGCGATTGTCGGTGAGGTGTATGACGCGGACCCACCGTCGGACACTGCGCGCGGGCGCGTCGCATGCGTAGCCCATCACTGGACACAGCGCGCCGACGACGTGCTCGACGTGATCTGGCATCTGCGCTACGACGACGAGTACGTGTCGAGCGCGAACGGATGGCGGATCCACCGGCGCGCATTGACCGTCCACGCCATCGAAGCGCGACCCGTGCGGAAGGTGTTGCCGCCCGATCGGGGCTGACCGCCACCCGCCCACATGGCGCTCGGTGCATCGAAATCGTTTGGCCAGGCCGTCTTCGGGTAGCTAGCGGAAAGGAGCTACGCACGCGGCGAACGCACACAAGCTATGGAGGCGCTGATGGAGCACAACAGCCGCAACCCGGTCAGCGATGGGGCAAACACCCGGCCTGATGGGCCCCCGCAGGATTCGGTGCGCGCCCCGGGACTTCTCGTCGTCGCGGCCGCCGTCCTGGCGCTGGCGGTATGTGTTGCCAACTTCGCCCTCGGCCAGGTTGGTGCGGGGGTGACCGCTGCGATCGTCGGACTGATGGCCCTGGGAGCCGGCCTGGACTGGCTGGGCATGGACCGCAGACGGATCCGTCAGGCCGAACGCGAGTGGTTCGCCAGCCATCCAGGCCGGTGAGTGCCGGCGTTAATGCGCGAGTTAGTGCAGGGCGGCGAGGTTTTCCACCGATTTGCGGACATCCGAGCGCAGCACGCGGGCCACGACCTTGCCGATCGGCCCGCTGAGCACCCCACCGCTGATGTCGGCGTTGAGGTGAAATATCGACCCAGGGTGCGTGTCGGTGACGTCCATGGCCACGGTGAGCCGGATCCCGCCCCGCCCGCGGCCTTGCAGCTCAATCGATTTGGGTTCGTCGTAGCGGGTCACCGTCCAATGCACGACGTTGCGGAAGCCCTTCACTTTGATGCACGACGAGATCTTGGTTCCTTGCTCGATCGTGGACGGTATCTCGCCGCGCCAGCCACCGAAGATCGTCATCCATTCGCCGAAGCGGCCCAGATCGGAGGCCAACTTCCAGGCGGCGGCGGGGTTCAGCTCCGACGAAGTCGAAACGTCTACTTGTGCCAAGGCTTGTCGCTCCTCGTAGGATGGGGGCCTGGTTCGCGGCCGTTCGGCCCCGCATACCCGCGCGGGCGGAACTGGTAAACGCTGCCGGCGTATTAGGGCCAGGCCTCGGTCAGTTTTTCGGCCACATCGATGACTTGTGCGGCTTGCGATTCCGGCGCATCGATTTCGTCGGCGACGTACTGGGCGATGAAGCGGCGGATCTCCCCGTCCACACCGGCCAGGATCCGCAAGATTTCACCCCGAAAAGACTTTGACGACACATTGACCGTGATGTCGGAGGGCCGCGGCTTCGCGACGTCGACGATCAGCACCAGGGGCTCGGCGGCCCGGGCCGTGGCGCGCAAGGCGATATCGCCGGAGACCTGGAATCGCTGCTTGTCCAGCCGCAGGTCGAGCAGCAAGTCGATGGACAGCGGGATGTGGATGACGAAGGTGATGCTGTCGCCCAGCCGCCGGGTCACCCGCGGATCGTGAATCTTGACATTCGCGCTCACCTTGGCGATTCCGCCGGGTCCCTGGGCGATCGGTTCCATCGCGAACTCATTGCCGGCTATTTCGGCGAACGCCGCGGCGACCCGCTCCGGGGTGACGGCGACCTCGAAGAACCTGCGTCCGAACTCTTCGTAGGTCAGGTAGTCGTAGTTCTGCATAGGCTTATACCGTCTCACGCTCCCTACCGGAAATTTCGCTGATCCGGCCGCGTCGCAGGAATTTTGCGTCGGATACCCGTGCCGGGGCCGAGCATGCGCGACGGCTCGCCCGGCACATGTTTGCTGGTGCTGTGAAGAAGACCACATGCCGGCGCTTCGATTCGGTGTGTCGGGTGGTCAGCTGGGAGGCTGGTTAGTCGGGAGGTGTTGAGTTTGATGGGCGCCCACGAGGTAACCGAGCAGCGCTCAGCCGTCTCCCGGGTCGAGGAGGTTCTAACCTGGCTCGGCGGCGGGCACTGGCGAGACCTGGGCGAGCGGCATGAGCGGTCGACCCATGTAGTCGCGGGCGCCGTGGTGATGCTGGGGGCGGCTTTGGCGTGGGCTGTCGCGGCGTTGGCCCTGCACGCTGCTACCCGCGGCCCGGTGGCTGCGCTGACTGCGATTGTCGTCGGCACGTTCGGGTTCGGACTACTGGTCGGGGCGGTGACGCGCGGCATCGCGAGCGGGCCGCGTCGCGGCCGGACCGGCATCATGGGCCGTGCACTCGTTGCGGTTGCCCTCGGCGTCATGGTCGGTGAGCTCGCCGCGCTCGCGGTGTTTTCCCGGTCGATCGATCATCGTCTCGACGAACGGGCGCTACGCACCGCCGATTCGGTGCCGGCAGTCGCGCAACCGTCGGCCATCCTGCAACAGGCGCGCAATGCCCGCGGCGCACTCGACGACGCCGTCGCACAGGCCCGCGTCCGTCAGGACAATGCGTTGGTCGTCGCTCGCTGCGAATACCACCCCAGCCCCCAGTGCCCACAGACTCGGATCACCGGCGACCCCGGTTCGGGTCCCGAAACCCGGACTGCCAACGAGCTTCTCGCCGACGCACAGCGTGAGCTCGATGCGGCGTTGGCGGCTCGAGCTGGTCAGGCCCCCGAATTGGACGCCACCATTTCGCGCCAGGAGCAGGTCGTCGCCGAGGCTCGGCGACGAGTGCTTGCCGATGCACACCCCGACGGCCTCGGCGCGCGGTGGATCGCCATGAATGACCTGACCCTCGCCAGCACCGGGGCGCTGATCCTGCGACTGGCGACGGTCGCATTCTTCGTGTTGGTGTACTTGCTGCCGCTCATCCTGCGGGCGTGGCGCGGCGAGACGACCTACGACCGCCACGCGAGGGCCCGCGCCGAGCGCGAGCGCGCCGAGCTCGACTCGGACACCGCGATCGCGATTAAGCGGGCCGAAGTTCGTCGCGAGGCCGAGATCCTGTGGGCCGAACACCAACTCACTCAGGCGCGGCTGGCCATCGAGGCGCAGATCGAGATCGACCGCGAGCAGCAACGCCGTCGGGTCGCCGCAGCCGTCGAGGGTCCTCGGTCGCCGTCGTCGCGGGCGCCGCTCGAACCGGTCCCCAACGAAGACCACGAGGACCACGAGGCCGACGGGGAGATGTATCTTCCGATCGCCGCCGAGGCCGAGGCCGCCAGCCGAGCCATCGCCGAAATCACTTCTGGCGCAGACCAATCCGATACACCGCCGACGCCGAGGAACCTGCCGGCGCAGATTGAGCCGGCCGGCGAGGTAGAGATGCCGGCGGAACGCGCCGCACCGCTGATCCCCTCGCTGCCCGACGCGACCCGGGCGGCGGCGCGCTGGATTCGCCCGCTGGTGCCGCCCATTCTCACGCGCGTGATCGACAACACAGCCGCGCCGCTGCGCACCGCGCGCCAGGTGTTCGAAGAGGTCGAAGAGATCACGTTCTCCCTCAAGCGCAGTCGCAAGGTGACGGTCCATTCGGAGAGCTCCGAGCGCGACGAACAGCCTCGAAGCTCGGCTGTGACCCCCGACACCCCCGCGGCTTCGCGCGGGTATCCGGCCGATCGGGTCGGCGGGCGCGACGAGCGCTCCCCGTTAGGGCTCACCACCGCCGACGTCGAGGATCGGTCCTTGAGTGCCGCGGCGGGGGAACGCCCGCGTCAGTTGCCGCACCGCAACGGCCCGACCGAACTGGGCGCGCCCGAAAGTCCGCGCCAGCTGCCGCCCGGAACGTAGGCCAGAGTAGTTCCCCGCCTCAGCGCACGGCGAGTTCGAGTCGCTGCAGCCGCCGGACCAGCAGGCTGGGCAACCAGGGCCCCACGCCGGAGGGTTCGATGCTCGTGGTTCGGTCAAGCAGCAGGCGCAGCGCGATCGTGGCCTCCAGGCGCGCCAGCGCGGCACCGACACAGAAGTGCGCGCCCTTGCCGAAGCTGATGTGCCCCTTGGTTTCCGCACGGTCGAGCAGGAACTCGCCGGGTCTCTCGAAATGCGCGGGATCGCGGTTAGCGGCTCCCCAGAGCAGCAACAGACGCGAGCCCGCGGGCAGGGTGACTCCGGCCAGGGTGGTGTCGTGTCGCACGTGTCGATAGTGGCCGCGAAATGGAGGCTCAAACCGCAACGTCTCTTCGATGAATGCTGGTAACAGGCTCGGGTTTTCCCGCACCTGCCGTTGGATGTCGGGACGCTGCGCCAGTATCCAGGCCGCACTGCCCAGCAGCGACGCCGTCGACTCTCCCCCGGCGGCGAACAGGATCAGCATGATGGCCTGTGCGGTGAAGGCATCCACGTCACCGGCGGCGCAGGCCGTCGCGAGCTCGCCCAGCAGATTGTCCTGCGGATCGGTTGCGGCGCTGTCGAATTGGGCGTTGATGTAGCCGCTGAGTTCCATGACGGCGATGCCGGCGCTGGCCAGTTGTTCCTCGTCGATCAGCCCTTCCAGCATTTGGGTGGCGGCGTACCCCCATCGCACCAGTTGTGCGGTGTCGGTCACGGGCACCCCGATCAATTCGGCTACCACCATCATCGGCAAGGTGTTGGCGACCGCGTCCATCCATTCGATGTGCCCGTTGCACAGCCCGTCGTTCCAGAGCCGATCCGCGGTCTCGGCGGCGAACTGCTCGATCGCACGGATCCGCCGGGCGGCCAGGTGCCGGACCAGTAGCTTGCGGTGCACGGCGTGGGCGGGATCGTCGGCGGTCGCCAGGACGTGTGTCGGTCCGTCCAGCACATCCATCTCGAAGGCCTTGACGGTGCCCTCGGCGGTGTAGGTCATCGTGGCGGTGAGGTTCGACGAAAAGTCCTCGGGCCGGCCGATGACCTCGTTGACGGCGTCCCACCCGCATACGGCATAGAACCCGGAGTCGGCGATCCGGTGTACCTGCCCGGCGGCACGCATACGCTCGTACAGCGGGTAGGGATCTTGCAGCGCGTCGGGGCCGAAGAATGCGCCCGCCTGGGTCACCGCTTCCACCGAGGTCACCACCTCAGCTTCGGAACGCGATAACCCCACGTCAACACCGATTTGCAAAGTTGACATCGGCCGATCGGTGGTTCCGCGCCCAGTCGTCTCAAGCGTGGCCCGGACCTGCGGCGACACTGAGACGATTCCCATTTTGCGTCTCATTATGAGATAAAGATGTATTGCTTCTCGCAGACGGGGGCACCGAGGATGGCCCGAGCCGATTGGTTGGTCGGTGGCGACCGGCGCGCGCTGGCCACCGAGCGCATTTATGCGGCCGCCACCGAAATGCTCACCCGCGAGGGCTTCGAGAGATTCGACATCGACGCGCTGGCCAAGCGCGTCCACTGCTCGCGCGCCACGGTGTACCGCTACGCCGGCGGCAAGGCTGAGATCCGCGACGCGGTCATCACCCGGGCCGCATCGCGCATTGTCGAAACGGTGCGCACCACCGTCGAGAATCTGAGCGGAGCGCAGCGGGTCGTCACCGCAATCACGGTGGCGCTCAAACTGATCCGCGCCGACCCGCTGTATCACCTGATGATCAGTCCGGTCCGGGTCGACGAGATGGCCTGGCTGACCGAGTCGCCGCTGCTGTCCGAGTTCGCCACCGATCTCACCGGGCTCACCGACGGCGACTCGCAGGCCGCCCACTGGGTGGTGCGCATCGTGCTGTCGCTGATGTCCTGGCCGGTCGGCGACGACGAGGTCGAATACCAACTGGTGCAGCGTTTCGTCGCCCCGGCCTTCACCGACTCCGGCTGACGGGCTACTCGTCGCCGAACGCGGCGTAGAGCTCCGGCAGGAAGCCGGCCAGATGATTCATCTCCTGCGCGCAATGCACCAGCAGGTTGCGGGCGTTGGCTTCCGGGCTGCCCAAGACCCGAGCCGCGATCGGACGCACCGCCCGCGACGCGACGCCGGGGGCACCGCGTACCGCAATATGGGGACCGCCCATCCAGAATCGGGACCGCATCTCCGACCCGTCCGGGGTCGAGCGGACGTGATGGATGAACCAGCCGACATCCACCGGCGCATCGCTGGCACCCAACCGGGCACAGATCGCCACGGCGTCGGCTTCGTCGGGCGGACAGCCCAGCTCCGGCGGCGCCAGGAATTGAATCGCACCGTTGAGCATCGTCGACCCGATGTACTCGCTGATCAACGACCAGCGCCCGATGTACCGCTCGGCACCTCGGGGCTCGTAGTCCTCGCCGTCCTGGCACCCCGGTTTCCCCTCGTCCTTCCAGGCCGCGGACAGATGCGCCCGCGGGTGCCACAACTTGTAGCGGCGGGTGTCGCTGCCGTGCCAGCCGAACCACCACGACCACATCGCCGGTGTGACGCCGGGCATGTCGGTGCGCACCGCGACGTGATAGCTCCCGTCGTCGAGCAGACCGTAGCCGTTCTCGGTCTGCTGATACCCGTCATCGGCGACGGTCGCGGCGTCCGGAAAGGAGACCAACGCCATCCCGCCCTGCGGTCCGTGTTCAAGCGCACGGACCACATGCGTTGGCAGCGCGGCCATCTCGGGATTGAAGAACTTGCCGAACGGCGTGTTCGCGTCGTCGTCACGGTAGCCGAGGTACAGTTGGCCGCCCATCAGAGTCGTCCCATCCAACTGTTGAACAGACCATCGGGATCGTAGGCGGCCCGTATTTTGTCGAGGCGCTCCATCGCCTCGTCGCTGGCGAACCGTGCGGGACGCTGGCCGAGGTTTTCGTCGGCCAGCTGAATCCCGGTCGCCAGGTGCGACATCGCGGCCATGTTGGACCGGGCCCAGTCGCCGTACCGTGGATCGTCGGACTCGTTCTTCCAGGCACCGTAGAGCGCGAGGTAGACCTCGTCTTCGATGCTGTAGGCCATGTCTGGCCGCTTCGGCGACGGTCCCCAGTTCAGCCACAGGAAGTGCGACGGGTGGTCGGGGATCGTGTCGATGATCCGGTGGATGCCCGGCAGTAGGTCTGCCGCGGGCGCCGACGTCCACATGTTGTCCGCGACGTAGCGGTAGTCGGACAGGTAGTTGCTCATCACCGCCGTGTACCAGGTGGGCATATCGGTTGGCAGGTAAGGAATCTTGACCAGCGCCTTGTCGATCACCGGCACGGTGTCGAAGATGGCCAACGCTTCCTCGGCTTCTTTGTCGGTGTCGGCAAACGCCGGCGAGGCAAAGGTGATGGCCGGGGTGTCGAGGTTCATGCTCGGCACGCTGCGGCTCGCGACGATCTGCATTTCGACCCGGCGGTCGACCTCGGCGCTGACGTTGCGAGCCCAGGTGTAGATCTCGTCGGCCAGCTCGATCGGATAGACGTAGACACTGGTGCCGCAGGCGCCCGGGCGTGGATACAGCT
This sequence comes from Mycobacterium simiae, assembly GCF_010727605.1. Lineage (NCBI taxonomy): Bacteria > Bacillati > Actinomycetota > Actinomycetes > Mycobacteriales > Mycobacteriaceae > Mycobacterium > Mycobacterium simiae. The sequence goes on from NZ_AP022568.1 coordinate 5,594,206, forward strand.
TGAGGTAGAACGAGGTGACGACACCGAAGAAGCCCGGCCCGGCGCCGCGCGCGGCCCAGTACAGGTCACTGTGATTGTCTGCGTCGCAATGGATTAACTCCCCCTCGGCGGTCACCACGTCCAGGCCGATGACGTTCTCGCAAGCCAACCCCCAGACACGGCTGTTCCAGCCGTATCCGCCCTGCAGCAGGTAGCCGCCGAGGCACACGCCCTTGCAGTGCCCGGCGGGAAAGAAGAGATTCTGGGCCTGCAACTCACTCATCAGGATGCTGCCGCCCTTGCCCGGCCCGACGATGGCGACATGCTTGTCGACATCGATGGTGGCGTGGTCGATCCGCTTGACGTCGATCAACACCGCCCCATCGCGAAGGTGGTTGGCCGCCCAACTGTGGCCCCCGGACCGAATGTTGACCTTGAGGCGGTTGGTCTTGGCGTAGCGCAGGGCGGCGACGATGTCCTCGGTGTCGACAGCCTGCACGATCACCTCCGGATATCGACCGGGCACCCGCTGATTCCAGACCGTGCCGCGACGGGCAGGTTCGTACCCCTCGTCGCCGCGCTTGAAGTGTCGACCTACAGGTAACGCAGCCACGGGGACCTCCTAAGATCCACCTACCGGTCCTTGATAGTCCGGAATGCGGCACACTATAGTTGACTGATGCGGCCCAGGGAACCCATTTCGTCTTCCAGCCGTGACGAAGGCATCCAGGTGCTGCGTCGCGCCGCCGCGGCATTGGATGAGATCGCCTCCGAGCCGGGCGAACTCCGGTTGGTGGACCTCGGTGAACGCCTCGGATTGGCCAAGTCGACGGCGCGCCGCCTCCTCGTCGGCCTCGTCGAAGTGGGGCTGGCCAGCGTCGACGCGCAGGGTCACTTCTCGCTGGGCGAGCGCCTGCTCGGGTTCGGCAGTGCCGGCGGAGCGCATGTCGCGGCAATCTTCCGGCCGACCATCGAGGAGGTGGCCAGGGCGACCGATGGCGAAACCGTCGATCTTTCGGTGTTGCGTGGCCACCGGATGTGGTTTGTCGACCAGGTCGAATCGTCCCATCGGCTGCGGGCGGTCTCGGCTGTTGGCGTGCGATTCCCGCTCGAGGTGACAGCCAACGGCAAGGCGGCGCTGGCGGTTCTCGACGACACCGATGTCGAGGCGATGCTCGCACGGTTTGGCGCCGGCGTCGCGCACCCCCTGCGGCGCGAGATCACCGAGATCCGGCGTACCGGAGTAGCTTTCGATCGCGGCGAGCACACGCCGGGTATTTCGGCAGCCGCGATTGCACGACGGGCCATGGGAGGCAACGTCGTTGCTGTCTCTGTTCCGGCGCCTACCGAACGCTTCCTGAACAAGGAGCAGCGCATCGTGGCCGCATTGCGTGCCGCGGCGGAGTCACCGGCATGGAGTCGATGACGGCGTCAGCCGAGCAACCTCATCGCCCGCCTGATTCGGCCGCGACGCCGCCGCGAGCCTCGCGACCTAGCCGGCCAGTGCAACTCGAGCGGAAAAATGTCGAGCTCGAAAGCGCTTTTCTCGGTGGAATCTTCAGGTAGGTTGGCACGGCCGCGGTACCCCCCAGGGACCCCGGCCGCGCCAAGTTCGTGATCACGTGTCAACAGCTCAGCGCTGTTGTGCCGGTGAACAGTTGGCCCCACTCGCGCCGCGCGGCTGATTGCGCCTCGCTGAAACTGGACGTCTTCTCCCCGTCACCGGCGAGATGCACGAGCGCCCATGCGATCGCGAACACCGGAACCCGGTGCCGCACGGCCGCGTTGTGCAGTTCGTCGAGCGCGGTGTCCGAACGGCACCGGCGCAGCCCGATGATGATGCCGCGTGCGGTGTCGAGAATGCGGCTGGAGTTCGGCCCGCCAGAAGTCTGTGCGGGCACCCAGTTCGCCATGCTTTGCCTACCTCCTGTTGCGCCGCTACAGAACTCGCGACCACGATTTACCGGGCCGGACCAAAGGCGCACTGTGCCATGATTTGTGGATTGACGAGGTTATGCCAGAGCACCGTGCACATCGATACCCGCCTGTGACCGTGTCGATATCGGACTCGCAATGTCACAGAATGGCGTTGCGCTCTTTCGTTCGAGTGATCTCGTCCCAGTCCACGCCGAGTTCGAGCAGTATCTCCTCGGTGTGTTGACCGTGTTCGGGCGCCCGCGCGGGAAGGGGCGGCGTCTCGTTGAATTGCACCGGCGCGGCAACGATTCGGTATTGTTCGCCGTGGTCGTCGACTTTGTCACGACGTAGCCGTTCGGTTCCACCTGTGGGTCATTGAGCGTCTCCCGCGGTGTCGCGAGTACGCGCCAGACGCCCGGTTCGCGACGAGTTCGGTTGCCACCGCCGCGTTGGCAATGAGGTTGGCGAACGGGAAGAATCTCTCGTCGTTGGCCAACTCCGGCAGGCCGATCCGTTCGCAGAAGCCGGCCCAGAACTTGTCCGGCTGCAGAAAGACAAGTTGAATCCACCTGTCGTCCTTGGTCTGGTATCGATTGACCAGCGGGTTGATCGCCGATCCCGGGGTGCCCCCGGAATGCCGTCGCTGTCAAAGAAATCCGCTGCGGAGATCGACGGCGCGATCGACCACATCGCCTGGGCCAGCAACGACGAGTCGACGATGGTGGCCTCGCCGGAGCGTTCCCGGTGGAACAGCGCCGCGCACACACCGCCGGCCAACGTCGCACCGCCCTGCAGATCCCCGAATCCAGGCCCTTGGACCGCTGGGGTCGCCCAGCCGAACGGTGTGAGGGTGTAGGCGACACCGCCGCGCGCCAGGTATGTCGCGGCGTCAAACCCGCCGCGGTCTCGATCCGGACCGCGCACGCCCATACCGGTGCCGCGGGCGATGATCACGCTCGGATTGAAGGCGCGGATGTCCTCGACAGTCAGCCGGACGCGTCGCAGTGCGCCGAGCAACCAGTCCGTCAAAAACACGTCGGCCGTGGCTATCAGCCGGCCGAAGAACTCGAGGCCGGCCTCGGACTTGAGGTCGATCGCGACGCGGCGCTTGCCGCGATTGCCCAACTCGAGGAGGAAGTCGGCGTCGGGCCGGGCCGCTTCGCGGGTGAAGCCGCCGATGACCAGGGCGCGCCCTGGGTCGCCGGACGTAACGCCCTCCACTTTGATCACGTCGAGGCCCCAGTCCGCCAGTGCGGCTCCAGCCGAGGGCACGTATGTCCACGACGCCAATTCGACCACCCGCACCACATGCAGAACCCCACGCTGCTCGCCCGCCCCTCCGCCTGTCCTTGCTATTTTAGATATTCTAGTTACTCTAAGAGATATCGATAGCTCGGCTACAGCCACGCGATGGTGCTCGTGGAAGAGATGCGATGGAGCCGCTCGTTGGTCAGAACCTTCCTATTGATGCGGTTGACGCGGTGGATGCCGTGTGCACCTGCGACTTTGGGCATTCGGTCCGGCTCGCCCCAGCGGGCCCGGCGGTAGACCCCGGGACGAAGGACACGCGATGGACGGGGTGACGGGCCGGTTGGCCAACAAGGTGGCCGTCATCAGTGGTGCGGCACGGGGCCAGGGGCGGTCACACGCCCGATTGCTCGCCGCCGAAGGTGCCGACATCATCGCGGTGGACCTGTGCCGAGATATTGAGACGAACGAATATCCATTGGCCCGACCGGAAGATCTCGACGAAACGGCGCGACTGGTGGAGAAGGAAGGCCGGCGCGTCATCAGCGCGATCGCCGATGTTCGCGACCGGGCGGCGCTTTGCACAGCCATCGACGACGGCGTCGCCGCGCTGGGGCACCTCGACATCGTCGTCGCCAATGCGGGCATCTGCCCGCTCACCGCGGGGCTGCCGCCCAGGGCGTTCGCCGACGCCGTGGACGTCGATTTGATCGGTGTGCTCAATCTGGTCCACGCCAGTCTCAAACATCTGCAGGCCGGCGCATCGATCATCGTTATCGGATCCAACGCGGCATTCATGTCGTCGATGAACACCACCGGTATCGACGGCGGTCCCGGCGGAGCCGGCTATGCCTTCGCGAAACTCGCTGCGGCCCACTATGTCAACGACTTCGCGCGGGCGCTGGCCCCGTTCTCCATTCGCATGAACGCGGTGCACCCGACCAACGTCAACACCGACATGTTGCACAGCCCCCCGATGTATCGGGCGTTCCGTCCGGACCTCAAGGAGCCGACCCGCGCGGATGCCGAGCCGATCTTCCCGCTCGTGCAAGCGATGCCCATTCCGTACGTCGAACCGGAGGACATCAGCGAGGCGGTGCTGTTTCTCGCCTCCGATGCCGCGCGCTATATCACCGGTCAGCAGCTCCGGGTGGACGGCGGTGGCTTCCTCAAGGTCAAGGCCTGGGCCGGCGCATGACGGCGGTGCCACCGATCAGACTGCAGCACAACGGAACCCCGTGGTGACCGACGCCCCTACCCCAGACATCCAGCGACGTCTCTACGAGTTGATGGTGCTGATGAAGACGGCCGACGATCGGCTGTCGGGCGGCATCGGCACCGGCGAATTCCTATGCGTGTATTGGCCCTCCCGAGGGCAGGAGGCGATCGCCGCAGCGACGGGTATCGCGCTGCGACCCGACGATCAACTGGTGACCACCTATCGCGGACTGCACGATCTAATCGGCAAGGGTGTCCCGCTCGAAGAGATCTACGGCGAGATGATGGGTCGCACGGTTGGCGCCAGCCGCGGCAAGGGCGGCACCAAGCACATCGCCAAACCCCAACTTGGCGTGATGTTTTCGACCGGCATCGTCGGCGCTGGGCCGCCGGTGGCGGTCGGGCTGGCGCTGGCCGCCAAGCGCAAGCAGCTCGATCGCGTCACCGTGGTCAGCTTCGGCGACGGCGCCACCAACACCGGCTCCTTTCACGAAGCGGCCAACATGGCCGCCCTGTGGGATCTGCCGATGGCCTGTCCACGAAATTCGGCGATCTTCGACGAAGATCCGTGCCTGTTCGTCGAGACCATCCGGTTACAAAGCAGAAAAGGACCCGTGCCCGTCAACCCCGGATTCAGCATCCCGTTGGGACTGGCCGACCTCAAGCGGCCGGGCACCGACGTCACGCTGATCGGCTACGGCCGCAGCGTGCACGACGCTCTGGCGGCGGCGGACACACTGGCCGAACAGGGCGTCAGCGCCGAGGTCGTCGATCTGAGGACTTTGGTACCGCTCGACGTCGAAGCCGTCATCGAGTCCGTCCGGCGTACCCGCAGGGCCGTCATCGTGCACGACGCGGTGCAATTCGCGGGCCCCGGAGCCGAAGTCGCCGCCATACTGAGCGCCGAATTGTTCGGCGAGCTCGCGGCACCGAGTCGAAGCAGCCCTGCACACCTGGGACGGGGTCCGCGCGAGACCGAATCGGCATGGCTGACTTCATCATTCGTATTCCTCGGGTGTCGGTGGCCGTCGCCGAGGCCGAGTTGACCGGGCTGCTGGTGGACACCGGCGAGCACGTCGAGGCCGGGACACCGATCTACGTCATCGCCACCGAGAAGGTGGAGCAGGAGATCGCGGCGGGCGCATCCGGCACCGTGCGGTGGACGGGCCAGGTCGGGACGAACTACGACATCGGTGCCGAAATCGGCGTCATCACCACGAAGAAAGGGTAAGCCCCATGGATCTCAACGAGACCCGCGAGCGAATCATCTACGAAAAGCAGGGGCCGATCGCCCGCGTCACGTTGAACTGGCCGGAGAAGGCGAACGCACAGGACCAGAAGCTGGCCGAGGAAGTTGATGCCGCATTACTGGACGCCGACCGCGACTACGACATCAAAGTGCTGATCATGAAGGCCAACGGCAAGGGCTTCTGCTCCGGACATGCGATCGGCAACAACGCCGTGGACTATCCGGCGTTCGTCGAGGGCGCCAAGGCCATGGGCACACCGTGGAAGCCGCAGACCGACCTGTTCGTCAAGCCGATCCTCAACCTCTGGGAGTTCTCCAAGCCCACGATCGCCCAGGTGCATGGATACTGCGTGGGTGGGGGCACCCATTACGGATTGACCACCGACATCGTCATCGCCGCCGAAGACGCCTACTTCTCTTACCCACCGCTGCAGGGCTTCGGAATGCCGTCCGGCGAATGTTCAATCGAGCCTTGGGTTTTCATGAACTGGCGGCGCGCCGCCTACTATCTGTACCTCGCCGAAGTGATCGACGCCAAGAAAGCCTTGGACGTCGGTCTGGTCAACGAGGTCGTTCCGCGCGATCAGCTCGACGACCGCGTCGAGGCGATCGCCCGCCACATCGCGCAGGCGCCGATGACCACCCTGTTGGCGACCAAGGCCAATCTCAAGCGGGCGTGGGAGCTGATGGGGATGCGGGTGCACTGGCAGAGCTCCAACGATCTGGTCGCGCTGGCCTCGATCAGCAAGGATGTGCAGGAGCTGATCCAGACGGTGTTCAAGGACAAGGTGCTGCCATCCGAGCAGGCCCGCCGCCAAGCCGCCGCGGCCGCCCAGACCGACGGTGCCGTAGCGACTTAAGGCCGGCTGGTGAACATCGCCGACCACGCGATCGCCGCCGCGGCATCGCCGGCGCTGATCATCGACGGCGACACGACGTCGTTCGGCGATCTGTATGCTCGCAGCCAGCGGGTCGCCGCCATGTTGCACGATGCCGGGCTGCGACGTGGCGACGGCGTGGCTCTGGTGTTGCCGAATCGGCTCGAGTTTCTCGAAATCACCTGGGGTTGCCAGCTTTCCGGGCTGTACTACACCGCGGTCAACACCCACTTCACGCCCGACGAGGTCGCCTACGTGATCGGGGATTCCGACGCCAAGGCGGTGTTCGTGGACGGCACCGCGGCGGCCATGATCGCCGTGGCCGACCACGTGCGCGCACCCGACACGGTGGTGAACGTCCACATCGTTGTCGGAGCCGCCGAGGCCACGCCGGCGGGGTGGTGCCGATACGAGGATGCGATCGCGGCGGCGGGCGCGGCTCCGCCCTTGGCCGATGGGTCCGAGATGCTCTACTCGTCGGGCACCACCGGGCGGCCCAAGGCGGTCCGCCGGCCGCTGCCCGCGGACGGCAACGGCTCCTGGGCGCAGGCCATGCTGGAAATGGCGCTCACCCACCGCTACGGAATGAACCCGTCGAGCGTGTACCTGTCCCCCGCGCCGCTGTATCACGCGGCCGGAGTGAACTACACGATGGCCGTCAACCGGGTGGGTGCCGCGTCGGTGCTGATGCGCAAATTCGACGCCGAGACCGTGCTGCAACTCATCGAAAGCCACCGGGTCACCCACGCCCAGTTCGTCCCGACGATGTTCGTTCGGATGCTCAAACTGCCCGAGGCGGTGCGGAGCAGCTACGACATGTCCAGCCTGCGCTGTGTGCTGCACGCGGCCGCGCCCTGCCCCGTCGACGTCAAGCACCAAATGATGACCTGGTTCGGGCCGATCATTCACGAATACTATGGCGGCACAGAAGGGTTCGCGGGAACCGTGATCGGTCCCGAAGAGTGGCTCGCCCACCCCGGTTCGGTGGGCAGACCGACGTCCCCGGTGCATGTGGTCGGCCACGACGGACAGGAGCTTCCCATCGGGGCGGCTGGAGAGCTTTACTTCGAGGGTGGCCCCGCCTTCGAGTACTTCAAGGATCCGGTGAAGACAGCGTCGGTGTACCACGACCGCGGCTGGCGATCCCTGGGCGACATGGGCTACCTCGACGAGGACGGGTACCTGTACCTGACCGATCGATCGACGTTCACGATCATCTCCGGCGGGGTGAACATCTATCCGCAGGAGGCAGAAAACCTGCTCGTCATGCACCCCAAACTGGTCGACGCCGCGGTCTTCGGCGTCCCGAACGACGAGTTCGGCGAGGAGGTCAAGGCGGTGGTGCAACCGGCGGCCGGAGTGGCGACGGGACCGGACCTCGAAGCCGAACTCATCGCGTATTGCCGGAATCACTTGGCCGGCTACAAATGTCCCCGCACAGTCGATTTCGATCCGGAATTGCCTCGCGATCCCAATGGCAAGCTGTACAAACGTCGGATCCGCGACCGCTACTGGCGCGGGCGCGAATCACGAATCGTGTGATCACAAGCGATCGCAAGGGGTGAAGATGGCGGTAGAGACCGGCGGGGTGCGCACCTCGCACACGGTAGAGGCGAACTGGACGGCGTTGCCGGTACCTTGGGCGGTCCAGACCGCTGATCGGATTCCCAAGCAGCGCTACTACGATCCCGAGTTCTACGCCCTGGAGGCGGAGAAGTTGTGGCCCCGGGTATGGCAGATGGCCTGCCGGCTCGAGGAAATACCCAGGGCGGGCGACTACGTCGAGTACCAGATCCTCGACGAATCGATCGTCGTGGTGCGCGTCGATACCAGCACGGTGCGGGCCTATCACAACGCATGCCGCCATCGCGGCGTAAAGCTGGTGGAGGGCAACGGAAATCGTCGCACCTTCGTCTGCCCCTTTCACGGCTGGTGCTGGGGCCTGGACGGGCGCAACACGTTTGTATTACGTCCCGAGGCCTTTACCGCGGACAACATGCACCCCGATGACCTGGAGCTGGTTTCGGTCCGATGCGAACTGTGGGGTGGATGCGCGTGGATCAACCTCGACGACGGCGCCCCCGGGCTGCGAGACTGCATGGAGCCCTTCGCGTCGATCTACGACGCATGGCGGGTCGAAACGCTGCGTACCGAATGGTGGCAGGCATGCCGGCTTCCGGTCAACTGGAAACTGGCCACCGCGGCGTTCATGGAGGGCTACCACGTCCCGCAGACGCACCCGCAACTGCTGCCGTCGGCACAAAACGAGACCGACTGGGCGGCAGTGCATCCGGTCGTCCAAACCAGCCTGTACTTCATGCGCACTCTTGGCGCGGGCATGGGCGGCATGACCCACGAGAACGACATCCGGATCGCCGAGGGACTGCAGACCATCGAGCTGCCAGCGGATCCGACCGAGGCGCTGGCCGCCTGGCGCACCGCCCTCAACGACGCCGTCGTCACCTGGCACCGCGCCCGGGGCAGCGTCGTGCCCGATCTCAATGATTTGGCCCGGCGCGGGATCACCGATGCGATCGGGTTCTGCTTCCCGCACCATTTCATCCTTCCCACCTACAGCAGCGCGTCGTCGTACCGGATTCGCCCGTTGGGGCCCGAGGAAACGTTGTTCGAGATCTGGTCGCTCACCCGTTTTCCGTCGGACCGTTCCCCGGGCAAACCGACCCCGCCGGAACCAATGGCGCCCGACGACCCGCGCTGGCCGCCGATCCCCGCTCAAGACTTCTCCAACCTGCCGCGTCAGCAAAAGGGGTTGCACTCCAAAGGGTTTGCGTACATGCGGCTGTCAGACCGGATTGAGGGGCTGATCTCGAACTTCGAGCGGGTCATCGACGGCTTTCTGGCCGGTCTGCCCTACGACACACTGATTCCCGCGATCCAGAAAACCAACACGACCATTGACGTGCCGATCGCCGACTTGGGATTCGGCTCATGACTGCCGCCTGGGATCGGTCGGTGGATCTACTCATCGCGGGCAGCGGCGGCGGCGGCATGGTGGCCGGTCTGGCCGCGCTGGACTGCGGGATCGAGCCGCTGATCGTCGAAAAGCAGGCGCTTGTCGGTGGATCAACCGGGCTTTCCGGCGGCATCGTGTGGCTGCCCAACAACCCATTGATGCGCGCGGACGGCATCGCCGATACGCATGAGGACGGCTTGGCGTACCTGGCCGACGTCGTCGGCGACATCGGGCCCGCCTCCTCACCGCAGCGGCGTGAGATGTTCCTGACCGGGGGCTACGAGATGCTGAACTTTCTGCTCCGCAAGGGCGTTCGGCTGATCCGCTGCGTTGGCTGGAGCGACTACTACCCAAACCATAAGGGCGGCAACGAGTCCGGTCGAGCGGTCGAGGGTATCCCGTTCGACGCCGCCGAGCTGGGCAGCTGGCGCGACAGGGTGCAGCCGCCGCTGGCCCAAAACTATGGCTACGTGGTACTGACCAACGAGCTGCGCTCGGTGCAGTACTTCAACCGGTCACCGCGCGCGTTCGCGGTGGCGACAAGGGTGTTCCTGCGCACCGCGGCGGCCCGCGCGCGCCGCCGCCACGTCCTGACGAACGGCGCGTCGCTGATTGCCCAAATGCTCAAGGTGATGATCAAGCTCGGCGGACCTGCACCGCCGCTGTGGACCAACACGGCGCTGGAAGCCCTCATCGTCGAGGACGGTCGCGTGGCCGGTGCGCGTGTCAACCGGGACGGGGCGACGCTCAACATCGAGGCGCGCAAGGGCGTCTTGCTGGCCGCCGGCGGTTTCGGTCACAACACACAGATGCGCCGCCGGTACAGCGGCGACCAACCCAACGACGGCCGCTGGTCGATCGCCAACGCCGGCGACACCGGCGAAGTGCTCGAGGCGGCGATGCGGCTGGGCGCCAAGACGGACCTCCTCGACGAAGCATGGTGGCTGCCATCGGTTTTCATCGCCAGCGGTGGTGCCGTGGCCGCCTCGCTGGGGTCGGGCAGACAACGGCCAGGGGCCATCTATGTCGACTCCACCGGACGCCGGTTTTGCAACGAGTCGAACTCTTACGTCGAGGTCGGCAAGGCGATGTACGCCAACAAGGCGGTGCCGTGCTGGATGATCTTCGACGCCGGATACGTGCGCCGCTACGTCACCAGTGCCAATCCGCTGAAGCGCAACGAGCACCTGCCGTCCGAACTGATCGACAGCGGCGCGGTCAAACGGGGTGACACCATCGCCGAGCTTGCCCGACACATCGAGCTGCCGGCCGACGAGCTGATGCGCACCATCGCGCGGTTCAATCGTTTCGCCGCCAAGGGCCTCGATCCCGACTTCGGGCGTGGCCAGTCGGCGTACAACGATTGTCTGGGCGACCCCGGGCATCGGCCGAACGCCGCCATCGGGCCGCTGGACCGTGCGCCCTATTACGCCACCCGGGTTCTGCCGGCCGACGTCGGGACCTGCGGCGGTCTCATCACGAACGAGTACGCCCAGGTGCTAGACGAGCACGACCACGTCATTGCCGGCCTGTACGCGACCGGTAATACCACCGCGACCGTGATGGGGCGCACGTATCCGGGCGCCGGCGCGAGCATTGCCAGCTCGATGGTGTTCGGCTACGTCGCGGCGCGGCATGCGGCCGGGCGACGAATCGCCGGCGAGATGGGCCGCTAGTCACTTGAGGGCGGTGAGTGGTCGCGGTCGACGAACTCGCGCGGTTTCATCCCCGACTGCATCAGTTCGGCTCGTCGCGCCTGGACGTCGGAGGCAGCGCCGACGAGGTTGGTCAGGATATGGCTGACCTGAAGATGCACGCGCATACCCATCAGCTCCCAGGCGCGTTTGACGTTGTTCTTCACCGCCATCAGCGTGGTCAACGGGATCTGGGCGATCCTGCGCGCCATGTCCTCGACGGTGTCCTCGAGATCGTCGCGCGCCACCACCCGGTTGAGCAGTCCCCAATCGAGGGCCTCCCGGGCGGTCAGCGTCGGTGCCAGCAGCAACCAATCCATGGTGCGGTGCCAATTCATCAGCAACCACGGCTCGATCATCGTGTGCCCGCCGGGTTCGCCGAGGCTTTGCGCCAGGGGCATCTGGAAGTAGGCATCCTCGGAGGCGACGCAGAAATCGGTCAGCAAGCCGAGGTAAATTCCGCCGCCCATGCAGTAACCGTGGATCTGCGAGATGGTTGGCTTGGGAAACTCCCATAGGTACAGCGTCGGCCACAGGAACAAATCTGCGGTGCCTTTGTACAGATCCTCAAACGTGTTTCCGAAGGCGGGGTAAGGGTTTTCGTCGGGACCCCAGCGGGCCACATGGCCGCCGCAGAAGCCGTTGCCGTTGGCCTTGAGGATGACGACCTTGATCTCCCTGTCCCGGTCCGCCTCGTGCAGGCAATCGTCGACTTCAGTAACGAGCACGGCATCCTTGGTATTGGCCTTATCGACCCGATTCAGAATGATCCGCGCAATCGGCGGATCGCGCTCGTAAATGATCGCTTCCAAGACGCGACGCTGCATTTGCGTGACATTACCGGAAGGCAAGGTGCGTGAAACCCCAAAAGCGCCGCGAACTTTGCGGCGAAAACGTCGCCACGACTTGCGCGATCCGAGCGGTAGTAGTGAGCTGTATCTGATAACACGCGGGGCGGCCATCCCTGCGCACGCATCGACGAATGGCGGCATCTTATGGCGACTCCCCTGGACCGGGCAAACCAGCTCGAGTTGGTGGCCAGGCTCAAGTCCGCCTACCCGGAATTGCCCGACGCGCCCACCCCCGACCTCATCGATCACGATCGTTTCGCCGCCTACGTCAAGACTCCACACGATGTCGGTGGCGAGCCGGACGCGCCCATCGAGTACCAGAACAAGCAGTACGAGATCTGGGAAGAGAACACCTACGTCCTCTGCGAGGTCCTCGGCATGCGCGGAATCTGGTTGTCCGAGGAACGACGCCGAATGGGCAACGTCGACCTCGGCCGCACGATCTATCTTGGGCTGCCTTACTACGCGCGCTGGTTACTCGCGGTGGTCCGCGTCCTCGTCGAAAAACACCACATCGGGCTGAGCGAGCTTGCCGAACGGATGGCCGAGGTCAAGGCCCGCTATGAGGACGGTATCCAGGGAAAGCCGTTGGCGGCCAAGCCCAGATTCGAGGGCGACCCATCCGCGGTGCGGCGCAATCGACATCACCTGCACGCGGCAGGAAAAGGCGATCCGCAGGTGTTCGCCGGGCAAGCCGGCACCCCCAGATTCAAGGCCGGCGACAGGGTGACGGTGCGCGAGCTGCCCGTCCTGCTCTACACCCGCACCCAGGAATACGTGCGGGGCGCAACGGGGGAGATCGCGAAAGTCTCCTACGAAAGTCCAGCCGCCGAAGACGAAACGTGGGACGGCCCCAACCAAAAGCCGGAGTGGTTCTACATCGTCCGCTTCAACCTCGCCGAGCTCTGGCACGGCTACACCGGTCCCGGCACTGACACGCTGCAGACCGAGCTTCCCGAGCGATGGCTGCAACCCGCTGTCTGCTCCGAAGGGACCTCGGCATGACTGAGCACGACCATGACCATGACCATGACCGTACGGCCGCGCCAATGGTCGATGAAATCACCGATTTCGAAGTTCTCGAGATCGCATTGCGTGAATTGTGCATCGAGAAAGGCATTTTCACTGCGGAGGACCACCGACGCCTGACCGAATTCGCCGAGCACATCGGCCCGACGCCGGCCGCGCGGCTGGTGGCCCGAGCCTGGCTCGACCCCGCGTACAAGGAACTGGTCGTATCCGACCCGATGGCGGCCAGCAAGGAAGTCGGCGTCGACTGGCTGGCACCGACGGGATTCGGAACCCCGAGCGATTTCACCGCGTTTCACGTGCTCGAGGACACCCCGAACCTGCACCACGTGATCGTGTGCACGCTGTGTTCGTGCTATCCGCGTCCGATTTTGGGCAATTCGCCGGAGTGGTACCGCACGCCGAACTTCCGGCGTCGCATCGTGCGGTGGCCGCGTCAGGTCCTCGCCGAATTCGGCCTCTATCTGCCCGAGGATGTCGAAATTCGGGTCGAGGACTCCAACCAGAAGCACCGCTTCATGGTGCTGCCCGTGCGCCCCACCGGGACCGACGGCTGGACTGAAGACCAACTGGTCGAAATCATCACGCGCGATTGCCTGATCGGCGTTGCACTGCCGAAGCCCGGCGTGATGACGAACGCCATCACCGCAACCCGGCCGGCCAACCACCCGATCCCGGACTGACGGTCGAGGGCGCACGAGTGAGCACTTCGGAATGGTCCGCTATCGCATCACTGACCAAAATTGTCGAGCGCAACCAGGTCTGGAACCGGATGGCGGCGAAATACGGGGTGCACAACCCCGTGCCCCCGTGGCAAACGAGCCTGGACGGGATCTGCGACGCAATCGATCAAAGCGACTGCGGCGCTGAGGTTCTCAGCCTCGTCGACCGCCGCGACGAAGAAGACACCCTGTCCGCAACCGTCTATGCGGACCTGCCATATCCGGAGAACCGCTTGATGGCGCTGGCGCACTCGCTGGTGGTGCGCGGCATCATCGACGAGGACGAGCTAGCCCAGCGATTGGCGGCGGTCCGGGCCAGGCTGGAAGCCTGAGGGAGGGCGTTTCGCCGTCCGGTTCCCGGTGGGCTAGAGTAGTGGCAACGTTGGCGTCACTCCGTTGCATGCCAACACCGTCGTGAAATGCTTTCTCTTCCCGGTGCCGGCCCGAAGGTCGCGCAGGACACCGAATCCAGCTTGTCTCGCGGCGATCGATTTTGCCGACCGGCAATCTCGCCACCCAAGTGCCCAGGGCCGCGCGACGTCGACGTCCGCCGCCCCGCGCCACAGATGCCGGAAAGGCACCGAAAATTGACTACCGACAAGAGCTTTGCCGACCTCGGCGTGCCCACACCAATAGTCGACGCGCTCATCTCGCGCGGCATCACCCGACCGTTTCCGATTCAGGTGCACACCCTGCCCGACACGCTCGCCGGTAGGGACGTGCTGGGCCGCGGGAAAACCGGCAGCGGTAAGACGCTCGCCTTCTCCATTCCCCTGGTCAGCCGGCTCTCCGCACGGGGCAGGCGCCCGTTGCGGCCCACGGGCCTGGTGCTCGCGCCTACCCGCGAGCTGGCCAGCCAGATCACCGCGACGCTCGAGCCGCTGGCGGCCGCCGGTGGCCTGCGCGTGACGACCATCTTCGGCGGCGTCTCCCAGGGCCGCCAAGTCACCGCGCTCAACGCTGGAGTCGACATCGTAGTCGCCTGTCCGGGGCGGCTCGAGGACCTGATGAAGCAGCGCCTGATCAGCCTCGATGCGATTCAGATCACGGTAATCGATGAGGCAGACCATATGGCGGATCTCGGCTTCCTGCCCGGCGTCACCCGGATCCTGACTGCAACCCCCAAGGGCGGTCAGCGGCTGCTGTTTTCGGCGACGCTGGACAACGGCGTCGACCAACTGGTCAAACGATTCCTGCGCAATGAGGTGCTGCACTCGGTCGAGGGTGCCGACTCGCCGGTCGCGGAAATGACCCATCACGTGTTCCACGTTGCCGACGTCGAGGCCAAGAGGGCGGTCGTGCACCGGCTTGCTTCCGGGAGTGGACGCCGAATCCTGTTCCTGCGCACCAAGCATCAGGCGCGCAAGCTCGCGCGACAGCTCACCGAATCGGGTGTTCCCTCGGTTGACTTGCACGGCAACCTGTCTCAGGCCGCGCGGGAACGCAACCTTGCGCGCTTCGCCTCGGGCAGTGCCCGGGTGCTAGTGGCAACGGATATCGCTGCGCGCGGGGTGCATGTCGACGAGGTCGAACTGGTCGTGCACATCGACCCGCCGAGCGAGCACAAGTCTTATTTGCACCGATCCGGACGCACGGCACGGGCGGGAAGCGCCGGTGATGTCGTCACCGTGGTCCTGCCCGAGCAGCGCCGAGACACCGAGGCCATGATGCGCAAGGCCGGCATCAAAGTCGCACCTCAGCAGGTGACCGCCGCCTCGGAAGTGGTGGAAGCGCTCGTCGGCGAGATCGCGCCGTACCAGACCCCCGCACCCGTGCGCTCGCCGCAGCCGCAGCGAGCGACCACAAGCGCCACGCGCCGTCGGCGGAGCAAACCCCGGGCACCGAAATCAACGGGCGCCCCTACCGAATCTGCCGCGACACACCGCAGCGCGACGCCAGCCAGACGGGCCGAACACCGGCGTCGTGTGGTCCGCGCGCAAGGCGGGTGATCTCGGGGCGCGCGTCACGCTCGGCCCAGCAGCCACGCCTGTCCGTCGCCTTCACCGGCCGCGATAACGGTCAACGCCGCGAAAGCCTCGGCCAACTCCCCGGCGGCCGCCCGAAACGGCCCGGGTGCGGCGTTCACGGCGCTGAGCGTCGCGATCGCCAATAACCCGCCCGGCGCCAGGCGGTCGACGATCACCGGGTCCAGGCGGCGATCGCGGAACCTGTGGCAGACGATGACGTCGACCACTGGGCCGTCCGGCAGTCCGCTGTCGAGGTCCACGACGTCGAACCGGCAGCGATCCTCGACGCCGCTGTCGCGGGCCAGGTCTCGCGCTTGACCGATCGCCACCGCGGAGATGTCGAACCCGGCCACCTGCAGTCCGCGCCGGGCCAGCCAGACGCTCGTGATGCCCTGGCCGCAGGCGATGTCGAGGGCCCGCCCCACCGTCGGAAAGACGTCCGCATAGGCGGCGAACACGCTGGGCGGACCGACCCCGCCGCGCGTCGCCGGTCCCCGCGCGGCATACCGCTCGTCCCAACGGCGCTGGTCTTCTCGGGTCACAGCGTCACCATACGACCGGCGCACTTGATACCAGGGATTCTGGACAGTTGTCTGTATTTGACCTCGACGCTGCGGGCAGGATTCCCGGTGTGAGGCGGCCGGCAAGATGGCCATTGGCGTTGTCACTGCGGCGTTGAGCGGTTTTGAGCGCGCGACGACGGTGTCGCTGCGCTACGACCGAGCCTTTCCTTACACTGGACGAGTGTCTAGAGAAGCGGCCGCTCCCGCCCAGACGGTCACCGGCGCCGGCGGTACTCGCCGGTCGGACCGCCGGCCAGGACAAACCATCCGCAAGGTGCTGGACGCCGGGCTCGCGGAGTTGCGGGAATCCTCGTTCGCGAACCTGACGATGCGCGCCGTGGCGGCTCGGGCGGGGGTGTCTCCGGCCAGCGCGTATACGTACTTCCCGTCGAAGAGCGCGCTGGTGGCCGCGGTCTATCTCCGCTTTTTGCGCGAATTGCCATGGCACACCGACGTCAATGACACCACTAAGACGCGGGTGAGCTCGACGCTGCGCGACATGGCGGTGGCCGTGGCCGACGAGCCCGAATTGAGCGCCGCATGCGGGACCGCCTTGATGGCCGACGATCCCGCCGTTGCACCGATCCGCGAACAGATCGGGGACGAAGTCTCCAAGCGCATCGCGGCGGCGTTGGGACCGGGATGGCCGCGCGCCGTGAAATCCACCCTGCAGATGACGTTCGCCGGCGCCCTGATGACGGCGCGATTTGTCAGCTACGAGGAAATCGCCGGGCAGCTGGACGAGGCCGTTAACCTCATCCTGGGGGCTTCGGTCGCCTAATTACTATGCGTTTCAAGGCGACTGACCGCGGAAGCCCGCCCGCCACCATGCGATCCGGGTTATCCCGTCGGTGTGAGCGCCCCGATCCGCTGCCCCGCGCGCAGGAACTGGCCGAACCGCTGCTTGCCCAAGTTGGGCGCTGCCTGCCCGGCACCGAACACGAGTTGCCCTGACACCAGCACACTGCGGACCGTCTCGTCGTTACGGTTGACCATGCGGGACAGCCCGCCGTAGGACTCGACCGGGTGCTCGGCGTAGGCGTCGAGGGAGTCGTCGAGCTTCTCCGGGTCGATCACGACGATATCGGCGCGGTCGCCTTCGCGCAGGGTGCCGGCATCGATGTCGTACCAGCCGCCCAGCTCGCCGGTCAACCGGTGCACCGCACGTTCGATCGACAGGAAGGGTGTGCCGTGTCGTTCGGCGTCGCGCGCGTGCCGCAGCAGCCGCAGGCCGGAGTTGTAGAACGCCATGTTGCGCAGGTGTGCGCCCGCGTCGGAGAAACCCATTTGCACGTGCGGGCTCTGCGCCAACTTCTTGAGCAACTCGGGGCGGTGATTGGAGATCGTGGTGCGCCAGCGCAGCGCTTCGCCGTGCTCGAGCACCAGATCCAGGAATGCGTCGACGGGATGGAGGCCACCGCGATCCAGACCGACTTGCCCGAACGACTTGCCGACGACCGATTCGTCGGGGCAGGCCACGATCTCGGCATCGAAGAAGTCGCGGTGCCACACCCGCGGCCCGTATTTCTGGTCGTAGTCCTTACGGAACTGGCGGCGGTATTCTTCATCGCGCATCAGCTCGTTGCGCTCAATCTCATCCTGCAGGTGCAGCGCCGCCGCACCGGAACCGAACTCTTCGAAGATCACCAACGAAATCCCGTCGGCGTACACCTCGAACGGCACCGGCAGATGCTGCCACCGGAAGTCGCCACCGAGGGCATTGACGACCCGCGCCAGCGCCTCCATGAGGTAGATAACCGGCGGTAAGGACTTGACGTCGGCCGCCGATAACAGGCTCGTCTTGAGCCGACGCCGCCCGATCCCCAGCGACGCGGCGAGCTGCGAGACGACGCAGAACGGGTTCTTGATGTCGGGTCCCGACTGCAGAATCTTGTTGCGTCGCCGCAGGATAGCGTTCAGCCGCCGTAGCTCGCGTGCGGTGGCGTAGGTCGACGGCAGCGTACGCGACCGGCAGACCTCGCCGTCGAGTTTGTCAAACAGTAGCTGTTGCGACGACAGGCCGACGAATCCCTCATCGAGGGCCTCTTCGAGCATCGATTCCATCCGGGCCAGTTCCGCCCCAGACGGGCGAATCTCCTTGCGGGTGGCCCGATCCAGGCCCATGGTCGCGGCCCGCATGTCCGAGTGGCCGATGAATGCCGCGATGTTGGGCCCCAGGTTCAGCTGCTCCAGTGCGGCGACGTATTCCTTGGGATTGGTCCAGCAGCGCGCTTCGTCCAGGTGCTCGATGACGTAGCGGCGGGGAATCGCCTCTACCCGGCCGAAGATGTCGCCTGCGTCGACGTTATCCAGATACACCGTGGACAGCGAACACGAGCCCAGCAGTACCGTCGTCACGCCGTGCCGCAATGACTCGGAAAGCGCTGGCTCACAAAGCGTTTCAACATCGTAATGGGTGTGGATATCGATAATTCCGGGGATCACCCACTGTCCGGTGGCGTCGATGACGTCGGCGCCGGTCGAATCGAGTGGTTCGGCGCTGATGGTCGCGACCCGGCCGTCGCGCACGCCGATGTTTCGCACAGCCGACCCAGCGCCGGTCCCGTCAAACCAGCGTCCATTCACGATCACGGTGTCGTAGGGCATGTTCGGCCTCCTGGATGCGCTGTGATCATACATACATCCAATAATGTCTTGTCAGTATCTTGTTAGCGAGGGGGAGTTGGCGCGCGCCAGCAACGATCGACCAGCTGCGACGATATGATTTAGCGGTGCAGACGACCGACGACGCTCCCGCCGTTCGCTGAGCATGCGCAGCCACGGCTGGGCGGGAAACACGCCCGCCTCCGACGAGGAGGCGATCGCGCGGATCCTGGATGCGGCAGACAAGATCATCGAGGAACGCGGCTCGTCCATGCGCATCGCCGACGTGGCCCGGGCGTTGGGGGTGACCCGACAAACGGTCTATCGGTACTTTCCGGGAACGCAAGCGCTGTTGGTCGCGAGCGCGATGCGGTCGGCCGACGGCTTCCTTGACCATCTTGCGGCCCACCTCAAAGGCATCACCGATCCCGTTTTGGCGGTGACGGAATCGTTCGCGTTCGCCGTCGAGCAGTTGGCCGCCGACAATCAACTCGAGGTGGTGCTCAACCGGCGCAACCGGGATGGTCAGGCCGTCTCCATCGTGTCGGACACCGCGCTGGCATTTGGGCGATCGATGCTGCACCGCTTCGACATCGACTGGGAGCAGCACGGTTTCGACGACGCCGGCCTGGACGAACTGAACGAATTCACCCTCCGGCTGCTGCACTCGTTCTTGGCCGATCCCGGCCGGCCGGCGCGCAGCGGTGCGGACCTCCGGCGGTACCTGATTCGGTGGATCGGACCCGCGATCGCCTATCCGCGCATCGCCCAGGCATTGGACCCGCTGCGAGCCCCCGAGCCGCGAGCGCGGCGGCGCTCGGCGGCATCCTGATTGCGGGCTCTGGTCAAGGAGGCGACGTGGTCGGACTGGGACAGCTCGCGCTGGACAGTGCACCGGTTTTTGGCGGTGCCATGCTGGCGATCGCGGCCGTGCAGTTCCGTGGCCCCGACTACCGGAAGCTGATCCAACAGGACATGGATTTGCTGGAGCGCCTCCCGACGGAGGCCACTGCGCGACGGGAGGCGCTGCGCCGCTCAATCGATGCCCGCATCGACGATCTGATCGACGCCGCGGATCGGAGCCGGGCCTGGCGCCGGGCCGCGCTGTCCTATCAGGGCAACTGGCGCGACGTGGTGGTCGCATTATGCGCAGTGCTGTTCACGATCGTCTGGTGGAACGTCGACCACGGCCGAACCAATTGGCTGCCGATGTTCATCCTGTTGATCATGCTGTGCCTCGTGGCGGCCGCCTACGCGTTTCGCGGTGCGTTGCGTGCGGCCAGTGCATTTGTCCAGCGGCGACACCGGGCCCGGTGACCGCAGAGGATCCCGAAAGCATTGGGCCGCCGTCTGATTCGCTCAGTAGCGGGGTGCTGCTTCGAGAAGTTCGACCGCCGCGTCGATGTGCGGGATGATCGACGGGCCGTAGGCGGCCACCACCCGCGCCAGTGCCCGCGCGATATGCGGTCCGACAACGGCGGCCGCGAGCACCTCCTCGGCCAGCACGATGTCGTTGACGACATGTGCGGCGGTCAGGCGGCCGTCGGGGGTGAGCTGGTAGCGCCACTCCCCGATCTGGACTCGCTCGGGCTGTGAACGAAAGAACCCGCGGCGCGCCGGCGTCAGGAGGACGCCCGGAACACCGCAGAACACCTTGATGACCTGGCCAACTCCCCCAGGACCGCCGAGCGCGCCGCCGATCGCGCGGCTCGCCCGTTCCTGGTCAAAGTTCGTCATCAATCACTCATCGGAAGAACGAATGTCGGTGTGATGGTTTGCGGCTCGCCGATGCGACGCACGGCCGTGCCCGCCACGTAGAACTCGACCGTGTGATGCCCCCATGCGTAGTTCGAGATGGCGAAATGCACGCCCACGACGCCGTTTCCGCCGTCGCGCTCGGCCTCGCTCTGCATGCGCGACATGGCCAGCTCCCGCGCTTGATAGCTGCCCTGGGTCCACTGCGGCATCTCCGCGTTGCGGCCCACCTGGCTGAGCGTGCGTAGGAAGCCTTGGACGGCAATGTGAAACACACAATTGCCCATGACGAAGGCAACGGGCGCGAACCCGGAGCGCAGCAGCGTCGTCAGATCCTGGCCGGTCAAATGGCTGGTGAACGCCTGGCCGCCGGGACGCCGATAGGCACCCGGCTTCTCGGCGTAGCGCACGGCGGTTCCCACCGCGATGAACTCGAGGTGTTCACCCTCGCCCTGGTGGCGCCATTCAAGCCGAACGCCGACCACCCCGTCGGCGCCCAACGCGTCGGCCTCCGCCTGCATCCGCGACATCGCATTCCACCGGGCCCGGTAGGTCGCATCGGTCAGCACCGGCAGCTCGGACTGTTGACGGATCCCGGTGAACTGGTAGCCCACGTGATAGACCGAGACGCCCATCACGAGCTCTATCGGCTCGAATCCCGCCCCATGCAGCAACGCGAATTCATTGATCGACAGATCGGAGGTGAATATTTTCCCAGCATGCGAGAGACGTTCGCTGGCGACGGGATCGAGCGGGGTTGGCTGCATTGTCGAGTACCCTCCTGCGGTTCGCAGCTAGCGTAGGCCGGGACGTCCGCGCGCACACGCATAACGTGCGACATCACCAGCCGCGTGGCGCCAAGATCGGCCCGGCGGCGGGGACGGGTCACCCCCGGCCGTGCTCACCCCCGCGGTCCTGCGGCGGGTAGCTGTGCTTGCGGCAGGAATTGCTGGACCAGCCGTCTGGCGGGCTGCGCGCTGAACCGATCACGTTTTGGTCTCGTGATAACCGATACCGGCGCTTTGGGCGCCGTGCACGGTTTAGCGGTAGCCATGCGCCGATGAGATGGGGACTCGCGGGAGGGTCATGTTCAGACGAGCCGGCACCAGCGTTGGTCCCAAGCACAAACTACTGACAATTGAAATGCGCGACGTGGTGCGTCAGTACCGGATCGGCGGGCAAACCGTGCGCGCACTCGACGGGATAAGCCTGGAGCTCGAGGGCGGTCAGTTCGTGTCGATGGTCGGACCGTCCGGCGCGGGCAAGAGCACCATGCTGCATTTGCTCGGCGCGTTGGATACCCCGGACTCCGGGTCGATCGAATTCGATGGCGACGAAATCAGCCAGCTCAACGACGAACAGCAGTCGCGGTTTCGGCACCATCGTGTCGGTTTCATCTTCCAGTTCTTCAATCTGCTGCCGACCCTGTCGGCGTGGGAGAACGTCGCCGTGCCCAAGCTGCTGGATGGGGTTCGGCTGGGCAAGGCCAAGCCGGACGCGATCCGGTTATTGGAGCGGGTCGGGTTGGGGAACCGAACCGACCACCGACCGGCGGAACTGTCCGGCGGGCAGATGCAGCGGGTCGCGGTGGCGCGCGCACTGATGATGGACCCGCCGCTGATCCTGGCCGACGAACCGACTGGCAACCTCGATTCCGTCACCGGGGCCTCGATTTTGGAACTGTTGGGTGAGGTGGCGCACGAGCCCGGCCGGGGGCGGCTGGTGGTCATGGTGACGCACAACCCGGAGGCTGCCGAAGCGACCGACCGGGTGATCATGCTGCAAGACGGCCGCATCGTCTCCAACGAGCGAGCGGCGGTCTTGGTGTGAGTCTGGGCTCGTCCTTCGGCGCCACGGCGAGTCGGCTGCGGCTGTTCAGCCTGCGCGAGCTCGCCGTGCACCGGCGGCGCACGTTCGCGTCGATGGCCGTAATGGCGGTCTCCGCCATGTATTTAGTCGCGGTGTTCGGCATCTTCGGCTCGATTACCGGATCGGTCAATCGGCTCAGTGACGGGATCGCCGGCATCGCCTCGCTCGAGGTATCGGGCATCACCGACGCCGGCTTCCCGGAGAGCATCACCGCCGACGTCGCGGCGGTGCCCGGGGTGGCGACGGCCGCACCGATGATCCGGACGTCCGCGTCGACGCCGTCGGGACCGGTGTTGTTGTTCGGTGCCGACCAACGCCTCTCGGCATTGGGCGGTGCGCTCAAAGACGCCTTAAAGGGTGGGGCGAAGGACCCGGCAGCGCAGCTGGCCCATCCATCCGGGCCCGCCAACGGCGTTCAGGTCGGCCCCGGCGTCGGCCGTCGCAAAGGTGAGACGTTCCAACTCGGCTCGGGCTCGGTCAGCGTGACGGACGTGCTCACCGGTAAAGACGTGTCGGCCCTCAACGGCGGACATTATGTGCTGGCACCACTGGCGTTAGCGCAGCAGCTCACCGGCAGGCAGGGCCAGCTCGATTCCATCTTGATCACCGTCAAGCCCGGCGCCGATCTGCAGCAGGTTCGCGGCGCGGTGAGCGCGGCGGTGAACGGACGCGCCATCGTGGCCGACCCGAGTATGCGCGCCACCCGCGCCGGCGATGGTGTCAAGCTGATGAATTACATGGCACTGATGGGCGCGATGGTCGCCTTGATGGTCGGCGCCTTCTTGATCTACACCACGATGACCATGGCGATCACCCAACGGCGCCCCGTCATCTCGCTGCTGCGCGCCATCGGCGGGCGGCGGACGACGATCGTCCGCGACATGCTCGCCGAGGCGGCGATCCTCGGCGTGATCGGCGGCGGAATCGGATCAGTACTCGGAATCGGGCTGGGCCGCTTGGCGATTGGCCGGCTGCCCGCGGCCCTGACGCAGGGACTAGAGGCCCGCATCGAATACTGGCTACCCGGCTACGCGATACCGATCGCGCTGGTCACCACCACGCTCACCAGCGTCGTCGCCTCGGCCATGGCCGCACGTCAGGTGTACAAGGTGGCACCCATCGAGGCGCTGGCGCCCGTGGGTGTGTCGGTGGCGGACCGGGTGCCGCGCTGGCTGCGCATCGTTTGCGGTGTGGGCGCGGTGCTGGTATTCGCGGCAGCGATCGTCGTCGTGATCTACCAGCGCGGCGTGCTCGCCTTCGTGGCGATGTCCGCCGTCTTCTCCGCAGAGGTGGCGCTCGGCTTCGCCCTGGCCATGCCCATTGTCGGCGCCGCGGCCGCCACGGCGCGGATCTTCGGCACCGCGGGTGCGCTCGCGGCGGCGACCATCGAGCGCGCGCCGCGGCGGGTCTGGGCGACAGTCATGACGGTGGTCATCGCGGTCGTCACGACCGTCACGATCACCGGGACCAACACCGACATGCTTCGCTCCGCCCGCGCCATCTTCGCCCCGGTGACCGACAGCCCGGTGTGGGTCAGCGCGAGCCCTCCCGACACCTACCCAACAGATGCGCTGCCGCAAGGACTTTCGCAGAAACTGGCCACCCTGCCAGGTGTCGCGGGGGTCACCGAGGGTGCCTTCGGGTTCGCCGAAGTCGGCGGCACCCGGGTGATGCTCGACGGGTTCGCGTCCGGAACCGCGGATCCCCTGTACCGGGCGCTCGACCAACAGGCACGCGAGGCGGTAGTGGCCGGACGTGGAGTCGTGCTCACCCAGAACCTGGGCAAGACGCTGCACGTGCGGGTCGGTGATCCCTTGCGCATGCAAACGCCGCACGGTGTGCAGCAGGCCACAGTACTGGCCCTGGTCCCCTACTTCTCGACGGTAATCGGCTCGGTTGGCATGAGCCTGGATCAGTTGCGGTCCTGGTTCGATCGCCCAGTGGCGACCAGCCTGCAGATCGCCGCCGCGCCGGGCGTCGACCCGCACCGGCTGCTCAGCGATATCCGCGGCGCCGTGCCCGCACCGAATTATGTCTTTGACGGTCGCGCCGAGTTGGCCGGGCTGGAAGCACCCATGCACCAAAGCATGTTCATCGCCAACGCCGTGTGGATCATCGTGATGTTGGTGGCCGCGGTCGCGCTGCTCAACACCTTGACGCTGTCCGTGCTCGAACGTCGGCGCGAAATCGGGGTGCTGCGGGCGATGGGGTCCAGCCGCCGCTTCACGCTACGGATGGTGCTGGCCGAGGCGGCCGGAATCGGTATCGTGGGAGGGCTTTTGGGGCTGGGGTTCGGTTGCGCCGACCAGTGGCTGTTCAGCTTGGTCAGTGGTGACATGATGAATTTCCAAGTCTCTTTCCGGCCCAGCTGGATGTCGCTGGCGTTCACCCTGGGCGCGTTGATCATCAGCCTGCTCGGCTCCGTGCCGCCGGCGCGCCGGGCCGCGGGACTCAACATCATCGAAGCGGTCGGTGTCGAGTAGCGGCTAATCGACCGCTATTCGGTCAGCGTGGCGAAGCCCTGCAGATGAGGCTTGCAGGGAAACGGCACCGGCGTCCGGGCGAGCCGGGTCAGTCCGCTGGTGTCGAATCCGGCGGCCGCGATGGAATCGATCGTGCGGCGGTTGGGTTGACACCCGGCGGCCAGCCAAGACCACGGTTTGGCGATCAAATCCTGGAACCGCCCGGTCGCGCCCTCGCCGCGGACATGCTCGAGAACGACCAGCCTGCCCCCCGGCACCAGGACGCGGCGTATCTCCCGCAGCGTCGCGCCGACATCGTCGACCGAGCACAGCACCAGTCCGATGTGAACAGAGTCGAAACTGTTGTCCGCAAACGGTATTGACTCGCCTGTGCCGTCCACGATATCGGCGGTGATGCCGTGCCGCAGCGCCAGACGAGACGCAGCCTGGCGGAACGCGGCCACCGGCTCCACCGCGGCGACCGATGTCACCGCGGGCGGCACGAACTTCAAATCGGTGCCCGGTCCGAGCCCCACCATCAGCAGCCGGCCCCTGGCATGAGCGATCGCGTCGCGGCGATACCGGTTATAGAACAGTCGGTCGAAGAGCGGCTGGCCGAACCGGTATATCAAGGGAAATAACGGATTAGCGCGCTTAACGGCCACCTAAGTCCATTCGGAAAGGCGGATATTCGTCACACATCAACGATACATATGCCGCGACCCGATAGCGCCATCGACAAATGCCCACCAGCAGATCGAACATGCCCTGCGGGATGGACCCGGTGGCCAACAACGCTGCGGCGGCGATCACCGTGAGCACCTGCAACAGGGGCTCCATCGCCCAACACAGCAGTATCTGCGGCAATCCCAGCAGCCACCACTTCACCAACACACCCCACCGAGATAGTCGCTCCGGATATTCGACCTCGAGGTCGCCGGGGTAGTCGGGCCGGGCGGCCAGCGTGAAGGGTGGGTATTTGTCGGTGCTGTTCATCGGGAACCGGTAGTTCATCAGCCGCCACGACCAACGCAGCACGCCGACATTGAAATTGAAGATCGGTCGCGGATACCGCCCGGTCACTAGGATCGCGATGCCCGCGATCAGGGTCAGCGGTGGATAGACCAGGTAGAGCGAGATCAGGATGGGATAGTGCGGCACGGCCAGCGCGCACCATTTGACCAGCCAGAGCCAGCGTGAGGGCCCATCGTCGACGCATCTGACTCGCACGGTGTCGGTCCGCGTGGGTGCTTCGGCGACAGCGCTCGTGGTCATCGCCGTCCAGACGCGACCGGGCGTGCCACCGCGAGATCCCGATTGACCTGTGCGGCGATGCCGGGATGGCTGGTCGATCGCACGAAACGTGTCAGCACCCAGGTATGCAGCCGATCCGGAAGCAACGCCGCGGGCCGCAACACCGATTCACCGTGGGCGACCTGTAGTGACGCCGCCTTGGACACCGCCCGTACCTGTCGGCGCCGAGTTTTCTCGTATGTGCGCAGCGCCCGGGAGAGCGCGGTGCGGCCGCTGTCGGCGCGCAGATCCGCAAGCGACGCGCACAACACCATGGTGTCCAGCAGCGCCTGATTGGTCCCCTGTGCCAGGGTCGGCGGCATCGTGTGCGCGGCGTCGCCGAGCAAGGTGACCGGTCCCGCGTTCAGCGCGCCGGGAACCGGGTGCCTGAAGTGCGGGTAGGGCGAGCGGGCCAGATCCGCGTCGGTGAGTTTGTCGAGCACCAAATCGACCGAGTCGGACCAGCCGGAGAAGGTGGAACGGATCACCTCGATGGGTCGTTCGGGCCGCACGAAATCATGGGCCCACGGCAAGTCGAACCACCACTGCACCTTGTCGTCGCCGGCGGGCCAGACACCCGAGTTCCCACGTTCGCCGATGACGATGTAGGCGACGTCTCGATCGCCGAGCTCCGGGACGCTCACCAGACCCTGCCAGCTGCACCATCCCGTTGCTTCGGCGGCAGGAGCGCCGACCACATCCCGGATCACCGAATGCAAGCCGTCGGCACCGATCAGCAGGTCGCCCTCGACCACGCTGCCGTCGTCGAAACCGACGGCCACGCCGTCGGGCATCGTGACGACCCGGGTCGCGCGGGCATTGCACCGAATGACGTCACCTGGAAACCCGTCCATCAGCCGTTCCAGCAAGACCTGGCGAGGGACCATCCGCACCGAGGCGCCCAGTCGGCGCGCCAAGGCACTCACGTCGACGGTCGCAATGCGGCGCCCCGTTGACGTACGCACCCGCACACTGGACAGCAGCTGGCCGGCCCCGCCCATGTCGACGCCGAGCTGCCGCAGCACCGTCTCCCCGTTGGACCAGATGGTCACGGCGCCACCACCGGCCTGGGTGTTGGCCCGCTGATCGAAGATCGTGACTTCGTGCCCGTCCCGCAACAACCCACGGGCCACCGAAATCCCGCTGACCCCGGCGCCCACCACCAACACCCGCAGCGGCCGCGCTGAGGATGCCTGCATGTGCGGCAAACAACTGATACGACCGCCGGTGCCTACCCGATCACGTTGTTCCATCGGGCCCCCCGATTGCGGTTCGGCCGTTGGGTGATCGGCTACCTTGCTTCGGCTCGTCACTTCCCTAGAGACGTTGGGGCCCGCAAATCGGTTCAAGGCGGCGTGCCGCTCGTTTGGACGGGTGAAGTTACCTTCGACACAGTTGATGCGCGCGGTGCCCGATTGCATGGCAGCGAAGCTGAATGCAACGCCGCGGAAAGCGAACTGGCGCTGCGGCGGCTTATGCCGTGCTGCGAGTGTTAGTTCGCGGGACGGATCATCGTGTGCAGCTCCTGGACCGACCACGGCTCGGCGCCGTGATGGTCGCGGTAACCGAGCAGCGACGGGGTCGGCTGGTCGAAGCGGCCGACGAATCCGCCTGCGGCGACCAGGATCTGACCGGTCACCTCCCGCGACAGATCGCTGGCGAGATAGGCGTAGAGCGGGGCCACGAAGGTCGGCGGGGCGCTGTCCAACGAGGCTTGCCGAGTCACGTCGTCCAGCAGGCCACGACGGTGCAGATCGTCGATGTGTTCCTCGTAGTCGGCACCGGTGGACAGTCGCGTCCGCGCACCCGGGCACACCACATTGGCCCGGACGCCCCTGGTTTTGAGCTCCGCGGCGATCGCCATCGTCAGACCGTTGACGGCGCCCTTGCCGGCCGGGTAGCCGGTGCCGCCGTAGTCGCCGAGGAAGGCGACAGAGCTGGTGTTGACGATCGCGCCGTGCCCCTGCGCAACCATCACGGGTGCGGCGACCCGGCAAGTGTGAAACACCGTGCCGACGTGTGCACTGATCAGCCGATCGAATTCGGCGGGTGAGATGTCCAGGATCGACGAGCCCGCAGGTTCCGCGATCCCGGCGCAGTTGATCAGCACCTCGAGGCTCCCGAACGTGTTGCGGCAGGTGTCGACGAGGAGCTGGGCAATGTGCTCGTCATCGGCCGCCCCGGTCACGCCGGTGACCCGTCCACCCGCCGCGGAGAGCGTCGCGACGGTCTCGGCCACCGCGCCGGGGTCCCGGCCGTTGACCACCACCCCGGCACCCAGGCTGCAGAGCAGTTCGGCGACGGCACGTCCGATTCCCCGGCTGCCCCCGGAAACGACGACCCCGCGGCCGGCCAGCAGCTGGTCCGCGCCGCTCATCGCCGCCGGCACCCGGCGGCGATCGTACGGTCAGACGCCTCAGCGCGCCGCTCGGCGCCGGTTACGCACATTTGCCGAAGAGTACCCAGCAGGCGCCGAAATGAGAATCATGCCCGCCCGCACCGTGTCACCGGGTTAACCCGACGTGATTTCATGTTTGCTGGCCCACCGCGACCGGCGTCAGACTGGGCAGTTCGTGCCTCGACGAGGTTGCTAGGGGGCTGTTCAGCGGAAACGATCGTGCAATCAGACCTCAGGGGCGTAGTATCGAACACTGAGTCCGTTCTGGACACGTCGCCGTTTAGCTCAAAGCGGTCAGTCAGCCGCACGGCTGCTGGGTTATGGCTCCGGCGATCTTCGTTGATCCGGTCGTCCCTTTCCCCGGCGATGCGTGCGCTGTAACAACCAATCCGTGTCGACGGATCTGGTGCAGTGGAGTGCCGTGTGCACGCCTGCGATACCCCTGCACGCGACTTCGAAGGAAGTGCCGCAATGCAAAATCATTGGTACGCAGTTTCTCTCGCGAAATCCCTTGTGGCGAAGGGGCGTTGAGGAAATGAGCGAAGTTCTCACTGCCACCCGGCCGGCTCGTCCGGCCACTCGCAACGACGATTCCTACGACGATGTAGTCGAAATGTTCGTGGTGCTACGCACTATGCCGGCCGAATCACACGAATATCGCCGGCAGCGTGAGCGCATCGTGAACCGGTGCCTGCCGCTGGCCGACCATGTGGCTCGTCACTTCGGGCGGCGCGGCGAGGGTCTCGACGACCTGACTCAAGTCGCACGGCTGGGCTTGATGAACGCCATCAACCGGTTTGACCCGGACAAGGGGCCGAGCTTTATCGGCTTCGCGATCCCCACCATGATGGGCGAGGTTCGCCGCCATTTCCGCGACTACAGCTGGGGGATGCGAGTCCCGCGCCGGCTGCGCGAACTCCACGTCCAAATCAGCCGCGCCACAGGAGATTTAGTTCAGAAATTGGGACGCGCTCCAACGGCTCGTGAGCTGTCGGAAGAGCTAGGCGTCGCACATGACGAAATCGTCGAATGCCTGGTGGCGGGTGACGCGTACCAGCTCGAATCGCTGGATGCGCCGGTGGGCGCCGACAGCTCGGGCAAGACGCGCCTGGTGGCCGACGCGGTCGGCGGCGTCGATCCCCAAATCGACCACATCACCAACCGGGAAGCAGTACGTGCGTTGATCGCCGCGCTCCCGGAGCGCGAACGCGAAGTTCTGCATATGCGATTCTTCGAATCGATGACGCAGAGCCAGATCGCGGAGCGCATCGGGGTGTCGCAGATGCAGGTCTCGCGCATCCTGGCCAACACCTTGACGTCGCTGCGTGACCAGCTGGAATAGTTCGCCAAGCGGTGCCTGGGCAGCCCGGCGACGCATGCACTGTACTGTGCCTTTGGGGTGTAATCGGCCCTGTCGACTGACCGAGCCCAAAGGAGCACTTTGCGATGAGGCTTTCACAACCAGTGGTCGCGGGAGTCGTCGGCGTCACGGCGCTGGCGCTGACGGTCGCCGGCTGCGGCGGCAACAAGACCACTGCGCCGACCAAGTCGGGGTCGGCCACCTCATCGACCAGTTCGGGCACTGCGGCGCCGTCGTCCTCGGCTGCCCCGGCGCAGCCCAACGAGTACACGACCTGGTTGATTCAGGCCAGCGACATCGACGCACCGGTGCCCTTCACGGGTGCACCACCGACAAGCAACCCGAACGGCCAACCCGGTGCCTCCGCCGTCTTCAGCACCCAGGACAACAGCCACGTCATCAAGGACACGATCCAGGTATACGACGATCCCGGCGCGGCGACCGCCGCGTTGAACGTTGCCAAAACGGGACAGGGCGGCATCATCAAACACCCTGCCACCGA
Source organism: Mycobacterium simiae (assembly GCF_010727605.1). Lineage (NCBI taxonomy): Bacteria > Bacillati > Actinomycetota > Actinomycetes > Mycobacteriales > Mycobacteriaceae > Mycobacterium > Mycobacterium simiae. The sequence goes on from NZ_AP022568.1 coordinate 5,624,738, forward strand.
CCCGGTCAAAGTCGGCACGGACGGAACTATGGTGTCCGGGAACTCCACGGACAACTCCAAAGGCATTGCGGTGCTGCTGTTCACCGAGGGCAAGGTCTTGGTGACGCTGGAATTCGACGGCCCCGCCGACACGCTTCCTCCGCCGGACTTCGTCAGCGACGTTGGTCAGAAGCAGGACGCCGCGGTCAAGAAGGGTCTGGGCGGCTGATCTCGGGCCGCGGGTCGCCGCGGCCACTCGCCACGACTGCTGAGCACGACAATCGATCGCCGTGCGGCCAATGGCACACTGCGACAACGCCAATGGTTGACCTCACCTGATCGTTCTCAACGATTGTCGTCAGCGCTCCGCGGCACACCGCTAGATAAACTGCTTGATTTAATCGGTGGGGCAATGTTCACTGAGGCGATGAAAGCTGAGCGGACGCTGCGCTCCCACCGGTCGACGGGAACCCGTGAAGCGATTTTGTCGGCCGCCGAATGGTTGTTCGCCGAGCGCGGGATGTATGCGGTATCCAACCGGCAGATCAGTGAGGCGGCGGGGCAGGGCAACAACGCGGCGGCGTGCTACCACTTCGGCACCCGGACTGAGCTGTTGCGGGCGATCGAGAGCAAACATCGAGAACCGATCGAGGAACTGCGCGCCCAAATGTTGGACGAGATCGGTAATTCGACCGAATTGCGGGACTGGGTAAGCACATTGGTGCGCCCGCTCACCGACCATCTTGCGGCGTTGGGCACTCCTAGCTGGTATGCGCGGTTCGCGGCCCAAGCGATGGCAGATCCCACCTACCGCCACGTCGTCACCAAGGACGCACTGGCCTCGCCGAGGCTGGTGCGCACTATTGAGGGCATCAACCGGTGTCTGCCCGAGCTGCCCAGACGGGTGCGATCCGAGCGCATCGTCATGGTCCGAAATCTGTTGATGCACACCTGCGCCGAGCATGAAGGCGAATTGGCCGAACACGGGCCGCGGGCACGGTCGGCCTGGCCCGTTGCCGGCGAGGGGCTGATCGACGCGATCGTCGGGCTGTGGCGGGCACCGGTGCACGTGGGCGCGGCGGGCGCCTGACCCGGCAGACCAGCCTAGAGATAAGGCCCGGACACCTGCGAGGAGCACGATGATCGTGGCCAACTCGGTGACTGCCGAGCTGGTCGATGCCGAGCCCGCCCTGCGCGCGGCGCGGCGTATCAAGACCGCCGACGGGATTGCCGCGATGGCTGCCGCGCTGCGGGTCGCCGAGGTTGGGCTTGCCGCTGCGGTAAGCGGATTGGCGCCGGGAGTGCCGGCGACCTCGTCGCGTTCGCTGGGGCGCGCTGGCCAACGGTTATGTCACGGAGGCGGGCCGCACTTTCCCGGCCGGTGGTCACATCAGCAGCGCGGCCCGTGAGCTGTCCACCCGCTCGAACACGTTGTACGACAAGATGCTTGCCGCATGCCACTCCGGCGCGACCACCCGGAACCTGCTGGCCGCCTACCGCGCGGCCGGCGAGCCGGTGCCGCCGCCGATGCCGGTGGCGCACGGGTTGGGACTGGGCTTCGACCCGCCGGTGGTGTCCGAAACGCTGCTGGCCGCGGGCGAACACGACCAGCTGGATGCCGGGATGGTGCCGGCGCTCACCGGATATGTGTGGCAACCCGGCGTCGGTGCGGTGTTCCGCCGCGACGCTATCCACGTCACTGCCACCGGTCCGGAGGTGCTGACCGCAATCCCGTCGTGGTCCGAATGGTCTTGAGCAACGAATTCACTTGCATCACTTGGGTTTCAAGGGTCCCTAACCAGCATTTCTTGTCGGTACCCCTTCCTAAAATCGAGGTATGGGTTCCAGCAGTCGTGAAGAGATCGTCGAGGTCTTCGATGCACTGGATGCGGACCTGGACCACTTGTGTGACCTGTCGTTCGATGTGTTCACCACCCCCGAGGGATTGCGGGCGTTGGAGCGTTTGGAACGCGTCGCGCGTCGGCTGCGTGCTCCGCAGCACGCGCTGATCAATCAGCTTGGTGCGCGGGCGAGCGAGGCGGAACTGGGCGGCAAATTGCGCTCCGCGTTGGCGGATCTGTTGCACACCACGAAGGCCGAGGCCGGCCGTCGCATTGACGAGGCCGCCGATCTCGGCCAACGACAGACACTCACCGGTGAGCCCTTGGCACCCAAGTTGACTGCGACGGCCACCCTGCAACGCAACGGGTTGATCGGCGACGGGCACGTCCGGGTGATCCGCAGCTTCTTCGCCCACCTGCCGGCCGAAGTCGACGTGCTCACCCGGGAAGCCGCGGAAAAGGATCTGGCCCAAAAGGCCACCGAATATCGTCCTGACGAGGTGGCCAAGTACGCCCAGCGCGTCATGGACTGGCTCAACCCGGATGGCGAATTCAGCGATGAGGCCCGCGCCCGCAAGCGCGGAATCACCCTCGGTACACAGGAATGCGATGGCATGTCGCGGATTAGCGGCTACCTCACCCCCGAAGCCCGAGCCACCTTCGAACCGGTGTTGGCCAAGCTGGGTGCTCCAGGCGCATGCAACCCCGACGATCCGACGCCCATCGTCGACGAGACTCCGGATGCGGACGCGGTCCGGCGCGATATCCGAACTCAAGCCCAACGCAACCACGATGGACTGCTCGCCGGTCTACGCGGCGTGCTGGCGTCGGGAAAGCTTGGCCAGCACAATGGTCTACCGGTATCAATCGTGGTCACCGCCGAATTGAAAGATGTCCAAGCCGCCGCGGGCAAGGCTCATACCGGCGGTGGCTCCGTGATTCCGATGACCGATCTATTGCGCTTGGCCAGCCATGCCCACCACTATCTGGCTCTTTTTGACAGCGCCAAGCCGCTCGCGCTGTACCACACCAAGCGGGTGGCGTCCCCGGCACAACGAATCATGCTGTATGCCAAAGACCGCGGCTGCTCGAGACCGGGTTGCGACGCACCCGCGTACCACAGTCAGGTCCACCATGTGCGCGGCTGGACCACCAACCGCCGCTCCGACATCGACGAACTCACGCTGGCGTGTGGGGTCGACAATCGGTTGGTCGAAACGGGTTGGACTACGCGCAAGAACGCCAAAGGCGACACCGAATGGCTTCCGCCACCGCACGTGGATCGTGGCCAGCCGCGCGTCAACACATTCCACCACCCGGAAAAGCTACTGGAGGACGCCGACGACGAAGTGCCGTAGCTAGGCGGCTTCTTCGGCCAGGGCGGCATCGAGTAAATCCCCCACCCGGTACCGCTCCCACACAGTCAGCAGGTTCGCCAACATCTGCAGTGGCGCACGCACGCTTTCGTCGTTGCGGATCCGCGGAGCGGTGCGACTGCTCGGCGCGATATCGAACCGCTTGCGAATCAACGCGGGCACGTCCAACAGCCAGGCGACCCCCATGGCCGCCGCGTACAGCAGCGTGTGGCGACGCAACCGGGCAACGTCCAGCTCCGGGCCGCCGTGCCGGCGGAAAGTCCTCCGCCGGTAGGCGCCCGGATCGATGCGTTCCGGCAAGGCGTCCCAGTGCGGCGACCAACGCGCCGTAGTGCGCGAGCGGCTCGGGCATTTCGTAGTCCAGGCACTTGGGGTATTGGGGTTCAATCCCGTTGGTGCCGCATCGGATCCGCTCCGTGATCACTATCCCCGACCCGCTGGCCCGGTGGTAGTCGCCGAACAGCACCGTAGGCACCGCGATCGGAAACCCCGGCGTCCGGGACAGGGCCCCGAATCGCACTTCGGGCTCCAGCTGCGTCGCGAATCGGATCGTCGAAATCCCGGGAGAACTTGACGAACAGGTGGGTGTGCGGAGTCGGTGCGGCCGTGTCAGATTCGACCGCCAGCACGGCCTTTCGGCCCGTGCTGCCGCCATCCACTTCGGCGAAATCCGTGACACCGGCGACGGCAACGCCGTCCCTCAGCACACCCGGTGCCCGGAACGCCTCGGTGGGAAATTCCGCTCCTGCCGCGTGCAGCGACGCTGGGTCGGCGGGAATGCGCAGGTCGTACCGATCGCCGACGACCCACCGTGAACCCATCTGGTTACCAGGTCTGTTCGGCGGCTCGCACCAGCATGTGGTTGACGGCCACCCGGCGGTCACGGGTCACCATGAACAGCACCGCGTCGGTGTGCAGACGTCCGAACAGCGCGGCTGTCACGCACAACGCCGCTTCCAGGCCCGCCTCGTAGTCGGGCAGAAACCGGCCGGGCCCCTGCAACGGCGGCTTGCCGGGGTCCGGATGGCTGGGCGTGTGATAACCCTAACTGCTGGCATGGAACACGTTGATGCTCTTGGCATTCGCGTATTCGGGGGCAGCATCCTGGCGAACTGGGTGATCGAACAGAACACCGCGTCCGGATACCGATCGGCCAGGGATAGCGCGCCGTCGTGAATGACCGCGTCGGCGGTGCCGAGGAGCCCGTGCAAGCACTGACCATCGCGGGCCGCGTCGAACACCACCGACAGCTTGTTGGTGTTCAAGTAGGCGAACACGACGCCGCCGTCCGGGCCCGCCCGCAAGCGTGGAGCCAGCGCCCGGGTGGGACTGCCGCATCCGGGCGACTCGACCTTGATCACCTCAGCGCCGAAGTCGGCCAGCAGCTTTCCGCAGTACTCGCCGGCGACCGACCCAGCCAGCTCGACAACCCGGCAGGGCGTCAGCGCCGACATGTCAGCTCTGCCAACCGGTCAGGGCTTCGCGCGGCCGGAGCGGCTCAGCCGCCACTCCGGTGGGAAGTTCATGTCGTTGTCCTTGACCACGTTGTTGAGGCCCGTGTTGAAGGTGCCCTCGGTGAGGTCCACTTCTTCGGCGTCGTTTTGGATCATCGGCAACATGCCCTCGACCATCCCGGTGAGCAGGCTGCCGAAGTACTCGCCCTTGTGCTGCTTGTAGAGCTCCAGGAAGGTCTTCTGCACCGCGACCGTGTCGGTCGGACGGGATCGCGAGCAGGCCAGTGCGTATTTCTCGGTTTCCTTCTCCAGCTGATCACGGGGCACCACACTGTTGACGAAACCGCAGTCGTACATCTCCTTCGCGCTGAACGGCCGCCCGGTGAACAGCATTTCGGAGAATTTCCGCAGACCCATGGTCTCGGCCCACCACCAGAGTCTGGGCCCCCAGCCCACATAGCGGAAAGCCGGATGACCGAACAGGGCGTCCTCGGAGGAGATGACCAGGTCGGCGTCGCCGGCCTGGTAAAAGTGCCAGCCGTAGCAGTAGCCCTTGGCCTCGACGATGCTGATCTTCCGTAGCTCTTGCAGCGGCCGGTTCCCGGCGCGGGCCTTGGCATAAAAGTCGGTCACGGTGGACAGATACCGGTACGACCCGCCCGGCGGGTACTTGACGTCATCGTCATTGATTGCAAGCTCGTGATGCAATGGGAGCCCGGGATTTTCGAGCATCGGGCGCTGCTCGGGCAGGTCGCCACCGCTCCCGAAGTCTTGGCCCTCACCACGGATCACGACAACCTTGACGTCGTCGTCGACATTGCATTTGTGGATTAGGTCGGCATAGTTCTGCCGCATACCCAAGCTGGTGGCGTTCTGGGCGTCGGGCCGATCGAACGTGATGTAGGCAATCCGATTCTTCTTGTCCTTCTCGAACTTGATGAATTGCTCGGCTTCTTTCTTCAACTTTTCGTAATCGAATTCAGGCATGAGCTTTCTCCACTTCGTTGTGCCTACTTGGCCGTAATGCTCATTTGAGCAAGCTGCCCGCGTCAACGGGAAGCGAAACGCCAGTGACATAACGCGATTCGTCAGAGGCGAAGAACAGGACAGCGTTGCTGATGTCGATGGGGTCCACCCACGGGATCGGCAGGGTGTGCATCATCTGCGAGATCGGCGCGAAGTCGTCGGGCCCCGGATCGGCCAGGTCGGGTCGAAAGAGCCGGTAGGTGTTGTCGTTCATCACCATCGTGGTGCTGACCTGGGTGGGCAGCACGGCATTGACGCGGATCATGTGCTGCCCCAATTCGACGGCGAAGGCCCGCATCAGTCCGATGACGCCGTGTTTCGCGGCCACGTAATGCCCGGTGTTCTGGTAGGCCTTGCGCCCACCGACGGAGCTGGTGAGCACGATCGACCCACCAGGACCACCGGAAAGGATATGCGGCACACCCGCTTTGACGGTGTGCCAGACGCCGGTCAGGTTGATGTCGATCATGTCCTGCCAGACGTCCTCGCGGATCTTGTGCAACTTGCGGCCGTCGGTGCCCACGCCGGCGTTGGCGACGATGATGTCCAGGCGGCCCAGTTCGGCTACCCCGCTGTCCAGCGCGGTCTTGAGCCGGTCGTAGTCGCGCACGTCCACCTGCGCGGTCACGATGCGCCGGTCGAGCTGCTTGACCTGCTCGGCGGTCTCGGCGAGATCCTCCGGAGTGGAATGCGGGTAGGCCAGGTTCTCGATCGGTCCGCACACGTCGAGCGCGATGATGTCGGCGCCTTCCTGCGCGAGGCGCACCGCGTGACTGCGGCCTTGCCCGCGGGCGGCGCCGCTGACGAAGGCGACCTTGCCTGCCACCCGGCCCGTCATCACGGCACCACGGTCGGCAACGTTTCCCAGCCCCGCACCGACGACGTCGGGCTGAGCGTGGCATTGGCCAGGTCGAGCTCCCATTCCGGGAAGCGTTTGAGAATTTCCTCCAGCGCGACGCGGCCTTCCAACCGCGCCAGCGCCGAGCCGAGGCAGAAGTGGGCGCCGACGCTGAACGTTAGATGCGGCCGCGCGGCACGATGAATGTCGAATTCGCCCGCGTCCGGACCAAACTGCCGCTCGTCGCGGCACGCTGCCCCGATCAGCATCAGCATCACGCTGCCCTTCGGCACCGTCTGCTCATAAAGGGACACATCACGAGTGACATGGCGCGCCATGTGCGGTGCGGGCGGCTCGAAGCGCAGTAGCTCCTCGATGGCCTGCGGGATCAACGCGGGATTCTCGACCAGTTCACGACGCTGGTCGGGGTGCTCCGCGAGGACCTTGCCCGCCCAACCGATCAGCCGCGTCGTTGTTTCGTTGCCGGCTCCCGCCACCACGTTCAGGTACACCAAGATTTCCTCGCGCCGCAGCCGCCGCGTGGTCCCGGTCTCGTCGACGAACTCGACGTTGAGCAGTTCGGTCATGATGTCGTCGGACGGGTTCTCGGCACGCCAGTCGATGTAGGCCTCGAACTGTTCACCGAGTGACAAGCCGTGCTCGGCCGCACTCATCGGCTTGCCGGGCTCGGTGCGCAGTTGGGCGTTGCCCTGATCGCGGATGTACTCCTGGTCGGATTCAGGAATGCCGAGCAGCGCGCTGATGACCTTCATCGGCATGATCGCGCCCAGATCTGTCACGAAGTCGAACCGTCCGGACCCGATCAGTGGATCCAGTGCCTGCGCGCAGAATTCGCGGATCATCGGCTCCAGAGCGGCGATCTTGCGTGGGGTGAACATCCGCGACAACAGCTTGCGGTGCACATCGTGGATCGGTGGGTCTTCGAAGATCAGCAGGCCCGACGGAATCTCCAGATCGGCCTTGATTAGTTCCATGATCACGCCGCGGGCGGAGCTGTACGTGCCGTGGTCGATGATGCCCTTGTTTACATCGGCGTATCGGCTGAGCGCGTAAAAGTCGTATTCCGCGTTGTAGTACAGCGGCGCCTCGTCTCGCAACCGTTTGAACATCGGATAAGGGTCGGCGATCAGCTCGACATCGTACGGGTCGAAACGGACGTTGCTCTCGGTGCTCGTCGTCACGAAATCCCTCCTAGCGCTGCCGATTTCGGATCCGGCACGGTTGAGCCGCCGCTGCAGCCACCGGGGATTCAATATCGGACCCGGGTCGGGGCAATTTGTACACTCCGCTTAAATACGTTTGATTTGACAAACGCACGGGCTCGGCTGTCGATGGGTTGCCGACGGCCCGTTAACGTCGGCTTACTCTATTCTCGTAGAGAACCATACAGCGGGTGGTCTGGCAAGACCCCAAAAGACCCGACACGGCGCGTCGCACCGCCGAGTATTGCGGTGATTGCCGTCAGCCCGATGCCGCGGCCCGGCGGCCACCCGTCGATCGTCCGTCGCCGGGCCGGGTCAGCCGGCCCTGCTGTGGGCTCTTTAAGACGCCGCTCGCGATGGCCGACAGGATCGCATCGAGTTGCTCCGGGCTGTCGACCACTCGGTCGCCGTGCGCGGCCCGCAGCAGCAGACCGTTGATGAAGGTGAGGGTGACGTTGCTCAGATCCTCGACCACGGCCGACTCCAATTCGGCGCCGTGCGGCATCAGCTGCACCAGAATCTCGCGGTGCAGCGTGGTGAAGGCGTCCGTGGCCCGTTGCAGAATCGCGGCCATCGCGGGATCACGCGCGGCTTGCATCGTCAGCTCGTAGCGGGCCTTGGTCCAGGACAGCTGCGGTTCGGTGCCGGCCTGGATCACCACCTGCGACAGCAGCGACGGCGTCGGGTTGTCGCGCTGGCGGCCGGCGTCGTCGGCGATGGATTGCAGCCGTTCCAGGTCGAGTTCGGCGAGACGCTCTGCGACGGCGCGCAGCAGTGCGGATCGGGTTCGAAAGTAGAAGGACGTGGTGCCGTCGGGGACGGCGGCCTTGCGGTCCACCTTCAGATGGCTCAGCCCCTTGGCCCCGTCGGCCGCCAACAGTTCGATCGCAGCATCGCAGAGATCGCGGCGGCGCTCCCCGGGATTCGGCTTTCGCCGTTTCACCGACGCGGACGAGTGTTGAGCCATCAGACAGGCTTTCGCGGCGAGGATCTACAGTGAATATTCGCTGACGTGCAGCCCGACCTTACTCTATGTTTGTAGTGTCGTAAAGCAGCGCGGTGTGCGCCGACCTATTGTGCGCGATCGGAGGGTGATCCCGGCGAAGGCAATAAGCGGTTCGATGGTCCCAGCGGCGGCCGCGCGGCTGGTCAGTGGCGCACTGCTGGCTACCGCGCTGGCCGGCTGCCATGCCGCTCCGCATTTGGCCGCGCCATCCAGCTCGACGAGCATCGCGGCGCCGCCCACCACCTCGGCACCGGTAGCCAGGATTGCGCCGTTGCCCGTCCGGACGGTCGAGAAGTCGCAGCCGACCTCGCCGGACAAGTGCCCCGCCATCAATCCGGCCGTCCCCACTCCGCCCGGCAACCCCCTGGTCACCTGCGACCTGGACCGGACGACGAAGTACACGTTGGGGCCGGAGACCATGCGGCTCGACCTGCTCCACGTAGCCGCGCCCAAGCCCCTGACGTCGGATTTCTACGAAGTGAACCTGACGCTGGATGCGGCGTCGGCGACCGCCTGGGCGGCATTCACCACCGCGCACCTGCACGGCCACATCGCTTTCCTTCGCGACGATCTCGTCCTGGAAGCGCCGTTGATCGAAGAACCGGTCACATCCGGGCGGATCGCACTGACCACCCAGACGGCGCAGACCGCCGACCAATTGGCCCGACTCGCCGGACGCCCGGGGTGACCGAGCTCGCCCTCGGCTTCCTCAATGGATTCGGGCTTCCACCAGTCGAGTTCGTCGAACTGGCCGCGGACCTCGGCTGCCGCTACGTCTCGGCGGTCGTGCAGGGGGCGCCGCTGGTGCCGCTCGGATATCCCCCCTTCTCCCTCAAAGACGATGCCGCACTGCGCCGCGACGTCCTCGCCGCAATGAAACACCGTGGCGTTGCGGCCTCGCTGGGCGACGGGTTGCTGGTACTGCCGGACACCGATGCGGGCGCATTCGATGCCGATCTCGATGTGCTGGCCGAGCTCGGCGTACCGCGGATCAACGTCGTCAGCCTCGACCCCGACGTTCCACGGACGTTCGACCAGTTCGCGGTGCTGACCGATGCGGCCGCCCAGCGGGGCATCCAGACCGTCGTCGAACCGGTGCCCGGACTCACCGTCGGTGATTTATCTACCGCGCTGGCCGCTCGAGAATACGTCGGGCGCACCGACTTTCGGCTGCTGATCGATACCATGCACCTGGTGCGCGGCGGATCGAGCGCTGCCGACATCGCGGCCCTCGACCCCGACTGCATCGGGTACGCCCAACTCAACGACACGACGATGCGGCCCCGCCTGGACAACTACATGGAAGAAGCGATGTTCGAGCGCATGATTCCCGGCGATGGTGACCTCCCGCTGCTCGACATCCTCACCGCGTTGCCGCGCGACATCATCGTCGAGATCGAAGTGCCCCAACGCTCGTTGGCGTTGGCGGGGGTGAGCCCGATCGATCGGATGCGGCCATGCGTCGACGCCGCTCGTCGCCTATTGACCGAGATCGGACGGTGACCGGCGCCACGTGGGGCACTCAGCTGGGCTGGCGCAGCGGCAGTCCGGCCGCACGGTAGATCCCGTCGATGACCGCCATATTCTCGATCGCGTCCTGCGCGGTCGTTTTCACCGGCGCCCCGCGCAGCACGGCCGCCGCGAACGCATCCAGCTGATAGGCGTAGGAGGCGCGACGCGGAAAGGTTTCCACGCGATGGTCGTCGACCGTGCGCACCGACAACCGATGAAACAGTTGCGGCAATACAGGATTGATCACCTTGAGTCGTCCGCGCTCACCCACCACCGTGGCACTGATGTCGATCAGGCGGGTCGACCACATCGAGCAGCGGATGCGCGCGGTGTGCCCTTCGGTGAACTGCAGTTCCGCCGTCATGGCCCGGTCCACCCTGAAGTCATGCAATTTCGCTTGTGCGGAAACAACTTTCGGGGTCGAGCGGCCGAATGTGCGGACCATGTGAACCGCGTAGCAGCCGGCATCCATGGTCGCGCCGCCGGCCAGTGCGTAGTTGTACCGGATGTCGGAGAACTTCGGCAACGGAAAACACAGCGCGGCTTCCACCCGGGTGAGCATGCCCAGCTCGCCGGAGGCGATGATCTCCTCGACTCGCAGCGCCAACGGGTGGTAGCGGTAGTGGAAGGCCTCCATCACCACCCGGTCGGATTCGGCGGCCAGGGCGGCGATCTCGCGGGCTTCGGCAGCGTTGGCGCTGAACGGCTTTTCGCACAACACGTGCTTGCCTGCGGTCAGTGCCGCGCGAGTCCACTTGCCGTGCAAACCGTTTGGCAGCGGGTTGTAGATCGCGTCGATTTCGGGATCGCCGATCAGTTCGTCGTAGTCGTGGTGGACCTTGGCGATGTGCTGTTCGGCGGCGAAGTCACGGGCCCGCGAGCCGTCGCGCGCGGCCACCGCGGCGACCACCACTTCGGGGTTGTCCTTGGCCGGATTGATCAGCGCCAGCGGCGCGATCCGCGCGGCACCCAGAATGCCGATCCGCAGCGGCGCCGCCGTTGGGCCGGTCATCGGCGAGCCCAGTCCGGGGCGTGCTCGGGCCGGACTCCAACGCCGATGAAATATGCGGGCAGCACCGCCAGCCACGGTAATCGATCGATGAGCCGCAACAGCGCCGCCGGCGGCGTGGGACTGCCACCGCGAAGAAGCGGCTGCAGCCCACGCTGCAAGAACCGTTGCACGCCTTGGGTCACCGCGGTGGGAAACAGCCGCCGACGTCGCACCGCCGCCAAATCCCGGGTGGTGACCCGATGCTGCCGCAGCGGCCCGGCCAAGATAGTGGCGGCCGCGACGGCGTCCTGGACGGCCAAGTTGATGCCGACACCGCCCAGCGGCGACATGGCATGAGCCGCGTCTCCGATGCACAGCAACCCATCGGTGTGCCAGCGCCGCAGTCGATCCACCCGGACGTCGAGGTGCTTGATGTCGTCCATCGACGTCAACGTCGCGACAGCCGCGGCCGATTCCGGCAGCAAGGCGCTGACGTCGCGACGGAACGCCTCGATGCCTCGGGCTCGCAGCGCGGCGTCGGTCCCCTTAGCGCCAAGGTAAGCGATCTGGTTGTATCCCTCGCGCGGGATCACACCCAGGGCTTTGCCGGACCCTACCCGGGGCAAGAACGAAAACTCCTGGTCGCCCTCACGGGGCAATCTGAACCACCACATGTCGAAATTCACCGGGTATTCGCGACTCCGCAATCCGGCCGCGCCCCGTGCCATCGACCATCGCCCGTCACAGGCGACCGTGAGCTCAGCTCGCAATTCCCCTGGCCCGTCGGGGCCCTGGTAGCGCACTCCGCTGACCCGCGTGCCGTCCCACAGCAACCCGGTGGCTTCGGTATTCATCCGCAAGGTGAAGGTCGGCTCCTGTTGGGCGACGTCGGCGAGCAGGTTCAGCAGGTCCCACTGCGGCACCATTGCGACGAACGGATGCGGCTGGCGCAGCCGGCCAAAGTCGACATAGGTCACCCAGCGACCGTCCGACTGGAACTTCGCGCTGCGAACCTCACTGTGCGGCAAGGCGTCGAAGCGGTCCCACAGACCCAGCTCGTCGAGCAATCGCAGGGTGGTCGGATGCACAGTGTCACCGCGGAAGTCGCGCAGAAAATCGCCGTGCTTCTCCAGCAGCGTGACCTCGACGCCCGCCCGCGCCAGCAACAGTCCGAGGACCATTCCGGCCGGACCGCCGCCGATCACCGCGCAGGTTGTCTCCTCGGCCATGGTCACTGCGCATTCCGTTGCCGGCTAACGACATCACTCAACAGCTGCGGGTCGACGTCGTAGACCGAGACGGCCTCGGTGAGCACCCCGTTCTCTTCGACGTAGCGGTCCCACAACCCGAGCAGCTCGGCCAGTTTGGCGGGATGGGTGTCGGCCAGATCGTGGATTTCGCCGCGGTCGCGGGAAAGGTCGTACAGTTGCCAGCCGCCCGGGCCGTACGGCGGTGGCAGATAGAGGGCTTTCCAGTCGCCTTGGCGAATCGCCCGGCGGCCGAACAATTCCCAGCCGGTGCCCGTTTCGCCCGGGTGGACTGCCTCTGCCCGGCCCGATAAGTACGGAACCAGCGAGCGACCGAGCATGGGTTCAATGTCGCGGCCGCGGTAGTGGGTGCCCGGATGTTCCACGCCGGCGAGTTCCAGGATGGTGGGGGCGATGTCCATCACGGTCGAGAATGCCGTGCCGATCTCCTGCTGGCGGGTGAATCCCGGCCAGGTGAGGAAGCCGACCACCCGGATGCCGCCCTCGGTCGTGAATGCCTTGTGCAAGCGTGACGGCGCCGTGGCCGCTTGAGCCCAGCGAGGGCCGTACCAGATGAACGAAGTGGGCCGGCCCAGGTTCTCCAGGCTGTTGTCGCAGTTCTTGTCGATCCGTGCGACGATCTCGGGGCCGCGCAGCGGCATCGCCTCGACGATCGCACCCTCGGCGCCGTTGTCCGACATGAAGATCACGACCGTGTTGTCCAGCTCGCCGGTCTCGGCCAAGTAATCGAGCACCCGGCCGATGTTCCAGTCCATCCGATCCACCATGCCGGCGTACACCTCCATGGCACGCGCCGAAATCGCCCGCTCCTCGGCCGTCATGTCCGCCCATTCCGGGGCGCCGTCGGCCACGACCGGGTGTGCCTCGACATCCGGCGGGCACAGCCCGAGCCGTTTGAGCGCCGTCAACCGCTCCTCGCGCAGCGCGTCGGGACCGGCGTCGTAGCGGCCGCGGTATTTGGCGACCGATTCGTCGGGTGCCTGCAGGGGCCAGTGCGGCGCCTGGAACGGCAAGTAGGCGAAAAAGGGCCGGTCATCGTCGGCGGCGCGGTCGCGAAAGTAGCGCAGCAAAGTGTCGGTGTAAGAATCCGAGGAGTAGAAGTCCTCGCCCACCGTCACGAATTGATCATCCTCGGTGTAAAGCGTTGGCACCGGCGAGAATCCGCGACCCGCCGCCCCGCCGTAGTGGCTGGCGCCGGCGGGCAGCAACGCGAACGAACGCTCGAAGCCGCGCGCCCACGGCGACCTGTCGATGCTGTGACCCAGATGCCATTTGCCCGACATGAGCGTCAGGTACCCGGCGTCGCGCAACAGCTCGGGCAGCGCGACGACGCGATCGTTCAGATACCCCTCGTACCCCGGTGCACCCTGGAATCCGGGGATGGCGACCTCGAGCATGGTGCCGATACCGGCGACATGGTGGTCGGTTCCGGTCATCAGCATCGCCCGGGTGGGTGAGCAGGCCGGAGCCGAGTGGAAATCGGTGAGCCGGATACCTGCCTGCGCGATCCGGTCGAGGTTAGGGGTTTCGATCTCGCTACCGAAGGCGCCGATGTCGGAAAAACCGAGGTCGTCGGCCAGGATCACCAGGAAATTGGGACGGGTCACGCTGAAGCATCCTGTCAGTTCCGCCGCCCGAATGGAACGACCGGCAGCGCAGTAAGCTCGACGCGGCACGGCGCATCGGAGGTGCAATCCATGCTGGCACAGTTCGAGATGTCCATTCCGCTGGTCGCGGCGCCGATGTCGGGCGGCCCGACGACGCCGGCGATGGTGTCCGCAGCGACCGGGGCGGGCGGCCTGGGAATGCTCGCGGCAGGGTACAAGACCGCGACGGCGGTCGAAGACGAGCTCAAAGCCGTGCGTGCCAACGGAATCCCGTTCGGCATCAACCTGTTCGCGCCCAATCCGGTGCCGGTCGACCCACAGCGATACCGGGCGTATGCCGCGATCATTCAGAAAGAGGCCGACCAGTTCGGCCTCACCCTGCCGGCCGAGCCCGTCGAGGACACCGATCAATTCGACGAGAAGATCGCACTGCTGCTCGACGATCCGGTGCCGATGGTGTCGTTCACTTTCGGTATCCCGCCGCGCGGCGTGATCGCCGCGCTGCAACACGCCAAGACCGTCGTCGTGCAAACGGTCACTACCGCCGCGGAAGCCGCCCAGGCCCACGCCGCCGGTGTCGACATGCTGGCCGTGCAGGCAGCGGTCGCCGGCGGGCATTCCGGAACGCTCGCACCGCGGCAGCCAATTACCCCGGTACCCCTCGTGGACCTGGTCAAGCAAGTCAAGTCCGCGGTGCCGCTACCGGTGTTGGCGGCCGGCGGGCTCGCCACAGCCGACGCGGTCGCTGACGTGATCCGTGCGGGTGCCGCTGCGGCGGTGGTCGGTACCGTGTTGTTGCGCGCCGCCGAAAGCGGTGCGTCGGCGACTCATCAAGCCGCGCTGACCGATCCCGCTCGCACCGAAACCCTGTTGACTCGTGCCTTCACCGGCCGTCCGGCCCGCGGACTGCGTAACACGTTCATCGAAGACCATGAGGACCAGGCGCCGTTCGGATATCCCGCAATTCACCACCTGACCAGTCCACTGCGCAAAGCTGCTGCCGCCGCGGGCAAACCGGATTACGTTCATCTCTGGGCTGGAACGGGATACCGGCATGCCACAGCCGAACCCGCCGCGGACATTCTGCAGCGGCTGGCCTCCCGGGTGTGATCGCCGGCCGGGCGTTCTAGAACGTGAAACGGTTCAGTAGGTCGTAAGGGCCGAACGGCGAAGCGCTGAAGAACCGGTAGATCCAGCGCACCAGCGTCGTGTCGATCTTCTGGTATCCGGCCAGGGCCGGCGACTGTTCGACCAACCGCAGCTTGGGGTGCCAGGTTTCGATGTCGCGTGGGTTGCCAATGCCCCACTTGATAATCCCCCGGGTGAACACTTTTGACAGCAGCGGCGCGACCGCCGAGAGTGTGTCAAATTGCAGTTCACCGCGATCGAACCGATCCAGCAGCCGGGTCAACAACGAGCGAACCTCGCTTTCGGAGACATACATGAGCAGTCCCTCGGCGACGACAAGCGTCGGGTGGCCAGTGGGGATCTGTTCGACCCACTGCGGATCGGTCACCGACGAACCGATCATCCGGTAACGCTCGGTCTCTGCATACAACCGGCGGCGAAGATCGATGACGCCGGGCTGGTCGAGGTCGAACCACCGCGCCGAGGGCGGTACCGCGAGCCGAAAGACGCGGCCGTCCAAGCCACAGCCCAGGTGCAACACCACCGCCTCGGGGTTGCGCTCGAGGAAGCCGGCAGACCAATCGTCGAGCTGCTTTGCCCGCAACGCCACGAGGTACTGATTGGCGGCCGGTAACGAGCTTCGCCGGATGCGGTCGAAGTCGTAGTCAATCCGGTCGACGGCCTCGGCCGCGGCGTGGTCGCCCAGAATGGGATGCCGGGAACGGCTTTCATGGGCACGCAAATACAACGTCACCAGGTTCGTCCACTCCACCGAGCCCCACCGGACCGAACTGAAATCCACCTTGTCCGTCATCGCCGTCCCCTCACCATCGAGCGCAGTATGTGCCCACAGCCACCCAAGCGCATCCGCCGGCACCTGACCAGCCCCCTGCGTGCCGAACGAACAAAAGCGCTGGTGCGCGCGGGTGTAGGCGGTCAGCAGGAACTCGCCCCCATCCGGGCGGCCGAGTGCTCCGAAGACCTATCAACAACCGACAGTGTCAGGTCAAGAAGGGGGCCTCTGGATGCGACAGGCGACGTTCAAAATGGTTGCCGCCGGCGACGGTTCGCCGCCGACCTCAACCGGCTACTGCTACTACCTGGTCGCCCACGCGGTCGCGACGGTGCTGCTGCTGCTCACTTTGGTCGTCGCCGTGTGGCAGTTCATGGATTGGGTCGTCGCACCCTCCTGCGCGGAAGCCGGCCCACAGCCGTCGGCGGCGTCGCTGGCCGGGCAGACCACGGCGCAGACCATTAAGGCCACCGAAATCCGCGACGGCACCGGTCAGGCCGGTGGCTCCTTTCGGACTTGGATCCAACGCCCGGCGTCATACCGCAACACCGCGCGAACGACGGCGATGGCCGAGGCGGGCGGCTGCCCGTGTCCGTAAAACCGGCTGGGGCGCAAAAGACGCTGTCAGTATGCGTCGGGATCTTGTTGCACGGCTACCGGCACCGGATGCCGATAAAGGCGAGACGCGTTCTCCCAGGTGAACTTTCGGATCGCGTCCGGCGGCAGATCGCCGATTTCTTCGTGAATCGTTTGTTGGGTATGCGGCCAGGTCGAGTCGCAATGTGGATAGTCGGCTTCCAGCATGATGTTGTCGATGCCAATACGGTCCCGCTGCACAAACGACGACTTGTCCTCGACCGCACAGAACCAGAAGTTCCGAGTGAAAACCTCTGCGGGCGTGAGCCTCTCCCCCAACGCCCGCCATGTCCCATACATTTCGTGATAGCTGAGCATGTGGTCAAGGCGGTCGAGCAACCCTGCGACCCAACCGATTCCGCCTTCGGACAAACAGATCTTGAGATCCGGGAATCTGCTGGGCAATCCGGAGTACAGCCAGTCGACCGCCGCCGAGATCGCGTAGGCGAAGAACAGCACGCCCGGCACGTCGGGCGGGGCGTCCGCGGTGGTCGACGGCGACGAACCAGACGAGCCGATATGCAGATTCACCACCGTTCCGGTTTCGGCGCACGCCGCCATCATCGGATCCCAGTGACCGGAGTGGATCGTCGGCAGTCCCAGCATCGCGGGATTCTCGCTGAACGTGACGGCGTGAAAACCGCGATCGGCATTCTCATAAATCATCTTGGCGCCCAGCTCGGGGTCCAGCAGCCACGGCAACTGGCACGGGATGATGCGTTGGGGATACGACCCCGCCCACACCTCGAGGTGCCAGTCGTTCCACGCGCGGACCGAGGCCAGCGCCAGGTCCCGGTCCGTGGTGACCTGCTGCAGCCGCTGACCTGCGAAGCCGGGCAGGAAGGACGGAAAGTTGAGCGACGCGTAAATGCCATTGAGATCCATGTCTTTGACGCGCGCATGGATATCCCACGCGCCCCTGCGCATCTCGTCGAATCGGACCGGTTCGAAGCCGTACTCCGATACCGGACGCCCGACCACCGCGTTGAACCCGACATTGGGCAGTTCCCGGCCGTCGTACACCCACGTCTGACCGCCGCCGTCGGTCTCGACGACCCGCGGCGCCCGATCCGAGAATTTTCGTGGCAGCCGGCCCGTGAACGTGTCCGGCGGTTCCACGATGTGGTCGTCAACCGAGATCACGGTGTACCGGCGCGCCGCCCGGGGCGGATCCGGCAGAAACGTGACCGACCGCTCGTCTCCGGTCTTGGCGGTGGTGAAGTTGAGATCGGTCGCCAGCTCGTCAATCGACTTCACGATCAACCTCCTCGCCGGGCGGGGTGCCGCTGCTGCGCTTCCAACCGGATTCAGGTAAGCACATCAGGATCCGCTTTGATGGTCATCCGCGCCGCGCCGGCCCAATACACGCCCGCGGCCCGTTCGATCAGCGATCGCTGCATGCCCACCATGTCGGACCAGTTCATCTGCAGGGGTTCCTGGCCGGTGAGCATGACGTCGTAGGCCAGCTTGCACACCCGTTCTATCGACGCCGCTCGGTATACCGCCTCCGCCAGATTCCGGCCGGTAGCGATGACGCCGTGGTTGGCCAAAACGGTCAAATTGGCATTGCCGATCCGTGCCGCGAGATCCGCCGCGCGCGACGGGCTATCGACCTCGCCGTCGTAGGTGTCGACCAGACACAAATCGTCGAGGAACAGCGAACCGGTCTGATGCACCAGTTCGGGCAGCCTGCCCAACGCGGACAGCACGCAGACCCAATAGGGGTGGTTGTGGATGACCACCCGCGCATCCTCACGCACCCGGTGTAGCTCGGTGTGGATGTGAATCGCCGGAGTGACGTCCCACCGGCCGCGGACAAGCCGCGCGTCGCCATCCACCACGCAGATGTCGGACGCCGTGAGCTCCTGCCACCACAGGCCCCACGGGTTGACCAACATGTCGGTTTGTCCGTCGAGCTGCCAGGTGATGTGTCCGGCCATGTTCTCGGCGAACCCGGTGCCGGCCAGATGGCGAAAGGCGATCGCCAGCGCCTGTTCATGAGTCAGCTCGACACCGATCGGCGGCACCACGGACGGCGCCCACACTTGCAGACCACCCCGACGGGGACTAGGCGTGTTCATGGTCGGCCTCCATCCTTGCTCGAATATCTTGGCGCAGTTCGCCTTTGGCGATCTTGCCGCCGGATGACCGGGGTAGTTCGTCCACCACGATGAGACGTTCGGGCAGCAGTTCCTTGGAGACGCCCAGCATCAGCAGGTGGTCGACGAGTTCGCGCAAGTCGACGCTCGCCGAGTCGACGAGTTCGGCATACAGGCAAACTCGTTCACCGAACACCGGGTCGGGCATTGCCACCGCCGCGGCCAGCGCGATCGCGGGGTGGGTCAGCGCGGCGTCCTCCACCTGCGCGGCACTGATGTTCTTGCCCCCACGCAGGATGAAGTCGGACGTCCGGCCGGTGACCGTGAGGTATCCGTCGGCGTCGAGCTCGCAGACATCGCCCATCAACATCCATCCGTCGGGGGTGAAGAGCTTGTCGTGGTCGGTACCGCCAAGATAGCCGAGGCTCGTCGCCGGTCCCCGGCAGGCAGGCTGGCCACGGCCCGTCGCGGTGACATCGCGGTCGCCGTCGAAGAGCCGGACCGACATCTCGGGAACGATCCGGCCGGCGGTGCGCAGTCTGCGGTCCCGCGAGTCGTCGACCGTGGTCGCGCTGAGCAAGCCGGTCTCATTTGAGCCGTAGAACTGCAGGATCTTCGCCCCGGTGCGTTCTTCGAACTCCGCGGCTGGCCGGTACGGTATGGCTTCGCCCCCGGTGAACACCACCCGCAACGAACTCAGGTTCGTCTCCCGGAACGCCGGCTCAGCCAGCAACATGGTCAACTGGGAACTGACGCAACACAATACGGTCACGTGGTGTCGGGCTATCGCCGCGCACGCCGCCTTGGCGGAGAAGCGCTGCAGGATTACCGTAGCGGCACCGAGGTAAATCGGGGTGGTGTGGCTGGTCCAAATTCCAAATCCGAAAGGCATGGGAATGACGGGCAAGAACACATCGGCTGAGGTCAACAGTCCGTTCGCGACGGCCTTCTGGTGAAAGTAGTACCAACGGTTCTGGGTGTGCACGACGCATTTCGGCAGACCCGTGGTCCCAGACGTGGAGTTGATCAGAAATACGTCGTCGGCGCCGAGTTGAACGTCGATTCCGATCGGTGTGGCCGCCGCTTCGACGTCCAGGCGCAGCGGTCCCGCGTGCCGGTGCAAAACCAGCACGGGCACCGCGGAGTCGGCCGCGGCCCGGGCCGCGGCCGCCCGATGCGTCTCATCGCTGATCAGAACCTTCGGCTCGGTATTGCCCAGCAGCGCGCCCACTTCCCGGACGCCGGCCCGCGCTCCGATGCCCACCACGACGGCGCCACAGCGCTCGATTGCGACGAATAGGACATGGATGGCCGCGCAGTCGCCGTGCCACACCGCGACGCGCCCACCGCGACCTATACCGGCAGCCGACAGCTGTTCGGCCAAAGAGGTTGCTACCGCGTCGAATTCGCGCCATGTCAGGCAGGAGCCGGGCTCGTCGGAATAGGCGCGACACTCTGGTGATCGTTCGGCGTTGCGACGCACCGCATCCGAGAGCGTCGATTCGGACCACCAGCCGGCCGCGCGGAATCGGGCCGGGTCCTCGTCGGTGAATGCCGGCGAGCCCATGGTGTTCAGCTCACCAGCGCTCATTACCAAATGATAGGAAAACGGCGCGGAATTACGGTGACCGACGCTGCGGCTGCCCGACCCGGTTAGGGATTCTGCGGTCTGGCCGCCGGATGCTGCGACGTGGTCGCCGTGACCGGGTGGTGGTGCTGCATGGGCCGGGGCGGGTTGATCGGACCGCAGTTCAGACCGATGATGCAGCCGCCGCCGCCGCCGGCGGGTTCCACCAGTAGGGCGGCCCCGCCGTTGGTGTTGACCGAGGGCGTAGCCGCTGAGGCCACATTGCTTGTTGGCGCCGTGGCGCTGATCGGCGATTCGCCGGCACCGCTGATTGCCAGGGCCAGTACGGCCACCCCGCCACCCAGCGCTGCGAGCGTAGCGCCCGCTCTTTTCTTCATGTGCGCGAGTTTACGTACTTGGTACACGGAATGTACTCAGCGGCAACGTGAATCGTCTGTGGGTCAGCTGTGATGACGCTTGGTGGTGTGCTCACGCGCGCCGGTGCCGACGTGTGAGCTACCCACCGGGCGACTAGGGACTGTGCGGAGTGGGCGCGGCGTTCTGCGGGCCGTGTCCAAGTGTCGGCGGACGGTGCGGCGGTGGCGGCTTCGGGGGGTTGATCGGCCCGCAGTTCAAGCCGATGATGCAACCCGGGCCGCCGCCGACGGGGTGAACTGGCAGTGCACCGCCGTCGCCAGGGACCGAGGGCGACGAAATCGCACCGGTCGGAATAGCCGCCGCCGCGCTCAACGACGGCCGCTGGGCACCCCCTACGCCTCCGGCGGCGACGCCGACCATGACGAGCACGGCGAGGCCGCTGGACAATGCGGATGCGGATTTGCTAGCACGAATTCCCACTGCGCCGATTGTAGTCCGCCCGCGCGGCGCGGCGGCGCTGACTACATCTCGTGCGCCGGGATCGGTCTGTTGGGCACCCGCGCGCCCTCCTGCTGCTGAGGTGCAAGACGCGGTGGGTTCTGGGGGGCCGGTGGTCGCGGCGGGTTGATGCGCCCGCAGTTCAGGCCGATGATGCAGCGGCTCGACCCCGCGGGTTCGACCGTCAACGCACTGTCGCCGCTCGCGGGCGCCGAGACCATCGTGGACCCAGCGGCGGCAACGTGGATCGGCAACGCAGCGGTAGGGCCAACGACTCCGGCGGCCAGGGCCAGCACGGCCATGCCGCCACCCAACACTGATGCTGATTTGCTGATGCGGTTTCTCACGAGCCCAATTGTACTTAACCGCGGCGCGCGGGCCACGTGTCGCAGCCGACTACAGCGCGTTTGCCGGGACCCGCTTATCGGTCGACGGCGCGGCCTGTGGCCGGGGGGCAAGACGCGGCGGATTGGTCACCGCCGGCGGCCGGGACGGCCTGATCGGGCCGCAGTTCAGGCCCACGATGCAGTTGTTGCCGCCCTCGGCGCGCAGCGATAGCGGTGCGCCCATCGGGTCGTTCAGCCAGCCGCAACAATCATCCGGCGAGGGCGCCGCAGGAACGATAGTCGGCGAAGGGGCGGTGGCGTAGCTTTGTGGAATCGTCACGCCGATGGCACCGCCGAGGCCGAGCGTCAGCACCGCCGCACATCCGGACGCCGCCCCAATCGACTTCACTGTGCAATTACGCACGCATCGAATTGTAATGGCCCGGCGCGCCCATGGGTAGGCCCGCAGCCTTGCTGGTTGGAAGCATCCCGGCCACTGCGGTGTTTGGTCGCAAACATGGTGATGGCGCGCCGCCCGGTGCACACGGGGGCGCCGGCAAAGGAGGACGATTTCATGAGCCACGTTGAGGTAGCCCGGCTGCTCGCAAAGCACATGGCAGCTGGCCGTCGCTTCACCGCCGCCGCGATCTCGTCGTTCGTCCTGGACGATGGCCCCGCCGACGCAGCGCCGGTGGTGTGCGTACACGGAGTTCCGGCTTCAGCCTTCCTGTACCGCAAAGTGCTACCCGAATTGGCGTCCCGAGGTTTGCGCGGAATCGCCATCGACCTGCCCGGGCTCGGCCTGGCCGACCGTCCCGACGATGCCGACTACACCTGGACGGGGCTGGGCCGCTGGTTGCTGGCAGCGATCGACGAGTTGGAACTCGAACACTTCCACCTGGTGCTGCACGACATCGGCGGTCCCATCGGGTTCGAGGTGGCCAACGCGGTACCCGACCGGGTGCTGTCGATGACGCTGTTGAACACCATTATCGAGGTGGAGTCGTTCCATCGGCCATGGCCGATGGAACCCTTCGCCCACCCGTTGCTCGGCGAGGCGTGGCTCGCGTCGCTGCGCATCCCGGGAACATTCCTGTCGATCATGCGACTGGTCGGCGTGAGTCGTCATGTCCCGGCCGCGGAGATCATGTGCTGGAAGCCGTTGCTGTTCGGCGACGACGGCGGGCGGGCGTTTCTGAACATCATGCGCGGCTTCGAGCTGACCGCCGCCAAACAACAGCTGTATCTGGACGTGCTGCGCGACAGCCGCTACCCGGTGCAGGTGGTCTGGGGAGCCCGCGACAAGATGCTGCCGTGGCACCGCTACGGCGTCCAGGCTCAGCGCGCCGCTGGCCTGCAAGATCCAATCACGCTGCCTGCCAAGCATTTTCTGCAAGAAGATTACCCGCGTGAGATCGCCGAGGCGGTGTACCGGCTGACCCAGCGGAAAGGTTAGCGGCCACGGCCTTACCCTCGAGCTCGGTCACCCTCGTATTGTCAGCGCTGTGCTGATCGGGTTTCTCCTCGCACTGGGTTGTTCGGTGTGTTACGGCGCGGCCTCGGTGCTGCAGGCCGTAGCGGCCCGCTCGGTGGAAGCCGGCGGCACGTCCGGTGTGGACGCGGCATTGCTGTGGCGCGCCATCCGGCAGTGGCGATATGTCGCGGGCATCGCCCTGGACGGGCTGGGCTTCGTGCTGCAGGTGCTGGCGCTGCGCCTGGTGCCGATCTATGTCGTCGCCGCGGCGCTGGCCGCCTCGATCGCGGTGACCGCGCTGGTGTCGGTGTGGGTGCTGTCCGCTCGGTTATCGCGAGCCGAGTGGGTGGCCGTCGGGGTGGTTTGTGTCAGCCTGGCCGCGCTGGCTGCTGCCGCTGGGCCCGGACACTTCCGCCACGGCCCCGCCGGGCTCGGTTGGGCCTTGATCGGCGTGGTCGCCGCTCTCTTCCTCGGCGGTGCCGCCGCCGGTTGGCTGCGCGACCGGGAACGCGCCCTGGCCCTGGGGCTCGCCGCCGGAACCGGGTTCGGTGTGGTGGAAATCGGGGTGCGCCTGGTCGACGAGATCGATCCCACCAAGGCCGCCTTCTACGCCAACCCGGCGCTGTACGCGGCGGCCGGCGGCGGCCTCGCGGGGTTTCTGTTGTTCACCTCGGCGTTGCAACGGGGATCCGTCACCACCACCGTGGCCGCGATGGTCGTCGGGGAAACCATCGCGCCCGCACTGGTCGGGGTGGTGTGGCTGGGCGACACCGCCCGGCCGGGCTGGAGCTGGCTGGTCATCGTGGGGTTCGTCGTCGCGGTGGCCGCGACGTTGCTGCTGGCCCGCTTCGGTGAAGCCCCTAACCCCGCGGAAGCCGGCTGAACCACTGCGTTACGGCCCCCGAAACCGGTTGCGCCGCAGCCGAAGCAGCCGATACGTCGATGGTGTGCGCCAGTTCCCGCCGAACCAGCTTCGCACCGGTCTTGCGGCGAAACGGTGTGGCGGAACGCGTGAACCTCGTCGAGCCACGCGCCTAGTCCGGCGTCGAGTTTCGAGGTGCACTTGCCCACCCGGGTCCATTTCCGCCAGCCGCGCCAGCGTCCGAGATCGCTGACAGTCGTCATTGACGGGTGTCAGTGACGTCGGGTACGTTGCTGGCATGCCATCGCCGGTGACGAACACCAGGGAGGCACAGCGACTCCAGACCCGCGCCCGCCTGTTCGACGCCGCCGTGGCCGAGATCGCGCAGTGCGGATTGGCGGGCGCAGACGTCGCCGCTATCGCCGCGGCCACCGGGGTGTCCCGCGGCACCTTCTACTTCCACTTCCCGACCAAAGAGCATGTGCTGCTCGAGCTGGAGCGAGCCGAAGAGGCCAAAATCGTCGCCAAGCTCGCCACGAGCCGCAAAGCCGGCGGCTTGCGGTCGATGCTGACGATGCTGATTCGTCAGGTATTGGCCGCCGAGGAGCGGCTCGGACCGGTGGTTTTCAGGGACATGCTGGCGCTGCACTTTTCGGCGACGCGCCCGATCGAAGACGAAACCGCCGAGCACCCGCTCGCCGGGTTCGTCATCGCCACCATCGAAGACGCGCGGGCCGCGGGATGCCTGCGCCGCGACGCGGACGCCGCCGAACTCGGCGTGATCTTCTTGACCGGCCTGTTCGCCTTGCTCGTCACCACCGCAAGCACCAAAACACGTGCCGCCCTCTTGGACCGCTACGTCACAACCATTGTTCACGGAATGGAGACACCATGACCACCACCGGCATCGAGGGCTACCGAGCCTATCTCGCGCATCGCGACGGCGACGCCGATCTGCTGCATCGCCGGCTCGCCAACCGAGAGGAGTTCTTCACGTCGTTGGAGGACGACCCGGTGCGCTCGGTGCATCCGATCGACCGGGAGGTGTTTCTACGAAACCTGCGCCGCCGCCGGCCCGAACCGGGATTGCCCCGCGAGACGTTGTTCGCATTGGCCACCGCGAAGCTCAACCAGGCGGAGCGGTTCGGGGTGGACCTGGGCGACACCTACGGACGCATCGGCGGCGCGGATCAACCACCGGAACGCATCTATCTGGCGCTAGAGGAGCATTACCACACCCGCTTGTTGGCTTACGTGCTGGACATTTTTGAGCTGCCCTTCCAGGTGGTAGTGCCGCCCCTGGTGCTGCGCCAGTTCGTCAAGATGCAGGTATTCCTTCCCGAACGCATGGGCTTCCCGTTCGTCGGCGCCGCCGAGATGGCGGGCTGCATCATGTTCGACGAATTGCGCCGCGTCGGTGTCGAATTGTTCGCCAACGAGCCAGCGGTCGCCGCGCGCATCGAGCGCCTTTACACCGAAATTCTCACCGACGAACTCGGCCATGTCGGCTATTGCGCGGCCCGTTGCAGCGCTGCGGAGCGCAGGGTAATGCGTTGGCTCTACCCGCTTTTCGGGCGGCTTCTGGCCCGTCAGACCGCCGAGATCAGCCTGCTGATTGATCGCGAGAAGTTGCGCGCACGTCTCGAGGCGCCCTTCGACGCCGCGGAACTCGCCGCTGGTGTTGCAAACGAGACGTTCGTCGCCGCGTACCCGTGAATTGGGCTCCCGCAGCCGCATCTTCTGTAAATAGACTGTCAAACTCCCGTTAAAACCCCTGCTCCGCGGCGCAGAAAAGCGTTCAGGCTGGAATGCTTTTCGCATCGGCGCGACGAAATCGGGAGATGTCATGCCAACTATCGAGACGCGGCTCCGCCAGGAGTTACACAACTATGCCGTCGAATTGCGCCAGCTGGCGTACACCCTGCCGAACGGGGTCGGCGAGCATGGATTGCTCCAGCTGTCCGACCGGATGCACGCGGCCGCCGAACAGGCGGTCCGCAAAGGAGCCTGACCCCCTCCGCCGGGCATCATCGACGATGCTCAGCGTCCGCCTTTGAGGCGAATCTTCCAGCGCACAAAGGTCAAGTAGGCGATGCAGAGCACGATCAGCATGCTCGTGTCCAACCACCACGCGCTGGCCGTATGCCGCCAGTGCGAGTCCTTCGGCGATACCGGACCCGGTACCAGCTGATTGAGATCGGCGGTAGACGCCGACGCTGCGAAGCCCCAGCGCGCGGGCGTGGCCCAGGACATCTGGTCGAGGCCGATGCGTCCGGTAACCGGAATCATCCCGCCGGAAAATACGAGCTGCGACATGACCGCCACCACTAGCAGCGGCATGATTTGGTCGTTGGATTTCGCGACGGATGACAACAGCAGCCCGAGCATCGCCGACGCGACGGTGGTCAGCGCGACGTCCACGAAGAGCTCCAGCCCGGGTCTGCCCAACACCACCGCACCATGGGTCGGTGCCCCCTTGCCGATCAGGGCGATGATGGTCACGATCGCGGACTGCGCGACCGCGAACACGGTGTAGACGCAGACCTTGGCCATTAGATAGGCGGTGGTGGACAGTCCGACCGCCTGCTCGCGGAGGAAGATCGCGCGTTCACCGATGAGGTCGCGGATGGTCAGCGCGGTTCCCATGAACACCGCCCCGACGTTGAGCAACACCAGGATCTGGCCCGGCTCGTTGGGCGCGGAGCCCATCGGATTCGGTGTCCCGAAGCCGACGTCACCGGGCACCGACATCGACAGCGAACCCATGATGAACGGCAGCAGCGCCAGGAAGACGAAGTAGCCGCGGTCGGAGACGATCAACCGGACCTGGCGGCGCGCGATCGTGGAGAACTGCCGCAGCAGGCTGGTGTGCGACGGGTCGCCGATCTCGGCCGGCTTCTCCGCCGGCGGCGGTGGCGGCGGCGGGCCGGTGCGCGCCAAATACTTGGCCTTGGCGCCGTCGGGATCGCCCGCAACCGAGCTGAAGATGTCGGCCCAGTTGGTCGTGCCCATCGCCGGGCCGATCTGGGCGGGCGGTCCGCAGAACGCGGTCTTGCCGCCGGGTGCCAGCAACAGCACCTGATCGCAGACGTCCAGGTAGGTCAGCGAGTGCGTGACCACGAGAACCACGCGGCCGGCGTCGGCCAATTGCCGCAGCATGGTCATGACCTGCCGATCCAGGGCTGGGTCCAGCCCGGACGTCGGCTCGTCGAGAATCAGCAGCGATGGGCCGGTCAGTAGCTCCAGCGCCACCGACGCGCGCTTGCGCTGACCGCCGGAGAGCTTGTCGACCCGGGTGTGCAGATGCTGGGTCATCTCCAGCTCCTCGAGCACCCGGGCTACCACTTGCTCGCGGTCGGCCTTGGTGGTGTCCGGCGGCAGCCTCAGCTCGGCGGCATACCCCAGCGCCTGCTCGACAGTCAGCTGGCCGTGCACGACGTCGTCCTGCGGGACCATGCCGATCCTGCTGCGCAGGGAGGCGTATTCGGCGTGCACGTTGTGGCCTTCGAAGGTCACCGTTCCCTTGGTGGGATGGGTGTAGCCGGCGACCAGCCGGGCGAAGGTCGATTTCCCCGCGCCCGACGGCCCGATGACCGCCGTGAGTGTCCCGGGGCTAGCGGCCAGGGAGATCTCGTCCAGCAGGGTCTTGTTGTTTTCGATCGTCCAGGTGACCCCGCGCACGTCGAGGCCGCCGAGGCGGGTCTGGGCGGCAGTGTCGGCGTCGCGCCGGGCCAGTTTGCCGTCGGCGAAGACCAGGTCGATATTGCCGATCGTGACGACGTCGCCGTCCTTCAGCAGCGCGGAATCCACTCGGGCGCCGTTGACGAAGGTGCCGTTGATGCTGCGGTTGTCCTGAATCTCGGTGCCAGCGGGCGTCGGTATCAGGGTCGCGTGGTGCCGGGAGGCCAGCACCTCCGGAATGACGATGTCGTTGTCGTTAGCGCGGCCGATCCTGATCGCCCCCGGGGCGTCGGCTCCCGACCTGCCGGGCCGCAGGATTTTCATCATTGATGTCGCCAGGTTGGAGGCGTCACCGCCAACCCGGCCCGTCATCGTGGTCGGCGTATCGGCCGGCGGAGCCGGCGGCACCTGTGCGGGTTGTGCCCGGTAGATGTGCGGTGTCGATCCGGTAGCTGAACCGGCCGGATGGGTGCCGGTCGGGGAATGTGACAGCGGCCCGGACGGATGGCTGGGGTGTGCACCGGTCGTGTGCGTCGGCACGGGGCCCGAAGAGGTGCCGGATTGGGGGCCGGCGGGCGGGTACGCCGGCGACGGCCGGGCAGGCGGCGGGGGCTGCGCCGCGCCCGGCCAGGCCGGTCCTGCCGGGGGCCGTCCCTGCCCCGGCCGCGAGTCGCTGGTGTGGTTGATCAGCGGGATCGACGTTGTCGGGGGCGGTGTCCCCGCGGACCCCTGATGCCGGCCGACCTCGAAGGTCACGGCCGGCCCGTCGGGATTGCCGATGTTGATTCGCTGGCCGTCTTGGATCTCGACGGCCGGTACCCGGCGGTTGTTGACGTACAGACCGTTGAGGCTGCCGTTGTCGATGGCGATCCAGCGGCCCTGATCGAAGCGCACCAGCAGATGTATCCGGGAAATCAATGGATGCGCGACGCGGACGTCGGCCCGCAGGTCACGCCCGATGACCACGTCGTTGCCGGGTGCGAAAGTCCGTTCGGATCCCTCGTACCGCACGGTCAGCACAGGTGGGGCTGGTCGGCTCACGAGCCCACTGTATCGACGTTGACGGCAAACGGGGACCTGTCACCGATACCCGCCTCGGATTGGCGGGTTTTTGCCGAGGGCGCCGCGGGTAAGCTGACATTCATGCCTGGCAGCGATAGCGGGTTCCCGGACGACGTCCCCATCGCCGACGCCGTCGAGCAGCAGCGCGCGACCGGAGACTTTCCTGTGCCCGACGATGACGACGACGCGGACCTGCAGATCAGTGGTGAATTGCCCTTAGAGGCAACGGAATCCGATTGGCAAGAGCAGCAAGAGACCGTTGTCATCGATCCGGAACTCGACGCGCCTGGACAGTAAACGTTCGGCGCGGTTACGCCTGTAACGTCCGGAAGCGGTGCCGCCCCAATTGCTTTGAGTCAGCCCGCGTTGGCGACGACATGCCTGAGCGCGGGCTCGACCGTGACTTCTTTGACGAAATCGCCGAGTAGCCGGATGGCCCGTCTGCCCTCCGGTAATACCTCGGCCGCTATCGGAAAGTCGTGAATCTGCCCCTCCCAGACATGCAGATCGCACGGAATCCCATTGGCTGCCAACCGTTCTGCCATCAGCTCGGCGTCCGGGAGGAGAAGCTCGTCAGAGCTCACGTGAATGGCGACGGGCGGCAAGCTCGACAATTCGGCGTCGACGGGCGATACCACGTGGCTCCCCGAAGACCCAGGCCCGTCCGGGATTTCGACCTCGCCGAGGTAGCGGGTGAATATCGACAGCGCCGCGGCGGTGAACATGGAGCACTTGCGCGCGTTACGGTGGTTGAGTTTGCGGGCCGGGTCCGCATCGGTGAACGGCGAAATGGTCGCGATCCCGGCGGGGTTGGCGACGCCGGTGCGGATTGCGGCCAATGTCGCCATGAACGCGAGATAGCCGCCGGCCGAGTCGCCGGCCACCACGATGCGTTCCTCGTCGAAGCCGCGTCGCTTCAACCAGCGCAGACCGCAAAGACTGTCGTCAATGGCATCGGCGATCTGGTGCGCCGGCAACTTTCGGTACCCAACGATCAGCACGCCGGCATCCGCGGCCTTGGACAGGCGACTCACCAGAGCGCGGTGGGTATTGAGGCCGCAGGTCAGAAACGCGCCGCCGTGCAGATACAGGATGGCCCGCGTCGGGGATACGCCGGGCGCACAGACCCATTCGGCGTTGCATTGATCGAGGCGGACGACATCTATTTGGGCTTGGGAGGGTAGCCGCGGGAACAAACCCGCGAAATCGTCGACGTATCCCAGCGGCCAGCGCAGATTCGGTTGCATCGCCCAGGCACGCACGACGTTCTTCACAATCAACCGACTGGCTAAGGACACCGCGACGGATTGCGGACTGCGGCGATGGTGAATTCGCTGCTTGAGCGTCTTGGTTTGCATTGTCATCAACCCCCAGATCTCGCGGGTACCCAGCACCGCGGCGCCAAAACCGGCGGTAGGCCGGCGTTTAACGGGTCCACGTTCGCTGTTTATCGATCCCGAATTGGGGGTACCGGTGCTGGTAGATTGCGCCTGCGCCCGGGCCTGGTTGCCCACCCAATTGCGCATGTGTTCAAAGATGGGTGCATGGAGCAGTCAATTCAGTTCGATCGCCTGTTGGCCGATCGGGTCGCGGTGGTCACCGGAGCCGGGGGCGGGATCGGCGCAGCAACCGCGCAACTTTTCGCTGCACATGGCGCACAGGTCGTCATCGCCGACATCAATGCCGAACTTGCACAACGTACCTCGGACCGCATCACCGCCTCCGGCGGGTCGGCCCTGGCTCTGGTCACCGATGTCCGTGATCCCAGACAGGTCGCCGCTCTGGCACACGCGGTGCTGGACCGGTTCGGGCGGACAGACGTATTGGTCAACAACGTTGGCCATTGGCTGCGCCACCCCGGAAATTTCGTCGACACCGAGCCGCAGTTCTGGGATGAGCTCTACCGCATCAACCTTCACCACGTCTTGCTCGTCACGCACGCGTTTCTGCCGGCGATGATCGCTCAGCGCCGCGGCTCAATCGTCAACGTCTCCTCCGTCGAGGGACTACGCGGCTACCCCGAAGACCCGGTCTACGCCGCGTTCAAAGCGGCCGTCCTGCATTTCACCCGCAGCCTCGCGGTGCAAGTGGGCCAAAACGGCGTGCGCGTCAACGCAATTAGCCCCGACGTCACCGAATCGCTGCAAGTCCCCTATTCGCAGTGGCTTTCGGCCGAAGAACATGCACACTGGCCACAGTGGGTCCCCGTCGGACGGATGGGTCAGCCCGAAGACCAGGCCCAGGTGATCCTGTTCTTAGCCTCGGAGTTGGCGGCATTCGTAACCGGCCATACGATTTCGACCGATGGTGGCACCAGCGCCGCGGGCGGCTGGTTCCGTTCGTCCCGACGGTCCGACCGGGAGTGGACGAATCGGCCGATCGCGCCCTGATTGCTCGGCCGTTGCGTAATCGACGCGACGGTCAGCTCACCGGCACGGGTTGTGCGGCTTCGAATCTCGCTTGGTCGGACACGACGGTCACCGGAATCCCGTTGAGGGCACCGTTTCCCGAGGGTTCGTCGACGAACGTGGGCAGGGATAGCGCGTTGGTGTTGGCACCCGGGGAACTGTTGGCCACCGACATGCGCGTGCCCGGTTTACCGTGTCCCCAGCCATGCGGTAGCGACACCACACCGGGCATGATCGCATCGGTGATCTCGACGGGCACCTTGATCTCTCCGGCCGCCGACTTCACGGTGACGATGTCATCGTCCGTGACACCACAGCGTGCCGCGTCGCCGGGATGAATCAGCAAAGTACACCGGTCTTTTCCCTTCATCAGCGCGGGCACGTTGTGCAGCCAACTGTTGTTGGAGCGCAGGTGCCGACGGCTCACCAGCACCAACGACTCGGCGGGCCGCTCCAGCCGCGCCGCCAGTCGCGGCAGGTCGTCGAGCAGATACTGCGGGGCGAGCCTAATCTTTTTCTCAGGCGTGCCAAGGATCTCGGGCACCTGCGACACCATCGGCCCGAAGTCAATACCATTCGGGTTGGCTTTGAGCAGATCAAGCGTGAGCCCGCCGGGGTTCGCGCCGTACTGGTCGCCAAAGGGCCCGGTCCGTAGCGTCAGGTCAAGTATCCGCTCGGGCCCGCCGCCCAAACCGGAAGCGGCGTAGTGCTTGCGGAGTTCGGCCCCGTCCAGGCCACGGGTGAACGCGAGGTAGTCGAAGAAGCCGTCGTCAATCGCGGCGACGTCGACGTCTTCGGCCGGTGTGCCGGTGCACAGACCCGTCAACCGGATCAGGATCTCCCACTCGTGCGGCCGATCGCCCGGGTCGAACACCGGCGCGGAGTAGTTCGCGATGCTATGGATGGCGAACAGCAGGATCAGATCATCGTGGTGCGGCTGCTCGAGCGGTGACAGCCCGGGCAGGATCACGTCGGCGTGCCGGGTCGTTTCGTTGAGCCACAGGTCAATAGAGATCATCGCGTCCAGCATCGGCAGCACCTCGTCGAGCTTGTCACCGCCGGGCGTGGACAACACGGGATTGCCGGCGACGGTGATCAGTGCTTTGAGCTGTCCCGCGCCGGGGGTGGCGATCTCCTCGGCCATGCAGGACACGGGCGCTTGGCCCAAGACCTCTTTGGCGCCGCGCACCCTGGTCTGCCACCGGCCGAATTCGGGCCGGCCACCCTCGAGCCCGGGCAGCGGCTGGGTAGTGATCGACCAGGCGGCTGGCCTTGGAAACATCGCCCCGCCCGGCGTGTCGAAGTGACCGGTCAAGATGTTGACAACGTCGACGAGCCAGCTGGCTAAACTGCCAAACTCCTGATTGCACAACCCGATTCGGCCGTACACCACCGACCGATCGGTGCCTGCCAGTTCGCGTGCCAAGCGGCGGATGGTGTCGCTGTCGATGCCTGTGACGGCGCCAACCCGGTCCGGCGGCCAATCCGCGGCGACCCGCCGCATGGTGTCGACCCCGTCGACGTGCGGCCCGGGTTTGATCAGGTCCTCGGCGAAGAGAGTGTGTGCCACCGCCAATAGCAGCGCAGCGTCCGTGCCCGGGACGATCGGAAGCCATTCATCGGCGTGGGCGGCGGTCTGCGTGCGCACCGGATCGATCACGATCACTTTTCCGCGCCGGCGAATGCCGTCGATCAGCCCCATCACGTTCGGGGCTGCCAGCAGCGAGCCCTGGGAGGCGGCGGGGTTGGCGCCCATGATGACCAACAGATCGGTGCGCTCGATGTCGGGTACCGGGAAGTTCCACCACAGGCCATACATCAGATGCGACGACAGGTTTTTGGGCCACTGGTCCACCGTGCCTGGCGAATACGTGACCGGCATGCCGGACATACCCATCAAGACCCCGGCGTAGCGGGCCAGCGAAAAGGAGTGCGCCAACGGGTTGCCGGTGTAGGCCGTGACCGCACCGATGCCGTACTTCTCGATCACGGGGGTCAATAGTTCGGTGCACCGGCGAAATGCCCTGTCCCAGCTGACTTCCTGCCACGCGCCGTCGACCTTGATCAGCGGTCGGCGGACGCGATCCGGGTCGTGGTGCACTGCGCCGAGCGATACGCCCTTTGGACACAGATGTCCCCGGCTCCAGACATCGTCGGGATTTCCGCGGATGCTGGTGACCCGACCGCCCTGGCGGCCCCCTTCGACGTGAATCTCCAAGCCGCACATGGCTTCACACAGTGGACACGTCCGCAGGTGCTTATCGCTGATGCCGGGTGTCATCCACCCACTGTATTGCGCTACCGCGGGTAGCGGAAGTGCCAATTGGCCGACCTCAAGCCCAGGGGCCGATGCCGCCCACCTTGTCGATGTGAATGTGATTGAGGTATCCCGGCGGCGCGTCGTCCGGAGGAAACTTCAGGTCGGGGTTTCCCAGCACCGGGTTCAGTTCCTGCAACAGCTCAGGGGCGCCCCCCTCGACGATCCGCGCGGTCCCCGTAATGGACAAGTAGGGCCGCATTCCCTGCTCGGCACCGCCCGTCGACACGATCGTGACGGCGACCCGGGGATCGTTGCGAATGTTGCGCAGCTTCTTGTAGTCCGCCAGGTGTGCGCTGACGAGTTCGTCGCCGTCCGGTGTGGACCGCAGTGCCACCCATACCAGGCTCACCTGGGGGCTGCCGTCGGGATTGATCGTGACCAGCGTCGCGTCGGCACCCTGGCCGATGAAATTGCGTGCGGCTTCGTTGAGTTCCATGCGCTGTTCTACCGCAACGTGGCGCGATTCATTCCCGTGCGGTCCCCCGGGTCCTATTACGTGAAACAGATGTGAATCCGACCGGGCAGCTAGGCACCGGCGGGGCAGGCACCCTAGCGTCAAATACGACCTATACTCCGGCACCAGGAGCTAACCGCCACAGGCGCAGTTATGACTGATCACGAGCTTCCGACGAACATCGAATACCTCCGCCGCGAGGTGCTCGCCCGGATCGACGCACACCCGCTTGATGACTGGTCCCCCGCGATGCTGCGGGCCGTGATCGCCCTGTTCGACCTGAATGGGGTCATGCCTGTGCCCGTCCACCGCTTTACGCCGCGCGTCGTCAAGTAAACCGCACCAGGATCGCCACAGCCGCTACCGGGACATCCTGGTGCCCGCCGAAGGCACCTGGTTGCTCAAGCATCGAACGGTGTCGACCGACTGGCGCGCCGCCGACTCGGTCATGGCGCGGCGCGGCCCGGGCGGGTATTGATCCTCGTCCTCGCCGCGCCCTCGATCGCGCATTTCGACGTGGTCGGTGCACAGCTGGTGCACGCGATCATGTCGTCCGCGGTGGTGGTCAGCGCGCTGTCACCGGGCTCGAGCGGGTGACACCGACTGTAGACGGCGACTCGCTGGCCGAACGCCGGAACACCGGTCCCGGTGCACGCGGCAACATGGCAGGGTGAGAGCCGTGGCAAATACTTCTCCGGCGACCGTCGAGCAAGACCTGCGTGAGGTCGACACCCCGAAAGGCGCACTGCGCTACTACGACTGCGGACCGGGTTCCGCTCCGACGCTGCTGTTTCTGCACGGCTCGGGCCCCGGGGTGACCGGGTGGCGCAACTTCCGTGGGATCCTGCCCACCTTCGCCCAGCACTTCCGCTGCCTGATCTTGGAGTTTCCCGGCTTCGGGGTCACCGACGACTTCGGCGGCCACCCGATGGTCACCGCGTTCGGCGTGGTGCTGCCTTTTCTAGACGCACTCGGTGTCGACCAGGCACACGTCGTCGGCAACTCGATGGGTGGCGGCGTCGGTATCAACTTCGCGATCGGTAATCCGGACCGCATCGGGCGGCTGGTGACCATCGGCGGCATCGGCACCAACATCTTCAGCCCCAGCCCCAGCGAGGGAATCCGCCTGCTGCAGGAGTTCGTCGAGGAGCCGACCCGCCAGCGTCTCGTCGACTGGCTCAAGTCGATGGTGTACGACCAGGCGTTGGTGACCGACGAACTCATCGACGAACGTTGGCAGCTGGCCACCGACCCCGTCGCCCTGGACGCCGCCCGCCGCATGTACGGCAAGGCGGCGTTCGCCGCGATGAACTCCGCGATGAGCGCGTCTGACCGGCCGTTCCCGTGGGCGATGATGCACAAGCTGGCCGCACCCACGCTGCTGACCTGGGGCCGCGACGATCGGGTGAGCCCGCCCGACATGGCATTGATCCCGATGCGCACCATCCCGAACGCGGAACTGCACATCTTTCCGAACTCGGGCCACTGGGCCATGATCGAAGCCAAGGCGGCGTTCGAAAGCACGGTGCTGGGCTTTTTGTCCCGCGATTGAGCTCGGGCGCACGGCCTTTCGTCGGCATGGCGTGCGCGGTGCCGGCGTCCACGGCGGGTCAAGCAGAGTGCGCAGGGGCCCGGTGATTTGCGTCCGCTCATCGGGATTCCTTCCGGGCGGGCCGGGGACTGCGGTAGACCATTACCCAGGCCCCCACAGTAAGGACAACGACATGAGCGATCGCGTACTCGACCGGGTGATGGCTATGGCGGACCAGTTGCGCGACCAAGCGGCGGAAGCCGAACGCATTGGCCGGCTCACCGACGACACCGTCAAACTGATGAAAGGGGCCGGCCTAATCCGATTGCTGCAGACCAAGCAATACCAAGGCTTCGAGGTGCACCCGCGCGAATTCGCGGAGACGACGATGGCGACGGCCGCGCTGGACCCGGCGGCGGGCTGGATCGTCGGTGTGGTCGGGGTGCACCCGTATCAGCTGGCGTACGCGGACCCGAAGGTGGCCGCCGAAATCTGGGCCGACGACGTCGACACCTGGATGGCCTCCC
The DNA here is from genome assembly GCF_010727605.1 of Mycobacterium simiae. Taxonomy (NCBI): domain Bacteria; kingdom Bacillati; phylum Actinomycetota; class Actinomycetes; order Mycobacteriales; family Mycobacteriaceae; genus Mycobacterium; species Mycobacterium simiae. The sequence continues at coordinate 5,660,603 of NZ_AP022568.1, forward strand.
CGTACGCGCCGCAAGGGGTGGCCAAGCCGGTCGATGGGGCTTACCTCTTCAATGGACGCTGGCAATTCAGTTCGGGTACCGACCATTGCGACTGGATCATCCTGGGCGCGATGAAGACCGACGAAAAGGGCATTCCGCTGATGCCGCCACAGATGCTGCACATGATTCTGCCGCGCAAGGACTACGAGATCGTCGAGGACTCGTGGAACGTGGTAGGGCTACGCGGAACCGGCTCCAAAGACGTCATCGTGAAAGATGCGTTCGTCCCGACCTACCGCACGATGGACGCGACCAAGGTGATGGACGGCACCGCGCAGCGGGAGGCCGGCATGACCGAGCCGCTGTACTTGATGCCGTGGTCGACGATGTTCCCGCTGGGCATCTCCGCGGCCACCATCGGCATCGCCGAGGGGGCGTTGGCGGCGCACCTGGACTATCAACGCGAGCGCGTCGGCGCGACCGGAACCGCGATCAAGGACGACCCGTACGTCATGCACGCCATCGGTGAGGCGGCCGCCGACATCAACGCCGCCCGCCAGGAGTTACTGGCCAACGCCGACCGGATCTACGACATGGTCGCGGCCGGGAAAGAGGTGTCGTTCGCCGACCGGGCGGCCGGGCGCCGGACACAGATTCGCGCGGTGTGGCGCGCCGTGTCCGCAGTCGACGAGATCTTCGCCCGCTCGGGCGGTAATGCGGCCCGGATGGACAAGCCACTGCAGCGATATTGGCGCGACGTGCACGTGGGCCAGCTGCACGCCATCCATATGCCGGGCACCACTTATCACGCGTCGGCGCTGAGTTCGTTGGGTATCGATCCGCCCGAGGGCCCCCTGCGGGCTTTGATCTAGGAGAGCACGTTGGCAGATCTGAAAAGCCTGGGCTACATCACCATCTCGACCAACAACATCGAACGCTGGCGGCAGTTCGCATTCGGGGTCCTAGGATTCGCCGAAGGGAAGGGCCCGGACGCGTCCGCGCTGTATTTGCGGATGGATGAGCGGGCAGCGCGGTTGATCGTACTGCCGGGTCAAACCGACCGGGTGCTCACCATCGGCTGGGAGGTGCGTGACCATCCGGCGCTGCAACGGGTCAAGGCGGCTCTCGATAGCGCCGGGGTGCCGTTCAAGCAGCTCTCCGTCGACGACGCCGAGAGCCGCCGCGTCGAAGAGGTGATCAGCTTCGAGGATCCGACCGGCACCACGCTCGAGGTGTTCCACGGCGCGGTGCTCGACCACAGCCCGGTCGTCACCCCGTTCGGCGCGAGATTCGTCACCGGCGACCAAGGCATGGGCCACGTCGTGGTCCCGGCCATGGATCCCAACGGGGTGTTCGAGTTCTACACCGAGCTCCTCGGCTTTCGCTCCCGCGGGGCGTTCCGGGTGCCGCTCCCGAAAGAGTTTGGCCCCGTGCGGGTTCGGTTCTTAGGCATCAACGAACGCCATCACAGCCTGGCGATTGTGCCGGCCGGGCACATGCGCGACCCGCGGCTGGTACACATCATGGTCGAGGTCGACACCCTCGATGCCGTGGGCCAGGCACTGGACCGGGTCAATGCCGAGGGCTTCCAGCTGTCGTCCACGTTGGGACGCCACACCAACGACAAGATGATCTCCTTTTACGTCCGAGCGCCCGGTGATTGGGACATCGAGTTCGGCACCGACGGCATGCGGGTCGACGAAAACTATTACACCGCAGAAGAAATCACCGCCGACAGCTACTGGGGCCACCAGTGGGTCGGCGAGATGCCGGCGGCGATGCGGTTATGAGTCCCGACAGCCGCCCTTTTTCCGGCGTAACGCCGGCGCTGGCCTCATCGATCAGCACCTGGGACTACGAGGCCGACGTGGTGATCGCCGGTTACGGCGTCGCGGGCGCCGCGGCCGCGGTTGAGGCGGCGCGTAGCGGCGCGGACGTTTTGGTGGTCGAACGCACCGGCTCATGGGGTGGCGCGGCTTCGATGGCCGGCGGGTTCATCTACCTCGGCGGCGGCACTCCCCTGCAAAAGGCTTGCGGCTTCACCGATTCCGTCGACAACATGGCCGCGTTTCTCAATGTCGCGATGGGGCCGGGCGCCGACGAGAACCGGATCGCCGATTACTGCGCCGGCAGCGTCGCACACTTCGAGTGGCTCGTCGGATGCGGCGTGCCGTTCAAGGCCGAGTTCTTTCCCGAACCCGGTTGGGAGCCGATGGGCGACCAGGGCTTGATGTACAGCGGCGGGGAGAACTCCTATCCGTTCAACACCATCGCCACCCCCGCCCCGCGCGGCCATGTGCCACAGATGCAGAACAAGAAGCAGGGCGAAGCCAGCGCTGGGTACATGCTGATGAAGCCCTTGGTCGACACCGCCACCGCCGCAGGCGCCCGCGCGATCTATGACGTCCGGGTGCAGCGCCTGATCATCGAATCCGACGGCCGGGTCGCCGGCATCTGCGCCCGCCGGTACGGCTCCGAACTCGCGATTCGGGCGCGCACCGGCGTGGTGCTGGCCACCGGGAGCTTCGCCTACAACGACTCGATGGTGGCACGTTACGCCCCGCGCATCGCCGGGCGGCCGGCCGCCTCCATCGAGCAACACGACGGCCAGGCGATCCGGATGGCCCAAGCCCTGGGCGCCGATCTGGCCCACATGGACGCCACCGAAGTCGCGATCTTCATCGATCCCCAGCAGCTGGTGCGCGGCATTCTCGTCAACGGCCGCGGTCAACGCTACGTCGCCGAAGACACCTACCCCGGGCGCATCGGGCAGCTCACCCTGTACCACCAGGACAACGTCGCTTACCTAATCATCGACAGCGACGCCCAGGAAGAGGCGATGGCATCGTGGTCGCCGAAGCTCATGCTGCGGCAGCCGACCTGGGTGGCCGACACCGTGGCCGATCTGGAAGCCGACATGGGGCTGGCGCCGGGTTCGCTGCAGGCGACCGTGGCGGCCTTCAACGAGGGCGCCGCCCACGGTGAGGATCCCCTGTTGCATAAGAAGCCGGAGTGGATCAGGCCGATCGGTACCCCGGTCGGCGCGATCGACCTGCGCGACAACACCGGCGGGTTCACCCTGGGTGGATTGGCCACCACGCTCGACGCCGAGGTGCTCCATGTCAGCGGTGACCCGATTCCGGGACTGTTCGCCGCGGGCCGCTCGACGGCCGGGCTGGCGGCCTGGGGGTACGCCAGCGGGGTCTCGCTCGGTGACGGCAGCTTTTACGGTCGCCGCGCCGGGCGGTCGGCCACCAAGGGTTGACGTACACCGAACACCGGATGCGCCTATCGCTCGTCGACGATGGCCAGCTCCCCACGCCGCACCGCCTCGAGGATCGATTCGCGCAGCGCCGAACACAGTAGGAACACACCGCGATTCGCGTGCGGAGCGACCTGGCGGTCGGCCACGCGTTCGGCGCACCGCGTGGTCGCGTCGGCGGTCCACTGCACGCTGGTTTGATTCCAGGTGCTCTTGCGGACCAGCACCCGAGCGGCACAGCTACCGCACGTCACCGGCGCCATCGGCATCTCGTCGAGCCGATTGTCCGTTCTCATCTGGCCGCCAGGTTGGCTTCGACTTCTTTCATCCACGCCTGGTAGGGCCGGGTGGTGTCGAGCTCGAACTCGAACCGGTCCACCATATCCGGCTCCACGTCCGCGACATCGACGTAGAACTGCTGATACCAGCGCCGCAACTGGTACACCGGGCCGTCCTCCTCGACCAGCAGTGGGTTGTCGATGCGCGTCTTGTGCCGCCAGATCTCGACGTCCTGCTCGAAGCCCAACTTGATGTAGTCGCCCAATGTGATCGCCGTCCGCATGGCCTGATCGCCGGGCAGCGCCTCGGACTTCTTGACGATGATGCCGTATTGCAGCACAAAAGAATTCGAGTCGATCGGATAGTGGCAGTTGATGAGAATTGATTGAGCATCGCCGTGCTCGTAGTGATAGGTCAGGTCGTCGATCATGAAGGACGGCCCGTAGTACGACGCGACCGAGGTGTTGCCCAGCATCCGCGAGCCCTCCGTACCGGCCATGTCGGGGCGGCCTTGACCGTTCATGTACTGCGTCGCGACATGTCCCTCGAAGATGTTCTTGAAGTAGGTCGGCAGCGCGCCGTGGATGTAATAGAAGTGCGCCATATCGACGACATTGTCGATGATTTCGCGACAGTTGCTGTTGACCACGGTGGTGTACCAATGCCAATCGGTCCACTCGTCGCTGGTGGCCCCTTCGATGCGCGGGATGGTGACCTCCCGAGGCGGCGGATTATGTTCCGGGTCATTCCAGACGAAGAGCATGCCGTCCTGCTCTAGGGTGGTCCAGGTTGCCGTGCGAGCTAATCGGGGTGTCCGTCGCGCGTAGGGCACCCGCTTGCAGCGGCCGTCGCCGCCCCAGCGCCAGTCGTGAAACGGACAGGCGATCTCGTCGCCCTTGACCTCGCCCTGCGAGAGGTCGCCGCCCATGTGCCGGCAGTAGCTGTCCAGTACGTTGAGCTTGCCGTCGCCGCCGCGGAACACGACGAGCTTCTGGCCGAACGCGTTGACGGCGTGTGGCTTGCCATCACCGAAATCTCTGATCAGGCCCAGGCAATGCCAGCCCCGGGCGAACCGGGTCGGTACGGCCTGGGCTTCGATGAGCCGGATTTCGTCGCTGTCTTGCATTCCACCGATTCAACTCCCCCGGCGCACCCGGCGCGAGCGCTATTCCACTCTTCAGGCCGGCCATTTGTGTCAGGCGTGCTAGGGCGTGTCTCCTAGGCGGTAGGACATGTGTCCTAGCCGTGCCGGGTCTGGCGACCACACCATGGAAGTCGTCCGCACGTTAACGGGGCAGTCGGGCGTCCGTATCTCGTGGCAGGGCAAGACCCGACGAAAGGTGCGGACAAGCGTGGCTCGAATATTCGCTGTTGCCGGTCTCAGACAACCATTCTTCATGGCGCTCGCAGCCGATGACGCGACGAAGCGGCGGTTACTGCATCCGGGCCATCCATTACTGGCTCCCCTGCAGCTCGGCGCCTTGTACGCACCCAACCGAATTCTGATGGCCCCCATATCGCGGACGCGTGCAACTGACGACGGCGTACCCACCCGGCTGATGGCCGAGTACTACGCCCAGCGCGCCAGTGCCGGCCTGATCATCACCGAGGGCGCGTTTCCCTCGGCGCGCGGGCAAGCGTATCCCAACCAGCCCGGGTTGGAAACCGCCGCACACCAAGCGGGATGGGAACGGGTTGCCGAGGCCGTTCATGCAGCCGGCGGACGAATTGTCATGCAGCTCACCCACTCTGGGCGCATCTCGCATCCGGCGATTTTGGGCGGCGAGCGGCCCGTGGCACCCTCGGCCATCAAACCGCCCGGCGGCGTGCACACCGCAACCGGCAATCGGCCGTTCGTTGTTCCCCATGAACTCACGTTCGACGAAATACACGATGTGATTGCCGACTTCGTCGCGGCCGCCCGCCGTGCCCGGGCCGCCGGTGCCGACGGCGTGGAGATCGATGCCGCAAACGGCTACCTGCTCAGCCAATTCCTGAGCTATGACGCGAACTATCGCCGCGACGCCTACGGGGGCTCCGCACAGGATCGTGCACGACTACCCAGCGAGGTCATTCGCGAAGTCGCGAACGCGATCGGACCCGGCCGGGTGGGTTTGCGCATATCCCCCGGCAACCCGGAGAACGACATCCACGAACCAGACCTCGAAGCGCACCTGATCCTGGCTAAAAATGCCCGCGAACTGGGCCTGGCGTACCTACATGTGCGGGTTGCGCCCGAAAGCCCGATCTTTTCCTGGCTGCGCCGCCGCTGGCCGGACCGTCTCCTGCTCAACCGGGCGTTCCAGACGACAACGACCCGCGAGCAAGCGGTCGACGTCGTCACGGACGGGACCGCCGATGCGGTGACCATCGGCCGTGCGTATGTCGCCAATCCCGATCTAGTCCGCCGCTGGACGGATGGGGCCGAACTCAACGTGCCGCGCATGGAATTCCTGTACGCCGGTGGCGCCACCGGCTACACGGATTACCCGTCCATGTCCTGACAAGTCACCAAGGTCACACCTAGGAGCGTGCACCCCTCTCGTCCGGCCGGAGTTCTGCTTCGAAGAACAGATAAAGACGGAAGGACACCCCATGACGACCGGCCCACTTCACCCCATGCCGATGTCCGACATCGACGAGGACCAGGGCGAGCGACTGGCCCGCCGAGTGAGCGAACTGTTCGACATCGACCCGCAGTTCCGCGCGGCCACCCCCCTACCCGCAGTGATCGACGCGGCGTGTGCGCCGAATTTGCGGCTCACCGAGATTCTGCAAACGATCGTCGACGGCTACGCCGACCGGCCCGCGCTGGGAGAACGTGCCCGCGAGGTGGTCACCGACGCAACCGGTCGGACGACTGTGCGGCTGCGACCACGGTTTGACACGATCAGCTACCGACAGCTGTGGGACCGGGTGTGCGCGATAGCTGCCGCCTGGCGGCACGACACCGAAAACCCGGTCGCGCCAGGCGATGTCGTTGCGACCGTTGGGTTCTCCAGCGCCGACTACCTGATCGTCGACATGGTATGCGCCTATCTCGGCCTCGTCACCGTGCCGCTACAACACAACGCCCCGGTGTCGAGGCTGCGATCGATCATGACGGAATGCGAGCCGAAAATTGTCGCGGTGAGCGCCGAATACCTCGATCTAGCAGTCGAATCCGCATTGACCAGTTCGTCGTTGCGGCAGCTGGTGGTGTTCAACTATCAACCTGAGATCGACGAGCAACGGGAAAACTTCGAAAACTCCCGCATACGCTTGCAGCGCAACGGGACTCGTGTGGTTGTCGGCACGCTGGATGAAGCCGTTGAGCGGGGCAGGCGCCTGCCGGCCGGGCCCGCATTCACCGACGACAACGACGAGCGCCTGGCGATGATCATGTACACCTCCGGAAGCACGGGCACTCCCAAGGGCGCCATATACACCGAGCGGATGCTCGCCAAGATCTGGACATCCGGGTCCTTCCTGCCGGGCGACTTGCCAGTGATCAACGCCAATTTCATGCCGCTCAACCACATCGGCGGTCGGCTCCCGCTCGCATCTGCGTTCCTCATGGGTGGCACCAGTTACTTCGTCCCTGAATCCGATCTGTCCAGCCTGTTCGACGATTGGGCATTGGTGCGGCCGACCGAACTGGGGATGGTGCCTCGGGTGGTGGAAATGCTGTACCAGCATTACCGCAACGCCATCGACCGGGGGATCGCGGACGGAGCCGATCCCGGCACCGCAGAGCGGGACGCCGCGGGCGAGCTGCGCGAGCGGGTGTTGGGCGGCCGGGTGCTGGGCGGCTTCGTCGGCAGCGCGCCGCTGGCCGGCGAAATGAAGTCGTTCTTGGATCGAGTACTTCAGACGCACATCGCCGACGGGTACGGACTGACGGAGACCGGCATCGTCGCCCGTGATGGCGTGATCAACCGCAGACGGGTGATCGACTACAAGCTCGTCGACGTGCCTGAACTCGGTTATTTCGGTACCGATCGGCCCTTCCCGCGGGGCGAATTGCTGGTCAAGACCGACACGATGACGCCCGGCTATTTCAAGCGCCCGGAACTCACCGCGCAGGTTTTCGACGAAGCCGGTTTTTACCGGACCGGTGACGTCGTCGCGGAAATCGAGCCGGATCGGGTGGCCTACGTCGACCGCCGCAACAACGTCCTCAAGCTGGCTCAGGGTGAATTCGTCGCGGTGGCGACCCTGGAGTCGGTGTACGCCACCGCCCCGCTAGTGCGGCAGATTTTCCTCTACGGCAACAGCGAACGGCCGAGCCTGCTGGCCGTGATTGTGCCGACGTCCGAGGCGCTGGCCGAGTATGGCAACAGCCAGGCCCTGAAAACCGCTCTGTACCGGTCACTTCAGCAGAGTGCCTCTGCCGCGCAGCTGCAGTCCTACGAGGTGCCCGTCGACTTCATCCTGGAAACCGAGCCCTTCACCGAGAGCAACGGATTGCTGTCCGGCTTGGGCAAGCAGCTGCGCCCGCGGCTCAAGGAACGCTACGGCGAGGAACTCGAGCGGCTTTACACCGACATCGCGGCCGCGCAGGTCGACGAGATCCGCACGCTGCGCGAAAACGCCGAGCACCGTCCGGTGGTGGAGACACTCTCCGGCGCCTGCCGCGCCCTGCTCGGCACGTCCGGCGCCACTGCCGAGATCCATTTCACCGACCTCGGCGGAGATTCGTTGTCCGCGTTGAGCTTTTCGCATCTGCTCGAGGGGATCTTCGGCGTCGAGGTTCCGGTGTCGGTGATCACCAGCCCCGCCAACAACATCGGCAAGATCGCCGATTACATCGAGGCGCGGCGCGGCGCGGTCAGCCAACGGCCAACCGCCGCCACCGTGCACGGCCACGGCGCGACCAGCATCGCCGCCGCGGACTTGACGTTGGACAAGTTCCTCGACGCCCAAACCCTGGACGGGGCAACGTCATTACCGCGCGCCGGCAGTACGCCGCACACCGTCTTGTTGACCGGTGCCAATGGTTGGCTGGGCCGGTTCCTCACCCTGGAGTGGCTGCAACGGCTCTCCGCCGGGGGCGGCAAAGTGATCACGATCGTGCGTGGCCGCGACGCCGACGAGGCCAGAGCCCGGTTGGAGGACGCGTTCGACAGTGGCGATCCGGCACTACTGAATCGATTCCACGAGCTGGCTGCGCACCTCGAGGTGCTGGCGGGTGATGTCTCCGACCAGCATCTGGGCCTGGACGGCGCCACCTGGCAACGGTTGGCCGACACCGTCGACCTGATCGTGCATCCGGCGGCCCTGGTTAACCATGTGCTGCCCTACGACCAATTGTTCGGCCCCAATGTGGTTGGCACGGCAGAGGTTATCCGCCTCGCGCTCACCAGCCAGATCAAACCAGTCAGTTACCTGTCCACGATTGCGGTGGCGATGACGGTGCCGCCCGGCGAGTTTGAGGAGGACGGCGATATCCGCCGGATCAGCCCTACCCGGGCGCTCAACGACAACTACGCCAACGGCTACGCCAACAGCAAGTGGGCCGGCGAGGTGCTGCTTCGCGAGGCCAACGACTTGTGTGGCCTGCCTGTCGCGGTGTTCCGCTCCGACATGCTGCTCGCCCACACCCAATACCGCGGCCAGCTCAACGTCCCGGACATCTTCACCCGACTGATCTTCAGCCTGCTCGTGACGGGTATCGCCCCGCATTCGTTCTACGAAGATGACGGACTCGGCAGCCGAGCCCGCGCCCACTACGACGGTCTGCCGGTCGACTTCGCTGCCGAGGCCATCACAGCCATCGGCATCGGGGTCACCGCGGGCTACCGGTCGTTTGACGTGATGAACCCCTACGACGATGGTGTCTCCCTGGATGTGTTCGTGGACTGGCTGATTCGTGCTGGCTACAGCATTGAACGCATTCCCGACTACGACGATTGGCGAGAGCGATTCCAGACCGCGCTCACGGGTCTACCCGAACACCAACGCCAACACTCGGTCCTGCCGCTGCTGCACGCATTCCGCCAGCCGGAGCAGCCTATCCGGGGCGCCGCCGCCCCGACCACCGCATTCCAGGCGGCGGTACGCGCGGGCAGGATCGGGCCCGACCACGACATCCCGCATATTTCGCCGGATCTGATCGGAAAGTACGCGGATGACTTGCGCCGGCTGTCCTTGCTCGGCTGAGTTCACATCACACGAAGGAGCACGCGGTGCAGTTATCGGTATTCGCCTATCTCGGAGCGCAGCAGGGGCAATGGAACATCGACGCCTACGTCGAAAGCATCGCCGAATTTGCCGACGCCGGTTTCACGCGGGTGTGGTCCGCGCAATTACCTTGGGAACCCGATCTGTTCACCGCGCAGGCCGTCGCGCTTCGCGAGGTTCCCGGGATCGAGCTGGGTGCGGCGGTGCTGCCCATCCAGGTCGCGCACCCGATGCTGACCGCGCAGCGGGCACTGACCCTCAACGCGATTGGTGAGGGGCGGTTCAAGCTCGGCATCGGCGTCAACCATCCGGGCATGAGCACGGAGCTGTGGGGGATCCCCTGGTACAAGCCGGTACGCCGGATGAGCGAGTACTTGGACGGACTGCTGCCCTTGCTTGCCGGTGAGAAAGCTGACGCCGTCGGCGAGTTGGTCACCACCCGTGGTGAGCTTGACATTCCGGGCGCCCCGGCGCCCGAGGTCTACCTCGCCGCCCTGGGCCCACAGATGTTGCGCCTGGCGGGTCGGCGGTGCGCCGGAACGATCACCTGGATGACCGGCCCCAAGACCTTGGCCAACCACATCGGTCCGACGCTGCGCGATGCCGCTGCGGGCCGCCCCGAACCGGTCCGGGTGGCCGCCGCGGTAGCGCTCTGTGTCACCGACGACGAGGCCGGCGCCCGAGCCCGCGCCGCCGAAGAGTTCCAGCTGTACGGCACACTGCCGTCCTACCAGGCCATGCTGGAGCGGGAAGGCTACGCCGGCCCCGAAGACGCCGTCGTCATCGGCGACGAAGCCGCCGTATCCGACCGGATCGCGGAAATCCGCAGTGCCGGCGTCGACGAGCTGATCGTCTCTCCGTTCGGGGACAACGCAGAATCCATCGCGCGGTCAGTGGCTCTGCTGAAAACGGTCGCCGGTCACTGATCCTCACCGGATATGCAAACCGCGCCGATGCACCCATAGCACTGCCGCGCCAGTTCCGGCCGCCCACACTGCTAGCGCAATAACAAGGTGTACAAAGCTTTTCGTGTCACGACCGAAGATCGGCCAGATCATCGCTGGGAGCTGCGTCCACAACACCCGGTGCTCGACCCCGTTCATCGGATCCGCGATGTAGTAGAGCGCATACGGCAAGAGCAGCGCGATGATCCAGCCGCGAATAAGGCGACGGTCGTCACGCTGTCGCCACCGACGCAACAGCGGCTCGACACCGATCGGGTGTAACACCGAGAACAGGTTGCCCACCCCCAGCCAGGACACAATAGGGACCGCGACCGTCGGGATCGTGACGGCCAGGCGCTGCGGGCTCTCCATCCATAACGTCAACACCATCGCGGCCAGCAGAGTGGGCAGCCCCACGATGACGAGCAGCGCAACATTCTTGATCAACAGCACCCGCCAGAATGGGACACCGTCGGACACGGCCTGTCGGACGCGGTAGTGATCGGCGCCGAGCAGGTTGGTGGTGGTGACGTCGGCCAAGATCCACGACGAGAAGTACGTCCCGACCAGGATCACCCAGTCCTGGTGGCGGCCCGCCGTCAGCGGCTGCACCACCAGCCAGCCGACGGCGAAAATCAGGTTGGCTACCACACCCATCAGCCAGGTGCGTGGCGGCGTGAACGCCCAGCGGATCTCGGCGCCAATGGCCGGCCACACGTCACGCTGCAGATCCTTGGCGGCCCTCCTGGCCGCGTCGGGACGCGGCGCCGATGCACGCGCCACCGTGCGCACCGCGGCCCGCAAACGCGACTGCTCCTGCTTGACCACAGCGTCTCGGCTTTCTCGGGTTATTCGCGATGTTCGCCGGCCGGCGGCAGGAGCCGCCGGTGCAACTCCTCGGTGAGCACGTGAATCTGGCGGGTGAGCTCGGTGTTGGTCTTCAGCTCCAGCTCCTGGGTCTGGAAGTCATGGTCGGCCCGGGCCTGTTGGAAGGCCGCCTGACGGTTCTGCCCGATCATGACGAAGGTCGACAAAAAGATGGCTTCCAGGGATACCACTAGCGTGAGCGTCGGCCAGGGGTTGCGTTCCACGACCAGCATCCAGACGCCGAACAGGGCCGCGTGTATCCAGACAAAGTTCATTGATCCCGCGAACGCGGTGATCCGGTCGGCCAACCGCAGCTGGAAGTCGTCGCTGCGCCGCTTGGCCTCCTCCAGCACGGCGGGGTGATGGATCTGTCCGGAGCGCAGTAGCCGGCGCGGAACCAATTGTGGGACATGTCGGTGGCCGTCGGCCGGTGTGGTCATCGCGAGCGGTTCCTTTCTGCCCTGCTGGGCTGCGCGCCGCTGGCCAATATTAGTGGTCGACTGCTTCCTCCCCGCTGCGAATAGAACGTGTTACAGTTCTGCCGATCCGCGGCCAAGGCACCGGTCGCCCGGGCATTGCAGGTAAGGAGGCCCGCATGGTTTCCGCCGCGGCGCACTGGTGGCCTCCTTTCACGAAATTTCCTGTGACGCAGGGGAATTCACGCTAATGGCGGGGCGCAAGCGCGTTGTGGTCGCCGGTCTGGGCGATGTTGGCCTGCTGACCGCGATCCGGTTGGCAAAGCATGCCGACGTCGTGGGAATCTCCGTCAAGGACGCGTTGGTCAGCGGCCAGGAGCTCGGTGTCCGGCTGTCCCGCCCCGGCGACTGGGCCCGTGACTACTGGATTCCGTTTGACCGATTCCGCGGTCTGGACCGGGTGCGCACGGTGCAGGCCGAGCTGACTGGCGTGGACTTGGCCGACCGCACCGTGTTCGCTCGAGGCAGCGACGGCGCCGCGATCACCGAAGAATTCGACGCGCTGGTGATCTCGACCGGTGTAACAAACGGCTTCTGGCGTCAACCCATCATGCAGTCGGGCGCCGAGATCGCTGCGGACTTGCACGCCACACACCAGCGCCTGGCCGCCGCCGAGTCGATCATCGTCATCGGCGGCGGTGCGGCCGCGGTCAGCAGCGCCGTCAACCTGGCCACCACCTGGCCGAACAAGCGAATTGACCTCTATTTTCCGGGACCGGACGCGTTGGCCGGATATCACCCGCGGATTTGGAAACGAATCCGCGGCCGGCTCGGCGAGCTGAGCGTAGGGGTACACCCGGGGCACCGCGCGGTCATCTCGAACGGGTCCGGGGACACACGCATCACGAGCGAACCTGTTCGATGGAGCACCGGACAACCACCGGCCGCCGCGGAGGCCGTGCTGTGGGCGGTGGGCCGGGTGCGGCCGAACACCGACTGGCTACCACCCGACATTCTCGACGCGCGGGGCTTCGTTCGTGTGACGCCGGAGCTGGAAGTGCCGGGCCTTCGCGGTGTGTTCGCCGTGGGTGATGTCGCGGCCAGCGATCCGCATCGCAGCTCGGCACGCAATCGCGGAGATTCGCTGGTCGCCCACAACATCCGCGCCGAATTCACCGGCCGCCGCCTACGCTGCTACCGGACCCCCGGCCGGCGGTGGGGCTCGTTGCTGGGCATTCAGGCTGATGGGCTGGAGGTGTTTCTGCCCAGCGGTCACGCGTTGCGGATCCCGGCCTGGCCGGTTCAGCGTATCGTGATGCCCGGCTTCGTCCGGTGCGGCATGTACCGCGGGGTCCGGCCAAACGATCCGCTTCGATAAGCGTTGCGTCGATTGCCTTTCCGTCGGCAGCCGGCGGCGGTCCGCACGGCCGCTCAGGTGTTACGGGTGTCGATGACCCGCTGTGCGACGTCGACGAGGCGCATGTTGGACTCCTGCGACAAGCTGCGCAGCATGCCGAAGGCGCGCACGTCGTCGACGCCGTAGCGCTCCATGATGATGCCTTTGGCCTGGCCGATGCGGTCCCTGGTCAGCAACGCGGAGTTCAGGTTCTCTCCCTCGCGGCTGGCCGCCAACGCCGCGGCGGCGTGCGCGGCCAACACCATGCCAATCGTCTCGGCGTCCGCATCCCACGCGTGGGGCTGGAATCCGAAGACGTTGAGCGCGCCGGCGGTGCGATCCGCGGTGTAGAGCTTGAACGACAGTCCGCTGAACACGCCGACCTCCAATACTGCGGCACTGTATTTCGGCCAGCGCGGCTCTGCCCTGAAGTCGTCGGTGCGAACGACGGTTTCCTTGAGCGCGGCTTGCATGCACGGCCCTTCGCCGAGGCTTTTCTGCAGCTCGTCCAGCTCGTGCGGGATGCCTGTGGTGCCGGCCATGGAGTCGAACTTCCCGCCCGGACCGATCAGCAGCACACCGGCGGTGTCAGCCCCCGGAATCAGCTCGACAACGGCGGTAGTGACCTCGGCTAAGACGTCCTCGGTGCGCCGCGGCGCCGCGATGCTGCGGGATAATTCGGCCATGCGTTGCGCCAACAGGTGTCGGTCCAACACAGGCTCGTCAGTTTGCATTTCCGTCGCTCCCGGGTACTTGGCTTCAGGCAGGGTTCCCAAATACGGGATCTCGAACACGCCGGCCCTGGACAGCCGCGGCAACGTGCCGCGGCCATAGCGCTCAGCGTGGTTCCAATCCGGCACAAATGGGAATAGTGAGCGGGTGAGCGAACCGGGGGTTAACGCCTTTGAGAAGTTGGTGGCGCTGCTCAACTATCCGATGTTCGTCGTCACCACGCAGGCCAACGGCATTACGGCCGGGTGTCTGGTGGGTTTCGCCTGTCAGGCGAGCATCCATCCACCGCGCTTCCTGGTCGGCCTGTCGACGCAGAATCACACCTACCGGGTGGCCGCCGAAGCCACTCACCTGGCCGTGCACGTGTTCGACATCGAGCACATCGACGTCGCCGAACTCTTCGGCAGTTATACCGGTGACCAGACCGACAAGTTCGCCCGATGCCGCTGGCACGTCGGTCCCGCCCAGTTGCCCATCCTCGACGATGCCGCGGCCTGGTTCGTCGGCAAGATCTTGCACCGCTTCGCCCTTGGCGATCACGTCGGCCACCTGCTGCAACCCCTGGACGGCGACCCACCGGCCGAGCTGGAGCAATGGGTGTCCTTCAGCGACGTCCGCATGCTCGAACCAGGCCACGAGGCTTGACCGATGACCACGTCCGATCGCTGCCGCCAACAGTCCGACACCACGCGCCTGCGCAGCATCACCAGCATCGATGAGCTCGCGTCGTTCTATGCCGAGCCGCCGGACGGCGTGCGCGCCAACATGATCTACAGTGCCGACGGTGCCGCTGCCTTCGGCGGTCGCACCGGGCCGCTGTCATCTGAGACCGATCGCGAGTTACTGCGCATCCTGCGCGGCTTCGCCGATGTGGTTCTAGTGGGCGCTGCGACCGCACGTACGGAGAATTACGGGCCGGTGCAGCTCAACGACGCCCAACACGCCACACGGCGGCGCTGCGGAAGGTTCAGGCCACCGCCGGTCGCGGTAATAAGCCGGACCGGTGAACTCCCTCCCAGACTTGTCAGCGACCCGAGCCAACCGCCACTGCTGATCACCAGCGCCGAGACCGCAGCTCGCCACGACCGCACCGGCGACCAACGCTGCGGCGTACTGGTGGCCGGTGAGCGTTTCGTCGATGTCGTCACGGCCGTCGCGCTGCTACGCCACCATGGGCTGTCGCGCGTGCTCTGTGAGGGCGGGCCGACGTTGCTCGACGAATTGGTCAGCGCCGACGCGGTCCAGGAAGTCTGCGTGACGCTGGCGCCCAAGCTCGCCGCCAGTCAGCCGCTCGGTCACCGGCAGTCGCCGTCGCCGTTGGCTTTACCTGCGACGCTGCGACTCGAACACGCGTTGGTCCACGACGACTACCTGTTTCTGAAGTACTGCCGCTGACCAGCCTGACCAGTCGCCGGGAGTCGTTGAGCGCTTCGGATGTCCGAAACCGGAAGGCCCCCAACGGTTGCCTTACCGCGGCGGAGCCCAACTGCGGGCAAGTTCAAATGGCGCCCCACACCGTGCTGTGCCACGGTGGAGTGATGCGGCAGTTTCCGGGCGCGGTGCGGGTGGCGACACGATGAGAGTGGGTCGAACAGCTGTCGAACTTGCTGCGCGCCATTACCTTCGGGCCGCCAGCAGCCGCTTTCGGTATAGGTGTGGAGGAGGACCATCGGTCCGGTGAGCTATTCACGTGACGATGAGCGCTACCGCAATATCGCGGTGAACGGACTGCGGCCCAACGAACTTCGCTGGGCGCTCAACCATGATTCGGTGCACGGGATTGCCTACGCTTTCAAAAATCCCGTCGCAGTCGCCGATGCGAGCGATGATCCCGACGACGACCGCCTGACTTATCTGGTGCGAATCAAACGCACGGACTTAGCTACGGCGCTAGGCAACATCAGCGCGTGGATCGGCCAAAACCCCGGCAAGACAGGCCTGCACGCCTACGGTTTCCTGCGAGCATTGTCCAGAGAGGGCCTGACCGAGCCCAGAACCGGCGACGAGGAACGCCGCTAGCCCCGCGCGGCGGGCATTTGCCATCGCCACTGGCATTTTTTAGCCCCGGGAACTGAATCATTTGGCATTCTTTCTATTCACCATGCCCTTGGCTGGCCCAAACTATTAGCCTTATGCCTGGTACGGAGGAGTCGGCGATGGGTGACACCGCGGGTTCGCGGGAGGGCTCGCAGTTCGGGCCCTACCTTTTGCGGCGGCTGGTAGGCCGCGGCGGGATGGGCGACGTCTACGAAGCCGAGGACACCGTACGCGAGCGCATCGTCGCGTTGAAGCTGATGTCGCAGACGCTGTCCAGCGACCCGGTTTTTCGCATCCGCATGCAGCGGGAGGCGCGCACCGCGGGACGGCTGCAGGAGCCCCACGTCGTGCCGATTCACGACTACGGCGAGATCGATGGCCAACTCTACGTCGATATGCGGCTGATCGACGGCCTGGATGCGGCCACCATCTTGAGTCGCTATGGGCCCCTGTCGCCGCCACGAGCGGTAGCCATCGTGCGCCAGATCGGTTCCGCGCTGGACGCCGCGCACGCCGCCGGCGTGACGCATCGCGACGTCAAACCGGAGAACATCCTGATCAGCAAGGACGACTTCGCGTATCTGGTCGACTTTGGCATCGCCAGCGCCACCTCCGACGAGAAGCTGACGCAGTTCGGCACCACGGTGGGAACCTTCAAATACATGGCTCCCGAACGGTTCAGCGACGGCGACGTGACTTACCGGGCCGACATCTATGCGCTGGCCTGCGTGTTGTACGAATGCCTGACCGGAGCGCCGCCGTATAAGGGCGACCAGGTGAGCGTGATGAGCGCACATCTGCACCAGCCGATTCCACGGCCCAGCGTCACGCGTCCCGGCATCCCGGCCGCGTTCGACCGGGTGATCGCGCGCGGCATGGCCAAGGATCCGTTGGATCGCTATCCGACCTGCGGCGATCTCTCGGCAGCGGCGTACGCCGCACTGGCCACGCCTGACCAGGACCGGGCCACCGACATCCTGCAGCGCAGCCAGGCCGAGGTTCCGGCGGCCTACGCCGGCCAGTCCCCCGCCAATTTCGCGTCCGCACCGCCCGCCATGGCTGGTCAGTCGCCGGGCCCGGGCTGGCCCGCATCGCTTACCGGGTCACCGGCACCGCCGAGCGGAGCCATGCCGCAGCCGACGGGATGGCCCGGCACCCATGGCTGGGGCACCGGCGACGCGGCAAGCACGGTGACGCCCCCGTGGGGCCAGCCGGCACCCCGTCGGGTCCGCAATGCCTGGTTGTTCGTCGGCTTGGCAGCATTCGTGGTCGTAGCACTGGTCAGCGCGGTTCTCCTCGTCGCCCAACCGTGGCGCTCGTCGGGGCGATCCGAGTCGACGACGTCACCACCGGCCGCGGACGGGGTCGAGCTGCGCGTCCTCGACGACGGTGTGCTGGTGGGTAGCTCGACCGCCCCCGTCACGGTCGATATTTTCAACGAACCCATCTGTCCCCCGTGTGGCAGCTTTATCCGCTCCAACGCGGGTGACATCGAAACCGCAATCAACAACAAGAAGCTCGCGGTGCGGTATCACCTGCTGAACTTCCTCGATGACAAGTCGCACAGCAAAAACTATTCGACCCGCGCCGTCGCCGCGACCTACTGCGTTGCGGCGCAGAACGACCCGAAGCTCTATCTCGCCTTCTACTCCGGCCTGTTTGCCAGTAACTTCCAGCCGCAGGAGGGCGCGGCCGAGGACCGAACCGATGGTGAGCTGGCCCAACTGGCCAAGACCACCGGCGGCGACGCCACCGTGATCAACTGCATCAAAGCGGGCGAAGACGTCGCCACGGCCAGGGCGAAAGCCGAGGCCGGCGACGCGTCGCTGGCGGGGCTGAATGCAACCGGCACGCCTTTCGTCTGGGACGGCAGCAAATCGGTGAACTATCAGGACGCGACCTGGCTGACCAAGCTCCTCGGCTAACCCAGAGCGGTCACTGCGGCAACGGCCGGACCGGGACGCAGTCCGTGGGGTTCGGCGACATCTTGGCCGAAAGCCGTTGCAGGAGCACAAAGGGATCGCTGCTGGAGAGGTCGAGCGCGGCGAAGGTGTCCGCGTCGGCGCGCACGCTGATCAGACATGGCCGCCCCGCTTGGCCGGTGCTGGGATCCACCCGGTCAATAACGCCATCGAAGATCACTGCATCGAGGCGGTGCGTAGCGTCGACCGCGAACGCGGCTGCCAACGCCAGCAGCGTGAGTTGGGCAATGATGCTGGCGTACAACGCTTTTACTTGGCCGGCCGGCCGTGCGGTGGCGACCACGGTGTCGCGCGCCTTGACGTGCCGGTAGGCCTTGACCTTCGGGACGACCTCGACCCCGGGCAGCCGATATTCGATCGCCAGTTGGCGCCGGGACTGCGAGTACGTAACGGTTACGGCCGAAGCGATATTGGGCGGCAGCGGAATTGCCGACAGCGCCGCTTCGACCCGGGCCGCGATGTCGCCGCCGTCCCCCGGGTCCGGCGGCGGCGCATCGACTTCACCCGTCAGCCGCCGTAATCCCGTCCGAAGCAGCTCTCGTAGTGCGGCCACCCGGGATTCGATGTTCGCGTTCTGCCGCTCAACTTGAGCGGCGATGCCATCGAGGTCATAGATCTCCCGGTCCAGCACAACGTCTTTGGGCCATCGGCTGCGCTGCCACTCACGTCGGCGTGTGGTCTCTGCGGCGCGTTCTCTGGCGTCGGCGACCTGCATCGCCGTATACAGCGCTTTGGTGGTCTCGAGCTCTTTCAGGCGCTGTGCGTCACGGACCGGATGCCGGAGCCGGGCGAGCTGGTACTGATGACGCACCTGAGCCAGCTGGTGCTGGGCGTCGGCCACCCCGTAGTAGTGCGGCGGCGGCACGAAGTCCGCGAGTTGCGGCAACGGCTCGACGACCTGCAGGTAGTGGATGCGCATTTCACAGGCGGCACGGTCCTGGCGCGCCTTGGTGACGGTGTAGTAGGTCTGCAGCATCCGGCAGGCCGTTTTCCAGTTCTCAGTGGTCGGTGCCGAGCGCGACGGACACCGCCACAGATTCCAGAGCGCTTGGTAGGCCGCCAGCTCCGCGGCCCGTCGCTCGCGGTCGTCGAATGACGCCATGCTCTCCCCTGACCGGACTACCTCCGTAATTGAAACCTAACCGGTCGGGGCGAGGCATGCAGCATGGCCGTTCCCACAGGAATATCCGCACCGGCTTCAGAGAATGTAAAGCATCTCCTGGTAGGTCGGTAGCGGCCACAAATCGTCGGCGACAACGGTTTCGAGCGTGTCCACGGCCGCGCGGACGGCGTCCATCGCTGGCAGCAGGGACTTCTGGGCATGGGTGGCCTCATCCAGTGCTGACTGCGCCGAGTGCTTGGACAGGGCCGCCGACAAGGTCGTTAGCGCCGCGGAGAGATCGTTCAGCGGCCCCGAAACGGCTTCCAGGGCAGCTGTACTGGGCTCGATACCCGCCGCTTTCATGGTGGCAACATTCTGTGCGAGCTCGGTTTGATAGCGGATCGCGGCGGGCAGGACGACCGTCGTCCCGATTTCCAACGCCAACTTCGCCTCAACCCCGATGGTCAGCGCATACTGCTCCAACCGGACTTCATAGCGGCTGTGCAGCTCACGTTCGTTGAACACGTCGTACTTGGTGAACAGCTCGACCGCCTCCGGCTTGATCAGCTCCGGAATGGCGTCCAGCGTCGTCTTCAGGTTCGGCAGGCCGCGCTCGGCCGCCTCGATCTGCCAGTTCTCCGAGTATCCGTCCCCGTTGAACACCACCGCGCCGTGTTCGGTGATGACCTCGGTGAGCAGCTTCTGCACCGCCTTGTCGAAGTCTTCGCCATCGGCGACGGCTTGCTCGAGAGCCGTGGCCATGTAGTCGAAGGAGTCGGCCATGATCGTGTTGAGCACGATCATCGGGACCGCTACCGTCTGGCCCGAGCCCGGTGCACGGAACTCGAACCGGTTACCGGTGAAGGCGAATGGGCTGGTCCGGTTGCGGTCTCCCGCGTCGGTCGGAAGCGGGGGCAGCGTGTCTACCCCGATGATCATGGTGCCCTTGCCCTTTGACGAGGTGGCTTGCCCCTTCGCGATTTGCTCGAACACGTCGGCGAGTTGTTCGCCGAGGAAGATCGAAATGATCGCGGGCGGCGCTTCGTTGGCGCCCAGCCGGTGGTCGTTGGTCGCCGACGCGACCGACACTCGAAGCAGCCCGGCGAACTTGTGTACCGCCCGGATGACGGCCGCGCAGAACACCAAGAATTGTGCGTTCTCATGCGGGGTGTCGCCCGGGACCAGCAGCGAACCCAGCTCCGCGTTGCCTACCGAGAAGTTGACGTGCTTGCCCGATCCGTTCACGCCCGCAAACGGCTTCTCGTGGAACAGGCATTCCATGCCGTGCTTTTTGGCCACCGTTTTGAAGATTGTCATCAGCAGTTGCTGGTGGTCCGAGGCGATGTTGGCCCGCTCGAACATCGGCGCGACCTCGAACTGGCCGGGTGCGACCTCGTTGTGCCGGGTCTTGGCCGGGATGCCGAGTTTGAATAGCTCCCGCTCGGTGTCCATCATGAAGCCCAGGACACGTTCAGGCACCGCGCCGAAGTAGTGATCGTCGAATTCCTGGCCTTTCGGCGGCTTGGCGCCGAACACCGTGCGGCCGGCGTTGATCAGGTCCGGCCGAGCCAGAAAAAAGTGCCGGTCTACCAGGAAGTATTCCTGCTCCGGCCCACAGAACGACACCACCTTGTTGAGGTCTTTGTGGCCGAACAGCGTCAGGATTCGCTCGGCGTGGATCCCCATGGCCTGCTGGCTGCGCAGCAAGGGGGTCTTGTAATCCAGCGCTTCCCCGGTCATCGACACGAAAACCGTTGGGATGCAGAGCGTGTTGCCGTTCGGGTTTTCCAAAACGTAGGCCGGGCTAGTGACATCCCAGCCGGTGTATCCGCGTGCCTCAAAGGTGCTCCGCAACCCGCCGGACGGAAAGCTCGACGCGTCGGGCTCCCCCTGTATCAGGGTCTTGCCAGCGAACTCGGCCAGTGTCTGTCCGTCGGAGATGGGCTCGAGAAAGCTGTCGTGCTTTTCGGCGGTCAAACCGGTCATCGGGTAGAACACGTGGGCGTAGTGGGTGGCGCCCTTCTCCAGCGCCCAGTCCTTCATAGCGACCGCGACCGTATCGGCGACCGCGGGGTCGAGTTTGGCGCCCTTCTCAATCGTGGCAATGACGGACTTGTACACGGATTTCGGCAGCCGCCGTTGCATTTCGGCTTTGGTGAAGACGTTCGAGCCGAAGACCTCGCCGGGTGTCTCTCCGGCCACGAAACTGACGGCCGGGGGGACGTATGATTCGACGTTGTTGATCGCCTGCAGGCGGACTGCGTTACCGCTCAATGGAGTTCCTCTCGCTGGGCACACGTTGCGGACATCAGGGGCCTTCGCGGGCGGAAGGCGGGACCGCCCCACCTTAGGAACTTTCGATGGCAAACTTGTTACATGCGCATCAACGGTGCGCTTTTCGCGTTGCGAGCGTGCAAAGACCGGCTTGTCAGCTATGTCGTCGCAGCACGGCCCCCAGCAGGGCCGGGCTCAACGGGCGACCGGTGCGCCGTCGGATCGCCGGGTAGAAGCAGAGCCCGACGAGGATCGCGGTGAAGTGACCGATCGCCGTAAAGTTCAGAACGGTAAAGTTCATCGTCAACAGCGGGGATCCGAAGACGATCAGCAGCGCACCAAGATAGCCCCAACGCCACGGCGTAGCGATGTGGTACGCCAGCACCGCCGCCACCCCGGCAAGGAAGTAACTGACGCCGATGTCACGCGCATGCACCAGACGCTCCGGCGCCTGATTCTCCTCGATCGCCAGGTAGAGGATGCCTTCGCTGAGGTAGGTCGCCAGCACATGGGCGGTCAATCCAACTGCCAGCCAACGCACCCGGCCAAGCCAGTGTTCTGCGGGTGCGAGGATCAACGTAAAGAACACAAGGTAGGGCAACAGGTTCTTGCCGTCGATCCACAACAGGCTCGATACCAGGACGCTGATCGGGTCCGTACTCAAGTGGTAGATGTCGGTGGAGTGCCGCAGAAGTAGCCAATGCCGCTGCCGTCCCGTGAGTCCGTCCTGGATGATCGTCGTGATGAGCAGCACGGACAGCCAGCCGTAGGTGAGCGGCGCCGTCCTGATGAATCGCCATATCACCAGGGCTGTTGAAGATAGTTTCGCCTGTGCCGATGATTCAGCCATGAGCTCGATCATGGCAGCATTTCGGTTGCAGCCAAAGACAATTGGGCTTTTCGCAATGGGATTCGGCACGTTGAATCGCCGCTGCCACATGTGGCGGACCGGCAGACAAGGGACAACGATTGCCCAAACGGCCGCGCCCCCGCGGCGAGCGGGTCCGTCTCAAGACGGCAACATCTGTGCGTGTTACGTCGTGCTTCGCGCAAAGTTCGGCGTTTAATGCTCCCAAGAGGGCGACTCCCGACCCTTTTCTCAATACAGCAGCGCGCCGCCGCCGCGGCTCGAGAAAAGGATGCCCATGAAGCGCACCCCGACTGCCATCGTTGCGGTGGTGGTGCGCGGCGTCGCCGTCACTCTCGCGGCCGCCGCGTCCGCCTCGCTTATCCTGGCCACCGTGGTCCACGCGGCCCCCGGCCCGCCGGTCCCGGACGCCGACCACGAGGCGGGCATGTACGGGGACCCCGCGGCCGCCGCGCCCTTCTGGCGCCAACAACATGCGTCGGACTGCGGAGAGATGGCCGTGGCCGATGTCGTCGGCGAAATCACCGGGCACCAGCCGACTGAGCAGCAGATCACCCTTTTGGCCGGAAAACTGCCAAATGTAACGGGTTCCGGACCGATTTGGCACCCGCCGGGCAATACCGACATCAGGGACCTACCGCTGCTGCTGTGGCACTACTGGATCAGGGCCGACAACATCCAAACGGAAATCGCTGCGGTGCAAAGGGATCTGGCACAGCGACGCAAGGTAATCGCCCTGGTGAACGCCGAGACCATCTGGAATCGGCCGGGCAACCGCAACATCGGAAACCACTTTGTGGTTGTCACCGGCGTCGACACCAGGGCCGGGGTGGTGCATCTCAACGACAGCGGCATCTCGGCCGGCCGCGACGAGCAGGTTCCCCAAGCCGTGTTCGAGCGGGCCTGGGCACCGAACTACCGGTCCGCCGTGGTGACGAGGTGACCGAAAGTCGGTTCAGGTCAAGGTTTTCGTCGCCGCCAGCTCCACGGGAGCCGATCCGCGACCGGTGGCAAGACTGCAGGACTGGGCCAGCGGCGGGCCGTAGGTAGCGGCGCCGCACTCACATTCCCAGCAGATGTGCCGGCCGCACGAACAGGGAATTGTTGCCACGATCATATGTCCCGGCAGCAGCCAATGACCACGTGCACACCGTTGTGGTGGTCTGTCCATCCATTGCGTGCGCGGGCGGCACGCCGGCGCGTCGACATGAACACTCACGAGCACCACCCTCCCATTGGCTGCCGGAGCCGACCAGGGTGATGGGCGAATCGTTATGGACTCGTTGACCGTGTCGTTGTCCGCGGGTTCGCGGGTGGTCAGTCCTTTTCCAGGGTCACCTGGGTGACATCAATCTGGCCGGTGCGGAACGCGTTGGCCCGACCGGTCAGGAAGTGCAGGTATCGCTGGTAGACCTCTTCGGAATGCCTGGCGATGGCCTCGTCCTTGTGCGCCTCCAACGCCTCAGTCCACAGGTCGAGCGTCTTGGCGTAATGCGGCTGCAGCGTCTCGCGCAGGGTCAGCGTGAAGCCCGCTTGCTCCGCGCGCTGTTCGACCGGAGCCGGGGTCGGCACTTCGGTGATGGTGTGCAGAAACATGACGCCGTCGTCGGGTAGCACGGCGTAGGCCATTTCGAAGAGGTCGTCGTAACGCCCGTGCTCGAACGCCCCGATCGAGACGATTCGGTCGACGGGCTCGGCGAACTCTTCCCAGCCCTGCAGCATCACCCACTTGCTGCGCTGGGTGTCCATCTCGTCGAATGACTGCTGTACGTAAGCGGCCTGGTCGCTGGACGATGTCAGCCCCACCACGTTGACGTCGTATTTCTCGATCGCGCGCCGCATCGTGGTCCCCCAGCCGCAGTCGACGTCGAGCAGCGTCATGCCCGGCTGTAGATCCAGCGACGCCAGCGCCAAATCGATCTTGGCGAGTTGGGCTTCTTCCAGCGTCATGTCGTCGCGCTCGAAATATGCGCAACTGTAAATTTGAGTCCGATCGAGGAACAACCGGAAGAAATCGTCGGACAGGTCGTAACGAACTTGCGCGTCGTCAACCCTCGGAATCATCTCCTGAGTCATGAATTCTTGCCTTTCTGGACCCAGGGCCCCCCGCATGACTTCTCAAGTCTGCACATAGTTGCCCGGGCCCGCATGCGGCAAACCCGATTCGAAGGAAGTTCTCAGCATTGGGCTAGCGTCCCGGCGATGAATTTCCGACCGCCCGCGAGTCAGACCACCAAGTCAACATTGAGGAGCGGATCTCATGTCACGGAGTCCTGCGGCCCTGCCGCCGATCGTCGATCACCACACCTGGCGCACCCAACTCGACAAGTTGCGCACGCGAGAGAAGGCGGCGACGCGCGAACTCGATGCGATCGCCGCGCAGCGGCGCCGCCTGCCGATGGTCGAGTTGCCCGATTACACGCTCGTCGGGCCCGACGGACCCATCCGCCTGGTGGAGGTGTTCGGCGGGCGATCCCAGCTCATCACCTACCACCACATGTGGTCGGACGGCGCCGAGTGGCAGTGCGCCGGGTGCACCGGCTTCACGTCGCAGTTCACCCGGCTGGAGTTCCTCGAGAACTACGACGCCCGCTTCGTCATCGTGACCAACGGGCCGATTGAGGACGCGCTCGCCTACCGGCGCAAGGTGGGCAATCGGATGCAGTGGTATTCGTCGGCGCAGAGCCCGTTCGGGACGGACATGGACGCACCTCCGGGCGGCGGCTTTGCGGTCAACGTGTTCCTGCGCGACGGTGACACGGTGTATCGGACCTGGCACACCAACGGGCGGGGCACCGAGCAACTCAGTCACTCATTCGGGCTCATCGACGTGTTGCCGTGGGGTCGACAAGAGCAGTGGTTGGACTCGCCGGAGGGCTGGCCGTCGCGGCCCACCTACTCGGGGTGGCTGGATTCCCCCGCCATCGCCCGCGCCTACGGAGTCGCGGAGGGCTGAGGCCGTCCACCGTCGACTACCCTGACCGGCTTGTGCGGATAGCGACGCTCGGCGTACTCCTTGGCTTTGGAGTTCGGCAACACGTAGAGCGTTTCCTTCTTGTCCTGCAACGGTTTGAGCACCAAGTCCAAGAAGCTTTTCCGGTTGTCCAAATAGGGCTCGATGACATCCTCGCCGGCGGGGCAGACGGCCAGACAGTAGGCGGCCTTGTAGTTCGGCTTGAACGACAGGCTCTGCCACATCGATGCATTCTCGGAATCGGTTACCCGCGAACGGAACTCGGCTGCGTCGGTACTGTCGGCCACGGTCTGCACCCAGTCGGTAAAGCCGCCCATGAACTCCCGGTAGTTGTGTGTCGAACAGGCCAGCCAGTCGAAGCTGCCGTCCTTGCCGATCGCCCCGACCGGGCACGCCGCGACGCACAGCTTGCACTCCAGACACGGGCTGTAATCCAATGGCTGGCCGTAGCGGCTGATCGGGGCGTCGACCAGGATGGTGCCGAGCAGGATGAAATTGCCGAACTTAGGGTGAATGACGTTGCGGTGGATTCCCATTACGCCGAGGCCGGCCGCCACGGCCACCGGCTTGTGCGCGACCACCCAGATACGGCCCGGGTAGTTGTCCATCTCCATCGGGAAGGTGGCAGACGGGTTCAGGGCTCGGTAACCGGCGTCCTGCAATCGGCGAACGACGCGGTGGGCCGTCTCATTGAGCAGCTCACCGCTGCGGTGGAACTCCTGGTTGGCGACGCTGCGGGCGGTAGATCGGATGTTGTCGCGGTTCATCTTGACCACCAGCGAGATGTAGCTCTTGGTTCGGGGCAACGCCGCCTCGACATGCTCGACCTCCGAGGCGAGTTCGGGGTCGTCCACCCGGGCGAACGCCACGTCGTCGGCGCCCGCGTCCAGGCAGATCTCGCGCAGCCAGTCGGCGTCGAGAATGCCGGGCCGGCGCGGTTGCCGTCCGCGCACCGTACGCACCGTTGGATGCTGCGCTAATCGGCCGGGAAGTTTGTCGCCCATGCTGGGTATACTACACAATACTTAGAGCATGGGGCCGAATCTGCAGGCACAGGACGCGGTGATGGGGACGTCGGCGCGTCCTTGCGCCAGCACCAGTTGCTGCTCGATGATCGCGGCTTCAGCGGTGCGGCCAAGGCGGCGCAGACACTCGTGGTAGCCGTGCAGGCTCCAGACGTTGCCGGGATGTTGACAGCTTCGCCGGACAGCTGGATCAAGACCCAGATCGGCCGCATAGACCTCGGCCGCTTCGCTCACCCGCCCCTGCTCGAGCAGCAGCGCGCCGTAGGCGTGGCGGGTCGGCTGCATCCAGCCCCACGGCTCGTCGTACGGCAGGGCGTCGTCGAGTTCCACCGCGCGGGCCAAATGGTCGAATGCGGTGTCGAAATCTCCTCGGCGGTAAGCGATTTCACCGTCGATCATCGCTGCGGCGACCGCGAGGATGTCACGACTGGTGTTGTTGAACAAATACCGCGAGGCCGGGATGCGGGCATAAGCCTCGGCGAAGGCTTGCCGCTCGGCATCTGCGCGCGACAGTTGACCCAAGGCCGCATAGGCAACGGCGCGGCCATAGTGCACCGTGGTCGCCGTGGTGCAGTACAGATCCGGGTCGGCGGGCAGCGGCGCGGCGATCAAATCAGCCCACCGCCCGAAGCGGATGAGAACATGCACCCGCAGCGGCACGAATGCTTCCAGCCAGTCGGCCATCGGGGGCGAATCGATCAACAGCACTGCCGGCGTGAGTTGCGCGGCCAGCTCATCGGCGGCCGCGAGCGCGACTCGAGACTGTCCGGAAAACATTGCCGCGTAGACCACGAAGTGCAAGTCGTGTGCTCGGTAGGCGGAGTAAAAGTTCAGTGCCCCTTCGCGTTCCAGGAACTTGCGATCCGCGCGCACTGCCGCCAGGTTCGAGACCACCGCACTGCGGTAATCGCCGCACAGTACGTCGATATGGGTCGGCATGTGTTCGAGGTGACCGGCGTCCGGCACCAGCCCGCGCAGCAGATCGGCCGCGGGCAGCGCAACCTCGGGATGTGTCGATAACTCCATCGTGTGCAGATAGAGATGCAGGATGCCGGGGTGAGCTTGCCCGGCGGGAGTCGCTAGCGCGGTCTCGAGGAGCTGCTTGGCCTCGAGGACACGAGAGCCGGGAGCCGGCTCGCCGGTGTCGGTATCCCAAAGGGCCCAGGCAGTCACGTTGACCAGCGCATCCGCAGTCAAGGCCGCGACGTCCACGTCGTGCGGGTACGTCGAGGCCAACGTTGACATCGAGTCGGCGTACGCGGCTTGACCCGCCGCCAGCGCCGCGGTGTCCCCGGCGTCCGCGGTGGGAAACCGGGCGGCAAGCGCGTCGATCAGACCCCGTTCGAGGGCCGTGGCGCGGCCTCGGCGGGCGAGCCGAAGTTCCGCGCGAGCGCGGGTCAGCGATGCGGCAAGGTCGGCGGGATCAAAGGCATCCCAGGCCTTGTTGTAGTTCGGCCCGACCGAATACGCGATGCCCCAGCGTGCGATGGCCAGATCGGGATCCAGCTCGAGCGCCTTGTCGAAGCAGCGCACCGCCTCTTCATGATTGAACGCGTACGCCCACACCATGCCTCGGTCGAACCATATTTGGGCGTGCGCCGAAGGCGTGTCAACGGCCCGATGGTAAGCCCCAAGGTTGTAATACGAGTCGACGTCGCCCAGCGGTAGCGTCACGCCGCCGACGATAGTCCCAACCAGCTAGTCGTCGTTGTCGGCGTCGGCCACCGTCAACGGCAGTGCCAGATCCTCCAGGGCGCGTTGCTCGGCGGCGATGCCGAGCCACAGTTCGACGAGGCCCGCGACCGCCATCACGATCGCCCCGATCAAAAACGACCACAACACCTGGCCACGTTCGCCGGAATTGATCAGCTCGCCGAACAGGACGGGCCCGGTGATACCGCCGATCGCCGTGCCCACCGCGTAGAAGAACGCGATCGCCAGCGCCCGGGTCTCCATCGGAAAGATCTCGCTGACGGTCAGGTAGGCCGCGCTCGCACCCGCCGACGCCAGAAAGAACGCCGCCGCCAACACGACGATGAACGTCCACACACCGCCGGTCTGGTTCACGAACAACACACCGAGCACGACCGCAATGGCCGCCGAGCCGATGTAGGTCATCGTGATCATCGGTTTGCGACCGACGGTGTCGAAGAGCCGCCCGAGGACCAGCGGGCCGAAGAAATTGCTCAACGCCCACAGAATGAAAAAGACCGGTACCGTTCCCGAAGCGACGCCGTAAAACCTGCTCAACAGGGTGCCCAGATTGAACGTCACGCCGTTGTAGAGGAACGCCTGGCCGATGAACAAAGCGAGCCCGAGAATTGCGCGCTTGGGATAAAGCTTGAATGCCACCTGAGCAATCTCTACGAACGAAATCGTTTCGCGCTGACGAATTTTCAGCGGCTGTCCGTGCGGCTCAGGCAGCGACTGACCGGTTTCCCGCTCGACGTCGCCCTCGATGTCCGCGACGATCTGCTCGGCTTCCTGGTCACGACCGTGAATGAACAGCCACCGTGGGCTTTCCGGGACGTTACGCCGGACCAGCAACAGGAAGATGCCGAAGATGGCACCGATGCCGAACGCTAGGCGCCAACCGATGTTCGGGGGGAAATTCGAGGTGTCCAGCAGCACCAACGCGCCAGCCGCTCCCGCGGCCGAGCCGAGCCAGTAGGTGCCGTTGATGATCAGGTCGACGCGTCCGCGCACCCGCGCCGGAATCAACTCGTCGATCGCGGAATTGATGGCGGCGTATTCGCCCCCGATGCCGGCACCGGTGAAAAACCGGGCGACGAAGAAATACCAGGGCGCGAAGGCGAATGCGGTCGCCACGGTAGCGACTAGGTAGACCGCCAGGGTCAGGATGAACAAGTTGCGCCGCCCGAACCGATCCGTGAGGTGACCGAAAACCAACGCACCTAGGCAGGCGCCGGTGATGTAGATCGCCGCGGCATAACCGATCTGTGCAGGATCGAGTTCGATGCCGCTGCCCTGCTCGGTGAGGCGTGCCGAGACGTTGCCGACCATCGTGACCTCGAGTCCGTCGAGAACCCACACACCGCCGAGACCCACGACGACGCGCCAGTGGAACCGCGACCAGGGCAGCCGGTCCAGCCGCGCCGGTACGTGCGTCGTGATGGTCTTCGTGTGTGCGCGTGAGCTCATGCCGTCTCCTTCTCGGTGGGTACAGAGTTACCCGCCGCCCGGTTTCAGCAAGCCTCGAAAATATTCGGCGGCGAGCAGGCGGACCCTACCCCACCAGCCGCAGACAGCACCCGATCGGCGCGATCGGAAATTACTGGGCAGATGAGCGCCAGCCATCCGAGCAAGAGGGCCCGCTTACTGCAAGCGCTGGCGGATTCGACGTCGATCGCCATGGAGAACGTCCGCGTGTGCGCCGAACTGGAACAACGGGTGCGCGACCGCACCGCGGCGCGGCAGCAGGCAAACCGAGGAGATTCGTCAGCTCGCCGTGACCGACGAGATGACCGGGCTGACGAACCGGCGCGGCTTCTATCTGCTGGCCGAGCAAAAGCTACCGGGAGCACATCACAACGGCCCTATCGGCTTGCCGCCAGCATCGGCGCGGTGCGGGCGCCAGCGCACGGAGCGGGCGCAACCGTGGACGAATTGCTGATCCGGGCCGACGAGTTGATGTACGACGAAAAGAAGACCAGCGGCAATACCCGCGCATGAACCGGCGTTACGCCAATTCTTCTGCAGGACAATAGTTTCAGCCGGCGCCCTTGCCGTTGTCGACTCGGTAGACGGCGCCGTGGATGGCAGACGCCGCATCGCTGGCAAGGAACGCGACCACGTCGGCGACTTCGCGGGGCTGCATCATGCCGCGCGGCGCGGCTGTCCGCATGATCAGGTCGTAATTGGGATCTTCGGGTGGGCGGAATTCTGCGAGTTGCGGCGTCAGCATGCCGCCGGGGCATACGGCGTTGACGCGCAACCGATCCGCGGTGTACTCCACTGCCAGCGCGCGGGTCAGCCCGATGAGCCCGTGCTTGGCGGCGCAGTATCCGGCCGAGTACGCCTGGCCTTCCACACCGGCGATGGAGCTGACGTTGATGATGTTGCCCCCGCGCTCGAGTAGGTGTGGCAATGCGGCCCGGCACAGATAAAACGGGCCGCTCAGGTTGACCGCGAGATCTTGTGTCCAGTCGTCGTCCGTCATCGATTCGGTGCGACGCATCTGATGTTTCCCGGCGATGTTGACCAAGACGTCCAGGCCGCCGAATTCCTCGACGCACCGGTGCACCGCGTCCTGACATTCCCGTGGCGAGGCTATGTCCACCGACGCGTGCGCACCCGACCGCACATCGGCGAACACCTCGGTCAACCGTGCGGTATCGCGGGCAATCCCGAAAACGGTTGCGCCGTGGCGAGAAAACAGCCTAGCTGTTTCGGCGCCAAGGCCCGAAGATGCACCCGTCACCAACGCGACCTTGCCCTGTAGTGCAGTCATAACCGTCCTCACCCATCTCGTCACGACCGCATCCGTGCGACACCCACTCGCAAAAACTTAAGCGGCACAACGGATCTCGGCCCCATGCTGGTTACCACGTAGCGCAGCATGCGCTCTGCCCGGAGGCGCTGCCGAACGCGCCGTGCGGTGATCAGCACGAGCAAGCTAAACACAAGCCGGCCCAGTGCGACACGACTCGTGCGCTGCTGCCAGCTCAGCGGCGGCGAGCTGGCCCGTCGGCCGGCGTAGTAGCCCAGGCACGCCGTGGCGGCCAGTGCGCAGATCACCACAAGTACTGCCATGGTGATGAGCGTCCTGTCCCACTGTCGCGGGCAGGTCACGAACCAGATACACCTCAGCTAACTCGGCCGGGAATGTCTCGGGGGGGAATGTCCCCCGAACATCTGAACCCCGAATGTTTGGTGTCAGTCCTGTGTCGGCGCCGGCGCGGGTTCGACGGTGACCAATTCGGCTAGGCCGCTGACGGTGAGGCTGGTCATCAACAGGCGGTGAGCGATGACCCGAATGTGGTCCGCACGGTTGAACAGGGCGTTGATTGCCGCGCTGTCCAGGTACTCCACCCCGCTGAGGTCGACGACGAGCGTCTCCCCGCTACTCGCGGCCTGAGCCGTGGCGGCACCGAGCGCCTGGTCGAAAGCGTCGATGTTGCTCAGGTCGATTTCTCCCGCCGCCACCAGCGTGAGATTTCCATCGTCGGAGCGCACAGTGTTCAGGGTGAGCGATGTCGCCATCATGCGATCCTCACCGATAGCTGAACCTTGGTGCCCTCAGGGTCCGGGTTGATGGTGACGTCATGCATGAGGCCGCGCATCAGAGCGATGCCGCGGCCGCGGTGGGGATTGGCGGCGGGTTGCGGAGTTTTCCACGAACCCGTGTCGGTGATGGTCAGCTGCACCTCGTCGACCAAAGCGGTGGCGTCCAGGGCGATGGTGCCCCCGGGTGTGTGCCGGTGGCCGTGCTCGATGGCGTTAGCAACGGCTTCGCCGGCGGCGATGAGCACGTTCATGGTCTGATCGGGATCCAGTCGGGCGCGGCTCAGCCAACTGCGCAGCGCACGACGAACCGGGGCGAGATGGCTGACGTCGGCCGGGAAGGTGAGCTCCAGCGGAGCGGGATGTCGATAAAGCAGCAGCGCGACGTCGTCCTGGTAGCCGCTGCTGGGCGCCAGCCGGGACATGATCTGGTCGGCCAGTTCGTTCAGCGGCGACACCCTACCGTCCTGCACCAGCGCCGCGGCCCGATCGATGCCTTCGTCGAGTGACTTGCGGCGACGTTCGACTAGACCGTCGGTGTAAAGCAGCAGTGTCGAGCGGGCCGGCACGATCAGCCGGGCCTCGGAACGGGCGCGATGGGGGCGTATCCCCAACGCGACGGAGTGGCCGTCCTCGAGCATGCGGGTGCTGCCGTCGGCATCGACCAGGATGGGCGGTGGGTGCCCGGCACTGGAATACACCAGCTCACCGGTGTCGGGATTGAGCACGGCGCACACCGCGGTGGTGCATTGGGCGCCGGGTAGCCGAGCGGCGAAGCGATCGAGGCCCTCGAGGGCGGCCGCCGGGCTGGGGTTGTCGAACAGCAGTGCGCGGCAGGCGCTGCGCACCTGGCCCATCACGGTAGCGGCGGCCAGGCCGTGGCCGACGCAGTCGCCGACGATCATCGCAATGCGTCCGTCATCGAGGTCGACGACGTCGTACCAGTCACCGCCGACTTGCAGCGGGCGGGTCGCGGCCTGGTAGCGCACCGCGAAGCCGTGGGGCAGCTCGGCCGGACCGAGGATCGCGTGTTGCAATGCCAGGGCGGTCTCGCGCTGCTGGTCGACCTGATAGACGCGTTGCAAACCTTGTCCGAGGCGGCCGGCCAGCACGGTGAGCAAGGTCTGGTCTTCGAGGGTGAACGGCCGCTTGTCGGCCAGTTCGATCCAGACGACCAGGACGCCCTCGGGGTGCTGCAGCGCAATGGCCGCCGTCCCGGGCGTGCTGATGTTCGGGGTCAGCAGGTCCCCGTCGCGCAATGCGGCGAGCATGCGCCGCGTTTCGTCCGGCAGGTCGGTCCACCGGGTGGGCTCACCCACGGCCACGAGTCCTGGTGCGCCAGAATCGGTTTGGGCTGGCGCACCAAGGCCGGCCCTGCGGGTAGGGAACGTCAGCGCCAGCACGCGGCGGGCCCGCCACAGCCGACGCAGCTCCTCGGCCGCGGCCGATACCGCGTCCTCGACGGTGTCCGCCTGCGCGAGCTCCTGGTTGAGCGCGTGTTCTCGGCCCGCCGCCAGCGCCAGGGCGATCGCGGCGTGTCGGGCGAAATCACTGACCAGCTCGAGGTAGTCACTGCTGAACCTCGGCTGTTGCGGGTCTCGTGCCACCGCGATCACTCCGAGCACTGCGCCGTCGGCTACCAGCGGCATGACGATGGCCGGGCGCTCACCCACATCGGTGAAGCCCTCGATGGGGTACTGGAAGGAATCGGTGATCAGCGGTTCACCGCGCCGTGCCACCCCGCCGGTGGTCGAACCGTCCATCGGTACCTGGCGACCGATCACTTGCGACGCGTAGCGCCCCGCGGTCGCCGCCACGATGAGGGAGGCCACCTTGTCGGTCGGCAGATCGGGCTCGCTGGGAACCAATAGAATGGCCTGCTCGGCACCGGCCAGTTCGAGCGCCAGATTCACGATCAGCTGCAGTGGACCGGTCTGCGGGTCACCCGACAGCAACGCGGTCGTGATCTCCCGGCTGGCCTTCGTCCAGCGCGCCGACTCGCGTTCACGTTCAAACAACCGCGCGTTGTCGATAGCGGCCGCGGCCGCCGTCGCCAGCGCCCGCACAGCGTTCTCCTGATAGTCGGTGAACACCCGGTCCGGCCGGTCGTCCGCGAGGTACAGGCTGCCGAAATCGGCCGCCCGCACGGTGATCGGAATTCCGAGCAACGCCCGGACGGAGGGTCCGTGCGCATGCAGTTCGGTGGCCTGCGGATGGGCACTCACATCGTCGATGCGGATGCCCTCGCCCACCGGCAATTCGCCCAACCGGCGTGCCGCGTCGGCGTCGATGCCGGTGTGGACGAACGAGGCCAGGTGACCGTCGGCCGCACGGATGCCCAACGCCCCGTACCGAGCGTCGGTCAGCTCCATCGCCGCGCTAACGACACGATGCAAGGTCACATCGAGGTCCAGGTCGGAACCGATCTCGACGATGACGCGCACCAGGTGAGCCATCTGATCGCGAGCGGCCACCAGCTCGTCGAGTCGTTCGTCCGCTTGGCTCACCGGCTCGCGCTGCCCGCTGCCGGGATCGTTGACCACAGACATAAATGTAGTCGGTCGGGTTCAGGGCGAACCCCGACGTTGCGCGTGCGCGCCGCGCCGCTGCGGTCACTGGCAGCCGAGCAGGCGTTGCTTCTGTTCAACGAATTCCTTATCGGTCAACACCCCACTGTCGCGCAGACGCCCAAGTTTGCCCAGCAGGTCGGTGATTTCGTGGAAGTCGGCGACGCCCGGCCGTGACGGTCCGGCCGGCCTTTCGCGCTGGTCATGATGCCTGCCACCGGGCACGAGCGCAGCCGGGCGCTGGCGCGCATCCCCCGGCTCGCGGCGGGACTGCGCGGCGCCACGTCCCGGCAATGCCATCAGCGGGCCGTTACCGAACATGGGCATTCCGCCAGAAACACCCGAGCTGGACGTACTGGGCGGGAGGGCGCCGCCGCCCGCGGCGGGGTGCGCCGCCAGTCGCACCTGGGGGGCCGCGGCGCCCCATCCATCCGGAACCGATACCCGGCCCACAGCGGACGCCCTGCCCATGTCCGCCGACACCGTGGTCACCCGGTCGGGCATTCGACGCGCCTGCCCGCTCGAGGCCTCCGATGCCGGTGCCGACACCGTCTGCGGCCCAACAGCCTTCTGCTCGGCATCGGAGATGAACCCGGCGGCCCCCGACAACCCGATCAGCCCAACCCCGTTGCCCAACAGCCCCGACCCGAGCGACGCGAGGTCGTAGGGGTTGGTGAAGTCCGAGAAGTCGGCCAATCCCGGCGACGAGGCCAGCAGGTGCAGCGCAGTCGGCACCGCGGCCATTGCATCGCGGCTCGACGTCTGGGCCTGCCCGGCCGCCGTGCCGGTCGCCTGGGCGATCGCGGCGCCCTGGGCGCTGAGCCCGTCCTGCTGCACCGGCGGTTCGGGTGGCGCGAACGGGCGCACTTCTGCGGCCGCGCGCGACATGCCGGCATAGGTGTACATGGCGGCCACGTCCTGGGCCCACATCTCCGCGTAGGCGACCTCATTGGCCGCAATCGCTGCAGTGTTCTGGCCGACGAGATTCGTCGCCACGAGGGCTATCAATTCGGAACGATTCGCGGTGATCACCGGCGGCGGCACCGTCATCGCGTACGCGGACTCATAAGCCGCGGCGGCGGCTTTCACCTGCTCACCGGTCTGCGTGGCCTGCGCCGCGGTAGTGTTCAACCACGCTACGTGCCCTTGGGCGGCCACAGCCATCGCCGCCGAGGCCGGCCCCTGCCATGGTTCACCGGTGAGCCCGGAGACCACGGACTCGAGATCGGCAGCGGTTGCGTGCAGCTGGTTGGCCAATTCTTCCCATGCCGCGGCGGCGGCCAGCATCGTGCCCGCCCCCGGTCCGGCGTACATGCGCTCGGAGTTGACCTCCGGTGGCAATACGGCGAAATGCAATTGTTAATCCCCTGAAATCGTCGGTCGGTTGCCTCGGCTTCAGGTACCCCTTGTTAGCACGTAATATTGCAAATCGTCAATGACATTGGCGCAGCGCCCTTTTGGGCGAATTTGTGGAACATCTACAGAAGAAATCGGCTGATATGCAGTCCGACGCCGGTGCGTACCGCGAGCGTATCGCCGAGCGTTGCTAGGCGGGAGATCATCGCCACAATTCTCGACCACAGCTTCGCCCCGGGCCGCACTGGCCATGTTCCGGCTTTCGATGCGTCTCAAGCCTTTTCGATCGCTATCGGGCCCGCCGGCAAAGGCGGGCTTCCGCAGGCGTCGGATGCCGTGGGCCCGAGCGCGCGGTCACGATCGATGGCTCGAGTTGACCGATTCTTGTGCGGCCGCGGTCAGCAGAGCGATGGCCGAATCGAACGGTTCGCGGCTTCGCAATGCCCGACTGACGATGAGTGCCCCTTCCATGGTCGTGAAGATCACGCTGGCCAACTCGCGGGCGCGCTCACGGTCGATTCCTTTTTCTTCCAGGCGCGTAGCCACGGTGACAATGAGATCACCGAAGCCGCGTCGGGTTACCGCACTCAGCGGCTCTGACGCGGGTATGGATTCCAGAACGATCGGCGCGACGGCACAACCCTGGCGGTAACCGCTGGCGACAAGCTCATCGCGGAAATGCCGCAGGAACTGGGCGACGAATTCCGGTGCCGTATCGGTGACGCCGGCAGCGCGG
The DNA here is from genome assembly GCF_010727605.1 of Mycobacterium simiae. Taxonomy (NCBI): domain Bacteria; kingdom Bacillati; phylum Actinomycetota; class Actinomycetes; order Mycobacteriales; family Mycobacteriaceae; genus Mycobacterium; species Mycobacterium simiae. The sequence goes on from NZ_AP022568.1 coordinate 5,696,805, forward strand.
TTGGCGTGCGAGATGACATCGGCAGCATGTTGCAGCACTACTTCGGTCGCAAGTTCTTCCTTGCCTCCGGGGAAGTGAAAGTACAGCGAGCCGCGCGGACCGCCGCTCTCGCTGACGATGTCAGACAGTGCCGTCCCGACAAATCCGTGTTCGCGGAACAATCGGCGAGCTGCGGTGATCATGCGCTCTCTGCTGTCACTGCGCCTACCCATGTCTTACATCGTACATAGCTGATGCCTATCAGCTCTAAGTCTTTTACACGCAGATAGCGGAATAAGTATGTCGCTTGACATATTAAGCTGAGGTAGACCCCCGATTGGATTGGAGAGCCATCATGGCTGCAACGCTGGATGCCGGGTACGACTTCGTCGTGTGCGGAGCCGGATCATCCGGCTCGGTGATCGCTCGTCGATTGGCGGAAAACCCCGCCGTGACGGTCCTGCTGTTGGAGGCCGGCGGCAACGACGACGTCACAACCGTCACCGAGGCCAATCAGTGGCCGCTCAACCTGGGCAGCGAACGCGACTGGGGGTTTGCCTCGGAACCCGACCCACGACTGAACGGCCGCTCGATCGCCTTTTCGATGGGCAAAGTCCTGGGTGGTGGTTCGAGCATCAATCTGATGATCTGGGCCCGCGGACACCGTAGCGACTGGGACCACTTCGCCGCCGAATCCGGTGAACCGGCCTGGGGCTACGAGCCGGTCCTCGATCTGTACCGCCAGATCGAGGATTGGGACGGTACGGGTGAACCCGACTATCGAGGCGCCGACGGGTTCCTGTTCGTACAACCGGCGCCCGAGCCGCACGCGGTGACTCACGCGACAGTGAGCGCGGCCAAGCAATTAGGAATCCCGACGTATCAAAGTCCCAATGGTCGCCTGATGGAGGAGGTTCGGGGCGCCGCCATCATCGATTTGCGTTGTCGTGACGGAAAGCGCCAGTCCATATTTCGTAGCTACGTCGCCCCATACTTGGACAAACCGAATCTGACGGTGGTGCCCCAGGCGCTGGTGACCGCCGTGACATTCCGGGGCAACCGAGCCACCGGCGTCGAGGTCGTACACGGCGGTGCGGTACACCGGGTGGCGGCCGCAGCCGAGGTCGTGCTCTGCCTCGGTGCCTTTCACACGCCCAAGGTGCTGATGCAGTCCGGCATCGGAAATCAAGATGACCTGCGCCGGGTCGCGGTCCAGGTCCGCCAGCACCTGCCCGGTGTCGGACAGAACTTCCAAGATCACTACGGCTTTGACTGCGTGTGGGAATTCCCGCAAGGAATGCATTCCGACGCCCGGGCCGAGGCCGCATTGTTTTGGGATTCGGGGCTGGGCGACCCCGACGAGCCCGACCTGTTTGCGTGCTTGGGCACCTTCGCCAAGGGCACACCGGAGTGCGTCGCCAAATACGGATTACCGCAGAACGGTTGGACGTTGTTTGGCGCACCGACCCATCCGAAGAGCCGCGGGCAGCTGCGGCTGTCGGGCCCGGATCCCACCGACCCACTCAGAATTGAGGCCAACGCGTTAACCCATCCGGATGATGTCAAATCCGCATTGTCATGCATCGAAACCTTGCGCCACATCGGCAATTCCATCGAGCTGCACCCGTTTGTCGCGCGCGAGGTGATGCCGGGCGACATGACAGGTGACGAGCTGCAAGCGTACCTACGCGACGCAGTCTGCACTTACTGGCACGAATGCGGTACGGCGAAGATGGGCCGCGACCCGATGTCGGTGGTGGACGGACACCTCAGGGTTTACGGCATCGAAAATCTGCGCGTTGCCGATGCCTCGATCATGCCCCGCATCACCACCGCCAATACCATGGCGCCTTGCGTTGTGATCGGTGAGCGGGCAGCGCAATTCATCAAAGCGGCGCATGGGATGTAGTCGGTTACTCGACCGAAAGTGCGCGATCATGCCAGTGAATTTCGGTATCGTCTCGGCTGATTCCTCCTCACCTAGAGCACAGTGGCCCGCAACCACGCGCTTCGGGCTGCGCCCGGCTCCCCGCACGCTGGCCGTGGTCGAAGAGTTCCTCAACACCCGAGCCGAGCCGACTCACGATCCGCTCGCCGATGCAGAGCGGGCCCAAGAATGGTCAACGCGGGCCGCGCAAGCCTGGGCACGGGAACGCGGCGTGCAGGTGCAGCGGCCCGAGCTGGCGGAGGGCGACGAAGCCAGACTCAGGGATTTGCGGGCCCGTGTCGGCGCCTTGATCTCTGGACAAGGCATCGCGGCAGCAGATTGCTTCGATCTCGGAGTGGCCGCATTCGCGATATCTGTTGACGGCGAATTATGTTGGCAGCCAACTGGTCACGGGTGGCTCTGGTGGTCATCCGTCATCTGCGGCGAGGTGTTGCTGAGCCAGCACATGGGCACGTGGAAGCGCCTGAAACAATGCCGCGGCGACTCCTGCCGGTTGGTCTTCTACGACCGGTCCTGGAACAACAGCGCCGCATTACATGCGGGGCGCTGCGCGGAGTAACCAATCGCCCCGGGCAGCGCGGTCAGGCGGAGGCGCCTCGGCTTGCGACGAGCTTGCGGGCAACCTCGACGAGCTTCAGGTTGGTTTCTTGCGACAGTCTGCAGAGCAGGCGGAAGGCGCCGATCGCATCGGTATCGAAGCGTTCCATGATGATGCCCTTGGCCTGACCGATGATGTCGCGAGTGCTCAGGGCGTCGTTGAATTGGGCTTCCGCAGCCGCGCCGATGAGCGCCACCGACGCATGCTGGGCCAGCAATTCGCCGGTGAGGATGGATTCTTCGGAGAATGCGCTGCTGCGTTCGCCATATAGGTTGAGCGCGCCCAAATTCTGTTGACGAACGAACAGTTGGAACGACAGCAGTGCTCGTGCGCCCAGGTCCGCGGCCGCCCGACAATAGGTCGGCCAGCGTGCTTCGGTTGCCATGTCGTTGATCACGACGGTGCGGTGCTCCCGCAGCGCGCTCAGACAGGGGCCCTCATTGAGTTCGGATTGCAGCGAGTCGAGTTTGGCCACCAGCGGATGGCTGGGCACTCGCGCCTCTACGGCGTGCGCGTCGATCAGCGAGATGCCGGCCCAACGCGCACCGGGAACAATCGCGACGGCACCGTCGACTATTGACTGAAGCGTCGCCTCGGTATCCGTTTGGTTCTGCATCTCGATGGCGAGTGCGCCCAGGACCTGTGCAAGGCCGCCGCTGGACTTCCGGACCATGGTTTTGAGGATAGCCCGGTGCGTGCATGTTGTGAGGCTGTCCGCAGCTGAGGTTGCGTCGGCTGGGCGGCCGAAGGGGCCGGTCGACCGCGCACCGTGGATTACCCTGCGTCTCTAGATCACTGAGCCATGTCACTCGCATTGCGTCCGGACGAATTTATGGCTTCACTGCGCCAGCCGATGCTGGCTCACTGTGACTCGCCGCCCAAGCGTGCCAGCGCACCGTCGATGCCGGACAGCAGATGGTGGCTAAGATCGTCGCGCACCGACTGGAAACGAGCCACCGGCAAACGCCACAATCAGGTGCTGCTGGTGCTGGCCAGACGTCGGGTCAACGTCAGCTGGGTGCCGGTGCACGATCAAAGCACCTGCGAGCCAGTGGCTCTCAAAATCGCTTGACGGTCGCTTTCCTTGAGTATGAGGCATTTCGGGTGAGCTGAACTGCGTTGCCCCAGCTATTGTGAGAATTCGATCCAGATTGAGTCCGAGGTGATGTCGTGACACGCGATACAAGCGGCCTTGTTCGTCCCGCATCCCGCGACGATGCGAAAGCCTGTATCGCGATCTATCAGCCTTACGTTGAGGACACCGCAATCACGTTCGAGACCGAGGTTCCCACGCCTGCGGAGATGGCCGAACGCATAGCCGCGGCGCGCCAGCACCACGAGTGGCTCGTCCTAGAACACCACAGCGAAGTGATCGGTTACGCCTACGCACACACATTCAATCCCCGGGCCGCGTACCAATGGTCGACCGAGACCAGCATCTATATCGCAGTCGACCGTCGTCATGCTGGAGGCGGTCGCCAGCTTTACACCCAACTGCTGCAACACTTAACCGATCGCGGCTACCGGCGGGCCTTCGCCGGCATTACCCAGCCCAACTCGGCAAGCAACGCCTTCCATCGATCGTTCGGTTTCGAGCAAGTCGGCCTCTACCGACGCGTGGGATGGAAGCACGGCCGCTGGCATGACGTTGCCTGGACCCAGCTCGACCTACGCGGTCGCGCCGACGACAACGACCCACCAGACCCCATCACGTAAACCGACAGCGGGGGTGATCGCCGCGCCCCAAATCACCGAGAACGGTCACGTGACAATGTCATTGAGACTCACGGTGACAGTTGTACGTGGCCTCCGGGCGGACGCGGCGGCGGTGGCGGCGGCGTCGGCGCTGAGGGCGGGGGGCCTTGCTGTTGGGGTGCGGGGCCCGCCGGCGGTTGCGGCGCGGGCCCCTGCGGCTGTTGCGGACGCGGTTGCTGCGCGCGCGGCGGCGGCGCCGGCGGTTCGAGAGGGTTCGCCGTCGGCGCCGGAATGGCCGGCGGATCGGGCGTGATCTCGCCGCGCGGAACGGGCCCGAACAGGGGTGCCATCACAGTGGGCTGACCCGCTGGCCTTTGCCACGGCGCCGATGCAACGGCGACGAGGCTCGAGCCGCAACAGAGCACAGCGGCAACCGCCGCGCACTGCGCCCGTATCCGTCGGCGACGTTTGGTGCCGGGATTCGACTGCCCGGCTCCCCCAGGAGCCCGCGCGGTCATGCGCCCGCATAGCCGTCGGGCGGCCGCCTTCAGCTGCAGGTCCACGCGAAAGTCCAGTGGTGATTCACGGTTCCAACCAGTTACGATGTCGATGATTGCAGTGCTAATCGCCTCCATTGTTACCACTTGATGTCGATTGGTGAGACGTCGAGCGGGTGACACCGAAGAGACCGGAACCCCGCCGTGCGCATCCGCATCCGTGACTTTGCCAGCATGGCGGTGATACTGGGCGTCGCCATCGGTGGTGCCGGCGCGGCCAGCGCCGACGCGCAGGAGGACCAGTTCGTCGCATTGCTCGCGCAATTACAGATACCGGTGATCGACAACGTGCCCGGGCTGGTCTATCGAGCCCGCGAGATCTGCGGCGAACTCGACAACGGCGCGCCTTTTCAGTCCGTGGTGGACGAGGAGACGAACACGACGTATGCGGGTAGTCCGTCGTTACACCTGGTTCCGGATCGCGTCACGCGCACGGCCGTCAAGTTCGTCACCGCGTCGGTGACCGTCTACTGTCCGCGCCATCAAGGATTACTCCCGTAACGGTCAATAGCTCTGGGACGCAACCCGTCTGATCACCATCGCAGCGGCACACATTCCGGCACCCAGCCGTCGAAAATGCCGTCCGAGAACACGCCGTAGGGTTTGGGATGCCAGGCTTTGGGGATGTTGCCGGCTTGCCAATCGAATTCGAAAGACGGGACCCCGGCGAGCCACACCTGGTAGAACGCGGTGAGCAGATCGCGAGCCAGGTGCGAGGCCGGGCACCGGTGCGGGCCACCCCCGAAACTCCAATGCCGGTGCGCGCCATCGAGCTTCATGTCCTGTCCCGACATGATGTCGGACTCGTCGCGATGCACCAAACCGACGCACAACTCGACCGGCGATCCGGCCGGGATCGTGGTTTCACCGATGGTCACGTCACGAGTGGCGACGCGCGAAACCGTTTTCGCCCCGCCGTCCAGCCGCAACAGCTCTTCGATGAAACCTCCTTGCCGGTCGGGGTTTTCGCGCAATTCTTGCTGGAGTTCGGGCTTGCGTGCAAGCAACGCCAGTCCGGCCTTGATGGGGAACGAGGCGAACATGAAACCGCGGATCACCGTGGCCATCAGTCCCATGACCTCTTCGTTGGTGAGCGCCTCGTCGGCCAGGCGGGTGATCACATCGGGACCACCCATGGGCTCGAGGCGAAGCTGGCCGACGAGCGCGGCCGTTACGCTATCGATCGCAACGTAAGGCGGCAGGCCGCAAACCAACCCGGATGCCGTAAAGCACACGATGTCGGCGACTTGCGCGGCATCGCAGCGGCGAAGTTTCGCTACGGTGCCGACGCCTTCTTCGATGAGCCCGCGTATCGGCTTGAGCATTTCCCGCGAACTGCCCGGATTGAACAGGTCGACCAAGATCGCGTGGTAAGGATCGAACGGCCGATCGCCGGGCATCAGTTCGCCCTGGCGGCTGCCGAAAACTTCGCCGTCGCGCATGGCGGTGAGCACATCGTCACGCTGCCAGACCAAGTACGAGCCCTGGGGTCCTCGCAGCACCCGCTGGCCCGCCCGCTCGGCGGCCGCGTGCCACTCGCGAAAGGCCGCGGCCGCCTTCTCGTCGGACCGCATGACTTCTTGCACGCCCTCGCCTCCGGACCAGGTCATCGCGCACGGTCGAGCACGCCGCCTGCAATCAATGCCGCAACTGTAGCGTCAAGATTTGCCGCGCGCCGCCGCAAGGTAGGCCGGCTGACACCCGAGCGGGACTTTCCCATCGAAACGAACGCGCTCGACGGGAACCATGTCCGGCAAGAGTCACCCACGGCCGCTGGCTTCGGCCGGCTGGTCTTCCGTTGGAATCTTGCCTGTCCCCGGGTCAGCGCGAGTTTCGGTAAACGGAATTCTTCCCCTGGCTCGGACAATCACTACTAGGTTCGCCAAACGCTGCGCGTCGCCGCGCCTGGAGATGGTCATAACTGCTCCCCCGGAGCCGCTCGGCTCCCCACATGCGTGTGGCGCACGAAGCCGCCAACGTCGTTAGGTATAGGGCGGCCTGGATGCCGACTCCTTCCGGCTGCTGGCAGTGATCGTCGGGCGGTGCCCGGTGGGATGCGCGCCGGCGGTCAAGCTCAGGCTAGACCGCACCCCATATGCCGACAATCACAATTTCGCACCCAAAGCTGCGTATTTCCGCACGTTGTTTTCGCGACACCGGTGGTTCCCGCGAGGCAGCATGGTGTAGTGCACAAGCTGTCGCCGTGCCATGCCGTCGCCGCTGCGGTGAAGCCCCCCGCGCCGGAGCGCCATGTCGACGCGGTCCCGGTCCAGATCGGCGCGCTGCGCCAGGTGGTCCCGGAATCGCTGGAGTTCTGCCGGTCGTTGGTGTGTCAGCATCTGGAAAGCGCCGACGTTGACTTTGCGCGGCAACGAATTTCTGGTCACGTCGGTCGAGGTGTCCGAAGGCGTTGATTACTAAGTCGATTTGCGAAAGGTCAAGTGAATGGGACGATTTCACCGCCACGACGACGGCACGGTACACAGCCATGACCATGACCATGACCACGAGCATCACGAGCACGGCGACCACAGCGGCTATGCCACCGGCTCACAGCGCATCGACGTGCTGGAGTCGATCTTCGCCGAGAACGACTCGCGTGCGGACATCAACCGGCGCGCGTTCGAGGAACACAGTGTGCGCGCTCTCAACCTGATGAGCTCGCCGGGATCCGGAAAGACCACGATCCTGGGAGCAACGTTGGACGCGCTGGCCGACGAACTGGCCGTCGGCGTGATCGAGGGCGACATCGCGACCGACCTCGACGCCGCCAAACTCGCCGGGCGCGGCGCCCAGGTGTCCCTGCTGAATACCAGCAACGGGTTCGGCGGCGAGTGCCACCTGGACGCCCCGATGGTCAACCGCGCGCTGCAGGGGCTCCACCTGCCAGACCTGGACCTGGTCATCATCGAGAACGTTGGCAACCTGGTCTGTCCGGCCGAATTCGACGTCGGCGAGCACGCCAAGGCGATGGTCTACTCGGTCACCGAGGGCGAAGACAAGCCGCTGAAATATCCCGTCATGTTCCGCTCGGTCGACGTCGTATTGCTCAACAAGATCGACCTGGTCCCGCACCTCGACGCCGACATCGGCACCTACATCGACCATGTCCGACAGGTGAATTCGACGGCCACCATTTTCCCGCTGAGCGCGCGCACTGGCGCCGGCATGTCGCAGTGGTTTGATTGGCTGCGCCAGTTCGCCGCTGCCGGACGGGGGCTGCCGCTACCCTAGAGCGCGCCAGGACGGCGCGTGGAATAGATTGAGCCCCAATGCCTTTCAATCTTCATCACCCGCCGATCCTCGAGCGCAAGCCAGACGAAAACCAGCAACGATCGCCGGCAATCCGATGGCAGCCAGCGTCAGCGCCAACCTGGCCGGGGTCGCCGTCGCGCCCTCAGTGCCCGCTCAGCGTCAGCGTGCCCTTCGTTTCAAGGACCCTACTGGCGGTGATCTTCTCCGTCCGACGAGCCTCGCGCTCCAGGTAGCGCTGCTTGGATTCGTCGAATTTGTCGGAGGCTTCCTCGAGTTCCTTGACCAGCAGAGCGAGGTCGTCGCGCATTCTTGCCGCCTCGCCGGTGAAGTCTTCGCGTTCGAAGATGCGCCACCTCTTGAGCACCGGCATGACCACCTCGTCGAGATGGATTCGCGGGTCGTAGATGCCGCCGACGGCGATGATTACCGCCTTGCGGCGAAACTCCGGCACCGTGAACCCGGGCATCTTGAAGTTGCGCAGGATCCGATGCACCGACTTCATCGCTTGATTGGGCGCGATGTCCAGGCCTGCGGCGCTGATGTCGCGATAAAAGATCATGTGCAGGTTCTCGTCGTGCGACACCCGCGCCATCAACTGCTCCGCGATCGTGTCGTTGCTGGCTTTGCCGGTGTTGCGGTGCGAAACGCGGGTAGCCAGTTCTTGAAACGACACATACATGACCGAGTCGAACAGACTTTCAGCAAACATGTCGCCTTGGCGGTTCTGGCCGGGGCTGAAGCCGCGTGTCATTTGCTCGAGGCGGAGCTTTTCCAGCTGTACCGGATCGACAGAGCGGGTGACCACCAGATAGTCGCGCAGCGCGATGCTGTGCCGGGTCTCTTCCGCGGTCCACCGATTCACCCATTGGCCCCACGGTCCGTCCATGCCGAAGTTCATTGCAATCTCGCGGTGATAGGACGGTAAGTTGTCCTCAGTCAGGAGATTTTGGACCATCGCCACCTGGGCGACATCCGGAAGCTGGGTCTGCCCGGGCTCCCAATCTTGGCCGTCCAGCGCAAAAAAGTTCCTACCGTCCGACCATGGCACGTAGTCGTGGGGGTTCCATTCCTTGAACATCGCGAGGTGTCGGTTGAGTAGGCGTTCGACTTCCGGTTCCAGTTCGGTGAGTAGCTGAACGTTAGTCAGATCCTTGGACACGTAACCCTCCCAGTTACCTGTGGCGGTCGCCGTTTCACCCCGTATATGTGTCACGCGGTTACATTAAGATGACATGAGCGTGCACGGAGGAAATAGGGTCCAAAGTCCTCACGCCCGCCGGGTTAACCAGCACACTGGCATGCAACATCGCTTGCATCGGTCTTAATCGCTGCGGTTCGTCTCGAACGGACGGGCCATCGAACCTTTGGAAGTCGTCGTGTGCACGGCAACCGGATCCATAAGTTCGACGCAGAGGTGGGCACACTGAGAGTCGACTGCGCCGCGACGATCGTGGGTCAGCCGGATCGGGCCCCGGTGACCGGAATACGACCTGCGTCAACAGCCTCCTAACGGTCAACGCGGAAGAACACCAGGGTGACCGAAGAGGCGTACACTCTGGGAACCGGGACCAAAGCAGGCCCCCATTATCAAGGCGCCGCGATGTCTGATAAATCTCCCCGACAAACTATGACCAAGAAGTCGGGTAAGTCCCTCAAAGAAAAACGTGCCGCGAAGCGCGACAAGGCCGCATCGATCTCGCAAGCCGAAGCTTTGCTACACGCCAAGAAACGTTGAGGCGCCAGCGCTCTTTGAAATCCGGGTCGATCCCCGCCACCAGCGCGGCCGCCAAATTCTTTGTCTACCAACATATCTGGCAAACACAGTGGTTGACGGTGGCCAGCCCGCCCGGAGCGAATCGCCAAACTCGACGCTAGTCCCGGATGCGGCTAGATTACATCGATTTTAAAAATAGAGAGAAGTTAGTTATGCCAGAGGGAACTGTGAAATGGTTCAACGCGTCGAAGGGTTTCGGGTTTATCACGCCCGATGGCGGCGCAAAGGACGTCTTTGTCCACCATTCTGAAATTAAAGGCGACGGGTTTCGCTCCCTTGAGGAGAATCAACGAGTCCAGTTCGAGATCACCCAGGGTACTAAAGGTCCTCAGGCGGTGGGAGTAACCGCCGTCTAGCATTCAGATCCCCCGGGATATCGGGTAACGCGCCAGTTGGTGATGAGCGAGGTTTGCTCGTCGACCGCAGGATATTGGCAATCCTTCAACAGCAGGGATCTGCCGCGCAGAGCGAGCACGACGCGCAGATCGCCTCGTTGGCGGTGGGGCGGCGAAAATTCGTCATTGCCAGCGAATCTGTGCGATCCGTATCGCGGTCATAACCCGCTTACCGTGAAGCGCCCACCCCGGGCGCCGCAGCATTCCCCGCCGCGACGGCGTGCAGCAGACTCCCAAATGCGTGCATCCCCTGCGGTATGGTTGATCGCGGTTGACGTCCCAGCCTCCAGGAAACGTCCAGCGGCGATCGGTAAGAGGTCCCCGCTCGTAACGAATCTGCATTCCGGATAGAGCCGACACGGTTGTGCTGTTGGCCTGACGTTGGCGGAGTCGCGTGCCTATCGCTTCACTGGTGTACGTCGCCCATGTCGACGACGCCAGCGCGCCTCGATGCTTGCTTGTTGCTGAGTATGTATTGACGGCGCGTCCGAAGCGCACGAGACCTCGCTTCGATCTGAGTGAGGCGCCATCCGGGGCGTGCTTGACGCAGGCAAGCTCTCCCGCGGCGCGCCAACCATATTGGCGCGCTCGCAATCTCGCTTCTACTTTTCCGGCTCAAGACCGAGACGTTGACCGCCTCAGCAATGCATGTGCGCTCGGCGTTCAACATCCCGACTGGGAGTCAAAGGCCAACCGTGCGCCGTAGCCAAAGGAATGGCCATGAGTAAATTCACCGACACGATGTATCGCAACGCTGAGTCCAGCTCGAAGGGTTTGGTCACGGGGGAACCCAACTGCCCGGTCCGGCATACCTGGCGCGAGGTGCATGAGCGGGCCCGTCGCATCGCTGGTGGCTTCGCCACGGCGGGTGTCGGGCCTGGTGATGCCGTTCCCGTGCTGGCCGGCGCCCCAGCCGAGATCGCACCGACGGCGCAAGGCATCTGGATGCGCGGCGGTACCCTGACCATGCTCCACCAGCCCACTCCCCGCACCGACCTTCAGCGCTGGGCGAAGGAAACCACCGCGGTCATCGAGATGATCGGTGCCAATGCGCTTGTCATCTCGGACCCGTTCATGGCCGCGGCCCCATTGCTGTCACAGCTTGGTATACACGTGCTGACAATCGATCAGCTAGCCGGCGGCCACCCAATCGATCCCGTCAGTACCGATGACGACGACGTCGCATTGTTGCAGTTGACATCGGGATCCACTGGGTCGCCCAAGGCCGTACGGATCACCCACCGCAACGTCGTTTCAAACGCCGAGGCGATGTTCGTCGGCGCAAAGGTCGATGTCAATACCGACGTGATCGTGAGCTGGTTACCCCTGTTCCATGACATGGGTATGACTGGATTCTTAACCGTGCCAATGTATTTCGGCGCCGAGCTGGTCAAGATCACTCCCATGGATTTCCTGCGCGACGTCCTGCTGTGGGCCAGGCTGATCGACAAGTACAAGGGCACGATGACCGCGGCACCAAACTTCGCCTACACGTTGTTGGCACGGCGCCTACGCCGGCTGGCGCAGCCCGGCCAGTTCGACCTGTCCAGCCTGCGATGGGCACTGTCGGGAGCAGAACAGGTCGAACCCGCCGATGTCGAAGACCTCTGCGAAGCAGGTAGGCCGTTCGGGTTACGTGCGGAGGCGATCCTGCCGGCTTACGGCATGGCGGAGACAACCGTGGCGGTGTCGTTCTCCGAGTGCGGCGCAGGATTGGTGGTCGACGAGGTAGACGCCAACCTGCTCGCCGCACTGCATCGCGCTGTCCCGGCGACCAAGGGCAAGACCCGCAGACTTGCCACGCTTGGCCGTCTGCTGGCCGGGCTGGAGGCGCGTGTGGTCGACGAGGATGGAAACATCTTGGCGGCCCGCGGTGTCGGCGTTCTGCAGCTGCGTGGGGAACCGGTGACGCTGGGCTACGAAACGAAAGCGGGTTTCGTCTCTGCGCAAGACGATCAAGGTTGGTATGACACGGGCGACCTGGGCTACCTCACCGAGGCTGGACGCGTGGTGGTCTGTGGCCGGGTCAAGGACGTGATCATCATGGGCGGCCGCAATATTTATCCGACCGACATCGAACGTGCTGCCGCGCGCGTGTCCGGGGTGCGGCCAGGCTGCGCCGTGGCGGTGCGCATGGACGCGGGGCATGCGCGCGAAACGTTCGCTGTCGCTGTGGAGTCCAACAACTGGCAGAACTCCGCCGAGGTCCGCCGCATCGAGCATCAGGTGGCCCACGAGGTTGTTGCCGAGGTTGATGTCCGGCCCCGCAATGTGGTTGTGCTCGAGCCCGGAATCATCCCCAAGACGCCGTCCGGCAAGCTGCGGCGCACTCATGCGTTGGCGCTAGTGGTCTGAATTTCTCGCAGCGCTACGGCGAGTACGTTCTACGGTAACCGCGAGGAGAGATGTTGGCCGACTTCGACGCCCAGCCTGGCCGCAAAGTGCCGCCATCACCCGACCTCTCCCCTACCCAACGGGAAGCGGACGAGGCGGAACTGCATGCGGGGCTGCGCGGAGTCGCAGGAATTGTGGCCGGCGCCCGAGCGGTGATCGATCTCCTTCGGGACGTTGCGGAATTCGCCGCCCAGGCCATTCCCGGGGCCGATGGCGCGAGCATCGCACTGATCGATCCGCAGAACGACATGTCCAGCATCCAAACCTGGGCGGCCACAGCGGTACTTGTCCAGGAGATCGACGCGGTTCAGTACCGCGAACTGAACGAGGGCCCGTGCATTACCTGTATGCAGACGCGACGACCCACGGTGAGCGGATCGCTGGGGAGCGACAGTCGTTGGCCGCACTTCGGTGGCCGGGTAGCGCGGATGCGCATGCACTCCGCGCTGGCGCTGCCGCTGATTGTTGGTGACCAGGTGATCGGCTCAATCAATGCTTATGCCAAAAACCGCGACGCGTTCGCCGAGCATGCCGTGCAGCTAGGGTCCCAATTCGCTAGGCCCGCCGCGATTTCCGTGTACAACGCGCAGTTGCTGGCCACCGCGCATGAACGGACAGTGCGATTGCAGCGTGCGTTGGACAGCCGTGCAGTGATCGATCAGGCGATCGGCATCGTCCGCAGCAGGTCAGGCGGCACCGCCGAGGAGGCCTTCCAACGACTCACCCAGATCAGCCAAACCGAGAACATCAAGCTGCACGCCGTCGCCGAGCGGCTCGTCGAGGAGGCCGTGCGGCGCGCCTGCGCTCGGCGCGGCTGAGCCGTTACTCCGGTGGCCCGGCCAGCAGTTCGGCCAATTCCGCCACGATTAGCAGCCGCGTATACCGATCGGTCATCAAGTTGCGAGCGACGTCACTCAGGTGTTCGCCGCTGTCCCGCGCGTACGTCCGCAGCAGGTGGAATGCCTCCTCCAGGGAGACATCCAGCATTTGGCGGAGTAGTCCTTTTGCCTGCTCCACAATGACGCGATTAGTCAGCGCGGAGCGCAGCTGGGGCACGACGGTGGTGGGAGTGGGTGGGTGTTCCTGCAGGATCGCGACGCATGCGATGTGTGTCAGGGTCTGGCCGACGAGCAGATCGGGTTCGCTGAGTTGGCCGGGGCGGGCGCCGAACAAGCCGAGCGCGCCCAACACAATGCCGGCACCGCGCATCGGGATGGCGTGCACGGAGGCGAACCCGGCCTCGACCGCGGCGGGAACGAACCTCGGCCACCGCTCGATTGCCCCTTGGATGTCGGCGACCGAGACGGGTTGGCCGCTGACGTAGCAGTCCACGCAGGGGCCTTCGTCGGCTTGTAGCTGGAAAAGTTCAAGTTCGCGGGCCTGCTCCGAGGTCGCGGCCAGCAGGCGGAGCTGCCGCAGCGGATCGGCGAGCAGAAATCCCGCGGCTGCGACGTCGAGCAGATCAGCACACCGCTCCGTGAGCCCCGTCAGCAGGTCGACCACGTCGAAGTCATCGAGCAGGCTATCGACAAGCGAGACGACGGCACCCAAGACGCCGGTTTCTCGAGGGGTATCAGTCACGTCACCCTCTTTCCTGGTCAGTTTCCGCCCGGCAAGGGGGCATCAGTTGCCCTCAAGCTTCAGTCGGCGGTCGAGGATGTCGCGGGCGACATCGCTGGCGCTACGGCCGGTGGCGTATGCGTGCGCGCGCAGCCGGACCAGGGCCTCGGCCGGCTCGACCTCGAGCTGGGCGACGAGCATGCCAGTGGCCTGACTGACCTCCGCGCGACTCAGCGTGTTGAGTTCGGCCCAGGCATTGCTGCTGGGGTCGGCGACGGCGGCCTGCAGGTCACCCTCCATTAGGTCTAGAACCGGGACGCCGGCAATCTCCGCTGCCGCGGCCGCGGCGGCCAAGTCGTCGTCCAACAGCGGGCCGGGCCGGGCGCGGAAAAGATCGAAGGCGCCGACGAATTCGCCGGCCACGACGATGGGTATCGCGGTAACGCCCCTGATCCGGTGGCTCAGCATGGCGGGCCCGTATGCCGGCCAGCGCATCTCCTCGGGATCGGCGAGGTCTACGACCAGAACCGGGATCCGCCCCGTGACAGAGTCCAGGCACGGTCCCTCACCAAGGGTGAACTGCAGTTCGTCGTACATACGGGCCGACGCGCCACTGGATCCCAGCGTTGCGCTGCTCGCCCCGTCGAACACGAGCGAGATAGCCGCTGCGTCAACGTCGAGCAGGACCACGCAGGCTTCGCACAACTGGTCGGCGGCCTCTACCCCGCGCCGACCGTGGACGGCGGCGAGGAGTTGCTCGAGGATCGCCACCTTTAGCCGAACGGGGTTCGGGTGGCTGCAAAACTGCCGTGGGTTCTCGGCAGTGGCGTCATAACCCCCACCCTTGCACTAATTGCAGCGTTTTTCGAGCGTGACGTCGCGGTCGCGGCCGCCGCCCCGGCCACCAAGAGCGGCGGTCAGCGCGCCTCGATTCGACAACGTGGTAAGTCGCGATTGACCGGCACCCGTGAAACGCTAGGCATGAGACTAATCGGTGCACGATGTGACAGCGAACGCCGACTGACCCGACTGACACGCCCGCCAGATAAGCTGCGCTGTGCCGCAACATAATTCGAACTCTTCAATGTGGGGACTCGTTGAAAGAGACGATAGTGACTGACCAAACCAAATGAACCCGTGAACTTTCATCCTTGTCCGACGACGTTGTTGACATGGGAGGCGTTAACAATGCGCGATGCAGACCGGCCGTGGATGCTCTTGACGCATTCGAAAGCCCTTGGCGGGCTTGCACGCTGAAATACCCGTGGCTTCCGGCTGGGCCGACCGATCTGTGAGCAGGCTTTCATTACCCCGTGCAGGTATTGCTGACGCCAATCCGCTTAGCCCGGCACCGTCCTCGATACCGGATGATAAAGGCCCGTCGTTTCGCGACCTTTCGGTATCTCTGCTCAGACGCTGTCTCTGGTGCGTCGTCGGAGCTAGCTGAAAGAAACCGGTCCGGTAGCGCCAACTTGCAGATCGTGCGCATGGTCAGCAGAACCTGGCGAAGCAACCGGCGGTCGCGTACGGCAGGTATAGGTGCCGTACAACGCACGAACCCGCTCGGCGATCTCGGCGTAACGATCATGGGAAGAGGTGGGTATTCGACGAGCTCTTCGAGGTCCGCATCACTCAGGTGGGGTATGCAGGCACCTCAGTGATGGCCATTGGGTCTCAATGAGATTCGGGCGTGGCGGAGGGCCGCATCCGCATGACGGCAAGCGGACGCGGAAGGCCGATGAAGCGCAACGACGTGACACGTCCGGCCGTTTGGGTGGTTCTATGCGTCAGAGGCGAGGATCGGCGCAAAGTCTGGTAACCGGATTGCGGTCTATAGGAACCAACCGCCGCGCCCGCATCCAGAGCGCGGCGCGTAGTAGTTGAGCCGCTAGCGGAGTAGGGTGGCGATCACGGTGGGGAGACGCTAAAAGCACCCCCGGTGCATCGCGGACACACAACTAGACGCGTCAGATCTTAAGACTGGTCCTACGCAAAGTCCGAGCGTCTCAGTAAATCCCCGCCAGAGGAAGAAGTCATGCCCACCTTTGAGGCGCAACTGCGCCAGGATCTGCGCGACTACGCCGCCGAGTTACGGAAACTTGCGTATACGCTGCCCAACGGAGTGGGCGAGCACGGTTTGCTCCGATTGTCTGGCCGGATGCACGCTACCGCCAATCAAGTGGCGCATCAGTACGGCGTTGCCAATGCATAATCGCGCCATGAGAGGCACTCGCCTCGGATCCGTGAGCTACGAGAATGATCGCGACAGCAACCTAGCGCCACGTCAGATCGCGCTGTATCGGACCGAGAACGGCGCCGAGTTCGAGATCCCATTCGCCCACGACGCCGAGACGCCCGGCACGTGGCTGTGCCGCAACGGCTTGGAGGGCACCCTGATCAGTGGCGGCGGCCCGGCCGCACCCAAAAAGGTCAAGGTGCCGCGCACACCCTGGGAGATGCTGCGAGAGCGCCGCTCGATCGAGGACCTTGAGGAATTGCTCATGGAGCGCCTCGCGATCATCAGGTCTGGGCGCCGCGGTAGCTAGCCTCACGTTGGGCATGTCTGATTCTGGGATTGATGAGGCAGCACCACATGGCCAAACCGAACTGGAAGGTTCATGCGGGGCATACCATCGGGGCATGCAGCTCAACCAGCGACAGGTTCCGACGGGCACATACTGTGGCGGCAACCATCCCCAGCAAATCGAATACAACTACGAGCTGGTGGACGGCGAGGAAGTTCCCCACGGCCAAAGCGGCCCACGCTGCTTCCGAACTGGCTGCCCCGACAATGCTAGGGCTCTCGCTAAAGAACAACGCAGAGCTGTACGGCTGAGCAAGGGATAGAGACCGCGCTCGTGTGCGCGTCGTGGCTGTCGACGGACAGTTGGCAGCTGTTCGCCGTCGCGCAGTTGGTGTCTCATCTGTGCACCCCTAAACAAGAGCTCGCCGACTAGGCGTTGAGCCGGGTTCGCCGGCACTTGTCGAGTCTCGGAATCACGGTGCAGACCAATCGATTACGGGCGACTTGAAGCAGCGGATGAGTAAGAACCGTCACGACCAGTTTGATGTCGATCGTGAGGGTCGATTGAAACTTAACCAGTTACTTGAGCAGAACCGCAGGCGACGTGACTTATACGAACTAAAAGAGATGCGCGCCGAGAACCGCCGTAGAGAGTTGGTTGGCGCTGCCGAGACACGTAGTTTGCGACGCGCGAGGGTCGCACACCGGGGCCGGGACTTCCCTTACTTGGTATCGGTCCAGGTGTGTCTCAGTTCCAAGCTTGCCGAGAGGGGTGGGGTCGTAGTGCGTTACCTCGCCGATCACAGCACGGTTCTCGCCGCTCTGCGGGACCATCAAACCTTCGCGGGCTTCCTGCGGAATGGGCGGGTTGACGAAGGGGACGAAAGTGAAAATATCGGGTCCGCCGAAAGTTTGCAGTCGTACTTCAACCCCCGAGCGGTGGCCCGATTCGAACCGGGGCTTCGGACGCAGGCAGCGACACTTATCAATTCCGTTGTCGCGCAAGGTGAATCCGAGGCTATGTGTTACGCGTGCGGCGGGTTGCTGCTTGTGCTCGGATTGCCGCTGGCCGACCAGCTCATCTATTCAGACGAGTCGGAGTCGTTTTTCTCGTACCTGCGCGAGGCGGTCAAACTCAATCGCGCTGCACGGCAAGGGATGACGGCCGAGTTGCTGGCAGGCGACGCCCCGCTCACCGAAGCGGAAGTGGTCGGCCTGTCCGGAATGTTGCTAGTGGGTGTCAAACCAACAGCCCGCTCAATCCGCTATGTACTGCACGCGCTCGCTCACAGCCCACAGACATGCCGCAGTTCTGCGCGAAACACCGAGCCGCATCCAGCCGTTTGTTGACGAGGCACTTCGCGCCAGTCACGCCGCCGGGACGATCTACCGCGTTGCCACTCGACATGTCGTCCTACCGAACGGCGTCTCGTTGGACGTTGGCGAGGAGATCGATCTACGCATCGGCGCGGCCGGGTTGGTTTTTGGCGGTGGCATCCATCCGTGTATCGGCCAGCACCTTGCGCGACTAGAAATCGCTGTCCTGGTGTCCGAATGGGTCTCGCGGATAACAGCTTTCGATCTGGAGGCTGATTCCTAATTGTTTGGTGGTACGACCCCGGATCTATTGCTCGTTTATTCGGCGCTTTTGGGACCAGGCTCTGTAGGCGAGGTAGCTCATCAACACGGCCAGGCCTCCGGTACTGACCAGACCGAGCATTGAGCCGTGAGTGCAAGCGTTCAGGACGAACAAGGCCAGGAACAGCGCGGCCATCCCCGTGTAGAACCATCGGCCGTACAGCGAGCTGGTCTTCACGCGTGGGTCCCCATCCTGTCTTGTAATCGGCGTCAGTTGCCGAAGCATTTCTCGGCGTTGTCCAAGCCGTCAGCGACCGCCGCCGCACCCAGTGCGATTTGACCGATTGCGGCGGGGACCCCGACGCCGGTCGCACTTTCTGGGGCTGCGGTCAGGATTGCAATCATGCCACCCGGCGGCTCCAGAATTGCTTTTGTCAGGTCGTATGGACTGCATGGGGGTTTCACGGCCCGGGTAGCGCTTCCCGGACCAGCGGCCACGGCGGTTGGCGGCACCGCTGGCTTCACGCCGGAATGTTAGGTGGCGGCGAAGCCGGTGGCAGGTTCTGCGGTGTGAGTAGCCCGCCGGTCGGATCAACGGGACGTGGCGGTTCCGGGGGCGCGGACGCAGCGACCTGAGGTGGTACCGGAAATGGGCCGATTTGTGGTGCTGGGTGTCACCCGGCGTGGGGTTTGGTGGGTCACCCGGCCCCGTTGCCTCATCCACTAATCGGATGTGAGGGCCATTCGGGTTGGGGCCGTTGACGATCTGGTCATCCGGTGACCCCGATGCGGCTTGACCAGCCGCGCCGCCGGGTGCTCTCGGGAAGTTCATGCCGCCGACATCACCAGCGGCAGCGGTGAGTTGTCCCGACGTGTCAGTTTCCACGGCCAGCAGCTGCGCGGCGCGTTGGTTGATGTCACCGGCGAATGCTTGCGCCTGCGCTTGACGAGCGGCCTGCTCTGCGACGGTTCGACTGGTGTGAGTGTCAATGACGGACAAGTCCTCACTAACCTGAAAGCCTTCGTTCTCGGCGTCTTCGACGGCGTACAAGGCTCGTCGCTGCGCCGCGCTGATGTTGCTTGCCCCAGTGCGTGCAACCTTGGCCGCGTTCCGCAGGAGATCGGCCTTAGCGCTTACCGCAGCTAGGTCGTCGCCCGTTCGCGCGCGTAGGGCGTCGCCGCCCTGACCTTCCCAGCCCATCGTGTTGGCCTGGTTGCGTACCGTAGTGAAGGCGTCTTCCCACCGGTTGGCAGTGTTCGTCCAGTAGGTAGCCGCGTTGATCAAATGGTCGGTATCCCATGACCGCAGCTGCGAAAGTGTTGGCACCATCGGGTTACGCCATCACTACCGGCGGTGCGACGCTGGCAAGTCGTCCCTGTCCAGTGGTGTCTTGGGTGGCGTAACCAGTGGCAGCCGAGGTGACTTTGGCTGCTGTGTCTTGAATGCGGGCCATGCACGCGGCCGTACCCACCCCGATTGCCGCGTCGATGGCGCTGATCGTGGCCGTGGTCGGTTGAAACGGTTGCCTCGGTGAAGGTGCCGTGTTGGCGAGCCCGGCGCTCAAGCCCTGCCATTGACTAGCGGCCTGTAGGAGCAGGTCGGAGGGCACTTTCAGTTCGTTCGTCCCCATGCGCCGATGTTAGGGCGACTGCGCCGAGGGCGGTAGTCACCCCAACCACCACAGGCCCTAACCCGGCAAGCGAAACCGCCTCGCACCCTCCCAGTCGTGTGCTAAATAGCTTTGAAAACTCGGTCACGAATTTCCATCTTTCGATGAGGAGCACGATGAAGCATCTAGTGGTGATCATCATCGCCGTCGTCGGCCTTGGGCTGCTTAATCCGCCTGCAGTGGCGTCCGCCGACAGCGCATCGTTTATCGACTACCTAAATCGGAAGGGAATGGATGTGAGCACCCCTGATATCCGATACGCCTCAATCGACCTCGGTAATGCCATCTGCGGGATGTACAACGCCGGTGCAACCCATACTCAGGTAAGCCAGACGTTGCTTCAAAAGCACAGCGTCCAAGAGGCTGCGGTCTGGGACTTCGGCTCGGTCCATTTCCTCTGCCCCCAGTGGGAGTATCTGTTGCCATAAGACGCCACCCCAACTGATGTGGCCGCATGCGCACCGGAAAACCCTAGTTAGCAGCGTGCCACTGGGGGAATAACCGCCGCTAAGCGGCGGCGGCGTGCTGGGCTGCCTTCCGGCCTGTTGGCATGCGGGGTCGTCAGTCTTCAAGCAGTACTTGATCGCGGAGCACTCGTCGTCGCTGAACAGCGACAGCGCTCCGCGTAGCGGCGAGTTGCCCGGTATCGAGACCTCGGCCTGCGCCATCGGCGATGCCAAACCGATGGTGGTCGTTACGACGGTGGATGCCGCGATGAGACCTGGACGCAACAACATGCTTCCGCGTTTTCCTTTCTGACGTATTGATAAAGCTGCCAATTCGTCTTTGCTGAGCGTATGCGCTTAGAGGGTCCCCGTGCTGTGATCCACCAACACTCGCAACAATGAGGTGCTTGCTGTCGTGAAAGTCAGAAGATGTGAGCATGACACGGGCGCGAGTGAAAGGAGCCTAGGTGACGTACATGCATTCAAACGCAATTGTCAACGAGGATGAGCCCTTGCGGTGATACCTTACGTACTTCCATGAGGCGGGTCATGCCGTCGCGGCGCACCAGCGCGAGCGGCCGGTCAAAGCGATATACATCCATCCCGATAACGGATACACCAGCCACGCTGTGGACGGCATCGACTACACGGGTGACGATCATCAATTTATCGTTTACGCCGGTACCTGGGCAGAAGTGCGTGGTTTATGGGTTGCAAGAGGCATCGACACGGGCACGCCAGATGCCCGAGGCGACAGTTTCGCAGATACCGTGAGTGACTTCCTACGCAAAAATGACTCTGAGTGGCTTGAGTATCACCAAGCGATGTGACCGGACCCCGCGAATTGGTCCACGGCGGATGAGAGTCCTTGAAATGAGTACGGCGCTAGTCTAAGAGCCGGCCAGACAACCGGTCCCGATCCGTTCCCGCGGGAACTTGGGGCGTCTCATTTCTACAGAAAAGATAGCGGTCAGATCCTGTCCCAACGCATCGAGTGCTCCATCTGCGCGGCCAACCGCGGGTCAGTACCGCCGAAATTGAGCTCTAGGGCGTAGGCGTGATGAGCCCTCCGATGAGCAGTTGGAGCAGGCTGAGGTAGGTGGCGTTGGGGTCGGGCGTGACGACCAAGCCTTTAATCTCCAACAGGACCGCGCCATGTACTGCTGCCCAGATTTGCTGTGCAATCTCTACGGGATCCTTCGCTGGCCCCGAGCTCTGCAGCAATACATTACGTACGTGCCCAACCAGCTCACCAAATGCCGCGTCACCGGATTCGTTGGACCGCAAAGCATTCGGTCCGATCCCCATCGAGTCTTCAAACATCGCTAGATAGAGGTGGGGGTTGGTAAGCGTGAACTCCCGATAGCCGATACCCGCCGCGCCCAATCGTGCAACTGCATCATTTCCGTCCACATCGGCAACTGCCTGCCTGAGCCGCTCAAACCCCCGGGTCCGCAGCGCTTGGGCCAGTCCTTCTTTGCCGCCGAACCTGCTGTAGACGCCCATTGGCGCCACCTTGGCCTCGGCAGCCACGGCCCGGATGGTCACGGCCTTTGGACCGTCTCGTCTCAAGACTTCCTCGGCGGCGTCGAGCAGCACTTTTTCCACCTTCACGCTCGGTGTGCGGGTGCGTGCTGGGTGAGCGGTCACCGCTACACCATCCTTTCGCTGCGCTTCGGAGGTTCCTGAATCGTCGGTTTATTGACATCCAAACCAGGGTACGACACATTGATCTACAGTTATAGAACAGCGTTACATACGGGGAAACATGGCCGCAGATCTTCAGATTCGGCACGGACCGCAACGGTGGTGGATCCTGGCCGTACTGTGCCTGAGCGCGTTATTGGTCACGATCGATAACACGATCGTCAATGTCGCCCTGCCGACGTTGAGTCGTGCCCTAGGAACGTCGACAACCGGGCTGCAATGGGTGGTCGACGCTTACACCTTGTTGTTTTCCGGTTTGCTGCTGGCGGGCGGGGGGCTCGGCGACCGCCTGGGGCGCAAGAAGGTGTTGCAGTGGGGACTGGTGCTATTCATCTTGGCGTGTCTTGGTGCTGCAGCCTCAGCCACGACCGACCAGTTGATTGCGACGCGGGCTGCAATGGGGCTCGCTGCGGCGCTGATCTATCCGGCGACGCTCGCGCTCTTGACGGCTGTGTTTACCGATCGTCACGAAAAAGCCACCGCCGTCGGAATCTGGTCGGGCGTCTCCGGGCTCGCTGTCGCGTTAGGGCCGGTCGCCGGCGGCGTCTTGCTGCGGCACTATTCGTGGAGTTCCATCTTTTTGGTCAACATTCCTGTCGCCGCTCTAGCGCTTATTGCCGGCCTACGCCTGGTGCCCGAGACTCGGGATCCCTCTCCCGGTCGTTTCGACGCTAGCGGGGCGGTCATGTCAGTAGCGGCAATAGGGCTACTCGTCTGGACGATTATCGAAGCACCAACTCGCGGCTGGGGTACGGCGGTGACGGTGCTCGGCTTCCTTGGAACCACCGTGTTGCTGGGCGCATTCATCTGGTGGGAAGCGCAGCAACCCAACCCGCTGCTGGACATCGCCTTGTTCGGCAACCGGCGGTTCTCGGCAGCAAGTGCTGCCATCGCCATGGCATTCTTTGGTCTGTTTGGTTTCATTTTCCTTATCACTCAGTTCTTCCAAACGGTCCGCGGCTACGACACCCTCCGCGCCGGTATCGCTACCTTGCCGTTTGCCCTCGTCGTCGCGTCGATGTCGCCGGTTGCGATCGGCCTCATGAAATCGTTGGGCACCAAAATCGTTGTGGTGGTGGGCTTGCTGCTGATGGGCGTCGGGTTTATCGTGGCCGCGCTGACGACCGCGGCTGCCGCATATTGGGGACCGATCGTCGGTTCGATGGTCGCGATCGCAGCCGGTTTGGCCCTCACTACCAGTCCTGCCACCGATGCCATCATGGGTGCATTGTCAACCGACAAAGCGGGCGCCGGCTCGGCAGTCAACGACACCACCCGCGAAGTCGGCGGCGCCTTGGGCGTCGCGGTGATCGGCTCGATCATGAACTCGGTCTATCGCGCTCACCTCGGCAGCGACTGGTCGCATCTCGGCCTTCCAGCGCCAGTCATCACCGAGGCCAAGCAGTCTGTCATGGCAGGCCTTTCGATCGCGACGACACTTCCGAACGCCTCCGCCGCCCAGCACATCGCCAGTGACGCTTTCATGGGAGGCATGCACGCTGGATCCTTCGCTGCCGCCGCCGTCACCGCCGTGACCGCGGTCGGCGCCCTCGCCTTCTTGCCAGGGAGAGAACATGCCCAAGCCTTTGAGGCTGTCCAAAAGCTCTGATGCTCAATGCCATAGGGGCACTACTGATTGACACGCCCCGACAGCGAAGAGGGGATGCATAGCGCCTAGCGTGCGTCACCCAGCGGACGCTAGCCGATCCGCTCAACCCCGCGCCTCAACACACTGTTAGGAGTAAACCAATGCCTACCATTCCCTGGACCACACCCAAGCTGGCGGCGAATCGACGCGCCACCAGCGATGTAGTCGTTATGGCCTCCCGGTTCGAGCTGCGCTCGCTCCGCGACGTCCCACGATTTTTACTGGCCGCCATGCGAATTCGCCGCCAGATGCTCAAGTCACCTGGCGTGCTGGGTCTTTCGCTGATCGCCAAGCCCCTAAACAAGTCATTTTTCACACTCTCGGCGTGGCAAGACCGGGAAGCACTCGATGCCGCGGTACCACGGCAGCCACATGCCCGCACGATGGAGCACTTCCACAGCGGAATGGCCGGATCCCGGTTCGTGTTTTGGACGGTACCCCGCTCCGAACTGCCGATTAAATGGCGGGATGCTCTCAGGCGGCTGGACTCCACAGAATGAAGTCGGCCGCTCGTGCTCATCATCAAGCCAGGGAGCGGCCCACGCAAGCCGCCCCTGAAGGATCTGCGTCGGCAAGTACAGGCACCCGTCTCATATCTAGATACGTGACACTCACCACGTGTCCTGTTTACTCGCGTCGGCGCAGGTCGCCGTGTCTCATATCTTGTCTCGCGGGGATTTCTCGAATCTATGCGTTCACCCGGTACTGTGACGGATCGTTGAGCGGTGGGTGCAGCTGACGGCGTAGCGGACTGGGGATCGGTATCCCAGGGCGGAATGTCGCCGGTGATGGTTTTATTCGTGCTTCCAGTCGCCGATGACGACGCGGGCCTGGGCCAGCGACCAGAAACTGTTGATATTGAGGCATTCGTCGCGGATGCGGGAGTTGAACGATTCGATGTAGCCGTTGCGCCAGGGCTCGCCCGGCGGGATGAAGTACAACCCGACCTGGCCGCTGGCCCAGTCGGCCATTGCGCCGCATGCTAATTCGGGCCCGTTGTCGCAGCGCAGAACCGTTGGTTAGGTGCCGCGTTGGGCGGCCAACTGGTCCAGTTCGTCAATGAGGTGATCGCCGGTGATGCTGCGCTCGACCATGCCGCCGAGGCATTCACGGGTGTGCTCGTCGATGATTGACACAATCTTGATGGGCCGCCCGTCGGTCGTGACGTCGAATTGGAAGTCCACCGCCCATACCCGGTCGGGCGCGTCGGATACCACGGGCGGTGGGGCCGTGGAGGTGCCGTGGCGTTTACGCTTTCGACGCTGCGGTACCCGAAGGCCCTCCTCACGCCAAAGCCGTTGGATCTTCTTGTGATTCACTGTCCAACCCTCAGCGCGGGCGTCATGATAAGCCGGCCGGAACCCACGCCGAGGATGCTCCTTGGCGTAGGTACGCAGCCAGTCGCGCAACGCGGCGTCGGGGTCGGCTGGTGTCGCCGCTGCGGATTCGTGGCGTTGGGTAGCGCGGTGTTGCCCGGTGACGCGGCAGGCGAACCGCTCGCTGACCCCCAGCACCCGCTGGAGGTGGCGAACGGCTGCCCGCCGGCGTTCCGGGCCTAGAAGTTTCCCTTCGCGACCTCCCGCAACGCGTCTTTCTCCAACTCAGCGTCGGCCAGCAGCCGCTTGAGGGTGGCGTTCTCGCGTTCGAGGTGCTTGAGCTTCTTAGCGTCTTCGGCCTTCAGGCCGCCGAACTGGTTGCGCCACCGGTGATAGGTGGCCTCGGAGACACCCATCTCGCGGCAGACCGTCGCGGTGTCCTTGCCCTCGGCCAACAGCCGGTCGGCGGCCATCAGCTTGCGCACTATCTGATCGGGACTGTGCCGTTTCCTCGTCGCCATGATCTTTGTCGAGCCTTCCTGCCCACAACGTGGGCCGCAAGACTCTCATAAGCCGTGGATCAGCCGATCGGGGTCAGGCCAACCACGGACGTACCTTTTCGGACATGACCACCGATGCGGACCAGCGCGTGCACCCCATGCGCGAGCCATGTCCCGCATGTGGCTGCCCAGACGGCACAATCACCACACGCGGTGGTCAAGACGCGGTGAGATGCGCTGAGTGCCAACGCTATTGCTATAACGCGCCACGATCCGAAACGGGCCGCGAACGCCGAACACTGAGCACGCGGCCGGATATCCGGCCAGGACAGCGCAGCCGGATCTTGTTGCGCGACAACTTCGTCTGCATCATGTGCCACCGCAGTGACGTTGCCCTAGAGATCGGTCACCTGGTCTCCGTCCACGACGCCCGCCTGGTCGGCCTGTCGGACCACGACCTGACGAGCGACCACAACCTGGCCGTCATGTGCGACGAGTGCAACAACGGTCTATCTAAACAATCTTTGCCGCCGCACCTGGTCGCAGCAGCTATTTGGGCGCAGCGGTTGCGCGAGGGCAGCGACGGTGGCCAGCGCCACGCGTGAAACAAGGGCAACGAGGCCGCGCGGACGTTGTCCGCCGACCGGGAGATGCGAGTCGGCATCGGGCAACGAGTGTTTGCTAGCCGCATCGCACACGGATTGCATACGCTTCCCATGTCCGGTCAAAAACCTGCTCTGACCTGCAAGAACTCTGGTCGGGCTGACAGGATTTGAACCTGCGACCACTTGACCCCCAGTCATAATTTCGGCGTGTCTGGGCGTACACCACTGCGCATCTTCAGAGCTCACAGTCGTGTGTGCACATCGGCGGACTGCTGTGGACCGGATCTAATTGGGGTCAGAATTGGGGTCAAATCTGCGTCGCGCCTGTGTTTGCTGGGGCTTCGGGAGGCCGTTCGTTACGATCCGTAAGTCATTAGGCGCCGTAAGCCGGAAGTTGAGCAGGCAGTCTGTGCGAGCCGCAGGTTGGCATTGACTTACTCAGTACCGACAACCGACCCACCAGTGGCCGGATGCAGGATCAAACCGGCGCACGGGTAGGCGGTATCTGGGAAAATATGGGATGAGCAGGAAGCCCCTTGCGGATCACGCCGCCTTCCGGACGTGGCCGAAGCAGCCGCGCGAGTGGGGACCGGATGGTTCCGGCTGGCGATCGTGGTTCGGCGGTGGTGTCGTCGATGGCTTGTGTGACGTGCTCGATGAGCACCTGGCGACGCGGCCCGGCCGCGACATGTCTATCGCTGCCATCGGTTGTGTGCCCTGGCTGACGAGCGCTGCCGTTGTGGACCGTCTGGCCGCGTTGGGATCCTGCTGCGTCGTCATCGACAAGTCAGAGAACGCACCACCGCCAGTCCTACGAAAACTGAGCGGGTCCGGGTTCCCTAACGCTGCGATCACCCGCTTAGAGGACGTGATGCCCGCAGTCGATGGCGCGGCGCCGCTCGTCATAGGTCCATACACACCAAGGGAAGCCACCTGGCACGAGATCGAAGCGGTGCGCGTCGTGGGCTGGCGAGCGGGAAAATACAAGCCTCTGCCGCACGCGAAGGTACTGGTTCTGGGCCAGGTCGGGTGGGTCACTTACGAAACGCCGTACGGCGACCAGGAAGAGTTTCGCTTCATACCATCGAAGGTTTGGTGGGGGTCAGCAAACTGGACAGAACTCTCGAGCATGCATCTGGAGACGGGGTTCCTCTGTGACGATCTCAAACTTGTTGCGAGCGCTACAGATTTCGTTGCGGACTTGATTGCGTTCTCCGAGCCGCTATCGTCTCAGTCCGCTGGCCCCGAACCGAGCATGATCGAAGTGCCGTGGGACAACGAAGCGATGGCGCAGGCATCGGCAGAGAGAGACGATGGATACGAAGATCTCTACGACGATGAGGAATAGCGCCAGACTTGGTGGCCGTGACGGCCCTTCTCCGGTCGCCGATGGACCCTAGTGGCACAGGAGTCGTCGACCTTCGGGAAGCCTGGCCCCACGCCCGCTGGCGACGGCGGCAGCCATCCTGGCAAGGCGTTCCCTCGGTGCACCGTCTTTGGCGTCAAATCGAGTATCACGGCATGGCCCATTGTGGATACGGTCCTGCAGGTCGGTTCCACTACCACGGTCGGTAGGGGGATCGCGCAGGGCCGCAACCACACCGGAGGCCTTTCTGGACAATCAATGTAGACACGGCTTGTAGCGCTAAGTCTGCATTGGGCCCGGGCCCAACGTTCACGTGCATGATCGATCGGTGATCTGGAATCTGATAAGCAAAGTCGACATAGGGCACAAGAAAGCTGCTTCCACCTCGGAACTTGATGGTATCTTCGGCCATATCGTTAATGGGCGGGCTGATTAAACGCCACTCGGCTTCTGATCGAAACGACTCATCTTTGACAACTGGCGCGATGGCGAATAAGTCTCTTGCTAAATCATCTATCTCTCGTTGCGCGCGCTCCTCAGAGTCGTGGCCCGTTGACAAGTAGTATTCGAAGAAGGTTTGCAAGATCTTAATCAGTGCCCGCTGACCGTCACGTCCGTAGAGACACTTTTCCAATCGCCACCCTTCCCGCAACGCACGGATCTTCAACGGTTCCGGGTCGAAGACCAGCGCGTACCCATCTCCCGGCGGTGTATAGCCGCGCCACTGGCTTAGATCGTCCCATTCCTCGCTGAACGAAGTTACGAATATCGCAGGTGCCCTTCCCCGAATGATGGGTTTTACATCCAGAAAAGCCTTACGCAGACGCGGTGCCTGCGCAGACAACTCGCGCAGGATTGACATTTGGTCCAGGAGCGACCTCGCCGATCGGAAAGCCAGCTGATACTCGCTGTGATCATTCAGGTACAAGACATGCGTCGCCCACAGCGCTTTCGAGTCGACAATGCCTAGAAATCCTTTTCCGCTCGTGTAGTGGCACAGTCCTCTTGGCAGTTCTTCCATGCGTGGGAGCATCGCACAACCGTGTACAGCCGTGGGACCAAGCGGCGGGTGGCGGCCACGCAGAACACCGTGCGGGGTGGGGCCCGCACAGCTAGATTCACACCGTGCCACGAAAGAAGCGGTGGCAGGGCAAGTTCCACCCGATGCTGCGCCATATCGAGCAAATGGCTAATGAGATGACGGCTCGCGGGCAGGAGCCTCGTAAGCACCATCTCGTGCCACGGTTCTACCTCCAAAGGTGGGCTGAGAACGACAAGGTTCGCGCGACAGAGCTCGATTCAAAACGCACATTCACGCCGTCGCCTCAGAATGCGGCGCGTCGAACTGATTTCTATCGACTCGAAGAAGGCACGTACCAATGGGGTTCACCAGTCGCATGGGAGGCCTTTCTCAGCGTGATCGAAGGCCGCGTGTCAACCACGACGGAGGCCCTCGTTACGCGCTCTGCTGGACTTCGAGATCTCTCGACGGAGGAATTGCAGGAACTAATGTGGTTCCTGGCGCTCCAGTTCACCCGAGGGATGAACTTCCGCAGAAGTCTGTTGTGGATGCTCGTTCAGCAGCACGTTGTGCACTACGAGTCGAGCGGTGATGACTCACTGAAGAGGGTTCTCTCGGAGGGCGGGTACGAGACGACCGAGGAGAATGTCACCCGCATGCGGCAGCAGCTCGCGGAGATGCGCACGAATCCGACTCGGTTGCCGATGCTCACCGCGCTGAAGGTGAAGCACTCCGCAGATTCTGCAGCGAACGTTTATCCCCACCTGGCTAGCCGACTCCCCGTCATCTACCACACTCCTAGGCAATTGGTCACCTGCGACGAACCGGTGATCGCAATCGACGAGGATATGGGATCGAGGGACGGTGAGTTCGGGATCGGCAATGCGCCGATCATCGTCTATCCACTTGCACCGGATGTTGTGCTTGCTCTCTTCCGCCGCGACTTCCCGATAGTGCTGAGCCATTATGAGCCTCTTACCCACAGCGAATTGCTGGCACTGAATCAGTCAATCTTGGGTAATACGTATCTGCACGGTTTCGAGTTGCCCTCCCGACACTTGACCACGCAACTCTACGTCCCTCCGCTTGCACAGCCCGGCGAACGAATCGTGGTGGCGCGTAGACCAAATGGCGAAGAAGTTCACAAGCTGACCCCCGGACGGCGACGATGGCGCGGGCAACCCCAAGCGCCTCGCAGGCCGGTTCAGAGGTGGTGGCCGTGACGTTCAGCCGGACATCCCGGCTGGCGTGGCGGCGAAGTCGTCCGGGAGTTCGAATTCCAGTAGATCCCGCCCGTCGATCGCCAGGTTGTTGAGACGTGCCAGCGGCGGACAATTCGAGTGCACCGTCATCCTCGAACCACTCAACCTCTTCGAGAACCGCGTCCATCGGCCTACGCATAAGCAGCTCCAACGCCGCCACATCGGTCACCGTAAATCCGTGCCGCGCCGGGAAATAGTCATAGATGGCAACCTCTACGGGGATGAGCGCGATCAGAACCATCAGGACGGCGTTCTGTTCTACATCGTCGAGACCGTCGCTGCCAAGCCGCCGCTCAGACGGGCTGTCGGGCGTGGGCGCTAGATCTGCTCGTCGCCAACCTGCACGCCAACAAGATTCGCAGACAGTCACGGTTGACGGTGCGGCCACCCACGCTGAAAGTACGCGGCGCGCGGGTCAGGCTTCTGTGGCTTGAGGAATCCTTCAAAGTCGGCAGTTCGGATGATCCATTGAACTGCCGACTGTGGCAGGTAGCGGTCGCCATCGCGCACATCCCAGAAACCATCGTTAGCACCAGGAC
Organism: Mycobacterium simiae; assembly: GCF_010727605.1. NCBI lineage: Bacteria > Bacillati > Actinomycetota > Actinomycetes > Mycobacteriales > Mycobacteriaceae > Mycobacterium > Mycobacterium simiae. The sequence goes on from NZ_AP022568.1 coordinate 5,727,142, forward strand.
CCCCGAGGCGCTCGATCTCGCTGCGCGCGAACTCCGACACCGGCATCCAGATACCGTTCACCAACACCCGCCGGATCTGCTCGTGCAGGAGGGGCCACCACGCTTCAATTGCTGTCATGCCGCTCCCAATCTGACTCGCGGGCTAGTGGACAGGATTCGATTCGAACCTGCGACCACTGACCCAGTGTCGTCGAAGCGGTTCGTTGGCGTCCGCCAGTGTCCCGTTTCTCCTACGTCATCGCTGATAGGGGTCATGTGCGGAAAGTCGCGGACACCGCCGGATTGAGCCGCGTTGCGATCCAGTGCCATACCCGCCGATGCCGATGGGAATCATCAACGAGCAAGGTGCTCAAAGGTATTCGTAGCTCCGGGACGGCTCACTCGCCCCCCTCACTGTCGCCCTGCCTCAGGCCGCAGAGCACCGATAGCTGCGTTCTGCCCCGGCAACTCGTCTGGCGGATAAATGAGTAATCCCCCGTCAACCGCCCGTAGCAGGCAGGCTTAGGGCTGTGACCGAATCGCGGCCGCCAGAACGACCGGCCAACCCGAATTGGGACGATTCGGTCCGGTTCGAAGGGGTGGTCGCGTTCTCTTTCGTGTTGCCGTTCCTGCTTCCGCTAGAACCACAGTCGGTGCCGATCCGTGTCGATGATGATTACCTGCGAATTCGCGGAGTGGCACCGGCAGAGTTCGATGACGCCTGGATGCAGATGCCGCTCAGCTGTTTAACGATGTGGTCGGTGGCAGCCGACGGAACTGACCCTGTCATTAAGGACACGACGGTGGCATCCGCTGCGCTGGCCCATATCACCGGTGGGGAGCCACGGCCCGCTCCACCGCCGAGCGACGACTACAGCCGCAAACGCTCGGCTGTAGTCGTCGTGATCCCAGTCAAGAGCCGCACCGCCGCCCTCACGCCGCCGCACGACGGCAAGGTGGATCCGTTGACGCTCGCGCACTGGCTTATCGCGGACACTGTGCGATCTTCGCGGATAGCTTCCAAGGCCCCGATTCCGGAGTTGCATTACCGGTCGCTAAACCCGATCGTCCCGGCTGCATTCGGAACGGTGTGTGAAGGCGGCCAGGTCAGCTTCGCTACAGGACAGACCGTCATCGTGCTGGATCACCTGCCTGCACGAATGGCATCCGTGTCACCGGTCGACCCGGCCGTAATCGGCAATATCTTCGGGCAGCTCACTCGCGGCAGCATCAGCGTGCTGATCCGCGATCACTTTGCTCGCGCACACTCCGAGCACTCCGCTGGTGACCGTCGAGCGTCGGTCCTGAGTCTCGCTATCACGTGCGAACTGATGCTCGACAGCACCCTTGCCGCGATGCTTTGGGAGGAAGGTGAGACGCCCGCCCAGGCCGCGCAGGTGTGGGCCGACGCTAGCTCGATTACGCAGCGGGTCAAATCGATGTACTCCGGCCGTCTCGGCGGGAGTTGGCACATCGATGGCGTTGGCCCGGTGGGGCATTGGCGGGAGCACATCGTCGATATCCGCAATAGCGTCATCCATTCCGGGCGGACCCCGTCGGAGCCGGAGTCGGAGAAGTCGGCAGCGGCGGCGTCCGAGTTGCTCACCTTCGTGAGCAAACGCCTGGTGCTGAAGTGGAAGACTTACCCGAAGACCCTGGCAGTGTTGTGCGGGCGGTCGTCGGTCGAGACGCACGCCTCGAAGAAGCAGCGGGCGAACGTTCTTGCTGAACTAGAACGATGCTCAACATTCGCCGTTGAGTTTCATCGCTGGCGCGACGAGTGGCTGGAGGAACGTACCCTGCTGTAGCCGGTCGACCTCCGGCTGCAAGCTAGCGTGGCGTCTCCGGCACCTCGTTCCCGTCGCGGTCGAGCAGCACCAGTTTCTGTGTCAGCCCATGCGGCCGCGCCGTCGTCCGGATTCTGTATAGCCACCACGCCTGCTGCACCACCCGCCGCGCCACGCAGAGAGTGTGGAGGAACAGGCCGGTGTCCGGCGCCCGCGCGCTCATGCGCCCATGCTCATACAGCGCCTTGCTCGCGACCTCGGTGGTCACAGTGGTCAATGCCCATGTCTTCGCGTGGCTGACGCCGGAGCAGATCCGCCACGCAGTAAGCAGAGACTCCGGATGCCCAGGAAGATCGTCGATCGACTCAATCAGCTTCTCGAACCCGCCGGACTTGCCGTTCGCGATGTCGATGCCCAGCCTCTGTGCTGCGTCCGTGGCCCACTGCTGCCGTTCCTGATGCTCACCGCCGTCGTCGATAGGTGTTCCGCTGTACGCCTTCGCCGAGTACCGCCACGAGTCGCGGTGGTGCCAGATTAGCCGGGCGAGCCGGGTATCGACGTCGTCGGAATCGAGCAGCCAGACTGCGGCACCGGCCGACTCGTAGGCGGCCCGAAGGAGTGCGAACTGCGGAGTCGTCCACGGAGCGTTGAGCACCAGCGTGCACGCGGCTTCGACGTTCTCGACCGCGTACACCAACCCTCGGCGCGCGACGGTCGCAGCCCATATGTCGGGGAACCGTGCTTCGTCATTGGCAAGGTCACTGTTGTTGTCTGCGTGATGGTCGGGCTTCTTGTGCACAAGCGAGCCGATCTGAAGTACCTGCTCCAACTCCCGGTGGATGTCACGGTCATACTCCTGGTTCACAGCGAATAGAGTTACCAGCAACGGCCTTCGGGATTCATCGGTTTTCACATGCTCGCCCTCGTATGTCTCAGCGAGGTTGTTCCGTAGACGATAGATATGCTCGTCACCAACCTGAACGGCCAACAAGATTCGCAGACGATCACGGTTGATGGTTCGGTGCCGAACCCGTACCTCGGTGCCAACGGCCAACATCGACGGATGAGGCTAGATTCCCGTCCCTGGGTACTCATAGTGTCTGACTTGCAGGACTAGATAGCGAAACGCCGAGCCTCCTCACGCGTCGGGGATGCTCGATTTGATTGGATAGGTGCAATGGCGAAGCTCATGCCGATCAACGGCCGCGTACTTGCCTGGGCATTTCGGGACCGCGAATTAACGCGTTCGGCCGTGGCCGACAAATTGAGTGTCGACGAAGAGCTGATTCAAAGCTGGCTCGACGAAGACGTCAATCCAAACAAAAGTCAGTTCGATTCATTGGTAAAGCTGCTCGGTTGCACACCATCATTTCTCTTCCTTCCACAACCGCCCGAATCCAATCGAGAAGCCCGAGTTAATTTCCGAAGGCACGCCGACGCTCCCGAGCGCATCCCGTCGGAAACCGAGAAAGCAATGCGGACAGCACAAACGGTGCTCCGCATTGCAAAGTGGCTCTCTGAACGAGATCAGCCGCACGAACTCGACGACGCGTTGGTTCCGCGAGCTAGCCGAGGTGAAGCTCCCGACGTCGTTGCTGATCGTCTTCGCACGTGGCTCGATTGGTCCGAAGCCAAGCAGACGGGACCCAAGGCGACCGACACCAGTGCGGCCAAGGCAATGCGCGCCGCTATACAACGACGTCGAATCTTCGTGCTTCATCTCACGATGGACGAGGGGGTAACGCGAGGCTTCAGCCTGCACGAGGGTGTCACCTCGCTTGTCGCCATCAATACGCGAGACCATGTCCGTGCGCGATTCTTCTCTTATGCACACGAATTAGCACACTTAGCTCTGCGTGACGATTCTGTTTGTCTGACTCGGAACGACAGCAGCGAGACGGAGCAATTCTGTAATCGCGTGGCAGCAGCGCTGCTCATGCCACGGCAATCGTTCCGAGATTTTGTCGACCGCCGGACGGGTGGTCGCGTGGAAACTCGCGAAAACGTCGTCAGCATTCGTAACTACTTCAAAGTGAGTCTTCAAGCGGCGGCCATCCGTGCCGGGACATTAGGCCTTGCGCCGAGGTATCTGTACGACATCATCGCCGAGGAGGTTGAGAGCAAGAGTCAAGGGGGCACTTACGTGCCCGGTAACGAACGAACCAGGCCAAGAGTTCGCGTCGACCAGTACGGCTCGGGATTTGTGAACTCTCTGGCAGACGCGGAGCAGGCGGGTTATCTCAAGCGCCCGCAAGTCCTAGACCTACTTCGTTTGTCTGACAAAGAATTCGACACCGCTCGCAGTCTCGCCTTCAGTGAGGGCGAGGGGTGACGGCCAAGTGCCTCTGCATCGCAGATGCAAGCGCATTGCGCGAGATGTCCCGCGCAGTAGGGGCCACAAACCATCCCAATCTGCTTGCAGGACTTACCAAGTGCGTCGACAACGGACTTTTGGGTTTTCCGCGAGAGGTGTGCGACGAGCTACAAGTCATCGCTCGCGAAGAGCCGATCTGGGCCTGGGCGACGGGGATGACAAGCAGACTCAGCGCGTACGCGCCTAACTACGCATTCGCGCGCCCGTTCATGACCTACGTGCGCAACTTGGGTTTCGAATACGGAATCGAGAGCCTAGAAGGACCTGAAGGCTGCTTGGCGACGGTGGGCCGACTATGCCTAACGCTGGCGAGCGAAACGACCGAATTCGTTCTGGCTACTGAAGATACCGGCGAGCTTCCATTAAGGCCGACCATGGAGCAGATTGCTACTCTCGCAGGTTGGGCTCTCTTGGATGCAAGGGCTGCGCTCGACCATTTGGACCTTGGGGCGCTGCTCACCTAGGAGACAATCAGCAGGTCTCGCATCTCGGGCGTGATGTAGTAGTGGAATCCCGGCGGTCGATGCCCATCTGTAGTGGCGAGAGTCGTGACAAGCGCCTCAGAGAATAGCAACAGCGCACGGGCAGAATCAGCCAGAAATTCGATATCCGACGCCGAATGAATGCTGAAGAGGTTCCCGCCATGCACTACGGTCGGCGCGTCACCTGCAGGTGCGGGTTCGTACTCTCCAACCAGCGGTACACCTCCATCCCGGCGTTGTAGTGGCGCTACACCTATCAAATAGTCCGACTCGGCCACCTCCCAACCGAGCTTAGAAGCGATGGATGCACGAATACCAATGATTCCCGGATCGAGAACCAGGAATATATCTGGTCGATTATCGCCGTCATCGGTCTTGAGACTCTTCAGGTGCTTGACGATAGTGGCGATTGACTGAGTAACACGGTAACCAACGGCCGTATACAAAGGTGCCGGTCCTACGCGACTTACAAGCGCCCGAACACTCGCTACCTTTTCTCCGATATCTTCGATCTCGTCCTTACCCACAGAAGTCTTCACTTCGATCGCACCCCGCACGTTCTCGATCGGGAACAGAATCTGATTTGTCTGCGCGAGGATTGCAGGCTCATCGATTGCGTCGAACAGGACGATATCGGTCTGTGACGATTCGTTGCCTTCGGTGTCGAAGATCAACCCTGAGCCAACGCCATATCTTCCAGGGATGAGATTCGAAAGTACCCGCGCAAGCGAGAGTTCGTTCTCGCGACCCTTCTCCCCCTGGTGACTGATCAAACTGTTAAAGCCCTCTACCTCTGCCTGAAGGCGACGGAGGACACCATTCCAATACTGTGAAATCAGTTGCACGAACCGCTCCAAGCGCTTGCACTCAAACTGCCCACGGGCACCCGGAAGGCAACCTACAGCGTGGAAGGCCGTCACCCCTCGCCGGGGGCTTCGACTCGGCGGACATTCTCGGCGAAAGAGCAAGCTGCTCTCCTAGCAGAGGCGAAGGTCGACCCAAAACAGGTAACAGGCATGCCTCCGTGAAGATTGCGGCCTCGTTGGCTCCGCTCGACCCGGCCGCTGACACCACGGCGCACCCCAACGAGGAGGAGGTTAGGAGTCACTCCGGCTCAATTGGGTGGGCAACGGCCATACCAGTAGCGGCTGACCAAACGTTGGCAGCTTGGCCTGATGTCTCGTGACGCGAACCTAATTACCCGGGTGGTTGATACCTGCGGGGTCATCACCGCCTAGGTAAATGTCTCCAACACCGGGCCCAGGCACCTGGGCCTTCTCCCCGAGTTCCGGACCGGCGGAGGAATTTTAAAACAATTCCCCTCGATGTTGCGTCGCCGTGCACGCTTGGGGATGAAGTTCGCCTGCGGAGGGCAGGAAGCTAGGTCGATACCGCGCTGGCTTAAGTCGGCGGGTCAGGCGGCTGCGAGGTAGCGGTAAAGCGTTGCGCGGCTCACACCCAGATACTTGGCAACGGCCCTCGCCGTATGACCGTCGGCCTTCATTCGCGTGGCGGTCGCGATGTGCTCGGCGTCATCAACTTTTCGGGGACGCCCGAATTTGGTGCCGTTGGCGCGAGAGGTCGCCCGCTTCAACGCGGTTCGTTCTTGTATTAGCTCTCGCTCATACTCAGCGAGGGACCCCAAAACCCCGATCATCATCCGGCCAGCGGGCGTGGACGAGTCGATGCCCTCTGTGGTCGATACCAACGTCACGCCACGGTCGGTCAGCGCTTTGACCGTCTCCAAGATATGTATTGTGTTGCGCCCGAGCCGGTCTAGCTTCCACACGACCACGGTGTCGCCCGCACGAATGTAGTCCATGAGCGCAGCGAGCCCTGGCCTGTCATCGCGGGCACCTGACATCACATCGGAGAATGTCTTGGCTACGCCTGCCGCTCCGAGTGCGGCATTCTGCTGTTCGAGAGTCTGGGCCACAGTGCTGACGCGGGTGTACCCGACGCGCGACCCGACGCCTGAAAAATTGGCTTGCTTCGAATCTTCTTGCCTCACAACTAGTTCAACGCTAAATATGCGACATCTATTTCTGAGACGAACATTTGAGACGGTCTGACATCGACAAACGCAGACGCCAGGAATCCGTTCAAACGGCGTCTCATATCCGGTCTATTACGAGACGAGCTGCGTAGCGCGTGTGCCGCCCAAGCGGTTTCCTGATTCCAGCTACGCCTCCTCGTGGCGGCACTACACGTCCCGCGTCACGTGTGTCCGAGCCTTTCTCGCGCCTTCCTCACTAGATCGTCGCTAAACAGGTTTGCGTGGTTCAGCACAAGCTGCTCGCTGGTCAGGTCCGGGCGGCGAGGCACCATATCCCACGCCAGCTTGACGAACCCCTCGGCAGGGTAGCGGGTGTCGACCACCATTCTGGTGGCCTCCACGGCGCCGAATTGCTTCACCATCTGAATGAAGCGGGTTGGGTTGTAGCCAAGCCGCTTGGATTCTGCAATCCCGTCCCACAGATCGGCCTCGAAACTCTCAGCATCCGTCACTTGATCATCACCTCGCAGGCACCGGTTACTTAATTCTTAGTCTTCCAACTTTTTTGATCTCCACCCGGGGCGGGCTTTATCCCCGGGTACGAATGTGGTTGCGCGACAAGGGCGTGGCTACGCGCAGTTGTCGCATACGCCTCGCAGTGCGCCGCGAGTACCTGCAGTCCCTCATTACTGACCCGAAGACCATCGGCCACACCGACAAGTCTAAGACGGACGCGAGACACGTGCGTAGATCTTGTCGAGCAAAGATCACGTGGGTGCCGATTAAGTGTGACTGCGTCTATCCAGGCGCGACGGGCCTAAGCAACTTCGCGATACCAAGTATTGAGGCATTGGTATGTCCGATGCCGAGGTGCGGCGCTCCACTGTGCCTTAACGTGGCTGATGTGGAGATCGGTGACAGAACTTCGCCTTAGCCAGCGCCAATCGTTGACCGCCTCGTGGCTGCTACGCCTTGTCCGCGAAGCGGGATATGCCGTTCCTCAAACCAGCCTGTCGACGGCACCATTCATTATCGGTCCACCGGACGACTTCAATATCACGGTGGCACCGCAAGACTCCACTCCGTGGATCACTGCGGTCGCGAGTGACCAGACACGCCAAGAAGAGATCGACAAACTGGTTGAGCGTAGTGGCGAGTTGGCCTCCGGGGATTTGATATCCAACGATGATTTCGGCGGCGTCGTCTGGTACACCTGCACGCTCGCAGGCGAACAACCGAACCCGGCAGACCCGATGTTCTTCTCGCGCATGCAAGAGATGCTCAACACGCAAGTCCGGATCATGCAGTGGCTTCGTCTCGGCGAATATATATTGCTCCACTTCCGCGAAGAAATACCCCAAGGCGGGGTCCAGGCGAACAACTTGCTGTTTCCGCCGAGGCCCTTGGTCGACGTCTACGTCGCTGTTCCGGGGCCGATCGACGGACCTTTCACCCGCCCCATCGCCTACGGCTATATGGAGGTGGTAGCAGCGATCTGCACCTTCGCGCTCGGTCGCCCGGTCAACTTGCCACCCCACGTTGGGCCTGTCCAAGACGAGATACTCGCGGAACTAGAGACCCGTCGCGCTGATACGACCATTCTGACGTTGGCGCGGAAAGGCATTGGGCTCGACTTGCTATTCGGCCTGCTTGCGCTGGGCGACGAAGACAGCTGGCGGCGGCTCCGGGGTGCGCTGTTGAGCTACGACGCCGCCATCCGGCAGCAACGTGAGCAGGTCGCCCTGATTATCTACGTCGTCGCCGCCGAGTGTCTGACCAACCCATTTCAACCGTGGAAAACAGAACGCCTGACGACGAGATTCATCAAATTCTTTGACGGGTTAATGCCGGATCACCTCGATTCGATGGTCCAGCATGGCAACTTCGAGCAGGCTTTCGACATAGCGCGAGGATCCAAGTCGCCAAGACGGCTGCGGGGCATGCTACTTGACAGCTTGTACGGGTTTCGGTCGGAGCCTGTTCACGAAGGTCTTGCGATGGCGTACGAGGGTTTCGCATTTTCGGGCTTGGCCGGTCAGCGGCGGATGTTTGCATCGTGGTTCGCGGAATCGGCGATCCTCAGCTACCTTCAATCGCCCAGGACCAGCTTGATCGGCCATCCGGCCACCGCCTCCGACGCAGAGCCCGAACAACCTACGTCTAGCGAGCCCGAACAATCTAGGTCTACTCAGACAACGTGTACGGGGTTCGTCCAGAGTCTCTTCACGAAGGTCTCGCGCTGGCGTCCGTAGGTTTCAATCACCCCGGACCCGCTTGACCGAGGCCACCGCGATAGGCCGTCGAGTACCGTCACCAGCGTGGACACACCGACACCGACACCGACAGCCGACTTCAATAGACTCGACTCGGTTCCGTCGTGAGACAGTCAGACTCTCACCGAATCAAGGGGTGGTTCTACCTACCAGAATCTCCCGAGCAACGCGTCCCAGGCATATTGACCTGGCAGCCGAGGATGGCGCAACGCTCGAACTGATAGGCGGCCTCTCCCCAGGGCCCGAATTCCAACAGACTCCAACGGGCGGGACATACGCAACCGAGCTGATCGGAGATGTGCGCCCCGGGACGATCTACGGGGAATCCGATTCTGGTCAGGCAGTGAGCATTTGGGATGCGCAGCGCGGCGGCTACACCGCTGGACTCGTCGGCCAACTACACGAGGAATTCTGGCATTCGTCGTGGATATGCTTCGGAGCGCACATCCCTAGCTCGCAGGAGCCAGTCTTGACCCGGGCCACAGTCATTTTCGATGAGCTTTATTACCTCACCGACGATCAACGCCTCTGTCCGCCGCAGTGGGCAACGATCAAAATCGAAGGTGTCGAGGATGTAGAGAATCCAGGCGTGAGACAGGCAGACGGGACGCGCCTAATGCCCTATATCTTTCCTGTAATTGGCGGGTACCGAGCCGACTACGCACGCGGTACCACCGGGGACACCCACTATTCAATAGACACCACGGCCACTCACCCATGGGTTAGCCCGGCGACCGAAGCCATGCCCGACCTAAAGCTTCAGTTGATGACGTCCAATCTCCGCCGTGGCCGGGTTGTGACGTTAAGAGTCGGTGCTCACGCCTCAATTCGACTAGTAGACAACGCCTCCGGGTCAGCTGCCGATTTCGTTGAGCGGATAGCTGCCCTTGACGACCTCGTCCAATTGGCCACATTTGAGGACTGCGGCATCGAGCAGATCACCTTGGAGGCAGGCGACGACACAGATATCTCGCTGCTCATGCATGTCGGCAAAGTGGCTCGTCCCGATGACGTTCACAAGCCCGCTTCCGTGGTTTTCACCCTCGCCGACGTTCCATTGGAGGCATATCTCAATATGCGGCAGCGCCTGACCGACGGAAATCAAGCAAGTTACGCGTGGAGCGTAGCTGTGGGCCTGTGCGGCTACTCGTCACGAATCGTCCAGGAATACGTCAGTCAGGCCTTGGCTGCGGCCGAAGGCTTCCATTGCTGGTGTCTAAAGGGTGGAGACGGTGTGCACTTGAACACTCGACTCAAAGCACTGCACGACAGGCTCGCGCCGGAAGTACAGGATGCACTCGGACTCGACACCGAGCAGTGGGCCAGCTGGGCGGTATGGGCACGAAACCACGTTGCACACGGCGGAACCAAAAGTTGGCGTCCACTTCGCGATAGCCTGCAACTCCACATCATCGCGGAATCAGTTCACTTGGTTATCTGCCTGGCTGCGCTACAGGAACTCGGAGTGCCTGTGGCCAAGGTGCGTGAGGCTCTCCTCAACCATCCTCGCCTGAGCGCGATAGCTGACCGGTCCTCTCAAGTAAACGACCTGTCCGGCGAGCCCCAAGTCTAACGCGCCCTGACGCGCAGAGGAGCGTGTTCGGCAACAACCAACAAGTGTGTATTGCTGATGACCTGACCGTTCCGGCAACGGACCACGAAACCTGCCCCACGATCTGCAGGGCGACGATCTCCCTCACCTGTAAGCACTATGTTCAAGTGCAATTTTCCTGCAGCCCTGAATCTCTCGCGAATGGGGGCAGCCGAAGAGACCGCGAAGCTGCGCAGCATGCGTGGGCGGATCGGCGCATATGAATCCTGGGCCAGGACACCTGATCGTGCAGCGCGGACTTGGCCTGCCAGGAAAGCCGCTTTGGACCGGTTCGAGCGTGAGGTTGATCCCGACGGCCTGCTTAGGCCTCAGGAACGCGCCAAACGGGCTGAGTGGGCACGCAGGGCCTATATATGCAGCGGTTGGCGTTGAAGTCGGTGGCAGCGCGGCGGCGCAAGCACATCTGCCAATCGTCCGGTCAACCTAAAGATCCTGCAGCGACTCTGTGCTCCAAGTGTGCCAACGAGATTCGTGAACGGTGAGTACTCCTCCCCCTTGGCTGACGACCGCACAGGTGGCGGAGTACTGCGGTGTTGACCGGTCCGAGATGTACTACCAGCTACTGCAGAAGATGGAAATCCGCCGTATCGGAGTACCGGGCGGCGCTGCGCCGTGAGGTCGACTGATCCGCGTCGAACGTGGATCGGTACTTCAGATGTGTGGAGAACCGGCCGTTCCACCAGAAGCACTGCCGCGCTGGGTGACACTCAAGCAGGCCGCCGCGTACTACCAGGTCAGTCCTCATCTAGTCCGCCAGCTGATCGCGCAGGAGCAACTCGATGCCCGACGCATTGGCTCTGGCAGGACCATCCGCATCGACCGGGAGTCACTGAGGCAGTTAGGCCGCATCCGTCTGTGGAGGGCACCGTGACGCGGCGCTACATCACCATCGCCGAGACCGCCGCGTACCTGCAGGTCAGCCCAAATACGGTGCGGCGCTTGATCGCTGACGGCGAATTGACCGGCTACCGGATGGGAAGCTCCCGCCGCACGATCCGGGTGGACCTTAATGAGATCGACGACCAGCTGATGCGGCCCCTTAGCGCCCCGCCGCAATTCAGGAAGCGGCGATCGTCATGACCGGAAACCCCGGCTCAATCGAGGCAATGGCCCGCTGCGGCGCTTGCGGGCACTTCGCTAGTGTGCACCACGGCGGCGGTGGGGGCCGCCCCGGCGGATCATCCTGTGCGACAACAGATTGCGAGTGCGCAAAGTTTCTCGAACCCTCCGAGGCCCGAGTGCCATTAGGAATCGGCAACCTGACCACCGCTGAGGTCTCACAGCTCACTGGATTGTCGGTGCACACATTGAACTACTGGAGGCAGAGCGGTCAGGGGCCAAGGACGGTCAAGGCTGGCAACCGCACGCTATACCGCCGCGCAGACGTGGAACAGTGGCTAGCCGCCATCGATGGACGTGCTCTCCCGTCTCGCGAGGGTGCGGCGAGCTGGTTTACGAAGGCTGTCGAGGCAGCAGAGCGGATCGATCCCGTTCACACCGCACCGTGGAAGCTGGCCACCACCTACGCGCTGCTCGCCATCGCTGAGGCACTCTTGCCCCATCCCGGCGAAGCGACGCGCCCACCAATCCGGAGCCACGTCGTCGAGAAGGACCACGAGTTGCTCACCATGGCTGAAGTTGCAGCCATGACCAGGCTTTCCGTCGGCACACTGCGGTACTGGCGGCACATCGGCTCAGGTGGTCCGCCATCGGTCAAGCTCGGCCGGAGAGTCCTTTACCGCCGCGCTGACGTAGAGACCTGGCTGAAGGAAGCGTGAGTCAGTGAATAGTGAGGCTAGGCGGAGCACCGGCGACGATACAAACTCCCGTCGGGGTGCCGGTGAAACTTGGGGTTAGGTGTGGCCGCGTTCAGGGGACGCGGCCCCGGTCTGGCGACTGGCCGTCGGAGCGCGTCAGGGCAGTCGACCGTTCCTTATCGCGCTTGTGTTGGTGGGCTTTGATCGTCCTCGTCCCTGGTGAGGCTTGTGTCGTCATGCGGGTACGGCCGTCCTGGCGGGAGGAAATCCGCGTTCGGCTGGACTGCTTGCATGGAGTCGGGATAGCGCGGGTCAACGTAGGCGAGGTCGTGACCTCTGTGTTGTAGGGATCGGCCGAACAGGTAGATCCCAAGGCACACGATTGCAAACGCCGCGACAATGCCTGCGATGGCAAGGATCTGCATGGGACTGCCTCCGTGCATGAGTCGAGTTGTCTCACGGCTCCTGAGTTCCAGTTAATCGGACGGTTCTTCGATGTCAACTGAACGGGTCGGGCAGCAAGGCACCGGGGCTCTAATAGCAGTGAATTGCGCCTGGTTACAGCGCCTTGCTATGAAACAATGGTCAGGAATGCTCAGGGGTGGTGACAATGGCTGAGGGCAGGCTTCAAGTCAATCTGGACACGTTGGCGTCGTCGGCGGCCCACGTTGGCGGACAGGCTGAAGATCTGGCGACCGCCCATTTGTCTTCGGACAACCAGATTGTGTCCGCTCAGGCGGGCTGGGTGGGCAGCTCTGCGGCGGCTCTCAGCATGAAGACAGAGACCTGGTTGGAGACGTCGCGCAGGCTCGTGGGCCGGGTTGGCGGCCATGCGGTCGATCTGAACACCGACGGGGTCACCTTCGCCACCATGGAGCAGGAGAACGTCGGGAAGGTCCGCGCGGTGGTGCCGGGCGTTGACGGGATAGTTGGTTCGGCCGGGGTGTGATCCGCGATGTTGACCGTGGCCGATATTGATCGATGGAGCGCCGATGCGGTGCGCGCGGTCTTTCACGCGGCCAACGCCCGTGGACAATCCACTTTGGAGGCATCGCAGCAACTGAGTTCGTTGGCGGTGTTCGATAGCTGGGAAGGTGTGACAGCCGAAGCTCGGAAACACACCAACGCCTCAATCCGCCAAGACCTTGATGCTCATGGCAACGAATCCCTGGCGGTCGGCGCGGCGGCCGGAAAAGCTGCTGAAGACATCGAGCATGGCTGCGCACGCTGCGTCACGATGCAGCCGAAATGCACATGACGATCGATCCGCTGACCAACAAGGTCGTCCCGACGTCGACCGCTCTGCCCATGCAAGCCTTCATCGCCGAAGAACAACTACAGCCCCGCCTGGACGCGATTCTGATCGAAGCCAACGCAGTCGACCAGGAGCTGGCGACCGCGATCAACATGGCCGACGGCGACATCCCGATTTCACCCGGCCCCGGCGGCGTGCGTATACCGGGAGGGCAGCTGGATACCCCACCTGCGGGCCAGAACACCACGACCGGCCAGTGGCAGCTCGACACCTCGCGCTCCTACGACGATCCCTTCTCGCAACCTCAAGGGCCATACGTCCCGTGGCAGCCGACCACCATTCCAGAGAAACTTGCGACCGGCCCATCCACCGGCCTGCTCACAACAGATAAGACCGGACTTAGCAACACCGCCAACGGTTTTGACGTCCAGCAGGGTTACAAGCTCCGACTCACTGGCGGTCAGGCCACGGGGATCACCAAGATGGTCCAGGGCGCCGACGGGAAGTGGTATCAAGCCCGCTGGATCGAAAACACCTACGAAATGCAGACCACCAAGGTTCTGCAGGGCACCGGCAGCTAGGCGGTATCACCGGCTACCCGATGGCTATGCCGTGGAAACCGGTCTCGCTCGCGGAGATCATGAACACGTCCGCGATGTATCCCGGCAAGACCTTCTACCTGCCCGACGGCTGCGGTGGCTCGATTCCAATCGTGAATGGCACATTGCCGACACCAACTGTTCCCGTCATGACAGCTCCGCATTGAGCGCAGCCATGACCCACTCCGTCCGCCCGGCTCTGCGATTGGTCGCAATAGCCGCTTTCGCGATCACCATTGCCGTTTCGACCTGGCTGCTGCTCATGCCGCCCGGCGGCAGGGCAGCCGACTGCGCAACGGCGCGCGCCATGTGGACCTACTACGAGTCACAGCTCGGCTCAGCGCGGGCAGCGGCGCAGGAATCCGACGCCAACAACACCAAAACCGAAGCCGCCTACCAAAATATGATTAACGGATTGCAGTCCTACGCGGACCGCATCGCCACACCGGCTATACGGTCCGAGGCGGATACCATCGTGGCGATCAACAGGGACATGTTCGAGCAATGGAAGCGTTGGGTCGCACAGAGCCAGGCGGAATCAACCATCTCGGCGGGCTCAACGCCATCCGACAGACAATTCGGTGTCGAATTTGCAGAAAGCGCAAAAAGACTCGGTGACGCCCATGCGGAGCTAGACAGCAGCTGCAGGGCTTGATCGATAACTCCCCCAACCTCGCCTCTGCACCCACGGTTTCATCTTCGAATCCAGCACTGCAGCAGCAACATTCGGGAGTAACAACACGCCTCCTGACGTTTTAGCAGGTGGGGGAAGGAGCAGGTGCAATGACGAAGACCGTGGCTCGATTTCAGATCGAGGCATTGATCGTCGAACGGCGATTGGCAATGCAGGACCCTGAGATGCCTCTCTGGCCACCGATGGAACTAGTTTTTCAGCGACTGCCGCAGCTCGAAGCCGATCTGGCCCAGGCGCTGGCAGCGATTGAACTACTGCAAGAGCACCCGGAGTTAGCGCAGTTTGTGCCGCCTGGCGGATTCGAGTGAAGAACGAGGCTCTGCGTGCCGACTCAGACAGGGCCACCTAGGAGCTGTGCTGCAGGCACTTGCAACGCCTCGGCGAGGTCGAAAAGCCTCTCGTAGAGCAGACCCCGTCGGCCCAGTTCGACGTCAATCAGAACATTGCGCGTGTGCGACTGACGGTCATCGGTTACGGCCGGGTCTGGGTTTTCTGGCGTAGTCGTTCGTAGGGTGTTTGGCCGCCGAGGCCGCCGTGAGGGCGATGGTAGTTGTAGTAGTCCTCCCATTCCCTGAGTTTGTTGTTGAAGACTTTGGCGTCGTCGATGACGACGCCGTCGAGCAGGGCGTAGAACTCTTCGGCGTCGATGCGGTGGGAGCGCTCCACTTTGCCGTTGAGCCGTGGCGTGCGAGGTTTGATGTAGCGGTGGCCAATCCCTTTGTCGAGAACGTGGTAGTGGAAGGCGGATTGGAATTCGGCGCCGTTGTCGGTCTGGACGACCTGCACGGGGAAGGGCAGGCGCTCGAGTACGTAGTCAACGAATTGGATCGCGGTTTTCTGGTCGCAGCGTGGGTAGATACGCAATACCCGTAGCCGGGTGCAGTCGTCGATGGCAGTGAATTGGTAGTACTTGGTGCGTCGGCCGGTGGCGGGCCTGGCCGCGGTCTTCAGTGGCTCAACGAATTTGACGTCGATTTGGACCTGGTGGCCGGGGAGCTGCTTTTCGTAGCGTTGCCATCGTTTGTCGAGCCGTTTGTAGCGCTGCGAGGCCGGCAGGCGGTTGAGGTCCAGGCGCTTGAGGATGCGCCAGACGCCGGACTGGGATACCTCGACGTCGTGGTAGCGCTTGAGGTACATCGCGATCTTGCCCGGCCCGAAATGGTAGTGCTGGCGCAGGTAGAGGATCTTGCCGACGACGTCGACATGGGTGGCGTTGGGGCTATGGCGCGGTCGCCGGGACAGATCCCGCAACCCCTCGATGCCTAGCTCGCGGTAGCGCCGCAACCAGGTGTAGAAGGTCGGCCGACTAATCCCGTAGTAACGGCACGTCATCGCTACGTTGCCGGTCACTTCCTCGGCGTGCTGGATGATCGCCAGCCGGCGACGGCCTTCTCGGGGCAGCAGCGCTTCGCTCATGCAGGTCTCCTAATGATCGGAGACCCGGACTGTCAACGATGTCCGTCAGTTTTAGATGCCGTGTTGCTATCCGCGTTGCTATCCAGACCTATTTGAGCGCAATCGAGGCGGCTTCCAATCTGCCGAAAATCGCCTCTGAACAGGAATCATCCTGGTCGGGCTGACAGGATTTGAACCTGCGACCACTTGACCCCCAGTCAAGTGCGCTACCAAACTGCGCCACAGCCCGTGCGCCGATGGGTCCACCGGCAGCAGGTCGAAAGCCTACCGCAGCCAGACCGCGGAGCCGTCAGTGGCTCGCTGAGCTGCGTGTCTCTCGGAACCAGGCCTCGACGGTCGCGATCCACGTCCGCAACGCCGCGGCGAGCTTCGCTTCGCGACGGTAGAACCGCTGCGCGGGAACCGGCACGCTGACCGCCACTTTCTCCGCGCTCACGCCGGTCAGTACCGCGCCCACCGCGCAGATACCCTCGCTCTGCTCTTCGCGGTCGTAGGCAATGCCCTCGGCTGCGATGCGGTCCAGCTCCTTACGCAACGCCGCGGGCGTCGTGATGGTGTTGGCGGTGAGCTTGGCGAGCCGGCTAGGCAGGGCGTGGCCCCGCTCCGCGGGCGACAGGCTGGCCAGCAGCGCCTTGCCGTTGGCACAGCAGTGCAGCGGGAACGACTCGCCGATCGCGCTGATCGCTCGCAATCGGTGCGGCGAGACGACCTGGTCGACAAACGTCGCGCGATCCCCGTCCAGGACCGACAGGTCGACCGTCTCCTCCAGCTCCCGGCACAGCTCCTCCAGGAACGGGTGCACATCGACCACCACCCCTCGCCGGACGGTGCTGGCCATCCGGGCAATCTCCGGACCGAGCCGATAGCGACCCCGCACCGCGCGTGATGCCACCAGGCCTTCGTCGTCCAACGCGCTGAGGATGCGGCTGACCGTCGACCGCGCCATACCCAGCCGCTCCCCGATCTCGGCCTGGCTCAGCCCACTGGGATGCGCCTGCAACAGCCGCAGCATCTCGGCCGCGCGGGCGATGACCTGGATTCCGCCGCTGCGGGCGTCGTCCGCGACGACGCTCATCACGCCGCCCCCGTTTCGAGACGGTAACTACCGGTCGGATCGACGATTGCCACCAACCGCACGATGCCGCCGTCGCCGCCGACCCAGCGCCACGGGAATGCGGCGAAGGTGACGCGCTTACCGGTGACCTTGTCCAGCTCGCCGCCCACGTTCTCGAATCCGTAGATGCCCTTGGACAGGATCGCGCGGTGGCACGGCTCCCACTCCGGGAAGTCGTCGAGCACGTGGTGCCCGGTCTGCTCCTCGTATTCCTTGACCGCCCAGGGCAATAGACCACCGGTGCGTTCGGCTGGGCCGTGCGGGGCGATCGCGGTGGCCAGCGGGTGGTCGAGCGCCTGGGTGTCGGTGCCGACCGCCTTGACGCCCCTGGCCGCGAACCATTCGCCGGCCTCCTTGTAGAAGCCCGGCGCGTAGGCGTAGTACTCCGCGCTGTCGGCGTACTTGTGGTGCCAGCCGGTGTTGACGATGACGATGTCGCCGGGCCGGATCTGCGGCGTGGCGTTCTCCAGATCCTCGGCGGTGACGACCTCCCACTTCTGCTTGGGGATCGACACCACCACACCGGTGCCGAAGAATGCGCTGAGCGGAATCTCGTGCAGCAGCGGCGTGCCTTCGATCACGTGCCCGGGCGCATCGATGTGCGTGCCGGAATGCATTACGGTGGTGACCTTCTGGGTCAGAACGCGGCTTCTGGCCATGGTGTGCAGGCGTTCGATCTTGACGTCCTCGAAGTACGGCCAGGCCGGCACGCCGTGCCCCCACGGGTGCGAGAGGTCGTAGAACTCCAGCCTCGACTCGGCTTCGCCCAGCGGCCAGGTGACGGTCATGACGGGTCCCTCCGGTTCGTCAGCATGCGGTGTAGCCGCCGTCCAGGTACATCACCTGTCCGGTGAAGAAACTCGACGCATCGCTGAGTAGATAGATCAGCGCGCCGACGAAGTCTTCCGGCTCCGCGAAGCGGCGCAATGGGATTCGGGCAAACATCGCCTCACGGGCTTCGCGTCCCTTGCCGTCGTCGGCGTACATCCACTCGGTCAGCTGGGAGCGGAACACTGTGGGCGCCAAAGTATTCACCCGGATCCCGTGCCGCCCCCACTCGGCGGCCAGAGATTTGGCCAACAGATCGGTTGCCGCCTTCGACGGGCAGTACGCGCTGTAGCCGGCCGGATGCCCGAGGGTGCCCCGTACCGAGGACACCAGTACGACGCTGCCACCCTCGCGCTGGCGCAGCAGCACCCGACCGGCCGCCTGACAGATCAGCCAGGCGCCGCGCGCGTTCGCCTTCATCACGGCGTCGAAGTCCTCGACGGCCATCTCGGTGATCGGCGCGACGTGATTCATGCCCGAGGCGACCAGGACGCCGTCGAGCCTGCCGTGCTGCGCCACGGCGGCCTCCACAATGGCCTGGGCATCGGCCGGGGTCTCGGGACGGCGGGTCACCACCGCCACATCGCGACGACCCGTCTCGTCGACGAGGTCGGCCAGGCGATCGGTATTGCCGCCGGCCAGGGTCAGCCGCGCCCCTTCGTCGGCCAGCGCTCGGGTCGCCGCGCTGCCCAAGGCGCCGGTCGCGCCGGTGATCACGATCGACTTGTCCTGCACGCTGAACCGCGCCGAGCCCACGCGTCCTCCGATTCCCATGATGCGGGTGTATAACCCCGCTATACGAGAGAATCTACGGACAAGTCAGCGCGAATGTCAACGCGCCCTTCCACTATGTAGTAGATACTGCTCGTATCGCGGGAATTGCTGTTGAGCTGCGCCGTCTGCGTGCAATGTGGGCGTTCAGTCTGCGTAGCCGGCGGGAAAATCGCCCGATTGGCGCCCAGGAGGCAGACTCAACGCCGCGAACTCCCACTCAACGGCGAAAACGCTCACTCAACGGCGTCAACGCCGCGAAAGCACGCTCCACGCCGGAAACGCCGGAAACGCCGGAAACGCTTAGCGGCGCTTGGCGGATCGCTTCTCGCGGACCCGCACGTTGATCCGGATCGGGCTGCCCTCGAAACCGAACGCCTCGCGCAGCCGCCGTTCCAGAAAACGCCGGTAGCCGGCTTCCAGGAAGCCGGTGGTGAACAGCACGAAGGTCGGCGGTCGCGCGGTGGCCTGGGTGGCGAACAGAATGCGGGGCTGCTTACCTCCGCGCACCGGTGGTGGCGTGGCCGCGACGACCTCCTTGAGCCAGGAGTTCAGCGGACCGGTCGGGATCCGCGTGTCCCAGGAGGCGAGCGAGGTTTCCATCGCGGGCACCAACTTCTGCACCGCCCGGCCCGTCTTGGCGGAGATGTTGACCCGCGGTGCCCACTGCAGCTGCACCAGGTCGAGATCAATCTCGCGGTCGAGCAATTCGCGGCGGTCCTCGTCGACAAGATCCCACTTGTTGAAGGCCAGCACCAGGGCCCGTCCCGCCTCGATCACCATCGAGAGCACCCGCTGATCCTGCTCGGTCAGCGGCTGCGAGGCGTCGATCAGCACGATCACCACCTCGGCGGAGTCGATGGCCGAATGCGTGCGTACCGAGGCATAGAACTCGTGACCGCTGGCCTGCCCGACCTTGCGGCGCAAGCCCGCGGTGTCGACGAAACGCCAGACTTTGCCGCCCAATTCGATCAGCGAGTCCACCGGGTCGACCGTGGTGCCGGCCACGTCGTGCACCACCGAGCGTTGATCACCGGCCAGCTTGTTCAGCAGCGAGCTCTTGCCGACATTGGGCTTGCCGACCAGGGCAACCCGCCGTGGACCGCCGGGCGCCGGTGCCGCTTCGGAGACCTCGGGCAGCGACGCCAGCACCTCGTCGAGCAGGTCCGCCACACCGCGCCCATGCATCGCGCTGACCGCATGCGGTTCGCCGAGACCCAGCGACCACAACGCCGCCGCGTCCGACTCGACCTTCTCGCTGTCAACCTTGTTGGCCGCCAAGAAAACCGGCTTGCCCGACCGCAGCAGTATTCGGGCGGCGGCCTCGTCGGCGGCGGTAGCCCCAACCGTGGCGTCGACGACCAGAATGATCGCGTCGGCGGTTCGCATCGCCACCGACGCCTGCTCGGCCACCAACTGTTGCAGGCCCTTGGCGTCGGGCTCCCAGCCTCCGGTGTCTTGCACGACAAACCGCCGGCCCGTCCACAGCGCGTCGTAGGAAACTCGATCGCGGGTCACCCCCGGAACGTCCTGAACCACCGCTTCGCGGCGCCCCAAGACCCGGTTGACCAGCGTCGATTTGCCCACGTTCGGCCGGCCGACAATCGCCACCACCGGCGCCGGGCCGAGCTCTTCAAAGTCCTCGGAGTCAAAACCGACTGAGTCCCAGTCGCTTTCGTCGGACCAGGTGCCGTCCTGCGTCACCGCACTGCCTCGCTTCGTTGTCTGACCAACTCCAGCAGATGGTCGATGACCTCGGCCTCGGTCATGTCGCTGGTGTCTACGATCACCGCGTCGGTCGCCGGCCGCAGCGGCGATACCGCCCGGGTGGAATCCAGGTGATCGCGGCGGCGCACGTCGGCCAGCACGCCGACGTAATCGTCGGCGAGGCCCGCCGCCACGTTTTGGTCGTTGCGGCGCCGCGCGCGGGTTTCGGCCGACGCGGTCAAATAGATCTTCACCGGCGCGTCGGGCAAAACCACGGTTCCGATATCGCGACCCTCAACGACGACAGTGTCCGGGCCTTGCGCCATCTCCCGTTGCAGCGCGACCAGGCGGGTGCGCACGGCGGGAACCGCCGACACCGCCGACACCGCGCCGGTCACCCGATCGCCGCGGATCTCGGCCGAAACATCCTCTCCATCAAGGAAATAATTATCGCCGCCGGGATGGTGATCCACCGACATCTGCACCGTCTCCGCGACCCGGGCGACCGAGTCGGCATCAGCGGGGTCAACCCCGGCGCGTAAGACCGCCAACGTCACCGTCCGGTACATGCCCCCGGTATCGAGGTAGCGGGCTCGCAGCGCCTGCGCCAAACCTTTTGACACCGATGACTTTCCGGTCCCCGCGGGACCGTCGATCGCCACCGCGACACCGCTGCTCACAGTCCCACCGCTTTGTACAGCTGCCCCACTTCGTCCTGGCGTAATGCGCGAATGCTGCCGGGCCGCTGCTTGCCCAGCGATACCGAACCGATATCGGTACGGACCAGCGCCTCCACCGGGAAACCCACCGCCGCCAGCATGCGGCGCACAATGCGATTACGTCCTTCATGTAATGTCAAGCGCACCAACGTCTTTCCTGGTATCGCATCCACGACCGCGAAGTCGTCGACGCGCGCGGGACCATCCTCGAGGTCGATACCGGCCCGCAGCTTCTTGCCCACCCCCCGGGGCACTGTCCCAGTGACGGTGGCCAGATAGGTTTTCGGCACTTCGTGCGACGGATGCATCAGTCGGTGCGCTAGCTCGCCGTCGTTGGTCAGCAGGATCAGTCCCTCGGTGTCAGCATCTAGCCGGCCCACGTGGAAAAGCTTCTTGTTGCCCCGCACCTTGCGCTCGATCAGATCACCAATGCACGGCCGGCCGCGATCGTCGGACATCGTGGAATGCATCCCGCGCGGCTTGTTCAGCGCGAGATATACCTGTGAATCGTCGACGACGATACGGGCGCCGTCGACGCGGATCACCGAGGCGTCGGGGTCGACCCGCGTGCCCAGCTCGGTCACGACCCGCCCGTCCACCTCCACACGGCCGTCGAGGATCAACTTCTCGGCGGACCTGCGCGACGCGATTCCGGCCTGGGACAACACTTTTTGCAGCCGGATGCCTTGATCTTCGACCATCAATCCTGGTCCACATCGAAGGTCAGCGACTGCTCGGGCGTCGCACCGCCGGCGAGTTTGATGAAACGTGGCTCACTGTCCAGGGATTCGCTTAAGTCCTCGATCGTGTCCACGTCGGGCAGCAGCGGTGCGATGTCCGGCAGGTCGGCCAACGACGTCAATCCCAAACGCTCCAAAAACAACTCGGTGGTGGCGAAGGTGGCCGCACCGCTGTCCTCGTCGACGCCAGCCTCGGTGATGAGGCCCCGCGCCAGCAGGGTGCGCATGACGGCATCGACGTTGACACCACGCACCGCGCTGACCCGCGCGCGGGTCACCGGCTGGCGGTAGGCCACCACGGCCAACGTTTCCAGCGCGGCCCGGGTCAATTTCGAGCGCGCCCCGTCCAACAGGAGTTTCTCGACATACGGCGCGAATCGGGCGCGGGTGTACATCCGCCAACCCTCGCCGGTCTTGCGCAGGTCGATGCCGCTGTCGCGTTCGGCCAGTTGCTCCGACATCGCCTGCAGTTTGGCGGCGATCCGGTAGACGGGTTGCTGGGTGACCGCGGCCAGCGCCTCGTCGCTGACCGGCGTGTCGACCACCAACAGCAGCGCTTCCAACACAGATTCGAGTTCCTCGGGATCCATCGGCGCCGCTTCAGCGATGTCGGGGATCCCGATATCGAGATCGACGTCAGCTTCGTCTGGGTTCACGAAATCAACGTCGGTGGCTTCGTCTGCGGTGCTCAAGCGCCGCTCCTCCTCATCGCTGCGCTCTGCATCGTCGCCGGCGGTGTCCAAGCGCCGCTCCTCCTCATCGCTGCGCTCTGCATCGTCGCCGGCGGTGTCCAAGCGCCGCTCCTCCTCATCGCTGCGCTCTGCATCGTCGCCGGCGGTGTCCAAGCGCCGCTCCTCCTCATCGCTGCGCTCTGCATCGTCGCCGGCGGTGCTCATCATTCGTCCCGCACTTCTGCCAGGGCTTCGGTGGTCGGACGCTCGCCGGTCCACGCGATCTGGAGCACACCAAGCGGCTCCGACTGGTCGAATGCTACCGCCCGAGACCGATACAGTTCGAGCAGCGCCAGGAACCGTCCCACGACCTCCATCGGCTTCTCGCAGTCGGCCACCAGCTCGGAAAACGTCGCCCACTGCCCGCTGCCCCGTGCCTCGAGCATCGATAACAATTGCCGGGCTTGCTCAGGCACCGAAACCTGCAGCTCGTGCAGATGACCCGTGGACACCGTCGGCACCGGCCGCGGTGTGAAGGCGACCGCGGCGATCTGGGCGAATCGCTCGGCGTCGACACCGAGCATCACCTCCGGCAGCAGTTGGGTGAACCGCTCCTCGAGCGAGACCGCCCGCGGGTAACTGCGCAGGGCGGCGGCCTCCAACTCAGCGAACATCTCCGCGACGTGCTTGAACGCGCGGTATTGCAGTAACCGGGCAAATAGCAGGTCGCGCACCTCGAGCAGCGCCAAATCCTCTTCGTCGTCGACCTGTCCGGCCGGCAGCAACCGCGCCGCCTTGAGGTCCAACAGGGTCGCGGCCACCACCAGAAACGCGGTGGTCTCCTCCAGGTCCAGCTGCGCACCGATCTCACGCGTGTACGCGATGAAATCGTCAGTGACCTGATGCAGCGCCACCTCGGTCACGTCGAGTCGATGCGCGAAAATCAGCTGCAACAGCAGGTCGAACGGCCCCTCGAAGTTGGTCAGGCGGACTTGAAAGCCGTTCTGCTGTGGCGCCTCACCATTCGCCGTGTCGGTCACGCGCCGAATCGGTCGATGAACTCGCGGGCCAGGGCTCGATAGGCGATGGCGCCCGTCGACTTCGGCGCCCAGGTAGTGATCGGCTCACCGGCCACGCTGGTCTCCGGGAACCGCACGGTACGGGTGATCACGGTGTCGAATACCAGGTCACCGAACCGCTCCACCACCCGGCTCATGACCTCGCGGGCATTGACGGTGCGAGGGTCGTACCGGGTCAGCAGGATGCCGCTGATCTCGAGCTTGGGGTTGAGCCGGTCGCGCACCTTGTCGACGGTGTCGGTTAGCAGCGCCAGGCCGCGCAACGAGAAGAACTCGCATTCGGTCGGGATGACCACGCCATCCGCGCAGGCCAATCCGTTGACGGTGAGCAGGCCCAGGGACGGCTGGCAGTCGATCAAGACGTAGTCGTAGCGGTCCAATACCGGGTGCAACGCCCGGCCTAGGGTTTGCTCTCGGCCGACCTCGTTGACCAGTTGGATCTCGGCGGCCGACAGGTCGATGTTGCTGGGCACCAGATCCAGGTACTTGACCCGAGTGGACAGCAGCACGTCGTCGATCGACACCCGCGGCTCGACCAGGACGTTGTGAATGGTCTTTTCCAGGTCGTAGTGCGGAACACCGAGGCCCGCGGACAGCGCGCCCTGTGGGTCCATATCCACCAGCAGCACCCGGCGGCCGTACTCGGCGAGCGCAGCCCCCAGATTGATCGTCGACGTGGTCTTGCCGACACCGCCCTTCTGGTTGCACATCGCCACCACTTTTGCCGGGCCGTGTGCCGTGCGCGGCTCGGGCTCCGGGATCGCCCGGGGTGGGCGCCCAGTGAGACCGATCTCGACGCTGCCGTCAGGCTGGTCGGTCATGCCCGGGGTGTGGCGGAGGTGAACATCGCCGAAAGTCTAACGGCTTTGCGCCCGTAAACCGGGCGACCCGCAGACGACATAACCAGGGAATATGTGCAGAAGTCGCTGCTAAAGCTCGCGACAGCATTCATGGTTAACTTCAGTCACACCAGCACCATTCGGGCGGGTCTATCGTGGGTGGCTATGGACCTCAAACGACGGCTGCCCCTGCTGCGATGGTCGGTCTGGCGGATGGCCGTCGGGAACCGCAACATCACCACTACCGGTCAGATCGGCGACGGACGCGAAGCCGCGGCGGTCGACTACGTCCTTGGCAATGCTCGCGCCGGTGACGTTGACGATGTGCTCGCCACCATCGACAAGTTCGCCTATGAAAAGTCCTTGCTGATCAACGTCGGCGACGAGAAGGGCCTGCTGCTCGACGCCGCCGTGCAACGGGCCAACCCTGCCCTGGCGCTGGAGTTGGGCACCTACTGCGGATACGGCGCGCTGCGTATCACCCGAGCGGCCCCCACCGCGCGGGTGTACTCCGTCGAACTCGCCGAGGCCAACGCCGCCAATGCCCGTCGGATCTGGGCACACGCCGGCGTCGCCGACCGGGTGACATGCGTCGTCGGCACCATCGGCGACGGCGGGAGGACCCTGGACACGCTGGCCCAAGAGCACGGATTCAGCTCTGGCACACTCGATTTCGTCTTCCTTGATCACGACAAGGACGCCTACCTGAACGACCTAGAAAGCATCATGGACCGGGGCTGGCTGCACCCGGGTTCGGTCGTGGTGGCCGACAACGTCCGGGTGCCCGGTGCCCCGAAGTACCGCGAGTACATGCGCCGCGAGCAGGGCAAGCACTGGAATACCGTCGAGCACAAGACCCACCTGGAATACCAGTCCCTGGTGTCGGATCTGGTGCTGGAGTCGTCCTACCTGGGCTGAACGCGCGATCGACTTCGCACGACACGCTACTGGGCGCGCGGGTGGGCGCCGGCCCACACCTCGCGCAGCGCATGCACCGTCACCAGGGTGTAGATCTGCGTGGTCGTCACCGAAGCATGCCCGAGCAACTCCTGCACGACGCGCACGTCCGCGCCGCCCTCGAGCAGATGGGTGGCAAAGGAGTGCCGCAGCATGTGCGGCGACACCCCGGAGGTGATTCCGGCCCGCTCGGCCGCGTCCTGCAACACCTGCCACGCGCTCTGCCGGGACAACCGTCCGCCCCGGGCGTTGAGGAAAATGGCCGCCGTACCGCGGCCCCGGCGCGCCAGATCCGGCCGCCCGCGTACCAGGTAGGCATCCAGCGCCTGCACCGCCGGACGCCCGATCGGAACCAGCCGCTGCTTACCGCCCTTGCCGCGCAACAACACCGACCTGGCCTGGGTGTCGACGTCGTCGACATCGAGCCCAACGGCCTCGGAGATGCGCGCCCCCGTGGAGTACAGCAACTCCAGCAGCGCCCGGTTCCGCAGCGTCAGCGGACCATCCGACGGGCTGTCCCCGCCGGCGCCCTCCAGTAGCGCCAGCACCTCGTCAATGCTCAGGCTCTTGGGCAGCCGCCGGCCCGGCGTCGGCGGCCGCACGGAGCGCGCCACGTCGAGCTCGGCCAGGCCCTCGGCCGCGGCGAACCGATGCAGGCCGCGCACCGCGATCAACGCCCGCGCCGCCGACACCGCGGACAAACCCGCGGCCCCGGATTCCGGGTCGCCGCGGCGCAAGGCCACCAGAAACTCGCTGACGTCGTCTTCGCCGACCTTGGCCAGATCGTGAATCCCCCGGTCGGACAGGTGTTTTGAATACCGGCGCAAATCGCGCCGGTAGGAGCTGAGCGTGTTGGCCGCCACCCCTCGCTCGATCGTCAGATGGTCGAGGTAGCCCTGCAGTTGGGTTTCGAGGGTGAGCGCGGTCGTCATCGCGCGGCCTTACGGGCGGCGAATGCCGCAGGTTTGTCGGGCCACGGGTCGTCCACCGGGCGCGCCGCTGCCAAACCCGCCGAGACAGCGTGGGCGGCCAAAATACCAGCTGCGGCAATAGAATTCACGATCTCACCGCCCAGGACCAAGCGAGCTGCCTCGTCGAGGGGCACCCAGCGCATCGTCATATCGGCTTCCTCGTCGTGCGCCTCGGGCCGGCCGACCTCGGCGAGCCCGGTCGCCAGGTAGACCCGCACCGATTCGTCGCTGTAGCCGGGCGCGGTGCTGAGGTCGACGAGTACGTGCCAGGTGTCGGCCCGCAGGCCGACTTCCTCCTCGAGTTCGCGCGCCGCCGAAAGGTGCGGCGCCTCCCCCGCGATGTCCAGCAGTCCCGCGGGCAACTCCCACAGGCGCCGCCCGAACGTGTGCCGATACTGGTAGACCAATGCGACCTGCTGCTCGTCATTCATCGCCACGACGGCCACCGCACCATAGTGCTCGATGACTTCGCGTGCGGCGACGTTACCGCCGGGCATGCGCACCTGGTCCCGGCGCAGCGCGAAAATTGCTCCGGTGTAGAGCGTTTCGGATGATTCCGTCTCGAAAACGTGGTCAGCCACGGGTGGCGGGTTCGGGGATCGACCGCTCGGCACTGTCTCGATGCTGGTTGCCGTTGGACGAGTGCTCGGGGATTTCCACCGGAAGCAGCTCACCCTTCTTGTAGTCGATGGCCGCGCCGACGAAAGCCACGAACAGTGGGTGCGGCCGGGTGGGCCGGCTCTTCAGTTCGGGGTGCGCCTGGGTACCGACGACGAACGGGTGGACCTCCGACGGATATTCGACGAACTCCACCAGGTGACCATCCGGGGAGGTCCCGGAGAACCGCAAGCCGCTTTCCGCGATGCGGTCCCGGTAGGCGTTGTTCACCTCGTAGCGATGCCGGTGCCGCTCGGACACCTGCGTGGTTCCATAAGCCTGCGCCACAATCGAATCCGGCTCGAGCACCGCAGGATAGGCGCCCAATCGCATGGTGCCGCCGAGGTCCGCCTCGCCGGCCACGATCTGTTCCTGATCGGCCATCGTGGAGATCACGGGATCCGGCGTGCCCGGCTCGAACTCCGCGGAGTTGGCCTGGGTGATACCAACCGACCGGGCGGCTTCGATCACGATGCATTGCAGCCCCAGGCACAGGCCGAGCACCGGCAACCCGCGCGCCCGAGCATGCCGGATGGCGCCGATCTTGCCCTCGATGCCCCGGATGCCGAATCCGCCGGGGATCAGCACGCCGTGCACATCGCTCAGCGCCGAGACCGCTCCGGCGGTGCTCTCGCAGTCGTCGGAGGGCACCCACACCATTTCGACCCGGGCATGGTGTTTGAACCCGCCGGCGCGCAACGCCTCGGTCACCGAAAGGTAGGCGTCGGACAAGTCAACGTATTTGCCCACCAGGGCAATTCGCACGGTTTCGTGCGGCTCGTGCACACGGCGCAGCAGGTCGTCCCATTCGGTCCAGTCGACGTCGCGAAACGGCAGGTTGAGGCGGCGCACCACGTATGCGTCCAGTTCCTCGCGGTGCAGCACCTTGGGGATGTCGTAGATCGACTTCGCATCGGGAGTCGAGATAACCCCGTCGATGTCGACGTCGCACATCAGCGCGATCTTGTTCTTCAGCGCTTCGGGCACGTCGCGGTCGCAGCGCAGGATCAGCGCATCGGGCGTAATACCGATACTGCGCAGTGCCGCCACGGAGTGCTGGGTCGGCTTGGTCTTGAGTTCGCCGGACGGGGCCAGGTACGGCACCAGCGACACGTGCAGGAAAAAGACGTTCTCCCGGCCCAGATCGTGACGCACCTGGCGGGCCGCCTCCAGGAAGGGCTGCGATTCGATGTCGCCGACCGTTCCGCCGATCTCGGTGATGACGACGTCCGGGCGGTGACCGTCCGGGTCGGGCTGGGCCATCGCCAAGATCCGGCTCTTGATCTCGTCGGTGATGTGCGGGATGACCTGAACGGTGTCGCCGAGGTATTCGCCGCGCCGCTCCTTGGCGATCACGGTCGAATACACTTGGCCGGTAGTGACATTCGCCGAACCCGACAAGTCGCGGTCCAGAAACCGTTCGTAGTGGCCCACGTCGAGGTCGGTCTCGGCACCGTCCTCGGTGACGAAAACCTCACCATGCTGGAAGGGATTCATGGTGCCCGGATCCACATTCAGATACGGATCGAGCTTCTGCATCGTCACGTGCAACCCGCGGGCGGTCAACAGCTGACCGAGGCTACTGGCGGTCAGTCCCTTGCCGAGGGAGGAAGCGACCCCACCGCTGACGAAGAGGTGCTTGGTGGCGGTTTGCGGGTGCTTGCGCACAGGCGGCCTCCGTGAAGACGGGCAGGGCGTCGAGTTGTGTTGCTATTAACGAATTGGGCCTGCCGACCCACGGAAACCCACCCTAACACCCACAACACCGCGCCGCGGTGAACACGCCCGGTGGCCGCAGGGGTTACTCGGGAGTTACTGCGAACCGCTATTGCGCCACGGTGAGCGAGGAGGCGCCATGTCCGGTGCCGTACTGCCCGACATGCCCGCCATTGAGCAGGTCATGCAGGCCGAGCACGGCCGTAATGCGCCCGGGCGCCACGTCGACGTCGTCGACGGTGCTGATCGCGGAATTGATCCCGGCATCGGCGCGGGCGACCGCGACGGCCGCGCCGCCGGTCGCCGATCCGTCGCGCCCCGCCAGCAGCGTGCCCGAGCCGTGTGGCGCCAGCGCCGCCGAGAAGCGCGCCACGCTGGCGCCCTGGTTGCCGGCGTCCTGAGGCAGCGACCCGCCGGTGACGATCAGGGCGGCGTTCGCCGCTGCCATGTGATCGCTGGGCTGATAGGTGACGAACCCGGTGTCGCGCAATGCGGCCAGCACGGTGTCGCGCTGCACGTCGTCGACCGGGGGAACCGCGGGGTTGGCGTTGATCAGCAGCGAGATGCCCAACAGGTCACCGGCCTGCGACCCTTGGTCGACGAGCTTGGTGCTCAGCTGCTGGCCCGCCGGGAGCACCGACGAGTTCACCACGGTGCGCAGCTTCTCCGCGGAGTTGGCGTCGACGAACTCCTGCGTCAACGACACGGTGCCCGTCACGGTGGCACCGGCCTGGCCGATCATCTTCGACACCGCCGCCACGTCGTCGTCCTTGGCGTCCGGGGTCCGGAAGACGACGACCGATTTGCCGGCCAACGCGTCGTGCACAATCCGCCCAACCATCTGGTTATCGAAATTGTTTGCGGCGCTGAGCTTTTCGTTCAGCACGTTCTTCTCGTCGTTGAGCCCATTGATCTGCGAGTAGAGGTCCCGCTTTTCAGCACGCAGGCTGGAAAGCAGGGTGTCGGACAGGAAACCGGATCCCAGCACCACGCCGATGGCCAGCGCGAGGAAGACTGCGGCCAGCGAGAAGGCATGTTGACGTAACGAGATCATGAGCGCATCTCCCCGCGATGACTAGGTGATCAGGTGCTGGATCCAAAGCGAGAAGTGGTTCCAGTAGTCGGTGATCCAATGCAGCACCAGACCGTCGGTGCGTGACACCCATAGCGCGACGATGACCGCGATGAGCATGGTCAGCGCCAGCAGCGCGATAGCGCCCCCCGAGATGTGGTTGCGGTACAGGGTGGCGACGGCTTTGGCGTCGACCACCTTCTCCCCGACGCGCAGCCGGGTCAGGAACGTCGAGGGGTTGCTCTGGGTGCGCGTCCGGTCGAAGAACGTCTCGATGTTGGCGGTGTGGCCGGCTGTCACGAGCAGCGCCGCGCCGTGGTGGTCGGCCAGCAGCAGGGCCAGATCGACCGCCGATCCGGCCGCCGGGAACGTCATCGCCCCGACCCCGAGGTCTTGGATGCGTTCCAAGCCCGGGGCGTGGCCGTCGGCGTCGGCCGGCAACACCACGTGCGCGCCGCACTTGAGGGCTTCGGTGCTGATCTGCTCCGGGTCGCCGACGATGAGCTGCGGACGGTAGCCCGCCTTGCGCAGCACGTCCGCGCCGCTGCCCACGCCGATGAGCACCGGCTGGTACTCCTTGATGAACGGCTTGAGTGAACGCAGATCGTCGGCGGCGCTGTCCTCGTCGGCGACGATCACCACATGCCGGCGGCGCAGGTCGAGGTCGATGTCCGGAATCCCGATACCGTCGATCAGTAGCGGGCTCTCGCTCTTGATGAACTCAATCGTGTTACCCGCGAACGCCTCCAGGTGTGCGGCCAGGCCGCTCTTGGCTTCGCGCATCAAATCGGCGATGTCGTGGTCGGTGCGCTCAGTGCCGCGGCTCAGCCGACGGTCACCGGCGTAGATCCCGCCCTCGTAGAGGCGAATCTTGGAGCCGTCCTTGACCTTCTTGAAGATGTCGGGTCCGGTCTCGTCGATCAGCACCACACCGTTGTTGACCAACACCTCCGGCCCCATGTTCGGGTAGCGGCCCGACACCGATGGCGAGGCGTTGACGACGGCGGCGATGTCGGCTTCCACCAGCGCTTCCGCCGTGATGCGATCCAGATCCAAGACGTCGAGCACCACGATGTCACCGGGGCAGACCCGGCGCAGCAAGCGGTCGATGTTCCGGTCTACCCGCGCGGTGCCGGTGAGGCCCGGCCGGGAAGCGTTCCGAGTAAGCAGCCCTGACATCTTCATGGGGGCGATTCTGGCCGTCATGGCCGGCCGAGGCGGGGAGGCGCGCCGTAACATCCGCCCCATAAGTTATCTAGAGTCACATCAGTAACAGGCGAGTTCCGATCCCGTCTCAAACGTCGACGTGTCGGGCCGCGGCCGCCCGCTCCGCCACAACCACTCGACGCTCGGTTGGCGCCCGAACTTAGATCTCGTCCTTCTGGGCCGCGTCGAGCAGCTCCCGCGCGTGAGCGCGACCGCTGTCGGATTCGCCCAGGCCGGCCAGCATCCGCGCCAGCTCGGCGACTCGCTCGTCGTCCTTCACCCGGCGCACCACACTGGTCCCGCGCGGGCCGGCGGCATGCACCACCAGATGCACGTCGGCGTACGCCGCGACCTGGGGCAGATGCGTGACCACGATGACCTGATGGGTGCGCGCCAGCCGCGCCAGCCGCCGTCCGATCTGCACCGCGGCCCGGCCCCCCACGCCGGCGTCGACCTCGTCGAACACCATCGTGGTGCCATGTGAAATCTTGCGCGAGGAGGCCAGCACCACTTCCAGCGCCAGCATCACCCGAGAGAGCTCACCACCGGAGGCGCTCTTCGCCAGCGGCAGCACGGTCATGCCGCGGTGGGCGGCGAAGCCGAACTCGATTTCGTCGATGCCATCGCTGCCGGCCCGGACCAGCGTCGGCCCGCCTTGCCCCCCAGAGTTTCCGAGGGACACCGAGAGGCCGACCGAGTCGTCTTGGGCCTCCCTGTCCGAGGCGATATCGGGACGCACCTCGATGGTGAACTCCGCATCGGCCATCGCCAACCCGGACAGCTCCGCGGTCACCTCCTTGGCCAGCCGTTTGGCGGCCTTGCGCCGGCACTTGCTGAGATCGATTGCGGCTTCGGCCAATTCACCGGCGAGCTCGTCGACCCGGCGCTCCAGCGCGGCCAGGCCTTCCTCGGACACGTCGAGCTGCGCCAGCCGGTCACGGGATTCGGCCGCCCAGCGCAGCACACCGTCGATATCGGCGGCGTACTTGCGGGTCAGCGTGCGCAGCTCAGCCTGCCGGGCCAGCTTGGACTCCAGCGCGCTCGCGTCGACGGGCAACTCGTCCAGGTAGCCGCCGAGTTCCTGGGCGGCGTCGACGACGATGGTCAAGGCCTGCCCGATCTGTTCGGCCAGCGCCTGCAGCGTGGTGTCGTCAGTGGATTGCAGTGCTGCCCTTGCCCTTCCGAGGCTGTCGGCGGCGGTGCCGCCCGACACGTCGTCGCTGGAGAGCCCCGCCCGGGCGGCGGCCGCCGCCTCGCGGAGGGTGTCCAGCTCGGAAAGGCGCACGATATCGGCGATGAGGGCCTCGTCTTCGCCGGGTTGTGGGTCAACCGCGTCGATCTCGTTGAGCGCAAACGTAAGTCGGTCGGCTTCGAGCGCCAATTCGCGCATCCGACCGCGACGGTCCAACAGGTCGCGCCGGGCCGACAGCCAGGCGTCGCGCAGCTTGCGGTAGCGCTCCAGTGCCGGACCCGCCTGCGCGAAGCGGTCCAGCGCGCCGCGTTGCTCCTCGGGCCGCATCAGCCGCAGCTGGTCGTTCTGCCCATGCAGGGTGAGAAGTTCGGCGGTGAAGTCGCCCAACGACTTAGCGGGCACGCTACGTCCGCCCAGGTACGCCCGCGACGGACCGTCCCGGCTGACCGAGCGCAGCGCGATCACGCTGCCATCCTCATCGCGCTCCCCACCCGAGGCCGCCAACAGCTCGTCCAGCTGGGCGACCGCTGCGTCGTCGAGATCGGCTGTGGTGAAACGACCTTCGACGACCGCGCGGTCGGCGCCGGACCGCACCCGGTTGGGATCGGCACGAGCGCCGCCGAGCAGGTGCAAACCGGTTACCACCATGGTCTTGCCGGTGCCGGTCTCGCCGGTCAGCACGGTCAGGCCGCGGTCGAACTCGCCGACCGCAGCGTCGATCGCACCCAGCGACTCGATTCGGATTTCGGTCAGCATCGCGTCAGCCCCGCTGCAGCGCCGTTACTTTCCACGCCAACCGGTGACGGGCAACCGGAACTTGCGTACCAAGCGGTCGGTGAACGGCGCACTGTCCAAGCGGGCCCATTTCACTGCCGTGTCACAGCGTTTCACCTCGAGCCGTCCGCCGGCGGGCAGCAGCATTTCCCGGCGACCGTCGCAGAACACCAGGGCATCGTTGCCGTTCGCCTCGATTTCGATCGCGATCGTGGCATCCGGGCTGGTCACCATCGGGCGGCCGAACAACGCGTGCGCGTTATTGGGCACCACCAGGATTGCCTCCAGGTCCGGCCACAGCACTGGACCGCCGGCGGAGAACGCGTAGGCGGTCGATCCGGTCGGCGTCGAGACCAGGATTCCGTCGCACCCGAACGTCGACACCGGTCGTCCTTCAATCTCGACAACCACGCCCAGCACGCCCAGCCGCGGCCCCTTTTCCAGGCTGGCTTCGTTGAGCGCCCAACCGTGGTCGATGACGCGCCCGCGGTGGCGTACCGCGATATCCAGAGTGAGGCGCTCCTCGACCCGGTAATCCCGCGCGACCACGTGTTCCAGCACGGTGTCGATGGCCTCCGCTTCGGCCTCGGCGAGAAAACCGATGCGGCCCAGGTTCACGCCCAGCACCGGAATGTCGGCGTTGCGGGCAAGTTCGGCCGCGCGCAGAAAGGTGCCATCGCCGCCGAGGACGAGGACCAGCTCGCAGCCCTCGGCGGCATCCGCCTCGGCGTCGACAACCTCGATCTCGACGCCCATCGCCCGCATGTCTTCGGGCACAAACTTCAGCGGCCCCCGGTGGACGGCCTCGGCCGACAAAAGTCGAAGCCCAATAGCGTTGTCGCTCAACACTTTCTGTACCCGGCGCGCGGTCTCGGTGGCTTCGTCGCGTCCGGTGTGCACGACCAGCAGAATGGTCCGTTCGGGGGTCCGTTCGGGGGTCATTGTGGGCCCTCACTCACCGCGCGCCGCACCGCGTCGACTAATCCGTCGGCGGACAACCCCCGATCGGTTTCGGCGCGCAGCCACAGGAAATATTCGACGTTGCCCGACGGTCCCGGCAGCGGACTGGCCGTCACGTCGACCGTGTGCCAACCCAGCTCGCCCACCCCCCCGGCGACAGCCAGCACCGCGTCGGCGCGCAACGCGGCGTCGTGCACGACCCCGCCAGCGCCCACCTGGCCCTTCCCGACTTCAAACTGCGGCTTCACCATGGGAACGATATCCGCGCCCGGCCACGCGCAACCAGCCAGCGCGGGCAACACGGTCGACAACGAGATAAACGACAGGTCGGCGACGATCAGGTCGACACGCCCGCCGATCGCCTCCGGCGACAGGTCGCGGACATTGGTCCGCTCTACCACCATGACCCGCGGATCCGAGCGCAGCGACCAGGCCAACTGGCCGTATCCCACGTCGACGGCCACGACCTCGGCCGCGCCGCGATCCAACAGCACCTCAGTGAAACCGCCGGTCGATGCACCGGCGTCCAGGCAGCGCCGGTCTGCGACCGGGATGTTGAAGGCATCCAGGGCGCCGAGAAGTTTGTGGGCACCGCGCGACACCCAGCGGCGCTCGCCGTCGTCGGTGACGGTCAGCGCCGCGGTGACCGGCACGGCGGTGGCCGGCTTGACCGCCGGCATGCCGTCGATGCTGACCTTCCCGGCGCCGATCAACTCGGCTGCCTGCTGGCGGGATCGCGCCAAACCGCGCCGGACCAGCTCGGCGTCAACACGGGCGCGCCGCGCCATGCCTGCACTCAGCCCTTCTCCGCCGACTCCAGCGCCTGCAGCAGCACATCGTGCGCCTCGGACAGGCGCCGGGCGATGTCTTCCAGCTCTGCGAGGGACGGCCCGTTTTCCCGGTGTTGCGCATCGGCCAGCTCGGGCAACTGCGCCAACAGGTTGTCGATGTCGGCGCGAATCTGATCAGGATCGATATTCATTGCGGTTCTACGGTAGTCACCGGTCAGCCCTCATGCACGAGAGACCAGCGCTCGAGCGCGTCGCGGGCCCGGTCGTCACCGGGCCGGATGCGGGCCGGCCGCGCCGGGGCAGCCCATAGCGCGTTGGCGACCGCGCGCACGATGGACAGACTGTCTCCGTCCGCCGGCTCGTCGCTGCGTACCGTGATGTCGCCGTCGCCGACCTCCACGGTCCAGCCCCGCTGCGGCCCAACCGCCAGCACCGCGCGGTCCTGGTGCAATGCCCGCAGGTCGTGACCGATGTAGGTGGGGCGCTGCTCGGGTATGGCGTACACGGCGTCGCGCGCGCTGTTCACGCCGGTCAGCACCATCAGGCTGGGCAGTCGAGCGGCGTTGGCGCCCTCGATGTCGGTGTCCAACCGATCGCCGATCACCAGCGGCGCGCGGTAGTCACCGCGACCGACCGCATCGGTGAGCAGCGTCGGGGCGGGTTTTCCGGCCACTCTGGGTTCGGCGCCGGTGGCCGCCCGCAGCGCGGCCACCAGCGATCCGTTGCCGGGCAGTAGGCCGCGTTCGGTGGGCAGCGTCGGATCGACGTTGGCCGCCACCCATAACGCGCCCGCGCGGATGGCCAGCGCGGCCTCGGCGAGTTCGGCCCAGCCGATCGTCATCGAAAGGCCCTGGACGACGGCGACGGGGTTGTCCTCGAACCGTCGCACCGGGCGCAGGCCGACCGCGGCGATCTCGTTGGCCAAGGAGTCGGTGCCCACGATCAGCACCGGCGAATTCGGCGTCAGTTCAACAGAAAGCAGCCGCGCGGCGCTCTGGGCGCTGGTGACGACGTCGTCGGCGGCAGCGGTAAAGCCGAGATCGCGCAGATGCGCCGCCACTTCGTCGGCGCTGCGGGAGGCGTTGTTGGTGACAAACAGTTTGCGCACGCGCAGTTCATCCAGAGTCTGCACCGCACCGTCGGTGGGACGGTGGCCGCGAAACACCGTCCCGTCCAAGTCGATCAACAGGCAATCATGTTCCTGCGCAAGACTTTTCATTGCTCTTCGCTCGTGCCCAGCTCGGCCACCCGGTCCTCGGCGTCGGTGACGCCGTCGACGTCGGCGGCCGCCGAACGCAAAAACCATTGCAACGCTTCGTCCGCTCGGCCGAGCGCCAGCAACGTGTCGGCGTAGGCGTAAAACAGCCGGGCGGCCGTCGCGCCGGTGCGGCTCGGGTCCAGTTGCGGTGTCGATAACACGGTCAGCGCTTGCTCGAGCTGCCCCAGATCCGAGCGTGCACCCGCGACCACGATGCGCAGTTCGTCGGCGTCGTCACCGGTCAGCTGCGCCGCCTCGTCGCCCCGGGCCAGTTCGATCGCCCGCTCCGGACGGCCAAGTCCGCGTTCGCAATCCGCGATCAGCGCGAGCAACGACGACTTGCTGCCCATGCGGCGGGCGGCCCGCAACTCCGACAGCGCCTGTGCCCAATCGCCGTACCGGTAGGCCGCGATGCCGACGGCTTCGCGGATGGCGGCGATCCGGCTGGACCGGGCCCGGGCGGCGCGCGCGTGGTTGAGCGCGGCTTCGGGGTCCTCGTCCATCAGCTCGCCCGCCGCGACGAGGTGGCGTGCTACCGCCTCGGCGGTAGCACGGTCCAACGTGCTCAGTTCGCCGCGGATTTCGGGGGCCAACTGCTTGGCATCGACACCGGGAGGTATCGCCGGCCCGCTGTCGGCCCGGCCGTCCGGCCGATCGGTCTCGCCGCCGGACTGCGGTTGCGCCGACCGCGCCCGGCCCGGCCCTGACCAATTACCCTCGCGCGGCGTGCGTGGCCCACGTCTCGGTGCACCCCCAGACGCCGGTCGCGGGCGTCGTTCGCCGTTGTGGCGCTGCCTGTCGTCGCCCACTCGTGTCGTTCACCTCGATTGCTCCCGGACTCCCCCGAAAGGATACGGGCATCCAGGTGGCGATCCCGCTACGCCTTGAACCGGTCCGGTATCAGCGGCGCGATCATCGCAGGACAAAACGTCGCGATCGCGACGATGGTGAAGATGCCGGCGTTCTTCTCGGTCATGCCGCTCCCGGAGGCCATCTCCGAGACCACCGAGTCGAACGACTGGCCCGGCTCCAGCAGCATCGGACAGACCGACTGACCCGCGGCGACAGCCGTGGCCGGCTGAGTGACCGCAATGCCGGCATTCGTCAGCGCCGACAAAAAGCGGTTGCCGGCCATGTCGGCACGGATGGGCGCCGCCACCGTCGCGGCGGCGGTGATCAAGCTCGCGGTCAATACGACGAATCCGAAGGCCTTGGCCTGTCCCGCGGCGGGCACGGCTCGGTGGGTGCGCGAAATCACTGTGACTACAGTGGCCACCCAGTGTCACGTTCGGGGCACGGCCCGGTAAAGGTTTGCACACCAACGCGTTTTGCTCCGAGGTTCTTGACACCAGCGCGGGCAATATGCCACGCCCCGTGCCGTGCGGGCGATTTGACCGCGTTGTCCGCCGAATGGAGGACAACCGAATCCACCCAGAGTTCATCCGGTTGTGGGATGGCGGCGCGCCTCGGAAGCCGCAAAACTTATTGGCACAGCGGGGATCTCGTCGCTCCTTCACGAGGCTTCCCCTACTCGACAAATCGGCTTCCCCACCGATGACGAGGTCCCCGCTGAAACCCGTCTAGACCTTCTCGATTCCGGCGATGTTGCGCTTGCCACGCCGCAAAACCAGCCACCGGCCGTGCAGGAAATCCGAGGCTTGCGGCGTCCATTCGTCACTGTCCACCCGAACGTTGTTGACCGACACGCCGCCCTCGCCGATGGTGCGTCGGGCCGCGCCTTTGCTGGCCGACAGTCCGGTGGCCACTAGCAAGTCGACGATCCCGTCGGGGCCGCCCGGTTTGAGCTCGGCGACCGACGTTTCGCGCAGCGCCGCGGCCAGCGTCGCCTCGTCGAGGCGGCCCAATTCACCCTGACCGAACAACGCCCGGCTGGCGTGTTCGACGGCCGCGGTGGCCTGTTCACCGTGCACCAGGACGGTGAGTTCGGTTGCCAGACGCCGCTGGGCGGCGCGTTGTTGCGGACGCTCGACGGTGGCCTGCTCCAATTCGGCGAGCTCCTCGGCGGAAAGGAAGGTGAACCAGCGCAGGTAGCGGATCACGTCGGCGTCAGCGGTGTTGACGAAGTACTGATACCAGGCATACGGGCTGGTCAGCTGGGGATCTAGCCACAGGTTCCCGCCGCCGGTGGATTTGCCGAACTTAGTGCCGTCGGCCGAGGTGACCAGCGGCACCGTGAGCGCGTGCACCGACGCGCCCAGCTTCTGACGCACCAGGCGTACCCCGGCGATGATGTTGCCCCACTGATCCGAACCACCGATCTGCAGCGTGCAGTTGTGCCGCTGGTGCAGTTCGACGTAATCGTTGGCCTGCAGCAGCATGTAGCTGAACTCGGTGTAGGAGATTCCGTCGCCCTCGAGCCGCCGCCGGATGGTGTCGCGATCGAGCATCACGTTGACCGAGAAGTGCTTGCCGAGGTCGCGCAGGAACTCGATCGCCGACATCGGGCCCGTCCAGTCGAGGTTGTTGACGACGAGAGCGTCGGTCGGTGAGTCCCCGTCCGTCGAGAAATCCACGAAGCGCTCCAGCTGACCGCGAATCCGCTCCGTCCACTCGGCGACGATGTCGGCCTCGTTGAGGCTGCGCTCCCCGACCTCACGCGGGTCGCCGATCATGCCGGTGGCCCCGCCGGCCAACACGATCGGACGATGGCCGGCCCGCTGGAAGCGGCGCAACGCCAGCAGCGGCACCAGATGGCCCGCGTGCAGGCTGGGCGCGGTGGGGTCGAAACCGGCGTACACCGTGATCGGCCCGCGCCGCACTTCGGCGGCCAGGGCGTCGAGGTCGGTGGACTGCGCGATCAGCCCGCGCCAGCCCAGCTCGTCGAGGATCATGGGGTAAGAGGCTAGTCGCTGGCGCCGGGCGCGGGTGCCCGCGGACTTCGCCGGTACGCCGAGACTTCCGGCCGGCCGGCAAGCCACAGTCGCCACGGCCGATCCGCGGCCTGACTGACACCGACCCGCGGACCCGCGACCGCGCCATCGGCGGCATTCAAGGTCAGGCGAATCGGGCTGTCGGCGTCGAACAGATCAATTCCATTGTCGGACATGGCAATTCCGAGGGCGGAGCAGAGATTTCCGGGGCCCCGGGCCAACGCGATGGTACGCACCGCCGGGCCACGCCTGGCCTGGGCGACCTCGACACCCTCGGTGATGACCGCCGCGCGCAGCAGCACCGCGGCGGCGGTCCCGT
This sequence comes from Mycobacterium simiae, assembly GCF_010727605.1. Taxonomy (NCBI): domain Bacteria; kingdom Bacillati; phylum Actinomycetota; class Actinomycetes; order Mycobacteriales; family Mycobacteriaceae; genus Mycobacterium; species Mycobacterium simiae. The sequence goes on from NZ_AP022568.1 coordinate 5,766,598, forward strand.
CGGGCCCGCACGAGACGTTGGCGCACACATGGATGCCATGGCTGCGGTAGGTGTACAGCCGGCCGGGCGGCCCGAACATCACCGCGTTGCGGCCGCTGCGGCCGCGGTAGGAGTGCGCCGCCGCGTCCGGCCACGGGCCGTCGGGCACCCCGCCGTAGGCTTCGACCTCGACGACGACCCCGCTGACACCGCGCCCGGTGAGGGTGGCTCCCAGCAGTCGGTGCGCTGCTTCGACCGGGTCGACGACGAGCTGGCCTGCGGACACCCAGCGAACCTACCGGCTACTCCGGCGTGGCAATATCCCGGTGTCGCGCGACCCCCGGACGCAAGGAGGCGCCCAACCATGCAATCGATCGACCCCGCCGCCACCGCGTGGCTGCTGGCTAGTACCGCATTGGTCCTCTTGATGACCCCGGGCCTGGCCATCTTCTACGGCGGCATGGTCCGTACGACCGGCGTGCTCAACATGATCATGATGAGTTTCATCTCGATCCCGTTGGTCACGGTGGCTTGGCTGCTCCTCGGTTACACGGTCGCCTTCACCGATGGTGGGACGGGTGGCCTGCTCGGCGGGTTGGATCACATCGGGCTGCTGGGCATCACGCCGAGCACCACCCATGGCGCGGTGCCGGAGCTGCTGTATGCGACCTTCCAGTTGACCTTCGCGATTATCACGGCCGCCCTGGTCAGCGGCGCGATCGCGGACCGCGCCAAGTTCGCCGCCTGGATGGTGTTTGTGCCGCTCTGGGCGATCGTTGTGTATTCGGTTGTCGCGCACTGGGTGTGGGGGCCCGACGGCTGGCTGGCGAGGCTAGGAGTGCTCGACTATGCGGGCGGCTTAGTCGTCGAGATCGTCTCCGGCTCCTCGGCGCTGGCCCTGGCGCTGGTGCTGGGACCTCGGATTGGTTTCAAGAAGGACGCCATGCGCCCGCACAATCTGCCGCTCGTCTTGCTCGGCGTCGGCCTGCTCTGGTTCGGCTGGTTCGGCTTCAACGCCGGATCCGCGTTGGCCGCCAACGGAACTGCCGCGGCGATCTTCTTGAACACCCTCGTCGCCGGCTGCCTCGGCATGCTGGGCTGGTTAGCAGTCGAACGGATCCGCGACGGCAAACCCACGACGTTCGGTGCAGCGTCCGGCGTGGTGGCTGGGCTGGTCGCGATCACCCCGTCGTGCGGCACCGTCAATACCTTCGGCGCCACGGTGGTCGGGCTGGCCGCCGGCGTCGTGTGCTCCTTCGCGGTGGCCGCGAAATTCCGATTCAACTACGACGATTCGCTCGACGTCGTCGGTGTGCACTTCGTCGGAGGCGTCGTCGGGGTGTTCTTGATCGGGCTGCTGGCCACGGCTGTCATGACGGCGGGACCGCAGGGCCTGCTCTACGGCGGCGGCCTGGCCCAACTGGGCAAGCAGTCGCTCGCGATCGTCGTCGTCGCGGCCTATGCGTTCGGCGTGTCCTACGGCCTGGCGAAGATGATCGACCGCTTCATGGGCTTCCGGGTCAGCCCCGAGGACGAGATCGCCGGCGTCGACTTCACTCAGCACGCCGAGACCGCGTACGCCGAAGGCGTACAGGGGCATCAATAAGCAGCGCGAGGCTGTAACTACCGACGCGTTTCGCGAGTAAGTCCGTTGCTAGTGACAATCTCGCGAGCCCAGACTCTTGACAGGTTCGCGCTCCCGGCGGATATTCATCACATGATGATTTCATCTCATGATGAATTACCTGTGGGCGGTACCGAACCGGCCGTCGACATCGACCACCTTCGGGTGATTCGGGGCAACCGCCCGGCCCTGCACGACTTCTCCGTGCAGATCGCGAAGGGCAGCATCACCGGCATACTCGGCCCTTCCGGCTGCGGTAAGACCACGCTGATCCGCTGCATCGTCGGCACCCAGATCATCAGCTCGGGCACGGTCACCGTGCTCGGCAAGCCCGCGGGCTGCGCGGCGCTGCGCCGCCGCATCGGGTATCTGCCGCAGGATCCAACCATCTACAACGACCTGCGAATCATCGACAACGTTCGCTATTTCGCGTCGCTGTACGGCTTCGACGGTGACGCCGCCGACGCGGCGATCGAGCGCGTCGGACTCAGCGATCACCGGACCGCCATCTGCGCCAACCTGTCCGGGGGCCAGCGCACCAGGGTCTCGTTGTCCTGCGCGCTGGTCTGCGAACCGGAGCTGCTGGTGCTCGACGAGCCCACGGTCGGACTGGATCCGGTGCTGCGGGCGGACCTTTGGGAGCAGTTCACCGACCTCGCCCGCGGGGGGACGACCCTGCTGGTCTCCAGTCACGTGATGGACGAGGCCGAGCACTGCAAAGACCTGTTGCTGATGCGCGAAGGCGCCCTGGTCGCACACACCACGCCCGCCCAACTCAGAGAGGACACCGGATGCACGTCACTGGAGGACGCATTTCTGTCCATCATCAAGCGCAACATCATGCAGAACGCGGGTCCCACAGCTGGATGAGCCGCAACGGCTACACCGCGACCACATCGCGGATCCTACGCCAGCTGATTTCCGATCACCGCAGCGTCGCCATGATCCTCGTGGTTCCGATCCTGGTTATCACGTTGATGTACTTCATGTTTCACAATGCACGGCATCTTCCCGGCACACCGTCACCGTTCAACAGCGCATGTCTGATCCTGCTCGGCCTGTTTCCGCTGTTCGTGATGTTCATCATCACCGCGATCACGATGCAGCGCGAACGGGCGTCGGGCACCCTGGAACGCATCCTGACCACTCCCCTGCGCCGGCTCGATCTGCTGATCGGTTACGGCACCGCGTTCTCGATCGCCGCGGCCACGCAGGCCACCCTGGCGTGCATCGTGTCGTTCTGGTTCCTCGGCTTCGACACCGCGGGCAGCTGGGTGTGGGTGTTCCTCATCGCGATCGTCAACGCGGTGTTGGGCGTCGGGCTGGGCTTGCTGTGTAGTGCCTTCGCGCGCACGGAGTTTCAGGCTGTCCAGTTCATCCCGTTGGTGATGGTGCCGCAGCTGCTGCTGGCCGGCATCATCGTCCCGCGCGCGGCGATGCCAGACTGGTTGCAATGGATCAGCAACGTCATGCCGGCCAGTTACGCACTGGAAGCACTGCAACAGGTCAACTCACACACCGAGCTGACCGGTGTCGCCGTACGCGACATGATCGTCGTGGCGGGTTCCGCCTTTGCGGCGCTGTGCCTGGCCGCGGCGACACTGCGGCGCCGGACCCCATAGCGTGACGGCCGCCAACACCGGCCGCCGGCGGCCCGGCCGGCCGGCGGGAAGCTCCGACACCCGCGAACGCATCCTGTCCAGCGCGCGAGAACTCTTTGCCCGCAACGGGATTGACCGAACGTCGATCCGGGCCGTGGCCGCCGCGGCGGGCGTCGATGCCGCCCTGGTGCATCACTACTTCGGCACCAAGCAGCAGCTGTTCGCTGCCGCGATCCACCTGCCGATCGACCCGATGACGGTGTTGATGCCGCTGCGGGAAACACCGGTGACCGAACTCGGCCATCGGCTGCCTCGGTTGCTGTTGCCGATCTGGGACTCCGAGCTGGGTTCGGGTTTGATCGCCACCCTGCGGTCGCTGCTGTCCGGGGCTGAGGTGAGCCTGGTGCGCACGTTTCTGCAAGACGTTATCGTCGCCGAAGTCGGTCCGCGGGTTGACAATCCGCCCGGAACGGGGCGAATCCGCGTCCAGTTCGTCGCATCGCAACTCATGGGCGTGGTGATGACCCGCTACATTATGGAGATCGAGCCGTTCGCGTCGCTGCCGGCCGAGCAGGTCGCCGCGACCATCGCGCCGACGCTGCAGCGCTACCTCACCGGGGAGCTGCCGGACGGCTGCGCTGGATGAGACGGGCGTGCTCGTCGTCGTCGACATCGCGCGCCTCGTCGATCAACAGGACCGGGATGCCGTCCTCGATGCGGTAGGCGCGGCGCAGTCGCGGGTTGTAGAGCAGCTCGTCATCGGAGAGCAGCAGCGGGCCCCGGTCCTGCGGACACACCAGTATGTTCAGCAGGTTCTGGTCAATCATCGTTTCCTTGATACACCGTACTCAGTTCGGCCCGCACCGCCGGAGTCAACCGGCGGTACTGTTCGGTGGCGGTATCGAAGTACCAGGCATTGCGCCCCGACTTGGGGATCCCGGCGGCGCGCAGCGCACTGACCGTCGGGCGATAGGTGGCGCTCAGCGTCATCTCCGGCGCCACGCACACGATGTCGGGCCCCAGCCCGATGGGCAGGTCGGCGAAGGCCACGGTGAGATCCGCGGCCGTGATGCTGGCACCGGGCAGCAACGTCACCGCCGACACCGCCACCTCCATGTTTTTGAACGGGACGTTGTAGGTGACGGCGAGGTCGACGCCGTTGACCATGCCGAGGGCGTCGGTCACCTGCTCGGGGTAGACCACCCCGCGCGTGGTGTGCACCACCGAGCCGCGCCGCCCCAGCAACCAGTAGTCCCCGTCCTCGTCGCGGCGGAACAGGTACTCGGTGGAGATCCAGGTGTCGGCGGGCGCGAAGACCCCGCGTTTGACCGACGCCGTCGGATCGATGGGCCCGCGCGACGCCGCCAGCAGCACGCCCACCTGATTGACGTCGGCGACCTGCACGAAGCCGCGTTCGTCTTCCAGGATCAGGTCGTGTTCGGCGTCGTAGGCGCCCAGCTCGACACGCCCGGCACCGGGCAGCGGCCGGCCCTTGCTGCCGACCTTGACGCCGGACACGTTGGCCAACACTGCCTGACCATCCGTCGTGGCGAAGAACTCGACCACGTGCGCGGGTGCGAACGCCTCGACGACGCGCTCCCACAATCCAGTCGGCATCCCCGAGCCGATGAACAGCCGCACCGGATGGTTGCCGTGCAACACGAATGCCGGATCGTCGACGATGTCGCGCAGCATGGCCCAGGTGTAGGAGACGACGGTGACCCCGTACTGGCGCACCTCGTGGACGAAGCGGTCCGGCCGCAGCCCGCGCGTCAGCGCGATCCGCGTCCCGCCGACGACGGCGCCCCCGAGGGCGACCAACAACGCCGACTCGTGGTGCAAGGGCGTCAGGCAGTACACGGTGTCACGGCGGTCGAGGGAGGCCGTCGACGCCGTACCGAACGCCGAGACGGCCCAGCGGTAATTGGTGATCTGCTTGGCGACCAGCTCGCCGCCGGCGGAGCTGAACGCGATGAATGCCAAGTCGCGGGCCAGTCCCGGGTTGGGCCGGTACCAGGCGGGCAGCTCGACCGCGTCCGGGTCGATCTGCTCCATGTCGATGACGTTCCCGTCCTCGGGCAGATGCAGATCGCGAGTCTCGCCGCCACCCAGCACCAGCACCTGGCCCGACCACTCGCGCAACGCCTCCAGATTGGTGGGGTCGGTCATGATCTCGGTGACCCGCCCCAGCCGCACCGACGCCGCCAGATCGGTCTCCGGGTGCATCACCACGGCAACGGCCCCGAGCCGCGACAACGCGGCGATGGCGACCAGGGCGCTGGGCCTGGTCTCCATCAGCACGCCGACGCGGTCGCCCTGGCGGACCCCGACCTGAATCAGGCCGCGTACCACATTGTTGATGCGTCGGTCGACGGCCTCGTAGGTGTGCACCCGACCATCGAACAGCAGGAACTCGCCGCGCGGCGCGCTCTGCGCCTGCTCAGTGATGATGCGGCCCAACGAGATTCGGGTGTGGTCGTTGATCTGACCCAGCCGGGCCAGCCGGGGCAACGTGCGTGCAGTCTCCACGGCCAGGGTCCGCATCGACTTGTTGGCGGCGACCACCGCACCGGTTGCGCCGCGCACCAACTCGATGGCCGCCTCCGACGCTTCGCCGATGCCGTGGGTGAGCCGCGAACTGAGTGCGACGCCGCTATCGGTGTGCTCCTCGGGCTGATCGGCCATCAGGTCGATACCCGACGGCTTGTCACCACCGGTGGACAGCCATTCCACCCACGCCGCGACGGTGGGCCAACTCTGCTCCGCCGCTTTGGTTCCCACGACGAGACCGAAATGCCCGGTGCGGATCCGGGCCTCGTACACCTCGGCGTCGGGCGCCGCCCGCCGGATCCCCCGCACCGACGCCGGCTGGCCGATATCGTCGACCTCGCCGACGAAAGCCAGTACCGGGCAGCTGATGTCGGTCAGCGTGACCAGCTGCCCATTGACGGCGAAGCCGCCGGTCATCATGCGGTTGTGCGCGATGAACTGTTTGAGGAGTTCGGAGATTGCCGGGCCGGACCAGGCGATCCACCCTTCCCGCTCCAGGAACCTGCGCTGCTGTTCGCGAGGCAGCAGCGCCTCACGGTCGTGCAGCTGGCGCACGAAGTCGACCCGGGCCTTGGCGGTCTTGAGCGGATCGAGCATCTGGAAGCCGGCACGGGCCATCCAGCCGGGGATGGCCAGCCGGCTAAAGACGTGATCGGCCATGAAGTTGGCGACCGGCGGGGCGAAGTTTGCCGGGATGCCCATCGGCAGGGCGGCCAGGGTGTCCACCGGCGAGCCGAAGGTCACGATGCTGGCCAAACTCTTCGACCGCCGGTAGGCGGCGACCTGATAGCACCACATGCCGCCCTGGGAGTAGCCGACCAGATGGATGTCGCTGCCGGTGGTTTCCCGCACGGTGTCAATGGCCTGGCTCAGCGCGACGATGTGGTCGGTGAGGTTGCGGCGCATGCCGCCCTCGACCTTGTCGGGGGATCCGAAGTCGATGACCCAGCAGTCCAGGCCGTGCGAATGCAGGATGCCGACGGCACCCTCGTCGCGAGTGACGTCCCACATGTCGGCCGACATCATCATCGGGTGCACCATCAGCACCGGCGGGCCGACCGGGCGCTGCCCGGGACGATTGTCCGGGGGGAAGTAGCGCCGCAGCTTGTACATCGGCACGCTTTCGACGATCTGGGACGGCGACGGAACGCTGCCGGTCTCGAGGCCGCCTAGCCGCAAGACCTCCAGGCCGTTCTGTGCCGTCGCGACCAGCCGTTCCACCGGCCGCGTGATCATCGACAAGTTCAGCTCCACCGCTGCTCCCCACTCTCTCGACAGCTTGGCAATCATGGCACACGGCGGCGGTTGACGGTTCTGGTCAGGCAGTTTGCTCAAGCGGGTGGTTCCGCCGCCCGCCGTGACGCTCGACGATTAGCGACGCCGGAACCGGGTACGAACGCAAATGCGTATCGGTCGCGACGCGTCTGCGTTCGTCGTCGTGGCCACCTCGGTTGAAATACACAGCTGGGCGCGTTGCCAATGCCAAAGTCGTGGCAGCCCTGCCGACGCGTCTGTGCAGCACACCGTCGAGCGCCGGGTACCGGGCCGTGCTGCGGCCGGAGGTGGCGCGCGCATGGATATGTCGACCGCGACCTTCTGCTTTGAGGGCCCGCCGCCTGTGCCCCAAAGCTGGCCGCGCGGCCTGGGGATGGGACACACAGCCAGGGAGGAGATTCGATGTTGCTGGTCAGCAAGCGCGAACCCGGTTCCAGGGCGACCGCCAAGGCCGAAAACCTGACCGAACGGGCGCTCTACGACGTCGCGCACGGCCGATTCGAACGGTCGTTGTCCGGCCTGACCGCGGTAGCCGCGCTCATCACAACGGCGGAGATCTACTTCGAGCATTACAAGGCCAGCTTTGGCAACAAATGGATGTGGAGCCCCATCGTGGTGACCCCGCCGGTGGTCGTCGCGGGCGTCGGCGGGGTGTTCTCCCGGCGCTGGGCCAAGAGCTGGTTGCCGATCACCGCCGGCATTTACACCGCGAACGGCCTGATGGGTGAGTATCTGCATGCCCGCGGCGTGGCGCGCAAGCCGGGTGGTTGGAAGAACGCGTCTTACAACGTCCCGATGGGGCCGCCCATCGCGGCACCGGGCCTGATGTGCATGGTCGGGGGGATGGGGCTGCTGGCGTCGATCCTGCGCCGCGAGCGGTTCCGAGGCTGACGGGGCGCGACGATGGCCGACACCAGCCGCCCCGACCATTTGCCCAACCGGCGCGCGGACCGCAAACCGCCCCATCCGTCCTGGCTCCCCCGACAACGAGCTGGCATCACCCCCCAGATGATCGGCCGCTATCCCGATTTCGACGTGCTGCAAACGGCCGACACCTGGGATGAGGCCACCCGCAGGATGGTGCTGGCACGGTTAGAGCCACCGGGACCGCTGCGCTTTTTCACCGCAGCAGAGGAACCGTGTCTGCGGGCGTTCTGCGACACGGTGCTAGCGCAGGATGTCGAGCCGCGGGTGCCGGTGGCCGAGTCGGTCGACAGCAAGCTCGCCGACGGTCGCCTCGACGGCTACCAGTATGCCGACATGCCCGACGACCGCGACGCCTTCCGGATGGTGTTGCGGGCGCTCGACGAGACCGCCGCCCGGGATTACGGCAAGGCCTCCTTCGACGCCGCCGACCCCCAGACGCGCGAGGCGATCATCGAGGCCTTCTCGCAGGGCTCGCTGACGGGCACGACTTGGAACACCCTGAACGTGAAGCGAGCATGGTCGGTGTGCATGCGAATGGTGCTGTCCAGCTTCTACTCTCACCCGTGGGCGTGGAACGAGATCGGGTTCGGCGGCCCGGCCTACCCGCGTGGATTCATGAGGCTGGGCGGTGCCACCGGCCCGGCCGCCGCGCGCGAACCCTTTGAGACTGCCGGCGCCACCGATGAAGACCCGGTGCGGGTCGAGCAGAGCGGTGAGCTGTGATGAGTGACTTCTGGCGTGGTCTGTTCAAGGGCGCAATCGCGCCGCGAGACAACGATTCCCGATTCCTGCTCGACGTGCACTCCCGCGATCTGCCGGGCGAGAAGACCATGCGCCGCTACCCCGACGACGACGAGGTCGACTTGGTGGTCATCGGCGCCGGGGCGGGTGGTTCGGTGCTGGCGCAACGGCTGGCGCGGGCCGGGTGGCGCGTCGTGATTCTCGAGGCCGGTCCATTCTGGCACCCCGACGAGGACTGGGTCTCCGACGAGGCCGGTGCGCACGAGCTGTACTGGACACAGAAACGAATCATCGGCGGTAAGGACCCGATCGAGCTGGGCAAGAACAACTCCGGACGTGGTGTGGGCGGCTCCATGGTTCATTACGCGGGTTACTGTCCACGATTCCATCCCAGCGACTTCGCGACCTACACGCTGGACGGGGTGGGGGCCGACTGGCCCATCCGCTACGAAGACATCCGCCACCACTACGAGCGGGTGGAACTCGAACTGCCGGTCGCCGGACAGAACTGGCCGTGGGGTGACCCACACCGTTATCCCTTTTCACCACACCCTATTTCAGGCTCGGCGGCCAAGATCTGGCGCGGAGCGCTGGAGCGCGGGATCGAGATGCGGGTGGGGCCCGTCGGCATCGTCAACGGCACCTTCGGTAATCGGCCGCACTGCATCTACCGCGGTTACTGCCTGCAGGGCTGCAAGGTCAACGCGAAGGCCAGCCCCTACGTCACGCACCTGCCCGATGCCTTGGCGCACGCCACGGAGATCCGCGCAAACTGCATGGCCGCCCGTGTCGAACTCGACGAGAACGGTTCGGCGCGGGGCGTGGTGTACTACGACACGGTCGGCGGCTCCGAACGGTTGCAGAGGGCTAAAGTGGTTGCCGTCGCGGGATATTCGATCGAAACCCCCCGTCTGCTGCTGAACTCGGCCTGCGCGAGGTTTCCGGATGGATTGGGAAACGACGATGATCAGGTCGGGCGTTATGTGATGGTGCAAGGCGCGGCCCAGTCCGCGGGCCGGTGGCCCGAAGAGGTTCGGATGTACAAGGCACCTCCGCCGGAGGTCAGCTCCGAACAGTTCTACGAGACCGACCCCGCCCGGGGATTCGCCCGCGGATTCGCCATCCAGACCGTGTCCCCGATGCCCATCGGCTGGGCTGAACATGTGCTCGCCGAAGGACTTTGGGGCCGGGCCATGCGCGAGTACATGCGCGATTACAACCACTGGGCGACGGTCGGGGTGCTCAACGAGCTGCTGCCGCAACCCGACAATCGGGTCACCCTGGCCGACGAGCGCGACCCTTACGGCCTGCCCGTCGCCCGGTTCGACTACACGCTGTGCGACAACGATAAGGCCAACATGAAGTACTCCACCAAAGTGATCGCGGACATCCTGCATGCTGCCGACGCCCAGGACATTCTGACCATCCAGCGCTTCGCTCACCTGATCGGCGGCGCTCGGATGGGCACCAACCCAGCGAATTCGGTGGTCGACGCCGACCACCGCGTGTGGGGCGTACCGAACCTGTTCATCTCCGACGGGTCGGTCTGTCCCACCCAGGGTTCGGCCAACCCCGCATTGACCATCATGGCGCTGGCATCCCGGCTGGCCGAGCGAATGGCGGCTGGGAAGATCGATACAACCCGGCCGCCTGCTCCTCGAATGCGCAGCGATGCTTGATGACTCCGATTCCTGCGAGTGATCGCGAAGGACAATTCCGATGGCACACAACGTCGTAATCACCGGAGCCAGCGCCGGAATCGGGCGCGCCACCGCTGCACTTTTCGGCCAGCGCGGAGCCAACGTCACCTTGCTCGCCCGCGGCGCGGCAGGGCTGGACGGCGCGGCCCGCGACGTCGAGGCGGGTGGCGGCAACGCGCTGCCCATCCCGACTGACGTCGCCGATTTTTCGGCGGTCCAGGGCGCCGCGGATCAGGCCGAGGCCGCGTTCGGGCCCATCGATACCTGGATCAACGTCGCATTCACCTCCGTTTTCGCTCCTCTCCGCGACATCAGCCCCGCCGAGTTCAGGCGCGTCACCGAGGTCAGTTACCTGGGCTACGTGCACGGGACGATGGCCGCGCTGGCAAAGATGCTGCCCCGCGACCGCGGCGCGATCGTCCAGGTCGGGTCCGCGTTGAGCCAGCGGGCCATCCCGCTGCAGTCGGCCTATTGCGGAGCCAAGCACGCGATCAACGGCTTTACCGAGTCCGTGCGCTGTGAGCTGCTGCACGAAGGCTCCCGGGTGCGGATCACCCTGGTACAGATGCCGGCGGTCAACACCCCGCAATTCTCTTGGGTGCTGTCGCGATTGCCTCGGCTTCCACAACCGGTACCGCCGATCTATCAACCCGAACTCGCCGCGCGGGCCGTCGCTTACGCCGCCGCTCATCCGGGGCGCAAACAATACTGGGTCGGCGACAGCACTGCGGTCACACTGGTCGCGCAGAAGTTCATCGCCCCCCTACTGGACCGTTACCTCGGCCAAACGGGATACGACTCCCAGCAGACCGATCAACACACCAGCGGCCAACGACCGGACAACTTATGGAGACCGGTTGACGACGCCCCGGCAGCGATCACGGCGCCCACGGCGGCTTCGATGACAGGTCCCACGGCCGGAGCCCGCAGGTGTGGTTGTCCCGCCATCGCGTCGCCGGCGGCACCGCGGTGCTGGCCCTTGGCGTCGGTGTGCTGGGCGCCCTGGCCGCCCGACGAGGACCATGGTGATGGTTTGGATACGGCTCAGTTTCGTCGGGCTCCCCCGCCGTCGCATTCTCAGCGCCACGATCCGCCGAGCGCCGTCCTCGCCCGGTTGAACCTGCAGGAGCTCAGATGACCACAACCACCAGCCGCTCGGACGTCTGCATCGACCAGGTCACCGCCCAGGCGTACGAAATACCCACAGACGCACCAGAAGCCGATGGCACGTTCGCGTGGACCGCCACGACGCTGGTATTGGCGGAGGTGACCGCGGGGGGCCGGCGTGGGATCGGCTATACCTACGCGAGCAGCGTCGCCCGCGAACTGATCGCCGGCCCGCTCGCCCATGCCGTCACAGGGCATTGTGCCCTCGACATCACCGCCGCGTGGCAGTCGATGGTCACGGCGATGCGTAACAACGGACGTCCGGGCCTGGTCGCCTGCGCGATCTCGGCGGTCGACACGGCGCTGTGGGACCTCAAGGGCAAACTATTGGAAACGCCGGTTTGCCGGCTGCTCGGCATGGCGCGGCCCGAGGTACCGATCTATGGCAGCGGGGGATTCACCACCTACGACGAACACACGACTCGAACGCAACTCGAGTGTTGGGTGGACGGCTGGAAGATTCCGCGGGTCAAAATCAAAATCGGTGAGTCGTCGGGCTCTGCCCCGCGTCGCGATATCCGGCGGATCGCCTTCGCGCGCAAGGTTATTGGTCATGATGTGGCACTGTATGTCGACGCCAACGGCGGCTACGGCCGCAAGCAGGCGATCCGGGTCGCGCACGCCATGGACGAGCACCATGTCACATGGTTCGAAGAACCGGTGTCATCCGATGACCTCGTCGGCTTGCGGCAGGTGCGCGATCAGGTGCGCCCGGACGTCGCCGCCGGCGAATACGGCTACGACTTGGCGTATTTCAACCGGATGCTGGCCGCCGAGGCGGTCGACTGTCTGCAGATCGACGTCACCCGCTGCGGCGGCATCACGGACTGGCTGCGCGCCGCGGCCGTTGCCGCCGCGAACAACGTCGAGGTATCCGGACACTGCGCCCCTAACCTGCATGCTCACGTGGCCGCGGCGATCCCGAACCTGCGGCATCTCGAGTACTTCCACGACCACCATCGCATCGAACAGCTGCTTTTCGACGGCGTGCTGCCCCCAGCGGGCGGGGTACTGCGGCCCGATCAGGGACGGCCCGGACTCGGCCTGGACTTCAAGCGCCCGGACGCCGAGCAGTTCCGAGTTAGCTGAGCCACCAAAACCTGCGCAGCCGCAACAGGAGTCTGGTTGACGGACGTCGATATCGGCAATATCACCGAAGTGGAACCAACGTATTTCGGGGGCCCGCGATGACTGTGAACTTCGACGACGATACCGCTCAGCTGGGGGCCATCGACTTGGTCTTAGGCCTCGGCGAACCGCAGCGAGTCGGCAGATTCAAGTTCTTTCTCGACGGCGAGCGCTGGGAGTGGTCCGATGCTGTTGCACGCATGCACGGCTATGAACCGCGAACGGTGGAGCCCACCACAGAACTCCTGCTGCAGCACAAGCACCCGGACGACCGCGAGGGCGTCGCGACGGTGCTGGACCGCGTGGTCAGTGGCGAGCCGTTCAGCAGCCGACACCGGCTCGTGGACAAGGCCGGCCACACCCGCTGCGTCATCGTGGCGGGCGAGGAAATGCTCGACGACACCGGCGCGCTGATCGGCACGTCGGGTTTTTACGTTGACGTCACCGATTCGCTGCACTCCGACATCACCCAGGTCCTCGAGGCGGTGGCCGACGCCCGCGCGGCCATCGAGCAGGCTAAGGGCGTGCTGATAGCTGCCTACGGCATCTCGGCCGAGCGCGCCTTCGACGTCTTGGTCTGGCGCTCCCAGGAGACCAACCTCAAGGTTCGTGACCTGGCCGTGCGATTTTTGAAGGCCGTCGCCGGAACCTCTTCGCCGGACACCCGGACCCACGTCGACCACGCGTTGCTCACTCTCGAATAATTGCCCGGTGGCGCACCTACTGGGGGGCCGAGGCCGTTCACCTGGAATACCCGACTCGGGTCGTGTTCGAGTCGATCTCGTTGGGGGGTCAGCGACGGCGCTCGCATCGGCATCGTCGGACGCAACGGCGACGGCAAGTCGAGTCTGCTGCGTCTGCTGACCGGTGAGCTGCAACCCGACGCCGGTCGCGTTACCCGGCGCAGCGGGTTGCGAGTCAGTGTGCTCAGCCAGGCCGACACCCTGGACCCGGCCCGCACCGTGGGCTGGACACTGGTCGGCGAGGCGGCCGAGCATCAGTGGGCCGGCGACCCACGTATTCGCGACGTGGTGGCTGGGCTTGTCGCCGATCTGGATTGGCATGCAACGGTTTCCACGCTCAGCGGTGGACAGCGCCGGCGGGTGCAGCTGGCCCAATTGCTGATCGGTGACTGGGATGTCGTCGCCCTCGACGAGCCCACCAACCACCTCGACATCGAGGGCATCACCTGGCTGGCGGATCACCTGCAACAGCGTTGGACGCGCAACGCCGGCGGCCTGCTGGTGGTGACGCATGACCGGTGGTTCCTCGACGAAGTGGCCAGCACGACGTGGGAGGTGCACGACGGCATCGTCGAACCGTTCGAGGGCGGATACGCGGCCTATGTGTTGCAGCGCGTCGAGCGCGACCGGCAGGCCGCCGTGGCGGAAGCCAAACGACAGAACCTGATGCGCAAGGAGCTCGCCTGGCTGCGCCGCGGGCCGCCGGCGCGGACCTCCAAGCCGAAGTTCCGCATCGATGCCGCCAACCAGTTGATCGCCGACGTGCCGCCGCTGCGCAATACCGTCGAGTTGGCCAAGCTGGCGACGGCCCGGCTCGGCAAGGACGTGATCGACCTGCTGGATGTGTCGGTCTGCTACGGCGGTCGCCCGGTGCTGCGCGACGTCGAATGGCACATCGCACCGGGGGAACGAACCGGCATCGTCGGCGCCAACGGAGCGGGTAAGTCGACGCTGCTGGGGTTGATCGCGGGCACGATCACGCCGGATAGCGGACGGGTCAAGCGCGGCAAGACCGTGCGGTTGTCGGTACTCGACCAGCAGGGCGACTTGTTGACCCGTTTACCGGCGACCGTATTGCCGACGTGCTGAGCGGGCTGCGCGGCGGCTACCAGGTCGAGGGCCGCGAGGTGACGCCTGCCCAGCTGCTGGAACGCCTCGGCTTCGGACGGGGCCAGCTCTCGGCACGGGTCGGCGAGCTGTCCGGCGGCCAGCGGCGGCGGCTGCAGCTGATGCTCACGCTGCTGTCCGAACCGAACGTCCTGCTGCTCGACGAGCCCACCAACGACGTCGACACCGACATGCTGACCGCGACCGAAGACCTGCTCGACTCCTGGCCGGGCACGCTGATCGTGGTCTCCCACGACCGCTACCTGCTGGAACGCGTCACCGATCAGCAATACGCGATCCTCGACGGCCGATTGCGCCACCTGCCCGGCGGCATCGACGAGTATTTGCGGCTGGCGGGACGGTCCGCGAGCGCGCCGGTGCCGTCTCAGGCTTCCGCTCAGCCGCCGTCGCGGCCGCAGGCGATGTCCGGCGCACAGCGCCGCGCCGCGGAAAAGGAGCTGGCCGCCGTCGACCGCCAGCTGGCCCGGCTGGCGGATCGCATCGCCGCCAAACACGTCGAGCTCGCCGAGCACGACCAATCCGACCACGTCGGCATCACCCGGTTGACCGGCGAGCTCCGCGACCTGGAGGACGAGGTCGCCGCGCTGGAAACCCGGTGGCTGGAGCTCTCCGAAGTGGTCGAATGATGCCATGAGGACGCCGCCGCGCCGACCGGTCCGCTACCTGCCCGGGCAAGCGCTGCTCGCGCTGTACCGGCGCCGCGGCGCGGTGATCGATGCCGGGATCGGCCGCCACGGCTACACGTATCTCCTCGGGCCGGCGGCGAACAAGTTCGTGTTCGCCAACGCCGACGCGTTCAGCTGGGCGAAGACGTTCGAAAACCTGGCCATCGTCGACGGGCCGACCGCGCTGATCGTCAGTGACGGCGACGATCACCGGCGCCGCCGCAGCGTGGTGGCGCCGGGGCTGCGGCATCGCCAGGTTCAGGACTATCTGGGGACCATGGTCGCCAATATCGACCTCGTCATCAACGGTTGGCAACCGGGCCAACGGCTGGACATCTACCGGCAGTGCCGCGGCGCGGTGCGGCGCAGCACCATCGAGAGCCTGTTCGGCCCGCGACTCGCGCAGCATTCCGACTTTGTGGGCGAGCACCTGCAACCGTTGCTGGATCTGACTCATCAGCTGCCCCAACTGGTTTCGCTGCAGCAACGTCTCCGAGCCCCCGGCTGGCGGCGGGCGGTGGCCGCGCGGCAACACCTCAACGATTTCATCGACGGTCAGATCATCCAGGCGCGCAGGCAGCCCCGGACCGACGATCACCTGCTGACCATGCTGATCGAGGGCCGGGGTGAAGAGGGATATACGCTGAGCGACAACGAGATTCGCGACTCGATCATCTCGCTTATCACCGCCGGCTACGAAACCACCAGCGGGGCGCTGGCCTGGGCGATCTACCTGCTGCTGAGCTTGCCGGGCGCGTGGGAGCGGACCGCCAACGAAGTGCGTCGGGTCCTGGGCGATCGGTCACCGGGCACCTGGGCGGCCGACCTGACCTCCCTGACCTACCTCAATGGCGTGGTGCAGGAAACGCTTCGGCTGTACTCACCCGCGGTGATTTCGGCCCGCAGGGTGATGCGCGACCTCGACTTCGACGGCGGCCGGATCCGCGCCGGCCGGTTGCTGATCTTCAGCGCCTATGTCACGCACCGGCTGCCCGAAGTGTGGCCGCAGCCGGACGAATTCCGGCCGGAGCGGTGGGATCCGCGGGCCGCGGAGTACCGCAAGCCCGCACCGCACGAGTTCATTCCGTTCAGCGGCGGATTGCATCGGTGCATCGGGTCGGTGATGGCGACGATGGAGATGACGGTGATGCTGGCCCGGCTAGTCAGCCGAACAACGCTCCGCCTGCCCCCACAACGCATCCGCGCGGCCAACCTCGCGGCGCTGAGTCCCAAGCCGGGGGTCTTCGTCGAAGTCGACGCCTTAATGCCAGCGCAGTAGTACGAGTTCGGACGAGAAGCCGGGCCCCATCGCGACGATCAGCCCGGGGCTGCCGGCGGGTGGTGGTTTGGCGATGGTGTCGCGCAGCACGTGCAGCACCGACGCCGACGAGAGATTGGCGATCTCGCCCAGCGAGCGCCAGGTCAACTCCAGTGCCTCGGGCCGCAGGCCGAGGGACTTGCCGATCGCCTCGATCACCTTCGGGCCGCCCGGGTGACTGACCCAGGCCTCAATGTCGTCCCGGGTCAGGCCGTGTCGGCTGAGGAACTGGTCGACGTCGTCGGCCAGGTGGCGCTCAATCATGGGGGCCAGTTCCGGGGACAGCACCGGCTGTAGACCCGATGATCCGACGTGCCACGCCATGACCTGCAGCGAATCGGGGTAGAGGCGGCTGCGTGAATCGACGATGTCCGGACCGCCGGCCCGGCCCTGCTCGTCGCCTTCGGCGCGCCGATCCCCCACCGCGACCACCGCGGCCGCCCCGTCACCGAACATCGCGGTAGCGACCAACCCGGAGACGGTCGGCTTGACCGTGGGGAAGGTCAGCGAGCATAGCTCGACCGACACCAGGGCCGCGACGCCGTCCTGGGCCCCGCGCAGGTAGTCGTGCAGCGCGGCCACGCCGGCCGCGCCGCCGGCGCACCCCAGCCCGAACAGCGGCATCCGCCGAATGTCTGCGCGCAGACCGAGGCGGCCGGTGATGCGGGCGTCCAGTGATGGCACCGCCACTCCGGTGACGGTGGTAGTGGCGATCATGTCGACGTCGCGGGGTTGCAGCCCGGCGTCTTCGAGGGCGCCCTTTAGCGCCTCGCAGCCGAGGTCGACCGCCTTTTCGATGTAGATCTCGTTCGTCTCGCTGAAATCGGTCAGCGACAGGTATTGCTCCAGCGGCAGCGCCAGGTGGCGACTGTTGACCTTCGCACCGGCGTACAACCGCCGCACGATATCTTCGTGTTCCTGCAGCGCCGGAAGCTGGACGAACTGATCGGTGATCTCGCTCTGGCTGTAGCGGTGCGGCGGCAATGCACCGAACACACCTGCGATGACGCTCATATCTAGCCTCTGCTCAGAACGATTCCCCCCACTGCACGAAAGTGTATGCGGCCCGGTTCAGGCCCGCAAAGATACAGCTATTCAACATGTGTCGGATACATCGTGGTGAAGGTCGTAATCGTGTTCCCTCAACGGGGATTTCGTCATTCGATATCGTCGGTTTTGTTGGACTCCAACGCCAGCGCGATCAACGCATCGGTGCTGAGCGAGTCGATGACGTCACCATCGACCGCCACCTCGGCGAGCGGTGGTTCGGTCTCACCGGCCAGCACCAGCAACTTGTCCAGCAATCCCGTTCGCCGAAGTTCGCGCAGCGGAATCCTTCTCAGCGTTGCCCAGACCTCGTCATCGTCGGACTCTGTGCCAGACATTGCCTCCTCGCCGTGCAGCAGTCGCTGGCGCAGCTGAGCGGCCAGCGCCGACGGAGTGGGAAAGTCGAATATCAGGGTGCGCGACAACGCCAATCCGGTGGCGGATTTGAGCCGGTTGCGAAGTTCCACCCCGGTCAGCGATTCGAAGCCGAAGTCCTGAAAGGCGCGGTCGACGTCGATGTCGCGGCCACTCGAGTGTCCTAACACTGTTGCCGCGTGTGCGCAGACCAACTCCAGCAGCCGCCGGTGTTGCTCGTCGGGCGGCAGTGTCCGCAACTCCTCAGCCAGGCCGGCCGCCCGGCTCACCGGAGCCGACGCCGCACCGTCGGTGTCCAGCCAGAAACGTTGCCGGGCAAAGCCATACGTCGGAAGACCGACGCGCCGGGCAGCCAGTCCACTGAGCACCGCGGGCCAAACAACATGCGTCCCTTGGCAGAACAGTTCCCCGACCGCGTCCAGTATGTCTTCGACTTCGCGCCGGTCTTGGGTCAGCATCGCGACCGCGGCCGCATCCTCATCGCGCAACGACCGCCCGATGGCGGCGCTTAGGCCGCCGCCGGCCCCACTTCGACGAACACCCCGGCTCCCAGCGACTCCGCCAACCGCACGCCGTCGACGAACCGCACCGGACGGCGCACATGTTCAACCCAATATGCCGCCGACCCGTAGCCGGGTTCGGCCAATTGCCCAGTCATGTTGGATACCAGCGTAATTCGTGGTTCATGGGGCGTGATACCGGCGATGAGGTGACCGAACTCGTCCATCATCGGCTCCATCAGTGCCGAGTGAAACGCGTGAGACACCGCCAGCCGGTGCACTCGGGTACCCTGTTGCGCGAATCGGTCGGCCAGGGCGTGCACGGGGCCCTCGGCACCCGAAACCACCACGGAATCTTCGGCATTGACGGCCGCGATCGCGACGTCGGGGCTGAGCAACGGGGCAACCGCTTCCACGCCCGCGGCGATCGCGACCATGACGCCGCCGGCCGCAAGCTCGGCCATCAGCCGGCCCCGGGCGGCAACCAGCCGGGCGGCATCTTCGAGCGTCAGCACATCCGCGACGTGTGCAGCGGTGATCTCGCCGACTGAATGGCCCATCACCAGGTCGGGTTCGATTCCCCAGCTGCGCAACAGTGCCGTCAACGCCACCCCGATCGAGAACAACGCAGGCTGCGCATACTCGGTGTTGCCCAGCAACTGCGCGCTGTCCCCCCAGATGACGTCGCGCACGTCGGCGCTCGTATGCCGATTCAGCGCGACGACGGCCGCGTCGAAAGCCTCGGCGAACACCGGCCACCGGTCGTAGAGCTGCCGCCCCATCCCCAGCCATTGGGAGCCCTGCCCGGGGAAGACGAACACCGTCTTGCCCAGCGGTTTGGCCCGTCCGGCCACCGCATCGGAATCACCAGCGGCCAGCCGCGCCAAACCCGTTGTCAGCCCGTGCCGGTCGCTGCCCACCAACACAGCTCGATGCTCGAGCACCGCGCGAGTGGTGGCCAGCGACCAGGCCACGTCGGGCACCGTCAATTCCGGCTCGGCGTCAAGATGGGCCGCCAGCCGCGCAGCCTGGTTGGTCAGTGCCAGCTCGGAACGGGCCGAGAACACCCAGGCCACCGGTGTCTGCGGTGCCGCCGACGTCAGCGTGGGGGGCATCGGGGGCGCCTGCTCGAGGATCACGTGCGCGTTCGTCCCGCCCATTCCGAATGACGACACCCGGCCCGCCGCGGCCGGCCGGTGCCGGCCAGCTGGTCGGCGTGGTGTTGATCTGCAGGCCATGGTCTTTCAGATCGCCGGCTGTGGCTCCGTCGTAATGAGGCTCGCCGGGATCATGCTGTTGTCCAGGGCGAGCACTGTCTTGAGCAGGCCGGCGATGCCGGCGGCGGCCCCCGTGTGGCCGATGTTGGTCTTCACCGAGCCGAGGCGCACCGGGCCCTGTCGTCGTCCGGCGAAGATCTCGCCCAGGGCGCAGACCTCGATCGGGTCGCCGACTTCGGTGCCGGTGCCGTGCGCCTCGATGTAGTCGATATCGTCGCTGCCCAGGCCGGCATGTGCGAGCGCGCGACGGATGACCGCGACCTGTGCCGAGGTCGACGGCACGGTTTGCCCGGCCGAGCTGTGCCCGGCATTGTTGACTGCAGTTGCGCGGATGACCGCGCGGATGCGGTCGCCGTCCTCGATGGCGTTGGGTAACGGCAGAGCAGCACCAGGCCGGCCTTCGGACCGCACGTACCCGTCGGCGCGGCGGTCGAATGCGTAGGTGTGACCGGAGACCGACAAGGCGCCGAATTCGTGTTCCAGCATTGCGGTTTCGTCGGCCAGGTTGAGATGGATGCCGCCGGCGACGGCAAGCGTCGACTCACCGGCGCGCAGGCTCTCGCACGCTAGGTGGACGGCGACCAGTGACGACGATTGCCCGGAGTCGATCGCCATGCTGATGCCCTGCAAACCGAAGGCGTAAGAGATTCTGTTGGCGATCATCGCGCGGCTGAGCCCACCGAAGGAATGGTGGTCGAGGTGGTCGCCGCCCGCGCGAAGCGTCAGGACGGCGTAGTCGTCGTTCATTGCGCCGAGGTGGATCGAAACATAGTCGCCACGAATGGTTTCCGGGATCAGGAAGGCGTCTTCGAATAGCTCCCAGGCCAGTTCGAGGGCCAGCCGCTGCCGCGGGTCCATTGCGCGGGCCTCGCGCGGGGAGAGGTTGAAGAAGTCGGCGTCAAACTCGGCCGCGTTTCCGGGTAACCGGTTCTCTTCGCGTCCGTCCCGCAGCACCTTCCAGAACTCATTCGGGCTGCCGGCTCCGGGCAGCCGGCAGGCCAGGCCGATGATCGCGACGTCGGTGGGTGCCATCAGGGGCCGTAGTCGTCATCGAGGATGGCGAAGAGTTCGCGTTCGGTGGCGGTGGCGATGTCGTCGTCGAGCAGCTGCGTTTCGTCGGGTGCGGTCGGCGGTGGACTTTCCAGCTCGGCCAGGATGGCTTGGATGCGGGCGGCCAGGCGGGTCTTGTCGTCGGGGGTCCAGTCGGGTTGATTGACCAGGGTCTGTAGCTCGCGGGCGATGTCGTTGAACCGAGCCAGCCGCTCGGGCTCGGCGGCCGATGCCCCGGGTGTCGCGGAGCTCAGCTGCTGGTCGATGTGTTCGGCCAGCGCCGCCGGTGTCGGGAAGTCGAAGATCAGGTTCGGCGAAAGGGTGAGTCCGGTCGCGGTTTTCAGCCGGTTGCGTAATTCCACCGCGGTCAGCGAATCAAAGCCGAGATCCTGGAACGGCAGCTGCGCCTCGAGATCGGCGCTCGATCGACCCAAAACCGTTGCGGCGTTGGTGCACACCAGTTCCACCAGTTGGTGGTGGCGCTGCTCGGGACTGAGCCCGTGCAGCCGGGTGGCCAGGCCCGACGTCGGGACGGCGGCTCCGGCGTCGGTGATGAGTCGACGGCCCGGCCGGGCGACCAGATCACGGAGCACGGGTGGGACGGCGCCGCGTGTACCCAGCCCGGAGGGGTCGATGCGTGCGGCAACCAGCAGTGGGCGGTCGGCCAGCATGGCTTCGTCGAACAGTTGCAGCGCGTGCGGGGTGGATAGCGGTGCCAGTCCGCTTCGGCTCATGCGGGCTTTGTCGCGCTCGTCGAGGTGTCCGGTCATGCCGCTGGCCTGTTCCCACAGCCCCAGGCCACCGACAACCCCGGCAGACCCTGCGCCCGCCGCGCAGTCGCCAACGCGTCGAGGAACTGTTAGCCGCCGCATAGTTACCCTGCCCCGGCGAACCAACGATGCCAGCCATCGACGAAAACAACACAAACGCCGACACATCGTGATCCCGGGTCAACTCATGCAAATTCCACGCACCATCAACCTTGGCCCGCAACACCACATCCATCCGCTCCGGCGTCAACGAACCAATCAATCATCAGAGCACACCAGCGGCATGGAACACACCCCAACGGATACCGCGGCGACAACCCCAACCAACTCACCCACCGCCCGCGATCAGCCACATCACAGGCCACCACCGACACCTCAGCCCCCGCCACCGTCAGCCGGTCCACCACCTCAGCGGCCCCTGCGCCTCGGCCCCGACGACTCACCAACACCACATGGCCCACCCATACCGGGTCACCAGATGCTCAGCCACCGCCGCACCAGCCATCCCGGTACCCCAGTAATCACCACACTGCCACCAGCCAAGCCACCCCCGACGTCGCAAACAAGCGATCGTCGGGACCATCCGGCAACGTCAGCACCACCTTGCCGATCTGGCGGGCCTGACTAACAAACCGATACGCCGCCGACGCCGACCGCACGTCAAACACCTTGACGGGCAACGGCGTTAACACCGGCATCGAAGAGTCCGACCAGATCCGAGAGCATCGACGCGATATGGTCCGGACCGGCTTCCATCAGGTCGAAGGCGCGGTAGCTGCGCCCTCGGGGACGGTGGCGGGGTCACGCAGGTCGTCTTGCCCATCTCGATGAA